>NZ_JBHMAC010000012.1:0-187683 GCF_042429665.1 Vreelandella sulfidaeris | reverse complement strand
ACTCAGAGGGCTCCCCAGTAGCAGATCCAGAGTTTGAAGTCGGGCGCGGCCCGGGCGTGCTGACAATCCACGCTCCCCAGTAAGAGCCTGTTTCCCTGTACCTCACCCGGCCTCCCCAGCCGGGTTTTTTTTATTTGCGAGGGCGATCCATGGACAACCTTGAGGAATTGAGCGGCGTGATCAGTGCCGTTCGTTTCGTAGGTGAAGAGGGATTTCAGATCCTGACTGTGCGCGATGCTCAGGAACAGGAGGTAACGCTGGTGGCTGTATGCCAGCCGCTCAACGAGGGGGAGTCTGTACAGGCCCGCGGCACTTGGGGCACGCATCCTAAGTTCGGCAAGCAGTTCAAAGCCGATCGGCTCATCACGCAAATACCTCAGGAGTCCAAAGCGCTGGGTGCATACCTTGCGAGTGGCAAGGTGGCCGGCATTGGCCCCAAGTTCGCTGCGAGGTTGGTCGCCCATTTCGGTGATGGGCTGCGCGACGTACTCGGTGACGAAAAGGCCTTACGGGCTGTGTCAGGCATCGGTAAGAAGAAGGCAGTGGGGATAGCGGCGAGCTGGAATGAGTACCAAGAAGCGCGTGATGCATTGATCTTCCTGCAGGGGCATGGTCTGGGCGCTTCACGTGCAATGTCGGTCTTTCGCCAGTTGGGCCAGGAGACCATTGTGAAAGTATCCGCCAACCCCTACCGCACCTTATTGAAGACTCGAGGTATAGGGTTGCGTATAGCCGATGCTATGGCTCAATCTCTTGGCTTCGAGTTGACCCACCGCGATCGACTCATTGCGGGGCTTCGCCATGTCGTTGATGCACGATCAGCCTCGGGGCATACCCTGGCAACCTCGGATGAATTGGCCTCGGAAGGCGCGCAGCTCCTCGGGGTCGACGTGGCACGCATGGCCTCGGTTGTTCAACTGCTGCTGGCGCATGAAAAACTTATAAGTGTTGAGGGCGGGCTAGTTGGCCTGCCTTCGCTGGTGGAAGCCGAGAGAACCATCGCCACCGCGTTGCTAGCGCGTGCGGTGCATTGGAATGGCTGCAACCAAGTGCGTGTTAATGGTGAGCTGTCGGATGGCCGGGTGCTCAGTGATGAGCAGCGCCAAGCATTGGAGACCTGCCTTGCGTATGGGGTGGCTGTGCTTACGGGTGGGCCGGGGGTGGGGAAAACCACCGTGACTGAGGTGCTGGCGCAGACACTGGACGATGCTGGCCTTGAGCTGGCGCTGTGTGCGCCAACTGGCCGCGCCTCTCGGCGAATGTCGGAGGCAACCGGGAGGCCGGCGTCTACTATTCATCGTCTCCTAGGCGCTGGCGCCAGCGGCTTTGAGTTTAATGCTAGCAACCCGATCGAAGCGGATGTAGTGATCATTGATGAAGCATCGATGGTCGATGTGCCGTTGTTTCTGGCTCTGGTGGTGGCGCTGCCTGACCACTGCCGACTGTTCATCATCGGTGATCAGGATCAATTGGCCTCGGTTGGGCCGGGAAACATTCTTCGCGATGTGATCGCTTCGGGTGCTATCCCAGTGGCACGTCTTCAACAGATCCGGCGACAGGGGCCAGGCTCGCAAATTACTGTCCAGGCGCACGCCGTCAACCAGGGCAATACTCCTCAATCGGTGCCAGATAGCGACTTTGAGATTGTCGAAGTGCCGGAAGGCGGTGACCCCGAGCTGGTGTGTCGTGTGGCATTGCGGGTGGCCACTGAAGACATGCTGGCGCGTGGCTTCGATCCTCTTTATGAGGTGCAGGTGTTGACACCCATGCACGGTGGTCCGGTCGGAACCCGTGCTCTCAATGAAGCGTTTCGAAGCTATCACGTCCCGGGCGATCGGGGCTCGGTGACGATCCATGGGCGCCAATGGGCGCCAGGAGACAAGATCGTGCAGACCGAGAATGACTACAACCGTGATGTCTTTAATGGTGATCTCGGCTATGTAGTGTCGGCAGACGCTGAAGACAAAACCGTGCTGGCGCGGTTTGAGGATAGAGAAGTGCTGTTCACCAGTGACGCGCTCGGCAAGCTGCAACTGGCCTATGCAATGACCGGCCACAAGGCGCAAGGGTCCGAATTCCCGGCCGTGGTTATTCCTCTAGTGCGATCGCACTGGCACATGCTTGAGCGACAGTGGCTTTATACAAGCCTCACTCGTGGAAAGCGCCGTGTCGTACTGGTTGGCCACCCTTCTGCTATCAAGCGAGCCGTCTACCATGTCACCGGCCAGCGCCGGCTCACCTCACTACCGCTTTGGTTGCGCCAGCCAGCCCTATCAGTATCACCAACCCATAAAGGAGAGAGCTATGGCCAAACGAGCGCTTGAAGTCGCACAGCAGAAGAGACGTGTCCCCTAGGATCGCGGCGAGCCAAATACCGCCTGCAATCAAGGCTGGCTAAACCGCAACTCCCAACCCGGGAACGCAGAGGCGACTTTAACCGGAGGTGTGGCATGAGCAGCTTCATCGCCATTCTCTGGGTCGGCGCTCTCGCGTATGCCGTCTTCCTCGCTGTGTTGCTCATTCTCGGACGGGGCAATCTCAAAGATCGTCGCTTTCTAATTCACTGGATGGTCGCTTGGTCGGCGCTGCTGGCGCTGACGATCGGTATACGAATGGCTGCGACGGAGCCTGACCAGCCGCCTCCCTCTGCGCCGCAGTTGGGAACGCCGATGGCCGTGGTCACCTCGGCAGGCGGTGAATCCGAACCGGAGACGGACTAGAAAAGCTGTATACCCCTGCCCTCTTGGTGAGGGGGCTAGGGAGAGTCGGCAGTGTGTGAGCTTTGTGGAGAGTCAACATAATGGGCAATCAGTCACCGACAACACGCTTCATTGAGATGGTGCCACCTTTGCTGGTGCTTGCCGGCGCGATCGCGCTGCTGCAGGTGCATGCGATTCAGTTTTGGACGGAGTTTGTAGGTCCAATGGGCTGGGCCTGGGCTGTTCTCCTAGAAGTCGTTGCATTGTGGCTCTGGTATCAGCGCCAGCTGGCGCGGCGAATGCTGGCCATGGTCGCCAGCGTGCTTACGCTTACCGGCCCCATTTATATGGTTTGTGAGCCTCTGGTAGAGGAATGGCTGTCGGCATCTCACGTCGACGCTGGCCGGGAGCTGCAGCTCGAGCGGCTGGCCCTAGAGGCCTCGCGTCTTGAGGAAAGCATCGATACTTTCTGGGCAAATAGTGAGGCCCGGGCGGGCTGGCTCGAACCCATACAGGTAGCACAGGCTCGTCTCGCCGAGGTCGACAACCAATTGGCAACTCTCGTGGCGGCGCCCCCTGCCGAGTGCTCGACCTGGCGCCAGCAGGCCTTGATCGGGATGCAAGCGGTGGCGCTGCTGATCTTCCAGCTGGCCGCGGTGCTCGCTATCACATCTCTATCCAAACTGCGTGAACAAGCAATCGCCGAGGGTGTCACCCCGCGCCCTACCTCCTCTTGTGACAGGTTGCACGAGGAACCGCCCGAAATTGGGCAGAACTTGGTTGTAGCGGGTGCGCTACACACCGAGGCCGGTACATGCAACCTCGAACCGGAGCTGGGTGTGCCCAGTATGAGTGAAGCGAATAATGACAGTGAGCTGGGAAAGGGAGGGTTCGCGTATGCCGATATTGTCGTACTTCGTGATGCCCTGGAGCAGCTGCTCGAGGACCGAGAAATGACACAGGCAGCGTTTTGTCGTGAACACGATTTCTCGCCAAGGGATCTTTCGCTGCTGCGCCGACACGAGGCGCGCTGTGCAGCGGGAGAGCGGACGATCTCTATCACAGCCTTAGATCGGCTGGCCGAGCTTCTTCGGCGCCAGACAGCCAGCTGTGCTGCAACGTAGGGGGTAAACATGGGCTCTGCACTCCAGGAAACGAACAAGCAGGATTTGCTCGCAGGCAACGCGCTTGTGAGTGAGCTTCATGATTACCTGCGTCATCGTGCCGTTATTGAGCAGGATCTGCGGCGTGTTGGCATCACTGATACCACCCCTCTTGAATTGGCCGATCGCATCATTGCCGATGCGATGCACTCAGCCTATGCCTGCATGCTCAGCGCCCACAAGCTGACTCATGCCGGTATTGCCAAGGGGAGCGAACACAATCACAGGAGACAAAGCGATGGCGAAACCTAGTCATTGCAAGGGCGAGCTGGTAGCACTCTCTAGCGGTGGGGCGACCCATTACCAGTGCAGCGGGCTATATCGAGCACTTGTTGACTTCAACCTGGGCGAGCTTGCCGAACAGTATTGCCTGCAGGCCCCTTATCGCGAAGCGACACTAGATAGTCTCAATAAGGGCATCGTAACCATTGACGACATTAATGCGATGGAGGCTTCCGGTGCCTATGCGCATCGGGACATCTCGGATCTAGGCTTTGGCCAATACTTGATTCATCGCGGCTATTTACAACTTGTGATGATCAATGAAGTTCACTGTGGTGCCGGCTTTTCTCCCGACCTTGTGCGGGAATCAGCCAATGCTCGTGCACAGACGCTGAGCCAGCTTTCGGGTGGCCATGCATGAATGCCATCGCCCCGCCCCCCATTCACTTTGATATGCCAGATAGCACCATGACCGAGCGAGCCTCATGCCCAGTCTGTGCCTGTCAGGACAGTCCATACTATCTGAAAAGAAACACCGACTGGTTTCATGCGCACTGGCTGGTGTGCCAGCGGTGTGGTTACCAGACCACCACACATTCTTCCTACGAAGCGGCCGAACGTGACTGGGACAAGGCTTCACTCGGTCGACAAGCAGAAGAGGCAGGGCTGCTTGTACCGGCCATTCAGGTCTTTTCGATGCGTGACCTGGAGCTGTTGGAGTCGCTTCAGAAGGAGGCCTCAGAGGGTGATTGTGCGCGTACCTATCTTGTCTCCCGTGACTCACTGGTGCGCTGGAAAGAGATCGCCCGCCTGGGTCGTGACGAAGTAGATGAAACGCTGCAACCAGCGGTCGCGTCTGTCGAGCGGGAAATAGCTGACTTACTTCAGGCTCAGTGTGACGAGGACTGATGTCACCGCGCTGTTGCAAGGAGTGACCAATGCATATTCATTTGCGGGTTCGAAAATAGGCTACCTAGCGAGGCATGTAAGCCTTCAAGGGTGCTACCTACCCGCACCGGCGCAGGCCTCAAGTCGGAGCTAGTTTGTTTGAGTACCGGTAGGAACTGGCAGACCTTTACCGGCCATACAGTTACGCCATGCTGACCCTGCAGACGAACCATCAAGATATGTTGACTCAGCAACTGGGATTAGTTGAATAATAGAATGCTGTGAAGTAGCGATATCATACTGACTGATATCGATTTCATCGAAAGGAACAGATTTTAGGGTGATTATTCCACCATTTTGCTCACGCAAAGGCTGTGAAGTTATGACAACTTCATTAGAGCATTCTTGTGCCCCATCAAAGAACTCGCCCAATGTTGGTGAGTCTGCATAAGTGTTCGCTGATACTAACAAGCTGAATAGGGCTATAAGTCCGATTTTATGCATTCAAAGACCGTTACTGTATGTCAGAACTAATGTATTACGGCTGAATATCAGGAAACTTTAATACTATTCTCTTCGCCACGCCCATGCGGTATGACGCTATGCATAGACAAAACAACGCATAAGTGAGGCTACTACAAATGAATCACCCGGGTTTCGTAGACACCTCCAGGCCTTATACCTAAGTCATCTAGGAGGAACCATGAGCCATCCCCGTTGAACTGAAGAATTTAAAATCGAAGCCGTCAATCAAGTGGTAGAGTGCGGCCATCGTTTTGCCGAGGTCGATGAGCATTTAGAAGTGTCAGGCCACAGCTTGTACTATTTGATCAAGCGTTACGATAAGCCGGTAGATCAGCGGCAAGAAGATGATTAGCTCCAAGCTTAGAACCGTTGTAAGAAGGCTGAATCCAATCGTGTATCAGAAGAGCGAGTATATAATATAAAAGGCTACCGTCGGCATGACGCTCAGAACTTCTCCATAGAGTCCCACGGGGGGCACGCGTTTATTCAAAAGCATACGAGACAATATCCGATATGGCGCTTGTGCCGCATGAGAGCCGTTCACCCTAGCGGCTCATACCCCAGACTGGCTATCGAGGACGTCCTAGCGAACGCACTCGGGCAGAGAGGTAGGAGCAGGCTCGAATGTAACCAGCATAGCGGTGCCGAGGTTGATCGCTAGGTTCATGGAATGCCTTAAAGTCGTGATACTGATGGCCTTTGTAATAGAGTACAGTGCACACTTTATAAGTAAGGCGCACACTTTTTATTAGTTACTATTGAGCTGACTTACCGAACTGCGGAAGCTCAAAAGCCAAGTGTTTATCGTGGATGGGTTTTAATGCCTAAATATTTCCAAGCATTGCAGACGTGTGCATTGCACATTAAACTATTTGCAGCACCTATTAAAATAGATGCCAAATGGTGAACCTCATGGCATCAACCGTGCAGATCGAGACGATCAAATAGGACCCTGAGATCCAGCGTCTGATTCGCGACAATGAGTTCGTTGCTGAGTTGGAGCCTTGGTCTGCCATAGATATTCACCAAGCAGTCGATTTGCTAGTGGAAATCGACCTTGACTTATGAGACTCCACGCTGTGTGGCGCACTACAACCAGGTTAGCTCCCCTGGTCTTGCAGAAGCGCATACACAGAAGAGTGCCGAGTGTCGCGCTAGGCGCTGCTGGGGCTTTGAGGCGTAGTCTTCACCTGAATGCGCTTTAAGGCGCCATACATGTACGTGAGTTGCTGGTAGGCACCAGTGGCGATATATAGAGAGATATTAATGAGCACTTCCGAGAAACCGACGAATGAATCTCTCCGACAGCTGATGGAGCGGCATGGCTTGAACCAGAGTCATGTGGCCACCTTGACTGGGTATAGCGTGGAGACGGTGAAGGGCTGGTTCGCCTCGCCTGATTCTACCCGCTACCGCGCAGTGCGCAAACCGGTATTGGAATCGGTGCGCCGCGCTATCGAGCTTGGTGAGCATTACAAGCTTGAGGGAGTGAAGACTCCTAAGGCAAAAAGCTAAGTCTGCCAGACATGGAGTTGAAGGAGATACCCTCGGAGTCATCTATAACTACAAGCAACATGTCAATTCAGGTTGACCTGGAGTACACGGCCGATCGCAAGAGTGTGATGCGCCTGGTAGCAATAGTGAACCAAAATGGTCGACTTCAGGCAGACGAGCTATATGGCTATGCAAAGGAGCGTAGCGACCTCAACGAGTTATTGACCCTCTACCTCTCCTGCTCACAGAGGTGAACAAGGGCTGCTGTTGCTACCGAACAGAGTGAGGTCACGGCGATACCTCTGAGACTTATATCGACTTTCTTGACCGGCCTTTAGCTGTTAGGCAGGAGATTGAACGAGTCGACACCTCCGAGGGTGCGCCGGAGCGCTCGTTTTATGTCATCACTTCGATTACGCCCTGGCTGGGGATAAGCTGATAATCGGGAGTGGTCATCACGCAATATTTGAGAAGGACGTTTTCATGCCCCCAAAGTCGATTTCAATGCAGCGCTGGCCACGGGTCTTAAGCCATTGACTCTTGGCCGCATCGATAAAATGGGTTACAGCTACCTCGACAAGGATCTCTATCTGGCTCAAATTGACCATAAGATCAGGCCGGATGCCCCCCAGTCTGAACTCCAGCTTCGTATAATCCACCGCCTGCCGATCGCGCCCGAGAAAATGAGCTTAGATACAGTGTCCTTGTAGCCTAAGCTATCTTTGCTTTCGGTTATTGCCTGAAGCAGAGGGACGAGGATTTCCTTTCGGTCAGCGATCAATTGCTTTGCGGCTAGGGTGTATTCCGGTTTTAGTGGCGCCAGCGCATGGTCGGATGCCTCTGGCGTGAGAAAAATAATGACGGACAATATCCCCCATTCTCGCCTCAAGCGGTGTTCAGCATTCAAAGCAGACACAGCCACAACTGCCGCCGCGGTCGGCCCTTGTTGCGCTAACCTTTTATCGGTATGCCGTTAGGGAGTTTAGCGCTGTTTTTCATGTTATTGCGTCACAAGTTGCCTTGCTACCGGAGAGCGCTCGGTAGTTCTCTCCTGGTAAAGAGATGAGGCTGTGGGAATTACAGTCAGAGGCACGTCGCCCTGCCCGATAGAGACGAGCAGCGGTGGTAGGTTACGTATCCAGGTCAAAGCTGATTGACTATAGCTAAATCTATAAAATTTTTCCTTTTGGATTGTGCTCTTAGCTTCTATAGCAATTCACCGGGGAGAAGTTTCTTGGCTATCTAACTACATAAACAGGCTACTACAATCCGACTTTAATTCGTGCTGATTTACAGGTAGCACCTAAGATAGCGAGCTGGTTAGCCTGTATGCGGTCTGACAGGCTTGATTATCCTCTATTGGCACTACCGAGGCGCTTTTTATGATCGCATGCTTGATATAATCTGCCCACCACGTCCACACTCTAACAGGGAAATATCAAAACTGAACTATCTTATGAAGGCTGAACTAAAAAAACCAGTAGATTGGTACTGTGTGTATGCTACGTGAATAGCCCTGTTTTCCAGAGATTACTACGCACATTTCTTTAACACTGTTTCTGAATATTATAGCTCAGAAAAGATCAGTTAAAAAAGGCTGTATGTTCTGCTAACACTCCCAGGCCAATACCAATTAAAACGATCCCACCGATCAGCTCAGCCCAGTGGCTAACGTATTTGCCAAATTGGTGGCCCAATAAGGTGCCAATTGATGCCATGACAGTAGTGGCTAAACCAATAGCTAAGCTGGTAGCGATGATATTGGCATCAATAAAGGCAAGGCTTGCACCAACGGCCATGGCATCAATACTCGTAGCAATAGCCGTTAATATCAATAACCATAGTGTTTGCTTTTCTTGGGCTATTTTGTCTTCTTTGCATAGGCCCGAATACACCATATGTAAACCAATAACCAATAAAATTGAGAACGCAGCCCAGTGATCCCAAGCCTGCACAAAGCGCTGCGATGCTACCCCGGCCAACCAGCCCAGCAGGGGTGTTATGGTCTCGATAGTACCAAATATCAGCCCAATGCTGATGGCGTGCCGAAACGAGGGTTTTTGTAGCTCAGCGCCTTTGCTGATGGAAGCAGCGAAGGCATCTGCCGACATGGAAAAAGCCAAAATCAATATGGTGGCAAATGTCATGGCATGGTGTCTCTGGTTGAAAACCCGACGCTCTAAACCAAGTCACCCAATATGCCTGCTATGCTTGAGTAAATTCGTCGGGTATTAAAAGGCTCCCAACATTATCATTTCCGGCTAGATAAACAAGTCAAAACGTTAAAAATATAGTTCGTCTTGTATAAGACACTTAGCATAGGCTAATCATGTTTCATTAATCTTTATTTTTTCCTACTTGCATTAATAAGTGAATTTTATTTTCAATATTGTACATTAAGTATGTTAACCCAATAGATATAAAATTATTAAGGTTCCAACTCCTGCAGCTCCTAATGCGCCGAGCGTATCTATCAAATCATTTTCAACCATTTTCAATACACTGACAGAATAATAGCGTCCAAGTAACTGAGATATACCACTTGACGTTACACTTAATGCGGCGATAGTGATCTCGATGATTTCTATTCCCGATAACCATAGCAGAGTCGTTAGTAAAGCAATCAAAACAATGCTGACCCTAAAGGAAAGCCATTTAGCAGAATGAATAGAGATATTGGCACCGCCTACCAAGCCCCCTACTGTTGCCTTTTTTTTGGGTAGCAGCCGTCTCCAAAAACCTTGGTTGGAGTCCAATAGATGCGATAAAACCATGTGCATACACCAGAATAGTTGAGCAGAATGGAGAGCAGCTTGCCATGGAATACTTAACGATCACTTAAGTAGTTATTAATTGGCGAGGCTCCGGCACGGCTGGTTAATATCTTTTGCCTGCTGGTAAACGTCCGTTGCTACGTTAAGCAACCCCAGCACACTGTGAAATAAGTTATCGTGCGAGGCGGCTTGATCAGAGACTTGGCGTAAGCAGTCCGTATCAAGCCCTTGCTGCTGTGAAAATGCGCTGGATAGCCACCACACCATAGGCACATGCGTCTGTTCGTTGGGGGCAATGGCGTAGGGAATGCCGTGCAAATAAAGCCCTTTTTCTCCCAGTGATTCACCATGATCAGAGAGATAGATCATCGCAGTGGCGTAGTCTTCCTGACGCTTTAACTTCTCAATCACCTGATCCAACACAGTATCGGTATATAGAATGGCATTGTCGTAGCTGTTGGTAATGTCGTCTCTTGAGCACTTGGCTAAATCAGCGGTGGTGCAAGCGGGAACAAAACGTTCGTAGTCTTCAGGGTAGCGTTGGTAATAGCTGGGGCCATGGTTGCCTAGCTGATGCAGCACAACCACCTGATCAGCTGAGGTACCGCTAATTTGCTTGGTCAAGGCTTGAACCAGTGCTTCATCCAAGCATCGCCCATCTTGACACAAAGACGCATACTCCTCTGGCGAGAGCGCTTTTGTCGTCACTCCGTCGCAGACACCTTTACAGCCTGACTGGTTATCAAGCCAGGTGACCTCTAACCCGGCGTGGGCTAATACGTCCAGCAAAGATTCATGTTGCCGAGCATACGATTTAGCGTAATCGGCACGCCCTGGTAATGAAAACATGCAGGGTAATGAGACCGCTGTGCTTGTACCGCATGAGGAAACATCTGAAAAATTGATAACGTCAGGCTGCTGGGCAAGTTTGGGTGTGGTTTGGCGTTCATAACCATTTAACCCCCAATTCGCTGCCCGTACCGTTTCGCCCACCACGATGACGAGCAGTGTGGGTTTGTCACCTGCTTGTGAACTGATACTGGCGTCCTCACCCACCGGGAAACGCACCGTATTCGCGGAAGCGTGTTGGCTCGAAAGCGCCTGCGTCATCGAAACAATATAGTTACCTGGGGTCACCAAGTAGCGCAGCTCTTTATTGTTGCGCATGAGTGACGACACTTCTTGGTAAGATAAAAAAATTGCTAACAGCAATATAGCAGTGCTGGCAAGGCAATAAGCTAAGCGACGCAACACTGCCTTCTTCCAAGTTGACTGTGTGATTTTAACGCGCCAAATCATGATGGTTGGCAAACAGAAAAAGATCATTAAATGAATCAGTAATCCGGGTGTAAGAAGCTCCTGTGCCTCGTTAGTATCCGTTTGAAGCACGTTGTCTAACATTGAAGTATCAAAATAGGTGCCGTAATAGCTAGTAAAGTAACTGACGAAAGCGGCAATCAGAAAAAGTAAGGTTAATAATGGCTTTACCAGTGTTCGAAAAGCAATGCTAATAAAGGCTAAATAGTTAAGACAGGTCATCACCAAAAACATAGTGGCAAAGGTTAGCCACGCCTGGACGGCAAGAGGGTCATAGCCAGCAAAGGCTTTTTGCCAAAAAGGGACATTGTAAAAAACACTGAATATGACAACGGCCCATAAGACAAGCTGCTCCGTGCTTAATGTGGGGCGATAATGCCAAGCGGTGCCAACAACATTTGATGGCAATGATAGCAAAGGACGCATCGAAAAGATCTCTGAATGAAAAGATTAATGAACGCTGGGGTGTAATAAGAATCTTGAAACGACAAAGCTTACGGTCCAACAAATCATGACGGTCCAGAGGTCGTGGGAGAGAAAGTGCGCCCCGCGGAACTGTTGAGTGATCCCAAACGTAAGGCCAAGCCCTAAACCCAGAGAAAGCCC
The DNA here is from genome assembly GCF_042429665.1 of Vreelandella sulfidaeris. Classification (GTDB taxonomy): domain Bacteria; phylum Pseudomonadota; class Gammaproteobacteria; order Pseudomonadales; family Halomonadaceae; genus Vreelandella. Next base: position 175,995 of record NZ_JBHMAC010000012.1, on the reverse strand, counting down.
TGCCCATCGCCAATGAGGCCGTATGGCGGCAAAAAAGAAGTAGAGGGCTATCCACGTATAGCCTGCGCTGGCATGCCCGGCGGGAAAGCAGGCGGATGCTGGCATGGAGGAAGGCCGTATATTGAGCAAGCCAATAAAGTCTCGTTCCCCGCCATAGCGAACTAAATCCCAAGGGCATTCCATGTTCACAAGGTGTTTAAGCGTTGCGACAAGCAGCGTTGAAAGAAGCGTTGCGGAAAAAAGATATAAAAGCGGCGTGCGATACGCTTTAAGACGAGTTACCACGGTGCTTAGTATCAAAAGGAGGAGTGTGACTAAACCCATCGCTAAGCTTAGCCGTTTACCGCCTTTGTGAAGAATGTCTTGGGTAATCAAGGTATCTTTCCACGCCCAGGAATTATCCTGAAAGCGATATATAAAGTCAGTTATCGTAAAATCTATTTTTAAAATACTGAAGACCGATATGGCGATTAGAAATAAAATCCACGCGGATGCTACGGGTTTTAGGATATTTAGTAGAGCAGCACGCATAGCCACACACCCATCATCATAAAAATGGTCACCATAACTGCGGCAGCCCCCATGTCTTTAGCACGCCCGCTAAGGTCGTTATGTTCTAGTCCGATACGGTCAATGGTGCTTTCGATGGCGGAGTTAATGAGTTCCACTATCACTACAAGGGTGAGTGAAGAAAACAGCAATGCTTTTTCTACGGAAGTGACATTAACAAGAAATACAAACGGGTAGAGGATGAGACAGAGCATAACCTCTTGTCTAAAGGCAGATTCATTTATCCAGCAAGCTTTTAAACCCGATACTGCATTGATAGAAGCGCGGAAGATGCGTTTAACACCCGTGCCATTGGATTTTGACGTCGTTGAAATAGGCAAGACAGTACTCTCGATAACGTAACAGTAGGGTCACTATAAAGCGCAAAACTTAACGAAAAGTTATTCGTTTTAATTCAGCAGCTAGAATGCAAATGAGTAGCGCTGGGTGGTGTTCTTACCCACTGTGTTGGTTGGTTTGTTGCCGAGGCCGATTGAACGGGAGCCGTTGCGTTTTGTCCGTCAAGATTAGCGCGTATGGCGTCTATTACCGCGCTGTTCTCTGGGCGCCACAGAATAGTGTCATAGGCTTCTCGTGGTACGAAGGCGAGTGATTTTTTCTGGCGTACTAGGGAAATGGTGGCGATATCGAGTGCTGCCGCTAAGTGCATAGGCCCGGAGTCTGGTGTCACGAGTAACCGCGCTCGCCCTAGAACAGCGGCAAAGTGACGGATAGGAAGCGGCGGGCATAAGCTACCATACCGTGATGACATCAAACGCTGCTCAATAGGGGCTAGAAGCCTAAACTCCTCCGGTCCAAGGAAAACGACATAACGTATTTTGCAGGCTTCCATGGCATCGATTAGCATTAGCCAAAATGCCAACGGCCAACGTTTGTTTTGATGCCCGCCTACGAAGATCGCAATAAAGTCTGTATCTGATGAGTGGTCGCTATGCAGACTGAATAGCTGTTGGATCTTCGTCATGGCTTGATAGCGTTCCTGCTCCGTTAGCTGGAGCAGTGGCCGATTACGGCAAGCAACGCCGAGCGGGCGTGTCAAATTGACGATGGCATCATAGGCATGTGATGACTTACCTTCCGCCTCAATGTTGTACCAGCGCTGGTGACCTTTGCCTGAACCCATGCTGTACCGTGCTCCTATTAACCGGGTCACGATAAAGCCGCTCATTGATCCTCCGCTCACTTGTACCGCTAGGTCATAGCGCTGAGACCTTAGGCGTCGTAATAGCGTCACGCACTGCCAGGGACGAAGAATGGCGGCTCTCGACAGTGAATAAAAATGGTCAATAGGCCGCTGTTGCAACAATGGCAATGTTTTATCAGTGGCTAAATAGTCTATTCGCGCGGAAGGAAAACGTTCACGAAAAGCATCGATGACAGGGGTACTGATTAGCGCGTTGCCCAGACGAAAATTGGGACGAATAATGAGAATTTTTTCTATGCCCACAAGGTTATTAATGGTTTCTGGTGCAGGCGCTTTGACGATATACCGTATACCTCCGAGTAAAAATCGCTTCATTCTTTTTTCTACAAAACGGGCCATTATTTTTAAATAATAGTTTGTTCTAATCAGTGTTAGTAAGTGCATACTCTGGCGCTCTATTCAGTTAATAGAAAATGACCTGCCCGCGGTAGCGACAGGGCAGATTCAAAATGACCGCCAGTGAAGGCGCTGCTTTGGCTTTGCCCATGGCGAAAGAGGCAGCTTGAGCCTAAGTAACTTAAAGAAGAGTTAAGCTGCGTAAAAGGTTTGCAAAAAAGGGTGGCTGACTTACAGGTTGAATTCAGATGCGTATGCTTTGTGGGGGATACGTTGCCGTATTTAAGAAAAGCTTAAGTTTTAGTGGCGAAGATAGCGGTTTATAGATTGGGGGAGCAGCATGCGTGCACTGCTAATAGAAGATGATCCCTTGCTTGGGGATGGCATTAAAACGGCGCTGGAACGCGAGGGGTACACGGTCGATTGGTTTATGCTTGGCCGCGAGGCAATCAGCGCTATCGAAAGCGAGACATTCAGTGTGATTATTTTGGATCTTGGCCTGCCTGATATGGACGGCATGCAGGTACTGCATTTACTCCGTCAGCAATCCACTCTACCTATTTTGATTTTGACGGCCCGCGACGCAATGGAAGACCGTGTTGGCGGTTTAGATGCGGGGGCGGATGACTATGTGCTCAAGCCTTTTAACTTGAAGGAGTTACTTGCCCGTTTGCGTGTGGTCATGCGACGCGCTGAGGGGCGCGCTTCGCAAGTATTGACACTGGGAGCGCTGAGTATTGATGAGGCGCGTCATGCGGTGAGTTGGCGGGGCAAAGACGTAAAGTTGGGTCGACGTGAGTATGCTCTATTGTTAGAGCTAGCCAGGCACCCCGACAGAGTGCTGTCTCGTCCCCGTTTGGAAAATCTGCTTTATGGTTGGGGCGAAGAGGTCGAGTCCAATGCGGTGGAGGTTCACATTCATCATCTGCGTAAAAAGCTTGAAAAGCATCTGATCATTAACGTGCGTGGGATTGGCTACCGGTTGGATAGTCAAGCGCAATGATATCGATACGGCGTTATCTACTCCGCACGCTCGCCATTGTCCTAGTTCTCGCCGGGGGCGTTGCGTTTACCGCAGCCTACTTAATTACCGATCACGAGCTAGAAGAAGTTCTCGATACTCAGCTCAGTCTGCATAGCCGGATTGTGGCTGGCCAACTTGATCCAGATGCGACCATTGACGACTATGCTCGCCTAGCTTTGCGCATGGGTCTTCCAGAACATCCGGCTCAGCTATATCACGACGGTAACTCAGTCCCCGTGAGTAGTTCTGAATCAGGCCCCAAGCTTTACCACGAGGAAGAGCTTAAATTAGTACTGGGTTTTTGGAATGCAGATGGCTCACCCAGGCTGTTAGGGGGTAAATGGAACGATGCCGGGCCTTTTCCCGTGCCTTTAGAGGAGGGATTTCGCTGGGAAAGCTACGATGGTCATCGTTGGCGGGTGTTCAGCATGTTCGATATTGCCAGCGATACCTGGATCAGCATGGGGCTGCGAGGTTCGTTTCATGATGAAGTAGTGGAGCGCATCACCTGGAATAATTCATTGCCGATGCTTTTTTTGCTGCCACTCCTCCTTTGGCTGATGAGCCGTATTATCCGGCGGGGGATTGCGCCTATCCAAGCGCTTTCTAGTCAGGTGCAAGGCCGCTCTGCCCGCGACCTGAGTAAAATCGATAATCCGGTTCCTCAAGAACTTAATGGATTACGTCAATCGCTAAACGACTTTATCGCCCGGTTGAAAGCCACGTTAGAGCGCGAGCGGCGCTTCACTGCAGATGCGGCCCATGAATTACGCACTCCCTTGGCTGCGTTGAGAATCCACCTAGATAATGCGCAGGCAGGGGAAGAGCAATCCTTGCAAAAGGCTTATGTCGGGGTTGAGCGGCTTCAACGGGTGGTAGAACAACTGCTTATTTTGGCTCGGTTGGATCAAGTGGCCACAACCTCACCTACTACTATCGATCTCTATCCTATTATTGCTGAATTAATGGCAGAACTATGGCCACTCGCTGAAGAGCGAGATCAGCACTTGAGGCTAACAGGCTTAAACCAGCTGGAGGTTCGCGCCGACGAAGTCGAGGTGGGCATTCTTTTTCGTAACCTCTTGGATAACGCCTTACGCTATACCCTGGAAGGTGGTCATGTAGAGGTAGAGTTGTCACTAGAGGAAGGAGCACCTCAACTTATTGTGAGAGACACTGGCCCCGGACTGCCCGAGGCACTACTGGATAAAGTTACTGAACGCTTTAGGCGCGCGTCTGGCCAGTGCACTACTGGCAGCGGGTTGGGTTTATCGATTGTTTCTGAGTTGGCTCAGCGCCAAAATGCACGCCTTAAGCTTAGTAATCGCACGCCCAATGGTTTAGCGGTCAGTGTGACGTGGGAACTAAACTAACATCAACATCGTTGATTAGCTTGCTGTGCTTATCCTCGAATCTAACTGCGTTTCAACTGTTATCTGCACCACAGTATCGCAAGTTTGCTGAATGCGTAGACGGTTAATTTCAGGTGACGCTGGTGTGACCGAGGCCAGCATGACAATCGCTTTCAATACTGGAGCCAATCGACCCTTGAGAGATAGCCAGTAGTGAGGGCGATCATGCTTTCAGTTTGTTTGATCTTGGCGGTAGTTAATGGGTAAACCATGAATTCTCTCAATGCTTAGAAAAATGGCTCTATTACAGACCTGCATATCGGACTATACCCGTAGGAAAAGACAACCTAAGTCGACACAACACATAGAAATACCCGCGTTACTACAAATAGGGAAGTGCAGTCAAACGAAATCGTGCAGCACACCATAAAGGTTGCTGCCCGATCGCGTACTTGCAGTCTTGCATGGGTTTAACTCGGTTTCGTGTCGTGGTCATCGAGCGTTTCAGAGGCCGCGGAGAGCGATGCTTCGGCAAAGGCTGCCGCGCTCTCGCCGACTTCCTCGGGGCTTAATTTACCCCCTCCCTCACCAAGCAGAATGGCGTGCATGGCGGCCATCGTAAAGGCTTCCAGTCTCGTCATGTCCAAAGCAGACTTATCGAACCGCGATGTATTGAGATTATCGTCAGCCATTTTGCCCTCCAAAAGCTGAGCGGCCACTAATAGAGTGGCCGCTGATCGAATCAGATTCGTTCCCAGTCGCCACCAGCATTCTGGCAAGTCGTGACATTCTGATCATTGTCCTCGGGGCCACCAGTGACAGTGATGTGGTAATCAATGCAAGTACGGCCTTCACCATCGACATAAGTATCGCTCTTGACGATGTTCTGTTTCATGTTGGCAACGTCCTCGAACCCGACTTCGGATTCGCCCTGCAATGCGGTGAAAGCGCTTCGCATCCCCTTGTCAGCCAGACCTAGCGCGCCAGCGCCAACAGCACCGTAGGCGGCACCGCTCATACCTGCTTTTCCGCCATTAACCAAACCCTGAACGCCCTGCATGTGACTGGCCGAGTCTGCTCCTGCTGCGCTGACGCTATTGTTGTTGCGACTTCCTAGCACATCAGTGATCGCGCTGACGGCTGAGTTCTGCAACATGCCAGACCCTTGCGGGGCAGCACAACCAGCAGCCAACAGCAGCATTGATGTGGCAGCCAGACCCATGAGAGTACGCTTGATAGTCATTTTGATCCCCTTTTAATCCGTTGTTTTGATGGTTTCAGGCAAAGCTACTTATAGATAAATAATTTATACCATACGACGTTTTATATTTAAAACTCTGCGAAGCATTTCCAGACAAAGTATTCTCTGAACAATCCCGAACCATCGCAAAAGCAGCGCCGTAAATCAGTAATAACGGCAATTAGTAATGGCGAGGCATCAGTATAAATTGTCATATATATTCATAGATAAAAACTGTCGTCTAGTATAATTAAGGTTGGTATTATGGATTCAGATGCTCTTATTGCGAACGCGCACGACGAGCTTTCCCTACTCTCACGACTTGTCGTAGATAGGGCGGCCCTGCGCGAAACCAACGAAACACTGACGCTGATCATTGATGAGGAGGGGGCGCGGTTACTGACGATGGACCGGGTGCGCCAAGAAATTGAGTGTGCTGTAAAGAAAGTGTGTGGGCTGGAGGTTGCCTATGAGCGGGCCGCGTAATTCCCGCCAGGCGAGACAGCTTGTTAGGCGTCTTGAACGCGACTGTGACCTGGATTGGCCAGGTGGCGCTGACAACGCGGCTCTTTTTCATGACCGCTCAGCCAGTCGGTGGGAACTCCACACACTCGAAGGCCCTTCGTTACCTGTCATCTCTGGCCCTACCCCTCTAACCCACCTGCTTCGAGATGGGTTCGTCCTGATCCGCTGGCCGGATGGCAGCATCGAGCTTTTCCACGTTGAAACGGCAGAATCACAATTGAGCCACCGACTGCAAGAAGCGGAGGTGGCAGCAGCCGGGAGATGAAACCCATGATAAGCAAGACCACCTTCCGAGTCAGTCACCGCGCCCTGCTGGGACACTGGTTGCTCGTACCCTTGGGGGCAGCATTGCACTTTGCTCCTCATGCCCCCTTTACCCTCGCTGGGGCAAACGCTCCAGAGACTCTGACGAACATCCTTTCCTGGGCAGGGATGGGGTTGGCCGCCTGGGGGCTGCTGAACGTCGCCTATCAGCGCCTTGCTCACGAGTACGTCATAGGCCCCGATCGCGTGATAGAGCGGCACGGCATTATTGCCAGGCGTGTTACACCCCTATTTATTCATCACATTCGTTCGACCGAAGTGAACCAGACGATCTTGGGTCGATTGCTAGGATATGGGACGGTGGAAATGTCGGCGGCAGGCACTGGCACAAGCGAAGCTCGATTTGAGCGCGTGGCCAACCCGTTGAAGGTCATGGCTTCAATCAACAGTCACTTTCAAAGCCTTGCGGCTGGCACTGGGCAGGAGTAGTTAGATCATGGACTCACAAATTTCCGCACTTGCTGATGTGCTTATCCCGGGCCAGAGCATTGTGTCGACCGATTGCCATCAGTCGCAGAAGCTGCTGCCCCACCGCCAGTTACTCACGCAAGTATTTTTGAAAGCGATTGATGACCTAAAGAGCAACAACCTCAAGCACCAGTTCTCTGCGGCTGAGTTTCTGGCTGGCCCTGTCGCTGAGGAGTATGTCGGCCATCTCGGGCTTCCTGAGTGGACACCCAAGCTGGCACTACTGATCCATGCTCAATGCGAGCTTCGTACTTGCCTTGAGATACCCGAGCAGTTGGAGGCTACCCTTAGCCAGTATGCACCGCCCGAAGCAGGCGAGCGCCGCCCCTCTTTGTGATTTGCTGGGCCTAAATAGACCCTTCATCCAGGATGTGATGCAGCGGGTTGGCTCGCCAGCCCGCTTCTTCTGTCAATATTCCCCGCCTTAACCTGCTACGGCTCTCCTTTCTCAACGTCGCTGCTGGTTAGTCTTGCCCCTCCTTGACTCGCTAGCCATTCATCCAGCGCCAGCAGCTTGTCCTTGGGCAATCTCACCTCGACTGCCACGAACACCCGATCTACTTCCGCCTGTATTCGCTTTGCTGCCTGAGAAACAGCAGCTCTGGACACGCCATGCTTATTGGCTGCTTTAGCGTATGTATCGCACACCTTCATAATCACATCTGAAGCTGCATCACATGCACGCCCCTTCATTCTAAGCCTTGCCAGCGCCGCGTATAGCTGTTGAGTGCTGATGTAATCTGTGGACATGGTATCCCCTGAAAAGTGTGCATTGAACACATTTTTACTTGCCGTAAACAGTAATGCTGCATTAAAGTGTTTACATCATAACGAAGGCAGCCGGTCGGCGTCACCTACGCAGGAAGCCAGGCACCTCGGAAGCTCGCTTGTAATAGATCACTAAATAGGGAACGGGACCATGATTCACGGAGCCATTGATAGCTATGACAGCACAGAATATCTTGGAGATATGGGGGAGTTCTTCGCCCCGGCCTCGACAGATATGGTCGATGGGCTGGTGGGGCGCTACAACGCAATGCGTAGGCGTGTGGAAGAAGTGGCGGCACTGTTTGATGGTGATCGTAAAGGTGTCGTCAACTACTTCATCCAGGGCAATCGCAAGCACGACAACACACGTTACTCATCACTGTCCACAGAGAATATTTTTATTGAAGAAGGCGCGTTCGCAGCGCTGAACGCTGAATATTGGGACCGGGCCTTGAAGATGACCGATGTTCTCGACTTCATGCCTCAGACTCGCCGTAGCGAGTGGTGGGAGCAGATTAACGAGATGAAAACCCCTGACTTCACTGAGGAAACCGTAAGGGCAACCCTGACCGAGCTGCTAATGATGCGCGGCACCTTCCTAGCTGAGCGTGTCGACGGTATATTCCGTGCCCTAAGCCGTGAGCATGTTACCAATCGGCCTGAAGGTTTCTACAAACGGATGATCCTCAATTATGTCGTCACTTCCTATGAGACGGTGAATCATGATCAGGCAGGCCATATCAATGACCTTCGCTCAGTCATTGCTAAATTTATGGGCCGGGATGAACCAAACTGGCAGGCCACTAGCCGATTGATTGATATTGCACGGCGCACCCCAGGCAAGCGGTTTATGGTTGATGGTGGCGCTCTGTACCTGAAGGTCTTTAAAAAAGGCACGGCGCATTTTGAGGTACACCCCGAAATCGCTTTTCGCCTAAACCAAGTGCTGGCGCATTTACACCCGACAGCAATTCCTTCCCAGTTCCGCACCCCGCCTAAGCGCAAGCCTAAAGACTTTGTGCTAATGGATCGCCCACTTCAATTTGCGGTCATCAATTTACTCGGTTCCATGCGCAGCGTCCCTACCCGCTGCCCTAGCCACCTTCGACATCTCGAAACACGGTCGCCGAAGACAGAAAACCCTTGGGCGATTGAGTTCGATTATGGAGTGAAGGATAAGGTAGCGTTGGCTGAGGCTGAGCAGGTGCTCAAGGCCATCGGTGGGGTTAAGGTATTCAGTGATAACGGCGCAGTGTCGTGGTTCGAGTTCGACTACCACACCAAGCCGATTTTGGATGAGATTGTTGCCAGTGGTTGCATCCCTGACCATAAGAGCCACCAGTATTACCCTACCCCGGAGCGCTTGGCGTATGAGGTCGTAGAATTGGCCGAGATCAACGACCAGGATACGGTGCTGGAGCCAAGTGCTGGCCAGGGCCATATTGCTGATATGCTTCCCAAAGATCGGACTACCTGTGTCGAGCTGGCACCGCTGCATTGCAAGGTGCTAGCGGCGAAGGGGTTTCGCTGCCATCAAGCCGACTTTCTGGAGTGGGCAAATACGGCCAGAAGCTACACCAAAATAGTCATGAACCCTCCGTACAGCAAAGGTCGAGCCCTGCATCATCTTGAAGCCGCAGCGAGTTGTCTAGCTCCTGGCGGGCGCCTTGTGGCTATCCTCCCCGGCAGCATGCTCGACAAGGATCTACTGCCGGGCTGGGAGGTGGAATGGACTGCTAGCTATCAGGGTGAGTTCGCTGGGACTGGCGTAAACGTGACTATCCTGGTGGCTGATAAGCCCGCCCAGTAAGAAGTAAGCTAGCGCGGTCGATGCGATCGCGCCAGCTTTAGCATTTGGGTTAGCATTCCGAAAACACATCCTAACGGAAAGGTAATGGATCAAGGGTGCTACGAGGCTTACCTCCTGTCTCATGAAATACACAAAACGCTGGGCAACTATCAGCCCTCTCCTTATCGTCCTTGGTCGCCTGAGGATATGGCGTGGCTCGCTGGTGTTGATGATGCCTCTGGAGAGTATTTGAAAGCCGATAATGAGCAAAGCAGCGCCTCCCCCTCTCCTCAATCTCAAGAAACCCAGCTCTCCCTGTTCTAAGCCTCCCTCGATAGTCGTTTTCTTCTCCCTCTAAGCCTTGGCATGCGCCAGCAAAGCGACTCGCGCAAAAAAATCTCTACTTCCCCCGGTTAAGTGTCAGTGGCTGCCCTATCTACCTGCGAGGCCCAATAAGGGCACCTATGAGAGAGCACCGCTGGGAGGCGGAATTGAGATGATGGCGATGCGAGGCAGCACGCTTATTGGCGTGGCCATATTAGTTTGGGTCGCATGGATTGTCCTGGCGACCGATTCAGAAGCTCGAATTGAGCGAACCTGTCAGCCCGTTCTTTGGTTTGGCAATGTGGCAACTTCACTGACGCAGCTAACCTTTCCTAAGCAACAGGAATCGGTGCATGAGGCGTTTGAATCAGCTGACTATGCTTGTCGCTTTACCGTGTGGCGCTTGCTGCACGAAGACACCTGGATCGAAAGCCACCAAGGTAACGAATCTAGTGATCAGTCGGGGGAGAGCGACCAATGATTTCCCCTACCCGCCTGCTACACCCCATCCGTAGAATTCTCGGTGTCACCGTGGCCACCTTGGGGCTCGCTGCTGGCGCTCATGCCGGAAATGATCAGCCTCTGGCGCTGGTTGAGTTTGCCAGCTTCGATTGCCCGCACTGCCAGGCCATGGACAAACACCACTCTTCTATTCAGGCAGCCGTCGAAGCGGCGGGCCTGGAGTACCGCTATGCTCCCCTGCCTTCCCATACCGGCCTTAAACGAGCATGGCGCGAACGCGCTTATTACGCATCTCGTTCTATTCCAGGGGTCGCCAATGACGTTCGCAAAGCCTTTCTCACGGCTGGCGAAACCGGGGTTCCCCTCAAGGACTATGACGATGTGCTGGCGCACCTCCAATTGCATGTTCCCCAAGTTCGGTGGAACGAGTTTGCGGACGACCATATCAGCGATCCCAGCTCTGTCGAGGCGATTGAGCGAGCAGCGAGGCTTGCTGGTCGGGCAGGTCTTCGTGAGTACCCTGCCTTTGTCGCTGTGTCTCGTTCTGAAGTGAAGCTATTGAGCCTGTCGGGAGACGTTGCCGAGAGGGCCGAGGCGGTAATCAAGTACCTGGAGAACCTTTGATGACACTGCGAAACCCTGTGCTTGCTGTCGCGCTGACAGCTGTTCTCGCTGGCTGTGCAGCACATCCTCCGGCTCTGGAGCACGCACGCACGTCAACGCTACCTGAATCGTATAACACGATGACCAGTCGGCATGTGGTGATCCCTGCCTATACGCTTCAAGGGGTCAACGCGACCCGTACCACCAACTGGTACTACGGGGCTGGCCAGGGGCTTGATCGCTACGCTTACGGCGGCACCGTTTACGACGAGGCCTATTGGCAGCAGCGCCATGCCTCAATGCTGGATGACTACAAGGACGCCATGGAGTCTGTGCCTCTGGCGCGCTTCCATTTCGAGTTCGACTCAACAACGCTGACGCCTACCTCTCAGCGTGAAATGGCTTCCTTCCTGGAAGGAGAAGACCTGGCTGGCCGTGTGCTCATTGTTGGGTACACCGACCATATCGGCCCTGAGTCCTACAACATTTCACTCTCACAGCGCCGCGCTGATGCGATCGCGGGACAGCTCCATTTGGCTTGGCCAAAGGCCCGGTTCCTGACGGAAGGGCATGGCATCTATCCCAAGTTGGTTGACGGCACGACTGATGAAGCGCGGGCGGCAAACCGTCGCGCCGAGATTTTTTACCTGGAGGCAGACCAATGAACGTCTTTATCGCCCACGCCCAGATTCTACGAAAAGAGACGCCAAAGGAGCGCGGTCGTTCTGGTCTGATGGTGCTCAAGGTTGGTAAGAACAAGCGAAGCACAGAAGCCCTAATCCAATCTGTAAATCAGATCATTGTCCGAATTCCGAATCATCTATCTGATCGCGCAGCCAAGCTGGATGTTGATTCTTACATTGAAATTTTCGGCCATGTTGGCGGCATTGTGCGCCGTGCACACCACACGGGTGAGCAGCACCTGAGTGCCGAGTTGGTGGCCAACAACATCCAGCCGGCTGCCCCGATGATCGAGGGCAACATCGAAAAACATCTTTTCAATCGTTTCATTGCTATTGGCTTGCTGAGGGGGGTGAAAACTCCCGAGAAGGAGGGACCACCCTCCACAGCGTACCTGCAGATCGGCCCTGACCGACCGGACCTGGGGCGCTCCTTTCAGCATACCGGCGTGGTGTCCATGGCTGCTTTTGGGCGCGTTGTCGATCGACTTGTCGAGTACGAGGCCGGCACCGCCCTTCATGTTGAGGGACGAGTTACCGGCCTATTGCGAAAGATCCCCAAACCAGGAGCAGAAGGCGGCTTCGAGGAAAGTCTGGAGGTCGGGCTGGTGATGGATCGTGTCAGCCCCACTGCCATGGTCGCTGAGCGGATGATGACGCCGTTTGATGTGGCCAAGCCTGAAGCGCAGAACACCCCAGAAGAAACCAACGACGAAGCTGGCGCTGGGGAATCCGCGGCAGTGGCTGAAGAACAGCGCTAGGAGGTGGTCAATGATTGCCCTACCTGATTGTGTCCCTGAAATCGCTGATTACTACCAAGTACCCATCGAGATTGTCGCGGCAGTGCGTCTTCAAGAGAGCGGCAGCCGAGGGCAATTAGTGGGTCGCATAGGTCCGAACAAGAATGGCACTTACGACCTAGGCGCTATGCAAGTCAATACATGGTGGCTCGACCAGGAAACCAACCGGAATTACCTCCAGCAATGGGGAATTACCGAGCGTGAGTTGTTGGAAAATGAGTGTACGAATTTCGCTGTAGGGACGTGGATTCTCTACGACAACATCACGCGCTACGGCGAGTGGGAGGCGGCATTGGCCGCTTACAACGCTGGGTCGCCGAATAGTCCGGCAGGCCAGCAATACGCAAACGAAGTCCTCGCGACATTAGGAGATCAGTACCAATGACTACTTCCGTAGATACCCAGGCCACAACCAAGCAGGGCAAGCTCGCTCATCTAGTCGAATGCCTCCGCATGAACAAGAAGCGAGCAGCAGAGCGCTCACTGTTGGTTGCTACTACCGCTTTCCTGGCGATGCCAGCATGGGCACAGGAAGACTTTGAAGACTTCGCTGACAAGGTTGAAGAGCTGGCGCATGGGCCCTTCGGTATCGGCATTTCCATTCTGGCGCTGATCATCGGTTGCCTGGTGGGCCTTGGACGTCAATCTGCTGCCCCTGCGTTCCTGGGTCTAGGGATCGCCGGTGCCTTTGCGGTCGGCCCCTTCATGATCAAGGAAATCTTCAGCTGGTTCTCAGGCACCTGAGTTAGGAGTCGCGGGTCATGTCTAACGAGTCCTATCGGATACCGCAGGATGTTGATGCCCCTATCCCCATCTTCGCCTGGGAGATGACCGAGGTGGTTGTCGCCATCATGGTGATCGGCGTGGGCATCATCATGCGGTTTTTTATCCCAGGCCTATTTGCGGGGATCTTTCTCATGATGATGGCTAAGAAGATGCGTGCCGGCCAGAAGCGGGGACAAGTGCAGCATGTCTTGTGGCGGATGGGGCTCAAGTTAGACCCGCTGCTTGGCAAATACGCACCTAGGCCAATGCGATTGGAGTACATTCGCTGATGAAATACCTCAATGCATTGCGAAATCAGTGGGTCGCTGCCAGGGGCTGGATGTTCTGCACCCTGCTCCTGACTGGGTTGCTGATCTATGTCTTGCAGAGCTATGTCCAGCTCAGCGCCAATATGCCAACCCGGCTGGTTCCCTACAACCTGCACGTCGTGGATGGGCCGGTCGAGGTGGGCGCCAGCGCTGGTTATACCGATGCGAGCTACCTCACTGAGATAGCCATGGCGGATGCCCAGCTGCACAGCTCTTGGACCCCAAGGAACGTGAGAAGCCAATACGCTCGGTTCCAGAACCGGATGACGCCGGCCCTCTATGCCAAGGTCGGCAATGATCTACAAGCACGGATTCCAGACCTGGAGAAATCTGAGCGTACCCAGGCCTTGTTCATTGAAGGGACCCAAGTCCTAGACGGCACAGTGCGAGTTTATGGGCGCTTGCGGGCTTGGCATGGCACCGAACAGATCGAAGACGAACCGATTGCTTACCGTGTCCGCTATTCCTTCAGCGGTGGCGTTCCGTATGTCGCTGGTTTCTCTTTGGAGGACGAATGAAAAAGCCTAAGATGCAGGGGCTGGTCATGGTGGCGGCGCTTGCCGTCGCCACCTTTGTCAGCGCCAGCGATGATGTCCAGAAGGTGGTTGTATCCACCGATGCTTATAACCGGCTGGTATTCCCAGAGCCGTACTCTACGATTGTTATCCCCCCCGAGGCCGAGTTGCGTGACAACCCTGTGCCGACTGATGGCAAACGTGGTCTCCTCATCCGTCCTGCAGACGAAGCCGACCCGTTCTCTATCTTCATCCAGCTGCGAAGCGGCGAGGCCTTCACGGTGAAGCTAGAGCCGGAAAGCGGCATCGATGCCCAGGTGTTCCGGTATCGAAACGCCCCTGACCTATCCGCAGAGCCCGAAAGGGAAAGCCGGCCCAAGGATCGTTGGATTGCTGACACTATCCTGTCCGCTTTCCAGGGGGCTCGCCCTAGCGGGTTTGAGCCGGCTGGCGCCCCGCCTAGTGCCCGACTTGAAATGCCTAATGGCGGCACGCTCAAGCTCACAGCGGAAACCCAGTACCGTGGTTCCGGCCATGTCGTGAATATTTACCGGCTGTCTTCTGATACCTCCCTTGAAGTCGAGCCTCGTGACTTCTACCGCGATGGCGTCGTTGCTGTTTCCTTGGAAGGGGACACGGTAAGTGAGCGCGATCAGCCCCGAATGATCGTCGTGGAGGTTGACCGTGGCTGAAGATCAGAACAACCAGCAGCCGAATGAATCGGGCCAGGACAAGCCTTCTAGGGTGGCCAAGGCCCGAGCTAAGTCCAAGGTAGTCTCTCAGAGCCTGTTGGAGCGAGCGCAGGGAAGAAAGTGGCTTCTATATGGTGGTGGGGCCTGCCTAGTCATCTGGCTTGTGGCAAGTAACGCTATTAGCGCACGAGACAACAGTAGCAATAAAGCGCCCCCTCCCCCGGAATTTATGGACACCACGCCGGATACACGGCATGGGGAGGAAGTCACTATTTCCCGACTTCAACAACAGTTAAGGGAGGCTCATGAAGAATTGGCAGACCAGCGCGAGAGTCAAGAGCAGAGGGATGCACGACTTCAGGCGCAGCTCGAAGAAATGCAGGCTGGCATGGAATCCGAACGCGAGCAAACGCGGGAAACCATGGAGTCGCTGCGCACACGACTAGCCGATATTTCTAGCGGAGATGATGGCACCAGTGAGGTTCGCATTGGCACATCTTCAAACAGAAGCACCGACGCCAACCGTGCCCCGTCTGACTATCTTCGCCCCCCCCGAGGCGACGACGCTGGCGCGGTACCTCCGCCCCCGGTAGCGCGTCGAGATGGTGACTCTGGCCGTGCCGGTTTACCCCCGAGGCAACAATCGTCGACACAGGGCGGCGTCATTCCTTCACAGTTTCCACAGCTCCAGAAGGAAGAAGGACCGGCTGACCCGATCGTACTCAATGGCTCAAGTGGTGAGTCCAGCGCTCGCATCTTACGTAATGAAGCGGCTCAGCAGGATGACGAAGAAGAGGATCTGGGGCCACCTAAAGCTGGGTTCCTCCCTATGGGGTCGTTCTCTGAGGTGGCAATGTTGACTGGCGCTGACTTTGGCGCTGCCGAGCGTACCCGCAACAACCCTCAGCCGGTGCTATTCCGCATTCAAAACGATGCATTCCTACCTGGCAGTGCGCGGTATCGCCTCGCTGACTGCTTTGGTATGGGCGGTGGCTACGGTGATTTGTCGAGCGAGCGAGCGCATATCAACGTCTCTCGTATTTCCTGTGTCGATACACGGACTGGAATGATGCTTGAGTCTCCAATCAATGGCTACATCGTGGACTCGGATGGCCGTCTGGGGCTTCGCGGCAAAGTTGAGCGACGTGCTGGCGCCCTGCTGGGTAAGGCCATGCTTGCTGGCTTCGCAGAAGGCGCCAGCAGCATTGCGGCAACAGCAGCTCAAGGTGCTGAATCGGCTGTCACAGGCAGCGGCGTTGTCACCACCATCGACCCGAACAGTGTCGCCGAGGTTGGCATGTACGGCGGTGCTGGCCGCGCGATGGAGATACTGGCAGAGCGTTACATCGAAGAGGCTGAATCCATGTTCCCGGTGATCGAGGTTCCATCAGGGCGCCGCGGCACTGTTGTAATCCAGGAAGGCCAGAAGCTCGAGTGGGAAGCCTACGAGCTGTCCGACAAGATGCCGAGCGAGGGCTAATACGATGAGCTTGAAGTTGATGATCCCCTTGACCGCCCTGCTGTTCCTCGGTGGCTGTGCCACTGTCCAGCATGATTGTGAGCTGGGAAGCGAGTGTGTCGGTACCGGCGATGTTTATGAAGCTGCGGTGGCAAATAGTGGTTCCTCTGAAACAGTGATGGAGGGCCGTAAGGATGGCTCAGAAGCTGAAGAAGAAAAGATCGAGCAATGGCGACCCTATAGCGGGGGAGGCCTAACCGATATGCCTGTCTACCAGCCAGGTAAACCGGTGCGTATCTGGGTGGCGCCATGGCGCGGTGATGACGGCATTCTACGATCGGGCGAGTACCTGTATGTGACTCTGCCCGATGAGTGGAGTTATGGCCAGCTGCGTGACGATGGCATTGGGGCAGGCATGATCGGACCTTCTCCGGGTGTTCAACACATCGCGCCGAGAGGGCAAGACGCCAGCGTGAATCCTTATCGCATTCAGCCGCTAATGCAGATCGTCCCGGAGAATTGATATGAAGATAACCGCGATGACTCGTATGCGGCACCAAGTGCGCCGCATGATCCAGCAGGGCGCTCCCGATTATGGCGATCGCGCCCTCCCCCTCCAGGCAGCCGAGGCGCTGACTGAGCGGGATGATCCCGCGAGCCTGCTCCCCTACATCGACTATGAAGATAACTACTGTGTCCGGGATGATGGTAAACATCCTCAGCTTGGCTTCGGCGTCCAGTTTGCGCCATTGATGGTGGCTGGCAAGGACATCGAGGAGCAAATCGAGTCGCTGATTACGCGAGCGCCAGCGGACACGGTTATCCAGTTCGTCGCCCATAGTTCGCCGGCCATTGAGGACCGGATAAATACCTGGCAGGCACGGCGGTTACGTTACTGCAAAGACCCTATGCTCCAAGAGCTGGTAGAGCGCCGTAGCAAGCACATGCTTGACGCCGCGGCCGGGAACAAAAGCCTCCTACCGAATGAGCGTCTATATCCCCGGGAGGTGCATTACTTCGCCTTTTTCACCATGACCTTTGGCGGTGATCCAGAGCATGCTGAAGAGATTCGTTCATGGCGGCACATGTGCGACGAATTCCGGCAGTCGGTGATGGGGACATTCAGCTCTATGGGCCTGTCCCCTGCCCTGATGAACGAATTGGGTACGCGACGTGTGCTGCGCCGCATAGCCAACCCACAAATGGTGCCAGGGGAGCTTCAACGCCTGGAGGAGGAAGGTGGTCACTTCATTGATTCCATTTTCGATAAGCGCACACGCATTCGAGTGAAGTCCTCGGGTGCAGTCCAGTTTAGCGACAATGAAAGGGAGGTGGATGTTGTCCCTTTGACCATCGACACCTACCCGGACTACCTGCGTCTCTACATGACAGGTGACATGCTTGGGGAGTTGAAGTCGGCGACCGATCGGATCGCGCCGGCCTACTGGATGTATACCACCATCTACAAGCCGAACACCGAAAAGGCTCGTGATGACATCACCATGCGAATGGGCATGATCTCAAAGCAATGCATGAGTGATTCCGAGTGGTACAAGGGGATGATGCCTCACCTCTTCACGCGGCGTAGAGATACCCAGCAGCTGCTCAACGATACTCGCTCAAACTACTGCCCGGTACGCATGTGGTCGGGGATCAATATCATCACCGAACCCGAGCGCGCAGCCTCCGACGCTGACTATCTTTCCTCGTTGTGGCGGAAAGCAGGCTTCAGAGCCTCGCGTGAACGCTATATCTCGCTGCCTATCTGGTTGTCGTCTTTGCCATGGGGCTACAACCCACGCATGGACAAGCCTACATCAGGCCTTCAGCGGGCACAGATGGTGTCCAGCCTAAACGGCGCTTGCGCCTCAATCTGCCAGGGCGATTGGGGCGGTAACGGGCCAGTAGTACGCAAAGACCCACAGGGGAACCCTTACCTCTACGCAAACGGACTGTTGCTGGTTTCTCGCCGCGGTCAAATGTCGTGTATCGACATTTTCGATTCGGCCACCTCATACAATTTTTCGGTGATCGCGACCTCGGGTGCGGGTAAGTCATTCCTTGCCAACGAATTCGTTACCGACATGCGCTGTCGTGATGGCGTGGTCCGTATCATTGACGTGGGCGGCTCTTATAAGGAGCTGTGTGAACTGCTGGGCGGTCAGGAACTGAGGTTTGATCCTAACCATCCGGTCTCACTTAACCCATTCTGGGGTATCAAAGGCAAGCAGCGTTACGACGATGATGAAGGTGGCAGCGAGATCGCAGAAATGATCCCGGTGCTGAAGGATGCCATATCTCAGATGGCGTTCCCCCTAGGTGAGCCCGACAACTACGAATACCAGTTGATCGAAAAAGGCATCCTTGAGGCGCACGATAAACATGGCGAGGTCATGGAAACCAAGCATGTCTATCAGTGGCTTGAGTCCCGGGCAGACAGTGATCCGGTGGCCAAGAGTATTGCGTTGCAGTTGGAGCCGTATGCCGTAGGTCGGCATGCCGCATGGTTCAACGGTGAGCCCCAGCTGGATCTTTCCAATGAGTTCACCATACTCGAGCTGGAAGAGCTAAACGTCGATCGTGAGCTTCGGAATGTGGTCATGACACTCCTGATGGCTCGGACGACGCGGGACATGTATCTGCGCCCACGCAACATCCCGAAAATGATGCTGATCGATGAGGCATGGGATCTACTCGCGGACCCGAAAAGCGGGAAGTTTATCGAAACCGCCTTCCGGCGCATCCGTAAGTATTACGGCAGTGCCGGTTTCATTACACAGGGCTTCAAGGATACCGACCTGTCGCCGGCCGCTCAGGCTGCCTTCGACAATGCACCTTGGACGTTTGTGCTCAAGCAGTCGGGTCCCTCGCTCGACTACGCACAGAAAAACGGAAAGCTGGGCGGCGAAGACGAATTCCTATTCGATATGCTGCGCGGTGTGAAGCCCGGTGCCGGCTATTCGGAGGTCTTCGTCAAGCACGAGAGCGGGGGTGGCCTTTTCCGCTTTGTGGTCGATCCTTACTCCTACTTCCTATATTCGACCAATCCCAAGGACCAGGCACGCCTGATGAAGCTCACTTCAGCGGGCTACAACACGCAGGAGGCCATCCGCATGCTGGCCGAGGGGCAAGGGTAGGCTTGGCTTATGCTGGCGCTCCTGTCTGCCTTGTCGGCCTGTTTCGCTGGGGCGCTTGGTTATACTGTGATGGTGGTATTGCCGGTGGTGGTCTTCGTTGGCTTACCCCTGGAGTTCATACGTCCCCCTGGTGAGCTTATGACAGTCACTTGGCTGGCCAAGGCCACCTACCTCGCAGGTGGGTGGCTAACTGCCCTCGCCTGGCTAGGGCTTAGGCTGGCGCCAGCCAGTTACCGTATCGGCCGGCTATTCCCAAGGGCTCGTGAGATTGCAGATCGTGTCTGGGTTTACGAGACGCCTGCCCTTCAGGCCTATGCTATGCCGAGCCCTACGGGTGGCGTTGTAATCGTTTCCCGGGGCGCCCTCAATCTGCCTCCTGATGAGCTTGAGTGGCTGCTGGCGCACGAGAGGTCACACCTTCGCCGCGGCGATGCGTCTGCGAGCCTATACTGGTGGACGCAGCACAGCATTTTGCGGGTGGCGCTTTGGCTGGCGCGGTTGATCTATACAATTCTTCGTCCCATTCCCCTGATTGGCCTGTTGAGCGGCTTGTACTTTTCTGTGGCGAGCTTGGGGATTCGCTTGGCATTAGGGCTTTTCTCGACACATCCGCCGACATATCGGCGTATCAAGCGCCTGGAGCGTATGACATGAGTTTGATGGGGTATCGCTCGACACTGCTAAGATCCGTTATTGCTCTAACTATCTTCTACAGTCTCGCCGCGGCTACTGCTTTTTACTTCATGGGGCCGGAAACGCTGCAGGAGTGGCTAGCTGGCGCTGGCTTTTGGGTAGAGGGTGACGAAGAGATAAACCCCGCGAACGCGGCATCAGCGGCCACTGAGGTCGTCCTGGCAAGGTTGCGTGTTGTCTGGCCATGGTTAGCCGGGGGAATGGCTGCTGGCTCTGTGATCGTTCTGCTCATAGTGGGAATGGGATTAATAACACGTCGACAGCGCGCTAAATCTCGCGGTGAGTTCCGGGGCATGGATCTCTCAATTACGTACATGCCTTATCCTGATCCGATTAACTTCAAGCCAGTGAAAGCGCAGCTGTCGGGTAACGTTCCGGCACATCACATGCCGCTAATTAACCAGTTGCTCGGTTACCTCCAGGCTCACCCTGATGCTTTTTGCGGTGACGGCCACAGTACGACACTGCTTGAGCACCATCTAGGCGTGATCGATGAGGCCTTCGAGTACGAAGGTGCCGATCCCCTCCTCCCTCTTGCCGCGGCAGCACATGATATTGGCAAGACTGTTTCGCATGCGAAACAGGACGGGCAGTGGGTCCGCCTGTCCTACCACGATAAACAGAGCGGGCGTCTGTTGGCAAAGTTCCCCGCGTGGTGGGAGCTGCCTGAGGATGAGCGAGCCATACTGTTGCTGGCAGTAAAATACGAGCATTCTCCCAACCTGATGCCAGTGGCTTTCCCTGGCCTCAGTAGCAAGGGGGTGCGCCGCGCAGTCACTCTCCTCCAGCAGCTGCGAGAGATAGACGGCCTCGCTACACGAGGCGAGAAACGCAAGGTGCTTGAGAATCTGAATGTCCAGGAGCTGGCGATCGAAACGTTCTTGCGAGTGGTTCCCCAAGTACCCTATCAGGTGAAAGGTTTAGCGAAGCGTGTCAAAGCGGCAGGCTTCCGCGTTGGTGAGCGGCTTTACCTCTCCGAACATCATGTTCGGGAGACAGCCCTTTCCAAGCTGGATGATGACGTTGCCGCGGCCTTTGGCGGTGACTTTCGAGCCCGAGGTAAATCAGGGGAGTTTACACAGGCACTTTTGGCAGCATTGGCCGATCGCGGCTGGCTCATCACTGAAATGGAGGGAGTGCCAGAGGGGAGCGAAGCGGCGAAGACCTGGACGTTGCCATCTGACCAAGCGTTGTGGCGGGTACGTTCCGGCATAATCGAGTTCAGGGGAATGATCGCGGTGGAGCTGCCAGTAGAACACCAAGGCCTATACCCGCGAGAAACCGCTTATGAGGTAACCGTCCTCGGCCCCCAGGGCAAGCACAGTAGCAACGCTGGCGTTGCGCCAACAAAAGACAGTGGTAAGCGGGAAGAGCGCATGACTAAGCCTAAAGGTATTCCAGCGTCAGACGTATGTGATGTCAGCCTGTTTGCTTCAGTGCCTACGGGTACGGGTGATGCAACGAAAACCAGTGGGAATGCTGCACAGAAGAGTTTAGGGGCAGCGAGCAAAACCTCTACATTCAGCCATGAATCACTCACGAATACCGACGTGGCTTCCTCCTGGCTGCTAGATGATTCCCAGGCGGCAGGTGGGAATACTGCACAGGAAGAGACGCGACAGCCCACCCCTTGCGGTGGGGATGCTGCACAGAAAGGCAATGGCACCCAGAACCAGCAGGCCTCCGCAATGGTTGAAACAGGCGAAGGAAAAGATATAGCCGGTGCCAAGCCGATGGATGATCTCCATGCGGCAGGTGGGGATACTGCACAGGAAGAGACGCGCCAGCCCATCCCTTGCGGTGGGGATGCTGCACAGAAAGGCAATGACACCCAGAACCAGCAGGCCTCCGCAATGGTTGAAACAGGCGAAGAAAAAGATATAGCCGGTGCCAAGCTGATGGATGATCTCCATGCGGCAGGTGGGAATACTGCACAGGAAGAGATGCGCCAGCCCACCCCTTGCGGTGGGGATGCTGCACAGAAAGGCAATGGCACCCAGAACCAGCAGGCTTCCGCAATGGCTGAAACAGGCGGAGAAAAAGTTATAGATGG
This sequence comes from Vreelandella sulfidaeris, assembly GCF_042429665.1. Classification (GTDB taxonomy): domain Bacteria; phylum Pseudomonadota; class Gammaproteobacteria; order Pseudomonadales; family Halomonadaceae; genus Vreelandella. Next base: position 153,883 of record NZ_JBHMAC010000012.1, on the reverse strand, counting down.
TGCCTGGCTGCTGGACGATTCTCATACGGCAGGTGAGAACACTACACAGGAAGGCACGGGCCAGCCAATACCTTGCGGTGGGGATGCTGCACAGAAAGGCAATGATGCCCAGAATCAGCAGGCCTCAGCCAAAGCTGAAACAGGCGACGAAAAGGCTATAGTTGGCGCTTGGCTGCTAGAGGATGTCCCCGGTGTCGGTGGGGATATTGCACATTATGAGCAGGATGGGATGAGTAATTCCATTCATACTAAGACTCCAGCAGGATTTAAAAGAGAATCAGAGGGAGCTTGGTTACTAAATGAGATTGTTGAGGCGGCCGGTGGGAACGTTGCACAGATAGCGACCAATGACCAAATTTCGCCCACAACAAGCGGGGGGGATGTTGAACTGATCGCTGAGCAAGCCGAACCCACGAATGACTTTTCAGAGATTAGTCAGCTGACGCTAGGGGCTGACGCAGATAACCATAGTGATGTTTCGGCTGAGCTGGGTGACTGGAGCCCAGAGGCCGATAACGCACCGAATGATACCCATATTCAACTTGGCCTGGGGGAGGCAATGCTGGCCACAGCTGAGCATGAGTCCCCAGTGACACAGCCGAGCCATCAGCCAGTCCCTACTGTCATGGTTGATAAAACGACGCAAGGTGCTACAGAACAGCAGAAATCGGCTGTGTCTGGGCAGAAAGATGTACGGACATCCTCACCTATCCAGCGACGCCTGAAGAAGCGAGGTGGGACCTCGGCTGGTCGCCAAAAGGCTTTAAACAACGAAGCGCCAGCGGATAAAAGCGAACAGACAGGCCAAGTGAAAGCGAGCAGAGGGTCATCCAAGCCTGCCGGTGCCAAGGCGGAAGTAAAAGGAGTGCCTAAGCTGTTCAGTTGACCAAACATCACCTTGCGGAGATGGACTTCGAAGCGCTGAAGTTATATGATGCATTTATGTAGCAACATCGCTGCATTTTTGCAGGGAAAATAGGCTATGAGCGTTGAAGCAATCATCGAGCCGTCCGATTACGTTGCTCCCGACACTTTCAATCAATTCCTCGCTGACTTGAAAGCTCGGGCACGGCAAACCAAGAGCCCAATCATCAGCCCGAGGATGTTCTGCCTTGCCCTGGGCATGGATGTACAGACGCTGGCCTCGCGGGCGCATGTCCACCGCGTTACTGTAAACCGCGCCCAGGGGGCTGAGAAGCTGCAGACTTACTTACGGGATGCGGTGCGAGTCATGGGAGCAGCGGCTGACATAAATGGTAATTTTCAGGATGCCGCGTTCTGGTTTCGTAATGAACCGATCAGCGCATTCAATTTCAGGACACCAGAGCAGTTGGTCAGCGAGGGACGAGCTGAGGATCTATTGAACTATGTTCAATCACTTCACGCAGGCGCGGCTGGATGATCCTTACCAGCCTGGCAGATCAACCAGCCTATCGTGTCCATGTCCCCCGCTGGGCCATCGCCCCCCACAAGTGGCGCAGGCGCCGCCCAGCATGGCGGTCGCCTCAATCGTATCGGGGTTCCCGCACTCTACCTTGCTCTGGAAGAGCTGACCGCGCTTGAGGAGTGCCGGCAGCTCTCGACCCTGATGCCACCCGGTCTTATTGTGAGCTACACGGTAGCGTTGGCCACAGTAGTGGACTTCAGCCATGGGTACACGGCTGACTGGGACTCTCTCTGGCAGGAAATGGGTTGTGACTGGCGTAGAATTTTGTTTAATGATCGCGTTGAACCGCCCAGCTGGTTGCTCGCTGACCTAGCCTTGGAGGCTGGTGCTAGCGGCATACTGTTCCCGTCGTTGGCCAATCCACGGGGTGTAAACCTCGTAGTCTACACCGACGCCTTCATTTCACGTCACACCGCCCCTACCTCTCTTCGAGACCTGTCATACGGGAATGAGAAGAGAAGGATGCAAAATCATGATGATGTGCTGATTGTCCGAGGCGATGCTGATCTACGTTGCTACTGGCTAGCGATGGAGGGGCAGCCCTTTGCAGATGTCGAGCCAGCGGAGTTCGGGATCGAGCGGCAGAAAGCGCAGGTAAGGTTCCTTACTTGGGACTGATCCTACTCTGCCACAGTAAGGCTATCAATTGATGGCAAACGGAGAACCTGCCCGTTAAGCATGGGTTATACGGGCTTGTAGTTCGCCCAGACTGTTGATTTCACGCTTCCCCAGGCTGTCTGCTGAGGGAGGCATTTTCAAAACCGCTTAATCCATCCGGTCAGTCATGCTTTTTGAAAGCTCGAATAATGAGAAAAGCTATGAACAGCGCTAAGTGGAATAAGTTGCTAGCTCGGTGGTGCCTTCTTAAAAATCAGTATCAATTGGGTTCAGGGGACTGCAGCCAGTCCAAGTTCTTACTGGCCTATCCTTAAATGCTCCAAGTTTAATACTATTATGCTTACACATATCGGCTGATTTTCTGCCATCTTTGATCATAAAGTCGATATAAAGCATCACTATTAGGCTAGAAGTGTCCGGAGAACACAGAGCAGTCCAGTTTTCTTTACACATGAAGCTTGCCCCTCCAGGTGTTATTTTCAGAAGACGATCGCACTGCGTGTCTGAAGTCGGTTGCACTGTGGTCTGGGGCTTCGGACTGGCTGGCCTCCAAAGCGGCGTAAAGGGCCGTCTTGCTGACCTTGATGCGTGCGGCGGCCTCGCGGATGCTCAGCCCATTGGCGAGGTGCTCCCTTGCCCGCTTCAGCTTGTCGTCGGTGACAACGGGCTTGCATTCTCCTTTGCGCCCACGGGCGGCGGCAGCGGCCAGCCCCGCCTTGGTGCGATCACGGATCAGATCACGCTCGAACTGCCCCAAGGCGCCGAACACGTGGAAGATCAGCCGCCCACCCGGCGTGGTGGTATCGATGCTTTCGGTCAGCGACCGGAATCCGACGCCACGCGCGTCCAGAGTGCTGACCACTTCGATCAGATGCGGCAGTGAGCGTCCCAGTCGATCCAGTCGCCACACAACCAGCACATCCCCGTCGCGCAGGAACCCCAGCGCGGCTGTTAGGCCGGGTCGTTCTTCCTTGGCCCCGGAGACGGTGTCATCAAAGATTCGCTCGCACTCCGCCTTGCGAAGCGCATCGGTCTACAAGGCGGTGTTCTGCTCCGCCGTCGGGACCCGCGCATAGCCAATCAGCGCCATTGACTGCCCCTTTTGTCCGCTAATCCGTCCGTTTATCTTATTGTCCCAAAATACATCAAACAAGCTGTTGTCGGACAATGTCCGGATTGGCCGCCTAATGATCGTTTCTCGGACAGGCTGCATTGTGCGCCGCCATGCTGAACCAATTCGAGGATCGTTTGACACGGCTCGTTCACAAGTCCGCTGCACACCGGGCGAACCGCCCAATGTATGGGTACAACCACCTTCTGACAACGACAGGCAATCAATGGGCTCAACACACGCGTTCGACGCGCTGATGAATATGGCGGGTTCATCGTTCCGTCACCATCGCTCGCTGCCCTGACTGCCGGCAGCCGCGGTGCCTCCAGCAGTGCTTCTCTATCCAGCGTTAAAGGGAGTGGTGGCCGATTACGGGTGAATAAAATTACTCTTGAGACGCTTTCAGTGTAACTTCCTTACAGATAAGTTATGAGCTATATCACAGTCTGTTCGCACAAGCGCGACAAGCGACGGGCGACGAAGGCTCTTTGGCGAAAGAGCACGCGGATACTCTTCTTAAGGCTTCGACATGGACAACGTGTAAGTGCACGCCGGACAAGAACGCGGGGATAGCGCCCCTCAGGACGAATTGGCCTCCATCGAGTCCAGTGAACGGCTTATGAGAGCCCTGGGGCGCGGTCTCTTAATCAGCCTGGTCACGATCTTGATCGCCGTGGCCGGGGTCTTCGGGGTGGTGATCCTGTCGTCGCAGTCGCTCGATCGCTATGCCGAAGCGAAGTCGCGGGAGCAGGTGCAGCGACTGCTCGATCTCGAGCTCGAGGAACTGGCCAACCGCAGCCGAGATTATAGCTGGTGGAACGAGGCCGTCGAGCTGGTAATCTACCAGCGAGACACCGACTGGGCCATGGAAAACGTCAGCGGTTATCTGCAGAACCAGTACGGTACCGACTGGGTAGTGAGTCTGGATCGCGAGGCGACACTGATCCACGGCGTACACAAGGGTACGGAACTGGAGGCGCTGCCCGAGGGCCTGCTGACCGCCGAGTTCAAGCAGCTCATGGCCGAGGCCATCGACACCGATTTCGCCGACCCCGAGCCCGCATCTGACATCCTGGATATCCAGGGAGCGCCTGCCCTGGTCGCCGTGTCGCCGTATGTGGCCTACGACCCGACCCCGTATGCCACCGATCAGGCGCATGGCTATCTGATCCTGGTCAACTACATCGACGAGGCCATTCTGGGCGCTTGGCGTCGTGATTTTCAGATCGAGGCCCTGCGTCTGCTGCCTGCAGCGGCAGCTCCCCCTCGGGAGACAGGCCAACTGGCGTCCCTCCCCCTGGCAACACCGAGCGGCGAGCCGCTGGGCACCCTTCAATGGCGTCCGGAGCATCCTGGCCAGAGCCTCCTCACACAGCTCCTACCCTGGGTGATTGGAGGCGTGCTACTGATCCTCGCGGGCAGCCTCTTCTTCTATCGACGGCTGCGAGCCTATGGCAGGCTGGCCCATGGTCACCTCATGGAATTGAGCACCAGTCGGGAACTGCTTTTTCGTCAGGCGAACTACGATTTTCTCACCGGATTGGCGAACCGGTCGCTGTTTATAGAGCACCTGAACCACGAGTTGGCGCGCTGCATCCGCCATAAGCTGAAGGCCGGAGTCCTCTACGTTGACCTGGACGGTTTCAAGGCCGTCAACGACACCCTGGGCCATACCGCCGGCGATGAGCTGCTGTGCTGGGTGGCCAAATCCATGGCGAAGCTCGTGCGCACCGAGGACGATGTGGCACGCTTCGGTGGTGATGAATTCTGTCTGTTGCTGACCGACGTCGCCTCTGAGGAAGATGTGTCACGGGTCGTCGACAAGATTCATGCCCTGCTGGCGGGCCCCGTTGAGGTGGGCGGCAAGCACATGCTGGTCGGGGCGAGTATCGGGATCGCGATGATTCCCGACGACACTCAGGATCTCTCCGATGTGTTCCGCTATGCCGATATCGCCATGTACCAAGCCAAGTCGAGGGGCACAAACCTGTTCTGCTTCTATGATGCAACGATGGAGGAGCGCTCGCAGTAACATGCAAGGCTGAAGGGTCTGTTGGCTCATTGCCTGACCCATGAAGAGCTGTACCTGCGCTATCAGCCTATCTATTCTCTGGTGAGCCGTGAGATCACCGGCATGGAAGCACTGCTCCGGTGGCGCCACAAGGAACTGGGGGAGGTGTTGCCGGCCGAATTCATTCCCGTGGCGGAAGAAACGGGCCGGAATATCACGGTCTCGATCAATATCTCGGCCAAGCAGCTGCGCGACCTGACGTTTCCGTTCAAACTGAAACAGCTGCTGGAAAAACACGGCGTAGAGTCTTCCAGCATCAAGCTCGAGATCACCGAGAGCCTGTTGATCTTGGAAAGTGACAACTAGCACCGTGTACTGCTCGACCTGGCGAAGCGAGGATACCGCCTGGTGCTGGATGACTTCGGCACGGGGTATTACGGCCTTGGCGACCTGGGCCGCTATCCCCTGGAAACGGTCAAGATCGACAAGTCGTTCGTGTCCGGCCCGAAAGCCTCCTCGCTGAACGCCTCGCTGGTCAAGACCATCGTCTTCATGGCCAACCACTGTGGCATGAAGACCATCGCCGAGGGGATCGACACCCCCGAGCAGGAAGCGTTCGTGCGCGATACCGGCTGCACCCACGGCCAGGGCTTCCTCTTCAGCCGTCCGACCTCGGTGGCCGACATCATTGCCCTGATGGCCCCGCCCTCGCCTTCCCCAACGGCGTCCTGGAACGAGAGCGTCTCGGTCTCGGGGCATGCCCCATCAGGCGCCAGGGAGTCATCCCTGTGTCCGGCCATGCACTATCGTGGTGCATGGTCGAGCATTGTAGTTGCCCGTTGCCCGTTGCCCCGCCCAAGGCCCACTGGCGTGTCGGGCTGGCTGGCCTTCAAAACGGCGTAGAGGGCCGTCTTGCTGACCTTGATGCGTGCGGCGGCCTCATGCCCCAATTCAAGTGTCACCAAGGCTCCGATGATGGACGTTCGGAACTGGGCCTGTGCTCAGGTCGGACAGGATGGTCACGCCTTGCTCGGCAATTGGTGATGTATCTGATGCCATGCCTCGACCCGCCCATGGTGCTTAGGAGGACTGAGCATAGTCGAGGTTGGTGAAGGCGATTGCTGAAACAATTCTTTCAGAAGACCACTGCACACCGGGCGGTCCGCTCGATGCGCTGGTGCAGCCGTCTTCTGAAAATGACACCAGGACTTCCTGGAGGGGCAATTTTGCGTAAATAAATTACGTTAAATTTTCTACGTAAAGAAAACGTACCTATTATTCGGATTTATAGAGCCATGGTCACTACTACGCGTCCGCGAATGCGACCGGCGAGCAGATCATCGGCCGCCTCGATGGCGTCGTCGAGGGCGATGGAGCTGGTGATAGCATCGAGCTGCTCGGGAACCAGCAGCTCCCCCAGACGCCGCCAGGACTCGACGCTATCCGCGTAGGGGCGCATCACGCTGTCGATCCCCGCCAGGGTCACGCCGCGCAGGATAAAGGGCGCGACGCTGGCGGACAGGTCCATGCCCTGGGCCAGACCGCAGGCGGCCACCGTGCCACCGTAGCGGGTTGAGGCCAGGACGTTGGCCAGGGTGTGGCTGCCCACGGCGTCGATAGCTCCCGCCCAGCGCTCCTTGCCCAGCGGGCGTCCCGGCTCGGAGAGGGTAGCCCGGTCGATCACCTCCGCGGCGCCGAGCCCTTGGAGGTAGTCGGTCTCCTCTGGGCGGCCGGTGTAGGCCACCACCCGGTAGCCCAGCCGCGTGAGCAGCGCGATGGCGTAGCTGCCGACCCCTCCGTTGGCGCCGGTGACCAGCACATCACCCTGCTCCGGGGTGACGCCTTGCCTCTCTAACGCCATCACTGAGAGCATGGCGGTGTAGCCGGCGGTGCCGATGCCCTGGCTTGGCGTGGCGTGAAGGCCGCCGGCAGGGGAATCAGCCAGCGGCTCTCTAGACGGGCCTTCTCGGCCAGTCCGCCCCAGTGGCCCTCGCCCACTCCCCATCCGTTGAGCAGCACTGCATCGCCCGGCGCATAGGCCTCGCTCGCGGAGGCCTCCACCGTACTGGCTAGGTCGATGCCCGGCACCATGGGGAAGGCACGCACCACTGGCCCCTTGCCGGTGATGGCCAGGGCGTCCTTGTAGTTGAGGGTGCTGCAGTCGACCCGGACGGTGACGTCGCCCTCGGGCAGCTGCGACTCGTCAAGGGTCTCGAGCGTCGCCTGCTGCCGGTTGTCTTGCTTGTCGAACAGGATGGCTTTGAACATGTTGCACCTCGTGTCGTGGTGGGGTCTTTTATTGTAGTGGCATAGTGAATTTGGCCACCTAATTAGAGGTGCTAATATGCACCAAGACATCACTAGGTGGCAGCATGACAACATGACCAAAACGTAACTTTAGCCCTGAATTCCGTCTCGAAGCAGCACAGCTGGTCGTCGATCAACACTACACTGTTCGTGAAGCGGCTGAAGCCATAAATGTGGGGCATTCGAGCATGGATAAATGGGTTCGTCAGTTACGCCAAGAGCGTGATGACCAAAGCCCTAAAGCAACGCCCATGACACCCGATCAGCTCAAGATTCGCGAGCTTTAAAAGCGCATCCGTGACATTGAGATGGAAAAAGACATCCTAAAAAAAGGCTACCGCTCTCTTGATGTCGGACTTCCTGAACACTTCTCGCTAATCGAGAAACTCAAGACGAGCTACCCGGTAAAAAAACTGTGTGACGTGTTTGGCGTGCATCGCAGCAGCTTTAAATACTGGAGACAACGTTCAAAAAGGCCTGTGTGTGCCACGAAGACTAAGGAAATAGCCAAGGTCAGAGAGCTATTTCGCGAGAGCGAAGGCTCTGCAGGGGCGCGCAGCATTGCAGAGATGGCGACAAGGCAGAATGTACCGTTAAGTCGCTATCGCGCTGGCCGCCTGATGGAAAAACTTGGCCTGATTAGTTGCCAAATACCCGGTCATAGCTACAAGAAAACGGGCGAAGAACATGCTGAGGTACCGAACCACTTAGCGCGTCAGTTTAACGTTGAGGCGCCCAACCGCGTTTGGTGTGGCGATGTCACCTATATCTGGACTGGCAATCGCTGGGCTTATCTAGCCGTTGTTATGGACTTATTTGCTAGGAAAACGATTGGCTGGACGATGCCAAGAACACGCTCATGGGGTTAGTGGGTCTTGAAATCCGGCGTGGCAGCCTGAAACACGGCTGTACGGTAATAAAGCCAGCGGTAGTGGCTAAAAAGTGGTCGCGCAGAGAATACTCGGGCCATGTTGACTGCTTCACTTGCCCAGAGATGAATTGTTTAGTGCTTTACTAGAATTACACTTCTAATAAACCTATTCTTCAATCGTAGAAAATATGGTTGAAGCTCAAGCGCCGATCAGCGACTGCCTGAGAACCGCTTTGCCAGCCACCATCCTCCTATCATCGACAGTAGCATTGCCATGAGTGGCGTGGTCAGCCCAGCGAAAGAGGCGAATGCTGGTCCGGGGCAATAACCGGACAATCCCCAGCCAATTCCGAACAGGACCGCCCCACCCATCAGTCTTCCATCCAGATCACGCCGAGTGGGTAGTTGGAAGGCCTGAGCAAACAAGGGCTGTGAGCGGCGCAGCACGAGTCGATAACCGATGAACGTCGTGGTGACGGCACCGCCTAGTACAAACATCAAGGTCGGGTCCCAATCTCCAAACACATCAAGGAAATTCAGCACCCGGGTCGGGTCGGTCATGCCGCCGATCGCCAACCCTAACCCGAACAGCAACCCGGCGAGATAACCCATCAACGTTTTCATATGCCACCTCCGATGAGATGACGCATGACGAAGACGGTCAGCATGGCGCTTCCAAGAAAGGTTAAGGTGGCCGCCAACGATCGTGGTGAGAGTCGCGCCAGGCCGCTGACGCCGTGACCACTAGTACAGCCGCTGCCGACTTTTGTCCCGACGCCGACCAATAGACCTGCCAGCAGCATCAGCCCGATATCTCCCGCCGGCTGACCGATGACCTCATCCGGTGCACCGGAGACATTACCTAGCCCACCTCCCAGTAAAATAAGGATGAGTGGGCCGCTGAACAGACCCAGCAGGAAGGCCAGGCGCCAAGCCGAATCTCCTGCGGGTTGCTCCAGCAATAGTCCGGAGAGGATTCCGCTGACGCCGGAAATACGACCCAGCGTTGCCATCAGCCATACAGCTGCCAGGCCGATCAGCACACCGCCGATCAAACCGGAAAGACTTGCCCCTATGTCCACGTTGTGTCTCCTCTATGTCAGGTATTTGAAATATGTCGGACAAGCCGTGTCGAAGCATCGTCATTGTCGGGATCGCTCAGCTCTGCAGAAGAATGAACGTGCAAGGCATGTCAAGCATCGAACGTGTTCAGGAAGACATTACCGCTGAAATTGCGTAGGAATGCTGTCTTCAGCAGGCGGTTCATCTCTGGCCCCTTGACCTCGCAGAGGTGCAGTTGTAACCCCGCATCACTCAAACGCGGGTTGATCGACTCCAAACTATCCAGTGCCGAGGCATCGATCAAGTTGACGGCCTGGCAGCCACTGAGCGATGGGGAAATAGCGGCGCAAACTGGCCATGCCGGTCAGCGCTATTAGTTGTCATTGGCCTGGTTTTCGAGGCTCTCGCGAAGCGGCTCTAGGTCATAGCCGGCCGACTTGGCAGCACCGACGAGTTCCGAAATCGGACGATGCGAGACCTGTGAATAGGCCCAGAGATGAGCGACCCGTGTGCCGGTCCGGCAGAAACCGATCACGGGAGTCGGCGATAACTCCAGGGCATCGGCAAAGGCGGCAATGTCCTGCTGGGAATACTTGCCGGGCTTGACGGGAACTTCATGCCAGACCATACCCAGTGATTCTGCCTTAGCCTTGAGAGCATCGGGATCCGGCTGGTCATCACTTTCCCCACGCGGGCGATTGGAGATAATGGTGCGGAACCCTTGCTCGGCGAGTTGTTCAAGTTCGTCGAGGCGAGGTTGTGCTGTCACAAAAAGGCGATCATCTAGCGGTTTGATATCCATAGGTTACCTCCTTGGTCGCTTTAGGAGCGCGCCTCATCCCAGGCGGCTCCCGGTAGAGCATCGAGGGGAATCTTCAGGTAACGACGACCATTATCCTCTGGCTCTGGCAGGTCGCCGCCCCGGATATTGACTTGCAAAGCGTGCAAGATCAGTTTCGGCATGGGCAGCTTTGCGTCACGTTCGTTACGCAAAGCGATGAAGCTTTCCGCTGTCGGGCTGTCTTGGAGATGAATATTGGTTTCGCGCTGGGCACTCACTGTGCTTTCCCACTCTGGCTCACGATCGCCGGGCATGTAGTCGTGACCGGTAAAGAGCCGAGTGTCGTCCGGCAGTGTCAGGATGGCCTGAATGGAATCCCACAGCTTGTGAGCATTGCCACCGGGGAAATCGGCACGGGCCGTACCACCATCCGGCTGAAACAGCGTGTCGTGCACGAACGCCGCATCGCCGATGACGTAGGTGATCGACGCCTTGGTATGGCCGGGCGAAAACATAATCCGGCCTTCTATCTCGCCCACGTGGAAAGTATCGCCCTCTACAAAAAGGTGGTCCCACTGGCGGCCGTCATCCGGACAGTCGGGCCAGTTGTATATATCCTTCCATAGCGCTTGCACTTGTGTAACGTAAGCTCCTATGGCCTTTGGTGCCCCTGTCTTTTCCTTTAGATACTGTGCTGCCGAAAAATGGTCCGCGTGCGGATGGGTATCCAGAATCCATTCGACCTTCAGCCCTTGGCTGGCAACGTAGTCCAGCAATTCATTCGCATGGTGCGTTGCGATAGCGCCGGACTTTTCATCGAAATCTAGGACTGGGTCGATGATTGCGCAGCGCCGAGTCACAGGATCGCTAACAACGTACTGCACGCTAGAGGTCCGCATGTCGTAGAAGCCGACAACATCTGGCTTGCCTGGCGAGTGTCGAAACGTTTGCATGGCATCCTCGGTTGTTGGTAAAAACGTTACTAGGTTAGAACAAAAAAACATAATGTCTAGCATCAGCAACCAAACCGCACAAATCATTTATCGCGGCAGCCTTCAAGGAGAAACACCTACTCTGTTTCGCTGGATTGACCCATTTCAGGGCTTCGTGGACTATAATGATGCGATAGAAATCCTGATGAGGATGAAGTTTGCCGACCTGTGCTAGATCATGCAGGGCCAAGCTGACGATACTTGCAATGGCAAAAATCCCCATTGGTAAGGAGGCTTGTTATAGCTGATCATGGCCGTGTACGGCGGGCTTTGGGTGCGTGCGTAGCTACAAGGGAATGCTCGACAAATACTTTGCCATCCATGGCTTCACGGATCGCAGCCAACACGGCTGACACAATCAACCGCCAGTCTGGGTATGCGGCTCGACCAAACATGGCTGATTTCCTAAGCATTCCTACGCAGGTTTCCGTCGGCCCAACGAACTGGACCGGGAGGAGATATCGAGCATGCATTGAAGTAAACGTCGCAAAACTTAGATTGGCTGGGGTCTTCCTAGGAGAAACAGTGCTGACTTCTGCCAACTGTGACCATTAGATATCTAGGGTGATTTTTGTCCATTTACCCTTCTGCAGCGTGGAATTCGGGCTCAACGAGCTCGAGGAGTATGCGCTATAGGTGCTGTACAGGGACTGAAGTACTGACTTTGTAACAATCAGCCCACGAGGAAAGGGTAAGAAGATAGCTCGTGCAAATCGACAAAAAGCGAATCCAAGTCAGGATGAAATTCAAGGCGTGGCGTTATCGGCAGGAAAAGCTAAGCGAGGTGTGCTTAACGTAACCATTACTGTAAATGAGATAGAAAGGGAGAGAAACAATGATGGATGGAATGATGAACGGTGATGCAATGATGTGGGGGATGGGGCTGATAGGGCTTCTTGTCCTAATACTGCTTGTGCTCGGGATTGGGGCTCTCGTTAAGTATCTATTAAAAAAATAAGCGAGACCTTAAAAGCGGTGAGGATACTGAGGGCTCTCAGTGAGTACAACCATTTGCTTCCCAAGTTCACACAAGGGCAGATAGCCGGCATATACGAGTGCCATGTTATTCCAACTGAGGCGCGGGACATCCGCAGCCACTCATTGCCTGTTGCTAAAGAACAAGTACTATACGAGTGCGGCAACCCCAAGCACGAGGAGCAGGATTACAAGCAGACAGAGCAGGTCCATCCCACCACATCATCAATCCGCCGCAAGCCACCATTTCGCTCATCGTCTGCCAGCAGTGGTCATTGTGGTGTTTGCTGTCTCCGTAGGATTTTCGGGATTTGCGACGGGCGCGTTCCTATTGGGATAGGTAAAGCGATGGTTTATCCTACCCTGTTCGTCGTCATCGGTGATGTCGTGCATCCAGCGTGGTGATCCTCGGTTGGCATCTATCGCCTCTGGCGTGATCTTGGCTATTTCTTAGGCGCTATTATCGCAGGGGTGGTAGCGGATACACTGGGACTGGCTGCGGCGTTGTGAGTGGTGGTGGCTTTGACGTTCGCCTCGGGCCTATTCTCGACGCTGCGCATGAAGGAGGTACTCCAGATCACCGCACGGTCTCAGCGCAGCTGGATCCCTAACCAAGCTGGGAAGTGATTTACCGACCATCTCCTTGCCCATAGGCCCGGTCACGCCCGCGCCAAAAAGGAGAAAGACATGACGAGCATCACTCCTTCTTCTTGCCCGATGGGTCTTGGGCGCAATAGTCGTAGCAGTAGACATTGCCGGAAAGTTCAACACCTAGGACGGGAACGAGCGCGTTGTAGTGCCCCAGAGATGGAGGGCAACAAAGGGCACAAGCTGGCTTAGCGGGGGTGCTATAGGCTTACAACACAATGATATGAGTTTTATCCCTATCGAATGTGGAGGAAGTGCCATGGGTTTTTATAGTCGCCACATACTGCCGCATCTGATCAACCTGACGATGGGAGCGGGGATGCTTAAGAAATATCGTCAACGTACCGTGGCCAAAGCTCGGGGGAGTGTCTTAGAACTTGGATTTGGATCTGGAGTTAACCTACCTTATTACAACCCTGAGCTTATAGAGAAGTACTATGCAGTGGAGCCGGATGGTGGCCTTTTAAAGCTTGCGCAAAAGCGTATTAACAAAGCCCCTTTCAAGGTGGAAGTGCTGCAAATGGGCGCAGAGCAGATAATACTACCTGACGACAGCATAGACACGGTCCTGAGTACTTGGACACTCTGCACGATTCCAGACATAGAAGCGGCTCTAGCCCAGGCGCGAAGGGTGCTCAAGCCCGGGGGACAATTGATTTTTGTCGAGCATGGACTCGCGCCAGAAACCCGTGTTGCCAGCTGGCAGCAACGGCTGACTCCGTATTGGAAGCGTTGCGCCGGTGGCTGCCATCTGGATCGGCAGACAGAGGTGTTGCTTCTCAATGCCGGCTTTGTACTCCAGGATCTGGCTACAGGCTATCTCGGTCGTCCCAAGACCATGACGTTCATGTATGAAGGCGCGGCCAAGCCTCCCGCTGTCGGGTGAGTGAACTGGGTTCGCTGGCGGTAGATGGCGAACTCCGGGGCGCGAGATGTGAAAAAATCAATTACATGCTACACAGCTGCTGGTGTAGCCCAGCATGCATGGCGGAGCCAGCGGCCCAGTAACGTGATCGCCAGCATGTTATGTTTCTCCACCCCTGTCTCGGTACGGTCACCCTCGGCTCTATCTCGGAGTGACATTCTGGTTTTTATCTTGAGCCCAGGTAATGAGGTCTCGGGTTCAACAGTGGTTTACGAGGCTCAACAGGCCCAGTACCCGGCAAACTATCGGCATTATGGTGCTTTTCTTAATTGGCATTGCCCTAATCGCCAGTGTGGTCTTTCGCTAGGCCACTGCTTTTGCATCTGCCGTTCTGCATGTTAAGGACGGTAGGTCTATGCTATCGCTGGATCGGCGATGTGCGCGGCCTCGGCCTGCTGTGGGGGGGGTGAAACTGGTCATGGGCCCCGTAGTGCGAACGCCTTTCCCCGCCGCCTCTAATCTCTTCGCCAAGGTAACGGTGGTGGCCAAGGAGAAGGGTCTGTTGATCTACCTTCGGCGCACTCTGAACGGCCTGCTCGATGAACTGCTGACGCAGACCAGTCTCACCTGACGCTGGTCAAGAACGACGCAACGAGCCGGACATTGGCATCGGCAGGCGGATCCGCGCTAGTCGAGTCGCCCGCGTGATAGCTATCGTTCACGGAAAATTCGCTGTGCACCCTATTTACGAACCTGAGTGTCACCCTGCCCCCTATCTCCTCTTGAGACCTGCAATCCAGCAGGAATGAGAGGAGTAGGAACATGAGCGTAAAGTTTCAACAATGGGTCGCCACGGTGCGACGAAGGATGCAGGATGGCCAGCCTCTGCTGGGGCCGGACAGCCTGCAGGCACTGACAGACGATGTACGAAAACTCGGTCTTGGCGCTATGGGTGCCGGAGTTCTGGGTTTCTTCGCTCCTAGCGAGAAAATCACTCTTGGTGCATCAGTTGCCATGTTTTTCGTAGGTGCTATCATTTGGGTAACAGGTATTGCGTTTCTTGTAAGAATTGAGCGCAACAGTGCAGAAAAGGATTGAATTTATGAGCCCTTTTGGATGGTTAGTTACAGCTTTTGCAGTCTTTATGGCGGCCGTGTGTTTATTCACGTTCGTTCAAATTGAACGCAGCAAGCATCGTCACCATCAGGACGGCAGCAGCAGTTAGCTGAATCCTGGCGATTGTCATTCTCGCCAGGACAAGAGACATTGATCTCTCATTCAACAAGCTCTTCCTTTGCGAAGAGCTTTTTTATTTCCGTTATACGAAAAATGTCGGTGGTATTAACTAATCACACCCTTGGCAAGGTGAAAGGCCGCGGGCACCACTGCTAGGGAAATCCATGCGATAGGGTTGGTTACCAACCGATGCGCAGCATAACGGAATGGATGTGCTTCAATCAGGTCGCGCCTTTTCTCAGAAAACGTAGCCTTTAGCTTGGGCTTCGCTAGCTGCCCTCCCTGCTCTTCCAGCTTGAGCTGCTGATCAACTAGCCAGTCACTCGCATTCATCTCGCAGATAATCAATCGCCAGGCATGCTCTGCATCGTCAGTCGTCAGGTTTTCAGCAAGCATGTATTTCGAACGAGCGGTTATCTGCGATTCGGTTTCACTAGGGATGAATTCAATACCGAACTGCTCATAGAATCGATCACGCCTAACCTTGTTATTTCCATTGTGTGCGCCTAGCTTTTCATCTTGCCACGACAGCTCGATCTTCATTACCTCTACCAGCGGCCACTGCCTGGACCAGGTGACGATCTCTGCCATCAGGTAGGTGCCGACGCGAAACCCGCGTAGGCCGGTAAGAAGCATTTGAATATCTGTGGGACCTCTGCATTCACCGTGAGTGAGTCTGACCCGCTCCCTATCTGTTGAACTTGAAGGCGAATATGCAGCTGACCATTTGAGTTCATTTCCCTCAGGAGGCCGCTGGGTGTCGATTCGTTTAACTCGAAGCGCCCTGCCCAACGATGTGTTCTATGTGCTCGATCATCAAAGTCGCGTCTGGGGTCTCGCTGTTGGGTGTCTCTCGGTGGCGAACCTGGATAACACGCAAGTTCTCTCTGGGCGCTCCCTCTGTAGTGCTGTCTTGGGCTGTTGCTGGACCGACCATAGGTATCTCCTGAATTGATTGTTTCGCATGCGAAACAGGTAGGGGGCTACCAATACCATACTTTTCAACGTCAGCAAGGCCCCTATCTCTTCTTGAGACCTGCTTAGCAGGAATGTGAGAGAGAGAAGAGAGAGAATTCCAATGGAAACATTTGGCGAGCGTTTGGAAACTATCATCTACAGCCGTCGCGGCGGTAACTTCGGTGAATACTTAGGCGTTGAAGGTCTGAGCCGGAGGGTGCGAATAAGCGAGCAGGTGTTCAAAGTCCGCTCTTGTGTTGATGTGGATGCTGACTGGATGTGGGAGGTTACGCACGAAGCAAGCGGCCTGTCTGAGCGATCTAGTGAGCGCTGGGGGCTATGCTTTGCTGCTGATCGGCTGGCTCGCGTTGTTAGGCGTGAGGGCGCCTGGAAGTTGCCGATTGGGCCTGAGGTAACATCCATCTCAATGGCTGCTTTTTTGGCGTCACGCCCACAGGGGGCTTCTGCTCATGTTTGATGAAATTGACATGATCCATAGCTATTCCCGTGCGGATGCCATCGAAGATGGCAATTTGGTAGATGTCAGCGAACGTGCTGAGCACGCCGCCGGCAACATGATGGGTTTCAAGGTGCCTGTTGCCATGACTGCTGCAGCCTGGGAGGCATTGGTGGCGTGGCATGACGGTACAAACTCACTAGACGCGCTTTTGGAAGAAGAAAAGCGGCTAGATGATGTATTGCTTGTGGCCCTTGAGGCTGCTGCGAAGGAGCGCAACGAGAGATGTATCAACTTCATTGTTGACGTGATGGAGAAAGAGGCATCTGATTCAGTCGTTGTGCCCAAGCATGTCGTTATGATTATCGGCCCAGGGGATACCCCTGAGCCGGTTATAACGATCATGCTACCCGAGGAGGACTGACGCGATCGCGCAGTAACCAATCCTCATTCTGAGCCCCCAGTCAGCATTGTGCTGCCTGGGGGGGGGTTCTATGCTTAGCGCCTGGGGCATGCTTTGTTGGCTTTGGAGCAAACAACTCGGCAGCCTTAGTTAGCTACTAAAGGATAAAAATGACGACACAGGGACCTTTGCCGCCCGTCCCAGAAAGCATTTCAGCGTATTTTTTTATGCGCATGTGTACAGATGCATTTTGCGAGGATGGAAGCGAGTGGTATGACTTCCAATCATTGGACAACTTGCCGCCGTATAGCTGCAAATACGAGCTGGACATAGACAATCCAATTTCGTTTCGCCGACCTCCTGGCACAGACGGTTTCCATGTCATCAAGCTGCCATTGCGTTCGGCCCTCGAGACCTTGGAAGAGGAAGATTAGTATTCATTGAACCCGGCAAGATGGAACAAGGTGGTGCGAGACCTCTCGGAGGGCTGGTGTTACCACCCTTGGATGTCAGCATTGCCTGGCGGCCGCCCAGCGTTGCAGGATGGACGCCATCGCATTATAACCATGATGAAGCTGCTAGGGATGGCTTCGGCCCCTTTCATTGTCGAGCCAGAGCACGTTGCAGCTGTAAAATCATGGCCAGATTTTCAGCTCTAACAAGCCTGCCTGGCCATTCGATAGCTAATGGGTCAAGCGGCCCAGCCGCTATGTTTCGCATGCGTAACATTTTCTGTCAGTTTCACCCCTATCCCCTCCTGAGACCTGCAATACCGCAGGAATGAGAGAGGAGTAAGATTATGGGTACTTTATGCATACCAAAGCCGTCCGACCGTAAAGCCTACCTGGACAAGGAACACACCAACCAGGATGGATCTAACGAAGTGCTGAAGTCGAGTTTCGTGGGCTCTACCTACTACGCTGCGATTAGGGTCCAGCGGACGGGAGAGACCTCGGATCATGCGTCTATTGAGTACACGATAGCGGCGGTCGTGAAAACTAGCTGTTCGCAGGGAGAGTTTTGCTACTAGTCGATGGATGAAACCATGGGGCCAGCCTTGTCACAGTGCCCTGCATCGATTCTCAAACTGCTATCTCCGCTTGAGGAGCTGGAGCAGTTGGGGGTAGTAGAGGGAGTCGGACTGAAGTATGCCAGCGAATGGCGTGAGAGATGCCTAAAGCATGCTGAATCGAAAAAGCAGCGTGTGCGTCTGCAAAATGGCGATCGGATAAAACTACCGTACACAGTACGGTTCGTTGGAGGCCTGGAGTGCGACACATTCACCAAGGTGGACTTGCCGCGCAAACGCAATGTTTTCAGGCCAGATGGCTCGTCCAGCTTGGTAAGGCTTCAGGCCCGCCACCTGGATGATGCTGTAGTGCTCGCGTAGTATTTCAAGCCCTCTCTGCTGTTCTCAGCATGGGGCTTTTTCACGCTGGCGCCAGCCGCGCTATACCACCTGACACACAAGCCCCTATCACTTCCTGAGGCTTTGGCCGTGTTCGTGTTCACCTCATGAAGCCCCTTTGCTTCACCCTCCCCCCCCCCGATACTGAAACTCACCTTAGCCAAATGGAAGCCGTTATGACTGACTTAACGCATGAAGACCGCTTGTTTCTTCGAGAGCTACAGAAAAATATCGCTGCTAGTTTGGCCGGCTATTTTGATCAAGCGTTCGGCACTAATGTGCTGCCCGCAACCGGCGCCTCGATCACCATTGAGGGTGAGGTGAAGATGAACATGTACGATCACGCGCCAGGGCTCGCATTCTTTGAGAAGGAAACCTCACGTTCTGTGGCTGTACCTCCATACACTGAGTATTACAAACTGCGTGAGCTGGCTGAGGCTGGTTTTGCTGAGTTTTATCAGGCATCGAGTGAAGCCGAAGACGTATATGAAGGATTGTTCAGGCCTTTGAACATGCGTATCTGCAATAGTGATGGGGTTGTTATAGACCTTTACGAACGAGGGGGCTGGCTCGTGGACACAATACCTCCTAGCCAATGGGCCGAAACGGCAGTTCAGATTGAGGAGCTGAATCGAGAGGGTAGCTTTCAGTCAGGATGGGACAATTTTTCGACAGCCCAAAGGCTGCATCGGCAGGCCTCTCGGCTACAGCAGTTGCTTACCCTTTCTCGTCACAGGACGAAAAGAGCTGCCTGACACAGCCATAGCGACAGTACTATGAACCCTCTTTGTTTCGCGTGCGAAACACTTAGCTGGTCAGTTACTCCCCTACCTCATCTTGAGTCCTGCATTTACGCAGGAATGAGAGAGGAGTAAGGATCATGACGACACAGACAGACAAGACCACCTGCTGGATACCGAAGTGCCACCTTCCTGCACTGCGCGAAATGGTAGAACGGCTCGATCGCAAGGCAAAGAAACTTGGCATGGCGCCCTTCGAGATCAACGTGCTGGAAGAGGCTGTAAAGCCCTGGGCTCGTGAGAAGTTGGATCTTGAAGATCGACTGTCGCACTTTAAGCTGGAGCAGATCGTTGCCGTGAAAGTCGCAGTCAGTGGCGAACCTCCGAAGCTGGACGGGTATCGCTTGCTGGCGCGAATCGACATGGCAGCGAACCAGGCAGCACGGGGCACTCCCTTGGAGTGGGCATATAGCCGATTGCCCGAGCCATACAGATCGGGCGACGCCACGGGCGACTGCAGCCACTGCAACAAACGGCGTGAGCGGCGTTATCTCTTTCTGATGGAAGAGATGGCAATTGGCGTTGTCCTAGAGGTCGGAAAGACATGCCTCAAGGACTATCTTGGCCACCAAGGCGCTGAGTCGATGATGGCCCGTGCTCAACTATTGGTCTCTGTTATCAATATGATGGAAGAGATCGATGAGGTGGGCATATGCGGCGGTCGCCCTCCAGAGGCTGTTGTCGAGCTGCGATGGCTGGTTGCCGCGGCAGTAAGGCAGATTCGGGAGCGAGGCTTCGTGTCTCGTGCTCGAGCAGAAGAAACTGGCGACCTGGCCACAGCAGAAATTGTGGGTGAGATGGCTCGTTCAGTCCCGATGGTCAGCAAGCGAATGAAGGCGTGTGTCTCTGAGGACGTGGCGTAGGCTGATGCGGTAATAGCTTGGGCACGGCAAGTGATCCCTCTGCAGACTGAGCATAACGATTTCGAGACGATGATTGTTCATCATGCTCGTTTCGACTTGGTTAAGCTTAAACGCGGAGTCGGCGTTATGACGGCGGCTGTCACTGCCTACGATCGACATGAGGAGTCAGCTGTTAACACCGAGTCAATGATGGCTCTCGGCTATGCTGGAGATCCTGGCGATCAGTTGGAGATGGAAGTTGTGCGTAAGCGGTCCTTTTCATCAGATACGCGATGGGAGCTGATGTGGAAGCACATATTCTGCGACCTCGAAGGTCGGTACATTGTCTGGAAAACAGGTAAGGCCCTTGAGGGGAGTAAGGTTGTACTGAAGGGGCGAGTCAAGGAACACGGCGAGTACCGCGGGATTTCCCAGACTGTCGTGACACGCTGCTCAATTAGACCTACATGATTCACTAGCCCCTGAACCTTTCGGTCAGGGGCTTTTTTTATGGTTCTTCGCCGATCAGCGAGAAAGAGAAGGAGGACGTCAATCACAGAGATTGCCTTAAGCCGCTCTGATGCGAAGAGGTAAAAGATGAACCACACCGCAGTAATAGGTATTCGGCTAAGAGGTCTCAGAAAGAATTTCTATGATGGGACATTTGGGAACTTCCTCTCCGCTGCATTGGGCCGACATTTCTTTTAAGGCGCGTTGCATGCGATGCAGGTCATTTATCTTGCGCTGGATATCGTCGGTATGCCTGAGTGCAAGCTCCTGTACCTGAGCGCAGGTGTAATGCCCGCCATCAACCAGTCGTAGAAGGTCCTGCACCTCTTCGAGCGTAAATCCCAGTTCGCGCGCTCGGCGGATAAACGTCAGCCGTGTGAGGTGGCGCTCTTCATAGCTACGAAAGCCGTTCTCGCTTCGGGTCGGATTCGGCATAAGCCCAATGCGCTCGTAGTACCGAACCGTCTCGATGTTGCAACCGGCTCGTCTGGCTAGCTCCCCTCGGCGTAATGGCATGGCCTACTTTCCTCTTGATCCTGTAGTAGCTACAGGGGCTACAGTAGCTATGAATACCCAAATTGCAAGAGAATCACTATGCAAGACAGTAAAGACCAGACGCTTGATCGAAGCGAGCAAACCACGACGAGCCGATCAGGGCGCAAAGGCCTACTGGCAAGCGGTAGTGTCATTGGCGCGATACTCGCCTCCGCCTGCTGCATTCTGCCGGTGGTATTTCTCTCACTGGGCATCGGCGGGGCCTGGATGAGCAATCTCACGGCGCTTGCGCCCTACCAGCCGCTCTTTCTCGCCTTCACCCTGGCAATGCTCGGTATCGGTTTTTATAAGGTTTATCGCAAGCCCAAGAGCGCCTGCCGGGCCAACGCTTGTGATGTGGATGGCTATTGCGGCACGCCGCTTGCCGAGCGAGTGATCAAGATAGCGTTGTGGGGTGCGACGGCACTCGTCGTTTTGGTGCTTGCCTGGCCGTATATCGCCCCGCTGTTCCTTGGCTAATACACCTTCAAATTTTCCTGGAGTCTTTCTTATATGAAATTTAGCACCTTGATCGGTACGCTTTTTTTGTCCGCGGCAAGTGCCGGGACGGCCTTCGCCGCTCAACAGACCGTCACCCTGGCTGTTGACAATATGACCTGTTCGACCTGTCCCTACACCGTCAAGAAAGCGCTCAATCAAGTGCTCGGTGTGGAGAACGCCACGGTTTCCTACGAGGAAAAAAGCGCCACCGTGACCTTCGAAGATGCCGAGGCGAGCGTGGCGGACTTGACCGCCGCTACGACCAATGCGGGCTATCCGTCGCGCCTGGCCTCCGAGAAAACTAAACAAGCCCAGTAACCACCTAGCCCACGTTCATCGAGGGCTGCGGGAGTTGTGCGAAAGGATTACCGAGGAATTTTTATGCAAACCACGATTACAGTTACCGGCATGACCTGCACGAGTTGCGCCGACTCGACTCAGGCGGCGCTCAATGCACTGCCCGGGGTCGAGGCTGAGGTCTCTTATGACCAGGGCCGCGCGGTAATAATGCGCCCGGGCGAGGTGGGTACCGAGCGTCTGCTTGAGACGATCCGTGCCAAGGGCTACGGCGCCGATCTGACGCAGGCCACAGAGCGAGCCAGCAGTGACCGAGGCAGCGAACAGGGTCTACATATTGCCGTGATCGGCAGTGGCGGGTCTGCCATGGCAGCGGCGTTGAAAAGTGTCGAGCGGGGTGCCCGTGTCACCCTGATCGAACAAGGTACCATAGGGGGTACCTGCGTCAACATCGGCTGCGTGCCCTCTAAGATCATGATCCGTGCCGCGCATATTGCCCATCATCGCCGCGAAAGCCCGTTCGATGACGGCATCACGGCAACGGCACCAACCATTGATCGTGGCCGTTTACTGGCCCAGCAGCAGAGCCGTGTGGAAGAGTTACGTCACGGTAAATACGAAAGCATCCTAGAAGGCAACCCGGCCATTACGGTTATCCGCGGCAGGGCCCGCTTCCGTGATGCCCAGACCCTGATTGTTGACAAGAACGATGGCAGCGAGCGCGAGGTCGCTTTCGATCGTGTCTTCATCGGGACCGGCGCGCGCCCCGCCATTCCACCGGTATCGGGGCTGGCTGACACGCCCTATTGGACCTCGACCGACGCCCTGGCCAGCGACACCCTTCCCGAGCGTTTGGCGGTGATCGGGGCATCGGTGGTCGCGGTGGAGTTGGCCCAGGCCTTCGCGCGGCTGGGCAGCAAAGTGACGATCCTGGCGCGTAGCCGCCTGTTCTCCCGCGAGGACCCGGCCATTGGCGAGGCCCTGGAAGCCGCTTTCCAGGCCGAGGGCATTGATGTATTACGAGGCGTCCAGATCAGCCAGGTGGTGCATACCGACGATGAGTTCGTGCTCACGACGGACACGGGGGGCATCAAGGCCGACAAGCTGCTGGTCGCGACGGGCCGCACGCCTAATATCGAAACGCTGAACCTTGACGCCATCGGCGTAGAGACTGCCCGCGGAGCGATTCTGGTCGATGATTCTCTGCGTACCACCGTACCCACTATCTATGCCGCTGGGGATTGCACCGACCAGCCGCAGTTCGTCTATGTCGCCGCTGCGGGCGGCAGCCGCGCCGCCACCAATATGACGGGGGGCGAGGCGCGCCTGGACTTGAGTGCCATGCCGGCGGTGGTCTTCACCGACCCGCAGATCGCAACCGTCGGTTTGTCCGAAGCCGAGGCCGAGGCTCAAGGATTCGCTACCGACAGCCGGACCCTGACCCTGGATAACGTGCCCCGTGCGCTGGTCAACTTTGAGACCGGCGGCTTCATCAAGATCGTCGCCGAACGCGACAGCGGGCGCCTGCTCGGGGTCCAGGCCGTGGCCGGCGAAGCCGGCGAGCTCATTCAGACGGCGGTCATGGCCCTGCGTGCCGGGATGACGGTACAAGACATCGCTGATGAGCTTTTTCCTTACTTGACTATGGTCGAGGGGCTCAAGCTCTGTGCCCAGACCTTTACCAAGGACGTCAAACAACTGTCCTGCTGCGCGGGGTGACAAGCCTTGATGTGACGTTGGCGACCCTTGTTCGAGAAATGGCCGATCATGTCGCCGCCCACTGGCACGAACCCGATCAAGGGATCTAGGAAATGCGTGGGGAACCGCGTCATCACGTCTACAAATACCATAGCCTGGGTGGCACTCGACCGCACACTGCGCCTGCTGGGTCCTCAGCCCGCCTGGGAACTGGCATGAGATGGCATATTCCAGGCCATCGTGACTCAGGGGATCAAGCTCAGTGGCGGCTACCTCACGCAGGCCTTCGGTCATGACGATCTCGATGCCGCGCTTTTGTTGATCCCATTGATGGGCATTCCTATCGACAAGGCCGTACTTGAACTGACGGCCGCAGCAGTGGAAGAGCACCTATGTCATGGCGATGTCGTACACCGCTACCTGGCTTCGGATGGGCTTTCCGGCAGCGAAGATGCGTTTCTGATCTGTAGTTTCTGGCTGGTCGATATACTTCTAATGCTTGGTCGAGCCGAGGAGGCTCGCGCCCTGTTCGAGCGGTTACTGGCCAACGCCAACGATGCGGGGCTCTATGCCGAGGAGAGCGATCCGACGACGGGCCTGTTCCTTGGCAACTTCCCGCAGGCTTTTACCCATCTTGCGCTGATCAACCGTGCCCTGCATATACAGCTCTACGAATAAGGTAGCGTGACGGCACCCATGCGGATTGCGTCCGGCGTACTGCTTCAAGCCTGTCCTCGGTCGCAACCAATGCGCCTTGGCGGCGCTGCCTCGGTCAAGTAGGCCGGGGTTCGTGACACAGTTCTGGAACTGCACCCGACCTCCTGGCCAGGCAAGTGAGGCGAGCCAGACAAAGTCTGCCCCTGCCCACAAGGCTACCGAGTCGACCTTGGGCAGGCTGACTTCTTCAGTTACCAGACATAAACAACAACCACCTTGCCCCTGTAATAACTACAGGTCTACGTTGAAGTCAGCAAGGTCAGGATTTTCAGATTCGCCACCGAGTGAGGAGGGCCTATCCCTGCCAGCTCGCTCCCATGAATACCTGCCGGATGGCCGTTGATTTATCGGAGCAAGAGGCTCTCCAATGTCAATGAAAGGAGGCAACGACGATGTCTGAAGTGGAAATAGGCCGCCCCGAAGGCCGCACGTCCTACAGTGACTACGCCGAACGCTACTATGCTCAAGCGGGGGCGGGAAGAAACAGCCTCTCCGCAAGCGAGTACGTGGCCGTCGTCGAGGGCTTTCGGCGTGAAGTCGTTTGCATGGGGCAGTGCAACTTGTACCTCGCCGCGACGAAAGACTCGCAAATCAAGGAGGCGATCAAGACCTACCTTGAGGATGTATGCAACCCCAACATCCATGAGATGAAGAAGATTCTGGAAGTTGGCGGTTACGTCCTGCCGGCGCCGCTTGAAGAAATCATGAGCCCGGACAAGGTCTCCGACCAGGATACCGGTGTCGCCAATGGTCGGATGATAGTCATTGCCCAGTGGTTCGCGGCGCGCGCGTTCATGACGCTCTGGCACAACTACGCCAGCATGAGCCAGCGCACGGATATCCGGGACGCCTTCATTCGAAACTATCACCGGGCCTTCCGCTGGCAAGTCACGTTCCATGAAATCGCGGTAGAGAAGAAGCTAATGGCCCCCTTGCCCACCGTGGAGCCGAAGGGCATGCCGCTTATCTCCGAATAAGTGGCACGGTTTAGAGATGAACAACGCATTTCCAGGGAATCGCTGTCCGGCCTTGATAGAACGAAGCCTAGGCAGTGATGACTTCACCGCAGCGACTAACTGTCTACAAGGTCGTCGCTAAGCGAAGGAGGAATACTCATGGCAGCATCCTACGATCTCGTCGCCATCGGTACCGGCACCGCCGCTAAAATAGTGGTCATGCGTGCCCAAGCCGCCAACTGGCGTGTTGCGATCATCGACTCCCGCCCCTTTGGTGGCACTTGTGCCCTACGCGGCTGCGACCCCAAGAAGATGATGATTCAAGGCGCCAAGGCGCTGGACCATGCGCACCGCATGCAAGGCAAGGGCGTGGAGGGGGAGGTCCGCATCGACTGGGCGGAGCTGATGCGCTTCAAGCGAGGTTTTACCGATCCTGTGCCTGAAAAACATCAGGCCATGTTCAGCGACAAGGGCATCGATACCTACCATGGCCAGGCGCGTTTTACCGGTCCGAAAAGCCTTGAGGTCAATGGTCAGACGCTTGAAGCACGACATATTCTGATCGCCACGGGAGCCGAGCCGGTAGCGCTGGACATTCCAGGCGAAGAACACCTCGTCGACAACGAGCGGTTTCTTGAGTTGGATGCGTTGCCACCACGGATTGCCCTGGTCGGCGGGGGCTATATTGCCGCAGAGTTTTCTCACCTGGCTGCCCGGGCTGGAGCTCAAGTCACCGTCCTGCAGCACGGCGAGCGGATGCTCAAGCCCTTCGATCCGGACCTGGTCGATTGGCTCATGGAATCCTTCCGTGATCAGGGCATTGATGTGCGAACCCAGACCAACGTGGACGCCATCGAAAAGACGGCCTCCGGCTATCGTGTTCGCACCTCCTCGAATGGCGAGACCGGCACGGTTGAAGCAGACCTAGTCGTGCACGCGGCCGGAAGAAAGCCAGCCCTCAAGGCCCTCAACCTGGAAGCGGCCGGTATCGAGACCGAGAAGGGGCGGTTATCGCTAAATGAGCATCTGCAAAGTACCTCGAACCCCGCCGTTTATGCCGCAGGCGATGCCGCCCAGGTGGGGCCGCCCCTGACCCCCGTGTCGAGTCACGATGCCAAGGTGGTGGCCGCCAACCTGATCGATGGCAAACGTAGCACACCGAATTATAAAGGGGTGCCGAGTGTCGCTTTCACCATTCCGCCTATCGCCTCCGCCGGTCTCGACGAAGCACAGGCCCGTGAGCAAGGGCTGAAATTCCGCGTCTCGAGACAACACACACCCAACTGGTTTACCGCCCGTCAGGCCGCCGAGCCGGTCTATGGCTTCAAGATATTGATCGAAGAAGAGACAGATAAGGTACTGGGCGCTCATCTCGTCGGCCCCAACGTGGATGAAGTCATCAACGTATTCGCGCTGGCCATCCGTCATGGGCTCACCACCACGGACCTCAAGACGACAATGTTTGCCTACCCAACGGGGGCCTCAGACATAGGCTCGATGCTCTAGGACAGCCTGATAGCAGCAACTTGAGATGGCTAGACCTCATGCCTACGCATTGAGATCTTTATTTGGCAACTGAGGATAAGAGTTCCAAACCATTTCCAGGTTTCACTGCGGGCTAGCATCAGTAAACGAGAATGACGGCGGCAGAAAGGTTTAAGGTTGTATTCGCCAAAACACGACCCCACCAGACCACCGCCGTCGCTATGGATGCTATTTGTTTACCCTGTTCTGGGAGGTCTTCGAGTGGGATAGCCACGAACCACTCGGCGCCAATGGCCTGCTGATCAGGCTCAAACCCACCTTACTGCAGCCGCTGTGGCCAATCCTCCTGGTTCATTCACGATGTCAGCCATCGCCGCGTGCGTGAGCGCGACCTGTTCCAATATCGTGTGTGGTTGGATTTCCCGGTGCGTCGCGTGCGCTGCTCGGCCTGTGGCCCCCGACGAGAGCGTATTGTCTGGCTGGCCGGACGTCAGCCGCTGACCTGCGCCATGGTGAGCTGGGTCGAAACCTTGTCTCGGCTCTTACCCCTCAAACACGTGGCCGAGCTGGTGGGGCTTCACTGGCACACGGTCAAGACTATTGATCATAGGCGCCTGAGTCATGAGACAGCCCAGACAGACCTGACCCGGGTGCGGCGTCAGTTTGTCCTGAAGGGGAACCGCTATGCCATGGTGGCTATTTGCGCCGACACACAGCAAGTCCTGTGGGTCGGCGAGGGGCGTTCATGCGCATGCGCTGCCTTCGAATGGCTGGACAGGGACACCTGTCAGCAAAAAGAAGCGGTCGCCATAGGCATGAATACGGCAATGGACCTGGAAGCCAAGCAACACAGCCCAAAAGCCAGGGTCGTTTACGACCTGTTCCATGTGGTCGCCAAGTTCGGTCGCGAGGTGATCGACCGGATGCGGGTCGATCAAGTCAATCGGCTACGCGAGGACCATGCTGGCCGGCGTGTGATCAAGCGCAGTCGCTGGTTGCTCCTGCGCAACCGCACCAACCTGGCCCCTGAGCAGGCCGTCAAGCTGGATGTATTGCTAGCCGCCAAAGAGCCGCTGACCACGGTCTACCTGCTTAAGAGCTAACTCAAGGAGCTATGGTACGCACCTAGTGAAGCCGAGGCCCGCCGACGCTGTAAAGCGTAGTTTGGAATGGCCATCGACAGTGGGCTCAAGTCGCTGGTTGCTTTCGCCAAGCGCCTACGTCCCTACCTAAAAGGTATCGTTGCCAGTGCCCTTTATCGACTCAACACCAGCGTCCTGGAAGGAATGAACAATCGCATCAAAGTCATCAAGCGAATGGCTTACGGCTACCGGGACACGGCGTATTTCTTTCTGAAGATCAAAGTCGCATTTCCCGGCAAAATGCGATGAACCTTTTTATGCTGGCGCTTGCCCTTTCTTAACCCCGTAAAAAACACCTCTACAGCCTAGGGATGTTCTGCATGCGAAACATTTTACAGGCGCTCTAGCTGTCCACTTATGGCAGTCCCCGCCCTATCTCCTTTTGAGACCTGCATCGCAGGAATGAGAGGAGAGAGCGACATGAATATTGAGCTGATTGTTAATCAAGAAGATGCCATAGCTTTTGGTCGTGAGTTCTGCGGGCTGCAATTAGATGACCTCCGTGCTGATCAGGTGGCGTTTGCCATCGACTCAGCGCAAGGCTCACGTTTCATTCTGCCTCGTGAGGTCGGTCGCCGCTGGCGCCAGCCAACGCCACGTCAAATGGCTGACTTGGGAACGGATGTGAATGTGGCCTTTGAGGTCTTCTCGCTTGGTGAGCTGGAGGGGTTCGCTTTCTCTGTCGAGGATGGAACTGTCATTCAGGTGCGTCGCCCTGATCGCGAATTGCATCGGGAAAGCACTTTACAGGCCATTGAGAGCGCCGAAGATACATTCATTGTGAGCTTCACCAAGAGAGCTTTTGGTAATTTCCTTCTTAACTTGGCGCACTGGAGTTATCTCCAGCCCAAGGCAAGAATCGTTCGTCACCTCCCGAGGTGACCACTTCAAAGCCTCCTCGACTCATCTGAGTCAGGAGGCTTTTTCATGCGTTAGGAAAATAAACCGCCCGGGTTCGCTCCTTAGTGTCAGTAGCGCCCCTATCCCCCAACGAGACCCATTACGTTGGGAATGTGAGAGAGAGGAGATTTGAACATGTGGGGACAGACTCTACAGATTGGTCACATTGGCGAACCAGAAGTTCGGACCAACGGCAATGGCAAAACTTACGTTCGGTTCGGTATCAACATGGCCAAGAAAGCGGGTGATGATCCGATGTGGCTTAACTGCATCCTTGGTGGTCGCTTCGCCGAGGTTATGAAGGATCGCTTGAAGCGCGGTCAGTTGGTCTTTGTCGAGGGCGAATTGTCCTTCCGTAAGGCTGATAACGGCACTGTGTATACCAACCTTATGGTGGACACTTGCCGCATCCTCCGTGATCCGCGTAGCGCTGGTGCTGCAGGTGATGGAGACGAAGGAGGGGAATTTCCCTTTTGATGTTCTATTCACAGCCCCTGGTTTATTCCTGGGGCTTTTTCATGCGTAGACGATAGGCAGGCACATGAGCGAGACAGACCAAAAAACCAGATCCCGATCTCAGCACCCCTTGGCTAGGGTATTGCCTTTGGCAGGTGGTGTGCTGGGTGCGATGGCGTTCGCTATAACCGTCATTCCCTTAGACCTCCCATGGGCCTCGTCAAACGCTGAATCACCAGCCGTGGTGACATTCGATACGGCCAAATACGTTAATGCTCGCCGTGCAGCAGCCAGTGAGTTGCTAGGGGACGGTGAGGCAAGAGATTCAGCCGTATCCACATTGGCTCGTGTCGACAATGGCGTTCGCCCAGCGATCGTTGATGCAGCAGATGGCGCTTTGGTCATCGTCCGTCAAGCAGCCGTCTTGGACGGCACTATTCCTGACATCACTGACACCGTACTGGCTGGTTTAGGCCTGCCAACAGATGCCCCCACGATCGAGACAAGTCTTGATCGTCATGGAGACACCACTTACAGCGCATCGAACCTTTATGAGGAGGCTCGAGAGCTGGTCAGTCGTGCTAACCAGCAAGCGCGTGAGCGTGCCGATTCGCAGCGCGAGGCGGGAATTGAAGAGCTGCTGCCATAAACAGCAGATGATTAGAACCTGATGTGGCCATGCCCTGCATGGCGAAGACTACGCCAGCACCACTGGCGCTTAACTTTGCTCAAGGAGCTTATTGATGAAACACCTTACCCTGATCGCCTCCGCTGTTGCAGTCGCCTCCGCACTTTTCGCGGGAACTACCGTCGCCAATGACGACAATGCCGGCTCCAGCTTAGAGCTTCCCAAGGCCGTGTCCGATTTGGGCATCCCTGGAGCCAAGGTCGACAAAACATTCGATACCGGCCTGGATGGCATCAATGGCTGGGTTATTAGTGTCGAGAACGACACTAATGTGATCTATACCACTGAGGATGGTAATCATGCCTTTATCGGGATGATTCTGGGCGAAGGTGGCGAAAACTTGACGCAGGCTCACATGGAGCAGCACATGGAGAATAGCCCGCTGGCCAGCATGCCGAAGCGAGCTGCCTCTCAGGACAATGGGTTTACAGATGAGGATGAGGCCGCAGCACTTGCGCAAGTTGAGGAAAATGCCTTCTACGTTGAAGAGGGGAGCGGCGACAAGGTTCTGTATGTCGTCTTTGATACGCAATGTGGTTACTGCCAGAAAATGTATCAAGAGTCCCGGGCGGTTCTGGATGAAGTGACCATCCGTTGGATTCCGGTAGGCTTCATGGGCGAGGGCTCGCTCCACCAGGCTGCGCAAATAGTCGACGCCGAGAACCCAACCGAAGTGCTGGCCACATTTGAGAGAGACGGCAATGTGTCTGGCTCCCCGAGCACCGAAGCTATGAACATCGTGAGTGAGAACAGCAACCTGATCCAGCAGCTGGGTATCCGGTCTACACCGAATACGCTCTACAAGGATGAGAACGGTGAAGCTCATATCATGCGTGGTGCTCTTCGTGCGGCTGAAATCCGTAACCTATAACCTTACTGCACCTTGAAGAAATGCGCCCTGGCTCCCTCTCGGGCAGTCCGGGCGCTCAGCTAGAGGGCACCCATGTCTCTACAAGACCAACGCACTGTTAGTATTATGCGGCGTGCAATCGAAGGAATGTTTCCGCAGTTCGCCGTGAACCGTCTATTTGCACGTCAGTCACTCAAGGTAGGCCGTGGTACACGGGAGAAGACCCTTTACCCCTTTCGCTGGCTGCACCGTCCCCTGACGCTTGAGCAGGCGCGCTGGGTCGCGAGTAGGTCAGTTGACTATTGGTTCCGGTGGTTCATCGCGTTTGGTGCGTCTCTTTATCTCTCTGTGAAATTGGGACCTCCTTACGGAGCATTCCTCCACTTAGGTTTTACGCTACTTGCTGCATGGACATTAATAGGTGTGGCCGTGGCTGTCGGGCAGGTTAGAAAGACTCCGAGGATAGATGCATGACGCAAGGCAACAAAAGCTGGCTCGCCTCTTTGGAGCGCGTAATGTCCGGCCTGCGTAATCAGTCGACGGATGCTGGCCAAGCTGATCCAAGTGACCCTGCTATCACGAAGATGACAATTAGCTTAGCACTGGATCTCCTGAACGAAGAGCAATCTCACGAGCGTTTCAAGCCTAAAGATCGTGTCTCATGGAAATGGGGCATGAAGAACAAGAGCGTGCCGCTGGCCAGGCAAACTGCTGTAGCGTTACAAGTCCGTCAAGAGCCATTCAACGATAGCACCCTGGCACCTTCATCCACGTACTACGAAGAGCCTTTAGATGTGCTTGTAGGTGTGTATACCCACGAGGGTGTTTTTAGAGAGCTATGGGTCGATGGGCGGCGCCTATGCTTGCTAACAGATCATCGCATAAACAGCCCGAACGGTGGCACTCAGTGGGGACAAAGTGAAGGATGATTGATACCAAGGTCATTGCAGATGCCCCTCTGAAGTTCGATGAATTGTTGACCACCGTGGCCAAGGAACAGCTTGGCCTGGATGGGAGCTACACAGTGTATGCGGTCGAGACGGATCAGATTGATGAGATCAATCTCAAGATGATTGAAGGCCTGGAAGACATCCATCTACATTGTTTCCCTGTAAGGCTCCCCCCTGGCTTGGCGAGAGTTAGCCTCGCCCCGCGGGATGGAGATCACTGGCGGATGGAAGAGGCGGTTCATGGGGTCGTGGATTATGGCCATACAGCTCGGGAGACTATAAGCGCCAGCTATAGTAGCAATGGGCAACGGTTGTACATCCCTTCGTCAAGTGGCAAACACTGAATGTTTCATTCTGCTTGAATTTAATGTAATTCGTCGTCTGGTATAGATATAATATGGATAGCAATAATAGCCGACTGGACCAGCTGAATGAGCTTCCCCTTACCAAAGAAGATCAGCGCTTCATACTCCGCTGCCTCCGTGAGGGCGGAGTGGTCGACTACCAACCCGTCCTCGCGGCATACCAGCTGTGTTGGAACAATGCGGCTGAGTCAGCGACTATCCGCAAAGAGATAACGTTGGGAGGAGGGCAGCCAACACCTTTCTCCGGGAGGCCTTGGGTGTTGAAGCACTTGACCATCCGAGGTAAATGACTGGCCAGTTTACTATAGCGCCTAGGGGAGGGGGAGGGAGGGTTATACCGTTATCTATTATTTCACCATTTAAATACCATGCTCCCTTGCCTAAAATAATAAGATCGTAGGGCCTAGTCGTGTTCGACAACACACTGTCATATAGGGCACATAGCTCATTCTTTGGGGCTGACGAAATGACCAGCCTCATCGAAAAAAATCTTTTCAGGGCCTGCGCGCCCACAGAGGCTCGAAGGGTAGGGTGGTCGGCTGATTGCGGTGAAGTATTGGCATACACACTCCAGTCTCAATATCTCATTCTTCGCTTTCGGCAGTAGCAGCGTTTGCTCCCAGTAGCCGCGGTCAAAGAGCTGGTGGAGGAGAGGGCGGCTGAAATGGAGAAGGCCTCAGGAAGTCCCCTGCGCCGTGCGGAGAAACAATTGCTCAAAGAGCAGGTATACGAAGAGCTACTGCCCACCTCCCTGAAGCGAACCGGGCATTTTCTGATGGCTATCGACATCAGGCGTAAATGGATTTTCATTGACGCAGCCAGTCGTAAGAAAGCAGAAGAAGCGCTTGAACTGCTGCGCCTTACACTGGTGTCGCTCAAAGTCCCGCCAATGGCAACTCGCGATCGGCCAACTAGCGATGCAGCTTCAGGATGATCTGGCTTTAAAGAAGAATAAATTCGATGACGCATTGCTCGAGATGGCTGATTCGGGTGACGATGAAGCATCAAGGTTTGATGCTGATGCTCATATTCACATCCCCGCTCTTGCTGCCGTTGCCGAGGAGCTGATCACCCTCCAGGAGGGTGAAGTTGTCCCAACGCTGGAGAGTGCCCTTGGAAATCCTGTTCAGGTATCTAAAACAGCCTGAACCCTACCCATATCCTGCGTTTGGCCTGGCTATGTCCAAGCCTTTTTTTATGCTCTAGATAGATCGTTTTATACTATTTGCCGTATCAGTTTATGTGGATTATCATGTTTCGCATGCGTAACTTGGCAAGGATCGCCGCCGTTTGCACCAGGACATTCTCAATCAGTCTTTTTCCAGGTCGGCTACCGGGAACTTCATGACCAAAATAATCAGTTTCTCCAATCAGAAAGGCGGGGTCGGAAAATCGACCATTTGCCTTCAAACAGTCTTCTACCTCGTGGAGGCGGGCTATCGCGTACTAGCAGTTGATTTCGACCCACAGGGCAACACCTCTAGCCGGTTGAGCCAGAGCGATGAGGCAACCTATACAGGCACTCCCTCAGTCCGGTTGTTCGATGAGAACATGCATGAAATCCAGCCGATGAAGTGCGTGCGCGGAATGGATCTGATTTGGACAACCAAGAATGATCCAGAGCTATCTGAGATTGAGTCCCTACCGCTCAACTGTGTGGTCAACCCGATCACAAACCTGAAGGCTAGCGGCATACTGGATAATTACGATTACGTGCTTGTCGACTGCCCCCCTAGTTTGGGCCGTAAGCTAGTAGCTGCACTCACTATGTCCACTCATGTCATTTGTCCGGTGCAAGTAAGTGGTTTCGCACTGGATGGCGTAGAGGGTCTGCTGAACACGATCATAAGCGTTCAGGAGGAGCTAAATCCCGAGTTGGAAAACACCGGGATGGTGATCAATAACCTCAAACGCGGTTTCGAGGAGGACATGATCACGCGAGATGAGCTTCGCAAGGCAGTGCCGGATCTGGTCTACAAATCTGAGATTGGCGTTCGCGGCCAACTCGACGTGGCCAATCTCAACGGCGTACCCGTTTGGAGCATTAAAAAGACATCGGCACGAGAGGCTGGTAAAGAGATCCGTGCAGTTATCGAAGAACTCATGGAAAAGGTGGGCTGACATGGCATTAGGACAACTAGACAACCTACAGAGCCTTTCACGCCGCTCTAAAGGCGCCAAGGAAGTATTGGTGCTGGATACAGCTGAAGTGGTGCCGAAAAATGGCCAAGTCCGAGAGAAATTCGGCGGTATTGAGGAGCTAGCCGACTCAATTAAGTCGCATGGCCAGGAACAGCCGATCATCGTATCTCCTAAGGATGCCAGCGGTAAGTATCGGATTCAGAAAGGTGAGCGTCGTTGGCGTGCATGTAAACAGGCCGGTGTGCCGGTTGAGGCGATCGTCAATAAAAAGGACCAGGGCGAGCTGGACGAGACAGCTGGCGAGCTGATTGAAAACATTCAGCGGGAAAACCTGACTCCGATGGAAATCGCCAAGGGGATTCAGAAATTCATTGACGCTAAGTGGAAGGCCGTCGATGTGGCTAAGCGTCTAGGTAAATCGCGTGGTTATATCTCGCAGCACCTATCGCTGCTCAAGCTCCCCGAATGCGTACAGAAGCTATACGAGGAAGATGTCACGGCTGACCCCGAATCGCTGAATTCGCTCAGGCAGATTTATCAAATTGCGCCAGAGAAGGCTGAACGCATTTGCGAAAAGGCCTTAGTAGACGGAATCAGCCGAAAAGCCTGCCGTGAGCTGCTTAAACAGGCGAAGGATGGCACTCTGGCTGAAGACCCTGAAACAGTTCCCATGGAGGCTCAGGTGCCAGCGCCAGCTCTAGGGACGCATGATGACCAGCCACCACTGAGCGGATTCGACTCATCCCCCTCCGCTGGAAACTCTGGCATGGGGAACACTGTTGATGATGTCCAGCCCGCAATGCCGCCCCAGGTTAACGAGAAAGATGACTCCTCTCTTGGTAAGGGGGATGTTGCACAGGAAAAGCCACCGACACCTAAATCGGCCACTAATACTGAGCAACCCCAGCCTAAAAAGGCGGCTGGCGCCGAGCTTGATACACCAGCGCCAGTAATGGCAAAGGAGCCCACCCGGGCTCGGGTCGTGGTAGGCGTTACCGTGAAGGGCGCACAACGTAGCGGCATGCTACAGACTGATCGTATCGATCATGAGCCTGGCTATTGCTGGGTTCGACTAGATAATGATGAAAAAGACACACTGAGGGTAAGAGTCTCTGACGTTCAGCTACTTGGTGTCGAGGGTGAGGACTGACCTCTATGCCGAGCCTATCGCGTGACACACAGCGAAAATACGACATTATCCGTGCTATAGACAACATGGATCGCCCAAGCCTTCAGGACATCTCTGAAGCTACGGGCATCCCGGCTGGCACGGTTAAACGGCAGCTGACTTCGATCCGGGAAGAGTTTAAGGTAAAAATCCTCTTTATTCGTGACCCTAGCTCACCTGAAGGTGCAATGGGCTATTACGCACTTGAAGGCTGGGGAATCTTGGACCCAAACTCCTTTCGAATGCATTTTGGAGACAGCACTTCCTAGCCAGCTGACACCCGGGGAGCAAATAGCTCCCCGAATTATGTCAAACCAGCCCCACCTTTCTGAGCCAGTCAACACGGAGTCATCAGCAGTGCCTGAACCCGCCAATCCCCCACTGAATCTCATCAAGCAACCTGTTTCAATTGGTCATGAAGACGTAGTTAAAGAGCTTGCTACTTTTAAGGTCGAGCTGGATAGATACGCACGTAAGACAATTGGGCAACCGTTGCTTAATGACATAGGGGACAATGATCGAGGAACCTGCGCACTACACCCAGATTCATTAATGGCTGTGCTGATACCTTTTTTAAACTGGGAAGACCAGAATGGGCAGGCTTATCGAGCCTTTGTAGATCCGAAACATGTCATTGGGGCAAGCATCAAAGGGCATCCAGAGAACGTGCCACCAGAGGAGGTGGTGAATAGGATCGAGCGCTACGCGACCTACTTTGGCTCAAGGGATAACGCCTTTTATGTCTGGTACAAGCCACTTGGGCTATTCATTGCTCATGAGGGAAAACACAGGGTCGCTTTTATGCGATCGCATGATCAACCGGCTATAGCAGCGTGGGTTCAGGAAGCTGGTTATCCAGCTCCATCTCGAATTACTATAATTGAGCCCAGCGATAAACGTGACGAATGGTTAGCAATGCTCGATGGTCGCTACATTCAGGTACTGCGGCGTCCGAACATTGCAAGGAAAATACTTGATGCTTACGGCGTAAAGACAACGAGCTGGCAGAATATAGATCATCTACCAGATGAAAAGATGGTGCGATTGGCGATTTACGAGCGCCGGCTTCATCGACCAGCCAGAACACGGAAGGAAATCGATAGAACTCTTGATCTGCAGGCTCATCTCGCTCGAATGGCCAAGGACAGTCAGGAGCAGTATTTTCATTGTCATGATCTCGGCCCATATCGTCTTGACTGGAAGCGCAATATTGTAGTGATGTGCCTCCTGCTATTTACAGGTTTATTGCTAGTAAAGTTTGATCATGACTGGTCGATCAGAACAGGGATTGGCTTGGTGGGTGTAACATCTGGCATGATGCTTAGCCAGAAACTGACGAGGTTCACAGGCCCGCGAAAGCTAAAATCATAAATGAATGAGAACGAAACTACCTTAAAAGGCTCGCTAAGGCTGATGACGACCAAACATACTACAGATTTTAGCCTAATATCCCGCAGTACAGCCTCTTAAGGAGCGAAAGTGCTTGGAGAAAATATTAAAATTGGCAATCGTCGGGTATGGATGCACAAAGCTATCAACCACCCTGACTTCGCATCTGAGAGCGTACTCACAAGAGATCCATGGAGCTTCGTAGAGCTTTGGCTTAAGCGACAGAATAAGAGTGAGGCACTATCCTTCTGGTCACAGGCACGAAGGTTCCATGAAGCCGCTAAGTATATGGATGTTGAAGCGTCGCCACTGTCCCTTTATTACTCTTTTTTGAACGCAACCAAAGCTCTTCTGGTTGTTCGAGGCGCCACACATGCAGAGAATCATGGTGTAACCGGAGATAGGCCAGCAAAACCCAAGGCTAGCTTGGCTAATGAGGCCATAACTTTTAAGTCTGGCGGTATCTTGCCAGCTTTGTGTACGTATCTCGGCGAAAGCACCGTCACGCACACCGCCGAAAAGTACAACCTCAAAGACTTACTCTGGAATGTACCTTTTGTGCATAGAGCATTCTTGCATACCTTCAGGTCGGCCCCAGAGCTCTTCATACCGTTAGAAAGTGCTTGCTACGTAAAACATCCAGACCCCAAGGCTCGTGAATGCTGGTTCCAGGCTGAAGTGTCGCCCAGATATGCAGATGGTCGGATGCTCAGAAATATCCCTCACTCTTTTGAATGGTTCACTGAAGACGGTAGAACATATATTCGCCGAAAAAAGCGCTTCAATTGGTGGCGAGATAAAGCCCCACAGGCTGAAAAACTCTTGGCCCAAAAGCGGCTAGGCACATATCACAGCAAGACTCGTCGGATCATAGTTCCTATCTCTGGGAATCGCGACTTGTGGTACATCAAACGAAATCTGAGCAGCAACCCACCATCTGAGCGCCACGGTCTTACCATTATATTTGCTGCGATGCATCGGCTGAGCGAATTAGCCCGTTACGATCCTAATGGCCTAGAGAGACATCTCTACGGCACATCGAACTGGTTAATTACGGAATTCATGACAAATTCAGCAGATCAATTCATTGATCAGATGGCGTCGGAAATTACAGGGTTTCAGTTTTGGCGACCAGCCATACGAACCCCGTGAGAACTGTCAAGGTACGATATGAATAGCCGACAAGCCGATTGACTGAGCTGGCTACTGTGATCCCTCTAAGGCTGACGTCAATCCAGCCCAGGTACTATACAGCGCGTTTTCATAACATTCCTGCTCAAGGCTACGCGCCAGCACGTCACTGGCGACAAGATCCAATTGGGTCTGAAGGCTTGCAACTGGAATAACTATCTCCGTGGTTTCCCATAGCTTCTTCTGTGTGCTGCGAGAATCAACTCGGTAGCGGGACCAGTGCGGTGAAGCCTCCACAGAGCTGATGGTTTCAACTAGCTGTGCCAAGCACTCTGGAGGAATTTTCTCATCGGCTAGCTTGGCTGCCTTTTTCAGACTATTCAGAATTTTCCGCAGGTCATGCTCATTATTTAGAGAACGGCGATGCCGATTTGTAATCATAATAGCCTGCCCAGGTTTGATCTGGTTCCGACATTCAATAATCTCAAAACACCACTGCAGTAGCCTTTTAAGAATCAACTCCGCAGCGTGACGCTGAAGATAAAAAGCTGGTAATCCTATCTCATCGAAGCTACCACGTGCCTGCCCTTGCTCAACGAGCAAAGAGGCTGCAGTCAGATAGGCCCCCACATAAGATGGCTGGCGCCAAAACCCACCCATGCGAGCGATGCCATTCTCAAAATCACTTTCCGCTTGGCTGGGGTTCTTCCCACCAACGAAAACATCTCGAGGGTCGGTCGCAGGGTGACGTGAGTAGAGAGGTCCGATGCTCCATAAACCGCTTACTTCTCGCTGACCAGTCATTTGCTGACCCCTTCCTGATGAATTAGGCTGTATTTGCCGCGCATGGCTACCCATCGATCTGGGGTTGCTACAGGATAGCCACCATGGACTGGGTTCCGGCATTGCCGCCCCTTCGTGGTCAGCTCGGCACACTGCGCCATGTACCCGGCTGCTTGCCAGGCGAGGCAGTCTCCCCGGGTATTACCATAGACACTGGCAAAAGCTGCAGCCGGATCGCTCCAGAACACCTCGAGCTGACCTGGCGTTAGCGTCACGGTTATCTTTCCAGCTAGGCCATCGTGGCTGGTGTTGAACGTTATGTCACTGTTAGCATGGCGTTGGATGACACCCATAGCTTGGGGTGAAGCACTGCTCTGTTGTGTCATATTCTTTTCATCGCCTCCTCCAGGCGCCTTTCCGCACTTCGGTCATAGCGTTGTGTGGTGACTAGGTTGGTATGGCCTAGAGCGTATTGCACCGTGAGAACGTCGACACCTCGATCTAGCATATTCGTAGCGAAGGTGCGGCGAAAATCGTGAGGCGCGCACTCCTTAATGCCCGCCTGAACGGCCCTTTCTTTTATGATGAAGTACACAGCTTGGTCAGTAATACGAAGATCAGTAATCACACCATGTCGGCGCACTCTAGGGAACAGAGGCCCGACATCCCGCCCCAACCGGGATTGCCATGCCATGACTTTCAGGAACGTTTCATTGGGCAGAAAGACGAGGCGTTCCTTGTTACCTTTGCCCAGAATCCTGATCGACTGCCGGCCGCGGTCAATCATCTCGATGTCTATGGATACACTCTCCGATCGACGCAGCCCCGTGTTGACCAGTAAGTGGAGTAACACGGCATCTCTCTCCCCTTTGGAGGTCTCGTCTGTTTCGCATGCGGAACAAAGGGCTTGGATAGCTACATCATCAAGGTGTACGCCCTTCGGTAACCTTGAGCCCCTGACAGACTTGAGATCGCTGATCTGATGGTGGCTCTCACTATCCATGCGACCCGCAACCCAAGCCTCACGCGCCACACCTTTCATAGCAGACAATGCAGTATTGATAGTGGATGGAGCCTTGCCCAGTTCACTCATCATCTCGATGATTGAGCGCACATGTTCGCGCCGGATCAGATGCCACGGACAACTCTTAATGTCATGACCGCCGCTAAGGTAGGCAACTTGCTGGAGGTGAGATCGCATCGTGACCCGGCTACGGCGGGAGCCAAGCCCCATAAGGTAAGAGAGCGCGGGGTTTCCCTTGGCCTCTGTCAAAGAATTCGATGCTTCAGCAAGGCCCCCAGTGACGTTATAAGGAATCATCGTTAGTGAATCAGCCATTCCCGGCCCCCCCCTCTAAGCCGGCAATGTGTTGCTGCAAATAATCAGCCTGGTCTGCAGAGCACATAACAATATCGAGCAAATCCCCGCTTTCATGCATCACCTCGTGAAAATCTGATACGCCTGGTGCGGACTCGACATAGACTCGCTTGCGACGCAGCCCGCCCGGGATCGTTAAGCTCAAGTGCTCAAGAATTGCATCGGCGTCCTCTAGGACACTAACAATGTCGCCCGTATCACGGACAATGACCATGAAATCGTTGGTAGTGATGACCGCATATCCTGCGCGGGGTGGCATAATCAAGTGATTAAACATCCAATTGCTCCCTTTTGGTTGTGATTTTTCCCCTGGTCAGGGTTAGTGCCTGGCTTCAGACTGGGCATCGTCCCGGCACCAGTATGTGAACACCACCTAAATCAGCTGCAATGCTATTGACGACCATCTGAGCATAAGAAGTAACGACCGCAATTTTGTAGATTGCCTTCCAAGTCATTCAGCACAGCCTTATTCATGTGACTCTGATACAGCCTACTCGGGTTCGCTGCCCTTCTCTACTTTCTTAAATAACTATTTTAATAAGTAGAGAACCTAAGCGCCAGCACTACGGCCTTTTTAACTGTGTACACAGGATCACTCAAAAACGGAAAATATCACCCTAAGTTATTGTTCTATATTCTATTTCTCAAGGTAAAAGCCATTTCCTGAAAGCCTGTACGCAAAATCTAGGCTTTTGGCAGGGCCATCACCCGTAGATTTTGCGAAATAAGGGTATTTTTTAATGGAAAAACACATCCTTGGAGAGATATTTTTGCGCTAGCTTTTAGACCACTGCCAACGGTCTCATATCGTTGACATACAGCCGAGTTAGCTACAAAATGTGCTTTGCACACTTTCACATTGCCTTGTCTGGAAACACATGCCTATATTGCGTGAATACCAACAGCTGCAGGAGCAATCGAAGTCTCTTCGAGAACAACTTATATCGTTTGAGAATCGAGAAGATTTCAAGCGTGAAAGTGCTTTTTTTAACCGCTTAAAAACGTTAATGGCTGATTATAATGAATCGGCCCTGGACGTTATTAAATTGGTTAATACTGAAAAAAGCGTCAGCGAGTCTCCGGCTATACGTAAGAAGCGAATGATAAAGGTATATCGCAATCCTTATGAAAGGGAGATTGTCGAAACAAGAGGTGGCAATCATAAAACCCTGAGGGCTTGGAAGGATCAGTACGGTGCCGAGGTCGTTGATTCTTGGCTTGTCGAAGAGAAATAGCAGGTTATTACTGTAGGCTGACAGAGGTTAGATATGGCCAGCGATAGCAATAAAGACAAGGACATACAAGCAGTTGCGGTTAATAAGCCGCCTCAGCTTGACCTATTCAGCCTGAGCGATAGCCGGGACAGAAATTATAGTAATAGCATCGACATTTACGATGCATTGCCTAAATATTCTCTGGAGAAGCGTCGTCGATTCACAGACCTTAACAGCGCGGTAAGAGAGCGCGAGTGCCGTATAGGCGACCGCGTTATAAAGGTTAAAGTTAAGCCAGCTATTATCGAGAATAGTAAAGGCAAACATGAGCTAGTTTATCCTGGTGAGCGTGAAGAGATTATAGAAGACGCTTTAAGAAAACTGGCTGTTAATGGCGGAAGCGTCATGATCGATGGTAAAGTTGGTGTTCTTTTTACTTTCTACGAGTTGCGTGCTGAGTTACGCCGGAACAAACATGAGTTCAAACTCAGCGAGATAAAGGAGGCGATACTTGTATGCCGTGGCGCACAGCTTGAAACGGTCACCAATGATAATGAAACTGTTATTTCCTCAAGCTTTTTTCCTATGGTCGGCCTAACCACGCGAAAAGATATTCAGATGCGTGAAGGCGATACTAAATGCTATGTACAGTTTAACCCTTTAGTAACTGAGAGCATTCTTAAACAAACTTTCCGTTTATATGACTATAGCACTTCGATGTCGATTAAGAGCCCTCTTGCCCGGT
The DNA here is from genome assembly GCF_042429665.1 of Vreelandella sulfidaeris. Lineage (GTDB taxonomy): Bacteria > Pseudomonadota > Gammaproteobacteria > Pseudomonadales > Halomonadaceae > Vreelandella. The sequence goes on along the minus strand of NZ_JBHMAC010000012.1, from coordinate 112,093 downwards.
ACATGCATAAGCGAATGAGTCACTACTGGAGCCAGGCATCAGCCAACGATCCCTATACGCCTCGTCTTATTCCTTACCTGTCAGGTAGCCCTCGCGGGCTTTCTGATCGCATGGGCAGTAATGTTCGGGCTATGAAAATTGCCCTAGACGTACTCGTTGAGCATGAGGTTATAGCTAGTTATAAAGCGAAGAGAATAACGGAAGGGAAAAAACTTGTTGATATTTACTACACAATCTTTCCTACAGATAAATTTGTCAAAACTGTTAAAAGAGCAAATTACAAAAGTAACTCAATACGGTTAAAGAAAGACTTACATACTATTAGCGAAACATCACTTTAAAATAATATTATCTTATTTCCTTTTGTGAAGTCTGGATCATTGAATGCATTTAGATGGCCTTTACTGCTTAGGGGGATAATGCACACACGGGCAACTCGTCGCCCTTCAAACCCCAGCCAGCCAGGATCGTAATCAACGGGCTGTGCTGCAGGAACCATTGAGGCGCGCATTGCAGTCCAAGCGTGTGCCATCATTGGGGGGAATGTTGCACAGATAGCCGATTCCAGACCCTCTCAATCACCTTGCTCAATAGGGGGAATGTTGCACAGATAGATGCTTCCAGACCTCCTTAATCACCGCGCCAATGACCGTAGCCAACGTCCAGTCACCCTTGTAAGCAGACTGCTATCACAGTAGGCATTCAAGAGTGTAGCTCACAGAACGTAGGTGGGAACGTTGCACCATCAGCCCCCGCGACAGGTCTTTAAAGCACGGCCAGCGTGCTCAAAAGTGTCATTCCTCCCTGGCAGGGGATTGTCGATCAGTAACAATTTGACGACAAAGAAGGTAAGGCACTATATTAAGCAGCTTCAAATGATAACGGTATAAAAGTGCTCTGATAGCTATCAACGTATCCACATTTACTGTGGGTAAGCCTGTGGAAAAGTAGCGTTTTATAGGTGGGAATGTTGCACCGTTTCGGTGGGGATACTGCACAGGTTATTTTCTGACCAGCAATTTAGCCCTCTATAGTAGGTGGGTATATTGCACAGGAGATGCAGAGCGAATCGAATCGATCCTGTCAACCTATCATGCCTTAAATCTTGCAGGTGGGAATGTTGCACAGATGGTGCCTAAATGAGCCAAAATGTGGACAAAAAGACGTTTTCTGTGGACATCAGGAGGATAACTTTGAGCCCTAGGTGGGGATGTTGCACAGCAAGCGGTGGGGATGTTGCATAGCAAGCGGTGGGGATGTTGCAACGGTTATTGAAAGATAATGCATACTTTTCAGTGGGTTGATGCATATATTATTGCTCGTAACCCTGTCTTACCCCAGTCTTAACCCTTTAACCTTTTTGTATTAACCAGCCTTTCCTAACCCCTGGCCATCTCCATTCTTTATGGGTCATTAGAAGAGCAGTATGAACATCACAGCAGGTTTATCAATTAAAGCATAGCCCATAAAAAAGCCTCACCAGCTGAATTGCAGGTAAGGCCATGAAAACGGCAAAGCCGTTAAAGTTATATCAGCCCCCTCTCCGCAAAGCTGACATGCTCAGTGCCAGCCACAATAATGTGGTCTATCACCTTTACGTCGATCACACCCAAAGCCTCTACTAGCCTCTTCGTAATCTGACGATCGCCATCACTCTCTTGAGGACTACCACTTGGATGGTTATGACACAGCAATACGGCGGAAGCATTCGTTACAATCGCCCTTCTAACCACCTCCCTAGGATAAACAGGCGCCTTATCCACGGTGCCTCTAAAAAGCTCCTCATGCTTGATGACTTGATGTTGCGAGTTCAGCCACGTCACAGAGAACACTTCGTAAGGCAGTTCCGCATACTTGAGCGTCAGATAATCAACCGCTATCCAAGGAGCTGTGATCTTTGCACCTTCACTCTCAAGCTGACCATAGAAGCGTGTTTCGATGATATCCAGTGCTTCTGAGATAACCGCATCTTCACGCTCTATACGCTGCTCTGCGGTCTCTACAGTCCCCTTTCCAGGGAAACTATAAACTTTGGCCGCCTCATTAACTGCAAACATACCCAACTGGTTGGTGTCCTTCATTATTCTCTCCTCTCTCATTCCCGCTGCCGGGTCTCGATTAGAGTTCGGGGAAGCACTGACCCCCCCACCGGCTGTCACCTGGCGCCCTATCTCTTCTTGAGACCAGCACTACTGCAGGAATGAGAGAGGAAATAGATCATGAACAAGCGTGCAATCGATGATATCCGTGAAGCCCTTATTCAAGGCTTGATGGAAGGCACAGCCCCTTGGCAGAAGCCTTGGAAACCCGGCGACAAAGATGTGAGCCAGCCCTATAACGCCTCCTCGGGGCGTGCTTACACTGGCTGGTCAAACATCGTGAGTCTCTGGATTGCTTCGGATAAAAGCGGCTATACCAGCCCAGCCTGGGTTACCTTCAAGCAAGCGAAGGATCTGGGTACACACCCCCGTAAGGGCGAGAAGGGTACTCCCGTGGAATTCTGGAAGTTCCATAAAAAGCGCGAGAAGAAGGAGAACGGTACTACGGAGGAGAAAGTCATCCCCGTGAACCGTATTTTCTATGTGTTTAACGAGGAGCAGCTAGCGGACCCATTGACAGAGGCTGCAAAGCCACCAGTCATAGAAGCTCAACCTGAGCCCGTGCAGTTCGTTGCGCGGCTAATTGAGGCATCGGGTATCCCTTTAAGCTGGGGCGGTGACAAGGCCTACTACAGACCCTCAACGGATGGCATTCGCCTACCTCGCCCTGAACAGTTCCATGGGGTTAGTGAAATTGCGGCTACCGGCCTGCATGAGCTGATCCATGCCACTGGTGCTCCCTCCCGCCTCAACCGGGACAAGAGCGATCGCGCTCGAGAGGAAGTAGTGGCAGAAGCTGGCGCCTGGCTTGCAGCCATGCGCTTTGGTCTTCCTGCTACTCCCGAAAACTCAGCGTCCTATCTCACTGGATGGGCTTCACGGCTCAAAGGTGACCAAGCCAAAGAGATCGACCGTGCTCTGGCTGATGCGCAGAAGGCGGTTAACTTCATCGAGCAAATGGCACAACAGTGTGGGTTGATCGACGGAGTAGAAGATTCAACTGCAGCAACCGCGGCAGCTTGATTTGTTCCATTCAACAGCCTCCCTCTCGGGAGGCTTTTTTTTGTCCGACCTCAGCGGTGGGGATGTTGCACAGCAACAGTATTATCAGCCTGTTCCGGCATCAAAAGCACGGCGAACGGCAGCTGTATCGGTGGGAATGTTGCACAGATACGGCAGCAAGCAGGCTTGCGCCAGCGCTTTTAGTGAATACCAAGCTATTTCTTGTTTGCATCTTGTATTGTATGTATTATACATACATACAATACATACACATAAGGAGACCCAGAGATGCTTATCAAGCCGGAAATCCGAGATCGCATACTTGATGCTGCCGAGAAGCTGGCTGCTGAAGGCATCGACAGGCCTACCAATGAGCAAGTGCGTGAGCGATTGGGGGGCGGCTCGCTGTCGCACATCTCCCCTGTCATGCGCGAGTGGCGCGAAAATTTGAAAGTCAGTGCCATTGCTGTGCGTGAAATGCCTAATGAGATCCGCACTGTTTTGGAACGAGTAGGCGGCGAGCTGTGGCGTTCAGCAACTCAGCTCGCTGATGAAGAGGTCGAAAGAATTCGTGCAGAATCTGTGCAGCGCGAGGTAACAGCCAACGACGAGCGCGATGAGGCCCTTCGCGAAATCGAGCGGCTGGAAGCAAGCATCTCGGCCTTACTAGACCAAAACAAACAGAATGATAAGCATATCGAGCATCTTACGGACGATAACCGGACGTTGGTGACAGAGCATGCCACCTTAAAGCAACGGTCAGCCGATGCTATGGAGCGCGTCTCTGATCTACATGACCAGCTTGCCCGCCAGAATCAGCAGTTGGAAACAATGCGCGCTGAAGCACAGCGCCAACAGGCGTTGGTCGACCAGTTGCGTGACGAGAAGGCCGAGGCAAACACCCTGTTGGCTACTAAAGAAAGCGAGTTGAAGGCCACTACCCGGGAGCTGGAATCCACCCAACAACGCGAATTACGGTTTCAAAATACCCTCGAAGCGGTCAATGAAGACCTGTCCTCACTTCAACAGGATTACGCCAGCCTTCGTGCGGAAAAGGCCTCGGTTGTGAAGCGCAGCGAAGAGCTGCAGGACGAGAATGCTTCGCTTCGTTCCGATGTCGACAAGTTCAAAGCCTCTGCCAGTGAAGCCGGTAGTGAGTTGAAAGCTGCCACCAAGTGGATTGAGGAATTGGCGCACACCCAGCAGGATCTTTCAGAAACTCGGACACAGTTGGCAATAGCTCAATCTCGCGAAGAGGAGCTGCGCCAGCAGTTAGCTGACCACCAGAAACGGCTTCAACCTAACCAAAAAGACAGTGGATCAAAGGATGAGTAAAAGGCAACAGTCAGCCCCAATACTCATCGGATTCATTTTGGAAATGAAAACGTTGGCAACTTTCCCGAAAGGGAGTGAATCATTTAGTAACAATAATATTCAGCTCTGGCAACCTTACGATAGTCTAAAAGAAATCATAATAGCCGCTCTGCTCGAGGTGCGGCTATCTATAGTAAGCAAATGAAAGCGGGTACTCTTATCTATAACAATGACGAGACGGAAGTTTTGTAAAACTCAATTGGTGGTTATTGTCTCCCAGTCGTTTATACATCTTTTGGCCATGGAGTAGTCATGCATACGAGATTTTGCAGTTAACTAATTGATAAGAAACTATTTTACATAAGGATAGGGTCTATCGTTTCACACTGTTGCCAAAATACTACAGTGAATTTGCGGTCTTTAATCGCTTTGGCTTCAAGTGATACATTGTGTTGCAGGACGAGTTATTAGTTAAGTATCAAGACAGCCCACCCGCCAGCCATTGTGCAGCGCTGCAATCAGAGCCATAAAAAAAGTACTGCGGCGGTCGCTGCTACTGGATGTTAGTTCGCCACAGAGCTCTTAAGTAAAGCCAGCAAGCGAATAAATTAACAATGTGAGGAATAAAGTTATATGCGTTATAAGGATTATTTCCTTTTAGGAGACAAGCTCAGACTAATAAGCTTCTTAAGAAGTTAGTATGAAAATAAAGCTCTACATCTCTTACGACCAAGCTACCCCAGTGTCGCCAGGGAAGGAAAAAGGTCGACCATGATACTGGAAAGCCGCGTCATGCTACCTGAGACGATGGCGATACCCATCAGAATCACAACCGTGCCCGCGACGGGGCGAGCATAGGCGCTCCACCTTCCTAGGCTTTTCCGGTGCAGAGCGAATCGGTTAATCAGTAAAGTGCTGGCAAGAAAAGGCAGCGCTAGGCCAGCAGAGTAGGCACTGAGATAAACCATTCCAGACTGGGCACTAGCAGCGTTAGACGTGGCCATCAGAATAGCGCCCAGTATAGGACCGATACACGGTGTCCAACCGATGGCGAAAGATACCCCGAATACAGTCGCCGACAAAGGGGAGCCACCCTGGACACTGGGAGTGAACTGAAGGGTACGCTGGAAAAGCGGCAACCGGAACACCCCGGTCATGAAGAGGCCCAGCACGATCACCGCCGAGCCAGCAACCCAGTTGAATTCTTGGCGATACCCTCGCATCAGTTGTCCGATACTACTGGCGCCGAGCCCGAGTAGGATGAACACGATGCTGAAGCCGAAGACGAAGAAGGCACTGAGAGTCAATGCCTCTAAACGCCTGTCGGCTTTACCGGCACTACCGCCTGTGACCACCGACAGATAGGCCGGTAACAGGGGCAGCGTGCAAGGCGAAAAGAAGGAGACCAATCCGCCGATAAAGGCGCCGACCAAGCCGATGGAAGAGAGAGATTCCAATGTGTTATCGCAACTTAAGTTATGGAGACAGCCAACAAGGGAATTGATACCAATTCCATGGTGCTACCTCATATCATGTCCATTTTAGCGCCATAAGAATTTTAAGGCTTACAGTTGCTTTAAGGTCAACCTTTATTGGCAAATTATTTGCCTCCTACCGAACTGCAAATATTACACATCACGCTTGACCTTAAAGTTGACTTCAAAGTTATGGTGGCTACTCAATGAATAACATGAGGACATTTCCATGGCGCTACAACTGGGCGAGACAGCACCAAACTTCACGATCGAATCTACACAAGGTACGGTCAACTTTCATCAATGGCTTGACGACAGCTGGGCGGTGCTGTTCTCGCACCCCGCTGATTTTACGCCAGTATGCACCACAGAACTGGGCGCGTTTGCCAAGCGAAAGCTCGAATTCAACCAGCGAGGAGCCAAACTGGTTGGGGTTTCGGTGGATCCACTTAGCTCTCACCACGACTGGGCGAGGGATATTGAACAGACTCAGGGCGCAGCTCTGAACTACCCCTTGCTGGCTGACGAAGATCAGGTGGTGGCGAAGCTGTATGGAATGATTCACCCGAAAGCCGACCCTAAACTGACGGTGCGTACGGTCTTCATCATCGATTCTGACAAGAAAATTCGTCTCACTTTGACGTATCCACCCAGCACAGGACGTAATGTCGACGAGATACTGCGGGTTCTTGATTCGCTGCAGTTAACCGACAAACACAAAGTGGCCACGCCCGTTAACTGGCAAAACGGTGACGATGTCATCATCTCGCCATCGCTATCAAATGATGACGCCAAGCAACACTTTCCCGAAGGTTGGAACACTAAGACGCCCTACCTTAGGGTCGTGCGCCAACCGAATCAATAGGAGCCTCGGCCGGTGTATGAGGCATATCAACTGAGTCAGGTTATTGGACGTTCAGACTAGCAATGTCGTGAGGTAACGTCATGCAAACACTAAGTATCGGCGAGCTTGCCGAACGAAGTGGAGTCGCTAGCCAGGCGATTCGATTCTACGAAAAAGAGAAACTTATGCCTCCTCCGAGGAGGACCGATGCCAACTATCGGCGTTACCCATTAGAAGCCGTGGATCGGTTGCAGTTTATCGTTCATGCCAAGCAGTGGGGCTTCACGCTACAAGAGATTCGGGAGCTGTTAATGCTTCAGGATGCTAATGGCGACCGGGCACAAGCTAAACGCATCGCCGGCGAGAAGCTGCATAAAGTGCGCGAGCAGATCAAACACCTCACGCGGATTGAAGCCGTATTATCGAAAACATTGAGTGAGTGTGCAGGCGAAGGGCCTATGCAGGAAGGCTGCCCGATTGTTGAAGCTATCGCTGAGCAGACTGAATGATTGGGCATTTTCTCGACAGCGAACATGGGAATCAAGTTTGCCTATCGGGTCGTCGATAAATTAACAGGGAGATCGTCATTATGACGCAACACGTCGACATCGAGATTCGTGGTATGTCCTGTGCTTCCTGTGTTGGGCGTGTGGAGCGTGCACTCAGCCAGCAGCCAGGAGTGATCAACGCTCAAGTAAACCTCGCCACACAGAAGGCGGCTATCCAGGTCGAAGCAGGTACCGCAACCGCTAACCTACTCAATGCCATTGAAACGGCGGGCTATCAACCGGTGGTAGAAAGCCTCGACATACCCGTCACCGGCATGAGTTGCGGATCTTGTGTCTCTCGGATTGAGCGAACGCTAACGAAGCTGCCCGGCATAGTGGAGGTGAGTGTTAACCTCGCCACCCAGAAAGCCTTCGTTCGTTTCCTGCCGGGAGTCGTTTCTCTACCGCGTATTCAGCATGCCATCCGCGAGGCAGGCTATGAACCACAGGATACCGATACGCCGCCACCGACGGACAGCGAGGACCGGGAGAGAGCTGAGCTTCGCCGCCGAGTCGTGCTCGCGGCAATATTCACGATTCCGGTGGTCATTATCGCCATGGGGAAAATGATTCCCGCTTTTGACACGCTGTTAACAAGTCTAATGCCGCATCGCGCCTGGATGGGCGTCGAGTGGTTATTGGCGACACCGGTGCAGTTTTATGCAGGTGCACGCTTCTATCGTGCCGGCTTCGCCGAACTCCGGCATTTTAATCCGGGCATGAACAGCCTCGTCATGATCGGCTCGAGCGCTGCCTACTTCTATTCAGTCGCCGCCTTGCTGGCGCCCGCGCTCTTCCCCGTCGGAACAGCCGTGAGCTATTTCGAAGCGGCAGCGGTCATTGTGACGCTAATTCTGCTCGGTCGCTATTTTGAACACATTGCCAAAGGTCGCACTTCCGAGGCGATCAAGAAGCTTCTGCAATTACAGGCGAAAACTGCCCGTGTCATCCGCGAGGATGAAACCGTCGAGCTGCCTATCGACGCCGTCGTCACGGGCGATCGTATTTTGGTTCGCCCAGGGGAGCGTGTTCCAGTCGATGGCATCGTTGAGGAGGGTCACTCCTACATTGATGAGTCGATGATCAGCGGTGAGCCAGTGCCGGTCGTCAAACAGAAGGGTTCCGAAGTCGTCGGTGGCACTATCAACAAGAACGGTGCACTTACCTTTCGGGCCACGCGAGTCGGTGCCGACACCGTCTTGTCGCAGATCGTCAAGATGGTGGAAACGGCCCAAGCGGAGAAGCCCCCCATTCAGCAATTAGCCGACAAGGTTGCTGGTGTGTTTGTTCCTGTGGTCATCGTTATTGCCGCGATTACCTTTGCACTCTGGTTCGCTTTCGGACCGGCGCCGTCTTTGTCCTTTGCCTTCGTCACTACCGTTAGCGTGCTGCTAATTGCCTGCCCCTGTGCGATGGGTCTGGCCACCCCAACGGCCATCATGGTCAGTACCGGGAAAGGGGCCGAGATGGGAGTGCTATTTCGTAAAGGGGCGGCGCTTGAGACGCTGGCCAAGATGAATACGGTGGTACTGGACAAGACCGGCACTTTGACCCAAGGGCGCCCCGAACTGACCGACTTCGAAGCGATCAACGGCCATGAAAACGAAGTGCTGCGACTGGTCGCGGCGGTGGAAGCTCAAAGCGAGCACCCCATCGCCGAGGCTATTGTACAGGGCGCCAAGGCCCGTGGGCTGGAATTACCCCCGGTCAGTCGCTTTAGTGCCGAGCCTGGCTACGGCATTGAAGCCGAGGTCGACGGCCACTTGGTGCAAGTAGGAGCTGATCGTTACATGCGTCGGCTGGAAATCAACCTCGGCCAGGCAGAAACACGCGCCAAGGTGTTGGCCGAGAACGCCAAGAGCCCACTCTATGCCGCGGTAGACGGTCAGCTTGCTGCAGTCATCGCGGTGGCGGATCCCCTTAAAGAAGGCTCTGCCGAGGCTATCGCAGCACTCAAAGCGCAAGGGCTGGACGTGGCCATGCTCACCGGCGATAACCGTGCTACTGCCGATGCTATCGCACGGCAGGTTGGCATCCAGCAGGTTCTCGCCGAGGTGCTGCCCGACCAGAAAGCGGCAGAGATCCGGCGTCTCCAAGCGGAGGGCAAGCGTGTCGCTTTTGTGGGAGATGGAATCAATGATGCTCCCGCGTTAGCGCAGGCCGACGTGGGCATTGCGATCGGCACTGGTACCGATATCGCCATCGAGTCTGGCGATGTGGTGCTGATGAGTGGCGATTTGCGAGGCATCGTCAATGCCACAGCGCTCTCCAAGCGTACCCACCGGACCATTATCGGCAATTTCGTTTGGGCCTATGGCTACAACGTAGCACTAATCCCCGTAGCGGCGGGCGTGCTCTATCCGTTCATCGGCGTATTGCTCAGCCCCATGCTGGCGGCGGCGGCCATGAGCATTTCCAGTGTTTTTGTGCTGACTAACTCGTTGCGGCTACGCCGTTTCACATCGGATACCGGCAATGCCACACCACGTCCAAACGATGCTGTTCATCGCGCCTAAACCAAACAATGTCGTGTTAACGAGGAATTCAAAATGATGGGAAGTGAAAGCTGCATGTGGAGTATGGCAGGGATGGGCCTAATAGCGATCTTGTTGATTATTGCGCTGGGGCTTGGTGTTGCTGCGCTCATCAAATACCTGTTTTTTAATAAGAAGTGATGAAGCTGGCAACCGAATACAATCGTCCCCCTTGGGTAGATCAGAAACTAATAAAGAGAGCATCCATGAGATATATCCTACCTATCACTTATTGCCTAGCTGCTGCAGGTCTGTTAGGTCTTATAACGTTGCCTGCGTTGGCGCAGGAAGCAAGTACTGATGCCACTGAGAGTCGTCAGGCCAGCAGTGCCACGAATACTGAGTCTCCCTTGCCCAAATCGATTACCGCATTGGTGGATCAAGGGTTCACCTTCCATGGCAGCTTCGAAGCGCCTGACGGTCTCCAAGGCTATGCCTTGTCTTATGATAATGAGCCTATGGCAGCTTATATCTCCTCCTCTTCCGACTACGCCGTCATTGGTACGTTAATCGACCCGCAGGGCAATGCCGTTATGGAAAGCCAGCTTCAGGCTCTGGTGCTGGACCCCATGCTGGAAGCTACCTGGAGTGCGTTTGAAAACACTCGTTTTATCTCGGAGGGGAATGATGATGCTTCGCATATTGTGTACACACTAACAGACCCCAACTGCCCCTACTGCAATGCACTCTGGAAAAATTCGCGCCCGCTCATTGAGCAAGGCGTGTTACAGCTTCGTCACGTGCTGGTCGGCGTGCTATCAGAGGACAGTCTTCGCAAAGCTGCTGCAATCCTTGAATCCGACAATCCGGCCAGTGCTCTCGAAACTCATGAACTGGAATTTCGCAATGGCGGCATAAGGCCGGTGGAGCCGTCGGAGGAGAGTCAAGCGCTTCTTAGAAATCACGCCCAGATCATGCGTGAGGCCGGTGCTACGGGAACGCCGACCAGCTACTACCGTGATGAAGCCGGGAAAGTTCAGCGTATCAATGGCGCAGTGTCGACCGACCAGTTTCGCGAAATATTGGGCGTTGAATGATACACCATAACGGTACAGGGCTGAGATGCGAGTCTCCCCAATCACGACCACTGAGATGCACATGGCAACCAAGCTTAGCGTAAAGCAAACGCTCTTTTTGGGGCTCACTCTATTGATGGGCTTGGCGGCCCTTTATTGGATTCTGATGGAGACCGGCGCCTTGTCGGTCTTGACCGACAAGCAGGCCTTGCGTGAGTGGCTTGATAGGCTGGGCGTCTGGGGGCCGTTGGCCATCATCTTTATGATGATGGCGGCCATTGTCATGAGCCCGATTCCCAGTGGCCCAATTGCGATGGTGGCTGGTGCGCTTTACGGCCCAGTTTGGGGGACGATCTATGTCGTTATCGGTGCCGAAGCCGGTGCTCTGCTCGCTTTCTGCATTGCTCGTTTGCTCGGCTATGAAGTGATGCAACGCTGGCCGCGTACGCGGCCCATCCTCAACTGGCTGGGAAAGGAGCGCTCTCAGACAGGCTTGATGCTCATCGTTTTTGCATCCCGATTGGTGCCCTTCCTTTCGTTTGATGCCGTCAGCTATGCGGCAGGTATCACCCCCCTGTCTTTCTGGCGCTTTTTGATCGCCACACTGGCCGGCGTGATCCCCACGGCGTATCTAATCGTCATGTTCGGCGAAGTGCTGATTACGGCCGACTCCCGTGGCCTCACAATCGCGCTGATTCTCATCAGTGGCATTACATTGCTGCCGCTGCTGGCGAAACGCTTATGGGCTCGACAGCCATGACCGATAGCAACCGAGTGCTCTAAATCAACTTTCGTAAGCATTAACAATGCTCAGCAGGCACTTACCCGCTACTACCAGTGAGACGTACACGTGAAATTTCGGACATTGCTATTTTTACCCCTATTGGGCTTTTTTGGTTTGAGCTTTTTCTTTTATCAGGGCTTATCAATGGATCCTAGTGCCAGAGACTCACCCTTGTTAGCTCAGCCGTTTCCGCCATTCAGACTGACAACGCTGGAAGACCCCTCAAGGCTCGTTGATGAATCTCTTTTTAAAGGAAAGGTGACATTAGTCAATGTGTGGGGAGAGTGGTGTCCGACTTGCAAACATGAAATGCCGCAGTTATTGGATTTAGCCGCGCGAGGCGTCCGCTTGGTTGGCATCAACTATAAGGATACCCAGGCAAAGGGGCTCGAGTTTCTTGACGAGTTCGGGAACCCTTTTGAGGTCAATATCTTTGATCCAGAGGGTAACCTAGGTTTTGAGCTAGGTGTGTATGGCGCCCCAGAAAGCTATCTGGTCGATACCGAGGGCACTATTCGTTACAAACATACAGGTTACATAACGTCTGAAGATGTTGAGCGAGTCATCCAAGAAGTCGAGAAGTGGAAACGATAAAACGGCTATGAAAACGCATTATTTTTATTGATGACTCCAACTGTAACGCTAATTTAAGGAAGATATATGCTGCAATACCCTCAAATTGATCCGATCGCCATCGCCATAGGCCCTCTTCAGATCCACTGGTATGGCTTAATGTATGTCATCGGGCTAGTCGCCGCTTGGTGGTTGGGTCGGCGTCGTGCCCACCGACTCGGCCTAAGCCACGATGATATGGGAGACCTGATCTTCTACGGCGCCATCGGCATCATCGTTGGCGGCCGCCTTGGCTATGCGCTGTTTTACGGGCTCGAACAACTGCAAGCCAACCCCCTTTGGTTACTAAAAATCTGGGAAGGAGGCATGAGCTTTCATGGTGGCCTTGCCGGTGTATTAGTGGCTGCCTGGCTGTTTGCTCGCAAACAGCAACTGGCTTTTATTCAACTGACTGACTTCATTGCTCCGTTAGTCCCGATCGGCCTGGGAGCGGGTCGCCTCGGTAACTTCATCAATCACGAGTTACCGGGAAGAGTTAGTGATGTACCTTGGGCAATGGTGTTTCCATCCATGACAGGATTAGACTCAGATCCACGCCATCCTTCGGCTCTCTACGAGTTTGCCCTTGAAGGTGTCGTGTTGTTTGCCGTGCTGTGGTGGCTATCACGCCGACCGCGTCAGCGAGGCCTCATCTCTGGGTTGTTCCTGCTTCTGTACGGAGCCTTTCGCTTCATCGTGGAGTTCGTGCGCCTCCCAGACCCTCAGTTGGGATTCATCGCTTTTGGCTGGTTGACCATGGGGCAGCTGTTGACACTACCGATGCTCATAGCGGGTTTTGCTCTGGTCGCTTGGTCCAGACGTCAGCCAGTGGATAAGCCAAAGGCGGCGTTAAACTCATGAAACAAGTCTTCGCTTTTCTAACGTTGGCACTCTTTATAGTCACACCGGTAGCGGCACGTGAAGAGATATTTGAGGTTGGTGACAAAAGCTCCCCTTTTAGCCGTTCGACGCAACGTGACTTTCTACCGGCTACAGAAGCCTTTCGAACCACCGCCTGGCGAGACGATGATCGGGTTTATGTCGGTTTCACCGTCGCCGAAAACTATTACCTTCATCGGCATCAGTTTGCGATTGAGAGCCTCTCTCAAGGTATCAATTTCGGGGAGCTGGCTTTGCCACCTGGTGAGCCAATGTCGCACGCATCTTTGGGAAACATTAATGTTTTCTACGATCAGGTGTTGGTGAGTGCGCCCATCGAGGCGAGCGACACCGTGACCGGGCCGTTGGCCGTCATGGTGACCTTTCAGGGCTGTTCCGATCAAGGACTTTGCTATCCACCCGAACAAGTCGAACTTATCTTACCGTACGGCTCCCCTCCGGCGACCTTCACCACCAGCCTCTCCCTTGGTACGGCGGATAGCACCAAAGGCGCTCCTTAAATGAATCCCTCCGACCTGAGCCTGCCGCCGCTGGCGGCGGCCTTCGTCTTCGGCTTGCTGGGAGGCGCGCACTGTATCGGCATGTGTGGCGGCATCATGAGTGCCCTGACTTTTGCTGTGCCCCCCAGCATGCGACAACCTAGCCGTTTAGCAGCTCTGTTGCTCGGCTATAATTTAGGCCGTATCAGCAGCTACATGATCGCGGGTGCCTTGGTGGCCCTGCTCGGTTCCGTGCTCAACCATGCATTGGACAGCTTCGCCGTGGTATTGCGTATCCTGGCGGCGGTCATGTTGATACTGATGGCGCTTTATATCGCCAACTGGTGGAAGGGCTTGCTACGTATCGAGGCACTAGGGCGCGTTCTGTGGCGCCGCATCGAACCATTAGGACGTCGCTTGATGCCTGTTGTAAAAGTGCCCCAAGCGTTCGCACTTGGCTCGCTATGGGGCTGGATGCCATGTGGGCTAATCTATTCGATGCTGGCCTGGAGTCTGGCCGTAGCCGAGCCATTGCGTGCCGCCGCGATGATGGGGGCCTTCGGGCTCGGCACCCTGCCTGCCGTCCTAGCGACCGGTGTGGCAGCGCGCCGCGTCTCAATATGGATACGTAGTCCTGCGACTCGTACGCTAGCAGCGCTGCTAATTATTGCGTTTGCCGTCTGGCAACTCTGGTATTTGGAATCCATGATAGGGATGGTGGATACGCACGGTGCCATGACCTCATCGCACCATTAATGATGACCTCGCTTATCATTAATCTCGACGTCTGATTTTCTAGATCCAAGCGATTCGATGAGCTCCTTCAGGCTGAAACTTTCAGTCATCTTGTCTTGATTCATATTATCTATCCAGCGCGCTATCACCTGGAACTCTTGAGCCCGCAAGTAAAGACGTCCCCTTTGAGTGGCGAGTGGTACTGGTTCAATAAACTCTGCAGTGCCTTGATCCGCCCAAGATAATATTTGCTTGATCTCTGGAAGACTAACACCCAGCGAACGCAGGCAATCGATAAAACGTAGGCGCCCCAAGGACTCTGCATCGTAGAGTTGATAACCGTTGCGCGGGTCGCGGTGCGGTTGCAATAACCCTTCCCTTGTATAGTGGCGTACCGTTTCTGCCGTTACCCCTCCCGTCTGAGCCAGCTCTGAGACTCGCATTGGCTTATCCTCATTCGTTTATTCGTAGCCAGCTTACAACCGTTAGGCTGCCCAAAGGTCAAGTCTTCAGCTGAGCGCTCATGACAAACATTTAGGTTGTATAACGAAATTTAAAATGAGGCCTTGACCTTAAAGTCTGCTTTAAGGATATCTTAAAAAAGCACTCCTGCCACAGGATAAAAAACCGTAATCAAGTCCTACCACCAGCGCGTTTGGCAGAGTGACTCACACACAGAGGAGAGTGTCATGCGTAAACGTAATACTGCGATCCTGTTTACTGCCATTGTTGCTGCCAGCAGCTTCGGAGCTAGCTCGCTTTTTGCCCAAGAAGAGAATCAACAGAAGCCGATGGAGGGCAACGCCATGCATAGCAATATGATGCAAGCAGGGGGTATGCACGACATGATGGGCGATATGAAGTCCATGATGGAAAAATGTAACGCCATGATGGAAAACATGCAGCATGAGAACGACGACGCTTAAAGCGGCTCGGATAGGTTGCTTGTACGCAAGCAACCTTTTCATCATGCGGGTAGCGTCGCTTGGACCTTCCTATCTGATATCTAACCGGACACACAACATATGAAACATTGGAAAGCGCTTGCCGTTACGTCTTTGCTGGCTTTTCCCGTATCGGGATTGGCGGCTGATATATCAGCGACTCTCTACAAAAATCCCAATTGCGGATGTTGTGCCGAATATGCCAAGTATTTGGAACAAAACGGCTTCGACGTGGAGACGATCGACACCCATGATCTCGTTAAAATGAAAGCCGAGTATAACATCCCTGAAGAACTGCATGGCTGCCATACCACGGTCGTAGGAGACTATCTCTTCGAAGGGCATGTGCCTGTTGAGAGCGTGACCCAAGTGCTTGATGAAAAGCCCTCTATCATAGGGCTGAGTGTGCCGGGAATGCCGCTTGGCTCACCGGGCATGTCGGGAGAAAAGCGTGGCCCGTTGGAAGTCTATGCCATCGCCTCGCAATCGACTGAGAGCCCCGACATTTACGCGACTCACTAAAGGATAGTGCGGCGATGAAACACCCCATCCTGACAGGACATTTCGTAGCTGTATTTCTGATGACTGCCACATCCCTTGCCATGGCCGCCCCGTCAGAAAGTTCAGGGCCACAGGGGTTTCTTCTCTGGGCTACCCCCAACGATGTGGCACAAATCAGCTTCGAGGATAGCGACGGTACCCCTTTCACGTTGGCTGACTTTGAAGGAAAGCTGATTCTACTCAACATCTGGGCAACATGGTGCGGGCCTTGCCGAGAGGAAATGCCCACTTTAGATGCCCTACAAGATGAGCTTGGCAGCGATGATTTTGAGGTGGTCGCCTTATCGATCGACCGTAAGGGGGTCGAGATTGTTAATGAATTCTATCAAGAGATAGGCATTG
This sequence comes from Vreelandella sulfidaeris, assembly GCF_042429665.1. Classification (GTDB taxonomy): domain Bacteria; phylum Pseudomonadota; class Gammaproteobacteria; order Pseudomonadales; family Halomonadaceae; genus Vreelandella. Next base: position 95,904 of record NZ_JBHMAC010000012.1, on the reverse strand, counting down.
AACATCTGGCTCCCTATATAGATAAAACCGGAATGGCTAGCGCAGATCTTGGGGCCGTAGGTATTCCCACGACGCTTCTACTTGACCGCCAAGGCAAAGAAATTGGGCGCCTCGTGGGGGAAGCCGAGTGGAATACTCAAGACATGATCGACTTTCTTGCCGAAATGATTGCAACCAGATAATGAGGTAGCACCATGAGTTGTTGTGACGACAAAACCCAACAGGGCAAACAAAAATCGGGGCTAAATGGCTTTTTGACAGGGTCACGCGGCCTGATGTTGCTGGGTAGCGTGGCAGTGGCTGGCGGCCTTGCTTTTGGCTGGGATAATCTGGTTTTGCTAGGCATTGCGCCTATTCTATTGAGCCTATTGCCATGTCTCATTATGTGCGGATTAGGCCTATGCATGATGAAGTGCAAAGACAAAAAAGGTGAAGCGACCGAGCAAAGCGACGCTACCAATGTTCAGGCTCGGGTAGAAGACGCTTCAGAAGTGAATGCCGGAACAGCGCCTACCACTCGCCAACTAGTCGATCAAAGCGAGTCAATCAAGCAGTCCTCATCTAAATTCCAAGCCTAGCCATGGGTAAAGGGTAATGCTTGAAGTAGCCAATATAGGACTGGTCACTGCCTTTCTGGCAGGCCTGATCTCGTTCATTTCGCCCTGTGTTTTGCCACTTGTGCCTGGCTATCTTTCTTTCATGACCGGCCGCTCGCTCGGACAATTACAGGAAGCGGATAGACGAGAACGTCTGAGGGTGTTAACCCAGTCGGTATGGTTCGTGCTCGGTTTTTCAACCGTTTTTTTGTTGCTGGGAGCCAGCTCCACTGCCATTGGTCGTCTGCTGCTGGTGTATCGCCAAGAAGCAAACCTAGTCGGTGGCCTTATCGTCATCCTGTTTGGCGCCTTCATGACCGGGCTCATGCCATGGCGCTGGTTTCATCAAGAATGGCGGTTTATGGGTCGACTGAAGGACGTCGGTGGAACCCGCAGTGCAGCTTACTTACTTGGTTTAGCGTTTGCATTTGGCTGGTCCCCCTGCATTGGCCCAATTCTGGGTGCCATTCTTACCGTCAGCGCCTCCACGGCCAACGCCTGGAGCGGGATGGCGTTGCTCGGCGTTTATTCTTTGGGTCTGGGCGTGCCCTTCATGCTGAGTGCCCTTTCACTTGATCGCTTCATAAAGCACCAGAAATTCCTGCGTCGCTGGGGGCATTTCATCCATATAGCGGCTGGGGTAATAATGATCCTGATGGGTAGCTTAATGATCACAGGCAAACTATCCGAGCTGTCATATTGGTTATTGCGTACTTTCCCTGCCCTCGGGGTTATCGGCTAATCGTTATTTAAGGAAATCTTGAAATGCGCAACATCAAGAGTCGTTTTTTACGTGTCTTCTTGCTGGCAGGTTTGGTCGCAGTCAGCCTTGGCAGCACCAGCACGGCCTTGGCAACCGAAGAAGGGTTGCTTTCATTGCATTATGACGTAACAGGCAAACGCCTGTTTAAGATTGAGGCCAACCAGCTATTTCAGCGTACCGACGAAGGCTTGGTTTGGAATGCGATTCCCTTGCCCGAAGACGTGACTGAAGGCCAGTTGCTAGCGGTATCGGTTCCCTATACTGACTCGCAAACGCTCTATATTGCAGGCACCTCAATTGGGGTGCAGCGTAGCACCGACAATGGTGAAACCTGGCAAGAGCTCAGCGCTAACCTACCTAGCCGGGAGGTGACTGCGCTAACCGTGCATCGCCGCCAGGACGAAACACTTTATGCGGTGATTGCCGAAAACGGCATCTACCAAAGCCAAGATGCTGGCACCACCTGGAAAAAAATGGACAGTGGTCCTTCACAAAAGGTTAACCGACTCGTTCACTCTGACATGGAAGGTAGCATGCAGACTGGCTGGCTTTACGCGGTATCGGACGATGCGGTGCGTCTATCGATGGACTGCTTTTGCGGCTGGAGACCGACCGGAGAGCTTGATGCTGGCAGCGTCTATGATATGGCTTATAGCCTTGACAACCCAAAGCGAGTCTATGTGGCTACGCAGCAGGGCCTATGGCGAAGCGAAACGGGTGGACAAGAGTGGCAACCAGTAGCTGGTGACGGCACAGTGCTCGTTGCGCTCACCCTCTCTCCCAAAGGCACGCTCTATGGTTTAAATCAGAAAGGGGAGCTTTTGCGCAGTGAAGACGAAGGCCAATCCTGGGCTTATCCCGATGCGTAAGCGCTGGTTCTTTGCCTTATGGCTGACACTAATGGTTGTGGGGCACGCCATGGCTGAGGATCGCCTTTTTTCAAGCAATACTCCTCAGTTGGAAGACGGAAAAATAGTTTACCGACAATACTGTGCCAGTTGCCACGGTACACAAGGCGAAGGCATGCCCAACTGGGAAGGGCAAAATGCTCTGGGGGAGTTACCTGCTCCACCACATGGGCCAGAGGGCCATACCTGGAAACACTCTGATGCCATGCTCTACCGAATTATTGCTGAAGGTTGGCGTGACCCCTGGAATAAAACTGATAGGCTAACAATGCCAGCGTACCAGGAGATTTTGGCTCCCACCGAGATCCGCGATGTGGTGAATTATCTCAAGTCATTATGGACGCAAGAGCAAAGGCGTCACCAAGCAGACGAAAGTGCTGAGAACCCCTTTCCCATACAAACTGAAATACCCCAAGAATGATAGCGTTCATGCCTATAACGAATTTGCATTGTCACTTTAAGTGTCCTCATACTTTCAAGCCACTTAGGCCAGAGCCTCAATTGAGCACCTGAGCCATTATCCATGTTAACCACATGTTTCATCTTTTAATGGACACCGCTTTTTCACACAGCCTCGGCCGTTAGCTGCTCCATTTTTAACCTAGGAATTTCTCATTCAGAAGCGGACGCCTGATACCGCTGGTATATCGATATTGGTATGGCGGTTTATTTCTTCTTTAGCCGCGAAAATACTCATCCTTCGCGACTAGCCCCAATTCGTCTGCCTCCATCTGAAATGCATCGATATCATCGCTGAATAAATTTTGTATGCGACATTCCTGTTTCGGGTCCGCTAGTGTGAGAGGGAAAACAATCTATACACAAGTGTAGTTCATGTCGTTCGACATCATGCTTAGCGCCTTAGCCTCAGTGCGTCTGGAGTGTAGCAAACTCAAGCCCACCAGAAGTGCCTTGAGTAGATCAGTGGCATACATCACACTGCACTTCGAGTAAAACTCCACATTAGTGCAACGGTGAGCAGTAGGCAGATGCAGTCGGTCAGTGATGGAATTTATTCGTAAACCTAGCTTCCCAAGCCAGCTGAGACGAAAGTGAACAGTACGAACCCGCCAATAAACGCCACGATGGATCCCCGCGTGTCGCCCGCTGTCTCATGCGCCTCATTAAGCATGTCTTCTACGGCGGCAACCGTGAGCAGGCCAGCCGCAAAGACAAGCCCCATCATTTGTAATGCTTCGCTCTGATCCCGAAGGAGATAATAGGCAACTATCGCTGCACTAAGCACAGGTATGAAGAACAGAGTCGAGAGCATCATCCGCTGCGTCCGCGGAACCCCCTTTTCTTTCATATTCGCAACGGTCGCGTATCCTTCCGGAGCATCTGCCAAAACTTGCCCCAACGCGAGCACAACTGCCATCGACACAGCGACCGTTGAACCAGTACCTATCAACAGACCGTCACTGAACAGGTCGATGGACACTGCGATATAGATCATCCATATGGCTCGACTGGCATTGCTCGCCTGGCCCTGAGATTGTTGCACTCTGTCCACGGCTGCTTCGATAACGATATACGCGATCCCGCCCAGCCCAAACGCCACTCCTACGGCCCAACCAGAGAGAACAGCCAGGGCTCCAGGCATGATTTCAATGGAAACAACCGCGAGGACTATCCCGGATGCAGCATGCAATGCTTTGTTTAGCCGAGCAATTGGCGTCCCGGTAAATTCTGCTAGTAGGCCACCGGCTAGGTTTCCTACCGCAGGGAGTAATGCCAGGCCGAGAACTGTCCATATTTCTTGCATCAGCCTCTCCAGGTCTTTAGCTGATCGTCGCTGGTCTTTTTACGCTAAAAACACGCCGACCAGCTTTTACTCGCTTCGCCAAGTCCCGAACGGGCGTACTATCAAGAGGCACTGAAGAGGCATTGCCTATTCTGTTTCGCACCTATACCAACCTAGATACCCGGCGTTCAAACCCTGCTGAAGAGAAAAGTGTAGCTCTGCTGTAATGAGCTCTCCTGGCTCCGCTGATTCTGGTTCTTCTTCATCCGAAAACACCCTCATCGTCAACCCTTCTGCGGTGAGCATGAGGCCTTGCTTCAAGTTTTCATAATCAGGCTTGTGGTCTGCTGATAACTCCACTAGACGACCATGAATCTTGGTAACTGCGCGAGAACCCTGGCCTTGATCCGTGTTGTCGATAGCGAGAATCGGCGGGCTTTCTGCGGTATACCGATAGGTGCAATACGCAGCGTCTCCCAGCACCTTTTCGATCTCGGCTTCTTGCATCGTTTGGGGATCGATCGCCGGTATATCAGGCGAGCTGACAGCCTCCGGCGCACCAACCACTTCGGGAGGCGGCCCTTGCATCATCGGATTTTCCACTCCTTCGCCAGGGGCAGGATCGCCACAACCGGTGAGAAAAGCGGTGCCCAGCGTTACTGCCGAAAGGATAAAGAGCTGACGAGGGCGGTTCTGTGAAGGAATAAACATCAGTCGGCCCTCTCCAAATCGCGTATGAGATATTTCATTTCCGCAATTTCGCGACGCTGTGCCTCTATAATTTCATCGGCGAGCTTACGCACACGCGGGTCCGAAATTTGTGCTCGCTCGCTGGTTAAGATCGCGATCGAATGGTGAGGAATCATTGCCTTCATGTACTCGCCATCGCCCACGGTAGCCTGGCTGCGGACGAGCCATAATGCGGCGGTGAAAAGCAGAGCGCTGCCCATAAAAATGGCGATATTGATCAGTTTCTTCTGATACATATTGAGCATAAAGCTCAGCATTATCACCGCCATCACAGCGCCCATCACAAGTGCCATCCATGCTCTGGTTTCGCTCCAGAAGACATGTTCATAGGCATACGTATTGAGATACATCACCCCGTACATAATGACCGTAGAGGTGGCGATCATCGCGCCGAAACGCCAATAAGACATGTTCATAGCGTTTTCCTTTAGTGTCCATGATCTGTTGAACTGTCCGTTTCAAAGCTTGCGTACTCATCTTCCGTCATGCCGGGTAGCCGCATGACAAACGCAGTTATGTTCCAGATTTCATCATCACTGTGAGTAGGTCCGAACGCAGGCATACCACTCATTCGTATCCCATGTTTAGCCAACCAGAATACTTCGCGGGGCTCCCATTCGGAGATGGCATCGGGCAGATGTGGCGGCTCCGGCAGCATGCCTCTAGCCCACTCACTTTGTCGAACCCCAGGGCCGCCGTGGCAATGTTGACACATCGTCTTGTAGCCGGTCGCTCCGTCAGTCACCATCTCATCGTTCAATGAAGGAGTCGTGATGGCCTCTGCTCTGTCTGCTACAGAATTTTTCATCGTTGTCACCAGCGTCCAGCGTACAAGGGGCTGATGGCCTTGAGTCGCCGCGATGTTGTAGGTGCCGGAATAAGCCACCCAAACGACGACAAGGAGTGAAATCAGAATGAGTATTGCAAGCCCAGCGGCTGCTCCCAGCGCTAAATGCTTAGTTTTCGGCTGCATTGCGGCACCTCGCTTGTTCCTAGAAAGGAAGCGTTGATTCACCTCTCATCACGTGATTTGTTCAGAGTAGTAAGGTTTTACTGGCACGCCAAAGTTAAACAATAAGATGGTCTGTTTTGCTGAACTTGTTTGAGCGAGCGTCTACCCAGGCTGCAGATCAGTGCCAGGCCGCTCCGTGAGACTATGGTTGGAAAGCCACGCCTTATGTCAGATCGGCTCAATGAGTATGGGTGCGAATCCGCCCCCCGGTGTACGAAAATTCGTGGTTTGGCCTTGGTACAGGCGTGCCGCAGCCAGAATCAGATTGCCACGATAGGTATATAGCCGTACGTCTACCTTGAGCATTTCCCGCTCGCCATCGACCAGAACCAGTCGCTCCGAGGGAGGCACGTACGCCTGAGCGATATAGTCACTTTCGAGTATCTGGGAAAATGTGCGTTTGGTAAGTTTGCTGCCCCGATAAGCGCCCTTGCTGCCATAACCTGCCACTGGTTTAAAAAACCACAGCCGTCGCTGTTGCCAAAGCTCATCTGCGTTACTAGCGGCAACCCTAACGGTGCGCGGAACGCCGCAGCGAAGCAGCTCGGCGTTCTCTGGGCTCAACCCCCAATCCTGAAGAATGGAAGGATCAGACCATTCGGCTAAATTGCGCTTGTCCGCAAAGAGCGCGTGTGAGAATGGGTTGGGGGTTATGACAGCGCCTCCGTCCAGCCAAGCCGAGCGCAGTGCGGCATGCTCCGGCACCTCCAGAGCGAAGTCCACTAGGCGATTGTAAACCATGTCGATTCGCTTGCCGCCGCTGTATAACGCACCAAACTCATATCTGAGATCAGAGGGAGAGACTATGTAGGCATCGATTCCATTATCCCGAAACAGCTGCTGTGCTAGTCGGAACTCAGGATAGAGGTATTGCTCGATAGGCTGGTCATCGACGATCGCTATGCTTTTCGGTCGTCCACTGCCCCGCTGGGCGCGCCATTCACTCTCGAACTGAGCGATGACTGCATTATCAAAGTTTTCGGCCCAAGCCACCCGAGTAGCCCCGCTGCAGCATTGCAGTTGGGCTCGTGCAAGCTCAACATTGAGAAAGGCGCCCCCTGCATTGGTGTTGACTTCGATAAGGCGTGGACTCTCCCCACCGAGGTGAAAATCATAGCCCATGAAGGCGCCTACGGGACCAGGATTGGCTCGGGCGCTCTGAGGAGCTCTGGATAAAACACGGCGATGGAAGTCGGGGAGCTCGGCCGCGGCTTCCAGAGCTCCGACAATGGCCAGCATCCGATCTAGATCTTGGCTGGGAACAAAAACCGCAACATCTGAAAAGAAGTGATGCCAGACTGAACTGGAAAGCATGTCGTTCGCATTACTTCCCAACTGGTTAGCTAGACGACGAACCACTTCCGGCCGATGAAGAGTGACGCAGACGCAGTGCTGGTTCAACTTTCTCGCCTTCGTTTGTGCTGGGGAATAATAGGTGTCTTGCAAGAGAATACCCTCCGTGTCTATATCGCCGATCTCCAACCCATAAACGTTTCGGCTGAAATCTCCATTGCATCTTGTCGTAAAGGCAAGTTGGTAGAACAGGAGGCCTATGCTTCTTAAAAATACCTGAGCTATTAGTGTTCGGATACAACTTGCTAAAAAGACGAAAGATCTCCTCCTCTTTAGCCTGGTCAACGATAGGATAGTAAATTTCGGAGCTACGACCTCGTCAATTTACGAGTACGGGATATAGCCCATGATGCGTGTATGCCCTCACGAGCCATTGGACGCAGCAAAAAAGCAAAGACCTGAACAGTTCGAAATAACCGAGCAAACCCCTATCTCAGTTATGGACTGGATACAGCTTGCTCAACTCAGAAAAAGAGACTTCATGTTTCCCAGCTGAATCAATAGCTCAGAGCATCTCTCCACGCGCCAATATGCCCGTATTCTGAAAGCCTGGGTCACCGAAATAGGTTTAGATGCATGTATCTATGGCACACACATGGTGCGCCTCACCAAAGCTTCGCTTATATACCGTCGCACGAAAAATTTGAGGGCAGTGCAACTGCTCCTGGGTCACACGAAGCTGGAAAGCATCGTCCGATATCTTGAGGTTGAAGTAGACAATGCGTTGGAAGTGGCAGAACAGACAGAAGTTTGATATAGACAAACGACGGCCTATTTCGGGCCGTCGTTGCCCGGCCAGAAGCGATCTTTTAGTGAAAGCTGACATAATGGCTCATCGTTAGATGAAAACCTTATTCGAACACTTACATTGACCGCTTAGACAAACCCTTCAAACCCCAAATACTAGACCAAACAGTGTCTAGAATACCTGGTCCGATTCAGCTAGACCGCTCCTGTTGAGATGGCCGTTATCTACTATGCTGCTCTCAGTTGTCACATACATGCATGTTAGGAGCCTGCCATGACCGCACAATCCCGAGACAGTATCGACAATATCTGGGGTGATAGAACGCCCTACGTTGGCCAATGGCCCGATCGCCCTGATTATCAGCTTGCCGACGAGCCTGAGCGCTGGGTGCAATCGGCCTGTGTATTGTGCTCGAACGGATGTGGGTTAGACATCGCCGTCAAGGAAGGAAAAATCGTCGGCGTGCGCGGTCGCACCGATGACCGGGTCAACCGAGGTCGGCTCGGGCCGAAGGGGTTGCATGGCTGGATTGCCAACCACAGCGATAATCGGCTCACTCAGCCGTTGATTCGCCGTGACAGCGGCCAACTGGAACCGGCTAGCTGGGACGAAGCGATGGAGCTGATCGTGCGCCGCTCAAAAGAGATTTATGAGCAGTACACGGCTAATGCAATAGGCTTCTATACGTCGGGCCAGCTATTTCTGGAGGAGTACTATACCCTCGCCGTGATCGGTAAGGCTGGCCTCGGCACACCTCATATGGACGGTAATACCCGATTATGCACTGCAACCGCTGCGGCAGCGTTGAAGGAAAGCTTCGGCTCGGACGGTCAGCCGGGAAGCTATACCGATCTGGATATGACCGAGGGGATTCTTCACGTTGGCCATAACATTTCCAATACCCAGACTGTGTTGTGGATGCGGATTCTCGACCGGCTAAGTGGACCCAACCCGCCCAAGCTGGTGGTAATCGATCCGCGGCGTACAGCCACTGCGGCCAAGGCGGACGTTCACCTGGCGCCACGGGTCGGCACCAACGTGCCGCTGCTCAACGGCCTGCTCCACCTGATTATTGAAGCGGGGCATATCGACCAGGACTTCATCGACAATCACACGATGGACTTCGACAAGCTCAGGCAAACGGTGGCGAAGTATTCGCCGGAGCGTGTCGAAGAACTGACTGACGTGCCGGTAGCTGACCTGCGTGCTGCTGCCACCATTCTCGGTGAGGTTAAAAGCTTGGTCTCTACTGTCTTGCAGGGCGTCTATCAGTCTAACCAGGCAACGGCCGCTGCGGTTCAGGTCAACAACATTAACCTCATCCGTGGCCTGATCGGGAAGCCTGGCAGCGGTGTATTACAAATGAATGGCCAACCCACGGCACAGAACACGCGCGAGTGCGGTGCCGACGGCGACTTGCCGGCCTTTCGTAACTGGGAAAACCCGGACCATGTCCAGCAACTGGCGGATCTGTGGAACATAGAAAAAGAACAGCTCCCCGCCTGGAAACCGCCGACCCATGCATTGGAGATCTTCCGCTACGCGGAAAAAGGTACTTTAAAGATGCTCTGGATCTCGGCCACCAATCCCGCCGTGTCGCTGCCGGACCTACATCGAGTACGCGCGATGCTCGCTCGCAAAGATCTCTTCGTGGTGGCTCAAGATGGTTTTCATACCGAGACGACCCTTCTGGCCGATGTCGTGCTGCCGGCAGCGATCTGGGGCGAGAAAACAGGCTGCTTCACGAACGTCGACCGGACAGTGCATATTTCGCATAAGGCCATCGAGCCCCCCGGCGAGGCGCGAGCCGACCTCGATATCTGGCTTGATTATGCACGCCGCATGGATTTTCGAGACAAGGATGGCGAGCCGTTGATCAAGTGGAACACGCCCGAGGAAGCGTTTGATGCGTGGCGCGAATGTACGCGGGGCCAACTCTGTGATTACACGGGCATGAGCTATGAGAAGCTGAGCGGCGGCTCCGGTATCCAGTGGCCGTGCAATGAGCAGTATCCGCACGGGCGCGAGCACCTCTATTCCGATCATGTTTTCCGTACATTCTACGACACAGCGGAGAACTTCGGCCATGACCTGGACACCGGTGCGGCCGTCACGCCCAAAACGTTTAAAGCGCTGAACCCCGCTGGCCGCGCTCTTTTGAAGGGCGCCGACTACGTTGTTCCTCACGAAATAGTCGATGAGGACTATCCGTTGCACTTGACCACCGGAAGGGTGGTGTTCCAATTTCACACGCGAACCAAGACTGCACATTCTCGCGAGCTGAACGAAGCTGCGCCGGATGCCTTTATCCAGCTTAATGTCGACGATGCAACGCGTCTGGGGGTCGAAGAGGGAGACATTTTGCAGATCGAGAGCCGGCGCGGGTGGGCCTACGCTCCCGCGTGTCTTGGTGATATCGAGCCAGGCCATGTGTTCATGCCGTTTCACTATGGCTACTGGGACAATGACGAGCGGCCGCGGGCAGTCAACGAGATGACGCTGTATGAGTGGGATCCGGTGAGCAAACAGCCGTATTTCAAGTACGCCGCGGTGCGTTTGCGAAAGATGCAACCGGGCGAGCCCTTCGAGATGGATGATCCGATGCGCGACGAGCATTTAAAGGAGGCTTCGGAGAACCCCAGGGCGCATGTGGCCGATTACCTCGGTCTGCTCGACGATAGCTCGCGCGCCACTGCTCAGGCGCTGTTCGCCGTGGCGGAAAAGCATAAAGCCGAGCCGGACATTGGCGCGATATGCAAAATGCTAGCGCGCTTCTCACAAGAGCATTCCGAAGACTTGCAACCATGCATCCAGCGCTACGGCGAAACTCAGGAAAAGGAGGCAGATAAGCTGCTTGAGGTGCTTCAGCCGAGCCACCATAAGGGCCCTCTTTCGCTACTGCGTGATTTGCATGATTGCTGGTTGCTGGCACAGGAATCGCATATATCGATCGTTGTGTTGAAGCAAGCTACGCAGGCGCTGCGCGACGACGAAATGATGGAGCTATTGCAGCGCATGTCGGAGCATAACAGTCGGCAATTGGCCTGGCTGAAGACGCGAATCAAACAGACCGCTCCGCAAAGTCTGATAGTGCCAAGTTGATGGGCGAGGATACGAAGAATGGAAAGCCATTTGGCGGACCGGAGTGGTTCTGGTCCCCGGTCACCGCTGCATTCACGACGCTATTGATCGGGGGTGTAGCGGTCATTGCCGGTCAACCCTGGCTATGCCCCAGCCTGGGTCCGAGCATTTTCCTGCATGTGCACAAGCCCAACCTAGAGTCGGCCAGGCTTTACAACACGGTGATGGGGCACTTGATTGGCGTGGCCGCAGGCGCAGTCGGTGTTCTACTGACCGGGGCGAGCCAGGCCCCATCGGTGCTGTCGAGCCAGACCATGCTCCTGTCGCGCGTCGGTGCATCGGCCATCGCGATGGGAATTTGCCTGCTCGTTCAGCAGCTACTTAAGGCCTCGCACCCGCCGGCTGCGGCTACAGCTCTGCTGATCGCCTTAGGCGGTTTCAAGCTGGTACCTTCCGATATGCTCGCCATTGCGGTTGGGGTCGGGCTGATTGTCTTGATCGGAGAGCCGTTGCGGCGCGCGCGTGCTGGAATTTTGTTCGGTGATAAGCGTAATCAATAGTTTGATCTGAGCGGGTTGCGGCGGGCTCCGTGACGCTAATAGGCCGTGAACGCGGGAAACTAATTGTCGGTTTACAGCGGTTTTCGTCACTCAATGGAGGTTACGCCAGTCGATAATCTGCGTAGCAAGGCTTTTTCTTGCGCTCGCACAGCAAAGAACTCTATTCATAGGGCAGCTTTGGCAGACGGTGACAGAAAGCTAGATACCATTACCCTGTCGATGGCTGCCTGGCAGCTCCGGTGGGATTTATGTAGTGTTTCCCTAGTGCTAATAAGTAAGCGTAGTGCTCGAAAAAAGCCACGGTACCTTGCCCTCGGGACCGTCATCGGGATCTGGCCAGAAGCAGCAATCCCGATGTGGTATAACCAGGCTAATGAATATCTTGCTGAGCTTGGGGCGTTAGCCGAGCAGGCAGGCAACTTGTTACTGATTGGCGTCCCGATACGCGAAGCGGAGGGTCGTATCTACACTGTGGTGGTAAGCCTCTCCCATCTCTCAGGCTTCTACTACCAACGCACTTGGTGCCCTTAGGTGAATATGTCCCGTTTCGAGACTTCTTGGGTTCGGTCCCCGACGTGCTCGGGGCGGCCATGTTTGTTTTCACACCGGGAAGGCAAGCGCACGTCCTTAATTCATCAGAGACGCCCGTAGGGGTCTTCATCTCCTACGAAGCGGTCTTGGTGCCGAAGTCACAGAACTTCTGTCCAAGGCGCAGTTACTAGTAAATGTCAGCAACAATGCTTGGTTCGGCCCTCACCTGCCCTTCCAGATGGCACGCATGCGTGCCATCGAGACCTGCCAAGAGCCACGACCACCGGCATCACTGCAGCTATCTGCTACGAAGGAATGGTCCTTAAGCGCGCCCCTCAATTCAAGGTGACTACCCTCAGCGCCGAAGTGACACCGCGAACTGGCGCGACCCCTTATGTGTACTCCCGGGATTGGCCTGTCCTTGGCCTTCCCTATCAGCGCTTAATGTGGAGTTGTAGTGGCCGCGCTATCAGTGTCCCCTAGGCACGCGTCAGGTAGTGGACGCTAAACAAGCTATTCGCATCGGTCCAGGACGAGAGCGCCTCAAATCCCGCACGTCCCGCCAACGCCTGAAACCCCTCGAGCGTGTATTTATACGAGTTTTCAGTGTGGATTGTCTCGCCTTCCAGAAAACTGAAGCGCTCCCCTTCAATAGTGACGACTTGAGGTAACTGACTGACCAGATGCATCTCAATACGAGAGTGCGCTTCGTTGAAGAACGCATGATGGACAAAATTGGCGGGATCGATTTTAGCGTGCAGCTCATGCCGTAGCCGTTCCAATAGATTTAGGTTGAATGCTGCCGTCACACCCGCTGCATCGTTGTAGGCGGCTTCAAGGGTCGGCTTATCCTTAACCAAGTCGACTCCTACCAACAATCCGCTGCCGGTGGGTAACAAAGAATGCAGTCCACGAAGAAAATCTTCAGCGGCTTGGGGGTCGAAATTACCGATACTTGAACCAGGAAAAAAACCGACCGGTCTTTCGCAGCATAGCCCGTCCGGTAAGGCCATATTGCAACAGAAATCGGCACAGGCGGCATGCACTTCAAGCCATGGGTAATCCGCCGCTAGTCGTCGTGTACTGTCGAGCAGAAAATCCCGCGAGATGTCGATTCCCAGGTAACTGCTAGGACGCATGGCTTCCAGTAGAAGTCGTACCTTACGGCTCGCCCCGCTGCCAAGCTCGATCAACGTGGCTTCATGCCCGGCTATCTCGGCTATATCATCGGCGGCCTCCGCGAGGATCGCCTCCTCGGTCCGTGTCGGGTAGTATTCTGGCTGCTCACAAATTTGATCAAATAACTCAGAACCACGCTGATCATAAAAGAACTTTGGCGAGGCGAACTTTTGATCGGCTCTGAATCCCGTCAGTATCTCATCGCGAAGCGATGTTGAGGCTGGGGACGGGTGCAAGTCGTGGAATTGTACGGCCAGGCTCATGATTAGCTCTCCTTAGCAAGACGGAATCCGGAAAATGCCCAACGGGCATGAGGTGGGAAAAAATTACGATAGGTCGTGCGGATATGGTCTTCCGGGGTGGCACAACAGCCACCTCTAAGCACCATCTGCCCCGACATAAACTTGCCGTTGTATTCACCTAAGCTGCCCGGCAACTTGCGAAATCCTGGATAGGGCCGATAGGCGCTGCCGGTCCACTCCCAAACATCACCGAACATCTGCCTCGGCCCCTCGCTGGATCCGCCGGGGGCAGCCGCGACCGGCTGAAGATGGCCTTGTTCGACGAAGTTGCCATGCAGGGGGACATGTTGAGCCACCGCCTCCCACTCGGCCTCAGTAGGTAGGCGTGCGCCGGCCCATTGGGCATAGGCATCGGCCTCGTAGAAGCTGACATGGCAAACCGGCGCATTCACGTCCACTGGCACCAGCCCGCTTAAAGTATAGTGATGCCAGACGCCGTCCCGCTCGACCCAGTAAAGTGGCGCCTTCCAGCCTTCCGCCTTGACCGTGGCCCAGCCATCCGACAGCCAATAGTCAGGTTTGTCGTATCCCCCCGCCTGCATGAACGTGAGAAATTCACCATTGGTAACCGGACGGTCAGCGATCTGGAAAGCCTCAATGAATTGACGATGACGCCCCATTTCGTTGTCGTAGGCAAAACTGCTATCGTTGGCATCATGACCTATCTGCCGCACTCCGGCTGGATAAGCGTGCCAACCGAGTTCACCGACCTCATGGGCGGGTGCCGACACAAGATCACCTCGATAGACTGGGCAGAGCGGGTTCTGGGCCAGGATATGCTTTATGTCCATGAACAGCAGTTCCTGATGTTGCTGCTCGTGAGGCAACCCAAGCTCCAGACGATGGAGAATCTCCTGCAGGTGTTCTTGCGGAGGGTCGTTGAGCAATTCTTCCATGGCCTGATTAATGTGCGCGCGATAGCGATAGACGTCATCCACTGTGGGGCGCGAAATCATGCCGCGTTCAGGACGAGGAAACGGCGTACCGTGGGTCTCATAGTAAGAGTTGAAAAGGTAATCGTATGCGGGGTCGAGGGTCTGGTAGCTGGGGTGAAACGGCTTGAGGATGAAGGCTTCGAAGAACCAGCTGACATGGGCGATGTGCCATTTCGGGGGACTGACGTCCGGCATGCTCTGCACCATGTAATCTTCTTTATGCAGAGGTTCGCAAATTGCGTCGGTGGCGGCACGAACCCGCTGGTACGCACGCAGCCACTCCTTGGTATGAATGCTATCGATTGTTTCGATAGTTAAATCTTGAATAGGTGACATAAATAACTCCCTCTAAGTATTACTCCGTTTAGCTTGATTCGGCAGGCCAGGCCTAACGCACAAAGCCTATCGAATCCGTGAACTCCATTAGCATTTCTGCACCAAGCCCACCGACAATCAACAGCAAGCCAGACACGATCATGGTGGTTCGTGCCCACTGGCCCACCAGTACATGCACAGTGGGTCGGGTATCGCTAAACATCATCCGCGCCACGATGCGCAGGTAATAGAACAGCGAGACAACGGTGTTGGCGGCAGCCACGAATGCCAGCCAAGCGTATCCCCCCTCAATCGTGACGCTGAACAACATGAGTTTGCCAAAAAAACCGATCAGCGGCGGGATACCCACTAAAGAAAGTAGCGAAGCGATTAGTATCGTTGTGGCAATAGGTGCCTGTCTGGCTAGCCCCTGATAGCTCTCCAGTGCAGTGCGCCCTCTCAGATAGGTGACCACAGCGAAAGCCGCCAAGTTAGCAATGGCGTAGCTGGCCAAAAAGAACACCAGCGCCGGTAGAGCCTGGTCGCTTGTTCCCATTACCACGATAGCCATCAAGGCATAGCCGGACTGGGAAACCGATGACCAACCCAGCAGGCGCCGTACATCTGTCTGTCGAAGGGCAGCCACGTTACCCAGCGTCATGGTCGTGACCGAGATCAGAGCCACAATCGCTCGCCAGGCGACATCCGGCGGCATTAATGACACGAAACGGGCCAATGCGACGGCAGCGCCAATCTTGGGAATTACGGTCAAGAAGGCTGCCACCGGTGCCGGGGAACCTTGGGCTACATCCGGCATCCAGGCGTGGGCCGGAAAAGCCGCCAGCTTGAAGGACAAGCCCAGTATGATAGAGGCAGTGGCGATGGTTAGCGCCAGGCTGTCGTGACCTACGGAAAGTTTTTGTGCGATTTCTGGATAGCCTGTGTTACCAGTCAGGCCGAACAACACGACAACGCCTATCGTCAGTAAAGTGTTGGTCAAGGCTCCCATCAGAAAATACTTCATGCCAGCTTCCAGGGCGGGTGCCCAGGTGCGGTGATAGGCAGCCAGCGGATAGCTGGCCACCGACGACAGCAACACACCGACGACCAGTTCCATGGTGTCACTGGCTGACGCCATCATGATCACACCCAACAGCGCGAACAACATCAATGCGTAATACTCGGCATGGCGGCGATCGGTCTGCATCCACTCAGGGGACATGGCAATAACCAGCGCGCCGGCAATCAACACGACTAGTTTGCTGGAGAGTGCCATGCCGTCCAGGGCCCACACACCCGAGAACGTCAGCCTCGGCGGTCCATCCCACTGAGTAAAGGTCAACCCAATACAAAGCCCAATCGTGAGCAACGCCAGTACAGCCGCCCAGACATGCTGGTGTTGTCGGGCGAAAGCCGCGAACAATACGATAATCACAGCACCGAGCGTCAGGCTGATTTCCGGCAACACATCACCAATAGGCATCAGCGGGCTCCTACCAACAGCGTTGCTGAAGCCTCTATGAGGGTCAGCAGGAACTGCGGCGCAATACCAATGATCACGAAGCCTGCCGACAGCACCCCGAGCACACCCCACTCAGCTGGGCGTAGATCGTCAAACTTCGCCCATCGCTGCGGCATCGCCCCGAAGAACAGTTTTTGCAGCATCTGCAGAAACAACGCTGCCGTGATCAGAATGCCCAGCACACCAATGACAGCGAG
Organism: Vreelandella sulfidaeris; assembly: GCF_042429665.1. Classification (GTDB taxonomy): domain Bacteria; phylum Pseudomonadota; class Gammaproteobacteria; order Pseudomonadales; family Halomonadaceae; genus Vreelandella. Next base: position 79,408 of record NZ_JBHMAC010000012.1, on the reverse strand, counting down.
CCAAGGGTAGACGGCAAAGGTGCCGGCAAAGATATGGAACTCCGCCACGAAGCCGGCCAGACCAGGAAGCCCCAGGCTGGCAAACGAGGCGAGTATGGCGAACGTTGCCAATAGCGGTGCCTGTCGGAGCAGCCCACCATAGCTATCCAAATCGTATTCCTCGGTGCGCTGCCAGAACGAGCCGCAGATCAGAAACAGCGCCCCGGTAATCAGTCCGTGTGCCACCATCTCTACCGTGGCCCCTATCAGTGCCATCTCGCGGGCATATACCGCATCCTGGAACAAGGCGCCAGCCACGGCGATCCCTAGCACCGTGTAGCCCATATGATTGATAGAGGTATAGGCAATGCGTCGTTTCAAATTTCCCTGGCCAAATGCCACGAGGGCACCATAGAGAATAGAAACCACAGCAAAGAGAGCGATAATCAGAGCGTAGCGGGCAAAGGTCTCCCCCATCATTGAGTACGGAATCCTCAGAATCCCGTAGGTGCCCATCTTGAGCAGCACCCCGGCGAGAACTGCCGAGGCCGGTCCGGGAGCGTCGACATGCGCTTGGGGCAACCAGGTATGCACGGGCACGATGGGAGTCTTGATGGCGAAGCCGAGCATGAGGGCGAGAAATATGAGGCCAGCAGACACACCCGCTCCCGCCAATGGCTGCTGCTCGATCAGCACTCGCATGTCAAAGGTGTGTGGCTCGACTGATAGATAAAGCCCGATGAATGCCAGCAACAACAGTAGCGAACCACAGAAAGTGTAAAGAAAGAACTTGAATGCTGAATGCTGGGCCTGACCGTGCCCCCAGCGGCCGATCAGGAAAAACATCCCCACCAGGCTCAGGTCGAAAAAGACATAGAAGAGCAGCAGGTCCAATGAGAGGAAGACGCCAAGCGACACGGACTGCAGAAAGAGCATCCAAGCGTAGTACTGCCGAGGCTGGTTCTGCGTGTTAATGGGATAGGCAATACTGGCAGCGAAGACCAAGGAACTCATCGTCGCGATAGCCAGCGCGATGCCGTCTACGCCTAGCCGGTATGCCATGCCCAGGCTGGGTACCCAAGGCACCTCTTCGACAAATTGAAATAGTGCGCCTTGGGTATCGAACTGCAGCCAAGCCCAGGCCAGCAGTAATACAGGCAATAGGGAAACCCCCACAGCAAACAGGCGAGCCGTGGTCTCTGTCCAACGGCGTGAAACGGCGAGTACGAGAGCTCCCAGCATGGGAAGGCCCAAGGTTGCGGTGAGAATCAAAGGAGTGCTCCTATGCCCAAGATTATAAAAATTACGGCGAACCCTGCCGCGATACCGGTGTAGTAATGATGCGTCTGTCCGGTATGGGCCTGCCGCGCTACTTGGCCCGCCCAGTCAACGCCTCTCGCTAGTAGGCTCGTTGCGCCATCGAATGCCCCTTCGCCACGTCGATCACTGACCTTGGCCAGCCACACGCCAAAACGGGCGCTGGCGCGGATGCCAGCATCTACAGCTCGATCGTCGAAGCGTGCCAGGCCATGGCTGAAGGATATCGCAGCACTTACTCCGCGGCCCCGTAATCCAGCATCCACTACGCGATCATCGAAACGTGCCAGGCCATGGCTGAACCTCATGAATGTAGCAATCCCCCGCTCTGCCAGAGCTGGCAGGCCAAACCAGTTCGCCATAGCAGCATGCGTCTCGCTCTGTCGGCTCTGATTCGACCCCTCACGGCGCACCGTCCAAAACCCAGCGCCAATGCCTAGCGCCACCAGCAGTAGCGACAGGATCAGTTCCCACAGTTTGGTTTGGGGAAGCTGGATCGATAGCAGGTTAGCAAGGTCGTTTCCCACACCGGGCCACCAGAGCAGAGATAGCACTAGCGTGCCTGCCGAAAGCAGGTAGAGCGAGCCGGCCTCAACCGAGGAGTGCCCTGGCTGTGATGGGGCAGTTTTCGTGGGGCCATGCAGATCTCGTCCAAATGCGAGCAACTGAAAGCGTGTTGCATACAACGCGCTGAGCCCACCAGCGATGGCGGCGATCACGGCCAGCCAGGACGCCTGATGGCCAGCAGCAGTGATGATCTTCTCCTTGCTCCAAGATGCCCCCAGCGGGATAACCCCTGCCAGCGCCAGACTGGCCACCATGGTCGCCACTGCAATCCTCGGAAGCAGTCGCCCAAGGCGCATCGTATTTAACGAGTAGCTGCCGACATGACGTTCGGCAATGCCGGCTGCTAGGAACAAAGCCGCTTTCGTGAAGGCGTGGGTGACGAAGTGCACCAGGGCGACACCGGGAAAGCCTGCCCCAACCGCTAACCACATCAAGCCATACTGAGCCGATGTCGAGGCGGCCAGCAGCTTCTTGGCATGCCTTTGCAGATAGGCCACGACACCCCCTGCCAGGGCGGTGGCCAAGCCTAACGTGATGGCAACCGGCCCAAACCAGGCAACGGCAGCCATCTCCGCATGCAGCCGAATCACCAGATAGATACCTGCGGCGACCATGGTCGCCGCGTGGAGTAATGCCGACACCGGTGTTGGCCCGGACATGGCGGCAAACAACCATGGCGAGAAGGGAACCTGGGCGGACTTGGCCGCTGCAGCCAACACGGCGCCGGCAACAAACACATCCAGTAGCCATCCATCGAGTTGGGACAGGTCAGCAAAGGCAAACGAGCCAGTGCCGGCAAACGCTGCCGCCGCTGCAATGTACAGCCCCAGATCCCCGAAGCGAGTGACCAGGAACGCCCAGGCGGCATCCCGCAGGTTGTCGCCCTCTTGCCACTCGTGGGCAATCAGTGCCCATGAACAGGCCCCGACCAGCTCCCAGGCGATCAGCAGGGTCACCAGATCCTCAGCCAGCACGAGAAGCTCCATCGCCCCGACAAATGCCGTCAGCAGAGCGACCAACCTGACGGGTGGACGCGTTGGCACGCCCTCACTGACGGGCTCAGACTCATGGTAGGCGCTATAGGCTATGATCAGTGTAGCGATCAGTGGCACGACGATGGCAAATACAGCGCTCGCTGGTGTCATCCCAACCGACAGGACGATCCGTGAGCTCCAGCGATAGGCACCACCCCAGTCCCCCATGAGCGCCACACTCGCGAGCAGCAGGGTAACGACAGCGACTGCCGCCCCCATCAGGCCCAACACGGCTCGACCACTATCCCTAGCGGACAAGCGCTTGCCAAGCCAATACATCCCGGGGGCGGCAAGCAGTGGGAAAAGAGGAACAAACCACAACATCAGTGCTTCAACCCGGTCAGTGACTCGGTCATGTCGGCCTGCTTACCGCGGAAGACGGCTACTACCAAAGCAAATCCCATGGCCATCTCAATGGCCATCACCGCCATAACAATGATCGTCAGCAGTTGCCCTTCTGGCGCCCCAGCCCCGCTAAAGGCCCAGAACGCCACCGCGGCGAGCATGACGCCATTGAGGATCAGTTCCAGTCCCATCATCAGCATCACGAACGATTGCTGGGAAAGCGCACCATAAATCCCGATGCCAATCAGTGCCGCTGCCAATAGCAAAAGTGTGGTTAGTGTCATGCAAGCCTCCCTGCCTATCTGTCTGCTTGGTCAGTGGTGATGATGGTGTTGATGACCACCACTCTCTTCCTCTTCGTCCTCCTCGAGCTTACCCGCCGGGTCGCCACCCGGCTCCAGCCCCGGCGGTAGCGAACCCACTGCAGCCGCCCCATAGCGGCCCCGATGACTCGACAACACCACCACGCCGATCATGGTGGTTAAAAGCACGATGCCCGCCGACTCGAAGATCAGCATCGAGTCACCAAGCATCTCATTGCCTAGGGATCTAACTGGCTCAAGGTCTGCCGAGACCGGCTGGTCAGGAAAGGCAGCCAATAGCGCCATGGCGCCCAATACCAGGAAGCCGACAATCCCCGCCCCGATAGCGATACGTTCCTGGTGAACCATATTCATCGGGTTAAGGCCGGCAGGATTCATCATGAACATGACCATGAACAGCGCCATGACCGTCATCTCCACAGCCATCATGAAGAACATCGCCACGCCCAGGTATTCCGCTGCCAGCAGAATCATGATCACGCCTACGGCGATGAACGACACCAGCAGGAAAAAGGAGGCGCGTACCATGGAATCGGTACGAAACACTCGCCATCCGGTGACCACCGCGAGCGTGGCCAATGATAGAAACGTGATATCAATGCCAATGCCGTGATTCATAGCAGCGCCCCTATGCCAGCCCACACCAGGTCGATAAACGACAGTGGTAACAGCACCACCCACATCAAGGTGACGCAGCGCTCAGGGGCAATACGCGGCAGTACCCGTCCAAGCAATAGCAACACGAGTAGCACTGCCAGCATCTTGATGGCCATCCATAACGGACCGGGTAGCCAAGGTCCCATCCAGCCACCTAAAAAAGCACTTGCTGCCACACCACTGAAAGCAACCAACATGGCCGCCCGAGCCACATCCCAGACCAGCCGAGGTGGCCCAGAGATCTCAGAAGCCGTTCCTCCAGCCAGGTCCTTCGAATCAGCAAGGTTGAGCGGGCCCCAGAAGGTCATGCCTAGGCCGACAATCAGGAACAATGGCAACCCCAGCGGTTGGCGTATGACATTCCACAGCGCTTCTTGCGAGGCGACCACTTGGGTGAACTGTAGCGATTCGGCCGGCAATGCCACGCCAATTAGCACAAACATGCTGATCAGGATGTAAGAGAGCCCTAGCGCCACATAACGGTAGCCGCCGATGAGTGCCAGCAGCGCGTTTGCCGACCAGCCATGCAAGAAGATAACCACTGTCGCTAATGCTTCCACGCTGCCCCACAGCACCACGCTGGTGACCAAGTCAGTGGCGACCAGCGACTCCGACCACGGCACCACGGCCAGTCCGATTGCAGCCAACGCCAAATACAGTGCCGGCGCCAGCCGCCAGGCCTGCCAGTCCGGTGCTTCGGTGGCATTGGCGTGTTGGGTCATCAGCCAAGCCCCTCGGGCCATGGGAGCAAGCCAGACACGGCCTGCCTGAGGGGCGCCGAATGCACCGGCAATAAGCCGATCAAGCACCGCCACGACGTAGGCGCCGACAGTCAGCATGAACATCACCATCAGTACTGGCAGGAACAGCTCACTTAACAACATTACCCGAACCTCCCTGCACTGCCCGTGACTCACCAGGCGACTGTGTTCCGCCCCCTCTATCGGCTACCGCCGCTATATCCAGACTAGCAATAGTAGCCAGTGCATCGCCCCACTCCAGGCCTGGTAAGATCTCGTCAAGAATCGCGCTAGCATCTTCGGGAGGCTGTTCGTCCCACGGCCCCCGTGGCGTCTCGATGCAATCCACATCGTTCGTGTACACCTCATCCCGTTCGGCCTGGCGTGCCAACATTAAGGATTGTTCGACTTCGTCCAAGATTTGCTTCCAACGGGCCGAGACTCCTCCTCCGTCCTGGCATACGGGGGAAAACCCTAGACGGCGATAACCGGCATCGTGTGAACGCAAATCATCAGCCAGCCCGGCAGCACGAGCGGCAGGCCCGCCAAACTGCCGGGCCTGCTCGGTATTGAGCAAACCACCGCCTACAGCAGCCAGATGAAAGAAGCCACTGCGAACCAGGCGTCGACGTAGCCCATCTAGCGAGCTTAAGGTCGAGAGGTTCTGTGCCAGGCGCAAGGCACCCAGACTGGCACTCTCCAGCCCGGCAAGATGCAGGGCATGAAACAGGCGGTGCAAGTGATGGCGGGCCCGGGCGAGCTCAAGCTCAGCGATAGGAACCGGTCGCTCCCGGGCGATGACAAATACTGGATCGAGGCTCTGCGGATATGGAGCGAGATGGGTGTTCCATGTTTGAACGAGATCGCCCTGTAGCGTGATTTCTGCTGCCATGCCGGGCGGAAATGCCATGAAGAACGGCCCGAGCCGGAAAGTCAGCGAATCCAGCGTCAAACCATCGCGGATATCGTCCTGCATATTCATGGCCATGGGCCGCCCGTAGGGCACCCCATCCATCATGCCTTCGCCACCTTGGCCGAAGTCGCCTTCACCTTTCCAAGGATTGGGCGGCCTATCCGATAAGATGCGGCATCCACTGTCACGCTGGCCTGTCATCAGTTCACGATGTGCTGTGACTAGGGCCGCAGGTAAATCGGTGAGATCATCGATCCGATCCACGTTTTCAAGATGAGGCCACGGTTCGTTACGAAACCACAACGTAGTGAAAGGATCAGGCAACTGATCGTGAACACGACGTAGAGGCTCTAATCGATCAGCTGGAACCTCTCCCGCAATCAGCAACACACTGGCGTGGCGTGGCGAATCGACCAGTTCGATTTCCGGCGATAGTGCGAGGTACCGCAGCGCTCTATCGCCCTGCTTGCCCAGCACAGGAAACACGGGAACCCGCGTGCGCGAAGCAAGTTTCCGTAGCCAGTTCACTGCCACTTGAACACCCCCTCACGCCAGGCGTAAACAATGCCCACCGACAGGATGGCCAGGAACATGCCCATCTCCATTACCGCCATCATGCCCTTCTCGACGAAGACAACCGCCCATGGATACATGAACATCATCTCCATTTCGAAGGCGATCAACAGTAGCGTCATGGGATAATAACGTACGTGATAGCGGCTCCAGGCATGGCTGTCAGGTGTACCACCGCCAAGAAAAGGCGCGCGCTGCGGGTAGGTGGCTATCGGCTGGTGGCGCATAGGCAGCCACTGCACTAGCAGGCCGGCTCCTAGGCTCAGTAATAAAACAATAAGCAGAGTCAACAGTTCCATGCGAATCCCTCGCGTCATTAGCCAGCAAATCCTTGCCGTAAATTACAACGTAGCAGGCTGAAGCAGCGCATTTATACAAGTGTAGATATCAAACCTGAATGCAAACTGAATATGCTGCCTAAAACATGGTGCAAAAAGTAATAAACCGCAAGGTGGGTGCAGGCTCTGAGGGCAACGCTACCTAATAGATGGCGGGTGAGCATTAATGGTGTTTAGACCAGCGCCTCAACTGGCCACCTGAAGTCAAGGCGCTTCCTATTCAACTGGTAATACAATGTCCTCTTGGGTGTGGCGCGGCAGTTCCGCCCCTTTCGGCTGTATTAAGCCGTCGATGTTTTTATTGCTACCGCGTTGTCATAGGCTGTGTGGATCACAAAAGTAGATAGCAACACTCGTTGTCTTGATAATTAACCATGCCGTTGTTGTCCAATCAGTTGGCAGGTGCTGCACCGGTTTCCAGAGAAGCACATTCAGTTCGTGTCTACACCGTGTTTGCCATGAACTATATGGCGCTGTGACAACATGGACTGGCACAGTTGAGGTGTCTGTTTATAACTACTAGGAAGATGAACTGCAGACCGCTACTCATCAAGCTCGGTGTGCTTGCGCCCATGACTGGGGCCGGTATTTCTATTCTCAAAGCGAGTAACCCCGGGATGAACCTCCCCGGTTATTCTGGAGACCGGTTTGTTTGAGTCAGGCAGCTTCACCCGACTCCTCCAGTTGACGACAATACGTCCTTTCTCGTTCTGCTGGTGAAACGTTTCCGATGGGTTCCTGTAGTCGGCGATTGTAGAACCAGTCAACCCATTCCAGCCTGGCATACTCAACGGTATCCAGCCCCTTCCATGGGCCACGATGGTGAATCACCTCCGTTTTGAATAGGCCGATGATGGTCTCGGTCAGTGCATTGTCGTAGGAGTCGCCGGTGGTGCCGACTGAGGCATCGATACCCTCGTCAGCCATACGCTCTGTATAGCGAATCGAGGGATATTGTCTTCCCCGATCACTATGGTGGATCAACCCTCGTATGTGTTTTTGTGCCCACAGAGCTAGCTCCAGGGCGTCCAGTACCTGTCCCGTTTTCATCGACATCGCTACACGCCAACTCACAATACATCGTGCGTAAACATCGATAACGAACGCAACATAAACGAAGCCAGACCAGGTAGCGACGTAGGTAAAATCGGCCACCCAAAGCCTATTAGGGCGCATGAGCCGTTCTATGGTGCAGCGAGCAACATTAACGTGGAGTTGCCGCCAGACCTTACGAGCACCGTAAACGCAGAAATTTTCCTTCTATACCCGATGAATCTCAGCCGTAAGAAACGCATCCTGCCGATATCGCTCTGCTCGTCGTTCAGGATCGGCTTCAAAGTGCCTTGTGGTGGTAATACTTCGATGGCGCGATTGGCAGCTGACTACAAATCGACTCGACCCCAAACTGAGCACGATGCTCGTCGATAAATGACACCATCAATTGGGTTTGCGGTCGAGCTCCGCCTGGGCGAAAAAAGCAGCCGCCTTACGGAGAATTTCATTGGCACGCTTCAATTCGGTGTTTTCACGCTCTAGCTGCTTGAGTCGTTCATGTTCAGACAGGTTAACCGAGCTGTTTTCCTGCGTGAGTTCTGTGCGTTTGCACCAGGCTCTCAAGGTCTCTGGTGTGCAGCCTAACTTACTAGCAATGGAGCAGATTGCTGCCCACTTGGATAGGTATTCCCATTGCTGTTCAATGACTAATCGAACACCCCGCTCCCGGACTTCCGGGGAATATCGTTTTGGTGAGTTCATGACGCCATCCTCTCAATATATGGAGTCTCCGGTAAAGCCGGGGCGGTTCAGGTTTTCACTTCCAAGCTGAACAGATCATTGCTGTGCAACATTCCCACTCTGGTTATCTATGCAGTATTCCCCCTCGTGCTTTGGTGACAATGACAAGGCACCGCCTCTATCTATGCAACATCCCCCCTACTGTCCGACGCCAAGCGAAAATTTTCTTTGTGTGCAGTATTCCCACCGGGCCAGCTTTGGGTCACCTGGCCCCACCCCCTTCGAGACCTGTATTACGCAGGAATGAGAGAGGTAATTGATCACGAGCACAGCGATTCACACCAAGATTGGCCTAACATGCGACATTTCTAAATAACCGTTCAAAATGACGGTGTACTGCCCTGAGGTCACTGATATAGCACAAGTGATAACATGTCACCGGTTGAGTATGAAAGGCGTTACTTTAAGAGCCGAACTGGTATATAGAATATCCGGGGCTCTTCACATGTACAGTTGTGGTTAGTGGGAATGAAACTGTTCGCTATCGGCTGAATTGTTGCGCTTGGCAAGAAATAGCCATTCGCCGATGAGCAGCACGGCCATCAATCCGGCGGCAACGATAAGTACCAGTGGATCTGAAGTGGCTTTTACCCAAACAAAGCCACTCAATACGAGGACATCTAGCAGAATGGCAATGCTTGGAATAACCGCGTTAGCGCCCACACTTTTCCTGAGATGGCGCAGCACTCCCCAATGGATAGCGATATCCATGATCAAGTAAAAAATAATGCCGAGCGCCGCGATACGGCTAAGATCAAAAAACGCAGTCAAGATTAAGCCAAACACAATGGTGTACACCAACGTGTGCTTTTGCAGGCTACCTGGCATATGGAAGTGGCGGTGTGGAACCAATTTCATTTCAGTCAGCATGGCTAGCATGCGTGATACGGCGAAAACACTGGCGATGATCCCGCCTGCTGTGGCTAGCATGGCTAAAACAACGGTAAAGCCAACGGCAGCTTCACCAAGTGCGGGCCGAGCCGCTGCCGCCAGCGAATAGTCTTGAGTTTCGATAATCTCAGACAAGGAAAGATTGCTGGCCACCGCAAAGCCCACAAGCGCATAGATGACTACACATAGCGCGATGGAGATCATGATGGCCTTGCCCAGGTTGCGCTTTGGGTTTTTCAGCTCCGAGCCACTATTGGTAATGGTCGTAAAACCTTTGAAAGCCAAAATACCTAGCGCCGTCGCGCCCAAGAAGCCTGAGAGGGTTGGGGATGGCGCATCCCCGCCAGTACCCATGTCGATAGAATCTGCAATAAAAACACCGACAACACCAAACACGATGATGCCGCCAATTTTGATGAAGCCCAGCACCGAGGCAACTGTTTCAATCAACTTGTTGGTGGATAAATTGATCAAAAAAGCCGCGAGCAATAAGCCCACACCGAGTAGTGGCACAAACACAGCGCGATCACCCAGGTCAAATAGCTCCAGCGTGTAAGAACCGAAAGTTCTCGCCAAAAAGCTCTGCGCAATCACCATGGAAAAATACATCAATAGCGCATGGAAAGCGGTGGGGAGCGTTGAGCCATACGCTTTTTGCAAATACATGCCAATCCCCCCGGCAGATGGGTAAGTATTGGACATTTTGACGTAAGAGTAAGCGCTGAAAGAGACAATGACCGCGGCAGCCAAAAAGGCTAGGGGAAATAGAGGGCCGGTCATTTCCGCCATCTGTCCAGTTAACGCAAAGATTCCTGCGCCGATCATTACTCCAGTGCCAAGTGCTACGGCACCGATTAGTGAGAGGCTTCCTTCTTCGTAATGTGGCGTTCTATCCTGGTCAGCCATGCAAACACTCCTATGGATTAAGCCTAAGGCGTGCGTGTTCACCGCCTTAGGCCAGTGTGGGATAAGTTCAACACCAAGTGTGGTTGAGTTAGCTGAACGTAACCTGAATATGGTTCAGTCATTTAACTGACCTATATCATGGTTTGGCGTAAGAGTACGGGTCTTACCCCAACAACATCCGCAACGGCATCCACAGTCCCATAGCGATCATCACGAGGTTTTCGGTTAGCGACACAAAACCCAGTGGCACATTGCTGTTGCCGCCGACGCAGGCGCATTTAAGCTCACGCTTGTCGATATAAACGGCTTTAAAGACGGAGACCGCCCCCACCGTACCGACAAATAGTGCCAGTGGTGCTGCAAGCCAAATTAACGCACCAGCTAGCATTAAAATGCCTGCAACTGTCTCGGCGTAGGGGTAAAAATAGCTGTAGGGCACGTAGCGCTGGGCCAAAAGGTCGTAATTCAAAAACATACTGCTGAAACTTTCGACATCCTGCAGCTTCTGCAGGCCCAGCAGCACCATCGCCGTGGCCACGGCATACTCCGGCATGCGTGCAGTAAACAGTGTGTCCTGAGTAGCCCAGCTAATCGCCAAGCCAATCAGCAGCGCAGTAGAAAAAATGGCAATTACCGGCCGATAAGTGGTTTCTTTTGCATTGGGAACGCTCATTCCCAGATGTTTGCGCAGCTCTTCATAGCCACCGATACGTTGGTCACCGATATACACCTGGGGCGTCGTGTCGACGTTTTCCTGTTCTTTGAAAGCATCGATTTCATCGCGAGACGTTAAGGTGTGGTCGTCGACCTTAAAGCCTTTGCGCTTGAGTAGATCAACCGTCTTCAAACCGAACGGGCACATGTGCTCAGCGGTTTTCATCCGGTAAACCCGTGCATAGGCAGTGGGTGTTGACGTTGGCATTGATTTTCCTTCGCTAAGAACATGGTATTTACTAAAAATATAGAACCTTTGTGCTACACACAGGCAAGTATAGCCTACTCATTTATTTTAATAATTCTAGCTACGGTTACGAATAGGTTTCTGCAACGATAGAAATATATGTTAAATAAAAAGGCCAGCATAAAGGCTGGCCCTGTATCTTAAATTAGTGACTATATATTAATAGTCAACATGTAACTCATAGCGGTTATTGTCATTTTCTTTAGTACCTCCCAGTGCATTGCCTGTCACTTCAAGTTGATAATTGCCTGGCTGCAGTTGGCGGACCATTTCAAAATGGCCACGTGGGCTGGATGCTTCTGCTACCTGCTGTCCCGCTGCATTATAAAGCACAGCGGAGATACGGTTTCCAGTGCTGGTTGCGCCTGGAAAGTGCTCGCTTGCCACCTTCAGCGTAGTCGCTTGTTCAATGTTAATATTGAAACGCTTTGATTGGCCCTGGGCAAGCACTTGTGTAGAAGAGACGCCTCTTTCAAGTAGGGGCAGATCCTGGGTTGTATTGCCGAAGTTAGCCAATGCAGGTGTTGAAAGAATGCTGGCTACAAGTGTTCCAAAGATAATTGATTTAACTTTCATGATAATTACTCCAGTGGTTGATGACTTGTTTATATTAGCTGTGGTTTTTGAAACGAAGCTGAATTTAAAAATAAAAAAATAAAAAAAACGCCACCACTTGGTGACGTTAAAAGTTATCCATTACCAGAGTTGTTAGAACATCAGTCTAACACCTGCAACAACTCCAGTATCTTCCGTGTTATCGCCACTGGCACGGGATAGATCCGCTGTATCACCGTACTCTTTCTCCCAATAAGCACCGATATAGGGGGCGAAGCGGCGGGTGACTTCATAGCCTAGCCGCAGGCCAGCACGAACCGAGTTAAGCCCTTCGCCCACGCCAAACTCTTCCACTTCACTGGCGGCCACGGCGATTTCGGTGCGCGGCTGTAGGTAGAGCCGCTGTGTGAGTCGCAGATCGTATTCGCCCTCAAAACTGGCAGCCACGTCGCCATCTTCACTCACTTGCATGGCAACGTCAGTCTCAATGCCATAGGGCATCACACCTTGTAGGCCCACTACGCCATAGGTTCGCTCAGCGTGGTCATCGGAAAAGACGCCACCCTGGTAACCCACGCCGCCCTGTAACTCCCAAAAATCAGCCACTAGGCGACTATAGAGTAGTTCCAGGGATTCAAACTCAGCATCCTCGCCGTCGCCCTGGACATTTTCGCCCTCTGACTTCAGGTAAACACGGTTGATATCACCGCCATACCAGCCTTGAAAGTCCCATACCACGGCGTCTTGGCCTTTGTCGGGAACGGTGTATTCAAGCCGATCGAACAACGCCATGCCCATGTTGTGTTCTACCGTGGGTGCGGGCCAATGATCGGGAGCAGCATAGCCGTCTTCGGCTTGAGCAGTCGTGGCAGCGGCCATGCCGAGGGCGGCGCTGGCGAGGGTTAAGTAGTGCTTGGTTTTCATACTGCCTCCTTAAGAAACCTGAACAACGCGGAACATACCGGCATCCATGTGATAGAGAAGGTGGCAGTGGAACGCCCAGCTACCCTCGGCGTCAGCGGTGATCAGCGCAGACACGCGTTCGCCGGGCTTCACATTCAGGGTGTGTTTGCGCGGAATCAATTCACCCTGGCCGTTTTCCAGCTCCATCCACATGCCGTGGAGGTGGATAGGATGCTCCATCATGGTGTCGTTAATGAGGATAAGACGCAGTCGCTCATCTTTCTCAAAATGGATGGGGCCGGTCACTTCGCTAAACTTCTTACCGTCGAACGACCACATATAACGTTCCATATTGCCGGTCAGGTGCAGCTCAAGCTCACGGCCTGGTTCACGGCGGTCAGGCCATGGCGTGAAGGCTTTTAAATCGCGGTAGACTAAAACACGACGTTCATCAGGGTCGATGCCGATGCCCGCCTGGTCGTAGCGAGAGCCGGGCTGGGCCTCACCGGCAACGAGCAAGCCATTTTCGCCGATTTTCGCCTGTTCACCCGCCATGCCACCCATATTAGAGTGATCCATGCCTTGCATGTTGGACATGCTGGAGTGGTCCATCCCCGCCATGCTGGAATGATCCATTCCCTCCATGTTGGAGTGATCCATGCCTTCCATACCAGCATCGTCACTGCTCATTCCCGGCATATTGGAGTGATCCATACCTTCCATATTTGACATGCCAGAATGATCCATACCACCCATGCCGTGGGCACCCATGGCTTCCATACCGCGGTCGGCAATTTGACGGCGTTCAGGAATCTCCGCCTGCATGCCTTCACGTGGGGCTAGCGTGGCGCGAGCATAGCCGCTGCGATCCATGGCTTCGGCGAAGATGGTGTATGCCCGGTCGTCTTCAGGTGAAACAAGCACATCGTAGGTTTCCGCCACGCCAATGCGGAACTCATCAACAGGGACGGGCTGGACCGGTTGGCCATCGGCGGCCACCACGGTCATCTTCAAGCCAGGTATACGGACATCGAAGTATGACATGGCCGAACCGTTAATCACGCGTAGCCGTACCCGCTCACCGGCCTTGAACAGCGCGTTCCAGTTTTCCTGGGGGGAGTGGCCGTTGAGCAGGTAGGTATAAGTGCTGCCGGTGACATCGGCGATATCCCGCGAGCTCATACGCATTTGGGCCCACATACCGCGCATCTCGGCGGTTTGTGAGAAACCCTTTTCGCGTACATCGGCGAAAAAATCAGCAATCGTGCGCTCTTGGAAGTTGTAATAGCCTTCCATGGTTTTCAGATTACGGAACACCGACATCGGTTCTTCAAAGGTCCAGTCGGTGAGCAGTAACACATGCTCACGGTCGTAACGGATAGGCTCGCGCTCGGCGGCGTCGATAATCAGCGGCCCCGCATGGCCTAGCTGTTCCTGCAGACCTGAGTGGCTGTGGTACCAGTAGGTGCCGTTCTGCCTGACAGGGAAACGATAGGTAAAAGTTTCACCAGGGGCGATACCGGCAAAGCTGACACCAGGCACACCATCCATTTCCGGCGGTAGGATGAGGCCATGCCAATGGATAGAAGTAGGTTCATCAAGCAGGTTAGTGACGCGAAGCACCGCGTCCTGCCCTTCTTGTAAGCGAATCAGCGGGCCAGGACTGGTACCGTTAATGGTAATTGGTTGGGCTTCTTGTCCGTCAATAGGCAACGATTCACGGCGGATCGCCAGCGATACCTCGGGCCCTTCTTCAACGCCCTGCGCGTAGACATTGCTGCGGCCCCAGGGGTTTGCCCAGGCGGGGGTTAATCCCATTGCCGCAGCGGAACCTATTCCTAGGGCAGCGCCGCCTTTTAGGACCTGCCGGCGAGAAAGCGGGTGAGAAATGATGCTTGAGCGTGCCATGTGTAACTCCCATCAATGATGAATGGCACCATCTTGATGGAAGAAGCTGAATCAAAGCTGAAAAGTGATTAATTAATCACTTCAACTGCAAGAGGCAACGTAACCGTAACGCGCAGTCCACCCAGTGGACTACGCTCAAAACGCGAGTGCCCTGAGTAGCGGGCAATTAACTGCGCAAGAATCGACAGGCCTAAGCCGTAGCCGGGACGGCGTTCATCCAATCGTGTGCCACGCTCTCCCAAGCGCGAAAGATCTTCTTCTGCAACGCCGAAACCGTCATCATCAAGGGTGAGCGTGAGTGTGGTAGCGGAGACGGCAATATCGCAATTAACGCACCTATTCGCCCATTTGCCAGCGTTATCGAGCACGATGCCTAATATTTCAGAAAAGTCGTGAGCCTCAATAGGCACTAGGTCTTTCTCGCCTGCCGAGTGGGTGAGGTTGAAGATACGCTCAGGGTAAAGGCTGCGGAACATCTCGATGAGTCGTGAACTATCTCGCGTGACGTTCGCCATTCGACCCGCGTTAGGCCCTGCAATACGCGAGCGACGCAGCTCTGCAGCTAACTGAGCGTTAATATCTTCAATACGACTGAGCAGTTTATGCCGTCGGTTTTCATCAATGGGCCGATTGCCGCGCAGTACTTGGGTAATTGCTGCCAGCGGGGTTTTTAAAGCATGAGAAAGATTGGCGACTGATTCCCGCGAGCGTTGTAATCGATGATCGATATCATCCATAAACCAGTTCAACTGGTCGACTAATTCATCTAGCTCGGAAGGGGCTACTAATAACAAGCGATCACGTTTGCCTGATCGCAAGGCTTCAAGTTGTTGACGCAGTTGCCAAAGTGGCGTGAGCCCACGGTTAACCGCTAGCATATTGAGTATGATGAGCATCCCTAAAAGCACAGCGGCAATCCCACCTACCCACCAGTGCAAAGTTGCAAGCCCTGCTTCTACTTGAGAAAAATCCTCACCCACTAGCAGCACACCCTGTGTGCCCTGCCACTCAAAATGACGTCGGTAGACGAGCATGTGCTGCGTTCCACGATTCACGTCTATTAGGGCATCGCCGCTTTCATTTAGCAACGGTGCCAGCTGTTGTTGCCACTGTGGGTCAGAAGCGCTGATCAAGCCGTTAAAGCGGAGTACGTAGAGATGATGAAAGACTTGATAGCCTTGGCTAACCGAGTCTAGCGCAGTCGGGACAGCCGATTGATCCTGCTCTAGCTGTGCGACCGCATGATTGGCTTCGCGCTGAAGACGCTCACCCAAAAAATCCCGAGCAAGATTCTGTAACAATATGCCATGCAGTAGCCAGGTCGTCACCACCACGAATAGCGCCACGCCGCCTAGCCAGGCGAGTAGTCGAAAACGTAAACTGCGCCGATCAATGTGAAGCAAAGAAATACCCCTGGCCGCGGCGAGTTTGGATAATGGATTTGCCTAGATAACGACGCAGACGAGCGACATAGACTTCGACCAAGTTAGGCGCGGCGGCATCCTGATCCAATGCATAGAGCTGCTCTAGTAGCTGCTCTTTCGAGTGAATGCGATCAGGATGCAGCATTAAGTAGCGTAGTAACCGAAACTCGGTCGCCGTGAGCGAACGCCACGTTTCACCTTCTAGACACACTCGTTGACCAGCACCATCCAACGAAACGCCGTTAAGCGTGATCACTTGAGATAACTGACCAGACGGCCTGCGTAGCAAGGCCTTCAGCCGGGCCATCAGTTCGGCTTCGTGGAAGGGCTTGGTGAGATAGTCATCGGCCCCCGTCTCAAGGCCGACAACTTTATCTTCCCAGGTATCGCGGGCCGTCAGGATCAAAATAGGCGTGTCGCGTTTTTGCCTGCGCCACTGGGCGAGCAGATCCAGCCCTGAGCCGTCGGGCAAACCGACATCTAAGATCGCCAGTTCATAATGCTCGGTTGCCATCAGCGACTTGGCCGCTTTCAAGGAAGCGGCCAAATCAACTAGGTAACCGTTGTCTTTGAGACTCTCTGCTAAGCTTTCCGCTAGCAAGTCATCATCTTCAAGTAGCAACAGTTTCATGGATATACGTCAGATTAGAGAGAAAAATTGCCGTACATGCCGGATTCGTAATGGCCGGGAATGTTACAGGCATACTCTAGCTCGTTAACATTATCAGGAACACGCCATAATAGAGACCCAGTCTCACCAGGCGCAATGGTGACGCCTTCCATGCTCATATTGGCCATATCGTGACCATCGCCGTTTGACATATTGGACATATCGTGGCCTTCACCGTGTGCCATATTCGACATGTCATGGCCTCCGCCATTGGCCATGTTTAGCATCATCTGGCGATGTTCTTCTTGGGCTTCTTTGCTACCAATCACAAATTCGTGTTCTAGATTGCCGGTGTTAGTAATTTCAAATTTAACCACTTCCCCTGCCGCCATTTCTAGCGCTTCAGGGTCGAACCACATATCGCCAGCGTCGAGGCTGATCGTGCGGTCAACGTCAGCCTCGGTTAGGCCATTGTCACCACTGCCTTGGCCGGGCGAAGCCCATGCCGCACTCGTTATCAAGCTTAGTGAAAGGGCAAACAAAGACGTTGTTAAGGAGATTTTGCGCATGGTCATTTACCTCAGAGGTTATTGTCACTTGTTCTTTATACGGTGTTAACCTGAAACGAGCCTGAACCTAACGTAAAAATATCACCTGCTACCCAAAAGCATTGCTAACATGATGATGGATCCTGATCCCCTGATTAGGTTTTGTACGAAAAGTCTTATCTGCTAACTTTCCCTATGCAATAGCAGCATAGGGAAAACGATGGTTGGACGTTACGAGATATCTGATGACGGTTGGGCACAGATTGAAGATATCGTTTCGCCTCCTCAAACCATGGGCAGGCCCAGACGCGATGACCGGCAAGTGCTCAATGGTATTTTCTGGATATTATGCTCGGGTGCCAAATGGCGCGATTTACCTGAACTATATGGCCCCCTGGTCTACCGCCTATGAACGTTTCCGCCAGTGGCGCGATGATGGCACCCTTGGCCCGCCTGCAGCTTCAACTGCGTGAAGGTGGCCTTTCGGACTTGAATACATGGATGATTGATGCCACCTCAGTTCGAGCAAAACGTGCTGCCGCTGGAGGCACTAAAAGGGGGCTCAAAGAACCGGTAGATCATGCGCTTGGCTGTAGTCGCGGCGGATTAACCACAAAATTCACTTGGTATATGACCGACACGGCTGGCCTTTGACCTTCACTTTGTCACCCGGCCAACAGGCCGATTCTCGACAATTCATCTCTATCTTAGAAAGGATCCACCCACGAGGTAGAACTGGTCGGCCCCGCAAGCGTAGTCGCTACATAGTGGTGGGTAAGGGCTATGACAGCGATGAGCTACGCCACTATTGTGACAGACAAGGTATGAAGCCCGTTATAGCTCAACGGAATATGCATCGAAGAGCCCGCCCGGGATTGCCAAGACGGTTTGATAAATATAAGTATCGGCAACGCAATGCGGTAGAGCGCTGCTTTGGTTGGCTGAATGAGCTACGCTGAATCGCCACACGCTATGAAAATTAGCCAGCAGCTTTAGAGCGATGGTATGCGTCATGTGCATCGATCGTTGCTTGCGAGCCAACTTTTCATACAAAACCTAGAGTCAACGCTGCAGCAATGACTTTTCGTCTTTTTGGTGCAATTGCCTATGGCAGCCTCCGCCTAAACCTCAGAGTACGGCCCACAAGAAGGCGACGTTAATGGTCGATCTCTGGAATGGCTCAACAAGGTGGTTGACCTGTTAGTCACCCATTCGGTGATGACACTCTTGTCAGCACCGCCGTGATCAACAAGATAACCGCGACCAGCACCATCTCCAGTGCAATACTTCTCTGTAACCGTCTTGGGGCTGTTGCGTCGCCGTTCTCAAAGGCCGGAACAAGCCGCCACTTGTTCGCGGCAGCAAATAACAGTAGCACCGCCACAATCAATACCTTGCCAATCAAGAACTGTCCATATGCCGTGGTGAGCAGTGGCGTGAGACCGCCTGCTAGTAGCGTGGCCAACGTGACGCCCGCCAGTACCAACAAGCCGACTCCGCTTATAGCGAGTTTCCCGAAACGGGTCAGAATGTGGGCGGTATTGTCCTGGTTGTGACCCCGTCCCACTAAATGGAACAGCGGCCACAGCGAGGCCACCCAGAATGCTGCCGCCATCAGGTGAACGATCAGCAAGCCAGCTAGAACGAGGCGTGGGGTGTTTACTGTATGCCCCACCTGCACGAAAGCCAGCATCACCAGTAACACGCCTACTAGGCTCAAGCTGTTGGCTGATTTCGAGAGCGCTAAGTTATTAAGCTGAATCGCCTGGACCAGCAGCAAGCCAGTTACCGCCAGTATTAGTCGGACCCCGGACGCACCCTCGAACACGATTCCGAGCAGCATTGGGTTGGTTGCAGCAGCGATATTGCCGCCCCCAAGGTAACCAGCTTCTAAAGGCCACTGGAACAGAATCAGAATGACCCCCGCCCAGGCAGCAAAGATGCCCATGCGGGCGACGCGCCTCCGGTCGTGATCAGGGAGTCGGGGAAACGCTAGACGAAACAACACGGCCCCCGTCGCGACTAGGGCACTAAGGTAAATCCCGGCCGCCACGAGAATCATCGCGACGGTCCAGACATCAAGGCTATTTACTGAGGGCCACCAGACCACGGGTCAAGGCTCGACCGAGAAGTTAAAACCGTCAGACATCATGTGCCCGTCATCCGATAGGCCACGCCAGCGCACCTGGTAATCCCCAGCCGAAAGAATGTCACTGGGCTTTACGAAGTAGCGATCGACCTGTTCACTGCCTGGCTGACCATCAAGAGGAACGGGGCCGTCCGGGCCTGCCACTTCAAACTGGGTGATGCGCATCATGCCACCAAACTCGATGCCAATCTCTGCTGGGGAATCCTGAATGGTGACGCCATCCTTAGGCGAAGTGCTTGCGCCCCCTTCATGGGCCAACACTGGGCTTGCGAGCGACAGCAACAGCGTTGCTAAGGTAGCGTGAATAATAGGGAGCGAAGTCGTCTTCTTTTGCATACCGTTTCCTTATATTTTTTAGGCTTGAATGGTTCGTCGCGGAGGCTTCAAATCTGATTCGGTTGAGCCTTCAGACATCGTTCATTTGCCCTATTTGACGAACAAGGCACATGGCATCTTGCTCTTAAAGAACCAAGAGAGCATTCAGGAATTCTTTGGCTGCTGGGTTTTCGCTTCTTGGGTGGAGATGTATTTGAGCAGCATTTGTACGCGCTCTTCTTCATGGAACTGAGTCGGTGTTATAGCGTACCAACCTGAAACAGAGCTGAAAATGGCGGAAAAAATGACCTGTGACAAATCTAGCGTTTGGGATCAGTTTCTTCTTTACCTTTGGGCTACCTATAGGTTGTAGGCTTATAACAAAAGCTAACTCTGCCTTCTTCCATTTTTATCGGATAAGGCAATGTCTCGATCAGCAACATGATGAGAGGAAATATCATGGTTAAGCACACGATGAACTTTGCTATTGGTGGGGCTGCAATCCTCAGTGTCTTAAGTAGCGCCATCTTTGCTCAAGGCATAAATCAGGAGTGATGTCATGATGAACGCGGAATGCTTTGCTTTTATGGGGTCAATGGGGTGGTTAGACTGGTTGATGCCCCTGGCTATGCTGTTATTAATTGGCTTGGCGATCGCGTCGCTGGCCAAGTACCTCTTCAGTCGTTCACATTAAGGAGTTGAAATTAATGCAACATATGACCACCAAACTTTTGCTCTCGGGTTTCATGCTAATTGGGACGGTCTCCGCTCAAGCGGCGTTACCGCCAGAGGCGACACTGTATAAGAACCCCCAGTGCGGCTGTTGTGACGAATATGCGCGCCATCTTGAGGAACTTGGCGTAGACGTAACCATTATTGATGACGTCGAGCTGGGTGATATCAAACAACAGGCGGGTGTTCCCTATGGTCTTGGATCGTGCCATACCATCGAAATCGGCGAGTATTGGATTGAGGGCCACGTTCCGATGGAAGCCGTACAGGCGCTGTTTGAGCAACAGCCTGATGCAGACGGCATTGGCCTAGCAGGTATGCCCATCGGTACACCGGGGATGCCAGGGCCTCAGGAAGCGCCCTATGACGTGTATTCCTTTACGGATCAAGAAGACAAGGCGTTTATGACGCTGTAGTAGGTTTTGGATGACATAATTAGACCTCTTGTACTACATGAGATGTTTGTTAAGCACCAGGTGTGTTTCGAGATGATTTGAAAATTGGTTGCGTCAGACGCTCTCTAACGTGCGACATGTTCAAGAAATCATCCAGAAATTGGCGGGGCCTTTCCCAGGGTTCGCTGATACTTTTAAGCACCCTAAATCCAAAAATGAACAGATACCCTGCGAAGCCTCGGTGAGGAATGCTTTTAACAAGGTCGGTATTGGGCACGGTGACTCAGCGAAGGTGCTATGTGCCACATTAGGCTATTGCCGTATTGCTGGTAAGAGCATCCTGCGCGCAAACCAGATGCCAGGTGCACTTCTGGTGAAGCGTCATACTGCCAACCTTCAGTGGCGGGCGAGAATCTTCGCTGCGATGGGCGAAGTGATCATTTGAATCACTGCAAAAAAAGCGGCTGGAATCGCGATTTCTGATGGCAAACCGGAAGCAGCGACAAACGCTGCGGCAATGCTGAATTCCTTTTTACTGACAGTGAAAAGATAGGTGATCACCTCTTTGCGATCGGAGGTAAGTAACCGTGAGGCCATTCCTACAAGATACCCAATCAAATTGAGGCACAGGGCCGCCCCCGCAATCACAAATGCATACCAGCCATAACCAATGATCGTGGTGGCATTCGGACCTACCACGGCGAGTAGGATCAGCAGATACAGAATCGACCCTATCCCTGCATACGCTGAATCATGCTGTGCAAAAAAGGCCGAAAACTTTGTCCGCAAGCTGACACCAATCACGGTGGGGACAAGCACGATTAGTGTTAATTCAAGAATAATTGAACCAAGCGGCACGTCCAACTGGAGGCCGGTGAGCCATAAAAACAGGAAGGGCACAATAAACGGACATAACGCGGTGTTGACTGCGTTGAAAACAGCGGCAAGCGCCACATTGCCTTTCGCCATCAGTACCAAAAGAGGAGAGGACACATCCGTCGGCAGAGTGCCGAGCAAGGTTTGGCCAGCAGCCAGCGGGCCGCTTCCAAAAAATAGACGGCCCGTTAGCCACCCGGCAATCGACATAGGCCCATAGACCAGCCCCAATGCCAACAACTGCCGCGATGGCTTACGGAACACGATGCGAACTGCATGCGCGTCGAACGTGAGGCTGATGATCAACATCAGTAACGCCAGTAATGGCCCAATCGCGAACTCAAGCATTATTCCGGTGGCTGGAAAGAGTAAGCCTACCCCCGCGACGAACATCACAAACCAGACAAGGTGCGCCTCGACAAAATAAATGAATCTACTCATGGTGGATTGGACGTTACCGGTAGAAGTGGATTGAGCTCCGTACCTAAAACATGATCACTTCGGCCCAGCACGCCATGACTTGCTTGGGAGCAAGGGACGTGCTTCCCAATCCAGCGATACAAATAGACAATGCTCAAGGGTTGAAGCTTTAGTTGCTAGAGGTTTTATAGTACCAAGAACAGATAATTCGAGAGAAGCTAACAGATGGGACATCATCATGATCATCCCCACATTGATCCTGCCTCTGGCGACCGGCGCGTCAGCATCTCCATTTGGGCCAATGGGCTCTTAACCATCGCTCAAATCGTCGGTGGCATTATGGCGGGAAGCTTATCGCTGATCGCTGATGCGTTACATAACTTTTCAGACATGGCAGCGTTAGTCATTGCCTTTGCCGCTCGTAAAATCGCCAGACGGCCCGCCGATGCGCACATGACCTTTGGCTATGGTCGCATCGAGATAGTGGCAGCACTCATCAACTACACCACCCTCATTATTGTCGGCGTCTACCTGATTTACGAAGGCGCTATGCGGATGATCGATCCCCCTGAAATAGAGGGATGGACGATCGTGATTATTGGTGGCGTCGCGCTTGTCGTCGATGCCCTTACCGCCGTGCTCACGTGGTCAATGCAAAAAGAGAGTGTCAATATCCGCGCCCTTTTTCTGCATAACTTATCGGATGCGTTTGCCTCCATCGCCGTGATTATCGGTGGTTCGCTTATTTTACTGTACGACATGCGCTGGGTAGACCCCGCGATCACGATAGGGATTGCGCTATATATTCTTTACCTAGCCTTCTCTGAAATTGGTGGCCCTATCCGTACGCTAATGCTGGGATCTCCACCGGACATTGACGGGCAGGCAGTCATTGATACCGTCCGAAATATCGAGGGAGTCCAGGATATTCACCATGTGCATCTATGGCAGATGCAGGAAAACATGGCAGCCCTTGACTGCCACGTGGTTCTGACAGAAACCGGCTGGCAGCAGCTTGAATCCGTCAAAGCAGAGATCAAGGAGCAGCTTAAAATGCGCTTCAGTATTGCTCATTCCAGCCTAGAGTTTGAGCATAGTGATCACGCGCATCAAAATGCCAATCTATATGGGCACGAGTGACAGACCGAGGCCGACTCCCGGCTCAGGTAGGTAGCGAGCGACTTACTCCCATAGCGATTGGCTTATTTTTCCACCCCATCGTTGAGACAGAGAGAGAAACATGTTCAAAAAAGCGTCTTTTATATTAGCCGGTACGTTAATGCTAACCGCTGCAATCGTCGCCGTATCAAAACCTGCCCTCTTAGATATGCAAGCTCAGGCAGCAAAGGAGAGCGGTGTCCAGGCTGAGGACTCCTTGGTGCGTTCACACTCCCCCATCTTGGGGCGAGAAGACGCGCCGGTAACGATTGTGGAATTCTTCGATCCGGCTTGCGAAGCCTGCCGTGCTTTCTATCCCCTGACAAAAAGTATTCTGGAAACCTACCCAGAAAAAGTGCGGCTCATCGTGCGCTACACTCCTTTCCACGGCGACGTATCTGATAAGGCCATTCGGGTATTAGAAGTTGCTCGTCGTCAGGGCGTCTTTGAACCGGTACTGGAGAGGCTGCTGGCTCGCCAGGATCAATGGGCCTCACATGGCAGTTTTGATGAATCCGCTATCCTCGATATCGCGAGCCAAGGGGGCCTTGATTTAGCGACTGCTGAAGAGCAACTGACTTCTGCTGAGGTACAGGCGGTGATTGACCAAGACATGGAGGATGTCAGAGCCAATCAGATTCGCCAAACACCCACCTTTTTTGTCAATGGCGAGCCTTTAGATCCCTTTGGTATGCAAGAGCTGATTGATGCCGTTGAGAGTGAAGTAGCGGAGATCTCTGGGGAAGAGGATGGCCAGTGATGCAGCGCTGGTGGTTACTAGGCTTTGTGGGCTTTTACCCCTTGCTAGCCGAAGCCAATTGGCAAACGCATCTGTCATTGCCGCCGTCTGAACTTAGCCCTGTCAGGTTACAGGCGGCTAGCGAGCAAGAAGGCACATTACCGCTCGATAGCGTTGATACCCTAACCTTTGGGCGTGATGTCGTCATTGATACCACCCTCTACGAGGCTTTAGCAGCAGAAGGTGTCCCTACGCGTTTCGCCAGTAAACTGGAAACACTGCTCAGCGAGTTTATCGCAGCACCGCTGGAGTTTTCAGACAAGGAACGTATTCAATTAGTGTGGGAGGAAGATCGACGCCAGGACGGCACCTGTGTTGGGCCACCACGCCTCAGTTATGCCGCTCTGCCTGATCAGGCCGAGCCCTTAGAGGTTATATGGCCGGTCACTCCAAAGGGGGACGTTGCTCTTTTCAAAAGCAATACCCTGCTAAGCACGTTGCGGTTGCCCGTGCTTAGTGCTCGCTTAACGTCTCGCTTTGGGAATCGGCGACATCCTGTGTATGGAGGGATGCGCCCTCATAATGGAATTGATTTGGCTGCACCAACGGGAACGCCAGTCATTGCTACCGCACCTGGGCGCGTATCCTTTATGGGGCGCCAAGGGGGATACGGGCAGGTGATCGAGGTGGAACACGACACAGGGGCCATTAGTCGCTACACACACCTTAGCCGATTTTCCCCACAGCTAGTGGTTGGGGATTTAGTTAATGCGGGAGAGTCGCTCGGAGAGGTAGGTTCGTCCGGGGTCGCCACGGGTCCCAACCTGCATTACGAAGTGAGAGTCAATGACCAGCCTGTTGATCCCCTTGGTCAAGGTCAACGCATCATGCTAGGCAAACAGCCGACTCAAAGTGAATATCAAGTATCACTTTACGAGGCAAGAGATCGCTTGGAACAAGCTATCGGTACGGTTTCTATTTACGATCTGATTTCACTTAACGAGCAATAAAATTTGGATAAGTGGATTAAATGGTGGGTGTCACCTTTGCATGAGAGTGAGGCAAACCGACCTCTCATCGGAATATCTGGTTGATGCTTGAGCCTACTGTGAGTACATATTTCCTTCGCTAATTCCGGCAAGAACGCCACACGCTTCAATTTCTCGATCATCATTGCAACATGCTCGCAGTGAAACGAGATGTTTCTCAAGCGTTTGCAGAGCGATTATCTGCGATTGCACATGAGAGATGTGCTCATCGAGCATTGCGTTGACGGCAGTACACGGCTGGTGAGGGTCGTCCTGATAGCGTTGTAGCTCGCGAATCTC
The DNA here is from genome assembly GCF_042429665.1 of Vreelandella sulfidaeris. GTDB lineage: Bacteria > Pseudomonadota > Gammaproteobacteria > Pseudomonadales > Halomonadaceae > Vreelandella. Next base: position 54,010 of record NZ_JBHMAC010000012.1, on the reverse strand, counting down.
TGTCAGAGACAGATCAAGGATTCGACAGCGACGGATAAAGGCAAGCCGCTCACCATGCTTCTCGTTATAAATGCGGTAACCATTCTGCTGGCGGTCTGGCAGCGGCAACAGCCCCTGTTTTTCATAGAAGCGGATCGTCTGCGTGTCGATACCCGCTATCTGGGCTAACTGACCAATGCGCATCATGTTTACTCCCCAACGGATCATCTGTCCTATTGACCTTATAGTGACTATATAGTTTTAAATGATAATAATCTATGTTGGCTAACTGGAGCCGTACCGTGAGTAAAACCGGTGGTGACCCATGTGGCTGCGACGCAACGTCTGCAACGGATACCGATATGCCGATCTCCTCCGAAGCGTCAGGGAAGTATGTCAGTGTGTATGCCGTGCCGAAGATGGATTGTCCTTCAGAAGAACGGATGATCCGCTTGGCGCTGAATGGCTTTGATGAGATTCAAACGCTGTCATTTGACTTGTCGAACCGCCGGTTGGAGGTCGTACATGACGGTGAGGCTGAGCCCATTACCGCGAAACTGGCAACCTTGGGGCTAGGTGCTTCTCTTCAGGAAACTGTCATTGCCGACCCAGAGACAATTAGGGCCGCTGAGAGCTCGGCGGCTTCTGCGACGCAGGAGTCTGGCACCCTGCGCGTGTTGCTCGGCATCAATGCGCTCATGTTCGTGGTGGAAATGACTGCTGGCCTGATCGCCCAGTCTACCGGCTTGATCGCTGATTCCCTGGACATGTTTGCCGATGCAGCTGTCTATGGCCTGGCCCTCTATGCCGTAGGGCACAGTGCGAAGATGCAGATACGTGCCGCGCATCTGGCTGGGGTACTGCAACTGATTTTGGCTATCGGCGTGCTCGTCGAAGTGTTGCGACGTTTTGTATTCGGTAGTGAGCCTGAATCGCTGATGATGATGGCCATCGCCTTCGTCGCGTTGATCGCCAATACCAGTTGTCTGCTATTGATATCCAAGCACCGCGAGGGCGGCGCACATATGAAGGCAAGCTGGATATTCTCGGCCAATGATGTGCTGATCAACATGGGTGTCATCACCGCCGGTGCCTTGGTCGCCTGGACGGGGTCTAGCTACCCTGACCTGATTATCGGTACCATCGTGGGCCTGATCGTCCTCAACGGCGCCCGGCGCATCCTAGCGCTCAAGGCATAAGGCTGCACGGTATGCAGCTATCGATGCCTGGGACACTTAATCAAAGTGGCTGTACAAGTGCGCTAGGCCTGAACGACTACGAGTAGCGTGAGGTCCGGAACTAGTAAGGCAGCGTATCTAGGAATCTACCAAGGAAGGAAGATGATGGATAGTATTTGGCTGGTACTCGGCTTGGCGCTGTTGCCCGCGTTGGGAAACTTCAGTGGCGGGCTTGCTGCGGAGGCCTCCCGAACGACAGGGCGCCGTCTCAATTACGCCCTTCACGGTGCTGCCGGCCTCGTCATTGCGGTGGTGGCGGTGGAAATCATGCCACGTGTGCTGGAGAGCCTTTCAGCCTGGCTAATCGCCCTCGCTTTCGCGCTGGGTGGCATTGTTTACGTAGGCCTTGAGAAGCTCGTTGAGAGTCTCCAGAAGCGGCAAGGTCAGCAGAAAGAAGGCAGTCAGACGAGTGTCTGGATGATCTATATCGCCGTGTCCATCGACCTGTTCAGCGATGGCCTCCTGATCGGGGCGGGGTCGGCGGTCTCACCGTCGGTCGCGATAATACTGGCGGCGGGGCAGGTGCTCGCGGATGGCCCTGAGGGGTTCGCGATGATCGCCAACATGAAAGACAAAGGAATTCCCCGCAGCAAGCGCTTGCTGATCTCTGCCTCCTTGGCGGTTCCCGTACTCTCGGCAGCCATCTTCGCTTATTTCGTGCTCAGGGACCTACCGGAAGCGTTCAAGCTAGCGGCATTGACGTTCACGGCAGGCCTTCTCACGGTCGCTGCCATCGAGGACATGATATCCGAGGCTCATGAGAGCGGAGAAGATACCCACGTCTCGCCGCTGGCCTTCATAGGCGGCTTTGTCCTGTTCGTTCTGGTATCGGCAGGCTTGGAAGGGGTTGTGTCACAAGGCTAATGTACAGCTCTCCAATAAAGCTCCTGTCGTGCTGACCCACGAAGCAGCCCCTGTTTACGGTGCACCTAGTCGTGGACATAAATATTCACTTTCCCCCCAGGTCAGTCCCGCCGAATGGGTTGATGTGCAAGAATGCCAAGCGTGGGCTATTCACGTTGGCGGTCATGGACGATTGCCACCCTTACGGGGCTTGTTGAGCCATTGGGTGGCTTATTAGACGCTGGGGTCGTCAGCATGTCACAAGCGTTGCTTCCCTGGGGATTGGCCTTTGCGGCGGGAGCGATGCTGTATGTGATCAGTCATGAGATTATTCCCGGAACTCATCGGAGCGGGCACAAAAAAAGGCTACGCTGGGCCTTTCCATCGGATTGGTACTCATGCTGTTTTTGGATGTTTCTCTGGGCTAACCATTGGGCGTGGGGCGTAGCGTTAGTTCTAACCCAAGTCGTGAGCCCCTCCGTGCGATTTTTCAGTGATACAGAGCTGATGATCACTGATGACCTCAATGATTCGGCAGCTTCCCACTTTGCCACCGGCACACTGCGTGACCATCCGTTGAAGCTCCTCACGCAGTGCGGACAGTCGCTGAAGGCGGGACTCCACTTTCTTTAGGTGATGCGTGGCGATGGCATCGACTTCTTGGCAAGGCATATCAGGCTGATCTGACATGGCCAAAAGCTCTCGCACTGACTCCACCGAAAAGCCAAAGTCTCGGGCATGACGAATGAAGGTCAAACGCCGCACAGCGTCGTCTCCATAGCGGCGCTGCCCTCCGCCGGTTCGTGTTGCATCGCGCAGCAGCCCAATACGCTCGTAATAACGAACCGTTTCAGGTTTGCAATCGGCTCGTCGTGCTAACTCACCAATGCTGATACTTTGCCCCATCATCGACATGGTAAAACTCCTTACGTAGGGCTTGAAGCTATAGTTGCTACAAGGTTTACAATTCAAAACCATAGCCCATTGGGAGGAGAGGCACCATGAAAACATCAACGCCGACAACAGCGCTTACCACCTTGACGCTGCGTGTTGAAGGCATGGACTGCGGCGGTTGTGAGCGCAAGGTTGTGTCGGCGCTAGAGCGGCTGGAAGGCATTGAGGAAGTAACGGCAAGCTCGGTCACGGGATCGGTGAAGATTCACCACCACGATCACGGGGCCCCCTCGCGAAAGACCATTGAGGGCATCCTGAACGAACTAGGCTATCAAGTGACTTCCCCTGATGGCCAAACAGGCGCATCTGGTTCTTCATCCCCTTGGTGGCAAACCGCTAAAGGGCGCTTGGTCATTATCACAGGAAATCTGCTGATCGTAGCCTTCGCGCTTCGTTTAGCATGGCCTGCGCTGGGTAATGTGCCTTTCATTCTGGCCACGCTAGTCGGCTTAATGCCCATTGCGCAGAGTGCCTGGGGCGCTCTCAAAATGCGCAATCCCTTTACCATCGAGATGCTGATGTGCATCGCCGCGCTTGGCGCATTGGCCATCGACGCTGCTGCTGAAGCTGCGATGGTCGTGTTCTTGTTCGCCGTAGGTGAGCTACTCGAAGGGGTAGCTGCTTCACGGGCGCGCCGCAGTATCTCAGCCTTGGCAAATTTAACACCCTCAACGGCGAGGCTGATGGACAACGGCCATCTGCGTGATGTCTCGGCGGAGTCACTTAAACCCGGCCAGCGTGTGCTGGTGCGGCCCGGTGATCGCGTTCCCTGCGATGGACGCATCCTGGTGGGCACCTCCGACATTGACGAGTCGCCGGTAAACGGCGAGTCCATACCCCGTTCGCGAGCGCCTGGTGATGACATTTTTGCTGGTACAGTGAATCTTGATGCCGCCCTGGAGGTGGAGGTAACACGAGGCGCTGATGACAATACGATCGCACGCGTTATTCGCCTGGTTGAAGAAGCACAGGCCGCCAAGGCACCGATAGCACGCTTTATTGATCGTTTTGCGTATTACTATATGCCCGCCGTCGTCTTACTCGCCCTCCTGATGGCGATAGTGCCACCGCTGGTATCGACCATGGCATGGTCGGAGTCGATTTACCGTGCGTTAGCATTGCTGTTAATCGCATGCCCCTGCGCGTTAGTCATTTCCACCCCAGCCGCCATCGCCGCAGGCCTCTCGGCGGGCGCTCGGCGCGGCCTACTGATCAAAGGGGGAGCTGTTCTTGAACAGTTAGGTAAGCTTCGCTTGGTGGCATTAGATAAAACGGGCACCCTCACTGCGGGTACCCCAAGAGTCACAGATGTGGAGTCTTGGATCGCTGAGGAAGACGATAACAGCGTATTGCGGCTCGCCGCCGCGATAGAGCGAGATTCCAGTCACCCTATCGCCACGGCTATCGTTGAGCATGCCCGACAGTCGGGCCTAAACCTCCCCACCGTCACCGGCAGTCGTGCTTTGGCGGGGCGCGGTGTCTCAGGCCAGGTGGAGGGTCGCGAGCTGAGCTTAATGACGCCTCGTCATCTTCACGAAAAAGTCATCCTTGAGGTAAGTCTCAGTGCTCGGATTATCGCGTTAGAAGAAGCCGGTAAGAGCCTCGCACTCCTCGTCGAAGGCGAGCGTTTGTTGGGCTTGATCGCTGTTCGCGATGAGCCACGCGAAGATGCCCTTGAAGGCCTAGCGGCGCTATCCCGTTTAGGCGTTCAGGCTGTCATGCTCAGCGGTGATAATGCCCGCACCGTCGCTGCCACTGGGGGTCGCTTAGGCATTGAAGCGTACGGCGAACTCATGCCTGAAGACAAGGCAGCGTATGTTCGAGACTGGCAAGCGGCAGGTCGTGGCCCCATCGGTAAAGTAGGCGATGGCATCAACGATGCACCGGCACTCGCGGCAGCTGATGTCGGTATCGCGATGGGGGGCGGCACGGATGTGGCGCTGGAAACCGCCGATGCAGCCTTGCTCAAGAACCGCGTTACCGGCATCGCTGAGCTGATAGACCTCTCTCGTGCCACGCTGCGCAATGTGAAAACCAACGTTGTTCTCGCCCTTGGCTTAAAAGCCATTTTCCTAGTCACGACTGCTCTGGGTATTACCGGCATGTGGATTGCGGTGATGGCCGATACCGGTGCTACCGTCCTAGTGACGTTGAACGCCATGCGACTGCTGGGTTATCGCTTTTCGCCCAGTACCGCATTGACAGGCCTGTCACAAGGAAAAACAACGTCATGAGAACATCGCAACACGACAGCCCTTCACGACGTTGGCCATGGTTCACATTTGCTTGCGTGTTGGCTCTAGCCGATCAACTGGTCAAAGAAATCGTGCACGCCCAGATGTCGTTTGGCCAAGTCATTCCGCTAACGCCGTTTTTTAACTGGGTTTATACCGGGAACACAGGAGCCGCTTTCAGCTTTCTCGCAGAAGCAGGGGGTTGGCAGCGCTACCTCTTTCTTGGTTTAGCGTTGGTGGTGGTCGTCGTATTGGTTGTGCAGCTATGCAAACCCCTGTCGCGCTTGGAGGCCTGTGCGTACAGCCTGATTCTTGGCGGCGCGCTCGGTAATACCGTTGATCGCTTAGCGCGAGGGTACGTCGTCGACTATCTGGACATTTACTGGGGCGAATGGCATTGGCCCGCCTTTAACATGGCCGATATCGCTCTGTTTGCAGGTGTATTGATGTTCGCAGTGGCATTATGGCGTGAAAGTCCTGCTTTTAAGCGCTCTGAGTAACGCTATGGATGTGGTCGATAAAGATAAAGAATATACGCTTTTTGCTGGGCGCTCCTCACCAATAGTCGATTGCGTTGTAGCGCTCGCCGCTGGGGTACTGACCACCTTGAGTGCCGCCCCCTTTTCCCTATGGTGGCTTGGCCCAGTGGCCGTGGCACTGGTCTATTGGAAGATACAGTCGCTAACGCCCGCCATGGCCACCCTGCGTGGGTGGTGCTATGGGGTAGGCCTGTTCGGTTCTGGCACATCGTGGGTCTTCGTTGCTATTCACGATTTCAGTGGCACCGGGGCCTTGGTGGCGATGCTCCTCACCACTCTTTTTGTCAGCGCCCTGGCGCTCTTCTTTGCAATCCCCTTTGGGCTCTATCGGCGCATCACGGGGCCACGGTTAGCCTGTCTTAGCTTTGCCGGTATGTGGGTGGTGAGCGAATGGCTACGCACCTGGTTGCTCACCGGCTTTCCCTGGTTATTGCTGGGCACCTCTCAGATTGATTCTCCACTAGCCCCATGGGCGCCCGTTGGTGGTGTGTACTTGCTGTCACTCATGACCGCGCTGACAGGTACGTTAGGGGTAGAGGTACTGCGTCGCCGCTGGAGTTTCCTTGTCCCAATGGCCGCCTTGTGGATCGTTCCATTCCTATTGCCAGCCCAATGGACAACCCCGGCTGGCAAGCCCATCCGGGTGGCATTGCTGCAAGGGAATCTTGACCAGCGCATTAAGTGGACTGCCCAAGGGCAGCGCGAGGCGATCAGTATCTACATGGCGATGACACGGGAGCAAGCAAGGGATATCGATCTCATCGTTTGGCCCGAGGCAGCCCTTCCCATGCTTGAGCAGGAAGCACAGCAAATACTTGAGCAAGTAGCGTCCGATCTGGGGCCTGACACCGCCTTGTTGACCGGCATTTTGCAACGCGACAGTGAAGGGCGCTCTTATAACAGCGTCATAGGGCTAAATGATGTGCAGGGCGAATACCAGAAGGCGCACTTGGTGCCCTTTGGCGAGTATTTGCCATTCCAAAGTCTCCTCGCTGGCACCCTTGCTTTTTTCGACTTGCCAGTACCTCGCCTGACCCCAGGGTCAGACGAACAGGCTCCGTTACACGTGGCTGGCACTACCATTGGCACTGCCATCTGTTACGAGATCATTTTCGCCGACCACGTCGCCCAACAAGCGCGTAATGCCGAGCTGCTATTAACGGTTTCCAACGATACGTGGTTTGGGCGTTCCATTGGCCCACACCAACATCTTCAAATGGCGCGTTTACGTGCCTTAGAAAATGGTCGTCACCTACTTCGAGCTACCAGTAATGGCGTGACGGCCATCATCGATTCACAAGGCCACGTCACAGCCCGTACCCCACAGTTTGAACCGGCCAGTTTAACTGGCGAGGTGACCCCGATGCAGGGCCTAACTCCTTTCACACGCACCGGTAGTGGCCCCGCTTGGATACTCGCTGCCTTGCTGACGCTGCTCGGATTACAACTAAACTTATCTCGATCAAAAAACGACGCATTAGATGAAAAAGGAACCTAGCGATGCTCTTGGCAAAGAACGCAGCAATACTTAAGAGATTCCTCCCATGGCCAATGCAGATCGGCTTCATCGTGAGTGTGATGGTTTCGTTTCTGGCATGGCTCCCTGTCGCCATGGCGGCACAACCTTCCACTGCCCAGGAGACGGAATGGCCCAAGGGGCATTACCCGCTACCTGAGGAAGGCAATATTATCGGAGAGGCTGACACCTTCATTGTGAAGGATTACGAGGATACTCTGATTGATATTGCCAGACGTCACAACCTTGGCTACCAGGAGATTGTACGTGCTAACCCAGAGGTCAGTATTTGGGTGCCCGGAGTGGGTACTGAAGTAACCATTCCAGGACGCTTCATCCTGCCGAATGTCGAGCGTACTGGTGTCGTCATCAATATCGCCGAGCTGCGGCTTTACTACTACCCAGATGTCAAAACCGGTGAGACACCGCGCGTTGAGACCTATCCTATCGGCATCGGTCGCGAAGGGTTTGATACCCCTCTCGGTGTGACCGAGACCACCATGAACATTAAAAACCCCGCATGGTACCCGCCTGAGTCGGTAAAACGTGAAGCTGAAGCACGCGGCGAAACCGCGCCAAGTGTTGTCCCGCCCGGCCCCGATAACCCGCTGGGAGACCACGCCATTATCTTAGGCTTCGATGGCTATTTGATTCACGGTACCAACCAGCCCGATGGCATTGGCATGCGTGCAAGCCGTGGCTGTATACGCATGTTGCCTGACGATATTGAATCAATTTTTGACCGCATACCGGCGGGCACCCAGGTCAATATCATCAACCAACCTATTAAAATCGGTTGGGACAACGGACAGCCGCTGGTACAGGCATTACCTCCTTTAGGGGTGGAGGATCACACCATGACCGCTATATCAGATGCCATTTCACGCCTTGAGCAACGCAATGTAGATGGCGTTAGCTTCGATTACGAACAGCTTAGCGATTTACTAGCATTATCCAACGGGCTTATCGAACCTCTGTATCCGAAGCCGGAACCGAGTAATAAAGAAGACGACAATATCAACAGTGTTTATGAAGAACTGACACTTCATTCGTCGTGAATGTCGATAAAGACAAGGCAGAGCGTTTTTTCAGCCCTTTGGAGAACAACGGCTTGGCTACCGTCAAACCCTTAATATTCGTCGTGTGTTGTTGATTGAGCTCTTCCATCACTAGCGTAGAAAGAGCTAATGCGATCATCACAACGTTGGTAGCATCCACTTTCGGTAGCACTGAAGTGTGACGAAGAGGATCTATTCTAAGCCCCTTCCACTGGCTGGCAGGGGCTTTTTCTATACCTAGGCAAAGTGATAAATATTATTTCCCTATTAAGATTCATTTATTCCAGTGTTTGTTTAGTGGCTGATGCTCTGGGTTCGCCTTATCAATTGCAGCACCGATAGCAGCATAGGCGTGTTGGTACGTCTTATAGTTTTTCTGATTGCTGTAATACACGTTAAAATCAACAAGGCTTCGCACCACTGCCAGCAGGGTTTCTGGCTCACCATCACGAGTGATAACGTCAATAGCGTCGGTCACAGATTCATCGTAAACGCGCATAGCTATCTCGGCGTGAAACGCCTCTGCGTCGTGTTTAATCTTTGCCAAGTTCATTCTCCTTATATGCGTTGCTAATCACTGTACTTTCAAAGCCCGCTAACAGCCTGGTGGTTCTACGCGCTGCCGCAATAACACCAGCTGATGTCAGCCCTGTCCAATGGATGTGCCCAGTTTTTTTCTATTGTTGTTTCGCCTGCTTGCGTAAGAGGTCGCCGACATCGAGCCAGCCGTAAGCTCGGAATATATCGGCTACGCCCATGGCTTTGCTGTTCTCACAGGACAACAGTAAAAGGTGATGGCCATCCTGCCGCGGCGGGGGTGCTGAACAGATGGCGAATGGGATCTGCGCAGCCTCCATCCGCTTCATAAACGCTTCGTTCATTGTGTGGTGCTCTGGCTCGCAAAAGATGTCGAAGGCGCTGAGAATAACTTGGGCGACCTCGGTGTTCAGTTCATGCCTGGTCAAGGGAGCTTTTATGCGCAGCTCAGGATCGAAGAAGCCAGCAATCAGACAAGCTGCAGCGAAGTGATGGGCGCCACCCTGGTTGTTTAGATGGCCGCCAACTGAAACCTTCTACTGACTCTTCAGCGCCAGAACCGCCATGGAAGCGGAGTTCATGCCAGTTGAGCAAAGGTTCGATGCTGGCACGGTTGTTGTGAACCAATTCGCGACATTCGCCGATAGCATAGGAGTCGAGAGTGGCGTAGCCGACGAGATCGACTTTCCCAGACGCCAGGGAGATGATGTCTCTGATCGAGCAGCTGAAGTTGTCATCGTAGGTGGTCGATGTGAGTCCAGCGGCCGCTGGATAAGGCAAGCGCTGACATTGCAGCCCCGTTCGCCCTGGCCGCCAGTAGGCAATATCGCCCCCTAAGCAAAGCGGCCATCGGTGCCATTGGATGATGCCGAGTTCGCTGGCGCTAGCTGCTGGGAGCGTTATCCGGGCTGCTAAGTGTGAAAATTCAATAGCGTGCTGCACGGCTGCTGGGCTGGCCCAGCGAGCATGGCGCAGCCAGCGGACCAGTAATGTGGTCGCCAGCATAATATGTTCCCCCAAACCCTAACCGTTACGGTCACCCTCGGCTCTATCTTGGAGTGACATCCTGATTTTATTCTGGAGCCCAGGTGATAATGTTTCAGCGTCAACAAAGGCTTGTGGGATTCGATCGGTCCACGACCCGGAAAAGTATCGGCATTTTGGCGCTTTTCTTGATTGGCACTGCTCTAATCACGGGGATGATTCTTCGACAGGCCACTGCATTTTCCTCTGGTGTTTTGCACGCTAAGGAAGGCCGGTATTCGCTCATGCTTGAGGTGGCATCTACCTCGCGCCAGCGTCGCAATGGCCTAATGGAGCGTGACTCACTGGCTCCCGATGCTGGCATGCTCTTCGTCTATGATGAGGAGCAGACAACCGATCATGCTTTCTGGATGTACCAAACTCGTATACCGCTTGATATTGCCTTCCTCGACCATGACGGAGAGATCCAGTCGATCACCAGCATGGCCCCCTGCACGAGAGAAAAAGAAGCCTGTCCGCGTTATCCAGCTGGCACGCGCTTCTGGATGGCCCTGGAGGTAAACGCTGGCTACTTCAATGAGCATGGTATAGCCGCTGTAGATCGCCTAGAGGTCGACCCTTTACAGCACCCCCCCTCTTAAAACCTGTTCTACTGCAGGAATGAGAGAGAAGCACGTTAATGAGCACACCCGTTTTTTCACCTCAATGGGGGCCAATCTAGTTGGCGGAACAACTGCTCCTGTACTGTCAGCCATGCCACCTTTAAGCAGTTTCTACCTCAGCTGTCATTGACGCGTGTAGCGTTACGCGCTACACTTCGAGGGCGTTTCACAACAAGGGAGCAAAGCAATGCGATGATACAGAAGATCAAACACAAAGGGCTTAAACGTCTTTATGAGAAGGGAGAATCCCAAGGAGTACAACCAAACCATGTAGACGATTTAAGAGACATACTTGCTGCACTGGACGCAGCCACTAAGCCAAACGATATGAATTTGCCAGGATTTGATTTTCATAGTTTGAAGGGTGATAGAAAAGGCTTTTTTTCGGTGCATGTAAACGGTAATTGGGTAGTGATATTTACGTTTGATGGGGAAGATGTACACCTTGTTGACTATTTAGACTACCACTAACCCCGGCGTTCCTTGATAACCGGCTCGGTACGGTTATCAAGGGCCACCGAGAAAGATGGCCTCGCAGACGTAGCCATGAATGCAACACCTCAAATATGCGATACACAATTTGTGTAGAGAGAGAGAACTGAAACATGACCATGATGAACCCGCCGCACCCAGGTAGCTTATTGCGCCGTCGGATCGTGCCAGCGCTGGGGCTGAACGTCACTGAATTTTCCAAAAAGTTAGGCATGTCTCGTGCAGCAGTTTCACGCGTATTACATGAGCATGCCGCTATTTCCCCCGATTTGGCCGTTAAGTTAGAGCATGGCGGAATTGGCAATGCCAAGCACTGGCTAACGATGCAGGCAAACTATGAGCTATGGCACGCCGAGCATAAAGAACAGAACCATATTGAAAGATTTGCAGCTGTTTGAATTAGTAAGATATTAATTCGGAAAAACCCAACGTACCGCGACGTTGGGTTTTTTTGTATCCAATTAGCCTCGCTAATTGAGACGCAAAAAACCAGCTTATTACCGAGTATCAAGGTTTAAATATAGGCCATTATGAAAAATCTGCTTACCCATTCATGCGAACGTAGTAGCTAATAGCACCTAATTAGAGGTCGTCTTCTTCCTCTACATATTTGGGCACGCAGTCATTACAAAGCAATAATTGGCGTTCCTGGCCGAACACCACAGCTGTTATATTGTGAACTGCTTCTCGCGCACATGGCGTCTCATCATCCTTCATGCCTTCGCACTCAATCACGGTGCTACCTCATCGGTTTTTTGTCTGACTAGGATTAACCAGCAGCTTCGCTAAAAGCCCTACTCCTATTAAAACACTAGGCCTGCATTTCGACACCCGTCGACATAGGTGTTATCTATATTCTTTTAACAGGTTAAAAAAACGTCGTATAGGGCCGGACTTTTGGTGTTTGATGTTGTGTCATGCCATCTGGATGTAGAGAAACCCGGCTGGCAATTCTTCGCAGCGTGTTACTTCTTATTCACGCGGTGGTAAATTTCTTCCTCTAAGACGAGCTTAAACGCCTCTCCTTCTGCTTCAAATTCATCCCACAAGCATTCTGGCAGCGATGCAGCGTCCAGATCGAGTTGGCCCGGCTGAGCGCCGTATTCTATTTCATTGACGATATGGGGTTCGCGCTGGATAAATAACGTGGCCATAGTGTTGAGCTTTTCGTCTTCACGCTCTTTCTGGTAGAGCCTAATTTCATCTAGCGCCGGGCCTTCTGGCCAGGACTCTTTTCCTTCCATTCGACGTTTTGCCGTGTCAATCAGCTCGCCGAAAGCGCCCAAAGCCCCTGCTGCTGAACGATGCCCGTACTCATCGGCCGCCAAGATCAAGTCTTGCTCTTTATAATCGCGCACAGCCACGCGAAAACGAACGCCATCACAATGCAAGACCGAGTAAGGCATGACACTGCTTTCGGCATCAATCCACTCGGCAATACCTCGTATAGTAGTTTCACGGTCAAAAATGCGGCGTGGGTAATCGTCCCAGCCATCGATAGCGTCGAGAATCATGCTTCCCCCTGTGGGCGCTTATTAAGTTTATTAAGATAATTTCAAGTGGTTTTTCTATATTCATCTTGGTGGGTAGTTAAAGTACTGCCAACCATACATGTGAAATTCGGTGAATTATAAACAGGCTATACGTTGGATTCCGGTGCAACATTCCCCCTATAGCTGCCTTTTACTACCCAGTCAAAGCGTACTACATCAATTAGACTTGTCCTGGCCAAGGTTCACCTTCGGCCGAGTACCCATTACAGATAAGAAACAGCTTTGGTTGGCACGGGCACAGTAAAGGTCTACTACTGCAAGTGGACTTGTACCGACCAAGGTTCTCCCTATTCTGGGTGCCCATTCGGCATAGGAAACAGCCTAGATTGACACGAGTACAGTAGAAGCCTATTATTTAAGACAAGAATAACCCCCACGCCTCACAGGATTCGTTCTGACTGCGCACCAGGGGGTTAGTTTTTTTAGTGGTAAAAGAATGTATGGGGTTACAACTGCAACCACAACTAAACTTCACAAAACCCGCAAAATCCTCTCACGCCCATCTTCGCCACCTTCGCGCCAAGGGTCTCATCACCAAAGGTCAGCAATCACAAGCACTTAATGCCCTTCAGTTTGTCGGGTATTACCGGCTGCTCATTTATACGCGGCCGCTGCAGGATGATCAAAAACGTTTTTATCCGGGTGTAAGGTTTGACGATATTCTTGCGCTTTACGAGTTCGATCGTAGTCTTCGGCTAGTGCTCCTTGACGCTATTGAACAAGTAGAAGTCGCGTTCAGATCCGCCATAGTTAACGCTATGGCCAATGACAAAGACTGCGGCCCCCACTTCTATCTCAAAACCAAACATTTCAAGGACATGGAAGCGCACCGCAATTTCATGAAGAACGTCTTGGGATTGAGACTTACCAACCCCATTAAGCACTATTACCACACTTACCATACGCCGCCTTATCCGCCGATCTGGACAATCTTGGAGGAGTTAAGCATTGGCCAAATGTCGCGGTTGCTTGCCAGTCTTGATCGCGAACATCGGAGGCGAGTGGCTACACAGTTTGGCTACGATGAAAAGGTCATTGTGTCGTGGCTCAAAAGCACAACCATGCTGCGTAATAATTGTGCCCACCATAGCAGGGTCTGGAATAATAATGTCGGCGCTGACAGCCCTCAAAGCGCGAATGCTATCCACTCCGAGTTTCCAGGCAACCCTGATCAAGGATTTTTCTTTTCCCGGACCGTCGCGCTCCAAGCACTTTTGAAAGCGATCGATCCATCAACAACTTGGCAGGATCGCTTCAAGACAGTTATGAGAACATTGCCAGTTGCGACGCTCTCAAAAGCCGGCATCACACCTCAGTCAATAGGGATTCCCTTTCAGTGGGAAACACGACCGTTCTGGAACTGAATACAACCCGAAGCTAATTTTCAGAGAGTATCCTGAAACATCTTATTATCCAGGGAAAGGTACGATGTTACGCTGCCTGGGAGTTGCAGAATACGAGGCCTTGGCGAAAGTAGCCGATCGTTTGCGCCTCACTTGGATCGAAGTCCCTGATGAAATCGAGGATAGTTGGGTAAGGCTGAATCGCCAAACGGTTGCCTATCTAAGTGAGTTAGGTGCCACATCCAACTGATTAAGTTTAAACAGTTGCTTGTAATAGGCTCTACCAATGGTCACTAACATTAATGAGTATGAGGCAGAGACTGCCTTTGAACGTTTTGCCCTTGACCGGTATTTACCCCTGACAGCCCAGGCATCAGGAAGCTACATCGATATACGTCCCCTCATTGACGGAGGAAAAAACGTTATACAGAACGGGGCGAGCCACATTCAAGCCAATCGGGAGGACAACCTACGTGCAGCTTTCTTGCCATTGGCGTTTGGAGCAGCCTGGAAGGTGCTCGATCTTACGATCGAGCTTGCGCTGGCGAAACAAGGTATAAAACCCCAGCGGGAAGCCAAGCTCTGGCCAATTAAGGAAAAGGCTCGTATCGCAATGAGCGAGACGCTGAATGGCGCGATCCTAACCGAGGAAACCTGCACCTGGGTGGGAATTCTGACTTGTTACGTGTCTACAATAGAGTATCGCCATAGCCTGGTTCATCGACAAGCTCAGTTTGTGGAAATCCCCCTCACCTTATCGGGCCATGGTAGAGACGGTATGCCACTTCCACCGCTAGATGAAGCTACGCTTAGAGCCTTAATCGCGTTGTCACAACTCGTTGGGGAAGGAATCATCAGCAACGGGCTGAATCGCCGTCGTCTCGACAACGTGAATTTTCTCTTGAATAGATTATCGTGCTTTGGGGTTAACTCAGTACCGCAAGGCGTCAGGATGAAGCCTATCGAATATTATTGGATGAAACTTCGTCCAGACCCTCATGGCCAATGGGTGGCCCCCTTCTCGATCGTTCATGAGCAGATGCGATGCAGAAGACAGTTAGGACACATTGACGTTCGCATCGACTTACCGGGAGAAAGCGGTCGCCAGCTTGTCGGTCAGTGCGAGGATCTACCGGACTGGGATGTCACAATCGATTTCAACCAACCCCCAAGCTACCTAGCTTATCAGTAATGCAGCCTAGCCAAGATAGATAAAAGAGAAGTATTGAAATAGACATTGTACTCAGGCGGGCGCCGCAGGGACCGAGCCATGGCTGAACCTTGCGATTACCGATCGCGAGACATTGAAGCGATACCTTTGGGCGCTCGCCCCGGGGGCTCTCACCACCTGTGAAATTGATTCTGCTAACGGCAGCTCAACACAAGATCAAGGCAGCCAAACCCTGCCAATACAGCCTCCCCTCAACTGACTGAGATTGTCGTTTGTGGATTATTTTTTACGATATTAACTTCCCAGATGTCACCCATGCCCCTATCTTATTGGCGAGGCCGTTCATTGAACGGTATGGGAAACGGAAATTGCTAATCACGATAACCTTTTAGGTTGGTTGTCAGGTTGTTTCGACAAGGCCCGCGGGCTTTTCGGCTATCACGCGAGGGCGCTTACGTCAGCAGTCCTGATAACCTCCTCAAGGCATCCCTGTGGCTTTTTGCTCCAGGGGAAGCTGTCATGCACAGCAAATCTGCAGCCTTCGGCTGATCAGATTCACGTTTTACCTTCAAGCCCCTTCTAGTTCGCTAGTTGGGGCTTTCTCGTTCTGTGTCATAACCGGCCCTATCTCCCTTTAACCAGCCATTCATGAGCAGGGGACAACAGGGGGGAATCACTTGCAGCAAAGTGGTGGTCCAGGCCGGCGAGGCACTGGTGACACACTACCTAGATACCCCCTTTACTCGGTCGTCCGTGATTTATGAGACGTACGTTCGCCTGTCATGGGATAACGCGCACCCTAAGTACCCCGAGCCAGAAACCCTCCTGTGATATGTCGCTGCAGCTCAGGCTTTAGTGATCGATACTCAGCAGCATATCAATCGCCAGACTTCATGAAAGCGATCCCGCTCCGCGGCATCTGAGTACGCGATGAGGATTCACCTCGCGGGACGAGTTCGCCAGCAAGCACTCCATGCCCTAACCAAGCAGAATGAGAAATCCAATGATCATTAGCATCGAATATACAAGTCGACGTGACATCGAGCGTCGGCAAGCAAGCGCCGACACAGTAGTCCTGTCCATTCGTGGGGTCGATGAGCGTTCAACTCGCTTGGCAAAGGGGTGGGCTGATGTTCTCTTAATGCAGTTCGATGATGTTGTTCCCGGTGAGGGCTTCGGCTGCGAAGAGCCCATGACGCTTGAGGATGCTCAGAGGATTTCTGGCTGGATACGGCAGTGGGCCAGCGATCGACGGCCGGTAAAACTCGTCATTCATTGCACTGCCGGTGTGACCCGGTCTGCTGCAGTGGCTCTCTGGGCTGGCGCCTCACTCAATCGACCAGCTCAAGGGGTCGAGGGTGATGGCAGGGATGCGAATCCACACGTTTGGTCAATGCTCGACCGCACGGCAGCGTAAACACCCAGCCCCTAGTGTGTATTGCCCATGAGTTATACTGTAGCCTATCGACTGGTTGCGGCCATCCAGCACTTCCTCACTCCAAGTGTCACTCTGCGTCCTACCATTGATGAGACCTGCACTGGGTAGGAATGACTAAGGAGATCGTATGAAAGAGTTCGAGGGCTGCTTTAAGGGTTACATGCTCAAAGCAGTATGGATGGGATTAGACTCCCAGAAGGAATCACAGAGAGGATTTTTATCGGGTTGTACCATATCGACGGTGGAACAGCCTTTGATTCCTGCATTCAGTGGGATAACCGCTCCCCCCTTGTTGCATGTTTATCAGGACGCTTGGAAAGTTCCGTGTTTTCGATTTAAATAAAGTCTATTTGTAAGGACTGCTGTTACGTAAAAAGGTGCTAAACGTTACGAAGAGCTCACACCTATTCCTGCTTACTTCAGTTTTCGGCCAGAAGCTGTCTTTTAGGCGTCTCTGATATAACGCCCAGCATAACCGATCGGCTTTGGAGTGCCAGCGGAAAAGCCGGTCCGT
Source organism: Vreelandella sulfidaeris (assembly GCF_042429665.1). Taxonomy (GTDB): domain Bacteria; phylum Pseudomonadota; class Gammaproteobacteria; order Pseudomonadales; family Halomonadaceae; genus Vreelandella. The sequence continues at coordinate 36,955 of NZ_JBHMAC010000012.1, read as the reverse complement.
GTTGACGCTGTTGTCAGCACCTCAATGACGTCGCCATTAACTTCTGACGTCATGGGTTGCACATCAACAGCCCCTGAATTTCGACTTGATGCTGTCGAGTTTGGACAACCACTCCACTATCGGTAGCGTAAATTGACCGTATAGGGTCTCTCGTCGTCAAGTCACCAGTTTTCATGCCAGCATGCGTGAACCACTGCAGTTGTTTTCCTGTGAGCAAGCCAAATCCTGCTTGCGTTACTAGCAGCCGCCCTTGCTGGAAGACGTCGAGAAACGCTGCAAGCGTCGTACCATCTTCAATGACGTATAAACGAGTGGGTGTGAGGAAGTAGGTATATCGGCCAACATCAACGATTTCCTTCGGGCAGGTTCCAATGTCGTACACCACCTCGGGCTGCCCCTCTCTAGAAACTCGGATGACTTTGCCCGAGTAAGTAGCCAGATAGGCCCCACCATCGACAGCAGCAAAACTTGCCGCGTAGACCCAATCTTGAGGCACCCCTGCGGTCATGGTGATTTCGAGTCGAAGGCCCTCGACCTCCATAACGTAGTCGGGATCCGTCCGGGCAAAATACGTAACATCAGATTCTTCGTATCCAAGCGTGTTCGGATCGACACCGGTCAAAACTTCGAACGCAGTATTTAAGGCTTTCATTTTCTCGGTAGCAGACGGATTCCCAGCATTGCGGTCCGGGTGGTGAGCCTGCGCCAACTTACGGTACTTTCGCTTGATGTCCGTTGGATCAACAGGTAGAGACAGCCCAAAAAGCTGTAGCGCCTCCTCAACCTCTTGAGCCACCCCGAAGCGTTCGCTGCGTCCCACGACACGCTCCCAACCTTCCTTCAGTGGCATAACGAGTCCCCAGACTGCATCGCCAGAGGCCATGCAGCACCAAGCTTCGTCGGCTAACGTAAAAAGGTACCGATCCCCCTCAGGAGCAACATCCACGGCTCGCACCTGGGACTTAAATTCACCCCAGTAATTTGTGTCGATGGTCCGGAAGTGGTCAACGACTCGGGAGTCCTCGCATAAATTTGACTCGGTTATAATGTTCAGCTCCTCGTCGTAGGCGTGGAGCAATCCGCTGGAATCCATGATCGCTATACCGGAACCGGCGGCGCCGGTTCCGGTTCGATAGGCATCATGATACAAAGCTTTTTCGCCAACTAAGGCCCCATGTCGATTCATTCTACGAAGTACGCTCTTCACTCCTGATTGATCCGCACTGGTCCCAGAACGGTCTAGTAACCAAGTCCCTCGGGCATCGATGGCACCAATAGTAAAGGCAGGATCTGGCCGTTCGTCACCCTTCAGCTTTCGCTCACCTACCAGCGTCCAAGGGGCATCTTCCGATGCTTCAAACAGCGGCATTGATGAGGGGCTTGCGACAGCTACCGGTTCGTAACCATGCTTCTTCCCCAACTTCTCCATCTCTTTCAAGATACGATTGAAGCGACGTAAATCAACATCCTTGACGTGCTCAGGGACACGCTCGAACATTTCAACAGATTGTTTTGCCGCCGCCGCTAGCTGCCCAGATTTCACCCGCTGTATAACTAGCTTGCCATACGCTTTGGCTATAACCTCTCCGACTTGTCCTTGCCGTTGCTCGGGAGATAGATCACAAGCGAGTTTCACGACCTTAGTGTATTGATTCTTGAATCCAGCCTGAAATACAGGACCAATCGATGGGTCATTGTACTCACGGTGAAACTCGTCACGCCCGTCCACCTCCCAGGTAGGCGGCGATGGTGGCAGCGGGACATACTCGGCTTGGGACCAATCAAGCTCCTTGGGTGGTTCCCGCCTACCGGATTCTCTATTTGAGTTTTGGGCAATACACGTCAACCCGGTGGAATTTTGGGCAGCCACCTCCCTTCCTTTGCCGAACATTTTTGATAGAAAGCTAAGCATTCATAGTTTCTCTTTTCAGTCTTAAACCAATGCTAAGAAAACGTCGCAGGTAGATCTTGTATTCGAACTAACGCCGCTAGCACGCACGACTTCGTAATGGAGGTGAAGCCGAAATGGAAAAGGCGTCGCCGTGCCTGGCTTGGTTAGCCAACCGGCGAATAAAGTCTGGGTCTTGCTAGGACATAGGTAGCAAACAATGAATCTCTAAATCGGTAATATCGTTCACGAACTTTTTCTAGCTCTGAACCGTAGTCATCCGCCACCAAGTGACCAACAAACTGGCTAGCATTATCAACCTCATCCTCTAGGGCAATTTTGTAGGCATCAGTAGTCCAGCACTCGCCATCCTCCCTTCTGACTTGGGCGAGAGCTCGGAGCACCGACTCCCTCTGACGTGATGAACCGACAGCCTTTTTGTAACGACCCTCAAGAACTGGATCCGCTCCTCGCTCAGCTATCGATTTCAATGTTTCCTGAACTGCAGAACGATCAATGATTTTGACGCCCCTCTGATAAGCTGCACGAAATGCATATTTGCCTATCAGGTGGACCATATACGGGTGGCCCTGCGCGAGGGCTATTAGTGAATCAGTAGCTTCTTCATCAAAAGTAATGAAGCTATCTATCTCAGCCTCTGCAATACGAATTATTTCTCTCAGCTCTACTGGTTCCATGGGATGAACGCGAATAATGCTGCCGGAGAATAACCTATCAACAGACTCATGCTCTTTCATCAGGTTCTGGATGTCTTGAGCGACACCGACCAAGCAGAATTTCGCCCTTGGTACATTCGTAGCCAATGACTTCATGAACCCGGCCATTCCGGATGGATCGTTAATCTGGTCAAATTCATCTACTATAATCAACAATCCGTCTTTAGCAATCCGTTCTTCAACGATTGCATGGCAAACGTTGGTGAATACGGTATCAATCGAATGGCTGTTGACTGCCGGTCTTGACTCTTGTTCTGTAGCTTTTTCACCACCAAGCTTTGCCTCCAAGCCAAAAAGCTTCGCACCTATTTCAGGTGCATAGGAAACTACTTCCTTTTTTGCTCCGGGTATATCGTATATCCAGTCTCCTAGACAATTAGAAGTCGTTAAGAGACGTTCGAGTAAATCCCCGAAATCCGTCACACGGTTTCCACATGCAAAATATACTGATAGGAAATCTAGAGGACGATCATGGCCAATTTCAAGATGATCTAAAAGGCCATTATCGCCAGAGGCTGTAATCTCTAACTGGCGCGATAGAGAGGTTTTTCCTACACCACGGTTACCGACAATGGCAATGTTAACTCCATCTCCGAGGAGCCCATAATATCCATCCTCTACCTCCGTTCTGCGACCAGCAAAGCGTTCAACTGCAGTTACTTCTTTAGCTGGCTGAAACGCGTTTTCGACTTCATACAGTGATGGTTTATCTGCCATTCTCATCTCCTTGGTAACGCCTTGCTCACTTGGAAATTAGGAGCGCTGTTTCGGCCAAGAGCTGCCTTTTAGGAGTCTCTGATATAACGCCGACAGCACGCGCGGCTTTGTAGAAGGCGAAGCCGCAACGAAAAGGCCGTCGCTGTGACTGGCCTTGTTAGGTTTTTGCTTTGAATAGTATCAGTACCTTTGGAGCCATTCTTTCAGGTTATTAAAATCCCTCAAAGCTAGATGATTTTCCACCACCTCAGCTTCTTTTATGGCATCTTTAGAGAAAAACCCAGTTGTAACTATGATGCTTTTAGTTGCTTGGCGTAAATGATGAACTCCCATTACCTCTCGAATTATGCCAACACCAATTTTATTTTCTGGGGCATATTTCTTACACTCAATGTGTGTTAAATAACTGCATACAGAATTTCTAATGTGAGCAATTATGTCTCTACCACCGTCTCTAGTAGCTTTAGTAAGCTCAACATCAAATCCCATGTCTTTTAAAATAGCTGCAACTAACTCCTCAAACTTTCTTGGAGAAAGATCATACATTTTCTCTGGGCTTTTCTTGAAATAACTTTTTATCTGATCGTCAATTGAGGCGATAACTATCGGGGCTTGATTTATGGCTTCATCTTCGGGCTCTACATATAACTCTTCTCGGAAAGAACCTTTTTGGTTGAGTTCCAGCATTTTCGAGTATATTTTTTCTTCAGCCTCGTCTTGGGTCGCTAGGCTTACTTCCCCATTTATGTACCTATAAAGGCCATCTTCCTCTTTTGCTACGATCACGTATGACCAATCTTTATCAAAAGGGTCTCGTATTACCGTTCCTGCAATATCAATACCATTACTTTTGAACCAAGATTTTTCAGGAAAGAATCCCATCTTGTCGATGTCCAATGAATCGAATTCTTCTCTAGATATCCGATGGATACTCATAACTCTCCTTGAACCTAACGCTTTTGTTTAGCGGCGACTACGAAGCACAGCGTAGTAGGCGTCCGGTGGAGGGCCGCAGGCCCGGAACAAACTACAACAACTGATTAAGAAATATGGCCTAATAGCGCTCCGTAAATGACGATCAATACGCCAAACACCTGCTGCTTTAATCCGCCAAGGGTGGTGTTATCCAGTTTACCCTCGACACCTCGAATGCCAGCCTGATTTTCAGCGATTTTAGATAAAAGCTCATTTTTCACATCAGATACTAGGCTTTTTACAGCCTCTTCCCTCTGGTGCATTTCCTTGTAGGCTTCGTCAACTTGACGCTCAAGCTCCTCGACCCTCTCCTCCAAGGTAATCGCTCTACGCTTTACTCGACCGCTACCTGAAGCGGAAATACCAATCTCGGCTTTCAAGGAAACTTGGACGTTTTCGGCTTACTCCAAAGAGGACAGTTTCGAAACCACTGTCCAATTAGCAACCAAATATTTTGGCCACGTAATGCAGCGAGGTTGCTGTCAATCGAGTAGAGGACCATCAATCCGCCGATAATTTGGAGCCCCAATGAAAAAACCGTATTAGTTTCTTCTACTTTTTGTGGAAATGCCTGCAATGACAACCGGTGCGCTCCAACGATCAATGCCGCTGACCAAATGGGCCAAGCATCCATAAACCATCGGTAAAAACGCTTCATATACGTTCCCTGATATTCTTAACGCCGCCAGCATGCACGCCAGCGGAATGGAGGCGAAGCCGCAATGTAGTTAGCGTCGCCATGCTTGGCTTGGTTATAAGTTGTCTGGCAGGAAACCAAAACCTATGCCGATTGCTCAAGCTCTTTAATGGCATCCCGTAAACTGCTTCGGCTCCAGCTGCTCCGCATGTGATTAATGAGCTTTGCTGCATCGTATTCGAAATCGACCTCAATAGCCGACCGCTCTCCTTCCAAAAAATACTCTGCAGTTAATATCGCGCCAACAATCGGGTCTTCCCGCAACGCCTTGGCCAGTTTTACTCGATCCCCGATGTGGCCTTCACCTTCAAGGTTTACATCTAAAATTTTGGATTCTTTTGGCCCAATCTCAGTGCAAGACCCTACTGACTCTCTTGAACCCCAAATCAGCTTTGACCGGCCTTTCAATTTGAGCCAGAACGAATCCTTCTTTAAGTGGACTGCCACATTGTCAAGTGCAATGGCTTTGTCAGCATTATTAGAGACAGCGAGCCTGACTGATAGGTTACTTTTCTTGAATATATTTCCGGTGCCTGAGGAAAACGTAACGGTGTCTTTATCAGCTTTAAGAACAAGCGGCTCTCCTTCGTCCGGTGGCAAACTCTCTTCCCATGTCTTATAACCAGCCCAATAAAATGAAGCGATCCCGCCAACATATAGAGCCAGTGATACATAATCAGATACCTCCAAACACTGGCAGCACAAGGACCAGTACAAAGGAGTTCGCACCCAGATACACAGATCCATGGTGTAGGAGCTGCTTCAAATATCGCCGATGGCCAGTGTCGCTACTCATAAAATCCTTTGTGTTGAAGATGACTTATAACAGCGTATTAGACGGCGCGTTCTATGATTGAATGAACGTGCTGGCACTTTTTCCGGCAAATACAGCCTGCCAAACATTCCCAAGTCTATGATCCTTTGGGTTATTAATTTCCATTAAGCAGTATAATCTAAATTCGTGCGCCTGCTGCATTTCCCGGAATGTCTGCTCAGGGTCGCTATCAGCGACAGTCGGCCAGAAGCGGCCCGATCCCAGCAGGCCAAGAGGCAGCACTTTTAGGGGCGATTAGTCTGTATCCCAAGCTGCCTGCGTGGCAGTGTCCAGGTTACAGTTCAGCTGGCGGCAGCCTCCTTGGCACGTTTATCGAAAGCTTTGATCCAGTCCAACATAACTTGGACATCCACCAACAGTTCATTCGGATCGGGTAGCCAAGTCGGGGTCTCCGTTGGTTGAGAGTGCTCGAACGCGGAGTATTTGGTCATCATCCCGTTGATCATGGCGCAATCTTCAGAGGTGATGGCGTTCAAGCTTTTCAGCTTACCAAAGGTGTGGATCTCACGACGGTAGCGATTGATGATGCCGGAGCAGAGGTGATCCTCGACTGATCGCTCAACTAGGATACGGAAGTTGCTGCATGCATCCTTCAAGGCGAGCGCTCTTAGTGGGGCATCATACTTTTTGATAGCCCCGATACTGCTGATCATTTGGCCAAATCCAGCCTTTGGCTTGAGTGAGAACACGTCGATGGTTGCAGGCATGCCAGTGCTAGCGCCGTCACGCCCGATAGACTCAACGTGGACATCCACGGGCGAGAGCCCGACTGCTGGCCTTTGCGCAGCAGCGTTTCCAAGGAGCACCATCAACGACAGGCGATGGGTGAACACGATCACCTGACGGTCTTTGGCTAGGTCTACTAGACGTTTCGCGACGGCCTCCTCATAGCGTTGGTCCAGCGACGAAATCGGGTCGTCAAAGATGACTGGCAGCCCTCGATCCGCACCGGTAGCATCGGCTAGAAACGCGGCCAGCGCCACGATCCGTTGCTCGCCTTCACTCAGGATCTCGCGGTTTTTCACGGGTGTAATTGCGTCTTTCAGCTCGATGTAGAAACTGTAGACTCCTTTACCTGCTGCCCGGTGGTTCATTCGCACTGGAAGCGCACTGCCCCCAAGTGCTTGAAGCTCTGCGTTGAATCGGTCGCAAAAACCCTTCGCCAACTCCGTTTCGCCGATCGCATTGCTTTTTATCGTGAGCGCTCTGGTCTGGGTCAGCTGGGTAGCGGCTTCGATCGTCGCCACGCGCTTGAGGCGCACAACTTCTGCTTTGACCGCTTCGATCTGACCGGCAAGCCATTCCTGGGCTCGAAGCTCGCGCAAACGGGTCTCCTTCTGGGATCGCCCTACAGGATCCAACAGGGTTGCTAGCGCATCGCGTTGGGACGTTGTTGTTGCCACAGCATGGCCAAGCGCGTCCGTCCAAACCGACCAAGTTACAGGCGGGACGTCAGACAGATCCGTGGCGCTACTCATTGCCTTGAGCCTGGCGTCTATCTCATTGGCAAGCGCGCTGGCTTGCTCGGTGTCGAGACCAACGGCACTACACTGCGATTGCCATGCTGGCTCGACGATTTTGTTGGGGAGGGACTTCATCAATGTGACCAGGACACCTTCAGCGGCTTTCGCCTCCGTCTGCAGAGTATCGGTGAGATACTGCTCGAAGCTTGTCAGCCGTTCTTTACCTTCTGGTTCGAGCGGTTGCTGGCATAGCACGCAGCGCGCCCCCTCTCCTACATGCGGATGGGCATGATCCGGGTAAGCCGAGGTGGTTGAATACGCCTTTGCTGCTTCCCACAAGGTCTGCCAGACCGAGTCTCCGACACCCATCAAAGGCAAACCGTTTATGAAGGACGTCGCGTATGCGGTGGCCGCTTGGCGCTTTCTAATTGAGATCTTGCGCGCCGAGATGAGGGCTTCTGCTCGCTCGTTGCCCAAACTTTCCATCAGGCCCGAAACACTCTCGCTCAGCTTATCCAATCGATCTAAATCACCCACGGTCTTGGCATGGGCTACCGCAGGGTTTGGCTGGGCGAGTGCTGTCTCTAGCGCGAGGCGTTCCTGAAGAAATGCGTCGGAAAAGACACAAGCCTTCCCGATCTCGTCATCGCTGAGGTTCGGCTTTAGTCTTTGAAGATAAGTGGCCGCCGATGTCTGCGCATAGTCTGGTGGAACTACCGGAAGCTGGCTGATGAGCTTGTCAGCACGAGCCTTCAGGCGATCATTGACGCTATCAGAAATCCTAATTAGTACGCCGACAAAGCGCATAGCGCGGGGGAGGTGGGTGGCGGTGCTTTCAGTGTCCCCGAGTTCCAGTGCGGTGGCAGAGTCGAAGACCGGCACCGCGTTGAGTTTGGGATGTGGCCCGGCGACAGCCTCCCACTGGAGTTCACTCGATATCGGGCTGTCTTCGTTCGAACTGAGTGTGGTGACCCTCACCTTAGCAGAGGCGATCTCGGTTACATCATCGAAAACGTTGCTGTGTATTGTTCCTTTCGCACGCGCGCCACAAATATGCTTCATAAGCCGCGCATAGCCTGACTTGCCTGATCCATTAGCACCGTAAACGACGGCCATGTGCCCTTTGGAAAGATCCAAAGAAGCCTCCGCGCCGATGGCGTTCACCCCGCGGATGGTCGTCAAGGAATCGATCCGCAACGCACCAGCGCCAGTGGTTCCGAGAATAACGCCGGGGGCCAAAGCAGGATGCGTTGCATCCAAGGTCTTGGCCGCTTCTGCCATACAGTGGGTGGTGAGGGCTTTGAGCTCATCTTCTGTAGGCATGCGTCTGTTCTTGATGACCCCACCCGCTGCCATGCGCAACCAACTGGTGCGAGTATTCAGCCAATCTTCCAGCTTAATGGGCACAGCCGCAGAGTCTTTCTTACTCATAAATGACATGCTCCATGTTCGGCAATGTGCCAGAAAGGCAACGCGCCCCCTTCTCATATGAAACTTGGTCACACTCAAGGGTAAGGGAACGCTAGTGGAATTTGCCCTCAAAACCTGAGAGATATTTTCAGGCCGAACTAATAACCAGGATGCCTCGACTGCAAACGCCCACCGGTACTGCACGGTAACAACCAACAATTTGGGCAGTCGCGGCACGCATTAACTTTGGCGGTGCGACTTCCGCTATGGGTCGTTATCGGAAAATCGAGATTCCTCATAATTCTTAAGCTGACAGTATCTTAATCAAAAAAGGCTGTCACGGTTTATTGATTTTCACGCGTTTCCCACCCTCCTACCTCTGGCCTACAGTTATCAATCGCTCACGTATATCCGATCTCTCACTACGCACTCTTATCGAGGTGCATGGCCATACCGATGCAAGGAAGTAGGAGCCCTTCCCCCTTTTTGGTACCACGGAGTCTTATATATTGTGTCAGTGGCTTCCCTATCTCCCCCTGAGACCTGCAATCCAGCAGGAATGAGAGAGAAACGATCATGGAACTGACTAAATTTGACGGCTTTGCAATCTGTAGTGACACCGTGACAGGTTCACATGGCGACTTCATGATCACAGTGTTGCTCGGCCATGATCCAGATGTGACACCGAACTGCTTTGATACCTATTCAGGTTCCGATAAGGAAACCTGGGCAGAGAATAAGTGGTTCTTCGGTGTGCTCAAGGCCAAGGTCGAACTGAAGGTAGGTAGCCAATCTGTTCTTTTGGACGATGTGGCAGCTGTACTGGGGGGTATTGAGGTCAACAAGACCGAAAATAATGCTCACCTTGACGTTCATGCTCGTGAACTTGCTCAAGATGCTCTTGAGCAGGGAATAGAGATTGTTGAACAGATCAAGACCGCTGCGTAGTACATTCAACAGACCCTTCACTTGTGAAGGGTCTGTCACATTCAGGCTGAACCGATCGCTGCTGTGCAACATTCCCCCTCTTTCTCTGACATCCGATAAGCGGATTTCTAAGGTTATCTATGCAGTGTCCCCCCTTAGTGCGTTGATGACAATGGCAAGGCATCAGGACTATCTGTGCAACATCCCCCCCTCTTGCCCTGGGCCTGATACCAGGCGCCAGTTTTCTTTGTGTGCAGTATTCCCACCGGCCCAGTTTTGGGTCACCTGGTCCCCTACCTCCTTTCGAGACCTGTATTCCGCAGGAATGAGAGAGGAGATTGATCATGGGCAAGAGCACTGTGATTTATACCAAGATTGGTGAGCACCGTGGTAAGCAGCGTCTGTGGCTAGAAGGTAATCGGCTGGCGCGTACTGGGATCACACCAGGGCAGCGCTTCAACCTCGTTGCCGGCCGTAAGAGCCTGACCCTGCAATTTACAGAAGATGGTGCTTACAAGGTGTCGCGCAGAAAGCGTGGTGAGGTCGAGTTGCCAGTCATAGACATTACGGCAGCTGAGCTGGCGCAAGCGTTGGGCAAGGTAGAGAGGGTGCGTGTCGTCGTCAGGGGGAATCGTGTCGACATCACGATTCATCACCATGATCTTGCTGAATCTGATCGTATGGGTCGGCTACTGCAGTCCCTGACCAAGGGTGAGCCGCTTGAAATTGGTTCGATTGCACACGGTGCTGGAGTGCTTGATCACGCGATACATACTGGCCTTGCTGATGTCGGAATGCCCTCGCGCCTAGCCTTCGCTAATGAGCTGGAAGGTGCTTATCTGGAGGCATCATTGGCGAACAATCCTGTGTGGGACGAGGATAGCATTGCGATCCAAGGCCCGATGGAGGAAGTGGAGTGGCACAAGCTGCCGTTCATTCACCTCCTTTGCGCGGGTTTGCCTTGTACCGGGGCTAGCCTGTCAGGACGTGCGAAGAACAAGCTGGATCGGGCAGAAGCGCATGAGACAGCAGGTAGTCTCTTCATCGCTTTCATGAATGCAATCCAGACTTTGCGCCCTGCTATGGTGCTACTGGAGAATGTCCCGCAGTACCAGACGACCGCCAGCATGACGGTCATTCGCAGCGTGTTGTCGAGCATTGGCTATGACGTGCATGAGACCATTCTGGATGGGTACGCGATGGGGTCACTGGAGCGGCGCAATCGGCTTTGCATGCTCGCAGTGAGTAAAGGCATTGAGGTCGATCTCGAAGCACTGGAGCCTGTACGTCAGCGTGAAACATTAATCGCTGAGGTATTGGAGCCGTTTCAGGCAGTCCAGGATCGCTTCAAGCCTTACAGCTACCTTGCCGACAAGGAAGCCAGGGATCTGGCCGCGGGTAAGGGCTTTCGTCGTCAGCTGCTCGATGGTTCAGAGGGAAGCCTCGGCACCATAGGGCGTGGTTACTCGAAGGCGCGCTCAACTGAGCCGTTTCTCCGACACCCAGACGATTCTGGCCAGTCGCGACTATTGACCAAGGCAGAGCATGCCCGAGTCAAAACTGTCCCTGAGATGCTTGTTCAAGGGCTGTCTGAGACTGTCAGCCACGAACTACTGGGCCAAGGAGTGGTTCATTGTGCATTTCGCGCAGTGGGCCGCCTCATTGGCAACTGCTTGCATAGTATTGGTGAGCAGGACAAATATGCCTGGCAACAGAAGTGGCACAAGACGCATTCCGCGGCTTAGCCACACACTGAACTACTAGGCATCCTTCAAGCCCCACTCCGATCAATTGGAGTGGGGCTTTTCTCTGTTTAAGACTACTAACTGCCATTGTTTCGCATGCGGAACATTTATATTTGGTGGCAGTGTCTCCCCTACCTCTCCATAGCCGTCACTGGTCGCCCTATCTACTTGTGAGATCCGGGTGACCGGAAATGAGAGAGGAGCAGATCATGAGGAATAGTAACAAGTACGAAATTGCTGATGTGAAGCGTATTGCGGAAGGTCAATGGGATACTGTCTTTCAGGCACTGTGCCCCGAGCTGGAGCATGCACTTGCCCACCCGGGACATCACATCGATTGCCCGATACATGGTGGTAAGGAAGATTTCCGTCTCGATCGCGGTTTCAAGCAACGCGGTACGGCCATTTGCACTTGCGGTAACTGGGATGGTTTTAGCCTGCTCAAAGAGCTGAAAGGCTGGTCTCTTCCCGAAATACTGGAACAGGTCATGGGGGCTCTCGGTGAACAATCCGTTGAGCCGCTAGCGCCTACAGTATCTCGGCCGCCCCCACGGACGGTTGAGGAAAAGCAGGACATACGGCCAACGCTGCGCAAGCGCTGGGAAGAAGCTCTACCCCTGGGAAGGGGCGAAGGTCGCTTCATGCTGGCGAGCTACTTGCAGTTCCGCGGGTTGCCTGTAAAGCCGATGCTTAGCGTTCTCGAGACGGAGGCACGCCTCCACCCTAGGATGGCCTACATCGAGAAAGGCAAAGTGGTTAGCTACTACCCTGCACTGATAACCATTGTCAGGGATGCGGCTGGAAAGCCTGTCACGATGCATAGGACGTATCTCAACCGCACAGAAAATGGTGTGGTTGAGAAGGCGCCTGTGAGCAAGGCTAAAAAGCTGTTCCCTGTGGTGAAGAATGGTGATGTCCACGGTGGTGCTATTCGACTAGGCACAGCTACAGCCGGCGTTATCGGTGTGGCTGAGGGCATTGAGACCTCGCTAGCTATTCGGGCTGCTACGGGAATGCCTGTCTGGCCGGTACTGTCAGCTTCCCTAATGAGGTCGTTCGAGCCGCCTGAGGGTGTCACGGAAGTCGTTATTTGGGCTGATCGTGACCTACCCGACAGGAAAGGACGTAAGGCTGGTCAGGACGCAGCGGAAGTGCTCCAGGCTCGGCTTTTAGAGAAAGGGATTCGAGCTTCGATAAAGATCCCTGATGCACCCAGCTCAACTGATGTGAGCGTTGATTGGGCTGATGTGTACACCAGTAGTGGGCTCACGGGATTTCCCCGCAAGAGCAAAGCTGCTTAACCCTTCAAACCCTTCTGACATCCATTATCAGGAGGGTTTTTTCATTTTCAGCATGATGGGATTCGGGAGGAAGGATGCATTTTTATATATTCGCTGAATCTGTTTGGGTCAAGCAGCTACTGATCACTTAGGTCATTTAACTCTACCTCGCTTGAAGCGCATTCCTGTGGCATTGGCGCTTTTTAGCGTGGATAGCATGCCTCCGGGCGGTGATTCTGTGCTCAAGGCTCTGAGCACAGGGTCCAAAGTTACCGCCCTATCTGTCATTCCATAACCAGCCTTGCTTTTATTATCTGTTATTCGTTCTGAGACCAAGGTTATATGGGGCCTAGGGAATGATTCTAGTTCCCTTGCGTGGTGCATCACTTCTCCCTACTTTCTTTTAAATTAAACGTTTGTTTGATCTATCCGCTGGATCGTGTCACTTCCGCGGGGTTGCCACTCCTCTCGGTAATCTCAATACCACCTCCCGTTTGTCTGTCAGTAGCGCCCCTACCTCTCATGAGACCCCGATACCTGGGGGATGAGAGGAGAGCACGTTATGAATCGCAGTGACTCGATCGCCAGAATCGGCAAAGCCCTGGCTTCAGTGCAGGCTGAGCTTGGTGGTCTGATCGCACCGGATTCTACGAATCCGATGTACGACAACCGCTATGCAAGCCTCGCAATTATAATCGGCAGCATTCGTGCCGTCTTGAATAAGTTTGAAATTGCACTGGTTCAGGCACCTGTGCCCGGAACAGTGGGGGCTGTGGTGATGGAGACCATGCTCATTCATGGCCCTTCTGGGGAGTACATTGGCTCTTACTGTGAGATGCCCGTTGAGACCCTTGATAGCCATGGTGTGGCGTCAGCCCAGACGTATGCACGTCGCTATGGGTTGATGGCTCTTCTAGGCCTTGCTCAAGGCCCGGACGATGATGGAAATGCTGCCAATAACGCCGCTGTGGAATCCTCAGTGCTTCTCTCCCAAGGAGAGCCTGAGCCATCAGAGCAGCGGGTATCGAACGGTCACCGTTTGGCATCGCCCGAAGCGATTCTAGCGGAGATTGAAAACTCAGATGTTGAGCGATTGGTTTCGGCCGAACGCTGGGTCAATAGCGCTCAACTGGATGCACACCTGTCAGCTCGGCTCAAGGGAGCGATCGCACAGCGACGCCGAATTATCCAGCGACAGCAATCCCAACATGCTTAACCTTCCATAGCCCCATCCCTTTGTGGAGTTGGGGCTTTTTCGCGTGCATGACACAGGTATTTGGAGGCAGCTTGACCGGGAACGCTCATCGATTATTCGGCCTGGCGCTTGGCGCATCGGCTGGTGCGATTATGACCCCCTTTTATGGTGGGATGTCTGCGCTGGCAGTGGCGGCGATGGCGCTGCCTGGATCAACGGCACCTGACTGGCTGGAGATCCGCATTGGTCCAGCCACGCTCATACCCCATAGGACTGTGACCCACTGGTTGCTCCCTTGGCTAGGGCTGGCAGTGGCATCAGCCGTTTGGCTACCTGATGCGCCATTGCTTGCCGCCCTTCTCTTTGGTTTCTCGGTTGGTGGGCTCTCTCACGTCATTGGAGATGCTGGCACCCCTTTGGGAGTGCCTGTGTGGCACCCCGCCAAACGCCATTCCCTGAAGCTGTGGGATGGCGGCACTTCAGAATTTTGGCCCGTGCTGTTGGCCTGGGCCATTGCCGCGATATTGATACGGAGCCTTGTGCTATGAAACACATGACCGCTGGCCCTTTGCCGGCGCCATTTCTGCAGCTAATGCTGGCGCTTTTGCTAACGCTGAGTTCGACCGCTATAGCCCAGCCTGGTGGGGACCGAGGGCAAGCCTGTCTTGATAGCAATAATGCTCGCGAATGCGGTTGGTTCTGGGGGCACTTAGATGATGATGAGGAAGAAGAGCCCGAAGAGCCCTCAGTCGAGATACCGATGGCCAAGGCGCCTGAAGAGGAGCTGGATTGTACGGACCCAGAACAGTGGGAGCCCTCTTGTGGTTTTGTCGACCCAGAGGGGAGCTTCGAGTTTCAAGCCAAGCAGCGCGACATGCTGCTTAACCAGTCTGTGATGAACCCCAACAATCCAGAGACAGTCGAGGCCTTTCAGCGGTATATGCGATGGGCCGTCGACCAAGCCATCACAATGTCGAGGATGTGGGAGTGGAATCAGATCCAAAACCAGGACCTCAACCCCCTCGTACATAGCCCCGTCTCCTCCTTTGGGCTTCGTGCAGCGTCACGAGCACGCGATGGCAAGCGCAACGCGGTCATGGAAGAGATAGATGACCAGAATGGGTTTCTCGTCTGGTTTACCCGGTCTAGCTGCCAATTCTGCCATGACATGCAACCAGTTATGAAGCAGCTCGAACGACGTACTGGGCTCACCATTTACAACGCTCCACTTGATGGGGGGTGCATGCCAGAGTTCTCGAACAGCTGCGATACCACAGGACGCTCAGTAGAGGCTGCTGGCCACCTTGCCGTCGAAGCGGTACCGGACCTCTGGCTTTACCTGCCACAGGATGATCTTTGGTTCCGCGTCTCCAGTGGTGTTGAAGCAGCGCAGCGGATTACCTCGAGGATTGAGGTCTTCTTTGGTGCTATCCAACGAGCAGCAGAAAAGGGCCTCGAGGCGGTTGGTGATGGCACGAGTCCTCCCGTTGATTTCAGCGTCCCCGACATGCTGGAACGGTCATCCGGTGGCCTCGGCGCCGGCATTTCCCAAGGAGTTGAGTAATGTTCTCCAGAAACAAATTGGTAACCATGGTGGCAACAGCAGTGATCAGCGGAATGTCGATAACGGCCACCACAAGCCAGGCTGAAGCCAACGCACTCGAAAATGCGTTTGACCGGCTATCCAGTGCCGGAGGCGGCTTCAGTAGCTCAAACAGCGCAGCGTCGTTTGAGACCAGGACACGGCATGGATACACGGCCGGGGGGTTGACCATGCGGTTTTCTCAGAACCGCTACTCGCTAGTCAACATGGACCCGCCGCGGCTAGACGTAGGCTGCAATGGCATCGACGCGCATTTTGGTGGCTTCTCCTATATCGACAGTGAGCAGATCCAGCAGATGTTGGAGCAAATCGCCCAAGGGGTTGTAGCCCTCTCCTTCCAGCTCGCGCTCAAACAGCTCTGCCCTATTTGTGGGGATGTGCTTGAGTTCGCACAACGCATGGCACAGGCGGCGGCGAAACTATCCCAGGACAGCTGTGAGGCTGCTACCGCACTGGTTGAGGGGTTCCCTGACTACTCCGGCGAATTAGGGAATCTCTGGTGTAGTTCGGTAGGGATGTTTGAGGGCGTGGAAAGTGACTGGCTGGCAGCCCAGCAGGACACTTGTGATAGCAAATCGGATTCGGGCCGCGAAGTGCGAGACCACCTCAGCAACAATCCCGGGGATCGCGCACTGGCCTTAGAGCTTGATGGCAACCGCACATGGCTAGGCCTTCAAGAAGCAGGTATTGCCCCTGGGCGAGATGGCAGCAACAACATGGGGGCAGAGAACAAGATATTTGCCGAGCTATTGATGAGTTGGATTGGTACTGAGGTTCGCAACAAAGGGGGTAGTGGCGACTCGAACACCTTTGCGCCAACCATCGAAACTGCCGATGCGATGCTGGACATATTCCTGTGCGGAAGTGATAAAGCCTCGCCGACCGTCATTGAATACGCTGACTTCGTGAACAGCTTTTGCGAGGACAAGGTATGGTCAGGCGCCTCAGGCCAGGCCACCGAGATTTATACTTGTAGCAACAGTGATCTGAGAGACTGTTGGAACCCGAACAAAGCAAAGGTTGAGGATATATCACTAGGCCACGGCTTTTTGACCACGGTGATTATGGAATTGGAAGGTGCGGTTAAGAACGTTGCCAGTGGCACCCCGCTGACCGCTTCTCAAAAGGCCATTATTGCTGCAGCGCCCTTCCCGCTCTATCAAGCAGTTAATGTTGCAGCGACCTACCCGGACCTTGCCTACGACCTAGTAGTTGGTAACTCGACCATTCTGTCTTACATGATCTCCATTGAGTACATTCGCTATGCCGTCCAGGCAACGGCTAAGACATCGATGACATCATCCGTGCCGGGTGAGATCTTGCGCGAATTCCGCGAGGCCCAGAATGAGCTAGTTGTCATGACCTCCCAGAAGGCTCAGCAAATTAACCTTATGGCTGAGACTCAGGAAAACATAATGAGCCAGGTTGACAAGATCAACCGCGCCACGTTGCGAAATCTTCATGCCATGGGTCTATCCGGCATGGATTTCGCTCGTGATATGGCTCGGGAGGTGGACTGATGAAATGGCTTGTTCCTGCCCTTGTAGCTATTGGATTGGTCGCTGTTCCGGGGCTAGCAATCGCAGAGACCATGACGCCTGCAAGTGGTGACACTTGGACATTTTATGGTTATGGCAACGGTTATGCGCTGGCGCAAATACTGGAGGCGATTAAACGCCTGACTGACCCTGACTCAAACCCTGGGTTCAGGAACTTGGCGCTGTTCTTGGCGATGGCCGGCTTCCTTGCGATGTGCTTTACGGGAATCCTGGGTGGAAGTCTGCAAAAGGTGGCCATGTATTTTGCCGGCATGATTCTTACTGTCTACATGCTGTTCTCTTTGAAGGTCGATATTCTTATTGAAGACATGGTGTGGGATGGCGTTGGGTCGCCCCAATTCATTCAACGAATTGAAGGCGCTCCGGCAGCCATCGGTCTTCCTGCTGTTGTCATCTCAGAGATAGGGATGTGGGCTACAAACGGCATTGAAACTAACTTCACGACGCCAAACTTCGAGAATCTACGTATTTCAGAGGGGGCTCCCGTTGGCATGGCGGCAAGCATGCTGAATGACATGAAGAAGATTCGCCTGACTGATCCGTACCTGCGATCAAGCATTCAAAGTTTCATGAATGACTGTGCGTTGCCGAATATTTTTAGCGGCAAAATCTCCCCGGTGACGCTAATTACCTCACAAAATGCATGGGGGGTTTTAGGCAATAACCTGAACCGGGCAGTTTATACCGTCGTTTATGACTCGACCGATCCAAATGGTGGCATGCAGGCTTGTGACGAGGCCTACGCGAGCATTGACAACCGTTTGCAGACTGCAGCTCCCGCGTTATTGAACGGCATGAGGGAAGCATCCCCTTTCTGGCTTCAGCAGGCAGCAGGATCAACAGCGCTCGCACAAGCCGCTTTGGATGATTCGTTTCGCTGGGCTTCAGGTGGGAGTGCCGTTCAGGACGCCACAGGGCTTGCCACACAAGCCGCAATCGCAGAAATGTACTCTGGCACCTATGAATACGCAGCAATGGCCACAGGCTCCAACGAGCTGATCTCAGCCTTGAATATGGAGCAGGCTCGACGTGCCCAGCAATCTGGATGGTATAGCACAGCTATTCTCTTCCGGGATATGGCGGGCTATTTCTTCGCTATCCTTCAGGCATTCGTGATTGGGCTGGCGCCGATTGTGTTTGCTGCGGTGCTGGTCCCCGGCTTAGGCAAGAAGATGGGCACCTCGTATGCCCAGGTGATGACCTGGCTCATTTTATGGTGGCCAGGGCTCGCAATCGTGAACTACATCATGATGCTCTATTTCCAGGGTCAGACAGCGGGATACCTCGCTGATGGTCTCACCATGGCCAATATGAGCGCAGTTAGCGATATGTCGGACAAGATGGTAATGGCCTCAGGTTTTATGTCCACCTTAGTACCCGCCATCATGTGGGGGTTAGTATCTGGTAGCGGTTACGCCTTCACTTCTGCCCTGGACAGGGCATCTGGTAGTCAACAAGCGGCGACAGCAGCGAACAACATGTCTACAGGTGCAGCCTCGGCTGGCCAGGTAAGCATGAACAACGCGAACATGAATGCTCACCAAACCTCTCACCGCTACAGCTCTGGGGAAGAGGTATCGGCACACCATGTCGGCGTTGGGGCATCTCAAGTTACGAATATGAGCGGGCAGGATACGAACGTAGGCCTAAGAGCGGCAGACATGAGGGAGAGCCTATCTAAGTCGCAGGCATTTAGTGAAGCGACCCAGAGAACAGAAGAAGCGAAACAGTCATTTAGCCAACAATCCCAGAATATGATGACTGATACCTTCAGATCGGCTACCCAATACGCCCAAGACCAAGGGTTTGTAACTGACGGCTCGGTTGACTGGTCAAGGATGTCTCAGGATCAGCAAGGGCAACAATATATGTCGGAGCTGTCTGCTACTAGGCAAGTTATGGAGCAGGCCGGATTATCGGAAAGGGAAATTAATGATGTTACTTCGCATGCGGCCGGAAAGGCCTCAATCGAAGCTGGGGGTAAAACAGAGGTTGGTCTTTCACTTAATGCGGGTGCTAGCGCTTATGCAAGGACATCTGTACAGGGCGAAGTCGGGGTCCGTGGTTCAGACACTAGCCAAGACACGACCGAAGAATCTATGAGCCTGAGCCAATCAGATACTGGGAAGCTATCTTTCTCTGAAAATGGTGCAGTTCAAGTTGTAGGTCAAGACGGCAGCCGATATTCAGAAAAAGTATCCCAGAGCGAATCTCGACAGGTACTTGAGGGGCGGGTCGGTGAAGATCGCGCCTCTATGCTCTATGCGGCCTCAAACGATTATCAGGAAGCTGTCCAGGTTCAACAGCAAGCACGCGAGGAATATGTTGCAAGTCGCAGTGGCTCGATCCCTACTCCCGCCAGCCCACAGACTATTTCGGCTATGCGTAGCGATGCCAATGATCTACGAGGTGAGGTTGAACAGCGACAGAATGCCGATCGTGCTGAAGTTGCCGGGCGTGAGAATACTGTAAGTGGCAGTGTCGGCGCAAATACAAGCGATGTGGGCGCACGAGCAGCAACGGCAACTGAAGTCACCACACCGATAGAGAGAGGTGGTGTAAGTTCACTATCGGTTGATTCCAGCGAACGGCTAGGGACGATCCAAGGTAATGCGCAAGCGGACGTTGAAAGGCCAGATGCTTATCATGTGATCGATACAGGAGGTAGCTTTTCTGTCGCTGATCGTAGGGCGATCGATGCCGCTGACCAACAAAATGCGGATGCTCTCATTACCGGAGGCGAACGATCCAATATACAGATCGGAGATGACACCTTCGTTCCAACCTACTACGAGAACAATCAGGCAGTTTATGCTGTTGAGCGTGAAGGAGGGCATGCATATTACACGTATGGAGGGGATGGCGAATTTGAGTCGGCCAGCTCTCCTATGCCGTCTACTCAAGAGCAAATCGATTCTCAGGCCAATAATGGCTCAACCCAGAATGCTACGGCCGCTACGATCAATCGCGGCCAGGTGCGTCGAGGTTCTGAATCAACGGAAGAGCCTTCCCCTAACCAAGGGTCAGATATTGATCCGCGAGAATTAATGGGCACCCGCCCATAAGAAAAAGGCCCCTTGCGAGGGGCCTTTCTTCATGCATTTTTAATGATCTGTTTGAACCTCAACATCCCCCTAACCAAGGGTCAGATATTGATCCGCGAGAATTAATGGGCACCCGCCCATAAGAAAAAGGCCCCTTGCGAGGGGCCTTTCTTCATGCATTTTTAATGATCTGTTTGAACCTCAACATCGCCCTGGTCTGGAATATAAGAACCAGAGCATACCCTGCCCAAATAAAGGGAAGCACTTTGCCAGGGGCACTATCCCATGTGAAATAGGTAAATATTAATAGGCTTGGAATTATTACTAAGTTCACCATCAGAAATACGTATATGTTCTGTTTGGCTCTCCACCTAGCGGCACGTACAACATCTTCTTCTTCTGCACCGATCAAGTGTTGAAGCTCATTGACTACGAAAGAACCCTTGGGTTTCCGGGCGGCACTTTGGCGGGCTGCGATCGCACGTTGGCGGCGAGCTTTGCGATTATTGTTAGCCATTTCGATCTCCCAGCGATCGACGCAATTACCTTACTATTGTGTAATAATACTATACGACGATTTCAATGTACAGCATGAAGCGGCTATTTTCTCATCTTTTCTGCTGGGTCAAAGTATGAGCGCTTATGACATAAGTGGGTAACAAGGTCGATATGGGCATGAATTATCGTCTTGGCAAGCCAAAGAATATATCCCCCAGCGAATTTCAATACCTCGACGGTTCCCTTGGATATAATGTCCATGAGCGGCCTAAAGACTTCTTTTACTCCCGGAAGAATTCCTAAGAGCAACATAGCGAAAATGGCGATTGTCGCCCAAAATAACACTGTAATCATAACTACCCCCTAAACAGTTGCTGTAAGAAACTCGTTTAGCCGTTCCTCGAAGTTAAGCGCCTGTTTGTCGGCAGGCATCTTCATCTTGCGTTTTATTACCTTAAATGAAGGAATGTGTTTGGGGTAGTTGATCATTGGCGTTCTCAAATGATACATGCGAGCGCCCATCATCATGACCGCTTGCCCCATATCCATGGCTCTCAATTGATCCGGTGTTACCCTGAACTCCTCAACTTCGCGCCAGCTTTCACCCATGCCGCCGCCATCGGACATGCTGGATTGTGGGGTGGTTCTCAAATACTGCGCACTCTCTCCCTGGTTAGCCGAGACTGAGACAGTACGTTGAAAACGCTTGGTTTTACCTAGTATTTCTGCGGCCTCTTCAGGGCTGTCTTTCGCACCGAACTTGAAGAATATTTTGTTCCATGTGTTCTGTATCACGATGTCTGCAAAGTCTGGCGAGACTCGATTAAGCTGGCTGAAGGACTGGAAGGCTGGAATCAGTGCGATATTGGCCGATCGCGCCTGCTCGAAGAGACGCCCTACCCCTTCCATTACGTAAGCACCCATTTCATCCAGAAGTGCGATGAAATGCTCTGGCCTTTCGCCCTTGGGTAAATCCTGAATGTAGGCAACAGCAGAGCGAATGTCCGAGACGATCATTTTCCCTAGGTTGAGGGCTGCGGTGTCCTTTCCCATCGTCGGAAGCGAGACATAAAGCATGTGGCCCTTACGAATAATCTCGGTAAGCACGATTTCCGGGGCATAAACGTTGAAGACCTTTCCAAACTTACCCTGGGCGAACAGTGCAATCCGGCCTGCCATCCCGCCCAGCGTTTGCTTCATGCGGTTGAGGTCGATTTTTGTCCCTTCCTTGGTACGGGTACGGAACTGATCGAGGAAGATCGATAGCGCCCTCTTCTCAGGCCCTTGAGGAGTCATTCTCTCCAAGTTTTCAAGGGCTCTATCGGACTGCAATAGAATTGATAGATCTCCGAAGTGATATAACTGACCGGAGGCTTGCAGAGCGGCAATGATGACAGTGAGTGCATGATTGGCGGATTGCCTGTAGTGATCGGCGCCTGGATTGTTCTCCGCAGAAGGAATGAGGTTCATCAGCCGCGATGCCACTTCATCAGGATCGCCGTGGAGAACAGGGTTATAGGTATTGGCGTTATCGGGGTCTGACACGTCGATAATGTAGAGTTCATCTTCGCGGCCTGTCACCTTGGCCATGTACGCTAGGTGATCCCGAGTGTCCCGATCGATCTTGGCGTCAATGAATAGCCATCCGCGCCCACGCGCAGTTTGCTGCCAGAGGATATATTCACCAAGAGTAGTCTTACCCACACCAGACTGACCCACGATCGCAGTGTGTCGCTGCCCGAGGATGTCGGGCATGTTGATTCGAGTATTTTTGTCGGTGGTCAGGCCGATATGTAAGGAAGGCCCCTTATCATCTACTGGCTCGTCTGAAGGCAGCACGAAGCCCTCTCGGGAATCCTCGTCGTACTGGCGCAGCTTGGCCATAGCCTGGCTCCATGTGAGCTGCGCCATGCCCAGCGAACCCAGGACGCCAGCAGGCCATGCTGGGAAGGTGCCGACAGCCCAAGGTGTAGCGGCCGCAACGCCGGCTGCAATGGCGGTAAGTGCCAGCGCATCCATTCTGCCGGCTATCATGGGCAATCCTCCAGCGTCACGCTATCAGCACGGAACATCCCGGCTGCCCATGCAGAGGGGGCGATGTAGCTACGGCTGTCGGGCAGCGGTGCCTGATGGCAGCGAATCATCAAAGATGAGCTGTCGTCCAGAGGATGAAGGCTTATGAGGTGTCCTGGGTAGGACGCGAAGACTAGAACTCCGATATAGCCATGGGGCAAATCTTCTGGTGGATTGCCTCCAAGGTTCAGCGACCAGGCATTGAGCCAATCTAGCTGGCTGGTCACCATAAGCGACTTGCTAAGTAGCGCGCCAGCATCATGACCGCCATAAAGCTGATGCGCGGGTTCATTGGCGCCTTCCTGAGCATTGGCAAACAAAGGCATGGTTGTTGCCACCATGATCAGCGCAGCCTTGAAAAGAGTTTGCATTATTTGTTGTTCCTATCAAAGAAGCCACTGGGCAAACGATCCCTGCCACCAGCCCCACTAACGCTCGGCAGCATGTTGTTGGGTAGCGATCTTCCTCCTGGAACAAGCGAGTCAATAAAGGAATGCCACATGCTATATTGAAATTGCTCGGTATATGCATTGCCTGAAGTAGTCACGAACGTAATCCTGCCGGTATAGACAATACTTCCATGAGGTGTAATGGCACCCTCCTTATTGCGGTGGCCATACGTATGGTAGGCGGGTGTGCCAGGGGTCACTGTGGTCGGACTTGAGCCGTCACCCCAGTCGACAACTGCTTTTTCAACTCTTCTAACGTTCTGCCCACCGTTCTCAAAGGACGTATAAGTGAGCGATACATCTAGCTGGGTTTCTAGGCCTACATACCCATTATTGGGCGTGAACATGAAAGGCCTCTGCCCCGCGTTCTGCACAACTTCCTCTGAACCGGCTGCACCCGATGCCAGCGCTTCAGCTTGGGCAGTGATTCGGTCTACTGGGCTCCCGAAGGAGCCAGTAGATGCCAATACCATCACCACACAAGTAGCTTGAATTAAAGCTATCTTGCCCATGTCTGGTTGAACTCCGATTGTGCTTTTTCCGACAACGTTTCCACGTACTCCGAGAAATCCATATCGCCGAGATCAAGTGCAAGGAACTCGTCAATAGTGAACCCGGTGCAGTCTGGCTTGTACTGACGATCGTAAGTTGTGGAGGCCTTTGTCACACAGCTACCCAAAACCTTTAGCATGCACGGCTCGTATTTCTTTTCTGAGTAGGTGTACCAAGGCTTAGCTGTAAGATTGACTTCAATTGAAGCTCTAAACTCACATTCCTCAACGGAACATCCACCAGTGAGAGTCACTGGTGGACTGTTGCTGACATAGTTATTCAAATTAGTAATGTCATTCTGGATGTTGACTTCATTCCACGCCGCATTGTCATAGCATTCATATGATGAACCGATACACATGCGCAGCCCTCTGGAAGGGGATTCTGAACCTAGAGGGTTTGTATATGCCTCGAAGTGAACATTGTTATGCGCCCAAGAAAACTCGCCCCAGCCATCATTAGGAAAATTGATTGGCCACTTCATATCTAAGGGAATGCGCATCTGACCACCAGCGCCAGCTTTCCAAGCGTGAACTTTGTATTCACAGCTGCCATCTTCAAAACACCCACCTTCTACAACCGAATATCGGTTGATCGCACGGGTGTGATGATCCTCTGCTGCTAAGCGATGGGTTTCCCAGCCTGGGCTAAAGCCATAAACAGGGTGATCAGGCGGTGCCCCGCATGACGATTCAGAGCAGACCGCTGCATAAATGTCTGGGCTTGAAGGGCAGTCGTATCTAGATAACATCGAATTGGTAAAGCCTTCATCGGTAGAGCATTCCTCTTTCCACTGCCAGAACCGCACTCGATTGCCGTTGGCATTTAGCTCGTTCGACCATCCTCCGGCAGAATTGTAAAAAGGAAACTCAATGCGCTTGGTAACAGCTCCACCTGCGTTTTGCGAAGCCAACTCGGCAAGCTGTTCTCGACCCTGTTCTTGAATAATTCTGGCAAGCATCGAGTCAAACTCGCACCAGCGTTGGTATCTATCCACCTGAGTTTGGGTGTTCGCAATCGACCATGGCCTTGTCCAATGTGCGCATATTTGCTTCGCGTAGGACATGTCACCTTTCGCAGGCGCGTTGTAAATATAATTTGCGAACGTGCATAGCGTATTATTGGTGGGAACAAAGCCGGGTGTAACTTGGACGGCTCGTTTCGCCATGCGAGCAGCAGCAAGCTCTACATCTTCGAGGTCGCAGTAGTCAGCACCGATTCCTGTTGCCATAGAGATAAATGAGCTGGTCAAAACGACATCTTCTGGGTCTTCCTGACAGCATTGCATGTGCTCAATAGCATTTAGAATGTCTGCCGAAGCAGTGCCAGCCAAGACAGCTCCAAGCGGTCCGCCAAAATACGTTGCCAAAACCGTTGATACGGTTGCGTTAAATTCCATCATGCGACGGAAATCGCTTGTAATCGCTTTGCACTCGCGCTCCATGCCAGAAAAGATCCGCATGTTTTCATCTAGCCCACCCTCGGCAGCGATCATGTCCATGACACCTGCCGCTGCAATAGCGTCTGAGAAGGCGCCTTCATCATCGCTAACTTCAGGCATAATTTCGTAGGAGCTAGGATCGCATTTCCCATCTTCCCGACATGTATATGTCTGTTCCTGCCGAACGCATAAACCGTCTTGCTTTATGGTGCAGTCGTAGCTCGTTATGTTGCAGTTCGGGTCGTTATTGCAACGTGGTGTCTCGCCGATGTAACAGCGCTTAGTTACTTTTTGGCCAACAATATTACCAGAAGCATCTTTTATATCTGTCCTGCTTATATCTGGGCCACAGCCATAAGAAGTGTCGGCACTACATGTGGACTCGCTCTTTTGCCATTCTTCGATCCAACTGTCAGGAAGAATGCGTGAATATTGCGAATAGGTCGCTGGATATGTTTCTCCAAACGTGTTTACCAACTCCCAGTCATCATCGTTCTGTAGTGCTTCGAGATTGCAAGTGTGGCTATATGGATCGCCGTAACATCTATAAGTAACGGCATATTCCCAGCACTCTCGTCTGACTGTTTTACCCATTATCGTTCTGGGGGCAGAATCAATACATGTCTCTCCGACCTTGTAGCACTCTTGGTAGTCGCTTAAAGCCCCAAAGGTAACCTGGGGTATTATTAGGTAGATTAATAAAGCTACTAAATGAATATATTTCATAGTTTATAACTCAGGCCGTCTGCTTTCTAAACCAGTACATTCATCGATCACTCTATCTGTGAATTCGATTCTCATTGGTATAGGGAAGCTATTTGAACCTGCATAGCTTATGTTCTTGCAAGGGTTTTCAAAGTAAGCTGTGACATTGCAGGTAGTGCCATTACAGTTCTGCTCGTAAGCTACTCGAAAACATTTACTACCGCTAAAGTCCTCTATAACAGTTGTTTTAGGTACAGTAGTGTTTAATCCGCCACTGACAACATTTGAGTGAGGGCCTGTATGACGTGAACCATCTGACTTCTTTACCGTGTCATAGACAACTCGGTAGCCTTGGTCTTGGCAGTAAAAGTTATATCTGAGGTAATCGACGCAGCTAGGGCAGGGGTCGCTCGTTATAGTTAAAAGGTGATCGCCATTATTACATGTCGGTATTTTTATTCCCGTCACCTCAAGTTTTCTAGCGCAGCTAAACTCTGCGGAGTCTCTTCTTACCTCACACTCCCGAGATTCAGGCTCACAAGTAACGAGTCTTGTTGGTATATCGACCACGCAGGAATCGGTTGTGATTTTATCCGGCTTGCATTCTCCCCCCACATTGATGTCAAGAAAATCAATTGTTCTTGGGTCGTTGGGGTCACATGAAACTGGAATATCACCTTCACTGAACAGTTGATTTATTTGATTGCCGAGACACTTTGAACGATCATCAGCAAAATTGCTGCCACGTTCAAAAGTAGGGTTATCCCGAACATCACTAATGGTATTAGACGGGTGATTCGGGTCTTGATTGACTCTATCATTCCCTTTCTGACGCATGTCATTGCCCCCCCATGCATCCCCGTGAAGTTGGTGCATAGTCATGGTGCAAGACGATGAAGAACATTCAGCCTCGACTCGATATGCTCCGTAAAGGTTGCCTCTGCTGAAGGCGGCTTCTCCCCCGGACGGTATTTCTCTTGTGACCGTATAGCGGTTCTCGCTACACCGTATTCCCTGAGTTAGTGCGTCACATACGGAAACACTGATCCGCTCAAGCTCACCATTGTCGCTTTGTTCACACTCTTCGATAAAAACTCGAATGCCGCCTGCAGTGAGGCGAGCCCCGTCGCGGCATCTAAAGTTTCGCTGCTGTTTCTGTTTAACTTGAAGCCCCACCTCCCCTCCAAGCTCACCAGAGGTTTTCGTATCCTCAAGACCCAGGCTCGATGTAGCTGATCGGAAGGCGTTGTTTGGGTTGAAATCCCTGGCCCAGGCTCCCCCAGCATTCATTCCAGCTTGGTTAGGGGTGGCCATCGCCACGTCGCTCAAGGGCACGAGGGCCGCAAAAGCGGCCCCCATGGCAAACAGTTTTAAGCAAGAGCCCTTCGGCATGTCACTCCTCCCAGAGATGATCAATATTCTGTCCCGCGGGACCAACGGCCGGCCCCATTGGCGTGTCGTAAACTTCGCGATCAGTGCCTTGATAGCGCTCACGGAGTCGTTGTGCGTTGCGCTCAGCTAGCTCGTCGCTCATCGACTCCCACTGTGCTGACGCAACGCCTCCCTGCTCAGGAGCGCTTTCGGCGCCCTCGCCCTTGAGCGCATTGATGTAGACCTCGGCATTGCCGGCACCGCCTTTGTTGAATTGCTCTAAGGCATATAGGGCAGTTACTGACCCTTCAGCCTTCCAGTAATTGTCTGGGTTGCCCTTAGGGCATCCCTGGTACTCGAGCTGCTGACCATCGATTTCGCCTATTTGGCGCTTGGCGGTCTGACACACGCCCATGGGATCTTCCTTGGCAAGGACAATCGTGGGCACGGTCTCGATCTCGTAGGTATCGAACAGTCGCGGGTCGATCTGGATCGGTGCTGTCATGCCTCCCGGACGTAGCACCTTCAGCAAGCGCTCCATGGTGAAGTCACGGAGCGTCATACCCGGCTCCACTCCGCGCAGAACCAGCTCGCCTCCTGCTCTGGCTGCATCAAGTGCATAGCCACGAATCAAGCTTTCGGGCATTGAAAATGAGATGAAGAAATACAGTCGATCCTGTTCACCTAGGTCTAACGAATCCCTCAGTGCTTGCCATTCAGCGGCCATTTCAGGGTCTGCGATCCCCCCGGTCTGACCTTGGGCCCGGACGTTTCCTAGCATCTCAGAGCCGGCTGCTTGGCCAGATGTTGATCCGCTTGTGTCCGCCCCCATCGCCTCCAGGATTGCCTCAGGGCTCTTCTGGCCATCGAATAGGTCAGTAAGCGCCTGTGACCCTTGAAGAGCAGAGAAAGCGTCTTGGGCGGCTTCTACGGTTGTTTGTTGGCTTAACGCAGATGTGCTGAATAGCGTCAAAGTAATAGCGGTCAGAGTGCGCAGCATTGCTTACCTACCCAGATCAAGAATGCGGAATCAGTACGAACAGCGGTGTTGGCGGGAGGCAGCATCCCCCAGCGGAACTCGGACATTCCAAGAACAGCAGTTTGGTTGCTGGCAACAGGGGCCACCGGGTCAATACGGTATTGGCTGCGAATCATGTTCGGCAGGTAAACGGATTGGCATTCAGCCCAAGGGCCGGTCGTTGATAACAGGCCCGCCATGCGTGTCTTACGCTGCATGTACTTGCCAAGGATGTGGAGATTCCCACCTTGGGGGGAGCTGTGAGTGGTGCTTGAACCAGTGAGGGGATACACGACGCCCTGAGAACCCTGACACCAGAACATCATGTCTAGGGGGCGACCCGCTGCAGAAGCTACGGCGTCAGGGATGCACGAGAGAGCACCAACTGGATTGGCGAAGAGAGCTGACTCTGGAAATGCAATGGATGTCCAAGTGTCATCCTGCCAAGTGGCGTCGACCTCAGTGAGGTCTGCAAGGTTAAACCCGGAGGTATTCATGCACCCCAGCGAACTCATCATGTTGAGTACACTGAACAGAGGGTAGATATACCAGTGGATTTGCATCCTGGTAACGCTGCTATCTCCACGTCCCGAGCCATACGTTTGGTTAGAAGTCAGGGAGTCGTATCCGGTTAGTACCTGCGTGCCACCGAGAGTCGACATACAGCCAGGTGTTCGCGCCACTTCAGCGAGGAACGTTGGTTCCCAGAACGTCATGCCGATACCTGGCATGTCGATGCCATAGGGCCCAGGACACAAACAGATTGGGTCCATGTGCATAAGGGAAGGATTAGACCCACCCCCCATGGAAATTCCAGCTACCGTTACCGGAAACATGTTGTTCCAGTTCGGGTCGTTGATGGGATTGAAAATCTCTCCCCGACATGCGGCAGAGCCCGATAACGGGGATGCACTATAGGCGCTCCCCGTTGTGAGAGCTGCAACAGTCAGAACAGAGAGTAGTAACCTCTTCATGGCAGGTGTTCCTCGAGGGTGGTGACATCGTAGGGATAGGCGAAATGGGTCACTTCGATTACGTCAGGATGACTGTCCCGAACGCCAGCTAAAGAGGGGGTATGCGTAATGCCCAGCCGATCGAAATGCCATTCCTCTGCGAAGTACACGGCTTGGCCAAGATCAGACGCCAAACTGCCTGGATCTCCTGCTGTGACGATTACTGTTAGGTTGGCTGGGTGGCGGGCCTTTAACGTCATGGCCAGTTCACGCTGATCATCGGCTCGAAGATCAACAACGAGGAGCCAGTTCTCTGGCTGTATGTGCTTGAGGGGGTTGACCTTGGTGCCGGCCTCATAGATGACTCCCCACTGGTATGTACCATCGGGTTGCCGCTTCAAGGCTTCGATGTCTTCACCTAGCGTATAGGACGGATCTACGAAGTGAGTTTCGGTATGCTCGGCTATCGGGACGAACCAATCGGGGATGTCTCTCGTATGATTTTGAGCTTGCCCTGCTAGGTGCTCATTAACGGAGTCCCAGTCGACACCATGCGCCTCTGCCACGATCGCCAGCCGCATGTCGGGCTCTACGATTTCCCAAGTCGGGCCAAGTACACCTAGGTCCTGATCAGAGGCAAGTGCGGTAGTGGATAAAGCAGCTCCTAAGAGTGCTACCGATAACGCGGCAATTTTACTATACTGTACTACGGTTTCCATGTTTAAGGCGTTCCAATCTGCGGTATACGCTGCGCTCGGTCATGTTCGCTGCGGCTGCGATCTCAGCGGGCGAAAGGCCTTCGCAGTGAAGGGCCAACAAGTTTTCATGAGACAGCTCAGTTCGAGCTGAGCGTTTGGGTAGGTCGATGAGGTGCGCTGAAGCCATCGAAGTGGTCTCAACGAAAGCCTCAGGGTCAATGTCGATTTCGTCGTTGAACTCTTCAGTGAAACCAGGGATCTGTTCAGCCATCAGATCAAACTGCTCAGCCCTGGGTTCGCTATCAGCCTGACCGGCTTTATGAACGGTCACTGGTAGGATGGTATGGCGGCGCCATGTGCTGACCGCGAGGAAAGCCGCCTCACCAGCATATTTCATGATCGCATCATGGGAATACGAAGGGTCATATTCCTTAGAAAACCAGGCAACGTATATTTCCTGCTTCATGTCCTCCTGCCATTGCCTGGGGATATGCAAACGGGCTGCCGTCCAACCAACAAGTCGCTGCATTTCAGAAGGCGGGTGACTTGCCAAATATTCATAGAGGTTAGTCATGCGTGACGCACTCCTGAACGACCTGATCAACACGCTCGAGAGGCATGGCTGCGAAATCAAGATCAGCATTCCGACAACCCGTGGGCGTGCTGAACGCAGCAAGACCGACAGTGACTTGGCTCGACATATTGCTACTCTGCGAGACGATTACGGCATGACTCTGGCCAAGATCGCAGAGCACCTGACGGGGAAACTTGGATGCTCGATTTCCGTGGCATCCATTCATACCTGGACAGGGGGAGCGGTCCCTCGAAAGGTCGGATATGACAAAGTGCTCAATGCTCTTAATGAAATCATGTCCGAGCACGTCGCTATCGAAGGCGGTGCTTGGGTCGATTCCAAAGAGATCAAAGCTACTGTGGAGCGCTGGATGGAAGTAATGACCCCACGCCAGATAGCCGTGGCTGCTGACGAGGCTGTTACCTCTGTGCGCAGTTGGGCTACAGGCAATCACCGTGTTCTGCGTACCAAGTGGAGACGTGTTGTTCCCCAGGTAGAACAGATGTGTGAGATCATCCAAGCGCAGCATATCGAGACCTAGTACCCTTATGCCTGGTGCTGCTCACGCTGATGGCTTTGTGCCTCAGCGTGAGATTCGGTTTCAGCTTCACCAGCTGAGGGGCTAGTTCCTGTGCCTCGTTCCTGTTGTTTTGCTTCCAGTTTTTTCTTTCGTTCCTCCTCTCTCAAGAACCGCTTGAATTCACGGTCTCTATCCATGACATTCGTGAGCATTAGGTCCACGAGATCGTTATTTGCAACTTTCTCGCCGAATGTCTGCTGATAAAGTTCTTTGTACAGTTCAAGGCGGCCAAGCGTTGACTCCGGCAACTGCAGCGGAAAGTGTTTTTTGGGATCGTGTTCAATACGGCCGATGAGCATTGCTTACTCCTGGGTTAAGATGTAGCGATGCAATCTTGCCGCTGAGCGTGCGGCGCTGGATAGGCAATAAGTATTAGAATTTGTTATCCGGTATAGTTCTATTTGACTAGATGACATACTGACGTCATATGGGGAGAAAAACTTGGATCAGGGAAAAAATGATAAAGACCTACAGAAGGTCATCGACGCAGGAATCCGTAAAGGGGGTTCAGGCCCTAAGGATGGCCAGAGGGGAAAGCCCAAAGGGCCAAGAACTGACTACCTGCAAATAGAGCCGGAAACGCCTGGCTATAAGTTGGTTCAGGTTATCTTCGAGAAAGCTGTTGGCGAAGGGCTGGCTTCCACAGACCTAGCCGACCACCTTGGCATTGCGCCGAGCACTCTAAGCCACTTGAAAACTGGACGTAGGCTTGCCAGTAGCCTGGGCCGGGATGTGATTGAAAAGTTTGCAGAGTTTCTGAACTATCCGGTGCTTGCGGTTTTGATCCTGGCCGAGCAGGTACATCTGTCTGACTTTTACTCGCCCCGAAATGATCTGGATCGCGCCATTGATCGGGCACTCCAGTTTATGGCTGACGATCCAGAGTGGGGAGGGATGATGCCCAAGGACCTTGAAGGCGCCTCAACGCATATGAAGTTATGGAGTGTGTGGATGTATGAACGCGCTACAAAGACCCGCCTTATTACGGGTGGGGTAGATTACCTGGACCTGCTCAAGAGCATGGATGAATTCAGGGGGGAATATCCCAGTCAGGAATAGGGTCTTCCCTTTCCAAGAAAATGATGCAGTTGCCGTGGCAGTGGTGAGCGTAGCTTTGAAACCGCGGTGACTAGGCATGCCTTAGGCCAGGGACAGGGAACATCCCCCGAACTACCCTGATTTGATTATAAGTCCGTGAATCGTTCGAGTTATACGGCGCGGTCGCTCCGGCTATCTTCGCCCATCTCAATAAAAGATAGTTTACGAGCATCTCTGGAATTGCATATAAACGACTAATTTTAGGCGGTATTCTGTGTTAGCGCGTATCTATTTTAGAAGGTTTTTCTACAACTTTTTGAATGGTTTTATGTGCGGCCTGGTGTGCTTTCTTGTTGTGTTCACCGTTGCAGTTATTCGTTGAGTCAACGAGAGCACATGAGCCGCTACGCGGCTGAATAAGAGCCAGGCCACGACACGCCTAGATTTGCTATAGTTAAAGCCGGAAAAACGCCCCAAGTCACTTCGTTTTGTTAGAGCAAGCAGGACTGCTGTGGGAGAGCAAGCGATCTTTCTTCTGCTGTCCACGAAAAGCACATGGGCCGCTTCGCGACCTATCACGAGGCAAGCCTCGAAACGCCTAATATTTGCGATTTCTAATTCCTTAAACCGCCCCGATTCAACTTCGTTCTAGCCCGCTATTGTCTCCTCATGCTCACGCATCGAAGGCGCCAGCATAGAGCGCGGTGGCATGGCCTTCCCATACCCCGACAAGGACGTTTTCACCGTTGCTGCTCACGCATCGAAGGCGCCAGCATAGAGCGCGGTGGCATGGCCTTCCCATACCCCGACAAGGACGTTTTCACCGTTGCTGCTCACGCATCGAAGGCGCCAGCATAGAGCGCGGTGGCGTGGCCTTCCCACACCCCGACAAGGACGTTTTCACCGTTGCTGCTCACGCATCGAAGGCGCCAGCATAGAGCGCGGTGGCGTGGCCTCCCCACACCCCGACAAGGACGTTTTCACCGTTGTTGCTCACGCACCGAAGGCGCCAGCTTGGTCAGCAATGGTGCGCTTGGGATACTCATATATAAGGGAATACATATTGTATTAGGAGGTGCTTTCATGGAGGTTGATTCCTGTATGGGGTATTACCTCTCCCCCACCCTCTCATACCTACCAGCACGGTCATTTAGTAACTGTCATCCTCCCCCCGTACAAGGATACCCAAAGGGTGGTTGCCCAGCCTCTGGGTATAGCTCTCCGTTGGAAGGGGTAACGCGCATAGCGAGTACACATATAATGGGTGAGATGCATCATGGTGCGTTCACCATTACGGTGAACACCTAAGCCCGCGTGAGGCCAGTTCAGCGTCTCAAAAACGGCTTGTAGAGTGACACTCCCAGCCATAGAGGAATCAGTTGGTGCGCAAAAAAAAGAGCGTCTAGCTGTCCTCTTTGCCGCCATGTTGGCCTAGCTCTGGTCGATAGTGACGTGCAGTACCAATGGCCTTATTGATGCGCTTCAAATGGTCGATGAAGCGTGCCCTACGTTCGATCAGCACGAGAGCTTCTGCTATCAGTTCCCGTGCCTCTTGAGGTACAGATTTCGCTCTTGCTGCTACCCCTGGTCGCTGTATTCTCACAGCATGCCAGGTTGATGGAGAATGCCGGCTATGCTGTTGTCGGTTGACCCATTTACGCCATACCGGGTGAGGGCAACCGAGGCATCCATAACCACACCGACTAACATCTAAAAGTACCGCACCATGGGTGCGTGGTTGGGCTTCTCTGATGCGTTCAACGATGTCCAGTAGCTGCCTTGTGTACTCCCCCATAATTGCATCTATATCTGCCGTCAGTGCGCCGACCATTAGCTCGGCCTCGTGAGCTAGTACCTCTCTATCAACTGTACGGCGTGAGCGACGTTGATTAGTGCCTTCAACCAGTAGTTCATCGTCGTCTTGGTGGGCTTCATGCATAACGGTTCCTATCGTCTCCTATCAATCTTAAAGGATATTTTCTGTGTGCTTTAAAGGTGGTGAGCGGGTACGTCTGGCAGGTGTTAAATTGAACGCCTTCCTTGGCGAGGGATTGTCTTGTTCGGTAGCTTTTGATGTGATCGTACTTGTGCCCTTGCCCCGCCCAAGGGGTGCCCGGCCTACCTCTCGGCGCGGCTAGCGTGGGTGCTCGTTGAGGAACACGCGGCACTCTTGTATTGAGGTGCGGGCAGCCTCGGGTAGCGTTACTTTGTAGCGCTTCGCTGCAGACTCAGCAGCAGCTATCATTCTCGCGGTCGGTGCCTGGATCTGCATGTACTTGTCGATGAATGTTTTACACTCCCTGAAGGAGGTCAGCTCTCCATTCAATGTCACCTCATTCTCATCCGCTAAGCGCATCGCCAAGGCCTTCATCTTGTCAGTTGGTGGCGGTGTTTGCTGCATTACTTCGTCCAGAAATGAGCGACACAGCTCGAAGCTCTTTTCGATGCCTTCTGGTAGCGTGAGACTGCGAGCTGCAGCTAGCTTTCGTGCAGCAGAAACCATGTTCTCTGTGGGGCCATTGGCCGTTGCCAAAACAGCCTCGGGTGCATTGTCCATGATGTCGATTGCCTCTTTGATACGGGTGGTGATGAAGTCGCGTTGAGCGGTTATAAAATTGTCACGGGCATGCTTTGCCGCTGTGTCGTTGGGTGCGTTCTGGATCGCATCGAGCTGGCGCTCCCAGGCGGCTGTCACACGCACATCGGAGAGTTCGGAGGGGGTGTTATCGATGAATGCGCGGCCTCGCGGGGTGGAGACAATAAGCAGCTGTTTGCCCTTACGCTTGGTGGTTATGTATTCACGATCAAACAATGTCTGCAAAACGGTATCCCGAGTGGCTGGAGTGCCTATCCCTTCAGCTTTTCGGAGTGCTTCTGCATCTTCACCATCGACGTGCCGGCCTGCATTGAGCATTGCGCTCAGTAAGTCGTGCAGCGTGAAGTGTTTGGGCGGCTCTGTGCGTGCCTCATGAAGCCTTACTGCCTCGACGGGAGTGTTAGCGCCGGTCACCAGTGGCGGCAGGTCTTTCTGCTCTTTGTGGGCCTCGAAAGCAGTCATCCAGCCGGGGTCAATGATGCGTTTGAAGGTGCCTGCAAACAGCGCTGGCTGTCGCTCAATCACGTCCTCAACATCTATGCTGGCGCGGACACTCAGGGACTCGACGGTAGCGGCTGGTAGGAGGGCCTGGATGAATTGTTTTGCGCAGGCCAGGTAAACCTTTTGCTCGGCCTCAGTGCGTTCTGACAGGTTCGGTGTCTTGCGCGTTGGGATGATCCCGTGGTGGTTCATGGGCTTGTCGGTAAAACAGCGTGGACGTGGCGCCTCGGCACCCTCCATGCAATGCCGGCGTCCAGCTTGCCGAGCTGGCGTCATGAGCGTGTCATCAGCCTTTGCTGCGCCTCCCAAAATGGCCAACAGATCGGTCCGGTTATAGAGGCTTGCGGGCAATTCTCCATGCTCTGTTCGGGGGTAGGTCAGGTAACCATCGCTTCGCATTGAATCGGCTGCTTTCAGCGTCTGTGTGGCCGTGAGGCCGTACTTTTTTGACATGTCTCGCTGAAGCGCTGTGAGGCTGTATGGCAGCGGTGGATGTTTGGCTGTTTGCTTTGTCTCGGCCTCCAGAATGGCGGCGTTATCGACGGTTTCTAAGCGCTTGGTGAAGGCCAACATGGCTGCCCTGTCCAGGAACATTGGCTTGCCGTCATCGTGCAGTTGGATGCTGCTGGCGCCAGCTATTGGGGCGGCTGGAGAATAGGTCAGCTCGCCCCCGCCAAGGGTAATCTTTGCCTGGTAGTGATCGACTGGAATAAAGGCTTCGATTGCGCGATCGCGGGTAACAACAAGCCCAAGGGTGGCGGACTGTACGCGGCCGGCCGACACGAGCCCTGCCTTGCCCTTGCCTTTGGCTAAATCGCTACCCATAAGGCCCAGGCGTGCGGTTGCCGTGTATGCACGGACAAGGTACTGCCAGAAGCCATCCGCGTTGGCGCGGGCCTGCTGAGCCCGCCAGAAAGATATGGTTTCTCCGGCGTTCCTGAGGCGCTTGGCCGCGGCCTGAACATCGGCCGCTTCCATAGAGCCGGTCAGCCACATCCGCTTCACCGAACCGCGGTACTTAGCGTATTGCAGGATCTCGTACCCGATGGCTTCGCCTTCGCGGTCTGGATCGGTGGCCAACCATACTTCTGTTGCTTGAGAGAGTTCTTTTTTAAGGTTTCCCAGGTATTTCTTACCGCGGTCGGTAGGCGTCTGAGGAAAGGCGGTAGGTAGGGGCAGAAGACTGCGGGGATCGCGCCAATTGGCCTCTGGGCTCACCTCGGAAGGCTCAACAGGCGCCAGCAAATGCCCAGCGGCCCAAACTAAGGTAAGTGTTATGCCATTCCAGGTGCCGGTGTAGGCGTTGCCGCTGCGCGTAAGACCTAAAGCAGGGGCTATTTTGTCGGCCTGGTCGGAGTGTTTCTCACACAGAATGAGTGCTCTTGATGTCATCCTGAAGGTCGTCCTTCGGTAGAGGAAAGTAAGCGGAATAAGCACCGCTCAGAAGCAACCGACAATACGATGTCTTTCATCTCTAAAGTGTGTTGTATTCTTAAAAAATGTCGTCTAGTATAGTAACACATAGTAAGCAGAAACAGCTTAACAACCCATCGCCGAACGAATTAAGCGGATTGCGTCCGCTATCTCCTCTCTCCCCTGACACGGCTTCGGGGATGCGCATTAGCCGTCTGGTCGTCTCGGTAACGGGGCTACCGGAGAGCCCTCTGAGTTAGCCCTGATCCGGCTTCTCTCTCACTCTCAACTCAGAGGGCTCCCCAGTAGCAGATCCAGAGTTTGAAGTCGGGCGCGGCCCGGGCGTGCTGACAATCCACGCTCCCCAGTAAGAGCCTGTTTCCCTGTACCTCACCCGGCCTCCCCAGCCGGGTTTTTTTT
>NZ_JBHMAC010000011.1:0-351334 GCF_042429665.1 Vreelandella sulfidaeris | reverse complement strand
TAACGTAAGGTTGAGCGATCAACCAAAAAGCCGGATATGCAGCGTGTGACCCAAGCAAATGCAAGGGCGGCACCATGAGACGATCACCATTTAGCAGTACGCATCAGCATGATGTACATAACCAGTTACGCCTGACGACCATAGCACGCGTGAACCACCTGATCCCTTGCCGAACTCAGAAGTGAAACCGCTTAGCGCCGATGGTAGTGTGGGGTCTCCCCATGCGAGAGTAGGTCATCGTCAGGCACTTATTCCACGAAAAACCCAGCCACCCGGCTGGGCTTTTTGTTGCCTGGAAGAAAAGTACCCCTCACCCCAGATTGCCGCGCTACGCTCGCAATGACAGAGTCAACGGTAGTGCGGTGGTTGAGGTAATAGAGCCTGTCATGGCGAGGAGCGCAGCGACGTGGCCATCTCTGCCGGTGGTGACAGGCAACCCTAGATCGCCACGCTGCGCTTGCGATGGCAACGCCACTGTTAACGGTGGTACTGTTTTTCTCGTTCTGGCTGCCAAAGAATGGCGTCGATGCGTAATAGGGTATTACCGTTATTCGGTAGGGGCCAATCAATAGCATCACCCACCTTGAGGCCTAGTAGGCTGGCCCCAATGGGTGCCATTACTGAAAGGGCATCTTCAACGCTGGTCAGGGCATGAGGATAAACCAGCGTCCGGATCATCTGTTTTTGGCGGGTAAGATCAGTGAACTGAACCTGACTATTCATACTCACCACATTGTCGGGAATCTCATTCGGATCAACGACAACGCCTCGGCTTAGCTCGTTTCCGAGCATTTCTGCCACCGCTTGATCCTCTTCACTGGCAGCGTCGATTAAACGCTGTAAGCGTTCAGCATCAAGCCGGTTAATTAAAAGGGGTGGACGCTGCCCCATGGTGCTCTCCTTGGCAAAGACCCGCTAATCGTAAGCGGTACTGAATGTTATGAAGTTAGGCTGAAAATATATATTTAAAACAGCGCTTTAAGTAAAATAAGAAAACGCTGTTATAGTGAGTTTACGACACTTCCAACTAAAAGA
Source organism: Vreelandella sulfidaeris (assembly GCF_042429665.1). Taxonomy (GTDB): domain Bacteria; phylum Pseudomonadota; class Gammaproteobacteria; order Pseudomonadales; family Halomonadaceae; genus Vreelandella. Next base: position 350,299 of record NZ_JBHMAC010000011.1, on the reverse strand, counting down.
CGATAGTTGCCTACAGGTGTACTACTAACCCCTAACGCCAGCCGTATTGCACCGATAAAATGCTATGATTCGGCCTCGGTGTGCTGCTCAATGGAGCAGAGGTTTGGCACACGATAGTCTGTCTTGTTGGTATTTAACGTTTGAGGTGAAAGGGTGAGTGAATTAGTACCCATTACATGGCTCGTTTATTGCCGTCCAGGATTTGAAAATGATGCAATGGCAGAATTACAGCATCATGCAAGCCTGCACGGTGTGATAGGGGAGGCGACCTGCGGCGAAGGTTGGGTTAGCTTAACGCGAGTCGATGGTGAGCCGGTCAATGAGTTACATCGCCAAGCCTCCTTTAATAGGCTGATATTTGCACGCCAAAGCCTGGCAGCGCTGCCTGCTCTTACGCTTTCAAGAGATGATCGCCTCACTGCTATTTTAGAGCAGATAAAAGCCAGTCGATGGAGCTTTGAAGATATTTGGCACGAAACGCCGGATACTAATGACGGCAAAGCGTTGACGGGACTGATTAAGGCGCTCACTAAGCCGCTAGCAAGCATGCTGAAAAAGCGTGGTGCCTTACGGCGTAGTGCTGGAGCCAGACGCTTGCATGTTTTCTGGACCGACGGTGATCGTGTGCAGTTAGCGATGAGTTTCCCAGCTAACCGTAGTGAATTGATAAACGGTATCCGTCGTCTACGCTTTCCCTCCAGAGCGCCTAGCCGTTCAACGCTAAAGTTAGAAGAGGCTTGGCATGAGTTTATCCCCCGCGAGGAGTGGGAAGTCCGCCTTGCACCTCACATGCAGGCCGCTGACCTGGGCGCGGCTCCTGGTGGCTGGACATGGCAGTTGGTACAGCGGGGTATGTATGTCTACGCTATCGACAATGGCCCGATGGACAGTGAGTTGATGAAGACAGGACAAATAGATCATCTAAAAGAGGATGGTTTTACCTGGGAGCCCCCACAGCGGTTGGATTGGCTGGTCTGTGATATTGTTGATAAGCCGGTGCGTGTGCTGGCGATGGTCGAGCGTTGGCTCACTCATAAATGGTGTAAAGAGGCTGTATTTAACCTTAAATTACCCATGAAGAAACGCTGGGATGAAGTGACCCGATGCCTGGGTAAACTGGAGGCGTCGCTTGCAAAAGCAGGCGTGCAAGCTGATATAGCTTGTCGTCACCTCTATCATGATCGTGAAGAGGTAACGGTTCATGTAAGGCTTAAAGACTGATGAGTTGAATGAAAGCAGGCTAGTAGCCGGGTTCATAGATCCGGATGCTTTCCTCTTCAGTTAACAGCGGTAGAATGCGTTGCATAGCTGTGGTGCGTGCTTCGCTTGAGTGCCACTCCTTCCAGGCGCGGATATCTCTCCACTTTGTGATCATCAAACGACGATCGGTATGGCCAAGCTCGACAAGTGTTTCGCCACCAACGAAACCCCTGGCGCCTAAAGATACGCGCATTGCTTCACGAGCTGCCTGCTCGTACTCTTCTTCTAGTCCGGGCATAATTCTACGTTCGATGATAACTTTAATCATACACAGTGCTTCCTACATCGAGGATGTTAATGGCTGATAATACGAGTACATTACCCTGCTATGATGCGGTATTAGATACAACGGGATTGTACTGTCCTGAGCCGATTATGTTGATGCATAACCAAGTACGCGACATGTCTTCGGGCCAAGTGCTCAAGGTGATTGCAACCGATCCAGCCACCACACGGGATGTGCCCAAGTTTTGTCAATTTTTAGGGCATGAACTGCTAGTGCAGGACTCCTCATCGGCGAGCGACTTTGTATACTTTATTCGCTTGGCGTAGCCTTTTTGAATTGGCCGCTTACTTTGACAGCCTTAAATGGTGACGCTGCTTAATCGCTACGCTGACTAGCGCATCTCAGCATAGCCGCCCAGGTGGCCATGCTGATAACGTGCATGATTAAGGTGCCATGTGACCCTAGGCGAGGCTCATGTTGCTTGCATGAGTCTTTCCTCGCCTGATGTGTCAGCACTATTAATCGATTAGTGCTATCAATGGTTCAGTACTCTCAATCGCTTGCCACTACCATCATCGCTAATGCTTCTAGCGTTGCAGGATCTTCTTCCAAAATGCGGTTAGCGATATGGCGTTGGAAAAAGTAGACCGTTTGATGGCGGGTATGAGCACTATAAAGGCACTTGTCACCTAAGAGGATGGGCGTCATGGTGGCTTTCTGCTCATCGGCCACCAGTGCATCAAGGCTGCCGTCGCTGTAGAGCCTCCACCCGTAAACGGGCTTCATATGCCACGGCGAGTTAGGGCGATTCATGCATAGCGCGTGAGTGCCTAACGTATCCGGGATTTGCTGTATAAGTGTGACCTCTCCGGAGGCTTCATAATCAAAGTATTCGGCTGATGCCACTAATTCTTGATATTTGTGGTCCGGAGGTACGTCAAAAATTTCCTCGGTCTCTGGGTCACGATAGCCGACGAAGTAGCCATTCTCATGACTATTCAGCTCATTACAGGCAGCCATGGATTCCATCCACGGTACTAAACCGACGACGTTACCGTCTGCTCGTAACCCCCAAGCCAAAATCGGCATTCCATAGTACGTATCTTGGCTCGCAGTGAGTTGGTATACCATCTCCAGTCCATCTAGCTCAGGCGCTAAACGGACTAGGCACTTTTGCGCCTGCTGACGCTGACGCACCGTTTCCAGGTCGATGACCTGGGCAGAGCGGGGTGACAAGGATACGCCCATTGTGTCTCTCCTTGTGCTGCATGGTCATCACATTGGCGAAGCAGGCCCATGGCTTGCATTATTTTCACCTCACGTATTCACCAATAGCACAAGTTGCTCATAAGGTTAAGGCCCCTACGATTTTTTATTGTTTGAGCACATGGGTAAGCGTGCTCTGAGTGCTGCATGTTCAAGGCGTACTTGCTGAAACTGCTGCCAGGGCGCACGGGGATTTTGCAATGACAGCCAGCGCGTTTGATAGTGGTCGATAGCGGTAGGCGTGGGCACTTGTTGCGCGTCAATTAGCTGATTAATCGCTGTTAGCCACTGTTTGGCGCGGTGTTCAAGGTTATCCAGATGGCTGCTGTCCCAGGCGGATAGGCAGGTCTCAGATGTGAGATTGATCGCGTTCAGGTAGCGGTTAGCTTCTGTTAGGCGCTGAGTGGCAAGCAATAACGTGCGCAATACTTCGGCGCTTAGTGGGCGTTCTTGTAGGTTTTTTAAATGATTTTCAAGTGTCGACGAGTCCTGTTGCCACGTTTGGCTAAATTGCGTATCGACCATTTGCTGTAAGTAGTCGACGGCGGCTAGCGGTTGCTTCATGTCGGGAGGGTGTCGAATGTCCCAGGCGTGACTCGCCCGAGAGAAGCTCTTTACCCACTCCTCAGAAGCAAAAATAGCGTTCCAACTAACGGCAGGTAACTGCTCGGTTTTAAGGCGGGTAAGCTCAGCAAGGCGTTCACGGTTTTCAGGGCTCAAAGTAGCGGGAATCTCACTGTTCCAGCAGGCATCCAACTTCTGCCATAGCTCGCGTTCATACAGCCAATGCTGGCTAGGGGGAGCAACGCGGCCCAGCTGGTTATTGCGTGCGGCAATGAGTGAGGTAATTTGGCACTCCCGCAGCGCATAGATATTGAGCATGCCTTCGCGGGTTTCCTCAATGGGTATCAGCCTTGTGCGCTGCTCTGGAAACGCGCCAATATTACCAATATCTGAGCGCTCAATCGGTGCTAAGGAGAGGTCGTCAGCCAGTTGTTGATGGTACGCCACCCAAGGCGCCTCGGCGTTTTCCCCCTGGCAGCCAGCTAACATTAGGCTGGCGCTGATCGTCAATATACGGACTAATCTTGTCGCATAAGCCATTCATTACTCCTGCTGGCTAATCCATTTCAAGCGCCAGCCGAGAAGAAGCGCTGCAGTGCTTAGCCCGGCAATTAGGCCTATCCAATACCCGTGAACCCCTAGTGGCTCAGTCAGCCCGTTGACGCCATGTGTGCCTAGCCAATGTCCGCCACCCAGGCCTACAATCCAGTAAGAGAGCACGGTGATGACCATCACGATGCGCGTATCCTTATAGCCTCGCAAGGCGCCCGCCAAGTTTACCTGAAGCGAATCTGATAGCTGGAAAATGACCGCGAGCGCAATGATGGAAAAGGCCAGCGCCTGTATTTGCGGGTTAGAGGTATAAAGGGCAATGACCGGCTTGGCGGTTACCCACAAAAGCAGGCTGTTGAAGGCTGCAATCAACACGCTTACCACAATGCCGTTCCAGGCGACGTGGCTTGCCAGCTGTCGGCGGTGTTGACCGAGCGTATTTCCGACGCGAACCGTGAGAGCCATGCTTAACGATAGCGGCAGCATAAACAGAATCGACGTAAAGCTGAGTGCAATCTGGTGGGCACCGACGGTCACTTCACCAAAACTTGCGATAAATAGTGCAATCAAGGTAAACAGCGTGACTTCAACAAAGATGGCCACGCCAATGGGCATGCCTACCACCACAAGCTCCTTGATACCTGCAAGCTGAGGCGGAGTGAAACGCTTCCAAAGTGCTATGCCTTGATACGCCCGGCCCCGGCGGGTATAGAGCATCATGGCGAGAGTCATTGTCCACATGGATAAAGCGGTGGCGATGCCGCAGCCAAACGCGCCCAGTGCAGGAAGCTGCTGTAGAGTGTCAGGAACAGCATTGCCAAATAGATCAACCAGACCGTCGCCGCCGTAGATGAGCAAGTAATTGGCTGGAATATTGACGGCTAGGCCAACCAAGCTGATCCATAGAGATGGCCGCGTATGGTTAATCCCATCGGAAAATGCCCGTAGCGCTTGAAAAAGCGCAATACCCGGCATCCCGAACGCTACGGCGGATAGGTAGGCTGCCGACTCCTGTGCAACGTGATGGGGTACGTCCATCCATTCAAAAATAGGCATTATGCTAGTGCGAAGCAGTATCGCGGCGATGATGCCGAGTACCAGCGCCACCCATAGTCCCTGATGAACGGCCGGGCGAATGTCGTCATTGCGTTTGCCGCCCAATAGGTGAGCAACAATAGGGGTAAGTCCCATCAGCGTGCCGGTTATAAACAGCATCAAGGGCATCCACAGGCTAGCGCCTACCGATACAGCCGCCAATGAGGTGGCGTTGTAACGGCCGGTCATCATGACGTCGACAACGCTCATGCCCGCCTGGGCGAGCTGAGCACCGCAAATAGGCAGTGCCAGAAGGATTAAGGCGCGTGTTTCGGGCCAGTAAGTGGTCTTGAAATCGTTAGCAAAGCCGGCCAAGGATAGCCTCTCCGTTAATAAAGTAGTCGTTAAAACGCGACAGGTTAGCAGGGCTCGCTGGGTTTTGCTGTTTAAGCTTCAGCCAGCTCGGGGTGGGCCGTTATACTAGGTAAAACGAGCCTGAATAACGAGGATATTGTGACCCACGCACGTGACAGATGGACGCTTGACGATATTACTGCACTCTTTGATGGCGTGTTTATGCCGCACTATCATACTCGATTGATTCGCGGTGGTGACGAGCCTCTCTATCGGCCCGCGAATGTCGAAACACCTTACCATCAGGTTATTTTCGCGAGAGGCTATTATGCCAGTGCCTTACACGAAATCAGCCACTGGTGTATCGCAGGCGAAAAACGTCGCCAGCTAGAAGATTACGGCTACTGGTATGCCCCGGATGGGCGCAATGCTGAACAGCAGATCGCTTTTGAGAACTCAGAAGTGGCACCACAAGCACTGGAGTACCTGTTTACCCAGGCGTGTGGGCGTTCTTTTCATGTCAGCGTCGATAATTTAGGTGGAGATTTAGACGTTGATCGTAGTGCCTTTGAAAAGCGCGTAATGGCACGTGCAGAGCGCTATGAAGGTGAAGGCCTGCCCGTTCGTGCTGATGCGTTTCGTCATGCCTTGAATCATTACTATCGAGTGGGGGGGCAGCGCGAGACAGCAATTACTCAAGGACTTGAAAGATTGCAGGGGTCATGACTATGTTAAAATATCTACTGCGGTAGAAGTCACGAGTCTAAAGGAGAGAATCTCATGACCCCATCCCAAACCAACGGATCAATTGCCGATGTCGCTGATATCCTGACCACGGATCATAAGGAAATGATGGCGCTGGCGGAGCAAATTAAGCGCTCAAGTGATATCGATCAACGTCGGGACACGACCGAAACGTTAATTGCTGAGGTGATGCGCCATGCCGTCGCCGAGGAGATGTATGTCTATCCGGTAATGGAGAAGTGCATACCCAATGGACGCGAGGAAGTTGAGCACGATAAGCAAGAACACGATGAAATCGTAACGTTAATGAAACAGTTGGAAGAGTTAGAGGCGGCTGACCCGCAGTATATGGAGCGGTTTGAAAAGCTGGAAGGCTTGTTAAGCCACCATGCAGACGATGAGGAATCTGACCAGTTTCCCAAGTTGCGAAAGTATATTCCTGAAGAACAACTCATTGAAATGGGTAAGCAAGTCGAAAACGCTAAAAAGCTGGCGCCAACGCGCCCGCACCCAAGCGCTCCGCACTCTGAGCTTTTTCATAAAAGTGTCGGAGCGGGCATAGGAATGGTTGACAGGCTTCGTGACAAGCTTACTGGGCGAGTCACGAAGTAAACGCGCTTACTGCTGGCATTAACCTTGCGGCACAGATGCGTTAGTCAATCTGATTCAGCTCCTGAGTTACCTCGGCCATGCTCTTGTAGTTGTGTTCGCCAAACTGCTTCAAGGTATCCATTTCCTGTTCGCTGGCTTTTGCACGCGCATGGTTTATTAATTGCGCACGCGAAGCTGGAAAATGCATGCCAGCGAACAGGCTGGCAAAGCGCGCCGCGGATGGCGACTGCATGGCATGCTCACCACCCGTCTTGCTGGGTTGATTGTCGGCACTCTTCTCATGGGTGCGTAGCTCACCGAAAGCCCGCGCGACGTCGGCAGCATCGCGGTATTGTTGATCCGGCAGATGCTTAATAATGTCCTTCACATCGAGATGTTCTTCATCCACCGCTTCGGCTAGCTCGTTACGCGAACGTGGGAATTCGACGTCCTTGAGTGCCTTTTCGATATCGGCAGCAGACACTGCCTGCTGCGGGTGAGAGGTAAGCATGTGCTGTTCATAGCGGGACTTCTGCTCGAACTCAGCGCCACATATTTCACAAGTGAACTGGGCCATTAGCGTATCTCCCCGAGTGCTTTTTGAATATCCGCCATCGTGTCGTATTGCCGATTCGGATACTCATTCAGAACGTCGATAATGTCATCCGCCGCCTGGTTGGCCTTGGCTTGCTTGACCAAATCGGCTTTGTCGCAAGGAAAGTCAATGCCTTTGAGCGACTTGGTGATACCCGCGGCCGAAGCGGTAGATATAGCCGCCTTGCCGCCACGCTCGCCGCCTTTGCTGCGATCACCCTCGGGCGCCTTGGCCTCTGGCTGCATCTGTGGTTCTGTCAGTTCTCCGCCTTTTAGCGCCTCAGTAGGCCACTCGCGCTGGTTGAGTCCCAACGTCTTGAACAGAGCTGCTTTGCCGGTGATGGAAACAGATTCTTCACTGAGGTCATCATGGGCACCAATCAGCAGAAGCTGGGCATTCTCATAGTCGAGAAATTTACCATCCTCGATGTCTAGCCAGCGTTTATCGGCGAACTTTTTTTCCAGATGCTTGGGGTAGTTTGGCTTGGCATCGGTAAAGCCAGGCACATCGAGAGAGGGATTGCGCACCGAGATGATGTAGCTTGCCTCGGCAAGAATCCCCAACTGTGATTGTGCCTTGCCAGGGGGCGTTGGGTTGGAAAGCCGATAAGCCAAGCGAGAGCTGTTGTCGCGCATAAAGATCGCATAGCGGCCCTCACCGACGGGAATAGCTTCTCCTTGCTCCTGCTCGCCTTTGGTTTTGGTCTCATATTCAAGCGGAGCGAGCGCCTCACCAATTGCCTTGGGCTTACCGGTCATGTCGTTCATCATCCACTCGCGGGCGGTAGAGGTTGGCTTGCCTTGCATAATCTCGGGCATGCGCTTCTTGCCTACCAGAAACAGGCGAGCTTTATCACCGTCGTCCGGGACCAGCACAAGGTGAAGGCGCTGAACGTCGTCAAGATTCTGCACCTTTTGCGTATTAACCTTGGGCCGGTAGAAGAAATAAATATCTCCCTTTTCAACATAATCCGTCATTTGATGCCTCCTTAACTGACATGGCTGATCAATCAATACCTGATCTTTCACCACCGCGAGTTGAAAAGCGGTGTCCACCTTGTTGGTTAGCAGAGGTTTTGCTGGGGTGCAAACGCATCGCGGTATTTTGGAACTAACGCTAACGTTTGATAACGCTTAATCGTCCTCGGTCAGGCGTTGATGTAAAGACAGCATGACCTCCAACTCGTGCTCGGGGCGCATGGGTTCAAGACCCAGTTCGCTGAACGTTTCACGTCGCTGACGGTGCCATTCACCGGGCGCAAGCGAAGGATAGAGTACCGGTGCTGGCGCTAGTTCGACAAACGGATCAAGTCCGTAGGTATCAAACAGCCGCGCCAGTGCGGCTTCTTCATCGCCGTTGTCGCTGGTATACAGCGTCGCTGAAAAGTGATCATTTTCGAGTTCGCGAATCACCTCAAGTGGACTGACGCCCAGGCTCTCAAGCTCTTCAATGCTGTAGGCGCCCATGGCATTGGTATCTTCCTTGATCCAGCTGTCGTCCGGCTGAATCAGCGTCTCCTTGACGCGTCCATCCGGCAGTGACCAGGCAATGGCAAGGGGCAGGCCATCATCTTCGCCCGTTTCAATGGCAATAAATCCTGGATAATCGGCCACGCTCGTACTCCTCTCAAGTGTCAGTGGGCAGGCGGAAGAAGCGCTGCGCCGTTTGGGTGGTGGCGCTGGCCAGTTCAGCTTTGCTGACACCGTGCCACTGGGCAATTTCTTTTAAAATCCACGGTAGCAGCGCGGGTTCATGTCTGCGCCCCTTGAGCTTGGCCGGCAGGTTGCGCGGCAGCAGGTAGGGGCAATCGGTCTCGATCATCAGCCGCTCAAGCGGAATGTCGTTGACCAACGTGCGAAGGTGGTGGCCGCGCCGCTCGTCGCATATCCAGCCAGTCAGGCCAATATGCATATCCAGATCAAGGTAGCCATGCAGCGTATCGCGATCAGCAGTGAAGCAATGGATCACGGCGTCGCTGATATCACCGCGCCAGCTGGTAAGTATTTCGCGCATTCGAGGCCCTGCATCACGCTCGTGAAGAAAAAGCGGCAGGCCACTCTCAGCCGCCAGCGCCAACTGCGCTTCAAAAGCATGCTCCTGCTCTTTTGGGGTCGAGAAGTTGCGATTGAAATCAAGCCCGCACTCACCCACGGCGACCACTTCGGGGAGGGCGTGCAGGGCTGCCATTTTCCCGGCAAGCTCGGCATTCCAGCCGCTGGCGTCGTGAGGATGCACGCCTGCGGTGGCATAGAACCCGGCATACTGTCTGGCGAGTTCAACGGCCTGCTCGGCATGGGCAAGATCTGTTCCCGTGACGATCAAGGTACTGACCTGCGCAGCCCGGGCACGGGCAATAACGGCCTCAAGATCCTTGCCAAAGCTTTCGTGTGTCAGGTTCGCACCAATATCCACCAGCGGTGAGGGTGAGCGAAACTGGAGCGCTTCGGGTAAAAAAGTATCCTCAATAGGTGCAGCCAAGCGCCACTCCTTTCGCAAAACGGCAAAACTCTATTGTACCGCTTAGCGCAAGCATCGACTAATAGGTGAGATGCCAAGTTATTCTCAACATGCCACTCTGCGTGCAGGAGCAAAGCATTCTTGCCATGTGCAGGAAAAATTTGACTCAATCAACCTGTAAAGGAGCGCTTCATGGCGACAATAACACCGAAAATATTACCCGCCACGTCCAGTGCCACCAATCCTCCCTTGATGATTGGCGATCTGCTGGAGTCCGGTGTTCGCATGGCGGGTGATAACCAGATTGTCTATCGCGACCAGCGTCGGCATGACTATCGGGCCTTCCGAGAGCGTGTCCATCGTCTGGCGCACGTACTCTCAAGCCAGGGGGTCAGTGCCGGAGACGTGGTGGCGGTGCTTGATTGGGACAGCCACCGCTATCTGGAGTGCTTCTTTGCGATCCCTATGATCGGCGCGGTACTGCACACTGTGAACGTCAGGCTTGCCCCTGAACAGGTGCTCTATACCATGACCCACGCCGAAGATGTGTTTGTCTTGGTGCACGAGGATTTCCTGCCGCTTATTGAGCCACTGGTTGCCGAGTTGCCACGGGTGCGAGGCTACCTGCTATGCCAGGAGCACGCGGGGGCTGTTGAGTCGTCATTACCGCTGTTGGGCGAGTACGAAGACCTGCTGAGCCAACAGCCTAACCACTACGCTTTTCCAAGCTTTGATGAAAACGCGGTCGCCACGCTGTTTTACACCACCGGCACCACGGGCAATCCTAAAGGTGTCTTCTTTACCCATCGGCAATTGGTGCTGCACACGTTGGGCGAGGCCAGTGCGTTTCAAACGCCCGGATTTGCGCTCCTCAGCCGCGACAAGGTGTACATGCCGATCACTCCCATGTTTCATGTTCACGCCTGGGGTGTGCCCTATACCGCCACGCTATTGGGGACCACTCAGGTTTATCCGGGACGCTACGAGCCCGAGATGCTGGTATCCCTGCTAGTCAAGGAGAAGGTCGATTTTTCCCACTGCGTGCCGACTCTATTGAACATGATCGTCAGTGCGGAGGCGGTCGCCTCGAAAAAGGTCGACCTGACCGGCTGGAAAGTGCTGATTGGTGGGAGCGCGTTGACATCATCGCTGGCGCGGCGGGCCTGGGAATTGGGTATTGATGCCCGCAGTGCTTACGGCATGTCGGAAACCTGTCCGCTGTTGACCGCCGATATTCTGCCCCTGGATGTTGAAAAGGCAGATTTTGATACCCAGCTTCCCTGGCGCTGTAAGGCGGGCCTGCCGGTACCGCTGGTCAAGCTGCAGGTAGTGGACCCAAACGGGCAGCCGCTACCGAATGATGGCAAAAGCGCCGGTGAAGTCCGTGTGCAGGCGCCCTGGTTGACTCAGGCCTATTATAAGGAGGAGGCGCGCAGTGAGGAGCTATGGCGCGATGGCTGGCTGCATACCGGTGATGTGGCAACGCTTGACCAACACGGCTTTCTTTCAATCAGTGACCGTATCAAGGATGTGATTAAAACCGGCGGTGAGTGGCTCTCGTCTTTGGAGCTTGAGAGCTATATCAGCCAGTGCCCGGGAGTGGCGGAAGTGGCGGTAATTGGTGTTGCCGATGAAAAATGGGGTGAGCGGCCAGCCGCACTTGTGGTGCCCTCTGATCTTAATCGTCCGTTGAGTGCAGAAAGTATCACTGAGTTTCTGGAACAGTTTGTCACTCAGGGCAAGCTCAATCGCTGGGCTATTCCCAAGGTTATTCAACTGGTGGACGTTATTCCCAAGACCAGTGTGGGCAAGCTCGATAAAAAGCGTATTCGCGCTGAAATATGAGTCGCTGATGGACATTTAGCGTGGTCGAAAAGGCCAAACACCGCGCTGTTCTCGTCTCATAACGATTTCGCGTGACAAGGTTCACACGAGCGGGGGGCGCATGCGTTACACTGTGCGCCTCACGATTAAGGAGGACACCGCGTGGCCCTGTTACGACTTGAACAGCTACAACTCGCTTACGGCACTCATGTATTACTCAATCGCGCCGACCTGACGGTTGAAAAAGGCGAACGGCTGGCGCTGGTCGGGCGCAACGGCACCGGCAAGTCCACTTTGCTGAAACTGGTGGCGGGGGATATTCTGCCCGACGATGGCTCTATCTGGCGTGCGCCTGGCCTTAAAATCGGTGTCCTGGCCCAGGAACTACCCGAGTCTTCTGGTCATACTATTTTTGATATGGTGGCCCAAGGGTTGCCCGAAGCTGGTGAGCTACTCTCGGAATATGATCATCTAATTAACGACCCCGACCCGGATATGGATCGTATGGCGACGCTGCAAACGCGCCTGGAAGCCATCGACGGCTGGTCGTTTCATCAGCGCATCGACACGGTGCTTACCCGCTTAGGCTTGCCACCCGAAGCAGAGATGAACTCGCTTTCTGGCGGGTGGCGCCGCCGGGTAGCGCTGGCGCGTGCGCTGGTTGCTGAACCTGACTTGCTGCTGCTCGATGAGCCCACTAACCACCTGGATCTCGACACCATTGCCTGGCTGGAGGAGCAACTGCTGGCGTTTAACGGGGCAGTGCTGCTAATTACCCACGACCGCGCGTTCCTATCTAAGCTAGCGACCAATATTCTTGAGCTGGACCGGGGCCAACTAGGCCACTATCCCGGCAAGTACGAAGAGTACCAGGCCCGCAAGCAGCATGAACTTGAAGTCGAGGCGCGGGAAAACGCTGAGTTCGATAAGAAACTGGCTCAGGAAGAGGCTTGGATCCGTCAGGGCGTCAAGGCCCGGCGTACCCGTAATGAAGGACGAGTGCGAGCACTTGAAGCCATGCGTAATGAACGCAGCCAGCGTCGTGAGCGGCAGGGGAATGCTAATATTACGGTGGACCGTGGCGAGCGAACCGGCAAGCGTGTCGTCGAACTGCAGGGCGTTACCCAGCGGTTTGGTGATGACGTAGTACTACGCCACATTAATCTTGAAGTACTCCGTGGTGACCGTATTGGCTTTTTAGGCCGCAATGGCGCAGGTAAAACAACCCTGTTGAAAATCCTGTTAGGCGAGCTGGAGCCAAGTGAAGGCAAGGTCCAGATGGGCACCAATCTCAAAGTGGCCTATTTTGATCAGCTGCGTGCGGGGCTTGAACTGGAAAAGACGGTCTACGACAACGTTGCCCAAGGTAGCGACCGGGTCAGCGTTGGCGGCAAGGATCGCCACGTAATGAGTTACTTGCAGGACTTTCTGTTTACCCCGGAACGGGTCCGCCAGCCGGTAAAAGCGCTCTCTGGTGGCGAATCCAATCGCCTGCTGTTGGCCAAGCTGTTTACTCAGCCCGCTAATGTACTGGTGCTTGATGAGCCTACCAACGACCTGGATATGGAAACGTTGGAGCTCCTTGAAGAGCTGCTACTCGATTTTGATGGCACGCTGCTGCTGGTTTCCCACGACCGTACCTTTATGGATAACGTGGTCACCAGCATGCTCGCCTTTGAAGGCGACGGTGTTGTACGCGAGTACGTAGGTGGCTACACGGACTGGATACGCCAGGGAGGTAAGCTGCCGCCAGCGCCGTGGGAAGGGGCTGCACGCCAGCGCACGGAACCCACCTCTGAAACGCCTAAAAAGGTCGCAGAGGCACCTGTCGCTGCGGCTAAAAAGAGCGTCAAGCTCTCCTACAATCTCCAGCGCGAGCTGGATGCGTTGCCCGCAGAGATAGAGCGTCTGGAGAGTGAAGTAGAGACGCTGGAAGGGGAGATTGGCGAGCCTGCCTTTTATCAGCAAGAGGCAGATGCCATTACGGCTAAGCTGCAAGCGCTGGAAAAAGTGCAGGAGGCGTTAGAGGTCGCCATGGAACGCTGGATGGCACTTGAGGCGATGGCGGCAGGCGAATAAATAATACCCGCTAATCAAAAGGCGCCTTAGGGCGCCTTTCGTGTTGGTTGGTTTGCTTAGCCCTGTTGCATCCGTTTTTTACGGTTAGTTTTTAGATTAGCGTTTTAGGTTAGCTATGTGGGGGCAGCGATAAGGGTGAGTACGTCGCTACTCGTCGCTTTTTTCGCCCTTTTTACCCACGCGTACGGCAAGTACATCACACTGTGCACCATGCAACACACCGGTGGACGTGGAGCCCAGCAGCAGGGCAAAGCCGTGGCGACCATGTGACCCAACCACGATCAGGTCTACACCATGCTCTTCGGCAAAGCGGTGGATTTCGGTATCGGGCATGCCCACCACTACATGCTGGTCAGCTTCGTCAATGTGTGGCGCGGCGATTTCGGCAAGGCGCTTTTTGGCATGTTCATCCAACTGATCCTGAATGCTGGTCAGATCCATGGGAATATCGCCGCCATAAGCAAAGCCTAGCGGTTCTAGGGTATGCATGATGGAGATTTTAGCGCCGTTGTTGCGCTCAGCGATCACAACGGCGCGTTCGAGGATCTTGTGTGAATCTTTGGTTAAGTCAACGGCAACTAAAATGTGGTGATAGCTCATGGCATATCTCCTTGGCGGGGTTAACAAAGAGGCTCTTTGTCCAATGCCTTTACTGTAGCGGGCACACCTGATTTTAACAACGATTTGAGTTAAAACAACGACCTGGGTCATGGTTTCTCAAGTAGCGATTATAGTGTGACGTATGTGGGAGAAAATGTAGAGATGGAATGGTTTATTATTGTTTTTATTGTGATGTTTGTAATGGGGCCGGTAATGTGGTTGAAACCCAGCCCACGCCAAAAGCGCCAAGCTGCGCTGCGAGCAAACGTTACTCAGCATGGCGTCAGCGTCAAGCTGGAAAAACCGCCCCTTCATTATTTCAAAGGCACGATGCCTGCCTATCGTTGGCATTTTCCCCCGCTAGCGCCGGGGCCGGAATTTTTGCTGGTCAGGGATAGTGACGCGAGTGAGGCGTTAGAGCCTTACCACGCAGGCTGGCGTTGGCGGATTGCGCCTTTGCGGCCCTTGCCCGATAGCGCGACACAGGCGTTAACAATGCTGCTTGAACGCCTACCCCAAGACGCCGTGGTGCTTCAATCGTCTTCTGAGGCGATAACGCTATGGTGGTGGGAGTCGCAAACCCCAGAACGATTTGCGACGTATTTACCTGAATTCCAAGAGCTGCTAAACGCGCTGCGGGGCTATGCCGATCGACCCAGCGCACAGCCGTTGAAAGGATAGCAGGTGGCTGGTGGCTGATCCGCCCCCCCACGATGAGGGATCAAGACGCCGAGGAGTCGTTATCGCGCGTTTGAATCGCTACGCCGTTGGACTCGATAACAGCCAGCCAGTCGTCAAGTTGTTTAAGGTTCTCCTCACTTAAGCCGGCAAACATCTCCTTGCGTGCCTGTTGGGCCACGCTGTCGATTTTTTCCAATAAAGGCATGGCCGCAGGGGTCAGATAAATGCGCTTGCTGCGTCGATCATTGTCGCAGGCACGGCGCTCGACCAAGCCTTGCTCCTCTAGTTGACCAAGGGTGCGCACCAATGACGGCGCCTCAACGCCAATGGCTCGCGCCAAGTCGCATTGGGGATGACCCTCGCCCAGGCGCCAAAGGTGATAGAGCGTCACCCAGCGAGTTTGCGTTAACCCCAATGGTGCTAACCGGCTGTCTAGGATAGAACGCCATAAATGAGGCAATCGTGCGATGCGAAAACCAATTGTTGAAGCCATAAGCAACTAACTACCAATAAATGTGAATAGATGAATTGTCATAAGCTGCGCCGTCGAATGCAAGCGCTTAGCCATTTAGTTGTCGGGTCGTGCTTCATCGTCATTGGGACGACCCGGTACAAACCGACGTAGGTTCAGCCCACTAAGGCCACTGGGACTTATTTCCCCGGTGATTAACGAGGCCTGTTCACTATTGTCAGAGACAGAAAAGCGTATTAACCCCAAGCGTTGACCTGTGCCGGTCATGATATCAATTCGCCATTGGCCGGACGGATCTTCAGGGAAATTTTGTTTGTGGCTCCATGCACGATACCCCTGCTCGCGACCGCCATTGATGTTGAGTTCAACAATATCCATTAGCTCACCATTATGATGCCAAGCATGCGTAATGGTTTCACTTAACCCACGCGGCGCACGAATAGCCGTGTAAACGTAAAGTCCGTTTTCCTTAATCGCTTGTGGCGTTAGCCGCATTGATCCCTGGGGGAGGCGTTGTTCAACATCGAAAGCAGGCGAAAGGGCGCTGCTCGTCATCCATAGGCTGGCAGGCGGAACCCAGATGCGGCCTAACCAGGCGCCGTAGGCCAATACTAAGGTCAGCGCGAAAAAAGCGCACCAGCGTTTTAGAGAGTGCTGCTTAAGCAAGTGCCAAAAACTGGGCAGGGCTACCAGCACCGTAATTCCAAGCGCCAATAGTAAGCTTTGACCGGTAGTGAGGTGCACCATGATGGGTAGCGTGACCAGCAATACCAGAAACACACACAGCGCATGGAACACAAAATAAAGGCTCCTCCAGCGCTCAGCGACTTTAAAGTAGAGTGGATCAATAATGGATAAGAGCGCCATGCCTGCCACTAAAATGGCAAACAGCGTTTGTCCGCTATTCCAAACCGTCGTGACCAAGACAAACGGTAGCGTGAAGAAAAGCGTTTCCTGGTGAATCATTTGTGCAATAAAGGTGGTAACGCCACGCGGTGGTGTCGGGTGACCGCGGTGGGAAAGCCAGCGAGTAATGACGCCTTCAGAGAGCAGCAATGCCCAGGCGAACAATAGCCCCAAGGCCAACGCAGCACCCAGCCACTGCTGGCGATCCACCAGGAAGAAGCTGCTCAATCCGGCCATGAAGGCCATGGGCGGCCATAACCAACTCCATGGTTTAAGTCGTTCGACCAGATTTTCAATGACTCGCTGACCTTTGGCGATTCGCGTTGGCGTGAGCAGTGCGCCCATAGAGAGGGGAACCTGAAAAATAAAAGGAAGCGCGATCCTAGCAGGATGAACGGATTCAGGGGAGAGATGGTCTCACTTGTTTTAAGGATTAGCCCAAAGTATAGGCTTGACGTTGTCAAATAACTCAACCAAGCTAACGCTATCAAACGACCGTATGAAAAGTGGTGGCTCTTTTTTCAGGGCCAGCCCGAATTGTGGAGAGAGCGCGGATGATCTATCAAGGCAACGCCATCACGGTGGAACATCGTGACACCCCGAATGGCAATGATATCGCTATGCTCACTTTCGACCTGAAAGGTGAGTCCATCAACAAGCTTTCTAGTGCTGTTGTCACAGAGCTGGGCGAAGCAGTGAAGGCTATTCAAGCTGAGAGCAATTTAAAGGGCTTGCTCATTGCTAGTGGTAAAGACGTGTTCATTGTGGGTGCCGATATCACCGAGTTTCACACGCTGTTTGATAAAGGTGAAGAGTACCTTGTGGAAATGAACCTTAAGGTTCATGACATCTTTAATGCGATTGAAGATTTGCCGTTCCCCACGGTCACGGCGATTAACGGACTGGCGCTGGGCGGTGGCTGTGAAGTGCTATTGACCACCGACTTTCGTGTGATGGGCGAAAAAGCGAAAATCGGCCTGCCCGAAACCAAACTGGGCATTCTGCCAGGGTGGGGCGGTTGTGTACGCCTGCCGCGGATTATTGGTGCCGACAACGCGATCGAGTGGATCGCTGGTGGTACTGAAAACCGTGCTGATGCCGCCTTGAAAGTAGGCGCTGTTGATGCCGTGGTAAAAGGCGAGCAGTTGCAAGACGCCGCACTGGATATGCTTGATCGTGCCAACGCTGGCGAGCTGGATTACCAAGCCCGCCGTGCCGAGAAGACAAGCCCACTTAAGCTCAATCCTATTGAGCAAATGATGGCGTTCGAGACCGCTAAAGGTTATGTCGCTGGCAAAGCGGGCCCTCACTATCCCGCGCCGGTTGAAGCCATCAAGGTGATTCAAAAAGGCGCAGGCGAAGGGCGTGATCGTGCCCAGGCGATTGAAGCGAAAGCATTCGCCAAGCTGGCGCTGAGCAGCGTGGCATTTAACTTGGTAGGCCTGTTCCTTAACGACCAGGTCGTCAAGAAGAAAGCTGGCAAATATGAAAAGCAAGCGCAGCCAGTGAAGCAAACAGCGGTATTGGGTGCCGGTATCATGGGCGGTGGTATCGCTTATCAGAGTGCTTCTAAGGGCACGCCGATCCTGATGAAGGATATCAAGGACGAGGCCATTGAGTTAGGTCTGAAAGAAGCCCGTAAGCTATTTGCCAAGCAGGTTGAGCGTAACAAGCTTAGCAATGAACAAATGGCAGAAAAGCTGACTAATATTCGCCCGACACTCTCTTACGGTGATTTTGGTAACGTTGACCTGGTGGTTGAGGCGGTCGTTGAGAACCCCAAAGTCAAAGATGCCGTGCTCACCGAAGTGGAAGGTATGGTCAGCGAGAACACCATCCTGACCTCAAACACGTCGACGATTTCGATCAATCGGTTGGCGCAAAACTTAAAACGGCCTGAAAACTTCTGTGGCATGCACTTTTTCAACCCCGTGCACCGTATGCCTTTGGTGGAAGTGATTCGTGGCGAGAAAACCTCAGACGCTGCCGTCGCCGCAACCGTGGCTTACGCCCGGGCAATGGGTAAAACGCCGATCGTGGTCAACGACTGCCCCGGCTTTTTGGTCAACCGCGTGCTCTTCCCTTACTTTGGCGGTTTTAGCTTCCTGGTCGAACAAGGCGCTGACTTCCAGCACGTCGATAAAGTAATGGAGAAATTCGGCTGGCCCATGGGCCCCGCCTACCTGCTTGATGTGGTGGGGCTGGATACCGCCGTTCATGCCAACGAGGTGATGGCCGAAGGTTTCCCCGAGCGTATGGCACGCGAAGGTAAAACAGCCATTCAGGTGATGTACGATAATGATCGCCTGGGCCAGAAGAACGACAAAGGCTTTTATGCCTACGAAGAAGACAAAAAGGGTAAGCCGAAGAAAGTCACCGATGACGCGGCGTATGCCTTGGTAAAAGAAGTGGTTAAGGAGCAAAAAACGTTTTCCGACGAAGACATCATCGCTCGCATGATGGTGCCGCTGTGTCTGGAAACCGTACGCTGCCTGGAAGATGGCATTGTCGCCACTCCTGCTGAAGCCGACATGGCGCTGATCTATGGCATCGGTTTCCCGCCGTTCCGCGGTGGCGCGCTGCGCTATATCGATGCCATGGGCGTCGCCGAGTTTGTAGCGCTGGCGGAGGATTTGTCTAAAGAATTGGGGGCACTTTATGCGCCTACTGACAAGTTGCGCCAGATGGCTCAAAACAACGAGCAGTTTTATTCTGCAGCTCAGTCTGGCGAAGCGTCTGGTAATCAGGCTTAACCACCACCCATAGGAGTTATAAGATGAGTTTGAATCCGAGAGATATTGTGGTGGTTGACGGTGTTCGTACCGCCATGGCGAAAGCCAAGAATGGTGCTTTTCGTAACGTTCGTGCTGAAAACCTTTCCGCCGCCGCAATGCAGGCATTGTTTGCCCGCAATCCCAATCTGGATCCGTCAGAAGTGGATGACGTGATCTGGGGCTGCGTTAACCAGACGCTTGAACAGTCCATGAACATTGCCCGTAACGCGGCTATCATGACCGGTATCCCCCGCACGGTGCCTGCACAAACGGTTAACCGCCTGTGTGGCTCTTCGATGACGGCACTGCATATCGCGGCTGCCAACATCAAAGCCGGTATGGGTGACTTCTTTATTATCGGCGGCGTGGAGCACATGGAGCACGTCCCCATGGCTCATGGCGTTGACGTTAACCCGGCGGCCAGCAAGTACGCGGCTAAAGCGGCCATGATGATGGGCTTAACCGCCGAGCTGCTCGGCAAGATGCACGGCGTTACTCGTGAAGAGCAGGATAAGTTCGGCGTGCGCTCTCACCAGCGCGCCCAGGCGGCAATGGAAAAAGGCTATTTTGACAACGAGATTATCGGTGTCGAGGGCCACGACCAGCGCGGCTACAAAGTCATGGTAAATCGTGATGAAGTGATTCGTGAAGACGCCAGCCTGGAATCCATGGCGAACCTGAAGCCTGTCTTTGATCCGCGTAACGGCACCGTTACGGCAGGCACCTCGTCAGCGTTGTCGGTAGGCGCCTCAGCAATGGCGGTGATGAGCTATGAGCGTGCCCAAGCGCTTGGGCTAGAACCTATTGCTCGCGTGCTATCCACCGGCGTGGCGGGTTGCGATGCATCAATCATGGGCTATGGTCCGGTACCTGCGTCGAAGAAAGCACTTAAAATTGCTGGTCTTTCCGCCGCCGATATTCAGACGGTCGAGCTTAACGAAGCCTTCGCCGCTCAAGGTATCCCGGTACTGAAAGATTTAGGTTTCCTGGATGCGATGGACGAGAAGGTTAACCTGCACGGTGGCGCCATTGCCTTGGGTCACCCGTTGGGTTGTTCAGGCTCGCGCATTTGCACCACCTTGTTGAACGTGATGAAACAGCGTGACACTACACTGGGCCTAGCCACCATGTGTATTGGCATGGGCCAAGGTGTGGCAACGGTGTTTGAACGGCTGAAATAATCGCAACGCCAACGTTAGCGATTAGCTTGAGTAAGAACGCAACGGCACCTTGAACTGCACCCCAAGAGTTGGACACTCATCCAACGATTGGGGTGTTTTTCATGGCGGCTATCGCAAACCTGCCGTTGTCGCTTTTTTTGTCCTACTCAGAGAGAAAGGCGGTGCGGTGAAAATCCGCGGCGGCGTCGACTTCTGCAATGCCGCAAGTGTCAGGCACCGGCACGGTGTTACCCGCCAGTACTGCGAGCACCGATCGCGTTCCATTTGCCAGCGACTCCAGGTTATAACCTCCCTCTAAGACGAAGACCAGGCGGTCGTCACAATGCTGCTTGGCCAATTGCTGTAAAAAACCTGTTAGTGCACCAAACCCCTCATAGGAAACATTCAAGGCCAAATCGTGCCAGTGGGGGTCAAAGCCCGCTGACACTAAAATGATATCGGGTTTAAACCACGCCGCTGCCGGTGCCAGAATATCCCGAAACGCTTTGAGATATGCCTCATCACCTGCCCCCGCTGGCAGCGGCACATTGATGGTGGTGCCTTCGCCCAGCCCAGCACCTACCTCTTCCAGGTGCCCAGAACCGGGGTAGAAGGGCGCGGCGCGATGGACATCAAAAAACATCACGTCGGGTTCCGCCCAAAAAATATCCTGGGTGCCATTACCGTGATGAGCATCCCAGTCGACGATCAGCACGCGTTGACAGCCCAATGCACTACGCGCATGGGCTGCGGCGACCGCGACATTGTTAAATAAGCAAAAGCCTCGAGCACGCACTGGCTCCGCGTGGTGTCCGGGGGGGCGCACGAGTGCAAACGCACTTTTCGCACGCTTTTCCATCACCGCTTCTACGGCGGCAATGGCGGTTCCCGCCGCCACTTCGGCAGCCTCAATACTGCCAGGGGAGACAGCCGTGGTATCCACATCCAGCCATGCATTTTTACCCCGCAGACTAAAAATTTCATTCAGATATGAGGTGGTGTGTACCCGGGCTAATTGCTCATGGGTGGCGGCTTTGCCCCCTTCGATCTGTAATCCCGCAATCGGTGCTTTCTCAAGTAGCCGCTGGATGGCGATTAGTCGTCCGGGATGCTCTGGGTATTTCCACGGTACTGGAAGTCCAGCCAGCAGATGACGAATACGTTTATCGATCCGCTGGGGTAAAAAATCGGCCTCGATATTGGGTTCGTGTTCGAGTACACGATCATCATAAAAGGCAATGACGTTATGCATAATGGCTACCTGACATACGTTTGTTGGATAAACACAACCGTAAAACGGCATTGGCGACGGCTGGCCAGAAAACGGCGGTCGCAACCTGCGTATCTACAGTAAGGCAGGCAATGCCAGGTTATACAATGCCACTTTCAACACTAAACGCTAATGTCATGCTCAGTTCTTCTACCTGATCGGCAAACGTCGGCTGCCACTCCCCTCGTAAAATCAGCGGTGGCTGAACCCAACGCCAGCGAAGGCCGGTAACAATGCTTTCCACTGCACGCTGGGTGCCCGTACCGTCATGTCCTGCGCGGATAAAGAGTGCGCAGGGCAGCCCCTGCTTCTTTTCTAATACGGCATAATAGGTGCGATCAAAAAAATCCTTGAGTGCACCGCTCATGTAGCCCAGGTTCTCAGTAGTCCCTAGCACAATGGCGTCACAGGCAAGTACGTCCTCTGGACCTGCTTCTAGTGGGGCTTTGACCACACAATTAAGCTGTTCAAGATCTTCGTGGCTGGCGCCTTTGTAGGCGGCTTCACGCAGTCGCTGGGTATTGGGTGAGGGGGCGTGGGCAATGATTAATAGCTGTTTACTGAGAACGGGATTCATCGGCAAGGCCTAAACGAGAGAGCATTTGTTAAAAGTTTGCGCAACCATCAGCAGATGTCACACTACACAAGACATAGTGTAGACAGTGACAAAGCGTCTTGATGCAGAGAAATCCTATGATCGATAAGACTTCAATCAGCGTTTTCTATGATGCCCAGTGCCCGCTTTGCCGCAATGAGCGGCGACGCTACGAGCGTTGGGCGGGTCACCGTGCAGATGATATTCAATGGCTTGATGTAAGCGAACATGAGCAGCTTCTGCGTGATAAAGGCGTGGACCCTTTCATGGCGCTGCGTTCTCTGCATATCGAAACCGCGCAAGGGACGCTGATTGAGGGAATTGACGCTTACCGGGTATTGATGCGTCGTATCCCTCCATTGGTGCCGATCGCTTGGGGCATTGGGCTACCGGGTATCAAAACAGTCCTAAGAAAGATGTATGATAACTGGGTAAAACGCCGCTTAAAAAAACAGGGGCGGTGGGTTACTTAATCGCGAGGACAGGGAAAAAGACCATGCAGCAATACGCGCTAAATAGATGGGGACTCGGGATATGCCTCATAAGTAGTCTATGGTTATCAGGCTGTGCTGGCGAAATGAGACCGGCGCCCACGCCTAATCAAGCGCAAGCTGACGCGGCGCTCACACCCGCATCACCGAGTGCACCCAGCATGGTAGCTAACACGCGGCCAGCAAACTCAATGGCGAGTGAGTGGGTGCCGCCGTTATTGAACAGCCCAGAAGAAGAGGCGTCTTACTTCGTTAGTCGGTTAGCTGATCGGCGTTTTATCACCTACTACGGCGATAATGACAACCGCCGACCCTGGTATACCGCTGCTGAGCGGTTAGGGGAGCTTGGTCTGCCCGCTGTACCGTTACTGTTTGCTCGCTTGAATACCACCGATGAATATGAGCAGATGTTGGTGCTTTATGCCCTGCAGTTGGCCACTCAGGACCCTCAGCTGATGGTGAGGACTCGCGGCGACTATGTTCAGTTAAAGGTGGTTCTCGATCCTGCATACAATGCTGAGAATGTCGCCACGGCTCAGCAGTGGTGGCAGCAACACGAGCAGCAACTGACTCGCTGACAGCGTGGCCAGGGTAGGGTTGGCGAGTATTTATTCGATTGACTAAGGAGAGCAGCATGGCATTTGCACTTTCAACGATGAAGGTTTCCAGTTCCGCGTTTGCGAACCATCAGATGATTCCTTCCAAGCACACGGGCGAAGGTGACAATGTCTCACCCGCGCTGGTATGGCACGATGCTCCAGAGGGAACTCAAGGCTATGCGGTCATATGCCATGATCCCGATGCTCCGCTGGTCAATGAGGGCGCTTATGGGTTTGTACACTGGGTGCTCTATAATTTGCCTGGTGATCTATTTGAACTAGCCGAAAATACGCCGGTGGGTACCCAGGGCATGAATGACGGCGGCAAACCTGGCTATACGGGCCCAATGCCGCCAGAGAGCCATGGTTTACACCATTATTACTTTTGGGTACTTGCACTCGATCACCAGACCTCCCTCCCGGAGGGGCTGACGCTTGCTGAGCTACTCAAGGAAGTAGAGCCGCATTTGCTGGGTATGAACCGCCTAGTCGGCACTTATCAGCGCGGCTAATAACGCTTCGGCTGGACATTTTGCGTAACCCGTGTAGGCTCCATCGCTTTCTTAGACCTTATTAGGGTCTTTTGTATTAGCCTTACGATGGAGCCATCCGATGAGTGATCTGCCTAACTGTCCTGCCTGTGCCTCGGAATTTAGCTACGACGATGGGCTTCAGTATGTATGCCCGGAGTGTGGTCATGAATGGTCGAAGGTCGCCGAAGAGGAGGGCAGTAGTGAGTCGTCCAGCGTACGCGATGCCAACGGCAATGAATTGGTCGACGGCGACAGCGTGACAGTGATCAAGGATCTGAAGGTGAAGGGTAGTTCACTGGTCGTTAAAGTAGGTACTAAAGTGAAAAGCATCCGCTTGGTCGACGGAGATCATGATATTGACTGTAAAATCGACGGTATCGGGCCAATGAAACTGAAATCCGAGTTCGTCAAGAAGGCTTAACGCCCAAGCGCGATGTTAAAAAGTAGTGCTGAGGAGAGGCTACTTTTTTGGCGCGCTCCGCCAGGCCCGCTTACTAACAAAACCGATGGCTAACAAAACCGGTGATTAAAAAAACAGCTCCCTGCTATTAACAAGAATAGCAGGGAGCTGTTTTTTTTGACTCTCACATTATTTAACTATCGCAAAAACTATCGCATTAGCTATCGCATTAATTATGCAGTGGTATTGATGAGCGTGCCGACGCTGCCACTGGTGGCCAGCATGGGTTCCAGTGAAATGGTTTCCATCAACGCGCTAATATGTGCGGCTTGCCCGTCTAGTGCTTCCTTGAAAACGCTTAGCTGGGCTTGCTGGGCCACCTGCGCCTGCTGCATCGCCAACGAGGCGTTGACCATATTGTTAACGGCTGAATCCATCTTTTCATCCTCAGTTAGCGCCAACGTGGCTGGGTATATAGCCAGCTACAATGAAGGCCATCAATACTTATAACTATCTGCAAATTACCCGATGCTGGCATGCTATGCAAAGGCTGATGTCAACGTAGGGATAATAACCCGCCATCCTTAATGATAATGATTGTTGTTTTTGTTGCTATCGGCGTCGAACGTGCTGTGATTGCACGTAAATTGTTATCCATTTCGCTCTGGGGCTTCACATCAAATTTATACAGGACTAAAATGGTCCTCAATTAGCGCTCTGGTTATTTAATTAGTGGCGCATTGACAATCACATTGAGGGGAGTCGACATGCTTAAGCTTTCTCGGCTGACAGACTATGCGGCGGTAGTGATGGCGCAAATTGCCCGTCACCCGCAGGCATCGCATGCGGCGGCTGAGCTAGCTGATGCCGTGCAGTTGCCCCATCCAACAGTAAGTAAAACACTCAAAATGCTGGTACGTGCAGGCCTGCTGGTTTCTCAGCGCGGCGCTCAAGGCGGATATCGGCTAGCTCGGCCAGCATCGCATATTACCGCCGCCGATATTATCGCGGCGATTGAAGGGCCTGTGGCCATGACCGAGTGTAGCCAGGCAGAAGGCGATTGTGAGTTGGTGGCGACCTGTAGCGTCGCCGATAACTGGCAACGAGTCTCACTGGCGATGCGCACACTGCTTGAAAGCGTGACGCTGGCGCATTTGGCCGATACAGCACCGATCAGGCTGCCTGTGCAATTACCTATTCAAACGATCAGCCTGTCGGCGGCGTCGGCCTAGACGCCGCGTACGTACAGCAGGCCTTAACTTATTAATGAAGGCGATAATCTCGCCACCCAACTGCCCGGAGGGTATCACCATGGCAAGCGAAGAAATGGAACAGTTGGTTCGTCGCGAATACAAAGACGGTTTTGTAACCGATATTGAAAGCGACACCTTGCCACCTGGCCTGGACGAAAACACTATCGCCTTTATCTCCAAAAAGAAGGGCGAACCGGAGTGGATGCTGGAGTGGCGCCTGGACGCTTACCGTCAGTGGCTGAAGATGGAGGCACCTTCGTGGGCGCATCTTGATTATCCGCCCATTGATTATCAGTCTATCTCTTACTTCAGTGCACCCAAGCGCCCGGAAGACCGCCCGCAAAGCTTGGACGAGGTGGATCCCAAGCTGCTTGAAACCTATGAAAAGCTGGGCATTCCGCTGCATGAGCGGGCCGCACTGGCAGGTGTCGCCGTTGACGCTGTATTCGATTCTGTCTCAGTGGCAACGACCTTCAAGAAGCAGCTGGGTGAAGCAGGGGTGATTTTCTGCTCCATTTCAGAGGCTATTCGCGACTACCCAGAGTTAATCAAGCAGTACCTGGGTACGGTGGTTCCGGTGGCGGATAACTATTTTGCCGCACTCAACTCGGCGGTGTTTACCGATGGCTCTTTCGTGTTTGTGCCGGAAGGTGTCACCTGCCCGATGGAGCTGTCGACCTACTTCCGTATCAACGCAGCCAATACCGGCCAGTTTGAGCGTACGCTGATTATTTGTGAGAACCGCGCCCAGGTCTCCTATCTGGAAGGCTGTACTGCCCCAATGCGTGATGAAAATCAGCTTCACGCTGCTGTGGTCGAGCTTGTCGCCCTGGATGACGCTTATATCAAGTACTCCACCGTGCAGAACTGGTACCCCGGTGATGAAAACGGGAAAGGCGGTATCTACAACTTTGTTACCAAACGCGGTGATTGCCGTGGGGATCGTTCACGGATCAGCTGGACCCAGGTAGAAACCGGCTCCGCGATCACCTGGAAATATCCTTCCTGTGTGTTGCGCGGCAAAGAGAGTATTGGCGAATTTTACTCCGTTGCGGTGACGAACGGACGTCAGCAGGCCGATACCGGCACCAAAATGATTCACATCGGTGAGGGCACGCGCTCTTATATCGTTGCCAAAGGTATTTCAGCAGGTAGAAGCGATCAATCCTATCGCGGCTTGGTGAAAATCGGCCCTCGCGCCAAAGGCGCACGAAACTTTACCCAGTGCGACTCGTTGCTGATCGGCGATACCTGCGGTGCGCATACCTTCCCTTATCAGGAAATAGGTAACAGCACAGCGACGATCGAGCACGAAGCGACCACCTCGAAAATTGGCGAAGACCAGCTGTTCTACTGCCAGAGCAGGGGTATCTCTGAAGAAGACGCTGTCAGCATGATCGTTAACGGCTTCTGTAAAGATGTTTTCCAAGAGCTGCCGATGGAATTCGCGGTCGAAGCCGAAGCGTTATTGAGCGTTACCCTGGAAGGTGCGGTTGGCTAAGCGTTTAACTGCTTAGGTCTGTTAATTTTATCTGTGTCGCTGTTGCGGCTCGCCAGAATTAGAAGGTAATCAAAATGTTGCAAGTGAATGATTTACACGTCACCGTCGATGGGAATGAGATTCTTAAAGGCTTAACCTTAACCATCAATGCGGGTGAAGTTCACGCCATTATGGGGCCAAACGGCGCGGGTAAATCGACACTATCGGCGGTCATCGCCGGTAAGGATGGTTACGAAGTTACCCAAGGTACGGTTACTTTTGAAGGTAAAGACGTGCTGGAAATGGAAATTGAAGAGCGCGCCCAGGCGGGCCTGCTGTTAGGTTTCCAATACCCTGTCGAGATTCCAGGGGTCAAAAACATCTATCTGTTGAAGTCCGCCCTTAACGCTCAGCGTGTCGCGCGTGGTGAAGGAGAAATGCCTGCGCCTGAGTTTATGAAGCTGGTCAAAGAAAAACTGGGCTTTATGAAAATGGACGCCAGCTTCCTTCAGCGTGCCGTTAACGAAGGCTTCTCTGGTGGTGAGAAAAAGCGCAACGAAATTCTGCAAATGCTGGTACTTCAGCCGAAGCTAGCCATGCTGGATGAAATCGATTCGGGGCTTGATATCGACGCGATGAAAGTCGTGGCCGATGGCGTTAACAGCCTGCGTAATGAAGACCGCGCCATTCTGCTGGTCACTCACTATCAACGTCTGCTGGATTACATTGTGCCGGACAAAGTTCACGTCCTTGTCGATGGCCGTATCGTGAAAACCGGCGACGCTGAATTGGCCAAGCAGCTGGAAGCTAACGGGTACGAAGGTATCGAGGAGTCGGTGGCATGAGCGATACGCAAACCTTTCTAGAGACGTTAAAAGCACGGAGTGCGCTCCATCAGGCGGAGCCAACGTGGATTGCGGCGCGTCGTCAGGCGGGTGCTGCGCGTTTTGAAGCGATGGGATTTCCTACCCGTCGAGACGAAGAGTGGAAATATACCGATGTGCGCTCAATTGCGCAGGGTAATTTTGCGGTGGCCGATAACGCTGAATTCTCGCCCGCCAGCGCCGCTGCATTAACACTGCCGATCGAGGCTTACCGGTTGACGTTTGTCGATGGCGTTTACTCATCTGCACTTTCTGATGTGGATGGGCTGCCGTCAAGCGTTCAGGTATTACCACTCTCCAAAGCGCTGAGTGACAACCACGAAGCGGTTGGCGGTCCCCTTGGCCGCTTGACCGGGGTGGATTTCTCGCCGTTTGCCGCGTTGAACACGGCCTTTATGGAAGAGGGTGCGGTGATCCGCATTGCCCCAGGCACGGTCGTTGAAAAGCCTATTCTACTGCAGTTTTTATCGCGCGCTGGTGAGCCAGTAATGAGTCATCCCCGCGTACTGGTGGAAGCCGGTGGCCGCAGTGAAGCAACGCTGATCGAGCATTACACCGGCGAGAGCGACGCGGCTAATTTCACCAACGTGGTTGCCGAGTTGATGCTCGACCGTGGTGCGATCCTGTCACACTATAAGCTGCAAGAAGCCCCGTTGGGCGATATGCATATCGCCAGTATTCACGTTGAGCAGAGTCGCGATACTCGCTACACCTCCTACAACCTGAGCTTGGGTGGGGCGCTGGTGCGTAATGACTTGATCAGTGATCTAAATGGTCAGGGTGCAGAAACCAACTTCCTGGGCTTGTTCTTTGGTCAGGGCCGCCAGCACGTCGATAATCACACCAAGGTCAATCACAATGCACCGCTGACGTTCTCTAATGAGAACTACAAGGGCATTCTGGATGATCGCGCCCATGGGGTGTTTAACGGCAAGGTTTACGTCAAGCGCGATAGCCAGAAGATCGAAGGCTTCCAGAGTAACCAAAACCTGTTGTTATCGGATCGCGCACACATCGATGCCAAGCCCGAGCTTGAAATCTACGCTGACGACGTTAAGTGCTCACACGGCACGACGACAGGTCAGTTGGATGAAGAGGCGATCTACGCGTTGCGTACCCGGGGTATCGACGAAGCTACTGCACGTGGTTTGTTGACTCTCGCCTTTGCTGGCGAAGTGCTGGATAAAGTCGCCCTGGATGAGATTGCAAAGCGTGTCGAGTTAGCGGTCGCGGGTAAATTGCCAGAGCGATTCAATCTTGCTGGGTTGGTTGAAGCTGCGGTCGCACTGAACGACTAGCACATCGACTATATGAGGAGTGTATGATGCTACATGCCGCTATTGAGTCGACACCCAGGCTTGAGCAAGCGCCTTTTGATGTCGCGCGTCTGCGCCAGGACTTTCCGGTATTGAACCGTGAGGTTCACGGTAAGCCGCTGATCTATTTAGATAACGCAGCTACTAGCCAGACGCCTCAGCAGGTGATTGACGTGTTTAGCGATTACTATTCACGCTATAACGCTAATATTCATCGTGGGCTGCATACCCTTGCCGATGAGGCGACGGCGGCATTTGAAGGCACCCGTCATAAGGTTCGCTCGTTTCTCAACGCAGAAGATGCACGTCAGATTATTTTTACTCGCGGCACCACCGAAGCGATTAATCTGGTCGCTCAAAGCTGGGGGCGTACCCATCTCGCCCCTGGCGATGAGGTGCTGATTTCGATGCTGGAGCACCATTCCAACATCGTACCCTGGCAATTGCTGGCAGCCGAGATCGGATTTACCATTAAGGTGATACCTGTTAAAGACGATGGCTCGCTGGACATGGACGCCTATCGCACGCTGTTGAGTGAACGGACTAAGCTAGTCGCGGTCAATCATGTCTCTAATGCGTTGGGTACTATTAATCCCGTGCAGGAGATGTCAGCACTTGCCCATCAGTATGATGCGTTAATCTTGATTGATGGTGCTCAGGCCACGCCGCATCAGCGGGTCGATGTCCAGGCAATCAACGCCGATTTTTATGCCTTTTCAGGCCATAAAGTGTATGGGCCAACCGGGGTTGGCGTGCTCTATGGGAAGCAAGCGCTGCTTGAGGCCATGCCCCCATGGCAGGGCGGCGGCGAAATGATCAAAACCGTCTCCTTTGATGTTGGCTCCACGTTTGCCGATATTCCGCATAAGTTTGAAGCCGGCACCCCCGCCATAGCCGAGGTGATAGCCTTGGGCAGGGCGCTTGAGTGGGTCGAGAGTGTTGGGGTGGAGGCGATAGGTGCTTGGGAAGGCGTATTGCTTGAGCATGCCACACAGGCGGCGAACCGTATTGATGGTATGCGGATATTGGGCACCGCGCCGCAAAAAGCGGGGGTGCTTTCGTTTGTGGTGGATGGGGCTCACTCCCAGGATATCGGTCTGTTGATTGATCAGCTCGGCGTGGCTATCCGAACAGGCAATCACTGTGCGCAGCCATTACTGACTCATTTTGGTGTGGAGGCTACCTGCCGGGCTTCGTTTGCGGCGTATAATACGCTGGAAGAAGTGGATAGCTTTATTGAAGCACTCCATCGTGTCATTGGTATGGTGCGCTAAGGTCAGTTCTTTAAGGCCAGCTCTTTGAAGAACGTTTTTAAGGACAGTTATGGATCTCGAGCAAGTCGCCAGTCTCGAACGAGGCCAGCAGTTACCGCTTCAGCGCGATGTCGACGCTATTGCGATACCGTTTGGCAAAACAGAAACGCTAGCTGAAGATAGTGTTGTTAGCGTTATGCAAGCGAAAGGGAGTTCGGTGAGCGTTGGTTTCGAGGGGCGTCTCTACTTGATTGAGGGGCGCAACCTGGACGCCTTGGGCCTTGAGTCGCTGCCTCGGCCGACGCTTCCAGAGACTGCGAGTGAAGAAGAGATCGAGCAGTTCGTATGGGAGCAGTTACGCACCTGCTTTGATCCTGAGATTCCCGTCAATATCGTTGACCTGGGTCTGGTCTATGGCTGCCGGATTGAGCGCCTTATCAGCGGTGATCGGATCGCCACGATACGCATGACGCTAACGGCGCCTGGTTGTGGCATGGGCGATGTCATTGCTGCTGATGCACGCAATAAAATCCTAGGTGCTCCCCAAATCAGCAAAGTACACACTGAGATTGTCTTCAGCCCCCCTTGGAGCCGTGACATGATGAGCGACGAGGCAAAGCTTGAACTCGGCATGTTCTAATTCCCGGCTGGGCGCTGGATGCACAACGTGATGTTGATCTGGTTGAAGCGTTTGTTAATGTCGCTAGGAGCCATGTTGCTTCTGGCGACATTGCTGTTTATAGCCGGTAATTTTTGGGTGCTGGCGACCACTGCCGCCTATATAGAACGAAAACCTCAGCAATGTCTGCCAGCTAAAGTGGGCATTGTCTTTGGCACTTCTAACTGGACGCGAAGCGGCGTGCGTAATCCCCATTTCCATGCGCGCATGCGAACCGCGACCACGCTGATCGACGTGGCGCAGGTCGAGCATTTATTACTGTCAGGAGATAACCGAACTCAAGCCTATAATGAGCCACGCGCCATGTGGCGCGAACTTTTTCGGCGAGGTGTGGATCCTGATCAATTGACGATGGATTTCGCCGGTTTTAGCACGTATGACACGTTAGTGCGGGCACGTGACGTCTTTCAATTGGATAAAGCGCTATTAATTACCCAAAGCTGGCATCTTCCTCGAGCGGTGTATATTGGCCGGGCGCTAGGTATGGACGTGACTGGCTGTGTGGCCGACGACCCCACCATCAACGTGGAGTGGGGCTTAAGACTGCGCGAGTGGACGGCGCGCGTCGCGACCCTGGGCGATCTCTATCTATGGGGGAGAGAGCCGTATTTTCTCGGTACGCCAGAGCCCATTGAGTTGAGGAAACGGGCGCCCATCGATCTCATTTTGCCCTCCCTGGATAAGCGCTTTAACCCTTAACCGTTGGGCGAGCCATATCAGCGGTGGGTTTTGCGCTTTTGTAGGGCGTAAAGCTCACGAATCAGCTTACGGCAACCCTGCATGCACTCTTCCACTACCGGCTCTATCGGGTCGGGTAGCGGATGGGTGTACAGCGAGGAGAGAGCCTGCATCAACACTCGCTCTTGTTCAAGCAGCTCATTGATCAACACTTGGCTATCGTTGCCCACAAAGCTTTTTAGACGACTCCAGAGCCATAAAAAGTCATCGCGTTCAACGTCTGCATCGCGTGGCAGCATTTTTAAATGCGCACGGGCGAGCTCCTGTAATTGCCGCATCTGCTTAAGCCGAGCCTCGTAATGCGGTTTTAAAGCATCGCGCAGGGAGGGGCGCAGGCGTTCAATATTATCTTGGAAATAATCAATGCTATCGGCCAGCGCTTCCAATACGCTGTCCATCGCCACTTGGCGATTATCGAGAAACATGAGCGTCTACCTCCTTCGGTGACGCAGATTGTGGGGGGGGCAGCGTCGTTTTGCCACCCCCAAATCGGATTATTTTAATATTTTTGCCTTAGCCTTTAGGCTTGGGCGGCGCTTTACGGGCTGGCGTGGCGTTTTTTTCGATATGTTCGATGATCATGCCCGCAATATCCTTACCGGTGGCGTTCTCTATGCCCTGCAATCCTGGCGAGGAATTCACTTCCATAATAACCGGGCCATGGTTGGAGCGGAGCAAATCGACACCCGCTACTCGAAGCCCCATCGCCTTCGCGGCGCGAATAGCCGTCGAGCGTTCTTCGGGGGTAATCCGAATAACGCTTGCAGTGCCGCCGCGATGGAGATTAGATCGAAATTCACCCTCGGCTGCCTGGCGTTTCATTGATGCCACCACTTTGTCGCCGATAACAAAGCAGCGAATGTCAGCGCCGCGAGCTTCTTTGATGTACTCCTGCACCATGATATTGGCTTTCATGCCCATAAACGCCTGAATGACTGATTCAGCCGCCTGGTTGGTTTCCGCCAAGACCACGCCAATGCCTTGGGTGCCTTCAAGCAGCTTGATCACCAGAGGAGCCCCTTTGACCATGGTGATCAAATCGGGAATATCATCCGGCGAATGTGCAAAACCGGTAATGGGCAGCCCCAGCCCTTTGCGCGACAGCAACTGCAGTGAGCGTAACTTATCCCGTGAGCGAGTAATGGAGACATTATCATTGATAACGTAGGTGCCCATCATCTCAAACTGGCGTAGTACCGCACAGCCATAAAAGGTGACAGAAGAACCGATGCGCGGAATGACGGCATCAAAGTGCTCGATCTCTTCCCCTTTATAATGAATAGAAGGGTGGTGAGAGGTAATGCTCATATAGCAACGCAGTGTGTCCACCACGCGTGCGGTATGACCGCGCTGCTCTGCCGCTTCGACTAAGCGGCGGGTAGAATATAAATTGCGATTGCGTGACAGTAGGGCGATATGCATGTAGGAGACTCCGAGCCTATCGTAAGGCAACTAATAAGAGAATTAAGGCTCACCGTGCAAAAAAGCAGCACCCGGTGCGACCAGCAGGCGACGCATAGCGCGGCGTCCTAGCAGCATCGGATGGCGCATATTGCTGCGGTCAGTCAGGGTCAGTTCAACTGGAAAATTCAGGTCACCCATGTGCATCGGGGTACGGATAACATAGCGCCACTCGCTATGACCATTGGAACTGGTTACCCGGCGTCTATCATGCAGGTGCAAACTATAACGGTGGGCCGGTGTTGTCGGCCCGCCGCTATGAGTAATAAAGCTTACCCACAGTTGGCCCTGCTCATCTTCGTGAGTCTCAATGTCTTCTGCATGTAGGGCAGACGTTCGCGCGCCTGTATCTGCTTTACAGCATAGGTGAAGCCCTAGTTCAGGTAAGGTCACCATCTCCCGGCGGCCAATAACCGCTTTAGCCTGATAGGGTAATTCCTTCACGACCTACTCCTTGCAAATAAAAGTGACAACATCAGGTTAACTGTTCCTGTGTGACATCATTGTTGTCAAACGGCGTTGAATGGGAGTGCCTTCATGCGCATCGCGTAGCGCCATCATTACCGGTAAGCGTAGCCTTGGAATAAGCGCAATATCCCGCACAACGGCAGCGAAATCGGTACGCTCATCTTCTGCTAACCGCTGTAGAAACAGAGGCAGGCGCTGAGCGTCTTCAAGGTATGTCCAGCCACGTCCGGCCATGGCGGCCAGCACATCCGGACCGCACACCGCTGCATCGTTAAGCAATGAGGTATACCACTCGCCTGCTTCAACTGCATGGGTGCTTCCGACGGCACGCAGGCACGCACATAAGGTTTCTATATCGCCTTCTTGTGCAGCGATCTCGCCGCGTTGATGCAGTGCAGACACCAATGTGGCTGGCAACGGTTGGTGTTCTAAACAGTAGCATACCGAGTGGATAACGGCGGTAGGCAGAGAGGTAAATGCCTTTGCTAGTGATTCAGCGTCATCTGCTTCCATGCGCACTACATAATCGGCAATTCCCTGTAAGCCCAATGCTTGCCAATCAATATGCTGCTGGCCACTAAAATAAGCCTCAACCGGCTCAAAGTGCTGGCTGGCTGGCAACCCACTATCAAAAGTGGCGCGCGCATTGAGCATCGCCTGGAAAGTGATGCTGGGAGTGAACGCGAGTGGATTATCCTTCATTAAATGATCCACGTCCGCGGTTTTTTCACGTCCTACTTGCGAAACGTTGCGGCCCAGGGTTTCAAGTAGACGATTCAAGAAAGCATCGCGTTGCGCTGGGACTAGTATTCCCTGCTCATCTAACGGCAGCGCTAAAAACCAGATGGCAGGTTCGGGCATGTCGCCCAAGCGAAACAAAATGGCTAGGCGTGCCTGGCCTTTCCAGGGCTCAGGCCAAGGCGCCTCGCCACGCTCGAAGGGGGCGAGAAGCTGGCGAGGGCAGGCGGTCACATGGCGGCCCATGTGGTAGAGGGAAACCTCGGCGCCACTTCGGGTAAAAAACTCATCAAGAGTGTGAATCGGTTGCATGACATCCTTCCGCGTTGCAAGTCTGCACTCTACCTTGATGATCTAACACTGTCAGCCGTCGACATTGAGAAAACTGGTTTTAATGACCCGTTTTAAGGACTTGCTTTTATGCCCATAAAAGAGGTTGGGTTACGTTCATGACAGTACGGTTAAAAAATAAACAACGTTGCGAAAGGTGCATGAGAGTAGCGTCTGCGACACCTTTCCATAGTTTATCCACAGGCTCGTGCAGGTTTTCTGTGAGTCTATGGATAACTTTCCACAAAGGTTGATGAGTGGTAAGACGTCCGCCGAGTGGGGATAATGGGTCAGCGCAACCTTTTTTTTATATTTTGAGGTAGTCACAAACGACGTTATGAGTACTTATCAACCATTGCAGACTGCGCTTCTTGAGCTTGAAGCATCAATGAAGGCCGCTGATCTATGGCGTATGCCGACACCGGATGCAGACGCCTTCGAGAGCGTACAACCCTTTTGCATCGACACGATGTCGTTGCCCCAATGGATACGTTTTGTATTTATTGCCCGTTTGAACGCCTTGATCGAGGCTAATGCTGCCATGCCTGCTAAATGCGAGGTTGCTCCTGCCGTAGCGGCTTACTTGCAGCAGGAAAAAACACCTGCTCATCACCAATTACTGATAGTGCGCGCGGTGGAGAGGGTGGATCAAATCGTGACTGAAAGCTGAGGGGAGTGATGATGCCAACCAAAAAGCCTGCTGGAAGGCAGGCTTTTAGGGTTATGCAGGCGATAATGCGCTGGGAGGGCAGCTTAGAAGCGGTAGCTAAGACCTGCCATGACCACAACAGGGTCTATCTCAACGGTGCCTGCGGCGGCACCATTGACGCTTGCATCGGTATCAATGTCGAGATACCAGGCAGCGGCGTTTAATGCCCAGTGATCATCAATAAGTAGATCAACACCTACCTGACCCGCAGCGCCCCAGGAATCATCCAGGTCTAAATCACCGATGGCCAGCTTTTCATCAGAAAAGCGTGTGTAGTTAATACCGGCACCTACATAGGGCTGAACGCGGGATTCAGTGCCGCCTAAAGGATAGTATTGCAGGGTCAGCGTCGGCGGTAGGTGTTTGGTAGAAGCGATATTGTCGCCATTTAGATGAATGTCATGTTCAAAGGGCAGTGCCGCTAACAGCTCGACGCCGATCTTGTCGTGGAAGCGATAGCCTAAGGTGAATGCGAAATTGGTTTCATCCTGTACATCAACGGCAAGCGCACCATCGGCTAAAGAGCCGTTGTCGCTTTTAGGGGCTACTTTGGCCACGCCAACACGGGTAAAGAAGTCGCCAGCACCATAGGCGAATGCCTGGCTGCTGGTCATCATTGCCGCAGCGGCAATACTGGTCACGAGTAGAGTAGGCAGGGCGGCTTTGCGCATGGGTTCACTCCTGGTTGCAAACGGGCGGCTTTTATTAGTCGCTCAATGATGCATATGAGTGTAACGAGGCAGGCAGGTGGGGATATTGATCCAGGGCAAGAGTTGTAAGGCTTAGCCAACGCAGGAAAAAATGCCTTTAAAACGCATGAGGCCTTCCCTTGATGACGTACACCACGGGAAGGCCTCATGATCCATCTATAACGTTATTGAGACGGTGTCTCTTACTCGCTTAACGTTCAATATGCTGATATTCACCCGCGTCGGCGGTAATGTTACTGACCACCACGATGGCAATTAACGACGCAATGAAGCCAGGAATTATCTCGTAAACACCTGGGCCGCCCATAAATTCGCCATTCCAGCCTAGCGCAATCCAGATCATCACGGTGGCGGCACCCACCACCATGCCAGCGATAGCACCTGCACCGTTCGTACGCGACCACATCAGTGACAGGATGATCAACGGGCCGAAAGCCGCACCAAAGCCTGCCCACGCGTTACTAACC
Organism: Vreelandella sulfidaeris; assembly: GCF_042429665.1. Classification (GTDB taxonomy): domain Bacteria; phylum Pseudomonadota; class Gammaproteobacteria; order Pseudomonadales; family Halomonadaceae; genus Vreelandella. The sequence continues at coordinate 313,785 of NZ_JBHMAC010000011.1, read as the reverse complement.
AGGCCAAGCACCTGAGAGTCAGGGTCGGATGCAATGACGGCGGCCACCAAGCCAACCAGCACCACACAAATACGGCCGACGGTCACACTTTCTTTCTCGGTGGCTTCTTTGCGCAGGAACAGGCGATAGAAATCCTCGGTCAGCGATGAAGAAGACACCAGCAACTGGCTGGAAATGGTGCTCATGATTGCTGCTAGTAGTGCCGCAAACAGGAACCCAGTCACTAGCGGATGGAACAGCAGGTTCGCCAGAATGATAAAGATCGTTTCAGGGTCCTCAATTTCCATACCGTTACGCACGGCATAGGCGCGGCCGAATAAGCCAAGCGCAACAGCGCCGATGAGTGAGATAAGCATCCAGCTCATGCCGATGTTACGGGCCACCGGAACATCTTTTAGATGGCGAATGGCCATGAAGCGCACGATGATATGCGGCTGACCGAAATACCCAAGCCCCCACGTGACGGCAGACAACCAACCGATCAAGGTCAGGCCGTCAGTCCACGAGAGCAGCGTTGGATCTACTTCATTCAGGGTTTGTGAGGCTTGCGAGAAGCCACCGCCCCCTTCACCAAACAGCACCACCGCTGGCATGATCACCAGTGCCAGCATCATGATGCAGCCCTGTACGAAATCCGTCATGCTCACGGCAAGAAAGCCACCAACAACGGTATAGACCAGCACCACGCCCAGGGTAATGATGATGCCTACCGCGTAGTCGCTTAAACCGCCGAAATTGAAAATGCCGGAAAACGCGCTTTCAAATAGTTTGCCGCCCGCCACCAGACCTGATGCCGTGTAAACCGCAAAAAAGATCACGATAACGATAGCGGATACCGTTCTCAGCGACATTGCCCGAGTCGGGAACCGATTTGCCAGGAAAGACGGAATGGTAATCGCATTCCCATAGTGAACCGTCTGTTCACGCAGGCGCGGTGCCACCAAGGTCCAGTTAAAGAACGCCCCTACGAGCAGGCCGATGCCGATCCAGGCGGACCCCAGGCCAGAGGCAAACATTGCGCCAGGTAACCCAAGCAGCAACCAACCACTCATATCCGACGCACCCGCCGATAGGGCGGCTACTTGCGGACTGAGCGTTCTACCGCCCAGTACGTAGTCTTCGGACGAAGAGGTCGCTTTGCGCATCGCATAAACGCCGATGGCCACCATGAGCGCAAAGTAAGCAGTGAGACTAATCCATACACCTATAGCCATGTAACTTCTCCAGTTCATTAGGGCGGAGCTAGCTCCGCCAGGTTAGTGCGCTTACCGAGAAGAGTCTGGTAGAGGCGCGGACTTGTTGTTGTTAACCCTTTGCTTAATCACGTTACTGGCCTTAGTGACCGTCCGCGAAAGGTGCTGTCAAGGTGGTGACGGGTACGTTGGTAAGTAAAGAACCCTGTGCCCCCCATAAGGCCTGGAAAGGACTTACGTATGAGGGCAATCCCTATATTATTGTCGATCATGAAATGGTTTCCTGTTCATGGGGTCAGGTGAGTGGAGTCGATGAGCAATTTACTCATCGCCCAGCGCCAGTAGCGACGCATTCCCGCCTAACGCGGCGGTGTTGTTAGTCACCGTTTTTTCAGTCACAAAGCGCTGGAGGTAATGGGGGCCACCGGCTTTAGGACCGGTGCCGGAAAGCCCTTGCCCACCAAATGGCTGTACGCCAACCACTGCACCTATGATATTACGGTTGATATAGATATTGCCTACGCGCATTTTCTTCGCTATTTCAGCGGCAAATGATTCATTACGGCTATGAATGCCAAATGTCAGCCCGTAGTTGCGACCATTGATGTCGTTAATGACCTTGTCGAGTTCGCTGGATTTATAGCGCACGATATGAAGGATTGGACCGAACTGTTCGCGCGTGAGGGCGTCGATGCTGTCGATAGTGAACGCTACCGGCGGCACAAAGGTGCCCTCCTGAGTATGCTCAGCGGCCATAGGTGTTTCCGCTACCAAGCGGTTCTCAGCTTTCAACTGTTCTATGTGTTCGAGCAAGCCCTTGCGGGCATCTTCGTCGATAACTGGCCCTACATCGGTACCCAAGTCGCGTGGGTCGCCAATGCGCAGCTCATCCATAGCCCCTTTAAGAATTTCAATCACCCGGTCGGCAACGTCGTCTTGAAGGTACAGCACGCGCAGTGCCGAACAGCGCTGCCCCGCGCTCTGAAACGCTGATTGAACGACATCCACTACCACCTGTTCGGGCAGTGCCGTTGAGTCGACAATCATGGCATTCATGCCGCCGGTTTCAGCAATCAACGTGGGCAGCGGGGCGTTTTCACGCGCTGCCAGCGCGCGATTGATGATATGGGCCGTGTCGGTACCGCCAGTAAATACCACCCCGGTAATGCGTGGGTCGGACGTCAGCACGCTGCCCACCGTGGGGCCGTCACCCGGCAAAAGCTGAACGACATCTCGCGGCATGCCTGCTTCATGGAGCAACTCAATGACCCGATGAGCAACGATGGAGGTTTGTTCGGCTGGCTTGGCCAGTACGGTATTGCCGGTGACCGCAGCGGCGACTATCTGCCCGCAGAAAATGGCGACTGGGAAATTCCACGGGCTGATTGCCGCGAATACCCCTTTGCCGCTCATCATCAAACGATTGGATTCACCGGTGGGGCCGGGCAGCACGATGGCTTCGCCGAAATCTTCCTCTGCCCGCATCGCGTAGAAGCGACAGAAGTCGACTGCCTCTTTGATTTCGCCGACACCATCGGTAAGTAGCTTGCCACCTTCTCGCGAGCATAGTGCCATCAGTTCCGGCATATGCTCTTCCATCAAATCACCTAGACGGCGCACAATAGCGGCGCGCTCGGCCACCGGCGTGTCATTCCAGCGAGGGTAGGCAACCCAGGCGGCATCCAGCGCTTTAGTGGCTTGCTCTTTACTGGTCCACTGGACGCTACCCACGCGTTGGCGACGGTCATAAGGACTTGTAATGCTATGGGTATTGGCGGCATTGTCGGCGACATCAAAGGCCAATAGCGGCTTGGCTGGGTACTGTTTATCCATAAACGCCGCCATTTTTTCCATTAATGGATAGTAGTGGCTACGAATATTGAGATTGACGCCGTGTGAGTTCCGCCGTTTCGGACCGTAAATATCTTTGGGCAACGGAATGTTCATGTTGGCCAAGTGTTTCTGTTTGAGTAGGGTCTCGATTGGGTGCTGGCAAAGTGATTTGACAGGCACATCAGGATCGACAAGCTGATGGACAAACGATGAGTTGGCACCGTTCTCAAGCAGGCGACGAACCAAGTAGGGAAGGAGATCCTTGTGAGCACCTACCGGCGCATAAATACGGCAGTAAGTACCTTTTGGTGCACGCTCTAGCGCCGCCTCATAGAGCGCTTCGCCCATGCCGTGCAGACGCTGAAACTCGAAGGGACGCTTGTTATCGTTGGCTAATTCCAGAATGGTCGTGATGGTATGGGCGTTATGGGTAGCAAATTGCGGGAAAATACGTCCACTGGTGTCGTTGGAAAGCAGGAATTGCGCGCAGGCTAAGTAGGCGACATCGGTACCCGCTTTGCGAGTAAATACTGGGTAGCCATCCACGCCTAGCTGCTGGGACTCTTTAATTTCAGTATCCCAGTAAGCGCCTTTCACCAGGCGTAGCGGAATTTCGTCACCCTGTAGATCCGCCAGGCGATTGATATAATGGAGTACCGGTAAGGCGCGCTTGGAGTAAGCTTGAATCACTAAGCCAAAATGGCCCCAGCCCTTGGCGGCTTCGCTCTCGTAAACCGCACGGAACACTTCCAGCGAAATTTCCAGACGATCGACTTCTTCCGCATCGATAGTGACGGCGACGTTCAGCGCCCGCGCTTGGGTAACTAATTTAATAACCGTGTCGACTAACTCGGCTAATACCTGCTCGCGACGACCAAACTCATAGCGGGGGTGAAGAGCAGAAAGCTTGATAGATATTGACGGTGCTGGCGTTTTATCACTTAGCGTTTTACACGCTTTACCCACTTGCTCAATGGCACGGGTGTAATCATTAAAATAGCGCTGAGCGTCGGCGCGGGTGCGCGCGGCTTCACCAAGCATGTCGTAGGAGTAGGTGTAGCCTTTATCGAATAGAGGCTTAGAGCGTTTCAAGGCTTCATTGATGTCTCGGCCAAGGACGAACTGCTTGCCCATGATCTTCATCGCTTCATACATGGCGCGGCGAATCACCGGCTCGCCCATGCGGTTGACCATGCGATTGATGAAGTTGGCAGGCTGGCCCTCTTTAGGATGATCCATTTTCAGCACGTGGCCGGTCATCAAAAGGCCCCATGTTGAGGCGTTGACCATCCAGGATTCGCTTTTGCCGACATGGGACTGCCAGTCAGCAGGGCCTAGTTTGTCTTCGATCAAGGCGTCGGCAGTGGCCTTGTCGGGAATACGCAGCATGGCTTCTGCTAGGCACATCAGCATCAGCCCTTCATGGGTATCCAGGCTGTACTGCTGGAGTAGCTCGTCAATGGTATCAACGGCCGTGTCCATTTTACGGACGTCTTCTACCAGTGCTGCCGTGTTGGCTTCAATGCGGGCAAAATCATCGCGGTTGGCATTCAGTACATCAATCAATTCGCTGACGTAGGCGCTTTCATCTACGAGGTAGTGGTCGCTAACGCGGGCCATGAGAGTATCGAGATCAGTTTGCCAGATGGCAGGGTCACGCATATTGTTGGCATTTAGCATTGAAGCCCCCGAAAGTCTTAAAGAGCGAATGGGTAACAGGGCATTACGCCCACGTTAATACGCGAATGTAGAGTGCAGCTACGTCATGTGTATGCTGGTTTCAAGGCAAAACGTGTCAATTTCATGGCAAACATAGGGTTTTTACGACTTTGGTATAAGGTTTGTTAACCTGCCAGCGACCCTACAGGGTGTTTCGATGGGCTAGGCGTAACGGAGGAAACATAACCTTGTCGCAATTTACGCGGTGAAAGGCCATAGCTACGTCGAAATGCATGAGATAAGGCGCTTTGATTGGCAAAACCCGTTTGAATGGCGATGTCCGTGAGGGGGAGGCGGCTTTGCAAGACCATCTGGCGAGCTGCGTTGAGCCGCTGGCGCTTGACGTACTGCCAGGGTGAAAGCCCTGTTTGTGCACGAAAACAATCGGAAAAATGCGCTTCACTCAAACACGCTAAACGGGCCAAATCAGCAACACGCAGGTCTTCGGCTAAATGCTGGCGAATAAACCGATTAATGCGTGCTAAATCCAGCCGCTGCTGACTGCTTTGGGTGGCAGTGCCCAGGCGTGCTTTAAGCGAACCCAGCAGTGTAGCCGCTAAACGGTCTTGCTGAAACGAGGTGGTTGACGTATCGAACCCTTGAGCCAGCTCGCTCTCCATAAAGGCTAAGTAATGGCGCAGTGGATTATCCAGGCCAAAAAAACGGGGGGCATCAAACAACGCCACTAATTCGCGGTTTTCACCGGTAAGCGCTGGCGCATCTTCAGGCAGGTCAAGGATCAGTTGTCGGTTATCCCCATTCCCAGAATAGAAGTGCTCGTGGTTAGCGGGCACTATGCAGCCCGAAAATGCATTGACGCGACCGCCCAGCCCTTCAATTTCAAATTCAGACGAACCCGACATGGTAATGACTATCTGATGAAAATCATGAGTATGGTGATGTGTTGCGCTGGCTAGGGGTAGTTGTCGAATAGTGCTGGGCATAACCGGTCTCCTGAACCGCAAGCGCTCTCACGAACCGCTGCTATCTATGTATCTATGTATCTATGTATCTATGGCTGGCGAAGGGCTGTATGGGCGGACAAATGATCACGTAGGGCCTTCAGCTCAGCTTGGCCCTCTTGATTGAGCAGCGGCTTGCCCTGAGCAATCATCCAGCGTCGGCCGTGTTGTTCCATTAAATGCGCGGCACGCCGCCGAATACCATCCAAGTACTCGTTATGCCGAATGGGATAGCCGATAATAGCGTTCCATTCGGTTTCGCTCACTTGGCTGCTGAGCGCTTTGTCGAACAGAGCCAGCAAATCTTTAGGCTCGGTACGATAACGAGGCGCACTTGAGGTCATCAGTACCAGCATTACCACGCCAAGCACCAGAACGCAGACTCCAAACACTAATAAATAGAGCGCCATTCGCTGTGCTCCTAGACATTACCCGTTAATTGATGACCGGCGATTATACGCTTGACCTCATGTGACATGAAAATTTTCCCTTTTTTGCGAACTTTTCCTGTGATGCCTGTCTGAGTTAGTACAGGCAACATCGTGATAGCAGTCGCTAAAGTTGTTGCCTTGACTCTATTGTTTTGATCCCTTGCTTCCGCTACTCACCGAGTAGCGGTTTTTTTTGACTGTTTTTTGGCTATTTTCATGTAGTCGTACAGCGCTCAATAAGCCGAGCTTAATATAAGCCGAGCTCAATATAAGCCCAGAACGACTCTACCTTGATTGTTAATGGCCACGCATCGCTAGAAGAGCAATGAGAATATCACGCCGCGTGACGATCCCGACCAAACGCTGCTGCTCGACAACCGGGTATACTTTGGGTTTGGCATTTAGCATTTCTTGAGCTAGGTCGGTAATGCATTTATTGGGCGATACGCTGAGCACGTCATGCCGCATCATTTCTTTTACCAAGGGTGCTTCATGATCGTGGTAAATACTATCAAGCACTCGACCCATAACATCCTGTTCGGAAATGAAGCCAATTAATCGATTAGCGTGATCGACGACCGGCGCGCCAGGTAAGCGGTGCAGGGCTAATCCTTTCGCCAAGGTGGTCACGGATGCCTCTGGGGAGACGCAATAGCAGTCACGGGACATGATGTCGCGGACAGTATTAGGGGCTGTTTTAGTCATTATAAACACTCCTTTCGCATCACGTTCAGCGCCGTTGAAAGCTAGGCTCTCCGATACACGCTCTGGTTGAAAAAAGTCCTATCAACATTAATCCTAAGAAAATGGCTGCCAGGTAAGCGGTGCTTTCTTATCCTTGGTCGTTTGCGCGTTAAAATAGATACCTCTTTTTACTGTAGGTGATTTGGCTCATTGCGTGTTGCCTGCAAGCTATCTTTATTCAACGCTAATGCGCGTATAAAGACGCTAAGCCGTCAGCGTCTACGCAATCAATGACCGTGAATTAACGAAATGAGGAGCATTCCATGGATGCCCGAGAATACCTAAATCGAAAGGGAGTGGGGGGCGACAGGGATCCTGATCGTCCAAATACCCTAGAAGAAAAGGCCTGGGAACGTGCCCGTGGCTCGGGACATCAACGACCTAAATCCGGGACGCCTCACGATTGGGAAGATTGGGAGCGCCATCACGATGATTTAGCCGACGGTGCAGAAACGCTTGAGCAAAAAATTGATAAAGAAGCCCATCGAGTGGCTCAAGAGCGGGCAGCAAAGGCCGCTGAGCCAGCTTCTGGTGCGGTAGAGCATTTCACCCCGCCGTCTAGTGAAGCGCCCTCAGTTGTCCAGACCGAGCCAGTTCAAAGCGAAACAGTTCAAACCGAACCAGTTCAAACGCCAACAACACCATCAGTAGCCGCGGAGCCAGGCGCGCTGAAAATAGCGTATTACGCCTTGGCGTTGCTGTTTCCCCCTCTCGCGGTCGGTTTGACCCATGGCGGTGCCAAGCGAGTGATGATCGCGGTGTTATTGACGCTGCTAGGATGGCTTCCCGGTATCTTGTATGCGTTTTGGTGGCTGCTAAAACGTTAACCAGGCCGTGTTGGTATGGTTTAGCGCTTGGCAGCCAAGCCTAGACGCGTATAATCCATGTAAACTATTTTGTGAGAAGGGGTTTACAATGGGCTATCTGGTGGGCGTCACGGCGCTGTGGGCATTCTCCTTTTCACTCATTGGTGTATATCTCGCCGGTCAGGTTGACAGCTATTTTGCGGTGCTCATGCGGGTAACTTTGGCCATGCTGGTCTTCTTGCCTTTTTTGCGCCCACGCCTTCTGCGCGGTAAGCAGCGACTCGCGCTGATGGGTTTAGGCGCCGTGCAGCTAGGAGTGATGTATACCTTTTTCTACCAATCTTTTTTGTTGCTCTCAGTGCCTGAGGTGCTGCTATTCACTATTTTTACCCCCATTTATATCGCGCTATTAGATGATCTCCTGTTCAAGCGTTTCACGCCGATCTATATCGTAACTGCCTTGCTGGCTGTCGTGGGGGCAGGGATCATTCGTTATGACGGGGTGGATAGCGGCTTTTGGGCAGGGTTTCTTGTCGTGCAAGGGGCCAACCTGTGCTTTGCCATTGGTCAGGTTGGATATCGCCGCTTAGCGGCTGACCTGCCTCCTTCGCTTGCATGGCATAATGTTTTCGGCTGGTTCTTTATCGGTGCCATGATCGTCGCGCTGCCCGCTTTCCTATTATTTGGCAATAGCGCCGCGCTTCCTGCCACCTCTCTCCAATGGGGCGTGTTGGCTTGGTTGGGGTTAGTGGCTTCCGGTGTGGGCTACTTTGCGTGGAACCAGGGTGCCACGAAAGTGGATGCGGGCACGCTGGCAGTGATGAACAATGCTTTAGTGCCTGCGGGGTTGATCGTGAACCTGTTGATCTGGAATCGTGATGCCGATATCCCTCGCTTACTGTTAGGCGCACTCATCATGGGGGCGTCATTGTGGCTAAATCACTGGTGGTGCCAGCGCCGCCAGCCGGCCGTCAGCTAAGCCTATTTGCCCGATACGTGCGCTATCGCCATAATAGCGACTTATGTTAGCGAGAGTCGGTCTATGAGCAACGCCCTACCATCAGACGCTAAGTCGCTTTCCCGCGGCAAGTCAGCCAGACCCTTTAAAACCATTGGGCTGATTGGTCGGCTGGGCAGTGACAAAGTGGTCGACTCACTGCAACGGTTGGTGACCTACCTGGTGGCCCACGAATACTCAGTGTTAGTGGAAGATCGCACGGCTACCGTGTTGCCTCACCATGGTCAACCAGAAGCTAGCCGCCGTATGCTGGGAGAACTGTGTGACCTGGTGATCGTAATAGGCGGCGACGGCAGCTTGCTGGGGGCGTCGCGTACTTTATGCCGCAGCGGAACGTTAATTCTTGGTGTTAATCGCGGTCGGCTTGGGTTTCTCACCGACATCTCGCCTGATGAGCTGGAAACCCGGGTAAGTGAGGTGCTCGCGGGAGAATTTGAAATAGAACAGCGCTTCCTGCTCGACGCCGTGCTTTATCGTAATGGGGTCGCCGTCGGTAATGGCGATGCCTTGAATGAGGTGGTACTGCACCCAGGCAAAGCCGTTCGCATGATTGAATTTGAGCTGTTTATCGATGGACAGTTTGTGTATAGCCAACGCAGCGATGGCTTAATTGTTGCCACGCCTACCGGCTCTACGGCCTACGCGCTGTCGGGCGGGGGGCCGATCATGCATCCTAAGCTTGATGTGGTAACGCTGGTGCCCATGTTTCCGCATACCTTGTCGAGCCGACCCATTGTGATTGATGCTGCCAGCGAAATTCGTATTCACATTGGCGATACCAACCACTCTTATCCGCATATTAGTTGTGATGGGCAAACCCGCGCGGTGGCTAAGCCCCATGATGTACTGGTCATTACACGCAAGCCAGAACGCGTTCAGCTCGTTCATCCCCTTGGCCATAATTTCTATGAAGTGCTGCGCAGCAAATTAGGCTGGAGCCACCGGTTAGGGGATTAAGCATGCAGCATGACACGCAAGGAAAGCCTCGCTTGGAAGGGTACGATCTGATTGGTGATGTACACGGCTGTGGGGCTACGCTTGTCTCACTACTGGAAAAAATGGGCTACCAGTCAAAGGGGGGTGTTTATCGCCATCCTCGCCGTAAGGTTATCTTTTTAGGCGACTTGATTGATCGAGGGCCGCGTATTCGATTGGCGGTGACCGTTGCCAAACGCATGGTCGAGCAGGGCGAAGCCTACATAGTGATGGGGAATCACGAACATAACGCATTGGCATACACCCATCCCGCGCCTGCAGGCAGCCAAAAACGCTGGTTGCGTGAACATACGCCGCGTCATAATCGTATTATTCAAGACACCCTGGATCAGTATCGTGACTACACCAACGAGTGGGAGGACACCCTGGCGTGGTTTAAAACGATTCCGCTGTGTCTGGAGCTTGATGGCATTCGCGTCGTGCATGCCTGCTGGGATGAAAAGCTGATCGATGCTCTTAAGCAACGTCGTCCCGACTGTTGTCTGGATACACAGATGCTGATCGAATCCACTGATCCCGCTACCGAAACGTATCGTATTTTAGATCGCCTTACCCGTGGCCCAAGTGTCTCTTTGCCCGAGGGTGTGGTGATCCAATCGGGTGATGGCTATACGCGAAAGAGCTTTCGCGCCCACTTTTGGGCTCAGTCTCCACGGCTATGGGGTGATGTCGTTTTTCAGCCGGATAACTTGCCCGGCGATCTGGAAACCCGTGAGCTTAGCGGTAGTGAGCATCAACAACTAAGTTTTTATGGGCCTGAACAGCCACCGCTCTTTATTGGTCACTACTGGTGCGAGGGAATCCCGGCGCTACCTGCTCGCAATATCGCTTGTTTGGATTATAGTGCGGTTAAATATGGGCGGCTGGTGGCTTACCGTTGGAGCGGTGAAGCAGTATTAAATGCTGATCACTTTATGTGGGTTAAGGTCCCGACTGAAGAGCGTGCACTGCCTAAATCCTGGGAAGTCGACTTTGATTAGCGTGGCTTTTTATGAGTTACATATTATTACATTATTTTTGAAAAACGGCTGAACTAACACCGCTGGCGGCTATCTGAGTAAGTGTTCCCTTGAATGATCCCTTGCTTTTATTCTCCGGCGGTCCCCACCGCCGGTTTTTTTTGCCTGTTTGTTGGCAGCCGTCTTATGCACTCACACCCTACCCGCTGCTGTCAGCGTACCGCTAGCGCCTTGATTAGAGGGATGTTATGCATCCAGTGATGCTTTTGCCCGATCACGCCGATACCAGTGAATTGCGTCAAGCCCTATGGCGCCACCGTATCGGTCATCGTATTACGGATGAGGCCGAGGGCCAGTTACTATGGGTGGCCGACCCACGCCAGCGCGATGAGCTACAAGCCATTGTGGCGCGCTGGACGCGCGGCGAGCCATTAGTTCTTCAACAGCCTGCCAAACGCACACACAGCATGTCCACCTCATTGGCTAGCCTGAAAAAAGTGCCGGTGACGGCAATGATGGTGGTCATCAGTCTTGCAGTGTTTGCCTTGATTGAAGTGTTTGGTGACCAGCTAATTGTGGCGTTAACCATTGTGCCGATAGGTATTGCTGGTGGTGAATTGGTGTTCGGCAATCTGACTCAAACACTCTCTTCCGGGCAGGTGTGGCGCTTGTTGTCGCCTGCTTTCCTACACTTTGGTTTGATGCATCTAATCTTCAATTTAATGTGGGTTTGGTACTTCGGTCGTCAAATTGAAACACTGCAGGGCAGTCGCACGATGCTACTGATGCTATTGGTGGCTGGGGTTGGCGCCAATCTGGCTCAGTATGTGACCGGTACTGTTCTATTCGGTGGTATGTCGGGGGTCGTTTATGCGTTGCTGGCCCACGTGTGGCTTATGTCTCGCCGAGTCCCGCAAAGCGGTTTTTTTGTACCCCAGATGCTAGTGGTGTTTATGCTGGGTTGGATGGTTTTTACCATGACCGATATGGCGGGGAGCGTTGGTTTCGGCAACGTGGCCAATGAAGCCCACTTGGGAGGATTACTCGTGGGGCTTGCCACTGGCTGGTATTATTCATCCCGCCGTTTGAAAAATCGTTAAGAGGCCTGTAATGAGCGAAATGACGTTTGAGAAAATGATCAACCAGATGACCCCGGCGATTTACGAAAGCCTTAAACAGGCTGTTTCGCTTCGCAAGTGGCCTGACGGGCGCCGCTTAACGCCCGAGCAGACCGAGCTGTGTCTGGAAGCTGTCATGCGTTATGAAGCGGAAAATAACGTTCCGGAGGAGAGCCGCGTGGGTTATTTAGAGCAGCGTACCTGTGGGGCCGCTGCCAGCGGCGCGGGGGTCACGCCAGCGATGGCCGGCTTGGCTCGTGATGCTACCCGTGATTGAACAAGACGTGATTGTACAAGACGTGCAGGGCTGTTTAAGCAAAATGGCGACGGCATTACCCGAGCGCCAAGAAGAACAGGTGATCTATCACCTGCGTGCGGGTGATCACCGTATTGCGCTTAATGAGCGTATTGGTGAGCCGATTCGTCTTCGCTGGACAGGTGCCATTGCCTGTACCCACTGCGGCCGGGCGACCAAAAAAAGCTTTGGCCAGGGGCACTGCTACCCCTGCTTCAAGCGATTGGCTCAGTGTGATACCTGCATCATGAAACCGGAAACCTGTCACTATTTCCAAGGTACCTGCCGAGAGCCTGAGTGGGGTGAGCGGCACTGCTTCCAGCCCCATGTGGTCTATCTGGCTAACTCTTCAGGACTTAAAGTCGGTATTACCCGCAACACGCAAATGCCTACTCGCTGGTTGGATCAGGGCGCTATACAGGCATTGCCAATCCTTGAAGTTGATACCCGCCAGCAGTCGGGGTTTGTCGAAATGCTGTTTAAAGAGCAGGTCTCAGACCGTACCAACTGGCGGGCCATGCTGAAGGGTGATGTGGCGCCTATCGATTTGGCCGCTGAGCGTGACCGCTTGTTGGACGTGTTAAGCGGTGGGCTCAATCAGCTGCGCAATGAGCATGGTGCGGATGCCATACGTTCATTGGAGCAGCCAGCGCGCCATTTTCATTATCCCGTGAATGTTTTTCCAACCAAGGTGGTGTCGCATAATTTTGACAAACAGCCGTTGGTGGAGGGGATGCTGCAGGGCGTCAAAGGGCAGTATTTGCTGCTCGATACCGGCGTCATTAATCTCCGCAAATTCACCGGTTACGAGATCCAGGTGAGCTAAACGGCTAGCCAGAGTGGCATAGGTTGGCTAAGGTTAAGGGATGCCTTAGCAATGCAAGGAAGCTCCGATGCCCTGGCTTAAACTTCTTCACATTGCCGCGCTAGTCATCTGGTGCGGTTCGCTGCTTTACCTCCCTGCCTTGCTCAACCAGACGCTTCAGCTGCGCAAGGACTCCGGCTTTGCGCAGGGTACGCCGCCCATGCCGCGTTTTTTTTATAACTCCATAGCCACCCCCGCTGCGTTGGCCGCGATTGCGTCGGGTACGCTGCTATTTCTGGTCTATGGCGTATTGGGCGGTTGGCTCATTTTAAAGCTGGGAGCCGTGGTGACGATGGTCGCTGCGCACGGCTGTTTTGGCTGGTTAATACTTCGTCTTGAAACCGGTCACTACCGTTGGGTAAAGCCCATTACCTGGATAGCGCTATGCGTCGCGTTAGCGGGCATCTGTAGCGTTCTCACTTTTGTGTTAGCTAAACCGCTGGATTGGAGCTAACAAGGTGGCGTTATTTCTCAACATCAACCCCCACGGCGTGTTCGTACACCAATTGACCACCCAGCAACCCCGCTACCGAGATCAGAACGGCGGTGATCAGCGATACGGCCAGCCCCCACGGCAAAACCACATCGGGATCGTTATAGCGCATCAGCCAGTTCAGCGACGCCAGCGACAACATCACGACCGCAACAATGGCGTGGCTCCAGCCGGTCACCAAACGGCGGATGCGGGGCACCGTCACCAAATCAATAATACCTGCCGTGCTGGCAATCCAGCCGCCAAAAGTACCCACACCAGACAACCACAAACTGGCCCGCAACCAAAAGGGATCCCCGCTTATCCAATAGCCGATATCGCTGGCCAACAGTGCCAACAGCGCCGCGACAGGGAAATGAATCATAACGGGATGCAGCGGGTGGCCTGCGATAGATACGCGGCTGACGATCGAGAGAGGGCGAGATTTTGCCATGGTCACTTCCTGTGGGTAGCAAAAGGAATTCAAGGATGATTCACATTATTCAACGCTTAACCAGGCAGAGGGTCAACCGACTTTATGGCCCGCTGATGTTGTTAGCGGTATTGCTGACTGGCTGCGGAGGCGATAAGTCTATCCTAAACCCAGCCGGGCCTGCCGCCCGCGATGTGGCCATCATCTGGTGGGCGATGTTCGGTTTTGCCAGTGTGGTATTGGTGGCGCTGACGATTATTTGGCTTTATACCTTCAAGCGGAAAGAGGTCAAGCGGACACCGGCCGAGGAGCGCCGGGTGGCGCGTCGCTGGATTATAGGCGGTGGTATTGCACTGCCGGTGGCGAGTATTACGGTACTGTTAATCTTTGGGGTGCCCACCGGCCGGCAGATGTTGACGCTGCCATTGAGTGAACCGCCGGAGGTGATTGAAGTCATCGGCCATCAGTGGTGGTGGGAAGTGCGCTATCCGGGGGCTGAAGGGGGCGAAGTGGTGACGGCCAATCAGCTCATCATGCCTGCCGGTGAGCCGGTGGACTTTCATGTGACAAGTGCTGATGTTATTCACGGATTCTGGATGCCGCGCTTAGGTGGCAAGATTGACATGATCCCCGGCTACGTTAATAAAATTCGTTTGGAAGCAGATGAACCGGTGGTATTTGGCGCTCAGTGCGCCGAGTTCTGTGGCCTTCAGCACACTCAAATGCAGCTCTATGTCGAAGCCGTTGAGCGTGATGAGTATGAGGCGTGGCTAGCGGCCCGCCAAGATAGCGAGCTATCGGCGTTGGCAGCGAGTGACCAACAACATGAACCTGCCAGGGAGGCATTTATGACCCATTGCGCACGCTGCCATCGGGTAGCAGGCATCTCGACTGCCGGTATAGGGCCTGATCTTTCTGATCTTGGCAGCCGTACCAGCCTAGGGGCGGGGGTAATGCCCATGCAAGAGGGCGCTGTGGCCAATTGGTTGGAGCACCATGAACAGTTAAAGCCGGGTAATAAAATGCCGTCTCATCGGGACCTTGACGCGTCCACATTGGCGTCCTTAGGTGCCTGGCTGGAGACGCTTACACCATGATAACGCTTGACAGTGATGTTACCCGACATGGCGATAACCCGGAACACGCAAACCAGTTACACAGCGATCTAAATGAAATCTGGGGCAATCCGCGTGGCCTGAAAGCGTTGACCATTGTTAACCACACCACCCTTGGTCTGCGCTTTATGCTCACCGGCATGGTGTTTTTCCTGATCGGTGGCATGTTAGCCATGCTGGTACGTACCCAGCTGGCGTTTCCTGACCAAGACTTCATGTCGCCGGATATCTATAACCAAGTCACCACCATGCATGGCACGGTGATGATGTTCTTGTTCGCTATTCCAATACTGGAAGGTCTGGCGATCTATATGATCCCCAAGATGATCGGCGCTCGGGACCTTGTCTGTCCACGCTTAACCTCGCTTGGCTACTGGTGCTATCTGTTTGGCGGGATCATCTTGACCTTCAGTCTGGTGTTGGAAATGGCACCGAACAGCGGCTGGTTCATGTACACCCCGCTGAGCAGTAATGAATATTCGCCTGGTTTGGGATCCGACTTCTGGCTGTTAGGCATCACCTTTGTTGAAATATCGGCGCTTTCAGCGGGTGTGGAGCTCACTGTATCGATACTGCGTACGCGTACCCGGGGCATGGCCCTGCATAAGATGCCGCTGTTTGCCTGGTACATCCTGGCCATGGCGCTAATGATTGTGGTCGGTTTTCCGCCACTGATTCTGGGTAGCGTTTTGCTTGAGCTTGAGCGCGCCGCCGGTATGCCTTTTTTTGAGGTGGCAGGCGGCGGTGACCCGATACTTTGGCAGCACCTCTTTTGGCTGTTTGGTCATCCCGAGGTTTACATTATTTTCCTGCCGGCGGCAGGCATTGTATCCACCCTGATACCGGTATTTGCCGGGCGTCCAATGGTCGGCTATGGCTGGGTGGTGTTTGCCATTATTGTCACCGGCTTCATCAGTTTCGGATTATGGGTTCACCACATGTTTACCGTGGGGATACCGCAACTTGCCCAGGCATTCTTTTCCGCGGCCAGTATGTTGGTGGCCGTTCCTACGGCTATTCAGGTATTTGTCTGGTTAGCAACGCTGTGGCTGGGTAAGCCCAAGCTGAAGCTGCCAATGCTGTGGATCGTCGGCTTTCTGGTGATCTTTGTCTGTGGTGGTTTAACCGGGGTGATGTTGGCACTGGTGCCGTTTAACTGGCAGGTACACGACACCCACTTTGTCGTGGCGCACATGCATTACGTATTAGTCGGGGGGATGTTTTTCCCGCTGATTGGGGGGCTGTATTACTGGCTGCCGCTATTTTCAGGACGCATGCCGTCGGAAACGCTGGGTAAATGGGGTTTTTGGCTGACGTTTATTGGCTTTAATACTACCTTCCTGATTATGCACTGGACGGGGCTGATGGGTATGCCTCGGCGTATTTACTCGTATGAGACCGGGATGGGATGGGATATATATAACCTCATTTCGTCTGTCGGCGGCTTTATCCTCTCTGCGGGTATTGCCATGATGTTAGTGGATATCGCCCTGCATTTCCGGTTCGGCAAACCCGCTCCGCATAATCCATGGAATGCCGGTACGCTGGAGTGGGCTAACAGCCTGCCACCGAGTGCCTATAACTTTATCAGTTTGCCCACCGTCGAAACACGCCACCCCTTATGGGATAACCCCGATTTACCTCGCACCATGGCTGAGGGCCAGCATGGGCTGCCGGTGGCAGGCCATGGGCGCCGTGAAATGTGGGGCAGCGATCCGCTCACTGGCAAAGTGCGTGAAACCATTCACCTGCCGGGCAACTCGTGGTGGCCTTTTTTCGCCGCGTTGGCATTGGCCGTGGTATGTATCAGCCTGCTCACCAGTGTTTATCTGCTGGCCGGTATCGCCGTGATCGTGTCGGCGTTTTTTCTGCTGCGCTGGTCTTGGGAAAACGGTGCGCATCCCAAAGCGGCCCCGGATGCAGAGGTCAAGCCCGGCGATCCTCCCCTGCATTCACGCACGATGGATGGACCTGGTTTGTGGGCAATGTCGATCACCATGCTTGCCAATGGTTCGTTTTTTCTTTCCTACCTGTTTGGGTGGTTCTACCTCTGGACGGTCTCGCCTGAATGGCGGATGCCCGATACCTCACCGCTCTCCTTGGTTGGGTTAGTGGCTGCCGGTGTGGCACTTACCGCTGGCGCGTTGATAGCGCAAAAAGGCGTACAGAGATTACGTCAGCAGAGTGATAAAGGGCTAGCCATCGGTATGTTTGGCAGCAGTGCTCTTGGCGCGATTCAAATAGCCGTCACCGTGTGGGTATTACTCAACGCCAACCTGGAGGTTACCGAGACCACCCACGATGCGGTGATCATGGTAGGCCTGCTGTATGTGTTGCTGCATGCCGCGTTAGGCTGCGTGCTTTCGTTGCTGCAAGGACTGCGGGTCGGGTATGGCTACGTGGGCGCCCATGCACCGTTCGAGCCAGCGGTGGTTAACATACTATGGCGCTATAACGTCGTGACGTTCTGGATAGTGGTGGGCGCACTTGCCGTACTGCCCCGGGTAATAGGGAGTTAGGTCGATGATGTCTACCATGCAACGCTTACACTTAACCCATCCACTTCACTTTGTGATTGGCCTAACGCTCTGGAGTGGTTGGTTTGTGACGGTTTATGGTGGCCACGCTGTCGCCTGTGAAGTCATCCCGCCTGACCCCGAGAAAGGTGTATTTACGCTGATCAATGCCATGCTGCTATTGGTTAGCGTTGCCGCCACTGCGCTATTAGCACTATTAACGGTGGGCTGCTGGCGCATCGCTAAGCGCCATGAAGGGCGGTTACGTTTTAATGCAAGGTTGTCTGCTGGACTGTACCTGTTCTCTGCCCTAGGTGTGGCCTTTGCGGCACTGCCTGTTTTAGGCATTCCGCCTTGCCTGTAAGCGATAAGATAGATAGTCAGGATGGAGAACTCTACACCCTCCATGGCATGTGGTGCACAAGCTGCGCACTGGCAATAGAGGGTTCTCTTAAGCGGCTTAGCGGCTTGCATGATGTTAGTGTCCACTATCCAAGCGCCACGCTATACGTCAACGGTATGCCTACCGCCACGGGATTTTCCGTGCTTGCCTCTCATATTAAGCGCCTGGGTTATCGGCTTACCGCACTGGAGCCAGTGGCCGATGCTCATGCGCGCCTGGAAGAGGAGAGCCGCTATTTAACACTGAGGTTAATAGTGGGGGCGTTGTTCGGCATGTGGGCCATGCTGGCCTCAATATTGATATACGCGGGGGCACTACCCAGTGAGCAGGTTGAGCAGATAGTCGCTTGGGTGTCGGGGGCTTTTTCACTGCCGGTGGTGCTGTTTTCCGGCTTGCCTTTTTACCGCGCAGGATGGCGCACAATACTCGCCAAACGCCCCGGCATGGATGTCCTTGTCAGCTTGGGTGTCTGGGGCGCGGTGACTGTCTCGATAGGGCTGTTAGCGAATGGCTCTTCGGAGGTCTATTTCGATACGGCGGTCATGCTGATTGTGCTGTTACTGGTGGGGCGACTGGTAGAAACGCTGTGCCGCCACCGGGGGCTCAAGGCGCTGGATGCCCTGGCTTTGCCTGATGGCAACGTCAATGCATGGCAACACGAGCGCTGGCAGTCACTGCCCATCGGTGATGTTAGCCGAGGCATGCGAGTGGAGCTAGCGCCAGGAGAAGTGGTCGCGCTGGATGGCATGCTGGAATCGCCTGGCTGGTTAGATACTGCCTCGCTCACCGGGGAAAGCTTACCGTGTTATGTTTCAAGCGGTCAGTCTGTCTATGCTGGCTGTCGTTATCTGGGTACAGCACCGTTGGTCATTCAGGTAAGCGCCGGAGTAGGCCAGCGTCGCTTGGATCGGCTGTGCGATGAAATGCGCCGCTACCAGGCCAAAAAGGGCGAAATGCAGAAGCTTGCTGACCGGTTTGCCGCTTGGTTAAGCCCGCTCGCGCTGGTGCTTGCAATGCTGACGCTGCCTGTCGCGTTGTTGCTAGGGCTGGGCTGGGAAGAGGCTTTTGTACGGGCACTGTCGGTATTGGTGGTCGCTTGCCCCTGCGCCGTTGGTCTGGCGGTGCCGTTGGCAAGCCTGGCGGGTAGTGGTCAGGCCATGCAGCAAGGAATAGCGCTGCGCGACCCGGGCGCGCTTGAAACCCTGGCGCGCCTGCGCTCGGTGGCATTGGATAAAACCGGTACGCTCACCAATGGTCACCATTCGGTAGTGGATTGGCAGGCTCGACAAGGTGTCGATGCGGCTAACCTTCACCGCAAGCTCAGCGCTGCCGTGGTGGGAAGTGACCATCCCCTGGCACAAGCCCTGGCACGCTGGCCGGGCAGTCAGCCTACACCGCTTAAGGAGCAGGTCAGCGAGCAGCTCATTGAGATAAACGAATCGCCGGGCGAAGGGCGTCGCGTACAGCTTGAAAGCGGCGAATGGTTGACGGTGGGTAGCATCAGTTGGCTTGCAAAGCAGCACATCGTGTTACCTCCCCAGGCAGAAGACGTCACCCAACCCCATGCATCCCAAGTGGTGTTAGCAGACGCAGACGGCTGGCTAGCCACGTTCTATCTTAGCGACCAGCCCGTTGATGACGCGGGCTCTAGCGTGAAGCGCCTGCTGGCATCGGGTTATGTTGTGGCGATGATCAGCGGTGATAGGCAAGGACCGGTGAGCTGGTTAGCTGAGCGAATTGGACTTACCCGTGAGGCTTGCTATGCGCAGCGCGCTCCCGAAGCCAAGGCGCGGCTGTTACAAGCACTGCCATCACCCACTCTCTATGTGGGCGATGGTTTAAACGATACCTTGAGCCTCGCCGCGGCCGATGTGGGTATCGCGCCGTTAAACGCAAGTAATGCTGCCCGCGAAGGCGCCGCCGCTCAATTAACCACGGCTGGGGTCGGCGGCGTGGTACGCATCATTAGTATTGCAAAGCGTACACGGCGCATTATGGTTCAAAACCTGTTTTTCTCAGCGCTCTACAATACGTTGGCGCTCGGGATTGTGTTAATCATGGCGATCCCCCCGTTAGTCGCGGTGCTTGCCATGGCGGCAAGTTCGCTAAGCGTAACGCTGAATGCCGCGCGACTGGCCTGGTCGGAGGCTGATGACGGCGCTTAACGCCTTGAATTACCCATAACCCAGTGACTGCTTCAGTTGTTCTGCATGGGTTGCCACCCAACGCGGGTCTATCGCCCCCCAATCGCGTATCTGGTAGCGACCGATGTTGTGCCGCTCGCCCTCATCTTTGCTAAAGGCGCATTCAATATCCAGCTCAGCAAGAGAGGTAATGGTATCCTGGGCAGTGCGCCGAGGCATGCCGGTGGCCTCGATTAAGGCAGGCACGCTGGCCACCCCTTGGTCAATCAAATAGGCCACGTATAAGCGGCGATAAAAGCTCGATTTGGTTTTGCTAAGCGGGGGCATTTATATTCCTCGAGAAGAGCTGGAACGCCAGTTTAATAAAATAAATCCCCCTGCGCCCGTGGCGGACGAAAATCACGCGTGTTCAAGCCCTGCTCTGTTCGCCCTTGTAGTTTCCATTGACGGCTGGCGCGGTCAAAGCGCTGCGCGATTAAATCAGCAAAGACCCCCTCCCCACGAAAGCGTTTTCCGAACTTGGCGTCGTAGGCTTTACCGCCGCGACACTGGCGCATAAGGCTCATTACTTTAGCGGCACGCTCGGGATAATGGGCTTCTAGCCACGCCTCAAATAAGGGCGCCACTTCATAAGGTAAGCGCAATAGCATCCAAGCCGCCGTTCGTGCGCCGGCTCGGCTAGCCGCTTCCAATAGCTTTTCAATTTCATGATCGGTCAAGCCGGGAATAACCGGCGAAATCAGCGTGCCTACCGGGATGCCAGCGGCATTCAGTTCACGAATGGCTCGTAAGCGTGCCTGAGGTGATGCCGCCCGCGGCTCTAAGGTGCGTTTCAAATTGGCATCCAGACTGGTCAAACTAACAAATACGCGCACCAACCGGTGTTCGGCCATTTCCGCCAGTAGCTCTAAATCGCGCAACACCAAGGTGCTTTTTGTCACCAGCGTTACCGGATGACGGCATTCCAACAGCAGTTCCAGCAAACGACGTGTGGTTTGGTGGGTAGCCTCTAAGGGCTGATAACAGTCGGTGTTGCCGGAAAGGTTGATGGGGCGGCATACGTAGTTGGGGTGAGCAAGCTCTTCTGTCAATCGTTCTACCAAGCCGCTGCGGGCAATCAGCTTGGTTTCAAAATCGAGTCCCGGCGAGAGATCCCAGTAGGCGTGAGAGGGCCTTGCAAAGCAGTAGACGCAGCCATGCTCACAGCCTCGATAAGGATTTAGTGAGCGGTCAAAGGGCAAATCAGGCGATTTATTCCATGACAGCGCACTTTTACTCACTTCTTCACGCACTTCCGTAGCGATGGTCGTAGAGGTTTCCTCCCGCCACCAGCCGTCGTCTTCGGCAACGCTATGGGTGGGCGAAAAACGGTTGTGCGGGCCATAGGTAGCTCCGCGACCTTTATGCACGACTGACACGCTGCAGGCTTGATCGGACGACATTAGCGGCTACCTCTGTGCTCTAATGGCTATATGTTTTTATATACAGTAGTTGTGAAGTTGAAAGAAATCAATAATAAGAAATGCGCCAACTGAAAAGTTACATCATGAAACCATCCAAGCCACTATCTGGCGTTTACTGCGACAGCTTGATTAGCAGCTCTGGTCACAACGAGGAAACAACATGTCAAAAGTGGTTATCGTGACAGACGGAAGCCGAGGCATTGGCGCGGTAACGTTGTTGCCTCAACGTAACTGTTCTATGCCGAGGCTGGTGGACGACAACACTATAAGCACGGCCTGCATCGCCTCGGTTCGAATGAGCCGGGGCGATGCGTTATTCAGATACTCGCGTTAACCTGTAAAAGATATTTTGATGAGCAGGTAACGTCATGCGGCCTTTTTCAGTGTTATTGATACGGATACTGGCACTCTATCTTGTCTTGAATCCGCTCTTAAGTGTTTCTCCGTTACTGTTTACTCCCCAGCTCGAAGTTGAATGGCAAGCGGTATTGGCAGGCGTAGGAATTCCTCTTCTGGCTGGTGTGGCGCTTTGGGTTAGCGCGAACTCACTGGCGAGTAAAATTCACGGTACATCAAGCACCGATGACGCCAGGGTTCCGATCAGTGAAAGTGGTCTAGTGCGCGCCGGAAGCTTCTTGATCGGGGTATATCTTTTTATTCAGCATATCGGGGCGGTGATTAACCAGTGGGCGTGGGGCGGCGGCATTGCCTATGGCTCACTGACAGTGGCAGTACTGGCCTTGGTGCTGATGCTAGGCGCACGCTTTTGGGGAGCTCTTTACCTACGGTTAAAATATTTTGAGTAACTTAGGTAGTTGTTAAGCAAATCATTGGCACGGATATGGCAAGATCGCCGACTGCAATCATCCACAGCAAAGGTTGAAACGCTTGGACAGTGCAAGAACAATCGCCTTGATCATCATCGATATGCAGCGTGGCATGAGCGGCCCCGCCGCAGGTGAGCGCAACAATCCTCACGCCGAGGAAAATATCTCGCGCCTGCTAAACGTGTGGCGAGAGGCGTGTCTGCCGGTGGTGCATGTGCGCCATATTTCCCGCACGCCCGGCTCTCCCTTCTGGCCTGGTCAGCCAGGCGCAGAGTTTCAGCCAGCGCTGTCACCACTGACAACCGAGCACGTGGTCGAGAAAAACGTGCCGGACGCTTTCATTCACTCAGGGCTAGAGCGCTGGTTGCGCGTACGCGATATTGATCAACTGGTAATGGTGGGCGTCAGCACCAATAATTCGGTGGAAGCTACTGCCCGTACAGCGGGCAATTTAGGCTTCGATGTGCAGGTAGTGGCAGATGCCACGTTTGCCTTTGCCAAACGGGATTACGCGGGTACCAATCGCTCAGCGGACGATGTACATGCCATGTCACTGGCGAATTTGGAAGGGGAATATGCGGCTATAATCAAAACCGATGAAGTCCAGGCACGCAGAATGACGCGAGCGCTAAAGCCTAACTATCGGCCTGGTCAACAGTATCTTTAGATAATGCGAATACTCGCGGTGACAAGCACCTTAAAAGCTCCTCAATAACGGGTGTTTAGTGGGAGAGTAACAGTCTGAAGCGGCTGTCCTTGCCGTGAACAAGACGCTGTGTCATAAACCCATTGACCGTTCGAGTTCATTCTTTGTCGTTTGTATGCAGCCGGCCATCGCCCAGCGATACAAACAATAGCAATCAAGGGATTGATGTCATGCCAACGTTACGTGACCGGCGCCTGGCGCTGGGAGTCTTCATCGGAGCCGGCTTACTGCCGCTTTCGACGCTTGCAGATACCTCTTTTAACGACACCTTCGACAATACCGTGTTCTTCGGCGACAGCTTGACCGACAGTGGTTATTATCGCGATACCATCGAACAACTGCTTCCCATTTTGCCCGGGCAGCGTAATTTCGTCGGTCGTTTCACCGATAACCCCGGACCGGTGTGGTCCGAGCGGGTCGCCGCCCGCTATGGCAGTAACGCCGCGCCCGCCAACAACGGAGGCAATAACTACGCCGTCGGCGGCGCGCGGGTATCCGCCCCGTCTGGCAGCCTGTTCGGCGCGGCGCCATCGGTGAGCGACCAGCTGGCGAGTTATCTTGCCGCGACCGGCGGTGTCGCCGAGAGCGGCACACTCTACGCTGTCTGGGCCGGAGCCAACGATCTGTTTACGGTGGGGGAAGGGGCCGATGCCGCTAGTGTCATCGCCAATGCCGCCTTCGGGACTGCCGAGGTGATCGGCACACTCGAGAATGCCGGCGCCCGCCATGTGCTGCTCTTCAACATTCCCGACCTGGGTTTGACCCCGCGCTTCAACAGCGACCCTGCCACCCGCGCTGGCGCCACTGCGCTCGCCAGGCAGTACAATGAAACACTCTACACCGCCGTGGCAGGGAGCGGTGCCGAGGTGATCCCGGTCGACACCTTCACGCTGTTGCAGGAGGTGGCCGCCGCGCCCGGCGACTACGGTTTCACCAACGTGACTGACCCCGCCTGCACGCTGCCGCTGCCGCTTTGCAACCCGACGACGCTGGTCACACCGGACGCCGGACAGCGCTACATGTTCGCCGATGAAGTCCATCCCTCGAGCGCGACCCATCGCATCATCGGCGAGTACGTAGTGTCGATGATAGAGGCGCCGCAACTGCAGCAGTTGGTGACTCACTCGGCGGTGCTCAGCGGGCGGGCCCGTGCCAACCGAGTCGCGGAACACCTGAATGCAGTGCCGTTGGACGATGGTCTTCGCTGGTGGGGCGATTTGCGCGCCGAACGCCAAAAGCTCGACTCGGGGGATCTTTACGACACCGCGATGCCGGCGGGTCTGTTGGGCATGGACTGGCACCAGGACGGGTTCGTGCTGGGCGGGTTTGTCGGCTACGGGGATCAGGATGGCGACTTCGGCGGCGGGCGGGGAGATTTTCAGCGTCGGGACACCACCTTGGGGCTCTTCTCGGGCTGGTACGCCAACAACGCCTGGCTCAATGCCCAGTTGAGCTACACCTGGCTGGATGTCGACATCGACCGCGAGGTCAAGCTAGGTAGCGCGACCCGCCACCATACGGGGTCGCCGGACGGAAAGAATCTGACGGGTGCGCTCAACGCCGGCTATGAGTTCAGCCCTTTCTCGACCCTCGTGGGCGATGTGCGCACCGGCCCAATCGCGGGCTTGACCTGGCAGCGCGTGGAGCTGGACGGTTATGATGAGTCCTCACGCTCCTCGACCGCGCTTGGCTATCCCGATCGGGAGGTCGAGTCGCTGGTGGGCCGTATTGGCTGGCAAATCCGGCGTAATGGGCCGAGCTTCAATCCCTACCTGCAGCTGAGCTACAACCGCGAGTTCGAGAAGGAGGAGGGGGCCAGTGCCACGCTGCAAAGCGTGCCGCAACTGGGTGACTACCGCGTTCCCAGGCTCGATTTTGATCGCGACTACGTCGAAATCGATGCCGGCATACGCGCTACGCTAGGCGGCGTCGATGCCCAAGTTGGCGCGAATGTTGACGTCGACGACGCGCGCAGCAGTGCGCTGTTCCTGAGCCTGGGCAAGCGCTTCTGATCCGGCGAGTGGTCGTCAAAGCCGCCATGTGAAATGAAGACGCCCCGCCGGATAAAGCCCGGCGGGGCGTCTTTTGTGGACTCGCTAGTCACACCTTGTAAGAAACGCGAGCCTGTCAATCCAGCCTATTTCGCTCTCTTTTTACGTTGGGCTGGGTTGTTTTGCCCTGTATCGCCTCCCGGAAAGTGCGCCCGCACCAACTCCAAGAGCCCCTGGGTCGAGGCGTCGAAATCGGCGGCGTTGGTATCGATGCGTTCACTGATTTCCCCGGCGATGCGCTTACCTAGCTGCACGCCCCACTGGTCGAACGAGTTGATGTTCCAGATCACTCCTTGAACGAATACCTTGTGCTCGTAGAGTGCAATCAGTGCACCCAGGTTTTTCGGCGTTAGCTCATCCAGCAGTAACGTGCTGGAGGGGCGGTTGCCGGGGCAGCTGTAAGGGTCGTGCTGGCTAAGCTCTTTGCTATCGCCTTGGCTGCCTTCCATAAAGGCATTGGCCTGGGCAAGCATATTGGTCAGCAGGGCAAAGTGATGGTCTTCCACGCCGGGCTCGGGTTTCAGCGAGGCGATAAAATCGATGGGTACGTAGCGGGTGCCCTGGTGCAGTAGCTGGAAGAAAGCGTGCTGGCCGTTGGAGCCGGTTTGCCCCCACACGATTGGGCCGGTCTTGTAGTTCACCGGGTGACCAAAAATATCCACCGATTTACCGTTGGACTCCATATCCAGCTGTTGCAGGAAGGAGGGAAGCTGATTCAACGCCTGGTCGTAGGGCACGATGGCCTGAGTTTCTGCGCCAATAAAGTTGATGTACCAGATACCGATCAGCGCCATCAGCACCGGCATGTTCTCGGAGAAGGGCGCATTGATGAAATGGTTATCCATTTCATGAGCGCCTTCCAGCAGTTCGATAAAGCCCTCAAAACCGATCGAAAGCGCAATCGGCAGGCCGATTGATGACCACATGGAGTAGCGTCCACCCACCCAGGCCCAGAACTCGAACACGTTCTCTTCACGAATGCCGAAGTCCATGGCCGCTTTGCGGTTGGTGGACGCGGCGATAAAGTGCGCGCCCACGTCGGCGTCTTCGCCAGCGTTCTCCAAAAACCAGCGCCGCGCTGTTTTGGCGTTCAGTAAGGTTTCCTGGGTGGAAAACGTCTTGGTCGAAACGATAAACAGCGTGGTAGCGGGGTCAAGGCGCGATAGCACCTTCTGGATATGCGTGCCGTCCACGTTGGAAACGAAGTGAAAGTGCAGCTCGGGATGACGATATTTCAACAGCGCACGCACCGCCATATTGGGGCCTAAATCCGAGCCGCCAATGCCAATATTGACCACGTCTTTAATACGTTTGCCGCTGTAGCCTTTCCACTCGCCGCTGCGCACCGCTTCCGAGAACACCTTGATCTGCTCGCGGGTGCGGGTGATCTCGGGCATCACATCTTCGCCGTCTACATAGACCGGCTCATCGCCTAAATGGCGCAAGGCGGTATGCAGCACCGGGCGGTTCTCGGTGACGTTAATAATATCGCCGGAGAACATCTGTGCGCGGCGCTGTACCAGGGCGGAGTGGTCAGCGAGCTCTATCAGCTTGGTAAGCACTTCGTCAGATACGTGATGCTTGGAGTAGTCCAGAAACAGGCCGCCTACCCGTAAGCTCATTTTCTCAAAGCGCTGCGGGTCATTGGTGAAGTAGTCACGAATGCGGTCGTTTGCGGTTTTGTCGCGCAGGCGATCCAGCGCCTGCCAAGTGACACTACGAGTGAGCTGAAACATAGGGCGATCCGTTTGTTATAAGTGAATTGGGTGATCAAAATCGAAAAGTGGGCTATGTAAAAATACTACATAAAAAAAGATAAAGAGTAGAGGGTATCGGTGATACAAGCAGGGATTAAATACGTAAAACTACGTTTTTAAGCTATAAACGTTGAGGGCAGGCATATTCGCCTGCCCTCACGTTTGCTAAAAGCCGTTAAGTGGCAATGGCGACCTGGGCCGCACCACGTTTGATGAACGCGTAACCCAAGCCGGTCACCAACGAGCCAGCCACAATCGCCCCTAGGTAGAGCAGTGCCGGAGTAATCGCGTTGGGAATAAGCAGCACGAAGATACCGCCGTGGGGCGCCATCAACTGCGCGCCCGCCAACATGGACAGCGCACCGGTGAGAGCACCACCTACCATACAGGCGGGAATCACGCGTAGCGGGTCTTTAGCGGCGAAGGGAATCGCGCCTTCACTGATAAAACACAGCCCCAACACAAAGGACGCCTTACCGGCTTCACGCTCCGGTGCCGAGAACTTGTTGCGCGCTACAAAGCTGGCAATCCCCATTCCTATGGCGGGCACCATGCCGGCAGCCATAATGGCCGCCATCGGGCCGTAGGTTTCCGAGGCAAGCAGGCCGACGCCAAAGGTGTAGGCGGCTTTATTGACCGGGCCACCCAGATCAAAGCACATCATGGCACCCAGCAGAATGCCCAGCAGTACGGCGTTGGTGGAGTCCATCGAAGCCAGGAAGCTGGTCAGTGCGCTCAGCAGGGCGGCGACCGGCTCACCGATGATATAGATCATGGTCAGGCCGGTGACCAAACTGGCGATAAGCGGAATGATCAGAATCGGTTTAAGCGACTCAACGCTGGAAGGTAGTTTGATGTAGCGAGTAACGGCCAGGGCCACATAGCCCGCCAGGAACCCCGCCAAAATACCACCGATGAATCCCGAGCCAATATTGGCAGCCAACATGCCGCCGATCATGCCGGGTGCAATGCCGGGGCGGTCGGCAATCGAGTAGGCAATGTAGCCCGCCAGCACCGGAATCATCAGGGCAAAGGCCGTGCCCCCACCAATCTGCATGAGTGCCGCGGCCAGCGTACCTTCCTGTTCAAAGGCTTCAATACCGAACATGAACGAGAGCGCAATGAGCAGGCCACCGGCGACCACCATCGGCAACATGAAGGACACGCCGGTGAGCAGGTGCTTGTAAACGCCTTTCTCTTTGATGCTCTTATTCGCTGTGCCTGCATTGCTGCCGCCGCTCTCTATGGCGGCCTCGTTTAGCGCGGCTTCAAGGGTGGGACGTGGCTTTTTCAGTGCGTTGCCGGTAGAGGTGCGGTAGATGCGCTTACCAGCAAACCGCGATGGGTCAACGTCGATATCGCAGGCCAGTACGACGACGTCGGCGTCGGCGATCTCTTCTTCGGTTAATTTATCTTGTGCGCCCACTGAGCCTTGGGTCTCCACACGAATGGCGTGGCCCATGGCTTTGCCTGCCTCTGCGAGTGCTTCGGCGGCCATAAAAGTATGCGCCACGCCGGTCGGGCAGGCGGTGACGGCAACGATTTTCTTGCCACCCGCGCTGCTTGCAGCGGTAGATACGCTAGAGGCGGCAGTCGCGCTATAAATCGGCGCTTCACGCTTGGCCTGGGCAAGAAACTCGCTGGGGTCGGGAAGAGCGCTGGCAATCGGCGCCTGAAACAGGCGTTTGCCTTCAAAACGTTCCGGGGCAGGCACGTGGTCAGCCGCCACCACAATGAGGTCAGCGTTGGCGATTTGCTCGGCATTGGCGGCCTGCAGCGGGGCAATTTCAGCGTGCATTTCCACATGCACCGACCAGCCTTGGCGTAGGGCGGCTTGCTCCAGGCGCTTGGCAGCCAGGAAGGAAGTAGCCATGCCGCTGGGGCAGGCCGTGATCAATATAACGTTCATCGTGTGGCTCCCTCGGTAATGGAGTCGTCAAGACGCCGTATCCGGGTATGTTGTAAGAGTGAGTCGAAATCCGTTGCATGAGGATTACCGACACCGACATGGCGCACAGCCTCTGCCGAGAGCGCGGTGGCAAAGCGTAGCGTTTGTTCAGCGTCCTGCTGGCCGTTCTGATGAGTCAGCAAGCCGTGAAGCATGCCAGCGACAAACGTGTCCCCGGCGCAGACAGTATTGGAAGCGGTCACCTTGGGCGGCGTGGCGTGCCAGGCACCTTGGGCATTAACCCACAGCACGCCGTCGGCACCGGCTGAAATCAGTGCATTAGCGATGCCACTGTGATGTAGCCGCTTGGCAGCGGCCAACTGGGCTTGTGTCGAGTCGAGGGGGCTTCCTGCCCATTCGGCAAGCTCGTTTTCATTAGGCTTGATGCCCGTAGGGCATGTTTTGATCGCGGCGTTAAGGGCCGGGCCGCTGGTATCCACCCATAGCGGAACGCCGCTGGCCTTTAAATGCGTCAGCAGTGTGCTAAATGCGTCCAATGACAGCCCAGGTGGCAGGCTGCCCGCAACGACCACCGCCTCGGGGGGCGTTGCGCTTGCCAACGCGGTATCCAGCGTGGCAATTAGCGCCTGACAATGCTCGGCCTCAATCGGCATGCCAGGGCCGTTGATGTCGGTGACGCGGCCACTTTGCTCGGCAAGCTTGGCATTGATGCGGGTGCTGCCGGGGACACGCACAAAGGCATCAGCGAGCCCCCACTGCTTGAAAGCACGTGCGAAGGGAGCATCGTTTTCGTTGCCTAAAAAGCCACTGACGGTTACCTCATGACCAAGACCTGCCAACACGCGGGCCACGTTGACGCCTTTGCCCGCTGCGTCCAGCTGGGCGCTGGTAGGGCGGTTGACGCTGCCAAGCGCCAGTGCTTCAAGGTTAAACGCCAAATCCAGCGCCGGGTTCAGGGTGATACAGAGCACACGTGCCATCAGCGCGCCTCCAGCGCGTCGCGCACGTCGTCACTGGTGGCTTTTGAAAGCGCCAGATGAGCGCTCGCCTGAGCCTCGGCGCGGTCAAATTCACGCAGGCGGGCTTTGACTAACGGAATCTGCCGGGCACTGACAGAAAGCTCGTCGACGCCCAGACCCACTAATACCGGAATGGCCACCGCATCCGAGGCCAGCTCGCCACACACGCCAACCCATTTGCCGTGGCTGTGCGCTGCCGCGACGGTCATTTGAATCAAGCGCAGCACGGCCGGGTGCAAGCCATCCGCTTGGGCGGAAAGCTCAGGGTGACCACGGTCAATCGCCAGCGTGTACTGGGTCAGGTCGTTGGTGCCGATGGAGAAGAAATCCACTTCGGCGGCCAGGCTAGAGGCTAACAGCGCGCTTGAAGGTACTTCTATCATCACGCCAAGCTGCACATCGCTCGCCCGTTGGGAGGAGGGGATTTCTTGCAGCAGACGGTCATAGATGACCTTGACGGCACGGAACTCGGCAATGTCCTTGACCATTGGCAGCATGATACGCAGCGGTTTTGGCTTGTTTTCCGACCCCGCTTCAGGCGCTGCTGCCATGAGTAGCGCACGCAGCTGCGTTTCCAGTACGTCGGGTTGGGTGAGCGCCAGGCGTATTCCTCGCAGACCCAAAAAGGGATTATCTTCCTGAGGAACGGGCCAATAGGGCAGCGGTTTGTCGCCACCCACATCCAGCGTGCGCGCGACCAGCGGACGACCGTCGAGCGCTTCAACCGCCTGGCGATACTCGCCAATCTGGGTGGCTAGATCCGGTGCGCTGGCGTGGGCCATAAACAGAAATTCGGTGCGCAGCAGGCCAACACCTTCGGCACCGCGCTCAACGGCATCGGCGGCGTGGGCGGTATTGCCAAGATTGGCAGCCACTTCGACCCGGTGACCATCACGGGTTTGGGCAACCTCAAAGCGGCTTTCCCACGCGTCGGCTTCGCGCTGCTGGTGGTTGAGTAGCTGCTGCTCGGCGCGCTGCAAGCGCTCTTCAGATGGCTGCGACGTCACCCGACCACGCTCGCCGTCTAAAATCATCATGCTGGCGTTGTTAAGTGCTATCACTGCCTGCCCGGCACCTACCACCGCAGGAATGCCGAGGGCGCGAGCCAGAATGGCGCTATGTGCCGTGGCGCCACCGCGCACGGTGAGCAGGCCGCGTACGCGGGAGGTGTCCAGGCGGGCCACATCCGAGGGGCCGATATCATCCATCACCAGAATGTAAGGATGATCGGGCGGTTCAGGCAGCGTGACATCACACAGTACGCCAAGCACCCGACGACCTACATCGCGTAGGTCGGCAGCGCGCTCTGCGAGTAGCCGGTCAGCGAGCATTTCCTGGGCGTGGGCGGCCGTTTCAATGGCTTCCCACCAGCCGGCTTCTGCTGAACGTCCTTCACTGATAGCGTCGCTGGCCGCGTGATAAAGCTCCGGGTCATCCAGCATCTCTTCGTGCATGGAAAGAATGTCGGCTACTTCGCCACCCGATGCATTGTGCACCAGAGTTCGCAGTTGAGCCGCTCCTTCCTGAATAGCCTGGCTTAGACGTGTGAGCTGCTGTTCGGTGTCTTCAGCATGCTGAGGATAATCAAACTGCAGTGAGCGGACGACAAACACCGGCGCAATCGCCAGGCCGGGGGAGGCGGCGATCCCTGAGTGAGGCGTATCTGGGGTGATCGGAGCTACGGTGTGCGCTGTCGTGGTGGCGGCTGACAGTGTGTCCCGGCCACCTTCAAACGGCGTGACTTTTTCACCCAGACCCGCTTCAATCGTTTCGGCCACGCGCTCAAGCGCTTGCTGCGCATCGTCGCCTTCGGCTGACAACACCAGCCACTGCCCGCGTCGGGCGCCCAGGCCAATTACTTTGGTCAGGCTTGCCGCCGATACTGGCGTGGCGCTGCCTTCTTCAAGACGCACCTTGATGGCCATCGGCTGGTCGCGCGCGACCTGCACCAACTGCTTCGCCGGGCGGGCGTGCAAACCATGCGGGTTAAGCACTCGTACGCGACGGGTTTGCGTGCTGGCAGTTTCTCCCGCCAGCAGGGCTAACAGTTGATCACTGCTGCGAGTGAGCAGCGTGTCGCTGGCATTGCTGTCAAGCAGTGCGACGAGCTGTTCCAGCAAGGGGCGATGGGCGTCGCCATGCGCCGCCAGGCAGAACAGCGCATGCACAGGATGGCCCGCGTGTTCCAGAGAGTGGTCTGCGGGCGTGGCAACGCCAAGGGCGGGTTGATTAACGCCCTGTGCGCTGCTGGAAAGCCATAACCCCTTGCCTAGCCAGGTTGGCTGAGCATCGGCAATAGCGCTGATGAAGTGATTATCGACGCTGCCGCTCTGGCGTAAGCGAGCGGCCGCCGCCAGAGCCAGCTCGTGCGGGTCCTGGGCGGGAAAGTTGACGCATAGCGTGTCGGCATCCAGGCGCGGTTCCAGGGTAGGTTTGGAAAGCAGGCGCGCCACCTCGACTGCGGAGGTGGCATTGGCTAATTGCTCGGCCACGCCGTCGCGATCCAATACGTGAGTAAGCTGGCGCAGGATATCCAGGTGCTCATCGTTTTGGGCGGCAATGGCAACCAGAACATGCACCTGCTGGCCATCGTGCCAGGTAACGCCCTGGGGAAATTGCAACACGCGAACGCCCGTGCGTTTAACATGCTGGCGGCTTTCGGGCGTACCGTGAGGGATCGCGATGGCGTTGCCTAAAAACGTTGATGACTGAGCTTCGCGGGCGTGCAGGCCGTCACGGTACCCGGCCTCAACGAATCCAGCATCGGCTAGGGCGTCAGCAGCACTGTCCAGCGCGGTTTGCCAGCGGTCAGCGTGGCGGCCTAGCAATATGTCATCGGGGCCGAGTGTCAGCATAGTGATCTCCTGTAAACGCGCTCTGTCGCATGGGTACTTCAGACGACGACTGCCATAACGGGCAGAGGCGAGTACATAACGTGTTCGTTTTAGCGATATTTCAAGGCGTTAGATGAATCGTGTCACTGCTGTCGTTTCATCTAGGGTTGGTGCTATGCTGAATCGATTCACTTACTGGCACAAGGCTTGTTATTTTAGACTTTGGTCTTATAGGTGCTAATCGGCTGATAGACTGACACTCCCCATCAAGAGGAACCCGCATGACACTCGCCGATATTGCCCGGCTAGCCGGCGTCTCGCGCACCACCGCCAGCTACGTCATTAATGGTCAGGCTGAACAGCGGCGTATCAGTGCGGCTACGATTGAAAAAGTGATGGCGGTGGTACGCCAGCACCGTTATCACATCGATCCTCAAGCGGCGGCGCTGCGCCGAGGAGCCAGCCGTTTGCTGGGGCTTATCGTGCCGGACCTTGAGAACATCAGTTACGCTCGCCTGGCCAAGCGTCTTGAGCGGGGTGCCCGAGAGCAGGGGTATCAGCTGTTGATCGTGAGTTCGGACGACTGCGCAGAGAGCGAGCGCACGCTGGCATTGGCATTACGCGCGCAACGCTGTGAGGTGTTGATCACCGCGAGTTGCCTACCCGGTGACGACACGTTCTACGCCGACCTGGTAGACGAAGGCTGGTCTATTGTGGGCGTCGACCGTGGGCTGAATCCGGCGCTGTTTGCGAGTGTGGTCAGTAACGACCGGGAGGCGGCCAGTAGCTTGACTCGATCCGTCATCGGTGATGCAACCAAGCGTGTCGCCTGGTTGGAAGCGATGCCGGACTTGTCGATTAGTCGCGAGCGGCGGGCGGGCTTTCTAGCAGCACTCAAGGGCACTCCGGTTGAGCCACTCATTTTAAGCGGCACACGCTATGAGCGCGGCGAAGGGGCGCGTTTAGTGAAGCAGTTGCTGGATGAGGAGGGAGTTGATGCGCTGGTAACTGCGTCGTATACCTTGCTTGAAGGCGTGTTTGATGTGTTTTTGGAGCGTAGCGGTTTGCCTACCCATCTTCGCTTGGCTACGTTTGGCGACCACCGGCTACTGGATTTTCTGCCTCAGGCGGTTAACTCGGCAAGCCAGGATTATGACCGTATTGCCGAGTTAACGCTTAACTGCGCATTAGCCGCGATGAGCGGCCACTACGAGTGCGGATTACAGGTAGTGGCCCGTCATCTGCGTACCCGCGAGGCCAGTGGCTAGACCGATCTTGCCTGCGCCCATGCCTCGGCATCGGGAATCGCCATCTCGTAGCTCTCGCTCAGGTAGGGCGATGAAAGCACGAAGTCTGCGCTGGCGGCGTTGCACGCCACCGGCACATTCCATAAGGCCGCCAAGCGGAGCAGCGCCTTGACATCGGGGTCGTGAGGCTGAGGCGAGAAGGGATCCCAAAAGAAAATCAGCACGTCAAGCTGCTGCTCGGCAATGCGAGCACCAATCTGTTGGTCGCCGCCTAATGGGCCGCTCATTAGCCTTTCAACGCTAAGTCCCAAGGCTGTTTTTAAACGTTCTGCGGTGGTGCCCGTGCCAATAAGATCGTGTTGGCTGAGGGTATCCTGCCAATGGGTCGCCCATTGAAGCATTTCACTCTTCTTGCCATCGTGGGCAATCAACGCAATTCGCTTACGCGCTGGTAAGGTGCGGATAGCTTGGCGGGGTGGTGGCGCGTCACTCATGGCATCACTTTCCTTATCATTTTTCTTTTAATAGCTACTTATGTTGAGACGTTTATTCGCTCTCCAGGGCGAGGATCTTCATGGTGTTGGTGCCGCCATGGGCATTCATATGGTCGCCCCGGGTGAGAATGACATGCTCGCCAGGGTATGCCAAGTCGTGGCGCTGTAAGCAATTCAAGGCTTCCTGATCAAGATCGGCTGGCGCCATGTCCGTGGTATCAAACGGCAGCGAGACAACCCCGCGATACAGCGCCATGCGACGTTGAGCAATAGGGCTGTGGGCGAGCCCTACAATGGGCAGCGCGGAACGAATACGCGACGCAATTAGCGGTGTATAGCCAGTAGAGGTCATGCAGGCAATGGCGCTGACGCCGGATAAATGGTTGGCGGCATACATGGCCGATAGCGCGATGGTCTCATCAATACGCTCGAACCCTTCGTGAATCCGGTGGCCTGACTCTTGCGCTTCGCGCTCTCGTTCAGCGCCTAGGCAAACGCGGTTCATGGCTTCAATGGTTTCCACCGGATAATCACCCGCGGCGGTTTCTGCCGACAGCATTACGGCGTCGGTCGCATCAAGCACCGCATTGGCCACATCAAAGACTTCGGCGCGGGTGGGCAGTGGTGACGTGATCATCGACTCCATCATCTGGGTAGCGGTAATGACCGCGCGATTTAGTGTGCGCGCATGCTTGATGATGCGTTTTTGGGTGCCAATCAAGGCGGCGTCACCAATTTCCACACCCAGGTCGCCGCGTGCCACCATCACGGCTTCCGAGGCCATGATAATGCCGTCCAGCGTCACGTCATCCGCCACCGCTTCGGCGCGCTCAAGTTTGGCCACCAAACCGATCTCTTTACCCGCTTCGCCGAGCAATTCACGCGCTTCTTGCATATCGGCGGCATGGCGTGGGAAGGAGACCGCTAAATAGTCGACCCCGATCTCAATGGCCGTTTTTAAATCGCTTTTATCTTTATCGGTGAGCGCGGGTGCCGATAGGCCACCGCCCTGTTTGTTGATGCCTTTATTATTGGAGAGCTTGCCTCCCACGTGAACCCGGGTGTGAACCTGCTGGCCTTCCACGCTTGTCACATCAAGCACTAAGCGACCATCGTCGAGCAACAGGCGGTCGCCCTCGGTGACGTCGTCGGCCAAGGTCTTGTAATCGCACCCCACCTTTTCGGCGGTACCGCTATTGGCATCGAGTGCCATGTCCAGAATGAAGGATTGGCCGACCTTGAGGTTAACCGCGCCTTCAACAAAGCGGGCAATACGAATTTTAGGCCCTTGCAAGTCGCCTAGTGCGGCAACGCTGCGGCCCAGACGATCGGCGATTTCACGAACTTCAAGCAACCGACGGCGATGATCGTCTGCCGAGCCGTGTGAAAAGTTGAGTCGCACCACATCGACCCCCGCTTCAAGCATTGCTTCCAGCACGCCGGGGCGATCACTGGCTGGCCCCAGCGTAGCCACAATTTTGGTGCGTCGTAGGGGGCTATGCGAGGCAAGGGGGAGATCACAAAGAGAGGGAGTGGACGGCTTGGGGGCGGTGTTGGACGTTGCGCTCGTCATGGGTGCGCTCTCCTTAATAGGGGCGTGGTTGGTGATTAAATTGTGGGTAATTAAATATTGGACTACGATAGCGTTTATATAGTAATTTTACTACATATTGGATTTTTACTAGCCTTTTGGGGCGTTTGTAACGAAATTTATCTGCCTCATGACGCTTAAATACGTATTTTTAGTAATTTTTTTACAAAATGCGCCACTTGCTTTAACTGGTGAATGAGGAGCTATCATGACAATCAAAGTTGCGATTAATGGATTTGGCCGTATTGGCCGCAATGTACTGCGCGCGCTATACGAAAACAGCTATCGTGACCGCATACAGGTTGTCGCCATCAATGATCTGGGTGACCCTGCCTTGAATTCCCATCTGCTGCGTCACGATACCGTGCATGGCCACTTTCCCTTTAAGGTAGAGCACGATGAGCAGAGCATCACGGTAGACGGCGATCGTATTGCGATTTCCTCGGAGCGTGACCCGGCTCAGCTTCCCTGGGCAACGCTGGATGTTGATCTGGTGATGGAATGCACCGGGTTATTTACCAAGCGTGAGGCGGCCGCCAAGCACATTTCTGCTGGCGCCAAGCGAGTACTGATTTCAGCCCCCAGCCCTGATGCAGATGCGACGATTGTGTATGGGGTCAACGATCACATACTTACCGCTGAGCATACCGTGGTCTCCAACGCTTCCTGTACCACCAATTGTTTGGCCCCTGTGGCAAAAGCGTTAAATGATGGGGTAGGCATCGAAAATGGCCTGATGACCACGGTGCACGCTTATACCAATGATCAGAATCTATCCGATGTTTATCATTCTGACCCTTACCGGGCGCGTAGCGCCACGCACTCCATGATCCCGACCAAAACCGGCGCAGCGGCGGCTGTCGGGTTGGTCTTGCCGGAGCTTGCGGGCAAGTTTGATGGTCTGGCCGTTCGCGTACCGGTCATCAACGTATCGTTAGTTGATCTGACCTTTACCGCCAGCCGCGAGACGAGCAAGGAAGAGATTAACGCTATCGTTGAGAAAGCGGCCGCCAATTCACCGGTACTGGCCGTCAACGCTGAGCCATTGGTGTCCATCGACTTTAACCATGATGCCAACTCATCGACGTTTGATGCTAACCACACGCGTGTGAATGGCCGTCTGGTCAAGATCATGGCGTGGTACGACAACGAGTGGGGATTCTCCAACCGCATGTTGGACACCGCACTTGTAATGCAGGCAACGGCTAAATAGTCACTTCTTTTTTACAGTACCTTTGCACACTCTCCGTTGCACCGTGGTCAATCACGGTGCAACGGCTCCCCTCCGTTAGCTCCCTCATAGCTCGACATGCATGAAAGTATAAGTACGCTTTTTCGAGCCCTTTCACAGCCCATCGACTAGCCAGAATAAGCCTGTCAATGCGCTGCTTGTTATCAAGCATGGCAGTTAATCCGGTTGCTGCTACATAAGGCAAAACAGAATATTTCCCTCTCTGGTACATACTAAAACGCAACATCTTCTATATTTTTATAGAGCAACTGTTTGTACCAACGTCATGTTCAATTGAGGTGTCATGAAAGCCTGTCATCTATGGACAGCTAACCCGTATTCGCTGCTAGCAAAAGCTTTATAACGACAATGTTTAATAGCAGCTGTGAGCCAAAGAGGGGGCCACTAGTAATGACTAAAATAACTTACAAGGTGCCGTTAGTGAGTGCTATTGCTGTCGCCAGTCTGGGAGCAAATGGTTATGCCACGGCCCAGATGACGATCGAGCAACGCTTTGCCGAGCTGGAAGCACGTATTGAAGCAGCAGAACAACGTGCTGTCGCCGCCGAGCGTCGTGCCGAGTTGGCTGAGCAAGCCCAGGCTAAGGCGGAGGCTCAGACTCAAACTCAGACCACTTCCGTTACTTCGGAGAGTAATGCGGATATTGAAGAGCGATTGGCTAGAGTTGAGCGTTACACCGAGGGTGAAGAGGGCTTTTCATTCGGCGCCTATGCTCGTTCAGGTTTGCTTATCGGCGAAGATGGTAAAAGCGAGCATGCTGGCCCCTATTTAACGCCCGCGGGTGGCGAGGGAGGGGCGGTGGGGCGCTTGGGTAATGAGCCAGACACCTACGTTGAAACAATTTTGGACTATCGTATGCAATTTGATAATGGCGCCAAAGCGCTTTATCGCACCATGATTGCTGACGGCACCACCTCGAGTAATGACTGGACCGGTGGTGAGTCTGATATTAATGTCCGCCAGGTATTCGCCGAATTTAGCGACTTGCCAAGCTTCACTGGGGTATTCGAAAACGCTTCTATCTGGGCCGGTAAACGTTTTGACCGCGACAATTTCGATATTCATTGGCTTGATAGTGATGTGATTTTTCTCGCCGGTACAGGGGGCGGTGTCTATGACATGCAGCTAACCGACAGCTGGAAGTCCAACCTTTCAATATATGGCCGGAGCTTTTCCGATTATGCCATTGTCAGTGATGAGAACCCCGGTCTTGAGGGGTCTACCGATAATTTAATTCTAACCTCCAACAATTACGTTGGTAATTGGCAGTGGATGGTTAATGGTATGTCCGCTGCTGATAACGATGAACGTGATATCGAAGAGGGACAAACGGCTGCCGATACCGGTTTCCATACCATGATTGCTTACCATGGCGATAGTTTCTTTGGGGTGAGCGAGGGTACTTTTAAAGCAGCCGTATTGCATGGTCAGGGGTTAGGCGCTGAAACTAAAAATATCGGCGCGAGAGGTGAGCTTACCGACAACGCCCAGGCTACTCGCCTAGCGCTCTATGGCACCACCTATTTTGCTCCCCAGTGGCGTGTTGCTCCTTCAATCCTGGCTGAAACGAGTGAAGATCGTTACGCCCACGGCGATACGTATAACTGGGCAGGTATCAACATACGCTTAGCGAATGAACTAACGCAAAATTTCGAGATGCAGTATGAGGCCAGCTATCAGTGGATGGACCTGGACCCGCAAGGGTATGCCGGTCGCAACGCAGTGGAGGGTAGTTACGGTAAGTTTACCATTGCGCCTACCTTCAAACCCGAAGTGGGCGGCTTTTGGCAACGCCCAGAAATTCGACTATTCACTACCTTCAGCGATTGGGATGACGAGCTTAATAACTATGGCGATAGTTCTTTAGGCAACGATGGTTTTACTGGCGGCCAATGGACGTTCGGCGTTCAGTCGGAAGTGTGGTTCTAGCCGAGGATTGAAGTTGCCCTAAGCTATTGATGTTATTGAAAATAAGGCCGCATTCAAGCTTACGTTGTTGGTACAGCAAGAAAGCCCTGGATCATCTCCAGGGCTTTTTTTTAAATTTTTTTTAAACAGACTGCATCCAAAAGTGCTTCTCGCGGGTATTCCCTATACAGCCGCTATTAAAGGCGGCTGATAATAACCCTTTAGGAGACTGAGAATGACACTTAATCATCTAACGCGCGCTACCATGGCCGCCACATTGATCGCATCCTTCAGTCAGGTTGCTCTAGCGGATATGACGCCAGAGGATGTCCAGGTACCGGACGGTAATAAGATTGCACTTGAAACGGTGGGTGTTGGCGCTATTACCTACATGTGTGAAACCAAAGACGATGGCAATATGGGCTGGGTATTTAAAGGCCCGCACGCAGCGCTAAATGATAGCGACGGCAGCCAGGTAGGCAGCTACTACGGCCCCCCAGCCACCTGGGAAGCGCTGGATGGCTCTAAAATTACCGGCACCCAACTAGCCACGGCCGCTAACGGTGATGGCAATATTCCCCTACAGCTGGTCGAAGCCAACCCCGCTGAAGGCGAAGGCGCCATGGCCGGCGTGAGCTATATTCAACGCCTTAACACTCAGGGCGGCGTTGCCCCCGATGTAACGTGTGATATGGATCACGACGGTGCGACCGCCGTAGTAACTTATCAAGCAGATTACATTTTCTGGACTGCTGAGTAAGTTTACTTATGCAGGGGGCTCGTTTGTCGAGCTCCCTGCGGCTATGCTGTCTGTGGGTAACACGACTGGCGAAGGCGCCGTCACCAGGGAGCTAGGATTTGACCGACGTTTCTTCAGAATTTGATCATGCTGCTGTACTGGCTCAATGTGCTCGCGGCGAGCATGACGCCTTGCATCAACTCTATCTTCATGAAGGTGCCAGGTTGTTAGGGGTTGTCATAAGAATCGTCAAGGATCGAGGTATGGCGGAAGATATCGTTCATGACGCCTGTCTCAATATTTGGCAACGGGCCGATAGTTTTGACCCCAATAAAGGGTCCGCACGAACATGGATCTTTAGTGTTGCGCGTCACTTGGCGTTAAACGCAATACGTTATCGTGATCGCGAAGTCACCTTCGATAGTGATATTCCCTCCGAATCAGACCATGACGAACATTATCAGCACGCCTTCGTTGCCGAAGAAGCTTTTGATTGGCAAACCGGTCAACGAATGGATAGCTGTTTGGAACAACTTGAGCCGGAACGGCGTAACTGCGTACTCCATGCTTATGTTGATGGTCTCAGTCATGCGGAAATTTCCGCGCATACTGGGGCCCCCCTCGGTACCGTTAAAGCCTGGATAAAACGCAGCCTGTTGCGCTTGCGGGAGTGTATGGCATGACTCAGCCCAGTCAACATGAGCATAACCACGAAGACGATCATGCCTTGGCAGGTGAATACGTACTGGGCACGCTACCGCTAGCGCAACGCAAAGTACTGGAAGCTCGGCTACCCAACGAGCCCGAGCTTCAAAAAGCCGTGATGGCATGGGAAGAACGTTTTTTTCCCTACACCGCAATTACCACACCGGTCACGCCTTCAGATTATTTATGGCCACGTATTGAGCGCAGTTTAAAGACAAGAGAATTGCCAGCTAAGCGTGCTGGAACGGCTGAACCGCCGCCAAGATCCCGTCGTTTGCGCCACAGTTTGCCGCTGTGGCGTGGCGCGGCCGGGTTTGGCTTGGCGGCTGCGCTGCTGATGGGCGTGATGTTAGCAAATGAAGTCACCGAGCCGACGACGCCAGAGTACATGGTGGTGCTATTGGCCCCACAAACGCAGTCGGCTGGCTGGGTAGTACAGGCCTCGTCACGCCAGGAAATTGAGCTAATCCCACTGGGTACGTTTAACGTACCTGAAGGAAAAGCGCTGCAGTTCTGGACCAAAGCAGATGATTGGCAGGCGCCTGTATCGCTTGGCTTGGTAGAGCCTGGTGAGCCGATCCGTCTGCGCTTGGATCAGCTGCCTCCCCTTGAGGATAACCAGCTATTTGAGCTGACGCTTGAAGACGACACCGGCTCACCCACTGGATTGCCCACCGGTCCCATTGAGTTTATTGGCCGCGCGGTCGAGATTTAGCGAAACGTTTTAACGAACCGTTTTTATGAACCGTTTTTATGAACCAAGTAGCCGAGCGCCCTGTTATTGGCGCCTCGGCTATCGCCGCTTGGCGTCAATACTGCTCCATCCGACGAAAGCTACGCTCATTATCCCCGTATCTCACGCATGGCGGCGAGGAAGAACCTCGTCGCTGGCTTCTATCTGCACCACTAGTTTCCCCATCCCACCGCAAACCCATCACCTAAAGCGTGGCAGTTACCCATCAGAGTTCTCATTCATTTGCTCACGGGTCGGTGAGCACCTTCTCAAGGTGACATGGGTGAGGGCCAGGGAATCTCTTCACTAGCTGCCGCCCGCCGAACGCTTTTTTTACGTCTTTTTGACGGTTAACGCCTCAAACGCTCTCGAATTTTTACGCGTGCAATCTCTAAGCTCAAGGTGCCAATAAAGGAGGCACTTCCATGAATATTGCATTGTTAATTATCGCCATCGGCACAGCAGCGTATCTATTTTATGCGCTCATCTGCCCCGAGCGTTTTTAGGAGATCGTCATGAACGATATGATCGCCATTTACGCCTTGGTGGCGTTGCTTAGTGTGCCCTTGGGTATCTATATCGCCTATGCGTTAAGCACCGAGTCAAACCGCCTCGACACGCTTTTTGGCGTGATCGAAAAGCCTATTTATCGGTTGGCGGGCGTTAACAGTCAACACACCATGACCTGGCAAGTGTACGCGTTAGCTATTTTCAAGCTGCATGTGGGTTTGATACTACTGGCTTGGCTCGTGTTCATGGGTCAGGGCTTGCTGCCGTTGAATCCCGATGGCATACCCGGCATGCCGTGGGATACGGCGCTGCATACGGCAGTATCGTTTGCAACCAACACTAACCAGCAGCACTACTCTGGCCAAGCGCAGCTTTCGCATTTAAGCCAAACCTTCGCCATTGTCACACTACAGTTCTTGACCCCCGCCACGGGGCTCGCAGTATTGGTCGCAATTGTCCGTACCTTGTTAGTTGCTAAACCTGCCAAGGTGTTAAAAGGCGTTGGTAACTACTACCACGATCTTACCCGCTCGGTGATTCGTGTACTGCTCCCGCTAGCTGCCGTCGTGGCATTGCTACTTACATGGCAGGGTGTGCCCGCCAGCTATCAGGCCGCTCATCAGGTAGACATGCTGGATCCCCAGGTGGAAGAAACGCAGTCGATTCCGCTAGGCCCGGTGGCCTCCATGGTGGCGATCAAGCAACTGGGGACCAATGGCGGTGGCTGGTATGGGCCCAACTCCAGCGTGCCGCTTGAGAACCCCACGCCACTAGCGAACGTGATCGAAACCGCTTCACTCACGCTTATTCCAGTGGCATTGCTTATTGCGATTGCGCTAATCAGCGGTCGGCGCCGATTAATGATGGGCATTGGCGCAGTGATGATCGCGTTTTCACTGATCTCTACTTCCGTGGTGATCTATTCCGAACGCATGCCCAATGCAGCTCTGGTCGAGCTATCCCAGCCGGGGGCCAATTTGGAGGGCAAAGAGCTGCGTTTTGGCACTGACCTTTCCGCGCTATGGGGTAGT
Organism: Vreelandella sulfidaeris; assembly: GCF_042429665.1. Taxonomy (GTDB): domain Bacteria; phylum Pseudomonadota; class Gammaproteobacteria; order Pseudomonadales; family Halomonadaceae; genus Vreelandella. The sequence continues at coordinate 270,987 of NZ_JBHMAC010000011.1, read as the reverse complement.
TGGACAACGCAAACCTCCAACGGCTCGGTCAATGCCATGCACGACAGCTTCAACCCCATGGGCGGCATGATGCTGATGATGGATATGTTTGTGAACGTGACCTTTGGCGGTATCGGCGTAGGTCTTATTGGTTTCTTCCTCTACCTGATGTTAGCGGCCTTTGTTGGCTCGTTGATGGTGGGCAGGGCACCTGAACTTTTCGGAAAGCCATTAGAAACCCGCGAGATGCGCTGGATTTCGTTAGCGATCCTGGCTCAGCCGCTGGTCATTCTCGGCTTGAGTGCGCTGACAGTGGCGATGCCCGGCACGGCAGCCAACTCCAACCCAGGGTTTCACGGTTTATCTCAAGTGCTTTACGAATTTACCTCCGCATTTGCCAATAACGGTTCCGGTTTTGAAGGGTTGGGCGATGCTACGCCGTGGTGGAATCTCGCTTGCGTGGTCGCCCTGTTGATTGGCCGTTTCTTACCCATGCTGGTGCCTTTAGCAGTGGCCGGCTGGCTGGCCGCTAAACGCACTGCGCCAGCGGGGCGTGGCACCCTACCCATGGATAGCCCCGCCTTTATGGGCTTAACCGCCGGGGTGATTGTGATCGTCAACCTGCTCGGCTTTTTACCGGCGTTAGTGCTTGGTCCGATTGCAGAATCCGTCGTGCAAGGCTTCTAGGAGAAAAGAGATGTCACATACAGAGCTTGCTAAACAGCCACATCGATCGTTGCCCACTGGACAAATTTTTATTGGCGCGGTCAAGGGGCTTGCGCCTCATCTGCTGGCACGCAATCCAGTAATGGCGGTGGTCGCGATTGGTACCGTGGTGTGTTTCGGACTAACGCCTATTGCTTTCGCACAGGGCGAGAACGGCGGCTTTGCACTCACCATTGCGTTACTGCTGCTAGCCACCGTCCTGTTTGCGACGGGGGCGGAGTCGCTGGCGGAGTCACGCGGTAAGGCGCATGCGGGGGCGCTGCGCAAAACCAAAGGTGAACTCAGGGCGGCCAAGCTAAACGCCGATGGAACGATCAGCAATGTCACCGCCGACTCACTGCGTAAAGGCGACCGGGTGAAAGTAGTCGCAGGTGAGCTGATTCCGGCAGATGGCGATATTGTAAAAGGTGCCGCGTCGATAAATGAATCGGCAGTGACAGGCGAGTCCGCACCGGTACTGCGTGAAGCAGGCACCGATAACAGCGGCGTCAGCGCCGGTACCAAGGTGCTGTCCGATTACGTGATTATCGCCGTCAGTGCCAATCCTGGTGAATCACTGCTGGATCGCATGATTGCATTGGTAGAGGGTGCCAATCGCCAAAAAACACCTTCTGAACTAGCGCTTTCGGTATTGTTGGCCATGTTAACGCTGGTGTTTTTAATTGTGGTAGTGACGTTGGTGCCTATGGCTGCTTTCGTAGGCGTAGAGACCTCGGCGGTAATGCTGGTAGCACTACTGGTGTGTTTGATTCCCACCACCATTGGGGGTCTTTTGCCCGCCATCGGCATTGCCGGAATGGAGCGTGCCCTACGCGCTAATCTGGTGGCTAAGTCGGGTAAAGCCGTCGAAATTGCCGGTAGCATTGACACGCTGTTGCTGGATAAAACCGGCACCATCACTCTGGGGGATCGCCGCGCGACCGAGTTCGCCCCTTGCCAGCAGGTGCCGCGTCAGCGGCTACGCGATGTGGCCTATCTGACCTCCCTGGAAGATCCCACCCCGGAAGGTAAATCGATTGTGACGCTCGCCACCGAGCTGGGTGTGGATGCGCGCCTTAGCGAGGAAGCCGATGGCGCTACCTTTGAAGCATTCAGCGCTGAAACCCGGCTTTCAGGGGTTGACCTAACCAGCGGTAGAAAACTGCGAAAAGGTGCCCCCAACGCTATTGCCGAGTGGGTGAAGAACCAGGGTGGTGAGGTGCCCAGCGACTATAACCAGGTCATTGAACGTATATCCCGGGATGGCGCCACCCCCATTGCAGTGGCTGAAGGTAAGCAGATTCTCGGCGTGGTGGCGCTGTCTGACGTGATTAAAAGCGGTATCGCAGAGAAGTTTGCCGAGCTACGAGCCATGGGCATCAAGACCGTGATGATCACTGGCGATAATCCCATCACCGCCTCGGCAATAGCTGCCACGGCAGGGGTTGATGATTACATTGCCGAAGCCACTCCAGAGCGTAAGCTGGCGCTGATTCGTGAAGAGCAGGCCAGCGGCCGCCTGGTGGCCATGGTGGGGGACGGCACCAACGATGCCCCGGCGCTGGCTCAAGCCGACCTTGGTCTGGCCATGAATTCAGGCACCCAGGCTGCGCGAGAGGCGGCCAATATGGTGGATCTGGACTCCGACCCCGGCAAGCTGATCAGCGCAGTGGAAATTGGTAAGCAGCTTCTCATTACCCGAGGCGCACTGACCACGTTCTCGCTCGCCAACGATGTGGCCAAGTATTTTGTAATTCTGCCAGCCCTGTTCGCCGCCAGTTTTCCGGCACTAGGCGTGCTTGATGTGATGAACCTGCATTCGCCCACCAGCGCCGTGCTGGCCGCTGTGCTGTTCAACGCCTTGATTATCCCTGCTTTGATTCCTTTCGCTTTACGTGGTGTGTCGGTGAAAGCCGCATCGGCAACGGAGCTGCTGCGCCGTAATTTGCTGATCTACGGTCTCGGTGGGCTGCTGCTACCGTTCCCTGCCATCAAGCTTTTAGACATGCTGATTGCACTGTTTATCTAGGAGGAATGTGATGAATACAAGTATCCAAGAGCCTGTGCTGGGGAATGAAGAAGAACAGCATGTTCAAGTGTTTCAGGCAAAAGCCACGTGGGGTAGTGCGCTGCGCTTTATGGGGGTGATGGCCGTTCTGCTGGGTTTGGTGTATCCGTTAGCCACTACAGCGGTTGGCGGCTGGTTGTTTCCTGAACAGGCGCAAGGCAGCTTGGTCCGCGATGCCGATGGACGCGTGGTGGGGTCGAGCCTGGTATCGCAAGCCTTTGTCAGCGATGTATATTTCATTGGTCGGCCATCAGCGGCGGGTAATGATGCAGGCTCAGCCTCCGGGTCCAATCTGGCACCCAGCAATGTAGCGCTGCGCGAGCGCGCTCAGGCCGATGCTCAAACTATTGCTCAGCGCGAAGGTGTCAGCGTCGATCAGATTCCAGTTGATCTGATCACCGCTTCGGGCTCAGGGGTAGACCCGCATATCTCGTTGTCAGCTGCTGAAATACAGGTCGCAAGAGTAGCGCAGGCGCGTGAAATCGACGAAGCTAGCGTCACTGAACTGGTAGGTCAAGCACTTGAAAATACAGGCTGGCTGGGATCGCCAGTGGTCAATGTACTGCGTTTGAATGTAAGCTTGGATCAACGTTTTCCAGCAGCCACAACCACGTCGTCCGTCATACCTTTGGAGTAGCTAAATGTATTCAGAGGATCACCGGCCTGATCCCAATGCATTGCTTAAAGCCGCGCGTCGAGAGGCGCGCGGCTGTTTGCGTGTATTTTTGGGAGCTGCCCCCGGCGTCGGCAAAACCTACACCATGCTTCGCACTGCCCAGGAAAGGGCAGAAGAGGGCGATGATATTGTGATTGGCGTGGTGGAGTCACACGGGCGTGCCGATACCGAAGCGCTCTGCGAGGGGCTTTCGCGTATTCCATTGATCCCTTTACAGCACCATGACCGAACGTTTTACGAATTTGATATCGATGCGGCCCTAGCGCGGAAACCCACCATTTTGCTGGTAGACGAGTTGGCCCATCGTAATATTCCCGGCAGCCGGCATCCTCGGCGTTATCAGGATATTGAAGAGTTATTGGATGCGGGAATTGATGTGTGGACAACGGTAAACGTCCAGCATCTGGAAAGCCTTAACGACGATGTGGCCAGGATTACCGGTATTCGCATGCGCGAGACCGTTCCTGATGCGCTGTTAGAGCGCGCCCGAAATGTGTCATTGGTGGATTTAACCCCTGAGGAACTGCTCGAACGCTTAAGGCGCGGCAAGGTATATATCCCTGAGCAGGCGCGCGCTGCCATGGAAGGCTACTTTAAAGAATCGAACCTCAATGCGCTGCGCGAGCTTGCTATACAAACCATGGCCGAGCGGGTCGATGCCGATGTAAAAGTGGCGATGGATGCTGGCGGCAGGGAAGGTCCGTGGCCGGTCAGACCCCGCCTTTTGGTCGTCATTAGCGGCAGTGAAGAGGATGTCTCACTGGTACGTTCCGCCCAGCGTATGGCCGAAAAACGACTGGCCGTGTGGCGAGCGGTCTATGTCGATAAAGGCGTGGCTTCAGCCGAACAGCAATTAGCGGTCGAACAAACCTTAAACCTGGTTACCCGGTTGGGTGGTGACTCATTGCGTTTACAGGGGCCTAGCCAGCTGAGTGAAGTGCTGAACTACGCCCGCTCGATTAATGCCACCACCATTGTGGTAAGCCGCGACGCAAAACGGCGTTGGTGGCCGTGGTCTCGACCGCTGGCGCAGCGGTTGATGGCTCACGGCGAAGCGTTTGATATCGTGGTGGTGGCTCAGGGGGCCGTAAAGCAGCGCTTAAGGCAATGGAAACCGTATTGGAGAGCGCGTCCACCTCAGTTTCTTGCCACCACTCTGGCAGTCATCGTGTCCCTTGGCGTAGCTCATTTGTTAGAACCCTGGTTGGAGCTTGCCAACCTGTCTCTGGTGTTTTTAGTAGCTGTATTGTTCAGCGCCGTATGGGCAGGTACCGCCATGGCCATGTTTAGTGCCGTGGCGGGGTTTTTAGCCTTTAACTTTTTTTTTACTGAGCCACGCCTGACGTTTGCCATGGTGGAAAGAGGGCAACTGCTGACGGTTGTATTTTTCTTTCTGGTGGCGCTAGTGGTAGGGCAATTGGCTGGGCGTGGTCGTCAGCGCTTAATCGCTCTACGTGCTAGCCGCGACCAGACCCAGCTACTGCTTCGATACGCCGAACAACTGTCGACGGCGACTGACAGCAGTAGTGTCGCTAAAGTGGGAATTGATACATTAGTACAGTGTTTTGCGGTGCCTGCACTGTTTATTGAAACCGCCGAAACTGCCAGTGAGGTGCGCATTACTTACGCACTACCGGATTCCGGGCATCTGGATATGGCTGCCAAGCAGGCAGCGGTATGGAGCTGGCAGCATCAGAAACCCAGCGGTCAAGGCACTCAAACGTTGAGCCAGCAGGCTTGGCGTTTAATACCACTAGCAGTGCAGAAAGAAAAAGTAGGGATGCTGGCGCTCAAGCTGTCGGAAAGTCCAAAGGCACTCACCCATGAGGGTGAGGCGTTAATCGATACTTTGGTGCGACAGCTGAGTATGGCGTTAGAACGTACTCGCTTAGTGGCTGAATTGAACACGACACGGGTCTCAGAAGAGAACGAGCGACTACGCGCTGCATTACTATCGTCGGTTTCTCATGACTTGCGCACACCTCTATCATCTATTATTGGTGCCACCAGTTCATTGATCGAGTTAAAGCCCCAGCTAAGCGATATCGATCAGCGTGAACTACTTGACGGCATCTTATCCGAAAGCGAACGGCTCAATCGTTACATACAAAACCTGCTGGATATGACCCGGTTAGGACACGGAAAGCTGAAAATCGAGCGTGACTGGGTGTCGTTTGACGACGTGATCAACTCAGCCCTAAAGCGCTTGGGTCAATCGTTAAAGCATGTCGTGGTACGTAAACAATGGCCTGCTACGCTGCCTCTGTTGTACGTTCATCCTGCGCTGGTGGAACAGGCATTGGTTAACGTATTGGATAACGCCCAGCGCTTTTCGCCGCCGGGCGGTGAGCTACTTATCAAGGCCCATCTTATTGAAGGTGAGCCAGCGACGCTGGTGATCACCATAGAAGACCAGGGCCCCGGGATTTCCTCCGAGCTACGCGAACAGGTATTCGATATGTTCTACAGCGGTGGCGACGGCGACCGTAGCGCCCATGGCAGTGGCTTGGGGCTGGCCATTTGTCGGGGCATGATCGGCGCCCATGGCGGCACGATCAATGCTGACACCGGCGAAAGCGGGCGCGGCACGGGCATTATCATTACGCTGCCGCTATTGGGCGCAGACATCAGGAGGGGCGATGAAGAATGAAGGTAACGGGCGCATTTTAATTGTGGATGACGAGCAACAGATTCGCCGTTTTCTTCGCATCAGCTTAGCCTCCCAAGGCTACGGCGTACTGGAGGCAGAGAACGGCGAGCAGGCACTGGCCGCTGTCTACACCCAAGCCCCGGATGTAGTACTGCTCGATCTTGGCCTACCGGATATGGATGGTCAGGAGGTGCTACAGGGCATACGGCATCACAGCGCTGTACCAGTGATCGTGGTGTCCGTGCGGGATCGAGAAGAGGAGAAAGTCCTGGCGTTGGATAATGGTGCCAATGACTATGTCACTAAACCCTTTGGCATCCAGGAACTGCTTGCCCGCATCAGGGCCGTTCAGCGTCAGGCGCAGCAGGCGAGGGGAGAAGTGGCCGCTAGCTACTTTGTTAAACAAGGTCTGGTTAATCAAGGTCTGGTTAATCAGGGGCTGGTTAGTCAGGGGATGGTTAGCCAAGAACTAGTGATCGATCTTGAGTTAAGACAGGTTTCTCTGGGCCAGGAGCGTGTGCATTTAACCCGCAAAGAGTTCGCCGTACTTGCCCGGCTTTGCCGCTATGCCGGACGCGTTGTCACCCAGACCCAGTTACTAAAAGAAGTATGGGGGCCGACCCATGTGGATGACACCCATTACCTGCGCATAGTGGTTAGTCGCTTGCGTCAAAAACTTGGCGATGATCCCCAAACTCCGGTTTTGTTACAGACAGAAGCCGGGGTCGGGTATCGGCTATTGATAGAGCCAGCGCCGAGGCCTGCAATATCTTAGGCTTTGCATGAAAGCTGCCTGCGCTCGCCGATATTTTTAAAACCTTCTTCACCATTAGCGGCGCCAGAACATCGGCGTCATGAGCACCACCACCGTCAAAATCTCCAGGCGGCCCATTAACATACCAATACACAGCAGCCACTTCGCCGCATCCGGTAGTGAGGTAAAGTTGCCAGCTGGGCCAATGGTATCGCCTAGGCCCGGGCCAACGTTCGCCACCGCGGTGGCTGCCCCAGTCAAGGCGGTGACTAAATCTAGCCCGAGGGCTGAAAGGCCAAGCGCCAGCGCCGCAATGGTGATAAAGAAGAAGAATGAAAAGGCCACCACGCTTCTTGAAATATCACTGGTCACCGGCTGGTGATTGTAGCGAGTAGTGAATACGCCATTGGCATGAATTAAATAGCGCAGCTGGTTGCGTAGCATCAGCATGGCGATCTGAAATCTGAAAATCTTCATGCCGCCGCTAGTGGAGCCGCTACAGCCTCCCACAAATGTAAGGTAGAAAAACGCAACGACGGGCAGCGACCCCCACAGTGTATAGTCGTCCGAGGCGTAGCCGGTGGTGGTCACTACGGAAATCACGTTAAAGGTGACGTGGGTAAGCGAAACAAACCAATCATCGCCTTGCAATACACGCCACCCGGTAAGCACCACAATCGCGGCCAGTAGCAGTTTTAAAAGTCCAAGTACCTGCTGATCTTTCCACATCGCACTGCGGGACGTGCGAATAAAACGGATATATAAAACAAATGGCAACGCCCCGCATAGCATAAAAAAGCTGCCTAACCACAACAACCAAGGCTGTTCGGCATAAGCACCAAAGGAGGCATCTGAGTTAGCAAAACCGCCGGTAGCCAGGGATGTCATGCCGTGTACGACGGCATCGAGGGGGAGCATTCCCCCTGCCCAGTAACTCACCATGGCCGCCAATGTCAGCACTACATAAATGCTCAGCGTCGCTTTGGCAATGCCGCCCGTGCGGGGCATTACTTTATCCGACCAGTCGGAAGACTCGGTATGAAAAAGCCGCATACCGCCTACCTTTAGAAACGGTAGGATAGCGATGCCCATCACAATAATGCCAATGCCCCCCATCCATTGCATTAAGCCGCGCCACAGCTTTAATCCGTCGGAGAGGTTTTCAATGCCGACCATCACTGTCGAGCCTGTGGTGGTGATGGCAGAAACGGATTCAAATACGGCATTGGTAATGCTGAGTTGTGGCGCCCCTAAAATGAGCGGCAGGCTCGCAAAACCGGTAATGCTTGCCCAACTGGCAGCGGTAAGCACAAACATCTGCCACGGCTTTAGTTCAAGCGATACCTTTCGGGTAAGTGCCCAAGTGGCAAGGGTCGCGCTGAGTATTATAAGGATGGAAACGCCAAAGGCTGGTGCGTCGGGGTCACTTTCTACCAGCAATACGGTCCACGGAACTGCCATGAAAATGGCAAGCACTAACCACAGTACTGCCATGATTTTAAAAATTTGCGCCCAGTGATGGTAGGCGTCTCGGTAGTAAAGCCTGCTGGGGAAGGGGGTCATATCTCCGCTCTTGAATTGCCTCAATGTTTAGCGTGCTATCTCACCATGGCAATTTCTAAAAGTCTGTAAAATTCTCCTAAAAATCGCTCAAACTCGAAGAAATCATATCTCCTCGTTCAGAGCTACGAGCCATCGTACCAATCGTGGTGATGAATGGTTAAAAAACGGGTAGCCTCACCCTACAGGGAATTCAGTTTTTACGAAGCGCACATGTGATTTATGACGTAGGGTCAGGGTGTAGCCTAATGTTAGGGGGCCTAGACGGCCTATAAGCATGACGGCCATAATGATTAATTGACCAGCAGTGCCAAGGTCTGCTGTTGCACCTCGTGATAATCCAACAGTGCCAAATGCAGAGACCACTTCGAAGGTAATACCCAAAAAGTCATCCTTTACCAAAGTGGTAAGAATAAAAATAGCAATAAAAATGGTCGCCATACCAATTGTCGCTGTCGCTAATGCTTTTAAAAGAGTCTCTCTGCTTAACGAGCGGCCAAAAAAGTTAACGTTCAAGTTCCCTTGTAAGAAAGATTTTGTAGCCGTAATTAGAATGAAAAAAGTGGAAATCTTAATTCCGCTAGCAGTGGAATTGGGCGCCCCGCCAATAAACATGAGTAACAACATCAATACGCTACTAGCGGCGGTTATTGAGCTAATATCTAAAGTGTTAAACCCTGCGGTTCTGGGAGTAACCCCTTGGAACCAGGCGGCGAGTAGCTTGTTCCAACCTCCCTCTAACATTCCGAGCGTATCCGGGTTGTTAAATTCCAAGGCTAAGAATGCTGAAGTAGAAATTATATTTAGGGCTAGCGTGGTTATTAAAATGATTTTTACGTATACCGAGAGACGCGCCCATGACCGCTTTTGCAGTAGCTCCATGACAACTATGTAACCTAGGCCACCGGTAATAAAAAGAAACGTTACGGAAAGCGTAATGCCGGGATGTGATACATAGCTGGATAAGCTATCAGCGGAGAGAGCGAAGCCAGCATTATTAAAAGCGGAAATGGTGTAAAAAAGAGCATTGTATAGTCCTTCAGTCCAACCAAGCTCAGGAATAAAAAAGTAGCCTAGTACAATAAGTCCAATCGCTTCGCTCGTAAGAGCAAATAAAGCGATAGAGCCTCCCGCTCTGCCAGCCGTTTGTAAAGAAACTTCATTGAATGCCTCTTGAGCAACAAGTTGTTGTTTTAAGCGAAATTTGAAACCAAGTGCCAAAGCGGTTAGTACAGCAAAGGTCATCAACCCTAGCCCGCCTAGCTGAATTAGACATAAAATGATCATTTGGCCGAATATCGTAAACTGACTGCCTGTATCAACAACCACCAATCCTGTGACGGTCACGGCTGAAGTTGCTGTAAACGCTGCTTCCATCCATGAAATAGGAGTGACGGTGGAAAACGGCATCATCAAAGTGCATGTGCCGATTAAAATCAATATTAAAAAAGACTGAAGCAATAACAAAGGGGGCTTAATCCGTCTGGTACGCTTCGGGCCTTTGTTTATGGCTATATGTAGGGAGTTATCGTTAAGGCTTGATTTCATAAGTTTCTGACAAGTTTTCTTAAATCCTCAATCCATCCGCCTAGTACAAGTCGATCACCACTGCGGATTTTCCAATTAACATCTGGCTGAGAATGAGCTTCTTGGTTTCGTTTGACTACTAACGCCTCGACCTTAACGTCATCAATAATGTCGCCAATAGTTTTACCAATCAAATCATCTGTAGTGTGGAATTCCACCACAAAATACTCGTCTCCAAGCCCAAGATAATCATGCACCATTGGATAATTTAATTCTTGAGCAAGACGAACACCCATTTCATATTCCGGTGCGATGATACGATTTGAACCGAGACGCTCAAGAATTCTGTGATGCTGAGTTGTTAATGCTTTTGTCCATACCTTGGGTACGCCAAGCTCTTGTAGCTGAAGGGTCGCTAACATAGTGGCTTCGACGTTTCTCCCTATCGCTACGACCGCTGCGTCATAGCTACCTGCATTTATCTCTATCAGTGTATTCTCATTCGTCACGTCGGCGATGACAGCATGGGTAATGTCCTCTGCTAGACGATTGACACGTTCCTCGTCGACATCAATTCCCAATACGTCATGCCCAAGCTGTGTTAACTCGCGAGCAATAGTTGCACCGAAAATGCCTAGTCCAATGATAATAAATTGCTGTTTTTCAATCATAATGAAGCCCGGCTCCACCGCTCTGAGTTATCTTAACTCATATTGTATAGTGGGCACTATTACACAAAAGATGCTTAAGGTTATGTTTAAGAACGTAAAAATAGCGTAAAAATTATAGCTAAATTGATTTTAGAGTTGCTATGTGTGATTAACTACTCCGCTAATAACTCTTTTAAGATAGGATCGTTTAGCGATGAGGCTGCCTAAAACGAATCATGATTTTATTTTCCATATGGTGGTTCTAGCCACTTGGTTGTGTGGGTTGGCAATAGTAAATCAGCAGTCATATGGGCCGATTGTCATTATATTCCCCTATCTTATCCCAGTTGTTTTGGTTACCTGGGGATATGGTATTAAATGGGGTTTTATAACTGCAGCATTCGCAACATTCTCATCTATGCCTTTCACCTATATAGGAGATTACAGTGAAGTAGATATGGTTTATGCCAGCATTGTCACATACGCAAAGTTAACAGGTGCTGCCATTGGCATCTCATTGTCGAGAAGAATTCACAACAATTACATGTAATTCCTTGTTTCCTTCAGTTGCTCCTTATTGACTTAAGCGCTGGATGATGATGGCCAAAGCTTGACAATCTGATGTGAAGCCTCTCTTCACGTCTCGCGCTTGTAAATTAAAACTCTCCTTTGTAATCCGCCAGCAAAGTATGATTCTTTGCCGTTGGCTTGGCCTCAGTCCGAACTCTCTTCGCTGTTCTTCTTATAAATCTTAATTATTACATGGCAAATGGTGTCTATTTCGTTCGTGTTTAGGTGTTCCATTTTTCCTTGGTGGACGTAGCAGCGGTACAGGCAAAGGGCGTAGAGTAATGAAGGTGAATGGCTGCGACATGGCTAAAATATAGAAAAGCCATCAATATGAATTTGTAGTAAAATTACATCCATTATTGCGTATAATGCGTAAAACACGGTAAATTTTAGGTAATCTAACCACTTTGGGTTGCCTAGTTATCAATAGGAGCAACGATGAGCCAGTCCAATGCTTCCCAAGGTGCAGTGCTTGGTGATCCGAATCACGCGATTGATTTGGCGTTATTTGGGGCGCTCGGTGATCTTGCCATGCGCAAGCTATTTCCCGCCTTGTACCATCTAGACCGTGAAGGCTTAATGCCTGAAAGTACCCGCATTATGGGACTGGCTCGCCAAGAACACGATGTGGCGTCATTTCGTCAGTTGGTTAACGAAGCGCTGCATAAACGGCTGAAAAGCAGCGAACAGGATAGTCAGAGCCTGGAGCGTTTTCTCGCTCGTTTGGATTACCTGCAGCTCGATTTCACCAGTGTAGAAGGCTACGACGCTATTCGTCAGTGGCGCCAAGGGTCGCCTCGGCCCATGGTGGTTTATCTTTCCGTGGGTGCGCGTATTTATGGCGATATTTGTCGACATTTAGGTGCGAGCGACAGTTTGGACGATGAAACACGCGTCGTGGTTGAAAAGCCGATTGGCTACGACTTGCACTCTTCCATTGAGATTAATGATGCCATTGGTGAGGTGTTCCCTGAATCGCGCGTTTACCGTATTGACCACTACTTAGGTAAAGAGACGGTCCAGAACCTGATTGCGCTGCGCTTTGCCAATCCCTTGTTTGGAACTCAGTGGAATCAGAACCATATTTCTCATGTGGAAATAACGGTTGCCGAAAAAGTAGGTATCGAAGGTCGCTGGGGCTATTTCGATGAAGCGGGCCAGCTGCGTGACATGGTGCAGAATCACTTGCTCCAGCTACTTTGTTTAATTGCCATGGATCCGCCCTCCAATCTGGACGCAGACGCCATTCGCGATGAGAAGGTCAAGGTGCTCAAAGCCCTGAAACCCTTCGTAGGTGAAGCGCTAGGGCGTGACGTGGTGCGTGGTCAATATATTGCAGGCACCAGTGATGGGCAGTCGGTTCCCGGCTATTTAGACGAGGAAGATGCCAATACCCAAAGCCAGACCGAAACATTTGTCGCCATGAAAACCGAGGTGTCGAACTGGCGTTGGGCAGGGGTGCCCTTCTATTTACGAACCGGCAAACGGATGCCCGAAAAGCTCTCGCAAATTGTGATCCATTTTCGTCAGCAGCCGCATTATATCTTTGATCCAGACCAACGTGGGCTTGCTGCCAATAAGTTGATTATCCGGCTACAGCCGGAAGAGGGCATTGCCCTTCAGGTATTGACCAAAGATAGCGGCCTGGATAAAGGCATGCGCCTGCGCCCCGGCCCGCTGCACCTGGACTTCAATAGCGCCTTTCCCAAATCGCGGATACCGGATGCTTACGAACGGTTGCTATTGGAAGTGATGAAGGGGCAGCAGTATCTGTTTGTGCGGCGCGATGAAATTGAACACGCGTGGCGCTGGTGCGATCAGCTGATCGACGGCTGGAAAAAGCGCGATACTCCGCCACGCCGTTACCCAGCGGGGTCATGGGGGCCCGTCGCTTCCATCGCGATGATTACTCAGGATGGGCGCAGTTGGTACGAGGATTACTAATATGAGCCAGGTACGTCAACAATTGGCCGAGCAGCTTGCCGAAGCAGTGTTTCAAGCGCTCGACGATGATTTGAACCATCAAGAGCGCGCTCTGTTAGTGGTCTCGGGTGGCTCAACGCCAGTGCCGTTTTTTAAAGCACTAGCGGCCAAGCCGCTGGCGTGGGAGCGCATTGATATCACGCTTGCCGATGAACGTTGGGTAGGCGAAGAGAGTAGCGACAGTAATGCCAAGCTGGTGCGAGAACATCTGCTTCAAGGCAGCGCATCAGCGGCCAACTTTATACCGTTAACTTGTGATGCCTCTACTCCTGAAGAGGGTGTCGAGGAAGTTACTCGGAACGCCGCGACACTGGCTTGGCCAGCCAGTGTGGTCATTCTGGGTATGGGAGGCGATGGTCACACCGCATCTCTGTTCCCTGATAGCCAGGAACTAGGGTTGGCGCTCGCCACAGATGAATTGCTCGTGGCGGTGCGCACGCCTAGTCAGCCCCAGCCGCGGATTACCTTTTCAGCTGACCGGCTGCATCAGGCTCGTCGCCATTTTCTGCATATTACCGGTGACGATAAACGCGCTGTATTGGCTAAGGCCCTAGCAGGAGACGATCTTCGTCAACTACCGATTCGTGCCTTTTTAACTTGTCCACTGGCCATTTATTGGGCCCCCTAAGTGCTTGCTAAGTACTTTTTGCTTACTTGCTAAGTACTTGGGGGAGTCGTTTAGCCAATAACAATTTGCTTGGAGATTCACTGATGAGTATTGAAAAACAGTTACCGTCTACGCGTACCGCAGAGCTTGATAGCATCTGCTTAAAAGCCGAAGTCATTCCGGTCATCACGATCGAGCGCCTGGAAGATGCGGTGCCGTTAGGTCGCGCATTGGTGGAGGGCGGCCTCACGGTGCTGGAAATTACCCTGCGCACCGATTGTGCCCTTGACGCCGTAAAACGCATGCGTGAAGCATTACCTGGCGCCAGCATCGGTGTGGGCACCGTGTTGACCCCCGCACAATACCGCCAAGCCGAACAAGTGGGTGCGGATTTTGTCGTCACGCCAGGGGCGACGGAGGCGCTGTATCGCTATGGCATCGAAAGCCCTGTGCCCATGCTGCCAGGTGTATCGACCATTTCTGAGCTAATGACGGGCTGGCAGTATGGTTACCGTCGCTTTAAGTTCTTCCCGGCGGAGTCCAGCGGCGGTGCTAAAGCGATCAAAGCGTTTGGCGCACCCATTCCAGGCGCTCGTTTTTGCCCCACCGGCGGTATTACCGTTGATAATGCCGACGACTATCTCTCGTTACCCAATGTGATGTGCGTTGGCGGCTCCTGGTTAACGCCCAAGGCAATGGTGGAGTCTGAGGATTGGGATGGTATTCGCGAGCTGGCCCGCCAGGCGTCAGAGCGTTTTCATCACTAAATAGCATGCATCTACATGCTTGAGTTGTGAGCTAAACAGGGCCCCAGCGGTGTTTAAAGACATCGTTGGGGTTTTTTTATAGAGCTACTTTTTTCTATTAACTATAATGAATGTTTATGTAAGACCAAAGGTGTATAACAGCCTATATTCAGCTCAACTAAAATAGCGCCACGATTTGTCTGACATTTCGAGATACACGCATTACATAACGTGCGTGCCATATTTAATGATGATGAGGTGAGTCAAAATGCACGCATTGACCCTGGCGTCCTTCCTGTTTTTTACAGGACTTGTCGCCTTTATCACTTGGCGAATCACACGCCGAGATGACCACTCCAGTACCAGCGGTTACTTTCTTGCGGGAAGAACGCTTACCTTCCCGTTGATTGCTGGCTCTTTGCTAATGACCAACCTTTCCACCGAGCAAATGGTGGGCCTGAACGGGGCCGCTTTTTCCGATGGTTTAAGCGTGATGGCCTGGGAGGTAGTTGCAGTGATTGCGCTGGTCGCCCTGGCGCTATTTTTCTTACCACGCTTTTTGAAAAGTGGTATTGCGACGCTGCCACAACTGCTTGAGATACGTTTCGATAAAGATACCCAGCTAATCACCAACGTTATCTTCCTGATCGCCTATGCGGTGATTTTACTGCCGATTATTCTTTATTCAGGTGCCATTGGTCTGCAGGGAATGCTCGATTTACAAGGGTTAACCGGCATCGAGTCTTCCTCCACGCTGCTTTGGTTAACGGTATGGATCGTCGGCATTATTGGCGCCGTGTATGCCTTGTTTGGTGGTCTACGCACGGTCGCAGTTTCCGATACGCTCAACGGGATTGGGTTGTTGATTGGTGGGTTCGTGATCGTCTACTTTGGCCTGCAGGCTGTGAGTGGCGACGCGGGAATTATGGAAGGCTGGAACATCCTTAAAGAAAGTGACCCTGACAAGCTTAATTCGATTGGCGGTGCTGAGCAGCAGGTACCTTTCTTTACGCTGTTTACCGGCGTTTTCCTGATCAACTTATTCTACTGGAGCACCAACCAGCAGATTATCCAGCGTACCTTTGCCGCTAAAAATCTGGCCGAAGGGCAGAAGGGTGTTCTATTGACGGGGCTGTTCAAGTTGCTGGGGCCGCTGTATCTGGTGCTGCCAGGCATCATTGCTTACCACCTTTATGCCGATCAGGGAGTACGTGCCGACGAGGCCTATGGTCACCTGGTCTTTAACGTACTCCCCCCTTATCTCACCGGGTTTTTCGCCGCGGTCATGGTGGGCGCGATCTTGTCGTCATTCAATTCGGCATTGAACAGCACCACCACGATTTTCAGCCTGGGTATCTATAAAGGCGTGCTGAACAAAGAGGCGACTGAAGCGCAGGTGGTCAAATCGGGCAAGGTGTTTGGCTGGATCATGGCCATCATTACCATGATCATCGCGCCGTTGCTGGCAGGCCAGGAAAGCCTGTTTGGTTACCTGCAGAAAATGAACGCGATCTACTTTATTCCGATTTTAGCGGTCGTGCTGGTCGGACTGCTGACCAAGCGCGTGCCCCCCATGGCGGCTAAAATTGCCCTGGTGGGTGGCTGTTTATTAATAGCTGCAGGCTACTTTGTGCCGCCGTTCACGTTACTGCCTCAGGTCATGCATGAGTTCCATTTTGTGGCGATGGTGTTTGTGCTGCTGGTCGTCTCAATGCTGATCATTGGCAAAGTGCGCCCCAGAGAGACCGACTGGATTCAGGAGCACAGTGGCGATGTCGATCTGACTCCGTGGAAGGGCGCAGTACCCGCCGGTATTGTCCTGGTCGTGCTGGTCATTGTGATGTATATCAGTTTTGCAGGTTAAGCTGATACCGTATGAGATAAGCCGTGTCGTTGTGCAAACTGCAGCGACGCGGCAATCTTTTCCTAGCGAGGCGGTGAATAATCCCAAGACTGCTTGCTATGCTCGCAATCATCGAGTGTTAGCCCGGGGAGGAGGGCATTAAGCCTACTTTAATCGCAGTAACGGATCGGCTAAGCCTTTAATTCCAGTCTCGACGACATAAAGCGACCCAGCAGTTGGCTCCTGGGCAAGCTGGTCAGCACTGAACCCCTCTTGCGCCGTCGTGATATAAAGCGTTTTTAGGTCAGGGCCTGCAAAAGCAGAGCAAGAGGGTTGGCTAACCGGCAGCGCGATACGTCCTATCACCTTTCCATCTTGATTAAGCTGTACTACCTGCCCAGCTCCCCACAGGGCGAGCCAGACATGGCCTTGTTCATCGACGACGGCGCCGTCGGGACTGCCTTCACCTTTAGAAAAATCCGCCCAAGGGGTGGGTTCGCCGATAGGGAAGCCTTCCTCGTCCAGCGCCCAGCGCATAACAACGCCCTGTTCGGTATCGGTGAAGTAGGCGACATCACCTTGGGGGGCGAAGCATATGGCATTGGGAATGGTCAGCCCAGTGCGCAGGGTATGGAGCTTGCCTTGATGCAGTCGGTACAGGCTGCCCGCGCCTTTTTCGGCATTTTTACCCATCGTAGAAAGCCATAAGCTGCCATGGCGATCCACCCGAGCATCATTGCTACGCGTGATTGGGTTATCGGTCTCAAAATCGCAAAAAGCCTCAACGTTACCGCTACTGGGATCAAAACGGCACAAGCGATCTTCACCGACTAACAGTAAGCCGCCTAGTTCAAGTGGCGTGGCCAGTGAAACCATATGATCTAACTGATAGTGGCCGCTTTCTCCGCTGGCCGGGGAGAGCCAGTGCAGTCGCTTTTCGATGATGTCGCACCAATATAGGCGCTTATTAATAGCATCCCATTGTGGACCTTCGCCAAGCGTGCAGCGGCTATCAACCGCTAACTCGGCCTGCCATGTTGAAATATTTGTTTCTGGCTTCATTGTTTTAGTTCTCCTTATTGCTCTCCTGCTAACCAAGCATCGACCAGGGCTTGCGCCTGTTTACCTACTTGAGAAGCGCTTTGGCCAGGCTTGTACAGCGCGCTGCCAAGCCCGGCACCGTCGACACCGGCAGCACGCCATTGGGCAAAGTTGCTGATCCCAACGCCGCCCACTGCATATAGCAAGGTGCCTGTTGGAAGCACTGCGCGAACGGCTTTCATGCCTTCTAACCCTACCTGTATTGCCGGAAAGAGTTTAAGCCCTGTAGCGCCAGCATCAAGTGCGTCGAAGGCCTCAGAAGGAGTAACAATGCCCGGCCAGCTCGCCATCCCAAGCCGGTGTGTTTCTTCAATGACCGCTGGCCGACAGTTAGGCGACACGATTAACTGCCCGCCGGCAGCATGCACGTCGCGTACTTGAGCAGGGGTCAACACCGTGCCAGCACCAATCACCGCACGATCACCAAACGCATCCACTAAACGCCGAATGCTCTCCAGCGGATCGGGTGAATTGAGCGGTACTTCAATCTGACTAATTCCTGAGGTCAGCACCGCGTCCGCAATCGCGACGACATCGTCAGGCGATACACCGCGCAAAATACCAATCAGTGGCAGCGTCATAGGTAAACTCTCCTCTTGTAGGGGGCGGCCAACAACCAGTGTCAGCTCAGGCTTTTAGCGCTCGATGAGCAAGGCAAAGACCCGCAAGCACCGCTGTGTCGCCGTCGATGTTACTGGTTTGATAGCCGATCGCATTAAGTGCCAACGTATAGCGCTGGCACAGTGCTTGGTTGCCAATCAGCGTGATGGACTGGTCGTCGGGTTGCTGACGGCAGGCGCTGGAAAGCTCTAGACCGATAGCAAGTCCTGACAGCCTAGCGGCAAGTACGGCGCCGCGTTTAGTTCCGGTCGGCAGGCTGCTATCGAGTAAATCCTGCGCGCGTAGCCCAAATAGACGGCTGCTAAAGGCATGCGGTGCTTTGTATACTTCTTGCACGGCGGCGATGAATATCTCCCTACACGCGACGTCATCTAGCGAATCAACGCTGACTGAGTGCTTGAGCACCGATTGGCTGACCAGCAATTGATAAAGCTCACCGGTGAGGTAGGTGGTAAAGCCGTTCACCGAGCCCGCTTCTAGAAACGCCCACTTGGCATGAGTACCCGGCAGGCAGACGAGCCCGGAAAAATTGTCTTGGTCAGACAACAGGCCGGCTAGCTGAGTCTCTTCGCCGCGCATCACATCAAAATGGCTGGCGCCACTGAGCGTTTGGCTCAAGCCTGGAAGGATATACACACTCAAGTGCTTACCATTCAAAGCAGGCTTTACGGCGCCTTGGCTGAGCTGGTCGAGCGGCGTTGGAACAGGTAGATAAGCAGCTTCCAGCCAGCCCTGGCGAGCGCCCGCCATGCCGCAGACAAGGACCGTTGTCTGGCTGCCGGTGGGTAACCAGTCGCCCACCAGTCGGAGTAGTTCGGCTTCATACTGGTCAGCGGTTAACGCCAACATACCCTTATCGCTACTGGCGTGGGCAATCACCTGGTCATGTTCATCCAGCCCCCAGGCGCGTAAATTGCTGGATCCCCAGTCGACGGCTATCCATGCCAAATGGGGCAGTAACGCTTGTGTACTCATGAGTTAGTTCTCTCGCTTGACCGCATGACTTACCACTCCGCTACTGAGCCATCTTCGTGGCTCCACACGGGGTTGCGCCAGCGATGACCCACCTTGGCGCGCTCTTCAACGAACGCTTCGTCGATCTCGACACCTAATCCAGGGCCTTGGGGAATAGCACAGAAGCCGTCTTCAATGGCCAGCGCCGATTTATCAACCAAGTAGTCGAGTACGTCGTTGCCCTGGTTATAATGAATCCCCATGCTCTGCTCTTGGATAAAGGCGTTATGGCTAACGGCGTCGAGCTGTAAAGAGGCAGCCAAGGTTAACGGTCCAAGTGGGCAGTGAGGCGCCAGGGCAACATCATATGCAGACGCCAAGGTGGCGATTTTAAGGCCTTCACTAATGCCGCCACAGTGGGAAATATCGGGCTGAATAACGTCGATCATGCCATCAGCAAGCAGGTCACGGAACTGAAAGCGCGTGTGCAGCCGCTCCCCGGTCGCCAATGGATAGCCCAGGCCGCCTGCAATATCCTTTAAGCAGGGGAGATGCTCAGGGGCAACCGGCTCCTCCACGAACATGGGATGAAACGGCTCCAGTTCGCGCAGCAGTGCTTTGGCCATCGGCCTATGCACGCGGCCATGAAAGTCGATGCCGATGCCGACATCGGGGCCGACGGCATTACGAGCTTCCGCCACGCGCGCGACGGCATCATCGATTTTGCGATGGGAATCGACGATTTGCATCTCGGGAGTGCCATTCATCTTGAAGGCGGTGAAGCCTTTTTCGACCAGCGCTTTGGCTCCTGCCCCTACTTCGCTGGGGCGATCGCCGCCGGTCCAGGCGTACATGCGCATCTTGTCGCGCACTGCACCGCCCAGCAGTTGGTGGACAGGCACACCCAGATCGCGACCTTTTAAATCCCATAACGCTTGATCAATGCCGGCAATCGCGCTCATAAGAATGGGGCCGCCGCGGTAAAAGCCAGCGCGATACATGATGTTCCAGAGGTGTTCGATACGGTGAGGATCCTGGCCGATTAAATAGTCAGAAAGCTCATGAACGGCGGCTTCAACAGTAGCCGCGCGGCCTTCAATGACTGGCTCACCCCAACCATAGCAGCCCTCATCTGTTTCGATTTTGAGAAACAGCCAGCGTGGGGGTACTTGCCAGGTCTTGAGACGGGTGATTTTCATGTGCGGTCATCCTTTTACTGAGTCATGTAAGTCTGCTGAGATACGTAGGTCTAATGAGTTGCGTCGTTTTGAAATTCGCTATTAGGTGGCGATGCCCAGATCAATGGCAGTGCGACGCAGTACTTCTTTTGCCGCGGTCTCGGCGGCGCCAACATCACGATTGCGTATGGCCTCAAGCACATGGCGATGGCGAGCGAGGCTGTCGTCAAGGGTATTGGTGCGGTGCTGCGAATGATGTATCAAGGCCATGATGGACGGGCGCAGCAAATGGCCCATTTGCCGCCACACTAAATTATGGCTGGCACGATAAGTGGCGTCGTGAAACGCGACGTCGTATTCAGCGTGCTCGTCACGAGACGTAACGTTATCGGCGCTGCTTTCCATTCCTGCAAAAGCGTTCTCTAAACGCTCAATATCTTCGGCCTGAGATGCCTGTGCCGCCAATCCAGCGACCACGGGTTCGGCCGAGTAACGAAACGCGTAAATCGCTTTTATGAGCTGAGGGTCAAGATTATCCAGACCGGTCATCCATCCGCTCATTAACGGGTCAAGCAGGTGCCACTCACCTATGTCGCGTACACGCGTTCCGCGACCTGCGGTTCGCTCCAATAGGCCTGCTGCAGTGAGGCTTGCTAGTGCGTTACGTACCTGGTTGCGGCTAACCGAAAAGTGGCTGCCTATATCCAGCTCGCGGGGAAACGTACTGCCCGGCTGCCAATGCCCTGCCAGCAAGGCCTGGGCGAGTAATCGCGCTAAGTTGTCAGCGCCACCCTGATGAGGGGGCAGGGCGTCCAGCGTCATAGTGGTACCCGTGAAAATTGGTATGCACACGAGTCTATTAAATGTCTGACATTTCCACAAGCAAGCTACTTTAGACATTAGTACAGGTTGAAATTGATGGTGAGGTAGTCAGCCAGGAGGTGAGACATGGCCAGCCGCTACACAAACAAAAAATGGCGCCCTGAATGAGGAGCGCCATGTTGATCCTGCTACGGAATCGCTAGCGTTCAGATAATATCGTCACGGGTAGGCAATGCGGCGTAGGCGCCGGGGCGTGTGACCGCGTGGGCGCCGCAGCGACAGGCCATACTGACAGCGCGATTAAGAAAATCGATATTGGTTTGCCAGTTTTCATTAATGCCGTGGGACGAGAGTTCGGACAGTAACCCACCAATAAAGGCATCTCCTCCGGCGGTGGTATCTACCGCTTCCACCGCCGGTGGGGTAATTCGCAGGTCGATCCCCACGCCCTTGAGCACGACATCATGGGGGCCGTCGGTGATTAGAATGATCTTGACCCCTGCTGCCAGCCGCTCGGCGAGCCAGGCGTCGGCAGGGTGATCGGCGCGTAAGTAGTCGAGCTCCTCCAGTGAAAGCTTGAGCAGCTCGGCGGTGTCCAGCAGTTGCGTCACCAAGGCGGCATCGGCCTCTTTTTCAAGCCACAGATTGTGCCGAAGGTTGGCGTCGACACTTACCAGGCAGCCTGCGCGCTTGGCCATCGCCGCCATCGCTAACGTCACGTCGGCGATTTCTGGGTCGGTTAAGCTATTGCTGCATAGGTGCAAAATGGCGGGGTTTTCAAATACGGCGTGGGGTAGATGCTCAAGCCGATAAAGTAAATCAGCGGCGGGCGGGCGATAAAAATCAAAGGTACGCTCGCCAAGCGCGTCCCGGGAAACAAATGCCAGTGCCGTGCGCGATTGTTGGGTGAAAACGACGCCGCTGGTATCCACGCCATGGCTGTTGAGTTCGCGCACTAGAAAATGCCCAAACGTATCGTCGCCTACCATGCCCAAAAACCGGCTAGGTACCCCCAGGCGGGCACAGGCTACCGCCACATTCGCAGGCGCGCCGCCAGCATAGGGAGTAAAGGTTTCCTGGGTGTCGGTGGTGTCTCCCAAACGACTGGAAAGCATGTCGACCAGGGCTTCCCCAAACGCGATGACGGGTATCATAACGGGTTCCTTATTGTGATTAGGCTCTGTCTGAAAACTGGCTGTGCTCGATCATACGGCGTTAAAAGTCGACTCAAAGTACTCATTTACAACCTGTAAACTCCGTCTTTTCGCCGATTTTGCCTTGTCTGGTCTTCGCTCGCCGACTTTTCGGAAAAAGCCTAGAATTATGGTTGTTTTATACCGTACCGGGTTAGGCCACGCAGTGACCACGGGCCACTTCCAGCAATTCATACCACGCTTCTCTGGATAGCGACGTGGGGCCATTGAGCATGTCGCTGATCCGCTCAGGTTTTACGCTGCCGATAACGGGGACCGGCGAGCGAGGCAGGGTGCGCAGCCATGCCAGCGCGATAGCACTGGGTGAGCCGTTAACGTCAGCCGCCTGTTTTTCCAGGCAGCGACCAACGGCGCCTTGCATTACCTGGCCCCCTGCCAACGGCGACCATGCCAGCGGGGTCTGCCCATCGCTGCATAGCTCATCGAAGCTGCCGTCAAAAAGAGGGCTGGTGTGAGTAATGGAAAGTTCAATTTGATTAGCTCCCAGGCGTTGATGCATGGCGCTTTGTAAACGGCGCCACTGGCTGGGCAAGTGATTGGATACCCCGGCGGTGCCAATTTTGCCGGCTTCAATAGCATCATCCAGCGCGCGGCCGGTCGCTTCGACATCCATCAACAGGTCGGGGCGATGAATCAATAGATGGTCCAGACGTTCGACGTGCAGGCGCGAAAGGGCGCTATCTATCGCGTTGTTTAAATACTCGGGACTGACATTGTAATGCTTGACGGAGCCCGACCCGGGGGCAGGATTATCGTTAGCAATGCTCGCTTTGGTAACGATATTCACCCGCGGGATTAGACTGGGGCGCGCTTTCAGTGCCTTACCAAACAGTGTCTCGCCCTGGCCGTTGCCATAGACATCGGCATGATCAAACCAGTTAAGGCCTTGTTCCAAACGTGCTTCTATCCAATTGGCCAGCTTTTCAGGATCATGCAGGGCGGGGGCTTCGTGCAGGCGCATCATGCCAAGCAGAAAAGGCACATCAAAGGTCGCGGCGGGCATGGCAGGTTCCGTGTTGAGTCTATTGAGGACATTTATTATCAGTAAACTTCTTCGTTATGTAACGCTTCGGCGGCCCCCAGTAGACCCGTCCAGGGAGCGGTGACAACCCAGATGGGGATGTCGGCGTTATAGATATTCATACGGCCTTTATTCGTGAATGCGCTACACAATTCACTGTTCGGCAGCCAATCCAATAGGCGCGGTACGATGCCACCACATAGATAAACGCCCCCGCGGGCGCCCATGGTCAAGGTGGCGTCGCCACATACATCGCCTAATATTTTTAAAAAACGTAGCAGAGCAGCAATGGCTAGTTCATCGCCTTGCTTGGCTGCGTCGGTGACATCAGCCGGGTGGTTCAGTTGGGGAGCTATCCCCGCTAACCTGCAGTGAGCTTGATATAGCTCTAATAGCCCCTGACCACATAAGACCCGCTCGACACTGACCCGCGCGTGGTGCTGCTTGAAAATGTCCACAATGGCGCGCTCGGTATCATCCGTAGGGGCAAAGGTAACGTGGCCACCTTCGGTAGGTAGCGGAATCCAGGCGTGTTGGCCGGGGAATACGCCCGCCACACCCAGGCCGGTGCCAGGTCCAATGATCAGGCGCGTCGCGTGCGCCTGTGATGTGCCTGGCTGTACCTCAACCAGATCTTTTGCCGCTACATGGGGAACACCCAGCGCCTGAGCAGTGAAGTCATTGATGACCTTAAAAAGCGACAGATTTAACGCTTGCTGAACGTCGCTTTTCAAAAAGTCCCAGTGATTGTTGGTCATTTTAACCCGCTCGGCGTGAACGGGGCAGGCAAATGCCAAACATGCCTCTTGAGGGGCGTTTTGCCCAACGGCACCCACACGGTTCAAATAGTCTTGAACCGCTTCCACTACGCCGGGGTAATCGGCACAGGGCAGGTTAATAATATCGTGTGGGGTGACTTCACCTGGGTAAACCAACGCTAATCGAGCGTTGGTTCCACCGATATCGCCAATGAGGGCCGGTAGGCTCATTGATCCTCCTGCTCAATTTTTTCAAGTTCCCGCGCCAGTACGTCCGCCTCAAAACCACCGAATACGCCGGCACCCTCTTCAGCCTTGGCAGCCAAGTGACGGAAGCCACCAAACAGTTCGCGGCCCATACCGAAGTGATTGTGCTCAAGGTTGACCTGGGCGAACGGGCGAGCATCAAGGGTAGCGGCATCCACTAACACGTTAAGTTCGCCGCTATCGGCATCAAGACGCACAATATCGCCATCCTGAAGTTTGGATAACGGACCACGATCCACCGCCTCGGGCGTGACGTGAATGGCTGCCGGCACTTTGCCTGACGCGCCCGACATGCGCCCGTCGGTCACCAGCGCAACTTTAAAACCGCGATCCTGCAGCACGCCCAGGAACGGGGTGAGTTTGTGCAGTTCGGGCATGCCGTTGGCCTTAGGGCCCTGGAAGCGCACCACGACGATGACATCACGATCTAACTGTCCCGATTCAAAGGCGGCTTTAACCTGGTTCTGGTCATCAAACAGCTTAACCGGCGCTTCAATAACACGATGCGCTTGTTTCACAGCCGAGATCTTGATGACGCCGCGGCCAAGGTTGCCATCCAGCACAGTGAGGCCGCCGGTCGGCGAGAAGGGATTGCTAACCGGGCGGAGTACCTCTGAATCATGGCTTTCGGTAGGCCCTTCGCGCCAAACTAGTTTGCCGTCCTCCAGGAAGGGTTCCTGGGTGTAGGCCATCATGTCGGTGCCAAACACAGTGGCAATATCAGCATGAATAAGCCCGGCTTCCAGCAGTTCGCGGATCAAGAGGCTCATGCCGCCAGCTGCCTGGAAGTGGTTTACATCCGCCTGCCCATTGGGGTAGATGCGGGTCATGCTGGGTATTACCGCGGAAAGTTCTGTAAAATCATCCCAGTTAATGGTGATCCCCGCGGCAGCTGCCATGGCGACCAAGTGCAAGGTATGATTAGTAGAACCACCAGAAGCCAGTAGGCCTACCATGGCGTTAACGATGGCCCGCTCATCAATTTGCTTGTAGAACGGACGATAGTTGCCGCTTTGGTCGGTATTGCGGACTGCTTGCTCGGTGGCGTAGCGCGTCAGCGCCTCACGCAGGGGAGTGCCTGGGTTAACAAAGGAAGCGCCGGGTAGATGCAACCCCATCATTTCCATCATCAACTGGTTAGAGTTGGCGGTGCCATAGAAAGTGCAGGTGCCGGGGCTGTGATAAGACTGTGACTCAGCTTCAAGAAGCTCGTCACGACCAGCTTTACCTTCGGCATAAAGCTGACGAACGCGAGCTTTTTCATCATTGGGCAGGCCGGTCGTCATCGGGCCACCGGGAATAAACATTGCCGGTAGGTGACCAAAGCGCGCTGCACCAATGAACAGTCCTGGCACGATTTTATCGCAAATACCGAGATATAACGCCGCATCAAACATGTTATGTGACAGTGCCACCGCGGTCGCCATGGCGATAACATCCCGCGAGAATAGCGAAAGTTCCATGCCCGGCTGGCCCTGGGTAACGCCGTCACACATGGCGGGAACACCACCGGCAAACTGGGCGGTTGACCCCATGCCGCGTGCTGCCTCTTTAATGATAGCGGGGTAGTCTTCAAAAGGACGATGAGCCGACAACATATCGTTATAGGACGATATAATGCCCAGGTTGGCGCTATTGGTTAGCTTGAGCCGGCCTTTATCCGTGGGTACATCGCAACCTGCAAAACCATGCGCCAGGTTACCGCAGGAGAGTTCGCCGCGGTGCACACCTTGTTTATGCTGGTCAGCCATGTGGTCTTCATAAAGCGCACGACGATGCTTGGAGCGCTCACGAATGCGTTGAGTAACCTTGGCTACGGTGGAGTTTAGGGTAGCAGGTGTTGGGCTCGGCATAGGGACCTCTGCTTGATAGAAACGGTGTGGTTGTATTGTAGTTATTTTACATTTTTTAGCGTCGAATTAAGAGACTTTACGGTAATAAAACAACATTTGTAGTTTTATTACCCTTATGGGGCAGTGTTTATCGACGCCTATGAAGGCAGCGATAAATTCATAACACACGCATAGGGTGTTAGCGTTGCCAAGTAAATAGCAAGTATAGCACTCACGCTTTTGCTACCATTTTTCGCGCGAATTTTTCACGTTAGCGTTTTGTTTTAGCTTTTTATTATTAAATACACGAGCCATTAAGCGGAGTCCGCATGCACACCCTTGTAGACCATATTAAGCCCGTTGATCTTCACATGGGTGACGCGGCGCGCCGCTATTTAGATACATTGACCAAGCCGCCGGGCAGCTTGGGAACCCTTGAAACACTGGCTATTCAATTGAGTGCCATTACTGGCGAGCTCAAACCCTGTGTTACGCCACCCGCGGCCATTGTTTTCGCCGCCGATCACGGCGTGGCCGCTGAGGGCGTCTCAGCGTTTCCGCAAGCCGTCACTGCGCAGATGGTGACCAATTTTGCCCAGGGTGGCGCCGCGATTAACGTCTTCGCCCGCCAGATCGGCGCGCAGGTAGAGGTAGTCGATGTGGGTGTCGCAAACACCTATGCGGCAGCCAATGTGATCAATGCCAAGGTGCGCAATGGCACGGCCAATATGCTTACTCAAGACGCCATGTCGATGAGTGACGTGCTTGCGGCAATGGAGGCGGGTATTGCCGCTGTTAACCGTGCTCACGAGGCAGGCTGCCGTTGTATCCTGGTCGGTGAAATGGGGATTGCTAACACGACCGCAAGTAGCGCTATGCTGGCCGTTTTCACTGGCGAATCCGTGGCAAGTCTCGTGGGGTCTGGCACCGGTATCAACTCACAGCAGCTGACTCATAAAGTAACGGTGATTGAGCGTGCTATTGCCGCGCGAAGCGCTGATCCGCGCATGCCGTTGGAGGTCTTGGCCAAGCTGGGAGGGCTGGAAGTGGCCGCCATGACCGGGGCGTATTTAGCCGCTGCCTCGCAGCGCTTGCCCGCCATCGTCGACGGCTTTATCGCCACGGTGGCCGCGTTAACCGCTTGTCGGCTATGTTCTGCGGTGCACGGCTACCTTATTTTTGGACATCGGTCTCAAGAGCCGGGTCATGACGTGGCGCTAAAGGCGCTGAACGCTACCCCTCTACTGGATATGCACATGCGGTTAGGCGAAGGCAGCGGTGCCGCCCTTGCTTACCCATTGCTACAAGCGGCTGCCGCCATGATCGCCGAAATGGCCACGTTTGAATCAGCAGGCGTCAGTGACAAGGCCGGGCATGAATGAGGTGATAAGTAATAGTGCCACGCTGTCGCTAACAGCGATGGTTGCCCTTGCCATTGGTATTGACCTGATCATCGGTGATCCGCGCTGGCTGCCTCATCCGGTGGTATTGATGGGACGCTTTATCAGCGCTTTTGAGCGGCTGTGGAATCGCGGTACACCACAGCAGCGCAGGATAAGCGGTGCGGTACTCACCGTTACCGTGGTTGGCGGCGTCTATGTTATTAGCTGGCTGTTGCTGGTGCTGTTGGCAGCGCTGCATCCAGGTCTTGCATTAATAGCAGAGCTTTGGCTGCTTTCCACCACACTGGCCATTAAAGGGTTGGGCGATGCTGCACGCGCCGTTGCCGAGCCGCTCGCGAAAGGCGATTTTGCCGCCGCGCGTCAAGCGCTGGGAATGATTGTCGGGCGCGATACCCATGATTTGGATGAAGCCAACATCACCCGAGGTACGGTGGAGACCGTGGCTGAAAATACTGTGGATGGTATTACTGCGCCGCTATTGTTTGCCCTGCTAGGCGGGGCGCCGTTAGCGCTGGCCTATAAAGCCATTAACACGCTGGATTCGATGGTGGGTTACCGTAATCAACGCTACGCCGATTTTGGCTTTGTTTCCGCCAAGCTGGACGATGTGGCCAATTGGCTGCCTGCGCGCTTAACGGTCTTATGTTTATGGTTCGTGGGCTTGCTAATGAGTATTTTTGGTAATGTTAAGCTGCGCTGGCGGGGTGCTCTGCGCGGCACCTGCCAGGATGCCCCGCGTCACCCAAGCCCTAATGCTGGCTGGCCGGAGGCCATGGTGGCTCGGTTGCTGGGCGTTCAGTTAGGCGGCTTAAACCGCTACCAAGGCGTGGCCTCACACCGTGCCACACTCGGGGAACCGTATGAGCGGTTGAGGCTTGAACATATCACCACCGCGGTGCGTTTGATGCATGGGGCATGGCTACTGTTCTTTCTTTTATACGTGGTGTTGATGAGCATGGTCACGAGCCTTTTTCAGGTGGCGCCATGAGTGTGCCTGCATGGCCTAGCCATGGCGGTCAGTCCGCGTCGCTTCTAGCGCATTTTGATCTGCCGATGGATCATCCTCTGGAGGACTTTAGCGCCAACCTCAATCCATTCGGGCCACCTGTCTGGGTTAACGCCAGGGTAATGGAGGAATTGGCAGGCCTTCAGCGCTACCCTGTACCGGATTATGCCGCCGCCCGTCGCGCTATCGCCGACCACCACCAGCTGACGCCCGACCAGGTGCTGCTCACGAACGGCGGCGCCGAGGCGATTTTTCTCGCCGCTGCGCTACATGCAGGGCAGCGAGCGGCCGTCATCACCCCGAGTTTTGGCGAATATGCTCGTGCCTGCCGCGCTCATCGGCTCTCAGTTAATGAGATCCCGCTAGCGGCGCCAGATTTCAGGCTGAGATTGGACGCGCTATTGTCATCGCTTGATGATATTGAAGTGCTGTTTCTATGTCGGCCCAATAACCCTACGGCCACGCTGATTGACCGCGACGCGATGCAGGTGCTGCTTGAGCGAACAGCAACACAGGGTTGTTGTGTCGTGGTCGACGAGGCGTTCATTGATATGGCGGGCGATACACCAGCAGAGGTGTCACTAACAGCGTACCTGGGGCGCTATCCGCACCTGATCTTACTGCACTCCCTGACCAAGTTTTTTACCTTGCCCGGTCTGCGGCTGGGCTACCTGTTGGCGGATAGGGCTACTATTAATGCCGCGGCGGCTCATCAACCGCCGTGGAGTGTCAATCATATCGCGGCCCAATTGGTGACGCCGCTACTGGCCGATAAAGCCTTTGCCGAGCGCACCCGACAGTGGATCACCCTCGAGCGGCCGCGCATGGCAGTGGCGCTTGCTCAACTAGGGCTGGAGGTAGTGCCCAGCCAGGCATGTTTCTTTTTAATCCGACCTGGCGCTGGTCATACGATCAATAGCGACGAACTCTTTGAGCGCTTGCTGCGCCGTGGGGTGTTGGTGCGTCATACCCACAATTTTGCTGGGCTTGACGGCGAGTGGCTACGGCTGGCGCTGCGCGACGCGCCAGTTAATCAACGACTCCTAAAGGCACTACATGATTGTCTTCGTTAGCGGGGGAGCCCGCTCGGGTAAAAGTACCCTTGCTGAACAGCTGACAGTTGATGCGGCGGCGGGCTCTCGCTGCTATTACATCGCGACCGCTGACGTTTATGACCACGAGATGGCCGAGCGGGTCGCCCGCCATCGCCACGCCAGGAGCGAGCAGTGGCAAGCCAGTGAGTGGAAAACAGTCGAGGCGCCACTGGCCATTGACCAGGCGCTTGCTGAGGCGCCCAAGGGGAGTGCTGCGCTATTGGACTGCTTGACCCTCTGGGCTAGCCAAGTGCTGTTTGCCAGTGCACTTAGCGAAGACGAGGGCTTGGCACTGCTTGAAAGGGCACTTTCTGATGCGCGCGCACGCAGCGTACATTTGGTGGTGGTCTCCAATGACATCAATGAAGCGCTGCCGCCTGCAGATGCTGACACATGGCGCTATCTGGCGTTTCTTCAACGCGTCCACCGCTGGCTGGCGGCCGAGGCTGATTCCGTGGTCGAAGTAGTGGCAGGGCGCGCCATCGAGTGGAAAGAA
The DNA here is from genome assembly GCF_042429665.1 of Vreelandella sulfidaeris. Lineage (GTDB taxonomy): Bacteria > Pseudomonadota > Gammaproteobacteria > Pseudomonadales > Halomonadaceae > Vreelandella. The sequence goes on along the minus strand of NZ_JBHMAC010000011.1, from coordinate 240,902 downwards.
GGGGAGTTACTTAAGTGAGTTATTGCAAAGCGCTGATAGTGCGCAAAGAGCTAGCAGTACAAAAAGAGCTAACCGTTTGAAAAGCGCCCTGTTTGGCGGCCTGTTGGCGCTGCAGTTTCTGACACGCCTGCCTATCCCGGTGCAGTGCCCATGGACCCGTGCCACCCGCCGCTGGGCGGTGAGGGCCTACCCGCTGGTAGGGTTGCTATTGGGGGGTGTACTGCTGTTGGCGGCGCAGTGGCTAACGTGGCTGGAAACGCCACTGCCCCTTATAGCGCTGGTGCTGCTGAGTCTTTGGGTCGCGTTCTCGGGCGGACTGCATCTGGACGGGGTAATGGATCTAGCCGACGCGCTGGGCAGTAATCAGCCGTTGGCGCGCCGCTGGGAGATCATGAAAGACCCGCAGATCGGCAGTTTCGGCATATTGGCACTGCTGTTTTTACTGGCCTGGAAAGGTATTTTAATCTGGGCGCTATTGCGTTACCAGGCGCCACTCTGGTGGCTGCTGGTGGTGCCCTCGCTAGGACGCTGGGCGGGAGTGGCGTTGCTGGTGCTGACGCCTTGTGCCCAGCAGAAGGGCCTGGCATGGAGTTGGCAGCAATCGCTGGGGGGCCAAGAGGTGGTGTTGGCGCTATTGCCGCTTGCGTTAATCGCGCTAGTGGCCCCCTCGCTTGTGCTGATGGGAGTGGCGGTCGCTATTTTTGTAGTGCTAATGCGTATGGCAATGCTGCGGCTGTTTAACGGCATCAACGGCGATATGGTAGGCGCCACCATTGAAGGAGGAGAGCTTTGGCTATTGATCTTACTGTGGAGCTGGTGGCAGTTCGCCACGGCATCACCGCCTGGAATCTAGCGCGTCGCTATCAGGGCCAGCGCGATATACCGCTGCTGTTTCCCGATGCCGAAGCGGGATTGCTGGCATTACGCGAAGCGTTAGCCCAGGAGCAGTTCGATGCCATCTACACAAGCGATCTGCACCGCTGCCAACAAACTTTGGAGTGGATTGAGGCAGCCAGGGCCGGTATCCCGCTTGCACTTGAGCCGCGCCTGCGTGAACTCAACTTCGGGGATTATGAAGGCAAGGTTTACGATGAGCTTAAAGATCTGCCGCACTACCGCGCCTGGGTGGATAGTGTCGGTGAGCTATCGACGCCCAATGGCGAGTCGGCCGCTCAACTGCGCAAGCGACTCGATGCCTGGCTGCATGAGGTAGCGGCAAACGCGCAGTCCGGCGGCCATAAAAAAGTCTTGGCGGTGACCCACGGCGGCGTAATACGTGAACTACGTCGGCGTTTTGAGACGTTGAATTTCTGGGAAGGAACGGTAGTGCAAGCGCAAGGCAGGCGTTGGCAGCTTAGTTACCAACACGCAGCCAATGGCATAGGAGAATGGCAATGCAGCTCTTCATCGGCGGTTCCTGCGCTGGAAAACGTAACGCCGTAGCGACACGCTTTCCCAGCGCGACCTGGTGGCGGCTGGATGCTGCTCAAACCCTTGGCGATAGCCAGCACGCGTTGAAGGCCGACACCCCGTTGGTCATTCATGGGGTGCTTGATTGGTTGAATGATATTTCTGACGGTAGCGACAACGATACTCTGCGCCAGCAGTGGCAGGAAGCTATGACGCTACTTTGCCAGCTTGCCGACGCGCAGAATGCCCCGTTAATCATCATCGCTACCGAGGTCGGCCGCGGTATCGTGCCCATGCAGCCCGCACAGCGGCGCCTGCGTGATCTTAATGGCTGGTTTGCTCAAGACGCCGCCGCTCAGGCTGACAATGTGTGGTACGTGCGGCATGGTTTGGTGATGGCGATCAAATAAGGCGCTGCTTTGTTTAGCAGGGCCCAGTTGAACACTATGTTGACCGCTATCTCGCACGGTATGGCGTACTTCATTTGTTTCCCCTCCATTGTCCTTCTGTATTGTTCCTCTCAATTGTCCTCTCAATTGCCCCCCGTCAATTGACCTCGTTAGGGCAAGTTGCTAGCTTACGTCCACCCTCAGGTGCTGGTGGTGAAAACACCGCCAGTGAAACGGGAAGTTGGTGAACGCCTCACGTGAATCCAACGCTGCCCCCGCAACGGTGATCGAGATAACAACGGCCAAGACGCCACTGTGCTAACGCATGGGAAGGTGGTCGTTGAGAAAGATAGGCGCTTTCTAGAGCTACCTTTCGCTCGTCAGCCCGGAGACCGGCCCGAGAGTAACGGTTCATTAGAACCACCACATGCCGAGACGCGGTGGGCGCTCTTCGGGGCTGTTAACGGTGGCGCAAGGCGACCGTAACTCCTTGTATCCCCCTGTGCTCGGTCTAAAAATGATGTTGTGCGGGTGAGCACAACGAGCAAGGGTTCCTCCATGAATAAACGTTTCCACACCACCGCCAAACGGGCGGCGTTTCGTATGGCTGCTTTACCGCTGGCCTGCTATCTTCCCGCCCAGGCTCACGCCCAAGCCGCTGCAGCATCAACCGAATTAGCATCGCTTGACCCCGTCGTTATTACCGCTGCACTGGCGCCGCGTACCGCCAATGAAAGCCTGTCTTCCGTTACCGTGCTGGACGAAGAGACCTTTCGTCGCCAAGACCCCGTCAGCCTGACCGATCTTCTTCGTGGTCAGCCAGGCGTGGATGTCGCCAGTAACGGCAGTTTTGGTAAGAACAGCAGCGTTTATTTGCGTGGTGCGCCTAGCGATGCCTCCGTACTGATGATTGATGGCATTCGTCTAAGATCTGCCACCGCGGGCGGTGCCGCGTTTCAGTATTTAGACCCGCGCATGTTTGACCGTGCCGAAATCGTTCGCGGCCCGCGCGGTAGTCTTTACGGCGCGGATGCGGTCGGCGGCGTGATCCAGCTCTTTACCCCTGACGCTGATAAACAAGGCCCGCAACCAAGAATATCGGTGGGCGGTGGCTCTTTTAACACCCAGCGACTAAGCGCAGGTGTTGCTGGGCGCGAAGGAGGCACGCGCTACAGCTTTGCCGCCAGCCATTTCAATACCGATGGGCAGCCTATTCGCCGAGGCGGTGAAGACAAAGGCTACGACAACACCTCTGCACTCGCTCGGGTGTCGCACACGTTTAAGGATGGTAGTGAAGTGGGAGTGCTCGCGCTGCGCGCCCGCGGTAATAACGAATACGATGGCGGCGAGAATGACTTCGTCCAACAGGTGGCAGGCATTTACGCCGAGATGCCGGTGACCGACACCTGGCAGAGTCGCCTGACGCTTAGCGAAGCGCGTGATGAGCTGGATACGATAGATAGTTTTGGGGACTCGATCATTGATACTCGTACCCAAACCGCCCGCTGGCAGAACAACGTTCAGTTGGGTGGCCATGAGTTGATCGCTGGCGCTGAAATTAGTGAAGACCGCGTTTCAAGCACCAATGATTTTGCTGTCACCCGTCGTGATAACAAGGCAGTGTTTACGCAGGGACTACTGGACTTTTCGCCGTTCGCTATTCAGGCAAGCCTGCGTTACGACGATAACGAAGCCTACGGAGATGAAGTCACCGGTAGTCTGGCGCTGGGCTATGATCTGGATAATGTCCACACGCTGCGCGCCAGTGTCGGCACTGCTTTTAAAGCGCCGAGCTTCAATGACCTTTACTGGCCGGAATCCGGCAACCCTGATCTCAACCCTGAAAACTCTGAGAGCGTGGAAGTAGGCATTCGTGGTCAATACCAGCAATGGTTCTGGGATTTGGCCGCTTTTCAAAATGACTACGACAACCTGATCGCCTGGGCACCGACATCGAGTGGTTTATGGGTGCCACAGAATGTGAATAATGCGCGTATACGGGGCGTCGAGTTTTCAAGCGGTGTCGACGTCAATGAGTGGACACTCCAAGCAGCCGTTACCTACCTGGATCCGGAAGACAAGGAGACTGGCAATCGATTAGCCCGCCGTGCTACCCAAAGTGTGCGCCTGGATGCGGATCGTGAGCTTGGCGATTGGTCGCTCGGCGGTTCACTCATCGCGCAGAATCACCGTTACGATAATGCTGCCAATACCCAGCGTTTAGGAGGCTATGGCCTGGTCAATCTGCGTGCAGGATGGCAGTTTGCGCCACTCTGGAGCGCTCGTGTTACGCTGGAAAACGCCTTTGATAAAGAGTATGCAACGACTCGTGACTACCTTAACGCTGGCCGAGCAGGGTTCTTGAGTGTTCACTTTGGCGAATAAACCACATGCTATGACGCGCGTCACCTTGGGACTCGCGCTGTTGCTGACGACGGCCGCGTCCCATGCCCATAATCCATCACGTTGTGCAGTCGACGACCGGGACCGTGAAGTCTGCCTTCACCATGCTGCCCAGCGCATCGCGACGCTTTCCCCGGGGGCTACCGAACTGACCTATGCGGCAGGCGCTGGGGATCAAGTGGTGGCCGTCGTTTCTTATAGCGACTACCCGCCTGAGGCCAAGAGTGTGGCGTCGGTGGGTAGCCACACTCGCATCGATTTAGAAGCGCTGGTAGGCCTTGCTCCCGATTTGGTGATTGGCTGGGTGACCGGTAACCCCGCTGAGCAGCTTGAAACGCTCGAATCATTGGGCATGCCGGTGTTTTATATTGAACCTCGCGATGTGGAAGGGGTGAGCAGCGCCATCGAGCGATTGGCGAAACTGGCGGATACCCAAGCCGCTGGGCAGGCCGTGGCCGACCAGTTCCGAGCAACCATGGCGGCGCTTGAAGCGCGTTATAGTGACCGCGACCCGGTGCCCGTATTTTATCAAGTATGGGACGAGCCACTCATGAGCGTTAATGACCAACATCTGATTGGTCAGGTGATTAAGCTATGTGGCGGTGACAATGTGTTTGGCGAACAGGCGCGCCTGGTGCCTCGTATCGACGATGAGGCGGTACTGGCAGCAAACCCGCAAGCCATTGTTGCCGGCGGCATGGGCGAAGAGAACCGCCACTGGCTGACCCACTGGGAGCAGTACCCTAACGTGACGGCGGTGGCTGAAGACAACCTTTACTTTGTGCCTCCTTCGTTAATACAGCGCCCTACGCCACGCCTGGCAGAAGGCACTCAACTGCTGTGTGAAAAACTCGAACTTGCCCGCCAAAAACGCAGGGGGGCATAAATGTTGGCGCGCCTGGGGCTTCCGTTAGGCCTGCTTTTATTGGCGGCTTGCGCGTCGATCATTATTGCCCTGGGCGTCGGCAGTGCTTCGATTACCCCCGCGCAAATCTGGGGGCTTGTATTTACCGATATCCCCTCCGAACAGGGCAGTGCGCTGGCGCGCACCATGGTTATGGAGCTGCGTTTACCGAGAGCGCTCTCGGCGTTTGCTGTCGGCGGTTTGTTGGCGGTAGCCGGGGCGTTAATGCAGGTGCTGCTGCGTAATCCACTGGCGGACCCTTACGTGCTGGGGTTATCCGGCGGGGCGTCGATTGGCGCTTTGGCCGCTATGCTGGGGGGGCTTGGCGGGGTGGCAATGTCGGGCTCGGCATTTGGCGGTGCATTGCTATCAACCCTGTTGGTGTTTGGACTGGCCCACGGTCGCGGTGGCTGGACCCCGTCTCGGCTGCTGCTGACAGGCGTGGTGGTCGCGGCGGGGTGGGGCGCGGTGATTACCTTAATGCTGTCGTTGAGCCCCGCCGAGCGTCTGCCGGGAATGCTCTACTGGCTGATGGGCGATCTCTCCTATGCACGAACGCCATGGCCGCCGCTACTGCTGTTGCTGGCCACCTGCGTTGTGGTGCTACCGCTTGGGCGTAGCCTGAATGTATTGGCCCGCGGGCCGCAGCAGGCCGCCGCGTTGGGCGTTGCCGTTAGACCGCTTGAGTGGTCTATCTACGTTGGCGCTAGTTTTCTGACCGCCGCGGCAGTTACTACCGCAGGCAGCATTGGGTTTGTCGGTTTAGTGGTGCCGCACCTGTTGCGCTTGCTGTTAGGCAACGACCAGCGGCTGATACTGCCCGCCAGCGCATTGGCAGGTGGCACGTTGTTAGTATTGGCTGATACGCTGGCGCGCACCATGATCGCTCCCGAGCAGTTGCCTGTCGGGGTTATCACTGCGCTGTTGGGGGTGCCCACCTTCCTGTTCTTGCTCTACCGGAGCCGCTGATGAGCGACCTTTCCGCTCACGACCTCGTTATTGATGTGCCCGGCCGCCAGAGCGGTACGCCCCTTAATATCACCATTGAGCCTGGGCAACGCTGGGGAGTGTTAGGGCCTAATGGCGTCGGCAAAACGACCTTGCTGCATACACTGGCGGGTCTCAACGTGCCGCGTGCGGGCGCTGTGCGGCTAGAGGGCCAACCCATTGAACAGCTGCGCCGTCGCCACATAGCCCAACGTCTGGGTCTGGTGTTTCAAGATCGCCAGGATGGATTTCCCGCCACGGTGCTGGAAACAGCGCTGATTGGTCGCCATCCGTATTTATCCCCCTGGCAGATGGAAGGCGCTGACGATATCTCCCGGGCACAAGCCGCGCTTGAGCGTCTAGAGGTAGCGCACCTGACTGATCGATTGGTAAGCACGCTTTCCGGGGGTGAGCGTCAGCGCGTTGCCATTGCCACGGTGCTGACCCAGGCCCCGGCGGTATGGCTGGCGGATGAACCGACTAACCATTTGGACCTGCATCACCAGAGTACGGTGATGGCATTAATGGCAGAGCAGGCCAAGAGAGGGCAAGCGGTCATGATGTGTCTACACGATCTCAATCTTGCCGCCCGTTGGTGCGATCATATTCTACTGCTTTATCCCAATGGTGAGGCGTGCTGGGGGACGCGTGAACAAATGCTGGTGCCCAGCGCATTAGAAACCCTTTATCGCCAGCGACTAGCGGTGGTCGAGGTAGACGGCGCGCCGGTGTTCGTGCCCATTAACCGTGCTTGAAAGAGCGATTAAATAGGTTACTTTTTGCTGCGTTGATTTCCCGTGACTGGTAAAGCCTGTTCTTTAAAGCTCCTAAATAACGTTTGTGCTCTACACTGAAAGTGCTTCGGGTCGTTGTCGATTCGGACGATCATCGTCTTACCCTAACAATAAAGCATAAGCGGGAGGTCGTTATGATCCATCATGTTTGGGGGCTCCTCCACCATCCTGACAGAGAGTGGCATAAAATCAGTGATGAGCACGAGACGGTTAGCCATCTGTATGCCCATCATGTCCTTATACTCGCTGCTATTCCTGTGGTCAGCGCACTGATCGGCACCACCCAGATCGGCTGGACCTATGGAGGGACTGCAACGTATCGAGTCACTATCGCCAATGGCCTTGCGCTGGGCGTGGCTTTTTATGCGTTGATATTAATGGCAGTCGGGGTGGTGGGCAGCGTGATTTATTGGATGGCGCGTTTTATTGATAATCGGCCCAGTCGGCGAGACTGTATTATCTTCGCAGGTTACATCGCCACCCCGATGTTTCTTTGTGGTGTTTTCGCGCTATATCCGGCTTTCTGGTTTTGTATGTTGGGTATGGTGATCGGCGTGCTTTACAGTGCTTACCTGCTTTACCAGGGGACCCCGAGTTTCTTGGGTATCAGTCATAAGCGAGGCTTTATCCTGTCAACTACCACGCTAGGAATCGGGGTCCTGGTACTCGAAGTACTGCTCATGGTCATTGTGCTGCTATGGAGCATGGGGACGGATCACAGCGTGGTATGGCACTTTTTTCGATAGCTGAACGTTAGCGTTACCACTGACCAGGCACCTTCCTGTCAACAGGAGGTGCCCACAAGCCAAACGATGACGGCGCTGATTTGACTGCGTCAGCGTCTTTGCTATAGCTCGTCACGCCACGTGTGGCGTGGCTCAAAACCCACCAGGCGGCGTGCCTTTTCAATGCTGTAAAAGGTCTCGTATTCGCCCATCTCACGTGTGACGGGTACCTCAGGGTAGAAGCGCTCCCTTACCTCTGCATTGGTAATACCCACCGACAGGTCACTGTTGGCGACATTGAATACCTGGTAACCCAGTCCATCCGTTTTTAAACAACAGTCGACCATCTGGCCCAGATCCCGGGCATCAATATAGGCGAAGATATTGCGACGACGCTTGCCAGGATTGTCGAGAAAGGCCGGAAACAGCTCGCGATACTCATGGGGCTCAATAACGTTATTGATACGCAAACCGTAGATATCGATGCCTGTACGAGCCTGGAACGAACGCGCGGTCACTTCGTTGACTACCTTGCTCATGGCGTAGCTATCTTCAGGAATAGTCGCGTGCTCTTCATCTACTGGCAGATAGTCCGGTTTACGTTCGCCGTCGGCAAAGCAAATGCCATAGGTCGTCTCGCTTGAGGCGAAAATAACCTTGGGAATCCCCAGTTTGGTCGCCGCGTCCAGCACGTTATAGGTGCCCAGCGTGTTAATCCGGTAGGTCTCGTTGTCGGGCCGGTGCAGGATTGCCGGTATGGCCGCAAAGTGAACAATGGCGTCATAGCGAGGAACCCCGGTCCCTGGTTCCAGCTCGTCCATACCGGCATAGGCCTGGCATGCATTGAATACCTGGCCCGCATCGGTCAGGTCGATCTTTAACGTAGTGATGCCGGGCACATCGGAGTCTACCCAGTCCAGGTTGGTGACCCGGTGACCCTGATCGCGTAAATAAGCGGTAGCGTGACGACCAGCCTTACCGCTGCCACCAGTGAAGAGAAGGCGCATGTAGGTTCCTTGAGTTAATTAAATGAACCATCTCACCTTAGCAAAGAAAGGGTTAACTCGCTGTGACGGCTTGGTTTGCTGATTGCGCCAACGCTGCTAAAGCGCATGATCTGTTTGCCATCAATAGGATCGTCGATCAGGTGGGCATGGACGCCAAAGGTCTGTTTTAGCCGGTCAGCGGTGAGCACCTCGTAAGGTAAACCGCTGGCGATCAGGTGACCGTTATCCATGACGCCGATACGGTCGCACTCCATGGCCTGATTAAGATCATGCAGCGAGATAATCACCGTGATGGGTAGCTGCCTGACCAGTTCAAGAATCGACAGCTGATGGCGAATATCCAGGTGGTTGGTGGGCTCGTCCAGGAGCAGAATTTTGGGCTGCTGGGCCAGCGCCCGGGCAATATGCACGCGCTGGCGCTCGCCGCCAGAGAGCGTGTGCCAGAGGCGGTCCGCCATGTGCGCCATATCCACATCCTCAAGCGCCTGGGCGACGATATCGTCATCTCCGGCAGACCAGGGGTGAAGCGCGGAAAGAAACGGTGTGCGGCCCAGCGCTACCACCTGGCGTGCCGTGATGCGGTCGGTGGTGTCGGCCTGTTGCTCCACCATTGCAATAGACTGGGCAATGGCGCGTTGCCTGAGCGTATGCATCGGCTGATTGTCTATCAATACGCGGCCTGCCTTGGGCTTGTTCAGCCCCCCCAATAATCGCAGCAGGGACGTTTTACCCGAGCCGTTGGGTCCCACCAGACCAAAGGTCTGGCCAGGCTCGACGACAAGGTTCACATCGATGAGAAGTGGCGTGCCGTGTACCGATAAAGAGAGCTGTTCAGCCGTTAATCGCATTAAGACCTCTTGCCGCGAACCAGGATAAGCGCAAAGGCGGGGGCGCCAATCAGCGAGGTAATGACCCCGATAGGTAGCACTTGGCCGGAAACCAGCACCCTGGAAAGGATATCCGAGCCAATTAAAAAGACCGCACCCGCCAACGCGGTTGCCGGTATCAGGCGGGTATGGCGACTGCCGACGATAAAGCGCATGGCATGGGGAATCACCAGGCCGACAAAGCCAATTGCACCGACCATCGAGACCATGACGGCCGTGACCAGGGCCATGACGATGATCAGCAGTCCTCGAACAGGGCGTACCGCAATGCCCATGGAGGCGGCGCTGTCGGCCCCGAACGTGAACGCATCGAGCGAGCGGCGGTGCCACAAGCAAACCAGCAAGCCGAGTAGCGTAGCAGGCACCGCCAGCGTGACATCGGCCCAGCGTACCCCGGAAAGATTGCCCATCAGCCAGAACATGATGCCCCGCGCCTGCTCGGCGCTTGCTGATTTGGTAATGATAAACGCGGTGAGCGCGTTGAACAGCTGCGAACCGGCAATGCCCGCCAGAATAATCGAGCCTGCCGCCTGGACGCCGCGCCCGCCACCAACGCCACTATTGGCCGCATGGGCGAGCATGATCACGATACCAAACGCGAGCAGCGCCCCGGCGAAGGCGCCTAGGGAAAGCGATAGTGCTCCCGCGCCAATTCCCGCTACTGCCACCGCAACAGCGCCCGTCGAGGCACCGGCAGAAATGCCCATCAAATAAGGGTCGGCCAACGGGTTACGCAGCAGGGCCTGAAGCACGACCCCCGCCAGTGCCAAACTGGTGCCACAGCAGGCAGCGACGATGGCTCGGCTGAGCCGATAGTTCCAGATAATACCCGCATCGATCCGGTCAACCGCGTAGTCAGCGCCCAGCAGATGATTGGCGAGCACTTTAACAATGGTCTCAACGGGAATCGGCGTTTCGCCAATCGCCGTGCCCGCCATCAGCGCCACGCTTAATACCAGTGGCGTTAACCATACCCAGCGCCACCAGGAACGCGCTGTATAGGACCTCGTTAGTGCTATCCACATCAGGTAAGCGGCCTATTGGTTAAACGTCATCGTTGATAGCGCATCGGCGAGAGTTTCAAGGCCATATATACTGCGCATCGTGGCGCTCATGGCATGGGCGTCCATGACCACGATGCGGTTGTTTTTAACGGCGGTCATCTCCCGGGCCACCGGGTCGCTATTAAGAAAAGCGCGCTTTGCGTCGATATCATCGGCCGGGAAGCGGCGGCGGTCCATGCTGGCAATCACGATTACATCGGGGTTAGCCCTGGCGATGCTTTCCCAGCCAATCGTCGGCCACTCTTCTGCCGACTCAATCACGTTACGGATGCCAAGTTTATCCATCATATAGCCTGGGGCGCCCAGTTGGCCGGCGACGAAGGGGTTAACCCCTAACTCCGTCGATGAAAACCAGAATACCGCCGACAGATCATTTGGTAAGTCTAAACTACCCGCCAGCTCAATCGCGCTCTTTTCGCGGGCGTTCAGGTCGGCTACCAACGCCTCCCCAGCATCTTGAACATTGTAAATGTCGGCTAGCTCGGTGATGCCTTTATAAATGGCATTGGTAGAGAAAGCGGCCGTCCGTGTACCGTCACCGCCGGTCGAGTTATCTTTAGTATCGCAATCGGCGGGCATGATGTAAGTGTTGATGCCCAACTCATGGAACTGATCCCGGCTGGCCACGCTACCGGTAGGACCCACGTGCCACTCGTACTGCACCGCCACCAGATCAGGCCGCTTATTGACCACCGCTTCAAAGCTAGGGTCGTCGTCCGCGATCCGATCAATCTCCTCATTAATCTCTGTAAACGGCAGCAATACCGGATTAAACCAGACGGAAGTGCCATTCACCCGGTCAGCGAGTCCCAGCGAGTAGAGGATCTCCGTGGCTGACTGACCGACCGTTACCGTTCGCTCCGGGGCTGATTCGACCGTTAGCTCAACGCCGCAATTGGTTAATGTCACCGGGTAATCGGTGGCATCGGCCATTGCGTTAGCGGCAGTCAGCAGCGTTGAGGCTGTCAGTAAGGACGGGACGATCTTCATGGCTGGCTTCCATAAGCGGTGCGAGATGATGGATAAGGTGACTAATTGCTATGTTATAACATATTATATAAGCGTAATGTCAATTATTTACACTATGTTAACGTAAACTTAGTCGCGCTGCAGATAGCGCGCTTGGCGCGATAAACTGGCCTCTACTTAGCGCCTCCTCTATACTGAAAATCATTGTAAATACTTTGTTTACCAATGGCTTTATCGAAATTTTCTTGATGGGCATGAAATAATTTCAAGCCTGTTCTGGTGTTCGCAGGCCGGCGAATCGAGTAGTTTTACCTGCTCTAAAGCAAGGTTCCATTCGGCCAAGCCGTTTTATGATGTCACTGCCCACTCAAGCCAAACTCATTTTTACTCATGGTGATGCCTGTGGTTGAGTTTCCCTTTACCGCCGTCATCGGCCAGCACGCGCTTAAAACGGCACTATTGCTCAACGCCGTCAATCCGCGCATCGGTGGAGTGTTGATCAGCGGCCCCCGTGGCAGCGCAAAATCCACGCTGGCCCGGGCGCTGGCGGCCATTCTTCCTGAATCGAGCCGAGGGCCATCACCGTTTGTCACGCTGCCGCTGGGTGCTTCTGAGGAGCGCCTGACCGGCAGTCTGGATCTTCACAAAGTACTTGCCGAGCGGGAGGCCATCTTTAACGAGGGGTTGCTGGCCAAGGCTCACGGCGGCGTGCTTTACGTCGATGAGGTCAACCTGCTGCCTGATACCCTGGTCGACTTGCTGCTTGATGTAGCGGCCAGCGGCACCAATATCGTCGAGCGCGACGGTATCAGCCACTCCCACTCAGCGCGTTTTAGCCTGATCGGTACCATGAACCCCGATGAGGGCGAGCTGCGCCCGCAGTTGCTCGACCGCTTCGGCCTTTGCCTTGAGCAGCCAACCTCGATCAAGGTGGAAGAGCGCATCGCCATCGTGCGCCAGCGCGAAGCGTTTGATCGTGCCCCTGATGCCTTTGTAGAACAGCATGCCGACGAGCAGCAGGCGCTGACCCAGCGCATCGAGCGCGCCCGCGAACAGCTTGAAGCGGTGACGGCGCCCACTTGGGTATACGAACAGATCGCCAAGCGCTGTGAAGCGGCGGGCGTAGAAGGTTTACGCGCCGATGTGACCTGGCATCGCGCTGCCCAGGCCCACGCCGCCTGGCGTGGCGGCGACGTCATTGATCAAACCGATATCGATACCGTCGCTCCCTGGGTGCTGTCGCACCGGCGCACGCAGGAAGAGACGCCGCCCAGCTCGAACAATCCGCCACCTGCTCCGCCATCTGAACAGAGCGGCGGCGGCTCGCCGCCAGCTGGCAGCAAAGGCAAACCAGAAAGCGGCGCAGGGCAGCCGGGCGATGCGGGGCAGTGGGGCGCGATGCCTCCCGTTAACCAAACCCTGCAGACTGAAGCGGCGGCCATACCTGAAGCCCAAATGCTGCCGGGTATTCAACGCGGCGCTGCTGAAGGCGGCGCCCGCAAGGGCCACCAGTTGGGGCAAGGGGCTTATAAACGCACGCTGCCTCCCGCGCCGCGCCTGGATACGTTTGCAACGCTTGTCGCCAACCGCGGCGCGTGGCCCTGGCAAACACTCCGCTACCGCCCAGCGCGGGCTGGTCAGCCAAAGGTACACCTGGTGCTACTGGATACCTCTGGCTCAACGTTGGGCCAGCGTCTGCTGGGCCGTGCCAAGGGCTGGGTTGAGTCACTTGCCCGCCAAGCGTACCTGGGGCGTGAGCAGATGGCGGTGTTTGGCTTCGGCAACGACGCTATAACGCCGCTGCTGGCCCGCCAACGGGCCCCCAAAACGCTGGCCGCCAGGCTCAATCAAGCCGGCGGCGGGGGCGGCACGCCGCTGCGCCGGATGATCCTGCAGGCAGGCCAACTGGTGCGCCAGTGGCAACGCCACGAGCCGGGCCTTGCGATTTACACCTACCTGATTACCGACGGGCGCACCCGGGAATCCCTGGCGGGTCTGGCGCCCTTGGGCGACTGCCTTGTGCTGGATACTGAAGGATCAAGGGTCAAGCGCGGTAAGGGGGCAAGGCTTGCCCGCGAACTTGGCGCGCGCTACCGCACACTGCCAACCAAGGAGTTCACATGACGGACCAGCGCCACCAAAGCCGCATGCAGCGCAAGAAAGACGTCGTCGATGAGCGTATCAGCAAGGCCACTGAAGAGCGTGGCGTGCTGATTCTGCTCAAGGGCAACGGCAAGGGCAAAAGCAGCTCTGCGTTTGGCACCATGGCGCGCTCGTTGGGCCACGGCCAGCAGTGTGCCGTCATCCAGTTCATCAAGGGCCGCCGGGAAACCGGTGAGTACCTGTTCTTTCGTGACCACCCCAAGCTCGACTGGCACATCATGGGTCACGGGTTCACCTGGGAAACCCAGAACCGCGAGCGGGATATTGAAGCTGCCGAAGCCGCCTGGGCCATCGCCAAGGAGCTGTTAGAAAACCCGGCCTACAGCCTGATCGTACTTGACGAGATGAGCTATATGTTCAAGTACGGCTATCTTGACCCTGAGCCAATAGTCGAAGCACTGAAACGCCGCCCCGCTCACCAAAACGTGATCATCACTGGGCGTACCATGGCCACACCTTTACAAGATATAGCCGACACCATCAGCACGGTGCAGGACGAACGCCACGCCTTTCGTGGCGGCGTTAAAGCCCAAGCGGGGATCGAATACTGATGAACACACCCGTTACCTGTCCGGCGCTGTTTATCGCCGCGCCTGCCTCAGGCCAGGGAAAAACTACCGTGACGGCTGGGCTTGCGCGCCTGCTGCGTAATCAAGGCAAGGTCGTGCGGGTGTTCAAGACCGGCCCAGACTATCTGGATCCGCAAATTCTCGCCCAGGCATCCGGTCAGCCGGTGGATCAGCTCGATCTCTGGATGGCAGGCGAGGCCTACTGCCGCCAGCGCTTTTATGACGCCGCCTGCGAGGCGGATCTAATTTTAGTCGAAGGCGCCATGGGCTTATTTGATGGCGAGCCCTCAAGCGCTGATCTCGCGGCCCTGTTTGGTATTCCCCTGGCGATTGTCATGGATGTCAAAGGCATGGCTCAGACCGCCGCCGCGCTGGTGATGGGCCTTGCAAGCTTTCGCGACGATATCCATATTGCCGGGCTGATTGCCAACAGCTGCGGCTCGGCGCGCCACCGGGAATTGATCGAAGGGGCACTGCCAGCCTCTATCCCGCTTCTGGCCACCGTGCCCCGCGACCCGGCGCTGTCGCTGCCCGAACGCCACCTGGGCTTGGTGCAGGCCGCCGAAATTCGTGAAGACCTGGAAGGCCGCTTTGAAGCCGCTGCCCTGGCGCTGGAAGCCGCTGGGCTGCTTGAATCACTCGCCGCACTTTCGCCAGTGAGCTTTTCGGCGCCAGAAGACGCGCTTTCTTTTTCAGCGCCCGAAGACGCGCTTTCTTTGGTGGCACCGGCGTTGGCCGGCCAGACGATCGGCGTCGCCCGGGATGCCGCGTTCAGCTTTATCTACCAGGCCAACCTGGATTTACTCGAGCAGATGGGCGCTCGGCTGCGCTTCTTCTCGCCGCTTGTCGATCAAATGCTGCCCGAGTGCGATGCGCTGTGGCTGCCCGGCGGCTACCCGGAGCTTCACGCTTCGGCACTTTCAGCGAACGCTTCCATGCGTGAAGCGATTCAGGCGTTTTTTGCAGCCGATAAGCCTATTCTGGCCGAGTGCGGCGGCATGCTCTACAGCCTGGAAACCCTGACCAGCTATGATGACAGCACTCACACCATGCTGGGGCTGCTGGCAGGCCACGGTGCCATGCGCGGGCGGCGCGGCTGCCAGGGGATGCAGACCGCCGAGCTTCCTGAAGGCGCCATTCGCGGCCATGCTCATCATCGTTCTTTGGCTGAACAAACGCCGGAACCTATTGCCCATGGCCGCCGTCAGCGCCACCCCGCACCAGGGGAGCCGATCTATCGCCAGAAACGCCTGACGGCGACCTACTTGCATCTGTTTTTCCCGAATAATCCTGCCGCCGTGGCGCGCCTTTTTAGCCACGATCTTGACGACGATTCAGCGCCGCACGATTCAAAACAAGCCGGTTCAGCGCAGGCCACTGCCGCAAGCTAACAAATTGAGGAATCCTCTCATGCAGTTAAATAAAATTCCCGCCACGGTGGTCACCGGTTTTCTGGGCAGCGGCAAGACCACGTTGCTTGCCAATATTCTGCGTCAAGTGACCGGCAAGCGGATTGCGGTGATCGTCAATGAGTTCGGTGAGCAGGATATCGACTCCAGCTTATTACGCAGCTGTGCGCTTTCATGTGAACCGGGCTGTGAAGACGAGCAGCCGGTAGAAGGCGATGACAGCGGCATTTACGAGCTGGCCAACGGCTGTATCTGCTGCACCGTGGAAGAAGAGTTTCTGCCGGTGATGAAAAAGCTGGTGGCCCGGCGCGACGATATCGACCATATCCTGATCGAGACCAGCGGCCTGGCGCTGCCCAAGCCGTTGGTGCAGGCGTTTAACTGGCCGGAAGTGCGCCAGCACTGCACCGTGGATGCGATCATTACCGTGATCGATGGCCCGGCTGTCGCCGCTGGCCGCTTTGCCAATGACGAAGATAGAGTCGCCGCCCAACGCCTGGCCGATGACAGCCTGGATCATGACCCCAGCCTGCAGGAGCTGTTTGATGATCAACTAAGTGCCGCCGACCTGGTGCTGGTCAGTAAGGCCGATCTACTAAGCGCCGATGACAAGGCACAAGTTGAAGCGCTGATTGCCGCGCGCGTGCCAGCATCGGTGAAAACGCTGTTTATCGATCAGACCCTAACCACCGACACCGTTCAGTTGGAAGCGCTGATGGGAATTCAGGCTGCCAGTGAGAGAAATATCGACAGCATTGCCAACCACCATGATCGTCACCATGCCGAAGGCGCACACCACGACCACGCACATGATCACTTCGACTCCTGCGTGATTACCCTGGGCGAAGTGGATGGCGCCGCACTTGAACAGAAGCTGCAGGCGCTGCTGGAAAGTCACGAGATTTACCGCGCCAAAGGCTTCGCGGCTATTCCCGGCAAGCCGATGCGCCGGGTGATTCAGGCGGTGGGTGAGCGCCTGGATGGCTACTTCGACCGGCTGTGGGGACAAGATGAGCCGCGCCAGACCCAGCTGGTGTTTATTGGCCGTGGGTTTAATAGCGCCGAGTTACATGACGCGCTAGCCAGCGCCGAGACTGCGGCCAGCGTTTAATGCATCTATTTGCCGCCAAGCCCGGAGGCTTTGTCGATGATGAAGGC
Organism: Vreelandella sulfidaeris; assembly: GCF_042429665.1. Taxonomy (GTDB): domain Bacteria; phylum Pseudomonadota; class Gammaproteobacteria; order Pseudomonadales; family Halomonadaceae; genus Vreelandella. Next base: position 224,064 of record NZ_JBHMAC010000011.1, on the reverse strand, counting down.
ATCGTCGACTTGCAACAAAGCCCTGCCGATATCGTCATCATGTCCGCCGCCGACAGCAACCTGTCGGCGCTGGCCCAAGCCGCCGAGCGGTTGGGTGAGGCGTACCCGTCGGTGCGCCTGGCCAACTGGATGAACCTGGTCAAGCCCGCCGCTTATGATCTCTATGAAGATCGGGTGCTGGAAAAGGCCCGGCTGGTGGTGGTGTCGCTTTTGGGCGGCAAGGGCTACTGGCAGTATGGCCATGAGCGCCTGCTGGCCTGGGCGGCGGCGAAGCCTGCGCGCCAGCTAATACTGGTGCCGGGCTGCGACGCGCCGGATGACGCGCTGCTGGAAGACTCGAGCATCGGTTTTGATGACGCCTACCGCGTTTGGCGCTACCTGCGCGAAGGCGGCGTGGATAACGCAGAAGGGCTTTTGCGTTTTATTGCCAGCCATTGCCTGGGCCGTGAGTTTGCCTGGCAGGAGCCCAAGGTGATTCCGGCGGCAGTGATTTACGCGCCTCAAGAGGGTGCTCCAACCCGCCAGGCGGCCAGCCTTAGCGAGTGGCGTGAAAAACGCCAGGCCGGGCGGCCGGTATGTTTGCTGCTCTTCTATCGTAGTCATTTGCAGGGCGCCAATACTGGCGTTATCGATGGCATGTTGGCGGCGCTGGAGGCTCAGGGGCTGGCGCCGCTGGCGGTGGCCGTGGCCTCGCTTAAAGAAGGGCCGTGCATCGAGTTTGTGAATCATCTGATTGAGCAGACCGGCGCCATGCTGGTCATCAATACCACCAGCTTTTCGGTAAACCGCAACGCCGATGAAGCGGACGGGCGGGGCGGCGACGTAGCACAAAGCCTGTTTACAGGCAGGCCCGTGGTGCTTCAGGCGATTCTTGCCAGCAGTACCGCGGAGGACTGGCAGGGCATGGCCGCTGGTTTGCACAGCCGTGATGTGGCGATGCAGATCGTGCTGCCCGAAATGGATGGGCGGGTGATTACCCGGGCCGTCGGGTTTAAAGCCGAAGCTCACTACAATGAGCGCTGCCAGCTCTCCATTACCCACCATGCCCTGCACCCGGAGCGCGCCGCCTTTGTTGCCACGCTGGCGCGGCGTTACTGTGCGCTGCGTGAAACGCCCAACGCGCAAAAACGTATTGCGCTGGTGATGGCCAACTACCCCAACCGCGATGGCCGGATCGGTAACGGCGTGGGGCTGGATACACCTGCCTCGACGCTGAACATCCTCAACGCCATGGCGGCGGCGGGCTACCCGCTTTCTGAGCTGCCCGCAGACGGCGACGCATTGATCCGCCTGCTCCAGGGGGCGGTTACCAATGACCACGCAAGCCTTGATCAGCGCGCCTGTTGGCAGAGTATTGGCGTTGATGAGTACCTGGCCTGGTTTGAAACGCTGCCCGAAGCGCTCAGGCAAACCGTGTGGACGCGCTGGGGGGCGCCGGAAAACGACCCCAAGTGCCGCCAGGGACGGCTGATGATATCCGGCATCCGCCTGGGCGAGACCTTCGTGGGCATTCAGCCTGAGCGCGACTTTATCGAGGATTTGACCCAGTCCTACCACGATATGGAGCTGGCCCCGCCGCACAGCTATCTGGCGTTCTACCTGTGGCTGCGCGAGCACTATCAGGTCGAAGCAGTCATTCACGTAGGCAAGCACGGCAATCTGGAGTGGCTGCCGGGCAAAAGTACCGCGCTAAGCGCCGACTGCTGGCCGGATATTGCCTTGGGCCCGCTGCCGCATTTTTATCCGTTTATCGTCAACGACCCCGGCGAAGGCGCCCAGGCCAAGCGGCGCAGCCAGGCGGTGATTATCGACCACCTGATGCCGCCACTGGCGCGCGCCGAGCTTTACGGCCCCATGGCCGAGCTTGAAGCGCTTACCGATGAGTACTACCAGGCGCTGGATATGGACCCGCGCCGCGAGGCGTTGATTCGCGAACAGATATTGGCGCACCTGCGCGAGACCGGCATCGACCAGGAACTGGCCCACGCGGTCCAAGGTGAGTGCGAGGCCGAGATTCTCAATGCCCTGGATACCTTCCTGTGCGATATCAAGGAAGCTCAGATTCGCCATGGCCTGCATATCCTCGGCACACCGCCCCCGCTTGAAAAGCGCGCGGGCACGCTGGTGGCGCTGCTGCGCCTGCCCAGAGGTGAAGCCGTGGCCCAGCGAGGCCTGTTGCACAACCTGGCCCGTGATCTAAAACTGGACATTGACCCGCTGGCTGCCAGCAGTGAGCCGTGGCTGGGCGCAAAACCGGCGATTCTAACCGAGCAGCTGGACGCCGCCTGGCGCAGCGGTGCGGATACCCGCGAGCGCCTGGAGCTCCTGGCCGAGCAGTGGGTGAGTGATTACGTGCTGGCTGATGGTTGCCTTGAGACGCTGACGAAGGATTACCCCGCCACGGCAGAGCAGCTGCGCTTTGCCCGCACGCTGTGGGCGACCATGCAGCGTGGCGTGACCATGGAAATTCAATCGCTGCTCGATGGCCTTGACGGTATCTTCGTGCCCGCCGGGCCCAGCGGCGCGCCGAGCCGTGGGCGGCTGGATACGCTGCCCACCGGGCGCAACTTCTTCAGTGTGGACAATCGCTCGATTCCATCGCCCGCCGCCTGGACGCTTGGTGAAAAATCCGCTCAGGCGTTTGTCGAGCGCTACCTGCAGGATAACGGCGACTACCCGCGCCGCCTGGGACTTTCTATCTGGGGCACCGCCACCATGCGCACCGGTGGCGACGATATCGCCCAGGCTTTTGCACTGATGGGCGTGCGCCCCAAGTGGTCGCTGGGTTCCCAGCGGGTAATAGATTTCGAAGTAATCCCTTCGATGCTATTGGGCCGCCCGCGGGTGGATGTGACGCTGAGGGTCTCGGGGTTTTTTCGCGATGCGTTCCCCAACGTGATCCGCCTGTTTGATGCCGCCGTGCAGGCGGTAGCGAGCTATGAAGAGCCAGGTGATAGCAACACCATTCGCCAAGCGGTGATGGCGCGCCAGCATGTGCTGGAAGCAGAAGGGTTAAGTGCCGAGCAGGCGGCTCAGGAAGCGAGCTACCGTATTTTCGGCAGCAAGCCCGGCGAGTATGGCGCGGGCCTTAACCGGTTGATTGAGAACCGTAGCTGGGAAAACGCCGATGATTTAGCCGAGGCGTACCTGGGCGCAGGCGCCTACGCCTATGGTCAGTTTGCTGATTCCGGTACCGCGGCGCGAGGCGCCTTCGAGCAACAGCTGCAAGGGCTGGACGCGGTGATGCAGAATCAGGATAACCGCGAGCACGATATTCTCGATTCCAACAGCTACTACGCTTTTCAGGGCGGCATGGCCAACGCCAGCCGGTCGTTAAGCGGGCAGGCGCCCATCATCTATCACGCCGACCACGCCAACCCGGCCGCGCCCAAGATCCGCACGCTGCAAGAGGAGCTGGCGCGGGTGATTCGCTCGCGGGTACTCAACCCCAAGTGGATCAACGCCATGCGCGAACACGGCTATAAAGGCGCGTTCGAGATGGCTGCCACGGTGGATTACCTGTTTGCTTATGACGCCACTACCGATCTGGTCGCCGACTACCAGTACGCCCAGGTTAGCGACGCCCTGGTGCTGGATAAGACCAATCAGCAGTTCCTGCGCGATCACAACCCGGCCGCGTTGGAAGAGATGGCCGAGCGACTTATGGAAGCCGCCCAGCGCGGCATGTGGCAAGACCCCGGCGAGCAGGGCCAAGCGCTTCAGGAGCTGCTGCTGGAAATGGATGAAGCCAAAGAGACCGCCAGCCTATGAACAGCAATTCGCACGCTGACTCGTCAGGCAGCCCACGTATCAAGGGCTGGTGCCCCGGCGCATGGCGGCCCATGACTACCGGCGATGGGCTACTGGTTCGCGTGCGACCGCCGTTGGGGGAGCTTTCCCGCGAGCAGACGCTGGCATTATGTGAAGCCGCCGAGACATTCGGCAGCGGTCTGATCGAGCTGACCAGCCGAGCCAATATCCAGCTGCGCGGCATGACAGAGGCGACCTGGGCACCGCTGATGGAATTTCTTGTCGAGCAGCAACTGGTAAGTGACAACGCTAAGATAGAGCGCCAGCCACAAATAATGCTGGCACCTGCGTGGCAAACAGGGGACGACACTCATACCATTGCCCAGCAATTGCAGGCGCGGGGCGTTGAGCTTGCCGAAATGCCCGGCAAGGTAGGTATTGCGATAGACGCCGGAGAAGCGCCAGTGCTGAGTGACAGCGCCGCCGATTTTCGTGTTGAGCGCTCGATCGAGGGCAGGCTGCTGGTACGTGCCGAGGGCTACGCGCTCGGCACAGCGGTAGCCGATGCCGAGGCCGCCGTGACGCTTTTAATCCGCCTGACCCATTGGTTCATGCAAAGCGGCGGCGAGATATCTCGCCGCATGGCGCGCCACCGCGCGCCGTTGCCTGTTTGGGCAAGCGCTGATATGCCCCCAGCGCCCCCTGGCAGCAAACTGGCCATTGGTGACCATGGCGCAGGGCGGGTTTACGGATTGGCCTTTGGCCGCGTAGACGCTGCCACGCTGCGTGCTCTGGTAACGCCCCGCGCTGTCAGTCATGTGCGCATAACGCCCTGGCGGCGGCTTTGGGTCAACGGTGCGACAGCCCCTGTGACTGCTGGCGTCATCAATGACGAAAGCGATTCCCGACTACTGATGGATGCCTGCCCCGGTGCGCCTTACTGCGCCCAGGCCAGCGTCGCGACCCAGCCACTCGCCCAACGGTTGACGCCCCACGTTGAACAGCGTGTCCATATTTCGGCCTGCGCCAAAGGCTGCGCACGGCAGCAACCCGCGCCTGTGTGTTTAACCGGTCGCAATGGCCGCTTTGATGTGATTATTGACGGCTGCGCCGATAGCACGCCGCAAGTCGCCGGGCTTAATGAATCTGACGTATTGGACTATTTGGAGAGTTTGGGTGCCTTACACCTATGAGACCCACGGCCCGGCGATTTACCGGGAATCGTTTGCGATCATTCGCCGCGAAGCTGACCTTGAGCGCTTTTCAGCGGAAGAGGAAACCGTGGCCGTGCGCATGATTCACGCCGCCGGGCTTGTGGAACTAGCCGGGCACATCCACTTTCAAAACGATGTGGTCAACAAGGCGCGCGCCGCTTTAGAGGCCGGTGCGCCGATTTTGTGCGATGCGCGCATGGTGTCCGAAGGCATCACCCGCAAGCGCCTGCCGGCCGATAACGCGATTATCTGTACTCTGAATGATGAGCGCACGCCAACGCTTGCCCAGGAGATGGCCAACACCCGCTCGGCGGCGGCGTTAGAGCTGTGGCGCCCGCATTTGGAAGGCGCGGTCGTGGCGATTGGCAACGCGCCAACCGCGCTCTTTCATCTTCTCAATATGCTCGAAGACCCGGAGTGCCCACGCCCGGCGGCGATTATCGGCTGCCCGGTGGGTTTTGTGGGCGCAGCGGAATCCAAGGAGGCGCTGTTCGCCACGACTGAACTATCCAGCTGCATCGTACGCGGGCGTTTGGGCGGCAGTGCGGTAACGGTGGCCGCTATCAACGCCATGGCGGATCGTGTCGAATGACTCAGGATTTCACACCGGGCACCGTTTACGGCGTTGGCCTGGGGCCGGGCTGTCAGGATCTGATGAGCGTGCGCGCCGACCGACTGATTCGCGGGGCGACGCATATCGCCTATTTCCGAAAAAAGGGCCGCAAGGGGCATGCACGTAGCATCGTGGAGGGCCTGCTTGCGCCCGGCGTTGTCGAGATGCCCATGGAGTATCCGGTCACCACGGAGATACCCTTCGATGACCCGCGCTACAACGCGTTACTCTCCACGTTTTACTCGCGATGCGTGGCGCAACTGATTGAGATGAGCGAGGCCGGAGGGGATGTGGTGGTGCTTTGCGAAGGCGACCCATTCTTCTATGGCTCGTTCATGCATTTGTATACACGCCTGCTAAACCGCGTGCCGGTGTCTGTGGTGCCAGGAATTACCGGCATGTCGGCGGCGTGGACGGCCACCGGCCAGCCCATTACCTGGGGCGACGACGTGCTGACCGTGCTGATGGCGACCTTGCCGGAAGCCCAGCTTGCCGAGCACATCGCTCAAACTGATGCGCTGGTGGTGATGAAGATTGGTCGCAACCTCGACAAGCTGCGTCGGGCCCTTGTTCATACAGAACGCGAAGCTGACGCCTGGCTGATCGAATATGCCGCCATGACCAACCAGCGCGTCATTCCATTTAGTGAAGTGGAAGAGAGCGTACCGTATTTCTCGATTGTGTTGATTCATGGTAACGGGAGGCGCCCATGAGCGGCTGGCTAAAGATTGTCGGCTTGGGGCCGGGGGCGGATTCGATGATTACCCCGGAGGTAACGGCCGCGCTTGAGGATGCCACAGACGTGGTGGGCTACGTGCCTTACGTTAACCGCGTCGCCCCGCGCGTGGGGCTGACCCGTCATGGCTCGGACAACCGCGAGGAGATTCGCCGCGCCGAGCAGGCCTTGCAACTGGCATTAGAAGGCCACCGAGTCGTGGTGGTTTCTTCCGGCGACCCCGGCGTTTTCGCCATGGCTTCGGCGGTCTTTGAAGCGCTTGAAGCGGGCGATGCCGCCTGGCGCGCGCTGGATATTCAGGTGCTGCCGGGTATCTCCGCCATGCTGGCGGCCAGCGCATGCGCTGGCGCGCCGCTGGGCCACGACTTCTGCTGCATCAATTTATCCGACAACCTAAAGCCTTGGGCGCTGATCGAAAAGCGCCTGCGCCTGGCGGCGGAAGCGGATTTCGCCATGGCGTTCTACAACCCGCGCTCCAAGGCGCGCCCGGTGGGGTTTGAGCGCACGTTAGACGTTCTGCGGGAGACGTGTGAACCCGAGCGCTTGATCATCTTCGCCCGGGCGGTCTCCACGCCGGAAGAGTTGATCTGCGTGATGGCATTAAAAGATGCCATGCCGGAAATGGCGGATATGCGCACGCTGGTGATCGTCGGCTCGAAACAAACGCGGTTGATCGAGCGAGAAGGGAAGCCTTTGGTTTATTCGCCGCGCTCAGCAGGCAAACCCTGGAGCGTTTAGTGAAGCCAGGCAAGCACCTGATCAACGCTATGCACTTCATGGCGAGCGGGCAGTGCCGGGCGATCAATCATGATGACCGGCACGCCAAGCGCGCGGGCAGCGTCAAGTTTTGAAACGGCGCCTTCACCGCCAGCGTTCTTGCACACGATGCACTCGATACGGTGATTTTGTAGCAGGGCCAGATCGCCCTCCAGGGTAAACGGGCCTCTATCCACCGTGGTGGTGAAGTGGGCAAGCGGCGGCGGGGCGGTTGGCTCGTCGACCAAACGCAGCACATAGTGGTGTTGAGGCTTGGCGGCAAACGCGGCCAGGTGCATGCGGCCAATGGCGAGCAGCACGCGCTGGGCGGGGCACTCAAGGGCGCTAACAGCTTCATCGATACTCGCCACATGTTGCCAGTTATCGTGAGTAGTCGGTGCCCAGGCCGGGCGCGTCAGGGCAATCGCCGGTACGCTGGTTTGTAGGCTGGCGGCCAGCACATTGCGGCTCATCTGTGTGGCAAACGGATGGGTCGCATCAATAATATGGGTGATGCGCTGTTGGGTAATAAAGGCTGCCAAACCCTCGGCGCCGCCAAATCCCCCTACACGGGTGGGCAGCGGCTGTGCTTTAGGTGTTTTAACCCGGCCTGCATAGCTGAAAATGGCCGGGATGCCGCGCTCGCTAACGGCGCAGGCCAGCTTACTGGCCTCACTCGTACCCCCAAGAATCAGGACGTTTATCATGGCTGAGGTTAACAAGGCTCCGTGGCTCACACTGTTAGGGTGGGGGGAGAGTGGCACAGCGGGCCTGACAGCGGCAAGCTGCGAGCCGCTTGAAGGTGCCGAGATCGTGTTTGGCGCTCGCCGTCACCTACGCCTGCTTCCCCCGTTAAACGCGGATGTACGCGAGTGGCCGGTGCCGTTTCTTGATGGCATTCCGGCACTTCTCAATGAGCGCGGCCGCCGTGTAGTCATGCTGGTATCTAATGATCCGTTCTGGTTTGGCGCGGGTACGTCGCTTGTTAGCCATTTGGAATCTGGTGAATGGCAAGCACTGCCATCGCCCTCGACCTTCAGCCTGGCGGCGGCCCGCTTGGGCTGGCCGCTTGAGCGCTGCACCTGCCTTGGCCTGCACGCCAAACCGCTGACCCGCCTTCGGCCTTACCTGCAAAGCGGCCGGCGCTTGCTGGTGCTGTTACGCGATGGCGCAGCGGTAGCGGAGCTTGCCGCGCTGATCAAACGCTACGACTTTGCGGATTCCCAGATCACCGTGCTGGAAGCCCTGGGTGGTGCGGATGAGCGCATCCGCACGCTGCGTATGGATGACTCGCTACCCGATGATATCGCCCACCCGGTGGCGGTAGGCATTGAAGTCGCCGGTAACGGTCCCACGCTCCCCTTGACGCCGGGCCTGGCCGATAGCTTTTTTGAGCATGACGGGCAGATCACCAAGCAGGCCGTGCGCAGCCTGACGCTTTGCGCACTGGCCCCCAAGCCCGGCGAGCGGCTATGGGATATCGGCACCGGATCTGGCTCCATCGCCATCGAGTGGCTGCTTGCCCATCCAGATAACCAGGCTATCGGCTTCGAGCAGCACCCAGAGCGCGCCGCCCGGGCACGCCGCAACGCAGAAAACCTGGGCGTTGATTGGCTGGAGATAAACGAAGGCCGTGCCCCGGAAGTGCTCGAGAATGCTCCGCTGCCCGATGCGGTGTTTATTGGCGGCGGGCTTTCCCAGAAACTGCTGGACGCTTTATGGCAGGTTTTGCCCAGCGGCACGCGCGTAGTAGCGAATGCAGTCACGCTGGAATCCGAAGCGTTGCTGGCGCACTGGCAGCAACAGGCGGGCGGCGAGCTGCTCCGCATCGAGCTTGCAAACGCCGCATCCATCGGCACGCGCCGGGGCTGGAAAGCGAGCTACCCGATCGTGCAGTGGCGGGGCGTTCGATGACGGCGCGGGTGTTGAAAGTCGCGGGGTTTGGGTATCAAAGCCAGGCCACGCTTGCCTCGCTCGAAAAGGCGCTCGATCAGTTGATTGTCCAGTACGGCCCTATCGACCGGCTGGCAGCGGCGCACAGCATGCTGCCACTGGTTCAAGCGCTGGGCAGCGCCCGCAACCTCCCGGTAATAGATGTAGCGGATGCAAAGCTAGGCAGCGTTACCACACTGACCCATTCTGCCTACAGCCTGCGCGAAAAAGGCACCGGCAGCGTGGCCGAAGCCGTGGCGCTGCTGGCCGCAGGCAGCGGGGCGCGGCTGTTAGGACCGCGCACGGTTTCAGACGATAGAAAGGCCACGGCCGCGGTGGCGCAGACAATAAGTACCGGCTTTGTACGAAAAGTCGGCGAGCGAAGACTAGACAAGGCAAAAATCAACGAAAAAGCGGAGTTTACGGGGTGTAAATGAGTATTTTGAGGCGATTTTTAACGCAGTATTGTCGAGCGCAGGCAGTTTTCGTGCAAAGCCTAGGGAGTTGATTTATGACAGTTCATTTCATCGGCGCTGGCCCCGGCGCGCCGGATCTCTTGACGCTGCGCGGACGCGACCTGATCGCCGCCTGCCCGGTGTGCCTGTATGCAGGGTCACTTGTCCCTGAAGAAATTCTCGAGCACTGCCCGGAAGGCGCGCGCATCATTAATACCGCGCCACTGTCGCTTGATGAGATCATGCAGGAAATTCAGACCGCCCACGCCGCAGGCCAGGATATCGCTAGGCTACACTCTGGCGATCTCTCGGTGTGGTCCGCCATGGGCGAACAGCTGCGCCGCCTGCGCGCACTGGACATTCCCTACAGCGTGACCCCCGGCGTACCTTCGTTTGCGGCAGCGGCGGCAACGCTTGGCCAGGAACTCACTCTACCCGGCGTGGCTCAATCGGTAGTGCTGACCCGCACACCAGGCCGGGCCAGCGCCATGCCCGAGCATGAGACGCTTGCCAACTTCGCCCGCGCGAGGGCAACGCTTGCCATTCACCTCTCTATCCACAACCTGGCCCAGGTTGTTGAAAGCCTGACGCCTCATTACGGTAAAGAGTGCCCAGTGGCGATTGTATGGCGAGCCAGCTGGCCGGATGAGCACGTGGTGCGCGGGCGCTTATCGACGGTGGAATCGCTGATCGACCACACGCTGCAACGCACGGCGCTGATTCTGGTGGGGCCGGTACTCGAATCCGAAGACTTCCAGGAGAGCAGTCTGTACGCGGTAGGCTACGACCGCCGCTTTCGGCCACAGTCGGCGGACTCGCCCTTTGCCAGCAGCACGGGTGAAGAGGGCGGCGCATGATCACGCTCTCGCTGATCGGCATTGGCACCGGCAACGTCGACCACGTCACGCTTGCCGCCGTTCGCGCATTGAACGCCGCGGACGTGGTGTTTTTGCCCCGCAAGGGCGAGGCGAAATCGGACCTTATCGACTTGCGCCGCGTACTCTGCGGCGAGCTGCTGGAAAGTAAAAGCACCACGCAGGTGATCGAGTTTGACCTGCCCGCCCGCGACAGCGAACGCCAGTACCTAAGCGCAGTAGACGAGTGGCATAACGCCATTGCCAGCGTGTGGGCCGAGCTGATGAATAAGCACCTGCCAAACGGCGGGCGAGTAGGAATGCTGGTTTGGGGAGACCCGTCGCTTTACGACAGCAGCCTGCGCATCGCCAAGCGGCTGACGGGCAGCGGCCGCGCGGTTGAGGTCAACGTCGTTCCCGGCATCACCAGCCTGCAAGTGCTCACCGCCGAGCATAAAATCCCGCTCAACGCGCTCGCCGAACCCATCCAGATCACCACCGGCCGCCGCCTGCGTGAACGCGGCTGGCCTAGTGATGCCGCCACCGTTGCCGTGATGCTCGACAGCGGCGGGGCGTTTACCACGCTGCCACAAGCCGACACCTACATCTGGTGGGGCGCCTACCTGGGCATGGATAAGCAGTGCTTGATCAAAGGCCTGCTAAGCGAAGTAAGCGATGAGATCATCGAGCGCCGCGCCGCGCTGCGTGAAATGCATGGCTGGATCATGGATATTTACTTAATCGCCAAACAGCCTCTGCTATAACGCTGGTATTAATATGGAATGTTTTTCCATAAAATAATAAGACAACCCCCTACCAAGTTAAGGAGTACGCCATGAGTTTTTACGTGTATCTATCCGGCGAGATCCACACTGACTGGCGCGACGAAATCCAGCGCGGCGCAGAAGCCGCGGGCCTGGATATCGTGTTTACCGCTCCAGTTACCGACCATGATGCTTCTGATGCTGCAGGCGACCACCTGGGCAAGCCGGAAAGCGGCTTCTGGCGCGACCACCAATCCTCCAAGGTCAACGCCATCCGTACCCGCACACTGATCGAGCAGTCTGATCTGGTTGTCGTGCGCTTCGGCGATAAGTACAAGCAGTGGAACGCAGCATTTGATGCGGGCTACTGCTCGGCACTCGCCAAGCCCTACATCACCCTGCACAGCGAAGATATCGTTCATCCGCTGAAAGAAGTCGATGCCGGTGCCCAAGCCTGGTGCACCACCACCGAGCAGGTTGTCGAAACGCTTAAATACGTGCTGAAAGCATAACGCAAGCCATCCCTATGCAGGCCCAACCTGGCCTGCATCCCTCTTTACTTGCGACTGCTAATGGCTGGTTTTGTAGGAGCACGCTTCAGCGCGCGATGATTTCGCCACAGCAGTCAGCAACCCCGTAGCGCGGCGTAACGATTTGGCGAGGTACGAGCCAATGAGGCACCCGCATGAGCCCCGCGCGAAGGGCAGCGCCAGTTGCCCCGATGCCGCCATTTTGCTCTTGATAATACGTACCTTGTAACTACAATGTAGTGCATGAGCCATCTAACGTTTGAATGGGATCCAAAGAAGGATGCCGCCAATCTCGAAAAGCATGACGTCTCGTTCCAAGAGGCCAAAACTGCTTTTACAGACGAGTTTGGCCGTCTGATATCAGATCCCGATCATTCTGAAGAGGAAGATCGATTCATACTACTCGGCACGAGCATTCATTCTCGTCTGTTGGTGGTATGCCATTGCATTAGAGGTGGTGAGACCATTCGCATTATCTCAGCGCGAAAGGCGAATAAGCGAGAGCGAAAAACTTACGAAGGGTATAGACATGCGTGACCATTACGATTTTTCAGAGTCAGTCAAAAACCCATATGCCAAAAAGCTTAAAAAGCAGGTCACAATCCGGCTGGATGAAGACACTATCGCGTACTTCAAAAATCTAGCAGAAGAAAAAGATCTACCTTATCAGAGCTTGATTAATCTCTACCTGCGAGACTGTGCCCAGTCACATAAAGACCTCAAGCTTGAGTGGAAATGAAAGGTGAGGCGCTGGCAAGCCCTAAATCATCCTGTGCAGCGAAGATATTATCAACCCGCTTAAAGAAGTCGATGGCAGTGCCAAAGGGTTGTGTACAGCTTTTGAGCAGGTAGTCGAAACTCTCAAGTACGTGTTGAAAGTATAACGCAGGCTATCCCTATGCAGGCCCAACCTGACGGCCTACATCCCCCTTTTCCTTTCGACTGCTAATGGCTGGTTTTGTAGGAGCACGCTTCAGCGCGCTAAGGCAGCGGTAGCTGCCCCGGTACCGTCGCAATCCTCACTCTCTTTTGCCATCGCGCTCCTCATATCTCCTGGCAATATCCCGACTGAATTCAACGCTGTACTACGACCTATTGCTGACTGCTGTCACTAAATTACTACGTGACCGAAGGTAAATTTGTGAATAGAGTATGATTGTGCAGAGCAAAACGAGCGGGCACGCGAATAATTAATATGCTGCCTGAAATTTTTTATAAACTCTATAAAACAATGAGTAATGATTATTTTTTTAGGCTGCATAACATCAATGAATGTGCCGTCGCGTTTATTGATGTTATGTGGTTGGACGTATAATCACTGTTAGGTAACTCTAGAGATTATGGACGAATTTGAATATCAAAGAGTAATCGATTCAAGGTTTGTTGGTAGAGATTCGGAAGTTGAATGGCTCCGCTCTAATTTTTTTGGTAGATCTCATCGAGCTATATCAGTAACCGGAAGTGCAGGCACAGGAAAAACTAGCCTCGTAAAATATTTTCTTGCATCAAGTCGAATCGCATCCCAACCATTGTGGCTGAATCTCGAACAAGAAAGAAATTCCGAAGAAGCATTATTTGCTTTCATCGATCAATTATATGAAAACCGACCTAGTGGTAGTTTTTGTGTAGTAATTGATGGTGCCGATGGGCTTAGTGAAGATAATATTAAATTCGCTATAAGTAGAATTTATAAAATTAAGGCCACAAGAGGGCTTATTTTTATAGCACGATCTTTACCGCACTTGGATCGTGTGAGTAACCTAAATTTAGATAATCTATCTGAGAATTACGCATCTGAGTTGATTAAAGGTCTTCTGGAGAAAATATTAACTCCAGAGCAGTTAGATTTAGCCATTAAGAATTCTCATGGAAACCCTTTGGCAATGGAACTGCTTGCCAAAATGTTAGCTGGAGAAGAAGGTAAGGAAATATTAAGCGTATTAGGCGGTCAGTTATACAATTTTTCGGATGGTTTTTTGTTGCCGGAGGAGAAAATTATAACGGCCATTCGGCCGACGATAATGAGCGCTACGGATAAGCTAATCGACAAACTAAGGATGAAGCCCGAATCTATATACGACTTATCCTCCCGTCAATTTGAAGAGCTATTGGCAAGCCTTTTATCCGATATGGGTTGGGAGGTAGAGCTTACCAAAGCTACTCGTGATGGAGGAAAGGATATCTTGGCCTATTTGGATACCGATCTTGGAAAGATGCTGTGTTTGGTTGAAGCAAAAAGATACCGAAAGGACAGAAAAATTGGTGTAGATTTGGTTAGGACTTTATACGGTACATTATGTGACCATCAAGCAAATAGTGCGATGCTTATTACAACGTCTTCGTTTTCACCTGATGCAATGGCGTTTCAAAAACGTCATGAATATCAACTTCGCTTGAGGGCATTTGGTGATATTGCGCTATGGATTAAGAATTATAAAAACCGTGCTGGATTTACCTAACAAGCGCTTGCAGGCCGACAGCTGGTACTACGCTATTTTTGTGTTACTCGCTTGCGCTCAAACAATAACACAAAAATCGCTCCATACCAGCTGCGGCTGAAGCGAGCGTTAGCAATCAGAAGGGTGGGTACGAATAGTTATGACATTGCTGCAAAGTTGTTTGATTGATGTATTGAAGCCTGAAGAAGGTATTTTTCCTTATTATGAGTCATTTTTATCTAGGTACTCTTTAATTACGGTTACTGCAATCGTGTCTCAATGTAGTTTGTTGCCTGAAACTTATGAAGGTATGACAAAAGCAGACATGGATGGAGATATTGATGGGATGATTCAAGGTCTTCCCGCTGGTTCTGAAGAAAAACGAAAAGCGTATCGAATTTTTTGTTCAGGTGCCCATATTGACCCAGGAGAATCAGTTCAAGAGAATGAAAATAGGACTTTTGCATCAGAATTATTTACTCAAGATGCAAAAAAATACTCACTCTCTAATAGAGAAATGATTTTGAGAGGTTTGAATTCATCCACATTTTTAAACTACTTCTTTTTAATCGAAGATAGTTTAAAAACCATCTATATAGATTTGGTTAATCCTCGCAATAAGTTTATAAAAGGCTCGGAAATAATCGAATTTTGCTTAGGAAAAAGCATCTCCGAGGCTGATATTGTTCAGGAATTTGAAAAAGAATTGTATGCTAGAAGTAAGATATTTTTCGATATTAGATCCCTAGAAATTATGTGGAGCCTTTTGAATTTAATAAGGAATCAAATAGCCCATACAAATGGATTTTATGATGATAAAACCAAGCGATCACTAAATCGAAGAATTGAGCGCCTAGCGAAACACTATAGCGGTAATGATGATTGTTTGCTGTCGATTAACATGATTCTCGATGTTTTTGAAAATCATGAGGCGCAAGTCAAGAAGACGGGATACTTAGTCATTGATGATTCTCTTGAGAATATAATCAGAAATATTTCCATTTTTATTATGGAATCATTGTACGCTTGCAATCGAAACAAGATTGCTAACAAGGCCTTAAAGTCGGATTCGTAACAGTTGGCTCGGTTACGCTTCGCTTCACATTTTAGCCAACAATTACTCACCGCTTAAGGCGACGTTAGGCGCTGAAACCGAACGCGGCGAATACGGATGGGTTAGAGTGCGTCGTGAATCAGTTCACTCTTTGTCGATTCGACACTGGTAGCAGTTGTTT
Source organism: Vreelandella sulfidaeris (assembly GCF_042429665.1). Taxonomy (GTDB): domain Bacteria; phylum Pseudomonadota; class Gammaproteobacteria; order Pseudomonadales; family Halomonadaceae; genus Vreelandella. The sequence goes on along the minus strand of NZ_JBHMAC010000011.1, from coordinate 208,787 downwards.
GCGGAGGACCGCACATGAAGATAAGCAACGCTTGGATCCGCAAAAAGCTCTTCTGCGTAGTCCGAAATCAGCGATCTCTGGGTAACCTTCCCTGTTCCATACCTTATTCTGTCGGATGAATCGTACCCCCGGACAATGTATTGAGCGCTATCGAGAATTGAAGGGAGATCTCTGTCGCTTTCACTCCTCTCGCATTCCTTCGCGTGCAGAAATATTGGACCCTGCTCGGAATAGGGCTGAAGTGTAGAAAATGGCCGAAACGACAGTATTAGATATTTGTCACCTTCCTCAATGTGTCGAAGGCAGTGGCGACAAGGTGTTCCGGCCCCTGTGGAGGTCGCCTGTTCGCACGGTTGCCCGTTGGCGTCAAGGCCCCCATTCTGGAGCCTCCGTACGGAGGCAGTATCAAGAGCTACAAAACGGACCATTAGGAATACCTCAATCAATGAATTTTCGTTAGGGATAGGACGACCATCATTGATAAGATTTTCTTCCAATCCGACCCGTTTCTTGCGGTATTCAGTCTATAGCTGCGCTAGATTTTTCAGGATTAGGCAAAATGGTTGAGCGGGGGGCGAAGGCAACGCCTAACAAGGCGCTGCAGTGGCGCGGATTAGACGCGATCTGCTTTCCTTGGCTCTTCGTCCGCACCACTGAGCTTGGTCGTTATGTACAGTGGAGGCCAAAATTAAAAGGGTCAGATCGACTTTATTTTGATCAATGTGAATGGGGCAGTCTGTTTTTTAACCAAGCTGATTGATTTAAAATCTATCTGACCCCTTTTGGTTCATTGCCTCCCGTTTCCCACTTAGCCGCTAAACCTGCGCGTAGCCCCCGTCAACGAATACCTCGCTCCCTGTCATAAAGCTGCTATCGTCGGACGCCAGAAACGCCACTGCGGCTGCGGTTTCTTTGGGATTGCCCAGACGCTCAAGCGGTATGGCCCGTTTCATCTCGCTCAGGGCTTCGGACGGGAGCAGTTCCATCACCTTGTCTGTTTTGGTTGGGCCAGGAGACATGACGTTCACACGAATGCCGGTTCCCCTGAGGTCATGGGCCCAGCTGCGTGCCAGATTGCGGACGGCCGCCTTGGAAGCGCTGTAGATGCTCATGGCCGGGGTGCCCATGCTGCCCACCGTGGATCCGGTGAGGATGATGGAGCCGCCTTTCTTCATCAGCGGCAGGGCCTTCTGGACGGTGAAGAGGGTGCCTTTGACATTGATATCGAAGATGTAGTCGTAGTGCTCGGGGGTGATCTGTCCCAAGCTTGCGAACTCGCCGACGCCCGCGTTGACCACCAGCACGTCCAGGCTCCCTTTCTCTTTCCGCACTGTCTCGAATACACGGTCGAGATCCTCCGGCTTCGTCACGTCCGCCTGGATACCACGGGCGTTGGATCCCAGTGCCTCAGCCGCGTTGTCGAGGACGTCCTGGCGCCGTCCGACAATAAAGACGAAGGCGCCTTCGTCGATGAGGCGTTGGGCCGAGGCTAGGCCGATGCCGCTGGCGCCGCCGGTGATGAGTGCGATTTTACCGTTTAGCCGATTCATGTTGGGGTCTCCGTGTGTGTTGACTAGATTCGCTTTAACGATATATAAATCACTTACTAATGTTCAAGTATGCACCTTTTGGTAAGTATGGTTATGGCGAAAGAAAACTCAGAAAACCCACGCTTTATTTGCGGCCTGCATGCGACGCTGCACGTGATCTCCGGAAAGTGGAAGCCGTTGATTCTGTTCTTTTTAAACAAGGGCCCGACGCGTTACGGCGAGCTCAAGCGAAGCGTCCGGGGCGTGAGCGACAAAATGTTGATCCAGCAGTTGAAGGAGCTTGAGTCCGACGGCATCGTGGAGAGAACCGACTATGGTGAGATCCCGCTGCGCGTCGACTACTCACTGACACCCTTCGGGGCAAGTCTGGTGCGGGCCATGGAGCCGCTTTGCGGCTGGGGCGAAGAGCACGAAGAGGACATTGGCGCGGCGTTGGATCGCCGGAAAGCTAGCCGGTAGAAAGTTAAGTTGGCAACGAATCACCAATGGGGTCAGATCTATTTATTTTTAACCAAACTGACTAGCTTTAAATAGTCTGGCACCCATTGTGATTATTTATAAAGTCTAGGCTTAACAAGGTGGTCAATGGGACGCCTGCTACGCTGTGCTCCGAGGCCTCCGTCTGTGAGCCGTGGCGTTATGTAGAAAAGGAGTTCAAGCATTGGACAACTGGAAACTTTCTAATTCTTATGACTTCGACGGGCGGGAAGTTCGTTATGGCCAGTTGGGCGAAGGCCCGGCAATGGTCCTTGTTCATGGAACTCCGTGGTCGTCATTCAATCTGCGACATTTGATACAGCAGCTTTCCAAAAAGTACACGGTCTATTTTTTTGACTTGCTGGGCTATGGCCAATCTTGTACCTCTGAAGGCGACGTGTCGCTGGGTGTGCAGAATAAGGTGTTGGATAGCTTACTTACTCATTGGGAGCTGGACGACCCGATTATTGTCGGTCATGACTTTGGAGGCGCTACCGCGCTCAGAACTCATCTTCTCAATGGACGGTTTTTTAAGAAGATGATTCTGATTGATCCGGTCGCAGTTTCTCCCTGGGGTTCGCCATTTTTCCGTCATGTAAACATACATGAAGCCGCTTTTTCAGGACTTCCCGACTGTATTCACGAAGCTGTTGTCCGTACCTACGTGCAAACGGCTGCTTTCAAGCCTCTTGATGAGCCAACACTGGAGGGGATCGTTTCACCGTGGACTGGCGAGCAAGGCAAGACAGCCTTCTATCGTCAGATGGCTCAAGCAGACTCTAAATATACCGACGAAGTCCAATCGCTTTATCCTTCGATTACTACCCCTACCTTGATCCTGTGGGGGCGGGAGGATAGCTGGATACCGCTGGAGCGAGGGGAAGAGCTACATGGCTTGATCCCGGGATCGGTTTTTCGCGTGTTTGATGATGCAGGCCACCTCGTCATTGAAGAGAAACCTGATGAGGTGGTGCAAGAAATCTTGAATTTTTGTGCAACCCTCGAAACTACATAATAAGCAGCTGTACGGCGACCGTCTTTACGGCGCGGCGCGCCTCGAAGCCGGCCCTTAAGCCTTTGCGTTATGTTGCGGATGGATTTCATTGCATTAAAAGGAATATAAATGGTTGTACTTCGGGAGATGCGGCAAGATGAATATCCCGTTTATTGTCAGTACTTTATCGACGATTATAGCCGGGAAATAGCCGCGAATTATGGACACTCCACAGAGTTGGCAATTGAACTGGCTAAAAAGGATCTCCATCGTTGCTTTCCTAATGGTTTACAGGGGAGTGAGCATTCATTGTTATGCATTGATGTTGAACTTGATGGACAGCTAAAGCATGTTGGTTATTTGTGGCATTCAATTAATGCTGCAGATAAGTCGGCTTATATATCTGATTTCTTTGTGTTCAATGAATATCGTGGTTTGGGCTATGGCACTCTAGCTATTTCTGCGTTGGAGAAGCAGTTGCAAGAGGTTGGTGTTAATCAAATAAAGCTAAGAGTAGCTTATCAAAATGAGCGTGCGCTCAAGCTATACCAAGAAGTCGGCTTTGTGATTACTGGTTTCAATATGTCCAAGAGCATTGGTAACTAGTCGCTATAACAAAACAAACTGTTCAAGCAGGTCCTGAATTCCTGAATTCAACTAATAAGTGCAGCACCTGCGGTTTTTAGTGCTCCTGAGTATTCACCAAAGAACACCTGGGCTGGCGATCGGTATCCCAGCCGCTTTCTTGGTCTATCGTTTAGCTTATTGACAACACGTGGTGGTGCGGCATTGGTCACTTTTCGAAAGTCAGTACCTTTGATGCTCCGGCGCCGGTTACCATCAGCGCTAGCCGCTGAAGTCTCCTTTCATATCTTGCGACGTGAGTAAAAAAGGAATAATTTGTACTTATGGGGGAATTTGAATTTGACGAAGCCAAAAGCCGGGGCAACCTGGTCAAGCACGGTATCGATTTCGTTGCTGCCCAAGGGCTGTGAAAAGATCCATACCTGCTGGAGCTCCGAGCAACATCGGAGGATGAGCAGAGGTTTTTGCTGGTAGGTAAGATTGGTGAAAAGCACTGGTCGGCTATCGTCACGTACAGGGATGCTCACATTCGTCTGATTTCAGTCAGACGTTCCCGTAAGAAGGAGGTAGAACTCTATGAAAGCTAAAGACTTCGATAAAAAATTTGAGGAAGGTCAAGAAGATATCATTGATGACCTGGATCTGTCCTCTGCTCGCCGCATTAATCAGGAACAAAAGCGAATCAACGTCGATTTCCCGGCTTGGGTTGTGGAGTCGTTGGATCGTGAAGCTGCGCGCTATGGTGTTACCCGCCAATCCATCATCAAGGTGTGGCTGGTGGAGCGTCTTCAGGCAGAATCTGCTAACAACCCGCTCAATGGTGACGCCACAGGCGGTGCGCATTAGCATAGCGTAATGTGACCATCAGAAATCAGTGAATCATCATGGCATTAAGTGAATTCGAAATTAAAAAATGTGAGAAAGAGATCAAGGCATTCTTAAAGGTGCACCGACCTCCGGCACACATCCGACACGAGCTTGATCTTGGGTACAGGATAGAGGGTCAGAGCATTGAGCTATTTGAGATACGGCCACACTGGCGTGACCCTTCGCAGAAGATGGAAGCATCAGTGGCAAAGGCCACTTTTGTAAAATCCCGAGGGTACTGGAAGATATTTTGGCAACGAGCCGATCTCAAGTGGCATGGATATGAACCGACGCCTAACGTTAAGTCTTTTACTGATTTCATCAATATCGTGGCTGAAGACAAGTACGCATGTTTTTTCGGTTAGCGCATGACAAAGTGCACGGCACTAGCACCGGAGAACTCTGACTCAAAAATACGTCATCAGTATGGCGGATGAAATTCTAAAAAAAACTGCTGACAGCATTGCCGTCGGATGTTTTTTCAGCGTTTCGTATCGAGCCATAGCAAATCCATTGTAATTCTTTAAGCCACTCGTTAAAGCGGGCGGCTAGTCATGTTCAAGCAGTCAATCATAACGCCCAGCTTATCGTACAGCGCCTAACAGATACGCAATCTCAAAAGTCATCACATCTTGCCGGGGATACAGTGGTGCTTAGAGACTAATATCATTTCCAAAGCGCTGCCGTTATTCTATAAACCCAGATTACTCAAGGCGATCCATCGATCTTATGACGAGAAAAATACTAGGTTTGAAGGCGAAAAGAGAGGTGGATGCCAAGCCCGCCGACGAAGTGGAAGAACAATTCCTTGATGATCCCGAAAAACGTTTTTTAAATGGCGTCGCTATCCATCCTTCCCCGCGCATTAATTTAGAGCCTGGTTCCAACCAGCGCACTTCGCGAGCGATGGATTTGATTACGCCCATCGGGATGGGGCAGCGGGGCTTGATCGTAGCGCCGCCAGGTTCTGGCAAAACGACGATGTTAAAACATATCTGCCAAGCCGTGGCAGAGGCGCACCCGGACATAAAACTGTATGCCTTGCTTATCGATGAGCGCCCTGAAGAAGTGACAGATTTTAGGCGCAGCGTGACGGCAGACGTACATGCATCGTCTTCAGACGAGAGCTACACCCACCATGTGCAAATGGCCGATAAGCTTCTTGAGACGGCGCGTAGGCAAGCCGGCGAAGGCCATGATGTGATGATTGTGATTGATTCTCTTACGAGACTCTCGCGAGTTCATAATGCCGAGCAGCGGGGCAACGGTCGCACCATGTCCGGTGGGTTGGATAGCCGCGCGATGGAAATACCGCGCAAGCTATTTGGAGCCGCGCGAAAGATCGAAAACGGTGGGTCGCTCACGATTCTGGCTACCGTGCTGGTGGATACGGGAAGCCGTATGGATCAGGTGATTTTCGAGGAGTTCAAGGGCACGGGCAATATGGAGATCGTGCTGTCACGCGACGTGGCCAATCAGCGGATTTTTCCGGCGATCGATATCGCCAAGAGCAGTACCCGCCGTGAAGAGCTTTTGATTGATGCAAAGGATATCGAAAAAGTACGTACATTGCGTCGAGCGTTGACACAGCTCAAGCCAACCGAGGGGGCGCAGAAGTTATTGGAGCTATTGGAGAAATACCCGACCAATGCCGAGCTATTGAACGCGTTTTCACCCGCCTCAGCCTAGTCAGACCTTAGACGGCCTCTGCGCGTTGGTAAAATAGACGCTAATTGCAAAAAATTAGCAGATAAGCTCACCTTTTATTGATTTAACAGGTGAGCTTATTTGTTACGTACGAATGATTACTTATTTTTATAATTCAGGTTTGACGCGGGGACTGCTTTTCGAACCGGAAAGCCTGCAATCTCTTTGCGCTCAATCATAGTGTTTAATCGCCTTTCAATGGCACAAAGATTTTTAAAGTCACTCATGTCTACTAAAGAGATGGCTTCACCTGAGGCACCCGCGCGGCCGGTTCGGCCAATGCGGTGGATGTACTCTTCTGGCTGAAAGGGTAAATCGTAATTGACCACACGGCTCAGTTCACCAATATCCAAACCACGCGCGGCAACCCCTGTAGCGATCAGGTACTTTAGCTCGCCCGATTTGAATTGAGCCAAGATCTTTTCGCGCATGGCTTGGCTTCTGTCACCATGAATGGAGTCTGCCTTGATGCCACGTTTTTCCAGTTGAGCAACCAGCTTGGCAGCATTGTGTTTTTTCTCGGTAAAAATCAGCGCCTGATCCCACTCCTGCTCGTTGATCAAGTGACTCAACAGGGCGGACTTGGTGTCTTTGTCTACCGTGATTAGCCATTGCTTGATATTAGCGGCGGCACGGATGTTGGGAGAAATGGAGATGTCAGCCGCCAGATCGGTCATCTTGCTATCTGAAAAACCGTAGGCCAGCGCCCGAACGTCGCCGGTCATGGTGGCCGAAAACAACAGGTTCTGACGATTGTCAGGCAAGCGTTCCATGATTTTTTTGATATCGTCGACAAACCCCATGTCGACCATTCTGTCCGCTTCGTCCAGCACCAGGGCTTTAAGTTCATCAAAGTGCAGCGCACGCTGATGAGCTAAATCCAGCAATCTGCCCGGGGTGGCGACAAGGATATCAATCCCTTCTATCAAGCGCTTTTTTTGAGGCTCGCTATCAACACCGCCATACATCGCCATAGACGTTAAGTGCAGGTGTTTAGCGTATTGAGCCACATTGGCTTCGACCTGAACCGCTAATTCGCGGGTCGGCACCAGGATCAGCGCACGTATGCGTTTGCCGCGTAACGTGCCTGCTGTACTGAATTGCTCTAGCAGAGGCAGAACAAAGGCGGCAGTTTTGCCGGTTCCGGTTTGCGCGGTGGCGATTAAATCCTGACCCGAGAGAATGACAGGAATTGCTTGTTCCTGAATGGGCGTTGGCGTGGTGTAACCGAGTTCGGTAATCGCTTGAACCAGAGGACTGGATAAGCCTAGTTTTGCAAAGGGCATGGGAAGCTCTGACAGAGTGTCGTATGGGATATCGAAAAGAAAAAAGTGGTGCAGTATAACGTAAAAGAGTCATACCCCCATTTTTAGTGCGTCAATCACCACTGTGAGTTTGCGGTTACTGGGCTTTTTTATCATTGGCCGTTTCCCCTGATAAGGTGATTACGACTTGGGCTACGCTGACCTCAACGGCTACCCATCACTCGACTTCAGATAAAATGCCGCGAATGCACTGGCGAATATCAGTGTCTTGGAGGGGCGAAGAGGTCGTTTCGATCTGGGCATTGTTAGTACTTTCGCCGCTGATCGTTGGGGCAGGCGGAACCGGGGCAGGTGGCACATGCCACTATTGCGCCCTGGCAACGATTCAGCAAAGACGCGTGACCTAAGCCAAATTTATGCATAAAGTATGATTTAAGCGAGCAGGAAGAGCGGGCACGTTCAATAATGTATGCATCGGGTTGTGTAATCACTGTTAGCCTATTCAGAGGATACGATGAAATATTTAAAGAATAATGAAGACTATTTCGACGTTACTTTTGAGGAACTTTCTTCAGTTGAAGAACACTACAATAGTATCGAGTTTGAAGGTTGCCAATTCTCTGATTGTGATTTCTCAGCGTCTATATTTCAGAAATGTAAATTCACAAACTGCAGTTTCGAACGTTGTAATTTAAGTCTGGTCAATTTTTCAAATTCAAAGCTATTTGCGCTTACATTTCAAGACAGTAAACTGGTTGGCGTTGATTGGACCAAGGCGACTTGGCCGGTTTACCACTTAGACTTTGAGCTAAGTTTCAAGCGTTGTATTTTAAATGACTCGTCTTTCTTTGGACTGAGTTTAAATGAATTGGTTTTTGACGAATGCAAGGTGCATGATGTTGATTTTCGAGGAGGAAGCTTTGTAGGTTCAACCATGACTTATAGTGACTTCAGCAATAGTTTATTTATGAGGACAGATTTGCAAAGTGTCGATTTCAGTGAGTCAACAGCATACGTAATTGACGTGTTAGAAAATAATATTAAAAAAGCTAAATTTTCACGGTTTGAAGCGTTGAGTTTATTGGAAAGCTTAGGTGTTGAACTGGTTGATTGATAGCCTAATAAACGATTTAGCAGGAAAAGCCAATCCTTGACGCTCTCCGTTAAAGTCAGCATTGTTGAGAGAGAGTGGCCTGCAATCAAGGAGCGCCTTGAGTCTAAGCTTTTGGTAAGGCGCGGAAGATAGTTTATCAATCGTGACTAAGCGACCAATTCTCTGCCGCTTAGCAGCTCCAAAATGTTATTAATCTGTATGCGCTAATTAACTAACGTTGACTGTTAATTAGCGCCTGAACCAGCGCGCTCCTCCGCCTGATCCAATAACACCGGTCCGCTACCTAGCTCCGCCAGTTGATCTTCCGGGTTATACAACGGGCAGCTCGTCATGCTCAAACAGCCGCAGCCGATACAGCCGCTCAGGTTATTGCGCAGCGTTTGCAGGTACGCAATGCGGCCATCCAGCATGCGCTGCCAGTTCTTGGATAGCTGCTGCCAATCTTCCACAGTGGGAGTGCGATTATTGGGCAGTGATTCAAAGGCTTGCTTGATCTCATCCAGGCTGACACCGACTTTCTGCGCAGCTTTTATCACCGAAATGCGCCTTAGCACCTCGGGTTTATAGCGGCGTTGATTGCCCGCGTTACGCGAGCTTTGAATCAGCCCTTGCTGCTCATAGAAGTGCAGGGCGCTGATATTAATACCGCAGCGCTTGGCTACCTTGCCGACACTCCAATTTGCCTCCGCCATCGCTGCCTCTGTTTTTTTGCTGGTTCGTAAAAAAAAATGCTTTACCTAAACTTAGGTTGAGGTTTTACCCTTTTATACGAACCCATTCAAGGAGAAAACCTATGTATTTGGAACACGTTAACCTGGTAGTGATGGATATGGATGCCATGCTGGACTTTTACCGTGCTGCTTTCCCGCACTGGCGGATACGCGACGAAGGCCATGGCGAGTGGTACGGCAAGCCGCGCAAATGGGTGCACTTTGGTGATGACCGCCACTACTTGGCGTTGAGTAATCATGGCGAAGGGCAGAACCGTGCGCTGGAAGGCCATAGTGTTGGCCTGGCCCACTTCGCCTACGTGACCGATAACCTGGATGCCGCAGTGGCCCGGTTGAATAACGCGGGCTTTGCCGTCGCCAAACCCGGTGCCACCGAGCCGTTTCGTAAAAATGTCTACTTTGTCGATCCGGCCGGGTTTGAGGTGGAATTTGTCGAGTATCTCAGTGATATTCCGGCGGAGCGTAATCTAAATCGTGATGCGGCGTTAATGGAACACTGATGAGCAAAGGAGAGCCCATGAATATAAACGTGGCACGCTATGGAGTGATTCTTAATACCGAGCGCTATGTTGAGTGTGTTGCTTTTTACCGTGGGCTGTTTGGATTGCGTCAGCTCTTCGAACGGAATGAAGATGGTTTCAAACTTACTTGCCTGGAGTTTGGCGATGGTTACTTAATGGTCGAGCAGGGCGGTAAGGCAAAGAGCAGCGTCAAGACTCCCGAGGAAAGCAGCTTTAAATTACGATTCAACGTCGATGATTTGGAAGATACATTATCGAGAGTTAGAGCATGGGGTATTGAAGCGGCCATTACTGAAAACGCTTGGGGAAGAACGATCAATATCGCTGATCCCGATGGCAACCGGGTAGGTATCAGGGATGAAACTGGTTTTGTACAGCAGATCGATAGTTAGCGAATGGCCGCAATGGAGAAGTTCATGCGGCTATTGTTTTTAATGAGTATGGGTGAAGCCACTTCATCAATGCGCGCGTATTTCTACCGACAGAGCTTGACGATATCGTCGCTGATACCAATCCCGGCCATGCATGCAACTCATTCCCGTGCCGAGTGCTTGCTCAACAAGTCGGTTCCATCGGCGCTTTGAGCGATTTCTTCATCCACCTTTTTCATCAGCTTGTCGTCAGGGCGAGCATCGAGCACTTTGTCGGCTTGCGGGCCTTGCAGTATTTGCTTGGCGCGCGTTTTGGCCTGCTGTTTGTCTCTGGCGACAGCGTTGCCCAGCCGTGTTTCCATAGATGAATCTGGAATAGACGCGGGTAGCGACGTAGAAGGCTCGCTTTGAGGGCTAACGGGCGGTATGCGTGTTAGTGCCTGCTCAACCCTCGGGCTGAAGCTTAAGCGGTAAATCGGCTCTGGCAGGCTGAAACCGTTATTTTCCAGCGCGTGCTTGGTTTCACGAATGGCGATGCTGCGCGCCTTGCCGAAATCCGTCGTCGACTGATCTACCCACCCTTGAAACTCCAATACAATATTGGAATCGCCAACGTGGGTGATAATGCCAATGGCTTTGGGTTCGCTCAATACGAACTCCAACGCCTGGAGGGCATCGAGGCCCACCTTGATGGCGGCCAGAGGGTCGTCATTGGCATCTACGCCCAGTTCGAAATTAAAGCGGCGCTCCGGGTTCTGAGTGTAATTGAGGATGATGCCCTTGAAGACATCGGCGTTGGGAATACGCAGCTGGTTGCCTTCCAGGGTCATGAGAATGGTGGCGCGGGAGGTCAGGCGCACCACGATACCTTCGGTCATTGATGACCACGTGATCGCGTGCCTGAAACGGCTGGCGGATGCTGAGCATCAAGGAGGCGATGTAGTTTTCGATGGTGTCCTTGACGGCAAAACCGATGGCAATACCGATCACGCCAGCGCCGCCCAGCAGGGTGCCGATGACTGTTTCGGCACCTATCAAGCTTAACGCCATGATCAACCCGAGGACAATGAACATGACCTTGATGGTTTGCGCGACCAACTCGGCCACGAAGGGGTTAGGCGTCAGCCTTTGCCATAGGCGCTTGCGGTTGGATAGCCAGGCGCCGAACCAGGTGACCAGCCCGAATATCACAAAGCCCACTAATAATAGCGGCAACGCTTTTATCAGGTTTTGGGCCCTGGCTTTTAGGCCCTGATAGGCGGTAGTGACATTATCTTGCACGTCCAGCGTGCGGTCGATCTGGTCTGCTACCGTCACCACATCGGTCAACCGGTTCGCCAGGCCAACGGCCTGCTGGGCTTTTCTGTCGTTAGTGGTTTCACCTTCAAGCGTCACCACACCTTGAACGACGCTGACCTCGACCGCCCCAAGCCCGTCGATCTCTGAGAAGATGCCGCTGATTCGCTGGCGAATCTCTTCATCCTTGAGCGGTGATGGAGTGGTCTCGATCTGAGCGTTGTCAGCGCCTTCGCTGCTTGGAATAGCCTTCTCTTCAACGCCGTTGGCCGAGGTAGCGGCGTTGGTGCCTGGCGCCTTCTCCTCGGTGGCATGCACCGATCCACCTAAAAGCATACTCAGCAGTAACAGTAATGAACCCAAGCCTTGAAGCGCTTTATGCACACTTGAACGGGTTAAAGGAGCTTCCATAACCATCCTTGTTTATTGATTGATAGAATAAGCATTTTAAGGCTAAATTTTAACTAGCTTGGCTTTCCGGTAGCGCGGGATCCACTTCAGTCTAGTGGGTTTTCTGTATAGGCGTTTACTTGTGACCTAATCATACTATTCGTACTGGTGGGTTAACTGTTCAGTAGCGGGCATCTGCCAGGCCTTGCCTGAAAAGCCGTCAACGCGTCATGATTTAACAGAAGTGCAAGGCCAATAGGTAAGGGAGCGGTAGCCAAATGAGGCAGGAAGGTGTGCAAATTTGTGAGACGGAGCGGCTATCGATCCGGGCGTTAACGTTAAACGATACTCCGGTGCTAACCCAAATTCTCAGCGATCCCGACGTAATGAAATACTCGATTCGAGGCGTTTGCGATGAAGCCATGACGCGCCGCTTTATCGAATGGTGTTTAGCGTGCTACGAGGCGCACGGTATCGGCCCTTGGGCGTTGATCGAAAAGGATTCGAATACGATGATCGGTTTTTGCGGCGTTAGCCCGGAAGAGGTAAACGGCACTGAAGAGGCCGGCCTTGGTTACCGGCTTGCTACCCGTTACTGGAACAAGGGGTTCGCGCCGGAGGCGGCCAACGCGATTCTGCATTATGCCTTTGACAAAAAGAAGGTGCCTTCGGTTGTGGCTCTTATAGAACCCGATCATGTGGCGTCGCAAAAGGTTGCGCTCAAGGTAGGTTTTGATCGTTTCGACGTTCATGAATTTCATGGTCGTGAAGTGAGGCTATATCGCCACACGTTGGCGGAGTGGGGCGAGCATCACGATAGCTTCTCTTATCGCCTAAACGAGTAATCGTCGGCGCTATACTTGAGGAGAGGATATGCATGATTCATCTGCTCAATGGATTGTTGGGTTACTGAGAGATAAGGAGATACCGTTTCAAATTTGTGGCGGTCTAGCTGCTAAAGGCTATGGTGCTGAGCGTGAATTATATGACATAGACCTTTTCGTACCTGGAGGAACACTTTGACTCGGTAGTGCAGGCCGGGCAGGCGATAGTCTCAAAGTCTGCCGCTCATCGCCAGGAAGAAGGCTGGGACTTAACCTACGTTCAGTTCAAGTATGCAGGCGTTAACATAGAGGTCGGTAAAGCTGATGGTGTGCGCATTTTTGATTTAGGCAGCGAAACATGGATGCCACTAACCATCGATTTTTCTCGCTTTTTGATGGTGCATTTGTTGGGACTGGATCTACCGCTCATGCTGAGCGATGATTTGATTCGTTATAAATCCATGCTTGCACGGCCTGTGGATATTGAAGATATTCGTGCCATTCGCCAGATGAAATAGGCTGTCCGAAACCTTCCCGAAATTGCTCTAGCCGCGAAATGTACTCCTTGAGAAATCATGCTTCTAGGTCATCGTAACTTAATATTTCAATTCTATATTAGAGTTTCTTAAAATATGTGAGTCGTTGTTTAAGGAAGCCTAAATGGTCCAGTACTTCGCAGGTACCGGCGTCGGTGAGCGATACGATCAATACCGTCCGAAAGCTCATCAGGTGCTTTTTCAAATCATGCAGCGGCACATGCCTGCTGAGCGCTTTGGCAGTGCGGTAGACGTAGCGTGCGGCACCGGCGACTCTACCGTTCCACTACTGGATATTGCCCAGGAGGTCATCGGTATCGATTCCTCTGACGAGATGCTGGGCATGGCGCGAAAGCGCGGCTTATCCGTAAGAAAGGCGGACTACACTGAACTGCCCGATCAGGGGCGTTTCGATCTCATCTCGACGTGTATGGCGTTTCACTGGTTTGACGCTGCGAAAGCCCTGGCTGCCTATAAAGCCGCCTCCAATCCTGGAGCCATTTGGGTCATCTATAATTTCGCATTCGAGGGCCATTCCACCTCTGAACAGTTTAATCATTGGCTTCGTAACGAGTACTTTAAGCGCTATCCATCACCGCCGCGCAATCGATACAAAGATATGACACTGGCAGGCGATCAGGCGCTTTCTCTGCTTGCGAGGGAGGAAGGCTGGCTGCCGATAACGTTCACGCTCGAGTCTCTGATTGGTTATCTCACCACGCAATCGAATATTGAAGAGGCGGTGCGGAAGGGCAGGCTATTGGACTCGATAGCAGCAGAGCTAAGCGAAGACCTATCTCACATCGATCTTACCGGTACATTCAAATACGCCTACTCGTACGAAATTCTGCAGTACGCTGGGCGTTAATGAAACTTTTGGGGTCTTTTGCTCAGGAGCAAAAATTGGTTATTCGTTTAATGGTTAAAGAGGACTTGGCCGTTGCGGCGTTGGTACACGCGTCCGCCTTTCCGAGGCAGGGCTACTCATTTGATTGGCTAGCGTGCAATTTAAATGCGTTTCCACGCTATCTGATGTTTGTCGCATCAAGTGGTGAAGATATCTACGGTTATATTGCTTGGGCACAAAAGAGCGGGTTTCGCCCGGAAGCGGTTCTGGAGCTTGAGCAGCTAGCGGTTATGCCTGATGTTCAGGGTCACGGTATTGGCCGACAATTGATCACCGATTCCTTGCCGTTGGTTAAAGCGCAGCTCGCTTTGAAAAATTCCGTACTCAAGAGCGTTATGGTCAGCACAAGAGCCGATAATCATGCTCAAAAATTGTATAAACAAACACTCGGTGCTGAGGTCGTGGCAACGATTTCCAATCTATATTCCGCTGATGAAGTGCTGATGGTTGCCCGAAATGTGGGTTAACTATTGAGCCTAATATGATGTTAAAGAATGATTAATGCTTCACGGAGCGTGTGCTTTGCATGCCGACCAGTTTTTTGATTCAGGTGTGGCGCACTAGCTTCGTATTGTGTCGTTCCCTCCTAGTAGGCAAATACTTATTAGCGGTCTGTTAGTTCAAGGCAGATAACCTAAAGGAGTCACCGTGATCAATGGCCTGAACCACATTACCCTTGCTGTCAGCGACTTGGAGCGTTCGCTGCACTTTTATACCCAGGCGTTAGGGCTGACCGGCCACGCAAAGTGGGACAGCGGAGCATACCTGTCATCGGGCGACTTATGGCTGTGTCTTTCTTGTGATGATCCGTGCCCGAAGGATGATTACACCCATATTGCCTTTGATGTCTCTGCAGAGGACTTTGACGCCTGCTGTGCGCGGTTGGAAGCCTTTAATGCGTCTCAGTGGAAGGTGAATAAAAGTGAAGGGCGTTCCATGTATATATTGGATCCTGACGGCCATAAGCTGGAAGTTCACGTGGGCAACCTCCAGAGCCGCCTGGCATCCATTGCAGAGAAGGCGTATAGCGGGTTTGTTTGGCTATGACTTTTTAATAAAGAATGCGTCGGGGTGCCACAATGCTTTCATCAGGCTATAGCGGTCATAGTAATGTTCGGAGTGTCCCATGTAAGTAATGGTCATTTATTCTCCAAGGCAAATAAATGCTGAAAGTGACGCCAAGGGGATTTATTACCATTTCTGGGCTAGGTTTGGACAATTTCAAAAAACGAATTTATAAGTCACAAGAAGCTAACGCTACATGAATCCGGCTGTATCACGTTCAAGGTCATTCAGAACAAGAGCGACGCCTGCCGTTTTGACGTCTATGAAGAGTTTATTGATCGCGCCGCTTTCGAGCAGCACCAGCAGCGCGTAGCAGGCTCGGAGTGGTGCGGGTTAACCAAAAACGCTGAACGTCACTACCGCATTGATGAAGTGGCTCAGGAGTAAATAAAGTATGAACGGCGAGTGCCTTTGCGGAGCAGTAACGTTTGAAATCGATGGCGCATTGCCGAATTTGTATCAGTGCCACTGCTCTTTATGCCGGAAGGTAACGGGGTCTACGGCGAATGCCGCTACGTTTGTTGATCAAGGTCATTTCCACTGGGTGACGGGGCAGGACAACATCACTTCTTTTCAGAAAGCGACGGGGTATCGGAGCGATTTTTGCAGGACCTGTGGAAGCCCTGTGCCTAATCCGCTGCGAAGCACCAATCTGGTTTGGGTGCCTGCCGGGTTGCTCGCTGGCGATGTTGAGTCGAGCGTCGCCGTCCATCTTCATGTTGATTCATCGGCTCGCTGGGCGCGAGACATGAAGAGCTGTACCCGATACGAGGCAGGCCCCGATAGTTTAGATTCACTTAATCAAGCCTTGCAGTGGACATGATGCTGAGGTGCCACCTGGGTGCGACTAGCTTGGTTCCATTGGGGCGATAGAGTAGTGGTATCAATCATGAAGCTGATCGGTAGCTGAAGAAGGTAAATGTTGCGATGGATCATGAGGCCCAGATCAACTATTGGATAATGAATGACACGGTGCGAATGGAAGCGCTAAGCATCGCGGCGGAACTGAATTTGCCCGACTGGTGCCTGGCTGCTGGATTCGTTAGAAATTTGGTGTGGGACAAGTTGCATGGCTTTACAACGAGTACCACCCTTAACGATATTGACTTAATTTACTTCGACCCAAACGATAAACGTGATGTTAGGGATCGCGAGATAGAACGTCGATTACAAAGCGAATCGCGGCTCCCTTGGTCGGTAAAGAACCAGGCAAGAATGCATGAGCGTAATGGGGATCGTGCATATGTCTCGACTGTCGATGCCATGCGTTTTTGGGTGGAAATCGAAACGGCGGTTGGCGCTACCATGAAAGATAATGGTGACGTGGTGATGATGGCTCCCTTTGGTATTGAGCCACTTTTTGCCTATACGATTACTTTAAACCCGACGAGGCCAAAGCGCGCGGATTTTGAAGCCCGCCTCATTAACAAGCAGTGGCTGACAACCTGGCCAAAATTGGTGGTCAATGGCTAGTGAAGCCATGCGCTAGAAGACGTTTGGCTTTGCTGTGAGCTTGAACCCAGGACCACAAGACGAAAAGCAGAAAACGCTACCACCTGATGACGTCGACCTTACCAATCCAAAATATGCTGAAAATGAGCGTCTGATAGCACACGGTTCATCGCGATAATTGCGTGTTATCATGCGACGTGCTGCAGTGCCCACCACGCTACATGGGTGCGCTGCGAAAGTGGTTGTGT
Organism: Vreelandella sulfidaeris; assembly: GCF_042429665.1. Lineage (GTDB taxonomy): Bacteria > Pseudomonadota > Gammaproteobacteria > Pseudomonadales > Halomonadaceae > Vreelandella. The sequence continues at coordinate 191,887 of NZ_JBHMAC010000011.1, read as the reverse complement.
GGCGTCACTTATTGTTTTTTTACGCTTTAATAAAGAGAAGGTAATGGTTAATACCAAGATATATAAGGCTGTTTACGAATTAGCAGAAAAACTCATGAAAGCAGCCGATAAGGACGATAGGGAAACGTTCGAGTCGCTTTATGCAGAGTTGAAAGCTATTTGTACCGAGAATGAAAATACCGATAAAGATCATCCAGAGCAGTGGGAAACACTGGCTGACTTTACCGAAGAGCTGGAAGACGCAGTCGTTATTTATGAGAAAGCGTTAGAAAAAGCCAACGCCGTCAATTCAAAAGACCATATGGCGTCCATTGCCTTTTCAATGGCGACGTTACAAATTGAATTAGGCCAGACTGACGCGGCGATTAACAACCTGCAAGATGCCAAAATTAGCGCCAACAAGATTGAAGATAATGAGCTTAAAGCAGAAATAGATGAGTTGCTTGCAACGCTTACAGCAAGCTGAATTTAGTACGTTATAAACCTGAAAATACTCTGTGTAGCAAGTGACGTTGCTGGATTTTCCTAAGATTAGGAGCGCTATTTTGACCAATAATGATATTTTTCGCCGTATACGTTACATCTTTGATTTAAAAGAAGGCACTATTGTTGATATTTTTTCACTGGCAGAGTTTGACGTAACCCATGCGCAGGTTACCGACTGGTTGAGAAAGGATGAAGACGAAGCGCTGCTCAAGATGAAAGACGTTGAGCTGGCAGCGTTTCTGAATGGTTTCATTAGTTTTAAGCGCGGCAAACGCGAAGGTGAGCAGCCAGCGCCAGAAAAGAATCTGAACAATAATATGGTATTTCAAAAGCTGAGAATTGCGCTAGATTTAAAGGCTGACGATATTTTGGCTATTTTTGAGTTGGCGGGATTCCGTATCAGCAATCATGAATTAAGTGCTTTCTTTCGCAAACCAAACCACAAGAATTATCGCGAGTGCAAAGATCAGGTGCTGCGTAATTTTTTAATGGGTCTTCAATACCAGTGGCGCCCCAGCCAAAATGGTGATGGCTCATAACTAGGCTTGAAGTCCGGACTTTAAAAATCAGGGCTACAAAGACGAGCCGTCTTGCCCTTGGTAATGATATTTACTTTTTCACGCAAACAAAAATGGCGTTCCCTGAGGCGGTGTCCCAGGGCGTTATTTTTTCATAGTCATGCTCAAAGACATGCACATCGAAGAGCGGCTCCAGTAATACGATGAGTTCTGGGAAGCTGACGGCCACCATTGGATGTTCGTCGTGCCATATCTGCGTTGCCTCAGTATCTGTTTTCTCAATGCTGAGCTTGAGTGACTGCTGTTCGCCATGCCCCGTGTAATGCCAGCCAGAGCGAAAGGTGAACAGGTCGTTGCCCTGTTTAGCGGTGTGCTTAACAAACAGCGCGTTGTCGATTTTGCTTTTATCGACGGCGTTAAAACAGAAAATCCCGCCTGATGTTAGGGCGCGATGCGCACTGGATAGGCAGTCGGTTAGCTTCTCTATGCCTGCATTGTAGTGAATCGAGTAGAGAAAGCAGGTAATCAAATCCTGGGGGTCGCTAACCTGGAAGTCTGCCATGTCCTGTCGTGTAAACGTGGCTTCAGGACAACGGGCAGCGGCAAGCTCCAGCATGGGCTGGTTAATATCCAGACCGCTACTTGAATAGCCAAACTCACTAAAATGGCGCACGTGCGGGCCTGTCCCGCAGGCCAGGTCAAGATGCGTACGGCCACCGTCACCAAATATTTGATGCAGACGGCGAATGCCATCGCTTTGGGCCTGATAGTCGATATCCGCGCACATTAAATCGTAATAACCAGAAAGATCGGTATAGAGGGCGTTGGCGGACATATCAGCCTAGTCGTGAGAGCGGAGGGGGAGCATGGTAAACGAGTGGTTTAGCTTTGAGAAGCGGGGAGCATTAAGCCTCCTGGCTTGGCCTGAACCAACTATTGGCTATGCTGATACTCATCCATAGGCTTTCACGCCAAGCGTGTAGCTTTACGCAAGCGATAAATCGAGATAAAGGAGTCATCATGGAAGACCCCGTTTTTTGGTATGCAGTGGCGTCGGTACTGCTTTACGTGAAGATGTTTGCCACGTCGATGTACCAAGGCTTTCATCGCATTACGAAAATGACCTTTAAAACCCCCGAAGATGCAGCGCTGGCCGGTAAGGCGCCTGCTCAGGAGGAGTTGCCGCAGGTGCAAAAAGCGGGTAAAGCGTGGTCGAATGACCTTGAAAATATACCCATTTTTTTAGCACTAGGCGTGGCTTATGTGCTGGTCGGTGCGTCTTCCGGGCTTGCTGGTTGGCTCTTCATGACGTTCACGGTGGCGCGCTACTGCCATACAATCTTTTATCTGGCAGAGCTTCAGCCCTGGCGAACGATTGCTTATGGCGTGGGCACACTGTGCATGATCGCCATGTGCGTTCTAATCCTCTTCACGCTTTTCTAACCACTGCCATTAGATCTAACCACTACTATTCGGTCTAATCACTACCATTTGATCTAACCACTCGCATTAAGCGCCGCCATTGAGAGCGGCGCTTTTTTCTCCTGGTTTGATTAAACCGGCATGGCAAGCTGTGAGCGGCGCCATACGCTCGGAGGCAGTTTTTCTGTGCGCGCCCAACACCGCCTTAGCTGGCGTTCATCGCCAAGCCCTGCCTCTTCGGCAATTCTTGCGAGTGTCCATGTGGTTTCGGTCATTAACGTCTTGGCCCTCTGTAAACGTAACCCGGTAATGTAGTCGCCTACCTGCATGCCGGTAATATGCTTGAACTGACGCCGGAAATGACGCTCGCTCATTGCCGCCTGCGAGGCCAATGACTCGGCGCGCCACGTGTGCGCCGGGCTGGCGCAAATGGCGTCCTGCACCCGATGAATCCGCTCATCAACATGATTACGGCCTTCAAGCCAGGCGCCCAGTTGGGGTTCCTGGCCGCTGCGGCGAAGATAAAGCACCATTTCCCGGGCAACCGCTAATGCTAGCGAGTGGCCGCAGGCGCGGGTAAGCCAGTGGAGCATGGTATCAATACCTGTTGAAATGCCCGCGCTGGTTAGATAACGCCCATCCTCGATAAAAATGCAGTCACTTTGAACCTTGGCTCGTGGTGCGTTACGTCTCAACTGATCGAGGAGGGTGTGGTGGGTCGTGCAGCGTCGCCCATCAAGCAAACCTGTTTCAGCAAGCAGCAGCGTGCCAGAACACACGGTCATTACGGTACTGGCGTGATGGGCGTTGGCGTTCAGCCATTGAATGCACTCCTGCTGTACCGAAGGCTCAATGCGGTTGCGATACTGGCCGGGTATGAGCAACAGGTCCTGAGACTGCAACTGTTCAGGTAATGGCTCGATACCACTCAGCGTGAGGGGGCCTAACCACTCCATGGCTACCTTGGGTCCGATGTATCTTACCTCAAACGCTTTCATGAGGCGGCCCGCGGAGTGCAGCACCTGAAGTGGACCAATCAGATCCAGCGGCACCTGACCGGGCATCATTAAAACGGCCACCCGCTGAATGGTATCTCGCTGGTCGGATGGCTGACATTGGCTGGGCATTTCATTCACGCAGGGTGTGCCACTCATTGATCAAATCATGGGTATTGATAATACGTGCAAAGCGGTCTTCCAGTACGAGTTCGGTGCGCGCTTTAATATCCTCAGCGGACCAAGTGATGCCCTGACGTGTCATGGGAAACGTCAAGGTGGCATCGCTGACAAAGTCGACGTTAAAGCCAAGGTCTGACGCTACTCGCGTCGTCGTTTCGCAACATTGCTCGGTACGAATGCCACTAACCGCGAGATGTGAAATATGTCGCTCGCGAAGCCAGTTTTCCAGCTGAGTATCGCTGAAGGCATTATGAACCCGCTTGTGAAACGTTACCGCGACTTCATCTTTAAAACCTTCAAGCGGACAAATAAGGCCGTTGTCAGGATCAAAGGCTCCCTGGCTGCCAGGCGCTTCATGAAAAATTCGTACTACCGGTATGTTCAATGCTTGAGCGGCATCGAGCAGGGCACGCTGGTTAGGCCGCCAGGCTTCTGCAAGGGATTCTACCCAATAATCGCGCGCAGGGAAGGAGGCTTGAACATCAATCAACAGTAACGCGGTGGTAGAGAGTGGCATAGTAGACCTCATCTTGTTGGGAATGAGGCTATAGCGTAAGGCGTTACGATGTACTGAACGACACACGAAGCGGTCGCAAACCGGTCAATATCGGCCAACAGTACATAAAAGGAATATTAATTATTTAAATTATCGTTTGGCGATTAAACGCTAAATTTTTATTGGTCATTAAAGAAATCCTGCCAATTCCCGATATAAAGATAAGACCGTCAACGGTTAGCCATTTATGCCCGAAACGGCCCTGCGTCTGCGTATTAAACGTCACAAGAGTCTGCTATGCCTAAACCACTGCCTTTGTTCATTGCCTTTTTGCTTTTTTCTTTATCCAGCCATGCTTATTCGGCCACTGATAAGGCGGAAGTGGCGGCGTTAGAATGGCTGGAGGCTATTGATAGCGGTGCCTATGAGCAAGCTTGGGAAACCTCCTCTCCATTGCTGCAAATACCGTTATCCTCTAATATGCTGGAACGTACCATCAGCGCCGCACGACGTGATTTTGGTGCCGTTCAATCACGCCAACGGCTGCGTGTTATCCGCGAAACCTCCATGCCGGGCGCCCCGATTGGAGATTACGCGGTGATTACTTTCAAAACGCGTTTTGAAAACAAGCCACAGATTATTGAAACCATAACCCCGCACCTTGAAGGGGATGCCTGGAAGGTGAGCGGTTATTACGTTAAATAAGCATCGCTTAACAGGACCACGGTAACCCGCTTTATGTCACTGATCGCCACTACTCCCGAGCCTCCTTATTACGCGGTGATTTTTACCTCGGTACGAACTGACGTTGATAATGGCTATGACGCAATGGCCACTAGAATGGTTGAGCTAGCCGCACAGCAGCCGGGGTTTTTAGGGGTGGAGTCGGCGCGAAATGAGGCAGGCGTCACAGTGTCATACTGGGCCGATTTAGCCTCTATTCAGGCATGGAAAGCGAACGCTGAGCATCTTGAAGCTCAGCGTTTAGGGCACCAGCAGTGGTATCAACACTTCAAAACCCGGGTGGCTAAAGTAGAGCGGGATTATGGCAGGTAGGGCGGTTATTAGCCTACCTGCCAATTGATTCTGATTACATGACTACTCTTGCCAGTGTCTGCATTACCAACGCAAAGGCCAGTACAATGCCCCCCACCGCCAAACTGGTAATGATGGCGTGGCGTCTCCATAGCACCAGTACACGGTGACCAAAGCGATGTACCAGCCAAGCCAAGCCATAATAGCGAATTCCGCGAGCAATTAGCGCTGCTAGCACGAACAATAAAATAGGGTACCCCGACAGCCCCGCAGTAATCATCGCTATCTGAAAGGGGATGGGGATAATGCCAATGGTCAGAATAGCTATGAAGCCATACTGATCAAAGAAAGTCTGAAACGATTGGTAGCTCTGCTGCATACCCATAAACTCGATAAACCACGTGCCTATCGATTGAAATAGCAGCATTCCAACGCCGTAGCCGACCAGCGATGCAATCAAGCAGCCGACCGTGGTGACGGTTGCCAAGAGCCAGATACGCTCTCGATTGGCTGCCATCAATGGAATAAGTATCAACTCCAGCGGAATGGGCAGAATAATCGTCTCAAGAAAAGAGAGCGTGCCGAGTAGCCACAGCATGTTATTTGAGCTGTTAAGGCGCTCAAACCACTGTCTTGCGCGGTTAGATGTCTTCTTCATTGCGGGCCACTACATACTGGGATTAATACGGCGGTATACAGCCGCTAAAATACTGTAGAGCCCAAACGCCAAGAGACCAATGGCCACAAAGGCTAGCAGCCACTGTCCATATGGCTGTTCACGCAGCGTGCTAAACACTTCATCGATGCCGCCCGCTTGATCGGGATTAATGTGATAAGCGGCGATGATAAAAAAGCATCCCACAATCACAAATACAAGCCCGCGAATCACCAGCCCGAAACGGCAAATGGGGTAGGCCCATGTTTGTACATGAGCAGGCATAACGAAGTGTTTGTGAAATTTTGCCTGGTAGCCTTTAACGGCGTGGGAGATCCCTACACCGATAAGGATCAAACCCACTCCGCCGACCAGCCAACGACCGAAAGGCTGCTGCATTAACCAACTGACGACCCCTTCTTGCGAGCCACCGCCTGATCCGCCAGACGAGCTACCAAACTGAAAAATGAGGCTGGCGGCAAAAAAAGCGAGCAAAAGGTGGGTAACGGCACTTGCCATTAAGCCTGATCGAATGGCGATGCCCTTTGTGTCGGTGCCGTGGTGATCGGCATCCTTGATGGCTTGAATAGTGCGCCACATGGCGTAGCCAACCAATCCCAACGCAATGATAGCCAACAGGAATTGGCCGAAGGGGGCAATGAGTACCCTTTCCAATGCACCACGGCTACCATCTGTTTGTCCGCCCTGGCCAAACGCTGCCAGGGCAGCAAGACCGCCTACTAATACATAGACGACACCGCGGGAGGCGTAGCCCATGCGGGCAAACAGCTTTATCGCATCGCGATGATCGGGATTTGTGCTACCAGTAGCCATGAAGTCCTCCTGACGATTAATGGCGTGCGAGTCCTTATGCAATCTAGACTATAGAAAGCGTATTGGCGGCCCATACTGTGCGAGTAGGACACTATTGTCTAGCGGAGAAGGGGGAGACAGCGGCGAGTAATGAGTACCTACAGCCACTGGCTTGCTTTTATAATTCCTTAATTTTATTGGGTTGAGACATCATGGCGAGTTCCTGTTTCCCCGTTTTCTGGCGTGATCCACGTATGCCTTATGTGGAGCTACGAAAAATTAGCGATGCCCGGCACGTGGGCTATGCGCCCCATAGTCACTCCCAATGGTCGCTGGGAGCTGTTACCGCCGGTAAAAGCACGTTTTTTTATCGAGAGGATACGTATCAGATTAGTGCCGGGGATCTGGTTATGATGAACCCTGATTGGGTGCATGCCTGTAACCCTGTCGAGAACCAACCTTGGGCATATCTGATGCTCTATATTGATGTCGATTGGTTAAGTAAATTGCGCTACCAACTAGGGTTGCTTAATGAGCCGTATTGGCAAGATATTGCAACCGCTGTTATTACTCAGCCAGACCTCTATACAAAGTATTGCGATATGACTGCTTGTTTGCTGGAGGAAAAGCGAGATATTAGCGAGAAGCAAGCGGCGTTGAGTGAGTACTTGTCGCTCATAATGAAGAGGCTTTCTAAAGAAGCCACTACGGTCCCGCCTTACGTCCCGGAAGTGCTTGAGGACGTTGCGGCTTATATACGTGCGAACAGTGCCAACGAACTTCCGCTTGAATGCTTATGTAAGCGGTCTGGCTATAGTGCTGGGTATTTAATCCGCGCGTTTAAGCTGCACTTCGGGTTAACGCCCCATGCTTACCTGGTTAATCAGCGCATTCAGATAGGGCAGAAGGCCCTTAAACAAGGGCAACCGATTGTTGAGGCAGCGTTGGTGGCTGGCTTTAACGATCAGCCTCACTTCCAACGAACTTTTAAGCGGCTGGTGGCCGCCACTCCGAATCAGTATCGCTATCCATTACTCAATCAATAAAAAAAGCGCGCTTATGACTAAGCAGGCAGCGAGCGTGCGGTTAATCGACAGCAACACAAGGGGGCGGCGTATATATCGCTTCAAAAAGGCGCCTGCATATACCCAACTGGCTAGCGATAGCCAGCAAATGGGCAGATAGAGGGCGGCGAAGAGCCATAGTAAATAAGCCTCGTCAGCATTGGTGTAGGCGCCAGTGCCAGCGGCAGACGCGAGCCATGCTTTGGGATTGAGCCACTGCATCAGCGCACCCGCCCAAAACCCGGGAGCGTTATCAGCACCTTGCATATTCAAGCGGCCATCATGCTGAAATAACTGATAGCTGAGATAGAGTAAAAAAAGAATACCCGACCAGCGTAAAACATCTTCAAGAAGTGGCATCACAGTCAGCAGCGAATAAAGCCCTGCGCCGATGCCTAAAAACAGTGCCACAAACCCTAATGTGGCGCCGGTGACAAAGGTCAGCCCTTTGGCAATGGGGTAGTGTGAACCGCTACTTAAACACACAATGTTGACGGGGCCAGGCGAAATAGAGGCGGCAAGTGCAAATGCGGCCATGGGCAGAATGATAGGTAACATCGACGAACCACTCATGGTTATCCTCCTTGTTAATCCAAGGAGTTTGCAGTGTCGTCAACTCACCGTATTGAACAAAATTGATGTCACTACCAATCGGTCAGTTTAATGCCCAAACACCGACCACCCGGTATGTTGCACAAACATTTCTAGCGCTTGCGTGCCGAGCAGGCTGTTGCCGTAAGCATCCAGCCCCGGTGACCAAACGGCGATGGAGCCGTGGCCTGGGGCGATGGCGAGTATGCCGCCGCCCACGCCGCTTTTGCCCGGCAAGCCGACGCGAAAAGCGAACTCCCCTGAGGCATCGTAGTGCCCACACATCATCATCAACGAGTTGATACGGCGTGCTCGCTGCGGGGCCACGACACGAATGTCGCTGGGCTTGTTGACGCCATCCGAGGCTAAAAAAAGCCCAGCATGTGCGAGTTGTTCGCAGCTCATTGCGATGGCGCATTGATGGAAATATGTGCCCAGCACTTTATCGACATCGTGGCGAAGGTGACCAAACGCTTTCATGAAGTGTGCAAGTGAGGCGTTGCGGTCACGGTGCGCCATCTCTGAGGCAGCGACTGCATGATCAAAACAAATAGAGTCGTCATTGGCGATGTAGCGCACAAAGCGAAGGATCTCACCCAGTGTTTCTTTGGGCTCGTGGCCCATCATGATGGCATCGACCACCGCAATAGCACCGGCATTGATAAAAGGATTTCGCGGTTTGCCGCTTTCGTGTTCAAGCTGAACAATAGAGTTGAACGGGTCGCCAGAGGGCTCACGCCCGACTTTTGACCATAACGCATCGCCCATCTGTCCGAGCGCAATCGTCAGCGTGAAGACTTTTGAGATACTTTGGATCGAGAACGGTGTCGTCGCACAGCCCGCTGAATATACCTTGCCATCCACTGTGGCGAGTGAAATGGCAAACTGCTTTGGGTCAACCAGGCCAAGCTCGGGAATATAGTCGGCCACCTTGCCGCGCTGCTCAGCGGTCGCCATGGCGGCTGCAATGTCATTGATCATTTCTTGCATGGGCTTGTCGTGTACCGTCAATAGAGGCGGAGCCTCACCCTAGCGGAAAATAGCCGTTATGTCTGTTGCCGAGATTAAAGCAAATGGCAACAGAGAGTCGGCTTATGTGTTGATGAGCAAGATTCGGGTCGGCAATCAGAGAGTAATCGCTTAGGCTGCCTATCTAACTATATAGACAAACAAAAAACGGTATAGATAAACAAAAAACGGTATAGATAGATTAAAAACAGTATAGATAGCCTAAAAACGGTGACGAGCATGAATGATTTTGAGCGGGTCGAGAAAGCCATGAGCTTCATGGTAGCTCAGGCGGCGGCGCAACCTACCTTGGCGACCGTGGCGGCCCACGTTCATTTGAGTGCTTTTCACTTCCAGCGGCTTTTTTGCCGTTACGTGGGAATTAGCCCGAAGCGCTTTTTGCAGGCACTGACCTTAGAACGGGGTAAGCAGCTGATGCACGCGTCCACGTCGTTATTGGACATTGCGCATACCTTGGGGTTAAGCGGTGGGGCCAGGCTGTATGATCACTTTGTACAGCTAGAAGCCGTCACGCCGGGCGAGTACAAGCGCCAAGGTGAAGGGGTTGAGATCGCGTATGGGGTTCATGACACGCCGTTAGGACGTATGTTCGTGGCGGTAACGCGCAGAGGTATCTGCCGCATGGGGTTTGTTGATGCCACCAGTGCAGATGAATTGCTGGCGCGGCTTGCCAAAGAGTGGCCTCGTAGCATCTGCCAGCCTGATCCAATAGCGACTCGTTACGCAGTAGAGCGAATATTTGCTGCGCCTGAACCGGGCGCGGAGGCCGTGTCGCTGCACGTAAAAGGCACTAACTTTCAAATGGCGGTCTGGCGGGCGCTGCTCACCATTCCGGAAGGCCAGTGGGCAAGCTATTCTCATATTGCCAAGGCGCTCGGCACACCGAATGCATCCCGTGCGGTGGGCAACGCCGTGGGGGCTAACCCCATTGCACTGTGGATACCCTGTCACCGGGTGATTCAGCAAAGCGGTGCGCTGGGCGGCTACCGATGGGGAGGCGCAAAAAAGCAGATGGTGCAGGCCTGGGAGCTGGCTCAATCGAATTCTGTCACGGCTGATGTTGAAGGCTGCCTTTAATGCGCTAGTTTATGTGTACAAGGAGGTAATGAATATGAAGATTAATGCTATTCAGGCGGATATCACCCAGCAGGAGGTCGACGCGATTGTTAATGCTGCCAATACCTCGCTACTCGGCGGTGGCGGTGTTGACGGTGCCATTCACCGCGCGGCAGGGCCTGAGCTATTGGCGGCGTGCAAACAGTTGGGCGGTTGCGCCACCGGGGATGCTAAATCAACGCGTGGTTTCAAGCTGCCAGCCCGGTACGTCATTCATACCGTCGGCCCGGTCTGGCAGGGTGGAGAGCGCGGCGAAGCTGAGTTACTGATGTCCTGCTATCGGCGCTCGCTTGAGGAGGCCGCTTCAGTCAACGCGCGCTCGGTGGCGTTTCCCAGTATCAGCACCGGCGTCTATCGATACCCGATTAACGAAGCGGCCAAGCTGGCTGTCTCCACTGTCAAGCAAACACTTGACGCGATTCCCAGCATTGAAACCGTCACGTTTTGCTGTTTTTCCGCGGAGGACTTGGCCGTTTATCAAGCGTGTATTAATCAATTAACCCGTTAGCGTCGTAAAACGGAAAAGGGCCAGGATAACGGTCGATAAACCCCTGGTGGGTCACCACACCGGTAGCTTTTGACCACTGATGCAGCAGGTAACCCGGCGGCTCTAGCTGAAAGCGCGAGGGGCCGTCTGGGCTAAGATCCAAACTCACCTGGTGGGAAACACCAGGACAGCTAATCGCCAGCGTGTTGGCAAATCGCGCTTGGATCGAGCGATGTACATGGCCGCATAGTACGCGCTCTACCTGGGAGTACTTGCCTATGACTGCGGCGAGTGCCTCCGGTCGGACAAGCGATTGATGATCCATATGGTCAATGCCGCTGACAAACGGATGGTGATGCAGCATCACCAGAGTCGGTTTGTGAGGCTGTTCTGCCAACGTGGTGTCCAGCCATTGAAGCGTTGCATCGCTTAGTTCCCCATGAGGCTTGCCCGGCACTGAGGAGTCTAGCCCCACCAAGCGTAGCGGGTAATCATCCACCACCCATTGAAGGTAATCATTGTTCTGGAAAAGGTAGCGATGATCGGGAAAGGCATCGCGCAAGTGCTCACGGTCATCGTGATTGCCGGGTATTAGATACACGGGAAGCGTTAATTCTGCCAGAAGTTGGCTGAAGGTGGCGTATTCATCTGGATGGCCAAAATCGACCAGGTCGCCGCTAATCAGCACTAAATCGGGGCGGGGGGATAGCTGGTTGAGTGTCTGGATTGCTTGGCGCAGCGCTTTTGCAGTATCCACCTGACGGTATGAAAGTTTACCGCCAGCCTTGATGTGTGGGTCACTAATGTGGGCGATAAGGCAGTGTTGCGTTTGATGGCGAAGATCAACCATGGACGATGTCCTTACTATTAAACGAGGCATTGGCATCTGGGTGAAAAAGCACGCTGGGGGGAAGGGTTAATCCAATCACGGCGCCGTTAGCCCAGCGCTGTCGCGACGGTGCTTCTATTTGCAGCGGCTTACTGCCGCCGGTATTCACCATCAAGCGTTGCGTTTGGCCTAAGAAAACGCTCTTGATGACCTCTCCTTTGATATCGGCTTGGCTCAACGGCACCACCTGAATATCTTCTGGTCGACAGTAAACAGTGGATACGTCCTGTAAATGAGTGGCCTTAAGCTCGCCTCCATGCACTCTCAAACGCCCATCGGGCTGCTTGGCTATTACCTCCAGGCAATTAACTGCACCGATAAAGTCAGCTACAAAGGCATTGGCTGGCTGATGGTAAATTTCTTGAGGTGTTCCTAGCTGGGCAATGCTGCCTGCCTGCATCACGGCGATGCGGTCACCTAGCGCCATTGCCTCATCCTGATCGTGGGTGACATATACGGCTGTCGTACCCAACTCACGCAGCAGTTCGCCGATTTCAAGACGCAAGCGATCGCGTAATTGTGCGTCCAACGCCGCCAGTGGTTCGTCAAATAACAGCACTTTAGGACGTACGGCAATCGCGCGGGCAAGTGCGACGCGCTGTTTTTGGCCGCCGGAAAGGGCATCGATGCGTCGCTCGCCAAAGCCTTTTAAATCGACCATGCGCATTACTTCATCCAGCCGTTGGGCTATCTCGGCGCGAGGCAGTCGCTGTATTTTTAGGCCATAGGCAATATTGTCGGCAACGCTCATGTTGGGAAACAACGCATAGTTTTGAAACACCATCCCGACATCGCGCTTTTCAATCGGCAGGGCGGTGACATCACGCTCGCCGAACAAGACCCGCCCGCCGATGTCGGGGCTTTCCAGGCCGCTGATGATGCGCAGCGTGGTGGTTTTACCGCACCCTGAGGGCCCTAACAGCACTAACGTTTCGCCGGCCTTAACCTGTAAATCAAGCGGCTTTAACGCTGTAAAACCGCCCGCAAAGGTGCGGCTGCAGTGCGTAAGGGTAATACTGACAGATGAACTCATCGCGAGTGCTCCGGTGACGACATTCGTCATTGTGTGTCTGATGCTGATTTAAAAAGAGGGTTAGCGACGTTGGCCGGTCAAGCGGCCTGCCCACTGGATCGCTACCAGTAGCGGTACCACCATGACTAGAAAGATCAACGTGTAGGCTGAGCCAATTTCCAGGCGCATGGAGGCATAGCTGTCGGCTAAGCCGACCGGCAGCGTTTTAGTCAGCGGGGTATGCAGCATCCAGGTGATATTGAATTCACCGATGGATAACGTCACCACCATCAACGCGCCCGCCAAAATGCCGCTCATGCAGTTAGGAATAACCACGGCGAAGAAGCGTTGCCGGAAGCTGGCTCCCAGACTGGCGGCGGCTTCTTCAAGGTGGTTAAGCTGTGCGGTTTGCATCACTGAAAGCACCGCGCGAACCATAAACGGCAACGTAAAGAGCACATGACCGACAAGGATAAATAACCAGCTGCCGCGAAATTCACGGTAACTGCCGTAGGCGAGTAATAGTGCCAGAGCGGTAGCTAAACCCGGTACGGCAACCGGTAGCAGGAGTAGTTCTTCGATGGCATTCGCCCAACGGCGCCGGCTTCGCAGCAGCCCGTAGGCGGCGGGCACACCAATCAGTGCGGTAATAACCAAGCAGGCGATGGCTAATTTGATCGAAAGCCAGATCGTGTTGGCATAGAGCTGCCAGACTTCATTAACCCAACGCAGCGTTAAGCCGCTCTGCAAACCGACAAAATAGTTTTCGGTTAATCCCGCCATTACCGACATTGCTACGGGTACCAGCATGAACGCACAGACCAGTAGGGTGAAACTCAGTTGCAGCGTGAAGCGTAGTCGTGAGGTCATGCTGAGGCTCCCAGGTTGCCGCCTGCCAGCCTGCGCGCAATGCTGAGTGCCAGCCAGGTGATAATGCCCAGCACGACCGAGAGCGCAGCCGCCATCGCAAAGTTGGCGTAATTGGTGAATTCACCATAAATATTGAGCGGTAAAATGCTTAGCCGTGTGCCCAACGTAAAGGCGGTGCCGAACGCGCCCATGCTGGTGGCAAAGCAGATCGCGCCGGTGGACAGCAGGGCTGGCGAAATGCCGGGAACAATCACATCTTTGGTGACCTGCCAAGTGGAAGCCCCTAATGAGCGAGCGGCCTCTTCAAGGCTTGTGTCCAGATTGTCGCAAGCTGCCATGACGGTGGTAATCACGCGCGGAATAGAGAAGTAGAGGTAGCCAACGAATAAACCGGCCAGTGAATAGGCGAACACCCAGCGTTCACCCAATAGCCACAGGCTCGTCTGTGCCAACGCGCCCTGACGTCCCCCCAACATAATGACCAGAAAGCCCACCACGACGCCTGGAAACGCCAGCGGAAAAGTGAGGATGGCAATCAATACGGCTTTACCGAAAAAATGCTGGCGGGCCAGAAAGAACCCGGCTACGCCTGCAATGGCGACGGCCACAAGTGAGACCAGTAGTGAAAGACCAACGGTGGTTGCCAGACTAATTAGATACTGGCGGTGGGTGAGTATGGTCAGATAAGCGCTAAGCCCGCTATTACGGTCAACCTCGGTCCCCATGAGTATCAAGCGCGAAAACGGCAATAACCAAAAAGCGCAAAACACGATTAATGCAGGCATTAACGCAAGCAACGCAATGAGCTTTTTACGCTGTCCTGGGGCCGATAACATCTCCCGACGAGTGGCGTAAGAAGCAGCCCCGGAGGGCTGCTTGGATACCGCTGTCATGATTAACGGACCTCCGACAAGTATCGTTCAGAAAAACTGCGCTGGGCAGCTGCCATGGCGGAGTAGTCAACCGCTGAAGCACGGGCGTAATCGCTATCGGGAAGGAAAACACTGCGCGCTTCGGGGGAAATGGCGCTTTCGCGTACCGGACGTAGGTAGGCATCTGCCCAGACGGCTTGTCCTTCGTCAGAAAGTACAAAATCAAGTACTTGCTGGCCATTTTCTGGGTTAGGGCCATTCTTCACTAGGCTCATCACATAAGGGACGACCACGCTACCTTCTTCGGGAATGACAAACTCCACATTGGCGCCATCGCTGTGGCGAGCGCGGTAAGCGTTGAAATCGTAATCGAGTAAAATAGGAATTTCGCCGGACAGCACGCGGGCATAGCTCGTCTGCTTAGGAACGATAGGGGCGTTGTCAGCAAGTTGATTGAAGTAGTCGATTGCCGGGGTGAAGTCATTGAGGTCTCCACCCATCGCCAGGTTAACTGCAACGGCACCGACATAGCCGACAAACGCACTTGCAGGATCAAGATAGCCGACCATGCCGCGGTATTCGGGTTTGAGCAGGTCTTCCCACGAAGTAGGCACCTCGTCACCGTCTAGTGCATCGACATTCACCATAAAGCCGAGCGTACCTGAGTGAATAGCGAACCAGTTTCCTTCCGGGTCTTTAAGGCCTTCCGGGATCTCTTCCCAATGATTGGGCTGGTAGGGGGTGACCACCTCTTCTTCCATGGCTTGAATGCCAAACGTGACGCCATAGTAGACGACATCCGCGACGGGGCTACTCGCTTCAGCCACTAGCTGAGCCAGTGATTGCCCAGAGTTTTTATTATCTTGCGGTACATGAATGCCAGTTTGCTGTTCAATCAAACGTAGCTGAGTGCCCCAATCGGCCCACTGCGGTGGGCAGTTATAGCAAATCGCATTGTCGTCGGCTTGAACGACGGTTGCTCCAGAGGCACCGATTATCGCGGTGGCCAAAACGGCTTGATAAAAACGCTTCATACCCATGCGCTTAAACGTCATGCTGTGCTCCTTTAGGAAGTACCTAATGTGGACTTACTGGATGCCGGGACTCCGGCACTTTCGCCCTGACGCAATGCGTGGGGCAGGGGAGCCGGTGAACATGCTTCTCCCCGAATCATGGCTAACAAGGTATGCACGGCCGTTCGGCCTATGTCGGCGCGAGGCTGAGCAATCGTCGATAACGATGGGTAGATATGCTCGCCCATGGCAATGCCATCAAATCCCATGACGGAAAGGTCGCCGGGAACGCTAATGCCCGCCCGTTGTAGTTCCCCCATCAGGCTGATGGCGAGCAGGTCGTTGGTACAAATCACTGCGCTAAGCGCATCAGGCCCAGTTAAGGCAGGTGCCAGGCTGGTTAGGTCTGCTTGGGTATGACGATCCATTTCAATAAGCGGGCGAGGTGCTAAACCAGCACTGCGCATCGCCTGGCAGTACCCTTGATAGCGCTGTTGGGCACGGTCTGACTGCAGCAATGGACCGGCAACCATCCCTATTCGTGCATGCCCCTTATCGATTAAATAGCGAGTGGCATCAGCGCCAGCAGCGAGATTATCAACCCCGATGGAGGGAAAGCCGCTCGAACCAGGCGGGTTATAGACCAACAGGCAAGGGATGGTCTCCGCGCGTAGTTTGGCGAGTACCTCACTCTGTTCAGCATTGGCAACGGTAAGCACCAAACCATCGACACGCTGACGCAGCATTTCTTCAACAATGTCGCCTTCACGGCTGGAGGAGTAGTCACTGGTGGTCACGATCAGTGAGTAACCGCATGCCCTTGCCGCCACTTCCATTGCTTGAAGCTGTTCGGCAAATACAGGGTTATTGAGGCTGGGCACCATGACGCCAATCATGTGAGTGGCTTGAGTACGCAACTGCTGGGCGACCTTGTTGGGTCTAAATGCCAGCTGTTGGGCAGCACTAAAAATTTTTTCACGGGTCGCCGGGCGGACTAATTCGGGGCTTGAAAATGCCCGCGCAGCGGTCGCTCGGGAAACCCCGGCCAGTTTTGCCACGGTGAGTAAATCGGCCATACCAGTTCCTGTAATCGATAAAAAATGAGATCGATCTCATTTGCTTGGTATCAGCCTAAGGAAGGAATATGACAAAGTGATGGCGGAAAGATGTTGATTTAAATAATGGGCAAGAAAGTAAAGGGTGTCTGAAAAAAGCTGAGATTTTAATTATTAGCATTATTTTAATTAGAATTATCTTTTAATCGTTTTAAGCAAATAAAAGCCTCTAAAAGGGCACGCTTATTACTCCTCAAGGAGAGGCCGAAATAGTCGATATTAATGGTTACTAGCGATTATCAAGAATGCTAAACGCAGTTAGCGAATTTCTTCGATAGATTGTTTCCCCTCCTGGTCGTCAATGCGACTGTTCTTCCTTTGTCAGCTTGAAGCGAGAGTGATGCCATCATGAATAGTATTGAATGCGTGCAGGATGGTGGGCATGTTTGATAAGCATCCACTTTTTTTGGCCATGGCAGCAGTACTTGCAAGCAGCGCATTAGCAGGCTGCAGCTCGGGGGGCGGGGGTGTGAGTAGTGGCCCTTCCCAGAGCGTTTTCTCACCGTCTATCGACGACTCAGGTACGAATCAAGTGCCTGTTGGGCCCGTTGATGTTCGCGTTGCGGTCACCGATACCGGCTTTGATATAGCCTCGATTACCAATAGTGAGCGGGTAATCGATAGCCTGAATATTCACACCGGTAACAGCGATGTCAGCGGTGGTAATGAGTGGCACGGTAACGTGGTCTCCTCAGTGATTTCCGGCGGCGACCAAGGGAGAGCACGGCTGGATCTGATCAAAGTCGAAAAAGATGGGGTCACGCTCAGCAGTGCGCTTGATTACGCTATTGGCGTAGCGGCACAACGTGGGGCACGTGTCATTAACACCAGCTTTTCCAATCGGTTTGTGGCCAGCGATCCGCGGCTCTCCTTTAACGGTGTCAGTTCAGCTGACTCTTATCAGCGCGTTGTAAACGCCAATGGCGGCAGCGGTGCGGTTTATGTCATTAGTGCTGGCAACGACGGTCTCGCGATTGATACTCAGGGACGGCCAATGTACGCAAGCCATCCCGATCTTTTCAACATGATGCTGATCGCGGTGGGCACCGACAGTAACGGCAATATTCACTCTTCCAGCAGTTATCCTGGTAGCGATACCCAACTGCAGGAACGCACGATTGCGACCGACTTTGTTAATCGAACGGTGGGCGCTAAGGGCACCTCTATTTCAGCGGCCCGTATTTCTGAATATGCAGCGGGCATCCTCTCTATATGGCCCCACTTGAATGCCCAGCAAGCCAGCCAGCGGCTGCTTGATACGGCCAGCCAAACGAGTGCTCTCTATCAGCAGAATACCTGTGGCGACGGCGCTAATCTAAACTGTGGGTCTTTTTACCTTGGTCAGGGCGAGGCGGATATTAACGCTGCCCTCGCGCCTCAAGGAGACGTCATTGTCCCG
Organism: Vreelandella sulfidaeris; assembly: GCF_042429665.1. Lineage (GTDB taxonomy): Bacteria > Pseudomonadota > Gammaproteobacteria > Pseudomonadales > Halomonadaceae > Vreelandella. The sequence continues at coordinate 173,827 of NZ_JBHMAC010000011.1, read as the reverse complement.
CAGAGCGAACAGGTAAGTGCAGGGGGCGAGCAAGCGAATACCTCGTTCATGCAGCTTTCCGGCGCTTATGGCAATGCGCTGGCGGCCTCGGGTGCACTGGACTCAGTCTCGGTGTTTGATGAATTGGGACGCGATTATCAGATGGATTTTAGTGCTCAAGCCCAACAGCGTTTTAACCGCTCGACGCAACTGCGTGACCAAATGGAGCGTATGTCCATTAGTTCGGCACAAGCGATACAAACGGCATCGATGGAAAGCGACCGCTATCACTTTACCTCTCGCGCTAATAACGCGGGTGAGCTTGTCAGTAGCCGTTTCGATGGAACGTTCGGCAGCTCCACCTTGAGTGCGTTTCAGTATACGGGGGAACAGATTGATCCCATGAGCGGCTACGCGGAGTCTGGGATTATGCCGATGATTTCTTTCCAGTCAGGCGACGTGCTTACTCAGGCCTTTGATAATGTTAATGGAATGAAAACGCGCTACGACTTATCCGATCAACTGAGCCTTTCCGCATCGCATTGGGTGGGAGGTGTGAATGATGAGTTGCGTTTCGCTAGCGACTACAGTGCTAACCGCTCAGACATTGAAATGGCTTATCAGCTAACCCCTGGGGTTAATATAAGCACTCATATTGCACGCTTGGATGAGCAGAATGGTCTATTGGGGGCTAACGGATCGGGCGCTCTGGGCTTTGGTAGGCATAATCAGATGACGTTTGTAGGCGCTGGGCTGCAGGCAAACGTCAGCAATGAATTTGCAGCGTTTGCCGAGTTTGAGCAAGGTTATGGCGATGCCGAGGGCAGTGGTTTAGTCACCCAAATTAACGATATTAAAGCCCAGCAAATGGCGTTGGGGCTTCAATGGCAAAAAGACGATGAGCGTGCGGCGTTAACCTTGCGTCAGCCGTTGCGTATCGATCAGGCAACGGCGGAATTCAGTGTGCCGGTTGGCCGTACGCTGGACGGTGGCGTTCTGAGAGAAACGCGCGAGGCGTCTTTGTCCCCCTCCGGGCGGCAACTGGATATTGAGCTGGGTTATGCTTTTATGCCTAGCGAACGTAGCCAGCTGCAGTTTAATTTACTGCATACCATGTCGCCGGGACATAACGCGGATGCCCGTGCCGACAGCGCGGCGATGGTAAATTATCAACTAGCGTGGTAGCCATGGAGGACGCTAGGCAATTGTAATGGGCTAAGCCTTCGCGGCTGCTCATTGCGCCGCTGAACGCCGCCCGCTAAAGTCTCGCCTGTGTTCACTTCGGCGAGACTTTTTTATGGCGACATTGATGATTCAAGGCACCACCTCGGATGCTGGTAAAAGCACCGTGGTGGCTGCGCTATGCCGTGCATTAGCCAGGCGTGGAATATCAGTGGCGCCTTTCAAACCGCAGAATATGGCGCTTAATAGCGCCGTGACCGACGATGGCGGCGAGATTGGGCGCTCAACGGCATTACAAGCCCAGGCATGCTTTTTAGCGCCTCATAGCGATATGAATCCGGTACTGTTGAAACCGGAAACTGATCGTGGAGCCCAGGTGATTTTACGCGGCAAAGTGCATGGTCACATGGATGCCTTGGATTACCATGCTTATAAACGCACCGCGAAAGCGAGCGTGATGGCCGCTTGGCAAGCACTGGAAAGCCGCTTTGATGTGATCATTGCTGAAGGCGCCGGTAGCCCCGCGGAAATTAATCTGCGAGAAGGTGATATCGCCAACATGGGCTTTGCCGAAGCGGTCAACTGCCCGGTACTACTGGTCGGTGATATCGACCGCGGCGGTGTGTTTGCTCAGTTGGTGGGTACCTTGGCGCTTCTGAGTGATAGCGAACAGGCCCGCACCAAAGGTTTTATCATCAATCGTTTTCGTGGCGACATGGCGTTACTCACGCCAGGGCTTGAGTGGCTGGAGGCACGTACCCAAAAACCGGTAGTGGGAACGCTGCCCTATCTGCAGGGGCTGGTGCTTGATTCCGAAGACAGCATTGGCTTAACCCAAGGCGAAAAAGCCAGCCAGACGCTTAACGTGATCGTTCCCGCGCTACCGCGCATCAGTAACCATACCGACTTTGATCCGCTGCGCCTGCACCCTCAGGTCGCGCTATCGTTTATTGGGCCTGATCAAACCATTCCTGCCGCCGATGTGATTATCCTGCCCGGAAGCAAAAGCACTGCCAGTGATTTGCAATGGCTCAAGCACCATGGTTGGGAGCACGCTATTGCTCGCCATTTGCGCTATGGCGGCAAGGTATTAGGTATTTGCGGCGGCTTTCAGATGCTCGGCGATTGGGTCGAGGACCCGCAAGGAATCGAAGGCAAACCGGGAAGGGTGGCGGGGTTGGGATTGTTGCCGCTGACGACGCGTATGGTGCCCGGCAAGCAACTGCGCAATGTGCGTGGGAAGCTTGTGGCAGGGGGCGCTAACGTTAGCGGCTATGAAATCCATAACGGCGTTAGTGAAGGGGCCGCTCTTGAGTCCCCGCTTTTTGACATAGCAGGCCGACCGGAAGGGGCGGTCAGCGACGATGGCCAAGTGCTCGGCAGCTATCTACATGGCTTATTTGATCATCCTGAGGCGTGCCAGGGATTGTTAGCGCTACTGGGCCTTTCCAATAGCGAATCAAGTGATTATCAAGCCCACCGTGAGCGTGAGCTTGATCGTTTGGCCGATATGCTGGAAGCGCACGTTGATATTGAGGCAATCATGACGCTGATTAAAGCTGGCGTTTAGCCATCATGGTAATTTCAACATTGCTCTCGCCTGCGAGGTGGGGGGACTCAGTGCAGGTCCGGGCAGGATAGCGGCCTGCTTCAAAGTACTCCGCGTAAACACTATCCATGTCTTGCATAGTGTGTAAGTCAGTTAGGTGTATATCCACACGCAACACATCGGCTAGGCTTCCGCCCTCCATTTCCAGCATGCGCGATAAGGCTCGCATGACAAGGCGAGTCTCTTCTTTAACGTTTCCCCGCGCAGCGTCGCCGTTAGAAAGGTCAGATACGGTTAACCCTGAAATGAAGACGTAGTGATCATCTACCACCATATGGCTACCGGGAAAGGACGGTGAGGGCATGGTGGGATCATTCGTAAAAGTGGGCATTCTAGCTCCTTCTAGTTGATGTACACGCTTACGGGTTGTTTGACGCCTTTGTAGCCGTAGGATTCCGTATTCAGTATAAATGATTGGGGTACTGTGCGTGGCACAATACACTGTCAAAACGTCAGCGTTTGCTCTAGGCTTGCGGCTTTTTAGGGGCAAGGAGGAGTCAAATGAAAGTCGTACAGGTTAACGCAGAGGCCCAGCGAAACGCTTGTCTGGCGCGCTTATGTGCTGAGGTTTACGGGCAGGAGGCGGGCCTCACCCCGCTGGTGGTATTTACAGGCACGTGTAACGTGCTATTTCCTCAGGAAGCGGCGCGTTTATTTGCCAGTGTGGATGGAAAGGGCCGCCCTCAAGCGCTTGCTCTGCTGGTGCTGGATGAAGAGGGTGTGGGCATGACGGTTACCCACGCGTGCGCGCTGGCTGATGCCAATGCACATCAACACTTGATTAGAGAACTTAGCTTAAAGGCGCCCCTGCGTGTTGAGGCTGACGATGCCCAGCAGGAAGCGTTTTATCAGAAAAGCGGCATTAAGCGTTGGTTTGTCGGATCAAAAGGTAAGCGAATTGGACTAGGCGCACGCCACCCAGCCCAAAGCGTTAGTGAACTGGCGCCTACGTTAGCATTGGATGAAGCGCTTATTCTGCGCCGGTTTAAGCATGATCCCTCAACATTTGAAACCGCCAAAAAGTCATTTTTGAACGGTCTGAACGATTTTCCAGAAACGCTTTGAACGCCGGTCTTAAACACGTTATTAGGGGCCGCCTGGTCGCTGGTAGTGGGTTCACTTTTTTGCCAGTTCACGCATGGCGGTTTCCAGACCCTCCAACGTCATAGGGTACATACGGTCATCAATGATGTCGCGGATTAACTTGGTTGAATAAGTGTATTCCCAGGCACGGGGCGGCAAGGGGTTAAGCCATGCCAGGCGTGGAAATGTGTCGCATAGACGCTTGAGCCATAGGCCGCCTGGTTCGTCGTTGAAGTGCTCTACACTGCCGCCTGGGTGACTAATCTCGTAGGGCGACATCGCGGCGTCGCCGACCACCACTACTTGGTAGTCCGCACCGTAGGTGTTGAGCACATCCTGAGTGGGTATTCGCTCATTGCCCCGGCGCAGGTTGTTCTTCCAGACGCCTTCATAAAGACAGTTATGGAAATAAAAATGCTCCAGGTGTTTAAACTCGGAGCGCGCGGCTGAAAACAGCTCTTCACACACCCGGATATGGTCATCCATTGAGCCGCCCACGTCTAAAAACAACAGCACTTTGACCGAGTTATGACGTTCAGGACGCATTTGCACGTTAAGCAGCCCAGCATCCCGCGCGGTTTCGCGGATGGTGCTGTCGACGTCGAATTCCTCGCGTGCCCCCTGGCGGGCAAATTTACGTAGGCGGCGCAGCGCCAGTTTGATATTGCGCGTGCCAAGCTCCAACGAGTCGTCATAATCTCGAAAGCGGCGTTCATCCCACACTTTGGTGGCCCGCCGGTGGCGGGAGCCGTCCTGACCAATGCGAATACCTTCCGGGTTATAGCCATAGGCCCCAAAAGGACTAGTGCCGCCGGTACCTATCCATTTGTTACCCCCCGCGTGGCGCTCTTTTTGCTCCTCCAGACGTTTTTTGAACGTCTCAATGAGTTCTTCAAGCCCGCCCAGGGACTCGATCTTTGCTTTCTCTTCCTCGCTTAGCTGCTTCTCGAATTCACGGCGCAGCCAATCGTCGGGGATTAACGCCTCAATCGCCGCGTCCATATCGTCAAGGCCTTTAAACCAGGCGGCGAAAGCGCGATCAAAACGATCAAAGTGGCTTTCATCCTTGACCATGACGGTGCGTGCCACATGATAGAACGCTTCCATATCGGCAAATACCACGCCGCGCTCCACCACTGCGTGAAGGTCGAGCAACTCGCGGAGCGATACCGGAACACCCGCGCGCTTTAACGTCTCAAACAGGCCAATAAACATGGCTTAGCGTCCTGTGCCTTTTTGACGACGCAACATAAATGCCAAGCGTTCAAGCAGTTGCGTATCCTGCTCGTTTTTCACCAGAGCACCGGCCATGGGCGGCAACGCTTTAACCGGATCACGGTTATAAAGGGCCTCTTGCGCAAGCTCATCGGCCATCAGCAGTTTGAGCCAATCGACCAATTCAGACGTCGACGGTTTTTTCTTCAAACCAGGCGCCTTGCGCAACTCAAAGAAAACTTCCAGCGCCTCGCCGACCAGTTTCGGCGCAATGTCAGGGAAGTGAACGTCAACGATTGCCTGCATGGTTTCCCGGTCGGGAAACTCGATGTAGTGGAAAAAGCAGCGGCGCAGGAAAGCATCAGGAAGCTCTTTTTCGTTATTCGAGGTAATGATGATAATGGGGCGCTGCTCGGCGCGGATGGTTTCGCCGGTTTCATAAACGTGAAACTCCATACGATCCAGCTCTTGAAGCAGGTCATTTGGAAATTCAATATCCGCCTTGTCGATCTCATCAATCAGCAGGACCACGCGCTCATTTGCGGTAAAGGCATCCCATAACTTGCCGGGCTTGATGTAGTTGGCGACGTTTTCCACGCCCTCTATGCCCAACTGAGAATCCCGCAGTCGGCTCACTGCATCGTACTCATAAAGCCCTTGGGCCGCTTTCGTGCTGGACTTGATATGCCAGGTAATCAACTGGGTATTGAGAGATTCGGCCAGTTCTTCTGCCAACAATGTTTTACCGGTGCCTGGCTCGCCTTTAATCAGGAGTGGACGCTCAAGCACCACAGCAGCATTGACTGCCTGCATGAGCGCATCGGTTGCGATATACGAAGAAGTGGATGCAAACGCCATGGGGAGCCTCTGGTTGTCAAAAACGTATTTCAAAATGGATTCAAACAAGTGTACGTGAGGGTAAACCGCAAGGCCAAGCCACCATTTTCAGTCGCCATTAATCGAAGAAGAGTGACGTTAAAGAACTATCAACGCATGACCTTGTTATGTAGGCACCTATTACTCGTTATAGAGGTTATTCGGCATAGATCATTTTACGTGTCATGCCGCCATCGGCGACAAAATTCTGGCCGGTAATAAAGCCTGCTTCCTGGCTTAGCAGGAAACGAGTTAAAGAGGCTATATCGCTGGGAGTGCCAACGCGGCCAACGGGGTGTTGCTCGCGATCTATGGCACGATGTTCAACCGGCTGCTGCTGACTTGGCTTTTGCCAATCGCCGACTTCGATCCAGCCGGGGCTGATGGCGTTGACCCGAATGTCGGGGCCGAGGCTAATCGCCAGCGCGTGAGTCAGGGCGACGATGCCTCCTTTGCTGGCAGCGTACGCTTCGGTATCAGGCTCTGACTGTAATGCACGTGAAGAGGCCATCAGTACCATGCTACCGCGCTGCTGACGCAGATGCTTTGCCCCATGTTTGGCGCACAAAAATGCGCCAGTAAGATTAGTGCCTAGATACGCTTGCCACTTATCCAGCGACAGTTGCTCAACCGGGCCGTGAAAGGGATCGGCAATGCCCGCGTTATGCACCATGCCATCCAGTTGACCAAAATGGTTCACGGTCTTTTCAATACTCGCCGCCACCTGTGCTTCGTCGCTGGCGTTAGCCGTCAGTACGAGCAGTTTGTCACGATGGGGCAAGCGTTCAGCGGCGGCGGTGAGTGCTTCTTCATCACGATCGGTTATCGCTACACAGTAGCCATCATGCAAAAGCATTTCGGCAATCCCAAGGCCAATGCCCTGGGCTCCTCCCGTCACATAAATCGTGTTATTGGCTGACATGTTAGTTCCTTGATCTATTGGCATGTTAACTATTTATTTATTTTAAATCAGTGGCTTATAATTCGATCATCGCTTTTCTGAGTGGATCCAAATGTTAAATATCGATACAGCCAGCGACAATGGTTGGATTTCCACATACATTGAAATTAATAAAATGTGCTTAGCTGCATGCTTTCATTAATTCTAAGTAGTTAATAATTGGCATGAGAGGTTTGATTATGCTGGAGAGTGAACAGGCGCGGCTGCAGGCACTTCAACGCCTTGCTATTTTGGATACCCCCCCAGAAGAGCGTTTTGACCGAATCACTCGGCTCGCGATCCACCTCTTTGAGGTTGATATAGCCTTAGTGTCATTAGTGGATGAGGCGCGACAATGGTTCAAGTCCCGTCAGGGTTTTCCATTGGCGCAGACCTGCCGAACGGTATCATTTTGCGCCCATGCGATTAAAGGTGAGGGCATTTTTGAAATTGAGGACGCTAGTAAAGACTCTCGTTTTGAAAACAATCAACTAGTGACCTCACCCGGGGGAATCAGGTTTTACGCAGGCGTACCACTAACCACCTCTGATGGATTTCGAGTCGGTACGCTGTGTGTCATTGATAGCCATCCACGGCGGTTAAGCTATGCACAGCGCCAAGCGCTGATTGATTTAGCCACCTGTGTCGAAGAGGAGATTAATCGGATTGGGCTGGAACAAGAGATTGTTCATATCCGCGAAGCACGTCGACGCTTGGAAGAAGCTGAGCATCAGCAGCGTTCATTGGTGCATGCACTCGCGTCGCTGAATGAAATTAGTACATCGCATGAGCTAAGCCTAGCCGAGCAATTAAATGCCGCGCTAGCGCTTGGATGTAGTTATTTCAACATGCAGATTGGTATTATTAGCCGTATTGAAAATAACATGTTTGAGGTTGTGTCTGTCACTGCACCCGAAGGTGTCCCGCTCAGTAATGGTTTGAGTCTTCCGCTCGCTAATACTTATTGCGATATGACACTTAAAACGGGCGAACTGCTGGCTATTTATAATGTAGGCGAAGATAATGCGCGTCATTATCCTTGTTATTCTCAATTTGGTCTAGAAGCTTATATTGGTATCGTCATTTATCTGGATGGTGAGTATTTCGGCACCTTAAGCTTCTCATCCGATTCCCCTCGTGACACGGATTTCTCTGAAGCCGATAAACTGTTTATAAAATTACTAAGCCGCTGGGTAAGCGCTGTTTTAGAGCGTCAGCGAGTGGATACGTTAAAAAACGAGTTTGTATCAATTGTTAGCCATGAGCTGCGTACTCCGTTAACGTCGGTCATTGGCGGCATTAAACTGGTGCTAGGCGGTGTAACGGGCGAGATGTCTGATCAAACGCATGATTTACTCTCCATGGTGTTAAAAAATAGCGAGCGTCTGGGCGAATTGATTAACGACCTACTCGATATGGAGAAGTTGCTGGCGGGTCAAATAAACATAACGTGTGAGCCGTATTTAGTTAATGAATTATTATCTATATCGCTTGAAGAGAACCAGGCTTATGCCGATCAACTTGGGATTACCCTCAAACTCACGCCTTTGAAAAAAGCGTGTTTGATTAATGTTGATTTTTTACGCTTTCAGCAAATCATGGCTAATTTGCTATCAAATGCAGCTAAGTTTTCCTTACCTGGAAGTAATGTGGTTATTGTGTGTGATGAGAGCGAAGAACGTATTCGTATCAATGTAAAAGACACGGGTTGTGGTATTCCCAGTGGATTTAAAAAACATATTTTTAAAAAGTTTTCACAAGCCGATGGTAGCGATCAGCGTAGCAAAAATGGAACGGGATTAGGCCTTTCAATCAGTAAAGCCTTAACAGAACGGATGGGCGGCACGATTGGGTTTTCTTCAGAGGAGGGAGAGGGAAGCACTTTCTATATTACATTTCCTTGCCTAAAGGAGAATGCCGATGCGAACGCTTAACTCATTACCCTCTCCGTTAATAATACCCATGCGGGCAGGTGTGGCGTGGTTCATTCTCTTGCTGGTCATGGGAGTAGTGGGCAATATGCTGCAGCTCTCGGTTCTGTTTAAAGTATATTTTGTTTTTGGGTCTGTGTCGGTCATGCTCGCCATTGCTTGGCTGGGTGTGTTACCGGCCATTGGTGTCGGACTTGCTTCAGGGCTCTATACCTATGTTTTTTGGGAGAATCCGGTCACCGTAGTAGTGTTCATACTCGAAGCTATCGTTGTGTCTTGGCTTTATCACTATAAAATCAAAAATATTATTATTGCCAGTCTGCTTTTTTGGGTAGTTATTGCCGCTCCTATCGATTTTCTATTGTTTCCCTATCTAATGGGTTGGAGTCAAGAGCTAACGCTGTTGGTTTATTTAAAGCAGGCGGTGAATGGGGTACTGAATGCAGTCATCGCTAGCGGTATTATTATTGCTTTTGGTTTGTCTCGGCGTCACTGGCTGCCCACCGCTGGATCATTGCTAAAGCTGAGGCATTTACTCTTTTGCGCCTTGTTGACCGTTGCCTTGATAACAGGCATTCCGCTTGTACTGTATGAAGGTCATGCGATGCGCCAAGGGCAAGAACGATTTGTCGATCAAACGCTCGCAACGATGGGCGAGAATTTACTTGCTCGGCTGGATGAACCTAACGCTGAGTCACGTTATGACTACCATCTGAACCGTGTTCAAGGTCAGTCTGACGTTAGTATTGCCTTATTGGGTGAGCAAGGAGAAGTATTAAGTCAGGTAGGCCGCCTTGAATCATTAGTGTTGGCGCCAGAGGATGACGTGCTGGCGATCAATGAGCGTACTATCATGTGGCTACCTGGCAGCATTGAAGCGCCGGGAGGAAGGTTTGCTCAGGGAGTTTACGCTTTAACCATGCCCGCTCAAGGTAGAGCCGGCGTTGATCAAATTCAAATTGAAACACCTGCGTTATCGACAGTCACCGCCATGGAGGCTTACCGCTCGGTGCTGTTCATCATGTTAGCGGCTGTATTGGGGTTAGGTATTTTAGCGGCTGAGTTGTTAAGCCGTATGATTACGTATCCTTTAATGCGTTTAGGGCGTGCTGGAAGAGCCCTCAGCCACTCTATCGCTCATGGCGATCCTCACCGTTTACCTCATAGCCGCATTGTTGAATTTCAACAGCTCTCCGATTTACTTGGCACGATGAGCCAAGAACTGAGTAGCGCGTTTAAAAGCTTGCGCCATACACAAAGTAATCTTGAACATCAGGTAGAGGAGCGCACTAGTGCATTAGCCATCAGTAATGACTTGCTTAGCTCGGTGTTCGACTCTGCTGCTGATTTCGCCATTATTGCCGCCGATACACAGGGGAATGTAACGCTCTTTAATAAAGGCGCTGAAAATATGCTGGGTTATAGCGCCAGTGAGATTGTCGGGCTGCATACCGTCATGTTGTTTCACGACTCAAATGAGGTTGAGCAGCGCTTAAAGGAGTTAACCGCAGTAGCTGGCCACGAGTTAACCCCCTTTGATGTTTTTACCCATCGCACGGTTATCGATAAGCGCGAAGCAAACGAGTGGACTTACATAGCGCATTCTGGCAAACGGTTGCCCGTGAAGCTTGTGGTGAGTGCCATCATCGATGCGCAAGGTGTTATTACCGGTTATTTGGCGATTGCCGAGGATATCTCTGAATCCAAGCGCATCGAACAGATGAAAAATGAGTTTATCGCTACCGTTAGCCATGAACTGCGCACACCGTTAACCTCAATTTCAGGTGCACTTGGCATGATTGCGGCGGGTGCACTAGGGAATGCTCCGCCCCAAATGATGCAGATGGTCTCTATTGCTAATAAAAACAGTCAGCGTTTAACGCACCTTATTAACGACCTATTGGATATTGAGAAAATTGCTGCTGGGAAGTTGGCGTTCGACATGCATTGGCAACCGTTGCAAACGCTGTTGGAAAATGCGATTGAAGAAAATCGTCATTTCCAGCATGAGCGCAATATCACCCTAGTGCTGCGTCCTGAGAATATAGATGTGCAGGTCAGGGTAGATGCACAACGACTTCAACAGGTACTGGCAAATTTACTTTCTAACGCGGTGAAGTTCTCACCCGACGGCGGTGAGGTTCTAATTTCAGTGGATAAGCAGGGGCACCAGGTCGTCGTTAATGTGCAAGACCAAGGCCCCGGTATACCTGACACTTTTAAACCCCAGATCTTTAATAAATTTGCTCAGGTAGACGGCTCTGACTCACGCGCCAAAGGCGGTACAGGACTAGGACTGGCTATCACTCGCGAGTTGATTGAGCATATGGATGGAGAGGTAGGCTATGTGTCTGAGCAGGGCAAGGGCGCCTGTTTCTGGTTTTCACTACCGCTACACCCTGCGTCTTCATTGCCCCATCACAGCAGTCATGAGGCCTACGCAGGGCGTATTCTGGTCATCGAAGATGATGTGTCAGTCGTAAGGGTCTTGCAGGCAACGCTGACTCAGGCAGGTTACAACGTTGATTCAGCTCCCACAGGAGCAGACGCATTAAAGAAGCTGGCGCTTCACCGCTACGATGCCATTACCGTCGATATTGGCTTGCCCGACATGAGCGGTTTTGAAGTAATCCAGACCATTCGTGAGCAGCGCTCCGCCAAACATACGCCAGTGCTTGTGGTTACAGGCAGTGTTGAGCGTGGGCAGGTGGCACTGGAAGGTCATCTCGAAGATATACCGTGGTTGGCTAAACCGGTGCAAATGCCTCATTTGCTGGCGTTACTCAATGAGCAGGTACAGGCGCATCAAGAGCGCCTAACGTTACTGCATATCGAAGATGACCCCGATCTGCATGAAGTGGTTCGCACCATGTTACGCGACCACGCTAACTGTGATCACGCAGGTAGTTTTGCCATGGCACGTGAGTGTTTAACACAGCGCCACTACGATGCGATTATTTTAGATCTAGGGCTGCCCGATGGCGAAGGGTGGGGCTTGTTGGAGCACATCCGTGAGAAACAACCCAACACTCGTATTATTATCCTTTCGGGACAAGCTATTAGCGATAGTGAGCAACATCGTGTTGAGGCCGTTGTGCTGAAATCGCGTATTAGTCCCGCGCAACTGCTCAAAGCTATTCAACAACAAACCCAACTGGTATGAAGGGAGTATGCAAATGAGTAGCTTGGAACGTATTTTGTACGTAGAAGATGACCTTGATATTCAAACGGTAGCAACCTTGGCGCTTGAAGTAGTGGGTGGTTTTAACGTCAAGGTATGCTCTTCTGGTGAACAGGCAATGGAGGAAGTGGTGGCGTTTGCTCCCGATATGATCTTGCTGGATGTCATGATGCCCGGTATGGATGGGCCCACCTCGCTGAAAGCATTGCGCCAGTTGGATAGCCTTGACGAAGTGCCGATTGCCTTTATGACGGCAAAAGTCCAGTCGCATGAAGTGGATCAATTGATCAAGCTGGGTGCTGTAGGGGTGATCACCAAGCCGTTTGATCCCATGGCACTAGCTATCCAAGTTCGCAGCCTATGGGAGCAGGCGCATGGTTGACAATGAACAGCAGCAGCTCGAGCAAAAACTAGCGCTTTTAAATCAAGGCTACCAGCAAAATTTACAGGCTGAGCTGGTATCTCTTCGGCAGGTAATAGAAGACTTGCAGGGACGACTTGACCCCACGCAGACATCCGAATCCTGTGATACTAACCTCGCAGCCGTGAGGACACTTCTCGATGATATGAATCGACGTTTACATAAAATAGCGGGCTCGGCTGGTACCTTCGGTTGGGACGCCATTGGAAGCCGGGCACGTGTCTTGGAAGCCAGCCTGACGCCATGGTTGGAAGAAAACACAGTAGAAGCTGATCAGCCGCTGTTAGACATGCTTGATCAGGAGCTGTACGCCATGCAGCAAGCGTTAGCGCCTTGTGACCAGCACATCATTGAAGCCTTTCCTAAACCCTCAAACGCCCATACACCAGCCAGCATTTGGCTAATTGAGGAGAATGCTGAGCCAGACAAGCGTATCTTTGAACAGCTTACCAACTTCAGCTACGAGGTTAAGTTGTTCTCCACCGTAGCAGAGGCTCAGGTCAGTAGTGAGAATACCCCACCTGATGTGGTAGTGGTTGATGCAACGCCGGGGTTGGAAAGACTTTTACCATTAAAGACATTAGGCTGTCCGCTGCTGCTTATTAGCGATCAAGATGGCTTTGAGGACCGTATCAAGGCCGCCCAATTAAATGCACACGGTTACTTTTTAAAACCCCTCAATATTCCCCAATTGGTGAGTCGGCTTGAGCAATTGCTGCAAGAGCGTTCGGCACCACCCGCGAGGATTTTGATTGTCGATGATGATTATCAGTTGGCAGCGTATTACCAGCTGGTGCTAGAAGCCGCCCGAATGGAAGTTCGGATACTTGATCATCCTCACCAAATTATTGAAGAACTGGGTTCGTTTAGGCCCGAATTACTGTTGATGGATGTCCACATGCCGGAGTATGACGGCCCTGATTTGGCCTCTGTGGTCAGGCAGTATGATGAGTGGAGCAGTCTTCCTTTTGTGTTTCTTTCCGCCGAAACGGATCTCAATAAACAGGTAGATGCCCTCAGTCATGGGGCTGATGACTTTCTTACCAAGCCTATTTCAGCGGCTCAGTTGGTGGCCTCTGTTCGGGCCAGGGTGGCGCGGGCGCGCACTTTGTCGGCGTTACTAAACAAGGACAGCCTCACGGGGCTATTAAAGCATGCCAGTATCAAAAGCGCGGCTATTAATGAAATTGCCCGTGCCTACCGGCAGGGTTACCCGCTGGTGGTTGCGATGCTGGATATCGACCATTTTAAAAACGTTAACGACACCTACGGCCATGCAGTGGGGGATGTCGTGATTGCCTCTGTCGCAACACTTTTGCGTCAGCGGTTGCGCCAAACGGATTTAATAGGTCGCTACGGAGGGGAAGAGTTTCTAATTGTGTTATCGCATTGTGGTGAACAGGATGGATGGAAAAGGCTTGAAGATGTACGTAAGTATTTTGCTAAGTTGCGGTTTAACCAGGGAGAACAAGAGTTCGCCTGTACATTATCCGCGGGCATGGTATGTAGTCGTGATGCCACCGAGGAGCAGCGTAGCAACCTGTTAATTGCAGCCGATGAAGCCCTTTATCGGGCTAAGCGGTCAGGACGTAATAAGGTGTGCAACTAACGATGAGCAGCACAGCTAATGCAGCACAGCTAATTATGAGCCGCATAGCTCAGCATGAGCGGTACAAGTAAGTATAAGAAGAGCAGATAAGCACGAGCAAGGCGGCGTTTGAGCGATTGTGAGGCAAGAATGTGTTTGGTTGAGCATTTCTGGTGCAAGAGGCCGAGGTAAAAGCATTCTTACTTATGTAAACACTTATTTTATTTTTATAAGTTATTGATATTTAAATTTTATTTAATTTATGGCACGCAGATCGCAATATAAATAGCAAAGGATGAGAGTAAAGAGAGCCATCGCTTACTTTCGGGTTTCTCTCCCTGCTTCATCCACATTGCTACATTACGTAGCGATACACCGAGTGAGCTGGCGTGCTCCACCTGGGTCCCCTTCGGGGGACTTTTTTTATGCCTGTAAAAAACTAGGCTCTGTCTGAAAACTGGCTGTGCTCGATCATACGGCGTTAAAAATCGGCTCAAAGTACTCATTTACAACCTGTAAACTCCGTCTTTTCGCCAATTTTTGCCTTGTCTGATCTTCGCTCGCCGACTTTTCAGAAAAACCTAACATAGTTAAATAACTTATAATAATATTTGACAGAAAATTTGGAAACACTGTTCGCGTACTATATACTGTATAAGTAAGTTTGATAGACAATGTTGCAATCCTAGGCGCAAGGAAATAAGCGCTGCATAAAAGAGGATGACCCTGATGAGTAAAATGAAATTAATGTCTGCTGCTGTCATTACCGCTGGTTTCGCACTGGCAAGCCAAGCGGCTCTTGCTTATAACGCTGGTGACGTCTTTGTACGTGGCGGTGTTGCCCAAACGGACACGGGTTCAGGTAATGGCAATGTGGGTGGTGATTCATTAAGTGTTGATGAAGCGCGTGGATTCACATTCGGCGCAGGTTACCTGTTTACTGATAAGGTCGGTGTTGAGCTGAATAGTTCAGAGAAATTTGAACACGACTTTACGACCGATTCTGGAGCCAGCGGCAGCGTAGATCGTCTGCCAGTCAATCTGCTGGTCAACTACTACCCCATGGGTGGCTTGGATTCTCGCGTACAGCCTTATGCGGGTGTCGGTCTTAACTATACGCATTTCTCTAACGAGCCCTCGGGTATGAGCATTGATCATAGCTATGGTGCGATTGGACAGGTAGGTATTGATCTGGCCGTGACCGATAACATCATGCTCAATGGTTACGCCAGCTATGCAGACGTTAGTGCTGATATCAATGCGGCGGGTGTTAGTGGCGAAGTGGACATGGAGCCCGTCACTGTTGGTGGTGGTATCACCTACCGTTTCTAAGCGGATCAGTCAGTTTAGCTTTTAGTACCGGTAACAATTAACGCCTAGCCTTGTGCTAGGCGTTTTTGTTGGTGTGATAAAGGCAAGGAGGGGCGAGTTTAGGGTGTCAGGTTATCAACACCGCTTTCTGTCACTACCACGTTATCTTCAATACGAATGCCGCCGCACGGTGCTAGCTGATCAATCCGCTCCCAATTGAGAGGAAGCGTTGAGTCACGCAAGGGGGCAAGCAGCATCGCAATGAAATAGAGCCCAGGCTCAATGGTCACGACCATGCCAGGGCGCAGGGTGCGCGTCAGGCGAAGCGCTGGGTGAGATTCTGGTGCTGGCGCTGGCGTACCGTCAGGGTGACGTAGCCCCGCCACATCATGCACCTGTAGACCCAGTGAATGACCCAATCCATGTGGGCAGAAAGCGCGAGTAACGCCTTCGGCTACTGCCTGCTCAGCACTGCCTTTGAATAGATTGTGCGTCACCAATATGTCGGCCAAGAGCCGATGCATCTTCTCATGCAGCGCTACAAAGCTAACGCCGGGCGCGACTGCATTGACCAGCTCATCTTTTAGACCATGCAGGGCGTCTACCAGCTCGCCGAACACAGCAGGGGCGTCTGGGCCAGCATAAGTGCGAGTAATATCGGCACAGTAGCCACGAAAGCGACGGCCAGCATCCACCAATAGGCTGTAGCGATGTCTCGGCGCGCTCAGATCATAGTGCTGGTAGTGCAGAACACCAGCGTGCTCATTTAAACCAATAATATTTTGATAGGGCACCGCCGACTCACGCTGACGGCTGGCTGCCAGGTAAGCTAGCTGGATATCGAGCTCGCCGGTTGATTCATTAAAAGCAGCCTGTGCCGCTTGATGGCCGGTAATTGCCAAACGGTTGGCTTCACCAAGGCAGGCGACTTCATAAGGGGTCTTGTAAAGGCGCAACTCATCGAGTGCCACTAATAACCGTTCAGGCTGGCATGTTGCGTTTAAGGACTTTTGTGTGCTGGCTGTAAACTGCTCTATATCGCCTACCACCGCGGCATTAGCGGTCAAGGGCGGCGCTATTTTCTCATGGCAAAAGTGAATATCGAATGCTTCTACCCACGGCTCATCAGGTAGATGCGTGGGTAAATGCCAGAAGTCTGCTGGGGCATACAAGTAAAGTTGTGGGCGCTGTTCCGGTTGAATGACCAGCCAGCTATGTTCGACATCCGCCAATCCCACCCAGTGCATAAAGTGACCGTAGGCTTGAAAAGGCGGAGCATGATCGTCAGCAAAGTGAACGCTGGCGTGACCGCTGTAGATCGCTAGGCTATCAAAGCCGTGATCGACCAACAGCGCTGAATAAGCGCGTTGTAGATGAGCAATGTGATCAAGCTGCAGGTTAAATAAGTTGGTTGACATCAAAATGTCCTTTCGTGATAACGAGTCACGCCCAAGCGTCTAGATGGCTTACAGACGTGGTGAGGCAAGCTCATTCCAGAACTTGTCAAGCTCAGCGTGATGATGGCTTTGGTGCCGGTACAGACGTAGCTCCATGGGCACATCCCAGCGGCTATCACCCGCTCTAATGAGCGTGCCTTGCGCAAGCTCTTCAGCCACATTGCGCTCTGGCAGCCAGCTCATCCCGTAGCCAAGCAGCACAAGCTCTTTAATGCCCGCCGCGTAGAGGTTTTCGCTTTGAGCGGTTAAATAGGTGCTCTGAGGGAGTCTTGCCAAGTGTGCTTTGACGGCAGAGCCAAGCAAGCCGCGCTTGGGGTAGGCGAGCCACGGGGCTGGCTGATGGCGTGATCCTGGCAGTAACGCGCAAGGTTTCCCCGCCGATGTGAACCCGGTCACCGGAATCAGTCTTTCATGACCTATCACTCGATAAGTACACTCGCTGGTATCGATATCAAGGTCACACCGTCCAATCGGCCAGTAGCAAATAGCCAGGTCACACTCCGCACGCGCCAACGCTTGAAAGTAGTCGGTGGCCACCCAGCCGGTGGCGCGAAGATAAGGCTGGACACGTTCCTGCCACTCCGTCGACGCTAACCATTCCGGTAAAAAATGTGGCAATAGGCTCTGTGGTGCTGCCACCATGATACGACGCTGCTGACCCGCATTGATTTCCCGCACCCGGTCCCTGGTTAATCGCACACGCTCAGTTACCTGTTCACACAGGGTCAAAAACTCTTCCCCGGCGGGGGTGAGCGATAGCGGCAGCGTTTGACGATTGATTAATATTACCCCCATTTCCTCCTCAAGCAGTTTAATGCGTCGGGAGAAGGTAGGTTGGGTAACATGCTGATCATCTGCTGCGCGCGAGAAATGCCGGGTTCTGGCCAGGGCGATAAAATCTTCTAGCCAGCGTATTTCCATGTTTTACCTCTCAGCGCGTTGGTTCGCCGTTGCAGAAATGGCGCCCATTTCATAGGCGCCCCTCCTCAACAGCGTGACATGCGACACGAGTTCCGTCTGTCTGTGTCTGCAACAGGGGGATCTCCTGTTTACAGCGCGCGTTAGCGTGCGGGCAACGTCCATGAAATACACAGCCGCTTGGTAAGTTAACCGGGGTGGGTACTTCACCGGATAAGCGAATATGCTGAGGGCGATCATCTTTCAGACGCGGAATCGCTGAGAGCAACGCTTGAGTATAGGGGTGGCGCGGCTTTTCAAAGAGTGTGGCCGTGGTGGCGATTTCACATACCGTGCCTAAGTACATCACCGCTACGCGCGTACCAAAGTGCTCAACGACCGCCAGATCGTGGGTAATGAACAGATACGTCAGATTGCGCTGTTGCTGGGCTTCCATCAACAGGTTCAGTACCTGAGCCTGAATGGAGACGTCGAGCGCGGAAATAGGCTCATCGGCAACAATGAACTCCGGATCAACAGCCAAGGCGCGGGCAATCGCGATACGCTGACGTTGGCCACCTGAGAATTCATGGCCAAAGCGCTTACCCCAGTCAGGATCGATACCCACTGAGCGCATCACCTCTTCAACCTTGTCGAGAATCTGCGCGCGTTTCCAATCAGGGTGGTGCAGGCGCAGTGGTTCTTCCAGTGTTTGCTGAATGGTCATACGCGGATTCAGCGAGGCATACGGGTTCTGGAAGATCATCTGCATGCGCTTACGATAGGGCAGCAGCTGGCGTGAGCTTAAGTTATCAATGCGCGTGCCGTCGTAATGTATTTCACCTTCAGACGGCGTCAAAAGCCCCATCACTGTGCGCGCCACGGTCGACTTGCCACAGCCAGACTCGCCCACCACACAAAGCGCCTCGCCTCGTTGGATGTCTAGATTGACGCCGTTAATGGCGTGAACATGCTCTTGATGACGTACCAGCTTGCCGCCTTTAAAGCGCAACTGTTCAAGAAAGTCCCCCGATAGCGAGAAGCGCTTTTTCAGATCGCGAATTTGCAGCAGCGAATCGGCACTCTCTTCGTTCTGACTTGGGGTATGGAGAGGAAGTTGGTTATCCGTGATGGCCTCAGCGTTTGTGCTCATGAGGTTTCCTCCTTCAGACGACGATCTTCAAGCATTTCAGCGACCATATGGCACGCTACACGGCAGTTGCCTGACTCAACGAACTCAGGCACTACTTGCGTACAGGCGGGGCGTGGCTGTCCGTCAGCGCGATTAATAAAATTACAACGTGGATGAAATGCGCAGCCGCTCGGCAGGTTAGACAGTGAGGGCATGCTACCACGAATTTGATTGAGCTTTTCTCCGGGGGTCGCCATTTGCGGCAGCGCGTTGATTAACCCTTGAGTGTACGGGTGCTGCGGGTCGTTAATAATTTCCCGCGTGGGGCCTTGCTCGATCACTCGGCCCGCATACATGACCAGCATTCGCTGGGTGACCTGGCTGACCACACCCAGGTCATGGGTAATCAAAATAAGCCCGACGTTATGCTGTTCGCATAGCTCCAGCAGCAGTGCCATGATTTCGGCTTGAATCGTCACGTCGAGTGCCGTGGTAGGCTCATCGGCAATGATAATGTCAGGGTCGAGGAGCAGGGCAATGGCAATAATAATACGTTGGCGCATGCCTCCTGAAAGTTCATGAGGGTACTGGTCCAGGCGAGTTTCCGGTGAGGGAATCTGCACCTGGCGCAGCTTGTCCAGAGCAATCGCGCGAGCTTCTTTCGAAGAAATGCGTCGGTGGGCTTTTAAGCACTCGACCATTTGTTCGCCAATGGAGAGCACTGGGTTCAGTGTCATCATTGGATCTTGAAAGATCATCGAAATCCGATTGCCGCGCACCTTGCGCAGGCCGCGCTCCGACATGGTGTTGAGCACCTGGCCATCAAAGTTGACCGTGCCGCCCGAAATATAACCCGGTTTCGAAATCAAGTTGAGCAGCGAGAACGCGGCCACTGATTTGCCTGCGCCTGACTCACCAACAATGCCTAAGCGCTCGCCGCGCTCCAGGCTAAAGCAAATGTCCCGCAAGGCGTGTACGTCACCGTGGCGCAACGCGAAGTGGACATCAAGGTTGTTAACATCAAGAAGTGCCATGCTGTCCTCAGCCTTTGTAGAGTCGTGGGTTCATGACGTCACGCAGCCAATCGCCAAGCAGATTGATCGACAGCACCAGTACTACCAGTACCGCCCCTGGGATCAGGGTGATCCACCAGGAGCCAGATTGGATATAGTCAAAGCCTGACTTGATGAGTGAGCCGAGCGATGGATGCGTTTCCGGCATCCCTAGTCCTAGAAACGAAAGAGCTGCTTCAGAAATGATCGCGTTGGCAATCTGCACGGTCGAAATAACAAAAATCGGCGACATGGTGTTCGGCAGCACATGGCGGAACATGATCCGTTTGCTGCGCAGCCCCATCACGCGGGCAGCGTCGACGTACTCTTTGTTTTTCTCAGATAAGACCGAGGCGCGCACCGTACGTGCATATTGCGGCCATTCTGCGAGGCCGATAATCAAGATCAGCATCATTACCGCATATTGGCTGTAGAAGGCGCTGCCCAGCGTCGCTTTGACTAACGCACCGACCACAATCGCAACCATGAGGGTCGAGAAGGACAGCTGGATATCCGCAAGCCGCATCAAAATAGTATCGATGCGTCCGCCCAGATAGCCCGCCATCAGGCCAAACGTCACCCCCAGCAAGGCTTGTAAAATAACCGCACCAAAGCCAATCAGCAGAGAGACGCGCGTGCCGTACAGCACAATAGACCACAAATCTCGCCCTTGAGCGTCGGTGCCCAAGGCGTAACGGTCATCAGCACCATCAATCCAGAAGGGCGGTAGTTCAGAATCAAGAATATTGATCTGACCAAGGTCATAGGGGTTGGTAGGCGCTAGAAGCGGTGACGCAAAGGCTGCGATGACCATGCAAATAAACACAGCCAAGCAGAGTTGAGCAGTGCGGTCACGCTTGAAGCTATACCACATGTAAGAGTCGCGCAGTCGTTCCCAGCGGCTGGGTGAAGCATTAGTAGTCGTGCTCATGCGGGCTTCCCAGTCAGTTTAACGGTTGGATTCACAAAGCCGTAGATCAGATCCACGATCGTATTGGTCACTACAAAAATGACGCCAACAATCATCAGGTAAGACACAATCAGGGGAATATCGGCACGATTAATCGCATCCAAAAACATCAGGCCCATTCCCGGCCATTGAAATACGGTTTCGGTCAAAATGGTGTACGCCACCATGGTGCCGATCTGAACGCCGCCTACGGTAATAACAGGCAGCATGGTGTTTTTAAGGGCATGAACGAAATAGACACGGCGCATAGAAATGCCTTTGGCCCGTGCGTACTTAACATATTCCGACTGCAGCACTTCCATCATTTCGGCGCGAATCAGGCGAATAAATAACGGAAGCATAATCGAAGCCAACGAGACGGCCGGTAGGACCAGGTGTTGTAAGCCGCTCCAGGAGGCTAAATTGGTGTCCCAATGCCCGACAACATTGACGAGGTCATAACCACGTCCAAAGGACGGCATATTGCCTTGCGTCGAGAACAGGCCATTGAGCCATGCGCCCCAACCGGTGCTTTCAGGGAATATCGTCACGGTCACGCCGATCGCAAAGATCTGGATAAGCACGATGGCGGTCAAGAACACCGGAATCGAAATACCGATGATGGAGACCCCCATGAATAGGCGCGAAATGGGCGAGCGCGGTTTGATGGCGCTATACACCCCAATAGGCACCGAAAACACCACAATAATGAGTGTTGCGGCAAACACCAGCTCTAGCGTGGCGGGTAGATGACGGGCAATTACTTCCAGTGCGGGTTCACGGTAAAAGTAAGACTGACCAAAGTCGCCTTGTACGGCATTGGTAGCGAATCGCACATATTGAACTAAAAAGGGGTCGTTGAGCCCTAGCCGTTCGCGCAACGCTTCGCGTTCACTCTCGGGGACCGATTGGCCAACCATCTGTTGTACAGGATCACCCAGGTTATCCTGGATAGCGAAGGCCAATACACTGATGACAAACATCACCAATACTGCGTGCATCAGCCGCTTGATTAAAAAGGCAATCATGGCGTACGCCACCTATATAAAAGGTTCGACAAAGGGAGTAGGGGCCAAACAAAAGGCTTCGCCCCCTAAACCTCTAGGGAGCGAAGCATCCTTGCAGACAAATACCGCAGTGACGGTGTAACGGGTTGATTAACTCGTGCTTAGAGAATTAATCGTTACCGCGATTAATAACGAGATCACCTAAGTAGGGGAAGTCGATAGCGTTGACGATGGGTTCGATATCAACGCCTTCGGCGGCGGCATACGCCAGATTCTGCCAGTGCAGCGTAATAAAACCAACGTCTTCATAGAGCATGGCTTCGGCTTGCTGGAGCATCTCAGCGCGTTTTTCGAGGTCGGTTTCGCTGTCAGCCTCGGTTACCAGCGCGTCGATCTCTTCGTTGCAGTAATTACCATAGTTGTACTGACCAGCGCCGGTCTCTTCATCGTTACAGAACGTGAGATACTGGAAGAAGTTGGCGGTATCTTCGGTGTCAGCGTGCCAGCCGACCATCGCAATGTCCGAGCCGCGATCGTCATACTCCGGCCAGTACTGGGCCAGCGGCATGGTGCGCAAGTTCACGGTGATATTGATTTGAGCCAGCATGTTAGCCACTGCTTGAGCGATCTGGGCATCGTTCACATAGCGGTTATTAGGCGCAATCATCTCAACGCTAAAGCCATCTTCATAGCCCGCTTCGGCCATTAGCTCTTTGGCGCGCTCAATGTCAAAGCGTGGCGTTAAATCAGGGTTGTAACCGGTATAACCTTCCGGTGAAAGCTGTCCTGCTGGGGTGGCAAAGCCACGCATCAAACGATCAGCAATACCTTCCTGGTTAATGGCAAGGTCAACGGCCTGACGAACACGGGCGTCCTGGAAGGCCTCAACGCGATCTTCGTTAAGCTGTAAGCCGATAATCCGGGTGCCGGGTACTTCAATGAGATTGACGCCTTGCGCTTCACGTACACGTTCTAAGTCGTTGGGCGGCACGGCATCGATAAAGTCCACCCCGCCTGATAGAAGGGCGGCAACACGAGAAGCATTTTCTGAAATGGGTGTCAGCACGATTTCCGTGACGTTACCTTCAGATTCGGTGTCCCAGTAGTCCTCAAACCGCTTGAAGTCGACACGCACACCCTGGCGGCGGTCGGTAACAATAAATGGACCGGTGCCTGACACATTGCGCGAGGCGTAGGAATTGCCAGCTTTAACGATCTCTGACTTCGCGTTACCGTCTTCGGTGTCACCGCTGTAAAACTCGCTATCCAGAGGGAAAATGTAGGTAGCAAGGTTGAGCAGCAGCGGATAAGGTTCAGTAGTAACGATTTCGACCGTATAGTCGTCGATTGCTTCAGCGCTGGCAATCGGCTCGAAAATCGCTTTATAGTCCGGGCTTTCTTTCAGACGTTCAATAGTCCATACCACATCTTGTGCAGTGAACTCATTACCTGAGTGGAAGGTAACGCCTTCACGCAAGGTCATGCGTGTGGTGTTTTCGTCTACCTGCTCCCACTCGGTGGCTAGGCGCGGCTCAAACTGAAAGTCTTTTGTCCAGCGAATGAGCGGATCAAATGCCAGGTGGGAGAAGCGCAGCATACCGCCGGAAAGCTGCTCATGAATATCGAGCGTTTCCGGGTCGGCGGCGTAACCAATACGCAGTGTTTCCGCACTAGCGGTCATTGGTAGTAATGCTGTACCTGTCACCACAGCACCAATAACAGAAGCGAGTAGGGTCTTTTTGAACGTCATAGTTGTTCCCTTGATGATTGTTTATTTTATCGTTTTACTGCTAAGCGTGTTTATCAGGCTATCCTTTGATAAGCGGAACAGGCTGCAACACAAGTAATCGGCAGTGAAACAGACACGGTCATTGCAAACGCCGTGTTAACAAAATAGTTAACAACGTAGCCTTCTAACATAGAGAGTGACTATCACTACTTACAATCGAAATAATGACAGACCTCATTCGTCTACTGAATGATGAGGCTAATAGCGCCGCGTTCAGAGTATATGATAAGACTAAAGTAGTAAGAAAAATGCGATGCATAACAGGGCAGGAACGTAGATGTGGAATAAAATCGCACTGACCATCATAGCGTTATGGCTACCTGTTAGCGGTAACGCCGATGAGCCAGCAGGGCGGCCTGAGAAAAGCGTGTCTGAGATGTCTGTGTCTGAGATAGCTGGGTGGTTGGATGAAGAGCAGCGCGCGTGGTTTGTGTTAAGCCGGGGTCATGATTCAAACGCGTCGTTTATCGAGCACGGTGACAATATTAATGTTGATATTACCGGCTTTGTAGATGAAACGTCATGGGAGTCGGAGGAGGCGCTACTCATCAGTCTCACCATTCATGAACAGGCATTGCTCAGCGCCGTGGTTATTCATCCTCTCGGCGAGTCGCTGTCTCCTCCTCTTTATACCTCAGAAGGCGGCCAAGTGACCGTAACACTTGAACATTTTGAGCGCGCCAGTCAATGGGTTCGCGTGGCTGGTAGCATAAAAGGGATGCTCGCGCTGCAGGCGCAGCTAGGTGAGCCGCCAGCCAAAGAAGAGGGCATTGAGATTAATGTAGCGTTTGATGTGAAAGCGCAGAAAATAGAATTTTAATCGCTCCCCAAGCCAAGTTTATAAGACGTGTTTATAAGACGAGTGTATAGAACAAGTTTATAAGCCCTGGGCTTGCACAGAGACAACGCCCACCAGCGTAGATTTACTAAACGGCGTGTGCGGCTAGGTAGGCATTATTGTATAGGCGTAACGTTAGCCAAATCTGCGATGAAGCCATGCATTAATGGTGTCAGATTCGTACATCCACTCTTCACGCCCGTCATCGTGGGTAATGTTTAGACAAGGTACTTTGACTTTACCGCCGCCTTCTAGCAGCGCCTGCTTATGGGCAGGATCGAGCTGTGCGTCACGAAGCTCAATGTTTAGCCCCAGTCGGGCTATCTCTTTACGTACTTTGATACAAAAAGGGCAGGTTCGAAATTGATATAGCGCCAGCTGCTGGCACGCTTGATCCACCTGTGCTTGTTGTTCCGGTGAGCGCTCGATCGATTTAGGTGTTGATAGCTTTTCAGACATCAACATGAACGGGGCAAGCACCAGGCGAACACCACGGAAAAAGTAGCGGATTAAAATACGCATTAAAGGCTCCTATGCTGATGTACTAGCTTACCTCAGCGTGCCAAGTAGAAGAAAGCGTACTCATCATTGCGTGTTAGTGGCCACGCATCCTGCAACACCCGAAAGGATTTGTCACTCGAGGAACGTTTGGCCTGCCTTAATCGCGCGCTAAAGCGATGAGATGGTGAGCAAAACGAGTCAGCGTGCTAGGCTATTTGTCTATTTTTACGTCATTTTTTGGCTTTTATTAAATCGGCTTATACACATTAGTTGATTAGCGATTACGGGGCGAGAGCCATGCATCTGCATATTATGGGTATCTGCGGCACCTTTATGGGTAGCCTGGCGCTGCTGGCGCGTGAGTTAGGACATCAGGTGAGTGGCTCTGACCAGCATGTTTACCCACCCATGAGCACCCAGCTTGCTGAGGCAGGTATAGCATTAAAGGAAGGCTATCACGCGCAGCACCTGGTGCCCGCGCCGGATTTGGTGATAGTGGGCAACGCCATCTCTCGAGGTAATGAAGAGGTAGAGGCGTTGCTCAATAGCGGCCTGCCCTATACCTCGGGCGCTCAGTGGCTGGCAGAGCATGTATTGCCCGGTAGGCGAGTGATTGCGGTGGCAGGTACTCATGGCAAAACAACGACCGCGAGCATTCTTGCCTGGCTGCTGGAAAGCGCTGGATTAGCGCCGGGCTTTTTAATTGGCGGGGTGCCGCGCAATTTTGGTGTGTCGGCGCAGCTGGGCGATACCCAGGCGCCGTTTGTTGTGGAGGCCGATGAATACGATACAGCCTTCTTCGATAAGCGCTCCAAGTTTGTTCACTATCGTCCTGACATCGCGATACTTAATAATCTTGAGTTTGACCACGCCGATATTTTTCCCGATCTGGCCGCTATTGAGCGCCAGTTCCATCACATGGTGCGCACGGTACCCAGTCAGGGGCATTTACTGGTAGCCGATCAGCAACCCGCGCTTGAGCGAGTGCTGGAACAGGGCGCCTGGACGCCGATAGCGCATTTTGGTGATCAACCCACCAGTGAATGGCAACTGTCGCTTGAGCGTGCGGATGCTAGTCGCTTTCAGGTGCTTCATTGCCCCGCCGATAGCCCCCCTGATCATGTGCGCCAAGAAGAAGATGGCGTCGTGGAATGGGCGCTTACCGGCGAGCATAACGCGCGTAATGCCCTTGCCGCGCTGGCGGCGGCACACCTGTGTGGGGTTGATTTGGCGCGCGGCTGTGCAGCGCTGGCACGTTTTGAAACGCCGAGAAGACGTCAGGAGGTGCGAGGTGAAATTAACGGCATTCAGGTGATCGACGATTTTGCCCATCACCCCACGGCGATTGCCGCCACGCTCAATGGACTACGCGCAGCGACCCCAAAAGGGCGCCTGCTGGCGGTTATTGAGCCCCGCTCCAATACGATGCGCTTAGGCGCACTGCGCGAGCGACTAAGCGAGAGCGTGGCCGACGCGGACAATGTCTTTTGGTTTCAGCCCCCGGGTCTTGATTGGTCTTTGGAGGAAGTGGTGGCGTTACAGGCAGGGCGTGGGCAGCTGTTTAGTGACCTTGATCAGCTAGTGGCAGCCGTCGTAGCACAAGCGTCACCCTTGGATCGTATTGTCGTTATGTCCAATGGTGGGTTTGGCGGCGTGCATGAGCGTTTGCTTGCGGCCTTAGCCACTGCCAACGAGGGACATGAATGAGTGACATTGAGCCGCAATCGTTTAAAAAGCCGGTGACAGTAGCACTGACTGGTGCGTCAGGGGCGCAGTATGGGCTACGTCTGATCGAGGTATTGGTCACGGCGGGTCATGAGGTATGGGTCATGATTTCAAAGGCCGCGCACATGGTTATCGCCACGGAAACCGATATCGAGCTGCCCGCCCAGCCCACGCGTCTAGCCCAGGCGTTGAGCGAGCGCAGCGGTGCGCAGCCAGGGCAGATTCGCTGTTTTGCTCGTGAAGACTGGATGGCACCCGTGGCCTCAGGCTCCGGGGCGCCTTCGGCGATGGTGGTCTGTCCATGTTCAACAGGGACGCTTTCAGCTGTCGCCACCGGGGCGAGTAATAACCTGATTGAGCGAGCGGCCGATGTAGCGATTAAAGAGCGTCGAACGCTGGTGCTGGTGCCCCGGGAAACTCCTCTATCACCCCTTCATCTCGAGCATATGCTGACGTTGAGCCGTCTGGGCGTGGTTATCCTACCCGCTGCTCCGGGGTTTTATCACCGCCCTCAAGGTATTGATGATCTAATTGATTTTATTGTGGCGCGAATCCTGAACCAGTTGGCCATTGAGCATACGCTGGTGCCTCGCTGGGGTGAGGTAGATGCGGCGAACAACTCCATACCTAACCATGAGTGACTTATGATGTCGTGGGCAACGCTGTCCGTTTTTGTACCAACGTTTTTGTTCGTTTCATTAACCCCGGGTATGTGCATGACCCTTGCCATGGTGCTGGGGATGACCCAGGGGGTGAAGCGAACACTATGGATGATGATAGGCGAACTGCTGGGGGTCGGCTTGGTGGCAGCGGCTGCCGGCGCAGGGGTGGCTGCACTCATGCTGCGCCAACCTGAAATATTTGTGTTGTTTAAATGGGTAGGCGGCGCCTATCTCGGCTATTTAGGGGTGATGATGTGGCGCTCAAGGGGACGCATGGCTATCCCTAATGAGTTGGATGCTGGTCCCCCCGCTAGTCCCATGCAGCTAGCCATACAAGGTTTTGTTACTGCGGTGGCCAATCCCAAGGGGTGGGCATTTTTTATGGTGCTGTTGCCGCCTTTTTTAGACAGTAGTCGACCCCTGCCAGGCCAGCTGATGCTGCTGATTAGCGTCATTCTAAGTATCGAGTTTGCCAGTATGCTGGTATATGCCACTGGCGGGAAATCGCTGCGCAACGTGCTCGGTAAAAGTGGCAACGTGCGCTTGCTGAATCGTATCGCAGGCACGCTTATGATTGGCGTTGGGCTCTGGTTAGCGCTTGGCTAGCCAGAGCATTGGTTTCTGCCTAGACCGGTGGCAGCAAAATAACACGTGCGCTGAGAAGCACTAAAGAAGCGAGTAATAGCAGCGGCCAAGGGCAGGGTCTTAACGTTGCCCTTGGCTGTTGCTGCCAATGCAGCAGGGTGAGCGCACATACCACCAGTCCCAACAGTGCCCCTCCCACCAAATCACTGAACCAATGAACACCGACCATTAGGCGTGATAAAGCCATCGGCAGCGCAAAGGCTAACGCTATCCAGTAAGCCCAAAAGCGTTTTTGACGCGGTAATTCGGCCGCTATGAAGGCTGCTGCCAGGCCACATAACACCACTGCGGTGGAAGTGTGCGCGCTGGGGTAGGAAAATGAGCCCATCAGGTAGTCTGGCGTGTCGGGACGAGCACGTCCAAATACTCCTTTTCCAATGATGTTAAGCACCGCCACGCCTGCAAAAGCGCCGCCAATATGCAGCAAGGCGTCCCATCTTTTAGCCATTAATAGCCATAACCCCCAAGGCAGAACGATGACGAAAATGCCTAAGAGGTCGCCGATACGGGCAAAGATATTCCCCAAGGTGTACATGGAATCACTGTGCAGACTCACAAACAGGTTCTGAACGAACAGATCCATTATCAGCGGTTCTTGATGGCTGATGACCAGCAGTGTCCAGCCGGATAGGCTGCCTAGCGCCAACACGAGTAAAAGCATGGAGGCGAGGGGTACATCGCCTGTCTGGCTCATGGCGAGCCATGGCCGGCGTAGCAGCGGTACGCGGCGAATGCTAACCACGATCGCTCGATAAAGCCTGCCGTGGCGCGATGCTTGCTGTCGGCCCCACGAAAAAATGACCGCGAGTACGACCGTTATCGCAGCCAGTGTCAATAAAGCCGCCTCGATACCAGGAGGGAGATTAAAATGATGCTGCCACGTGCGGCCGAGGACATAACCAGGCAGTAAATAGGCGGGGGCCCAAATGGCCGCTGAGGATATATTCGCCCAGATAAAGGTGTTTGGCGGCATCCGCATCATCCCCGCTACCAGCGGGATAACCGGACGGACAGGGCCGACAAATCGGCCGATAAAGACTGACCACACACCGTAGCGTTTGAAAAAGCGCGCCCCACGCTCCAGCCATTCCGGATGTTGTGACAGGGGCCAGCGTCGAGTGACTTGCTCGCGATGCTTAAACCCCAAGGTAAAACTGATGCTATCGCCCAGCACGGCGCCCACGAAAGCCGCCCCTATCAGCCAGGCCAAGGCGATATCCTGATGTCCGGCCAGCGATGCCGCCGTAGTGATTAATACCACTCCCGGCACCAGCAGCCCTACCAGGGCCAGGGATTCTGCTAATGAAATGACCAGCACCAGACCAATTAACAGCGGGGGTGAGGGGGTTAATGAATAAAGCATATCGGCTAGCGACACAGACTTCTCCGTCGACAAGTAAGCATTATTGAAAAAAGAGGACTATACGTTGGCGAGGGCAGCACCACGTGCTTCAAGACGCTTTAAATAGTGCTGAAAGTGCTCGGCTGGGCTGGGTAAGCAGGCCGCAATGCGCGCTTCAAGCTGGCCTGTTTCTACCAACACACATTGGGAAAGGGCTCGTTGCAAGCGCTCACGGACGAGTAGGGCACCGCTTTCGCTTGTATCTGGCAAGACAAGCCAAAACGTTGCGTTTTCTGCCCGGCCTAACACGTCATGGTCACGACAGCGGCTATTCACCTCGCTGCAGAGTGCTCCTAGGATGGCCGTTTGGGCTCGATGGCCGAACTGTTCTGCCGCCATATCCAGCTGTGGCAGGTGCAGTACCAGCACCGCTAGCTGCTGATTCAGCATGGCTGCCCGCTGGAACTCGCTATGTAAGCGCTCTTTTAGAGTATCAATGTGATAGGCATCGCAATCACTGTCGTTGGGGTCGGTTGCACGCAATAACGCTCGACGACGTGCATGCTCCCATCGGGGAAGCGCGAGCAGTAACGTCAAGGCCGCGTAACCCACGATTGTGGCGGGTGGCGAAGCCGCTACCGAGGGCAGTAGCCACCATAATGGCCCGGCACCAATATTGATCACTAAGGCAGCCCCCAGCGGCAGCAGTAAAAAAGCGGCGGTAATCGGCAGGCCGAGCCAAATAGGAGACATTTGTGGATGATAATAAAAAGCGCTCAACACGACTGAATAGGTACAAAACAGCAGTACAAAACGAGGCAGGTAGCTTTTTAGTCCTTGCCCAATATGCATGAGTAGGGCGGACATGAGCAGCAAGGTCATGAACGTAGGGATGAGTAGGTCGCGGTAATCGCCCATGGCATAGAGCCACAAGGCAAAGCCGGCCATTAGTGCGATACTGGCGCTATACGCTAACGTCATTAGCCGTTTGGGAATTAAAAGCTCGGTCATATCGTCTCTCGCGCCCGCTCAGCCGGCAATTTGCTCATTTCTGTTACTGATAACGTGGTCGTCTCAATATCAATCAACGCTAGATGTTCGCTGGTAATATTGTCGGGCAAGTCTTCGAGTAGCAGACGACGGCGGTTTGACGCTTCTGCCTGCGAACGGGATAGAATCAAAGTGACCAGCGTTGTGGCGTCCAGGCGGTAAACGTTTTCAAAGTCATAGGTTAGCTCGCATAGTCTTTGTGCTATGGGCCAAAGCTGATGGCGTTTGACATGCAAAATAAATATTTCTGCATGAACACCTTCGCGTTCAGAGCGTGTTTGCTCTCGGCTGATGTCGCGCAGCAGTTGCTCGCCAGCCCATAGATTAAGGCCGGGAATCAAGCGTAAGCGTTGACGGATAGAGCCGTTCATATCGATCAGCTGCTGTGCTCTGGATAGCGAGAGCAGACCCAGTACTAATAGTGTGCAGATCAATAGAATAAAGGCGGGGCCATCCAGTGCCGGTATCACCAGTATCGAGCTGAGCAGCGCGGCGGTTAGATTAAACGCCGCGACCCAACGGCTTTGTGGCAACATTAGCATCGCCGCCCAAGCCCATATTAAAATGCCGTGCCGTTCCGGCGCAGTCGCTATTAAACACACTAAAAGCGCGCCGGGCACAATCTGCCAAGGCAACCCGCGCGAGCGGCGATGGCTGAAGTCGAGCATGAGCGCAGTGATCAACAGCCAGCCAATAGAAAACCACAGAGCCAGGGCCGCCGCAGGTGGCGTGGAAGGCGTCCATAGTGCCAAGGCAGCGGCCGCTGCTAAAAGATTCGCCCGTAACAGCCGGATTTTGTACTTGCTTTGCATGGTGGCTTACTATTCGTCCTGAATAACCTTATGAATCCCAGCAAGTGGGTTAATGTCAGCCAATCTACCGACACAACTCACGTTAGCGCCTTAACCGTTCTTAGTATAACGTCGCATTAGCGTAACATAAGCACAAATATTTAATGGCTTTGCGCCTATGCTTAGCCGTCATTAGCACCACATTGACAGAATAACCGTCCCTGATACTGTTTAGGGCGCCCTTAATTTTAGTATGCGCGATGACGCACGGAGATTGCATGAGCGTTTCAATACCGTTCCAAGACGAAGCCAGCCAGCACCTTTCGACTGGCAATATCACCGCCTACATGCAGGCCCTGGGGCAGTCTGCACGCTTAGCCGCTCGTGAACTTCGTCAGGCCGATACAGGGCTGAAAAATCGTGCGCTAGCGGCGATGTCAACGCGCCTGGCTGATTCGCGTGGCCGCATTCTAGACGCCAACGCCGAGGATTTACAGCGCGGCCGGGAGAATGATCTAGACAGCGCCTTGCTGGACCGGCTAGCCCTCAACGATGACCGTATTGATGCCATGATTGAAGGGCTCCGGCAAGTCGCCGACCTGCCAGACCCGGTCGGCGAGATTAGCGACATGCGCTATCGCCCAAGCGGCATTCAGGTGGGGAAGATGCGCGTACCGCTAGGGGTTGTCGGCATTATTTTTGAATCGCGCCCCAACGTCACCATGGAGGCCGCCAGCCTGTGCTTGAAGTCGGGCAATGCCTGCATTTTACGGGGTGGGTCGGAAGCGAGTGCCTCTAACGCTGTGATTAGCGACTGCATACAAGCCGGGTTAGCCGACGTGGGGCTGCCGGCAGGGTGTGTGCAGGTAGTCGCAACCACTGACCGCGCGGCGGTCGGGGAAATGATCTGTATGCCTGACTACGTGGATGTGATTATTCCCCGTGGCGGCAAGTCTCTCATTGAGCGCATCACGCGTGATGCCAGTGTGCCGGTCATCAAACATCTCGACGGCGTTTGTCATGTGTATATTGATACCACCGCTGACCCAGCCAAGGCGTTGGCGATTGCTGTTAATGCAAAAACGCATCGCTACGGCACCTGCAATACAATGGAAACACTGTTGGTCGACGCACCGATTGCCGACTTGATATTGCCCGAACTAGCCCGTGCTTATGCCGAACACGAGGTCGAGCTGCGTGGCTGTGAGCGCACACAAGCGCTGTTACCCCAGGCGTCGGCAGCCGATGAACAGGATTGGTACGCTGAGTACTTGGCGCCGGTGTTGGCCATCAAAGTAGTGGACGGCATCGACGAGGCGATAACGCATATAGAGCAGTACGGGTCTCACCATACCGATGCGATTGTCACTCAAGATTATTCATTGGCGCGTCGTTTTATGGCGGAAGTGGACTCAAGCTCGGTCATCGTCAATGCCTCTACCCGCTTTGCCGACGGGTTTGAGTATGGCTTAGGCGCCGAAATCGGTATTTCAACCAACAAGCTTCATGCGCGTGGGCCCGTCGGATTGGAGGGGCTCACCACGCAAAAATACGTGGTGTTCGGTGACGGCCAGGTGCGTAACTAAGGTGGTGGCATGAATCAATCGACGCAGCGTATTGGCATGTTAGGAGGTACGTTTGACCCCATTCACGTGGGGCATCTGCGTAGCGCCATCGAACTGCAGGAGTTATTAGCGCTTGATCAACTGCATATGATACCTGCACAGCAGCCGCCGCTACGTGATAGGCCGCAAGTGTCGGCAACGCAGCGGTTGGCGCTGCTAAAAACAGGTATCGGCAATACGCCAGGATTAGTGGCTGATGACCGTGAACTGCTGCGTGAGGGGCCTTCCTATAGTGCTGATACGCTAGCTGAACTGCGTATCGAGTACGGCAGCGATACACGGTTAGTGATGGTGATTGGCTACGATGCCTTTTTGCGGCTTACCGACTGGCATCAACCTGAGCGCTTGTTTGAACTGGCTCACCTAGTGGTGATGGCACGGCCAGGCTATTGCGATGCGCTGTCAGCATCATTAATGGAACTGGTGGAGCATCGTAGAGTCGATAGCGTAGAGGCATTGATGGAGCGCCCCTGTGGCGGATATTTGTCGCTTGAATTGCCGTCTCAGATGGCGGTGTCGGCCACCTATATTCGCCACTGTCTGGAGGCGGGCAAAAGCGTGCGTTATTTGGTACCTGCGACGGTCGAACAAGCCATTGAGTCTGGCAAACTTTATCAACGCAACGAATAGCGCTGGCAGTCATCAAAGAAGCCGTTACAATGGCCGGCTTTATTGGCCGATTACCCAATGAGGTTCTCTTTAGGAGTCATGCACATCGATACATTGAAAAATCTAGCGGTTGACGCGCTAGAAGAACTGAAAGCACGTGACATTACGCAGTTAGATGTTGCTAAATTAACTGAGGTAACCGATCTGATGCTGATCGCCAGCGGGACCTCGACACGTCATGTGGCTGCGCTTGCACAAAACGTAGTGGAAAAAGCCAAGGCCGCAGGTCTTGGGCCGTTAGGCGTTGAAGGCGGCGATAATGCTGACTGGGTGTTGGTTGACCTAGGCGACGTGGTAGTTCATGTCATGATGCCCGAGGCCCGTTCTCAGTATGACCTGGAGCGCCTATGGGCTGATCTGCCAAGCGATTCCGGTGCGATCGGCGAGGCACTTGAGCGCTTTCAAGAGCGAGCCGGTATGTCATGAGGATACGGCTGTTAGCGGTAGGTAGTAAAATGCCTGGATGGGTAGAAGAGGGCATCGACACTTACCGCAAACGGTTGCCCAAAGACTTTATGCTCGACATCGAAGAGATTGCTCTTGGCCAACGCGGTAAAAACGCTGATATCTCCAAGGCGCGAGCTCAGGAGGCTCAGCGTATTCGTGACAAGCTACGCGGCGACGAATATGTAATAGCGTTGGAAGTTAAAGGCAAACCCTGGACGACCGAGCAGCTAGCGGAAGAAGCCCAAGACTGGCGCATGTCTGGGCGCGATATCGTATTGCTGGTGGGTGGGCCTGACGGACTTGAGCCTTCGCTCTCTGCGATGGCCGATAAAACCTGGTCGATATCTCCTTTAACGCTACCTCACCCGCTGGTGAGGATTATGCTGGCCGAGCAACTCTATCGCGCTTGGACACTTTTGGTCGGCCACCCCTATCACCGCTAATGGCTAATGGTGAGTAATTTCAGTCAGCGGTTTATTGCGCCATTCGTTTGTTTTGAGAGTCATCGTCGTCATGCTCAAGCGCCCCAACACGCTAAAAAATTCCGAGCAAGAATTACGTATTTTCCGAGTGAGAGCGTTTCTCGCCATATTGGTGGTGTTGACTCTCGCTAGTTTATTGATGGGGCGACTCGTCTATTTGCAAATCGTTCAGCACGATATGTATAGCACGCGTTCCGAGAATAACCGTGTGCGTGTCGAGCCACTTCCGCCCAACAGAGGGCTAATCTACGATCGTAATGGCGTGCTGCTGGCTGAAAATCGTCCCACTTACAACCTGACGTTAGTTCGTGAGCGCGTTGATGACTTAGATGACACCTTGGCGCTGCTGGTCGAGTTGCTCGAGCTACCTGATGAAGAGATAGAGGCATTTAATGTTAGGTCGCGCCAGCGCCAACGGCCTTTTCAGCCCGCTCTGTTAACCAGTGATTTAAGTGAAGAGCAAATTGCGCGCTTAGCGGTTAACCGCCACCGTTTGCCGGGGGTGGAGATAGAAGCCCAGCCACTGCGTTTCTATCCCGATGCTGAGATAATGGCCCACGCATTGGGTTATGTGGGGCGTATCAACGCAGAAGAAATGGAAACGTTGGATGCGGGTCGCTATGCGGGTACGCACTTTATCGGTAAAACGGGTATTGAGCGTTTTTATGAAGAGGAGCTTCACGGCGAAGCGGGCTTACGCAAAGTAGAGACGAATGCGCGTGGACGGGTCTTGAGAGAGCTAGGTCGAACTGATCCGGTGCCGGGTGCCAATGTGACCCTGACGCTGGATAAAAATCTGCAGCAGCTAGCTTATGATCTGCTTGATGGCCGCCGTGGTTCTATCGTTGCTATCGCCCCGGCCACTGGCGAGATACTGGCCATGGTCTCGACACCAGGGTTTGATAGTAATCAGTTTGTCACCGGTATTGATGTGGCGTCATACCGCGCTTTACAGCAGGATCTTGACCTTCCCCTCTTTAACCGTGCCATACGCGGCCATTATCCACCCGGGTCTACCATCAAGCCTTTTCTGGCCTTGGCGGGTTTGGTCGAAGGGGTAATCACCCCGGACAGTACGATTAACGATCCAGGCTACTTTCAACTGCCTAATGACTCGCGTCGCTATCGCAACTGGTTGCGGTGGGGGCATGGGCGTGTCGATATGGAGCGCTCTTTAGCTGTCTCTAATAACACTTACTACTACACGTTGGCGCATGATCTAGGCATTGATAAATTACATGAGCAAATGAGTAACTTTGGTTTTGGTCAACAGGTGGCCCACGACGTGCAAGGCGAAAGTAGCGCGTTAATGCCCTCCCGGGATTGGAAGCGTGGTCGCTTTAACCAGCCTTGGTATCCGGGTGAAACTCTCTCGGTGGGTATTGGGCAAGGGTATTGGCAAGTTACGCCGCTTCAGCTTGCCAGCGCCACCGCTACGCTTGCCAATCGCGGTCACTGGGTGAAGCCACGGTTGGCGCGCCAGATAGGTGATGAGCCTGTTGCACGGGACTTGCCAGATACATTGGACGATATTCAACTGGCCAATGACGGCTGGTGGGATCGTGTCTTCAACGGTATGGAAAAAGTGATCAGTGGCAGTGAAGGCACCGCCCGTCGTACAGGGGTTGGGCTTGAGTACCGCATGGGGGGTAAGTCAGGCACCGCCCAGGTGTTTTCACTCGGGCAGGATCAGCGTTACAACGCAGATCAGTTGGCTGAGCGGCTACGTGACCATGCCCTGTTCATGGCGTTCGCTCCCTTGGAAGATCCTCAAATAGCCGTCTCGGTCATTGTCGAGAACGCTGGCGGCGGCAGTACCCATGCTGCTCATTTGGCTCGTGCCATGACGGATGCGTGGCTATTGAAGGATGACGCTCCCGATGTGGAAGAAGTGCGCGAAGTACTCGAAGAAGATAATGCCAACGTGGAGGGTAACTAAGCCATGCCCTGGCATTTTATAACGCGTTCGATGCGCGGTCATCCTGTACGCCCTCCTGAAAGCGGTATCGCTCGGCGAAAAAGCATTTGGGAACGAATTCATCTCGACCCCTGGCTGCTTGGCTTGCTGCTGTTGCTGATGGGAAGCGGCTTGATTGTGCTTTACAGTGCTTCTGGTCAATCGATGGACGCTGTTATTGGTCAGGGCCTGCGCTTTTGCATTGCATTAGTGGGGATGATTATTATCGCCCAGTTTTCACCTTCCACTTTCTTGCGCTGGGCCCCCTTGGCCTATGGCGTAGGGGTTGCCATGCTGGTCGCCGTCGATGTGGTGGGTGATGTCGGCATGGGAGCCAAACGCTGGCTGGAAATTCCGGGGGTGATTCGCTTTCAGCCATCGGAAATGATGAAGCTGGCGGCGCCGCTAATGGTGGCGGCCTATCTTAATCGCTGTGAATTGCCTCCCCGCTTTCGCGATATTCTGGTGTGTGGGGTCATTATCGGTGTGCCGGTGGTGTTGACTGCGATTCAGCCTGATTTGGGGACTTCCCTGCTAGTGTCGAGTGCTGCCCTGATAGTGGTGCTACTAGCGGGTCTGTCGTGGCGTTTAATCGGCTTTATGATGGCATTGGGTGCCGCGGGTGTGCCGCTGCTCTGGATGAATATGCACAATTACCAGCGCCAGCGGGTGTTGACGTTTTTAAATCCAGAAAGTGATCCATTGGGGTCGGGGTGGAACATAATTCAATCAACTACCGCCATTGGTAGTGGTGGTCTTTGGGGCAAAGGGTGGCTTCAGGGGACCCAGTCTCAGCTAGAATTTTTACCTGAGCGGCATACCGATTTCATCATTGCTGTCCTGGGTGAAGAGTTTGGGTTAGTGGGCATGCTAGTGCTGCTGGCACTCTATCTTTTAATTGTAAGTCGTGGGTTATGGATGGCGAGTACGGCCCAGGACACCTTTGGCCGCTTGGTGGCGGGCAGTATCATTTTAACCTTCTTTATCTACGTGTTTGTCAATATGGGCATGGTGAGCGGTATTTTGCCTGTTGTAGGGGTACCGCTGCCGCTGGTTAGCTACGGGGGTACCTCAAGCGTGACCTTGTTAGCAGGTTTCGGTATTCTCATGTCCATACATGCCCATCGTCGACTGCTATCCCGCTAGCCAGCCTGCCGAGTGATCGTGCGTACGTTAAATTGAGCTAATATTGTTTGAAAATCTGTTGCTTCAGAACCTGTTGCTTAAGAACGTATTGGTTGAGAAATGATTGCTCGGAAAGAAATAGCACGGGAGGGGCGGCTCAGGAATTTCAGTTCCAGGAGTGGAAAGTTAATGACCAAGGTTCAAAGGAAGACGAGCAGCTATTTATTGGTAGCGTTGTTGAGCTGGGGAGCGCCCGCTGCGTTTGCTGAAGAACCTTCACAGGGGCAAGCCCCCTCCGTCGCGCCTGAGCTTAATGCTGATAGCCAGGCGTTAATGGCGGAGCTGGTCCAACAAGGGCTGCCACAAGATTGGCTGAAAGATGCACTAGGGCAGGCGGCCTATACCCAGAGTGTGTTGGATGCGATGGAGGGAGCGGCCGAGCGTCGCTTGAAATGGCATGAGTATCGCGCCATATTTTTGACCCAGCAGCGCATCGAAGAAGGTGCTGAGTTTATTGAAGCTCATGCGCAAGCGTTTGCGCGCGCCGAGAACATTTATGGTGTTCCTGCCGAGATTATCGCTGCCATTATCGGTGTGGAAACGTATTATGGTCGCCATAAAGGCCAGCATCGTGTGCTTGATTCGCTTGCCACGCTGGCTTTTTATCATCCTACCAGAGGCAGCTTCTTCCGCGGTGAATTGGCAGCATTCCTGCGTATTGCTTACGAGCAGGATGTTGAGCCTGGCGAGCTGCATGGCTCGTATGCGGGGGCGATGGGATATCCGCAGTTTATACCCACCAGCTATCAAGCCTATGCGGTCGATTTTGATGACGATGGGCGCCGTGACCTTTGGGATAATCCGGTCGATGCTATTGGTAGCGTCGCCAATTATTTTTCTGAGCATGGCTGGCGCGCGGGAGAGGCCATTTATCATCAGGCCACTGGGCCCGACGAGCTCTCTTCAGCATTACGACAGCAGCTCTCTTTTAACCAAACATCCTCTCCGTCTGTAAGCATTGCCCAGCTTGCCGCGCATGGTGTCGAGTCTGTCGAGCCTTTTGATGACGACATGTTGGTGATGCCCCTGGCGTTTGAGTTTGCCGATGGGGAGATTGGCTATCGGTTGGGTGAGAACAACTTTTACGTTATTACTCGTTACAACCATAGCCACCTTTATGCCATGGCGGTGACTGAATTATCCGAAGCGATTGCTGCGCTGCATGAGGAACAACGATGAAGTTAGGTTTATCCAAGCGCCAGCTTGCCCAAGCGCAGTTTACACCGTTGCTAAAAATCAGTGGGTGGCTGACTTTAATCGCACTAGTCGGTGGTTGCGCCAGTAATGACGTACAGCGTGTTGAAGCGCCCAATACCACCAACCAGACAACCGCGGCGGCGCCGGCCGGTACCAGCGGTGGGCGTTATGCCATGAGTGGAGATGCCTATCCGCTTGAGCCACCCGATGTGACCAAGGTGCCGAACGCCGTACCCCGGATTGAGGCGCCTTCACGAGCAGGTAATCGCGCCACCTATGAAGTGTGGGGCAAAACCTATCATGTTTTGCCTGATGCCACGGGTTATGCAAAAAGCGGAACGGCTTCCTGGTATGGCGAAAAATTCCATGGCTACGCTACGTCAAATGGCGAAATCTACGACATGTACAAAATGTCGGCTGCGCATCGTTCGTTACCGCTCCCTACCTTTGCTCGGGTTACCAGCCTGGACAATGGCCGGTCAGTCATCGTTAGGGTAAATGACCGCGGCCCCTTTCATAGTGAGCGCGAAATTGACCTCTCCTATGCGGCAGCGGCTCGTCTTGGTTTTCTCGACAATGGGACAGGGTCGGTAAAAGTAGAGGCGATCAACCCTGAACAGTGGCTGGCCGAGCAGGGCAGAGGTGCTGAGATGCCGACGCAGGCCAGGGCGCCTCAGCCGTCCAATACCGGTCCTGGTGCCTCGCCTGCCGTGTCGACAGCGAACGCTCCTCAGCCTGCCGTCGCTCAAGCATCGCCAAGCCAGGAAGCGACGGGCGATATGATTTACCTGCAAATAGCTGCATTAGGTAATCCTGAGGGCGCGCAACAGCTTCAGCAGCGTTTGCAGGTTGAGCAGCCATTAGATGTGCGTATCATGAGCGACGCCGAGGTATATCGTGTGCAGGTAGGTCCCCTTAGCGCTGACCAGGAAGCTCAAGCGCGTGAAACGCTACGTCAAGCAGGGTTCCCCCAGGTCTTTGTTGTGCGATAATTAAGTCCTCTATTTACTCATTGTGGCGCGTCCTTTCGCGCCGCCGTATTTTACAAATAAGCTTTGCAAGTTAGCTTTCAAGTAAGTGAGATTGACGTTATGAACGTGTTTACATCCATTGGTCGCTCTGCACGCCTGTGCCTCTTCGCTGCCATGGCGGCCGTATCCGTGCCTGCTTCTGCTCAGGTGATACCGCAACCACAAACCATTATTCCCGCGGCTCCTCAGTTGGCGGCGAGTTCATGGATACTCATGGATGCGAATAGTGGTCGTATTTTAGCGGAGCATAACTCTGATGAGCGCTTGCCTCCGGCGAGTTTGACCAAGTTGATGACCGCCTACCTGGTTGAGCGTGAGCTTGACCGCGGCACCATCAACCTGACCGACATGATCAATATCAGCGAGAATGCCTGGAGAACCGGCGGCTCGAAAATGTTTATTGAAGTGGGTGATCAGGTCTCGGTTGATAACCTGCTCCACGGTATTATTATCGTGTCTGGTAACGATGCCAGTGTCGCAATGGCTGAGCACCTGGCCGGAGGCGAGGCACCCTTTGCAGATTTAATGAATCAGCATGCCACGCGCCTAGGCATGAACGATACCAACTTCCAGAACGCGACTGGCTTGCCTGCTGAGAATCACTACTCAACGGCGCATGACATGGCGCGTCTATCCCGGCATATCATCAATGACTATCCGGATCACTATGAAATTTATTCTCAGCGCACCTTTTCTTATGGCGATATAGATCAGCCCAACCGCAACCGGCTGTTATGGCGTGACCCGTCAGTCGATGGACTAAAAACCGGCTGGACAACGGAAGCTGGGTATTGCCTGGTCTCCTCGGCCAAGCGTGAGGATATGCGACTAATTTCAGTCGTCATGGGCACTCAATCAGATGAAGCGCGGGCGCAGGAAACCCAGAAATTGCTCAGCTATGGGTTCCGTTTTTTTGAAACCATGAAGCTTTATGAGCGTGGGGCAGTGCTAGCTACGCCGCGAGTGTGGGGCGGCGATATTAACGAGCTACGAGTCGGTGTGGATGAAGAGGTCTTCATGACCTTGCCGCGCAACCGCAATGAAGAGCTGCGCGCCCGCCTTAACCTCAATCCAGATCTGCAGGCACCGGTTTCAATCGGCGATGAGGTGGGTACACTCGAAGTTCATCTGGGTGACGAAGTGGTCGGTGAGCGGCGCCTGGTAGCGTTAGAAAATATTGAAGAAGGCGGTCTCTTCAAGCGCCTTTTCGATCAAGTGCAACGTTTCTTTAGTGGCTTGATTAGTAACTTTACCGACTAGGTTTTGTCTAATGGGTAGTGTTAAAAGCGTTTTTTAGCGATGTTTTAGGGTCTGTTACGATGAGGTTGTTATGAAAAAAGGTGCTTCACAGGGTCTGCGCGATTTGCGTCAACCGGCAGCTCAAGCGCCGCCTAAAATTACCTTTCCCTGTGACTACTCGTTAAAAGTGGTGGGTGACGCAGCCGATGACTTTCCGGCCTGTGTCTGCCAGGTCATTGTGCGCCATACTCCTGATTTTGATGCCACTACGATGCAAGTGGTGGATAGCCGCAATGGTCGTTTCCAGTCCGTTCGTGTGATGATTAGAGCGACCGGAGAGGAGCATATTAAAGAGGTGTTTATGGCGCTCAAAGCCACAGGTCGTGTTCATATGGTGGTTTAAGCGTGGACGACACCACACCTATTGAGCTTTATGACTTGGGTCGGCAAAAGTACCAGCCGGTATGGGAGGCAATGCGCGCGTTGACCGATACGCGCGATGCTCAGACACCCGATCAGTTTTGGTTAGTAGAACATGACCCAGTATTTACCCAGGGTCAGGCCGGCAAGCCAGAGCATTTACTGCTGCCGGGTGATATCCCGGTCGTGCACACTGACCGTGGTGGCCAGGTAACGTATCACGGCCCTGGTCAAGTGGTGCTGTATCCGCTGTTGGATGTGCGGCGGAGCAGCATCGGCGTGCGCGATTTAGTTACTGCGTTGGAGCGCGCGGTAATTGAGGTATTGGGTCTTTACGGGGTAAGCGCCCGGGCCAAGCCAGACGCGCCAGGGGTCTATGTGGATACCGCGATGGGAGAGGCAAAAATTGCCTCGCTTGGGCTAAGAATTCGGCGCGGAGCCAGTTTTCATGGGGTCGCACTTAATGTAGATGGCGACCTGAGCCCTTTCTTGCGCATTAACCCCTGTGGTTATGCGGGCATGTCGATGGCGAAGTTAGCTGACTTGGTTGATCTTCCAGTGCCGCATCAGGTTGGCAAACAGTTGGCTGACTCATTAGCTCATCAGTTAAAGCGCACCCTGGTGAGCATTAATCGTTCGCCGCTATTGCCTCATCAACCGCAGTAATAGTGAACACTGAATAGCAGCGTTTAGTGACAGCCAGCCAGCGGTCACTAAACGCATGTGCCTGCTTAACCGACGCTCAACGTTGGAATCAGGTTGGGATTGGTTGGCTCTTCTTGGCCTGGAATGGCGGCTGGCGAGGCCAGGCCCAGGTTGTTCTTCTCGAAAACTCGATCCGCGCGATAGCTTGAGCGTACTAGCGGACCTGAAGGAACCTCCATAAAGCCTTTTTCCAAACCAATGACGCGGTACCGGTCAAACTCTTCAGGCGTAACCCAGCGCTCGACATCCAGGTGGTACTTGGTTGGGCGAAGATACTGGCCTAACGTCACGATATCGACACCTATTTCGCGAAGATCATCGAACGTTTGCAAAATTTCTTCATCTGTTTCACCCAGCCCCAGCATCAGGCTGGTTTTGGTGATGATGTCAGGGCGGTAGCGTTTTGCATGGGCAAGTACGTCTAGCGTTTTGCGATAACCCGCTCGGCGGTCACGGACACGGCCGGTCAAGCGCTCAACGGTTTCCACGTTTTGAGCAAATACCTGTAAGCCAGAATCGACGACGCGTTCAATGGCCGCAAGTTCACCGTCAAAGTCGGGGGTCAGGGCTTCTACGACTACGTCTGGAGTACGTGCCTTAATGGCACGGATGCAGTTGGCGTAATGGGTAGCTCCACCATCATCCAGATCATCACGGTCCACTGACGTCAGTACGATATAACGCAGGCCCATTAACTCCACTGATTTAGCGGTATTGTCAGGCTCTTCTTTATCTAACCAGCCCTGTGGGTTGCCTGTATCAACCGCGCAGAAA
Organism: Vreelandella sulfidaeris; assembly: GCF_042429665.1. Lineage (GTDB taxonomy): Bacteria > Pseudomonadota > Gammaproteobacteria > Pseudomonadales > Halomonadaceae > Vreelandella. The sequence continues at coordinate 130,943 of NZ_JBHMAC010000011.1, read as the reverse complement.
CGACAGGCGCGGGTGCAGACCGATCCCATGAGCATGATGGTGGCCGTACCGTTGCTCCAACACTCGCCCATATTAGGACAGTGGGATTCGGCACAGACGGTGCTTAGTCGGTGAGTGGCGACATTTTTTTTGACGGCCTCAAAGCGCTCTCCCCCTGGTATCTGGGCGCGGAGCCATTTGGGCTTACGTTCTAGAGAAGGGGCCTCTGCCTGCGCTTTGCGCTGCTTCATGCCATCCTTGATCACCGTCATGCCATGTTCGTTACGGTATTTTTCACCGCTAGAGACACGCTGCGAGGGGGTATTGCTCATAGGGACAGAGCCTCTCTTCTGTGCGGTAGGCCGAATGAGTGAGCGGGCGTAAACGCCTTACTTGGCCTACCATTTAATACGTGGTTTGCGCGATATTTTATCGTGCTTATAACGTCTAATGTAACATATTTCGCCGTTAACAAGACACCGCCCACCGTCATGGGGATTAGTGGGGCAGCATGGGTAGACAGGCAACGCCATGGCTGGGTAGCGGGCTGGAGGGCGCCTGGAAATAGCGGCGATAATCGGCTAAATGTTCACGAATAAAACTTAAAAAAAGTTCAGCCACCGGCGTGGGAAAGCGCTCTCGCGTATAAACCGTGCACCAGGAGCGGTGTATGGGAAAATCAGGAAGCTCCAACTCCACCAGTAGTTTTTGCTCAAGCTCAAGCTGAACCGCCAGGCGGGGAAGGACCGCAACGCCCAAGTGGGCCATCACGCCGCCTTTAATCGCCTCGTTGGTCCCTAGTTCAATTGTATGGGAAAGGGCGATCTGTTGGTTGGCGGCCATTTGCTCGAAAGCGTTGCGTACGCCTGAGCCTGGCTCGCGCATGAGCACGTAATGGCGAGCGAAGTCTGCCAGTGATGGCTCGGGCATAGACAGCAGCGGATGCTCAGGCCAAACGACGGCGATCAGTTCATTATCAAGTATTGGCATAACGACCAGGCGTTCGTCTTCAGGCACCATGGCCATAATCACAAGGTCATCTTGCTGTTCTGCCAACCTCTCCAGCGCCTGGCTGCGGTTACATACTTTTAGACGCACATGAACGTCAGGGTAGTGAGCCCGAAACCGGGCGAGCAAGTAGGGCACTACGTATTGGGCAGATGACACTGCCGCAATATTAAGCTCGCCGCTAATTTTGCCGTTAATAGTGGATAGGTTCATTTGCAGGCGTGAAAGCTGGCCAAAAATTTCACGCGTCGAGTGAGCCAGGGTGTCGGCAGCGGGAAGAGTATGGAATATTTTGCCCGCATATTTAAACAGCGCTTGGCCCAGTGTCAGTTCGAGTTGACGTATTTGCGCGCTTACCGCTGGCTGGGTAAGCCCTAATTGCTCGGCAGCGCGGGAGTAAGAGCGTTGTTGGTACACCGCCTGAAACACCTGTAGCTGCCGAAAGGTCAGGCGATTGAGCAGAGTAGGGGGCGACATAGCAACCTCATCGTGAGCATCCCTTAATAATGTCAGGATTTAACTCAGTATCAAGCGTCATCGCCAGTAAATACACGCCATTACTGAATCTTTTACATTATTTCAACAGCGGAAAGGCTGTCTAAGTCGTTTTTATCAGCGTTAGGATCGACGCCACGCGCGTAGTGGCCTAAACTATATTGCATTGCAGCATCATTGCTTTCGGGTCTGATGCCGGTTCATCAACCCACGGGAGAACCTATGAACTTTCTCGCCAATCCTATGTTTCCAGTCAGCGCCTTCACTAGTGCATGGCTTAAGCAAAAAAATGATTCCTCCACGGCGCAGGCTAGTGACGCCATGGCTTCTTTTGTCGACCCATTTGGTGTTGGGCGTGCCGCCGTGAGCTACTGGCGCGACAGCGTTGAGCGCAGCGTCTTGTATCTGGATGTCATGCGTCAACGTGGCAATCAGTACCTTGAGCATATGGAGCAGACCAAGCCCAATGTGTTGGGGTTTGATACTGAAGTGCTAATGGACGGCCGGACGCTGCCACGCCCCACCAACTATGAGCTGATGCGCGTGCTGCCCAAGGAAGGGACTGAGATAGATCCCCAAAAACGTCCTTTCGTGGTGGTGGATCCACGTGCGGGCCACGGGCCAGGGATTGGCGGATTTAAGCCTGACAGCGAGTTGGGGGTCGCGCTTAAAGCAGGGCATCCCTGCTACTTCATAGGGTTTTTACCGTTTCCAGAGCCAGGCCAAACGGTTGAAGACGTCGTTGAGTCTGAAATAGCGTTTTTGCGCCATGTGATTGAACTGCACCCAGAAACTACCGAAAAGCCAATGGTGGTGGGTAATTGCCAAGCAGGTTGGCAACTGATGATGGCAGCTGCCCTGGAGCCGGACGTATTTGGACCTATTCTGATTGCCGGTGCGCCGCTTTCATACTGGGCGGGCGAGCATGGCAAGGCGCCCATGCGCTATACCGGAGGGATGACTGGCGGGAGCTGGATAACCGCGTTTACCAGCGACATGGGCGACGGTCTTTTTGACGGTGCTTGGCTGGTGCAAAACTTTGAGCGACTCAATCCCGCCAATACCTATTGGAAAAAGCAGTATCATCTTTACGACAATGTCGATACTGAAGCAGGTCGCTATCTCGACTTCGAGCGCTGGTGGGGCGGGCACGTTGTGTTGGGCGGCGAAGAGATCCAATACATTGTCGATAATCTATTCGTTGGCAACCGGCTCTCAACGGCACAGTTGGTGACTCGCGACGGTCGTCGTATTGACCTGCGTAATGTGCGCTCTCCCGTGGTGGTGTTCTGCTCGCGTGGTGACGATATTACCCCGCCTCCTCAAGCACTCGGCTGGATTCGTGATCTTTACGAAAACGAAGACGACATCATTGCTAACGATCAGACGATTGTGTATTGCCAGCATGACACCACCGGCCATCTAGGGATTTTTGTATCGGGCAGCGTATCGCGTAAAGAGCATACTGAATTTACGGCGAACATGGATTATATCGACGTTATGCCGCCAGGGTTGTATGAAACGGCTATCACGCCAGCTGAAAAAGGCGCTGACGCTGACTTGTATGAGCGTGATTACCTGCTTGAATTTATGCCGCGCAATTTTGAAGAATTAGATCGTGCGGTGATGCATAAGCCTGAAGACGACCGTCGATTTGCGACGGTGGCGCGTATTTCAGAAATTAACCTTGGGTTGTACCGGCTATTTCTACAGCCCTGGTTAAAAGCCACGATAACGCCTGAAGCTGCTCGTTGGATTCGCCGTATGCATCCTATCCGCCTGGGCTATAAATTACTTTCTGATCGTAATCCATTGTCAGTCCCATTGCCGGTAATGGCTGAAATGGTACGTAAAAACCGCCACCAGGTGTCGTCTGAGAATATATTTAAAGCCTTTGAATCCATGGGGTCTGACCAACTGGTCGCTAGCCTCAATGCCATTCGCGATGTGCGTGATAGCTCGACTGAAAAGGTATTTATGAACGTCTATGGCCAGCCGCTGTTGCAGGCTGCCGTGGGCTTGTATGGAGACGCTCATGTCCATCGCCGTCGTCCGGGTGCTGAACCCGAACACCGTCGCTTCGTAGAGCAGCGCCAGCACACTTTGGGTGAGAAATATGCCCAAGGCGGCCCCCATGAAGCGGTGATGCGTTCACTTATTTATGTGTTAGGCGGTTCACCAACCACCGATGAGCGAAACTTTAAACGCCTGCGTGCCTCGCGTGCTGAGCTTGAGCCTGGTATCAAGCTAAGTGAGTTTAAACATCTGGTTCGAGAACAGTTCTTCATGTTGAAGCTGGATCGTGAACAAGCATTGAATTCGCTGCCTGTTTTGTTGGATGGGCAAACCAATGAAGCGATTGACGGCTATATTCAACATCTTGACCACGTATTCGCCGCTAGTGGTGAGATGACGAAGAACTCTGCTGATCGCTTTACTCAGATCAAGGCCCTGTTTGATAAAGCAAGGCCCAGGCAAGCCTCCAAGTCGGCTAATGCCAACGCGGCACAGGCACCCACAGCAAGCGTTGAGGCAACGCCTACTCAGCCTGCTCAGAAGAAAACCGCTGCCAAGCCAAAAACCGTCGCCAAGCCGAACGCCGATACGAAATCCAAAACCGACACTCGCTCTAGAAACGATAACAAGCCACAGGCTACGACCAAGCCGAAGGCCTCTGAACAGGCAAAAGCTGGCGCCAACGCATCTGACAAGTCTAATGACTTGACGAACCAAGCCTCGGTGACTGAGAGCAAGGTAAAGGATGAGGCGAGTCAGTCTGCTTCTAAGAAGTCGACCGTGACCTCGACGCCAGAGGCGACCTCGAGCGATACAAAGACCAATGCTAAAAGTACCACTGACACGCGTAAAAAAGAGCCAACCAAGCGCTAAAACAGTACGTTAATGTCAATCGCCCCCGCCAATTTGGTGGGGGCGATTTGTCTGCTGCACGACCTTTTGGGTTGCCGTAACGTCGGTGGCAGTCTAGTGTCTAGCTACTATTTGTCTGAAATCGAAGGATCCATCCCGCGCATTGCTTGCTACTAGCGCTTAGCCAAGGGCTGAGTTAGGGTAGGCGCATTTTTTTCATCCGTATCTTTTGGGGGGATGGTTTATCCCAACGATGCGGTACCGAATTCAGAGCACGCGCTAGACAGCCCGTGCATTAGGAAAGTGGAGCACTATGGGCAAGTCACTGGTCATCGTCGAATCGCCAGCGAAAGCGAAGACGATTAATAAATATCTCGGCAACGATTTCATCGTGAAGTCGAGCGTGGGCCACATACGTGACCTGCCGACCAGCGGCTCAGGTAAGGCAGCCTCCGACCCCAAGGAGCGCGCACGCCAAGCCGCAGCGACACGTAAGATGTCGGCAGAAGAAAAAGCAGAATATAAAAAGCGCAAAAGCCAGGATCAGCTAATCCGGCGTATGGGTATCGATCCTAACAATGGTTGGGAAGCCCACTACGAAGTATTACCTGGTAAAGAGAAAGTCGTCGCTGAACTTAAAAAGTTGGCTGAGAAAGCAGACGCCGTTTATCTTGCAACGGATTTGGATCGCGAGGGTGAAGCGATTGCTTGGCATCTGCGCGAGACTATCGGCGGTGATGATAACCGTTATAAGCGTGTTGTATTTAACGAAATTACTAAAAATGCGATTCAAGATGCTTTTAAAGCACCGGGCGCACTCAATATTCCCCGTGTAGAAGCGCAGCAGGCGCGGCGTTTCCTCGACCGAGTCGTAGGCTTCATGCTGTCGCCCTTGCTATGGGCGAAAGTGGCACGAGGGCTGTCAGCTGGCCGTGTGCAATCCGTCGCGGTTCGACTGATCGTTGAGCGTGAGCGGGAAATCCGGGCTTTTATTCCTGAAGAGTTCTGGGATGTACATGCCGACTTAGCCTCACCCGAGGGCGAGCTCGTTCGTTTCGCGCTGGTACGCCAAGAGGGTAAAGCCTTCAGACCGACCTCTGAAAAAGATACCCTGGCGCGTATTGAGCAGCTTAGAAAAGCCAAGCTGGCCATTACCTCTCGCGAAGATAAACCCACCAGTTCCAAGCCCACTGCTCCTTTTATTACCTCTACGCTGCAGCAGGCGGCCAGCGGTCGGTTAGGGTTTTCTGTTAAAAAGACCATGACCATGGCCCAGCGTCTCTACGAGGCGGGCTATATTACCTATATGCGAACCGACTCCACCAACTTGTCTAAAGATGCCGTGGAAGGGGTGCGCAGTTACATAGACAACGAGTTCGGCAAGCGCTACCTGCCTGAAACGCCTAATCGCTACAGCAGCAAAGAGAGCGCCCAAGAGGCACACGAGGCTATTCGACCTTCAAGTGTTGAGCGTAAAGCGTCCGACCTGGCTGGAATGGAGCGTGATGCCGAGCGCCTTTATGAACTGATTTGGCGTCAGTTCGTGGCCTGCCAAATGACGCCTGCCGAGTATCTGTCGAGCACCTTGAGTGCCGAGGTCGATGGTTATGAGCTGCGTGCTAAAGGCCGTGTGCTCAAGTTTGACGGCTATACCCGTGTCATGAAGCCCAGCGGCAAGAATGAGGATCAGAGCTTACCTGATTTGCCAAAGGGTACGCCCATGGCGCTCAATGCGCTGGATCCTCAGCAGCACTTTACCAAGCCCGCGCCGCGTTATACCGAAGCGAGCCTAGTGAAAGAGTTGGAAAAGCAAGGAATCGGTCGTCCCTCGACGTACGCGTCGATCATTTCAACGATCCAGGATCGCGGTTATGTAAAGCTGGAGAATCGACGCTTTTATGCTGAGAAGCTGGGCGATATCGTTACTGAGCGACTTAAAGAGTCGTTTCCGGACCTGATGGATTTCTCGTTTACGGCCCGCATGGAAGACAGCCTGGATGAAGTCGCAGAAGGAGAGCGCAATTGGCAGGCATTACTGGACGCCTTCTATGGTGAGTTCCGCGAAGAGCTTGCCAAAGCTGAGAGCGATGACGGTATGCGGCCTAATCAGCCTGTGCCCACCAATATCGATTGCCCAAAATGTGGCCGTCATATGCAGATTCGCACTGCTTCGACAGGCGTTTTTCTGGGCTGTAGCGGCTATAACCTCCCTCCCAAGGAGCGCTGCAAAACCACCATTGATTTGATTCCAGGTGAAGAAGCCGTTGCCGAAGACGCCGGCGAAGAGGCCGAAACCAATGCGTTGCGGGCCAAGCGTCGCTGCCCAAAATGTGGCACGGCGATGGATAACTACCTGATCGATGAAACGCGCAAGCTGCACATTTGTGGCAACAGCCCTGATTGTGACGGCTACGAAGTGGAAAGCGGCAAATTCAAGATCAAAGGCTATGACGGCCCGGTGATTGAGTGCGACAAGTGTGGCTCAGAAATGCAGTTGAAATCTGGCCGCTTTGGCAAGTATTTTGGGTGTACCAACAGTGAATGCAAAAATACCCGCAAGCTGTTGAAGAGCGGGGAAGTGGCGCCGCCAAAAATGGATCCTATTCCAATGCCGGAGCTTGAGTGCCAAAAAGTTGAAGATCATTACGTGCTTCGCGATGGCGCCAGCGGGCTCTTTTTAGCCGCGAGTAAGTTTCCCAAAAATCGCGAAACGAGGCCACCGCTGGTCAAAGAGCTCAAAGCACATGCCGACGAGCTGCCTGAAAAGTATCATTTTATACTTAAAGCGCCCAGCGAAGACCCGGATGGACGTCCCGCTCAAATACGTTACTCGCGTAAGAGTAAAGAGCAGTACGTGATGACCGACGAAGAGGGCAAGGCGACTGGCTGGAAAGCCATGTTTGATGGCAATAAATGGCAAGTAGAGGACAAGCGTAAGTGACAGCACGTTCGAGGACTAACCAGTTGCTCTACCAGGCAGAGTTGCTTGCCAACCTGCCTGGAGGGGATGATGAACATGCCCCTTCACGCCAGATGGCGCTTGAGGAGGGCGCGCTAGCGCTCTTTGAACTGGCACTATCGTCGCTTTTACGTGAAGTCACTGAGCACGCTCGTTTGCCGGAACACCGCTGGCAAGTGTTGCTGTCCCAGGATGGGCCTGCGCTTGCGGAATTGCAGCGACTGCGCGACTTAGCGTCCCAACCCGAGAGTTGGGTGAGCTGGCTGGTCACCCAGCTTGAACGCCTGCATAGCGACAAAGGTGCCGCGCAGCGCGTTACCGTTAATCCGGCACTCATTGCGCTGGGAGGCCAGGCGGATTTTCGCCAACAGCTGCTTGATAATATTCAGGCTGCCAAACGTGAAATAAGTGCTTTGCGCGAAACCAGCCTAGAGTGGTAGAAGTAATACGCTCTTGGATTCGTTATACGGTCAAGTAAGCACCACGAGAAGGAGATCATGATGCGCTACAACCAGGTTAAAGATTTAGTTGAGTGGGCGGCAGGTTTTCACACGCGGATGGCGCGTCAGTATGGCGAGGCCGCTGAAAATGCTGATAATGAGCGCTTAAAGATGGCGTTAGATTACTTGGCTAGCCGTGAGCTGCAGATGAAAACGGGGCTTGAAGACCTGTTTCATGATAGTACGGACCAATCCGAAGTGTTGGAGACATGGTTCGATGAATCTGGTGAGTTTCCTGAGCCTCCCGAGCTGGATCGTCTTGCGGAGCAATCGGTCACTGGTTCGATAGATGATGCGATGGAAACGGCTACGACCGCACACCAGCGTTTGCAAGCAATGTATGAGCATCGTGCTTTACGTGCCAGGATTAAACCCGAAGCAGAGTTTTTTGACTCGCTAGCGGAAGGACATAATGCTGAGATACGCAAGATGGTTGCCAGCATAGAAGAGCTAAAGGGCCTTTAATGAGGCGGTATGCGAGCTTAGTGGTGACAAGCGCATTGGTCATTGAGCGTGAGCTAATGACGAAATTACTAACGTCGAATGACGGAATAAGGTATAACAGCCTCCTGATGTATCTAATTGATCAATCAAAGGCTAATGTGTCGAGAGTGCCCTGTTTCGAGAGCAATCATGTTTTTAGTTAATCGCCGTCAATTCTTAGCCATGGCGCTTAGTTTACCCGCCGTTGCTAGCGCCCATGCCTCTTTCATTGGTGAAGCTGGCACAGCGGATCTCATTGAGACAATGCTGGTTCGCGCGCCTGTGCCACGCCATACGAATGAGCTGTGGGTGCTGGTGGATGATCAAGAGGCAACGTTGAGTGTCTTTCGTGGCAATGCGCTACTGGAACGCTTTGAGCCTATATCGCTTGGCCGTGCCGGGGCAAAAACGCAACGAGTTAGAGGCGATAATGTCACCCCCAAAGGCGAGTTTCGTATTAACCGTTTTAACTACGAAAGCCAATGGCGTACTTTCATGAGCCTTGATTATCCCTCGCCTGCGCACGCTCGCATGGCGCTGGATAAAGGAATTTATTCGCAAACTGATTACGAACAATACTTCGATTACTACCGACGTACCGGCCAGCCACCGCAAAATACCGCCCTGGGTGGGGCGATTGGTATTCATGGTCTGGGGCGCGCTGATCCAGAGGTTCATGGGCGCTTCCATTGGACCCAGGGGTGTGTTGCCGTTACCAACGAACAAATAGACCGCTTAGCAGAACTCGTAGGTGTTGGCACTCGAGTAGTGATCCGTTAAGCTGATGTCGTTGAAGGAAGTTCGAGGTTTTAAATACATGGCTATAGACAACCGCTGTGGTCTATTATAAAACAGCGTTTGACTTGCGTGCTTCACAGCACCAGTCATTGTAAAGAACCTGCACCGCAGGTAGACAAAGCTAAACTAATTAATTAGCCTTATCTTTGTCATACCATTAACGTAGTACCCAAGGACGACTCAAGGAGAACATTATGACTTTGAAAACTACTCTGAAGATGACTGCTGCTGCCGCTTCTCTGGCAATTCTTGCTGGTTGTGCTTCTACCAGCGCTCTGGAAGAAGTTCGCATGACTGCAGAATCTGCACAAGCTGACGCTGCAGAAGCACGTAGCATGGCTTCACAAGCAATGAACACTGCTAACCAAGCTCAGCGCGACGCGCAAGCTGCCCTGCAGATGTCTGAGCAGAGCCGTGAAGAAATGAACCGTCAGTTCCAGCGTTCCATGCAGAAGTAATTCTGCCTGGAGCTGTTGTGGAGTCTCTCGACTCTCTCAGCAGTTGCTGTATGAAAGTCGTAGTTAGTTAGGTAAGTGTTTTTGCCGCTAGCTATGCTAAAAACCCCGCCTCGGCGGGGTTTTTGGTTTTAGGACTCTTAGTTTAGGACTCTTGGTTAGCAGAGGAGGAGGCGCTTAGCTCAACCTCGTTGATCAGCTTCACCGGTTCTGGTTCAGGCTCAAGTTCGGGTGCTTGGGGGCCATAAAGCGCAATAAACTGCCCATCGGGCGCTTCTACGGCGCGTTCGATCTGTGCCGAGTCTATCTCAATGTTGTTTTCAGTCAGCGCGTTGACCCGCTCCAGAGCGTTCAGTAGCGGCTCAAAGTCCCCTACATTCTCTTGTAGCTGCGGGAAGGACTGAACAAACAGTGTCCCGTCAGCCGCCCAGCCTGCTTTAAAGGGCGCATCCATCAAGTTGACCTGGGTGCCACTCGGAAGGCGCTCATAAAGCGACTTAATGTCTTCTGGGTACATACGAATACAGCCACGGCTGACGCGCATGCCTACGCCATCTGGGCGGTTGGTGCCATGAATCAGATAGCTCGGCATGGCGAGCAATATAGCGTGTTCTCCCAGGGGATTGTCCGGGCCTGGCGGAACGACCGACGGTGCAGGATCTCCACGCTCGGCTGCTTCGCGACGCATGGAGGCGGGCGGTGCCCAGGCGGGGTCTTTCACCTTGACCGTCGTCCGCGTTATACCCACCGGGGTGGCGAACTCTTCACGACCGACGCTGACCGGGTAGGTCTCGACGATTCCCGGTTTGTTGGCGGGATAGTAATAAAGGCGCAGTTCCGAGAGGTTAACCACTACACCTTCCCGTGGGGCAGGAGGCAGAATATATTTGGCTGGAATGACCACTTCAGTGCCAACACCCGGTACCCAAAGGCTGACATCAGGGTTGGCCATGCGGATTTCTTCATAGCCAATATTATGGCGCCGAGCGATATCGATCAGCGTCTGCTCGGGGTCTTCTACGATAACCGTGTAGTGCTCCCCTATCACGTCTCCTTGTTCAGGGAGGCGGAAGTGGCCACGCGGCAGCTCATCCTGGTCCGCGACTTGAGCAGCGCTATCAACCGCATCAATGCTGATGTCTGCCTGCGGTTGCGTCTGTTCTTGAGACTGTTCTTTAGATTGTTCTTGAGACTGTTCTTGGGAGCGTTCTTGAGGCTGCTCCTGAACCTGTGGATCGGCTTGGGTAGCAGCCTGTTGCGCAAAAGCGGGACTCGACAAGCTGGCGGCGAGTAACACTGCCAGACTGGTGGGGCCCCATAGGGTAAAGGTATCGCGAATGTTCATGGACGTTCCTAATATGTTAATTCACTGCTGATGCGCGTTGGGCCACAGGAGTTGAATCATGGGTGCTGATCAACTGGGGAGTGGCTAGGGTTAAGTTTGCCCCAAGGCTCACGCCGCCGCTACTTTTTGATTAAGCATGCTGAGTAGCTTTTCAAGCTGCTCAAAACGCTTGTCGACACTTTCCATCGGTAATTCAAATCGTAACGTATCCGACCCATCTAAGCGGTAATGTTTCGGATGGGTCTGAATAAGGTTCACCAGCGTTAATGGATCTACTTGGGTGCTGCCGTCAAACAGCACTCGACCACGGCTTTCGCCAGCTTCGATCTTGCTAATACCTAACTGCTCGGCACGATGCCGTAGCTTGGTCTGTCGTATTAAATTCTTCAGCGATGCGGGTAGCAGGCCAAAACGATCAATTAACTCTACTTGCAGCTCTTTGAGTTCATTATCGCTTTGTGTGTTGGCAATGCGCTTGTAGATGACTAGCCGCTGTTGCACATCATGAATGTAATCATTCGGAATCAATGCTGGCAAATTAAGACTAATTTCTACGCCGGTGTTGAAGGGGGCGTCGATATTAGGCGTCTTGCCTGCCCGAATGGCCTTGACCGCACGATCTAGCATTTCCATATAGAGCGTGTAGCCAATGGTTTCCATCTGGCCGCTCTGTTCATCGCCTAATAGTTCGCCCGCACCGCGAATTTCCATGTCGTGACTTGCGAGTGTGAAACCAGCGCCTAAATCGTCCGAAGCGCTTATCGCCTCCAAACGTTTAATGGCATCTCTGGTCATGGCTTTGGGAGGCGGTGTTAACAGATAGGCGTAAGCTTGGTGGTGACTGCGACCGACCCGGCCACGCAACTGATGTAGCTGTGCTAAACCAAATTTATCGGCACGCTCGATAATAATGGTATTGGCACTGGGAACATCAATACCTGTTTCAATAATAGTCGAGCATACCAGCACATTAAAGCGGCGGTGGTAAAAGTCCGACATAATACGCTCCAGGCTGCGTTCCGGTAGTTGCCCATGGGCAACGCCTACGCGTGCTTCAGGAACCAGTTCGCGTATTTTTTCTGCGCTGTTTTCGATCGTTTTTACTTCGTTATGCAGCACATAAACCTGACCGCCGCGAAGTATTTCACGCAGCAGGGCCTCTTTGACGATGCTGGCATCGTGCTGCTGCACAAAGGTTTTAACAGAAAGGCGCCGCGCAGGAGGCGTTGCAATGATGGACAGGTCACGAATGCCGCTCATGGCCATGTTCAGCGTGCGTGGAATAGGCGTGGCGGTCAGCGTCAGAATATCAATTTCAGCGCGAAGCGTTTTAAGCTTCTCTTTTTGGGCCACCCCAAAGCGATGCTCTTCATCAATAATGAGCAGGCCCATTTTGGGGAGCTCAACGCTCTTGGAGAGCAGTTTGTGGGTGCCAATAACGATATCCGTTTGACCGTTTTTGATGCTTTCCAGCGTTTGGCTGGTATCTTTTCCGCTGGTGAAGCGAGAGATCAAGCCAATGTTGACGGCTGTATCGGCAAATCGGTCTCGGAAGTTCTCAAAATGCTGGCGGGCCAGTAGCGTCGTAGGGACTAACACGACTACCTGTCGGCCGGATTGAACCGCAATAAAGGCCGCGCGCATGGCGACTTCCGTTTTGCCAAACCCTACGTCGCCGCAAACAACGCGATCCATAGGCTGAGGAGAGGTCATGTCGCTTATTACCGACTCAATCGCTGCATGCTGGTCGGCGGTCTCTTCAAACGGGAAGTTTCCAGCAAAGCGAAGGTACTCATCTCCCGGTGATTCGTAGACGACGCCTTGCTGAGCTTCCCGACGAGCGTAAATATCCAATAGCTCGGCAGCGGTGTCGCGTATCTTCTCAGCGGCCTTGCGACGGGCTTTTTCCCACTGGTCCGAACCAAGCTTATGGAGGGGCGCCAGCTCGTCATCGGCGCCGCTATAGCGCGAAATGAGGTGCAGGCTATCAACCGGAACATAAAGTTTGGCACCATCAGCGTAAGAGAGAGCGAGAAACTCGCTTGCCTGCCCACCCGCCTCCAGCGTTTCCAACCCTAAATAACGGCCCACTCCGTGCGCTTGATGTACCACGGGGGCACCTTCACGCAGCTCTGATAAATGGCGTACCGCCAGTTCATTATCATCAGTGGCTTTTTCGCGTCGCCGGCTTTGGCGTACCACATCGCCAAACAGCTCCGTTTCACTGATGACAGCAATGTTGGGCGTATTGAGCCATAGACCACTGGCAATTAACCCTTCGGTAATGGCATACGCGTGTTGGCTGGTTAGAAAATCTTGAAAGCCATTGATATGCGGGAGCGAAAGCCCTAGCGGAGCCAAAACTTCTTCCAAGGCTTCGCGACGACCCCGCGATTCGGCCACGAAAAGCACGCGCGTTTCAGTGTGGTTTTTTAAGAATGCCCTGAGCTCGCCAAGCGGCTGTTTGGCGCGGGCATTAATGGCCAGCGCTGGCAATGGGGTGGCTTCGGGCTGTTGGGCATGGCGCTGTTCGCTATCGTCAGTCAGCTCGATCCGCGGGCGCGCCTTAATGGCCGAGAAAACGTCGTTAACCGGGAAAAACGCCCGGTGCGGCGGAAGCAGTGGTCGGGTAGGGTCGACACCCAAATTGACATAGCGTGCATCAATCGACTGCCAATGCTGTTCGGCAGCCTGGAAAACACCAGGAAGCAGTGCCACCCGGGTATCGTCGGTCAGGTGGTCGAATAGGGAAGCGGTGTGTTCAAAAAACAGCGGTAAATAGTGCTCAAGGCCCGGTGATGGAATACCTTTTAAGGCATCGTTATAAAGCGGGCATTGGCGAGGATCAACATCAAACAGCGTTTCAAATTGCTCTCGGAAACAGGCAATAGCGCTACGGCTTAACGAGTATTCGTGGGCCGGCAATAGTTCCAAAGCGTCGCGTTTGTCCGTGGACCGTTGGCTGCCTGGGTCGAAATGGCGCAGCGTATCGATCTCATCGTCAAACAAGTCGATGCGGATCGGCTCTTCCATGCCCATCGCAAATAGATCAATCAGCGCCCCACGCATGGCGTATTCGCCCGGTTCGTAAACAGTTTCAACCGCGCGATAGCCAGCGCGTGAAAGCGATTCACGAAACGTTTCGCGGTTGAGCCGTTCCCCGACCTTTAAGGTCATTACACGCCCGGCAATATATTCAACCGGGGGTAAGCGCTGCATGAGGGTATTGATGGGTACTAAGACAATGCCGCGTACACCATCTTGGAGCTGGCGCAGGGTGCGTAGCCGAGCTGAAACAATATCTTGGTGGGGCGAAAAGCTATCGTACGGCAGCGTTTCCCAGTCGGGGAAAGACAGTACCGGCACATCGCTATAAAAATAAAGGTCTTGTTCGAGGCGCTGGGCGCTGGCCGTATTGGCGGTAATGACCAGCAGCGGGGCATGCGTAGCAACACGCGCCAGTGCCAGGGCTGCTGCGCTGCCCGGCGGCGATGTCCAATATAGCGTGTCGCGAGCCCCGTCAGGCTGAGGCGGTTCGAGCAAAGAAAAAGTAGGCATAAGCTAGATATCGTTTTGCGCTGAAACGGAAAGAGGATCATACACGATCACCCGTTTCAGTTAGAGTGCCGCGACGACGGGTAGCGATGTAATCTTTAGTCCGTCGTGATCTTGTAGTCAAATCCACGTTTCTGTAATACCCCTACATGTTGTGCGACTATCCATTCATTGCGACCGCTGGGCTGGCCCCGGATAATGACCAACGAATTTTCAGTTACAAGATGTTTCTAACGCCACGTTTTAACGTCGCGTTTGTTTTATTAAACTGTGGTTACTAACTAGTCCCCCTACCTGATGAGGCCGCACGTGAGTCAGCAAGCTCTCGAAAACGTTTTTCAAGAATGGCAGTGTAACGAAGCCTTGGCAGAGCAGATGATCCCGTTAGTGGGGCAGCTCTATCGTCAGAACAACGTCGTTGCCACCATGTTCGGACGTTCGCTGATCAAGCGGTCGGTTATCCGTATTCTTAAAGATCACCGCTTTGTGCGTAAGCTGGAGGGGACTGAACTCTTTGTTGAGGATACCTATCCCATCATTAAAGGGATGGTGGCGTTAAATCTAGGTCCTGCGCACGTTGATGTGGGCAAGCTGGCGGTTATGTTCAAGCGTCAGGGCGGTGGTGATGTCGAGGCTTTTTTACGTAAAGAGCTTCACGATATTATTGATGGATATCAGCCTGGAGCCAGTACCGGCGAGCCACAAGATGTGGTGCTTTATGGGTTTGGCCGTATCGGGCGGTTGTTGGCTCGGGTAATGATCGAAAAAGCCGGGGGCGGTAATTTGCTACGGCTGCGTGCGATCGTTGTGCGTGGTCGGGGTGATGTTGCAAAAGATCTGGAAAAACGCGCAAGCTTGCTGCGTCGAGACTCTGTGCATGGTCCGTTTGACGGCACGATCATGGTGGACGCTGAGGCCCGTACACTCATCGTCAATGGCAATGTTATTCAGGTGATATACGCCGACTCACCGAGCGATATTGACTATACCCACTACGATATCAATAATGCAGTAATCGTCGATAATACCGGTATTTGGCGCGATGAAGCTGGCTTGGGCCAGCATCTACAGTGCAAGGGGGCCGCTAAGGCATTGCTGACCGCTCCAGGCAAAGGCGATATTAAAAATATTGTCTATGGCATTAATCATGACAGCATTGGCGATAATGACCTGATTGTGTCTGCTGCCTCATGTACCACCAATGCCATCGTGCCGGTATTAAAGGTACTCAATGACGAGTATGGCGTGGTCAATGGTCACGTTGAAACCGTACATGCCTATACCAACGACCAGAACTTGATCGACAACTACCATAAAGGCGATCGCCGTGGGCGCAGTGCGGCGCTCAACATGGTATTAACCGAGACAGGCGCCGCTAAAGCAGCCGCAAAAGCGCTCCCAGAGCTTGAGGGTAAGCTGACAGGTAACGCTATCCGGGTACCCATTCCTAACGTATCCATGGCGATTTTGAATCTGACGCTCGATAAAACAATCGATGCGGAAGGGCTAAACGACTATTTGCGTCGCATGTCTATTGAGTCCGCTTATCAAAAGCAAATTGATTATGTGGATTCAGCTGAGGTGGTGTCGTCGGATTTCGTTGGCAATCGACATGCCGGTATCGTTGATGCCAAAGCGACCATCGCCAATGGGCATCATGCGGTCATCTACGTATGGTACGACAATGAGTTTGGTTATAGCTGTCAGGTAGTGCGTATTTTGCAGCAGATGTCGAATGTACGTTTTGTAAAGCTGCCGCGATAATAACGCCTATCTTGGCCTGTTGGCGGAACGTAAGGCTAAATAATGAGAGACGCGCCACCTTCGGGTGGCGTTTTTTTATCTTTGTAAAGCAGTTTTCCAATGTATATAGCACTTTTGGCGACCTTCAGGGATGTGGTCATTGGACACGCTTATCTTTATAATGCGATAGATTTTTCGGGGTGGTTCAAGTGTTGCTTGGGCCGGACTGTTAACAATCTGAGCAGAATATTAGAATCCACTGAGCAGAAAAGAAGCTTTCGAACCCCTTACCTTCGTATATCCGATCCAACAACTGGGCGAGACTATGATCGAAGTCAAAAAAGGCCTGGATCTCCCCATCACGGGAGCGCCCGAGCAGCGTATTGAAGATGCGCGACCTGTGCGCCATGTGGCAATCCTGGGTACCGACTATATCGGCATGAAGCCGACCATGGAGGTCCAGGAAGGGGATAAGGTCAAACTAGGCCAATTGCTCTTTACCGATAAGAAAGTTGATGGTGTGCGCTACACAGCGCCTGCTGCCGGTGAAGTGCTTGCAATAAACCGTGGCGAAAAACGACGTTTACTATCTGTGGTAATCAAAATTGACGAAACTGAGGAGGCGATTGAATTCGCGGCTCACGATCGTAATGCATTAGCACAGCTTGAGCGTCAGAAAGTCGTTGACCAACTAGTAGAGTCGGGGCTATGGACGGCATTACGCACGCGTCCTTTCTCACGCACTCCGGCCATCGATAGCACGCCGGCCGATATTTTTGTGACCGCCGTGGATACCCATCCACTTAGCCCCGATCCTGAGCTGATCATTAATGAACAGCCTCAAGCATTCGAAGATGGCCTCAAGGTGTTAGCGCGCCTTACCGAGGGCAACGTCTTCTTGTGCACGGGTGAAAATGCCTCGATTCCAGGTGGCGATGTTGACGGCGTCAAGGCTGAAAGCTTTGCTGGGCCGCATCCTGCCGGTCTAGTGGGCACTCATATTCACTATCTTTCGCCCGTTGCGCTGCACAAAAAGGTTTGGCACATCGGCTACCAGGACGTCATCGCGTTCGGTAAGTTGTTTGTGGAAGGTAAACTGGATATGAGCCGCGTGGTTGCGATTGGTGGCCCGCGTGCCGAGAATCCACGCTTGATACGTTCGCGTATTGGCGCTAGCTTGGAAGAACTACTGGCTGAAGAAGTCATCAAACCCGATGATACTCGTGTTATCTCCGGGTCGGTCTTTTCTGGCTTTACTTCTGAAGGCAAGCTCACTTATCTAGGGCGCTTCAATAATCAAATCAGCCTGCTTGAAGAGGGCAATAAACGCATCTTGATGGGCTGGTTGTCACTTGGCGCAGATCGACATTCGGTGCTGGGTATTTATCTTTCCAGATTTAAAGGGCTGCGTAATTATGCCCCCACCACTTCCACTAATGGTTCCGAGCGGGCCATGGTGCCAGTGGGTTCATACGAAACGGTAATGCCGCTGGATATCATGCCAACTCAGCTACTGCGCTCGTTGATCGTAGGCGACATCGAGGTTGCCATGCAGCTTGGGTGTTTGGAGCTGGACGAAGAAGATTTGGCGCTATGCACGTATGTTTGTCCTGGCAAATACGAATATGGCCCTATCCTGCGTGATAATCTCACCATGATCGAGAAAGAGGCCTGATAATGGGTATTCAACAGACACTCCAAAATATCGAGCCGCATTTCCACAAAGGCGGGAAGTATGAAAAGTTCTATCCGCTTTTTGAGGCGGTAGATACGATTTTCTACTCACCGCCGAGCGTGGCTAAAACCACCGCTCACGTGCGTGACGGCATCGACCTTAAACGCATCATGATTACCGTCTGGATGTGTACCTTCCCGGCCATGTTCTTCGGTATGTGGAACGCAGGTTGGCAGGCAAATACGGCCATCGAAGCGGGCTATGCCTCTATGGGAGGCTGGCGTGAAGCAATTTTGATGACGCTTGCTTCTGGACATGATGCCAGCAGCTTGTGGGCCAACTTTGTCTTGGGCGCGACTTATTTCTTACCCATCTATCTGGTCACGTTTGTCGTGGGCGGGTTCTGGGAAGTGCTGTTTGCGATCAAGCGTGGCCATGAAGTGAACGAAGGCTTCTTCGTCACTTCTGTGCTGTTTGCGTTGATACTGCCGGCCACTATTCCTCTTTGGCAGGTCGCTCTTGGTATCACCTTCGGTGTGGTGATTGGTAAGGAAATTTTCGGCGGCACGGGTAAAAACTTCTTGAACCCCGCGCTTACCGGGCGTGCTTTTCTTTACTTCGCTTACCCCGCGCAAATTTCTGGCGATGCTGTATGGGTGGCTGCGGATGGCTATACAGGTGCTACTCCGCTGTCGATGGCTTTCCAGGAAAGTATGGCAACAATGACGGATACCTATAGCTGGTGGGATGCTTTCTATGGCTTCATTCCAGGCTCTGTAGGTGAAGTTTCGACCTTGGCAATCTTGATCGGCTTAGCAGTACTGTTATGGACACGCATTGCCTCATGGCGAATCGTGCTGGGGGTTTTCCTCGGTATGGTGGCTACCAGTACGCTATTTAACCTGGTCGGCTCTGACAGCAACGAAATGTTTGCCATGCCTTGGTACTGGCACTTGGTTATTGGTGGTTTCGCCTTTGGTATGGTCTTCATGGCAACGGATCCGGTATCAGCCTCGATGACCAATCAGGGCCGGCTGATCTTTGGTGCGCTGATCGGCGTCATGACTGTTTTGATTCGCGTTGTGAATCCGGCTTTCCCGGAAGGCATCATGTTGGCGATACTGTTTGCTAACCTGTTTGCACCGCTGATCGACCATTTCTTCGTCCAGGCCAACATTAAGCGTCGCGTGAAGCGAACCGGCGTTCCGGCCGAGGAGACTGCCTAATGGCACAAAGTAATAACTCCATCAAGAAAGTCCTGATTGTGGCGTTTGCACTCTGTATCGTGTGCTCTGTCATCGTCTCGACGGCAGCGGTCGCATTACGACCTGCCCAGCAGTTGAATCAGGAGCTTGACCGTAAAACCAACATCTTAAACGTTGCCAAGCTATTTGAGCCGGGCATGGACGTTGAAGAAGTGTTTCGCGAGCAGATCACTGCTCGGGTAGTGAATCTGGAAACCGGCGAGTACAGCGATGAATTTGATCCTGATACGTACGATAGCTTTGAGGCGGCGCGTGACCCCGCCTCTGGTCGCACGCTTTCAGGTGATCAGGATATCGCTGGCCTCTCACGGGTTGAAAACTATGCCACGGTGTATCTGGTAGGCAGTGAAGACGACCCGGAACAGATTGTGCTACCGATTCGTGGTCAAGGTCTTTGGGGGCTGATGCGCGGCTTTTTATCAGTAGAAGGTGATGGCAACACGATTGTCAGTATCACCTACTATGAGCATAGCGAAACCCCAGGCCTGGGCGCTGAAGTAAACAATCCGCGCTGGCAAGCACAGTGGGAAGGTAAGAAAATTTACGATGAAGAGGGCGACCTTTCACCGGAAATTCACCTGACCAAAGGCGGTGCTAGCAGCGAATACGAAGTCGATGCGCTATCTGGCGCTACGCTAACCAGTAACGGCGTGACGAACATGCTGCAGTTCTGGTTAAGCGAAGAAGGATTCGGTCCCTATTTGGCAAAATTCCGCAGCGGTACTGAACCGGAAGATGCCGAAGATACCGACACCAACTTCGAAGACGTTGAGGGGGCCTGATCATGGCGGACGTAAATGCAAAAGGCGTTTTAACAGCGCCTATATTCCAGAACAACCCTATTGCACTGCAAATTCTGGGGATCTGTTCGGCACTGGCGGTAACCACCAGCATGAGTGTCTCGCTGGTCATGGCGCTGGCGGTTATTTTTGTAACGTCGTTTTCAAATCTGTTTGTATCGTTGATCAGGAATCATATTCCATCATCGATCCGCATCATCGTACAGATGACCATCATTGCCTCGCTGGTAATTGTGGTAGACCAGATATTGAAAGCGTACGCCTATGAAATGTCTAAACAGCTGTCCGTATTCGTGGGCTTGATCATTACCAACTGTATCGTCATGGGGCGTGCAGAAGGCTTTGCAATGTCCAACACGCCAGGCATGTCGTTTTTAGATGGTATCGGTAACGGTCTAGGCTATGGCTTCGTGCTGATGGTGGTTGGCTTTGTGCGTGAATTGCTGGGTTCTGGCAGCGTGTTTGGATTCACTATCCTTCAACCCATCCAAGATGGTGGCTGGTACGTTCCCAACGGTCTGCTGTTACTGCCGCCTTCCGCGTTCTTTATTATCGGTCTACTGATCTGGGTTCTACGCTCTGTAAATCCTGAGCAGGTAGAAGATAATGAGTTCAAAATGAAGGAAAACAGCAAGCCCAAGGAGGCCGTGTAACATGGAACATTATCTGAGTCTTTTTGTTGCCTCGGTGTTTGTTGAAAACATGGCACTGGCTTTCTTTTTGGGGATGTGTACGTTTTTGGCGGTTTCCAAAAAGGTATCCTCAGCGATCGGTTTGGGTATTGCGGTAATTGTTGTATTGACCGTGACGGTGCCGGTCAACAATTTAGTGTTTACCTACTTGCTTCAGGAAGGGGCACTGACCTGGACCGGTATTAGTGGTGCTGAGAATATTGATCTGTCTTTCCTTGGCCTTCTCTCCTATATCGGTGTTATTGCCGCGTTGGTACAAATCATGGAGATGTTCCTTGATAAGTACGTACCGTCGCTCTATAACGCGCTGGGGGTTTTCCTGCCGCTGATTACCGTAAACTGTGCCATCCTGGGTGGCGTACTGTTCATGGTGGAGCGTAGCTATAACTTTGGTGAAGCCGTGGTCTATGGTTTCGGTGCAGGTACCGGTTGGGCGTTGGCGATCGCCGCGTTGGCAGGTATTCGTGAAAAGCTGAAGTACAGCGATGTGCCGGGTGGCCTTCAAGGGTTGGGCATTACTTTCATCACCGTGGGGCTAATGTCGTTGGGCTTTATGTCCTTCTCAGGCATTCAGCTTTAATCGGAGCCGGTTTTTTTCAGCGGTGCCCGAGGCGCCGCTGATGAACAGAAAACCTTCAGCAATAGGAAACCGACATGGTTGATACAACAGTCATCTTGCTCGGTGTTGTCATGTTTACGATCATCGTTATTAGTTTAACGGCGATCATATTGGCAGCGCGAAGCAAGTTAGTGAGTAGCGGGGACGTGACCATTGAGGTTAATGGCGACCCTGAGCACACCTTGAAGACCCAAGCCGGTGGCAAGCTGCTGAATACGCTTGCTGCTAACGGTATTTTCCTCTCTTCCGCCTGTGGTGGCGGTGGCTCTTGTGCCCAGTGTAAGTGCCGGGTGGAAGAGGGCGGTGGTTCTATTTTGCCGACCGAAGAGTCCCACTTCACCATGCGTGAGAAAAAAGAGGGCTGGCGGCTCTCTTGCCAGGTGCCGGTCAAGCAGGACATGAAAGTAGAGGTTCCTGAAGAAGTCTTTGGGGTTAAAAAGTGGGAAACTGAGGTTATTGCTAACCCTAACGTTGCCACGTTTATCAAAGAACTGAACCTGAAGCTGCCCGAGGGCGAAGAAGTTGCTTTCCGTGCAGGCGGCTATGTACAGCTTGTTGCACCGCCGTACGATGTCAAATTCTCTGACTTTGATATCGAAGACGAGTACCGGGGTGATTGGGATAAATTTGATATGTTCAAAATTTCCCATAAGAACAGCGAGGAAGTGATTCGCGCTTACTCCATGGCGAACTACCCCGATGAAAAGGGTATCCTCAAGTTCAATATCCGTATCGCGACGCCGCCTCCTGGCACTGACCATCCGCCCGGCTTGATGTCGACGTATGTCTTTAGCCTAAAAGAGGGTGATAAGGTTACCGTCATGGGGCCGTTCGGTGAGTTCTTTGCCCGTGATACTGACGCCGAGATGATCTTTATCGGCGGTGGTGCAGGTATGGCACCGATGCGTAGTCATATCTTCGATCAGCTGAAGCGCTTGAAGTCTGATCGTAAGATCACCTTCTGGTACGGGGCGCGCTCCTGGCGTGAAACCTTCTACAACGAAGAGTACGACCAGTTAGCCGAAGAGTTCCCCAACTTTGAGTGGCACTTGGCGCTTTCTGATCCCCAGCCGGAAGATAACTGGGAAGGGGCAACAGGCTTTATCCATAATGTGCTGTACGAAGAGTATCTGAAGAACCACCCTGCGCCTGAAGATTGCGAGTACTACATGTGTGGGCCGCCTATGATGAACGCCTCGGTTATCAAGTTACTGCTTGATATGGGCGTTGAGCCGGAAAATATCCTTCTGGATGATTTCGGCGGCTAAGGAAGCGATTTATCCATGCCGCACTGATGCTATTGAGAAAGGGTGTGACAGGTGGATAGTGAGCGCGACGGGGCTGGCCTTTTGGCTGGCCCCGTTTGTTTTTAGGCATGGTTCAAGGGCATTTGCTTAAAGGGTACTCATGTGTGTTCTTGCTATGCCGTGATGTAATGGTTACGCATGTTGATAGGGTCAACGATAGCTAGCCAGCGGTCTTTTCGAACCATTACCCTGTCAGGCCAAGCAGCGATGATAAGAAGAGAGTAGCTAGGGTATAATTAATTCAAAGAAAGGCGACCGTGAGGCACTTATCGATACGACTGTTGTCGGCAGGTAAGGCACTAACGTAACGCAAGGCAATATTGCTGGGAGGATGAAATGGCTATTTGGTTACTAGTATTCGGTTTTATGGCTCTGATTATGGGCGTGATGGCGGTAGGCGTCATCATGGGCCGCAAACCCATCGCGGGTTCGTGTGGCGGTTTGAATCAGATTGGAATGAAAGACGGCTGCGATATTTGTGGCGGTAAGGATGAAGTGTGCGAAGAGGAAAACCGTAAGCGGGGCGGTGTTCGCCGCCGTAGCGACGAAAGTCGTGGTGCCGATTTAGGCTACGATGCCACGCGGCGCTAAATAGCAATATCGACACTCAACGTGCGTGTTTTCGGTGAACCACGCTTTACGGCCTCGGTAGTGCAGGAT
The DNA here is from genome assembly GCF_042429665.1 of Vreelandella sulfidaeris. GTDB lineage: Bacteria > Pseudomonadota > Gammaproteobacteria > Pseudomonadales > Halomonadaceae > Vreelandella. The sequence goes on along the minus strand of NZ_JBHMAC010000011.1, from coordinate 107,737 downwards.
GTTTGCCTGGCTGAGGGTGCCAGTCAGCAGTATAGCAAGGAGAAGCAGAGAGTATGGCGGTTCACAATTACGATGTTGTGGTGATCGGTACTGGGCCTGCGGGTGAAAGCGCTGCCATTAATGCCGCAAAACATGGCAAGCGCGTCGCGATTATTGAAAAGCAGGTTCAGGTCGGAGGCAATTGTACTCACTGGGGTACGATACCTTCTAAAGCGTTACGTCATCAGGTCAAGCAGATCATGGCGTTCAACACCAACAGAATGTTCCGCGATATTGGTGAGCCTCGGTGGTTCTCTTTTCCCAAAGTGATGGAGCGCTCACGAGGCACTATCGATAAACAGGTCGAGATGCGCACCACGTTTTATGCCCGCAATCGAATCGACTTATTTCACGGAGTGGCCCGTTTCAAGGACGAACACACCCTGCAGGTGCGTGATCGACAAGAAGGCATGGAAGAGCTGGTGGCCAAACAGGTGGTCATTGCGACTGGGTCACGTCCTTACCGTCCGGCGGATATCAATTTCCGTCATCCGCGCATCTATTGTTCTGATACGATTTTGAGCCTTTCCCATACTCCGCGAACGCTGATTATTTTTGGCGCCGGTGTAATAGGCTGTGAATATGCGTCGATCTTCTCAGGCTTAGGGCTCAAAGTAGACCTCATTAATAACCGCGACAGCCTGTTATCCTTTCTGGACGGTGAGATCAGTGATGCGCTTTCCTATCACCTGCGTAAGCATGGCGTTCTGGTTCGTCATAATGAGGAGTACGCAAGCGTTGAGGGCGACGAATCAGGGGTGGTGGTGCACTTGAAATCAGGTAAGAAGCTGCGTGCCGATGCGTTCTTATGGGCAAATGGTCGTACCGGCAATACGGATAGCCTGGGGCTGGAAAATATTGGCTTAAAGGCTAACGGCCGAGGACAGTTGAGTGTAGACGAGCATTACCGTACCGAGGTGCCGCATGTCTACGCTGCCGGGGATGTGATTGGTTGGCCAAGCCTTGCCAGTGCCGCCTACGATCAAGGCTTGAATTCATGTAATGAACTTCTCGATAAAGAATACCGCTTTGTCAGCGATGTCCCTACCGGGATTTATACGATTCCCGAGATCAGTTCGTTCGGCCCCAATGAGCGTGAGCTAACGGAAGCGAAGGTGCCTTATGAAGTAGGCAAAGCCTTCTTCAAAGACACTGCCCGGGCACAAATAACCGGCGATACCGTGGGTATGCTTAAAATTCTGTTTCATCAAGACACCTTGGAAATACTGGGCATACACTGTTTTGGGGACCAAGCCTCGGAAATTTTGCATATCGGTCAAGCCATCATGCAGCAGAAGGGCGATGCCAATACGCTTAAGTACTTTGTGAATACAACGTTTAACTACCCTACCATGGCTGAGGCTTATCGCGTGGCTGCGCAGAATGGCTTAAACCGAGTCTTTTAAGCTGATCTGTCGTTATTCCGGTGCACTCAACGAGTCGCTGGTATGGTTTAGGAGCGAACGAAAGGATGGCTTACCGAGCGGTGCCGTTGACGTGATGGTTGGCAATAGGCTCTCGACTCGGTTGCGCCCCAGTGATTTGGCTTTATAGAGCGCTTTATCTGCAAAGGAGTAAAGCTGCTCGAAGTTAAGAGTTCCGCTAATGTCAGTGGTCACCCCAATGCTAATGGTAGGGTTATCATCGGCCTCCAGGCCGCTAAGCTGATTAGCTTCAACTTCTCGGCGCAGCCGGTCGGCCACCTGCAAAGCATCATGCGTGCTGGTGTTGGGCATTAATAAACAAAATTCTTCGCCTCCAATTCTGGCTAGCGTGTCGGTCGGGCGGCTCAATTGGCGCAGCTTTTTGCTGATTTGGCGTAGGACTTCATCGCCGATAGGGTGGCCGTAAGTATCGTTAATACGTTTAAAGTAATCCAAGTCCAGCAACATTAGGCTCAGCGGTGCTTGATCACGCTGGGCCTGTTTGAGCGCACCAGAGGCAACATTGACTAAATGTCGACGGTTATAAAGCCCCGTTAACTCATCCGTTAGCATCATCTGGTGCATAAGGCGACGTTGGTGATGCAGATGAATAACTTCCATACACAGCGTGATAGTCGCGCTTACCACCAACACAAGCAGTACGCTGACGCCTAGGGTCAGACGCTGCATGACCAGACGTTGCTGAGCAGAAACCGCTTGAATTTGCTCTAGCAGCTGTTCATATAGCCACATCTGGTAGTGGCCGATCTCTATAGCGGCTTGCTGTACTTCCTCAATCAGCTCCGGGCGCTGAGTGCTTTCTTGAGCTTGTCGATGGAGTTGGGTAAGGCGGTGATCGAGCTTGATAAAATGTTTATGAAGATTATCAATGTCAGCGTTAAGGTGGCGATGGTGGTCGATGCTCGTACGTATGTTGTTTAAATGTTGGTGCGACAGGGTAAGAAAATAACCAATGTACCTAATTTGTTCGCCATTAGGCTGGCGGCTGCCCTCTTCAAGGGCGAGCTGTAATTGAGGCGTGGCTTGCTGGGCCAGAAAAATACTGCTAACCAATTTAGTGTAGTCAGCGCTGGCCTTTTGATAGGTACTGTAAACAAAGCTGCCCATCACTATAGACATCGCCAACAGGATGACGGCAAAAACAGATGCCATTCGCCAGCGAGTCTGGTTATAAAGATGGTTCATCATGACGAGACGTTCAACGCCATGATAAGAGTGACAACACGCCTGGCTATCTGCACAGGTAGCCGTTGAGTGTAAAAGTGATGAACATAATAATGCTTCCATTGCATACGGCAGTTCCTCATGGCGCCTTCCCATCAATGGTTAGGTAGACCAATGAACAGCTTAAAACGTCGTCCTTGTATTACTTAAACATTCGTTTGCAGCATCTACTATCCAACAACTTTACTAATTACAGGCTCATACTTATCCTCGCCATGATTGGTGTTGAGGGTAATCATTGTTGCTTAGGTGCCGCTCGGCAGCGAATTCAGCGCGAGGCGTGCTTTTTGTTGCCAGCTTCCTTCACGTTTAGCAGCCTGGGCCAGTGCTTCACGTGCAGCGCCATTTTCCTCCATTTGAATCAATAAAAGACCTAAATTAAGCCAGCCTGCTCCCAGGTTGCTATCCAGTTCCGTTGATCTTTCAAAAGCATTCCGAGCCTCATCAAGCTGATGATTCGCGTAAAGCGCGTTGCCCAGCGCAAACTGTCCCATCGCACTCGTGGGGTGGCGCTCTATAAATGCTTGCCAGCTGGTTAGCGCTGCGCGGGGTCCGTGGGTTTCTTCATAGGCGCTAATGGCCTCTAGCGCATTACGGGCGGAAATACCGTCAGGGATGGTGCCCGGTTCGGCAATGATAAATCCCCAGCGTTTAGCGCGTGCCCAGGTAGCGTCGAAGCGGCTAAACGACATGGTGTGACGCCTGATTTCTCCGCTTCGCAGAATGAGCGTTTCATCAGGGAGGTCGTAGCCAATAGCGACCGCGTAATGCCACATAGGGTAAATAGGCAGTGATAAATTTTGCATCACTACCACGGGATCGCCTGCTGCCAAATGGTTCAGTAGTGCATCCATCGTGCCGCGGATGGGAAACGCCAGCTGTTCGTAGCGCCGCACGGTCGCCAGCATTTCAGGCTGCACGCTGCCCTCACGGTGTGGCAAAAAAAGTTGTGGAGTGAGCTGCTCTATATCGGTATCAACTCCCTGATAGTTGAGTACCATGGCGAGCGTGGCGGGCCCACATTGAAACTTTGTTTGGGAAAAAAAGGGAAGGTTTACTATTTCCTCCTGAGGCGGGAGAGATTGATAGCTGCTTTGCAGTAATACCGGGTTTCGCGCGCATCCGGTTAGAACCAGAAAGATAATAAAAACGCCCGCAAAGCGGGCGTTAGTAAACAGATAGCTCATGTGCAGCCTATCGATTAACGAGTAAACGGGTATACGTCGGTCAGACCAAGAATATCGGTAATCAACAGAATAACGAAGACGGCAAATAGAGCGCCGACGATACCGCCACCAGCACCTGCTGGCAGTTGCTCAAGCTGATTGGCCATTTGTTGCGCTTCAGCATCACTTAATGCCGCAACGCGAGCATCGACTTCGTTTAGATCCACACCCTGTTTTAGCAGCTGATCCTGTACATCGGCACGTGCCAGAATCTCATTGATACGTTCGCGATCAGCGCCCGCACGATCAGCTGACAAAACAGATTGGGTAGAGACTAAATCCAGCGACTGTGGTGACGCCGGGGCGGCGGCAACGGGTAAGCTGGTAATAACGAGCGCCGCAATTAGCAGGCTTGAGAGGTAGGCACGCACTTTGTTCATCGTCTTATTCCTTAGACTGGTCGAGTGGGACAAGCTGGTTGGCTTGAACTATTTTAGTTTGAACTATTTTGTCATGAATCAGGAGTATAGAAACAAATGGAGCATTTTTTAAGTCTTCTGTGCAAGGTGCTAATTATTTGCACTTATACGATAGGTCCAGGCTGTTTCAGAGAGCAGCCCTCGGCCGCCTGCCAGGGTCATGGCCAGGTCGTTTAGCCCAGGCCATAGTGGCACTGGAGCCGCACCTTTAACGGCTAAATCAAGCCGTTGTGCCATTAACAGTAATTTATGTAACCGTTTCATCGGCAGACGACTAATAGCTTTATGATAAGCAGGGCGCCGCTTGTCAAAAATCATCGGTTTTTGGCTTTTGCAGGCATGCTCAAAGCTTTGTCCTTGATCCAGGTGCTGATGTAGTGAAAGCAATGTCCGCAATTCACGACTAAGCGCCCACAGCACGATAGGGGCTTCAACACCTTCACTGCGCAGCCCATTGATGATACGAGCAGCACGGCTGGGTTCGCCTTTTAAGCAGGCGTCCGCCAAGTTGAAAACATCGAAACGGCTGCTGTCTTCCACTCCCTGGGCGATGCTTTCTACATTCAAACGGGTGCCTTGTGGATGAATCAGCGCCAGCTTTTGAAGCTCCTGATCGGCGGCCAGTAAGTTGCCCTCGGTGCGCTCACCCAGCAAGCGTGCCGCCTCCAGATCGATTTGTAAGCCGTGATGTGATGCACGATCCCGCAACCAGTAGCCCAAGCGGGAGGCATCCACTGGCCATACCGGGACGAATAATCCATGTTTATCCAGCGTTTTAAACCAGGCACTTTTTTGTTGCTTGGCGTCCAGCTTGCCCATACTGATGAGCAAGATATCATCGCTGCTATCCAAGGTGTCGCCGTACTGCGCCAGCGCTTTTGCGCCTTCCTGGCCTAGCTTGTGATTGCCCAAACGCAATTCAAGCAATTTACTGGTCGCAAACAGCGAAAGGTTGCTCGACATTTCCATCAAGCGGCCCCACGCGAAGTTAGGCTCGACATCCAATACTTCGCGCTCTTCAACACCTGATTGCCGCGCAGCCGCCCGCACCGCATCGCAGGCGTCGCGATGCTGTAAGGGTTCGTCGCCTGCGACGATTACCACGCGCGGAAGCTTTTTTGCCAACGCAGCGGGTAGCTGATCAGCAAATAGCTTCACTGCATCCCCTCAAGGTAAGCAATACGCTCAATGATGCGCATCGAAAGCTTGCGGACCAGCTCCTGCTCGGCTTCCTGCATCAGTGTTTCTCGGTTAAGCAAGTCGTCTTCGCTGACTCGGATTTGAGTGTTTACCGACAGCGTTTCGTTGTTTAGGTAATAGGCGTTGGATGACCGCTCTTGTACCGATAGGGTCGTACGTAGCGTTAGCTCATGTTCACGGCTGGCTCGGCCATCGTTGCCCAAGCCTCGTTGAGTTAAGACCGGCGTCCCTAGCGTCACTCTCCACGGTGAATCCTGCGTTACCGGGATACCTCGCTGCTGTAAGCGCGAAGCGATCTGTTGAGCCACGGCGCTGTTGGTATCACCTTCTAACGAAAGGGGCGGAATCGTTGGCATCGATTCGCTGCCGCGCAGGTGAAAACCACAGCCACTAAGCAGCACCGCCGCTGAAGCGGCGATGCTGAGGGTTAGAAACGTTCGACGCTTCATCCGCTCACCACAATATTGACCAGTTTACCGGGCACCACGATCACCTTGCGTACAGTGTTACCTTCTAGGAAGCGCTGTACGTTTTCGTGTTCCATGGCAAGTTTTTCGATAGACGCTTTATCTGCACTGGCCGCGACTTCTAAACGAGCGCGTAACTTGCCGTTGACTTGTACCACCAGTTCAATGTTGTCGCGGGTAAGCGCGGCGTCGTCAACGGCTGGCCAGCGGGCTTCAATCGCAGGCTCGCTGTAGCCCAGATTTTGCCACAGGCTATGACACAAGTGTGGTGTGATCGGAGCAAGTAACAGTACGCAGGCTTCCAGCGCCTCGCGGCTAACGGCCAGGCCAAGCGCTGAGGCGTCGTCAAACTTGCCAATCGCGTTGGAGAGCTCCATGACCGCTGCAATGGCGGTATTGAAGGTGGTGCGGCGGCCAATGTCGTCGCTGGCTTTCTTGATCGTTTCGTGCGTTTTGCGACGCAGCGCCTTTTGATCATCGTTAAGCGCATCAAGCGTAAGCTCGCCGGGAGTGCCCGCTTCAAGGTGCTCGCTGACTTGGCGGTAGAGCCGCTTCAAGAAGCGATGCGCGCCTTCCACGCCGGAATCCGACCACTCCAATGACTGCTCGGGCGGGGCGGCGAACATCATGAACAGGCGTACTGTATCGGCACCAAACTTGTCGATCATCGATTGCGGGTCGACGCCGTTGTTTTTCGACTTGGACATTTTTTCAATGCCACCCATCTCGACCGGCTCGCCATCGCTCATCAGGATCGCGCTAAGCGGACGGCCTTTCTCGTCACGCTTCACTTCCACATCAGCAGGGTTGAACCACTGCTTGCCACCGTTAGCTTGCGTACGATAGAAGGTTTCCGCGATGACCATGCCCTGGGTCAAGAGCTGCTGGAAGGGCTCGTCGCTCTCAACCAAGCCAAAGTCGCGCATCAGCTTGTGGAAGAAACGCGCGTAGAGCAGGTGCAAGATGGCGTGCTCGATACCGCCAATGTAAAGATCTACCGGCAGCCAGTAGTTGGCGCGCTCATCCAGCATGGCTTCATGGTTGTCGGCGCAGCAGAAGCGCGCAAAGTACCAGGAGGACTCCATGAACGTATCGAAAGTATCCGTCTCGCGAACCCAGCCGTCACCCAAATCCGAAAACTCGGGCATTTTCTTGAGCGGTGAGCCGGAGGCATCCACGGTGACTTCCATGGGCAGCTCGACCGGCAGTTCTGCATCGGTCAGCGGAACGGTCTGGCCTTCCGGGCCGTACTTGACTGGAATCGGCGCGCCCCAGTAGCGCTGACGAGCAACGCCCCAATCGCGCAGGCGGAAGTTGGTCTTAACCTCGCCACGTCCCATATCAGCAAGCTTTTGGGCGATGGCATCGAACGCCTGCTCGAAATCAAGACCATCGAATTCGCCTGAGTTGATCAGCGTGCCGTGCTCAACATAAGCACCTTCGGAAAGATCCGGGCTCTGGCCATTTTCATCGGCAATGACGGGTTTGATTTCCACGCCGTACTTGGTGGCAAATTCCCAGTCGCGCTGATCGTGAGCAGGAACGGCCATTACGGCGCCGGTACCAAACTCCATCAGCACAAAATTGGCGACATATACGGGCACTTTATCGCCGGTCAGCGGGTGGACCGCCCTATGTCCGGTCGCCATGCCCAGTTTTTCCTTGGTCGCCATTTCCGCTTCCGAGGTGCCGCCTTTGGCGCACTCAACACAAAATGCTGCCAGCTCACTGTTCTGCTCAGCCGCCTGTTTGGCCAGCGGGTGGCCAGCGGCGACCGCCACATAGGTAACACCGAGCAGCGTATCAGGACGAGTGGTGTAAACCGCTAGTGGCTCCGCCGCGCTTCCATCTGCCGCTTCAATATCAAAACTCAGCTCCACGCCACGCGACTTGCCAATCCAGTTGCGCTGCATGGTCTTGACCTGTTCGGGCCATTCCACCTTGTCCAGATCCGCCAGCAGTTCTTCCGCGTAGTCGGTAATCTTCAAAAACCACAGTGGAATTTCCTTGCGCTCAACCAGCGCGCCGGAACGCCAGCCTCGGCCATCGATCACTTGCTCATTGGCAAGCACGGTTTGATCCACCGGGTCCCAATTAACGGTCGACATCTTTTTATACACCAAGCCTTTTTCTACCAGCTTGGTGAAGAACCACTGCTCCCAGCGGTAGTAGCTGGTATCGCAGGTGGCAAATTCACGGCTCCAGTCGTAGGCAAAGCCCAGCGCCTTTAACTGGTTTCGCATATAGTCGATATTTTGATAGGTCCATTTGGCCGGCGGTACCTGATTCTGGATAGCCGCGTTTTCCGCCGGCATACCAAAGGCGTCCCAGCCCATGGGCTGCATGACGTTTTTGCCCTGCATACGCTGAAAGCGCGATACGACATCGCCGATTGTATAGTTACGCACGTGCCCCATATGCAGCTTACCGCTGGGGTAAGGGAACATGGAGAGGCAGTAAAACTTCTCGCGATTCGCGTCCTCTACTGCTTTGAAACACTGATGTTTGTCCCAGTACTGTTGGGCGTCGCGTTCGATTTCACGAGGGCTGTAGTGTGCGTCCATCGGTTTATTAATGCCTTGGCGTATTCGCCCAAAAGGGGCGCAAAGTGAATGTGAGATGACATCTGTCAGATAAGTAGCGTCGATTGTATCCTATGCAGGTGTATCCTTGAACGGTCAGCCGATGATAGGTCACCGTACGCGTCGACAAAAGGAGAGGCAGGATGAGCAAGCAACAGACTGATAACCGTCTACGAGAAGGCTATGAACGTTTATTAGAGCGCATGCAGGGCGGTGCTAATGAACTAACGTGGGATAATTTACAGAAGGATTTGGACGACGCGGTTGAATTTGAGTCGGAGCTTGAAGAGTACACCAAAGACGAGCTGGCGTTACTGCGTGCCTGGGTAGAGCGCGATCTTAAAGATATGCGCTATTACATGGCCGATACCGGTAAACAGGTGGCTAGCTGGTTGGGCATCGATATCGACCAGCTTTCACGCCGAGTGGCTGAATCACTCCTTTCGATTGCCGACCGCAGCGTGGTTGAGCGCGAACGCTTTGAGGACGACCTTGAAGCCGCCCGAGCTGACTATTGCGAGGGCGAAATAGCGGCCCCCGGCCTTATGGCCTGCACGCATTGTGACGCCCAGGTGATGTTACCCACCGTGGCGCGTTTAGAACCCTGCCACCAGTGTGGTCATCGCTACTTCTATCGCTTCCCTAGCAATATCGTTGAGACCTAAGCGCAAGGTTGCGAGGAAGGAGCACACATTTCCAGAACAAGCGCTGAGTGATGACTCAGCTGGCTAAAAAACCGATGCCTGCGATCGCCCCCAGCGAAAGCAGGCTCATCACTGCCGCGTAGAGCATATTGTTTTTCATCATGCGGTAGCCACTTACCCCATAGCGCCCCTGTAGCGAAAGGTTAATACCGGACAGCGGCCCAACGCTGGTGCCCACCGCCCAGGAGCTTACCGCCACGAAGGCAAAGAGGGTTTGCTCTCCCTCCTGCAGGTTGAGCATTGACGCCAGGACCGACACGCCAATAATCGGATGAAGCCCTGCCAGAGCACTCAACGTAATCGTCGCAAAACTGAGCATTGCCTGAAAAGTGCCAAATCGGCTGAACAGTGTCCAGTCGCTGCCTGCAGCGGCGGACACCAACGTTGATAGCCCGATGGTCAAAAGGCCCGCCGCTAGAAATAATGAAATCTCCCCACGCATGGCAGGTAGTCGCGTAGTGGTGTGCTGGTTAAGTCGGCGCAGGGTAAAGAGCGGGCCATGAGGCAGGTTGCTCAATAACGCTACGCTAGGCAGTAGAAAGGTAATGATACTGACAATGGTCAGGGCGGGGGTAAGCCAAAAATGGAACAACATCACCAGAGAGGCCATGCCCACTGGCATGAGTAGGCTGCGAGGCGCTAGTGAATAACCATCTACCTCGCTAAGGTCAAATCGCTTGCGCAATTCCAATGTGGTTAACAGCCCCGATAGCATCGCAATAGGAAAGCCCACGACGGCAATTTGTGCGTACTGCACTTCGGGCACCAGGGCGATGACAACCCCCATGGACGCAAAAAAGGGCGACCATAATGCTGCACTGGACAGCCCACGGTTAAGTGCCAACAATTGCGGTGTAGTAAGCGGCGCGCGCCGAGCCAGCTTGTCGCCCACCATAAAAACAGTCGAAAGATTTAAAATAGTGCCTAGAAAATGCACACCCAGCCAGGTGCTGAGCACGCCGCCCGTGCCAGTTACGCGTTGGCCCGACGCCCCTTTATTACCTTGTTTGCCAATCAGAGAGATAAAGCTAACACCCACCAGCATGGAGACCACGAACGAATTACCTTGCCACATCGCGGGCCAGTCCACCTCGGCGTCATACACAAACCGCGCCACCAGCAGCATGCCTACACCCAGCGCAATCAATACGCCCGCCTGAATCCGCGAACGCCGGGGAATATCCCGCCATAGCAATACTACTGCCGTCCATAACAAGTAGCTCACCGCATGAGCGGTGTTTAACCAATCGGTAAAGCCAATAATTTGAGCGATTAACCCAACCAGAATCAGCACGCCCGCTAAGCGCTGCCGAGGAGTTGTCTGTTGCATGCCAGTCCCTTGTTAGTGAATTAGCAGGCTAATCGGATTTGCGGAGGAAGGCCAGCGGTAAGCTAAGAGTTAGGCGTAGGTGCTTTTCGTAGCGCATGGTAACGAGCGAAGCGAGGCAACTGTGAAAGTAACGTACAGCGGTACCAGATTAATTTTGCCAAAGAGCTGTTGTCCCAGGTAGGAAACACTTTTTATTGTACCGGCACGTGATCTAAGAAAAATTTATCAATAAGGTAAGGTTAATGAGTTACACAGGTCGCAACGGGAGCGTTGTAACATAATCTAGGTGTGCCGTGGCGGTAGCGTGCTTTCGTTTTAGTTCATTAGCCTAAAGGGCTGCGCAAACCAGCAAATTCCTTCCCTTAATCAGGAAGGCCATCGAGTTCATAGGTCCAGAAAATTGATTTAATATGCGCATAACTTCTTAGTTAGACAGCACGATAGGTAATCGACGTGGGCATGTAGGTCGTGAAAAGGCGCCAATATCACCTAATGGTGCTCCAGAAAAGTCTGGACTTCAGAAAGGCCTATACTGGCAGGGTATCTCACCCTTTTGTTTTCAGATATCCAGCTTGAGCGCTAACGGTTCATTCAAGCCGATTGCGCTGCGCGGCTTAATTAAGTGTTAGGTAACGCATACACGAATTCATAACCAAAATATTAAACTGGCTTAGTACTACCATGGCTCCGCAATACAGGGACAATATAATTGGGCGACGTTATTGGTGGTCGTAACTATATCTGTGAACGGGGCGACACATCTCGAAAAATTAAAACGTATCTAAAAATTACTTAAAAAGGTATCTACATCTCTTTTTTAAAAAAGTCATCGACATCATTTATTGTTCAAAGAGAATAATATTATTTAAAAAAGCAAGCAAGAATGTTAAAAAACAGTTGATGTAGTGTGATGGTTTTTATTTTATCGCACGATTTTGCATGAAAATAACAAGAAAATTAATACCAATAAAGAGTTTTAGCTTTATCTGTTCGAAAGCAAATTTTTTTACAATTAGGCATTAAGTGCAAAATCAAAATTTGAGTTTCATGTAGTAAATGGTTATAATCGTTAGCCTCACCCACGGGATGGCTAAAGTCCGTCCTTAACAAAACGTTAGTTAATACTTCGAGATGTATCATGAAATACTTCTTTCCCTCCTTGTTCATGTTGGTATTGATTGCTCTAAATGGTTGTTCAACAACGCTATACCCGCAAACACCTGACAGAGCAAAACTCATCGAAGAAATCATTCAAAAATCAGTAATGGTTCAAACTGTTGCTAACAGCAACTATAAAAAGAAAACCGAAGAAGAAATAATTGAATTATCAAAATTTTCAACATTAGAAAGAAAGCAAAAGATTACTACGCCCCTTTCTTCCGATTACTGGAGTAATTATGAAAATAATCTAGTTTTATTTACCAGAGATATGAATAGTACAACAGAAAAAGCGCTGTCTGAATACAAAGATGAATACTCTTCCGAGCTTTCTCGAGCAACCGACGAAGAGCTTGAGATATTAGCAAATAGCCCTGACATGGAAAGCACAAAAACATACAAAAAAGTTATGAGGCGTGATGGCTATATGGCTATTTATTACTTTCAAAGCTTAAATAGATTTGAACTTAAAGCTATTCATGATCATTTAGCTAGAATGTCGAAACTAGACAGCGAATATAACGTTTGTAGTTTCTATGAGGATTGCTGGAAGTGAATCTCTTGCAATTATATTCAAAATGCTCGCTGCGATCAATGGGGTAGTCTCAAGCTTTCTCCTAAAGTTAAAGTTAAAGTTAAAGTTAAAGTTAAAGTTATAGAAAAAGAAAAACTAACTAACGGCTAAGTGTGGTAGGGTCGAGCAAGAAGAAGATGTGGGGTGGTCAGCGTGCCGCTCCTCAGCCCTATAACCTCGATCAAAACGCCATGAGGTTGATCAAACTAAAAGGATCAACTCAACCACGGCTCCTTTGAACATGCAGCTTATTATTTAATTGATCATATGCTCGTCTTGTTGTTTTACCCTCCTGAGCGATGTGTTTGTAGCAGAGTAATGTCTCGGCAGGTTTCGCACCACTATATCCCCTCATCAGAAACGCCTTAAATAAATGTCCAGGCCAATACTCTCGTAACCTTATTTCCCTGCTTCATCTCTATTTCCCGACTATCAACGGCACCGAGCTTACCTATCAACTTCAGTGCAGGCTTAACATTGTCGGCTTTTGAAACCAGGCTGCTAAACCAGCGGCATTGAGTCGAATACGCCTGGCTTTCTCTTATTAGCTTTTTGAGAAACAGCTGTTCGCCCCCTTTACACCAAAGCTCTGCTCCCAGCCCGCCAAAATTCAGTGTGGGGGAGTGGGTGTTAGCGTTGTGTTCACCACGACTGCGCGCAAGATTATTGAGTTTACGCTGGCTACCCTTTAGCGCTTCGTCTGGCGACGCATGGAAGGGGGGATTGCACACGCTGACGTCAAAGAACTCCCCCGGTTGAATGATCCCTTCAAATATGTGGTTTTTATCGTGCTGCGTGCGCAGCGTGAAGCGATCTTTGAGCGTGGGATTGTGGGCGATAATGGTGGCGACGTTATCAAGCGACTGAGTGTTAATGTCACTACCGACACACTGCCAGCCGTAAAGTTGGCAGGCCAATAGCGGGTAGATGCCATTGGCTCCCGTTCCTATATCGAGCAGTTTGACGTTGGGCTTTTCATGCCCGAGCAAATCAGCCATGTAATGGATATAGTCGGCTCTGCCTGGGATGGGAGGGCAAAGCGCACCCTCTGGAATATCCCAGCCGACAATATTGTAGTATCGGTTTAATAACGCGGCATTGAGTGTTTTTACTGCCACTGGGTCGGCGAAATCGACGAAAAGTTCGCCATGAGCGTTCCGTTTCACATGGGGGGCTAGTGCTGGGTGGCTTTCGATGAGCGCTGGGAAGTCATAGCCGAGGTTGTGTAGATTTTTTGGGTGCAGGTCTTTGCGAACCGGCGTGGCGCGGCTTTTTTTACGTCGATGGAGGGTGTTCACGGTAGTAGGCCTGAGACTTGGCGGTCGATAGTAGGGTAAGTTTGGCTTGGCCCGTGATTATAGGCTTAATGGATGTGTGAGCATACTCGGCAGTGTGAGAGGGGCTTTGTTTAAGCATTAGCTGCCTACTGGGTAAAAGGAATTCGGGTATAACGGCGCTTCTTACGCGCCACACTTTCAGCTCAGAGTTCAGCACTTATCGTTTACACCAAAGAGGCAGCAGGCCATGCATGGAACAGCAGTGGTAGTCGGCGCGACAGGGGCTTTAGGTAAGCAGTTGGTCACTCAACTCAGCCAGCGGGGTGATGTGGCTAATGTTATCTTGATCGCCCGTCGTGAGCTAAACCTGCCGCGTGATTTTCCTGATGCCATCATTTCTAAACTCCAAATACATCTTATTGATTTTGATCAGTTGGAGCAGCAAGTAACGGCGTTGCTTCCTTCCCATTCAGTGGCCTTTGTGGCGTTAGGTACAACAAAAAAGCAGGCAGGTAGCGAAAAGGCGTTTTACCGCGTCGATCATGATTTGGTGCTCTCGTTTGCACGTGCCTGTAAAACGGCAGAGGTGAGTCGGTTAGGGGTGGTCACCGCGCACGGCGCTAACGTTGATTCTGCGGTTTTTTATAATCGCGTTAAAGGCGAGGTTGAGCGCGATCTTCAAGCGCTCGCTCTAACAAGCGTATTTTTTGCGCGTCCTTCGTTGCTGTTAGGACGCCCCAAGGACGGTCGTTTTGCCGAGCAAATGGCGAGTGTGCTGCTCGCGCCTGCTGCCTCTTTATTACCGAAATCAGTACGCCCTATTTCCACTCAACGCGTTGCGGCTGCCATGATTGAGGTAGCTTTTGAAACGGGCGCTTGCCCCGCATCTTTTGTGCTATCCAATGCTGATATACATCAGCGTACTAAGTGAGTGCGTTGGCGCTACTATGCGCTAATATGCGCTCGCTTCAGGCTCACTACGGGCTCTTTTAATGGGCGTCACTTCGCGTATTCTCAAGCTGCTCAATCATCCTGAGTGCTGCGTTTGATAACGTTCGGCTGGTATGAACGAGGTAGCCCAGCGGGCGGTAAATAGGTGGACTATCCACGCTCAACTCCACCAGGTCGCTATCGACCATTATTTCCGGTAACAGGCTCCAGCCTAACCCCACACTGCACATCATCTTGAGTGTTTCGAGGTAGTTGGTCGCCATGCTCACCGGCAGCTCTAGTCCTGCTTGTTCAAACCGTTGGGCAATCAGCGAGCCGGTAAAGGTTTTAGCACCTGGCATTACGCAGTTGTGCTGGCACAGGTTAACGAGTGACAAGACGCTCTGATGGGCTTGGGCCGCGAGCGGATGGTCGCTAGCACACACAAAGCACAGTCGGTCGCGCCAAAGCTCGACTACGTGCAGTTGCTCAACCGGGTGGGGAGCTAGCGTAACGACCGCTATTTCCAGTGAGCCATCGCGCACGCCGCGATAAGCGAATTCTGAATCAAGAAAATGCAGGTCCAGCGCGACGGACGGGTAACGTTGAGTGTACTGCTTTAACACGGGCGGCAATCGGTGCAGGCCAATATGGTGGCTGGTGGCCAGGGTAAGGGGGCCGCTTACCTGGCCGGATAGGTTGGCGAGCGCGCGGCGACTATCCTCAACGGTAAATAGAATACGCCGTGCTTGGGGCAGTAGCACACTACCGGCTTCGGTGAGCGCGATGCGGCGTCCAATACGGTCAAATAGCCGCGCCTCCACCTGTGATTCCAGCGTGGCAATGCGTTTGCTGATGGCTGGCTGGGTCAGATGTAGCTGTTCTGCCGCACGGGAGAAACTTTGTGTCTCAGCAACAGCCAAAAAGGCTTGTAGGCTTTGTGTATCCACCGATGATCCTCTTGTCCATGTATTCCATTTTGGAATCTAAAGTATGAATAACATGAATTGCTTTTATGCGCGAGTCGAGTAACACTCCCTTTCAGACATATAAGCAGCACGAAGAGGCTGCCATAACGAACTAGCAGGGCACCGCCCAGGAGAGCCACATGTCAGGTCAAACCCTTTACGACAAACTCTGGAATCAGCACCTGGTCAAACAGCGTGATGACGGTACCGCGTTGATTTACATCGACCGCCAACTGCTTCACGAAGTGACCTCGCCTCAAGCGTTTGAAGGCCTACGTTTGGCTAATCGCAAACCCTGGCGCCTGGATGCCAACCTGGCTACGCCCGACCATAACGTGCCGACCACTGTCAAAGAACGGGCCGAAGGCAACAGCGGTATTAAAGATCCGGTATCGCTGATTCAGGTACAAACACTGGATGACAACTGCGTTGAGTACGGGATCGAAGAATTCAAGATTAACGATCCTCGCCAGGGCATCGTTCACGTAGTGGGCCCTGAGCAGGGCGCTACGCTGCCGGGCATGACCGTGGTATGTGGTGATTCACACACTGCGACTCACGGCGCATTTGGCGCGTTGGCTCACGGTATCGGCACGTCTGAGGTTGAGCACGTGATGGCGACCCAATGCTTGCTGGCACAGAAAATGAAGAACATGCAGGTACGTGTGGAAGGCGATTTGGGCCTTGGCGTTACTGCAAAAGATGTGGTGTTGGCGATTATCGGCAAAATCGGCACCGCTGGCGGCACCGGCTACGCGATTGAGTTTGCGGGGAGTGCGATTGCTTCGCTTTCGATGGAAGGCCGCATGACCGTATGTAATATGGCTATCGAAGCTGGCGCCCGCGTTGGGTTGATTGCCGTCGACGATACGACAATCGATTATCTTGGCGAGCGGCCCTTTGCTCCTACCGCTGAGCAGTGGGAAGCAGCCGTGGCGGATTGGCGCCAATTGGTTTCTGATGTTGATGCGCAGTTTGATAAGGTGGTCACCCTCAATGCGGAAGAGATTGAACCGCAGGTAAGCTGGGGAACGAGTCCAGAAATGGTCACCGGTATTTCAGGCCATGTGCCTGACCCAAGCGCCGCGCAGGATGAAACCGTGCAGCGCAGTCATGTACGCGCTTTGGAGTACATGGGACTTCACGCCAATCAGAAAATTACCGATATAAAACTGGATAAAGTGTTTATTGGCTCCTGCACCAACTCACGCATTGAAGACTTACGTGAGGCCGCCAAAGTTGCCAAAGGCAAAAAAGTAGCGGACTCCATCAAACTGGCCATGGTGGTGCCAGGCTCGGGCTTGGTGAAACGTCAGGCGGAAGCTGAGGGGTTGGATAAGATCTTTATCGAGGCTGGTTTTGAGTGGCGTGAACCGGGCTGCTCCATGTGCCTGGCAATGAACGCCGATAAGTTAGGCGCTGGTGAACATTGTGCGTCGACGTCTAATCGCAATTTTGAAGGGCGCCAGGGCTACGGTGGCCGTACGCACCTGGTTAGCCCCGCCATGGCAGCGGCAGCGGCGATTGCCGGTCACTTTGTCGATGTTCGTACCTTGCCTGCCAACGATGCCACTCACGCTCAGGAGGCTTAAGCCATGAAAAAATTTGAACGTTTTGAAGGTATTGTGGCGCCCCTGGATCGCGCTAATGTCGATACTGATTTAATTATTCCGAAGCAGTTTTTGAAATCGATCAAGCGGACCGGTTTCGGCGTTAACCTGTTTGATGAGCTGCGCTACCTGGATGAAGGTCAGCCGGGCCAGGATTGCTCTCAACGGCCATTGAATCCAGACTTTGTGCTCAATCAACCCCGCTATCAAGGCGCTGAAGTGTTGCTCACCCGACGCAACTTTGGCTGCGGTAGCTCGCGCGAGCACGCGCCTTGGGCGCTGGAAGATTTTGGCTTCAAAGTGGTCATTGCCCCGAGCTTTGCTGACATTTTCTACAATAATGCGTTTAAAAACGGCATCTTGTTAATCACGCTTAGTGAAGAAGAAGTGGATCGTCTTTTTGCTGGCGTCGAGGGTAAGGAAGGCTATCAGCTAGAGGTTGACCTGGAGAATCAGCGGGTGATGACGCCGGGGGGCGAGATTCTGGAGTTTGAGGTCGATGAGTTTCGCAAGCACTGCTTGTTGGAAGGCTTGGACGATATTGGCCTGACGTTAAAAGACGAAGATGCTATTCGTGCCTTTGAGCAAAAACATAAAGCTGTGCGCCCATGGCTATTTCGTCAGTCAGCGTAACCTGGCGCTTACGTAATATTAATGCTTAACCATACATAAAAAGCGCGTTGCAATGTTGTTGCAGCGCGCTTGGCGGCGCCTGCCGTATTAACCAATATGCAAGGGATTTGAAATGACCCATAAAGTGCTTCTGCTGCCAGGTGACGGTATTGGTCCAGAAATTGCGGCCCAAGCGGCGCGTTTGTTGAAAGCCTGCCAAGACGCTGGCCTGGATATTGACGTAGAAGAAGGTCTCGTGGGTGGCTCCGCTTACGATGTGCATGGCGAGCCGCTACCTGCTGAAACGCTGGAAAAAGCCAAAGCCGCTAGCGCGATTTTGCTCGGCGCGGTCGGCGGCCCCAAGTGGGATAAAATTGAAGACCTCGCCAAGCGCCCTGAAAAGGGGCTGTTGGGCTTGCGTAAAAACCTGGGGTTGTTTGGCAACCTGCGCCCGGCGATGCTTTACCCGCAGTTAGCCAGCGCTTCAAGCCTGAAGCCGGAGCTAGTAGCCGGGCTGGATATTATGATCGTTCGCGAACTGACCGGGGGCATTTACTTCGGCCAGCCCCGTGGCATTGAAGAGCGAAATGGCGAGCGTGTCGGCTTCAACACCTATATTTATTCTGAAAGCGAAATTGAGCGTATTGGCCGTGTGGCGTTTGAGATGGCCCAGAAGCGCGGCAAGAAGCTTTGCTCGGTAGATAAAGCCAACGTTCTTGAAGTCACCATTTTATGGCGCGAAGTGATGGAGCGTTTAGCGCCCGAGTATCCGGATGTTGAGCTTACCCATATGTATGTGGATAACGCTGCCATGCAGCTGGTGCGCGCACCCAAGCAGTTTGATGTGGTGGTCACCGGCAACATGTTTGGTGATATTTTGTCTGATGCGGCGGCGATGCTGACCGGTTCGATCGGCATGCTGCCATCCGCATCGCTTAACGAGAGTGGGCAGGGCATGTACGAGCCTTGCCATGGCAGCGCGCCGGATATCGCTGGGCAAAATATTGCCAATCCGTTGGCCATGATGCTGTCGGTGGCCATGATGCTGCGTTACTCGCTGAATGAAACTGCCATGGCGGAGCGTATTGAGGCTGCGGTGGGTAGCGTGCTTGACGATGGGCTGCGTACCGCGGATATCGCATCAGAAGGCATGCAGACTATCGGCACCGATGCCATGGGCGATGCGGTGCTGGCAGCGTTTGCCAAGCAGTAAGAGTCGTGGGTAATGCCACCCGTTAATGGCGTTTGGGGGCAGGTCGTAGAGGGGGGCTTTTTACAGGGCCGGAATTTGTTCCATACCATTCCGGCATTTCGCCATCCATGGCGGTCAGATGGAAAAAGTAGCGCCGATGGAGGGGTTGACAGGGCGCCCTCCAAGGCCTGTCGCAGTGGATCCTATGCCTGTGTCTTCGGTTTCAAAATTAGCGTAAAGATTTGTGTATAATAGAGGCACTCATTCTTTACAGGAGGACTTCATATGTTGACAGTCGGTTTCGTGGGATGGCGCGGCATGGTTGGCTCTGTGCTGATGCAGCGCATGCAGGAAGATGGTGATTTTAACGGCATTGAGCCGGTATTTTTCACCACTTCTCAGGTTGGCCAGCCCGGCCCCGACATTGGTGTGGATGTACCTCCGCTGAAAGATGCCTTTGATATCGACGCGCTTAAAGCGCTGGATGTCATCGTGACCTGCCAAGGGGGCGACTACACCAAGCCGGTCTACAAAGATTTGCGTAGTGCTGGCTGGAAAGGCTACTGGATTGATGCGGCCAGCACGCTGCGTATGGAAGATGAAGCGACTATCGTGCTGGACCCGGTCAACCGCAAGGTGATTGACGACCAGCTCGCGAAAGGGGCTAAAACTTTCGTAGGCGGTAACTGCACCGTCAGCCTGATGTTGATGGGGCTGGGTGGCCTGTTTGAAGCCAACATGGTCGAATGGATGACATCCATGACCTATCAGGCCGCTTCAGGTTCTGGCGCTAAGCACATGCGTGAATTGCTTAACCAGATGGGACAGTTACGCGATAGCGTAGGTGAAGAGCTAAAAGATACGTCGAGTGCGATTCTTGATATCGATCGTAAAGTGACGGCGGCGATGCGCGGTGGTGACTTCCCGGTTGATAACTTTGCCGCACCGTTGGCCGGTAGCCTGCTGCCGTGGATTGATACCAAGCTTGATAATGGCCAGAGCCGTGAAGAGTGGAAGGGTAGCGTTGAGACCAATAAAATTCTCGGCCTTGGCAATAACCCGATTCCTATCGATGGTCTATGTGTGCGTATTGGCGCGATGCGTTCGCACAGTCAGGCGTTCACGATCAAGCTGAAGCAAGATGTGCCGCTCGACGAAATCGAAGAGCGTATTGCCAAGCACAATGAGTGGGTCAAGCTCATTCCGAACGACAAAGATGCCACCATTGCAGGGCTTACGCCAGCGGCCGCCACCGGCACGCTACAGGTGCCGGTTGGACGCCTGCGTAAGCTACAAATGGGAGGCGAGTACCTTTCTGCGTTTAGTGTGGGTGACCAGCTGTTGTGGGGCGCCGCGGAGCCTCTCAAGCGGATGTTGAAAATACTGCGCGAACAATAATTATTGATTATTGCACGCCGGTCAAAAACGGGAAGCTGTTCGCAGCTTCCCGTTTTTTGTGTTCATTGATAACGATGGTGGGAAAAAAGTCGCTATTTCGTTAAGTTATCATCAAGGAGACGTAATACTATAGGGCTGCGTTGGTTGGTCAAAAAGTAACAAGGCGATCAGGGAATATTAATGAAAAAAACGCTCACCTGGATGACATGGCTCTCATTGAGTGCAATGAGTCCTATTGCGCTGGCCGTTGGGCTAGGGCAGGCGAGTGTCAGCTCGTACCTGAATGCGCCGTTAAATGCCTCGCTGCCGCTACTGGAAAGCAGTGACTATCCTCTTGAGGAGGTGCGCGTCAGCGTGGCTGATCCGGCAGATTTTTCTGCCGCAGGGCTTGAGTGGACTCCCTTAGCCGCTAGCATCCGTATTCATGTACAAGAGCAGCAAGGTGGCCGTCAGATACGCTTGATCTCAGAGCAGCCGATGAACGAGCCTTGGCTGGAGCTGTTGTTGACCATCGAGCATCCCGGTGGGCGCGAAATGCAGGATGTGACGCTGTTATTTGACCCTCAGGGGTATGCTCAGCCACTGCCACAAACTCAATCCCCTGCAACGACGCAAGCCCAGCCGACGGTCGTATCTCAGGTCAATTCAGATAATAACGCGGGTGGCAGGAGCAACAGCGCTTATATAGGTAGCGGCGATACGCTTTGGGGCGTAGCCGAACGCATCAAACCTCAGGCAGCCAGCGTTCAACAGATGATGGTCGCGCTGCTGGAAGCTAACCCGGATGTGTTTCCAGCCGGTAATATCAACAGCATGCGTGCTGGCCAAACGCTGCAGGTGCCCCTTGAAGCGCGTGTATTGGCGCGCTCTCACAGTGACGCCAACGCTGTTATTCAGGCGATGAACGAGGCGTGGCGGGAACGCCGCAACGCTCCATTGCAGAGAGTGGCGCTACCTGATGTTGCCAGTGCCAATGTTTCAGATGCCAATCTCCCAGATGCTAATGTTTCAGAAACCAGTGCATCCGCTGCCGCTCAAACCGTAGGGGTTAATAGTCTGCCTGCTTCCAGCAGTATCCTCATCGCTGGCGATGCTGATACGTTAAACACGAATCGCTCCGCATTGGCAGATGCAAACGCAGATGATAAAGCAGTCAGCGAAGAAAGCATTGCGCCATCCGACGCGCTGACCCTTGAGGAAGTAACCGAGCAGCTTCGCTTAAGCCAAGTGACGCTTTTGCAAATGATCGAAGAGCGTGAGTTGTTGCGTGCCGAAATCAATGCGCTGCGAAGCGATGTCGCCTCGCTGACGCAGGCGTTAAATGAGGCAATGGCCGCCCAGCCACCAACACCTGTGCCGCTCGCGGCCAATGTGGAAGAGAACCAGAGCGTAGGCGCCTTGTTGGCTCGCTATCAGTGGCCGCTGGCGCTACTGGCTATTGCGCTGCTGATAGCGCTATTGGTCTGGCTGCGTCAACGCCGCGAAGATAATTGGGAAGGCGTGTCGGTGACGGAGCCCGTTATAACACCAGCTGGTTCGCCTAACGTTACCCCAACGCCGGGAGCCGCGACTGGCCCTCAATCAGCTCAGCAACGCGACACTGAATTAGAGCAAGTGCCAAGCTCTGCATGGGAACCACAAGCATCAACAGCGCAACCCGCTGATAAAACTCATGAGCCGCAGGCGGCCGTCAAAACTGAGGCAGAACAACCGAGCGCTCAAGCCATCCCGCCACTGGATACTGATCAGTGGTTAGTCGATGAGAAAGCACCTGCCTGGAAGCCAACCGAACAGCTCACCGATGAAAAAGGCCAGGCGAGCGGGCAGGCGGCTCTCCTGCCTGTGTCTACTAACCTTGCAGCCCCCATATCCTTGGCGCCACCCAGCGTTGTGCCCATGGGCCAATTACTGGCTTCCCTCGGTGCTGTTGACGTCGCAGGTGATAAAACGGTTGATGAACCGCTGGGTCGAGACGCGCAGCAAACATCTGAATCGCCGTTAGATGCCAAGCAACGATTCATTGATTACCACCCGCCCATGTTAAGTGGCGCATCAAGCAGCGATGAAACGGAACATACCGAAACACTTATGCAGCCTACGGTAGAGTTCTTACCCCAGCATAATAGCGTCCCCATTGCGGCTGTAAAAAAACCGCGTCGGCCCGTGGAAGAAGAGTGGGACATTGAAGAGGTGGCATTCACGCCGCGAGGCCTGGATAATAGTGGACCTTCAAAATCTTCAACATGACGTGGCTTGATGACGCTGTTCTATCACTTCGATGAGAAAATTCCGCTGACAGGGCGCTTGGCAATGGGTATCGAGTATGACGGTACCCGTTTCTGTGGTTTTCAGCGCCTCAAGCATGCTGCCTCCGTTCAGGCATCGTTAGAAGATGCACTGGCCAAGGTGGCCAATGAGCCTATCCAGATTCACGCCAGTGGGCGCACCGATTCTGGCGTGCATGCGACGCGTCAGGTCGTGCATTTTGACCCGCCAGTAGGGCGCTCTGAGAAAGCCTGGATCTTTGGTGCCAATACCCATTTGCCAAGAGATGTGGCCGTGCGTTGGGTCAAGCCGGTAGGCGACGACTTTCATTCTCGCTTGTGCGCATTGGGTAGACGTTACCGCTATGTACTGCTTAATCAAATCAGTCGACCAGTATTGGAGCGGGCGAACGTCACGTGGTGTCGTGATCCGCTAGATGCAGACGCCATGCACCGAGCGGCACAGGCGCTAGTCGGTGAGCATGATTTTTCCAGTTTTCGTGCCTCTGGCTGTCAATCCAAAACGCCTTGGCGACATATGCACTTTATTGATGTCAAACGCTACGGCCAGCTGGTCATGATTGATATTCAAGGCAATGCCTTCCTTCATCATATGATCCGTAATATTGCCGGGGCATTGGTGAGTGTCGGGCGGGGCGCACAAAGCGAAGCCTATATCGGTGAGCTGTTGGCGCTTAGAAACCGTCGTAAAGGAGACGTCACGGCGCCTGCTTGCGGGTTGCATTTTGTCGACTCAGTTTACGATGAGCGTTTTGATTTGCCTAAAGAGCCGCTAGGGCCCCAGCTGCTGGCGTTTACGGGGGAGTGGACCGGCGAGCGTGAGCTACCCGATACGCCTCGGGTTGCGTACCGGCGCAACCGCTCGCTCAGTAACAGAACAGCGGACCCTGAACAGGAGGTATCACCATGAGTGAACTGCCGCTAACCCGCACCCGAGTCAAGTTCTGTGGGCTTACCCGCGATGAGGATGTCGCACGCGCTGTGGCATTGGGGGTCGATGCGCTAGGTTTCGTCATGTGGCCTAACAGCAAGCGGGCGCTGTCTGTTGAGCAGTTGGCGCGCCTGTCGGCACGCGTTCCTGCTTTTGTTACCCGTGTGGGCCTCTTTGTGGATCAATCAGCAGCGTTTATAGAACGCTGCGTGCCCTATTTGGATATGCTGCAATTTCACGGCAACGAAACGCCCGAGGAGTGCCAGCGCTATTCGCTGCCCTGGATGAAGGCGCTTCGCATGCGCGATGAGATAGACCTGGTACATGAAGCGCAGCGCTACCAACAGGCTCAAGCGCTGCTATTGGACGCTTACCGGCCGGGTGTGCCGGGGGGTACGGGGGAAACCTTTGATTGGTCGAGAATCCCCGCAACACTAGCAAAACCTGTTATCCTCGCCGGTGGGCTAACCGACGAGAATATTGCTGACGCTGTTCGTCAGGTAGCGCCCTATGCCGTCGATGTATCCGGCGGTATCGAAGCCTCTCATGGCTGCAAAGAGGCGAGTAAAATGACGTCTTTTATTCGTCATGTGGCATTGGCCGACGCCCGTTAGTGATCCTTGTGTGGCGTATGGGGTCGTGTTGCAAGCGTTTTATCAAATTGCGTTGTACGCTTATTCATTTATTGTTTGCCTGTTCTGGCGATCTTGTGAGGTAGCTCTGTGACTGTTTCTGGAGATGTTTCTAAAACAAAGTACAGCGACCTGACCCGGATGCCCGATGCACGTGGTCGTTTTGGCCCTTATGGCGGCCGGTTTGTGTCAGAGACGCTTAGCTTTGCGTTGGAAGAGTTAGAGAAAACCTATTTAAGCCTGCGTGATGATCCCGATTTTCAGGCCGAATTTGATTATGACTTAGCCCATTATGTGGGTCGCCCCTCGCCGCTTTATCACGCTCAGCGCTGGTCGGCCAGTCTTGGGGGTGCCCAGATCTGGCTGAAACGTGAAGACTTGAATCACACGGGTGCTCACAAGGTTAACAACACGATTGGTCAGGCGCTGCTGGCAAAAAAAGCCGGTAAGCCGCGCATCATCGCTGAAACAGGGGCAGGGCAACATGGCGTTGCGTCAGCCACGGTTGCCGCTCGTTTGGGCCTTGAGTGCGATGTCTATATGGGCGCTGATGATGTTCAACGCCAGAAGTTGAACGTATATCGCATGCATTTGCTTGGCGCACGCGTTATCCCGGTCGAGTCTGGCACGCGGACACTAAAAGATGCCATGAACGAAGCACTGCGCGACTGGGTCACTAATGTAGATAATACCTTTTATATTATTGGTACCGTGGCGGGGCCGCACCCTTATCCGTTGCTGGTGCGTGATTTCAACGCTGTGGTCGGGCGCGAGGCACGTCGTCAATCGCTTGAGCAAATTGGCCGCTTGCCGGATGCGCTGATAGCTTGCGTAGGCGGTGGCTCCAATGCCCTGGGGCTGTTTTATCCGTTTGTGGAAGACGATGGCGTGGCCATGTATGGCGTTGAGGCGGGTGGCGATGGCGTCTCCACTGGGCGCCACGCGGCGCCATTGGCATCCAACGCTCCACGCGGTGTATTGCATGGCAATCGCACCTATTTAATGTCAGATGAAGCAGGGCAAGTGTCCGATACGCACTCCATTTCAGCTGGCTTGGACTACCCGGGCGTAGGGCCCGAGCATGCGCTGTGGAAAGATGTCGGGCGTGTTTCCTATGTGGCGGCTAACGATAACGAGGTGCTTGAAGCCTTCAGAGAGCTGACGCATATGGAAGGCATTATGCCCGCGCTTGAATCAGCTCACGCGTTGGCGCATGCCAAAGTGTTGGCACCGACGATGCGTCCTGACCAGCACATCGTGGTCAATTTGTCTGGCCGCGGCGATAAAGACATCATGACGGTGGCCAAGCTCGATGGCATTGAATTTTAAGGGCAGCTTTTTTAAG
The DNA here is from genome assembly GCF_042429665.1 of Vreelandella sulfidaeris. Taxonomy (GTDB): domain Bacteria; phylum Pseudomonadota; class Gammaproteobacteria; order Pseudomonadales; family Halomonadaceae; genus Vreelandella. The sequence goes on along the minus strand of NZ_JBHMAC010000011.1, from coordinate 82,189 downwards.
GGTAAGCATGAACCGTATTGATCAGCGTTTCAGTGAACTTAAACAGCAGGGCCGCAAGGCTTTGATCCCTTACATTACCGCAGGGGACCCGGCGCCGCAGTATACGGTGGGCTTTATGCATGCGCTGGTAGAGGCGGGTGCCGATGTGATTGAACTGGGCGTGCCGTTTTCCGACCCCATGGCAGACGGCCCCGTGATCCAAAAAGCCTGTGAGCGGGCGTTAAAGCAGGGAACACGCCTGGTTGACCTGATGCAGATGGTGAAAGAGTTTCGCCAAACCGATACCACTACGCCCGTCGTGCTCATGGGGTATTTAAACCCCATTGAGCGGATTGGTTATGAAAATTTTGCCGATCAAGCAGCAAGTGTCGGCGTCGATGGTGTACTAATTGTGGATATGCCGCCAGAAGAGGCTGATGAGATTGGTCCCCTGTTGAAATCACGCCATTTAGCGGCGATTTTTCTTGTCGCACCTACCACTTCACATCAGCGTGCCGGTACAATATGCGCCCACGGTGAAGGTTACCTGTATTATGTTTCGCTTAAAGGCGTGACAGGAGCCGCTACCATCAACGCTGACGATGTGGCCGAGCATCTGGCTCCATTACGAGAAATGACCGATTTGCCGCTATGTGTGGGCTTCGGTATCCGTGATGGAGTAACGGCCGCCGAAGTGGCAAAAGTCGCGGATGGCGTGATTGTGGGCAGCGCGTTGGTGAATCGCATCGCGGAAAACGCCGATACACCTGAAATCATCGCTGGCCAGTTGAAAAGTGTACTAGCAGAAATGCGTACGGCGATGGATGCGTAAAGCAAACCACGCTATGACCTATACTGAATAGATTGACGACACTCATCATGCTTGGTTATCCCAGGCGTTGACGTATAACGGAAGCCTTTTTGATATGAGCTGGTTAGACAAGATCGTACCCTCCATGGGTCGTATCCAGCGTAAAGACCGTCGCGCTAGCGTACCCGACGGCCTCTGGCGTAAATGTCCCAAGTGCGAAGCGGTTCTCTATCTTCCCGAGTTGGAGAAGCACAATAGCGTCTGTCCCAAGTGCGATCACCATCTGCGCTTGACGGCACGCAAACGCTTGGACTGGTTCCTGGATAAAACGGGGCGTGAAGAGATCGCCGCAGAAATAGAGCCTCATGATCGGCTTAAATTTCGCGACTCTAAAAAATACAAGGACCGCTTAGCCGCTGCTCAAAAAGAGACGGGTGAGAAGGATGCGTTGGTAGCCATGCGCGGCGAGCTTGATGGTTTGCCAGTGGTGGCCGTTGCCTTTGAATTCACCTTTATGGGTGGCTCAATGGGTGCGGTGGTGGGCGAGAAATTCGTGCGTGCTGCGACCTTGGCGTTAGAAGAAAACATTCCGCTAATCTGCTTCGCAGCCTCTGGGGGCGCGCGTATGCAGGAAGCGTTGTTCTCGTTGATGCAGATGGCCAAGACATCCGCAGCGCTTGAAAAACTCAAACAGTTGGGCGTGCCTTATATTTCGGTGCTGACCGATCCAGTGTTTGGCGGTGTGTCTGCCTCGCTAGCCATGTTGGGCGATCTGAATATAGCTGAACCTAACGCCTTGATTGGCTTTGCCGGGCCGCGGGTTATCGAGCAAACAGTGCGTGAAACTTTGCCTGAAGGCTTTCAGCGGAGTGAGTTTTTACTTGAGCACGGCACCGTCGATATGATTGTGCATCGTCATGAAATGCGTGCTCGGGTGGGCAGTGTGTTGCGTAAGTTAACGCATCACGACGCAACCCCGGATACCTCTCTTGCCATTGACGAAGGTGATATCTCCGAACCGATCGTCGAGGAAGCCAGCTTAGCAGAGGTGGCTGATGTCAATGCTGACAGCGATGACGCTGTGAAAACGGACTCCGCTGCTGTCGCCAAGGGCGATGACCCATCACGCAATGCCTGATTCTTTGCCGCAACGCACCTCGCAGCCATTGGCTTCAACATCACGCTCCCTACCGGAATGGCTGCAGTATTTGGAAATGTTGCATCCGGTAGGGATTGATCTGGGGCTGGAGCGTGTCTCGCAAGTGGCAAATCGCATGGGGTTGCTTGCCAGCCCGATTGCACCTTTTGTCATCACCGTGGCTGGCACGAATGGCAAGGGGTCGACCCTTGCCATGATAGAGGCTGTCGCTCACGCTCATGGGCAGCGGGTAGGAACCTATACCTCTCCTCATCTGTTGCGCTACAACGAACGCGTCAAGATCCATGGTCAGGAAGCGGAAGATCAACTGCTCGTAAAAGGCTTTGAGCACGTTGAGCGGGCTCGTTTGCAGTCGCCTGGCATTAGCCTGACCTATTTTGAAGCGGGCACGTTGTGTGGCTTGTGGTGCTTGTCCAAGTCCAAGCTTGATTTGGCAATCCTGGAAGTGGGGTTAGGCGGTCGTCTTGATGCGGTCAATATTGTTGACCCTGATGTGGCTATCGTCACGACGATTGCTCAAGATCACGCTAACTTTCTGGGCACCGATCTAGCCCAGATAGGGCGTGAAAAAGCCGGTATTTTCCGCGCTGGCCGACCTGCCGTATTAGGCAGCCAGGCGTTGCCTGCTAGCGTTGCTGAATGCGCCAAGGCTTTGGCGGCGCCAACCTTCCAATTGGGGCATCAGTTTAATCATCAAGCGATGGCTTCCCACAGTGACCTATGGCAATGGAGTGGTCAGTGGGCGGATGGTAGCTATGTGAGTATCGATCAGCTTCCCGACCCTGGATTGCCTATCGACAACGCTGCCGCGGCACTTCAGGCTCTCTCGCTTACCGGGCTGGCGTTGGATAAACAAGCGGTACAAACCGCGTTTAGTCAGGTGCAACTGCCAGGTCGCTTGCAGTGGATCGGGCCGTGGTGCCTGGATGTTGGTCATAATCCGCATGCTGCTGAATACGTCGCACGCCATTTGCCGTTACCGCCACAAGGTGGGCGGCAGTGGGGGCTTATCGGCATGTTGAATGATAAGGATATAGACGGTGTCATAACGGCACTGACAACGCGGATCAGTCATTGGGTATGTGTGTCGTTACCGGGCGAGCGTGGTTGTCAGGCGAGTGAATTGTCATCACGGATCAGCGCTATGGGTGGGCAGGTGCACTTTTGTGCTGACACACCTGAGTTGGGTGCCGACTGGCTGGCAGATGTGTTAACCCCCGATGACCGTGTTCTAGCCACCGGGTCGTTTTTGACAGTCGCAGCGTTGTTAGCTCAGCTACTGCCAACTGGCGTTGCGTTGCCTGAGGGAGACGAACATGAAATACGGTAAAACGGAACGTATCAGCGGTATTGTCATTTTACTCGCCCTGCTGGCGATCTTTGTGCCGTGGCTGATGAGTGACCCTGCTCCAAGGGAGGATCGCCCGCAGCCAAGCTTTGTGATTGAACAGCCTGTCAATGTGGAGCGGCGCGATGTGCCTGCGCCGCAACGGCCCTCGACCATTCAAGAGCCAACCGTCACGACTACGCCACTGAGCGAGAATGGCGACAATAGTCTGCCCATTCAGGCTATTCCCCGGCAGCCACAAACCGATCAGCTAGCGTCCGATGAATCTTCCTCACCTGCAGCAGAGGCAGCCGGTTCCAGTGAGCCAGCGACGGCACCAGCCGTTACCGAAAGCGACCCTATTGCCGACCTGATAGCCAGTAACAGCAGCGATACCGGCAATAGCAATAGTGGCAGTGCGAGTGGTTCATCTCAGGCTGCGTCTGCGCCTGCATCGACTGCCCAAGGCGAATGGGCGGTACAGGTAGGTAGTTTCGGCGAGCCCGGTAACGCTCGACGTCTTAGCCAGCAGCTTTCTGATCAAGGCTTTACGGTGTATCAGCGTGAGCGCGACAATAATATGACCACTGTCTTCGTGGGCCCCTATGCGACTTCCGAAGAGGGCGAGTCGGCTATGTCATCGATCAAGGAGCGGGCAAACGTGCAAGGCCTGCTCGTTCGGGTAAGAGACTAATTCATGGCATTAACCTGGATTGATGCGGTTTTCCTGGCGGTACTTGCGCTGTCAATGTTAGCCGGGTTTGTAAGAGGGTTTGTACGCGAAGCGCTGGGATTAGCGGCCTGGGTAGTTGCCTTAATGGTCGCCAGAGTGCTGGCTGAACCGGTCGCTGAATTAATGAGTGGGTTTATCGAAAGCTTTGATGCCCGCTTAGTACTGGCCTTTGTGTTGGTGATTTTTGCCGTCATTTTACTCTGTGGCATTGTGATTCGGTTGGTCCACGCAGCGGTTGAATGGGTGGGAATGGGGCTTTTAAACCGTGTCGCGGGGGCGGCGTTTGGGATTGCTCGTGGGGCAGTTATCCTACTTGTTGCTACGGTTCTCATTACCCTTACACCCTTATCTGAATTGCAGGCATGGCAGCAAGCAGAGCTGCGCCCGACCTTCATACAGCTGCGCGATTGGGCGGTGAGTCAATTAGATCAGTGGGACCGTGGCCTCCCGGAAGCGCCGGCTTCACTGCGTGACATCCCTTTACCTGAGCTGCGCTTGCCCGGTCCCGGTGCGGCGGAGCGTGAATTTATCCCAGCAGGTGATTGACCTGCTACTGAACTCGATTCTTCGAACGTACGGGTTTGCTTAGGTATATGACTTAGGTAAGCCATGGCATTAAGCGAGGTAACGTGAATGTGCGGTATAGTGGGCCTTCTGGGCAAGCAGGCGGTAAATCAGGGAATCTACGATGCCCTGACCGTACTTCAGCATCGTGGCCAGGACGCTGCCGGCATGATGACATGGAGCGAGGGACGCTTCTTACTGCGCAAGAGTAACGGCTTGGTTCGTGATGTGTTTCATACGCGCCATATGGCACGCCTAAAAGGGAACCTGGGCATTGGTCACGTACGTTACCCCACGGCAGGCTCTTCAAGTGAGGCTGAGTCTCAGCCGTTCTATGTAAACTCCCCTTACGGCATTGCATTGGCTCATAACGGCAACTTGACTAACTCTGAGCAGTTGAAGCAGGAGTTATTTTCAACTGATTTGCGTCATATCAATACCAGCTCCGACTCGGAAGTGCTGCTTAACGTATTTGCCCATGAACTTGGCAAGCAGGGCCTGCACCTTGAAGCAGAAGATATTTTTGACGCTGTACGCCGTGTGCATCGTCGTTGTAAAGGTGGCTATGCGGCCGTGGCGATTATTAACGGCTTTGGCATGGTGGCCTTTCGCGACCCCTTTGGTATCCGTCCGGTAGTGTTTGGAACCCGGGAAGAAGAGAATGGCCAAGCGGTAATGATCGCCTCCGAATCTGTCGCGTTGGATGTGGGTGGGTTTGAGCTTGAGCGGGATCTGTCTCCCGGCGAGGCAATCTTTGTCGACATCGAAGGCAATATACACACCCAGGTATGTGCTGACCGGCCGCAATTGCGATCGTGTATCTTTGAGCATGTCTATTTAGCGCGTCCTGATTCGTTACTGGACGGCGCGTATGTCTACGGTACCCGTATGCAGATGGGCCGTAAGCTGGGGGACCGGATTCTCAATGAGTGGCCGGAGCATGATATTGATGTGGTGATCCCCATTCCCGATACATCGCGTACCTCAGCACTAGAAATGGCTCAGCACCTTGGGGTGACGTATCGCGAAGGGTTTATGAAGAACCGCTACATCGGCCGTACCTTTATTATGCCGGGACAAACCCAGCGTAAAAAATCGGTACGTCAAAAGCTCAACGCCATCGATGTCGAGTTTAGAGGCAAAAACGTGCTGCTCGTGGACGACTCGATTGTGCGTGGCACGACCTGTAAGCAAATTATTCAAATGGCTCGTGATGCAGGTGCTCGCAAGGTTTATTTTGCTTCTGCGGCGCCGCCCGTGCGTTACCCTAATGTGTACGGCATTGATATGCCGGCTGCGTCCGAGCTGATTGCCCATGGCCGAAGTGAGCAAGAAGTGGGCGACTTGATTGGCGCTGATCGTATCTTCTATCAAAACCTGGATGATCTAAAAGCGGCCTGCCGTGAAGTCAATCCTGATATGGAAGAGTTTGATTGCTCTGTGTTTGATGGGCATTACGTGACGGGTGATATTGATGACGCCTACCTGGCCGCGTTGGAGGCTAGCCGTAATGATTCTGCCAAGGATCAAAGTGCTGGTGACCATGCCCTGGTCGACATGCACAATCAGGATGATGACCTGGACGACTAGGAGGTAAGCCCTATGCATAATGATCATCAACAGGACGAGTGGTCGCTGGAGACACTGGCCATTCGGGCTGGGCATCAGCGCACCTTTGAGCAAGAGCATTCTGAGCCTATTTTTCCTACTTCAAGTTTTGTCTACGAAAGTGCGGCTGAAGCAGCACGGAAATTCGGTGGGCAGGAACCCGGCAACGTATACTCGCGGTTTACTAACCCAACGGTACACACCTTTGAGCGTCGCTTGGCGGCGCTAGAGGGGGGCGAGCGCTGTGTCGCCACTAGCTCGGGCATGTCGGCCATTCTTTCCACTGCGCTGGCGCTGCTCTCTGCCGGTGATGAAATAGTGGCTTCGCGCTCATTGTTTGGGTCGACGGTGAGTCTATTCGATAAGTACTTAGGCAAGTTTGGTATCACCACACGGTATGTGGAGCTTTCCAATATTGACGCATGGGAAGCCGCCATTACGCCTCAGACACGCTTATTGTTTGCGGAAACCCCGTCCAATCCATTATCTGAAATTGCCGATATTCCAGCGCTTGCAGCATTGGCAAAGCGCCACAATGCGCTATTAGCGATTGATAACTGTTTTTTGACTCCAGCACTCCAGCAACCGTTGGCATTAGGGGCCGATTTAATCATCCATTCCGCGACCAAGTATCTGGATGGTCAGGGGCGTGCCATCGGTGGGGCGGTAGTGGGTAGCCAGGCACTGCTTGAAGAAGTGTTCGGCGTCGTACGCACTTGCGGTCCGTGCATGAGTCCTTTCAACGCGTGGATTTTCACCAAGGGTCTTGAAACCCTATCGCTGCGCATGAATGCACATTGTGAGAATGCCATAACGCTGGCTCGCTGGCTTGAACAACACCCCGCTGTGAATAAAGTGTATTACAGTGGCCTGGAGAGTCACCCCCAGCATTCGCTAGCCAGGCAACAGCAGAAAGGCTTTGGCGCAGTGTTGGGTTTTGAAGTGGTGAATGGGCAGGAGGGCGCTTGGCAGGTGATAGATGCAACGCGCTTGGTATCGATCACCGGTAACCTTGGCGATGTAAAAACCACGATTACCCACCCTGCAACCACCACACATGGTCGACTTACCGATGCCCAAAAAGAAGCGGCAGGGATATCTCCAGGGCTTATTCGTGTCGCCGTGGGGCTAGAAAGCCAGCAGGATATTCAGCACGATCTGGCGCGTGGTTTGGATATGCTTAAACCACGCTGAAATGCTCATGTGCTTTAAAGCATAAAACCCCACCATGTGGGGTTTTATGCTTTTTACAACCAGCGCCATCGGGGTTAGATAAAACACCACGATGGCTGGTTTATTAGGAATTTCTGTCGTGTAAATCACCCAGTGCAATATGGTGATCAGCTTGCTGCTGCTCTTGGGCACTTGAGTTGGGTAGAAAATGGTGTGATCCCCCGAGTTATTAACAGCTGACTTTTGATCGAAAGCTATTTGTTAGTCTGTTAATCAATGGTTTTTACGAATGAACAATTCTGCTTTTTTCAGCGGTATTGATGAGCGCTAGTCCGTATGCTCTGGTTTGTTAGTTTATACGTAGCTTAGGATTAAAAGATGGGCTGGTTCATCAGAGTGGCCCATGCCCAAAGGAAATGAAAAGATGTGGCAAAACACACGACGTGGCTGGGGTCTGATAAGTATCTTACTGCATTGGCTAAGTGCGCTTGCCATTATAGGTTTATTTATATTGGGCTGGTGGATGACCGGGCTCGGCTATTATGACCCTTGGTATAATCAGGGGCCTTGGATCCATCGCTCAATTGGTATTTTGCTGTTGTTCGCGACATTGGCGCGTTTAGTTTGGCGCATGGCACAACCAACGCCCACCTCTCACGGCCGACGCTTTGAAATTTTGGCTGCCCATTTGGGCCATATCGCACTTTATGTTTCAGTGTTAGTGGTGATGGTCAGTGGGTATTTAATATCGACTGCCAATGGGCGTGGAATCAGTGTCTTTGGCTGGTTTGAGGTTCCTGCGCTAGTTTACGACTTACCCAATCAGGCAAGTGTGGCTGGCCAGGTGCACTGGTATGGTGCTTTAGCACTCATGATATTAAGCGCTGGTCATGTACTGGCAGCGCTGAAGCATCATTGGCTTGATCGGAATGACTCGTTGGTACGTATGCTTAACCCAGTGTACAGCAGGCGTATTGAGTAACGTTGGTAGCAATTGAATTGTAAACGTTGTGATTTAGTTTTTCTGAACACGACGAGGCGAACATTTAGTAGCCCGGCGTGCCCATAAAGTAAAGAAGGAGCTAGTGACTATGTTAAAGACCGCTGCGCTAAAAAAGACTGCTTTCGCTTCTGCTATCGCTGCTACCGCGCTGGTGCCGTTAAGCCAGGCTCAAGCCGCTGACTATCAAATCGATACGGAGGGTCAGCATGCCTTCGTTCAATTTAAAATTTCTCACCTAGGCTTTTCATATATTTTAGGTAGCTTTCAAGAGTTTGACGGCCAGTTCTCTTATGATTCAGACAATCTCGACGCTGCGTCTGCGAACATCAACGTGCAGGTGGATAGCCTGAGCAGTAATCACGCAGAGCGTGACCGTCACATTCTTAGCGGTGATTTCCTGAATGCCAGTGAATTTCCCACCGCGACCTTTAGCTCAACAGGATTCGAGCCAACGGAAGAAAATCAGGGCGTTCTCACCGGTGAGTTAACCCTTCACGGCGAAACCCAAGAGATTGAAATGCCTGTCACACTATTAGGTGAAGGCGAAGATCCATGGGGCAATTACCGTGCTGGTTTTGAAGGTAGCACTACGTTAAGCTTGTCCGATTACGGTATTGATATGAGCGATTTCCCAGAATCCATGCATGATGTAGAGCTTTACGTTACGTTCGAAGGCATTCGTCAGTAAACGCTGAGTGAAATGCTTGCGCCACCGTCCTTTAAAGGACGGTGGCGTTTTACGTTTTAACCATTGAAACTGGAGGTTATGTTTGGCAGCTGACATTCATCAAAAAGAGTTGGTGATAACCTTATGGCGTCAAACGTGGCCAATGGCGATTGGCGTATTGGCGCTATTGGGTTTTCAGCTTGTTGATAGTGCTTTTATTGCCCGTCTGGGCACAGCGCCGCTAGCCGCACAGTCGTTTACCTTCCCGCTGTCATTTTTAATTATCGGTATCCAGGTGGGGATGGGAATCGCGATTGCTGCGCTTATTTCAAGGGCATTGGGTGCGGATGAAGGCGAGCGCGCCAAACGTTTAAGCAGTTTAGTGTTGATGGCGGGTGGTGGTGTCATTGGCCTGTTGGCTATCGCTTTATGGATATTCCATACCGCTATCTTCCAGCTGTTGGGCGCCGATGAAAGCACGCTCGCTTATATTCGCATCTATTGGGCTCCTCAACTCCTAGCCGCTTGGCTGGGAGCACTTCTCTATTTCGGTTACAGCGTATTTCGCGCGCATGGTGATACTCGCCTACCGGGAAAAATGATGGTGTTGAGTAGCCTTATCAACCTTGTTCTTGATCCACTGTTTATTTTTGGTGTGGGAGACTGGGAAGGCTGGGGGCTACCGGGGGCGGCCTGGGCGACAGCGATCGCGTTTTCAGTTGGTATACTGATTACCTTTTTTAAACTAGCGCGCTATCAGTGGGCTTCTACTGATGGGCTGTGGCAAGAGGCGATAGCGTCATGGCGGCCCTTTACTGGGATTGCGGCACCTGCCATGGTCAGCCAGTTAATGCCGCCTTTAGCATCGATGCTGGCAATCGCTGTCGTCGCGGGGATAGGCGAAAGTGAAGTGGCGGCCTGGGGATTAGCCAGTCGTCTGGAAACGCTCTCATTGATGGTGGTACTAGCTATGACGATGTCGCTGCCACCATGGCTTGGGCGCTGTTATGGTGCCGGTGACTGGGGGCAAATACATCAGCTGATGGCGTTAGCACTCAAAGTAGCGTTGCTTTGGCAACTAGCGCTAGGTGTCTTGCTTGCCCTGATGGCGCCTTGGCTGGCCATGGCGCTAGCGGGAAGCCCAGATGTAGAAAACGAACTTACCCTATTAATTCGTTTTTTACTGCCTAGCTATGCGGCACTAGGGGTATGTATGTTGGTCGTTTCCGCAGGCAATGCGTTGGGCTGGCCACTGCGCGCCATGCTGTTGTCTAGTGCCCGGCTGTTTATTTGCTATTTGCCTTGTCTTTGGCTGGGTGCGCAGTTCTTAGGTTGGTGGGGGCTGGCAGCAGGGGCCGCCGTGGGCAATCTGCTGGCAGGGTTACTGGCGTGGCAAGTGTTAACACGTATTTTATCTCGCCCTCATCGGCAATCGGCAAACGTAGCTTAGCACTCTGTGTCTTGACCGAGCACTAACACGAAAACGCCCAGACACTGTCTGGGCGTTTTGCATAACGAAGGCGACAACACACTTAATCGTTAACGGCAGCGATCGCTTTGGCAAGGTAGGGTAGATTCTCGTGAGAGAAGCCCGCGACGTTGGCACGACCGGAGCGCACCATGTAGATACCAAACTCATCACGTAGACGATCAACCTGGTGCGGCGTGAGGCCGGTGTAAGAGAACATGCCACGCTGTTCAGCCACGCAGGCGTATTTCTGATCCAGACCGTAGGGCTTCAGCGCCTCTACAAAATCACGGCGTAGTGTGTTGATGCGGTCCCGCATTTCGGTAAGTTCTTCACGCCATAAAGCGGTTAACTCGGCGTCATGAAGGATTTCACTCACAATCGAGCCACCATGAGCGGGCGGATTGGAGTAATTTTCCCTGGCCACGATAGCCACCTGCGAGCGAATATTTTCCATCTGCTCGTGGTCTTTCGCGACCATGATCAAGCAACCGGTACGCTCACAATAAATACCAAAATTCTTTGAGCAGGAGCTGGTGATGATTGCTTCATCAAGATTTTCAGCTAATAGGCGAACACCGTAAGCGTCCTCATCCAAACCTTTACCAAAACCTTGGTAGGCAAAGTCAATCAATGGCAGTAGCTGACGCTCACGAACAATCTCAAGCACTTCCTGCCACTGGTCAGTGTTTAGATCAAAGCCAGTAGGGTTGTGGCAACAAGCATGCAGCACTACAACATCGCCTTCAGGAATACTTTTTAACGCTGCCCGCATACCTTCAAAATCCAGGCGGTTGTCAGCATCAACGTAAGGATATTTGTGCAGCTCAATACCGGCGGCGGTAAAAATGCCGTGGTGGTTAGGCCACGTCGGATCGCTTACCCAGATGCCTCGATCCGGCAACTGTGTGGCGATAAAATCAGCCGCTAAGCGCAGTGCGCCGGTGCCACCAGGCGATTGAGTTGCACTGGCGCGTTGCTTGCTAAGTACCGGCGAATCAGCGCCAAATACCATGGGAAGTACGACCTCGCCATAACTTGGCGAGCCATGAGAGCCAATATAGGTTTTCGTCGTTTCATTCTTGAGCAGGCGAGCTTCTGCTTCCTTAACGGCGCGCATTACCGGCGTATTGCCCTGAGTATCGCGGTAAACACCAACCCCTAGATCTACTTTTTGTGGATTGGTGTCTTTTTTGAAAGCTTCGATCAGCCCGAGAATGGCGTCTCCTGGGACTCGCTCAATATGCTCAAACATTTATTCGGCTACCTCGTCGGTTCTGGCGGCAAGAATGAAGTCATTAATGTGCAGGCCTTTAATGGCATGTGACCACCACGTCACGGTGGTTTTACCCCATTCAGTCACTAGAACGGGATGATGGCCAGCCTGCTCTGCAATATCACCAACGCGCTGTGTAAAGGCTAACGCGTTAGCGAAGTCGCGGAAGTTAAAACATCGCGACAGCTTCATGATGCCATCGTGCTCGACAATCTGCCACTGACTTAGGCTTTTTAACAGCGCTTGTGCTTCATGTTCGTTCAACGGCTGGGCATGTTTGCTGCACGGTTCGCAGTTGGACTGGGCAAGCGTCGACATTAATCAACTCCTTCTTGTGCAGAGTGTATTAACGTAGAAGGCAAACACAATTACGGCCAGCGTCCTTCGCTTTGTAAAGCGCTTGATCAGCTCGATCGATCAGGATCGACATTGGCTCACCACATCGATACTCAGCGACGCCAATGCTTAACGTTACCTGGCCTGTACCCATGCCGAAATCATGCACGCTGACGGTGTGACGAATACGGTCTGCAAGCGTATGGCATTGCTGTAACGGGGTCAGTGGCAGCACTACCATAAACTCTTCGCCTCCCAGGCGAGCGATCATATCCTCACAGCGCAGCAGTGACTGCGCCTGTATGGCAAGTTGTGTGAGTACGCTGTCGCCATACAGGTGGCCACAGCAATCATTGAGGCGTTTAAAATGATCAATATCGATCATCATGATGGAGAGCGGTGTGGCATGGCGTGAACTGAGTGAGACCGCATTCGTCAAGTGAAGCATTAGCTTTCGGCGATTGGGCAACTCAGTGAGAGGATCTGTATCGCATAGTTTTCTCAGCCGCTGCTCTTCGCCTACCTGATCACTAATATCAATCATGATGCCGTTCCACTGAACGCCACCGCTGATGGCAGTAGGTTTTGCACTGACTGCCACCCATCGGGAGTGACCTTTTCGAGATGAAAACCGAAAGCGTGTCGTCAGGGGAAGTAACGAGCGTGCCGAACGCTCAATCGCTGACATGATCTTCGGATGATCCTCCCCGATTAGTTCCTCCATGAGCTCTCCTGCGTTTTGCGCCAGCAGGCTACGGTCAATGTTTTTAAGTGTTGTGCTACATCCATTCAGGTAGGAAAAATGAAGTTGACCATCGTGATCGCGCTGAAACTGAAAAATCACCCCTGGGATATCAGGAACCAGCTGGTCCGCAGTGACCCGCTGAGGTGCGTCTATATCATTCACGGGCATGCGTGACACTCCCAACCTATGCCAATTAAAATTTGCTGGTTAGATTAACGGTAAATGCGCCAGGAATATGTAAGCCAGAGTAGGCAAAGTAACGTTTGTTTATACTTATTGTGCATATAGCTATTCATAATTTGAATAATAAAGGGCATGTTTAGCAATTAATACAGCCATGCTGGCGTTTGATGATAATATTAATTACTTTTTTTCATATTAAACATTTTTTTTATTCCAGAGGTGGTTTTCTTGGTGACGGAACGTGAGCAAGCGTTACAACACTATGGAAGTGTTAGCTTGGTGGGGGCAGGCCCTGGGGACCCCGATTTATTAACCCTTAAGGCATACAAACGCCTGCAAAGTGCAGAAGTTGTGTTATACGACCGCTTGGTTAGCGATGAAATTATTGCGCTGATACCGGCTCAGGCGCAGCGCTTTTATGTGGGTAAAGCACGTTCATTGCATAGCGTCCCTCAGGAGGGTATCAACCAAGCGCTCGTTGAATGGGCCCTGCAGGGTAAGCGTGTGGTTCGCCTCAAAGGGGGTGATCCGTTTATTTTTGGCCGGGGTGGCGAAGAGCTTGAAGCATTGGTGGCTGCTCAGGTAAACGTGGAGGTCATACCGGGGGTAACGGTTGCATCGGGCTGCGCGGCCTATGCAGGGATACCTTTAACGCACCGAGATCATGCCCAGTCAGTACGTTTTGTGACCGGTCATTTACAGCAAGGCAAGTGTGATCTGGACTGGGATGCATTAGCCCGGCCTGGACAAACCTTGGTCTTTTATATGGGCTTGGGCAGCGTTAGTGTGATCAGCCAAGCGTTAACGAACCACGGTCTGGCGCCCGATACCCCGCTGGCCTTAATTGAGCAGGGGACTACAAGGCAACAGTTAACCCATATCGGGACACTTGCGTCTTTGCCTGATGCGTTGTTGGCAGGAAAAATTAAACCGCCTACGCTAATTATAGTAGGAAGCGTCGTATCGCTACATACAACGCTTGCTTGGTTTGATCGCCAGCATGGTAAGGCATCGGGTTTTCATAAAGGTAAGCATCCCTCCTAGACAAAAAGGAGTGCTTATTCAACGATGATGTAACGGTGCGGAAACATTTGGTCACATTGTTATAAACGGACTGGCTAGATACAGTGAGCTGTGTATGCTGAAAGAGATCATCCACCGCTAGGATATGTTCAGTTAATTTTTTATCACGCAACTGATTATCGTTAGCTTTGGCAAACGTTAGCTTAGACCATAGAGGATCGCATAATGTCGGAAGCAAATAATTCGGATCACCAGTCGCCAGCCAACAAGCCGGAGCCGGCTAAAAAGCAGAGCATGAAAACCCTTTTTCAAGATAATCGTGTAAAGGCCATTGCTGGTATTGCAGCCATTGCGGTTATCTGGGCGATTATGGCGCAATCTAATGCAGGATCTCGCCAAGATCGCGTTGAAAACTTGGAAGAACAGCTAGCCAGCGCTGAGCAAGAAAATAATCAACTGAATCAACGTATCTCAGAAATTGAGGAAGCTGAAACCAGCCTTGCGGCGCTGCAAGAGGAGATGGCTGCCATAGAAGCGCAGCAAGGCGAGGCCCAATCTTCCTTGGAAAGCGCACAAAGTGATGTCAGTGAAGTACAGACACGACTAGAAGAGCTGACGTCTGAGCGTAACGCGTTGGAAGAACAGATTGCCTCTCTCAATGAGCAGGTGGAAAGCGCTGAAAGCGAAATGACGGGATTGCGTGAAGAACGTGATGAAATAACCAGTACACTGAATGATGCAGAAAGCACCCTTCAACAGGTAGAAGAGGCACGTCAAAGCGCTGAGGAGGCTCGCCAGGAAGCCGAAGCCGCTCGCCAGGAAGCTGAACAACAGCGTCAGCAAGCAGTGGAGGAATTGACCAGCACACAAGAAGAGCTGTCGACACTGGAAGAGCAGATTAACCAAGCTAACGAGCAGCTCAGCGGGCTGGAAGAAGACATGTCGACTGCGCAAAGTGAGTTGGATGAATTGCAAAATGAGCGCGATTCGCTGACCTCTGAGCGCGACGAGCTACAAAGTGATGTTGAGTCATTAACGGCGTTACGCGAAGAAGAAGAGCAGAGCTTGGACCAGGTGCGTAGTGAACTGGACGATGTGATGGTCGCGCTCGACATGGGCCGTGAAGAAGTCGCCAAGGTTGAAGATCAAATTGAAGCGCGTGAAGAGCAGTTAGAGCGCCTTGAAAGCCAACTGGGCGAGTGGCGTGATGAGCTATCAACATTAGACAGTCGTTTAGCTAATGCAGAGCGTGCCGCAGAACAAGCGACTTCATCGCCACAGAGCAGCGAGGAAGAGGCTTCACAAGGCGATGATTCACAGCAATCTTCTGCAAATGAAGGTGGCGTTACTCAGGGCTCAGGTAGCCAAGAGTCTGGCAAGCAGGGGTCTTCCATTGAAGAGGCTGCAAGCCAAGGGTCAGGTAAAGGCAGCGCTAGTGAGCCCTCTTCCGATGAGAGCGCTAACGATAGCAATGGCGGCACGCAAGCGCACCAGCAAAATGCTGACTGATACATTGCTATCGCCCCGATAGGCGTTAGTGCTTCGGTCGCGAAAGCGGGTGTCGGTTAACTGACACCCGCTTTCTTGTTACTGGTTTATGATTAAGGCCACGAGGGGTATCATTCCCTCAGTATCATTTCAGTTATGAAAGCCTAAGCGAGGAGTGCCAGTGAATGGATGGCGTTAAGCATATTATTGCCGTGGCTTCGGGTAAGGGTGGCGTAGGTAAATCGACCGTCACAGTGAACTTGGCATTGGCATTGGCCGCGCAGGGATATCGTGTAGGCGTCCTTGATGCGGATATTTATGGGCCTAGCCAAGCGCAAATGCTAGGTGTTGAAGAGGGCGTGCGTCCTCAATCGGCGGGAAATGATAAATTCCTGCCATTGCAGGCGCATGGCATTCAAGCCATGTCCATGGCGTTTATGGTCAATACGCGAGAGCCAATGGTATGGCGCGGACCGATGGTCGTAGGTGCTTTTCAGCAGATGCTCATGCAGACGCAGTGGGATAATCTAGACTTTCTGTTGATCGATATGCCGCCCGGAACGGGTGATATTCAATTGACGCTGGCCCAAAAAGTGCCGGTGTCCGGCGCAGTGATCGTTACTACGCCGCAGGATATTGCGCTATTGGATGCCCGTAAAGGGATCGAGATGTTCCGCAAGGTTAACGTTCCTGTGCTTGGTGTAGTTGAAAACATGAGCGTTTACCAGTGCGAAAAATGTGGCCACGAAGCCGCCATCTTTGGTACTGGTGGTGGAGACAATATTGCCCAGGAATACGATACCCGGGTGCTGGGAAGGCTGCCCTTGACGCTCTCGATTCGCGAGCTGACTGACTCTGGCCGACCCAGTGTCGTATCTGAACCCGAGGGGGCGGTAAGTAAAGTGTTTGCGACCATTGCTCAACAAGTGGCCGACTCAGTGGGTACACGCGAAGGCGGTGGCCCTACGATTTCTTTTAGCGAGTGATAACGACATAAATGAGTATCAAATCTGATAGTTGGATTCGTCGTATGGCCCAGAGCGACGCGATGATCGAGCCGTTTGAAGCGGAGCAGGTGCGCTATGTGAATGATCAGCGCGTTATATCCTACGGCACATCAAGCTACGGTTATGACGTGCGCTGCTCGGATGAATTCAAGGTCTTCACCAATATTCACTCGGCGATCGTTGACCCTAAAGCGTTTGATGCCAAGAGCTTTGTCGATATTACAAGCGACGTATGTATTATTCCGCCCAACTCGTTCGCGCTGGCGCGCACGGTGGAATACTTTCGTATTCCGCGCAATGTGCTGACAATTTGCTTGGGGAAATCCACGTATGCTCGCTGTGGCATTATTGTGAATGTCACTCCCTTGGAGCCCGAGTGGGAAGGGCACGTTACCTTGGAGTTTTCAAATACCACTAATCTGCCGGCCAAAATCTATGCCCATGAGGGCGTTGCTCAAATGCTGTTTTTAGAGTCGGATGAAGTGTGCGAAACCTCGTATAAGGATCGCGGAGGGAAATATATGGGCCAGCGTGGGGTAACATTGCCACGCACCTAGGAATCCCTAGGCCTTGATAAAAACCCCTGTCGGTTAGCTCCGTCAGGGGTTTTTAGTGTTAACCGCGCAGAGAGATTATCTGACTAGCTTTCTGATTCTTCATCTAACGCTTCATCCAACTCTTCAGCGGCATCAGCATGGGAGAGTCGCATGCCATGGGGGGGGAGCAGGTGACCATCCATTTTGGCCCCTTGGTCGGTAAACTGCAGCCTTCCTTCCAAAAACCACTGGACGGCAATCGGATAGATAAGGTGTTCGCGAGCGTGAACCTTTTCTTGCAGCGTCTCGACCGTATCCTCAGGGGTGACCTGAAGTTCGGCCTGCAACACGACAGGGCCCCCATCGAGTTCTTCCGTCACGAAATGAACGCTACAGCCGTGGCTGGTGACGCTGTCTCCCAGTGCACGCGCGTGGGTGTTTAACCCTTGGTATTCTGGCAGTAGTGAAGGGTGGATATTTAGCATACGGCCTAAAAAGCGCTGTACGAAGCGGGGCGTTAAAATACGCATAAAGCCAGCCAGTATTATTAAATCCGGCTCGTGGCGCTCTATAACCTTGACCAGCGCGCTGTCGTACGCTTCACGAGTATCATACTCCCGGTGAGGCAATGCTACCGCGTCGATGCCAGCATCACGAGCACGCTTTAAGGCATAAGCGTCAACAACATTGGAAATCACCGCGACTATTTCTCCGCCGCCCAGACGATCATGTGACTGAGCGTCGATCAGCGCCTGCAGGTTGCTTCCGCTACCGGACACAAGTACCACAATGCGCCGAGCATCGACAGGCTCAGGAGTGACATCTTTAATAGTATCGCTTTGGTAGTCCGTATTGGTCATGCCGGGAGATTCTCCAGAATGACGGCTTCCTCTTGGCGCTGAACGATCTCGCCAAGACGATAGACGCTTTCGCCTGCGGCTTCTAAATGGGCAGTCGCCAGCTCAGCTTGCTGGTGCGGTACAACGACCACCATCCCTATGCCGCAGTTAAGCACACGATGCATTTCGGTTTCGTTGACATTGCCATGCGCTTGCAGCCAGTCGAATACGGCGGGGCGCTGCCAACTGCCAATATCAATATGGGCAGCGAGGTTATCGGGCAGCACGCGGGGGATGTTTTCAAGTAAACCGCCGCCAGTAATATGCGATAGGGCGTGTACCGCAATGTCGGTGTCGCGCATTAACGAGAGCAAGGATTTAACATAGATGCGCGTAGGAGCCATAAGAGCGTCGCTCAGCGGCGTGCCGTCTATGTCGGTTGTCAAAGAAGCATTGCTGACCTCAAGGATCTTACGAATCAATGAGTAGCCGTTAGAGTGCGGGCCGGACGAGGCAAGTCCAAGGATGACATCGCCTGCGGCGACCTTGCTGCCATCTAAAATGTCTGCTTTTTCGACGACACCGACACAAAATCCCGCTAGATCATAATCGCTGCCTGCGTACATGCCCGGCATTTCGGCCGTTTCGCCACCGACCAGGGCACAGCCTGCCAGTTCGCAGCCAGCACCAATGCCGGTGACCACATCTGCGGCAATATCCACATCAAGCTTGCCCGTGGCATAGTAGTCAAGAAATAGCAGAGGCTCAGCGCCAGCCACGATCAGGTCGTTGACGCACATCGCGACTAAATCAATGCCGATCGTGTCGTGCTTGCCAAGATCCATGGCGAGGCGCAGCTTGGTGCCGACGCCATCCGTACCTGAGACAAGAACGGGCTGGCGGTAGCCCGGCGGTATTTCGCACAGTGCGCCAAAACCACCAAGTCCGCCCATGACTTCTGGGCGAGTAGTGCGTTTGGCGACATGCTTAATGCGGTCAACCAGTGCGTTACCGGCATCAATATCGACGCCTGCGTCTTTATAGCTAAGTGAAGGCGTAGCCGACGAAGAGGAAGTCTCGGTCATGACAGATCCTGTGAAACAAATAGCGGTGCTGGTAGTGCTGGCGACATGGCCAGTGCTGGGCGATAACTGGGATGGATTGTAACACTCAGTGGCGTTGGCCGCACCGCTGTCGCTCAGGATGAAAAGCAGACGAGCGCGTTTCGTTTATATCCGGCATAGTAGCGGTAATGTCTTGCAGTATGGGTTACATGCACGAGTGAGAGGGAACTATGCGGAATTCATGGTGGGTTATCATTTTTTTAGTGGTAATAGGCGGTACAGTTTTTTTATTAGACTCGGTGTTGATGCCCTTTGTTGCCGGCATGATTTTGGCCTATTTAGCGGACCCGTTAGCTAACCAGTTCCAGCGTTGGGGGATGAATCGCTCGCTGGCTGTATCGAGTGTCTTTATTGTGCTGCTGATTATGTTTATCTTGAGTTTGCTGGTGCTCATTCCGCTAATTGTCCAGCAGTTAAAACAGTTAGGCGACGCCATTCCCGATATCTTCAGTTGGGTGGAGAGAGTGCTCGCTCCTCAAGTTCAGGAGTGGACCGGTTACGATTTAACCGCAGAGTTAACCAATGTGCGTGAAACGCTGGTGGCAAACTGGCGTGATGCGGGAGGGTATCTCGCTCAAGCATTAGGTCATATTGGCCGCTCAGGAATGGCATTTGTTACGTGGATTACTTACGTGGCATTAATACCCGTCGTTACGTTTTACCTGTTGTTGGACTGGGATCGGCTGTTGAACAATATTGCCAATTTAATTCCCCGGCACTGGGCAGAAGATGCGTTTCGACTAGCGCGCCGCTGCGATGAAGTGTTGGCGTCATTTTTGCGCGGGCAACTGTTGGTCATGCTGTGTCTAGGCATTATTTATGCGGTAGGCTTGACGCTGATGGGACTTAACTTTGGCCTGCTTATCGGATTTGTATCGGGATTGGTCAGCATTGTGCCATTCTTGGGTTTTATTGTGGGCTTGGTGATTGCGCTTATCGTCGCGCTTTTCCAGTATGCTACCTGGTGGGCGGTGGTCGGCGTTATTTTAGTGTTTAGTATTGGGCAAATCGCCGAGAGTGTTATTCTTCAGCCTAAATTACTGGGCGATAAAATTGGCCTGCACCCGGTAGCGGTTATTTTTGCCGTATTAGCAGGTGGCAATCTGTTTGGATTAACCGGGGTGTTACTGGCACTACCAGTCGCTGCTGTGATTTTGGTACTGCTTAAGGAAGTGAAAGTGCGCTACCAGCATAGTGAGCTTTACGATGATAAAAACACTGACAAGCATACAACCATCATAGAGGTCAGTTCTTCTTACCATGATGAGCTGAGTGGTGATGACAAACGGGAGTCTCCATGAGCCGAATACCGGCACAGCTTCCCTTGGGAATTGGCCTGCGGGATGACGCGACCTTTGATAACTATTATACCGCGCAGAGAAACGTGCCGCTGGTAGAGCAACTCCATCATCAGCTTATCCCTGATGGAGAGCAGTTTCTTTATTTATGGGGCGCGCCAGGGGTAGGAAGAAGCCACCTGCTTCAAGCAGCTTGTCATGCCGCATCGGACAGCGATAAACGCGCGCTTTACCTCCCGCTAGAAGATTTAGGTCACTTTCCGCCATTAATGCTTGAAGATATCGAACGATTGGACATTGTGGCCATTGACGACCTTGAGTGTGTTATTGGCCGTAAGCGTTGGGAGGAGGCATTATTTCACGCCTTTAACCGCTTAAGGGACGCAGGCAAAAAACTGGTTATTGCCGCCAGCGCCTCTCCACGTCAATTAAATGTCGTATTGCCTGACCTTGCTTCACGTTTAACGTGGGGGGTGACCTTTCATGTTCATCCGCTTGAGGACGATGAACGTTTAGAGGCGCTAAAACTGCGCGCCAAGGTGAGAGGCATGCAGCTCCCGGATGATGTCGGGCGTTATATATTGCATCGCGGACCGCGCGAGTTGGGCGAACTGTGCCAGGCGGTGGAAACGCTTGATAAAGCGTCGCTGACGGCTAAACGAAAGCTTACCATCCCGTTTGTGAAATCTGCACTCAACTGGTGACCCTGCGTAGGCGCCATCATTAAAACACCCCCATCGGCATGCCGACAGGGGTGTTAATGGCCGCTTAGCTATTTAGCTCAAGCGACTTGCCTAAACCTTTTTGGTTTAAGACAATTATCGATTTAAGCAGTTTTGCTAATGTTGCTGACAGCGGATTGTGCCTGCTTTACATTTTCTTCGGTGATTTTCTGGCTTTTTTGAATAAAGTCCTGCTGTAGAGAAACAACCTTGTCAGCGTCTCCCTTCGCGCGCTCAGCCAAGTCTTTAGCAACTTTTTGCTGGCTTTCCATATAGCTACGCAGACCTTCAGCGTCTTTAACATTCATTATTTGACGCATTTGAGCGATGCCAGTATCCGTATAAGCTTTGCTGGCATCCAACTGGGCGTTGAGCATTTTTTCAGAGTAATCGATGCTTAGTGCCATGTAAGCGCGTGCTGGCGCCATGAACATGTTGTCAAACTGTTGAGCCATTTCATTAGTATTAAAAGTATTCATCATTATACCCTCCTGGGTGTCATCAGGTTTGCCTGAAACAGCAACCAAGGGAGGTGCTGCTTTTAAAAGGCAAGTTACCAAAGTTTTTCAAGCTATCTTGCGATGCAGCATAACAAGTGTTTTTGTGCAGTGCAACAATTGAGGCCGGTGCACCTCATTGCCCTGGATGAAAACGGAATAAATATAGCCGCATAGCGATAGCTATTGGCATGTTTACCCTGGCGGATTAACCAACTAACTTAAAGACAACGAGGATGTCTCTGACGAACGATTCAGCCGCTGGATGCTCAGAGTATCTATAAGTAGCGCTATCTATTTCACTAAAGGGAGTAAGCGTAATGGCCACAAGGATAGAACGAGACAGCATGGGTGAGCTTGAGGTACCGGCAGAAGCCCTTTATGGCGCCCAAACACAGCGAGCGATTAACAACTTTCCTGTGTCTCAATCGCCAATGCCCACGGCGTTTATCCATGCCGTGGCCCGCATCAAGTTAGCAGCGGCACGTGCCAATCAAACCTTGGGCGGCCTTGATAGCGAACGCGCCGAGGCCATTCAAAAAGCGGCGCGTGATGTCATTGCCGGCAAGCATGATCAGCAGTTTCCCATTGATGTGTTCCAGACAGGCTCTGGTACGTCCACCAACATGAACGTTAACGAGGTGCTGGCGACGTTGGCTAGTCGCGAGGGCGTTGAGGTGACGCCGAACGATCACGTCAATATGGGGCAGTCGAGTAATGACGTGATCCCAACCGCGATTCATCTCTCCGCCGCCATTGCCGTGCATGAAAACCTTCGGCCAGCGCTTGTTCACCTGCGTGACACGATCAACCAGCGAGCCGGCGAGCTAAGTCATGTCGTTAAAACTGGCCGAACGCACCTGATGGATGCGATGCCGCTGCGTATGGACCAAGAGCTGGGTGCATGGTCTAGTCAATTGAGTCAGGCGCTTGAGCGTTTTGATAGCGCCATGAAAAGGTTGTGCCGTTTAGCGCAAGGCGGCACCGCCGTTGGCACCGGTATCAATGCACCTGAAGGCTTTGCCGAGCAGGTCGCTCAGGAGCTCAGCGAGCAGACAGGGCTAATGTTTACGCCTAACGATAGCTTCTTTGCCAGTCTCTCTTCTCAAGATGCGGCTGTTGAGCTGTCAGGTCAGTTGAAGGGATTGGCGTGCGTCATCATGAAAATTGCCAATGACCTGCGCTGGATGAACTCTGGCCCGCTGGCCGGGTTGGGGGAGATTGAGCTTGAGGCATTGCAGCCTGGCAGCTCGATTATGCCGGGAAAGGTGAACCCGGTGATTCCAGAATCAGCAGCTCAAGCAGCGGCGCAGGTGATTGGACTGGATACAGCGATTACCGTTGCTGGTCAAAGCGGCAATTTCCAATTGAATGTGATGTTGCCTTTGGTCGCCTCCAACTTGCTTACGTCGATCAGCTTGATGAGTAACACCGCCAGGCTACTGGCTGATCGTGCGATTGCGACGTTTAAGGTGCGCGACGATAATCTGCAGGGTCCGCTGGCAAGAAACCCCATTCTGGTGACGGCGCTCAATGGGGTAATTGGTTATAACGCTGCGGCGGCCATCGCCAAAGAAGCTTATCAAGCAGGGCGGCCAATTATCGATGTGGCAGAAGAGAAAACAGAGCTTGATCGCGACACCTTGGAGCGACTGCTTGATCCGACCGTGTTAACCCAAGGGGGTATCCCCGAGTAACACGGACAGGAGCATTGGTGGGAGGCTTGGATTTCTGGTTAGGTTTCCTGCTGCTCGGTTTTGCCTTCCTGAATCGTTTCGCTGGCTTCGCTACGCTCTTCGGCATCGGCTTCGGGCGTTTCATGTTCATTCTTGCGCGAAGGGCGGTAGCAAAACGTCGCCAAAATAGGAAAATGGTCGGAACCAAAATAGTCCAGGCGGTGCATGTCGACTAGGGTAAAGTGCTCAGTTACAAAAATGTGGTCTAAGGGCCAGCGCAGTACTGGGTACTTAGCATGAAAAGTGCTAAACATGCCTCGCCCCCGACGTGGGTCAAGCATACCGCTAATGCGACAAAATAGCCGTGTCGTGCGCGACCACGCCACATCATTTAGATCTCCAGCGACTAGTGAAGGCTCGGGATTCTGGTGTATTTTTTTGCCTATCAGCAGCAGCTCAGCGTCGCGCCACAACGACTTTTCGCTTTCGCTAGGCGCGGGCGGGCGTGGATGGACCGCATAAAAACGAATGGTGTCACCGTTCGCTAGCGTGATGTAGGTGTGAATGGACGGTATGTCATCCTGGATAAGCCATTTAACCGTGGTGTCGGTAAGCGCTAAGTGTGAATACAGGTGCATTCCATAGAGATTATCTAGTGGGATTTTGACACTGTTAGGCCACTGCTCAGCGAGGGCTGGGTCAAGCTGGTCTTGCCACCACTGGTCGGACTCAAGGGTTAACACAATGTCCGGTTGATGCTGCTTGATCATATCAATCAGCGGCTGCGCCTGACGGTTTGGCGTCAGCACATTAGCAATCAACAATGTGATCGTTTTGTCATCGTCGTTGCTTTTTGCCCTTTTCACCTGAACCGGCCAAAGCGGCGTCCAGGGAATTATGTAGCAGCATTGGATTAATAGCGCGATGCCAGAGGCAATGATCGCTACCCATCGCCATGTTCCTTGCGAAACAAAAAATGCCGCGAGTAGGCAGGTAATGAGCGCTAGGAAGGCTATCTGTAAGCGTGGGAATTCGAAGCTACGAATCCACCACCAAGTCAATTCTATGCGAGCAATCAACGTTGCCATTAAAAGCGCAACGGCAACGCAACCTAGCAAAATCCCCAACATGCTTATCTCCCTTAGCATTACTCTGACATAAAGGTGCTAGCCTAGCGCTATACGGATATAAGTGTCGAATCAAACATCTCACTTTGACCACGAAAGGCGCCAAGCCGCTGCTCTTGTGGGAAATAGCTTGCAATTCAGTGGTAAGCGCGTAAGATATGCATCCGTTGCTCGGCACGCTTTGTTGCTGACGGTAAAGCAGGACCATAGCTCAGTTGGTTAGAGCGCCACGTTGACATCGTGGAGGTCGGCGGTTCAAATCCGCCTGGTCCTACCAGCTTTATGCAACCCTTTTTCATAGGACCATAGCTCAGTTGGTTAGAGCGCCACGTTGACATCGTGGAGGTCGGCGGTTCAAATCCGCCTGGTCCTACCAGTTACGGTCAAACAGTTTTTTCAAGCGCCCCATGCTTAGTTGCATGGGGCGTTTTTTTATGTGGTCTATGCCACATTTTGCACTAGGTTGGGTAAGTCAGTTTGGCGTATGAAGGTGGCTACCAGAGCTTCAATGCCCGCTTGGTCCTGTTCGCTAAAACGCCCGTGTAGAGGGCTATCCAGATCAAGTACCCCCCACAGGTGGTTATCAACAACGATTGGAACCACTAACTCTGAGCGGGAGTTGGCGTCACAGGCGATGTGATCCGCCACCGCATGAACATCCTCGACCCGCTGAGTGGTTTCCAGGCGAGCGGCAGCGCCGCATACGCCTTTGTTGAACGGGATTGGGTGGCAGGCGGGCTGGCCTTGGAACGGCCCCAGGCCCAATACCTTAGGCTGGCGCTGTAAATAAAAGCCTGCCCAATTTAAGTTGCCGAGCTGTTGGTAAAGAAAAGCGCTGGTTTGGGCGCTATTGGTAATCCAGTCGCGGGTATCAAGCAGTGCTTCAAGCTGGCGATTGAGAAGTGTGTAGTCGACAGAGGAATGCATTCTATTTCCTTAGCTCAAGAGCGCATAAAACCGGCACTAGGCCGGTTTTATTGTATCGTAACCACCCGCAGCAACGCGGTGGGTGGTTAATCGGGGTTTTACTCGGTCCAGCCAGGCACCGCTGCGCCTTTAAACAATTCTTCAGCTTTTTCGATTACTTCGTCGCGCTGATAAGCGTCGACCAGCTGACGGATCTCTTCGCGATCTTCATCACCACCGCGGACAGCGATCAGATTCACATAAGGTGACTCCGGGCCCTCTTTGATCAAGGCATCATCCAAGCTTAAACCGGCTGGCTGCGCGAAGGTGTTGTTAATAAAGGCCATGTCAACATCGGGCAGGACGCGAGGAAGCTGTGCCGCTTCGATTTCACGGAAACGAAAGCCGCGTGGGTTTTCGGCGATATCGAGAGGCGTCGCTTCCAGGAATTCGGGATCGTTTAGCGTAATCAGGCCTTCATTATGCATCAGGATCAATGCACGACCTTCATTGGAAGGGTCGTTGGGTAGCGCAATTTGGGCGCCATCAGGTAGATCGTCGATGCTTTCGTATTTTTCTGAGTAAGCGCCAATCGGGTAGACGAAGGTGTAGCCTGCAATGGCCAAGTCATAGCCACGGTCATCAACCATCGACTGTAAGTAGGGTTCGTGCTGGTAGGCGTTGGCATCTAGGCTGCCATCAGCAAGGGCCGCATTGGGTGTGACGTAATCAGTGAACTCAATGATTTCGACATCCAGGTCGTACTCTTCTTTGGCGATCCGCGCAGCGACTTCCATTACTTCTGTTTCTGGGCCGGCCACAGTGCCCATCTTAATACTGCGTGTGTCGGCATTGGCGACATTAACTGCAAGTGCTAGCGCCGTCAGGCTACCAATAATAAGTTTTTGCATGATGAGTTCTCCAGTGACGTTGTTCATGATTATCAATGATGAGGCAATAAAAAACCGTTGTCTAATGCGTTTTTGTTATAAGTAATGGGAGTGGCATGGGTTTATTTACGGTCACTTTTACGTACAAGGTAGTCGCCAAGGCTTTGGAAGCCCTGCACCATTACCACCAGAATTACCACTGTAATCAGCATGATAGTGGGATTGAAGCGGTTGTACCCATAGCGGATACCTAAATCGCCTAGGCCACCGCCGCCGACCGCGCCAGCCATGGCGGAGTAGCTAACCAGTGTAACCACCGTGATGGTTAAACCGGTCATAATGCCTCCGCGGGCTTCTGGAATCAGTACTTTGCGAATGATTTGCCATGGTGTTGCTCCCATGGCTTGGGCAGCCTCGATTAAACCAGGCGAAATCTCATTGAGCGCTGCCTCTACCAGTCGCGCGACAAATGGGATGGCGGCGATAGTGAGTGGTACGGAGGCGGCGTTGATGCCAATCGACGTGCCAACGAGCATGCGTGTAAAGGGAATGATCGCGACCATCAAAATAATAAACGGAATCGAGCGGCCAACGTTGGTGATAATACTTAGCGTTTGATTTAGCACTGGCTGCGCCAGAATCTGGCGTGGCCGCGTCACATACAGCAGCACGCCTAGCGGTAAACCTACCAGGGTGGAGATAAGTCCCGATACGGCCACCATGTAAAGAGTATCCAGCGTGGCCTGTAAAATAAGATCAATCATTGCGCTGGACATGGCCGAGTACCTCTACCTGTAGTTGATGAGATTCAAGATACGTCATCGCTTGCTGGGTTTGCGCCGGGGTGCCTAAAAGCTCGGCTATCATTAAGCCTAAGGTGCGTTCCTGAATTGATTCTACTTTCGCTTGCAAAATGCTCACATCGACCCCGCACTCCCGGGCAAGACGCGAAATCAGCGGAGTGGACACCGCATCACCTGAAAAGGTAAGCCGTACCACGGGGTGAGTGTTGTCGCCGGGGGTGTCGGCTAGCCTTTCGATTAGCTCTTTGGGAGGAGATAGCTGAAGAAAATCGTTCAGGAAATCACGCCCAAGCTGAGTACTGGGGGCGGTAAAGAAATCGCCTACTTCTGCATCTTCTACCAGTTTGCCGTCAGAGATCAGACTCACCCGATGGCAAATCGACTTAACCACTTCCATCTCGTGCGTGATTAATAAAATGGTAATGCCTAGCTGGTGATTGATGTCGCGCAGTAGCTCCAATATAGAGCTGGTGGTTTGCGGGTCTAGGGCAGAGGTCGCTTCATCGCACAATAAAACTTGAGGTTTGCTGGCGAGCGCTCGGGCAATCGCGACACGCTGCTTTTGACCACCCGAAAGTTGAGCAGGGTACTGGCTCTCTTTATCTGCCAGGCCGACCATCTCTAATAGCTCAAGCACGCGTTCGCGAATAGCGTGGCGCTTTTGTCCCATCAACTCCAAAGGCAGGGCCACGTTGTCAAAGACAGTGCGGGTGGTTAATAAATTGAAATGTTGAAAAATCATGCCGATACGGTGGCGTGCACGATTAAGGTCTGCGTTACTTAATTGAGTCATCTCTTGACCATCCACCGTAACGCTTCCGCTGGTGGGGCGCTCTAGTAGATTAACGCAGCGTATTAATGTGGACTTTCCAGCACCAGAGAGGCCAATAACACCATGAATAGTGCCTTTGGGCACGATGAGGTTGGCTTCTTTTAGGGCATGTACGGCGTTTGCACCGCTGCCATAGGTTTTACTAACGTTGCTAAGTTCGATCATAGCGTCTGCCTTAACGGTAGGCCGAAAACCAAATCCGAAAGTCAATTGCGGGAGTGCGCACTAATGTAGCTATACATTGGCGGCTAATAACCGGGCGGCTAACGTGGGGTGGTCCAAGCATAGCGGATAAAAAAAGGCCACCCTAATGGGCGGCCATCAACGCTGGACACACCCTTTTAGCTGCACTTCACCAGGTCATTGATCTGGTGGACGCCCGCAATCTGGGTACAAATCGGCGCCTTTACATTTGGGGCGGGATTTTAAAGATACAAAAGAGCCATGTCAATTGTAACCGTCTGATTTTGCGGATTTGTCTTGAATAATAACGTTATTTTCTGCAGTGCGCGTATTTATCAGTGGTTAAGACTACTGGCGACACCTAGAAGATTCATATTGAAGGCAGCGTCAGAATGCTTGGTCAAGCTTAAAATGGACAGCGCTGGAGCGTTAAGGACAGCTAATGCGTCAACGGAGAGTGCACAAACGATAGCATCTAGTAGTAAGCTTAGTAATTTGCTGTAGCGATACCCTCGCTCACAATTGCAATTCAGTTTTCCTCATGCATTTTCATCATCCCGTTTTATTACTCAGGAGTAAAAAGCCATATGTTTACCGGCATTGTGCAAGGGGTAGCCAAGGTGGTGGCTGTACGTGAGCTGGACGATTTTCGCGTGCATGTGGTTGAAATGCCTCCTGCCATGCGCGAAGGGCTTGAGATCGGCGCATCGGTCGCTCATAACGGGGTGTGCCTCACTGTTACCGCGATAGAAGGCGATAGCGTTAGTTTTGATTTGATGCGTGAAACGCTGCGACTGACTAATCTTGGTGCAATCTCGCCAGGGCAATGCGTCAATATAGAGCGCGCAGCGCGCTTTGGTGATGAGATTGGCGGCCACTCCATGTCAGGCCATATTATTTCCATGGCAGAGGTGGTCTCAATAGAGGAGGCGCCCAATAACCGTCGTTTGTGGTTTGCGATGCCGGAGCGATTTGCTCGTTTCGTGTTTGAAAAAGGTTACATCGGCGTAGACGGCATTAGCTTGACCATTGGCGATGTGCGGCGTGCTGAAGAGGGGGGAGTGGAGTTTAGCGTCAATTTGATTCCAGAAACGTTGTCTCGCACCACGCTTAAAGATCGTGCCTCAGGCGGGATGGTGAATATAGAAATCGATCCGCAGACTCAGGTGATCGTTGAAACAGTCGAACGCGTGTTAAATCAGCAAGGCCGGTAACCTTGCTATCGGTCCATAAATTGACCGATCGGTTAAGTCATGGCCTAAAGATTGCTTTGCATTAAGGAGCGGGGTGGGGTCCCGCTATTAGACAGTCGCGATGCTGTGGCGCTCGCATCACTCGGTGCGTTTCGGTAGTATGTGCGGCTTTTCTCAGCCCCTTGAATGCACACACATTGGCATTAGCGCTAAGGACAAGAACAGTCATGAAACTTCTGGATAATTATTTCAAGCTCACCGAGCACAAAACCAGCGTCAAAACAGAAGTTATCGCCGGAATAACCACCTTCCTGACGATGGCCTACATCATTTTTGTTAACCCCAGTATCTTGTCTGAAGCGGGCATGGATTATGGCGCGGTCTTCGTGGCAACCTGCCTGGCAGCGGCGGTTGGCTGTTTCGTGATGGGGCTATGGGCTAATTATCCTATCGCTCAAGCGCCTGGAATGGGGCTAAATGCCTTTTTCACTTACGGGGTGGTGTTAGGCATGGGGTATAGCTGGGAGGCCGCGTTGGGTGCTGTCTTCTTCTCTGGCCTCACCTTTTTCGTATTAAGCATTTTTAAAATTCGCGAATGGATCATTAATTCCATTCCCATGACGTTACGGCTGGGTATCGCCGCTGGCATCGGGCTGTTTTTGGCCATGATTGCGCTAAAAAATGCCGGCATTGTGGTGGCTAACCCCGCCACCTTCGTATCGTTAGGGGATCTTTCTCAGCCGCCGGCGATTTATGCACTATTGGGTTTCTTTGCGATTACCGCGCTGTCCTATTTACGGGTTACCGGTGCTGTCATGATCGGCATTTTGGGGATTACGGTCATGGCGATAGTGCTTGGGCATAACGAATACGGGGGATTGATGTCCATGCCGCCGTCGATTGCGCCGACCTTCATGGCCATGGATCTTATGGGCGCGCTGGACGTGGCCATGCTAAGCGTGATCTTTGCATTTTTGTTTGTTGATTTATTCGATACCTCCGGCACATTGGTGGGCGTTGCCCATCGTGGCAAGCTGTTGGATAAAGACGGTAAATTGCCGCGTATTGGTCGGGCGATGATGGCTGACAGCACGGCGTCGATGGCAGGGGCGGCACTGGGTACCTCAACCACCACCAGTTATATTGAATCGACAGCAGGCATTGCTTCGGGTGGGCGTACCGGCTTAACCGCAGTAGTGGTCGGTGTACTGTTTCTTATCAGCCTGTTTTTCGCGCCGTTGGCGGGCTCGATACCTGCTTACGCTACCGCTGGGGCGCTGCTTTACGTGGCGGTGCTAATGGCGGGCAGTTTGGCACACGCTAACTGGGAAGATCCGACGGATGCGGCACCAGTATTGATAGCTGCGCTGGCGATGCCGCTGACCTTTTCTATTGCTGAGGGTATCGCGCTAGGCTTCATCAGCTTTGTTGGGATCAAGACGCTATCTGGTCGTTTTAAGGATCTGAATCCGGCGGTTGTGGTTTTGTCGCTGCTGTTTGCGGCACGCTATCTATTCCTCGTTTGAACGATCTTTACCACTTTTCTATTACTCAATGAGAGACGCGATGAGCATTTACGGCGACTACATTAAGTCCGTTATTCGCACGGTTCCCAACTGGCCTGATCAGGGCGTGAATTTTCGTGATATCACGCCTTTATTACAAAATAGCGCTGCCTTTCGTAAGCTGATCGATAGCTTCGTCCATCGGTATCAAGAGATGAACCTGGATGCCATCGCAGCTATTGATGCCAGGGGCTTTATTATTGGGGCGCCGCTGGCCTACGAGTTAGGCTGCAGCTTTGTGCCGGTGCGTAAGAAAGGCAAGCTGCCTTTCAAAACCATTAGCGAAACCTATACTTTGGAGTATGGGCATTCTGAAGTAGAGCTTCACGCTGATGCGTTTCAAAAAGATGACCGCATTCTGCTAATGGATGATTTGATTGCCACTGGGGGCACCATGTTGGCCGCGGCCAATCTTATCCAGCGCAGCGGTGGTCATGTAGTGGAAACAGCGACCATCATTGACCTGCCAGAGCTGGGTGGATCACAAAAAATTCGCGATGCAGGCTACAGTGTATTCGCCGTTTGCTCTTTTAACGAAGACGAGTAACCGCTATGAGCAGCGAGCGCTACCACCAGCACTTTACGGTCTCCTGGGATCAACTTCACAGAGATGTTCGTGCCCTTTGTCATCAAATGATCGAGCGTGATTTTAAGGGTATCGTGGCCATTACTCGCGGTGGTCTGATTCCGGCGGCGTTGATCGCCCGAGAGCTTAATATCCGCTTGATTGATACTGTATGCATTAAAAGCTATGACCACATGGATCAGGGTGGTCTGGATATTATGAAAGGTGTCGAACATGATGGTGACGGCTGGTTATTGGTTGATGACCTGGTAGACACTGGTAAAACCGCCCGGGCAGTTCGCAAAATGCTCCCCAAGGCGCACTTTGTGACGATTTATGCTAAGCCGGATGGCCGTCCTCTGGTGGATCAGTACCTGACGGAAGTGGCCCAGCAGTGCTGGATTCAATTCCCGTGGGATATGGGTGTGGCTTATGTAGAGCCGCTTGTCGATCAAATAAAGAGGTAAGCATGACCAACCCCCTTCCAGAAGAGTGGCATCAGTGGCTGGGTGATGAATTTCAAGCCGACTATATGCGCTCATTGAAAGCGTTTTTAGCGCAGCAAAAAGCGGCGAAAAAAGTTATCTATCCTCACTCCTCTGATTGGTTTCGTGCCTTTGAGCTGACACCGTTGAGTAACGTGAAGGTGGTTATTTTAGGGCAAGACCCTTATCACGGACCGAACCAGGCGCACGGTATTAGTTTTTCCGTTCAGCCTGGGGTAAAAGTGCCGCCATCGTTGGTCAATATCTATAAAGAGTTGGTCAGCGATGTTGGCTTTAAGCCGGTTCAGCATGGCAATTTAGAAAGTTGGGCAAAGCAGGGCGTGTTACTTTTAAATACCTCGCTGACAGTGGAGCAGGGCAATGCCGGGTCTCACCGCGGAAAAGGGTGGGAGACATTTACCGACCGTGCCATTGAAACCGTTAGCCTGCATGCACCACCCTGCGTGTTCTTTTTATGGGGCAGCCATGCGCGCCAAAAAAAGACGTTGATTGACCAGAATCGCCATTTGGTGCTGGAGGCGCCGCACCCTTCACCGCTTTCGGCGCACCGCGGTTTTTTCGGCACTCGACATTTTTCCCAAGCAAATCAGTTTCTCCAAGCGCAAGGGCGCTCACCCATTGAGTGGCAATTGCCCGAAACCTCTTAACCTCGTTGGTAGTTGCGGGTAGAATGTGCGCAATTTTGCGCCTAGTGAATCCCCCAGGTTGCTATTCTGAACCCCCTGCAGTGAGGAAGTCCCATGAGTGTTTACGCCATTAACCATCCGCTTGTTCAGCATAAGCTGGGACTGATGCGCGAAGTTGATCTGAGCACTAAAAGCTTTCGTGAGTTGGCAGGCGAAGTAGCTAAGCTGTTGACCTATGAGGCAACCAAAGGGCTTGAGCTTGAAGATCACGAAATTCAGGGATGGAACGGAGAGCCGATTGCAACGCGTCGGCTCAAGGGAAAAAAAGTGACCGTCGTGCCTATTCTGCGTGCTGGGCTGGGTATGCTGGAGGGCGTAACGGATCTGATTCCCAGCGCGCGAGTCAGCGTAGTAGGGCTTTACCGCGATGAAAAGACGCTGCAGCCAGTTCCCTACTTCGCCAAGTTTGCCAATGACATTGAAGAGCGCATGGCGATTGTGATTGACCCAATGCTTGCGACCGGTGGTTCGATGGTAGCGACGCTCGATATGCTGCGCGAGCGCGGGTGTGAGCACATGAAGGTAATCGTGCTCGTGGCTGCGCCTGAAGGTATCAAGCGGGTTCAGGAAGCGTATCCCGACATTGAAATATACACCGCGTCAGTGGATGACCGCCTTGATGAAAATGGTTATATCGTTCCAGGGTTAGGTGACGCGGGCGATAAGATTTTCGGTACTCGCTAAGCCTGCTTTACTTAATATTGCCCCTACGCTTCGCGTTAGGGGCATTTTTTTGTACATCTGACGCTATTGATCGTAGGAAAACACTTATGTCTGACGCCGCCCACCCAGCTGATTCGTGGCCCCATATTGCGTTAACGGGTGCCCAAATGCTGTTTGTTGCATTTGGTGCCTTGGTATTGGTACCTCTTCTGACTGGCCTTGATCCGAGTGTTGCGCTTTTTACGGCAGGGGTGGGAACGCTGGTTTTCCATGCCACGACTAAGCAAAGCGTACCGGTATTTCTAGCCTCATCATTTGCCTTCATTGCACCTATACAAGGCTCAGTGGCGAATTTTGGCGTTTCAGCCACTATGGGCGGGCTAATGGCCTCAGGGTTGGTCTATGTGGCGATTTCGCAAGCAGTTCGATTAAAAGGCACTGGCTGGCTGCATCGTCTGCTGCCTGCAGTGGTGGTGGGGCCGGTGATTATGGTGATTGGACTGGCGCTGGCGCCGGTAGCGGTCAGTATGGCAACGGGTGAAACCAGCGATAATATCAGTTACGGAGCGGCAATTTTTCTCTCGATGGCGAGTTTGCTGGTGACGCTGGTGCTTGCTGTTTTTGGTCGAGGTCTGCTTCGTTTGGTACCTATAATGGGCGGTATTGTCACGGGCTATCTACTCTCGTTAATAATGGGAGTAGTAGATTTTTCGCCAGTGCACGAGGCTGCATGGCTATCGGTACCCGCTTTTACCGCCCCCAGTTTTCACTGGGCGGCAATCCTGTTCATGATTCCTGTCGCTATTGCCCCTGCCGTTGAGCACATCGGCGACATGGTGGCGATTGGCTCGGTGACGCGGAAAAACTACCTGGAAAAGCCGGGTCTACATCGCACCTTGTTAGGTGACGGGTTGGCTACCTGCGTGGCGGCCCTGTTTGGCGGGCCGCCAAATACGACCTACTCGGAAGTGACGGGTGCTGTCACCCTGACGCGGGCGTTTAACCCTCAATATATGATAGTGGCAGCGATTATAGCGATCTTGCTGGCGTTTATTTCCAAGCTCGGCGCGCTGCTGCAGACCATTCCTGGCCCTGTAATGGGGGGAATAATGGCATTGCTTTTTGGTTCTATCGCGGTCGTTGGTATGAACACACTGGTACGCGCTGGGCAGTCGCTGACGGCGCCGCGTAATTTAGTGGTTGTGTCGCTTATCCTAGTATTCGGCATCGGTGGCATGCAGTTTGGAAATGGCCAATTTACCCTGCAAGGGGTGAGTTTGGCCGCCCTTGTGGGTATTGCGTTAAACTGGTTGTTACCCAGTGAGCAAGAAGGCGAGTAAGGTAATGCCGCGTATCGGTGGTGATATCAGTGAAGGGCAAGCAGGAGGCTCAGCTGCATGACGAAAGAAATAACGGCATCTTTTCCCATTCTAGGGATTGCAGCCTGGAGCGGCACTGGCAAAACGACGTTGCTAACAAAATTATTGCCACGGTTGGCGGAGTTTGGCCTTAAAGTGGCCGTGATTAAACATGCTCATCATTCGTTTGAAGTAGACCAGCCTGGCAAGGACAGCTATAAATTGCGCAGTGCAGGTGCCGCACCGGTGCTGATAGCGTCCCGCCAGCGGTTTGCGCTGATGCAGGAAACGCCGGGCCAGGAAGAGCCCGACTTGGCTCAGCTCATTGCCATGATGACCCCGCATTGCCCGGACCTTATCATTATCGAAGGCTTTAAAGCGTGGCCGATACCCAAGCTGGTACTGTATCGCGACGGCATTGGCGATAAGGCTATTTTAACCGACCCGTGGGTGCAGGCCGTCGCATTGAGCGCTCCAGCCCCTATTGCCTTGGGCGATGGGGTGGCTGAGCTCAATCTTGATGATGAGAAAGACGTTGCGCGCTGGATACTCGATTGGGTAAGCACCAAAAATCACACATCGGCTTCAACATTGCTGGCTCCAGGAGAGGAAAGGTGAACAATATGCAGCTAACCCACCTAAATGCGCACGGTGAAGCCAACATGGTAGATGTAGGCGACAAACAGTCAACGTACCGTGAGGCAGTCGCCTCTGGCCGTATAGTGATGCAGCCGGAAACGCTTGCATTACTTATTGAGGGAGGATTACCCAAAGGTGATGTGCTGGCGACAGCGCGTATTGCCGGTATTCAAGCGGCAAAGCGAACCCATGAGCTAATCCCGCTATGTCATTCACTGGCGCTCTCTAAAGTGTCGGTAGAGTTCGATGTCGATGTGGCCGCCAGCTGTGTTCACGTGACGTCTTTATGTCGCTTGAAAGGACAAACCGGCGTAGAAATGGAGGCGTTGACGGCCGTATCGGTGGCTTGTTTAACCCTTTACGATATGTGTAAAGCCGTTGATAAAGGGATGCATATAGAGGCTATCCAACTGGATAGTAAGCAGGGCGGACAGCGCGGCGATTACCAACGAATGCGTACGCAGGCGCCAATTGTCACAGGTGATAGCATGGCGGGTGAAGTGAGTTTGGGCCAGCGCTGTGCTTCTCCTTGTGTGCGGGTTAAGTTTTTGGCCGAGTTGCGTGAGCGTGTAGGTGAGAGCGAGGCTGTCGTCAGCCTGGATAAGCTTGCTAGTCGCGATATTCATGGCTTAAAAGCCGCCCTGGCTGAGCGCGACCAACGCTTTAGGTTGCTTACTGACCAGCGAACGCTGTGTGCTATCAATCAAGTGATGGCGAACGACGATGCGCTTGTCACCGACGATGATGAAGTGGCGTTTTTTCCGCCGGTCACAGGAGGATAGCGTTGGATATTAAGGTAGTCATACAAGCCTCGCCTTTTACAATGAACTACGGCTATGACGACGCGTTATCAGAGCGTAGTGACATTGGTGCCGTAGTGAGTTTTACCGGGTTGGTGCGTGATTTTAACGAAACGCCGGATGTCACCGGATTGACCCTGGAACACTACCCAGGCATGACCGAGCGCACGCTGTCTGATATTGGCGAGCAGGCCTGGCAGCGCTGGTCGCTGCAGGCCGTGCGGATAATTCATCGGGTAGGCTACTTGACGCCAGGTGATCCGATTGTGCGTGTGCTGGTGGCTAGCGCTCACCGTCGTGATGCATTTGAGGCCTGTGATTTTATTATGGATTTTCTTAAGACACAGGCGCCTTTCTGGAAAAAAGAGCATTCCACTCAGGGTGAATATTGGGTCAAGGAACGTCACACCGATCAGCAGGACGCAGAGCGTTGGGGCTGAAAGCGTAATAACACTGACGCTTCATGACTAACCCCAACGGCAAGGCAAGCAACATAAGCTGATCCGCTTTTGCGGGCTCAACCAGTAGTGAAGCTCATCGATTGGCCACGCTATCCATGGAAACCGACTCAGACATTTCGGCGGCCATAATTTGTAAATGAATGTCGGGCATGTGCTGTAGATGCTCTGCTAGCCAATGCACTAGCCGTGGCTGTAGTGCCTGACGAAGGTCGGCGAGGGTGTCAGCGGCTATCTCATCAAGCTGATCATCCAGCCAGTCGCTAAAGCTATCTTCGTCGAGCGGGCTGGCGCCAGTGGTATCCAGCATCAAACGACCCATGCGTGTCCATCCCGTCTCGGTGGCAGTCACCGGGAGAGCGAGGTACAAGCTGCCTCGGCGAGCGGTACGGCGTGTGTCGTTGATTTCCAGGCCGGGATGAGGGACAACGCTGTTTTGGCTGACAATGCAGGGAGGCTGCGGGTAGCGTGCTTCACAGCGTAGACCATGACTATCAAAAAAGATCAGGTCGCCGTTAACGGGCGTCAGCGGGGCGCTTGCACCCAACTGTGTGGCAATGGCCTGATGGGCCTGCTGGTGACGTGCTTCCCCATGCACAGGCAAGAGGTGTTTGGGCTGAACCCACTGGTAAAGCTTGATAAGTTCCTCTTGCGCCGGATGGCCCGTTGCATGCAGCTCAGGATGGTTCATCTCATCAAACACATGCACACCTAAGTGCGCAAAGCGGCTTTTGAGTTGCTGGATGGGGCGCTCATTACCTGGAATGGCTTTAGCCGAAAAAATAACGTTATCGCCCGGTTCAAGATCAACAAACGGGTGACGCCCCTGGGCCAAGCGCTGCAGCGCTGCGCGCGGCTCGCCTTGACTACCCGTGGCAATGATCACCACTTCATTGGCCGGCAAGTAGCCTAGGTCATGATTGGGTACCAGTGGCGGTAAATCATCCATATAGCCCAGTCCGCGCGCGACGCTAACCATTCGTTCCATCGAGCGACCCATCAAGCTGATGCGGCGGCCGGCTTTGTGCGCGGCACGGCCTATTGCCAATACCCGTGCCAGATTACTGGCAAAGCAGGAGACGACGACACGCCCCTGACATTGGCTAAGCGTTTTGGTCAGGGCGCGGGCAACATCGCCTTCACTGCCAGAGTGGCCGGGCATGGGCGCATTGGTAGAATCGCCCACTACTAAATCGACTGGCGCTAACGCTTTAAATTGGGTCGAACTTACCGGCGGGCCGATAAGGGGCTCTGGGTCGAGTTTCCAGTCGCCGGTATGTAAAACGCGATAGCCACCTGCCATCATCATCAGCGCACAGCTTTCTGGAATGGAGTGAGTCAACAGCAGGTAACGCAGCGTGAAAGGCCCGCTTTCAAGTGCTTCGCCAGGCTCTATGACGTGAATGGCATCACTGCTCAGTTGATGTTCGGCAAACTTCAGTCGCAGTAGCCCGGCTGCCAGTGGAGTGGCATAAATAGGGCAGTTCCATAAAGGCCATAGCCAGGCGACCGCGCCAATGTGGTCTTCATGGCCATGGGTGATAAAGAGGGCTTTGGGGGTAATGCCTAATGCCCTCGGCGTATCGAAATTAGGTACTTGTAGCGGAGAGTCTGGAAGATCCTGGCGAATCATCATGCCGCAGTCCACGGCAATCCAATGGTCGTCATAGCCGTAGAGCGTTAGATTCATTCCAATCTCACCACATCCCCCCAGCGGCAGCATGCGCAGCGGGGGGCGACGACGGGGACGAATTTGAACGCGGGTTGAATGCATCAGTAATGACAAGCCTGAAAAATAATAACTTAACTATACGGGAATGCAGGGGCGGCTAACAATCTTCCATAGCCTTCCGATACACTAGTAGCTTAGTTAACCGCTTAATTTGCTGGTTTGTCATCATTAGCTTGGAAACGGGTCCAGAGTAGTTATATGTCTCATTATTATCGTTTAGTTGTGTCCTGCCCTGATCAAGTGGGAATCGTTGCCCGGGTATCAAGCTTTATTGCCCAGCAGGGTGGCTCCATTACCGAAGCAAGCCAGCACTCGGACTTAGAAACCGGCTGCTTTTTTATGCGTTATGAAATTTTAGCGGATTCAGTGGGCATGTCGGCGGAAGCACTGCGTACTGCGTTTGAGCCAGTGGCCACTGAATTTAATATGCAGTGGTCGTTAGTGGATACCCAGCAACGTCGCCGGGTCGTGCTCATGGTCTCACGAGAATCACACTGCTTGGTGGATCTGCTCTATCGCTGGCAGGCGGGCGAATTGGACGCTGATATTGTCGGCGTCATCTCTAACCATGACGATATGCGTTCGCTGACCGAGTGGTATGGTATCCCTTATCATCATGTACCGGTCGATCCGGTTGATAAGCAGGCGTCGTTCACTCAAGTGCAAGCCACCATCGATAGTGCACGTGCCGACTGTGTCGTGCTAGCGCGTTACATGCAGATACTGCCTCCGGACTTGTGCGCTCGTTATGCGGGCCGGGTGATCAATATTCACCACAGTTTCTTGCCATCATTTGCCGGTGCTAAGCCATACCACCAAGCTTACCAGCGGGGGGTGAAGCTGATTGGCGCTACTTGCCACTATGTCACCGAGGAACTTGATGCGGGGCCTATCATCGAACAGGATATTCACCGTGTTAGCCACTGCCATACGCCAACTGACTTGGTCCGCTTTGGGCGTGATGTTGAAAAATCAGTACTGGCGCGTGGTTTGCGTTGGCATTTGGAGGATCGCGTGCTAATCCATGGCAATAAAACCGTGGTCTTTAGTTAACGCTTGCTGATCTGAGAGGCCGTCATGTCATTTGCGCACAGTGTGCTCGCGCCATGGGCGTTGTTACTTACCTGGTTACTCTCATTAGGCGTGATCGCGTGGGCCCTTTGTCGGCGGCCTTGGCAAGCGTTAAAAAACGATACTGGGCTTCAGCATCGCTGGCTTGCGGCAACCGTGGCGGTTGTGTTGATGTGGCAGCTACGGGCTCAGGCGGTTGACTGGCTGACGCTGCATCTGGTTTTTACGGTATTGATGACCCTTGTCTTCAAAGCGCCGCTGGCGCTTATCAGCAATGTGGCGATTAATGTCGCGATGGTGCTAATCGGACGTAATGACTGGGTGCTGCTGGGGCCAAATGTGCTGGTCACAGGGATTGTTCCGGCCGTTATTGCTGGAACCATATGGCGGCTGGTAGATCGCCGCCTGCCGGATAATTTGATGATCTTTCTGTTTGCCTGCGGTTTTTTGGGTGCCGCGTTGGCAACGCTGGCAGGAGGGCTTGCCGCGGTGCTGTTAATTATCGTGGCGAGCAACGATCCTGAGGCTGTTTATCTGGCCCAGGAGTATGCGCGTTTCTTACCGTTACTAATGCCTTCCGAGGCGTTTATTACCGGCATGCTACTTAGCATACTGCTGGTTTATCACCCAGATTGGGTGGCCACCTTTAATGACCACCGCTATATCGATATGCAATAAATTCGCTTTGAGGCGCTTGAGTTTATCCGAGGGCTTGGCCGTTGCCGCCACGAATTACGCCAACGCCAACGCCTTCGATATCCAACGCTTGGGAGCGAAGATCAATTTCAATCGGTGCGAAGTCGGGGTTTTCAGCGAACAGGGTTACTTGATGACCTTGTCGCTTGAAGCGTTTAACCGTCACTTCATCATCGATACGCGCTACGACTATTTGTCCATCACGGACTCGCTCGGTGCGGTGAACCGCTAACAGATCGCCTTCAAGAATCCCTATATCCTTCATGGAAAGGCCGCGCACACGCAGTAGGTAGTCGGCTTTAGGCGTAAAGTATTCAGCTGGCAGCGGGCAGTAACGATCAATATGTTCAGCAGCCAAAATGGGACTGCCGGCGGCCACTTCACCAATCACGGGAAGTCCTGCAGGCACGGCATCTGTGTTAACGGCTGGTGTTGTTATAAGGGTATCAACGACTTCCTGAGGCTCCTGGTTAGGCAGGCGTATGCCCCGTGAAGTGTTGCGGATAATGCGAATCACCCCTTTGCGCTCTAGCGCGCGCAGATGCTCTTCAGCCGCATTGGGGGAGCGGAAGCCCAGCGCTTTAGCGATTTCAGCCCGGGTTGGAGGATAGCCAAATTCGCCCATGGTCTTAACAATAAAATCATATACATGCTGTTGGCGAGCGGTTAGTGGACGCGACATACCAGCCTCCCTAAAATGTGAATAGACAGTGACAACGTAAATGGCAGCTTAATCAATAAGTGGTTAAGTATACAGTATGTTCCTCTGTCCAGTATATGGCTTGTCGTTACATATATTTTCTCTCCCGATAATGTTTCTAGTCGTTTAAAACCAGTTTTTTGCTTATACATGACGCCATAATTCGTTAAAAAATCAAGCGTTGAGCCTGGCAAATTTATGGCATAGTATTTTGCAATGTTTTAAACACCCGTTTTTTTGGAGAGCATGATGGCTCAATCTGATACGGTGACCCGTATACTCGATACTGCTGAGGTGCTGTTTGCAGAGCGTGGTTTTGCTGAAACCTCGCTGCGCAACATCACTAGCAAAGCACGCGTTAACCTGGCCGCCGTGAATTATCACTTTGGTTCAAAAAAAGCATTAATTCAGGCTGTTTTCTCCCGCTACCTGGATCCCTTTTCGCTGCGCTTTCATGCCGCGCTGGATGAGTTAGAAAAATATCATGCCGGCGGTGTCACTCCTCTTGAAACATTGCTTGAAACCATGGCAACGACGGTTCTGGCAGTGCCAGCCGAGCGCAATAGTTTAAAAGTCTTTATGCGCTTGCTGGGGCTGGCCTATAGCCAGGCACAGGGCCATCTAAGACGCCATATTCAGCAAGAGTATGGCGATGTATTTGCGCGCTTCACCGAGCTTGTGCGTAAAGCAACGCCTGATCTACCCGACGCAGAACGCTTTTGGCGGCTACACTTTATGCTTGGCACCGTTATATTTACGCTGTCTGGCCTGGATGCATTACGTGATATTGCTGAAAAGGATTATCACGAGCAGGTGACCGTAAGGGATTTAATAAGGCGGTTGCGTCCAGTGGTGGTTGCCGCCATGAATGCGCCGTTACCGTCAGCCGTTGAAGAAGGAAAATATGCGAACGCCCACGCTAGCTGAGCTACCGCCTACGGATAATATCTGGTTAGAGATTGATACCTCCCAACAGCAGTTGCGCTGTTGGCATGGGCAAAAAGTGCTTCATGAGTGTGCAGTCTCTACGGGTGTTGCTGGTAACGGAGAACAGAATGGCAGCGGCAAAACCCCGCATGGATGGCATTATGTACGCTCTGCCATCGGGGCTGATAGGCCGGAAAATGCGGTGTTTCGAGGACGCCGCTGGACGGGGGAAACATACTCAAATGCGCTGGCTGAGGCTTACCCAGAACGTGATTGGATTTTAACCCGTATCCTTTGGTTGTGCGGGTTGGAAAAAGGCGTCAATCGCGGTGGACAGGTAGATTCACAGCGGCGCTATATATACCTGCACGGTACACCGCCTGAGCAGCCAATGGGTGTGGCTGCGTCCCATGGCTGTATCCGTTTACGCAATAGTGATTTGCTCATGCTGTTTGAATGGGCGCTGCCCGGCACCCCGGTATGGTTGCATGGCGGTCGTCAGAGCTTTGATTGATTAGGGTATATTGCCACGCTTAGGGTAGCCATCCTTTGACACCGCGAGACGATCGTCTAGAATCATCGCCCCTTTTATTGGACCTTATCACCATGACTCAACCGTTAGGCCCGGTCATGCTCGACCTGGAAGGCCCGCAATTGACGGCTGCAGAAAAGCGCTTACTGCTTGAACCAACGGTAGGGGGCGTTATTTTGTTTGCCCGTAACGTCGAGGACGGTTATCAAGTTCGCCGACTCTGCAGCGACATTCGCCGGGTGCGTGCTGATTTACTTCTCGCTGTCGATCAAGAAGGCGGGCGTGTTCAGCGTATTAAAAAGGGATTAACCCGCCTGCCAGCCATGGCGCGTATCGGCGAGCGTTATAATGCGAACCCGGAAGAAGGGCTTGCGTTAGCCAAAGATGCTGGCTGGTTGTTAGGGATGGAAATGGCCGCTTGCGGTCTAGATCTGAGCTTTGCTCCTGTGCTGGATGTCGAAAGTGGTGTTTCAAGCGTGATTGGTGATCGCAGTTTTAGTAGCGATCCTCACCAGGTGGCGCAGTTAGGCAGTGCCTTTATTCACGGCCTTCATGAAGCTGGCATGGCCGCTGTCGGTAAGCATTTTCCCGGCCATGGAGGAGTGGCGGCGGACTCTCATGTCGCGCTCCCGGTAGATGATCGGCCGCTAGAAGTGATTAAACAGCATGACCTAATACCCTTTACACAGCTAGCTACTCAGCTAGAGGGCGTGATGCCTGCCCACGTGATTTATAGTGCGTTCGATAAGCGACCCGCCGGGTTTTCACCTCACTGGTTAGGCATGCTGCGTGAGTCATTAGGCTTTAAGGGCTGTGTGTTTTCAGACGATTTAAGTATGGCCGGTGCCCACGAGGCTGGCGATCCGAATGCCCGTGCGCGCGCCGCGCTGGCCGCAGGTTGCGATATGCTGCTGGTATGTAATGATCGCGCCGCGGCACTGGAAGTGATGGAGGCCTGTAAGGGGGTTGAGAATAAACGCCCCGCCAAGCTGCGTTACAGCCGTGCCCGGCCAGACCTGGATGCACTGAGTGCATTAGGGCGTTGGCGTCGTGCCCACGCTAAATTGGAGGCATTGGCCGATCAGCCAACGCCTCACGCCTAATCAATATTCAAAAAGCTTGTCGCTTTTAAACCGCTCTGGAGTTGCTAGATGTCAAAGTTGGATACAGCGTCGTTAGAGTCATTGGACTCGATGCGTGAATTGATGGATAACGCTGACTGCTTAATTTCTCAGCAAGAGGTAGAGCGTGCGTTAGATCGCATGGCGGAAGCAATCAGTCGCGATTTAGGCGATAAACTTCCGGTATTTTACTGTGTGATGAATGGCGGTTTGATTACTACCGGGCACTTGCTTACGCGCCTGGGTTTCCCCCTGGAAGTGGATTATTTACATGCTACCCGTTACCGCAATGAGCTGCGTGGCGGTGAGCTGTTTTGGCGTGTATCGCCCGAAGTGCCGATGGCTGGCCGTCATGTCGTTATTGTGGATGACATTTTGGACGAGGGGGCTACCTTGGCCGCCATTT
Organism: Vreelandella sulfidaeris; assembly: GCF_042429665.1. Lineage (GTDB taxonomy): Bacteria > Pseudomonadota > Gammaproteobacteria > Pseudomonadales > Halomonadaceae > Vreelandella. Next base: position 38,588 of record NZ_JBHMAC010000011.1, on the reverse strand, counting down.
TGGCTTACTGCAAAGAAGCTCAGGCGGCGAGTGTGACCACGGCAGTGCTGGTTGATAAGCAGCACAACCGCAAAGCGGTACCTGGCCTCAAAGCCGATTACTGTAGTCTCGAAGTTGCCGACCGTTATGTGTTTGGTTTTGGCATGGATTACAAAGGCTACTGGCGCAACGCGCCGGGAATTTTTGCTCCCAAAGGCATGTAATCCCGGCGCACTATCAGCACTGTTAAACCAGAATAGTTAATGGGGCCGGGGGCTTTAGCGAGGTGAAAACCGCCTCGCTAACCCGGTTTCGGCAATCATCCGCGTCGAAATTTCTTCTATTGAAAAGCGGGTCGCATCAATAAACGGAATGTGCATGGTCCGGTATAGCGACTCTGCCTGTTCCACTTCCTGAAGACATTGGTCAATCGAGCTATAACGGCTATTGGGACGTCTTTCGTTGCGGATGGCGGACAGGCGACGTGCATCAATAGTTAACCCAAATAGCTTTTGCCGATAGGGCGCTAGTGCCTTAGGTAGCTTCAACATACCATCTTCGTCTAAATCATCTTCGGTTAGCGGGTAGTTAGCGGCCCGAACACCAAACTGTAGCGCCAGGTAGAGCGAGGTAGGTGTTTTGCCGCAGCGCGAAACGCCGACCAGAATAATATCGGCTTTATCGTATTGGTGGGTGCGGGCACCGTCATCATTATCGAGTGCGAAGTGTACGGAGTGAATGCGGTCCATATAGACGTCATCACTGCCAATCGAATGAGTGCGCCCAACGCTATAGGAGGAGTGGGTGTCCAGCTCCTGCTCTAATGGCTCCAGAAACGTCGAAAAAATATCAACTTTGAAGCCAGAGGCTTGACGAATAACGTTACGAATCTGTTGATCAACGATGGTGTCGATGATGATGGGGCGATGGCCGTCACGATTGGCGGTCGACTCAATAATGGCGGCTAACGCTTGTGCTTTCTCGAGCGTATCGATATAGGGCTTGGTCAGCATATCGATTTCAACATCGCTAAATTGAGCTAAAAGACTGCGTCCTAGGCTTTCCGCTGTGATCCCGGTGCCATCTGAAATAAAAAAAGCCGTGCGTTTCATAACCAAATCCACAGGTGAGTGATAGCTCTATTGTGTGCCGAGCCGTTGGTTAGCACAACGTGTCCGCGCATTGAGCTTGCGCAACTGGCGGTATTACTGACCCAGTGAAGGTCGACGGAGTGCCGTTTGCTTAACGGTTTGTTAATCGCAGTTGCAGCTCGCGACGAGACGATAAGCCTCTGACTACACAATGAGCTAAAAAAGCGTTGCTGTTGTAAAAATCCTCCATCTACTTCGCTATTAGACCAATGGCGAATATGGGAGGGGGGTGCTAGGGTGTTCTGGTGAATTATTCATGCTCCATGAATCATGGTCTTAGCGACAATGAGCGTGGTCATGCCGGTGTCTATGAGCGAGGGGGTTACGTGGAAGAGTACATTCTGTGGTTCGATCAGTTGGGCATGGCGGACGTCGAACGCGTAGGTGGTAAAAATGCCTCGTTAGGTGAAATGATATCCAATCTGGCAGGGGCTGGTGTGACGGTACCCGGCGGCTTTGCCACCACCGCTCACGCTTATCGTGAATTTCTCTCCCACGAAGGACTCAATGAACGCATCAACGCTACGCTGGCACGTCTAGACGTTGATGATGTGAAGGCGCTGGCAGAGGCTGGCCGCAACATTCGACAGTGGATAATCGATACGCCGCTGCCCCCCACGTTTGAAGCTGCGCTGCGCGAGGCCTATGGTCAGCTACAGCAACAGCACCCCCAGCTAAAAGTCGCTGTGCGTAGTTCAGCCACCGCTGAAGATCTGCCCGATGCCTCCTTTGCGGGCCAGCAAGAAACCTTCTTGAATATCGAGGGCTTCGATAATATCAAGCGTGCTGTCCATGAAGTCTTCGCGTCATTGTTTAATGATCGTGCTATCTCCTATCGAGTTCACCGTGGCTACGCACATGAAAATGTCGCGCTATCTGCTGGTGTGCAAAAAATGGTGCGCTCGGAAATTGGTGCCTCAGGTGTGATGTTCACGCTGGACACCGAGTCTGGTTTTCGTGATGCCGTGTTCGTGACCGCGTCCTGGGGGTTGGGTGAAACGGTGGTGCAAGGAGCCGTGAATCCTGACGAATTCTATGTCCATAAACCCACGTTAGCGGCTGGTCGGCCCGCGGTGTTGCGCCGCAATCTCGGCTCCAAGCTGATCAAGATGGTTTACGGCCAGGATGCAAGCGCCGGTAAATCAGTCGAAACCGTCGATGTGCCGCATAAAGATCGCGGTCGCTTCTGTATTACTGATCAACAGGTCATGGATCTGGCGCGCCAGGCGATGACCATTGAGGAGCATTACCAACGCCCCATGGATATTGAATGGGCGCTGGATGGCGACGATGGTGAACTCTATATCGTTCAGGCGCGCCCTGAAACGGTCGTTTCTCAACAGGAGGGCGGCAAGCTCGAGCGCTTCCAGCTGCGTGAAAAAGGCCGTACCTTGATTACCGGTCGGGCCATTGGCCAGCGCATTGGTCGGGGAACGGTGAAGGTGGTGTTGAGTCCTGATGATATGGACAAGATCCATGATGGCGACATCTTGGTGACCGACATGACGGACCCCGATTGGGAGCCGATCATGAAGCGCGCCTCGGCTATCGTCACCAACCGCGGTGGGCGTACCTGTCACGCGGCGATTATTGCGCGCGAGTTGGGTATTCCTGCGGTGGTGGGGTGCGGCGATGCGACCACTCAGCTACAGGAAGGGGTCGATGTTACGGTCTCTTGTGCTGAAGGCGACACCGGTAACGTCTATGAAGGGCTTTTGGAGTATGACTGCAAGGTATCAAGCGTTGATGCCATGCCTGAAATCCCCTTCAAGATCATGATGAATGTCGGCAATCCAGATCGCGCTTTCGGGTTTGCCAGTTTGCCGCACGCTGGTGTTGGTTTGGCCCGCCTTGAATTTATCATTAACCGTATGATCGGGGTCCATCCTAAAGCCCTGCTTGAGTACGATACGCTGCCGGTGGACTTGCAACAGGTGATCGATGTACGTACCGCCGGCTATGCCGATCCGGTCAGTTTTTATGTCGATAAACTGGTCGAAGGCATCGCGACGTTGGCAGCCGCGTTCCATCCCCAACGGGTGATCGTGCGGCTGTCTGACTTCAAGTCCAATGAGTACGAAAACCTGATTGGTGGCAAGCTCTACGAGCCTGGTGAAGAGAACCCGATGCTGGGCTTCCGAGGCGCATCGCGCTACATTTCAGAGGCTTTCCGGCCCTGTTTTGAGCTTGAATGCCGCGCTCTGAAACGGGTACGTGAAGAGATGGGCCTAGACAATATCGAAGTCATGGTGCCGTTTGTGCGTACTACCGATGAAGCGCGTGAAGTGGTAGAACTACTGGCGGCAAACGGTCTCGAGCGCGGTGGCCCATCCGGACTTAAAGTGATCATGATGTGCGAGCTGCCTGCTAACGCGCTATTGGCCGACGAATTTCTGGAATATTTTGACGGTTTCTCAATCGGATCAAATGATTTGACCCAGCTAACATTAGGTCTGGATCGTGATTCAGGGATCGTAGCCCACCTATTCGATGAGCGTAATGAGGCAGTGAAAAAACTTCTCGCCATGGCGATTCAAGCCTGTAAGGCAAAGGGCAAGTATGTGGGTATATGCGGACAAGGCCCCTCAGACCACCCCGAGTTGGCGAAATGGCTGATGGAGCAAGGCATTGACTCAGTATCACTCAACCCTGACGCGGTATTGGAAACGTGGTTTATGTTGGCAGGCCAAACCATAGAGTAAGCGCCTTTATCCTTCAGGTTGTAACACGCCCGGCCATATTTGCCGGGCGTTGTTGTTTTATAAGCTACGCTTGAGTGGTTAGTAATTTCACCTTCTTCAGGAGAGCGCCAAAATGTTCTTAAAAAGGGCTATGTGTGTATTGCCAGGACTACTGATCCTGCCACTGTATAGCTGGGGGTTTAGCTACGAAACGCCTTCCATTTCGCCTGAAAGTGAGACTGGCTATGAAGAGAAGCCCGGCTGGGAGGCCGAGACGTTTGCGGTCGCCGCGGCTAACCCGCTGGCAACCGATGCCGGTTATCAAGTATTAAAGGCGGGTGGCAACGCTATCGATGCAGCCATTGCGGTACAGCTGGTACTCAATCTGGTTGAGCCTCAGTCTAGCGGGATCGGCGGCGGCGCTTTTCTGATGCACTACGATGGCAGCAATGTACAAGCGTATGATGGCCGTGAAACCGCTCCACATAACGTTACCAGCGAGCTTTTTTTGCATGACGGGGAGCCGTTAGCATTTAACGAGGCGGTCGCGAGCGGGCTCTCCGTCGGTGTGCCGGGCACCTTGAAAATGCTAGAAAAGGCTCATGCAGAGCATGGGGCACTGGCCTGGGCAGAGCTGTTTACGCCAGCGATCACCTTGGCCGAGCAAGGCTTTGCGGTGAGCAACCGGTTGCATGCTAGCTTGGCTAATGATGAATTGTTACGCCAGGATCCTATCGCCCGCCAGTTTTATTACGATGAAGAGGGGCAGGCCCTTGCGGTAGGCGCAATACTCAAAAATCCAGCATTGGCAGAGACTCTTCGCCGCGTGGCCGCCAGCGGTAGCGATGCGTTTTACGAGGGTAGAGTTGCCGAGGATATTGTCGAGCGGGTTCAGCAGCATCCTGAGCGCCCTGGCAGTTTGACTAGTGACGATATGAATGGCTACGAAGCGCTTGACCGCGAGCCGCTCTGTACGCCTTGGCAACAGTGGGAAGTGTGCGGTTTCCCGCCTCCTTCGTCGGGTCACCTCACGGTCATGCAGATATTGGGCATGCTTGATCAACTGTCGTTACTGGAAGCCCCGTTTGATAATGGTGCCCCCAGCAGCGGCTGGCTGCACCAGTTTCTCGAAGCCTCTCGCTTGGCGTTTGCCGATCGTGGCCGTTATATCGCCGATCCTGACTTTGTCGAGGCGCCGGGGGGCGACTGGACAACGATGTTGGCGCCTGCCTACCTTGAAAAGCGTAGCGAATTGATAGGTGAAATGAGCATGGGCGATAGCGCCGAGCCAGGAAACCCAGGCGAGTTGACCGTCAGTTGGGCAAGTCAACCCGACCAGCCCGAGTACGGTACCAGCCATATCAGTATCGTGGATCAGGATGGCAACGCTGTGGCCATGACGACCACTATCGAACAGGCGTTTGGCTCAAGAATCATGTCAGATGGTGGAACAGGCCTTCCAGGCGGCTTTTTGCTCAATAACGAACTGACGGATTTTTCGTTTGTACCTGAGGTAGACGGAGAGCCAGTAGCGAACAGGCTCGAGCCCGGCAAGCGTCCTCGTTCCAGCATGAGTCCAACACTGGTGTTTGATCAGGAAAGTGGCGAGCTGGTGGCAAGCTTGGGCTCACCTGGCGGCGCGGCTATTATTCATTACGCTGCGCGCACGCTAGTGGCGCTTCGTGACTGGGGATTGAGCGCCCAGGAGGCGCTGAATTTACCGCATGCCATTACCCTTGGCGGGGATGTGTATGTCGAGGAAGGGCGCTTTCCCGAAGAGACCCTCAGCGCGTTGCGTGAACGTGGTCATACGGTCAGCGAGCGTGAGCTGACCAGTGGGCTTCAGGCCATTATGCGCCTAGAAGATGGCACGTTGTTTGGAGGCGCTGACCCCCGCCGAGAAGGCGTCGTCATGGGAGATTAAGCACCGCTTATTGACGCAGCCAGTTACGCAGTTTTACCAGCATTAGCGCGCCATCGCTTAGCTCGTGACGATCTTGAATAAGCGTGGTTAAACGATCTGGGTAGTCGGTGATAATCGCATCGACACCCAGGTCGATGAGCGCTGACATCCTGGCTTGGCTGTTAACTGTCCATGCATGTATTTCATAACCATACTGTCGTGCTAGACGAACTTCCCCTTCGGTGATGCGGTTATGGCGCAAGCCTAGAGCGTCAAAATCACGACGGTTCAACGTGCCGGGTAGTATCAACTGGGCCAGCAGAGTTACTCTTAGTTCTGGTGCTCGGGATTTGATATACATCAGTAAATCAGGCGACATAGTGGCCATTCGCATGTCTAAAATCGCATTGGGAAACCCGCACGCTGTATATCCCACCAGCGCATTTTGTTGGCTAGCCCAACAGCGATAACGAAGGTCGCTTTCACTATTTAAAGTATCAATAACAGCGTTGGCCAAGGTCTGTTCCTGGCCTGGTAATGGTTTAATATCAATCATTAAACCTGCTTTCCCACGGACCTTTTTAAGCGCTTCATCCAGTCCAGGGATGCGTTCATTCACAAATGCATCGCCAAACCAGCTGCCCACATCGTAGTTGCTTAACTGAGCCCGGGTTAGCTCGTCAAACTCACTATCATCGCCTGTGAGACGGGCCATGCTGCGGTCGTGGTAAAGCATGACCTGTTGGTCATTGCTCAAGCGAACGTCAATCTCAATGTAGTCGGCACCATCGAGCAATGACTGGTCTAGCGCTGCTAGCGTGTTTTCTGGCGCCACCATTGAACTGCCGCGATGAGCGATAACGGCTACATCATCGTGTATTTCGAAACTATTCAGAATCCACCAGGCTTGAAGCCCGGCAAACATAAATACGCTCAACTCTACCGCCCAGGCAAGCTTTCCTGCCTGTGGGTCGGGTGGCGAAGAGGGACGTGGTTCCTGATGGGCTAACTGCGTATAAAGACAAGCAGTCAGTAGCGCATTGGTGGCAATACCAATAAATGTAATCGTCAGCGTGACCAGTACATATCCCAGTAGGTACGCCAGCATTGCCGGAATGAGGACGGCGTTGTGTTCAGGCAGCCACCACAGCAGTGGCGTAAACAGCTCGTCAAATAGCCAAGTGGCCAATAGCGGCAGACTGATTATCAGCACCAAAACCAGCAGCGTCGCCGCGCCGATAGAGCGGCGCCAGCCGCGAGTTAGGCGAACGCTACGTTTAAGTGCCTGCCAAGGGCTACAGCGTTCCAGTGCTACCAGGGGAAGCGCCAGTAACCAGCGTAAGTAAAGCCAGGACGCTGCCCATATCCAGGCGATGACCAGCGGTAGCGCACAGCCAATAAAATACCAGAGTGCAGGCGGGCGGATACGCTGCAGGTAGTAAGGGTCGATACCGCTTAGCCAAACACTGTATAGCCAGGCGAGCGCTGCCATGAAAGGTGCTAGCAACAAGAGGTGAGACCCTACCTGAAGTACTACTAGCCCCGCCAGCGCCGGAAGCCGTTTAGTACTCAGCCAAAGGGCTTCAAGCGCCAACCGATAATGGTTGTCGCGGGGTCTGACGGCTACCTGCAGCATGCCAGCCTGCTGCCAATAGATGATCAAAAACGTGAGCCCAAGGCCGACCAGCATCACCACTAATCCTTGTGGGCTGAACAGCAATGCGATCAACTCATCGTTAGTGACAACGGTGCGATTAAGCTGGGCCAGCAGCGCACGAAACATCCAGGTAATCACCGGGAGCAATAGCGCCGAGGCAAGAAGGGTGAAAAAAACGTGAAAGGCGATCAAGGGACGCAGATGATCGCGTAGCGTGCGCAATAAAGCGGAGCCAAGAAAGGTTAAAGGCTGCATTGTCATTAAAAAGTAAGAATGATTGACCAGGGTGGCAGTAACCGCCACGCCTGGCAAGTGGGGCGCTTATGTTAACGCAAGCTCTTGCTGCGAAACGATGATGCCGTTGTTATCTGCATAAAGCCATAGACCTGACGTAAGCGTAACGCCAGCAAATGTCACCTCGATATCACGCTGTCCTTCTCCTCGCTTATCGCTCTTGCGGGGGTGGCTACCCAACGCCTGGATGCCCAATGGCAACGTCGCCAGAATATCCACATCGCGCACACAGCCATACATTATGACCCCGGCCCAACCGTTGCTGACCGCTTGCTCAGCCAGCATATCCCCGAGCATGGCACAGCGGAATGATCCACCCGCATCGACCACCAGCACTGCGCCGTTCCCTGGCTCGGCAACCGCCTGCTTGACCATTGAATTATCTTCAAAGCATTTGATGGTACGAATGGGGCCGTAAAAGGCCTCTAGACCGCCAACATTGGCAAAGACGGGATCCATCACCATGACTTCTGGGTATGCATCACATAGATCAGGCGTGACTACTTGCTGAGCGGAGGGTGACATTGGGTGTTCCTCAGTGAGAAGACGTGCTGTGGTTAAAGATACTGGTAGCTGACAGCTGGGGTTGTAAAGCGTGTTACCAGCATAGACGTTTAGGTGCCCAGGTGCATGATAACGTTAGGTTAATGTTTATCGATTTCGTAACGGTAGCGGATAAAAAAACGCTCCGTCCTGTAAAACAGTGACGGAGCGTTCGGTCATCGGCTCAGAAAAAGTAACGCGTCACTTGTTCTGCGATGGTGCGAGCATCGGCGATGGGGCGGTTTGCTTGGTTAAGCACTGAAAGAAATCAGGCTTCCTGAGCAACCGGAATCACGTTTGAGGCAATCTTTTGATACTCCTCAATCTCGTGGAAATTCATATAACGATAGATCTCGCCCGCCATGGCGTCAAATTCACTCATATAGCGTTGATACTCCTCAACACTGGGCAGACGTCCTTCTACGGCAGCGACGGCCGCCAGCTCAGCAGACGCGAGGTAGACGTTGGCCCCGTCGCCAAGGCGGTTCGGGAAGTTGCGTGTAGACGTAGACACCACGGTGCTTTTAGCGGCAACGCGGGCCTGGTTACCCATACACAGTGAACATCCCGGCATTTCCATGCGTGCACCGGCACGCCCGTAAATACCGTAGTAGCCTTCTTCGGTCAGCTGATGCTGATCCATTTTTGTAGGTGGTGCAAGCCACAGCCGGGTCTTCAGGCTACCGGCAGGTTGTTTTTCAAGCAGTTTGCCAGCTGCCCGGAAGTGGCCAATATTGGTCATGCACGAACCAATAAACACTTCATCGATTTTTTCACCTGCGACATCAGACAACAGGCGTGCATCATCCGGGTCATTGGGAGCACAAAGCACCGGCTCTTTGATTTCTTCTAAATCAATTTCAATAACTTCGGTGTACTCGGCATCCTGGTCTGCACGCATCAAGCTGGGGTTGGCTAACCAGGCTTCCATACCTTCAATACGACGACTAATCGTTCGCTCGTCGCCATAGCCGTTGCTGATCATCCACTTCAGCAGCGTGATATTGGACTTCAGGTACTCAGTTACGCTCTCTTCTGACAGCGTAATGGTGCAGCCAGCGGCTGAACGCTCGGCAGAGGCATCTGATAGCTCAAATGCCTGCTCGACGGTTAAGTCTTCAAGGCCTTCGATTTCCAACACACGGCCAGAAAAGGCATTTTTCTTGTTAGCCTTATCGACGGTCAGCAGACCCTGCTTGATCGCATACAGCGGAATCGCGTGTACCAGATCGCGCAGCGTGACACCCTGTTGGCGTTTGCCTTTAAAGCGAACCAGTACGGATTCGGGCATATCCAAGGGCATAACGCCGGTAGCCGCGGCGAACGCGACTAAGCCAGAGCCAGCCGGGAAAGAGATGCCTAGCGGGAAGCGGGTGTGCGAGTCACCACCGGTACCGACCGTATCGGGCAGCAGCATCCGGTTGAGCCAGCTGTGGATAATACCGTCGCCGGGACGCAGCGACACGCCGCCACGGTTCATGATGAAGTCGGGCAGAGTGTGGTGAGTATCAACATCAACCGGTTTAGGATAAGCGGCCGTGTGACAGAAAGACTGCATCACCAGATCCGCCTGGAATCCGAGGCAGGCAAGGTCCTTCAGTTCATCACGCGTCATTGGACCAGTGGTGTCCTGAGAACCTACCGTGGTCATTTTGGGTTCGCAGTACATGCCGGGGCGAACGCCTTCCAAGCCACAAGCTTTACCCACCATTTTCTGCGCTAGGGTAAATCCTTTGCCGGTGTCCTTGGGCTGTTCAGAAAGACGGAAAACGTCTGATGTCGGCAAGCCCAGTGATTCCCGTGCCTTACCGGTTAAACCGCGGCCAATGATGAGCGGAATACGGCCGCCAGCACGGACTTCATCCAGAATCAGCTGCGTTTTAAGCTCAAAGGAGGTGATAACCTCATCGCTGTCATGCTTGCAGACTTTACCTTCGTAAGGGTAAACGTCGATGACATCGCCCATGCCAAGGTTGCTAACGTCCATCTCAACCGGTAGGGCGCCAGAATCTTCCATCGTATTGAAGAAGATAGGGGCTATTTTGCTGCCAAAGCAGAAACCGCCAGCGCGCTTGTTGGGAGCATAAGGAATATCATCGCCGAAGAACCATAATACCGAGTTGGTTGCTGACTTACGCGATGAGCCGGTACCCACAACGTCGCCAACATATACGACCGGGAAGCCTTTTGCCTTGACGTCTTCGATCTGCTTGAGCGGTCCAGTAGTGCCGGGTGCTACAGGTTCAATACCGTCACGCTCGTTTTTAAGCATCGCATTGGCGTGTAACGGAATGTCTGGACGTGACCAGGCATCAGGTGCTGGAGAAAGATCATCGGTGTTGGTTTCACCAGGCACTTTAAAGACGCTGAGGGTGATTTTTTCAGCTAGAGCCGGCTTGGACAAGAACCACTCGGCGTCGGCCCAGGACTGAATTACCTCTTTAGCGACGTTGTTGCCATTCTTGGCGCGTGTTTCGACATCGTGAAAGGCGTCAAACATCAGCAGGGTGTGCTTAAGCTGCTCGCCAGCTTCACGGGCAAGCTCATCATTATCGAGCAGCTCAACCAGTGAGACGATGTTGTAACCGCCTTGCATGGTGCCAAGCAGTTTAACAGCGTGGATCTTGTCGATCAGGGGAGATGTCGCTTCACCTTTAGTAATCGCGGTGAGAAAGCCAGCTTTAACATAGGCCGCTTCGTCGACGCCCGGCGGTACACGGTTAGTGATTAAATCGAGGATGAACTCCTCTTCACCGGCCGGGGGTGTTTTTAGCAGCTCAACCAGTGACGCTACTTGGTCGGCGGTTAGGGGTTTGGGCGGGACGCCCTCTGCAGCACGTTCCTCGACATGTTGGCGATAAGCTTCAAGCACGTTTGGCCCTCTCATTGACGTTCTCAATTTACTTTATGGTGTCGGCCTGCACGGCGCACGTGATTAGTGGCGCAGTGCTAGACAACGGGGCCGATCACTTATGTCATACGCTTGACAAACAGCGTGTGGTTGGATGGCTGAGATTCTACGGCAAACTGTCGACAATGTTAAGCTGGCAAGCAAGCAGGGCCGTTGTACTTTATGGTGAGGGCCTGATCTAAACAGTTCAAAAAAGGCTTTTTATTAAGGCATTATCATTCAACGAGACACGCTAATGTGCCTTTATCAACTAACCTGAAGTGTTGACGTGTGATTGTTGTTACTGCGCGTTACCATAGTCTTATTTCATTACCTGACGTCATTCAGATGATGGTGTGCTTACGAAATGTGTGGAGCATGGGTAAGTGCTTATTTATATTAGAATTAACAAACGTAAGCTGGAAAGGGTTGAAAGAAGTAGGGGCTAAGCGTGTAATGCGCTAATATATTGTACAATAGTAATACACAGGCTTGGTGATGGTGTTATGTCTATACAACTCGGTACTTTGCAGTCGAACGTTTTGCTAATGGCGGACCACACGCTAAAAGCGGACGATTTACTGCCAGATAGTCTGCATCAGTTTTTAGCCTGTCCAACCCCTGATGCATGGTTACAGTGGGCACTGGAAAATCCTGAAACGCTGTTAATTGATCACGCACAATGTGAGAAAAAAGCCGCATCAACGGCCATGAGCTTGCTTTATCGCTATGTCGATCAGCCTCTTTTGTTAAGCAAAATGTCGCAGTTGGCGCGAGAAGAGTTGCTTCATTTTGAGCAAGTGGTTGCACTCATGGAGGCCCGGAGCGTGACTTACCGTCATTTGACCGCTTCGCGCTATGCCGAAGGTCTCAGGCGCCATATGCGCAGTAATGATCCCGAACGACTCATCGACGTACTTATTATCGGGGCATTGATAGAAGCGCGTAGCTGTGAACGTTTCGCTTGCTTAATTCCTTACCTAGATGAAGAGCTTGCCAAGTTTTATCGTACGTTGGTGAAGTCAGAGGGTCGTCATTTTGAGGACTATCTATTACTGGCCCGTCAGCAGACCCCGGATTCGATCGATGAGCGGATCGCTTTTTTTGTAGCGCGCGAAGCTGAATTGATCATTTCGCCCGATACGGCTTTTCGTTTTCATAGCGGCGTACCAGTATAAGCCGCTGCTAGCTAAAGCAGGATGTTTATCATGCGCGATGCTCGCGAAACAGACCAGTTGACTCTATTTGGCCACTTTTCGCTGACCCAGGGCGAGGATGTGTTAACCCACTTTAGCTATGACAAGGTCAAGGCGCTGCTTGTTTACCTACTGCTCCACCGTCAGCCAGTGAATCGTGCGGCGTTGGCAGAGCTATTGTGGCCTGACCAGGGGTTATCGTCAGGTAGAACAAACTTGCGCCACGCGCTGCACTGTTTGCGACAATCGCTAGGTGAAAGTGCCGATCAAGTCCTCAGTGTCTCTCGGCAAACGATTGCTTTTCAGCTACCAGCCACCTGGCAGGTAGACCTGCATACTCTTCAACAGTTACTTGAGGGGCCGCGCGACTTAGATACCCTTGATGACGTCATGGGGTGTTATCAAGGCGACCTCATTGAAGAGCTACAACTGTCCAACTGCAGTGAATTTCAGCGCTGGTTAGTACAGGTCCGTAATGAGTGGCGTCAGCGCATCATTCGTTTTGCTGAACAGGTGCTGGAGAGCCATTCCGATGTGCCTGACACCATTTTAGAAACCCTGGTTAGCCGCTTTTCAGGCTATGGCCCTTTCCATGAGAGGCTAGTACGACAGCTTGCCGAGCAGAACCAGATGGCGGCTGCTCACGAGCAGTACAATAGCTATTTACAGCTACTGGCACTGTCTGGACAGCAGCCTGAGCCAAGCTTCCTCCAGTTGGCAAGCTTCTGGTCTGATGGTCACCATGACCCGCGCATGATGAGCCCTCAAGGGGCCTTTTCGCGTGCCTTGGCCGCCGATAGTAAGCCCCTGCGTGATGATGAGATTGAATTACGCCAGCTCTCGGTGATGGCTATTCGGCTACGTTTAAAAGGCGAATGGCAAGATCGTGCCTCGACACGTCACTGTCTTACCCTGCAGTTAGAGTTAATGCGGTGGCTAGAGCAGCAGTGTCATCACCTGGGTGGTTTTTGGTTGCCTGGGGCGACTGGTGGCTTGGGGCTGGCGTGTTTCGGCACTCATGGCCCCGCTCATCAGCTAGCTGAGCTGGTGGCACTTTATGAGCATTGCCGCCAGGCGTTGCCTCAAGAGAGTGCTCGTTACTGGGCGGGTGAGGGCGATGTGCCGCAGTTTGAATTGGCGGCTGGCTTGCACAGTGGTCGAGTGGTTTATTTGCCCGAGCGTCAGTTGGCGGATCCTTTAGGGCAGGTGACCCAGTCCTCGCTGGAATTGATGAGCGCAGCTGAAGGCAGTGAGCTGGTGATTTCGCAAGAGGCCAGCCAGCATATGCCGCCTGCGCTAGATCTTCAGCCTCGGCTGGTATCTCGTTTGGTTGCCAGTGATGGGCGTGTCCGCTTGCGTGCGCTGGTGCTGGGTCAGAACGAAGGCGGCCGTGACGCGTTGCCGCCTAGCCTGGTTGGTCGTGAAACATCACTGCGAACCTTGCGCGATGCGCTGGCGCGTGCAGGCATTGGCTTGCGTCAAAGCGTTTTGGTACGAGGCGCGTCGGGCATGGGCAAATCGGCTCTGATGGTGGGGTTTCGTCAGTTGGAGTTAAGCCTTGATGCCGCTATTTGCTGGCAGCCGACCACACGTTTGTCGGTGCTTGATCCCTACGGTGTCGCACGAACGCTTGTCAGTTGGTATCTCCAGCAGGCACTGACCGTTGATGCTCTTCACTCGCTTCAGTCAACGCTTGGTTTCGATCAGCTCGCGCCTGATCGCCAGCATTTGCTGGAAGAGGCGCTTGGTGTGCACGAGGTGCAGGAGATTACTCAGCTCGCTCAAAACGGTGAAGCTGTCGAGTTAGTGGTCAAGTTTTTACACCGCTTGATTGCGCAGCAAGCGACGACCAATACGCTGGTGTTGATGATTGACGATTTGCAGTGGCTTGATGAACCTTCATTTAAAGTATTGGCAGGGCTTCAGGCGCGTTTGCCCATTAATACTGCTTTTATGCTGGTTGCGAGCCACCATGGTCGGGAGTCCCTGCCTGTGAAGCTGCACTGGGATCAGCAGATTAGCTTGGGTAATCTGGATGGGCCACAATCCTCACGGTTATTGTCGCAGCTATCACGGCGTTATCGTATTCACCTGAGCCCACGACTGCGTAACCAGATTATTGAGCGCTGCGATGGCGTTCCGCTGTATATGCAAGAGATCTGCCGACGCCTGGATATGGATCGTCGTGAAGGTCGCAGCGTGCAGTTTGATGAATTGCCCAAAGGGTTACTGGGCCTGCTGGCGAGCCGTATCGACCAGCTTGAGGGCGATCGTTATATTGCCCACGTAGCGGCGGTACTGGGTAAGCGCTTTCGGTTGGACTTTCTGCTTGAGTGCAGTGGGTTTGAACAAGCACGGCTTAACCAGGCGCTTGAGCATATGCGCGGTCTGGAAATCATTGAGCCTGTCGATAAAGAAAGTGGCGAACAGGAATATCAGTTTAGTCACCAGCTTTTGCAAGAGGCAGCCTATCTCTCGTGCCCGCGGGATGTTCGCGTAACGCTGCATCAGCAGGTCGTCACGTTAATAGAAGAGCGTTTCCCGGTATGGATTAGTCGCCACCCCGGAGATTTTGCCACCCATCTGCGCCGAAGCGGCCATTACGCGCGCGGCGCGCGCTATTTTGAGCTGGCCTCACGGGAAGCGCTTAAAGTCAGTGCCAATCGAACCGCACTGAGAATGGCCGATTTTGGATTGGCGAGTCTGCGCCATGTTGAACATGAAGTTGAGCGGGAAGTGAGTCTGCTCACCGTACGCGGCCAAGCGGCGTTCTCGTTGGAAGGGCATGGCTCGCCGATCGCCCACGAAAGCTTTGTTCGTGCTCGGGAGCTACTGCGCGAGGCGGGCAGTGATCGATTGGAAGATCCTGAAGATTTAGAACAAATATTTCTGGTCAAGTGGGGCCTTTGGGTGGGGCGTAGTCAACGTTATGCCCATGCGGACGCCTTCGCACTGGCGTCGACGCTTGCAGATCTCGCCGCGCGGCTTGAAGACCCCCGTTATCGCCGTTTAGCAGACTATGCTAGAGCTAACTGCGAATATTGGGCCGGCCGCATTCAGCAAGCGCACGATCACCTGGATGAAATTGATCCGCTTAACGCTCCAATGATGATCGAATGGCTGCCGTTCTCTGATCATCCGCAGGTCACGGCGGCGTGTTTTCAAGGGTGGGCACTATGTTTACGTGGTGATTATCAACGGGCCGAGCGGCAAGTGTCATCAGCGATTCGGCTCGCTGAGAAAATCGGCCATCCGGGTAGCCTGGCATTGGCATTGTTATTTGCCGCTGCGCTTTATCGTCAACTGGGTCATATCCATCTGGCTGCTCGACACGCAGAGCGGGCAGCCGCCATGACGGGAACGCCAGATTTACAGCTTTGGCAAATTTCAGCACAGAGTATTCTTGGCTGGCAGCGTGCCATGGCGGGAGACAGTGCTGGTTTAGTCCAACTGCGCAACAGCCTGGATCAAATGGCAGAACTAAATGGTCGTGACCGCTATCAACGTCCCGTCCTTTGGTATGCCGATGCGTGTATTGAGCTAGGCGAATTGAAGGCCGCAGAAGATTATCTCGATCAGTGTTTGGTGATCGCCCGGGAACGTACCACGCTATTTCTGCCTGAATTAGCGACACAGCTGGCTAAGGTACGCAATCTTCTTGGTCATCCTGCCAACGAAGTTAAGGCATTGACTGAGATGGCGATAAACCAGTCACGCGAGCAAGGTAACCGCCATCAGGAGCTAGCGGCGCTGGAGCTATGGCTGACGCATATTGACCCCAGCGATCAGCATGCCAAAGAGAGCTTCAGGCGCTTATTGAGTGAAGTCAGCAACAGTGACGCGCCTGTGCTGACGCGTTGGATCAGCTTGTTGGATCGCCGCTTGCCGCATGCCGTCAGCATTGAGAGCTAACATTGAACTCATAAGGCCTAGGTCAAGGAGCCGTATGACGTGGTGAAAGCGGGAACTGGTTAACAGGTATCTCGCTCAAGCCAGGTCAGTGTGATGAGGGCTTCCTCGCGGTGGTCGCCACATACGCTTGGATCAAAATTGAAGCGCTCACATACTGCTGGGCGGCTAGGGTCGCCAAACAGACGGCAGAGATTCTCTGCATCAAGCTGTACGCAGCGCACCCCCGCCGGCTTGCCTTCCGGCATGCCGGGGATGTAGGAGCTAATCGAGGGGGCAACGCAGCAGGCGCCGCACCCAGCCCGGCATGCGTTGCTCATGGTGCAGCGCTGGGTGAACAGGTGGCAAATGCGCCTTTGTTGATTCCCTCAAAGGCTTGAATGCGCGTGGTCTCGCCGCTTTTCGTGGCCACTTCGTTAGCCAACCAAGCCGCAATGTTTTCCACGGTGGTAGGCCCGGGTAGCACGCTACATAGCGATTGGGGCAGGGTAATAGAAAACTCTCCTTGGGCGGCTTGATAACGACACGTTAGGGTGTCACTTTGGCGTACGGCAATATCCGCTTCTTCAAGTAGATAACGATTATCCAGCCATGTAGCCCACTGTTGTTCGAGCTCAGGCTGGCGCTGTTCATGCTGCCAAATACATAGCCGAGAGCGATGTCCATGCGCAATGCGCTGGCAGTTACCCGTATGTCGCTTCAGACCGTGGCTATAGCCATACGCAGCTTCTTGATGGTGCTCTTCATGCAGGGTCAGGGTAACGCGATGGACATTGTCGGGCCGCTGCTCGGTCAGCTGTTGGCTCAAATGTTCGGCGACAGCGTCAAGGGTGATCGCTGGCCAGGGAAGTAAGCTAAACGCCTCTTGCGGGCCACGCACCTCCATGGGGTAAGGCGAAGTGGTGCGCACGCATATACCTTCTGGGCACTCGCTTACGTTCACCCCTGGCGCCTGAGTAGGAACGAGCAGCGTATGGTCGAGCCCGGCGTCGAGTGTGCGTTTGATCCATGGTTTGACGTTACCAAAATCAAACAGCATGCCATCCTCGCCCAACTCGCCATCGAGCAGTGCGTCCACCTGCCAACTACAGCCAACCAAGCCGCGCTCTGGACACCAGAGGGAAACGTCGATATGGGTCAGTTGCATCACGAATAAAGACATTAATCAAAGCCTGCGAGTTTGTGCATTTGCAACGATAAACGCCACTGCGGGTGGGCCATACAATAGGCGGTAGTATCAGCAACCGTGTTATTGCTCTGCTGTAAAGGCGCAAGGTCCATCGGCTGTAAAAAGAAGTGCCGAAAACCAAGAGCTGAAAACTGCTCAGGGGGTGCGTCTTGTTGCGGAAACACAAGTTTCAATTCATCGCCCTGGGTAATGACGAGCGAGTTGCTCCCCTTGGGGCTCACGCACAGCCAGTCGATACCGGGTGGCGGTGTCAGCGTTCCATTCGTTTCTACTGCCACCTCAAACCCTAATTGGTGAAGCGCCGCTATGAGGGGGGTATCCAGCTGCAGTAAGGGTTCGCCGCCGGTAAATACCACATAAGGCGTTGCCTCAGTGCTGTGGTTGGGCCAAAGGGACGCGATATGCTCGGCGAGCCTATCGGCATCAGCAAACTTCCCACCATTAATGCCGTTGGTACCGATAAAGTCGGTATCACAAAACGTACATTTAGCCGTTTTGCGATCAGCCTCTCGGCCAGACCATAGGTTACAGCCACTGAAACGGCAAAAAATACTGGCTCGACCCGCTTGGGCGCCTTCCCCCTGAAGGGTATAAAAAGCTTCTTTGACGTGATACATCAGCTAAGGCCTACAGCAGTATCTGTATTATAAGCAAGGGGGTCGGTAACGCCGTTCGCAGCAAAGGCAGCCAGTCGTTCACGACAGCTACCGCAAACCCCACAGGCGAGTTCACGGCCTTCGTAGCACGTCCAGGTCTGGCGGTAATCCAGACCCATTGCTAAACCTTCATGTAGGATGTCGGCTTTACTGGAGGTTAGGTAGGGGGCGTGAAGCGTGACAGGCTCAAAGTTGGCAATGCCTGCAACATGGTTCATGGCCTCGACGAATTCGGGGCGGCAATCCGGGTAGAGCACATGGTCGCCCCCGTGGGCGCCATAATCGACTCGTTCCGCACCGATATTGACGGCCTTGGCAATGGCCAGTGAGAGCAGAATCATATTGCGGTTAGGCACCACCGTTGCACGCAAATTATCGCTGGCATAATCACCATGCGGCATTGGCTGGCTTGAGTCGGTGAGCGCTGAATTATCTATTAAACTATGGATGGCGCGAATATCGACTACTTGGTGAGGCAACCCTAAAGAGGCGCAAACCTGACTGGCGACCTCCAGTTCGCGGGCATGTCGCTGGCCGTAGTCGAAGGAGAGAGCGTGGACGCTTATCCCTTCACGTAGTGCACGGTGAAGTACCGTAAACGAGTCCATTCCGCCTGAATAGATAACGACGGTCGTGGCGCTGCTCGGCGCCATAGAGGAAGGAGATGACATGAGAAAATACTCTTTGTCGGAGAATTTATTAATCGCAAGCAGCAGTTAACTGTCGCGGCGCTCCGGGGTCCGGTCCGGAGAGGCGGTAGTTTACGCAATCGGCGTGAATCTGACCAGTTTTAGCATCTATAGCGCTCATGTTAGCGTTGCTGGGCAGTCTTAATATCAACATGCTACGCTAATCATCCACGCCGTTAGAGAGAAGCCAATGGCTACTATTGAACACAGTGAAATTGTCAACGCTTCACCGGAGCGCGTTTTTGAGTTGCTACGTCGTATTGAAGATTTTGCTGATTATTCCGACATGATTCGTTCCATTGATTCGTTAGGCGAGAACCGCTATAGATGGCACGTACGCGCTGTGGGTATGGACTGGTCTTTCGACGTGATGGTGACGGAGATACAGCCGCCACATGTCCTCGCCTGGGAGTCACTGGAAGGGGTAAAAAACCAGGGGCGATATCGTCTTCGCGAAGTGCCGGAGGGAACGGAAGTAGCGCTAACGTTGAGTTACGAAATAGGTAATCGCTTTATGGAAAAAGCGGTTAACAAAGCAGCCAAACCGTTGGTCGGTAAAGTCAGTCGTCAGATACTGGAGCGTGTTGAGGCTCGTTTAAACGCTAATGCGCCTCGCTAGCGGCGCGACGCATTAATAGCTAGCCGAAGATTTAGTGCGGTTTATGCATGGTGGCATCGAGGTGGTCAACTACCTCGGCCCAATCGGCATCATCCTCTATCGCTTCTTGTAAAAAAGCCGCTTGTCCCTCGTTCCAGCAGGGAGCTTCAGAGAGGGGCATGGTTTCCGGCAGGGGAGCATTACGCTGTATAAAACGCTCGATGGACGCCGCGTCAGAGGCAAGGCCCAGCTGCTCAAACAGTTCGCTGAAATGGTGCACTGGTTGTTCCATACTGTATGGCTCCTTTAAATAGTGAAATCGACTTACTACAACATAGCTTGAATTTCAGCATATGCGAGTGCTGACACTTGCCGGAACGCTAGCGTTCGCCCACCAATGGTGTCAAAAAGCGCTGGCGCTGATCTTCTAAGCTAAGCGGTTGAGCTACCAAGTGTATTAGCTTGGTGAAAGCAGCCTCAGGCGTCATGTCATCGCCTGAGAGGATGCCTGCATCGCTAAGTCCATGTCCCGCCGCATAAGCACCTAATTGAACGCCACCCTGCGGGCACTGACTGATCGCAGCGATGAGCTTACCCTCTCCGCTGGCCCTGGCAAGTACGCCTAGCAAGCTGGGATCGTCAGGCAGGTTGCCAGCTCCCCAAAGCTGTAGCAATGCCCCTTTAACGCGGACGTCACTCAGCCAGGCGTCTAGCTGCCACGCGCAAATACCAGGCCATAGGATAATGCGTACGACGGCGCCTTGATTGGCAAGACGGTAGTCGGCTAGCTCGAAACGAGGAGCGCCGCGCTGCTGCAGACCCAATCCTCGGCTGGGGTAGTAAACGAAGTCATCACCTATACGTTCACCGAGCAGAGGGTAGTTGGGGCTTGCAAAGGCATTTGACGCTGAGCTGTGCTGTTTGATCGCCCTGGCGCCACGCAATAATTGTCCCGCAAAGTAAATGGCAACTTCCTGCAGCGCCGGGTTCGCCGCGAACTGAAGCGCGCCCTGTAAATTATCCAAAGCGTCGCTGTCTTCTGCTTCTAGTGGACGCATGGCACCTGTTAATACTACTGGCCGATCTAGGCCTTGAAGTTGATACGCCAAGCTGGCAGCCGTCCAGCTAAGCGTATCGGTACCGTGGATGATGACGAAGCCGGCGTAGCGAGTTAGCTGATCACTAATATCATGGGCCAGCTGTTGCCAAGTAAGCGGCGTAGCGGCGCTGGAGTCAATTAGCGTGGTGTAGCTGATGACATCATAAGCCGGTAGGGCATGCTGCTGGGCAACCGGTAACTGGTTGAGGGCTGATGCCATGCGAGTGGCGAAATCTCCACCAGGCGTTAGGCCCTGCGCATGTTGCTGCATGCCGATAGTTCCGCCGGTGTAAATGACTAAGATGCGTTCCTGATCTGGAAGGCTGCAGGTTAATGGGGGGTGGGGGGGCATAGCCATCTCCTGGGCTGATATGAAAGCTGCCGATCAGTATTTGCTGTTAGGGGGATATACCAAGAGTTCACCGCTATGGTCATCTAGGCGCTGATTGCGACCAGCCAGTAACGCAAAGCCACAACAAACCACGAGGAGAGCGATTAGTAACCAGGTGATATGGGCAGTGTTGGCGCCTGATTGGAGTAGCAATCCGACGCCAAATGGGCCAAGTGCTGCCAGCGTATAGCCGCCGCCCTGAACAAGCCCCGAGAGTTGCCCTGCTAGTCGTGAGTTAGCGGTGCGTAAGACCAGTAAACTTAATGCCAGGCTGAAGCTGCCGCCCTGGCCAATCCCTAAAAACGCGGCGCCGGGCCACTTCCATCCCACAGGAGCGATTAGCAGTAGCCAAAGGCCTAGCGCGGTACACAGTAGTACTAGCAATAGAGCCGGCCGCTGATCTCGTCCTCTGCGCGCGAGCCATGGGGCCGCCAGTGCAGAAGCTAACTGACACATGATCGATACCGCCATGGTCCAACCCGCATCAGCCTCGTTGTAGCCACGCGTAACCAGCAGGGTGGGCAGCCAGCCGAAGACGATGTACGCCATTGATGACTGAATACCCATGAACAACATAACCTGCCAGGTAAGCGGCTGTTTAAGCAGACGTAAAATACCGTTTTTAGAGGGAGAGCGGGTACTGGGCTGCATCGAGTTTGGCATTTGAAAGTGCCATAGCACCAGCGCCGCCAGTGCCAGTAGCGACCAGCTCATCAAGCTGGCCTGCCAGCTACCCAGCAGTTGAGTTAAGGGGACACTGAGCCCGGCACCTAACGCTCCCCCCAAGCAGAGCGCCATGGTGTAAAGCCCTGTCAGTAAATCGGCACTGTCGGGTAGTTCATGCTTAACCAGGGCAGGCAGAAGAGTGCCTGCTATGCCGATTGCACAGCCCGCCATCGCTGAGCCGATAAATAGCACCCCTGGTAAGGGCAAGCCACGTAATATTAATCCGCCAGCCAAGAGGAGTAGTGCGGCGCTTAGGGTTCGTTCACTACCGATGCGCTTTGCAAGGGTAGGTGCCAGCGGAGCAGAGAGGCCTAGAAACAGTACAGGGAGGGTGGTAAGTAGTCCCGCTGCGGCTGCAGAAAGACCCTCACTCTCCTGCAAGCGCGTGAGCAAGGGGGCGACTGATGACATGGCGGGGCGTAAATTCAGCCCCACGATGACCATTAGTGTAATAAATATAATCGAGCGTTGAAGTGGCATGCTATTGCTTACTTAAGGTGGGGGCGCAAATCTCCGCGAACGGCATCAAGCAAGGTAATGAAGTGGTAATCCTGTGATGTATCTAAGCAATCCACCTTAACGCTTGTGCGCATGCCTTTATCAATTTGTAAATGATCATAAATTTCCAGCGTTAGCTTACGGGCAGGCTTGTCACCTGGGGCCATAATGCCATCTTCAAGCGTAAAGGTTTCCAGTAACGTGACACGCACACGGCTACTGTTGCCTTCACTCAAGACGCGGCGCACGAATAACCAGCCTTCGCAGGGCAGAGCGTGTTGTTCATCACGCTCTCGTAAAAAAATCGTGCGATAGCAGGCGCCTTCTACAGAGGCCTTTTCAGCCATGCTGCGATAGGCCTGGACAACTTGATTAGCGGAGGCCCGAGCGTCCTCTAAACGTTGCACAATTCCTTGATGCTCGCGGCTAAGCTGCTCTTGACGTTGAAACGTCAGCCATTGGCGGTACTCAGACATCAGGGGGGATGACGCCATAATCACTCCATGAAAAGTTATACGTAACTAACCATAACCAGCTGGAAGCAGCGGCTAGGAATATGCAAAGGCGACACCTTCGCATATTCCAGCCCGGCGAGCTAGCGCCGAGCGCGTCGCTTGCGTTCGCCACCTGTATTAGCGCTCTGTCCTTCGGGTTTGCGCTTAGCGCGCGGCTGGCGCTGGTTGCGCCGACCATTTTCGATAGGTTCTGGTTTAATGCTGGGGTCGGGTTCGAAGCCAGGCTCAATATGCTTGGGTAGCGTTTGTTTGATCAGCCGCTCAATATTGCCCAGTAGTGCGTGCTCATCGACACATACCAGCGATATAGCTTCGCCATTGCTGCCAGCGCGGCCCGTACGCCCTATGCGGTGGACATAATCTTCAGCGACATTGGGCAGATCAAAGTTGACCACGTGGGGGAGTTCATTGATATCCAAACCGCGGGCGGCGATATCGGTAGCTACTAATACCTGCAGCTCGCCACTTTTAAACGCCGCTAACGCACGCGTGCGCGCCCCTTGGCTTTTGTTGCCATGAATCGCCATGGCGGGTATGTCTTGCTTTGATAGTTGCTCAGCCAAGCGATTAGCACCGTGCTTGGTTCGCGTAAACACCAATACTTGAAACCAGTTATGTTGCTGGATTAAGTGTGCAAGGAGTTCGCGTTTTTTCTCGCGGTCGACCCGGTAAATAGCCTGCTCAATTTTTTCAGCAGTCGTGTTACGGGGCGCCACCTCAATCATCGCTGGGTTATCCAGCAATTGTTGGGCGAGTGTTTGAATCTCGTTGGAGAAAGTTGCTGAGAATAAAAGGTTTTGACGTTTTTTAGGAACCAGACGCAGCAGGCGCTTAATGTCGTGAATGAAGCCCATGTCCAGCATGCGATCAGCTTCATCTAGCACTAAAATTTCAACGCAGGATAGGTCGACATGCCCTTGCTGATGGAGGTCTAGAAGGCGTCCTGGCGTGGCGATTAATACGTCCAGGCCGGCCTTCAGTGCATCGATCTGGGGTTGCTGACCCACGCCACCAAAAATAATGTGTGAGCGCAGCGATAAATGTTGACCATAAGTTGATACGCTTTCACCCACTTGAGCGGCAAGCTCACGCGTAGGCGTTAACACCAAGGCGCGTACCTGACGTTTGGCAGGACGTTTGCCGGTGTTTAGACGTTGCAACATTGGCAGCGTGAATCCAGCGGTTTTGCCCGTGCCGGTTTGGGCACTGGCTAACATGTCACGGCCTTCTAATACGACGGGTATGGCCTGTCGTTGTATCGGGGTAGGTTGACTATAACCTTGCGCGGTGACAGCGCGTAACAAATCGGCGTGCAGGCCAAGTTCAGAAAAGCTCATGCGTTCTCCGCAGTCACCTAGTGAAGTATTGCCAATAAAGGAGTGTTATCACTAGGTTTAGTGTTCAAAAGTCGGGGTGATCTACCGTCGCGGCAGCGAAATTTACTCGATAAGTTAGCGTGCCGCGATGGTCGTTGGTTAGCCGTGAATGGCCATGAATGGGAAGACGTATAGGCTACTTTGCCTATACGCTAATAGCCGGTTTACAAGGACACACCTAAGCATTATATGACCGTAATAAGCCAAGCAGTGTACCACGGTTATACAACTTCAGCTTGTTTAGCTGTCACGTATCAGCGTGGGGAGGATGCGCATGCAGTGGAATTAACCTGGCTAAGCTGGCAGGTGGTAGTGAAAGCTGTGAGAGTTCCTTGGGCGTTAGAGCAAAAAATTGGTCAGGCGTATACACGCCTTGCTCATACAGCTGACGAGCAGTCGCTGGCCCAACCCCGTCTAGGGCGAGTAGCTGGCGTGCAAAAAGGGCCATAAAGTGATTGTGCTGCTGCTCATCAAACTCTTCATGAACGAGGCGATAGTGATCTCCTGCCTGATGGGTAATGAATAGCTCAATACGTTCAAGTGCCGCTATCGCCGAGTCATCTTGGGAAAACGTTGTTAGCTGGTCGCGCAGGATGTCATGGCTCTCAAGGGCAGTCTCAAGCGTCGCTACGGATGCTTGGCTTTCTAAAAGCGTGTTGACTGATTGAGCAAGCTCGGCCACCGCATCGCGTAATTGCTCAGCGAGCAATGCAGCCGTCTGATTCGGTTCATCGTTCATGTGAACATCCCTATTAAGCCTAGTGAGAACGCTTAGTGCCGTTTGATTACCTATACCAGGCACTAAACGACGCATCAAACGATTACTTTTAGTTAAAATAGCCGCCTTGACGTATCTCGTTGGCAATCAGCTTGGCCGTTTTGTCCCAGCTATCGCTCAGGGCGCGTACCAAGGCAGGATAGCCATCTTGTTCGAGGGGAGTTTCGGTATAGAAATTCTCCATAGCCAGCAACTCTCCCTCTTCATCAAGCAACTGCCATTGACCGCTGGCGATAGCGATACCGTCGAAACGGCCCTGGAATTGATCAACCGTGAGGCGTAGGGTCAGCGCGTTAGGTTGTATATCTTCACTACGCACCACCCGAAGCGACGGTAGCGCTTGCGATAAATCGGCGCGCATCCTTCGCTCCAGTTGCCGATTTAAACCTTCTGCCCATTGATGCTCGCGTGCAGCGTTCAGTGTTATGTCGTCAAGCTGCATGACGATGCCATCAACATCCAGATAGTGCGCAAGCCTAGGTGCTCTGACGGCCAACGTGCCGGTCGGCTGAGCCGGCGTACTGGCTTGCTGGCTGCTGGGTAGCATATAGCGTGCAGGAGGTGTCGTGCTGCTGGCGCACGCGGTCACCAGCAAGCAGACAATTAACAGCAATAGATGTCTACACCATGTCGACATAGTTAACTCCTTAGTTTCGTGGCGCACGCGGAATAGGGTCTTGCGCATCCAGGTTATCGAACAGCAATGCTCTGGGATTGTCGTTGAGCGTGCGAGTCAGTGGCTGCAGATCACGCATTAAGCGATCTAATCGTTCAATGGCGGTGGTCAATTCCTGATACGCCGGCGACGATGGAGACAGCCCTTGTAGAGTGGCGCGCAATTCTTCAAGCATGGCATTTAGATTGCCCCCAATCGCTTGGGTGTCGGGGTCATTAAGCAACTGATTAATAGAGGTGCTCACTTCGCGAACTTCGTTTAACACGCGCTCGGAGGCCTCTAGATTGCGATCCATTCCGGCGAGCAATGGCTCAACTTCCAGGGCGTTAAGTTTATCCAGTAAATCGGTCACCTGCGCCTGGATCTGTGCAAAGCCTCCCGCGACGGTGGGGAATACGGTGCGGTCAGAGAATTCTTCGGTTACATATTCATTGGCAAGGTCACGCTGGAAATTAAGATCAACAAACAGAGCGCCGGTGAGCAAGTTGCCGCTTTTTAGCGATGCGCGAAGTCCCAGATTGAACATGCGTTCAAAACGCGCTTGCCACTCATCTAAATCAATGTCGCTATTTTCGATACCAATACGCTGGGGCTCAATCCGAATCAGTACCGGGATGGCAAAACGCGCACGTGAATCAGGCTGGGGAGCGGTAAAGTTCCAGGGTACGGCTGCTACCGTCCCTATTCGAACCCCCCGAAACTCCACCGGCGCCCCCTTGGAGAGACCGCGCACGGAATCATCCACCAGCAGCACGTACTCTAAGTAACGGTTAAAAGTACCTTCCCGGGCGGCGTCTTCATCGGCATAAAGCGTAAAACGAGTATTAGGCTCGACCGGCTGCCCCATCGGCAGTTCTTCAGGGACACCGAAGGTAACCCCTCCGCCGAGTAACGCTTCAAGTGACTCAACGTTAATGCGCACACCATCTGCATCGAGGCGAAAGTCGACGCCGCTAGAGGTCCAAAAACGCGTGCTGTCGGTGACCAAGTCCGTATAAGGCTCTTCTATAAACACCTGATGCTGCATGGTGCGAGACTCGGGCTCAAAAAGACTTTCTTCAATACGTCCTACTGTAAAGCCCTGATAAGAAACCGGGTCGCCCACCCGTAGCGAGTTACCCAAATGGCTAACTAGGCTTAGTCGAAGCCCTGCCTGACCCGCCGGGGCAACCGGGGGGATGTCACTCACCGGGAACTTACGCCGTGGTTCTTCTGCTTGCCCAGGTTCGAGCTGGATGTAAGCGCCCGAAAGAACGGTGCCCAGGCCGCTAATCCCTTCTCTGCCAATACGGGGCTTGACCACCCAGAAGCGGGAGTCTTCGCGCAGCATATCTTCCAGTTCCGGCTGAATGCGTGCGCTTAATACCGCATGGGAAAGATCGTCTGATAGCTGCACGCTTTCCACCCGGCCAACTTCAACATTACGGCTACGGATCAGTGTATTACCCGCTTCAATGCCTTCGGCGTTATCCATGGTAAGTGTGACCAGAATGCCACGGCTGGAATAGTTGTCATAAACCAGCCATAAGCCAATGATGATGGCAACAATAGGCACCACCCAAATAGGTGAAAGACGTTTTTGGCGCGATGTTTTGGCCTTGTTTAAATCCTTGTCATCGGTTGGCTCGGTATTGGTTTGGCTGGTATTGGACGGTGTTGGTTCATTAGCCATCAACTGGTTCCTTGGTGGCCGTTCTACGGCGAAAAATAGGCTGACGAGGAGGAAGGGGAGTATCCCAAATTAAGCGTGGGTCAAAGGTCATCGCCGCCAGCATAGTTAATACGACCACAGCACCAAAGGCTAGGGCTGCGGGACCTGGCGTTATTGACATCAAAGAGCCTGCACGAATGAGTGCCACTAAGATAGCGACCACGAAAACATCAACCATCGACCAGCGACCTATAAATTCAGTCAAACGATATAGCCGAGTACGGCTTTGAGTATTTAGGTCGCTACTTCGTCGAACCACGATGCACAGCCATGTTAACGCGGCTAGTTTACCCATTGGAACAATGACGCTGGCAATAAAAATGACGGCTGCGATGGGCCACGAGCCCATCTCGATGAGTTGAACAACGCCGCCAATAATCGTTGAGGTTGTAGAGTTGCCGAGGCTGGTGGTGGTCATAATAGGGTACACGTTGGCGGGGATATACATAATCGCCGACGCGGCCAGTAGCGCCCAGGTACGTTGCAAGCTATAGGGAATACGCTGATGAAGCTTTTCATGGCAACGAACACAGTAGCTGCGTCCTTGCGGGGATAAGCGATTAATCAGGCCACAAGTAGGGCATCCGGTGACTCCTTGAGCAGCGGCAGTCATGCCGGTTTGGGTGCCTTCCGGCGCTAGCGGTTCCCCTTCCAACGAAAACCACATCCAATCGGCGTCAATCGACTGAGTGGTCATCAATAGCAGTATCGCAAAAACACAAAACGCCCAAAAAGAGATACCCAGTTCAACATCGGCTAGCCCGGCCACTTTTATTAGGCTGACCAACGCGCCGATGATAAAGACGTCAGCCATCATCCATGGGGTCAAGTGGGCTAGTGTGCGGGCAATATCGCGGCTAAAAGGTAGCGGATGATTACGCAACAGGCCAAATTGCAGCCACAGCACCCCAATAAGGTAGACCGCGGGTAGTACAGCAATCGTCATTATGACGGCAATAGCGACAATAGGCTGATGAAAGCCGATTAGGGTGGTTGCCGTTTGAACCAGCTCAATGCGGTTGCTAACCCCGCTTACCGAGAAACTGATAAAGGGGAACGATACGGCCACTATCAGTGCGATAAGGGACGCAATCGCCAAGGCCATGCTTCGCTGCGCGGGGTGTCGGTTGCGCTTGGCCAGTACATGGGAGCAGCGTGGGCAACTGGCATTTTCTCCAGAATTCAGAGGTGGTAGACCAGACACCCAATCGCACTCGTGACAAGCGCGCAGGCGCCTCCGCTGAGTCCTGGCCTCAGGGGGAAATTGGTCAACGAGGGGAGGGTTGACCGGTAATGTGCGGCGTTTAATCAATTGTTGTAGAGGCAAAAAACAAAACTCTCAGTGCGAATTGTTAACAAAACTACTAGGCTGTGGCGAATTAGGCTGGCCACGACCACTTATAACAAGCCTATCTAACTGAAATTAAGCTTAAAAATGTGTGCTAGCTGCTTGACCACAACGTCAGATTAGACAACGATGCTGCGCTGCAGTGTTGTACAGATTAACGCGGTAAGTAAGGTAGCGTACGCTTTTATTAGAATAGCCACTCAGCAAAGTGTCGCATTGACATCGTATGGAGTGCTAGTAATAGCATCTTTCTGCCGATGTTATGAAGTGCTGTTTAGATACCCGCGCCGCTAATAGTGCCAAATATTATGCCACGAAGGATAAAAAATGTTGCTTCCCATACTCGCAGTTGTTGTTGGCCTGATTTTATTGGTTTGGAGTGCCGAAAAATTTATCGATGGTGCTGCCTCAACCTCCCGCTGGCTTGGGCTCTCGCCATTATTGATCGGGATATTAGTAATCGGGTTTGGCACTTCAGCTCCCGAAATGATGGTGTCGGTATTGGCGGCGTTGGATGGGAATCCAGGCCTGGCGGTGGGTAACGCCTATGGCTCGAATATTGCCAATATAGGGTTGATACTGGGCTTGGTAGCGCTGATTACGCCTCTTGCCGTTCATTCCAGCGTTATTCATAAAGAAATGCCGCTATTGATGGTGGTGATGCTAGCCACTGGATTAATGCTGCTAGATGGTTTTGTCGCACGCTGGGAGGCAGCCTGCCTATTGTTGGCATTGGTGATTTTTATTGTCGTCAGCATCATCCGCTCACGTAATCAATCCGGTGATGCGTTGGTATCGGAAGTGGCTGAAAGCCTGGATAGCAAGCCGATGTCTCGTGGCAAGTCCATCATGTGGACGTTGATTGGGCTGGTACTGTTAATCGCTAGCTCTCGCATGCTGGTATGGGGCGCGGTCGAAATTGCGACGCAATTTGGAGTAAGCGACTTGATCATTGGTCTGACCGTGGTTGCCATTGGTACTTCACTGCCTGAACTTGCTTCTTCTATCACTGCCTTGCGGCGCAAAGAGCATGACATGGTGCTTGGTAACGTGGTCGGCTCTAACTTGTTTAACAGCCTTGCCGTCGTCGGTCTGGCGGGCATGATCACGCCTATTGAAGCAGGTCGGGAAGTATTGGAACGAGACTGGGGCGTTATGACGGGGATGACGCTATTAATGATTGTGTTCGCATTCTCGTGGCGTGGTCGCCCACGGCGGATCAATCGTTTTGAGGGTGGCGCACTGCTGGCGCTGTTTATCGCCTATACCGGCTATATGGTCAGTATCGTCGTTTTATCCTGAAGGTTTGAAAACATGATGTGCGTCAATGCGACACGTTTTCGTAGTGGTAGGCGGGTGTATAGTGAGTGGCATTACAGAGGATTGGTAATTTAAGTAAAGAATAAGCTTAGTGCTTATAACAAAATGCAGTACCGCTAAGGCTCAACTAAGCTTGTTTTAACCATAATTGGGATATTAAATCAGGTCTTAGGAGAGTGTGATGGAACTCGATCCCTTATTGCTGTCGCGAATACAGTTCGCGTTTGTTGTCTGCTTCCATGCCATTTTTCCGGTGTTTACCATCGGTCTGGCATCTTATATTGCGCTTCTGCAAGGGCTGTTTTTTAAGACGCAAAATCCTGCCTGGGATCGCCTAGCGCTCTTCTGGACGAAAGTATTTGCAGTGGTATTTGGCATGGGAGTGGTGTCGGGGATCGTTATGTCGTTCCAGTTCGGCACCAACTGGAGCAACTTTTCCCTTGCGACCTCCAACTTTATCGGCCCTCTATTAAGCTACGAGGTGGTGACCGCTTTCTTCCTTGAAGCGGCCTTCCTGGGAATATTGCTTTTCGGGCGAGGAAAGGTACCCCAGGGTATCCATCTTCTAGCCGCCAGCATGGTGGCGCTTGGAACATTTATTTCCGCTTTCTGGATATTGTCAGCCAATAGCTGGATGCATACCCCCGCGGGTGTTGAGCTTATCGATAATCGCTTCCATGTGACCTCATGGAGCGAGGCGATCTTCAATCCTTCCTTCCCTTACCGCTTCACCCATATGGCAATGGCGTCTTTCCTTACCGGTGGGTTCGTCGTGGCGGGTGTCAGTGCCTGGTTTTTACTGCGTGGACGCGACCTTGAGGCCAACCGTCGGGCACTTTCCATGTGCCTATGGTTATTGCTGTTTTTAGCCCCGGCCCAGGCGGTAATAGGTGATTTTCATGGTTTGAATACGCTTGAGCATCAGCCCACTAAAGTGGCTGCTATGGAAGGGCATTGGGAAACATCGACCAATGTACCGCTCTTGCTATTTGCCTTGCCTGATCAAGAAGCCCAGGAGAATCACTTTGAAATTGGTATCCCCAATCTAGCCAGTCTTATTCTTACCCACTCAGTGGATGGTGAAATCCCAGGCATCAGCGAAGTTGCACCTGAAGAGCAGCCACCGGTGATGATTGTCTTTTGGGCGTTTCGTGTAATGGTGGGTATTGGCCTGCTGATGATTGCGACGGCTCTAGTAGGGCTGGTATTGCGCCGTAAAGGGCGGGTTTATGAAAGTCGACTATTCCTGAAAACACTGGTTGGCATGATTTCATTACCCTTTATTGCCGTGCTGGCGGGTTGGGTGGTGACCGAGTCTGGGCGGGCTCCATGGCTGGTTTACGGCCTTATCTCTCATGCTGAAGGCGTGACCCCGTCTCTGACAGGGGGAATGGCGCTATTCACCCTTATTGGTTACGTCCTGGTTTATGCAGCCGTGTTTTACGCTGGTGTGTATTACCTAACCCGTGTGGTGCGTAACGGTATGATGCCCGAGGAGGAACAGCCGGCTGAAAATCATGATGCTGATCGTCCCAAGCGTCCGTTGTCTGCTGCACATACCCCGTTTGATGACGATAACGTTGACCCGGTAAGGAGCTAATCATGGAAATGTTTGATCTATCGATTATTTGGGCTGGCATTATTGGGTTTGGTGTCATCATGTATGTGCTGATGGACGGCTTTGACCTAGGCTTGGGAATTCTTTTTCCTTTTGCGCCCGATGAAGATGCTCGCGACGTCATGATGAACTCCGTAGCGCCGGTGTGGGATGGTAACGAGACATGGCTGGTGTTGGGTGGGGCTGGCTTGTTGGCTGCTTTTCCTCTGGTTTATTCGATCTTCTTGCCAGCGCTTTATATTGGCGTTTTCTTGATGCTGGCCGGGCTCATCTTTCGCGGTGTTGCCTTTGAGTTTCGGTTCAAATCGCGGCGCAATCGTCATTGGTGGAATAGGGCTTTTTCATGGGGCTCAGCCGTCGCTGCTTTCGCACAAGGCGTGGTGGTGGGCGCTTATATTCAGGGCTTTCAAACCGAAAACTTTGTTTATACCGGCGGTGCCTTCGACTGGCTCACTCCTTTCACCGTCTTGACCGGGCTTGGGTTAATGGCAGGCTACGCTCTTTTGGGGTCTACCTGGCTAATTCTAAAATCAGAAGGCCATGTTCAGGAGTGGGCTTATAAAGTCACGCTTCCGCTGCTGGCTATGGTGTTGGTGGTGTTCGTTATCGTTAGTATCTGGACGCCCTTCGTGAATCAGGTCGTTTGGGAGCGTTGGTTTGGAAACCTTCGGTTGATTTGGATTTTTCCTGCACTGGCACTGTTCTTTGCCTATTTGGTGTTTCGCTCGGTGAAGCTGCGCCATGAGGCGTATCCCTTTATCGCTACTATTGGTATTTATGTATTTACTTATCTTGGGCTGATCGTAAGCCAGTGGCCTATGATCGTTCCTCCTAATTATACATTATGGGATGCGGCGTCAGCGCCAGAGTCACAGCTTTTCCTGTTGATTGGTGTGCTGTTCGTTATCCCCGTCATCCTGGTGTATACCGCTTGGACCTACTGGGTGTTTCGCGGCAAAGTACGCGTAGGCGAGGGCTACCATTAATCGCATGGCTTCTGACAGTACGCTGCCCCTTACGCCGCGAAAATGGTTACAACTACTGGCGAAGGGGGAGCGTAAACGCTTGCTGGGATCAGCACTATGCGGGGTGTTAGCAGGTAGCCAAACGATAGTCGTGGTAGTTGGTCTGGCGTGGTTGGTTGATCAGGTAGTGGTTCACCACCACTCACCGATGACGCTTATGCCGATGTTTGCCTTATTGGTAGGCAGTGTACTGCTTCGCGCCTTGTTTCAGTGGGGACATGAAACGTTAAGTCTGGAAGCGAGCCTGCGTATTCGCCAGCGCGCCAGGGGGGAGCTGCTGGATAAGCTCTCTGCTCTAGGTCCGGTTTGGTTGACCAGCCAGCATAGCGGCTCCTTGGCCAACCAAGTGGTGGAACATATTGATGTGTTGGAGGGCTATTTCTCACGTTTCTACCCCCAGCTACGAATCACATTATGTCTGCCGCTATTGATTTTGGTAGTGGCAGGATGGCTGGACTACCTGGTGGCTGTATTTTTGCTACTTTCGGCACCGCTTATTCCTCTTTTTATGGCCCTCGTGGGGATGGGGGCTGAGCGTCTTAATCGTGATCAGTTTGTCGCAGTGTCGCGGCTGTCGGCGCACTTTATTGATCGGGTGCGCGGCATGACCACGCTACAGCTATTCGGTCGCACCGCTAAAGCCCAGCAAGATGTATGGCACGCCACCGACGAGTATCGTCGCTTAAGTATGCGCACGTTGCGCTTAGCCTTTCTTTCGTCAGCAGTACTTGAGTTTTTTGCCTCCGTAGCGATTGCCGTGGTCGCTATGTATGTTGGCTTTGGGTTGCTGGGCTACATTGAGTACGGCCCTTCTTCATCACTTACGCTTTTTTCCGGTCTGGCGGTATTACTGCTGGCGCCAGAGTTCTTTCAACCCTTGCGTACACTCTCCCAGCATTATCATGATCGTGCCGCGGCGCTAGGGGCGGCGGAAAGTGTGGTTGATATTCTTAATCAGCCAGCGATGATTAACGAACCAGGCAGTAAGCCCTCAGAGGCAGGCTCGTCGGCTATCGAGCTAATCGATACGTGTGTGTCTTATCCTGGTCGTGGGCAGGTCTTAGGGCCTATCAATTTAGTCATTCAGTCGGGTGACGTGGTGGCGCTTAGTGGTGCGTCGGGCAGTGGGAAATCCACGCTTTTGGCGCTACTTGCAGGGTTTATCCAGGCGAGCTCTGGCACCTGTCGTCAACTACCTAATGAACATTGCGCTTGGCTCGACCAGCATCCTTGTCTTCTTCACGGTAGTTTGGCAGATAACTTGCGTTTGGCTGCACCTGAGGCTTCCCATGACGAAATGGAGGCGGCCTTGGTACGAGCAGGGTTTGGTTCGCTGCTGAAACAGTTGCCCGCTGGGTTGAATACCATGATCGGGGAAAGAGGTGTTGGATTGTCAGGCGGACAGGCACAACGACTTGCCCTTGCACGTGTTTATTTGAGCAATGCATCCTTAGTGTTATTAGATGAGCCGACAGCGAGTTTAGATCTTGAAACGGAGCAGTTCGTCATCTCGGCTTTGCTTGAACTAGCACAAGAGGGACGCACACTGGTGATAGCGACCCACCATCCTGCCGTCATCGGCGCTGCTCAACGCCATTTCGCTTTTGAGAGCGGAAGCTTGGTAGAGGTGGTCTCATGAGCGCCATTTTTCGCGACTTCTACCCGTGGTTGAAACTTTTAATTGAGCGGCGCCGGCGCTTTTTGGTCGGCGCATTGCTTGTGTTGACTACCTTGATGGCTGGACTGGCACTATTAGGATTGTCGGGCTGGTTTATTACCGCCAGTTCATTGACCGGCATCGCGTTAGCGTTGGGAATCCCTGCCCGACTGGATGTATATGTGCCAGGGGGTGGAATTCGTTTCTTCACGTTGCTGCGCACAACCGCACGCTATTTCGAGAGGCTCTATAACCATAATACCGTGTTAACTCTACTGGCTGATCTGCGTTATCGAGTATTTGGTTATTTAACGCGGCTCGACGATGCCCGTTTACATGGGGAGCGAGCCAGCGACTGGCTAAGTCGTTTAACGGCTGACATCGACACCTTAGATAATTTCTATCTACGCATCCTGGTACCCCCGGTAGTCGCACTATTCGGCATCATCGCGATATCACTATTCGTTGCGATTTGGCTGCCCAGTGTTGCTCTGCTGATGGCAGTCACGCTCGGTCTGTTGTTGATCATAGCAACGCTGTTTTCTGCCGCCTGGGGTTTTTCACATGGCTATCAGCAGGTAGTTGACCAGCAAACTCTTCGCCGCCACGTGGTTGACCAGCTTCAAGCATCTGCTGAACTGATGAGTTATCAAAGTGATGACTGGCACCGTTTACTTATTGCTCAACATGAGCAACAAGCATTTAGTACCCAGCGTTGCTTGGGACGAAAAACAGCATGGGTAAATGGTTTAGTGAGCGCTGGTAGCGGGTTGATGGTGGTAGCAGTGCTTTGGTTAGCCAGCATGGTGTTTATTCAACAAGCGGTCAGCGGGCCCATTTTAGTCATGGTGGTATTGATTGCATTAGGGGCGAATGAGGCGTTGATTAACCTGTCGGCTAGTTTTATGAAACTTGGTGCCAGTTATGCTGCGGTGCGCCGGTTAAATACCATAAGTGACGTCGAACCAGCAGTGACTTCGTCTTCTCATATACCGGCAACAGAGGCCTTTTCGATTCGTGCTTCGGGTCTTTCGCTTGCGTATCCACACACGCTACAGCCTGCGTTAAGCAGCCTTCATTTTCAACTGCCAGCTGGGAAGCGCGCCGTTATTACCGGCAGCTCCGGGGCGGGTAAATCATCCTTGGGCAGTCTATTAATGGGACGCCTAAAACCGACGGAGGGAGAATTGAAGGTCGGTGGGATTTCGCCTTATCAGCTTTCTAGCGCTGACCGCGCCCGTCACTTTGCAATGCTGACCCAGCACGTAGACCTATTTGATGCCACTATTGCCGAGAACCTGCGTATTGCCGATCCCACGGCAAATGATGAGGCGCTGTGGGAGGTTATTAGCGCTGTCGCTTTGGATAGTTGGGTTCAGCAGCTTTCCAACGGATTGGCAACCACGGTAGGTGAGAGAGGTCAGCAACTTTCAGGGGGGCAGGCACGGCGATTGGCGTTAGCTCGCTTGATGCTTTGTAATCCTCAGGTAGTCATTTTAGATGAGCCGTTCGCAAGCGTAGATGCCGCAACGGCTGCGTATATAGCAACTTCATTGGATCGTTGGCTTGCTGATCGAACGGTGATCTATTTTGTTCATCAAGTAGATTCACCGACATTATTGTCTGGTATTGAGTACCGTTGGCATCTGGATGCCGGTAAGCTTACCCAAGGCGTGATTTAGTGATGTTGATTAATTGATGCGACAGTACGGAGCCCTCCATGCATGATTTTTTACGCAATCTTCCTAAAGTAGAACTCCACCTGCATATTGAAGGCTCACTTGAACCAGAATTAATGTTTGCGTTAGCACAACGTAATGGGATTGAACTTCCCTATGACTCAGTACAAGAAGTCACAGATGCTTACCATTTTAAAGATCTACAGGGTTTCCTGACGCTTTATTTCCAAGGTATGAGTGTACTTCGTCACGAAGAAGACTTTTATGATTTGGCGATAGATTATTTCAAGCGCGCGCGGAATGAAGGTGTAATGCATATCGACATGCATTTCGATCCCCAGGCCCATCTTCAGCGTGGAGTGCCGCTAGACGTTGTGATGACAGGTTTACTAAAAGCTAAACAAGAGGCCGAGCAAACCCTTGACCTGTCCATCGGCATGATCATGGCTTTCCTGCGTGACCGGCCCGCAGAAGAAGCGTTGGATGTGCTTGAGCAAGCATCCCCGTATTGGCAAATACTGGATGCCGTCGGCTTGGACAGTGCCGAGCAAAATAACCCGCCCGCCAAGTTTGCCGCCGTTTTTGAGCGAGCAAAACAGTTAGGCCTGGTGCGCGTTGCGCATGCAGGGGAAGAGGGGCCTGCTGAATATATCCAGGAAGCGCTTGATGTACTTGACGTACAGCGAATAGACCATGGCGTTCGTTGCCTGGAAAGTGATGAAGTAGTTGCGCGCCTGCGTAGCGATCAAACGGTGTTAACCGTATGTCCTCTCTCCAACGTGAGTTTAAAAGTGGTCAATGATCTACGTGATCATCCGCTTCCTAGGCTGGTGGCTGAAGGGCTCAAAGTGACCATTAGCTCCGATGATCCTGCCTATTTTGGGGGCGGCATGCTGGCCAATCACATCGCTTGTGCTGAAGCTTTTGGTTGGGATGAGGCAGTGTTTCGACAACTAACCCGTAATGCTATCGAAGAAGCGTTCGTCTCCCCGTCACGTCGCGAAGCGCTGTTGGCCCGATTGTCCTCAGTATAAGAATGGGGATTATGGTGTATGCCGCTTGGCCCACTGGCCAAGCGGCTATGTCAGGCTAAGGCAGGGCGGGTACCTCAAAATCAGGCATTTCACCGGTTAGCGTATGCAGAAAGGCAGTGATATCGCTAATGGTCGCGTCATCAAACTCCCGTCCCAGCATCTCTTTACCCATAATGGCGACAGCCTCTTCCAGTGTTTCTGTCGCGCCATTATTCATATAGGGATAGGTGACCGCCACGTTGCGTAGCGTCGGTGTTCTAAAGCGATACATATCCCCCTCTTGCTGAGTAACGACATAGCGGCCCATGTCAGTTGATCCTGGCACCTGGATGGCGTGGAACTGGCTATCAGTAAAATTGGCGCCGCGATGACAAGCAATACATCCATTTTCTGCAAAGGCGACCATGCCATCTTTGGCTTGCTGGCTGATAGCATCTAAATCGCCATGCAGATAGCGGTCAAAGGGGGAGTTTGGTGTGTTTAGGGTACGTTGGAATGCCGCTAGTGCCTGTGCCAAATTATATTCATTGATGGGGTCTTCCTGGTCAGGGAAGGCTTCGCTGAATTTAGTCTGGTAGAGCTCGAAACCTACCAGCCGCTCTAGCGCCATTTCCAGGTCCATTGCCATTTCAACCGGCGCCTGAATAGGGCCTAGCGCTTGTCCTTCTAAATCCGGTTCACGACCATCCCAAAATTGAGATTCCAAAAACCCGCTATTTAATACAGTGGGAGTATTGCGCTCACCTACCTGTCCATCATGGCCCACTGCGCGCGGGATACGGTCAGCCCAGCCAAGTGCTGGATTATGGCAAGTAGCGCAACTTATGACGCCACTCGACGAGATCCGTGGTTCAAAAAACAGCATATTGCCCAACTCGATTTTTTCGTCTGTTAATGAGTTGTCTGCGGGAATGGGGGGAAGGTGGGGTAGGGCTTCGAAACGTTGGCGATAATTTTCCAGTCCATCATCTGCGATAGCTAACCCTGCGGCAAGAACGCTGCTCATCCCCAGCGCAGGTAGTAATTTAGCTTTTATGGTCATGGTTGTTCTCCCTTGCTTTTATAAACGACATGCTTGCTCGGTCGTGATGGTGCAAAGCGTCTCTGTGTACGCTATTGCTAAGCTTAGGAAGAATGAAAAATAGCCGTTTTGTCCTAGGTCAATTCAAGCGCTGCTTTATGTAGGCGACACCCAAACACTAATTGATAAGGTTTTTTTGACTGAAAGTGTAAAACGCTGTTGACCGTGACGCTGAATCGGGTAGTATACGCACACGTCGACGGGGTCAGGCCACGTTGATAAGCTCTTTAACAATTTGATCAGGTAATTCATGTGGGCGCTTGCTGATGTTGGTGACAAATCACCAAATATCAAGGCAGGCGAACACAACGATACTCTTCATGTCGTTGCTTTTAAGTAACGAGGTGAAATGGGTATCACAGTGAATTCGTTTGAACCTTGAGCCAAGTTTGATTCGCTTTTGTTGTCGTCGGCTAGTCCTTGGATAACAAGTAAGAATCACAATGATTTTAAACTGAAGAGTTTGATCATGGCTCAGATTGAACGCTGGCGGCAGGCCTAACACATGCAAGTCGAGCGGTAACAGATCTAGCTTGCTAGATGCTGACGAGCGGCGGACGGGTGAGTAATGCATAGGAATCTGCCCGGTAGTGGGGGATAACCTGGGGAAACCCAGGCTAATACCGCATACGTCCTACGGGAGAAAGGGGGCTTCGGCTCCCGCTATTGGATGAGCCTATGTCGGATTAGCTGGTTGGTGAGGTAATGGCTCACCAAGGCG
>NZ_JBHMAC010000010.1:0-1545915 GCF_042429665.1 Vreelandella sulfidaeris | reverse complement strand
TCTCAGCGTGATCGATATGGCCCGAATTCTCCAGTTCTAATCGCTGCGCTTTTCAGGGAGAAGGTCAGTCAGCGTTACCTTCTCGAAATGAGGCAACAGTCTTTTAAGTTCTTCTTCCGGCAGAAGGCCAAGCAGCGCGTTTTGCTGTAGAACAGTTGACTCTAGCATTGAAAGTCTATCCTTGTCGCTTTGTGTCGCACAACTTCTGATCGCAATGCTCACTAGTCGCTAATAATGTAGGTACTTAACGTGGGCATCTCAAGCCCATAGCGGTACACCCTTCAAGTATAGAACACTGAAAGGCAAGCTCTGTACGCTAACGCACATAAGCGTGGCTGAACCGTTCAGAAACCGCCACGCAGACCGTTAAATCAACCGGATGAATGGTGCGAAAAACTAATGCCTTACATGTTCGCCAACGCACAGTCGGCTGCTGCTTTACCCACTAGAGTGAGTCTCAGTGTGGCAACGGAGATGCCTAAACAGGAGGTTGCACTTTGCGCTGCAGGGAACGCAGCGCCACCCCTTAACTTTTCAGTATCACCTCT
Source organism: Vreelandella sulfidaeris (assembly GCF_042429665.1). Classification (GTDB taxonomy): domain Bacteria; phylum Pseudomonadota; class Gammaproteobacteria; order Pseudomonadales; family Halomonadaceae; genus Vreelandella. Next base: position 1,545,367 of record NZ_JBHMAC010000010.1, on the reverse strand, counting down.
GCATTCCATTCGTTACTTCGCCCTGTTTCTGCAGCAATTCTGGGCCTGTTCTGATCGCCAAATTGAAAATTGCGTTTGTGTACGGTGGCGAACAGAAGCGTGGCGCTTGACTTCCTTAAGATCACAATAAAATGCCAATGTCGTCAGGGTCCACATAGCGGTTTTTTGAGGCTTGACGAGTAGAGGCGGCGGTTAACAAGGAGTTAGGGTTATGGGTTTGGATACGAGCTTGCAAATGGGGACAAAGCGCGGCGTGTCATCAGGTGCTCCCATCGAAAGGCATGAGGATCGTTATGATGCAATCCATTAAATGCCGGAACGGCCAAGTTAAGGGGAATGATAATAGCGCTGAAAAGAAGCAAATTGACGTACGCCTTAGTGAGACCGAAGCCGCATTAGAGGATGCAACGGAATGGGCCCAAGTAACTTTGAATTTGATCGGCGATGCCGTAGTCACCACTGATCGGGAATCGCGCGTCACCTATTTAAACCGGGTCGCGGAATCACTTACGGGCTGGTCAAACCACGATGCACTTGGCAAGCCGCTGGATCAGGTGTTGATGCTCATCGACGGCCAGACGCTGGAGACAGCTGCTAACCCGGCGCAGCGGGCCATGGAGGAAAACCGCACCGTCGGCCTAGCCATGGATTGCGTATTGATCCGCAAGGACGGCAGTCAATTGCTGATTGAAGACTCAGCGGCACCGATACATGACCGGGAAGGCTATCTTCAGGGTGCGGTAATCGTTTTTCATGATGCCTGCCGCTCGCCCACTCATTCGTCCAAGCTGGCTTATCAGGCGCAGCATGATGCCCTTACCGAGTTGCCCAATCGTGTGCTGCTCTCGGAGCGCCTCTCCCGTGCTATTGGGCTGGCAAAACGTCACCATCATCAGGTCGCGCTTTTATACCTGGACCTTGATGCATTCAAGGCTATCAACGATTCACTTGGCCATGCCATCGGTGATTTTCTTCTACAGTCGGTGGCGGAGCGTCTCAGCAAGTGTGTTCGTAATACAGACACGATATGTCGCCAAGGGGGCGATGAGTTCGTGGTGTTGCTGAGCGAAATTGAAAAGCCACAAAATGCCACCGAAGTAGCGGAGAAAATCCTTCTAGAGCTAGCTGAGTCCCACCTCATCTGCCATAACGAGCTGCACATTACCGCAAGTGTTGGGATCAGCATTTACCCTGAACACGGCAGCGATGAGTCCACCTTGCTGAATAATGCCGACACGGCGATGTATCACGCTAAGAAAAGCGGTCGTAACAACTACCAACTGTTCAATGAAGACATGAACGCCCTAAAGACGCAAACCAGTAATCTGGGATCCCAACTGAACCTAGCGCTCAAGGCAGACGCGCTCTTTCTCGATTTCCAGCCTCGGATAGATCTTGCTACCGGCTATATGGTGAGTGCCGAAGCACTGGTACGTTGGCACAACCCGACGTTGGGTCTCATGCAGCCCTCGGCGTTTCTTCCCGTGGCGGAAGCCCGCGGTCTGATGGTGCCTATCGGTTACTGGGTGCTGGGTGAAGCCTGCCGCCGGTTGCAGGCGTGGCGGCGGGAAGGGGATAATATTGTACCCATCGCGGTGAACATGTCAGCGATGCAGCTTCGAGACAAGTCACTGCCTGCGCGGGTGGCGGAGATTTTGGTCAAGACCGGGTTAGAGGCTCGTTTTCTGGAGCTGGAAGTGACAGAAGGCAGCCTAGTGCATCTGCATACCAATGCCTCTATATCGACGCTGAGCGAGCTGAGCCGAATGGGAATACGCATTTCCATCGACGACTTCGGTTATGGGCTTGCCAGTTTGAAACAGCTGCAGTGTTTTCCCATCAATACAGTCAATCTTGCGCCATGTTTTGTGCATGACATGTTTAATAACGCGGAAGACGCCATGTTTATCAAAGCGCTGATCAATTTTGGTCAGAACCTTTCCATGCGTGTTAACGCCAAGGGCGTGGAAACCCTCGCACAGTTGAACTACCTCGAACGTCAGGGCTGCGATGGTGCTCAGGGGTTCTGGTTGAGCAAGCCCCTATCGGCAACTAATTTCCGCGTATTGCTCGGCCCGGACCGGTCCAACCTGCAGTAACGTCAATCAATTCTTTGACATTATTAGGCGCTTGTAAAAATACTCCGATAGCATGAATGCTCTCCGCTAGTCATCAAGCATCAGGCAACGAGCGGCCTTACGAAAAGGAATGGTTTTGCGTATTGAATCGTCCCGAGTATTCTAGACACCCGTTAGGCTCTTAAAATAACGCCTTTCATACTCAACCGGTGACAAGTTGCCACTTGTCCCATGTCGGCGCGTTGGGTTGTAGAACGTTTCAATGTAATTGAACACGTCGCGTCTAGCCGCTTCGCGTGTCGAATAAATCTGTCGCTTGATTCGCTCTCGCTTGAGAAGTTGAAAGAAGCTTTCAGCAACCGCGTTGTCATAACAGTTACCACGTCGGCTCATGCTGCCCACCAAGTGATTGGCTTTCAGAAAGCTTTGCCAGTCTCCACTGCTAAACTGACTTCCTTGATCCGAATGCACCATCACAGCTCTTTGCGGCTTGCGTCGCCAAACGGCCGACAATAAAGCATCCAGCACTAACTCCTTGGTCATACGTGACTTCATCGACCAGCCAACCACTTGGCGACAAAACAGGTCGATAACCACCGCTAAGTAAAGCCAGCCTTCGTACGTTCGGATGTACGTAATATCAGTCACCCAAGCAATATTTAGCGCTGGTACTTCAAACTGACGGTCTAAATGGTTGGGTGATCCGATGGCCGGTCTGGGAGCGTAAACCTTCTCTACGCATCAGGCGGGCCACTCGGTGCTTACCGCAGGCTTCGCCAGCCTCACGCAAATCCTGGTAGACCTTGCGATAGCCATATACACCGCCGCTTTCAAACCACGCATGCTTGATCAACCCCAAGAGGCGCTGATCATCCCGGCCTCGATTAGACAGTGCTTTTTTGCACCATGCGTAATAGCCGCTAGGGTGCACGGCCATCATGCGGCACAAGCGACGTACCGGATATTGGCCCGCATGCTTTTGAATAAACGCGTACCTCAGTCGGACTCCCTGGCGAAGTTCTGGGCGGCATTCCGACGGTGGCCTTTTTTAATATATCTCGCTCTTCTGACACGCGTTTTAGTTCAGCCTTCAAACGACGGTTTTCAGCTTGGAGATCATCATCTTCTTGTCGTTGTTCTACCGGCTTATCGTAGCGCTTGATCCAGTGGTAAAAGCTGTGGCCTGACACGCCTAAACGCTCAGCGACCTCGGCAACGCGATGGCCACGCTCTACCACCTGTTTAACGGCTTCGATTTTGAATTCTTCAGTGTAACGGGGACGGATCATGGATCCTCCTAGACACCTTTAGTATAAGGCCTGGAGGTGCCTAGAATATCCGGGGCGATTCAAGCAAGGGGTGACGTCGGGAACAAAACAAAAGCCTGATCAGCACACTTCTTACTGATCTTTGAGGGAACGGTGCCTTCAATCTGCTAATCCTGCATCAATGACGTATTACTTTTTTATTCTTTTGTAAGTGTGCGAACGCACAGACGACTGAGCCGCCAGTAAACGATGATGAATCTTGTGAAATGTACGGGAATTCAAAAGCAAGGCATTTAATGCGTACAAAAACCCAGGAGTTTCTCATGATTAAAGTCACCGCTGTTGCAATCACCCTCGGCGTTCTGAGTGCGTTGCCTATGGCAGTATCTGCACAATCCTCAAATTATGGTCCGGAGCAGGGCGAACGCGAACTATCCCTCTCAGGCACCGGCAGCACCGACCGAAATTTCAATAGTGGAACATTCGGTGTGACGGGTGACATGGGCTGGTATATTCAAAATAACATTGTAACCGGCGCTCGACAGAGTATTAACTATACCGATGTTGAAGGCGAAGGCATCATCGATGATTTCTGGAACGGCTCGACCCGGGGCTACATTAACTATCAATTTCTAGATGATCGCGCACGACCCTTTGTAGGTGCCAGTCTTGGGGCGCTTTATGGAGATGGCGTCAAAGACAGCGCCTTTGCGGGTCTAGAAACGGGTATAAAATACTACGTGTTGACTAAAACCTATTTCCTTGCTCGTGCCGAATACCAGTTCCTCTTCAGCAGCACAAGTGATGCATCAGATGCATTTCAAGACGATGGCGCTTGGGCTTATACAGTGGGTCTTGGTTATAACTTTTAACCCTCCTGGAGCCTGTACAGTGGCCGACCTGAATAGCGTGATCGTCTTCTATGATGAAAGGATGCTGACCCATGAACCGGATATAGAGGTCCCCTTCCTACCGGGGCGAATGGACAAGCGAATCCGCTCACTTCTGTCTGGGTTAGGGGTGCCCTGGACGTATCCCGAACATCCCGCCCGGCTCACCGCCATCAAGCACTTGCTGGAAATCGAACCGGTTCCCGGAGTGACCTTTGAGACCGGCGTGCCGGCAACTCGCGAGCAGCTAGGGCGCGTCCACACCAACTCCTATCTGGACAGCATCTACCACCTCCGTGGAGAAAACGCTTGGCTCGACGAAGATACCACGGCGGTATCACCCGGCAGTGTCGATGCTGCAGAGGTAGCTGCTGGAACGGCGATCTCCGCTGTCAAGGCGGTGGTAGAAGGCAGAGCCGAGAGTAGCTTTGCACTGGTAAGACCGCCTGGGCACCACGCTGAACCGGTGCGCGCCCGGGGATTTTGCCTGTTCAATAACGTGGCAGTGGCAGCCGCCCATGCCCAGGCGGCGCTAGGCTGCGAACGGGTTATGATCGTCGATTGGGATGCTCATCACGGAAATGGAACCCAGGACATCTTTCTGGCCGACCCGAATGTGCTGTTCTTCGATATCCACCGTTCTGCCCCCTTCTATCCCGGCACAGGGAGCCTTGAGGAGGTCGGTATGGGACTTGGAGAGGGTACCACCGTCAATGTCCCCATGCCTGCCGATGCCGACGACGCTGCCTATCTCAAGGCTTTCCGCGAGATCCTGGTGCCTGCGGCCCAGTGGTTCCGCCCCGACCTGATCCTGGTCTCGGCAGGATTCGATCCCCACACCCATGACCTCGCGTTGAATGTCTCCTATGATGGCTTTGCCGCCATGACGGACATTCTCCAGAAACTCGCACGCCAGCAGTGCGAAGGAAGGTTGGTCTTCGTTCTGGAAGGCGGCTACAACCTGATATCGCTCTCGCATGGCGTTAGGTCGGTGCTCCAGGTACTGACCGGCGAAGAGCCACCGGAACCTGGCCTGCGTGGCCTTGCCGAGGTGGAGGCCGCGCAGGTCTTCCACCGAGGCGCCTTCGATACCAAACCGTAAGCTATGGCTGCTTCCTCAGAGCCAGTAAGGACAGCCAATAAAGGGTGGCGTTAGCTAAACAGCCTCACCAGTTGTAGAGCGGCAGTGTCTCTCGGCTCATCCGACTCAGCCATCCGGCCCTTCTATGCTAGGCGATCCTGTTTTGGTCGAGATGACCGTGCGTTTCGGCAGCCCGCAGCTGGGTGAAATATCCAAATGGAGGAGCATGCGATGGGCGTAATACTAAAGAGCATCACCCGAGAGAACTTCGAGGCCGTCATTGCGCTGGAGCTAGCGACCTCACAGCGTGATTATGTCGCTAGCAACCTTTACTCCATTGCCGAATCGAGCTTCCATCCAACCTATCAACCTCGCGCTATACATTGCAGCGGGGAAGCGGTCGGCTTCCTCATGTACGAGTCCTTCCACCACAACAGGCAACTGCCTGCCTACAACATCTTCCGGTTCATGGTCGACCGACGCCATCAGGGAAGAGGCTTCGGTCACGAAGCCATGAAGTGCGTGCTGGACGAGATCAGGGCACATGGCCCCTTCGAGAAAATCGCGATCTGCTATGTGCCAACCAACCAGGTGGCCCGCGACTTCTACGCCAGTCTCGGCTTCCAAGAGGCAGGGCTGAGCGAGGAAACCGGCGAGGTCATCGCCGAGATACGGATGAATGAGTAGCTTAAGCTATCGCCGATGACGATTACGGAGTGCCCGGGGAAAGTCTCTGAATCTGGAGAAGGCCATCTGGATGCTCCATGACCTTTTCGATATACATCATTGCCTGCTGGAAGAAGGCGTATAAGCAATTCGCTGCTCACTGCCCCATTAGAGAACGTTGCTAGCCATCGACTAAGCCTGCTGCTCGCAAACGACCCCTAAGGCGCTGATTCTCCTCGATCAGGTCAGTCGCTAAGGCGGCAAGCTCAGGCGCTGCCTCGAAGTCTCTCTCCAACTGACTCATCCGTCGAGCACGGGTCAGATCATGGCTGGTAAAGCGCCAGCTCGCCACATAGGGTGAACCATCAGCCAAGAGGCCGCTCTCAATACGCTCGATCACCCAATTAGTTTCTACCGAACAAGCGCGAGCCAGCTCTTCGAGCGTTAAGGTCGCCTCATCGATTAGTTCACCGTTAACAATATGCTGCTGCGCCATGTCTAGACTCCCTTCCGTTGGCGAGGGTCAAAAGCGAGCTCTTGCGCCATGGCCTCATAGAGTTTCCGTGCTTTGTCGGTATTGGCCGGGGGTAGCACCACTTCAAGTTCTACATATAGATCGCCAGGCTCTGTTCCGGGTATACCTCTGCCCTTTAGACGCAATCGACGACCCGTCTGTGAATCAGCAGGCACCTTGAGTTTCACTGTCCCTGACGGAGTCGGGGTTTCGATGCTCGCTCCCAGAGCGGCCTCCCATGGGGTAACCGGTACGGTTTGATGTACATCCCGCCCCTCGATCCGGTAACGCGAATCCGGTTTGAAGTGTATCTCCAAGTAAAGATCACCTGCAGCACCTCCTCCAATACCGGGGCTGCCCTGCCCTGTCAGACGGATATGCTGACCCGCCTTGATGCCTTTAGGTATCAGTACGTTGAGGGTATGTTCCTGGGAGGCCAAATGGCCATGCGCGTCAACATGCGGCACTTGTAGAGTAATCCTGCGCGTCGCACCTAGGAAGGCGTCCGCCAAATCGATGATAACTTTGGCATGACGATCCTCACCGCGCATCTGATAACCGCGCTCCGATTGCCGTGCTCGACTATGCTGACCAAAAAGGTTAGCGAAGAAGTCACTGAACTCGCCGAGATCAGCTTTCTCAAAACCCCCACCACTGAACTCGTAACCGGCATCCCAGTCGGGGCTTGGCTGAAAATCCTGCCCCGACTGATATTGTTGAGCCAATTGGTCATAAGCGAGACGCTTCTCCGGGTCGTACAGCACTGCCTTGGCTTCATTGACCTCTTGCATGCGCTGTTCAGCGTCTGGCTCTTTACTGACGTCAGGGTGAAACTTACGCGCCAGCTTACGGTAAGCTTTCTTGATCTCTTCGGGCGTCGCGGTCTTCGACACACCGAGCACCTGGTAGTAATCCTTGAATTCCACTTATAAAAGCTCCAACAGAGGATATGACTATTCAGAGATTCGATTAACAAAGTGCCAACTCTGGAAGGAACAAAATACTCAGCTCAAGATTAATCAAAAATGACTGCGCCAACTCAACAACACGCAGGAAGCATTAACGGGACCCGAGACGGGAATAGCCGGGCATGATCTCTGAGCAGTGCCTCATAGCATTCGCAGGCAGCAACTTCTAACCCAGAGCGATCAAGAATGGTTATATCACCTCGGCTGTAGTGAATGAGCTGGCGCGACTGTAAAGCACCAGCTGCTATGGTCACCCCGCTTCTACGCACGCCAAGCATATTGGCAAGAAAGTCATGTGTAAGGTGGAATTGGTCTTGATGGGCACGATCCTGTGTCATCAGCAACCAACGCGCCAGACGTGGCTCAATTTTGTGAAAGTGAACACAAGCGGCGTTTTGAGTCAGTTGAGTAACCAGTACGTATAGATAATGCTTGAGCGCATCCGCCAACACCGGAATATCTCTTAGCAAGCGATGCATCTTGTTAACACTAATCCGCAACGCTTTGCCTGGTCCCTGCACAATTGCTCGACTAGGTGCTGTATTTACACCCAATACCATTGTGGCACCCAGCATACCTTCGTTACCAATCAATCCCAGCTCTAGGGGGTGGTCGCCCCCCAGCGTAGTAATTAGGGATACAAAACTGGTAGTCGGAAAATACAGATATTGGAAATCATGAGCCCGCTCACTGAGGATGCTGCCGAATTCCAAGTCAACCTCTTCGCATTGCTCCAGAACTTTGCTCTTAACTGTGCAGGGAAGACAGTCAAGCAATTGATTGGTAATTATTAGTGGGGATGCGAATGACATTGACATATCCAGCAGCACGAAATTAGCCAATAGCGGCACGAGAAAGGTGCTTATCAATCCCACCCTCATAATCTTCGTGACTGATAGCTTAGTCTGTTCGTTACAGCACTCAGGGCCAGCTTTCTATCACTTCAGGCATCCTGTATGGGATCTGCACAACCACTGAAAAAATTCAGCAGTTAACTACCCAAGCTATAGAATGCGCGTTAGTAATCACATCTTGATCGCAGCGCACTCTCACTCCGTTAGAGCTCTCTGCTTTTGTAGCAAAGCAAGAGGGTAATGGGTCAATAGACGGTCAGTTTCCTTTTTTACGACGCCGTAGCATTCACAGCTAAGCTGCTCAAGCCTAAACCGATCCAGCACTGTAATATGGCCACGCCGATATTCGATGACACCTAGCTTTTGCAACTTGCCAGCAGCCTCGGTTACTCCTTCACGCCGAACACCTAGCATATTGGCGATAAGCTCTTGCGTCATGTTTATTTGATTGCTTGGCAGGCGATCTAATGACAGCAATAACCAGCGACACAACTGCTGATCTATCGAGTGATGGCGGTTGCAAACTGCCGTTTGCGCCATTTGTGTGATTAGTGACTGTGTGTAGCGAAGCATCAGCACTAACATTTCGCCATGGCGATTGAACTCATCCTTAAGCAGTTGCCCATTGAGCCGAAAGGCGTAACCACCACTTTGTACTATGGCACGGCTTGGCGTGCTCTCTCCCCCCATGAATAGAGCGATACCAACAAGCCCTTCATTACCGACGACTGAAATTTCTGCGGAATCGCCATTTTCCATTACATATAGCAGAGAGATAATCGAATCAATGGGAAAGTAAACATAACGCATGGTTTCATCAGACTCGTATATCACCTTACCCAACGGTAGTGAAACCAGTTCGAGATGGCTGACTAAGCGATTATGCGATTCATAGGGCAAAGCAGCCAGTAAGTGATTCTGTTGTAGCCGTGGCAACTTGGGCATAACAACCTCCATCTGAGAAAATCAACACAGTGGATTAGTAACAATCTGAAACCCACAGTTTCTGTACGGTATCGAACAGAATTAATTTTTCATACTGAACCAGTTAGAAGTGTTTCGCGAGCAAACTTTACAGAGTATTTTTTTAAGCAATAGCAGGATCGATATTTACTGGAAGCTACTGGAAGCTCAAAGCGGGCCTATAGAGAAAGAGGGAATACTACTGTGTTCGTTAGCGCACGGTAATTAGGCCGCCCTACAGGCACTATGTCAGTCGCAATGAGTCTGTATATACCCCTGAGGTAAGTGTACAGATTCCATGCGCGACAACGGACGGAGGCCAAAGATGGCGGAAAGCCAAGCGGGTGGTAAGGCAAAAACGGACAATATCGGCACTATTGTCACGGTTCGCGGCAGCGTCATTGATATCCACTTCGACGACTCTTTGCCGCCGATACACAACCTGCTGCATGCGGGTGCAGGTAATCGGGTGGCTATCGAGGTACTGGCCCAGCGCGATGAGCATCACGTTCGAGGTATCGCCCTAACCCCAACGCAAGGCTTGGCTCGCGGAATGCAGGTAAAAGATAGCGGAGGACCGTTAAAGGTACCTGTTGGTAATCCCATTCTGTCACGCATGTTCGATGTTTTCGGCAACACGGTTGACCGCGGTGCGCCGCTGGAAGGTGTGCAATGGCGCTCGGTTCACAACGAGCCGCCGCCATTAGTACGCCGGTTGACCCAATCCAAGGTATTTGAAACCGGCATCAAGGCGATTGATGTGCTCACGCCACTGGAGCGCGGTGGAAAAGCTGGCCTATTCGGTGGTGCGGGCGTCGGCAAAACGGTGTTGTTGACGGAAATGATCCATAACATGATCGGCCATCAACAGGGGGTCAGCATCTTCTGTGGGATCGGCGAGCGTTCACGTGAAGGCGAAGAGCTTCACCGTGAGATGGAAGCCGCCGGTGTGTTGCCCAACATGGTGATGATTTTCGCCCAGATGAACGAACCGCCCGGTGCCCGCTTTCGCGTAGGACATGCAGCGCTGACCATGGCGGAGTACTTCCGTGATGACGAGCATCGCGATGTCCTGCTACTCATCGACAATATATTTCGCTTTATTCAGGCTGGCTCGGAAGTGTCAGGGCTGATGGGGCAAATGCCATCGCGCCTCGGGTACCAACCCACCATGAGTACTGAACTGGCCGCATTGGAAGAGCGAATCGCTAACACCGATAGCGGCGCCATTACCTCACTGCAGGCGGTATATGTGCCAGCGGACGACTTTACCGACCCTGCCGCCGTACATACGTTTTCGCATCTGTCAGCATCGATTGTCCTGTCACGCAAACGGGCGAGTGAAGGTCTTTTCCCAGCCATCGACCCGCTACAATCCAGCTCAAAAATGATCACACCCGGCATCGTTGGCGATTATCACTATGCGATAGCGCAAGCGATTCGGCGCACGCTGGCACAGTACGCTGAGTTAAAGGACATCATCGCGATGCTTGGGTTGGAGCAGTTGTCGCCGGAGGATCGCAAGGTCGTGGCTCGCGCCCGCAGGTTGGAGCGTTTTCTTACCCAACCCTTCTTCACCACGGAGCAGTTCACCAACCTAGGCGGCAAACTGGTCAGCCTGAAAGACGCCCTTGATGGCTGCGAGCGTATTCTGGCCGACGAGTTCAGGGATATGCCGGAGAGTGCACTCTACATGATCGGGGCAATCAGCGAGGCACAGGAAAAAGCCACCCTCAGCACCCAGGCAAAAGAACCATTATCTAAAGAGACCAAGCATGCTGTTGATGACGCTTAAGGTGCTACTACCCTTCGAGGTATTCATCAACGAAACCCGCGTATCCAACATCGTGGTTGAAACCGTACAGGGCGCATTTGGCCTGCTGCCACAGCGCCTGGACTGTGTTGCAGCGGTGGTACCGGGCATCCTGAGTTTTGAAGACGACATGCGTAACGAAGTTTTCATGGCCCTGGATGCAGGGGTATTGGTTAAGACAGGTCGCGATGTCGTGATTTCAGTGCGACAAGCGCTGCGAGGGAAAGATTTGGCTCACCTTCACGAAGCGATCAAGCAGCAGTTTCTAATCCGTGACGCTCAAGAAGAGGCCATGCAAGCAGCGATGGCTAAGTTGGAAGCGGGCTTCATGCGACGGTTTGTTTCAATTAGTGATCGTTCACCATGAGTCAGGAACCGAAGCGTAAACCACTCACTTCAGCACCAGAAGCATTGTCACGACAGGTAGGCGTCAAGGCTGCCCGCAAACTCAAGGCGCGCCGAAGCGGTACGCCCGGCGTCTGGTTCGGGCTGGGAATGATGGGTCTGGTCGGATGGTCGGTGGCCGTGCCCACGCTGCTAGGGGCTGCCCTGGGCCTATGGCTCGATCAACACTACTCCGGAGGCCGTTCATGGACGCTGGCGCTGCTGATGGGTGGGCTTACCATCGGCTGCCTCAATGCCTGGCATTGGGTATCGAAAGAGAACCAGTCGATACATCAGGAACAGGAGGACGATGATGCCTGAAAACATTAACTGGGTGCTGGGAGGGTTAGCACTGCTTGCTGGCTGCACGCTAGGCGCATTTTTCTTTGGTGGCCTCTGGTGGACGGTTCAGCGTGGTGCCGCATCAAAAAACCCGGCGCGGTGGTTCATCAGTAGCCTGATCCTACGCATCGGTATCGTACTGAGCGGCTTCTATCTCATGGGTGCCAGCCAACTACTCTATTTAGGCTTTTGCATGCTGGGGTTTCTGCTAGCGCGGGCGGTTGTCCTGCGTATAACTAGCTATCTCCCTGCCGCTACGGTACCCGCAATGGCAAGCCCACCAGGAAATCCGCCATGCGCATGACCCCTGATACCTGGATCTTCTGGCAGTACGGTGTTTTTACGCTCAATGCCACCATTGTGTTCACCTGGGTATTGATGGCAGTGCTGACGCTAGGCGCCTTTTTAATCACTCGCCGCCTGACCACCGGCCACGAACGCACACGCTGGCAGAATCTGCTGGAGATTGTGGTGACTTCGATCATGGGTCAGATAAAAGATGTTGGCCTGAAAAATCCACATCACTACCTTGGTTTTCTTGGCACGCTATTTCTGTTCGTTGCCGCTGCGGCGCTTTCCACCATGATACCCGGCTTCGAGCCTCCCACCGCATCGCTATCCACCACCGTTGCACTGGCACTTTGTGTGCTGGTATCCGTCCCGCTGTTTGGTATTTCCAGCCAAGGGCTTTTGGGCTACCTGAAAACGTATATACAGCCAACACCGCTCATGCTGCCTTTTAACCTGATCAGTGAAGTGTCACGCACCATGGCATTGGCCGTGCGCTTATTCGGCAACATGATGAGTGCCGCTATGATCATCGCCATTCTTTTAGCCATCACGCCTTTTTTCTTTCCCATTGTGATGACGCTGCTGGGTTTGCTAACCGGCATGGTGCAAGCCTACATCTTCACCATCCTGGCAGCGGTGTACATCGCTGCAGCCACCCGCAGTAGTAAGGCGGTCAAGGCACTTCCACCGACGCCAGTAACATGAACCTCTGCCCTACCCCCAATCCACCACCACAAAGGTACACTTTATGGACGCTCTCACCTGGATCGCCGTCGCTTCCATTGTCATGGCAGGCTTGACCACGGGCTTCGGCACCATGGGGCCAGCTTTAGCCGAGGGCAGAGCGGTCGCCGTTGCGCTTACCTCATTGGCCCAGCAGCCCGATGCTTCTGCAACCATCACGCGCACGCTATTCGTCGGCTTGGCGATGATCGAATCCACCGCCATTTACTGTTTCGTGGTGTCGATGATTCTTATCTTTGCCAATCCCTTCTGGAATGCCGCACTGGCGGCGGCCAGTCAGGCAATAGGCGAATAAGCCATGCTCATCGATTGGTTTACTGTCGGCGCACAGGTGCTGAACTTCATAATTCTGGTGTGGTTGATGAAGCGCTTTCTTTACCAGCCGGTACTGAACGCCATCGCTGCGCGTGAGCAAAAGATTGCTGCAGCTCTGGCGGACGCCGCCGATACCAAGGCAGAGGCGCACAAGCAAAAAAGCGAATTTGAGCAAAAAAATCTAGCGTTCGAGCAACAGCGTGCAGATTTATTGCAGCAAGCCACGGATTCAGCAACTGCGGAGGGTGAACGCCTGCGTACCGAGGCAGCCCTTGTCGCCGACAAAGCGAACGCAGCGCGCGCCAAGGCGTTGTCAACGGACACCCAACATCTACATGCAGAGATCATCCGCCATACCCAACAACAGGCCTTTGATATCGCACGCCGAGTGCTAAGCGACCTTGCAAACACTAGCCTGGAGCAACGAGCAAGCGACGTATTTATTCAGCGCTTACAAAACGCCGACGGCGAGACATTGGCATCACTAAGCAAGGCACTCACGGACGCTTCCGAGTCAACTCCTGCCCTACTGCGCAGCGCTTTCATACTCCCTGCATCTCAGCAGTCGGCCATCCAAACCGCACTGGAGGATAAGCTCGGCCACTCCATTGTGCTTAGGTTCGAGACCTCCCCTGACCTGATAGCAGGCATTGAAATCAGTGCCCAAGGTCAGAAACTGGCCTGGAGTATTGCAGACTACTTGAGTGCCTTGTCCTCAAGTCCGCATACGGCGCACGCCAAGTCCGATGCGACGGAGGCTGCATGACCGCCGCAATATCCGACAAAACAAGCCTACAACGCGCTATCGAAAGCGCGTTCGCAGATATCCAGCAGCGTTTGCAGACATTCGAACCGCAACTAACACTACGCGAGGTGGGCACGATCACCAGTGTCTCCACCGGCATTGCACGTGTTCATGGGCTACAGCAAGCCAGCTCCGAGGAGCTGCTGATATTCCCCGGCGGACTATTCGGTATCGCATTCAATCTCAATGAAGACAGCATTGATGTGGTACTGCTAGGTGACTACGCACACCTGCATGCGGGGCAAGAAGTTCAGCGTACCGGCCGGGTAATGGACGTGGCCGTGGGCGACGCCTTGTTGGGCAGAATGATCGACCCGCTCGGGCGACCACTGGATGGTCTGGGGCCGGTGATGACACATCAGCGGCTGCCTATCGAACGGCCCGCGACCGCCATCATGGATCGCGCCCCGGTGACAGAGCCGCTGCAGACCGGACTGAAAGTCATAGACGCGCTGATTCCAATTGGTCGCGGTCAGCGTGAACTGATACTGGGTGACCGCCAGACGGGCAAGACGGCAATTGCCATCGACACTATTTTTAATCAGCGCGGTAAAGACGTTCTTTGTGTGTATTGCGCCATTGGCCAAAGGGCGTCGGCGGTGGCGAAGGCAGTCGCTAACCTGCGCGAGAAAGAGGCGCTTTCCTACACCGTGGTCGTTGTCGCCGAAGGTAACGAGGCCCCTGGTTTGGCTTACATTGCGCCCTACGCCGCCACGAGTATCGCCGAGCACTTCATGGAACAGGGCCACGACGTACTGATCGTTTACGACGACCTCACCCACCACGCCCGCGCCTACCGCGAATTGTCGCTGTTACTGCGTCGGCCACCGGGGCGGGAAGCCTTTCCCGGCGACATCTTCTATATCCATTCACGCATGCTCGAACGCGCCACCCGCTTAAACAAAGAGCGTGGGGGCGGTTCGCTGACCGCGCTGCCCATTATCGAAACCGAGGCACAAAATATCTCGGCCTACATCCCGACCAACCTGATTTCTATTACCGATGGACAGATAGTGCTGTCGCCATCGCTGTTCGAACTCGGCATTTTACCGGCCATTGACGTGGGTCAGTCGGTATCGCGTGTGGGTGGCAAGGCACAGCGTACGGCCTATCGCGCAGTGGCAGGCGACCTTAAGCTGGCCTATGCACAGTTTGAAGAACTTGAAACCTTTGCCCGTTTTGGCGCTCGCCTGGATGAAGATACGCGGCAATCCATCGAGCACGGGAAACGCATTCGCGCCTGCCTCGGCCAGGCCGAATTTTCGCCGGTCTCAGTGCCCGCCCAGATCGCCATCCTGCTGGTATTGAACGCAGCCTTGTTTGACGCCGTTCCACTTGAGCACATGTCGGCAGCACAACACGCCGTGGAAGAGATGGCCAATGACCTGTCTGATAACCTTAGCAAACGTCTCACCGCAGGCGATAAGTTGACCGACACGGATCGCCTGCAGATCATCGAAGCAGCCCGTCTGGTACTTGCAACTTTCCTGCCCCCAATTGATAACGCACTACCACAAGCGGCGACTGCTCATACTGAAACCAGCGCCCACCCATGAAAAGACACAGCGTTAACCTCATCTCTACTAACATCAATGAAGTGCAACCTTAATGGCCACCACGCTCATTGCCCTACGTCGTCAGATTGATAGCGCCGGAGACCTCAAGTCCGTAGTCAGTACGATGAAAGCGTCCGCCGCATCGGCCATTGGACAATATGAACGCTCAGTAGCAGCCTTGGCCGATTACGCACACACGGTCGAACTTGGACTAAGCGTGTGTCTACGCGCAGTCGAGCAGGGAGGCTCAAAGGTGCAGACACTGCCCCCACGCCCCCATCCGAACCGACAGCACGCGGTGGTATTCGGCTCCGATCAAGGGCTGGTGGGTCGATTCAACGAGGTGGCTGTCGACCATGCAGTGCAAGCACTGGCGAATACAGGAGCCAAGGTTTGGGCTGTTGGCGAGCGCGCGCATGCGCGTCTTGTCGATGCTGGCATTTCGCCCGAGGGACTCTTTGTGGTTCCCGGATCGGTGGAGCTGATTAGCCGATTGGTCGGCGATATTTTGCTAAACGTTCAAAGCTCAGACATCACAACGGAGGACGAAGGGCATTTTGCCACGCAAAGCACCGCGCTGACCCTCTTCTACAACCGGCCAAATGCTGCTGGCTATGCCCCAGTAAGCCAGCGTCTGCTGCCCCTGGATACTCAATGGCAGCATGGGCTGGCCAAGCAACCGTGGCCTACCCCCCAGATACCCGAAGTACTGGATATCTCTGCGCAGACCCTGCGCGCCTTTATCCGTGAACACCTCTTCGTCTCGCTGTTTCGCGCCAGCGCTGAGTCTTTAGCCAGTGAAAATGCTAGTCGACTGGCTGCTATGCAGCGCGCAGACCGCAATATCGCCGAGCTGCTGCAGTCACTGCACGCCCGCTTTCATCGGCTACGACAAGCAGGCATCGATGAGGAGCTGTTCGACGTTATCTCCGGTTTCGACGCTTTAATGCCCAGCGACGGTACCAGCATCAAGTCATGATGATACTGCGTGCGTTGACGTACAGACAGGCTTAGATACAGGGAAGAGACTAAGCAGAGACTCCAGCCAACCTAAGTCCCAGTCGCTGGCAGCAAACTGCACAGGTATCTGAGATGACTCAGCCACAGTCTGACGATAACCGCTCTACCAATGAACTCGCGCCCACAGACAATGAGCTAGGCCAAACCTCGATCATCGCTGATGCTCTTCAGGCTAAGTTCAAGCGACAGTGTCATCTACAGACTTCAGCGCGGGCGTTTACATGAATAAGTCTGGCACAGTTCACTCCGAAACATTCGCAGCGCCTAGCGTCGCTAACGTCACCACGCCCCCCATCCAAGCCAGTGCCGCCTCGCCTGCCAAATTGGGGCTCAGCCTGTTGGTGGCGCTTGTGGTCGGTTCGATCATCGGCAGCGGCATATTCGGGCTTCCACAAAACATGGCCGCCGGTGCAGGTGCTGGGGCTATCCTGATCGGCTGGACCATTACCGGTATCGGGATGCTGTTACTGGTTCGAGTATACCAGATGCTCTCGATGCGCAAACCCGAACTCAACAATGGCGTATATGCCTATGCCCGCGCGCTGTCAGGTGAATACGTGGGCTTCAATTCTGCCTGGGGCTACTGGGTAAGCGCCTGGATTGGCAATGTCGGTTATCTGGTTGCTGCCTTCAGTGCGCTTGGTTACTTCTTCCCTATATTTGGTGATGGCAACTCCCCGGCCGCCATCGCTGGCGCCTCCATCGTTTTGTGGGTCATACATCTATTGGTACTGCGCGGTATACAAGGTGCAGCAGTACTTAACGCGGTGATCACGTTAGCCAAGATAGTGCCTTTGCTGCTGTTCATTGCACTGGTAGCAATGGCCTTTGAGATAGACACTTTCCGTCTCGATTTCTGGGGAGACGCGGGTCTCGGTTCCGTGCTCGACCAGGTCAAGAGCACCATGCTGGTGACCGTCTGGGTGTTTATAGGCATCGAAGGTGCCAGCGTTTATTCGGCAAGAGCACGCAACCGTGAGGATGTAGGTCGCGCGACTATCATCGGCTTTCTAATTTGCCTGCTGTTGCTGATGGCGGTGTCGTTATTATCTCTGGGAGTATTCAATCAACCGACACTGGCTGGTCTCAAAAACCCATCAATGGCGGGCGTGCTTGAAAATGCTGTTGGCACCTGGGGTGCTGTCCTGATCTACGTAGGTTTGATCGTCTCTGTGGGCGGTGGATTCCTGGCCTGGATGCTGCTCGCTGCTGAATCGCTGTTCACCCCTGCCGGTGGCGGCGTCATGCCAAAATGGCTGGGGCAGACAAATACAAAACACGTGCCTGCCAACGCCCTTTGGCTGACGAATGGCATGGTGCAGCTATTCCTGATACTGACGTTATTCTCCGAAGCTTCCTATTTGGCACTGATTTCGCTGTCTACCGCGATGATCCTGCTGCCCTACCTTTTCAGTGCCGCTTATGGCCTTTCACTGGCATTGCGTGGTGAAGGTGTCAAGGCAGCAATCGGACGTGCCGATGTCCCTGTTGCAGCACTGGCCACGATGTACTGCTTGTGGCTACTTTACGCCGCTGGTTTCAAGTACCTACTGCTGAGCGCCATGCTCTATGCGCCTGGCGTGCTGCTGTATGCCTGGGCCAAACGCCAGCGCAAGGAACAAGTGTTTACCACTTGGGAATGGCTAGTACTAGCGGCATTGGTATTACTGGCCATCGTGGCAGCCACGCTGCTAGCCATGGGGCGACTCAGCCTGTGAACACGTGCCCACTTTCACTCTCTCTTTGCTTGAACAGGAGAACGATGCGATGACGTCTCAAGGTGTACATTCTGAAGTTGGTCGTCTGCGCCGTGTACTGGTATGCCGGCCCGGCCTAGCGCAACAACGCCTGACGCCGGCTAATTGCCACGACTTATTGTTCGATGACGTTATCTGGGTTGAGCAGGCGCGCAATGACCACGACGCGTTCACCAATGCCATGGTGAGCCACGATGTCGAAGTACTGGAGTTACATGATCTACTGGCCACGACCATGGCCGACCCGATAGCCCGCACCTGGTTGCTAGATCGTAAATTAGGCCCAGGAACCGTTGATAGGGAACTGGTACAGGAGCTCCGCCCCTGGCTAGAAGAGCTGCCTCCACAACGCTTGGCGGAACACCTGATCGGCGGCTTGGCACGCGCCGAACTGACGTTCGAACCAGCGGGCCTGCTGGCGAAATACGTGGCCGCAAACGATTTTCTGCTGCCGCCGCTACCTAACACCCTGTTCAGCCGTGACAGTAGTTGTTGGATCGGTAAGGGCGTGGTCCTGTGCCCAATGTACTGGCCCGCACGCCGACAGGAAACACTGCTAACGGCAGCGGTGTATCGCTTCCATCCTTTGTTCGCCGGTCAGGTAACAACCTGGTGGGGTGACCCGGACGAAGAGCACGGCGGTGCGACAATGGAAGGTGGCGATGTGATGCCCCTAGGCAATGGCGTGGTAATGATAGGCATGGGTGAGCGTACTTCACCACAGGCCGTTAGCCAACTTGCCCGTAGCCTGTTTGCAAAGGGCGCGGCTACTCGCGTGCTTGCAGCACAGATACCAAAATCTCGCGGCGCCATGCATCTGGACACAGTATTTACGTTCTGCGACGTAGACTTAGTCACTAGCTTCCCAGAAATGGTCGATGAAATCCGTGTACACAGCCTCCGGCCGGGTGAAAAAGAAGGCAGTCTGGATGTACGTACTGAAACAAAGCCCTTCCTCGACGTGGTAGCTGAGGCGCTGGGGTTGGCCAAGCTACGCTCGGTGGCTACTGGCGGAAATGCTTGGCAATCAGAGCGAGAACAGTGGGACGACGGCAACAACCTGCTGGCACTGTCGCCTGGGGTAGTGATGGGCTATGCCCGTAATACCCATACCAACACCTTGTTGCGTAAGGCAGGAGTGGAAGTTATCACAGTCCCTGGTTCCGAGTTAGGGCGTGGACGAGGCGGCAGCCACTGCATGTCCTGCCCGATTGAGCGCGACGCGCTCTGATCCTAACCCTGATGAGGCAATATCATGAGTTTTAATCTGCACAATCGTAGCCTATTGGCGCTAAAAGACTTCACCCCAGATGAAATCCGCTTCCTTCTGGATCTGTCTGCCGAACTAAAGCGCGCTAAAGCAGTGGGCAATGAAGTGCCACGCTTAAAGGGCAAAAATATCGCCCTGATCTTCGAGAAGCCTTCAACCCGCACCCGCTGCGCCTTCGAAGTCGCGGTGCACGATCAGGGTGGTCACGTCACCTACCTCGATTCTGGTGCCTCGCAACTAGGCCACAAGGAATCGCTGAAAGATACCGCACGCGTACTTGGGCGCTACTACGACGGGATCGAGTACCGCGGATTTCACCAAAGCGTAGTTGAAGAGCTAGCAAAGTATGCTGGGGTGCCAGTATGGAACGGCCTGACTGATGAAATGCATCCCACACAGATACTCGCCGATCTACTGACAATGCAGGAATTCGGCGAGAAGCCACTGCACGAACTCAGTTTCTGCTACCTCGGAGACGCCAGTTTCAATATGGGTAGTTCGCTACTGGTCGGCGGTACCCTAATGGGCATGGATGTCCGCATTTGCTCGCCTGCAGAATTACAGCCACCCGCCGAACTGGTCGCCCAAATGCGTGAACTGGCAAGCGCCACCGGCGCACGCATCACACTGGAGACCGATCCATTGGAGGCGGTGGTCGGCGCTGACTTTCTCTATACCGACGTATGGGTCTCTATGGGCCAGGACGACGAGGTCTGGCAGAAACGCATCGACCAATTGCTGCCCTATCAGGTCAATACCGCATTGATGCAGGCAACTGGCAAGCCCAATAGCCGATTCATGCACTGTCTGCCAGCATTCCATAGTCTAGAAACCGAGGTTGGTCGCCAGGTACATGAGAAGTATGGCCTCAGCGAAATAGAAGTCACCGATGAGGTATTCGAATCAGACGCCTCGATTGTCTTCACCCAAGCAGAGAACCGTATGCACACCATCAAGGCCGTGCTGGTAGCGACCCTCGGATGAGACTTAAAGGAGCTAAATCATGAGGATTGTCGTTGCGCTGGGCGGCAATGCACTCCTGCGCCGAGATCAACCACCCACGGCAGAAAACCAGTTGGAGAATATTCGTAGTGCAGCCTCTCAGCTGGCGCGCGTGGCCGAAAAACACGACCTGGTGATAACGCACGGCAATGGTCCGCAGGTAGGTCTATTGGCACTACAGGCTGATGCCTATGTAAAAGTGGATGCCTACCCGCTGGACGTATTGGGCGCACAAACGGATGGCATGATCGGTTATCTGTTAGAGCAAGAGCTGGCCAATCGGCTGCCTGGCACTCGTGAGGTGGCGACGCTGATAACCCGCGTAGAGGTCGATCCAAAGGATCCCGCCTTTAGACATCCAAGCAAGCCAATCGGCCCGGTTTACGGCAAGGTAGAATCTGAGCAAATCGCCACTGCCAAGGGCTGGAGTATGGCGCCGGATGGCAGTGCGTTTAGGCGCGTAGTGGCATCCCCACAACCAGTACGGGTACTCGGTCTGCAAGCAATTCGCTGGTTGCTGGAGCGTGGCGCTTTGGTCATCGCCGCTGGGGGCGGAGGCATACCAGTGGCACGCTACAAGGATACAAAAGACCTGCAAGGCGTCGAGGCTGTGATCGATAAGGACCTATGCAGCAGCCTACTTGCACGTGAATTACAGGCGGATCTGTTAGTCATCGCCACCGACGTATCAGCGGTCTTTCTAGATTGGGGAAAACCTACCCAGAACGCTATCGACAAAGTAACGCCTCAGGATTTAAGCCAATACGACTTCGCCGCGGGTTCAATGGGGCCAAAAGTCGAAGCAGCGCAAGCCTTTGTTCTCGCTACCGGTAAACGCGCGGTAATCGGCTCGCTAGAACAGATTGAGGGCATGCTCGAAGGCAGCGCAGGGACGCAGGTCTACTCTGCCAGCCTAGGTAACGCTGATATCAGGTGATTCTACTTATCCCATGTCGCGAAGCGTCTGTATGACAACGCACAGACCATCATTTTCATCGCATATAGACTGGCTCCATTCAACCTTGAAAGTGATTTCGAACATCTTCTCAAAAATATCCATTTGATGGATAGCTTACTTATATGTACAGGCACTTTAGAAACTTACTTGATTTCTTATGACACGAATTGAACGCCAATTTAGACATTGAGAATTCAACGGGTTAGATCCAACGAATATGGAATACCTGGTTCAGGAGTGATCATGAGCGAATACAAAACCAAAATGACCTATGCCGTCAGCGCGCGGCGTATTGATGATCACGGTAGTCTGGCTCATTGCAAAGAGGCTAATATAAATTTGGACACTGATTTGACGGGGTGCCCAGATGCTTTCAATCCCGCCGAACTACTCATGGCCTCTCTTGCCGCTTGCATGATCAAAGGCATTGAACGAGAGGCCCCAATCTTGAACTTCGAATTGCGCGGCGTGAAGATCCTCTCCGTTGGCCTGCGCCAAGACGAGCCACCAAAGATGGAATTCATTGACTATGAAATTCTGGTGGATAGCGATGAGAATGACCATCGTCTTGAATTGCTGCACGAGAAAGTGAAGAAATACAGCACCATTTTCAACACTGTCGCACCGGGAACGGAACTGAAAGGCGTGCTACTTCGCGATATCCGATCAGATTAGAAATTAACTGACACAATACTGTAAAGCCATGTTGAAGCCTGTTGCGTTTCATTGGAATCGCGGCCCGAAATAGCCAATAGACCAAACTATTGAGAGGAGTTTACTCATAGCTTTTAACCCAACTGGTGCGGCCAAGCTCTGTGGCGCTAGCTATGTCTGCTTCAGGAATCACAGATATGTCCCCTAGCTCTCTCGGGTCGTAATGAAATACACACAAACGTGAGGCGAAGGCTACAAAAGGCAGTGATGCTTCGCCGGGACGCTCACCATGCTTTTCTGTCGAGCAATGAACGCCTTGGCCCCAATCCTGTCCGCTGTCATTGTTGGGGTTGAAAAATAGAGGCGCACCTCACCATCCTGATCAAGGTTGACCCGGATAATGGTAATGGCATGGCGTCCAACCAGCCGCCCGCCGCTATCGGTAACAGCGATACCAGCGGGCTGCGGATGAATAACGGGTATGTTGCTGTTGTAATAAGGGTGATAGCAGGCTTAAAAGTGGCGGATAAAATCCTCATAATCATGGATCTTTCCTGTTTGCCGGCTAATAACACTGAGAAAACCATGCCCAACCCACCAGCCATACATTTCTGGATTGATCCAGCGGTGTAAGTCATCATCCCGGACCCCGCACAAGCGCCCCATCTCGCCATATATCCGGTCAAGGTGAGGTATCAGAACCAATGAGACCGGATCCACATCGATTGGGGGCTCCTTCGCAAGACCTGCTGCCAAGTACTGAGAGTTAATATGCTGACCCTCAAAACGCATGACGACATCATCATCACGGGCTGCCCATGCCACCAGTTGCAACAGATAATCGGCGTCGTTAAAAGACCACATCGAAAGCCCGATAACCGACTGACAGGTAGGGTTATTACCCTGGCCAATACCCAATGGTTGACCCAGCAGGCTCAAAACACCGGCCAGCAAATAAACACGCGGTGAGTGCTCATCACCGAAAATCGCACTCAGTTTGTCAGATACAGTCTGACACAGCTTTAGTTCCAACTGCCGCCATAGGCCCGACGCTACCGGTGGAGAAAACAGACAGCCTCGTTCTAGAAACAAGGCCAGACCATAAACAGCTTGACAGGTTTGCGGGTGAACCACTTCATCAATTAGCTTGAGCACGATCTGCCGGTAGCTCTGAAAGGCATCGTTGCCGGTTATACTCAGGCCCAGTGCCAGGGGTATAAGGTCGTCTCGCCCCCACAGCAGATACCTTAACAGCATGGGATGATAGGCAGAAACCATGCCGGTTCCATGCATGGCTTGGGCATAGCCATACGCTTCTTGTCTTAGCGCGGGTTCGTCCATGGCGGCTAGACGTTCGCTATATATCGAAAAGCCTGGGTCATCGCGACAGCCTGGCGTTGGGCCAAACAAAGCACCGACAAGGCGTGCGGCTTTATCCATGCCCGATGTTTCAATTGCCGGGTCAAACAGACATTTGGCAATCTGACTTACCATCTGCTTTATGCTGTTTGTTTGTATCGGACGCTGGGCCAGTAAACGATGCACCTCATCCACCAAGCTATCGAGAATACTTTCGTAGCCTAAGCGATTGAGCAAGAACTGATAAAGCGAATTAACGATCTCACCAAGCTTTTGTGGCCGCTCCCTATCTGCTTCGCTCATCTGACCTGAAAGCAGATCCAGGTTCAGTGCTGTCACTTGGGTCAGAAAGTGACTTGCCTGCTCCGCTGAAATTCCGGGGTGAATATATTCCCCCATTGCTACCGCCAATAGCCGAAGCTCACTCAGCGCTTCGATTGACGTGTATGGTGGCGCCCCCTGGCGTAACGTTCTCACAGCCAAGGCGGGTCGCAAAATGGCGGGCTGATCCCAGTCGCTGTTGGCGAATACGCCCTTGGCTTCTATTACTGATACGCGATCATATAGCGCATCCATTCCGCCGGGCGCTTACATTACATGCAGTGCCGCTTCTAACACATTGATATTAGACGCAACAGGGTCGTTCAAAATATCGACCCCTAGCTGTTCAAGCGCCTCGTCAAAGTTTGCAACAGCAGTGTTTGTATTTGCATCAGAATTGGTAATCGCCAACATATTTTCCTTACCTATTCACCATGCACCCAGCACCGTCCGGTACTGGGATCTTAGAAACTTAATTTATTTGTCAGTCTATTTTCGACTGGGAGGCTGGTCTGTGCGCTACCCAACAGAAATTCTTTGATTATAGGAATAAGCTGAACAACGAATGAGAGCCATTCGCTATGCAAAACGCTTCTGTTAAACGACGGCACCTGTTGGGGGGTAAACCGACATCTACGCGGCCTGCTCGTAAAAGACTTAGTTATGCAAAGAAAGTTTTCAAAAAAACCATGCAAAACAGCCGTGCACCAACAATCCTGAAGCCACAACACCTATAAAAACTATTGTACGGCGGCGCACAGATAGCCACCAAGGGGAGCTTTTAATCTCCATACGTCGTTTATCGAAAAGGGCTATTCAAAAGAAATATACAACGCAAGAACAGACAACCCAAAGCTGACGACCAAGTGCCTTCGTTAGGTGTGGCCGCCCAACTTCACAAGGATTTGAATATGAAAATGGTTCCCTCGCCTACCCTGTCCAGCGCCCCACTAATCGAAAGGCATCAGATCCTGGTTTGTGTAGACCTTTCCCCCTTCACTGATGTTTGTTTGTTCTACGCGATCTCTCTCGCGCGAGTGCTACGAAGCGATCTGACAATGATCCACGTAATGCAGCCGCGCCACGAACATGAGGGCGGGGCCAATAACAACGCGCTGGACTGGGAATTTTCCCGACAGCAAGCACGCTACCACCTTGAGCGATTGGAAAAAAAAGCAGCTCAAGCCCTAGGCCGCCCGGTCAAAGTTAGGCTTGAACAAGGGCATCCGGCGGAGCGTATTGTCGAGATCGAGAAGGAAATTCGAGCAGACCTTACCGTCATTGGGAGTCACGGCGAAAGCGGCGTCACCGCCTGGGGGCTGGGGAGTACGGTGCATCAAGTGCTCGCCGTATCACGCAGTTCAGTCTTCATCGCACATGCAGCCTCTGAATCTCCAATCGCCATGTCACCAGAACGTATCATCGTGCCACTTGATGGTTCTCTTCGTACCGAATGCGTGTTACCAACCGCTACGCGCATTGCGCGCGCGCACCGCGCTGAGCTAATTCTCGTCCATGTCATCCAGGAGCAGTTGCCAACCTCAGTGCTTCACACCGCTGAAGATCTCAAACTCGTTCGCCAGTTGGCCTCTCATATGGAAATTAGTGCGAAGACCTATCTTGAAGGACTTCGCGCAGGGCTAGCACGGGATGGTGATCGAGTACGAACCGTCGTTGTACAGCATGCCAACCAAAGCAAAGCCATCATTGAAGTCGCCAAGCACGAGCGTGCTAACTTCATCGTGGTCGCAGCACATGGCGCCAACTGTGATGGAGATCACAGCCATGGGTGTGTGACGGAATATCTTCTCACACATTCGGAAGTGCCAGTATTGATGCTCCAGGATCGACCTGAAGGTGAGATGGAGAGAATCGACTTCGGTGAGGTGATTGCCCCACCGCTACGCGCCAGCTATTTGCCGGAGCTTATGTGACCAACACCGCAGCACCAATGAGTGAGAAAACAACGCCTTCTCTTGAAGACCATGCTCGCGAACTCGCTGAGAGCCACCTAACACTTAAACGCACCGCCCCCTTTAAAGGCCTTGGTCGATCATCTGTCGCAAAAGCACTTGAGAACGCGCATAAGCACCTTGTGTCGATGACTGACGGTGAGTTGACGATGCCGGAGGCGACAGAATGGTTCATCGACAACTACTACCTGATCCGGCGTGTTACGCGACAAATCGAGAAAGACTTGCCGCTTGGGTTCATTCGTAATCTGCCCGTAGTGGCGTCAGGGAAAGCGGCCGGCCGGATGCGTATCGACGTTGTCGCCCAGGAGATTGTCGCCCAGACAAATATCGAGCTCGACCTCGAATCACTGCAGCGTTACGTAGACGCTTATCAACAAGTTAGGCCTCTCAGCATCGCCGAGCTCTGGGCTCTGCCGACGCTACTGCGAACCTGTATTT
Organism: Vreelandella sulfidaeris; assembly: GCF_042429665.1. Classification (GTDB taxonomy): domain Bacteria; phylum Pseudomonadota; class Gammaproteobacteria; order Pseudomonadales; family Halomonadaceae; genus Vreelandella. The sequence continues at coordinate 1,519,080 of NZ_JBHMAC010000010.1, read as the reverse complement.
TGCATCAACTCGTTCGCTATCTCGACAAACTGCACATCACGACGCGCAGCGAAAAGCTCGTAAACGAATACCCACCACTCACTACGGAGCGGTTTGCGCTCGATCCTAGCGTAGGCGTTGAGTGCTCAATTCGAGCGCTGCGCTTACTAGATGTGGTCGACTGGAAGGTGTTCTTTGAGAACACCAACCAGGTTGAGGCGATCCTGCGAACCGATCCGGCGCACGTCTACAGTCAAATGGACTTTGAGACCTGCGACTCATATCGCAAGGTCGTAGAAACGCTCGCATTGGCGACGAACCACTCCGAGGAGAGTATCGCCCATATTGCGATCAATCTGGCGGCAGAGGATTATCCTGACGAGCGAAGGCAGCACGTGGGTCATTATCTTGTAGGCAGTGGGCGTGCCTTACTTGAGCAGCATGTCGACTACCGTACCACCGGCGTTGAACGGTTGCGACGCGCTGTGATGCGTTGGCCAACGGTCTCTTATCTTTGCCCGCTTGCGCTATTGACGATTATCCCGTTGATAGTGTTGGGCTGGCTTCTTGCTCAAAACGCGATGATAGGTTGGAAGATTGCTGTGGTGGTCATTGTCGTTGCCATCCCGTTTTCTGGCCTTGCGGTCACGATCATACAAAATTTCCTTGCGCGACTACTCCCTCCGCGCAGGCTGCCTAAACTTGACTTGACAAAAGGCATGTCTTCCGAAGTCCGAACACTGGTCGTGATTCCAACGCTGCTCGGTCGGGAGGGAGACGTCGCGAGCATGATCCGTCAGCTTGAGCTTCATTATTTGTCGAATCCTGATCCACAGCTACAGTTCGCGCTGCTTACTGATGACATAGACTCCAAAGAAATAGCGACAGACGCAGCACTTCTTGACCGTCTCGATCACGAGATTGAGGCGCTCAATACCAAGCATAGCGTGCAAGGCCATGGCCCCTTTCACTTACTTCACCGCGAGTCACAATGGAATCCTTGTGAAAACCGATTCATGGGCTGGGAGCGCAAGCGTGGCAAGTTGGATGAACTCAACCGCTTGCTTCGAGATGACACAACGACGAGCTACGTACGCCACGTCGGCGACCCGCAGGGTCTGTTTGAAATCCGGTTTGTTATTACCCTCGACAGCGACACACAGCTCCCGATGGGAGTTGCCCATCGGTTAGTTGGCGCCCTCGCACACCCTCTGAATAGCGCAGAACTTGATCCTTTGACCGGGCGAGTCATCGCGGGGTATACCATTATACAGCCCCGAATCGACACTGCGCCGTCCGGTACACGCCCAACCTGGTTCTCAAGAATCTTCACCGGTGATGTTGGCTTCGATATATACACCCATGCCGTTTCCGAAACATACCAGGATTTGTTCGGTTCTGGGATTTACTGCGGCAAGGGAATCTACGAGATCGATAGCTTCATGCGCAGCGTCGACGGTCGTGTGCCGGAAAACCTAATCGTCAGTCACGACCTTTTCGAAGGTGTTCATGGCCGGGCCGCATTCGCCAGTGACATCGCACTGTACGAGGGTTACCCATCAAGCTACGCCGCCTTTACCAAGCGCATGCATCGCTGGGTTCGCGGCGACTGGCAACTGCTGCGCTGGCTGTTACCGCGAGTGCCGAGCGTTGGTGGGCAGTACGTACACAATTCGCTCTCCCCCATAGATCGCTGGAAGATCCTCGACAATCTACGTCGAAGTATGACAAATCCTACCCTGCTGCTTTTTTTCGTTCTCGGTTGGACCTGGCTGCCCGGCTCCCCGCTTTGGTGGGCGTTTGGAGCGATCATGCTCGTACTCGCGCCGATTTTTCCAGCGATTGTTTTTGACCGTCACAGGCGCGCTGCACACCTCGGGCGAGGCGCGCTTGCCATGGCCTTTCTCGCCCACGAATCAGTCATCGTCGTCGACGCAGTAGTCCGCGTGATGGTGAGAACCTTGGTGACAGGTAAGAACCTGTTGCAGTGGACAGCCGCTGCGAACATGGAACACAGCATCGCACGGACAACGCCGAGAGCACTTTACTGGCAGACGCTAGCCGGGTCTCCACTCCTGGCAGCTGCAGTAATGGCGATTGTCGCATGGGCACGCCCCTCAGCTTTGGTAGCGGCCACGCCTTTTTTAATCATCTGGTTTCTCGCTCCTGAGATCGCTCGATGGGTAAGTCGCCCTCTTAGTCTGAAAACTGAGCCGCTTCGGCCAGATGAACTCAAACAATTGAGGTTGCTTGCACGTCGAACATGGCGCTTCTTTGATACGTTTGTGGGACCGAATGACCAGTGGCTGGCAATCGATAATTATCAAGCCGAACCACACAAACAGACGGCACACCGCACGTCACCTACCAATATTGGTCTGATGCTGATATCAACGCTATCTGCGTATGATTTTGGCTATATTGGCCCTAGCGAGCTGTCTTTGCGCGTTCGCCGCGCATTCGACAGTATCGCGCGTTTACACCACTACCGTGGACATCTTCTAAACTGGTATGACACAAAAAATCTTCAGCCGCTGCTGCCAGAGTACGTCTCAACAGTTGACAGCGGGAATTTCGCAGGCTGTCTCATCGCCCTTGCGCAAGGTTGTCGTGAGATAGCGACGTCTTTTGTTGTCCGTACTGACGCATGGAGAGGTCTTGGTGACACTGTTGACCTACTTGCCGACGTCATCGATACAATTCCAAATAGCAACGTTGACACATTGCGATTGACGGTCAAACGAATAAGAACCGCGGTCGAACACGGGCAAAATCATCCGGAGGAAGCTTATACGACGCTATGCACCCTCGGTGACGACAGTGCTATCGAGCTTAACAGCGAGATGCTCAAGCTACTCGAAAGCGGCACGAATCGACACGACAGCGATATGCTGGATGCCCTGCGGGAATCGCTTGATACGTTCCAGCAACAGCTGCGTCAGATGCGGCGTGAACTTAACGAGCTGTTACCTTGGCTGGCACTCGCGAACGAACCGGCCATTCGCCTTTTAGAGCTTCCCTCTGCACTATCCTCAGAACTATCCTCTGAACTTTCCTCAAAGCTCCGGCTCGATGAGATTCCAGCTGTCGCTGATCTGCTACTTAGCGAGATTAGTGCATGGCATCACGATTTGTGTCAACGCGGTCAAAACACACCGGCACTTAATGCCTCTGCGCAGAAAACCGTTGATGCGCTGCAGTGCGGTCGGAATAAGGCCGCGGCTCTTCATGTCGAGCTTCTTGAGCTCTCCATACGCGCTGAAACCGAACTGAACGGAATGGATTTCCAATGGCTCTACGATAGCGAACGTAAGCTGTTTCACATTGGCTACAACGTCACGGCCGATCATGCTGACCCAAACTACTACGACCTTCTGGCCTCTGAGGCAAGGCTTGCAAGCTACCTAGCGATCGTCAAGCAAGATGTCCCCGAGGCACATTGGTATTCGCTGGGCCGACCCATGACGTCTGTCGCTGGCAGCCCTACACTGTTGTCGTGGGGCGGAACCATGTTCGAGTACCTAATGCCAAACCTGCTGATGAGGAGTCGAGAGGACACGCTGCTCAATCGGACTAGCGAACTTGCCGTTAAAGCTCAGATCGCGTGGGGGGAAAAACATAACCAGCCTTGGGGAATATCCGAGTCTGCTTTCGCTCTCCGTGACGCCGGTCAAACCTATCAGTACCGTTCCTTCGGCGTACCTGGGCTTGGCTATAAGCGCGGTCTTGAAGAGGACTTTGTTATCACACCCTACGCGTCGGCCCTTGCGGTCTCGATCGCGCCTCGCGCGGTCGTCTCCAACATTCGGGCGCTCGAAACGATGGGTATGCTGGGTACCTACGGCATGTTCGAGGCGCTCGACTTGACGCCCGAGCGAGCGACGGAGGGTCATCCAGCCACCGTAGTCCGTTCCTACATGGCTCACCATCAAGGCATGTTGCTTGTCTCGCTGGGTAATCTGATCAACAACCGCTCAATGGTAGATCGGTTCCACGCGGATCCGATGGTCGCAGCCGGTGAGTTACTCCTCGACGAACGTGCGCCTCACATCGCGCCTAGCGAGTGGCCACTTGCAGCTCCTGAGCGCGCCGTCGTTACTGCGTTGGCGCTACCTAACCCGCCAGGTCCTTGGTCGACGATCGATCCATTGCGCCGTCAGGCATTTGTGCTCGGAAATGGTCGGTTAACGAGCTTGGTGACCGATGCAGGTGGTGGCGGCCTCGACTGGCACGGACTCGCACTCACCCGCTACGAGCCCGATGTCACACGTGATAACGACGGCTTATGGATTTATTTGCGCGATGAAGTTAGCCAGAGCGTCTGGCTCGCCACCTCGCCCAATGGTCGCACCCGCTATGCGATGCACGAGATTGAACATCATTACCGTAATCAGGGCATTTCTGTTCACGTCAAGATCGCTGTTGCAGCGGCCGATGATGTCGAGGTTCGACAGATTACCCTGCATAACGAGACCGATAAGCCGCGGACACTGACAGTCACCAGCGCAGGAAGGCCAGTACTGGTCAAGAAACGCGACGCCAACGTTCATCCAGCCTTTTCAAGTATATTTGTCGAGAGCGAGCAATTGGCTGATATTGACGCTTTGATGTTCGCACGCCGGAGAAAGTCTGATGATGAGCCCCGCGCAGTGCTGGTGCATCGACTTGTACTCGAAGGCACAGACGCCACGTTCGCTGGGTACGAGACAGATCGTGGAGAGTTTCAAGGCCGGTGCACAAATCTCGACAGCCCTGCGGCTCTCACCGCTAAGCGAGGACCACTCCAGGGCCGCTCGGGAGCAGTACTCGATCCAATCATGAGCCTGATGGCAAAAGTTGAACTTGCGCCTAAGGGCAAGGTTACCCTCGCATTCGTCACCAGCGTAGGCCGCTCGCGCACCGATGCGTTTGAATTAGCGCGCAAATACGGTTCGATGCACGCGGTCCGCTGGACATTCCGCGATGCCGAACGCGAAAGTGGACGGTGGCTCCAACGGACAAGCGTCGAGCCAGAGCTGCTACCGTCGATTCAACGCCTGTTTTCGGCACTACTCTTCGCCGACCCATCCTTAAGAGCCAGATTCGATAACAGCGTGCCACAGCCCCGTAAGCACTGGCTCTGGGGTCACGGTATCTCCGGCGATGACCCCATCGTCCTGATACGTGTCCACGATTTGAACGCCCCCTTGTTGCGTGAGGCCCTCGCTGCACAGCGCTATCTTCGCTGGTGCGGTGTGCAACTCGATCTTGTGCTTATTGACCAGCAGATCTCAAGCTATGCGAGCGAGAGCTCAGAGAGACTTCGACACGTCGTTGCCCAACGCGACGAGGAATGGATTAATCGGCACGGCGGTATTCACCTGCTCACCTCCGATCAAGCGTCGGATGACGAGCGTCGTCATCTTGAAGCGGCCGCGCGGGTAGTGCTCGATACCCGAGATGGCTCCCTCGCTCAGCGCTTGAGTCAGGTTGCCCAAACGACGCCGAAGCTGCCGCTCTTTAAGCCGACCCTGGCAAACGACACCACAACACCATTGCTTGCAATGGCAACACCCGCGCCAGCATCAGCAGCGAGCCCACAGCCAGATTTAACTTTTGACAACGGTACAGGCGGTTTCAGCGCGGATGGGCGTGAGTACGTCATCACGCTCCCACCCGGCAATTCCACGCCCGCGCCGTGGTGCAACGTGCTGGCTAACGAGCACTTCGGTTGCCTGGTTAGCGAAACGTCCCTGGGGGCCACATGGTCACTCAACAGCGGCGAGAACAAGCTTACACCGTGGCGCAACGATCCAGTTCTTGATACGCCCTCCGAGGTTCTGTACTTGAGGGATGAAGAGACGGCAGAAGTGTGGTCGCCAACCCCTCTTCCGGCTGGTGGCGCGAGCACGACGGTGATACGCCATGGCGCTGGTTACTCGACCTTCGAACGAACCGATCACGGCCTCGAACAGACGATGACCGTCTTCGTGCCCCCTGACTCGCCGCTCAAGATCGTGCAACTTCGCGTTAAGAACGTACTCGCCCGCCATCGTCGCTTGACCGCGACCTACTACGCCGAGTGGGCGCTAGGTGCTCGTCGCGCCGAACAGTCGACTTACATCACGTCAGAGCACAACCGAAACACCGGCGCCCTGCTGGCAACCTGCAACTGGAACGAGGAGTTTGCCGGTCGGGTCGCGTTCCTGGCAGCCAAAGAAAATCCGCACGGTTTCACAACTGATCGTCTGGAGTTTCTCGGTAGGCGCGGTGACTACGCGCGCCCAGAAGCGCTTGAACGCTGGGGGTTGACCGGCTCCACCGAGCCGGGGGTTGATCCGTGTGCCGCGCTCCAGGTTCACCTCGAACTAGCACCCGGTGAGCAGATTGAGGCTCACTTCGTGCTAGGCCAGGCAGCAAGCCGCGATGAAGCGCTAAAGCTCGTTACCCAGTTCCGTGCTCCTGCCGCGGTCGAGACGGCACGCCAAGAACTCGACACGTTCTGGGACAAGCTACTAGGGAGCGTTCGCGTCAAAACGCCAGAGCCTGCCATGGATCTCATGCTCAATCGCTGGCTACTCTACCAGACTGTGTCTTCTCGGCTGTTTGGCCGCATCGGCTTCTACCAAGCCAGCGGTGCGTTTGGGTTTCGTGACCAGCTCCAGGACGTACTCGCACTGGTTCACGCATCACCGGAGCGAACACGCGCGCATATTCTCGACGCCGCAGCACACCAGTTTGAGCAAGGCGATGTGCTGCACTGGTGGCATCCACCGTCCGGTCGCGGCGTTCGGTCGCGCTGCTCCGACGATCTGCTCTGGCTTCCCTTTGTGACCGCTGAGTACGTCGCAGCAACAGGCGACATGACGATCCTCGACGTCTCGATTCCGTTCCTCACCGGAGAGCCACTCAAGGCTGATGAGCATGATCGCTATGCGCAGTATGAAGTCTCGCAAGCGTCCGCTCCGCTCTTTGAACACTGCCGGCGGGCACTTGAGCACGGCGCAACCGAAGGCACTCGCGGGCTGCCGTTAATGGGCGATGGCGACTGGAACGATGGCATGAACCACGTCGGCGCAGAAGGGCACGGCGAAAGCGTTTGGCTCGGCTGGTTCCTGTGCGCGACCATGGCTCGGTTCGCCAAACTTTGTACGCTATCGGGTGATACCACCGGTGCAGCAAAATGGCGCGCTCGAACGGAGTCGTGTCGGGCAAACATTGAGAGCAGCTCCTGGGATGGCAAATGGTACCTACGAGCGTTCCACGACGACGGATCACTCGTAGGCTCTGCAACGAACCGAGAGTGCCGCATAGACTCTATCGCTCAGTCATGGGCGGTGCTGTCGAATGAACCCGACGAACCTGCCAACGAACGAGCGAGATTGGCCGTTTGTGCGGCCGATGACCAGCTCGTCCGAGAGACCGATCGGCTGGTGCTCCTATTCTGGCCGCCCTACAACACCACGCTGCACGACCCCGGCTACATTCGTGCCTACCCTCCCGGCGTCCGCGAGAACGGTGGCCAGTATACGCATGCCGCGACTTGGCTCGGCTGGTCCCATGCCGCTCTTGGCGACGGTGAGCGCGCCACGCGCATTTTTCGTTTACTCAATCCGATATTGCATGCCGAGACCAGCGCCGACTCGAACCGCTACAGGGTGGAACCGTACGTGCTCGCCGCCGATATCTACAGTGTACCGCCGTGGAACGGGCGTGGCGGATGGACGTGGTATACGGGCTCGGCGGCTTGGTTATGGCGACTCGGTGTCGAGGCCATTCTCGGGCTACAGCGATTCGAAGGAGGCCTCCGTATTGAGCCCTGCATCCCGCCATCATGGGACGGCTTTGAGGCCTGGGTTTACATCGGGTGTCAGCACGTTCATATCGTGGTAGAGAACCCTGATCATTTAGCAACAGGCATCGAAAGCATGACGCTTGACGGTAAAGCGCTGGAATCCAACCTGATTAAGCTCGACCCAATTGAGCCGGGTGAGCACGAGGTTCACGTCCGTTTGGGGCAGTCATGAATGTAAGCCAACGAGCAGGAATTACCAAAGAACAGTCAGACGATTTTGTCTGAATAGAGTGCTCCATAAAGAATTTAATCATGACTAACAAGATGCAAGCGGCCGTTGTTGAACAGTTCGGTAAAGGCCTCGTACTGCAAAAGGTTGAGATTCCCGCGCCTGGCCCTGGGCAGATTCTAGTTAAAACGGAGGCCTGCGGTGTCTGTCATACCGATCTACACGCCGCACGCGGTGACTGGCCGTTAAAACCTACGCCGCCGTTTATTCCGGGGCATGAAGGCATCGGCATTGTGGTTGCGTTGGGAGCGAGTGTCAATGCGGTGAAAGAAGACCAACGCGTTGGCGTCCCCTGGCTATATTCTGCCTGCGGACATTGTGAGCACTGCCTAGCGGCTTGGGAAACGGTGTGTGGCGACGCTGAGTTTGGCGGTTATACCAAAAATGGCGGCTTCGCTGAGTACATCCTCGCTGACCCAAACTATGTGGCTCACATACCTGCTGGGCTGTCAGCCACAGAGGCTGCCCCCTGATAGTAGTGGCAGCACCGTAGCTTCGCGCAGCATATAAAGTTTAAAGAAGCGGTGTTTTAGACACCACGTGCGTTTCAGCAGCGTCAGAAGGAAGGCTATGGATATGTTGGCAGGCTCATCTTCAGCAATAGCAGACTCCCAACGCGAGTCGGAGAAATGGCAATCGGATCGCGCCTATTGGGATGAAGCACTCCCAGTTATGGAGATGCTCAGCGAGTTTTAACGTTAAACCATTTCATGCAGCAGCAAATAGCAACAGCTCGCACCACCTTTACTTTTGCCCCCACTACAGCGCAACCCTCTCCGATGAATCACACCGCTTTTCACATGCTCATCTAATCTGACATTGTGTGGCAGGCCATTTAACCGCCCCGCTAGTGGCCAATCGGCATCGTTGGCACTTAGCGCGTAACCATGAAGTCACTACATTGCTGCTGGCCCTTGGTTTACCGCTTCCAATGAATTCGCGGATATTCCCTGTATCGTTGGGCGCAGTGCTTTAGATGTTTATCGGCTGGCTCGAAGGGAATCCTGATACTTCACTGGAAGTTACTACCGACATTTGGCTTCGTCATGTCGATAGCATCGACATGACGAAGCCAAATGTCGAAATCTATCTGCATTTTAGACAAGAAGTAAATTTAGTCAGGTGAAGTCATAAAGAGCGATTAACCCTTTATCTCTTAATGAGAGTGAGCGAAGCTTTCAGGCTTATTTTTCGCTATGAATGCTTCTGCTGTTGAGCGCTGCGTATCTACAGCAGACAGCCAAGCTAAAACATCAGAAAGCCGGTACCTGACATTACGTCCGCGATGTACAAAGTGTGGGGCGGGCTCCCCTAGCAGCATTCCTGTGACTCTGCTTTTGCGTGCTGTCGAAGGCGCCGCTGGAATTAAAAAAGGAAATACGGCGCTCTCAGGCAACTCAATCAGCTCCGGACTGTAGCCTTGATGGTAAAGTCGAAACGCATTATCCAAGATGTCTTCACTTTTCTTTTTGGGCATGACGGGAGTTCCTAGTAATTTACCCTTGTCATGTTGCCCAAACGAACTCTCAGCTTGGCGGGTGTAATTTACCCTTTTTCGTAATTGAACAGCTGTACTTTTTTGGCTGGCTGCGTTGTCTGCATTTCGGGGTGACTATTTCTAGTCCTTCAAGGTGTGCGGCGCGGTTTTACAAAATCACTTTAACCGATCCCTCGTCGTCTCATGTAAGGGATGCTGCGGTTGCCGATGGGATTGTGGGGCAGCGAAAAAGGGCAACTGTTGTTGCCAGCTGTGGCTTCTTGCTTCCGACGCGTGCTACCTATTTGCTACCTAAAATCTTACCAAACAAAAACGGCCACTGTAGCAATTAGCTAAGTGACCGTTTTATATGTCTTTTTTGGTCGGAGCGACAGGATTCGAACCTGCGACCTTTGCAACCCCATTGCAACGCGCTACCAAGCTGCGCCACGCTCCGGTGTCTTTATCGGCTACATTTGCCTCAAGACGGTGCGTATACTAGCGGTTTCTTGGATAAATGAAAAGCCCTTATAGCGCTTTCTTTTCAAGTATTTGTCATATTCCGCCATGGCCCTCACTGCCTTGCCATCATTAATTATGGTCTGCTTCAAGCAGCAAATAGGCCATGGCGTCATAGACGCCTGGGGCCGCCACTAATAAATGCTGTGGGTGAATATCTTCTGGTACCGCCTGTGGCACTTCGTATAAATGCCCTACCCGTGCACCAGCTTCACGGGCAATTACCCAGCCAGCGACGAAATCCCAGGGCGAGACACTTTCGTAATAGGCATCTAGACGACCACAGGCAACATCGCATAAATCGAGTGCTGCGGCGCCATTACGGCGAATGTCCTGACACTCAGCCAAGACAGCATCTAAACGCTTCAACAAACGTTGACGGTCTTCTTTGCGGTAGGGAAAGCCTGTTCCGACCAAGGTGTGTGCCAATGAATCAGCGTTGCTGGGCTTTATCGGCTCTCCGTTACAAAAAGAACCCAGCCCTTCCGCGGCACTAAAGGTTTCTGTTAGAAAAGGCGCATGCACAACACCGACTTTAGCAACGCCCTCTTCCATCCAGCCGATGGATACAGCCACATGGCGTAATCCTTGGGCGAAATTGACCGTGCCATCAATGGGATCCACCACCCACAGTTTCTCGGCAATTCCATTTGAATTACTTTCTGGCGCCAACTCTTCACTCAACAGTGCTTCACCGGGAAAGTGTTCTTCTAACCGCTGGCTAATAAGTTTATCAACGGCTACATCGACATCGGTGACCAACTCGTTATCTTTTTTCAAGCGCTGAGCAAACCCTTGTTGTTCACGCGCTTTAACAATCATCTGCCCCGCTTCTTCAGCGATAGAAATAGCAAGCTTGAGGCGTTCCTGTAGAGTGTGGTCGCTCATTGAATCTCCTTTTGGAATGATGTGTCGATCGATGCCTCTACCATAAAGCGCACAGATTTAATTTTCGAGTCACACTGTTCTTTCGGGGGCAGAATTAGCGCAAAACGTCGACCAATACATCCACCACAATGCGCGTGGCAGCTTCGATTAACACCACATCAGCCCCTACGCGCTCCCATTCATAACCTGGATATTGCGGCAACTGCGACGCTAGTGGACCATCGAAACGCTTAGCGATACCTGGCGGCAAGGGCTTGCCACGTTCCAGGTTGCGCTGAATGCCCGGCGGTAAAGCTTCTGCTCTGGGTGCATCGTGCTGGCGAAAAAGCTGGCGCAGTTCAGTTTCGTTGATGCGTGGCAAATCGACCCGCTCATAACGAACTTGATCAGCCCGCTTCGATTCTTGCTGTTGGGCTTTATCACGCGCGCCATGGGCAGGCGCATGATCAGGCTGGGCCATAACAACATTAGTGAGTAGCAGTGCGCCAAGCGCACTCAAGGCTCTTAATTTTTTAACCTTCATCGTAAACTCCACATTCAAGGGTCAGGGCTTACAGAGTAAAGAACAAATGCGTAGGAAGTATGGAAACAAAACAGCCGCTCAAAGGAGCGGCTGAAATAAGGCAGGTAATTATCTGTCGTTGCTTATAAGTGGATTATTTCTTACAGCCGCGTGGAAGAATATTATCAGAGATAGTGGCTTCACAGGTCCAACGGCCTGTGCTCGCGTCTCTAGTTACCGACATTGTGTTTGATGCATTGCCGTCACCAACTGCAGCAGATCCTATTGAACCAAAGCTAAAAATAATTTTAGGATTATTCTTATTTAAATCTTCGTAATTAACATCATTGCCGCCTGTCAATGCTTCTTTGTCGAAGCCAACGTAAGTATTGAAAGCCTCTTCAGTATTAAATGCAGTTTTGGGGTCTACACCGGAAGCCAACGCAGCATCAAACCCTGTCTGCAAGGATTTCAGAGTCGAGTACGCAGAGGTCGCTTCTGCCCTTTGGGTGTAGGACTGATATTGCGGCACCGCCACGGCTGACAGCACTCCAATGATTGCGATCACTATCAACAGCTCAATTAGCGTGAAACCGCCTTGTTTTGTGTTGCGCGTGACCGTTGAAGCAGAATTCTGCATGAAAACCTCTCCGATAGGGGATGACAAGCCTTTATAAGGAACGGGAATCCTTAAAAAGAATTAGTAATAATGGCCGTTACATTAGCGTGGGCGATGCGCTTTTACAACGCTATCTGTTAACGCTATCGGCTGAAATAGCTGATACTTTAGCATTTTATATGACCAGCTATTTAGTGCCTGAATGTGCAAGTTTATGGTACAAGTAACACGCTTATATTGATGTAAAACAGGTCTTTTTGATGAGCCAGCCCCCCTATGAGTCGACCTTAAGCCATGCTGCCGCCCGCGGTGGCCTGCGCGGCATTGCCCAGCGCTTGGTCAAACACGGCCTGCTGACCGATGCTCAGGCCTCTATGGCGGAAACCACCGCGTCAGATTTGGAAATCTCGCTGCTTCAGCATGTGATTGAAAGTGGGTTGGTCGACCCTATCGAAGCGACCGTGGCGGCTGGCTGGGAGTATGGGCTTCCGGTGGTGGATTTAGAGGCTCTGCGCCTTAACACGCTGCCCCCCGCCTCCGACTATCCCATCAAAGTACTGCAAAACCTGAACGTATTACCCCTTGCGCGCCATGGTCATCGCCTCACGGTAGCGGTGCCTTACCCCGCCACGCTCACACAATTGGATGAGCTGCAGTTTGCGACCGGGCTGAGCGTTGAAGGCGTGCTTGCCTCCGTCGAGCAGATTACCGTCGCGCTCAATAATTACCTGGCTCAAAATGAGCGCAGCATGCTCGATGATTTGGACGATATTGATGACGCGGTGAGTTCTCTCAATATTGTCCAAAATAATGATGGCTCAGAAGTGCCGCTGGAGGAGTCATCGCAAAATAGCGAAGACGCGCCCATCGTTAAATTCGTCAACAAGATTTTGCTGGATGCCATTCGGCGAGGGGCATCGGATATTCATTTCGAGCCTTACGAGACACTCTATCGGGTTCGCTTTCGGGTGGATGGAATGTTAATTGAAGTGGCCAGGCCGCCCTTTGCCATGCGTAGCCGCATCGCCGCACGTTTAAAAATCATGGCGCGCCTGGATATTTCTGAGCGCCGCCTCCCTCAGGATGGCGCCATCAAGCTGAAGCTGTCGCGCACGCGCTCGCTTGATTTCCGTGTCAACTCACTGCCAACGGTCTATGGGGAAAAACTGGTACTGAGGATTCTAGACCCTACCGCCGCTCAGTTAGGCATAGAACAACTAGGCTTTAGCGACGAGCAGCGCGGTCATTATGAGCACGCCCTTAAACAGCCCCAAGGGATGATTCTTGTCACCGGTCCTACCGGTAGCGGCAAAACCGTCTCGCTTTATACCGGCATTAACATTCTTAACAAAGTTGAGCGCAATATCTGTACCGCCGAAGATCCGGTTGAAATCAAAGTCGCCGGTATTAACCAAGTCAATGTGATGCCTAAAATCGGCCTGGATTTTGCCAGTGCGCTCCGCGCGTTTCTGCGTCAAGACCCCGACGTGGTGATGGTGGGCGAGATTCGTGACCTTGAGACAGCTGAGATTGCGGTGAAAGCGGCTCAGACGGGCCACTTGGTGCTTTCTACCGTACACACTAATTCAGCGGCTGAAACCCTCACTCGTATGGCCAATATGGGGGTCTCATCCTTCAATATCGCCAGCGCCGTTAGTTTGATTATTGCCCAACGGCTGGCGCGCAAATTGTGCCCTCATTGCAAAGAGCCGATTGACATACCCCAAGAAGCCTTGCGTAAAGAGGGCTTCAATAGCCAAGAAATTCAGCAGGCTACCCTTTACAAGGCGGTAGGCTGCAAACACTGCACTCATGGTTATAAAGGCCGTATCGGCATTTATGAGGTTGTCCCAATTACTGAAGCGATGCGCCAACTCATTATGCGCGACGCAAACGCGATCGACATTCATCATCAAGCACGTAAGGAAGGCTACCCAAGTCTGCATCGCAGTGGCTTGCTGAAAGTGATGCAGGGCATTACCAGTCTGGAAGAGATCAACCGCGTGAGCAAGGAGTAAGACATGGCTAAAACAGCACGTCGGCGTCCGGCTCCCGCGATTAAACTTTCGCGCTGGAAGTGGAGTGGTAAAGGCCCACAGGATAGACCGCTAAGCGGCGAAATGATTGGCCGTAGCAAAGCAGAAGTTGCCGCTGAGCTTAATAAACAAAATATTGTCATTCGGCGAATTAGTAAAAAAGGCAGCCTCGGCGGTAGCGGACGCATTAAACCAAATGATGTGATGATCTTTGCACGCCAAATGGCAACCATGATTCGTGCCGGCATTCCCATGCTACAGGCGCTTCAGGTAGTGGCGGAGAGCCTTAAAAAACCCGCCATGGTAGCGCTTGTTCAGGAATTGATGGGCGACGTGTCCTCGGGCTCGAGCTTTTCCGATGCGCTTCGCCGCCATCCAAAACAGTTTGATCGCCTGTTTGTTAATCTTGTCGATGCGGGTGAGCAGTCAGGTGCGCTGGATCAAATGCTGGATCGCATTGCGACCTATAAAGAAAAAGTTGAATCGCTCAAGGCCCGGGTTAAGAAAGCCCTTTGGTATCCCTGCGCCGTTATGACGATCGGCTTTGGGGTCACGATGCTGCTGTTAATTAAAGTGGTGCCTGAATTTGAAAGCATGTTTCAAAGCTTTGGGGCCGAGCTGCCAGCACTGACCCAGATGACCGTTAATTTATCGGAGCTTGCGCAACGCTATTGGCTAGCGGCACTGGGTAGCGTGGTGGCTACTGTGTTGCTGATTAAGGTAAGCGCTCAACGCTCTGCCCGCGTTGCCTACCGTATGCACGCGTTATTGCTGCGCTTACCGGTGATTGGCGACATCATGCATAAATCTGCCATCGCCCGTTTTGCGCGTACGCTAGCCACGACCTTTGCCTCGGGCGTGCCGCTGGTGGAAGGATTGGATACAGCAGCGGGTGCTACCGGTAATAAAGTGTACGAGCGCGCGGTAATCCAAACACGCCAGGATGTGGCTACCGGCCAGCAACTACACTTTGCCATTCGGATGACTAACCGCTTCCCTCCCTTAGTCATTCAAATGGTGAGCATTGGCGAAGAAGCTGGTTCTCTGGATGCCATGCTGAATCGCGTAGCCGACTATTACGAAGAAGAAGTCGATAATAAAGTCGATGCGCTTACATCGCTTATGGAACCTGTCATCATTGTGGTGTTGGGTGTGCTGGTAGGCGGCGTTGTTGTGTCCATGTACTTGCCCATCTTCGATCTCGGCTCTGCTCTTTAAGGTTGTTCACGCCGAGTAGTCTTGCAAATAGCTTATTTAAAAACGCGAAGGAGCGTCATGTACCCTCTTCCACTTACCGTGTGGTTACTTGCTGTATTGATCGCGCTTTGCCTGGGCAGTTTTCTTAATGTGGTCATTACGCGGCTACCGGTAATGCTGATGCGACTCTGGCGGAACGAGGCACGTGAAGCCCTTGAACTTAGTGCAGAACCTTCACCAAGATTCAATTTGGCCACGCCTGGCTCCATGTGTCCCCGTTGCGAGGCTCCCATCGCTTGGCACGACAATTTGCCGGTGATTGGTTGGCTTAAACGACGTGGCCGCTGCGCAAACTGCCAGGCGCCCATTAGCGTTCAATACCCACTGGTAGAGATTGCCAGTGGTCTTTTAGCGATAGCCGTTCTGGCTCTCCATGGCCTGACAGCAGCATCTCTTTTCATTTACGGCGCCTGCTTAGTGCTGCTAGCGCTTGCCGTTATCGACTTTCGTACCCAGCTACTACCCGATATTTTAACGTTGCCCTTGTTATGGGCGGGGTTGTTATTCCAGCTATTTTTCCAGCCGTTTATGCTTACTAATGCCGTCATCGGCGCCATGGCAGGTTATTTATTATTATGGAGTTTTTACTGGCTGTTTAAACTCATTACCGGCAAAGAAGGAATGGGCTATGGTGATTTTAAACTGCTGGCTGCCTTGGGGGCTTGGCTGGGATGGAGTTTTTTACCCTTATTACTGATACTTTCCGCAGGGCTTGGCGCCATTGTGGGCCTGGTCGCCCAAGCAAGCTCACCCCGCTTGCGAGGCGCCCCGCTGCCCTTCGGGCCTTTTCTCACGCTTGCAGGATGGGTAGCGTTATTAGTAGGTAATGATCTAATGGCATTGTACCTTCGCCTGGTTATCTAACTAGCTATTAAACATAAACCACTAAGAAGCAAGTTTTTAAACGTTAGCGATGTGAGGCAGCACTATGATTATCGGCTTAACTGGCGGTATTGGGTCAGGTAAATCGACTGTGGCGCGCGCCTTTGAAACATTAGGTGCCGCCTGGGTCGACGCTGACGATGTTGCCAGAGAAATTGTCTTACCTGGTGAACCGGCCCTGGTCGCCATTAAGCAACACTTCGGCGATCAGGTTATTCATCAGGATGGTACGCTGAACCGCCCCGCGTTACGTGAGATTGTATTTAAATACCCCGAACAGCGTCAGTGGCTTGAATCAGTGACTCATCCCACCATAAGAGCACGTCTTCTACAGCATTTGAGCCAGTTTGAAAAACAGGGCGAGCCTTATGTGCTACTGGTTTCCCCTTTACTCTTTGAGTCGGGACAAAACGAACTGGTAAGCCGCTGCCTCGTGGTGGACGTACCTCAATCGATTCAAATATCAAGAACCCAGTTACGTGACGAGATGAGTGAAAGCCAAGTGCATGCTATTCTCGCGGCCCAATTATCTCGTGAACAACGGCTGGCAAAGGCAGATGACGTGATAGATAACAGCGGTGATCATGCCAGCATGATGGAGCAAGTAGCTCGGCTTGATGTACGTTATCGGCAATTGTCTGCTCAGCCTTTATGATAGTGCGTTTGTTAACATTACCGGAGCTCTTTTATGATTCGCCCAGCCAACGATTCCCCGCTTGAGGTGAATTGCCCCCAATGCGCCAAGCCCGTACCCTGGCTACCAGCGAGCACCTATCGGCCTTTCTGCAGCAAGCGCTGCCAGCAATTAGATTTGGGCGCCTGGGCCGATGAATCACATCGCATATCAGGCGAGTCCGCGATGGACGAAGCCCATATAGAGACGCTACTGGCACAAGCCGATAAGGATGCGCCCCTCTCTTAATGATCTCTTAATGAGCCTTGCTCTTAGTGAACGTCGTTGTGAGTCATGCCTGTGTCTACCTCTGATCCTTCATCACCTGACTACCGCCTGTTGCTTCAACTGGAGCAACAGTTTGATCATTTACTCGACAGCATCGAAACGGCTGTCTCGTTATACGAACAGCAGCAACCGGCCTCATGGTTTTTTCACCAAACGACACCCGCACGGCACTGGCTGCGTGAAGCATTGTTCGATATGTGGCATGAGCAAGATCAAGATGGTCGTGAAACGCGGAATTACATCGCCATAGTGGCAGCCAATGATGAACTCTTGGTGGCGATAGACACTATTAACCAAGCTAAATCAGCCTTTAGTGACCTGCTGCAGGCTATTAAACAGCAAGCCCCTCACTCACTCAGTGAGGCCAAAAGTCGCTTGCCTGAGCGTCACCCCGGCGTGGATGAGATACTTCGACGCAATGGCCTTGCCCGCCTGCACCTTAAACAGAGCTGGCGACAATTGCCTATCGCTCCAGCACCCGTCTCTCGCGTACGCTTCGCGTGGTATAGCAGCGGCCGGTCTATTAAAAAACTAACGGTGCAAGAAGCAGAGCGTAAGCTCTTACAGCTTGATACTGACGCCCCCCACGTACGCATTCAACTGCGTAAACTAGCCAGCCTTCCCAGTAACGAGATACTCGCACAGGTACAAACCCAGGCCCCCCTTATGCGGGCCAACCTGTTTTTTACTGAACCGCTCGCTGACGGACATACCAGACGCGCCTTAAATGCGGCCATGCCTATCTTTGTGCCCGCTAATCATGAGCGCCTTCCTCACATTAACCTACCTGCATTACAGCCCCCTACCACGAGAACGCGAGCACGACGCCGTGATGAAAAACTAGAGCAGGAGGTGTTTTTACCGAGTTTACGCATTTATCGCTATCGATAGCTTATGCTTAACCCGAACATTATATTAAAGCGGTGCGGCGTCTGAATGCTCATCCCGCTGCCATAGGCCATACGCAAGTAGCGTCTCCGCCAGCTCTGCAAGCTCGTGATGACTTATGCCATATTCATGTAAAAGGGCTTCAAAGCGCTGTTTAAAGATTCGCTCCTGCTCATCCTTCTGTGCTTCTACATCCTCTTCCTCAAGCGCTGCCAGTGACCTTACAGGGGGCCCCGTCGGTATATCAAAGTCGCTATCGGGATCATCTAACTGACGTAACGCCTGAGCAAAAGCGTCATCCAATTCACGGAATTTACGCAATTTCTCGCGCTCATCTACCTGCTTTTGAACCTTTTGATATTTCATCGATGTTTCATTTACACCTTGCTTGAAATGGTCGATAAGACTGCCAACGTCACATTTTTAGCAAAAACTGTGCACAAACGCGTAAAACCACCAAGCAGACTTGTCTTTTCCTCCTCGTTATCAGCATAAGGATATCTTCGCAATGCATTCAACGAGACAAAGACACATCGGTGATAAACAGCGTTACTCGACACGGAACCGTCAGCAGTAACTCATTAAGTTGATGCTTTATATCAACAGATACCTATTGGTAGCCTTAACAGAAATAACACGCTTATCTGGCTACCGAAGATAGCCCCTTCGGCTAGGTTACCCACCCTTAAGCACTTGGAGAGTGCACTACAGCCGCACTACGGACGTACTACAGCCAAAAAAACAGATCTGGGTGAACCCACGTTCGAGAGACCAGACAATGTTCATTGCAAAGACCTGAACTGACATCAGACTGCAGGGCACACTTGATAGGCCATTTGGCATTGAAGGCCTTGCACGCCATATAGGCTATTCGTAGTCTCAAGTTCGGCTTCAGAACTGCAGTAGCGTCGATATCACGACAAGCACCTATCGTGAACGTGAATAACAGCGTATTGAACGTACAGCGGCATTGCTAGCGCTAACCCCATTAAATATAGCGTACATTGCGATACGTTGCGGCGACCAGCATCACTGTTCTTTTTCTCGTGCATTTCAACGCTTTTACCAGTTAACACCGCGCGATGACAGGCACTCCCTGAAGGGGACTTTTCATCACGGTGTCAAACAGCCAACGCCTCGCCATTGGTTGGCACTAAAATCGAAAAGCACAGCGGGCGTCATACGCTGCCAATGCGCCTCTATACAGCGCCTAAAAAATCAAAAGGCCCCAAGGGCGGCCAAGAGCAAAGCACTCAACAGGCGACCTTACAGGCGCGCCTGTAGCTATCCTCCACCTTCATTGGGTTACCTGCCTTGCTCGCCGGGAGAATAGAGGCGTTTAATCGTCTACCCACCGACATCGGTTTTATCTAGGCGCCGACAATGCAAACGCGATTGCGCAACCGCTGCCGTACCGGAGAGTGGAAATCCCAACTCATTACTTTACGAAAGCTTGCTTTAACGATTTTACTCATCTTTGCGGCGCTTTGACACACACGCTCTCGCATTTATTATTCGAGCAGAAGGGATACCAACTTAGCAATCACTCCCCTCGCACACTATACCAGGATACCCATTTTTAGGGCTACAGATCCCATTGCAAGGCAAGTAATGTGTTACTGGATAATAGAGGGGCACAGCGCAATAAAAAAACCGGCGTTTCTTAATAGAAAAACCGGTCATCAAATATCTTAGTCTTCCATGCGTACCAGCCAGGACTCGACGGCCTCATCGCCATGCTCGTCTTTCCAGTTACGCAGACCTTTATGGTTGCCGCCGCGCGTTTCAATTACTTCCCCTGTTTTGGGGTTCTTGTAAATCTTAAGACGACGCTTACGACGCGCATTACCGCTGGCTGTCGTTTTAACACTGCGCTGATCTGCGGCAGGATCTAATAAAGCAATCACATCGCTAGGGCGCTTACCAAACTCAGTCATAAGCGCTTCAAGCTTGGCCTTGAATTCCAACTCACTCTTGAGACGCTGATCACCTTCTAAACGCTGGAGATCTTCTTGGAGCTGTTTTAGCTGCTGCTCTTTTTGAATATATTCGTTAAGTAATGACATTGGGGTTCCTATAGTTTCAGTATCCAACTGAACGGGATTCAACTGAAAGGGGTTCAGCTGAGAAAGACGCTGACTTACAACCTTTGCGTCTATTAGTTCAGAATGCTGGGACATTATTGCTGTAAAAAAGCTAACTGACAATAGTCTAGTTGATTTTCACTCGATTACTAATCGTTTTTTTTTAAACATCAAAGCTAATAAAAGTATTTTAACTCTAATAGATCATGAACACTATATGCAGGCGTGCATTGCGTTATTACAAACAAAAAGCGCCGCCCTTATGGGCGGCGCTTTTTTTACAAACCAAGCACTAAAACCAGATTAGTCTTGGCCCATCTGCTGCTTGATCAGATCGCCGATAGTGGTCGGACCACCCGCTGCTTCCGGCTCTTGCTCACGCAACTTCTTAAGGTTCTGACGTGTATCGTCTTGATCTTTCGCTTTTACCGACAGATTGATCTGACGGCTCTTGCGATCAACACTAACAATACGCGCTTCTACGCTATCGCCTTCGTTCAGTACATTGCGTGCATCTTCTACACGATCTGCGCTGATTTCAGACGCTTTCAGTAACGCGATAACGTCAGTTGCCAATTCAACCTGAGCTTCTTTGGCATCAACTTCTATTACGCGACCTGTAACGATGCTGCCCTTGTCGTTAACCGACAGGTATTCAGCAACGGGATCAGAGTCCATCTGCTTGATGCCCAGCGAGATACGCTCACGCTCAGGATCAATTGACAGGATAACGGCTTCAGCTTCGTCGCCTTTCTTGAAGTTGCGAACGGCTTCTTCGCCAGTATCAGTCCAAGAGATATCAGACAAGTGAACCAGACCGTCGATACCGCCTTCTAGGCCGATAAAGATACCAAAGTCAGTAATCGACTTGATGGTACCTGAAACGCGATCACCCTTGTTGTAGTCAGTGTTGAACGTTTCCCATGGGTTAGCAGTGCACTGCTTGATACCCAGAGAAATACGACGACGCTCTTCGTCGATATCCAACACCATGACGTCAACATCATCGCCCACTTGAACGACTTTAGACGGATGGATGTTTTTGTTGGTCCAGTCCATTTCAGACACGTGAACCAAACCTTCAACACCCTCTTCCAGTTCAGCAAAGCAGCCGTAATCAGTAAGATTAGTGACTACCGCGTGAACCTTCATGCCTTCCGGGTAACGCTCTTTAATGTTGACCCACGGATCTTCACCCAACTGCTTAAGACCCAGTGATACGCGGTTACGCTCACGGTCAAACTTCAGCACCTTGACATTGATTTCGTCGCCAACGGCAACGATTTCAGACGGGTGCTTGATACGCTTCCACGCCATGTCGGTGATGTGCAGCAGGCCGTCGACGCCGCCCAGGTCTACGAAAGCGCCGTAGTCTGTTAGGTTCTTAACGATACCCTTGATCTGCTGACCTTCCTGCAGAGTAGCCAGCAGCGCTTCGCGCTCGGCACTATTCTCTGCTTCCAGAACCGCACGACGTGATACCACTACGTTGTTGCGTTTCGGATCGAGCTTGATGACTTTAAAGTCCAGCTCTTTATTTTCAAGGTGCGCAGTGTCACGTACCGGACGAACATCAACCAACGAGCCTGGCAAGAAGGCACGGATAGAGTCAACTTCAACAGTGAAGCCGCCTTTAACCTTACCGTTAATGACACCCTTGATGATTTCGTCTTTCTCGAAGGCTGCTTCCAGAATCTTCCAAGCTTCAGCGCGCTTGGCTTTTTCACGGGACAGACGAGTCTCACCGAAGCCATCTTCAACAGCTTCAAGCGCAACGTGTACGTCGTCACCGATAGAGATGTTCAGATTACCTTGCTCATCACGGAACTGTGATGCAGGAATCTGACCCTCAGATTTCAGACCAGCATTGACGGTAACCCAATCACCATCAATATCGACAACCTGGGCCGCGACGATAGCGCCTGGCTCCATGTTGATGTCGTTAAGAGACTGTTCAAACAGCTCAGCAAAGCTTTCGCTCATGTTGTTCCTACGTAATTACGTTGTTGAGGCATAAATGCCTTCTCCGCACCACTAGCAAGTGCGGGCCTAATGTCACTCAGCCTTTGGGAGTGTTAACGCTAGTTAGACCTGACCGGGCTCACCGATGTGAGTTTAGTGCCCTGCCACGTCGTGACACTTATCCAAAAGCGCCGCAAGGGAGAATCATAAGCCACTTACCAACCCTTTTTGGGCGAGCAGTTCGGTCAGTCGATCAACCACTTCCGGTATGCTCAGGCACGTGGTATCAAGCACAATCGCATCATCTGCTGGCTTGAGAGGTGCAACGCTGCGCTGCATATCGCGTGCATCGCGTGCCTGAATTTCCTTTAAAAGACTCGAAAGACTAGCATCCACACCAGCTTCCTGCAACTGTAGATAGCGCCGACGTGCGCGTTCGTCGGCACTCGCCGTCAGAAAAATCTTTAGCTGAGCCTGCGGAAAAACCACCGTGCCCATGTCACGTCCATCCGCCACCAGCCCCGGCGCCTGGCAAAAGTCACGCTGACGCTGCAATAGTGCTTGGCGAACAGCAGGTAGCGCAGCGACTTGAGAGGCTCGCTCGCCGGCTTGTTCGGTGCGAATCATCTGGCCAACATCTTCACCTTCAAGCAGCGTACGCGGCATGCCCTCTTCAACCGGAAACGCCACATCTAGCTGCTCGGCTAAGCGCGCCAACCCGGGCTCATCGTCTACGGCTACACTGTGCTTAACCGCCGCTTGCGCTGTCAGCCGATAAAGCGCGCCACTATCCAGCAGATGCCAGCCTAGCCGCTCTGCAACCAAACCACTAATGGTGCCTTTGCCTGCGCCACCTGGGCCATCAATCGTGACGACAGGAGCAGCAACACGATCACTCATGCGCTCCCTCCACCGTAACGCCCATACCAATACGCGTGGCTAATTCGACAAAATCAGGGAATGAGGTGGCCACATTAGCGCAGTCTTCAATCACAATTTCTGCGCTTGCCCGTAGCGATGAAATCGCAAATGCCATGGCAATACGATGATCGCCCAAACTATCGACACGCCCGCCGCCATAGCTCGCTTTTTGCGCATCGCCATTGCCGATAATATCGATGCCGTCTTCTACAACGGTGTGCTGCACGCCTAAAACAGCCAGGCCATCCGCCATGGCCTGAATGCGATCAGACTCTTTGACACGCAGCTCTTCCGCGCCTCTAAGACGGGTCACGCCTTCAGCATTAGCAGCGGCAATAAACAGTGCTGGGAATTCATCAATTGCTAACGGCACTTGCTCTTCGGGGATCTCAATTCCTTTCAGCGGTGCGTAGCAAATACGAATATCAGCCACCGGCTCCCCACCTACTTCACGCTCATTCTCTAGGGTTAAATTCGCACCCATCAAGGTAAGAATATTGATCACGCCAATCCGAGTGGGATTAATACCTACGTGTTCAAGAGTAATATCAGCGCCCGGAGTAATCGCAGCGGCCACTAAAAAGAAGGTGGCGGATGAGATATCCGAAGGTACATCAATGGGACCTGCGGTGAGCTTACCGCCCCCCTTGAGCCAGCAGGTATCCCCTTCACGCGAGACTTCATAGCCAAAACCGCTGAGCATTCGCTCGGTATGGTCGCGCGTCGGTGCAGGCTCCCGCACCCGCGTTTCGCCTTCAGCGTACAGCCCCGCCAGCAACAGACAAGATTTGACCTGGGCGCTGGCCATGGGCATATCGTAATGAATGCCTTTCAGCTTGGCGCCACCGTGAATCTTCAGCGGCGGGCGCCCTCCCTCAGCCGTATCGATGGTGGCGCCCATCAAGCGCAACGGGTCAGCTACACGCCCCATAGGGCGCTTGGTCAACGACTCATCACCGGTTAATTCACTATCAAACGCTTGACCAGCGAGCAGCCCTGAGAATAGTCGCATGGCGGTGCCCGAGTTACCCACATAGAGCGGGCCAGCAGGCGCTTTTAAACCGTGCATACCCACGCCATGAATGGTGACTTTACCTTGATGCGGCCCTTCTATCGCCACGCCCATTTCACGAAACGCCTGTAGCGTGGCTAAACTATCTTCGCCTTCCAGAAAGCCTTTTACCTCAGTCACTCCCTGCGCCAGTGCGCCCAGCATAATGGAGCGGTGCGACATGGATTTATCGCCAGGTACACGTAAACGCCCCTGGGCTTGACCGCCCGGCTGCACACGGTAGGTGACCTTACCTTGTGGTTGCATATGATATTCCGCCTGATAACTGGTTTTGTTTATTAAAGAGTCGAAATAATGCCGGGCATGGCTCGCCCGATCAAAGGTGGCAATCAGTGCATCACTGTCACCGGCTTCTACCGCATGACGCAATCGAGAAAGCCCCGCTTCAAAATCATCCAGCGATGCCAGCACTGCCTCTTTGTTGGCAATAAAAATATCCCGCCACATCACCGGGTCGCTACCGGCTATGCGAGTGAAATCGCGAAAGCCGCCCGCTGCGTAACGAAAAATATCAAGCCGCTCATCCTGACGCGCCAGCGTATCCACCAACGAAAATGCCAGTAGATGCGGCAAATGGCTGGTACGCGCCAACACTTGGTCATGCCGCTCTACGTCCATTTCCAGCACATCGGCGCCGCAGGCTTCCCATAAGCATCGCACGCGCTGCAAAGCATCACGATCGACGTTCAGCTCAGGTGTCAAAATAACCTTGTGATCGACATACAAATGCGGATTCGCCGCGGCCACTCCGCTTTTTTCAGATCCGGCGATGGGATGTCCTAACACCATGTTGGTCGGTACTTGACCAAAAACACGCTGGGCGCAGGCTCGAATAGTGGCTTTAGTGCTACCTACATCGGTAATAACCACGTCGGTTGCTGCCGAGGGTAACGCTTCAGCCAGGCTAGCCATCACGTTTTCCATCGCGAGTACAGGAACGGCCAAGACAATCAGCGAGGCACCCTTCACCTGCTCGCCAAGTTGCGTACCACCCTCATTAATCAGCCCCATCGCAATGCCGCGTGCAATCTCGTCGGCATCCGGATCACAGGCAGCGATATGCCCTTGAAACCCCGATGCACGCAATGCCGCCGCCAGCGAACCACCGATTAATCCTAGCCCAACAATCAATAGCCGCGGCTCATGACATTGCGGCATTTGACGCTTTATGTGTGCCGTCAACGTCACAGCACGCCCATGGGATAAGAGCCCAACACTCTGAGATCGGCCGCTCGCAAGCTAACTTCTTCGAGTACAGCTGCCACGCGAGGGTCATCGCGATGGCCTTTAAAATCGATGAAAAAGACGTAATTCCAGGCACCGGAACGCGAAGGGCGGGTTTCAAGGCGGGTTAAATCAATTTGATGGCGATGGAACGGCTCAAGCAAGGCATGTAACGTGCCTGGCTGATTACGCATGGCCACGACAATCGAGGTTTTATCCTCACCGGCCATGGGCACATCCTGATTACCAATAATTAAAAATCGCGTGGAGTTATCAGGGCGGTCCTCAATTTTCTCAGCAATATGCTCAAGACCGTAAAGCTTGGCCGCCATATCCCCCGCTATTGCCGCACTATGCCACTCTGTTTTGACTAGTTTTGCCGCTTCGGCATTAGAGGAAACCGGCACTCGCTCGGCATGCGGAAAGTGAGCATCAAGCCACTTACGACATTGGCCAAAAGATTGTGGATGCGAATAAATACGCGAGACTTTATCGCGCCGGGTGGTTTCACTGACCAACAAATGGTGATGGATACGCAGCACTACCTCGCCACAAATCTTGATGGACGAGTCCATAAAGGTATCCAGAGTGTGATTCACCACCCCTTCAGTGGAGTTCTCCACCGGCACTACACCGTAATGCACGGCGCCAGCCTCTACCTCTCTAAATACTTCGTCAATGGCCGCCATGGGCAAGCTAATGGCGCTTTCACCAAAATGCTTAAGCGCCGCCTGTTGGGTAAAGGTACCCTCAGGGCCCAAATAAGCCACCTTCACGGGCTGCTCTAACGCCAGACACGCCGACATGATCTCGCGAAACAGGCGCGCCATCTCTTCTGAATCAAGCGGGCCTTTATTCAACGCCATTATGCGCCGCAGCACATTAGCTTCCCGCTCGGGGCGGTAAAACACCGCATCCTTGTCCTCGGCAAGCTTGACGTGAGCGACTTGCTGAGCGCAATTAGCACGCTCGCTGATCAGATTCAGAATATCACTATCCAGCTGATCAATACGCTGGCGCAATTCATCCAGTTTGATCGACGTGTCGGACATGGTGGTTTAGCCCCTTGTTTGTTCAAAATCCGCCATAAAGGCGATCAGCGCATCCACGGCAGACTCTGGCACCGCGTTATAAAGACTGGCGCGCATACCGCCAACGCTGCGGTGACCCTTTAAATTAAGCAATCCTGCCGCATCGGCTTGTTGCAAAAACGCGCTATCCAGAGCGGCATCGGCTAGTACAAACGGCACATTCATCCGCGAGCGATTGTGTTTTGCAATAGGATTACTATAAAACTCGCTCGCATCAATCGCGGCATAAAGCTTATCGGCTTTACGCTGACTAATAGCGTCCATCGCGGCCAAACCACCAATGTCGTCTTTCAGCCACTGAAACACCAAACCAGCCAAATACCAGGCATAGGTGGGCGGCGTGTTTACCATCGAGCCAGCGTCAGCCAGCATTTGGTAATCGAATAAAGACGGCGTACCTGGCTTAGCGTTACCTAGCAAATCATCACGCACAATGACCAGCGTAAGCCCTGCGGGGCCTATATTTTTTTGCGCACCGGCATAGATGATGCCGTAATCAGAGACATTAATAGGACCCGACAGAATATTCGATGACATATCGCACACCAACGGCACACGGGTACCATCGGGGCGTTGTGCATGCGGAGTGTAATCAAACTCCAGCCCGCCAATCGTCTCGTTAGAGGTGTAGTGCAAATAGGCGGCGTCAGCACTTATGTTAACGGTTTCACGTGCGGGCACCTCGCGGTGCCCGTTCGGCTCACTACTAGCGGCCACATGGCAGTCAAAGCCTAGATGCTTGGCTTCGCTAAGGGCTTTTTTCCCCCAGATACCTGTTTGAATAAAGTTGCCACTGCCGCCCTTCCCAAGCAGGTTCATCGGCAGCATGGCGAACTGCATGCTGGCCCCACCTTGCAAGAACAGCACTTTATAGTTGTCAGGCACGCCGAGAAGCTGACGAAAATCCGCTTCAGCGCGTTCAGCAATAGCGATGAACTCGTCGCTGCGGTGACTCATTTCCATCACGGAAAGCCCACGCCCCTGATAATCCAGCAGCTCTTCCCGCGCCCTTTCAAGCACTGCGACGGGCAGGGCCGCTGGCCCTGCGCAGAAATTATAGTGACGTGTCATCGGTCCCCGTATCCTGTGCGTCATCAGTTGATTCGCCCGCCGGGGCGCCGTCTACGCTGTTGCTATCACTGGCAACCGTGTCGCTGTCGGCCATATCACTATCGGCTAACTCGGTGTCGCCAGGCTCATCAACGCGCACCGTCTTGACCAGTTTTTCTTCTTTACCCAGACGAATCAGCATCACACCCTGGGTGTTACGTGAGGTGGTAGACACTTCCTCCACACGTGTACGCACGAGCGTGCCACGGTCGGTAATCAGCATCATTTCGTCGCTGTCATAGACCTGCATGGCCGCCACAAGCGAGCCGTTCCGCTCACTGGTCTGCATGGCAATAACACCTTGGCCGCCCCGGCCACGCAGCGGGAACTCTTCAAGGCGAGTGCGCTTGCCGTAACCGTTCTCGCTGGCGGTCATGATATAGATTTGACCCTCAGCACTTTCAGAGACAGCGCCTTCTGGCATTTCACTGTCGACATCCGCTTCGGCATCAATCTGCTGGCTTTTGGGAATGATAAGACTAATGACTTCGGCATCGTCAGCCAGACGCATGCCGCGAACACCGCGGGCCGTTCGGCCCATAGCACGCGCATTGCCCTCTTCAAAGCGAATCGCTTTGCCGTTTGATGACAACAGCATGGCATGGTCATTACCGCTGGTAATCGCCGCGCCCACCAAGCGATCCCCTTCTTCAAGGTCAATCGCAATCAGACCAACGCTACGCGGACGGGAGAACTGTTCAAGGCTTGTACGCTTTACGGTGCCTTTGGCTGTAGCGAAGAAGATGTAGTTATCGGGGTTATAGTCTCGCACCGGCAAGATGGCGTTAACCGCTTCGCCCTCTTCCAGAGGAAGCATATTGACCAGTGGTTTACCCCGCGAGCCACGGCTGGCGTTCGGCATTTCATACACTTTCAGCCAGTACACCTTGCCGCGGTTAGAGAACAGCAGCACCGTGTCGTGTGTAGACGCCACCAGCAGGTGCTCAATGACATCTTCATCTTTCATGGCAGTGGCAGACTTGCCGCGACCACCACGGCGCTGGGCCTGATAGTCAGACAACGGCTGCGTCTTGGCATAGCCAGAGCGCGACACGGTCACCACCATGTCTTCTTCGGCAATCAAATCTTCCATCGAGAGGTCAAGATGGCTGGCTTGAATCTCAGTACGCCGGTCATCGCCAAACTGGTCACGTACCGCGTGCAACTCTTCACGAATGACTTCCATCAGACGGTCGGCAGAGGCAAGGATCTCGGTCAGCTCGGCAATTTTTTCCAGAATAGACAGATACTCATCAAGCAGCTTTTCTGTCTCAAGTCCGGTCAAGCGATGCAGGCGCAGCTCAAGAATCGCTTGTGCCTGGGCGGGCGAAAGCCGGTAGGACGTCGCCGCAGGATTAAGGCCAAAGCCTTCATCCAGGTCTTCAGGCTTACACGACGTGGCCCCTGCACGCTCCAACATGGCGGTCACCTGGCCAGGCTGCCACGTTTTAGCCAACAGTTTTTCACGCGCTTCCGCCGCATTGGGCGATGCTTTAATCAGCTCGATCACTTCATCGATATTGGAAATAGCGACGGCCAAGCCTTCCAACAAATGCCCGCGTTCACGCGCTTTCTTCAGTTCAAAGAGCGTGCGCCGCGTCACCACTTCACGCCGGTGACGAATAAAGGCTTCCAGCATCTCTTTTAGATTGAGCGTGCGTGGCTGGCCGTTTTCAAGCGCCACCATATTGATACCAAACACGTTCTGAAGCTGTGTCTGGGCAAACAGGTTATTGACCACTACTTCGCCGGATTCACCGCGCTTGATCTCGATCACTACCCGCAGGCCATCTTTATCCGACTCATCGCGCAGTTCAGCGATGCCTTCAATCTTCTTCTCTTTCACCAACTCGGCGATCTTCTCAATCAGCCGCGCCTTGTTCACCTGATACGGCAGCTCGGTAATGATGATGTGATCACGGCCGGTTTTATCGTGATGCTCAATGGTATGGCAAGCGCGCACGTAAATACGCCCGCGGCCAGTGCGGTACGCAGACAAAATACCTGCACGCCCATTGATAATCGCCCCGGTCGGGAAGTCCGGACCAGGGATATATTCCATCAAATCATCCACCGACAGCGTGTAGTCATCGATCAGCGCTAAACAGCCGTCAATCACTTCACGCATATTATGCGGGGGGATATTGGTCGCCATGCCTACCGCGATACCTGACGAGCCATTGATCAGCAGGTTCGGCACTTTGGTGGGCAATACAGCGGGGATACGTTCAGTACCGTCGTAGTTATCCACCCAATCAACGGTATCTTTTTCCAGATCAGCGAGCAGCTCATGGGCAAGGCGCGACATGCGCACCTCGGTATAACGCATGGCGGCGGCGTTATCCCCGTCAATCGAGCCGAAGTTACCCTGACCATCGACCAGCACATGACGCATCGAAAAATGCTGCGCCATCCGTACGATAGTGTCGTACACCGCGCTGTCACCGTGAGGATGGTATTTACCGATGACATCACCGACGACACGCGCCGACTTCTTGTACGGTTTATTCCAATCATTACCCAGTTCATGCATGGCAAACAGCACACGCCGGTGAACCGGTTTAAGACCATCGCGAACATCTGGAAGCGCGCGGCCGATAATGACGCTCATCGCGTAGTCGAGATACGACTGTTTGAGCTCGTCTTCTATATTGACGGGCAAGATTTCTCTGGCGATGTCACCCATGAAAGTTCGATCCTTTGCACTGCATTGGCACTGCGAGAGTTGAAAGCGCTTAAAAACACCGCCCTTGGAATTCTTCCAGAACGGCGCGCAAATACTTCGCCATCATACCACCGCAAAAGCAGCAAGGGCAGCCAGGCAGCTCGTCAACGTCTTTTAGGCGGTAAATGCCTCTTTTGCCAACGTTAAGTCCGCTAACGCCTGGCGTACGTCTCCCTCGATGGCAGACGCCTTATTGGCGCGTACATCAAGCAGTACAAAGGTGAGGTCTGCCTGGGCGATCAACGTTCCATCGCTGCGTACTATCCGGTGATGACATATGCCGCTGCGCTCCCCTACTTCGATGATGCCGGTCATCACTTCCAGATCATCTCCCTGACGTGCTGCCGCCAGATAATCAATATTCAGGTTCACTACCACAAACGCCCGACCAGCCTGATGGAGCTCCTTGATCATCGCCGGATGCTTGTCAAAGAAATCCCAGCGCCCTTCTTCCATGAACTCCAGATAGCGAGCGTTATTGACATGCTCATAGCCATCCAGGTGATAACCACGAACACGTAACTGAACCCGCGAGAGTGATGCACTCATAACGTCTCCTCTTATATGTAATTGAACATCTAGACAATTGAGCAAGGCTTAATCAAACACAAGTTTGAAACACACGCAACAAACTAGATTCGTCGCGGTATGCTGGTAGGAGAGCGCCGCTTTCGCCATAATGTGCCACCTTTTGAACAGGATTGGCTCCATGTGGTTTAAGCACTTGCATTTGTACCGCCTGCACGACGCGCCCGAACTGGATAGCGACTCTCTCGCTAGCGCCCTGGACGAGCATTCCGCCAAGCCACTGGGCAATGCGGACGCACGACGCTTAGGATGGACAGCGCCCGCAGGACGACTTGGCGGCGGACAGCTCGTTCATGAAATCCAGGGGCATCGGCTACTGTCAGCGCTTCGCCAAGAGCGCCTTCTACCCGCGTCGGTGGTCAAAGAAGAAGTCGACGAACAGGTAGCGGATATTGAGGCCAGCGAAGGGCGCAAAGTCACTCGCAAAGAGAAAACCGCCCTGAAGGAGCAGGTTACCGAGAATTTGCTACCCCGCGCGTTCGTGCGTAGCCAGAAAATTGATCTTTGGTGGGACACGCGCAATCAATTGATCGGCATCAATGCAAGCTCGCGCACCCGCGCTGAAGATATCCTGGATTTGCTACGCGAGACGCTGGGCAGTTTAAAAGTCACGCCACTAAGCTCGCAAACCTTGCCTATACGTGCCATGACCACGTGGCTGGGAGACACCGCGAGTCGGCCGGCCGACTTACAACTTGGCGATCAGGTAGAACTGAAGGCCAAAGGCGATGATGGGGTGCTGCGCGCGCGTCAGGTAGACCTGGACAGTGATGAAATACAGCAATTGCTTGAGAGCGGGCGCCAAGCCAGTAAACTCGCTGTCAGCCTGGAAGGACGCTTAAGCTTTGTGCTACACGATGATCTGGCATTGAAATCGTTGCGCTTTGGTGACGCCCTCATTGAAGAAGCTGACCATGCCGATGACGGCGATGATGCCCTTGCTCGCCTGGAAACAGACTTCATTTTAATGGCACAGGCGCTATCCGACGACATTCCTCGCTTGATAGAGTGGCTGGGCGGCGAGACGCAGCGTGAACCCGCTGCACAATAAAGGCGCTATAGTTATTCACACACTACTAGCACCTTTGACTGGCCAATCAGCCTCTCGCGTCGATGCTATTTTCGTTCATTATTCTTTATCATCCAACGGTCCGCATGACTCATCACAATAACGTTTCTGAACTCTCTACAACGACCGACCCTTGGGCCGACATCCGCCCCTTTATGGATCATGAAGTGGCTGAGGTGCTTGAAAGGCTCTCACGGGACAATGAACTACTGGATGCGCTCACCCGCTTTCGGTTGCCACGCATGGCGCGCTGGGCGCCCTCCTTGGCCCGCGGCTTCGCTAGCCGCGCCGTTCGCCGAGAAGTCAAAGACGTGTCGAGCGTGTACGAATTTCAAATGCGCATTGCCCATTATATGGAGCGCATGATTCGCACCACCACCGATGCCTTTGAAGTCACCGGGTTAGATAAACTCGATCCCGAAAGCGCGTATCTGTTTATTGGCAATCACCGCGATATTTCGCTGGATCCCGCCTTCGTCAACTATGCGCTTTATCAAGCCAATCGAGATACGGTGCGTATCGCCATCGGCGACAATCTGCTCAAGAAGCCTTATGTCACCGACCTGATGCGGCTCAACAAAAGCTTTATTGTGCCACGCAGCGCACGCGGCAAACGCGCGATGCTCGCCGCTTACCAGCAGCTGTCTGCCTATATTCGGCATACCATTACCGAAGATCAGCACTCGATCTGGATGGCTCAGCGCGAAGGGCGAGCCAAAAACGGCATCGACCATACTGAACCTGCCATTATTAAAATGCTGATCATGGCCAGACGAGCGTCTGAGCGCGACATGGTCTTTGGCGACGCCATCGCTGAACTCAAGCTCGTACCGGTATCGATTAGCTACGAATATGATCCGTGCGACGTGCAAAAAGCCCAGGAACTGCACGACATCGATACTCAGGGAAGCTATGCCAAAAGTGAATTTGAGGATATTCGCTCGATCGTGGCGGGCATTACAGGCTCCAAAGGGCGTGTGCGGCTTCATTTCGGCTCACCGGTAGGCGCTGATATGGCCACTCCCGATGAAGTCGCTGCTGAGATCGATCGCCAAGTAATCGGTGGCTATCGTCTATTCCCCAGCCATTATTTAGCCCTGGAAGCACTGGGCGAAGCACCTGAGCTGGTCGCACGCAAAGCCATTACGCGTCAGGATAGAGAGCGCTTTAACGCCCGCTTAGCGTCCGTGCCTGAGCCATTGCGTCCTTACTGGCTTGCCCAGTACGCCAACCCTGTTAAACATAAAGCAGGCCGTTTGACCCTATAATGCCAGTCAACGCTTGGGCAACTCATGCTCGCTGACGGAAAAAATGCTATGGTCATCGCATTGATTGTTGTCGCTAGGCGCTGTCGTCAGCCGCGATTCTAAGGAGATTCCCATGTCCGCTTCAGAAATTCAGAAAACGCGCATTATCAATGAACTACGTGGCTTTATTCGGAAGTTACTACAAGATCCTAATATTCTTGAGCAATCCATGGTCATCGCGCGTCAGCAGTTGAAAGAGGGCAATAGTGCAGCGGTGATGGCACGGATTGCCAACGAGATATCCGACACGACCAGCGTGCATATCCCGGAAGACCCGGCTGAGCACTCTGAGGCGGATAAACTCTTTTTAGAACTCCTGCGCGAAGTGGTTCAAGAAGAGCAAGCGCTGTATTAACTGTTGCCCGTGGCAACGCCAGCGGCGGAGCATGTAGCGACTTCGCCGTCTTTTTTGTTATCGCCTGACCGGCACCATTATTCACTCGGAATACATTTTCACCATGCCTACTACTGCCACGCGCAACATTTTGGTGACTAGCGCGCTCCCTTACGCCAACGGAGCTATTCACCTTGGTCATTTACTTGAATATATCCAGACTGATATCTGGGTACGTTTCCAAAAAAGCCGTGGCCAACAGTGCTACTACGTGTGCGCCGACGACGCCCATGGCACTGCCATCATGCTGCGTGCCGAGCAGGAAGGAATTACCCCCGAAGCGCTGATTGAACGCGTATCGCAAGATCATCAGACGGATTTTGCCCGGTTTGGAGTTGGGTTCGATAACTATCACTCGACCCACTCTGACGAAAACCGCCACTTCAGCGAAATGATCTATAAGCGTCTGCGTGATAAGGGCCATATCGCTACGCGCGATATTGAGCAGATGTTTGATCCACAAAAAGGGCTGTTTTTAGCCGACCGGTTTATTAAAGGCACCTGCCCCAAGTGCGGCGCCGATGACCAGTACGGCGATAACTGCGAGAAGTGTGGCGCCACTTATACCCCAGCGGATTTGATCAACCCTGTCTCGGCTATTTCAGGCGCGACCCCTGAGGTGCGTACCTCTACCCACTACTTTTTCAAACTTCCCGATTTTGCCGACTTCTTACAGCGCTGGATTGATGACGGCCATGTTCAACCGCAAATCCGCAATAAACTGATGGAGTGGTTTGAATCCGGGTTTAATGAGTGGGATATTTCTCGCGACGCGCCCTACTTTGGGTTTGAAATACCCGACGCTCCCGGCAAATACTTTTATGTTTGGCTGGATGCCCCGATTGGCTACTTAGCGAGTTTCAAGAATCTCTGCGACCGCGAAGGGATCGATTTCGACAGCTACTGGAAAAAAGATTCAGACGCCGAGGTTTATCACTTTATCGGCAAAGATATTGTCTATTTCCATGCGCTGTTCTGGCCTGCCATGTTGCATGGCGCAGACCTGCGTACTCCCACTGCCGTTAATTGCCACGGTTTCTTGACGGTGGACGGCGCCAAAATGTCGAAGTCACGCGGCACGTTTATTAAAGCCGCCACGTATGCCGACCATCTCAATCCTGAGTATCTGCGCTACTACTTTGCCGCTAAGCTCACGTCCAAAGTCGATGACCTGGATTTGAATCTGGAAGATTTTTCTGCGCGGGTAAATTCAGATTTAGTCGGTAAAGTGGTAAATATTGCCAGTCGTTGCGCCGGGTTTGTGAAAAAGATAGGCGGTGGAACGTTGTCAGCACACTGTGCTGAACCACAAATGGTTGCCCGCTTTATAGCGGCGGGTGACGACATCGCCAATGATTTTGAAGCACGCGAATTCAGCCGCGCCATGCGCAAAATCATGGAGCTGGCGGACGAGGCCAATACTTATATTGCCGAAAAAGAGCCGTGGGCACTGGCCAAGCAGGATGGACGCGATGCCGAAGTACTCGACATTTGCTCGGTGGGCATTAATTTATTCCGCCAACTGATGGTTTATCTGGCCCCTGTGGTGCCAGCAATGGCCGAACAAGCACGCGACTTCCTAAACGTTGATTCGCTCGACTGGCACAGCCGCCAACGCGTCCTGACCGATCACCCCATCAACAAATTCAAGCCGTTGATGACGCGCGTTGAACGCGACAACATCGATGCCATGATTGAAGCGTCGAAGGAAGATCTGGTGGAAGAGAAAAAATTGAAAGAAGCCCCCAAAGGCCCGCTGACGGAAACTCCCATCGCGGAAGAAATTGACTTCGCGGCCTTTGCGAAAGTCGATCTACGCATTGCCCGTATTATCAAGGCGCAGTATGTCGAAGGCGCGGATAAGCTGCTACAGCTCACGCTGGACCTGGGTGGCGAAACCCGCAACGTGTTTTCGGGCATTCGTGCTGCCTACGCCCCCGAAGCATTAGAGGGACGCTTGACGGTCATGGTGGCTAACCTCGCGCCGCGGAAGATGCGCTTTGGCTTGTCGGAAGGGATGGTGCTGGCCTCCGCCAATGAAGACGGCATTTATTTACTCTCCCCCGATACCGGTGCCGAACCGGGTCAGCGGGTAACGTAACCAGCAGTGCATACCATCATGGGGCAAAGGCGAACCGCCTTTGTCCCTTTATTTTAATGACTGCCCACCTCACTACCGCTTAGTCAGGCCGCCTTCATGGATCAACGCTCACATCGCTCTTTGCGCTTTCGTTTTCTGGCAGCGTTGGGAGGGGTCTTATTCCTTGCGCTTATTTCTTTAATTGTATTAAGCAAGTGGGTGATATTCCCAGCGCTTCACAAAGAAGAGCGCACGCTAGTAACCAAAGAGTTAAGTCAAATTGAACGTGGTCTGCAGCTCAACCAAGAGAACCTATTGGTACAAACGCGCGATTGGGCTATTTGGGACGATACCTACGAATTTATCAAGGGCAACTATCCAGGCTATACCGATACTAACTTTAGCCAACAGATGTTCGAAGAGATGCCTTTTCAGCTTATGGCCTTCTTCAACGCCGATGGCGGTGTACATTTTTTAGCAGGTATTAATCCTACTACTGGACGATACACCACCTGCTATACCGCAGAGCGCGAGTGCCAGTGGATGAAAGGCATCATTCGCACTATGCAGAGTTCGATCAAACAAGATCCGCACCAAGGCAAAAGTGACTTATATGCTGGCCCAACCCCAACGATAGTGGCGTCCAACCCAATTCTGCGCACTGACGCAAGCGGCCCACCTCAAGGCTGGCTTTTTCAAGTGAGAGCAATGGATGCCGATTGGCTTGCCAAAATGGAAGATTACACAGGACTTCCCATATCCGTTTCAGTCGTCAGTGATTATCAAGAAAACAGTATTGATATCAGTATCACAGGCAACACGATACTGGCACAGCGTTACTTACCTACCTTCACATCTAACGAGCAGTTAGCGCTAAGCACTCAACTTAGTCGAACTAGTTATTTAGCCAGCTTAGAAACATTTCGCTACGTGTTATTATGGACAGCGTGCTTAATGCTATTGGTCATCTGCCTAGTGTTGGTTCTTTTAGAACGCATAATCCTGATGCCGCTTAGACAACTGACCCGCTTCACTCAGCAATTCAGGGTAACGGATGAGGAATCAAACAATTTATTACAGCGTGGTGATGAAATAGGAATACTTGCACGCACCTTTCAGGATCAGTTTAAGCGTCAGCAACGTCTGAATGCCGAGCTAGTCCAGCTGTCCACTCATGATGCTTTGACGGGGTTACCCAACCGACGATTATTCGATCAGCGCTTACAAGAAGTGCTGGCCAGTACTCAACTCACTAAACAGCCCTTGTCAGTCATGATGATCGACGTTGATCATTTCAAATTATTTAACGATCATTACGGCCATCCAGAAGGGGATGCATGTTTGCAACAGATAGCCCAGGCGATGCATAACATCGCCTCGGTTCATGGCTTTTTTATCGCGCGCAGTGGTGGCGAGGAATTTAGTGCCATGCTGCCCGCTACATCAAGCAGTCAAGCAATGGAAAAAAGCCATGCGCTTATTCATGCCATTGACCAGTTACAATATCCTCACCGCGTGTCGCCTGTTGCTCCCCATGTCACTATTAGCATCGGGGTTAGTCAACTGGATGCTGACGCCATGATGAGTTCCCGCGAATTAATGATGGCTGCAGATCAAGCGTTATACGCTGCTAAAGCGGCAGGACGCCACTGCGTTAAGATGTATTCACCCTCTCTAGCCAACGCCACCTTTACTTCGCACACTATGCCGTTATGAGTGAATTATTTATTATTTTGATCAGTACCGCACTGGTCAATAACTTCGTACTGGTTCAGTTTCTGGGCCTGTGCCCATTTATGGGTGTTTCTAATAAGCTTGAGTCAGCGATGGGTATGTCGCTGGCCACCACGTTCGTGCTGACGCTGGCCTCCGCGGCAAGTTACATGGTTTACCACGGGCTACTGGTGCCCTTTGACGTGACGTACCTGCGCACCATCAG
Source organism: Vreelandella sulfidaeris (assembly GCF_042429665.1). Lineage (GTDB taxonomy): Bacteria > Pseudomonadota > Gammaproteobacteria > Pseudomonadales > Halomonadaceae > Vreelandella. The sequence continues at coordinate 1,481,443 of NZ_JBHMAC010000010.1, read as the reverse complement.
CTTTATTGTGGTGATTGCCGCCGTGGTTCAATTTACCGAAATCATGGTGCGTCAGTTGAGTCCGCTACTGCATCAGGTACTGGGTATTTTCCTGCCTCTTATTACCACCAACTGCGCGGTGTTAGGGGTTGCGCTACTATCTCTAAACCGCGAGTTGAGTTTTTTTCACACCACCCTATATGGATTAGGCGCCGCCTTGGGATTTTCGCTTATTTTAGTGCTGTTTGCCGCCATGCGGGAGCGTTTGGCAGGCGCGGATATCCCTAAACCATTTCAAGGCGCCGCTATTGCCATGGTCACCGCCAGCTTAATGTCTCTGGCGTTCCTCGGCTTTTCGGGTTTGGTGTCTGGATGACCGACGAAATTTACTCAAAAGTAAAGGCTGCGCTTGATGAGTAACACATTCGATGCGATCAGCATGCTTAGCGCAATAGCGGTCTTAACTGGCCTGGGCCTTGGATTTGGCGCCCTGTTGGGCGTGGTTAATGAACGCTTCAAGCGCGACGATAACCCACTGGTGGAACAAATTGATGATTTGTTGCCACAAACCCAGTGCGGGCAATGCGGCTATCCTGGCTGTCGCCCCTACGCCGAAGCCATCAACCAGGGCGATGCACTCAATAAATGCCCGCCAGGTGGCGAAGCGACCATTCATGCGCTTGCCGATCTACTCGGTCGTCAGCCAGAGCCGCTCGACGGTGAAGCCCAACCAGTTGCCAAGGTAGCGTTCATTCGTGAAGCGGAGTGCATCGGCTGCACCAAATGCATTCAAGCGTGCCCGGTCGACGCGATTATCGGCGCCTCTAAATTAATGCATACCGTTATTGAGGATGAGTGCACAGGCTGCGATCTTTGCCTCGATCCCTGCCCCGTTGATTGTATTGATATGCTACCTCGCTCTACCCCGCTTAACCAATGGCAGCCAGTAGTGGCACAGGCGTCTAGCGTCATCGTCAGCGACCGCCCCTCTGCTTCAGGACATGTTCATGTCGAGCGCGTTTGATTTTCCTGGAGGTATTTATCCTCCCGAGCGCAAGGTACGCTCCAGTCAAGCTGGCCTGATTGACGCACCGTTGCCCAGCCGCGTGGTGTTGCCCTTGCGTCAGCACAGTGGTCAAGCCGCCACCGCCTGTGTAGCACCGGGTGATTCAGTCAAGGTCGGCAGCCTGATTGCCAAACGCGAAGGGCTGATCTCAAGCAACCTACACGCCAGTATCAGCGGAACGGTTATCGAGGTTAATGCCAGCCACATTACCATTGAGAGCGATGGTAAAGACGAGTGGCAACGACTGCCCCGCCTGGACTGGTGCGATGCCGACCGCGAAGCGCTACTCGAACGTTTGCGCGAGAGCGGTATCGCCGGGTTAGGTGGCGCTGGCTTTCCTACCCATGTTAAAGCGCAGACGGTAGAACAACAGGGCGTACATACCTTGGTAATTAACGCCGCTGAATGCGAGCCTTATATCACCGCTGACGACGCGACACTGCGCCACTACGCCAGTGAAGTACTGGAAGGGGCGCAGATCATGGCCAAACTGTGCGGTGCGCAGCGGATAATCATTGGTATTGAAGATAATAAGCCCGAGGCAATAGAGGCCCTGACGCGTGCCCTACCGTTTAGCCTGCCGCTAAACGCAGAGCTAAAAGTGATCCCCACCCGTTATCCCAGTGGTGGTGAGCGCCAATTAATTAAGCGTCTTTTAAATATTGAGGTCCCCTCGCAGGGCCTGCCCACCGACGTAGGCGTGCTTTGCCATAATCCTGGCACCTTGCTAGCGACTCTACATGCCGTTCGCGACGGGCAACCGCTGATCGCCAGGGTGGTTACCCTGACCGGTGATGCCATTACCCAGCCCGGCAACCAGTGGGTACGCCTGGGTACTTCCATTGCAGAGCTGCTCACCCAGGCAGGGCTTGAGCAGCAACGGTTATATAAAGTCATCCAGGGTGGCCCGATGATGGGCAAGCCGTTAGCCACTCTCGATACACCGGTCACCAAGCTGACCAACTGCCTAATCGCCTCGACCATTGAAGAGCTACCGCCGGCCCCAGCGGAAGCACCCTGTATTCGCTGTGGTGAATGCGAAAGCGTTTGCCCGGCAGCGCTGCTGCCCCAGCAACTGCACTGGTACGCACGTGCTCAAGACGATGCGAAAATGGAGCGCTACCGCCTGTTTGACTGTATTGAGTGCGGCGCCTGTAGCTACGTCTGTCCAAGCCACATACCGCTGGTCGAAGATTACCGACAAGCGAAAACCCGTCTGCGCCAGCAGCGCATCGAGACCATGAAGGCAGAACATGCCAAACATCGCTTTGAGTTTCGACAAGCACGGCTGGCACGTGAAGAAGCTGAAAAACAGGCCCGCCGTGAAGCCCGTCAGGCTCAACACCGTCGCTCTTCAACACCAAGTGCCCCCAGCAGCGAGAAAGTCGATTTACGCGGACTAAGAATCGCCCATGCCGCCGCGAAGGCATCGGTCAAAAAAGCTGAAAAAACCCTGGCACGCGTAGCACAGGAAGATCCTAAACAACCTTTAGATGATTTAGAAATGCAGCTCGCCACCGCGCAGGAAAACTTACACGCCGCAGAGCTACAGCTAGCAAATGCACGCGCTCAGCAACCGACTGACAGCCCCGCGCCAGCCCCTAGCAAGGAGTCGTCATGAGTATGATGCACGCCTCTAGCGTCAAGGATGCTGCGTCCACACTACCGCCCACGGCCAGCTTAATGCGCTGGGTCATCCTGGCGACGCTGCCGGGGATGCTCACGATGAGCTATTTCTTTGGCTTCGGAGTAATCAGCAATGTGCTGATAGCGGTAACGTTCGGTATTGTCTTTGAAGCCGCCGTGCTGAGGTTACGCCAGCGACCGATACGCTCGACGTTAAATGATGCAACGGCGCTCGTCACCGGAATTTTATTGGGTGTATCGCTACCGCCCGCCAGCCCATGGTGGCTGGTGGGCATTGGTATGTTTGCCGCCATTGTGATTGCCAAGCAGCTTTATGGAGGCTTAGGCCACAACCCTTTCAATCCCGCCATGGTGGGCTATGCCCTGCTGCTGGTCTCGTTTCCTACCTACATGACCCTGTGGTCGCCCCCCCAATCACTGCTACCAGATACATTGTGGGCGCAGATCAGCGGCATGCTGCCAACAGAGCGCCTGGATAGCTTAAGCGGTGCCACCCCACTGGATGCCTTTAAACACAAAGGCGACGCGGTGCTAGCCAGTGAGTTCTGGGCGGCCAACCCGCTGCCAGACAACACGATCAGTGCGTGGCGCTTCACCGCGTTAGCATGGTTGGCAGGCGGTATGCTGCTGCTATACAAACGCATTATTAGCTGGCATATCCCCTTTGCCATGCTGGGAAGCGCCGTCGTGTTGGGGACGTTGTTCTATCTTAGCGACCCCAGCCATTTTGCTTCACCGCTATTTCATTTGCTCACCGGTGCCATGCTGTTCGGGGCATTTTTTATCGCCACCGACCCGGTATCCGCAGCCACCAGTCGACGCGGCAAGCTAATCTATGGCGCAGGAATTGGCATACTGATCATCATTATTCGCAATGTTGGCGGCTACCCAGACGCCGTGGCGTTTGCGGTACTGCTGATGAATCTGTGCGTGCCGTTAGTCGATCTGTATAGCGTGCCTCGCTCCAGTGGCCAGCCGACAACGCCACCCAGGGGCCAGCCATGACGCTATATAAGGCCATGCTGCGAGGGGCGTTCGCGCTTGGCACGTTTGCCCTGGTCACCGCTGGCAGCGTCGCGCTGACTCGCGCCGTCACTGCCGAGCGCATCGCCACGCACCAGCTAGCCTATCAGCACCGTCAGTTACAGGAAGTGCTGCCTGAGGAGCTCGCAACGATTCCGGTGACCAGCGTGCTGGAAAGCGCCTTTGAGCTGCCTAACGCAGGCATGCTGGGACTCAAAAGCGACAGCCAAGGCTGGGCAGTCAGCCATCAGGGAAATAGCGCTGTCATTTTGCCGGCGGTTACACGGCAAGGGTATAACGGCGAAATACGCCTTTTGATCGGCATCGACGAGCATCAACGTATCAGCGGTGTTCGCGTCACCCAGCATCAGGAAACGCCAGGGCTTGGCGATAAAATTGAACGCCGTCGCAGCGATTGGATCACCGAGTTTAACGGTCTGGGATTAGCCAACTTACCTTCAAAGGGCTGGGCTGTTGAGAAGGATGGCGGTCATTTCGACGCCTTTACGGGCGCCACCATCACTCCCCGTGCGGTGGTCAGAGCGGTGCATAAAACGCTGCAATACGTGGCCGAAACACCCTTACCCATCACGTTTGAGGAGCCCGACACATGACCCCAAGCCCCCTATCGCCATGGCGCCAGCTGGCTCGCGATGGGCTATGGTCCAACAATCCAGCGCTGGTTCAACTACTCGGACTCTGCCCACTGCTGGCGGTCAGCGTTAGTGTCGTGAATGCACTGGGGTTGGCGGTCGCGACGCTACTGGTCATGGTCGGCGCCAGCACCACGATTTCGTTAATCCGGCATCAAGTCCCGTCTGCTGTACGCCTACCCGCATTTGTGATGGTGATTGCTGCTTTCGTTACTTGCGCTGAACTGCTGATGGCCGCTTATGCTTACCCGCTTTATCAGGTATTGGGTATTTTTATTCCGCTTATTGTGACCAACTGCGCCATTTTAGGCCGTGCCGATGCCTTTGCGTCTCGCCAGCCGGTGTTGCCGGCGGCCATTGACGGTTTGATGATGGGATTAGGATTTGGTGCTGTGCTGATAGTGCTGGGTGCCCTGCGTGAGTTGCTCGGCCAAGGCACGCTGTTTAGCGACATGGCGCTGTTGTTTGGGCCCTCAGCCGCGAATTGGCAACTCACCGTTGGCAACGACTACCAGTTTTTATTTTTCCTGCTGCCGCCGGGCGCTTTCTTTGTAGCCGGTATGTTGATCGCGCTGAAAAATGCCATTGATCAGCGCCGTGCTGCACGCGCCCAGCCGATGTCGGCGGCCCCACGCAGCGAGCGCCGCGTGCGAGTCACCGGCACGATTAAATAGTAACGCCAACACATTCACTGACACGGCCTGATAACATTTTTTACATATCATTGATAAACATAGAGAACACGCATGAATGCCCAAAAGCGTCATGAGATTTTTACTCGCCTTCAGGCAGAGAACCCAAACCCGACCACCGAGCTAAACTGGACAACACCTTTTGAACTGCTCGCTGCTGTACTGTTATCCGCCCAAGCGACCGACGTGGGCGTTAACAAGGCAACGGCGCGCCTCTACCCAGTCGCCAATACCCCGCAAGGCATCATCGACCTGGGAATTGATGGTCTCAAAGCACATATTAAAACCATCGGCCTATACAACACCAAAGCCGAAAACCTTATGAAAACCTGCCATATGTTGGTTAACCAACATGACGGCAAGGTGCCCGAAACCCGCGAGGCATTAGAAGCCTTGCCGGGCGTCGGTCGTAAGACGGCCAACGTGATACTCAATACGGCCTTTGGGCAACCCACCATGGCAGTGGATACGCATATTTTTCGGGTTTCAAATCGTACTGGCATCGCCAAAGGCAAAAACGTCGTGGAGGTAGAGCAAAAATTGCTGCGCCATGTGCCCAAAGGATTTCTTCATGATGCCCACCATTGGCTGATTTTGCATGGCCGTTATACCTGTGTTGCACGCAAGCCCCGCTGCGGCAGCTGTATTATTGAAGACCTTTGTGAATTTAAAGATAAAACCGAGCTTGCGTAGTTACCTCAGACACGCCTGAACCGCCAGCCCTTATTCGCCAAATTTGCTATCAAGAGACTGGTATTAACACCTTACGGTAGGCCTCCCGCCAAGCAGGCCACTCCCATACCGATGTATCCACTGGTCCAGGCCGACTGGCTGGATCTGTCAGCCACGCATAAAGCCGCTGATAAAGCCCATCTTGCGTGCCGTCATAGCGATAAGCAGGTGGATAAAGGTCAGGAAAACAGAGTCGGTCCGGGACGAGCGGTAGCGCACCGCGTTGCGCCGCCTCCATAATCGCCAGCCCTTGAAACTCGTGCCACGTAGTTGAAACCACGATATCAGCACTATCCAGCAATGTTCGATAGGCAGCCTCCGGCTGCGGGCCCCACGCGACGATATGCGCTTTCAGGCGCTGTTCAGCCTCTGCAAAAATGTCAGGGACTTGGCGAAAACGCTGCCCCAGTACCGCTAGTTCAAATGCCACTCCAGCATCACTTAAGGCAAACAGTACCGCAAAAAAATCACGCGGATTTTTATCGTACTCCCAGCGATGATTCCAGACGATGCGCCTCGGCACAGCGCTGTGATTAGGCGCTACGGGACAATCGATAGGAACCGGTAGTACGTGTGCCCGATCGCGCAGCGCAGTCAGTGGTTTGGCAATAGGAAGGTTTTCGGGCATCTTCTTAAAAAAAGCGCGGGCACCCGCAATAAAAGAGTCGCGATTGTAGGCGCTATTAAACACCACGCAATCTGCTGATAGTGCCGTGTAAAGATTGACCATTTTGGCCTCTACTTGCGGCATCTGTTCGCTTGATTCGGGATAGGCAAATTGGTTTTCATGAAAGTAAACAACCTTTCTCGCCCGACCAAGATGCGGAAACAGCCCCACCAACGTTGCTAAATCCACCATTGAGGTGGCTACTATCACATCAAAGGTTTGATTGAGGGTAGCTTGCTCTTTAAGCCACCATGTCAGCGGGTTGCCACGAATACGCCATGAGAAGTGGCGCGGCGGCAAGCTGAGCAGTGTCCATGACATATCATCAAGCTGGGCCATTAAATGTTGCGCCCAATAGCGATGACTTACCGCCTCATAGGCTGATAACAAAAGTACGCGCATTGAATATCCTAACTGCGAAATAGCCGAGCTGTCGTAGCATACTAACGATGGCCAGCCGATCAACGCTCAGTGTAACGAGCACGCACACTGAACACGGCACCATTGTGCCAAGGTCGTCTAGGCTACTTTATTGGTTCTCACTAGACTGTTCACCATACACCGCTTAATCGCGCTGCGCTGTTTGATAGCGAGCAGATATCAAAAAGCGCCTATTATAAAAAGCTGGAAACACTATGGCCCTAATACTCATTGTCGATAATGACCCCAACATCTTGCTCTCACTTGAGTACCTGATGCAGCAAGCTGGATTTGAGGTGGTCGTTGCCGAAGATGGTGAACAGGCCCTGACACGCGTTGACACTACTCCCCCAGACCTTCTACTCCTCGATAGTAACCTGCCGGATATTAGCGGATTCGAGGTGCTAGAAAGGCTGCGTAGTGAAGCCTCCACGTCACACTTGCCTATTATAATGCTGACGGCCTACGGGCGGGACGCTGAGCGTGAGAAAGGCCTGGCGCTTGGTGCCAATGACTACATCATCAAGCCCTTCTCGCCCCAGTTACTCATTGAACGCGCCCACGCGCTGCTGCCAAAGGAATCAGCATGAGCCGGCGCGGGCTACCCAAACGCCAGCGCCTGATTGGCCTATGGCTGTTGCTGAGCGGTGTCAGCCTGTTGGGCGGTGCGATATTTGCCACTTGGCTGGATGCTCACCTAGCCCCTAGCGGCTTGGCGCGCCTTACCCTGTGGCTTGGCAGTTTTTCTGGAGGCGCCACCATCTTTTTAGTTGGGCTGGTGCTTGAGCGCAGGTTATTCACCCCATTACGTCAGCTACAGGCACAGCTTGCCCGTTTGGTCGCTAACCCTGATGCTCGCGACGATCATCCGCCCAAAGGTTGGTTAAAAAGTCTGGAGCCCGACTTGCGTCGAGTACACGACTACTGGCGTGAAGACCGACGCCGTTTGGCAACAGCGCATGCCGAAGGCGCACGCAGTGCAGCACGCATTCGTCAGGAGCTGGAGACATTACTGCAACTGCTCGAAACGCCTCTGATTTTATGTGATCACCACCGACGTCTAATGCTTTACAACCAAGCGGCCGAGGAATTTTTTAACGGCAACACGGGCCTAGGATTAGGCAAACGGCTGGAGTCACTGCTGCCCACCTCAAGCCTACAGCACACGCTTAACCAATTACCCCAGGATGGCGCCCCTAGAGAATGGCTTACCGCCTGCGACAACCGATGGCTAAAGATTATCTTGCGTCGGGTCCCCGACAGGCATGGCGAAATATTACTTACCTTTAGCGACGCCACAGCCTCCTGGTCAAATGAAATGGGCGCAAGAGCGCAGTTGGCGGACATGCTGATCCCCCTGCGTCAGCATTCCGCCAGCCTCATTTGTGCCGCTGATGCGCTGAGCCAATTACGCCCCCAAAGCAACGCCAATAACGACTTACTGCGCCAACGTTTGGAGCGCATGATTCAGGAGGAAGGCGCTATTCTAGGCGACAATGTGGCCAGGATAGGGAGTCTACTCGATGATATGCAGCAACAAGGCGAGCGCTTAACGCCCCTGTGGTCTAACGACTTTTGGCAGGCGCTGGATGAACGCCTGGACCCCGAGCACCGGTTAATTACCCCGGTGGGCGTACCCACTTGGTTTAAAGGCGACGCTCCGGCTTTAATGGCCATGTTTGATTCGCTGGTTAAACACCTCAACACCCATCTGCCTGACAATGGGTTTGAGGGAGAAATAAGCCAGGGTAATAAATATATCTATTTAGATCTTATCTGGCGCGGCAAGGCGCTGACCGAACACGCACTTTCACAGTGGCGCCAGCATCAACTCGCTTCTCTCCCGTTAATGCCAAAGGTGGCCGACGTGCTGCGCCAACACGCCAGCGAGGTCTGGAGTCTTAACGATGCAGACGGTATTCATGCCCGCTTAAGGCTTCCCTTGCCCGCCATGGAGCGTGAGGGTGCCCCACGCGATGCCGCGCCGCCGAGACCCGAATTCCACGATTTTGGTATTGCAGACCTTCCCCCACCGGATGAAGCGCTCGCTGGTCGCCCGCTGCGCAGCCTTGATATTGTGTCCTTTGACACTGAAACCACCGGGCTTGAGCTTCGCCGCGGCGACACGGTGATCAGTCTTGGGGCCTGCCGTATCGTCAATGCCCGCCTATTAGCAAGCGATGTTTTTGACCAAAAAGTTGACCCACAGCGACCAATTCCCGCCGCCAGTACCACTATTCATGGCATTACTGATGCGGATGTGAAGGGCGCGCCCACCCTTGATAGCGTTCTTCCCCGCTTCCTTGACTATGTCGGGGAGTCGGTCTTGCTGGCCCACAATGCTGATTTTGACCTACTCGCCATCAGCCAAAAAGGCATCGATCTGGAGTTACCCGTTATTGATACGTTGTTGATTTCGCGTGCGCTGGATGAAGCCTTGGAGGGACACGACCTGGATAGCCTCGCTCAGCGCTACGATCTGACGTTCCCGCCCGGCACTCGCCACACGGCGCTAGGTGATGCTCAAGTCACCGCGGAGCTTTGGCTTGCCCTGCTGCCGCGCTTAGAAGCCCGGGGTATCGATAGTTTTGAACAGTTGCTTGCGCTACAAGCCAGCGCCGTTGATCGCCAGGATGCCAACGCAAAGTAACGCTAACCGGCGCCTAAAACCAAAGACATCATGGGCTTTTCATGGCGCTCAGAAAGCACGCGCGCATAGGCCGGGCAAGCAGGAGATGAAGAGACTAACAATATAAGGAACCGCACGATTGACAGCGGCTATTCGCTTTCGCCAGCGCGGCGCGGGTCAGGTTCAAACATGTCATCACCGACTTCATTGATATAGCGCTGTGCCTTGGTCACCATCATGGCATCACAAGCCTCGCGCCCAGGCAGCATATCGGAACGCTCAAAACGGTGTTCAAGCGCTCCCTCGTTGGCATCCGGTTTACGAATGAGGCCGCTGACACGAAACTGGCCGCTCTGATCATCCGGCTGAGAGATTATTTCATACCCTTTATACTCAACTGGTTCAGCCGCTTTGGTGGTAGTGCCCGGCGAGCCTTGGCTACCACTACCAAAGAGACCGGAGATTAGTTTTTTAAGCATGGTTGTGCCTCCTGTGTCGCTAGGGCGGCCATTGTCGAGCCGCCCTAGCCAGTCATACGCTATGGTTGGGTATCAGCGCTTAATTAGCTCTGTTTACGCCCTTTACCAGCGGCAATACGTAACCGCAGTGCGTTAAGCTTGATAAAGCCTTCCGCGTCTTTTTGGTTGTAGGCGCCAGCATCATCTTCAAAGGTCGCGATTGATTCATCAAACAGCGACTCATCAGATTTGCGGCCCACCACGGTCGCGTTACCTTTATAGAGCTTCATACGGACCACACCGGCGACGTTTTTCTGGGTCTCGTCAATGGCCGCTTGCAGCATACGGCGCTCAGGGCTCCACCAGTAGCCGTTGTAGATCACTTCGGCATATTTAGGCATTAGCTGGTCTTTCAGGTGGGCTTCTTCACGGTCCAGGGTCAATGACTCAATGGCACGGTGAGCACGCAGCATAATGGTGCCCCCCGGTGTTTCGTAGCAACCACGAGACTTCATACCCACGTAGCGGTTTTCAACAATGTCCAACCGGCCGATGCCGTTATCGCCACCTAACTTGTTAAGCTTTTCGAGCACTTCATGCGCTTTCAACGGCTCTCCGTCGATGGCAACGATGTCGCCCTTTTCAAAGGTCAACTCAACGTAAGTTGGCTGGTCAGGGGCAGCTTCTGGCGAAACGCTCCAGCGCCACATGTCCTCTTCTGCTTCAGCCCATGGGTCTTCCAAAATGCCACCCTCATACGAGATGTGAAGCAAGTTGGCATCCATGGAGTACGGCGACTTTTTCTTTTTATTGGAAAAGTCGACCGGGATATTATGCTCTTCACAGTAAGCCATCAGCTTTTCGCGAGACGTTAAGTCCCACTCACGCCAGGGAGCAATGACTTTTACCCCGGGCTTCAAGGCATAACCGCCAAGCTCAAAGCGCACCTGGTCGTTACCTTTACCCGTCGCGCCGTGGGAAATAGCATCCGCGCCTGTTTCGTTCGCTATTTCGATCAAGCGCTTGGCAATCAATGGCCGGGCGATAGAGGTGCCCAGCAGATATTCGCCTTCATAGATAGTGTTGGCACGAAACATCGGGTAAACGTAGTCGCGCACAAACTCTTCACGTAAGTCTTCGATGTAAATCTCTTTTACACCAAGCGCTTGCGCCTTAGTTCGCGCTGGCTCAACTTCTTCGCCCTGACCGATGTCGGCAGTAAAGGTTACTACCTCGCAGTTGTAGGTTTCTTGCAACCACTTAACGATTACGGATGTGTCCAGGCCGCCTGAATATGCCAGCACAACCTTTTTGACATCGGACATTCTTTGCTCCTCGTTGACTAACGGTCGTTGATCAGTAAAAACGGCACTATCGTGTAGCACTCGGCTAACATGATAAACCTTGATGATAGCCGTTGAGTATAGCGCTCTCGATGACCTGCGAATACCGTCAACGACGCCTGACGTCTAAAGCTGATAGAATCATGCCATTAAGCGGCGGCTTGCCGCTTGTATTGACCGATTACTCGCTTTACTAAGGAGAGCTTCATGAGCGAGGCAATTGCCCGCGAATTAATGGCCCAGCGCTTTCGCAGTTACCTGCCCGTGGTCGTTGATTTAGAAACCGGGGGATTTAATGCCCAAGGTGATGCCGTGTTAGAGATAGCCGCCGTCACACTCACCATGGATCCGGAGGGCAACCTGCTTCCTGATGCCACCTATGCTTATCATATTCACCCTTTTGAGGGTGCTAATGTCGAGCAGTCTGCGCTGGATTTCACCGGCATTAATTTAGACGACCCGTTACGCACGCAGGTAGCGCTAAGCGAAGCCGATGCGTTAAACGAAATTTTCCGTCCGATCCGTAAGTCAATCAAAGCGCATGACTGCACCCGTGCTATTTTAGTGGGCCATAATGCGGCATTTGATCAGGGCTTTTTAAACGCTGCGGTCAATCGCTGTGGCATTAAGCGAAATCCATTTCATCCCTTTTCAAGCTTTGATACCGCGACGCTAGCCGGGTTGGTCTATGGTCAAACGGTGCTTGCTCGCGCCTGTCGTGCCGCGGGTATTGAGTTTGATAATAAAGCGGCTCATTCGGCACGTTACGATACCGAGCGGACCGCCGAACTTTTTTGCGCCATGGTGAATCGCTATAAAGATTTAGGTGGATGGCGACTCGCTCAGCGCGAACAAGAAATGGATGGCAAAGAGTAAACGTAAATCAACTGTGCAGGCGTACGTGTAAGCGTAGATGCAGGCACCTGGCCTTTACGCTAAACTTTGCAACACTGTAGCAACATAACTTTGCATTAATACTGCCACTACTGCTCAGTCAGCAGTCGGTGGCAGCACAATACGATGATTAATCCTACCCGTTTTCAGGAGATGAGACGTTTCCATGGCCCAGCATAATGCCTTTTACGCCCAATCCGGTGGTGTTACCGCCGTGATCAACGCCAGCGCTTGCGGCGTCATTGAAGCCTGCCGCCAAGCACCCGATCAAATCGGAAAGGTTTATGCCGGTCATAACGGCATTATCGGTGCGCTAACGGAAGACCTTATTGATGTGACCCAAGAAAGCGATGAATCCATCGCGGCATTGCGTCATACCCCAGGCGGAGCATTTGGCTCTTGTCGCTACAAACTAAAAGATATTGACGCTCATCGTGCTCAGTACGAGCGCTTAATCGAAGTATTCAAAGCTCACGATATCCGTTATTTCTTTTATAACGGCGGGGGCGATAGTGCCGATACCTGCTTAAAAGTATCGCAACTTTCTGAAAAACTAGGCTATCCCCTCACCGCGATTCACGTCCCCAAAACCGTGGATAACGACCTGCCGATTACCGATAACAGCCCTGGGTTTGGCAGCGTTGCCAAGTACATCGCCACCTCGACGTTTGAAGCCTCGCTGGATATCGCCTCCATGTGCGCAACGTCTACCAAGGTGTTTGTGCTTGAAGTGATGGGTCGCCACGCAGGATGGATTGCCGCCGCGGGTGGTTTAGCGGGACAGGCGGAGGGCGAGCCCCCGCATATGATTATTTTCCCGGAAGTACCCTTTAACCGTAAAGCCGCCATGGCGCGGGTTGAGGAGAGCGTGAAGCAGTTCGGCTACTGCGTGATCGTAGTTTCTGAGGGAGCACGCTACGAAGATGGCACTTTCCTGGCCGATGCTGGCAACACCGATGCTTTCGGTCACCGCCAACTCGGTGGTGTTGCCCCTACGCTGGCGGGCATGATCAAGCAGGACCTGGGTTACAAGTACCACTGGGCAGTGGCGGACTATTTACAGCGCGCCGCGCGCCACTTGGCCTCTAAAACAGACGTTGAGCAAGCGTATGCCGTCGGTCGCGAAGCGGTCACGTTAGCACTCGCGGGTAAAAACGCCATGATGCCCGCCATTCGACGCATCTCCCAGTCGCCTTACCAGTGGGACGTTATTTCCGCCCCGCTGTCGCAAGTGGCCAACCAAGAAAAATTTATGCCACGCGATTTCATTAGCGAGAATGGCTTTGAGATTACTCAACCGTGCCGGGATTACCTTTCTCCCTTGATTCAAGGCGAAGATTTCCCGCCGTTTGAAAACGGGTTGCCTAAAGTGGCCAAACTAAAACTGGCCAAGGTCGAGCGTAAGCTGCCTACGTTTACGCTATAAGCCACTAACGTAGCATGGTCATTGCGAGGCAGGGATTGCCGCGTCGCTTCGCTCCTCGCAATGACCTACCTACTTATGGCGAATGCTATTGAGCCATCATGCACTGTGCTATCCGGTGTTAGCGCAGCAGCCAGGAAAGCACCAGCAGCAACAGCAGAATACCTGCCACCCCTTGCCAAAAACGACGCGGCTCCTGACGGTTCTCTTCCCGGCTAGGCAGCCGTCCAAGGGGAACCCTCAGGGCATGCAAAAACTCAGATAAACGCCTAAAGCGCAGTGCTCGTTGGGGATCCAGAGCGCGACGAAGGGCTTCATCCAATGATGACGATATTTCCGGATTGGTGGTTCTCGCGCTGCGATAGGTCAGCTCTTCAAGATCAGTATGGCTGCGCAGTCGATTGGGGGTCAGCGTATAGGGTAACGCCCCGGTTAGTAGCCAGTAAGTCGTGGAAGCCAAGGAGTACTGGTCGCTACGCCGTCCGATACTGTCGCCTAATGCATATTCGGGTGCGGAGTGTTCATTAAAACCAAGCTGGCGGAGTAACTCCCCTGAGTGCCGGTGCCCCTCGCCATCGCGCATATGACAAGCGCTAAAATCGCTAAGCACCAGCTTGCCGTGCGGGTCGATTAAAATATTATCGGGATTAATCTGCTGGTGAATAATCTCCCGATGATGCAAGGCCTGTACTGCCTTACCAAGCTGATTCGCAATATCCAAACGCTGGGTCAGGCTCGCTTGTGGGTGACGCTCAGCCCACTGGCGTAAGGTTTCGCCCTCAACATGCTGCATCAGATAATAGAGATAGCGGCGTGGGCGCGACGGCTCCATGACTTTGACCACGAAAGGCGAATTCACCCTCTCGACGACCCACTGCTGGAGCAAAAAATGCTCAAGGTAGGCGTTGCGCAAAGAAAGTTCGGGACTGGGCGCCTTCATGACCATTTCCCGCTCGCTATGAACATCACGAACGCGATAAACCCGGGATTGCGCGGTGCGCGACAGCACGGCGAGCACTTCCAAACCGTCTAAACGCTCCCCTGGCGAGAGCTCTGGCGGGATCGGCAAATCCCCATAGAGCTGTCCGGGATGCTCCGTTTCTTCGTCGGGCAATTCGTCAATGCGTATCAATTGGAAACAGAACTGATCTCCACCGTAGCCGCGATCCTGGGCCCGCTGTTTGGCTTCATTGGCCAAACGCTCGCAGGCTGCATCCAGGTCGCTGGCATCCTGACGAATTAACCGCACGTAGTCAGAAGGAAGTAACGTTCCACGCACCCCTTGAGTCGTAAACAGGAACAAGTCCCCCTGCTTAAGCGCGATATGGGTATAGTCGATGTCGACACTGCCATCCATACCCAACGCTCGCGAAGGATAACGATAGCCGCCTATATCGGTCACATGGTCGCGGCTTAGCTGTTCAAATTCAGCGCCCCGCAAACGAAAGACCAATGTATCGCCCATATGAAACAGATGCGCTTCACGACCACGAAAAACCATTGCAGACAGGGAGGACACAAAACTGCCCTCTTTAACATGCTGGCTTTGGCTATAGCACCAGCTATTCAGCGCGCGCAGTACGCGAGTGGCCGAGGTTTTAACATCCCAGTGGTCAGGAGTGGAAAAGTAGTCGGCCAGAAATCCTCGTACGCTTAAATCACCGGCCTGCTTCGCCATCGTATTGCGCGAGACAGAGTCGCTAATCACTGCACAGCCCCCTTTAGCGCGAAGCAGTGGCGCCTCAGGAAAGCGCACCGACATGGAACTGCGGTGCAGGCGTCGGTCGGGCGCGACAAACGCCTGACCGTAACTAATGAGCAATTGGGCGTGCGACAAGTCATCCTCCTAGGCTGCCGACTCGTTCTAGGGACACCGCTAACGTTTAATAATGCTTATGATACACACAGCTGAGCAGAAACGATGCCCACCAAACGTCTCTATTAACTTGGTGTGCAATTACCCATTTGCGGGTCAAGATGCGTCGTTAACCTAGTGATTATAATGATTTCACCTATGTCGTATTGGTAATCGGGCAGCCATATTCGTATAATTCCTGGCCATAAACGCCTCAGAAACGATTGCCTAACCATTGCACTACCAAGGAATCAACGATGAACTTCGACAATATCCCCGCTGGAAAGGATCTCCCTAACGACGTTTACGTGGTGATCGAAATTCCCGCCAACCACGATCCAATCAAATATGAAATTGATAAGGACATGGGCGCGCTACTCGTTGATCGCTTTATGGCTACCCCCATGTTCTACCCCGCCAACTACGGCTTTATCCCGCACACCTTGGCTGACGATGGCGATGCACTCGACGCATTGGTAGTGACCCCACACCCTGTTCAGGCGGGTAGCATCATCCGTGCTCGCCCTGTGGGCATTCTCAATATGACCGATGAAGCTGGCGAAGACGCCAAGTTAATTTGTGTCCCGCACGCCAAGCTGAGCTCGCTCTACGACGATGTTCAGGAAGTGACCGACCTACCCGAACTTTTACGCCAGCAGATTGCTCACTTCTTTGAGAACTATAAAGACCTCGAAAAAGGCAAATGGGTAAAAGTTGAGTCGTGGGAAGGTGTTGAGGCGGCACGCAAAGCCATTGAAAAATCCGTTAGCGCTTATCAAAAAGCCTAACTATCGCCTCACTGCTATCCACTAATTGTTAGCGGATGCCACAAAAGGCCGCCTTCGGGTGGCCTTTTGCGTTTTTGTCGGTTAGCCCGAGCAATGACTTGCCGCGTCATGTCACCGCAAGGTATACGCCAAGATTTAGGGATGCGGTATGCTATGTTGTTGATCGCGTGGGTACTGATGAAGGATGTAACGTGTTAGTTGTTAAGCGCCTAAAGCTATTTACTGTTTTTGTTTTGTTGCTCGGCTGGCTGCCGCTGATGGCTCATGCACAGTGGTTTTCGTCCAACAATCAGGATAACTTTTTACCCGTCATGGAGGCGTTCCAGCCTTCCGCCTGGCACGATGGCAACACGCTGTTCATCGGCGTGGACATAACCGATGGCTATTATCTTTATCGGCATCAGTTTGCGGTCACAAGCCAGACAGACGGCGTGACGTTAGGTGAACCAAGTCTACCCCCTGGACACTTCACCACTGATGAGTTCATGGGTGATGTGTATGTCTTTCGCGACCAGGTGGTCTTTGAAACCCCCTTGGAAGCGACCTACTCAGGTCCTCTTAGCGTTGCGTTGACCTTTCAAGGATGCGCCGATGCCGGGCTTTGCTACCCTCCGGAACAAACCATTCTAGAGGCCAGTGAAACCCAACCCCCCAGTCAATTCGCCGATTGGGAAACCGCTAACAGCGTCAACGTTCAGCCAGATACCGCCGCGCCAGAGGCATTCTCCGCGCCTCAGAGTGAAGATAGTCGCTTTAGCACTTTAATCAGCGAGGCGAGTCTTCCGCTGGCACTGGGGCTATTTTTTATCGCTGGTTTAGGCCTCACTTTCACACCCTGCGTATTGCCAATGATCCCGATCCTGTCGTCGATCATCGTGGGCCAGCATCCTACCCGGCCACGCGCCTTTGCACTCTCGCTCAGCTACGTGTTGGGCATGTCGCTGACCTACGCACTGGTAGGCGTGTTAATGGGTTTATTTGGCGCGGGGCTTAACCTGCAGGCACGCCTTCAGTCCGCACCGGTATTAATCACCTTTGCGCTGCTTTTCACGCTCTTTGCGCTGGCCATGTTCGGTGCTTTTAATCTTACCCTTCCCCCTCGTTTAAGCCGCCGAATTGATGCCTGGCAAACGCGTGCTCAGCGCAGCGGCCCAATGGGGCTGGCAGTAGCGGGTGCGCTGTCGGTATTGGTGGTTTCACCTTGCGTCACCGCCCCATTAGCGGGAGCGCTAGTGTTTATTTCATCCACCGGTAATGCAGCGATAGGCGGCGCCGTGCTCTTTGCGTTGGGCCTAGGAATGGGTCTACCGCTTCTATTGGCAGGCACTTTCGGTGCTACGCTGCTGCCCCGATCAGGCGCCTGGATGAATGGTGTAAAGGTGGCATTTGGGCTATTGCTGCTCGGCGTAGCCATATGGATGATTGAACGCTTGGTGGCTGCCCCACTAGCCCTTTTACTTTGGGCTGCGCTTGCCATTGGTAGCGGGTTGGTATTGGGCGCCCTAAGCCTTAATCAAGCGCAAGGGTGGCCACGCGCTCGCCAAACGCTTGGCATCATGCTGCTAGTATGGGGTGTACTGCTGGTGGTGGGCGCAAGCCTTGGCGGCAACGATCCGTTACGTCCTCTTGCCGGGTCTTACGATGTTAAAGGCACGCAGACGGAAGCTAGCATCGACTTCATCAAAGTGGACAACCTTGCAGCACTTAACGAGACAATCGCCCAAGCCAGTCGCGCTAATCAGCCAGTGTTTGTACACTTTACCGCCGACTGGTGTATTTCCTGTCAGTTAATGGAGCGGAATGTCTACACCCAGCCTGATGTGGCTCAAGCCCTAAGCCACTACACCTTAGTGGCTGCCGACGTCACCCAAAACAGCCCCCAAAGCCGTGAGCTACTTAAACACTTTAGCCTCTTTGGCCCTCCCAGCTTGCTCTTTTTCAGCCACGACGAAGAGATTCGCCAGGCTCGTATCCAGGGCGAAGTGACCGCCAGCCAGCTACAAGAGCATCTCGACTCAGTGCGTGCATGGCTGACGAGCCAATCAGCTTAAGGCGCTGACAACCCCATAGTGCAGAGCTATTTTCGAGACTGGTCTCAGAACCGTTTTCAGGCCTGTTGCCAGCAGCTAGTCCAGGCACTTTTTCAGCACCCTTTCCACGACTATGGCGCCTTTCTGATGCGAACATCGTCAAACGGTTGTTTAAATTATCGTGACGAGCCGATGTGAGTCATTACACTGGCCGTAACTGGACATCGTGGCACTTTTTCGGCAAACTCCGCTCCCATATTAGCTAAAAATTGCTTTTTTAAGGTTGAGAACGCGGTAACGTTCGCTAACATGCAGCGTTCTCTTCATTTTAAAATTTGGTTTACTGCGCTACTTTCCTTAATGAGAGTAGCGCCGCACCCTTGCCAATCACCAAGGCTTGCCGTGCGTTTACCTTTTATGACATTGATGGGGCCATGCCATGGATATCCGCAAAGTTAAGAAACTGATCGAGCTGCTCGAAGAGTCCAATATTAGCGAGATCGAAATTCAGGAAGGCGAAGAATCCGTTCGTATCAGTCGCCACCCGAATGGCGCCACCTGGCAACCACAGCCGATGCCGCAGTACCCGCAATACGGTCAGCCAGCTCCTGCCCCTGCCCCCAGCAGCACCCCAGCGGCCGTTGATGCAGAACCACAAGGCGCCAGTTACCGCGGTGAAGCCGTTAACTCGCCCATGGTCGGTACGTTCTATCGCAGCCCGGCACCGGGTGCCAAATCGTTTGTAGAAGTTGGCGACAGCGTCAAGCAAGGCGACACCGTATGTATCATTGAAGCCATGAAAATGATGAACCAGATTGAAGCTGACCGCGACGGCGTGGTGGAAGCCATCCTAGTGGAAGACGGCGAACCGGTGGAATTCGATCAACCCATGATCGTTATCGCTTAATCCTTCATTTTCAACACGGGTGGACTCTCCCATGCTGGACAAGGTACTTATCGCGAACCGCGGCGAGATTGCCCTCCGTATCCTACGGGCCTGTAAAGAGCTGGGCATAAAAACCGTAGCGGTACACTCCAAAGCTGATCGTGAACTCATGCACGTTCGCCTGGCGGATGAAGCCGTGTGTATTGGCCCGGCATCATCAGCGCTGTCTTACTTAAACATACCGGCCCTGATCAGTGCAGCCGAAGTGACTGACTCAACCGCTATTCACCCTGGCTATGGTTTTCTTTCAGAAAACGCCAATTTTGCTGAACAGGTGGAGCGCTCTGGGTTCACCTTTATAGGCCCAAGCGCTGAGACGATTCGCTTAATGGGCGACAAAGTCAGTGCGATTCAGTCAATGAAAGAAGCGGGCGTCCCGACGGTGCCTGGCTCGGATGGCCCGCTAGGGGAAGATGACGCTACCAATTTAGCGACGGCGCGCCGCATTGGTTACCCAGTGATCATTAAAGCCGCGGCAGGCGGTGGTGGCCGTGGCATGCGCGTCGTGCATACCGAAGGCCACCTGTTGTCGGCAATTACCGTTACCCGCACCGAAGCGCACGCGGCCTTTGGTGATGGAACGGTCTACATGGAAAAATTCCTTGAAAAGCCGCGCCACGTAGAAGTTCAAGTGCTTGCCGACGGCCAAGGCAACGCCATTCATCTTTACGACCGCGACTGTTCATTACAGCGCCGCCATCAAAAAGTACTTGAAGAAGCGCCAGCCCCCGGCCTTGACCCTGAGGCCCGCGCCCAGGTTCTTGAAGCCTGTCGTCAGGCGTGCATCAAGATTAACTACCGGGGTGCCGGCACTTTTGAGTTCTTGTATGAAGATGGCGAGTATTTCTTTATCGAAATGAACACCCGTGTTCAGGTTGAGCACCCGGTCACCGAGATGGTCACCGGCGTAGATATCGTTAAAGAGCAGCTACGCATTGCCTCGGGTATGCCGTTGTCGATTCGCCAGGAAGATGTACAGCTCAATGGACACGCCTTTGAGTGCCGGATCAACGCCGAAGACTCGCGCACCTTCATGCCCTCGCCCGGCAAGGTCACGCTATTTCACTCACCGGGTGGGCTGGGTGTACGCATGGATTCACATCTGTATACCGGCTACACCGTCCCCCCGCACTACGACTCTCTGATCGGCAAACTGATCACGTGGGGAGCAGATCGTGAAATAGCCCTGACGCGCATGCGTAATGCGCTTGACGAGCTACTCGTAGAAGGCATTAAAACCAATATCGATTTGCAAAAAGATTTGGTTCGCGACAGCTATTTCCGTCAAGGCGGTGTCAACATCCACTATCTGGAAAAGAAACTCAGCAGCTAGCTTTTCTTTCCAGCGCGCCCTTTCCAGCGCACTGTGTGATACCTAGCGGGGTGGCCATGTCCACCCCGTCATTGTCTTTACTGTACATGTCTTTAATTCGCCTTGCGGAGAACCTCCATGCCCTGGCTTCAACTCAAAGCCCACGTTGCCCCTGAGCAAGCAGAGTTTCTTGAAGAACTACTGCTAGAAGAAGGCGCGACAGCCATTGGCCTTCAGGACGCCCACGACGACCCCGTATTTGAGCCCGAGCGCGGCACAACCCCGCTCTGGGAAGATACCATTCTGACGGGGCTTTATGATGACCTGGAAGGGGTTGACAGCATGCTGGCGCGTATTGAAGCTGCTTGGTCAGAACAGATGCCTGGTGAACCCTGCCCTACCATAGAATATGAGCTACTCGCGGATCGGGATTGGGAGCGTGAGTGGATGGATGATTTCACCCCTCTGCGCATGGGCCAGCGCCTGTGGATTGTGCCCAGCTGGCACACGCCGCCTGAGGAAGATGCCGTTAACTTAATCCTCGACCCAGGCCTTGCGTTTGGCACCGGCACACATGCTACCACTGCGCTATGCCTTGAATGGCTTGACGAGCTAGCGGTTAATGGCCAGTTAGCGCAGCAGAGCATTCTGGACGTAGGCTGCGGCTCAGGCATTCTGGCAATTGCCGCACTCAAGTTGGGCGCGCGGCATGCCGATGCAACCGATATTGATCCCCAGGCGCTGCAAGCCAGCCGTGACAACGCTGAACGCAATGGTATTGCCGAGTCAGCATTAACGCTGCACTACCCTGAGCAGTTAAGCAATAACGGCGACTACCCTATTGTGACCGCCAATATTCTGGCAGGACCGCTGGTCGATTTAGCGCCGATGATTGCAGGTCATGTTGCCCCTGGCGGCCGCATTGCGCTCTCGGGCATATTGGCCAACCAAGCGGAAGAGGTTCTCCAAGCCTATGAGGCGCAGGGCATTTTGATGCATGAGCCGGTGACTCGCGAAGGCTGGGTGCGCCTTGACGGACAACGTCCGAGTTAAAGCCGCCAACGGCCTTCACCCTAACGCCGACTAGGCGTATCATACGCTCCCTTAAAAGCATTCACTCGCCGCCAGCAAGTACCCATAAGCCAAATGTTATGACAAGCAACCCACTAGCCTCCAAGCAGCCCGTTAGCATCGGCCCTTACGCATTACCGAACCAGGTAATGCTCGCGCCGATGGCGGGTGTCACTGACCGCCCTTTTCGCCAGCTATGCAGGCGTCTTGGTGCTGGTTGGGTTGTCGGTGAAATGGTCACAGCTGACCCAAGCCTTTGGCATACGCGCAAATCACAGCTTCGTATGGATCACCGTGGCGAACCCGATCCGCGAGTGGTACAAATTGCCGGTGGCGATGCCGAAATGCTTGCTCAAGCGGCACGCTTGAATGCGCAGCTGGGTGCTCAGATCATTGATATCAATATGGGCTGCCCTGCCAAAAAAGTGTGTAATAAAGCGGCAGGGTCGGCACTACTGCGTGATGAAGCATTAGTCGCTTCTATTCTCGATGCAGTGGTCGCGGCGGTCGATATTCCCGTTACGCTAAAAATTCGAACGGGCTGGTGTGGCGAGTCGAACAATGCGCTGAGAATTGCCCGCCTCGCCGAGTCGGCGGGCATTAAAGCGTTAGCCGTTCATGGCCGTCATCGCCAGCAGCGCTATACTGGACAAGCGGAGTACGACACGATTGCGGAGATTAAATCTCACCTGTCGATACCAGTGATTGCTAATGGCGATATAACCAGCCCTGAAAAAGCCGCCGACGTTCTTGCCTATACCGGCGCTGACGCGGTGATGGTGGGTCGTGGCGCCCAAGGCAACCCATGGATATTTCAACAGATTAGTCACTATCTCGAACATGGGAACAAGATGGCGTTGCCAAGCCTGATGTCACGCCACCATGTGCTTCACGAGCACATAGAGGCGCTGCATGCGTTTTATGGCACGACCATGGGGGTGCGTATTGCTCGTAAACATGTCGGCTGGTATCTCAGCGATGACCCTCGCTTTACCCAGCTTCAACAGCGCGCACTAAAGCAGCAGTTCAATACGCTGGCATCACCCGAAACGCAATTTGCTTGGATCAAAGACGCGATGGCTCCCGATGCTGCCGCGCGTTTGCTAGCCAAAGGAAGCTATGCTGCATGACCGAACGCGATCTTCTCTCAAGCGACGCCTATTCCCAGCTGTCAGGCACGCTAGCTGACCCTGCCGCCAGCACGCCGCCTCAACCGCTTCGGGAAGCTGTCGAAACGGCGATGCGCCGCTACTTTGAACACTTAGACGGCAGCCAGGCGAGCGACCTTTACGCCATGGTCTTAGCGGAAGTAGAGGCGCCGCTACTTTCCTGCGTGCTGGAACATACCGACGGTAACCAGACGCGGGCCGCTGATGTCTTAGGGCTAAACCGCGGCACGCTGCGTAAAAAACTCAAACAGTACGGTCTTCTAGAAGGTGACGCCCCATAACATTGGGGCGTTGTTGTTTTTAATTCTTGGCTCTCCACACGAGTATTCTGATGGTTGATAACTCTGCTACCCCCGTCCGCCGCGCTCTATTGAGCGTTTCTGATAAAACCGGCATCGTGGAGTTCGCCCGCGGCTTAGCTAAGCACGGCGTTGAACTGTTGTCGACGGGGGGAACCTTTCGGCTATTGCAAGAAAATGCTATTCCCGTCAAGGAAGTCTCTGAACATACCGGCTTTCCTGAAATCATGGATGGCCGCGTCAAAACACTCCACCCCAAAATTCACGGCGGTATTTTAGCCCGTCGCGGACAAGATGACGCCGTCATGGCCGAGAACGACATCACGCCTATTGATATGGTCGTGGTCAATCTCTACCCTTTTGCTGCCACCGTCGCCAAGCCGGACTGCTCGCTAGAAGATGCCATTGAAAATATCGACATTGGCGGCCCGACCATGGTGCGCGCCTGCGCCAAGAATCATGCCTACACCACCATCGTGGTCAACAGCAGCGATTACCACCGGGTGCTTAGCGAGCTAGACGCGAACGAAGCTCAGGTCAGTCGCGACACCCGCTTTGACTTGGCAGTGAAAGCGTTCGAGCACACCGCAGGCTATGACGGCGCCATCGCTGATTACCTGGGCCGTAAAGTCACGGCAACCGATGCAAGGTTTCCGCGTACCTTTAACCTGCAGCTCACTAAAAAGCAGGACATGCGTTACGGCGAAAACCCGCACCAGCAAGCTGCGTTTTATATCGACCCCCAGGCCGAAGAGCCCAGCGTCACCACCGCCAACATGCTGCAGGGAAAACCGCTTTCCTATAATAATGTCGCCGATACCGATGCTGCCTTTGAATGCGTCAAAGCCTTTAGCGAAACGGCCTGTGTGATCGTCAAACACGCCAATCCTTGTGGCGTAGCGTTGGGTGACACTGCGCTTGCAGCCTATGAAAAAGCCTTTGCCACCGATCCAACCAGTGCGTTTGGTGGCATCATTGCCTTCAACACGCCACTTGATGCACAAACGGCCCAAGCGATTATTGATCGCCAGTTTGTTGAAGTCATTATTGCCCCTGGGATCAGTGACGAAGCAGCGGCCATCGTTGCCACTAAACAGAACGTGCGCGTACTGGATGTCAGCGCCCACTGGCCCGGCAAGCAGGCGCCTGCGTTGGACTTCAAACGCGTCAATGGCGGTTTACTGGTGCAAGAACGCGATGATGGCATGGTCACGCGTGACGACCTGACCGTGGTAAGTCAACGCGCGCCCAGCGAGCAGGAACTACGCGATTTGGCGTTTGCCTGGCGCGTGGCTAAGTTTGTTAAATCTAACGCCATTGTATACGTTAAAGAAGGCCAGACGGTGGGGGTTGGTGCAGGCCAAATGAGCCGGGTTTATTCCGCCAAAATCGCGGGGATTAAAGCTGCTGATGAAGGGCTCTCCGTGCCGGGCTCGGTGATGGCCTCAGATGCCTTTTTCCCGTTCCGCGACGGCATCGATGCAGCCGCCGCGGCAGGTATTACTGCCGTTATCCAGCCAGGTGGTTCTATGCGCGATCAGGAAGTTATCGACGCTGCCAATGAGGCAGGCATTGCCATGGTATTCACCGGCATGCGCCACTTCCGCCACTAAGTTAAGCCTCTGCTAGGGAGACAGTAACTCCCGAAACTAAAAGCCCCCACCAGCAGCATGCTGGTGGGGGCTTATTTATGACGTTCTTATTCCATCAAGAACGGCTGGCGCTTAGCCAAGGTCAATACACAGGTACTTGGTTTCCAGATACTCTTCCAAGCCCTGATGTCCCCCTTCGCGGCCTAAACCGGAGGCTTTCACCCCACCAAACGGTGCAGAGGCGTTAGAAATGGCGCCGGTATTAATGCCCACCATGCCGTATTCAAGCGCCTCGGCGACACGCCATACTCGAGAAAGATCCCGCGAATAGAAGTAGGAGGCCAAACCATACTGGGTATCGTTGGCCATCTCGATGGCGGTCTCCTCGTCATCAAACGGGAAGACAGCGGCCAGCGGGCCAAAGGTCTCTTCATGAGCCACCTTCATTTGATCAGTTGCAAAACTGATCAACGTCGGTGTAAAGAAATTGCCCCCTAGCGGATGCGGGTGCCCACCCAACAGCAGCTCCGCGCCTTTATCAACGGCGTCCTGCACATGCTCACTGACTTTTCTAACCGCATTATCATCGATTAAAGGGCCGATATTGATGTTGGGCTTGGTACCATCCCCCACCTTCAGCTCGCTGTTCATCGCCACCGCTAATTTTTCACAAAACGCGTTAATCACGCTGGATTGCACTAAAAAGCGGTTGGTACAGATGCAGGTTTGACCGGCGTTACGGAACTTAGCCGCCATGGCTCCTTCAACAGCAGCGTCTAAATCGGCATCCTCAAATACGATAAAGGGTGCATTACCGCCTAGCTCTAAGGATATTTTTTGCACGTGCTCAGCCGCCTGAGACATCAGCTTACGGCCCACTTCAGTCGAGCCAGTAAAGGTGATTTTACGTACTTTCGGCGACTGGGTCATGGCCTGGGCGATGTCGCTAGCACTCCCTGGCACCACATTAAAAACACCACGCGGAATACCCGCACGCTCTGCCAATAACGCCAAGGCCGTTGCAGAGAGAGGCGTTTGACTGGCAGGCTTAACCACAATCGTACAGCCTGCTGCTAACGCCGCACCTGCCTTGCGGGTAATCATGGCGGCGGGGAAGTTCCAGGGAGTAATCGCCCCGACTACCCCAACAGGCTGCTTAGTGACCAGAATACGCTGATTGGCTTTCGCTGCGGGAATCGTTTCACCGTAAACGCGACGACCCTCTTCGGCAAACCAGCGTATAAAACTGGCGGCATAGGCAATCTCGCCAGCCGCCTCTTTTAGAGGCTTGCCCTGTTCGTAGGTCATTATCATGGCGAGATCCTGCTGATGCTCAAGCATCAGATCATGCCACTTCAACAACAAATCGGCGCGTTCCTGGGCAGTCAGCGCGCGCCACGCGGGCAGCGCTGCATCCGCCGCATCAATGGCGCGTTCGGTTTCCGCCTTACCCAATCGCGGCACATCCCCAATCGGCTCGCCGGTGGTTGGGTTCACTACCGTTATTTGCTCACCGCTATCCGCTGCCACCCAGCTACCATCGATATAGGCAAATGGGCAGTACAGCTGTGTTTCCTTAAGCGCTTCCATGACAGACTCCTGACCAAGGTGTTGGTCTTATAGGCTCTTCAACCTCTTCATGCTAAGACGAAACACCAGGTTAGGCCAAGTTTGTAGCGTGCGTTTTTAGCCAGCTATCCACTATCCCTTCATTTAATGAGCATCAAGCTGTTCATTTTATAAGCATCAAGAATTCGTGTCGGGTCGATTGGTTACTACGGAACGCTCCCAGCATTACTGACGACGTCATACTGGAGTTTTGTTTTTCTACTCCCCGCATCATCATGCATAAATGGCGCGCCTCTATTACCACCGCCACCCCCTTTGCCTGGGTCACTTCCTGCACGGCATTGGCGATCTCGCGAGTCAGATTCTCTTGAATCTGCATACGGCGCGCAAACATATCGACGATACGAGCAAACTTGGACAATCCCAACACTTTGCCATTGGGCAAATAAGCAATATGGCATTTGCCAATAAACGGTAGAAGATGGTGTTCGCACATTGAGTAAAGTTCAATGTCCTTCACCAGCACCATTTCATCGGTTTGAGATTCAAACACCGCGCCATTAATGATCTCTTCCAATGACTGAGTGTAGCCAGCGTTCAAAAACTGCATGGCCTTCGCCGCACGCTTTGGCGTATCTCTTAGCCCTTCACGGTCAGGGTCTTCGCCAAGGGCTGATATAATCTGGCGGTAGTGGTCGGCGATATCATTGGACATAGTAAGCCTCTTCAAAAACTATACGTCATCACGCCAAAAGCCCAGAACCTCGGCACTCTTTGCACGTGAAAATTAATCTTTTGTTCAAGCGGCGTTATATAACACCTTCTTTGCACAAGTTATACCAACGTGTTTTTTTGGCTAAACTGTACGTCGACTGTTAAACAAACCACGTATTTTACCCTACTTGGGCAACTTTTGGTTTATCAGTTGCGACACAGCGCCACGCCCTCCGCGTCGCACATCAAGGGCCTGTGCTATGATAAATCGATAGTGATTACCGCCTTTATTGCAGGCGCCAATAGTGAGAGTTCATCATGTCATTTAAATCATCCTATTTTGGGTTAGCCGCCCTTTTGGCCCCTTTTTTAGCGACGCCTCTCTATGCGGACACCGCAGAGGCCACCCTCGCATTACCCAGCGAGGCAACCATAGGCGTCGAGGTTGTCGAAAAACTTACCTTTACGACAGACCAAGCGCGACTCAATGATATTTTGCTACACCCGACCCAGACAGCTGGCGCTTCGCATTCATTGCCGGAATATTGCGTTCTAGTCGGTAAGGCACAGTTAGTGGATGAACGCATTCGTATAACAACTCAAGAAGCGACGTGCATCGAGACCAATGACGCTGACAGCCATATCTTTGATGGCGAATTTAACGCAAGCGCCTATGCCGATGACGGCCAATACGGCGTCGCCTGCGAAAACGAGCCATGCACGCTCTCGCCTGGGCAAGCTTTTATTCTTACCTTAGATAACGCCGTTGAGATTGAAGAGCAGGACAACCCCTCTAAAGAGCTTAACCTGCAACGCCGCCAAGTTGACGAGGAAGGCATTGGCAACCCCGTGCCTCGCGAAGAGGCAGTGCCTTCTGAAGCGGCACCTGAAGGGGCTGTGCCTAATGAGAAGGTGATTCAGGACTAAGTGAGTCGTCTAATCCGGCTCTCTTATGCTAGCCAGCGAGGATTATCCAACTGCAAGCATTGTTGTTCCAACTGGCGGATATGCTGATCCCAATAGCCACTATCCGCCAGCCAGGGAAACGCGCGGGGAAAAGCAGGATCATCCCAGCGCGCCACCAGCCATGCGGTATGCCTTACTAACCGGTAACTCCTCAATGGTTCTATCAGATCCAATTGCTCGCTCGGAAACGAGCGTGTTTCCTCATAGCCTTCCGTGATTTCATTTAAATGTACACGCCACCCCTGCGGGTCATCCGTCGGTAGCAGCATCCAGATATCCTGAATGGCTGGCGCCATCAAACAGTCATCAAAATCGACCAGCGTAAACTGCTCGTCTCGCCCCAGCACGTTGCCTAAATGGCAGTCGCCATGGCAACGAATCAAACTGCTGACAGGCACACTGTGCTTGTCTAATTGCTGATGCATCTTGTCAATGACATGGTCGTAAGCCCGGCGCTGGCGCTGATTCATCCACTGGCTAGCCAATACGTTCTGCTGCGCCTCTCGCAGCCCATGCGCCAACTCAAGCGTCTGGCGATGCTTGAATGGCTTCTTAGCCGATACGTCATGTAATCGACCCAGCACTTCGCCCATGGCAAACAGGTGTGACGGGTTGTCCAACTCTGGCGCCTGCCCAGGACAATGGGGAAACAGGGTAAAACGAAACCCCTGGAAATAGTGCAAGGAAACGCCTGACGCATCCCGCCAAGGGGCAGCCACCGGTACGTTTCGACGCGCGAGCTCCTGCAAAAAATCATGCTCTTCCTGAATCGCCTCATCAGACCAACGATCCGGGCGATAAAACTTCACTATCCAGCTTTTACTATCGTCATCACGGAACATTAATACGCGGTTTTCGTAACTATTGAGCGCAAAAGGCTCACCGGCGGGCCAAATATCTAGCGACTCTATGGCAGACATCACTACATCGGGTGAAAGAGAGCTAAACGGGTGCGTCATGGGCCGCTCCTGAGTTGGCGAAAGAGAGAGTCTATCAATCCTTACCCAACGGTGTCCTTGCCGCGGCCCAAAGATCAACGCGACTCGCACCGGCTTTCAATGCCGATTTTGCCAATGCATGCCCTGTTGACCCCGTGGTGATAACTTCAATCATCAGGAACGGTTAAAAAAACAATAACAACAGTAAGCTATTGGTTTAAATAGCTTAATATTACGGGCAAACGTCCAATACCTAAGGCACAACACTCGTCAGAAACGTCCACTGGGACAACTTGTTTTATCGGTGATTGGCATTCATTAATTAGTGAATTTTTACGTCATACCCAAGTACTTTCAGCCTTTACTCGTTCTGCCATTCCTAGGAGGACAAAGCTCTGGCCTCGCCCAGCATTGAAGACCAGCCACCAAAGCTTTGGCAGGACTGCCTCTATTTTGGCTGTAGAAGTCTTCATAAGGTCCTTTGCACCATCTTTCACTTCGTTGTAGTAGTAGACATGTAAGAACTGATCAGCTTGCCACTCAGTAGGAACATCATCATTGAGCCATGCAGGACGGTATTCAGGAGCTTTGCTAGCAATATTTTTCAGATAACTGATGCATTACCCCACTCCCTGATAAAACGGCTTCTATGAGCATCATAGGCTTTCTCAGCAGTTGTGTGTGACAGGGCCTACCCACACTTTTGCTTTTTCTGCTTCAGGCTAGCTCCGTCAACAGCATTAATCTGATTTTCTTGGACACTCACTACTTCACTTGCTGGCATATTTAACAAAAATTAATCTTTATTAGCTTTGATAGTAAACTTAAGTAAAATTGATCAGAAAAGCAAATTAACTTAAACTTATTTCGCCTTGAGGCCATAAAATTCATGTCTAAAAAAAAGACATAATCATATAAGCAAAGGGAATAAAGAATGATAAAGTTAGCATTGTGTTTTGTGGGGCTAGTGTTTCTTTCTGGTTGCACGATTACTGGCGAACCAAGAAGTGAGAATGTTGCTTTTGATGGAGAAGGGTATATTGTAACTACTGAAACATTAAAAAACTCCATTTCAGTAGGTGACGTTTCCGACTTTCCTGGGACTAGCAACTTTACATATAGCGGAAGGTTAGCTCCTAATTTTAGTGATGAAAGCTTTAAAGAGGTGCTTGAGGAAAGCCTTAAAAACTCAAGCCTGCATGGAAACAGCTATGTATTAAATGCAAAACTTATAGATAGTGGTGACTGGTCTGACTGGGGTACTTCTTTAGGATCTAAAAGTCGTCGCATTGAGATTGAATATACATTAGCAGATGATAACGAAATCATTTACAATGAAACTATAATAAGCGACATAGCAAGAGAAAATTATAATCCACTAGCTCCTGCCTATTTAACACAAAGAGTTACAGCAGAAGTAAATTATGCTGAAAATATCAAACTTCTTATTGAAGACCTAAACAAATTATAAAGCATCTTAGCAACTCATAAGAAAGCCAGTCTCAATGACTGGCTTTTTAACAAATGCGGGGCATCTACTAGCTAATTAGTGAATTTTAACGTCATACCCAAGTGCTCTCAGTCCTTTACTCGTCCTGCCATTGCGAGGAGGACAAAGCTCTGGCCTCGCCCACCAGCTCATTTCAGATATCTGGTTGATACCAAAATGGGGGAACTTCCGCTTCTCGCTATACGCTGCATCAAACAGCCTATCGCCAATATCTTCGGGCTTACCTGAGTCCATAACGTATATCATAAGGTCTTTGATGGTTTGACCTGACTGGTTCTTCTTTTTCCACAACCATTCAGCAAAGGCTTCTACTCGCTGTTCCATTTGAACACCAGCCTCATCAATACCCAATGTCTCCAACCGCATACGTTTAACATGGTCAGCGGTGGAATGGTTGGCTTTGCAGATCTCAGCAAAGCCCTCAACCGTTAAGTCGCCTATGCTCTCTTTTGACAGCAACTCATGGAGTTTAGGAGCCCTCTCATGGCAGTTATGGTCCTCATCGGAAGGTGGCTCTGGGAGTCTAGACCACCACTGAAGCCCTTCCTGTAAAGCCTTCGCTGGATCGGCTCTATTTTGGTTGTAGAAGTCTTCGTATGGATGCTTTGCACCATCTTTGACTTTGTTGTAATAGTAAGCATGTAAGAACTGGTCAGCCTGCCACTCTGGGGGAACATCCTCATTGAGCCATGCAGGACGATACTGTGGAGCCTGTCTGGCGATGTTTCGAAGGTAAGATAGCCCATTGCCCCACTCCCTGATAAAAAGGGTTCTATGGGCATCATAGGCTTTCTGAGGGGTCATGTGAGTTGTCGGGCCTTCCCAGATTTCATGCTTCCTCTTCTTCAAGCTTGCCTCGTCAATTGTTCGCAATTGACTTCTTCTCATCACGTATAGAGCTTCTTGCTCTACGATAACCTCTTCCGTCAGTGGGAATATCTCTTCATACGAAGATAAGTTTTCAAAAAACAGCTCTAATTGACCTAACGAGTCATCTGCTGAAAGCTCTTCTTCGCTCAGGAACACCCCAAACTCGATGTTCGTAAACCAAGCCCTATCCGTTAGGTTGGCTGAGCCGATGTATGCTCCATAGCCCTTCCACCAGATAACCTTCGAGTGAAGAATATCAGGCACAAGGTTACAGAATATGTTGTTGCCTACGTTTGCCAGCAACTTCCTTAGCAGTATTGGTGACACTGGAACTGTGTGGTCATACCGCATCCAGATATCTAAGCGAAGCTTATTATCAAGACAGTTTTGGAGAAGAGTAGATGCATCGCTCCCATAGGCAATAGCTGCCTTAACAAGCTCAACGTCGTCATCAGTTGATGGCAATACGTCACGAAGGTAATTACCATTTAGTTTGTTACCAAAAAACTTTATGAAATTTTTCAGCCTTTGTTTATAATAAGTTACCCACTAACCGTACCTATGAAGAATGTATAAAAACAAATATCATCAGCTACGTTGTATTGTATATCCTGCCATAGAATCTTCTAGTAAGTTGTAAGAAAAATAGACTTCTAGTTTTCGCCTGAATTTTAAAATCTCATCTGAATCACACTCAGAGAAGTAAGTTTGTAAACAATGAGCCAAAAACATAAGTTTTCCAGAATCTTTAAGCCATATCGAGTAATTTGTTTCTTTCGTAAATGGATCGATTCGAAGGTTGACGTTTATAATACTAAAAAATACTGATGGCTCTTTCTTTATTGAAGCTACAATGAGTTCAGCGATGCTATTTTGAATATAGTCCTCTTCCTTGAAAAGTCGGACAAAAAAATCAAGTTGCTGATTCACATCTAAGAAACCATATTCCAAAAGCTTTTTTAGGTTCTCACAGACCCATACATAGAAAGTTTTCCTCTTATGCAGATCTGTTTCAAAAAGAAGCTTGATAAATTCGGGTGAAGAGAAAAGCTTTATATATTCATCACTCACTTTTTTGGAAACAAAATATTCCAGCAAAGCTTCATTATCATTTTCTGAAATAACATCAATCAGATCGTATTGAATCAATACTGCCATTAACAGTTTTTTTTCTATACCAGTCGCTTCTTTATATACCTCTTCAAGCTCTTCCATATTATTAATTGGATAATATGTTAATAAAAAATACTTTAAAGTATTACCTGTGCTGTCAGCTATTGAAAGCATTAATTTACTAGACAAAGCTAGCCGATCAAAAGCTTTAGAAAAGCTTTCGTCAATTAACATAGTGATACCATAAGATAAATCAAATCTAATGATATCTAAAAAATCTCTTGTTGTGCAGTCAACTATTCTAATACCTATCTGTGGTATATCCTGCACCTCTTCATTTAGGTGCTGACCTTTGTTAATTAGGTCTAACATAACTGTAATATCATCCATACCTTACAACTCCTTGCTTTCGTTAATAGCTTTCTCGATGAAGCAGTCAACTTGCCTTCGGTAAGAACGATTTTTTATTCTCATTGTGCCAGAAAATTTATTATAAATAGTGCTAAAAGATGTATTGACTAATAGATAAATATCTTCGCCCCTTCCTTCCCGGCTAACAATATATCGATCATGAAAATCGAACATTGTTCTACGAATGCTCAAATTTTTGAATATACGTTTCTTGTGAATTTCTTCTTGAGCCTGCCGTAGCTTTGTTTTTAACTCTTGTTCACCACCCGCTTCGGTATTTTTAAGACGTGACAAAAAAACCACTTCACGGTTAGCCTTCTGAGCAAAAAGTTCTACCGCCAATTGAATTGCCCTTGGCTCTAAATAAGGATCAACTATAATAATCTGATCTGCCCCTGATTGAGAAAAAGCAGTCTCTAAATTTTTAAGAGCGAACTCTTTTGAGTCGCTTTTCCCCCAAAGGCCCGGTATTACCGTAAGCGGATCATAATCCAATTCAGAGGTTATCTGCTGTTTTCTTTGGCTCCAAAGGCTCATTCATTCTCACCTATTACAAAATCATTACTCATAAAGCGATTAATTCTTTTATTGCCAGATATAAGAACAGGTCCAGTCTGTATATTCATGGAAACATGGACTTTTTTTACAAAGAATGACTTCGATTTGTATACTATATCGCCACCTTGGTAGATTTTAGTTTCGACAGAATCGGGGGAGAAACCACATTTAAAATAATGTTTTTCATTATCCAACAATAGAGTTTCGCTATGCTCTTTACCTTTTTCTTCTACGGTAATGTTGACATTACAACCTTGATATCTCAAAAAATAGTCATTAAATTGCAGTGAAATATCAGGGTCAGCATCGTCACCAAGAAACTTAAAACTTTCTTCAATCCTTATAGGAACATACAATCCAAAGGTTTGAAAAAGATAAGGAAATCTTTTTAAGTCAACACTAAATTGATCTTTAATCTTAAACAATGCCCCTTCGTCAGTCAGTAGATTCTCTATATCACTCACATTCTCATTATTTGAATAATAATAGTTCACCTTACAACACATGCTTATAAAAGGATTGAAATCACTATCTTTTGTGTAGTCTTTATCAATGAAGATTTCTTCACTTTTCTCTTCAGGCAATAGTAACTTGAGATTTTCGTTTATAGTTATGCAATTATCGCTTATTGAATTTGCCCATTCATCAATACTTTCAAAGTCACGAAAATAAACTTCAAAATTATTATTAATACTGCACTTTCTCCACTTTTTAACTCTGTAATCTAACTCAGTTAAATCCCATTCCACTCCGTGACCATAAACAAACTCCCAGGAATTCTTGGCTTTTCGGCATATTATTAAAACTCTAAATATACTTTCCATTTAAAAAACCCTTTTCATTAAATAACAATTCAGCCCAAAAAATTTTAATTAGTGTCGTATCTTGCCAAGCCTCTTTAGCTCCAAAGCCAACGTCATACCCTTTTCAGCTATTTTCCGTAATAAATTTTTTACTGATAGCATTTCCTTTTTTCGTATTTATAATTAATAGGAATTAAAATAGCAACTGGATTCAATATCTTCGTATTACAATTTTTCACTATTTAGCTTAAATTGGTACTCAATTTTATGGCCTTTATCTGGTAGGCACTCAAATGAGATTTCGCTCCCTTTCTTAGCTGTCATTAAATCTTCTAATGGTTTTAAATAAACTGCATTTATATATGTGATCTTATTAGGCAAT
The DNA here is from genome assembly GCF_042429665.1 of Vreelandella sulfidaeris. GTDB lineage: Bacteria > Pseudomonadota > Gammaproteobacteria > Pseudomonadales > Halomonadaceae > Vreelandella. The sequence goes on along the minus strand of NZ_JBHMAC010000010.1, from coordinate 1,446,921 downwards.
GATATTTTCTCTCCAAATATTTCCAGAACCCCGCCTTCTTCCTCTATCCTTAAATCTGTTGAAGATCCTATTTTTAGTTTATCTATTGCCTCAGAGCCATCGAAATCCAAAATTAAGCTAATTTTTGAATTAGCTTTTAAAATTTCTTCATGATTAACAAGTTTTCCTGATAGTATATTTGCTACATTACATATCTCTAGAACTTCTTTTTCAGAATAAAAGCAATTTTGTTTATAGTGTATCTTATGTTTAAGTTTTTCAGAGATAATTCTTGCTTTATCAATAAAAACAAGCACTCTATCAATATCACGAAACTCTGATACTTCGCTCATTCTCTCAGTATTTGCTTCAAAGGCCGTATCGCCATTTATTTCCAAAGAAGTATGTAGCTCCGCACCATAAAAAACATTATCAAAAAAGTTTTTAATCTTATTAAAATAAGGTAATTTGCTAACTTCTTTTCCCTCCCAAAGTGCAAAATTTATCGAAATATTGAAGCTAGAGCTTTCATCTAGTTGTGCTAATGGGCGGGAATAACTGAATTTAAAAAGGCCAGAACAAGCATTACCTTCAAACCGCATAGCTTTAGTTCCAAAAAAAACCTTACCATGCACATCATTAAACTGCTCTGTTACATTTTCTTTCGGGTTTATTAACCATATTCTATGTATGGCTTCGATACCGTCTTTTCTTATTTCGACGTGTCCCAACCTATCGGGTGATCCACCAGGAAAATCAATTCCTTTTACATTAAAACACTTTGCTGGCAACTTAGCATCTTGCCCTTCTTCAAACATTTTTCTCAGACTTTCTACACCTTCCTCACCCTTCACTTCAAAATTAAAAGTTACATCTTCCTTCGCACGATACTCGAAAACAGTCTGCCCATCTTTGTAACGGGTGATAACTTCAAACCTTGGGTCGGAGTTCTCTATTGCTTTGGCAGTGGCTGTGTGAATGTTTGGTATTGCTTTCGCCAAAATCTTTTTAGGTAGGCCAGTTAGAGCCATTGTGGTTTGTTGTATGGCATCTTCATCAGAAGGCAGTCTCATACCTTGTTCTTTAATTGCCGTTGCTTCGGCATTTGCCTTCCATTCTTTGAGTAATTTCGCTGTGTAACGGGCTTTATCACGATCAATAATTATTGAGCAGTTAGAACATAGCCATATCGCATTGGATATAGAGCCTCGCTCAGATGATGTCATTGAGGGGTCATAACGAGGCCCACCGGGCGAGGCTGCATGTATATGTGCAGCAACCCCAATACTATTAACACCCAATTCTGATTCCCCTGGTGCCGCTGTAGGTACTCGGCAGTCAGGATTAGAGCACCGTAGAGCAACTCGTTGGCTCAGCTTGGTGATGTCTCCTTTCTTGAAATTATCCCGAGCCATATTTCTTTCCCTTACTCATTTATAATTAGTCTACTCCAAAGAAAGCCTAGTCTATCAATCCTTACCCAACGGTGTCCTTGCCGCGGCCCAAAGATCAACGCGGCTCGCACCTGCTTTCAATGCCGCTTGTGCCAATGCATGCCCTGTTGATCCCGTGGTGATAACGTCATCAATGATAATCACATGGGCGGGAGGTGTCGTATCAAACACAAAGGCACCTGCCAAATTGGCCGCTCGTTGCTGGCGATTCAAGGTGCGTTGAGAAGGTGCATCGTTGACTCGCCTTGCAGGATGCAGAGGAATGTCAAGCTGTTGGCTTAGCCGCTGCGCTAACCAACTTGATTGGTTAAACCCTCGTTTGCGTGCACGTGCCGGGAACATGGGCACCGATAAAAAGGCATCCCCTAGGGCAGACGGCGGTGTTAGCAGCATGAGCTCGCTTAACAGTATTCCGGCTCTGGGCGAAGCATGAAACTTAAAGTCATGAATTAGATCTTTTATTCCGCCTTGATACACCAACCCCACTTGCGTAAAGGAAAATGCTGGCGGATCCATCAGGCAGTGCCCACACAAAGATGTGTTGTGTGCCATAGGTTCCCCGCACTGCTGACACGCGCGAGTATTCCAGGGGAGTTCCTGTAAACACGCGCCACACCACCCAACCCCCGCCAAGGCAGGCGCTAAGCAAAAACTACAATAGCCGGGCATAGCCTGCTTAATCCAATCACTGGTTTGCTGCAGCCACTGTCTGGGATACATGCCTTCTCCTGACCACTACCGAGAATAATAAGAAATCAATGATTGACTTCTTCCCCAATGTTGATAATATACGCCTCGTCTTCGCGGATGTGGTGGAATTGGTAGACACGCTAGATTTAGGTTCTAGTGCCGTAAGGTGTGGGAGTTCGAGTCTCCCCATCCGCACCAATTACTTGTCAGTTTTCAAGCAATTAGTTTCCCCCCCCTCTTAAATCATTCACTCTATAGTCTTTCTAGACATATTGTGGACGACTCTCTTGTCTGTATTCTATCGCTCTTTACTCCCTACTTTCATGCTTTAACTAAGCATTCTTGAATGCTCATCGTTATCTTAAAAATCCTGGCTACCACGCCAATACTGTTTAGTCACTGCTCGTAACCGTTCTAACGCCTCCAAGCTACCACCCCTACTATGTGGTATCTTCCGACTATCAGGCTCACAACAGACCCTTAGCTGACGAATAGCTGGTTTACACTAGGCTCTATCACGGTCAGTCACGGTTAACCTCCAAAATATTTCATAATGGTTACCGTTGCTGGCTGCCGCTTAGAATGGTTTACTTCATACTATTGTTACGCCTTAACGACCATGAGAAGGATCTCTACAAATGGAATGGCTCAACGATAATGCTCAAGCAATTTCAGCCATAGCGAGCATATGCACACTATTTGTGTGGATATTTTATGCCCAACTGCTTTACAACGGCTATGTACGTCAACGCCGCCCTCGCTTAATTATCAATCGCGGTAAAGGCATCGGCATGGAGGCTATCTGCTTAATCAGTAACATGAGCAGTGAAGCGATCTATGTCCAACACCTGGTAGCCGTCTTACATACCCAAAAACGCAGCTATTTACTCGACGTCGTGGAATACCAACAGAGTGGTAACGAACAGCAGGAAGCAAGCTATCGCACCCACCAAGGCCCGCTTGCTTCAGGTGAGTACCTGCATATTCAATCTTTTGGGGACATTGTCGATCAGATCAAAGAATATTGGCAGATAGAGGACGACGTGCTGAACGAACAGAATCTTCAGCTTGAAATACGCGTTATCGCCATTTACGGCTCGGAAGATATGCCAACCGGCGCCCTGCGAAGGTTCAATCTTGATATTAACGCGTCGCCCAACCAACAGCTTATTCCAACCAGCGTCGATACAGATCGGCTCAACAGCCGTCGTCAACGCAAACGGGCATTAGAATGGGCAAAAGAAATTGAGACCCACAAAGCACGTTAAGCTATGATCATTTAAGCTCATGATTATGGCTGACCTGTTGATCTTCGCTATAGCACTTTATTATTGAGACCTACTTTATTGAGACCTATGGATGCATAAAATAATCACTTTCTGCTGTCTCAGCATGATCGCCACGGTAGCAGTCAATGCTTACGCTCAAGAAGACGACAGTGACCTACCCGAGTGGGCAGAAGAGCAAATTGAGCCGTTTCGTGAACGCGTAGGTAACTGGGTAGATAACACATCGCGTCGTATCGATGGTTTCTTTGGTACTGACGACTATATGCAGGCTGAAAATGAGTCTTATCTTCGTCTTGGTCAAGAACTCGACTGGATGGAAGGTGAAGGGGTACATGCAGAAACCACACTTCGCTATCGCATTGACTTACCCACGTCAGAAGAGCGCCTGCGCTTAGTTATCGAAAGCGATCCTGAAGAGTCTCAAGGCACCCTCGAAGAACAAGGCTCCGGGCGACTGGCTAATGACCAGCGAGACCGCCGCTCATCAACATTAGGCCTGGATTGGCTTAAAAGCCGCGACAAGCGAGAAAACTGGAGTAATCGAATAGGCGCCGGTGTTCGCTTGCGTTTACCGTTAGACCCCTACGTTCGCTTGACCAGCGAACGCCTATGGCAACTTGGCGATAGCCCTTGGCAACTTGAGTCCAATAACCGTGTTTCCTGGTTCAACAATGACGGTTACTCCGCGCGTACGCGCTGGGATGTCGGTCGACCATTGAGTGAGCGACGCCACCTTCGGTTTATCACCAATGTTCAATGGCGCGAAGAAGAAGACACCCTGGAATATAGCGAAATTGCGGAAATCAATCACCGCATCAATGATCGCAGTGCGATACGCTACTCTGCCATTGCCCTCGGCGAGAGCGCCTCGAACCCCCGCATGACTAACTACTATCTACAAACGCGGTACCGCCGCGATATTCATAAAGGGATTCTATTCGCCGATGTGATTCCTGAATTACACTTCCAACGAGACGTTAGCTACGATCCGCGCTGGGCAATGACACTTCGATTGGAGATGTACTTTCAACGCGAAATTACCCGAGACTATTTTTAACTATTTTTAGTTATGCGGATTAATAATAGGCGCTAGCCTCGCTTAGCATTTAAGCGCATTGCGCAGGCAGCTCCACTGAGCTGCCTGCGCAATCTTGTCGATACAGACGGTTAGATAGCGACAACGCTTTAAAGACGCAAACCGCCATCACACTCGATAATTCGTCCAGTGAAGTAGTCATTCTCAAGGATAAACGCCACGCTTTGGGCAATATTCTCGGGTTCTCCCAGACGCTTCAACGGTACGCTCGATGAGATACGCTCTAGCATATCGGGACGCATAGACGCCGTCATTTCAGTATCAACAAAACCCGGCGCAACCGTCCCAGTTCGAATACCGTAGCGTGCCAATTCCTTCGCCCAGGTTACCGTCAGTGCATGCACACCCGCCTTTGCGGCCGCATAGTTACTTTGCCCTGGGTTACCCGCTCGGGAAATGCTCGATATATTGACGATCACTCCCTCCTGCTTAGCGGCAATCATTTGAGTCGCCGCCTCACGCCCGCATAAGAAAACGCCCGTCAAATTGACATTGATAACGTTTTGCCAAGCCTCTAAAGACATGCGTTTTTCTATTTGCCCATCGCTTGCTTTGATAAGCAACGCATCTTGGGTAATGCCGGCATTATTAATACAGCCACTGATTGTGCCCATACGCTTGGCTATATCGGCGAACGCGTCAGCGACAGAAGCCTCGTCGGCAACGTTAACCACAAACGCCTGAGCATCAATACCTTCAGAAGAAAGCGATGACACTGCTTGGTCAAGCGCTTCAGCACTCATATCGAGCAGTGCCATTCGTGCCCCTTGTTTACCCAAGTGCAATGCCATGGCATAACCTAACCCACGCGCCCCACCCGAGACTGCAATCACTTTTTCAGCAAGTACCATTGTTAGCTCCTAAATCAAAACACATCATTGTGCAATGCAGCATAGAAGAGGCAGTAACAAAAATCGAGTGATCCTATCCTCTCTCGCGAAGCGAGACAGCTGCTTGTTATTTTTATTTCTGCCACCATAGTAATCGATCAGAACAGTTATGGAGTTAGTCATGCCCATTCTTATCTTTATATCATTATTTACGTTACTTGATTTTGTTGTTCTTTTTTCGCTAGGCAGCGAGATCGGGCTACTTACCACCCTACTGCTTGTCCTCGGCACAGGCTTTATCGGGCTACATCTTATCCGCAAAGAAGGTGTCTCAACGTTTGCCCGCGCCCGCCAACGCATGCAGGCGGGGGAAATTCCGTCAACAGAACTATTAACCGGCGCGGCTCTTATTTTTGGCGGCGCGCTATTGATGGCGCCTGGTTTTTTGTCTGACGCGCTCGGCCTTGCGTGCCTGATCCCCAGCGCTCGGCAATTAATGTTCAAAGGATTGACGTGGCTTGGCCTGAAAAAGGTTGCCGCCCAGCAGCAAGGTCCCAACAACTCTTCTGCTGAACCTAACGAGTATCATCGCTCCCATTCATCGCAAGATGATGGTGCTATTGAGGGCGATTTCATTAGCCGCGACGAACCTTCACGCCGTCGTTAACAGTCGGTACTGAAGAAAACTGCTGAAAATGCAATTTTTTTATTAATCGCCCCTTGAAAGGCCACCCGCAGCCCCCATTTTTTAGCCAGCACACAAATTCGGTAGTTCTTGATAAGGGAGCTGCCATTAACAATGAAGACTTAAGGGTCTTCGCTTCTCGCGGGTTATTACCTCGAGAATGCTTTTTAGCTAACTGCCCTTTCGGGGCTTCAACCCTACTTAGGAGAACGTGAATGAATATCCGTCCTTTGCACGATCGTGTCATCGTCCGTCGCGTTGAAGAAGAGCAGAAAACCGCAGGCGGCATCGTGCTTCCGGGCAATGCACAAGAAAAGCCGACCCGTGGCGAAATCCTCGCCGTTGGTAATGGCCGCATTCTGGAAAATGGCGATGTCCGCCCGCTAGATGTAAAAGTAGGCGATAACGTGATCTTTAAAGATGGCTATGGCGTCGAGAAACAAAAAATCGACGGTGAAGAAGTCTTGATCATGAGCGAAGCCGATATTCTTGCGGTTATTGAAGGCTAATTATCGTTGCAGCTCCCTTTTTAATGGGCGCCTCGATTATTTATTTTCACGTTTTGCATTCAATTTAGGAAACAGCAGCTATGTCAGCTAAACAAGTTAAATTCTCAGATGATGCACGCAAACGCATGGCGCGTGGCGTTGACGTACTCGCTAACGCGGTAAAAGTTACACTGGGCCCGAAAGGCCGTAACGTTGTATTGGAAAAATCCTACGGCTCACCGACCGTTACTAAAGACGGCGTTTCCGTTGCCAAAGAAATCGAGCTTAAAGACAAGTTTGAGAACATGGGCGCGCAAATGGTGAAAGAAGTCGCTTCACAGACTTCTGACGCTGCGGGTGACGGTACTACCACGGCAACCGTTCTAGCCCAGGCGATTATCGCTGAAGGCTTGAAAGGCGTCACCGCGGGCATGAACCCGATGGATCTTAAGCGCGGTATCGACCAAGCCGTTGCTGCTGCTGTTAAAGAAATCAAAGCCATGTCTGTACCCTGCACCGACACCAAGTCGATTGCTCAGGTAGGCACGATTTCGGCTAACGGCGACAAGCGTATCGGCGAAATTATCGCTGAAGCGATGGAAAAAGTGGGCAAAGAAGGCGTCATCACCGTTGATGAAGGCCGCGGCTTTGAAGACGAGCTTGAAGTCGTTGAAGGTATGCAGTTTGACCGCGGTTACCTCTCGCCTTACTTCGTCACCAACCAGGACACCATGACGGTAGAATTGGAAGATCCTTACATCCTGTTAGTGGATAAAAAGATCTCCAACATCCGTGAACTGTTGCCGGTACTAGAAGCCGTTGCCAAACAGGGCAAACCGCTGGCGATCATCGCTGAAGACATCGAAGGCGAAGCGCTTGCCACGCTGGTTGTCAATAACATGCGCGGCATCGTGAAAGTAGCGGCAGCTAAAGCGCCTGGCTTCGGCGACCGTCGTAAGTCCATGCTGCAGGATATCGCTATCCTGACCAACGGTACGGTCATTTCTGAAGAAGTTGGCCTGACGCTTGAGCAAGCGAACCTGGATCACCTGGGTACCGCCAAGCGCATGACAATGTCTAAAGAAAACACCACCATCATCGATGGTGCTGGTGCAGAAGGCGACATCGAAGCACGCGTTAATCAAATCCGTGCGCAAATCGAAGATACCTCTTCTGACTACGACAAAGAGAAACTGCAAGAGCGCGTTGCCAAACTGGCAGGCGGTGTTGCCGTTATCCGCGTCGGTGCTGCTACCGAAGTGGAAATGAAGGAGAAGAAAGCTCGCGTTGAAGACGCCCTGCACTCTACTCGTGCGGCCGTTGAAGAAGGTGTTGTACCTGGTGGCGGTACCGCCCTGGTTCGTGTAATGGCGAAAGTACACGGCCTGACTGGCGACAACGAAGACCAGAACCACGGTATCAACATGGCGCTTCGCGCGATGCAATCACCGCTGCGCCAAATCGTTTCCAACGCTGGTGAAGAACCCGCTGTGGTCATTAACCGCGTAAAAGACGGTGAAGGTAACTTCGGCTACAACGCTCAAACCGGTGAGTATGGCGACCTGTTCGAAATGGGTGTTCTGGACCCGGCTAAAGTAACCCGTACTGCGCTGCAGTCTGCTGGTTCTGTCGCCGGCCTGATGATCACCACTGAGTGCATGATCGCAGAAGACCCGGAAGAGAAAGAAGCTGCCCCTGATATGGGTGGCATGGGCGGAATGGGTGGCATGGGCGGCATGATGTAATGCACCCCTGAGCCCTCTGCTCTTTTGATTGCTTAAAAGCAATTACCAACAACCCCGCTTCGTGCGGGGTTGTTGCGTTTTAGCAAGCCAGCTATTACAAGCCACTTATTAAGAGGCAACAGTCATCAAGCCTCTAACGTGCTACTATCAGCGCGATTTTTTTTGAGGCTATAAGGCGCATCAACGCATGTTGCAGCATATCCGTATCGTACTCGTTCAAACCTTTCACCCCGGTAATATCGGCGCAGCGGCAAGAGCGATGAAAACCATGGGCTTAACCGAGCTAGTGCTGGTTAACCCTCGCTCGTTTCCCGATGAAGAGGCTACGCGCCTTGCTGCTGGAGCCAGCGACGTGCTCGAAAACGCGCGCGTCGCGACATCGCTGGAAGAGGCGGTGAAGGACTGCGTTCAAGTCATCGGTGCCAGCGCGCGCTTGCGTAGCCTGCCGTTACCGCATTTTGACGAACCCGATGATATGGCGGCAAGCGTGATTGAGAACGCTCAGCAAGCACCGGTAGCACTAGTGTTTGGACGCGAACGGTCGGGGCTAACCAACGAGGAAATTCGCTGTTGCACGCATCAGGTTAGTATTCCTGCTAACCCTGATTATGGCATTTTAAACTTGTCGCAGGCCGTGCAAATTCTTGCTTATGAGGTTCATCGCGCCTGGCGCAAGCAGCCTGATAGCGGCTTTACCTATCAGCGCCCTCTCGATGCCACCCCACCCAGCCGAGAACAGTTTCAGCACTTCGAGGCGCACCTGGGACGATTAATGCAACAAAGCGGTTTCCTAACCCAGCCCCACGCCCGTACCGAAGAGCAGCTTCAAGCACTGTTCGCCCGCGCCCAACCAAGTCGTAAAGAGCTCTCGTTATTGCGCGGGCTACTCAGTGCGTTTGAACATCATCTGCCTGAATAGAGCAGGATGTCAGTCAAATAAAAAGGGACAACCGACGTTGTCCCTTTTTTAACTTTAACGTACTCAGTTTAAAGCATCATCGCTGCGAACCAACCGAATACCACTAGCGGAATATTGTAATGCAGGAACGTTGGGATGACGCTGTCGCGTATATGGTCATGCTGACCATCCACATTGAGGCCAGAGGTTGGCCCAAGCGTTGAGTCAGAGGCAGGTGAACCGGCGTCGCCCAGGGCAGCAGCCGTGCCTACCAGCACGACCGTCGCCATGGGAGAGAACCCGAACTGAACGGCCAGAGGTACAAAAATCGCGGCAATAATCGGGATTGTCGAGAAGGAAGAACCGATCCCCAGAGTAATAAATAAGCCCACCAGCAGCATGACCAGCGCCGCTACACCGCGGTTATCGCCAAAAATGTCAAACGCACCGGTTACCAGCGCATCAATATCCCCGGTTGCTTTCATTACTTCAGCAAAGCCCGCCGCCGAAATCATGATAAACCCGATCAGCGCCATCATTCGCATACCGCTGGTAAACAGATCATCGGCTTCACGCCATTTAAAGATCCCCCCCATGGACAGCAAACCAATCCCCACTAACCCCCCCAATATCATAGAGCCGCTATAAAGCTGCAGCCCCAACGCTGCAACGATCGCCACTGCTGACATGATTAGCCCCAGCTTATGGGGTTTAGCAGGAACGTTTATTTTTTCCATACTGGCATTTGCGATCACCGGGGCTTGGTAATGACGTGGTCGCCGATAGCTCCATAGCAGCGCTAACATCAGCCCTACCGCCATGCCGCCCACCGGTATCGCCATGGCCATCGGCACCATGGCACGAGTAATCTCCAACCCTAACGGTTCACCGGCGCTATTCAAATTTGCCAGCAAGATGTCATTTAGGAAGATCGCGCCAAAGCCCACGGGCAGCAGCATATAAGGCGCCGTTAACCCAAACGTCAACGCACAAGCCACTGCCCGGCGATCCAGCTGCAAACGGTTCATAACGTGCAACAGTGGCGGGATCAATACAGGGATAAACGCAATATGTACCGGAATAGCATTTTGTGAGGAGATCGCCACTAACAGTACCGCCGTTAGTAATAACATTTTGACCCGCGCTTGATGGGCAGCCGTGTTCTCTTTACCCAAAAGCGTTATCAAACGGTTAGCCAGCATATCGGGCAACCCGGAGCGTGAAATAGCCACGGCGAAAGCACCTAACGTGGCATAAGCCAATGCCACTTGTGCACCGCCGCCAACGCCGTCATTAAATGCATCCAGAGTTTGTTCGAGTGATAACCCACCTACTAAACCGCCGACTATAGCACCCACCACTAAAGCAAATACCACGGAGACACGCGCCAGCGATAGCGCCACCATTACCAGCACCGCAAGAATTACTGCATTCATGAAACGTCCTAGAGTTATTGAAGGTCATTAACGGCGAAGGTGGCGGATTTTAGCAGATTAATGATGTAAACCTAAGACTACGGTACGTATCTCATGGGTTGCTACTTTAGTCGCGACGCTATTGCTGCGCCGCATCATGCTGCCTACCATCCCCTCCTTTGCTTGATGTCTGCAATGACTACATTACAGTTTTCTTAGGAGCTCTCATGAGCATACTGGCGATTGTTATTTCCCTGCTTTTGTTAATGTTTCTTGCCTATCGCGGTATTTCAGTATTACTGCTTGCTCCACTCATGGCTGGGTTGGCGGTGCTGCTTTCTGGCGATGCAGCATTTTTACTACCGATTTACACCGATACGTTCATGAGTGCGCTAGGTAATTACGTTATCCAGTTCTTTCCTCTGTTTTTACTGGGTGCTCTTTTTGGTCAGCTAATGGCCGATTCAGGAGCGGCTCAATCCATTGCAAACGGTATCGTGAAAAAACTGGGGACGCATCATGTAGTACTGACGGTTGTCATGGTCTGTGCAGTGTTGACGTATGGCGGGGTGTCCTTATTTGTCGTCGCGTTTGCCATCTATCCGATCAGTCGCGAGTTATTCCGCAGTGCTGATGTACCCAAGCGACTCATTCCCGCCTCTATTGCACTGGGTTCCTTCACCTTCACAATGACCGCGCTACCCGGCACCCCGGCCATTCAAAACGCGATTCCTATTCCTTACTTTGCCACCAACAGTTTCGCCGCTCCTGGCTTGGGCATCATTGCCGGGATCATCATGCTCGGCTTAGGCACCTATTACTTACAATCGAGAGTTAAAAAAGCAGCCGCTAACGGTGAGGGTTACGGCCGGCATACCGAGCGTGAAGTGGATAGCAGCGACTCATCGTTGGGCGAAGCCCATATGCCTCTTGCGTTGGCGATCATCCCCTTGCTAATGGTGATTGGCCTGAATGCGCTGTTTACCTATGGCGTGTTTCCAGCCATGGATCTGAGTTTTATTAGCGCAGCGTTTGAAAACGTCTCACCGTCTGCGCAGAGCGGGCTGTGGGCTATATTGATTGCCTTGCTCAGCGCATCGGCGTGGCTAATCATTACGCGCTGGAAGCATTGGCAGAACTTGAAAGATAGCGTTAATAAAGGCTGTTTAGGATCACTCCTACCGATTTTCAATACCGCCTCTGAAGTAGGTTATGGGGCAGTTATCGCAAGCCTTGCGGGCTTTGCCATCATTCGTGATACGGTGCTGTCGGCCTCGCCGGGCAATCCATTAATCTCAGAAGCGATGGCCATGAGTGTGCTCGCGGGAATCACAGGCTCTTCGTCGGGAGGACTTTCGATCGCGCTGGGAACGTTGGGCAGTGAATACCTGGCCATGGCCGAACAAGCAGGCATCAATCCAGAATTGATGCACCGAGTAGCAACGCTGGCCGCAGGCGGTATGGATACACTCCCTCACTCCGGTGCTGTCATTACCCTATTGGCTATCTGTGGATTGACCCATCGTCAGTCTTACGCTCATGTCGCGATGGTGACTATTGCACTGCCGATTGTCGCCCTGATTAGTGTAATAACGTTAGGCACCGTGTTTGGTAGCTTCTAAAAGGACGCTGACTGCCGTGAGTAACATCATGGCGGCCGGCAAAACTGCCTTGCTAATCAGAGGGAGCCGTTTATGCTAATGACCAAAATCGAAAAAGGTTGCTAGCCGCATAGATGACGATTCCCTACCCCGAGCATATCGCCGTCGTCTCAACGACCTTTGTAACGGTGGTCATTGCGGTCATGCTTCACTATGAAGCGCTATGGCTGATATCGCGCCAAATAGATAAATCCCGCCGCCCGCACAGACAGCGTATTCTGGCAATGGTGTTTAGTGTCATCATGACCCATATAGCCGAAATCTGGCTGTTTGGAATTGCCGGATGGTGGTTAACGGCGACCCTCAAGATCGGCGCCTTACAAGGCTACGACAGCTTTAACCTATTAGATTATATCTTCTTCTCAGCGGCGACTTACACCACGGTGGGTTATGGTGACATATACGCCACAGGCCCGGTGCGCTTTTTGTATGGCACGCTAGCATTGACGGGCTTTGTGTTAATCACATGGTCAGCATCGTTTACGTTTATTGAGATGCAAAAACATTGGCGGGGTGACAGATAGTCGATGCCGTTAATCGTTCAAAGGACTCAGCATGTTTGAAGTGGTTATTTTATCGATTGCGTTTCTCTTCGGCATCGCGGCGCGACTGCTGAGCCTTCCGCCCCTGGTTGGTTTCTTAGCGGCTGGCTTTACGCTCAACGCGTTTGGTCCCAGTATTGGCCTGCCGAGTGACGCAGGCCCCCTGCTGGAGCACCTTGCTCATCTCGGGGTACTGTTACTCCTGTTTACGATTGGTTTAAAACTCAATATACGCAGCTTGGCAGAACCCGTGGTCCTGGGCAGTGCTGTTATCCACCTGCTCCTCACCAGCCTACTATTCACCGCAGGCTTGGTTATTTTCCTCTCGCTGGCGCTTGATACAGCAATATTACTGGCCATTGCGCTGTCTTTCTCGAGTACGGTACTCGCCGCAAAAGTACTTGAGAGCAAGAGGGAGCTACGCGCCCTGCATGGTCGCATAGCGATCGGTATTTTAATCATTCAGGATCTTGTGGCGTTAGCGGTGCTAAGCGTCTACGGCGGTCATTCACCCAGCCCTTGGGCGCTAGCGGTTTTCTTGCTGCCGCTAGCACGGCCATTGCTTTACTGGCTGATGAACGCCGCACAGCATGATGAATTGCTTGTTTTACTAGGTGCTGTCCTGGCCATTGCGGTAGGCGGCATGGGGTTCGAAGCGGTAGGTCTAAGCTCAGAGGTAGGTGCTTTGGTCATGGGGCTTTTACTTGCCAAGCACCCTCGCGCTCAAGAGCTTTCCAAGGCCTTATGGGGCCTTAAAGAAGTATTACTCATCAGCTTCTTTCTCCAGATTGGCATGGCCGGTTTACCCGACAAGCAAGCGCTCCTGTTTGCTGGCGTGATGGCGATTCTACTGCCGCTAAAAGGAGTACTTTTCTTTGCGCTGCTGATTGCCTTTCGCATAAGAGCGCGTAACGCCTTCCTGGGTGGCTTGAGCCTAACCGCTTATAGTGAGTTTGGCCTTATCGTTGCCGCGAGTATTCTTCAGGAGTGGGTGGTGCCACTTGCGATTACCGTGGCGCTCTCGTTTGTTATCGCCGCCCCGCTTAACCGGATTGCTCATCGGTTGTTTGATCGCTGGGAAAATACTCTGCTTCGTTGTGAGCGCCAGTCACGTCATCCAGACGAACAGCCGGTAGAACTGGGAAGCGCAACCATGTTGGTATTGGGTATGGGGCGAACCGGCTACGCCGCCTACGATTTTTTTAACAACAAGGGCTTGTCTACCGTGGGGATTGATTCAGATCCCAACAAAGTCGACGGACAACGCCATGTTTTTTATGGTGATATCGAAGATGTAGGGTTCTGGCATCAGCTCAATATTGCCAACATTAATGCGGTGACGCTTGCTACCCCGGAGCTTGAAAGCAAGCTCATTGCGACCCGAGAATTACGCAAAGCGGGCTTCAAGGGGCATATCATTGCAGGCATCCATTTTCAGGATGAAGCCGCGCCACTACAATCAGCCGGGGTAGACCAAACGTATCTATTAATGACCGGCGCGGGTATCGGTATTGCTGAGAAAACCTGGGAGAGCCTGCAAGGCTCCCCGCGCTAAGTACCCGAATAATGGTAGATAAAAGCTTTCTGAAAACAATTTAGCCTTGGCTAACAATGATGCTTAAAAATAGGCTACCATCTCATGGTTATTTCATTCTCTTCGATATAATTTACCTATGACTGACGCTAACTCAAATGCATCCCTGCCTCAGGCCAACATTCCTGGCGATGCTCTACCGCCTGTGAAGCAGCATGCTCAGCAGTACGCCACGGTGCGTAACGCCCATGAAACCGAGCTTATTGAAGATTACGTCGAACTCATTGGCGACTTGATAACGCATCGAGGCGAGGCACGAGCGGCCGATATCGCGAGTCGAATGGCGGTCAGCCAAGCGACCGTCTCTAAAATGATTCGCCGTTTAAATGAGCTTGAGTTAGTGACCAGTAAGCCATACCGCTCCCTGTTTTTAACGGAAGCGGGCCAAAAAATGGCCGAAACCTCTCGAGCACGCCATGATATCGTCCTGCATTTTTTACGCGCGCTCGGCGTGCAAGATGCCACTGCGCGAATCGATGCCGAAGGCATGGAGCACCACGTTAGCGATGAAACGCTCGCTATCATGCAGCGCTTTACAGAACAGCAGCAGTAACAGCGACTTAGTAATAGTCGAAAAAGCCTAATGAAAACGAGCAGTGACCACTCGGGCGTCACTCGAATCCTGAGCAAGTGTTGTTATTAATGTCCTGATACCCGAGCAGGCATCCCCACTCGACCAATGCCTGGTAGTTTCAAGGCGGGCCGCATAACGTCAACACCCATACTTAACCCCAGTAAATTAACCTCAATCCCCTCCTCCAGTGCCAGCATAATACCCACCACGCCCCCCAAAGAGAGCTGATAGCCGGTGCCACTGGGTGTAGGTGCCATTACGCCGTTAAAGAGATAATCTTTGCCGATCGCGGTTACCGGCAGCGCTACGTCCAAATCGGGCACGGCGCGAACGACCCAGGCAATAAAACTATTGCTATTAGGACCAGGCCATACTCGATAAAGGTCAGCGTGCGGATAATCAGCGACAGCCGACTCAATCTGCGGAATCAACGTTTCGGCAACATCACCGCGATAATCCGCCAGCAACGTAGGAGGATTACCAAACCAGGCTCGATCGGGAGTGTCGATGGACGATATCACCGTGGGACGACGCCAGCTTAACACCTGATGCAGTCGGTAACTGTTGGCGTTTTCCGCCTTTGTCGCGATCCATATATGTTCACCAAAGGCACCGCGCCAGCTGTAGGCTCTGGCGGAATAGACCTGGACAACAGCTTCTGAACTGTCGGTTGGATCGGGGGCGATACCCGCCGAGGATCGATCAAGCGACGACCAATGCCCATCAATGACGACCTGATTACTTGCCAATATCCATACCGGGCCTGCTAATAGCAATGCCAAAAGCGCCACACTGCCGAGCAACCATCGCAATAACATTTTCATTGTTTGATCCGAAGCTATGAGATAACAGTTAGTAACTCGATAGCTCGCTAGATGCAATCGCATATAGGGCTTTGGGGCTGCTCGTGACCGCCCCTCATGTCAACGCCACATACTCTTTTAAGGGATGGAAACAAGAGAAACACTTTCTATTCGGTTTCGCCCGTTACGATTGGCATTCAACAGTAAATGGTCGGCCCGGTTGATGACATCATCAATAGAATGATCATGTCGCTCACGCATAGTAATACCAACGCTGATAGACAAATTGGCGCTTTTAAGCGTGCTGCGTAGCCGCTCGGCAATCGAGCGAACGCCTTGAATATCTGTTTCGGGTGCTAGAATAATAAATTCGTCGCCACCATAGCGCCCGACCAGATCACACTCGCGAACCGCCGACCGTATGGCATGCGCAACTGTTTTCAACGCTTGGTCACCTGCCATATGGCCCTGCTCATCGTTGATTGACTTGAAATGGTCAATATCAAGCATTAGCAGACCGAGCGAAAGGCCGTAACGGCCGACCCGATTGAACTCAATAGTAGCCATTTCGAGGAGATGACGGCGATTATAGACGTCAGTCAGCCAATCATGCGTCGCTAGATAACTTAACCGATGATTAATGGCTACCAACTCATCAGTCCTCTCCTTCACTCGGCGCTCCACTTCTTGTTCAGAATAAAGAATTGGCTGCGTACCGCTATCAAAGCCAGAACTCGGCACAACACAGAGCAAATGCGTGGTGATTCCTTGATGCTTCGTAATGGGGATTAGAATAACCGGATAATTATTTAGCTGGCTAACCCCATTAATATAACTATCTGACAATTTAAACCGAACAGGAGCACCTTCGGCTACACAGCGTGCGCTATTTTTAATTACCTCTGCCTTTAACGAGGCTGGAAATATATCGACAAAGTCATCACCTAAGCCAATCGGCTTACGGTGCAAAGTAGTTTGCTGAGACGAATTGATTGCTTCAATAATAAAATTATTTGGCTCCTCAACATTAACGACTACCATTTGAGCAGGAAAGAAATCCCAAAGAGCGTGCAGTATTGAGTCGGTATCGTCATTAAAATAACGTCTGAACTCTGGGTTATGTTCTATTGGCATGACCATAGGCATGCTCTCCTCACTGATTGTCCTGAACATAAGGCATCACTATCTATTAAGATATAACGCATTGTTCAGAAAGACCGATACCCCACTGTTCAAGACACTCTTGTAGTACGCGTCGCTCACTATTTTTCTGAGCTACAAAGGAGGTCAAAGAGCGGTGTAAATCCGGTATCGCATTAGTATTCAACATCCTGTCAAAAACACCGCACGTTGCTTCAGCGGCTTCTTCAGCCCTGACCAGAATCTGTCTCCCCATGTGTTCATCCACCACAAAAAAATGCCGGCTGTTATTGTAGTAAGATGGCACTTCCTTTAGCGGGCTAACATTGATGGCTAAACTAATTCCCATACGCCCAGCTATTTCTTGTAAATGACAGAGCCTTTGCTCGCACTCCGTCGCCATCGTACTCATCAAACCACTAATAGAGGTATCAAACGTTAGAAAGCTAAGCGCCATGGCACGATACCGACTTAGCTCCAGCGATTCTTGCAAGTAGGCTACGTTTAGCTGATCTTCAGATAGCGTACTAAATGTGGTGACGTTAACCATGGGGAAATCCCTCTAGCAAACTAAAGCACCCTTCGAGCGCAGGTGGTTTTTAACGAGGTTATCCTAGAGCGATACCAAACTTATTTACTATGACCTATGTTAGCGTATCTGTGGGTAGTAAAAAATTAACTGACATTAAAACCGTAACATTCTGTTTTTTTAGTTATATTTTATCTTGACATAGCATTAACTAAAAAAACATACCTGCACTCAAAAATAAGTATTAAAAAGCAAATAAGTAGTTATTTTATAAAGAGCAAGCAACGTAAAAAACCGAAAATACCGAATAAGCCAAGCGTTTGAAATAAACATGACAGAAGCAGGCAAGGCATGACGATTGGAAGCAAGCCAAGGGGGCGGCACGGGCACATCATACTGCCATAGCCACCCCATTTGCTTAGTTAGGCGTCAAGGGCGTTGTAATAGATGCAAACATTAGATTTGAAACGGCATACGAAAATCGAGCGTAAAGTCTGGCGCATCATCGGTCATCCCAATACCGACACTCGTAACAATCGACGTGGTGTCTGACAGGCCATAGGTAGCACCAAAATTAACCGAGGCGGCGTTAGCGCTACTTCCGATTACCGATTGCTCAGCACCGCCATCAGCGGTGACCTTCGTTTCAAAGGCGTGCTGATGGGTAAACGACAGGGATAAGCTGAATCGTTCGTTCAAAGCAAAGGCCGTCCCAAACCCCAGCCGGATACTGTCGCCAAGATTCACGTTGCCTGGCACCACCTGATCATTGGAGCTGATATCATCAAAGCTCTGCTCAATATTATAGGTGTAGCCAATATTGGCGAAGATGATCGCCGGATCCACGGTCTTAAGCACAGAAAAGCCGGTACTGACGCCCCACACACCATTGCCCGTAGGAAGCGTGTTTGGCACCGATAAATTTTCGGTTTCTCCCTCCCCGGCATCGACAATTCTGGTGTTCGTTCTAATATCGTATGGATGTTTACCAGTGGGAGCCCGAACGGAAAAATTCCAGACCACATCGGGCCTCGCCTCAGTCTCGGGTAATAGGCGATAATAAAGCCCAGCGCTGACATCCCCAAGATCTCCCTGGCTAACCGTCTCTTCAACTAACCCGCCCGTTGATCCCCCGGCGCCTATCGTCTCGTAGTGGCTGCTACGGTAAACATAGGGAATCAGCAGTTCTACTTCCAAACGATCAGTGACTCCATAACGGGTACTCAGATTAAACGTAGTGGTGTGACTTTCTATAGTATCGACGTTTATATTACCCAAGAAGATCGCATCAAGAGCCAGAAAGCCACTCAGCGCCAGATCGCTTCGATCAGAGTAGGAGTAACTGATGCCTGGTTCGATGGTCAACCGGTCCGAGAACAAGGCATGCTCTTCACGCAAGACGTTTTGCACGCTCTGGCTAGGCTGTGCTTTTCGCACCACCTCTTCAGTCGCCTCTTGTGCGATTGCCGCTGGCGAAACACCCGCGGCGGCGAGAACGCATAGTGTGAGCAAAAATTGATAGCCGCCTGACTGCGTCAGGTTTATCGATTTATTATCCAGCATCGTTGACTCCCTTGAATATGAGCTCGGTAAGAGCATGTTACCTTCACTTTTCCACTCGCGAAGTAAGGCAGACTTCTTGATACCCTCCGAGGCACTGTCAAGCAATAGTATTGATAATATAAACGTGAGAAAGGCCGATAATGATCGACCCGTGATGGATTAAGCAGGCTTACATACTACGTCACTATCAGTACTCCAATGAGCGAACCGATTTAAGCAAGTGTTTAAACTCATTATTAACGACGTTACCCGCTCCATTTCCAAGCTGTATATTCAGACGTGTCAGGTTGCTGACTTGCTGATGGTCACTGATCAGCTGAATAGATTGATGCAGCCCCTGGTTAGCACGTACTTCTTGATTTACAACTCCCATACCGGGCACTGAGAGGGTCATCCCCACCCCACTGGCAGAGCTGATAATCTCTACCTGAGCACCGCCGAGGGTGTTTTCCGTCAGTTTGTTGTTAGCGGGCGGAATTGGGCTTTTGACGTTCTCAGCTCCTACATCAATCCAGAAAGCGTTATTGGCTCGGTTGAAGTCCCCCCCCGCTTGCACCAGTTGTACTACGCCGCCTGCATTAGCGCTGCCAGCATCCAGCACTGGGGAAACGTTACCCATCGCCTGCTGGTAAGCGGCATACTCAGCCGGTGTCGTCGCGGTAATATGAGTAGAAAACCGGGATGAGGGCTGCGCCCCACTCAGATCAATACCTAAATCGGCGCGCGCTAGAATGTCCTCACCTGCTGACGTTTGCCAACGCGTAGACATTTCAACGCCAAAAAACAGCACTTCTCGACTATTAACCGCTTTGCCACGCAGTTGAGAAAGTTCATGGTCCCCTAATTGCCGGCCATGCTGAAAAGTGGGATTGCTGAAATCGGTCGCCAAGGTTTCCGCCTGTGCCAGTGTCGTCATCAAGATCATGACGGAGAGGCTCATCAGCGATAGAGACGCAGGATTTAGCCGACGCTGCTTACTTTCATGCCCGCTCATGCGATTGACGACTCCTTATGGCGATAAACGGTCAGAACACCTCGGCGTGACGAAACCCGAAATCTAATAGTTGTTGCTTAGGCACTGGAGAGAAGACATCGGTCAGGCGACGTGCTGTTAACGGCTGCGTTGGATTAAGCAGTACTGTGTGCGTATCGAAATTTTCACCGATGACGGCAAAAATGATGTTGTTCCAGGCAGCCATAAAATCGGAACGCGGCATGATGGTGTTACCCAGTGATGGATCGCCGATATAGACCCGATCCCCCACGACCTTTTTCATCACGACGAAGTGCTGGTAGCCAGCCAGGTCGAGTAACACGATGACGGGAATCGATACGGCATCCAGGGCGTCTTCCTCAATTTCGTACCCCCTGGCCCGCATACCAATAGATTCCACATAGTTACGTAAATCGAGTAGCGAAAATCCCATCCGCTGCGCCACGTCAGCGTCACTAACCGCAAACATTCCTTCCAGAACTTCTACCTCGCTCAAGCTTGTCCAGCCATAGGCATAACGAAGAATAGTTGCCAGAGAGGCCGCGCCACAGGAAAAGTCTGTTTCCTGTGCAATAAGGTTCTCAAAGCGATGCTCACGGATAGACTGCACTTCTTTGGTTACCAACGTGCCTGGTACTGCATTACCCAGCCTGATCGGCGCGGCATCCACTCGATTGGCTGACAGCGTGATACCAGCTAGCAAAGCTATGCCAAGTAGCGATATCGCAAAACTTTTCATTCCTAGACACCTGCAAAGCATGCGGATTGGAAAACCCGGGCAGCAGGCCCGGGCTACCTTTACTACCCTATCGCTTACTGAGCGCGAGCGATGGACAGGGTATTGCTTTGCATATTGCCATTGCCAGAAGCAATGCTAACGCCGACGTTACCAGCAGCACCGGTCAACGCATTGTTTAGCTTGGCATCGTTGGTGTTGTTCTGAACATAGACCGACCAGCCAGCGTGAGTGACGCCTAAATCACCGTCAGACACATTGTTATACGACACCTGCACACCACCGGTAGTGGCCTCGGCAGAGCTATCCTGTCCTACCGCCAGCGTCATGGCATTGTTCTGAACATTACCTGCTCCAGAAGCCATGTTGACGCCGATATTACCGGACACATAGTTCAAGGAGTTGTCGATAACAGCGCTGTTCGTAGTGCCATCATTGTCGTAGCTATTGTTGGAAGTTGACTGAATCGAGAAGGTAGCCGCTTTGGCAAACACCATCGCCGCATCATCGTTGCTATTACCACCATTGCCACCACCGCCATGACCACCACCCCACATCATGCTGGTAAGCTGCTCACCGCCCTCACCCCCCTGATCACCACTAGCAATGGCGGTATCATTGGCCTGCTTGTTAAGGTCGCCTGAGGCAACGTTGATACCAATATTACCAGTCGCACCATTTCCAGAATTGATCATTTCGGAACTGTTATCGGTAAAATCTGTTTTGACGGCGTTATCGTCGGTAAATTGCTTCCGGTCAATGGTAGCCGCAGAAAAATGATCGGCGGGATCCGCTTCCATTTCGTAGGTGATCCCCACTTCGATTGAGTTCGCCACGTCATGCTCAAGCGATACCGAGATATCGTTTTCAACATCGACGTCCAGATAGGCGTCTGTGTCGAAGTTATTATTACCGTTAGACTGAGCCAGTGCATAAGGAGCCGCCAGAAGTGCGGCGATAGCTAATGCGAGAGGTGCTTTTGCAAACGTTTTCATGATGTTTCTCCTGAATGAAACTGCGATTTTTACGTTTGTTTTACAAAGGCGTCACTACCGATAAGCCTGAGGTGTCATGCGAATACCCACATGGTTCCCGGTAGCATTGCCCACTCCAGCCGACTGATTCACTTGGATAACGCCACGTGACCCAGCAAAGGCCGACTCCTCGATCTCGACCCGCCGCGACGATGTAGTGCCTTCCGACTCGATCATCGGCTCCTGCGTACGGACCAGTACCTGACCTAGTGATTCATTGGTCAGAGAACTGCCCCTGATGCCCAGAGCGACACTCAGCGTATTGCTCTGTACATTCGATTGCCCCGCCGCCTGGTTGACTGTTATCCAGCCGACCGCATGGCTAAGTGCCTGATCCTTGATCACGGCACTGGCCTGTTCAGGCGAGAGGCGGTTATTTAACGTGGCTATCTGCACCACGATGTTAGTGGCCAAGGCATCGTCGCCGATGGCAATAACGCCAGCATTGCTTTGTAGATTGCCGTGACCGGACGCCATATTGACGTTAATGGCGCCGTGAACATGGCTAAGAGAGTGCCCCTCGATAAGTGAGGCGGCATGGTAGGTAGTGGTAAAAAGTCGATGGACATCGTCACTTGGCAAACTTTCCTGCCCCCAGGCGCAGGCAATAGAAACGCTCAATATCAGAGCAGACACACAGTTGGCTAGCTTAGGCGCTGAGGGGCGTATTGCTTCGCGATGGAAAGACTTTTTAATAGCTGCTTTATTATTAGCATTATAACTATCGTTAATCACTTGAAGACGCCGTGGCTCAGTTATCTTTTGTTTTTTTATCATTATTGCATCCCTGAGATAGCGTCAACAAATTGCCAAATCAATACGGAAAAACACAAATAGAAAAGAGAATAAACTTTCTTTAACAATACTAAGAAAAGACCAAAAGAATAGACACCTTATATTCGCCAATACAGCAGGTGATTTTATTCATTCAGAAAAGATGGCAAAAAAAGCAGGGATGGCTAACTAAGCTGTATTATTCACTTAATTTAGAATCTACAAAATATTTAATTAAATTTAAACTAAAACTGTCAGACTCTCCTGTTTATAGTCGAGTTAAATGACTAACTCACTGAGTGGGATATTTTAATCATTGTTAACCCAAGATATTTACTTTCATACATTCATTGGGCCTAGCCAACACCTAGCATTTCTTACTAGAACGTAGTGTTTTGAATAAACCGGAACGAGCATCCTTGTAGCTGCATCATGTTAACAGGTTGTATTGAATGGAATATTTAGCCGCCTTAGGGGCAGCTGAGTCTGATTTTCTAATCGCTACTGCGCCTCAAATAAGTATCCCTGGCGCTCCAGAATGATGGTTTACTATCGCTAGCATACTAATTATTATCGGCTATAAAGAAAGGGAATAGAAACGGTATAGGAAGGAATCGAGAAGCGAATATTCGTACTCGCTTATAGTTTCAAGCTAACTTAAAAACGCATGACCGTAAACCTGATAACAGGCTAACGGTAGCCAGCATCAGATTAACCACACGGTCGTTAATTAATTTAAAAAAGCGGATCAAAAAACTCATCATTATTTCAAATCATCACACTAATAATAATTAAAACAATGCATTAAGCGCTCACCAAGAAAAATTGTCTTGAAGCACCAGAACGTAAAAGACAGTTAAAAGACGCTTAAAAGGCAGCTTGATGAATAAATAGTGGTAAAAACATGACCGTTACATGTATCGCATGGGGGGAACAACACAACTTACCTGATCTAATACTAGGCTCTGTCTGAAAACTGGCTGTGCTCGATCATACGGCGTTAAAAATCGGCTCAAAGTACTCATTTACAACCTGTAAACTCCGTCTTTTCGTCAATTTTTGCCTTGTCTGATCTTTGCTCTCCGACTTTTCAGACAAAACCTAATTTATATTAATAGCTATAAGCATCTACTAAGGTAAATTTCTTATCGAAAGAATATAGACAAAAGGCAGGTAACGCTAAGCAACCCTGACAAACAAAAATCACAGGGTGCTAAACGGACAAGTACTAGATAACGTTGAAAAATAGAACCGAATTGGAAAACTGCAAAGGTTTGAAGTTAATACAAGAGGACGTGAGGTAGGAAATTATGTAGAAGTGTATGTAACGCTGGCATACCGATGTCAGGCCAACCTACATTATGATTCGCTAGCCTAAAATGGAGGCGGCCCCAAAAGCCACATCCCGGCACACGCAGCCACCACTACCGTTGCTCCCTTCCGGGCCTGGCGGGGTTCGCAGTTTAGCGTTGCGGGAGGACCTAAGGGGCCACCATAACGGCACACTCTTTAATTCAAATGCGAGTGTGCTAGTGCTGATGTGGTGGCTACGCCCTGATTTGAACAGGGGACCCCATCATTATGAGTGATGTGCTCTAACCAGCTGAGCTACGTAGCCTTTCCCTCATCAACGGGTGCAGATTATGCCTATCTTGATAACGAAAGGCAAGCCGGAATCCGGCTTGCCTTTCTCGCGTAAACAGCCTTATTGAATAGCGGCACGTACAGCAGGCGCACCTGGCTCGCCATCGCGAGTGGTAACACCCTCTAGCCACTCGCCCAGCAGCTCGTCATTGGCTTTCAGGTATTCACGCGCTGCCTCACGTGGGTCTTCGCCCTCATCCATGATCGCACTCATCAGCTGGTTTTCCATTTCCAGGGTAAATGTCATGTTACGCAACAGCGCGCCTACATTCGGGCACTCTTCGACGAATCCAGCGCGCGTGTTGGTATGTACGGTCGCGCCTCCTAAATCCGGACCAAAATAGTCATCCGCATCGGATAAGTAGGCCATCTCAAAGTTGGAGTTCATCGGATGCGGTTCCCAGCCTAAAAATACCATCCATTGCTCATTAGGTACCCGTGCACTCAGCTCAGCCAACATGCCTGCTTCACTCGAGTCAATGACCTGCCAATCACCTAACCCATAGGCATCGTCATCAATCATCTGCTCTATCAGTTCGTTGCCATCGTTACCGGCTTCAATACCATGTACGCTGCGATCAAACTGGTCCGCATGGTCAGCCAAATCGTTAACCGATGTTACTCCCGCGTCGTAAACGTATTGCGGCACAGCCAGTGTGTATTTGGCGCCTTCCAGGTTAGCGACTAAACGCTCGACCTCACCGCGCTCGATATAGGGATCACTGATAGACGCCATGGACGGCATCCAGTTACCTAAAAAGACATCGAAATCATTATTACGCATACCCGCGTAGGCAATTGGCACGGAAACAGTGTCGACGCTCGGGGTATAGCCCAGTCCTTCAAGCACTTCACTAGCCAGTGCAGTGGTCGCGGTAATATCGGTCCAACCTACTTCGGCAAAACGGACAGTACTGCATTCATCGGCATAAACGGCGGTTGGTAAACCAACGGCCAGTAATAAAGCGCCTACGTAACGTGAAGAGTGGTTGCTCATGATTATTGTCCCCTTATCAATCAGCGGTGGCTGCTTCCCATACGGTGGTCACAGAAGAAGAAATAGCGGCGTCTTTTTATTGATTGAACGTTCAATAAAAAAATGCCATCATTATTAGGTAATCATGTCTACGCCTGGGTTTCAAGCAGCGGCCCAGCATGACATTCAACGAATTAGGAGAATCCCGGTGCCAAAGGTGGGAATGGAGCCTATACGTCGTCATCAATTAATCCATGCAACGATGACCGCGATTGATGAAGTTGGCCTGGCCGAAACGACGGTGATGCGTATCGCCCGTCACGCGGGCGTTTCAGCAGGCATTATCAGCCATTACTTTGGCGGTAAGGATGGCTTGCTGGAAGCCACCATGCGCCAGATTTTGACCGACCTAAGCGAGGCTGTGGCGGTTCGTCGGCATGGGCTGGAAGACGACTCTCCACGCGCCCATATCGGTGCCATTATTGAAGGTAACTTTGACCGCACGCAGGTTACCGGTCCTGCCGCCAAGACCTGGTTAGCTTTCTGGGCCAGCAGCATGCATAAACCCATGCTACAGCGGCTGCAAAACGTCAATGACCGCCGCCTTTACAGTAACTTGTGTCACCAGTTCCGTCGGGTAATGTCCAGCGCGGAGGCCCGCAATGCAGCTCGAGGCCTGGCCGCCATGATCGATGGGCTATGGCTGCGTGGCGCACTGACGCCTGAAGGCCTCAATGTCGATGAAGCGCGCTTTCTTGCCCTCACCTATCTCGACCAGCTTCTTGCTCATAATGGATGCCCACAGCCTACATCCAACACTGTCAGTTAATTTCACCTTATTGGAGGAGACTACATGGCCGCTCAAGACGTACAGCCACTCTATATTGATGGTCGCCAGGTAGACGCCACCTCAGGCGATACATTTACCGTTACCAACCCGTTTGATGGCAGCTTGCTTGCCACTATCGGCCAGGCTAGCCAAGCTGATGTCGACAAAGCCGTTAGTGCGGCTCAGCGTGGTCAGCGTGATTGGGCAGCCATGACGGGCATGGAGCGGTCTCGCATCCTGCTTCGCGCGGTGGCGCTATTACGCGAGCGTAACGACGAACTGGCCGAACTTGAAACCCGCAATACGGGTAAACCTATTAGCGAAACTGCCAGTGTCGACATCGTTACCGGGGCAGACGCACTTGAGTACTACGCCGGTTTAGCGCCAGCGATTGAAGGCAGCCAGATTCCCCTGCGCGACAGCTCGTTTGTTTATACTCGCCGCGAGCCGTTGGGTGTGATTGGCGCAATCGGTGCCTGGAACTACCCAATTCAGATTGCCTGCTGGAAAGCGGCACCGGCACTCGCCGCAGGCAACGCAGTGGTGTTTAAGCCCAGCGAAGTCACCCCACTGACCGTCATGAAACTGGCAGAAATCTTCACCGAAGCCGGCCTACCCAAAGGCGTGTTTAACGTGGTGCAGGGTGACGGCCGCGTAGGCGCCATGCTCACCGAACATCCTGGCATTGCCAAGGTGTCGTTTACTGGCGAAGCGGGCACCGGCAAGAAAGTCATGGCCGCCGCCGCTAGCTCGACACTTAAAGACGTCACTATGGAGTTGGGCGGTAAATCGCCACTGCTTGTATTCGCCGATGCCGACCTTGACCGCGCCGCCGATGCCGCCATGATGGCCAACTTCTACTCCAGCGGCCAAATCTGCACCAACGGCACACGGGTCTTCGTTGAGCGCAGCGTTAAAGACGCTTTTGAGGCCAAATTGGTAGAGCGCGTTAAGCGTATCAAAGCAGGCGACCCAATGGATCCCAGCGTCAATTTTGGCCCGCTGGTCAGCTTTGAACATCAGCAAAAAGTACTCACCTACATTGCGCTGGGTAAAGAACAGGGCGCTCGGTTGCTGGTGGGTGGCGACCTTTGGGACAGCGGCCACTGGTCAAAAGGCGCATGGGCGGCCCCCACAGTGTTCACCGACTGCACTGATGATATGCGCATTGTGCGAGAAGAAATTTTCGGCCCGATGATGTCATTACTCGCCTTTGATGATGAAGACGAGGTTATTCGCCGCGCCAATGATACCCATTATGGCTTGGCCGCCGGTGTCTTCAGTGAAAGCCTGAACCGCGCCCATCGGGTGATTCACCAGTTGGAAGCCGGTATTTGCTGGATCAACACCTGGGGTGAGTCACCTTCCGAGATGCCGGTAGGCGGCTACAAAGAGTCGGGCATTGGTCGTGAAAACGGTGTCGAGACACTTAATCACTATACCCAAACGAAGTCCGTACAGATTGAAATGGGACCCTTTGAGTCGGTGTTTTAAGGAGTTTTTATGTCTCAACTGTCTCAACCAGGTAAATTTGATTACATCATTATCGGCGCGGGCTCGGCGGGCAATGTGCTCGCCACCCGCCTCACCGAAGACAGCACTATCAGCGTACTGCTGTTAGAAGCGGGCGGGCCCGACTACCGGTTCGATTTTCGCACCCAAATGCCCGCTGCCCTGGCGTATCCGCTCCAGGGCAAGCGCTACAACTGGGCGTTCGAAACCGACCCTGAGCCGCATATGGATGGCCGGCGTATGGAGTGTGGTCGTGGCAAAGGGTTAGGCGGCTCCTCACTGATTAACGGCATGTGCTATATACGCGGAAATGCACTGGATTACGATAACTGGGCCAAGCAGCCCGGGCTTAAAGAGTGGGATTACCTTAGCTGCCTGCCCTACTTCAAAAAGTGTGAAGCCCGTGACATTGGTGCCAACAGCTACCACGGTGAAGATGGCCCGGTTAGCGTGGCAACACCAAAAGCGGACAACAATCCGCTTTACCGGACATTTATCGATGCCGGTAAACAGGCGGGGTATCCAGAAACCGACGATGTAAACGGCTACCAACAGGAAGGCTTTGGCCCCATGGACCGTTTTGTCACGCCCAAGGGGCGTCGCTCCTCTACGGCACGTGGCTATCTGGATACTGCCAAGCAGCGTGCCAACCTCACCATTGAAACTCATGCCATTACCGATATCATTGAATTTGAAGGTAAGCGTGCGGTGGGCGTTCGTTACGAGCAAAAGGGTGAAAAGCAGCACGCGTATGCGAACCGCGAAGTGCTACTGTGCGGCGGTGCTATCGCCTCCCCGCAGATTCTTCAGCGCTCGGGCATTGGCAACCCAGAGCTGCTGAACGAGCTAGGCATCAATCTGATTCATGCCCTACCCGGGGTGGGTGAAAACCTTCAGGATCATCTGGAGATGTACATTCAATATGAATGTAAAGAGCCCATCTCGCTCTATCCCGCGCTGAAATGGTACAACCAGCCGAAGATTGGCGCAGAATGGCTGTTTAATGGCACCGGCGTGGGGGCCAGCAACCAGTTTGAATCATGCGGTTTTATTCGCAGCAACGACGATGAGAAGTGGCCTAATCTTCAATACCATTTTCTGCCCATCGCGATTAGCTATAACGGTAAAAGCGCGGTGCAGGCCCACGGTTTTCAGGCCCACGTTGGCTCCATGCGTTCAGAAAGCCGTGGGCGGATTCGGCTAACCTCGAAAGACCCTCACGCACCACCGAGCATCTTGTTCAACTACATGTCCAAAGATAAAGACTGGCAAGAGTTCCGTGACGCTATTCGCCTCACTCGGGATATTATCGCCCAGCCAGCATTTGATCAGTATCGCGGACGTGAAGTAGCCCCAGGCCCAGCGGTGCAGTCTGATGCAGAGCTCGACGCCTTCGTCAAAGCCCACGCCGAAACCGCCTATCACCCCTGCGGAAGCTGTCGAATGGGGAGTGACGAGATGGCCGTTACGGATAGCGAGGGCCGCGTCCACGGTATTGAAGGGTTGCGAGTGGTTGACGCCTCTCTTTTCCCGGTCATACCGACCGGCAACCTAAACGCGCCTACGATAATGCTGGCAGAGAAGATTGCTGACCGCATCAAGGGCCATGAGCCGCTACCGCGCTCCAGCGTTGATTATTACGTTGCCAACGGAGCACCCGCCAAACGCGCCTGAACAAATAGCCGTTTTGTTGTCCAAAAGTCATGGTTCGTCACCATGGCTTTTTTATTGGCTATTTGAAAAGCTTTAACGGACTAAACATGCCTTAATACTTGCGTGGAGCGGCCCCCATCTGCCAATATTCAAACAAGTGTTCGATTAACGGACTTACAGCCGTTTTAGAAACATTTTTACTAACAACAGCAGGCTGAATCAAAAAGCCTGAAACAGAGAGAGAGTCTATGCTCACCCTACTCCTTATCGTGCTCGCCATTGCTGGCTTGCTCGTGGTAATGCGTCGCGAAGCAGGCGCCCCTGCTGCGCTGGCGGTGCTTGGCGTTCTGGGCCTGGTAGGCCTGCTGTTTGACGCTGAAGTCATCGGCGTACTACTACTGATTGCCGCCGCCGCGGTTGCCGTGGCTGGTTTGCCTGCGTTACGCCGCCAATGGTTAACGCCGCGTATCTTTGCCACCTTTAAAAAAGTGGCGCCTAAAGTATCTGCCACCGAACGCACCGCGCTGGAAGCAGGCAGCGTGGCGTGGGATGGCGAGCTATTTTCCGGCAAACCCCAGTGGGAAAAACTGCTCGCCTTTAAAGACGAAGGCCTGCGTGACGATGAAAAAGCCTTTTTGGCTAATCAATGCGCCAAAGCCGCAGGCATGTGTAACGCTTGGGATATCGCCCAGGAGCGAGCTGATTTACCGCAGCAGCTGTGGGACTATCTGAAAAAAGAAGGCTTCTTCGGCATGATTATTCCGAAGGAGTACGGCGGTTTGGGCTTCTCTGCCAAAGCCCAGTCGATGGCGCTACAAAAACTCTCAGCCAATGAAACCTTGATGGTGACCGTTGGCGTACCTAACTCACTCGGCCCTGGCGAACTACTGTTAAAATACGGTACTCAAGAGCAGAAAGATCATTACCTGCCCCGCTTGGCTGATGGACGTGAGATTCCTTGTTTCGGCTTGACCGGCCCCCGTGCTGGGTCGGACGCCACCTCACTGCCAGACACTGGCGTTGTGTGTAAACAGACCATTAACGGCGAAGAAGTATTGGGTTTACGCCTGAACTTTGAAAAACGCTGGATCACACTGGCGCCTATCGCCACCGTAGTCGGCTTGGCCTTCCGCCTATTCGACCCCGAAAAACTGCTAGGTGATGAAGAAGATCGCGGCATTACGCTCGCGCTTATTCCCCGTGACACCGCGGGTATGGACATTGGCCGTCGCCACCACCCTATTGGTAGTCCGTTCATGAACGGCCCGATTGTCGGTAAAGACGTCTTTATTCCGCTGGATACGATTATTGGCGGCCCCGACATGATTGGCCAAGGCTGGCGGATGCTGGTTGAGTGCCTATCCATTGGCCGGTGTATCACCCTGCCTTCAGGCGCGACAGGCACCTCGCGCTATGCGTTGGGATGGAGCGGTGGTTTCACTCGCGTTCGTCGTCAGTTCAACGTACCGGTTGCCGAAATGGAAGGGGTTCAAGAACCTCTCGCCCGCATGGCGGCGCTTTCGTATATTTCGCAGGCGACCGTGTATCAAACCGCCAACATGATCGATCATGGCGAAAAACCTGCCGTACCGTCGGCCATTCTGAAAAGCCAGTTGACCGAGTTCCAGCGCGTATTACTGAGCGATGCGATGGATGTTCATGGCGGTAAGGCGGTTACCCTCGGTCCGCGTAACTACCTGGGTATCGGCTATAGCGCCAACCCGGTAGCGATCACCGTGGAAGGCGCCAATATCATGACCCGCAACCTGATGATCTTTGGTCAGGGTGCTATACGCTGCCATCCCTACGTGCTTGACGAGCTAGCCGCTAAAGACGCCAACGATATGAAAGCGTTTGATAAAGCGTTCTTTGGTCACGCCGGCCTGATTTTCGGTAACGCCGCACGTGCCTTTACGCTTGGCTTCGGGCTCGGTAAAGCCAGCGTGCCTTTCGACGGCCCTGCTGCCGCCTACGCTCAAGACATCGCTCGTCTCTCGGCTGGCTTTGGGCTATGCGCTGACGCCGCGATGGCAAGCCTGGGCTCAGCACTCAAAAAGCGGGAAATGATTTCTGCACGGCTAGGCGATGTGCTGTCGAATCTTTACCTCACCTCCATGGTGCTTAAACAGTGGCAGGCAGGTGACAAAGTCGAAGGCGAAGAGGCACTACTGAACTACAGCTGCCGTTTCTTGCTCCAGCGCGCCGAGCAGGCGTTTGTAGAAATCTTCGACAATCTTCCTAACCGCGCGTTGGGTAAAACGCTTAATGCCATCGTGATGCCCACCGGCCGTCGTTGGAATAAACCCCACGATGACCTGGCACGCGACATCGCCAAGCGTGTTTCTACGCATAGCGCCCTGCGCACCAAACTGCTGGAAAACACCTGGGATCAGGATGACGGTGAACAGCGTAATCCGCTGGCTCGTTACAATGCGCTACTGGTCGATTATGATCGTGCCGAAGCCATCTATCGCACGCTCAATAAAGCCTATGCCAAAGGCGAGCTACCGCAAACGGCACTGCATCCGGAAGCACGCGTGGAAGTGGGCTTTGAAAAAGGCCTTATCAGTGAAGAAGATGCAGAATTCATGCGTGTCTTTGAAACCGACGTTCTTGAAATGCTCACCGTAGACGACTTTGCCTACGAGGACTTTGCCAAGAACAAATCAACACTGATCAATCACAACGGCAATCCAGCACCCAAGGCTGAGCAGGAAGAAACCAGTATCAAGTAACCACTTGCTGCTCTGCTAGCCTACCGTCGGCCCCTGTCATGCAGGGGCCGTTTTTTTTGTTGCTAGCTAACCTCTGACCTTCACTTTCTACGCCTAAAAGCGAATACCGTTACTCAGAAAACGCGTTGCAAGTTCGCAAGTGATCAACTAGCCTTTCGTAAACGAAAGCGATCGGTGCTATAAAGTCTCTTTCTACAGCAATCTCTAATAATATTTGCTCATAGCATTTTCAAAAACTATGTTTGCAAAAACAGTGTTTCTAAGAACAGTGCTTTTAAGAACAGTGCTTTTAAGAACAATGTTTCCAATAACAATGACGCTAGCGAGATTGGCATGTCCTTACATTTGCAAAATATCGATCACATCGTTAACGGTGTGCCTTACATCAGTGGGATAGACCTAGCCCTTGAGCCAGGTTCATTCAATGTATTGCTCGGTCGAACACTCGCCGGTAAAACAACCTTAATGAGGTTGATGGCGGGGCTTGAGCCCCCTACCCGCGGCAAGATCATCATGGATGGGAATGACGTTACTAACGTTTCGGTACGCAAACGTAACGTTTCGATGGTCTATCAGCAATTTATCAACTACCCCAGCCTCACTGTTTACGACAATATCGCCTCGCCGCTTAAACTAGCCAACCATGCCAAGCGCGACATTGATAAGCGCGTGGGTGAAATAGCGGAAATGCTGCATATTGAGCATTTATTAAACCGCTATCCACAGGAGCTGTCAGGCGGTCAGCAGCAACGCACCGCGATGGGACGAGCGCTGATTAAAGATGCCGACCTGATTCTCTTTGATGAGCCGCTGGTCAACCTTGATTACAAATTGCGCGAAGAGCTGCGTGACGAGCTTCGCGAACTCTTCAAAGCGCGCAACTGTATCGCAGTCTACGCCACTACTGAGCCTAACGAAGCGCTGGCGCTGGGCGGCAATACGGCAGTACTTCATGAAGGACAACTGCTTCAGTATGGCCCCACCGAGCAGGTGTATCGCGAACCTAACGGCCGGTTCAGTGCCGAGATGTTTTCCGAGCCGCCGATTAATATTGTTCCCGGTCAGTTGACCGAAAGTGACATCACCTTCGATCAAACACTGCACTTTCCCTGCGATGCTCAGCTTAAGCGTCTGCCGCCTGGCGATTACGACTTCGGCGTCCGCGCGTCGCACTTAACCTTACAGCCGCAAAAGGCTGATGATTTAGCGCTGGAAGTACATGTAGACGTAGCGGAAATTAGCGGTTCTGAAACCTTCCTGCATGTGCACCACGAACGCTTCCCCCTGGTCCTGCATTTATCAGGCATTCATCAGTTTAGTGTTAACCAGCCGCTCAAGGTTTACTTTCCCTCCGAGCAGCTTTACGCCTTCGACAAACAGGGCCACACGGTCCATATACCCGTGCGTCAGGGAGGCGCTGCCCATGGCTGAGATTACCTTGAAAGGCTTGGCGCACTCTTATGTGAAAACGCCAGCGGGCGCATCGGATTATGCCATCCGCCAAATGGATCACGTGTGGCACCAGGGCGGTGCCTATGCACTGCTGGGTCCATCGGGGTGTGGTAAATCCACCTTGTTGAATATCATTTCAGGCCTTCTTGAGCCCTCGGAAGGTGAGGTGCTTTTTGACGGCCACCGGGTTAATGAACTGGCACCCGAAGAGCGCAATATTGCCCAGGTGTTTCAGTTCCCGGTGATCTACGACACCATGACCGTGTTTGATAACCTCGCCTTTCCGCTGCGCAACATGAACACTCCTGAGTATCGGGTTAAACCCAAGGTGCTCGAAGTCGCCGATATTCTGGATCTCACCCCGCTATTGAAGCGCAAAGCCAAAAACCTCACGGCCGACGAGAAGCAAAAAGTCTCTATGGGGCGGGGGCTGGTTCGCGACGATGTCACCGCCATCCTGTTTGACGAACCGCTCACCGTGATCGACCCGCAGCTTAAGTGGAAACTGCGCCGCAAGCTCAAAGAGATTCACGAGCGCTTCAATATCACCATGATCTACGTAACTCACGACCAGCTGGAAGCCTCAACGTTTGCCGATAAGATTGCCGTCATGTATGACGGCCAGGTGGTTCAATTTGGCACCCCGCGCGAACTGTTTGAGCGTCCTGCGCATACCTTTGTGGGATATTTTATTGGCAGCCCCGGCATGAACTTCATGGCGGTCGAGTACCGGAATGATCAGGTCATGTTCGGCACGCAGCCACTGCCAGCCAGTGAGGCGTTGAAACAGGCGGTTGCCGCTGCCAACTCCGCCAATATCAAGCTGGGTATCCGCCCTGAATTCATTAGCATCAGCACCGCCGCCACCACCGATAGCGTGCCGGTCCAGGTGATTAGCGTGCAGGATCTGGGCACCTATTCCCTTCTGACCTTCAAGCTCAATGAACATGTCTTCAAAGCCCGTCTTCCTGAAGGCCATCCGCCGCTCAGTGAGGCGGCGTTTGCGAACTTCGACGACAGCAAGGTGGCGCTGTATATCGATGAATACCTAGTGGAGGCAGGCCATGAATAACAAGGTGCCCAACAATAAAGCCTGGTTACTGGTGCTACCCATGCTGGTGCTGGTGGCGTTCTCAGCCATCATTCCCTTGATGACGGTGGTCAATTACTCGGTTCAGGATGTGCTTGGCCCCAACGCGAGCTTTTTTACCGGTACCGAGTGGTTTAAGAGCACGCTGAACGATGAGGCCTTACAAGCAGCGTTTCTACGCCAAATTTCGTTCTCGCTGATCATTCTGGCTATTCAGATTCCGCTGGGCATTGGCATCGCACTGATCATGCCTAAACGCGGCTGGCAGGCGTCAGCCGTGCTGATCTTGATTACCCTGCCGCTACTGATCCCCTGGAACGTCGTTGGCAGTATCTGGCAAATCTTTACCCGTGGTGATATCGGTCTGATGGGCTGGGGGCTACGCGAGTTAGGCGTCAACTACAACATTACCGGCAACGCGACTGACGCTTGGGTCACCATTGTATTGATGGATGTGTGGCACTGGACGCCGTTGGTGGCCATGCTTTGCTACAGCGGCTTGCGCTCTATTCCCGAAGCCTATTACCAGGCGGCGCGTATCGACCGTGCCTCTAAATGGGCGGTGTTCCGCTACATACAACTGCCTAAGCTGACCAACGTCCTGGTTATCGCCGTACTGTTGCGCTTTATGCACTCGTTCATGATTTACGCCGAGCCTTTCGTACTCACCGGGGGCGGTCCTGGCAGCTCGACCACCTTCCTTAGCCAGTCGTTAGCCACCATGGCGATTGGTCAGCAGGACTTAGGACCTTCCGCGGCATTCTCGCTAATCTATTTTCTCGTCATTCTGCTGGTGAGCTGGATGTTCTATACCACCATCATGAACATGCAGAAAGACAAGCCCCCGCACGGAGGTGTCTAACATGAGCTATCAACTCGAAAATACCCAGCGCGGCGAGAAATACAACACCATCTTCAGCAAGGTGTCGCCCGCTCAACGGCGAATGCGCAATGCCCGCTCACATATGCGTTCGCGATTATTGTTAGGTCTATACCTGTTCCTGATGATTCTGCCGATTTACTGGCTCATCAATATGTCGCTACAAACCAATAGTGAAATTTTGGGGTCAATGACCCTGTGGCCCCAGAATCTCACCTTTGATAACTATATCGGTATCTTTACCAACTCAAGCTGGTACATGGGCTACGTCAATTCAATGCTTTATGTGGCAATGAATATGCTCATCACCATTTGCGTGGCGCTACCGGCCGCCTATGCCTTTAGCCGCTACACCTTTATTGGCGATAAGCATCTGTTCTTTTGGCTGCTGACCAATCTAATGGCACCACCGGCGGTGTTCTTGCTGCCCTACTTCCAGCTCTACTACTCGGTAGGTCTGTTCGATACTCACATTGCCGTGGCGCTGGCCCATTGCTTGTTCAACATCCCGCTGGCGATCTGGATCTTGGAAGGCTTTATGAGCAGCGTGCCCAAAGAGATCGATGAGACCGCGTACATCGACGGCTATAGCTTCCCACGCTTTTTCGTCAAGATTTTCATTCCGATGATTCGCTCGGGCATTGGCGTCACGCTGTTTTTCCTCTTCATGTTCTCGTGGGTGGAGCTGTTGCTGGCACGCACGCTGACAGCCACTGATGCCCAGCCTATCGGCATGATCATGACGCGTACCTCCACCGCTTCGGGTATTGACTGGGGGACGCTGGCCGCCGCGGGTGTTCTGACCATTATTCCTGGCATTCTAGTGGTCTACTTTGTTCGCAACCATATTGCCAAGGGCTTTGCCCTGGGCCGTACCTAAGAGGAGCACATTATGTCTTGGATGGTATGGACCCTGCCCACCGCCATATTCTTTTCCTCTATTGCCGCCATGCTGGCGGGGATGACGGTATGGGAGATTCTATCTCCCACGATTGAACGCAAAGGGTTTTTACCCATTGCCACGACTCGCGGAGACCGGCTGTTTATCGGCCTGCTCTCGGCGGCCTTTATCCACCTGGGAGTGATTGGTTTCACCTCATTATCCATATGGATTGCACTAGCGATATCAGCCGTATGGCTGTTGGTAGTAATGCGTTGGGGATAGCCGATCGAGACCCCCTTTTACTGTTTAGAAGGGATGAAGCAAGCATCACCAGCGATTAATCGGTATCAAGGATGGCCAAGCCATCAGGGAAGAACACAACAAAACGAGGTCAACATGCAAAAGCACTACAACAAATTCAAATTGACGACGCTCGCCGCTGGCTTATTGCTGGCTTCGGGAACGCTATCGGCTCAGGAGCAGGATGCCCGCGCCATTGCTGAACGCTTGGTCGATGAGCATTTTCAAAACTCGACACTGAGCCGTGAAGAACAGATCGAAGAGTTGATGTGGTTTGCCAAAGCCGCTGAGCCTTTTCAGGGCATGGATATTCAAACCGTGGCTGAAGGTCTTACCACCCACGTGTACGAAAGCGAAGTATTGGCTGAAGCCTTTAGTGAGCTGACCGGCATCAACCTGACCCATAACATCATTGGTGAAGGCGATGTGGTCGACACCATGCAAAACCAGATGCAGTCGGGTAACAGCATCTATGACGGCTTTGTGAACGATACCGACTCCATCGGCACGCATATCCGCTACGGCACCACCATCAACCTGTCTGAAGCGATGGAAAACGAGTGGGCTGACTACACACTGCCAACGCTCGATCTCGATGACTTCATTGGCCTGCAGTATGGCACCGGCCCTGATGGCAGCCTCTATCAACTGCCCACGCAGCAGTTTGCCAACCTCTACTGGTTTCGTCATGACTGGTTCCAACGCGAAGACTTACAGGAACAGTTCCGCGACATTTATGGCTATGATTTAGGGGTACCCACTAACTGGACCGCCTACGAAGATATTGCCGAGTTCTTTACTGAGCACGTCGGTGAAATTGACGGCACCAAGGTCTACGGCCATATGGATTACGGTCGCCGCGATCCCTCGTTGGGCTGGCGCTTCCACGACTCCTGGCTTTCCATGGCAGGCATGGGCAGTCCCGGCGTTCCTTCAGGTAACCCAGTGGATGATTGGGGTATCCGCGTCAATGAAGATAGCCAACCGGTTGGTGCAAGCGTAAGCCGCGGCGGCGCCACTAACTCGCCTGCCTCCGTATTCGCCATGCAAAAAGCGGTCGATTGGCTGCGCGATTACGCCCCCCAAGAAGCGCAAGGCATGACCTTTGGTGAAGCAGGCCCGGTGCCCGCGCAAGGTCATATTGCTCAGCAAATCTTCTGGTATACCGCCTTTACCGCCGACATGACTGATCCTGCGGTAGCGGTGACCGACGAGGAAGGTAATCCGTTGTGGCGCATGGCGCCGTCCCCGACCGGCCCGTACTGGCAAGAAGGTATGAAAGTGGGCTATCAAGACGTAGGCGCATGGACGTTCTTTGATTCAACCCCGGAAGATCGTCGTACTGCCGCCTGGCTGTTTGCCCAATTCACCGTCGCTAAGACAACGTCGCTGGAAAAACTCATGCACGGGTTAACGCCTATTCGTGAGTCCGACATCTTCTCTGAGCAGATGACCGAGATGGCACCTAAGCTTGGTGGCCTGGTCGAGTTTTACCGCAGCCCCAACGAGTCCAACTGGACCCCTACCGGCACCAACGTGCCTGACTACCCGCGCATGGCACCGCTGTGGTGGCAAAACCTAGCACCGGTCATGAGCGGAGAAGTATCACCCCAGGAAGGTCTCGATAAGCTCGCAGCGGATATGGATAACACCATGCACCGTCTGGCCCGTGCCAACGTCTTCGATAGCTACGCGCCGGTTCTTAATGAAGAGCGGGATCCGCAGTACTGGCTTGATCAGGAAGGCGCACCAAAAGCGAAACTGGATGATGAGATGCCGCAAGGCACCACCGTTCCTTACGAAGAGATGATGAAGGCCTGGATGGAAGCAGGCACCCGCCAACAGTAACCACGCAACAAACTTGCAGGGTGGGTTTAAGCCCACCCTGCAAGGGTTTCATTGGCGGTATGCCAGAGCAAAAGAGAACACTCCCACTGCAATGGGGCTATTTATTGGTCAATTGGATCCGCTATGAAACTGCGAAATCGAAACATTGAAAAACTACCCTCCGACACCTTTGATGCCCTTATTATCGGTGGCGGGATTAACGGTGCGGCCACCGCGGCAGCACTGGCAGGAAAAGGCGCTAAAGTCGCGCTAATTGATCGTGGCGACTTCGCTGGCAGTACAAGCATGCACTCCTCCAATTTGGTTTGGGGAGGAATTAAATACATGGAAAGCAAGGATTTTGCGCTAGTTCGAAAACTGTGCAAAAGCCGTAACCACTTAATTAAGAGTTACCCTTCTACGGTGCAGGAAATTCGCTTCCTGACCACGATTTCAAAAGGTT
Organism: Vreelandella sulfidaeris; assembly: GCF_042429665.1. GTDB lineage: Bacteria > Pseudomonadota > Gammaproteobacteria > Pseudomonadales > Halomonadaceae > Vreelandella. The sequence goes on along the minus strand of NZ_JBHMAC010000010.1, from coordinate 1,408,164 downwards.
TCCGCCATTCACCACGCTACCTGTGGGCGGGCACCTGGCTTTATTGGTTAATGGGCAACGGGTTCACCAAGCTCCCACGCCTGCTCTCGCCAAAAAATATTAAGCAGGAAGAGCCCATTATCGATATCGAGGGCGCTGTCGGCGGCTTCGAGTATTCCGATGCTTACCTCCACGATAACGACGCACGTTTTGTGTTTAATTTTGTGCGTCATGCGCTTAACTACGGGGCGATTGCTGCCAACTATGTCGAATCCCTGGGTGCTGAGCGCGAGGGCGACGTGTGGGTCACCAAGGCTCGTAATGTGATGGATGGCAATACCTTTGATATCCGCGCGAAAGTACTCATCAATGCCGCGGGCCCCTGGGTGGACCAACACAATGAGCTGACCGGTCAAAAAACCACTCACCATCATCTCTACTCCAAAGGCATTCACCTCATCGTCCCGCAACTCACCGACTCTAAGCGGGTGCTGGCGTTTTTTGCCGATGATGGACGGCTATTTTTTGTTATTCCGATGGGTAATCGCACCTGTATCGGCACCACCGATACCCATATGGAGCACCCAGAGGTCGATGTGACCGCTGATGATATTACCTTTGTGTTGGAAAATATCAATAAACGCCTAACCTTAGCTAAACCGCTTACTCAGGATGACATCATATCGACGCGCTGTGGCGTGCGACCGCTAGCGATCAAAGCAGATCAAGGCAATGATCGAGACTTTCTTCAGCTGTCGCGCAAGCATGTGGTTGATACCAATACTGACAGCGCGCATATCAGCATTTTTGGCGGCAAGCTGACCGACTGCTTGAACGTAGGCGATGAAATTGCCGAAGAGGTTCGTCGCCTGGGTGTTAACCTTCCAGATCCTACTTTCCACTGGTACGGCGAGCCCCCTACGCCGGTGAAGCAGCAGTTTATGGATCAGGCCAAGCGCATGAATCTGGATGCCATGACGGCACCCACCTCCTCAGAGCCGCTCTCGATCCGCCTCTGGCGGCGCTACGCTGATCAGGCTATTCAAATGCTGGAAAAAATTCGCCAGGATCCAGCTCAAGGTGACATCTTAATCGAAGGCACCGAGTACATTCGCTGCGAGCTGGAACATGCGCGGGACCATGAAATGATCACTCAACTTGAAGACTTTCTTCGTCGTCGCGCCAAAGTCTCACTGGTAGTGCCGCATGAAAAGCTGCGTCAATCCAGCGGTCTAAAAGAGGCTTGCCGAGTATTATTTAAAGACGATGCTGAAGAACGTTTCAATATGTATTTTGAACAACACAGAGATACATCGCAGCCTATTAAAACGTCCGTTAATGCATAATCAGCGCGGCGACTATTATAAAGCCCCCTCATTTAAATGAGGGGGCTAACATAGCTTATTAGTTTAGGTGCTATGCATTAATAAGCGTTTTATTTACTTATTATCCTATTCTTCATCTTCGATACGCAGCTGAGAATCACCGGCAAGCACTTCATCCCACGCTTCTTCCACTGTGCAGCCTGAACGACTATCTACGGTATCAATAACTTCAACCGCGTGCTGCAGGGATTCACGGCTGCCCTTCAGTGCTACAACGAGTCTAGCTAGATCTTGCTTGCTGAAGGAGCTGGCGATACTGTCGGCTTGTTGGCTCAATTCGATGCAGTTCATTAGTAATACCTCATGGTATGGTCATCCGCTGCCGTCCGCTAAGCGGTTATAAAGCAGCCATCTGTTAATGACGAATGGTGACGTTGCTACTCATGCTGAGCCGGATAAGTGCTCAGTTCGGTAACTGCGAAACGGTCATAAGCGTTACAAGACCTTCGCCTTTAGCACTTGGGTAATACTGAAGCGCTATGGTTCTGTAGCAGGGAACAGTTGAAAGGTTCGGGATAACGTCCCCCTCTCCTGATCCATAACTTCACTATGGATCACCGCTTAAATACTCACAATCCATCATTGGCCGCAGAGCCGGTTGTAACTCGACTACATAAACGGTTAATAGGCGCACTTGGTGTTAAAGACTTTCATAAAGCTGGTAAAAGCATACAGGACGACCAAAGTAAGCATTGGTCGTCCTGATAAGGGGCGAGAAAGAGGTGAAATATGGGCTTAGCGTATCAGCGTAGTGTGGCAGTTAGGCTATTGCTGACACGTAGGCTCAAGGAGTGGAACGCACCCGTGAAACCGCATCCAGCCAGCCCTGGTAAAGCTGCTCGCGTGTGTCTTCCTTCATACTGGGCACAAAGCTTTTCTCACAGCGCCACAGCTGCTCGATCTCTTCCAGTGTGTTGTACCAGCCTAAACGCAAGCCCGCCAGGTAAGCAGCCCCCAGGGCAGTCGTTTCCAAAATGGTGGGACGATCCACCTGGACGCCCAACATATCGGCAAGGAACTGCATTAACCAGCTATTCTTCACCATGCCGCCGTCAACGCGTAAATTCCCCGGAGGCGCTTCCATATCATCGTTCATACAGTGCTGTAGATCGCGAGTTTGGTAGCACACTGCCTGCAATCCCGCGGCCACGATCTCAGCAATACCGGTATCGCGGGTTAAGCCTAAAATGGCACCACGCGCTTTAGGATCCCAGTGCGGTGCTCCTAAGCCGGTAAAGGCTGGTACCAGATAAACGCTATGCCCACTACGGGTTTCCTGCGCCAGCGCTTCTGTTTCCGAGGCATCCGCAAACAGGTTCAAGCCGTCACGTAACCATTGCACCGTCGCTCCCGCCACGAAAATACTGCCCTCCATCGCATACGTTGGCTTGCCGTTAAGCCGGTAGCCAACCGTCGTTAGCAGCCGGTTACGCGACAGTGAGGCCGTCTCTCCCGTGTTAACAATCATGAAACAGCCCGTGCCGTAAGTGCTCTTACCCATGCCCGGCTGGAAGCATGCCTGGCCCACCAGAGCGGCCTGCTGATCGCCAGCAACGCCAGCAATAGACAGCGGTGCTCCCAACCAGTGGGCCTCGGTCACGCCAAAATCATCGCTGGAGTCTTTGACGTCGGGAAGTAAATTGGCGGGTATATTGAACAGAGCTAGCAGCTCATCATCCCATTGTTGAGTATGAATATTGAACAGCGCCGTGCGTGAGGCGTTCGTTGCGTCGGTTACATGCTTCGCCCCACCGGTGAGTCGCCAGATTAAATAGCTGTCGACGGTGCCAAACGCTAGCTCTCCCCGCTCGGCGCGTTCGCGTGCACCCGCTACGTTATCCAACATCCAGGCAAGCTTAGTCGCAGAAAAATAGGGGTCGATTAACAAGCCGGTTTTCGCTTGAACGGTATCGGTATGGCCTTGATCACGCAACGACTGACATAGATCCGACGTCCGGCGATCTTGCCAAACAATCGCGTTGTAAAGGGGCTCGCCCGTTTTGCGGTCCCATAACAGCGTGGTTTCACGCTGATTGGTAATGCCGATGCCGGCGATTTGGTCAACGCTGACCGCTGCGTTGCGCATGACGTCCCGACAGGTGGTCACCACCGTTTCCCAAATATCATCAGGGACGTGCTCAATCCACCCATCATGGGGGAAGTGCTGGGTGAATTCCTGCTGGGCGACGGCCGCTACCTGACCCTGACGGTCGAAGAGAATAGCGCGGGAGCTGGTAGTGCCTTGATCAATGGCGAGTATAAAAGAGGACATAACACGTTCACTTTGTTGTAGGTGTTTTCGATTTTGTATACTTGCTTTCGGTTTATTATGATTCAAGGCTACTCTAGCCACCCGAAATGCTCAAGGATGAAACAGCTCCTTACCCACTCGACGATAATGGTCAGGCAATATAAAGCGCCACATTGTGGTGGTTAAGCAAACGCAATATGGCCTCTGGGGGGGTACGGTCGGTAAACAGCGCATCCAACTGTTCCAGATTGCCTTGCCGTACCACTGGGTTACGGTGGAATTTAGAGTAGTCGGCCGCTAGATATATACGTCGTGAATTGGCAATGATCGCCTGCGCTACGCGCACTTCCTGGTAGTCAAACTCCAGCAACGACCCATCTTCATCAATACCACTGATGCCGATAATGCCGTAATCCACTTTGAATTGATTGATGAAGTCGATAGTGGCCTCGCCGATAATACCGCCATCACGTGAGCGCACCTGTCCGCCAGCAATAATCACCGTAAAATCCTCTTTGTGCTGCAAGATAGCCGCAACATTAAGATTATTGGTAATGATCTCCAGACCTTGATGCTCTAGCAGCGCTTGGGCAATCACTTCATTACTGGTGCCGATATTGATAAATAGCGAGGAGTGATTAGGTATATGTTGGGCGAGGCAGCGGGCAATGCGCTCTTTCTCTTCCAGGTGCAGCGTTTTACGTGTGCTGTAAGCGGTATTGACGGTACTCGATTCGATCCCAACGCCGCCATGGACACGCCTTACCTGGCCTTCATCGGCCAGGGTATTCAAGTCACGGCGAATGGTCTGCGGGGTCACTGCAAAATGCTCAGTGAGCTGTTCGATACTCATATAGCCGTGCTGGCGAACTAGCTCGACAATGGCATCCTGACGTAATTGTTGATTCATAACCCCGGCCTGTTCAATTTTTTATAGATATCTCACCATAATCTAGCAAAATTTTCGGAATCTGATAGCTCTGTGTGATAAACCGACTGAGCTAACGGCCATAAAGGTAAAAGAATTACAGCGGCCACACCCACAGAATCATCGGAATGGAAACCGTCAAGACCACTAACGAAAGAGGCAAGCCCAGCTTCCAATAATCGCCAAATCGGTAGCCACCTGGGCCTAATACCAGGGTGTTCGACTGATGGCCGATGGGAGTTAAAAATGCACAAGAAGCGCTCACCGCCACCACCATCAGGAAAGGATCAAGAGAAACATCAAAGCCGTTGGCCAAACTCACCGCAATCGGCGCCATCAGCAGCGCAGCCGCGGCATTATTAACCACGTTGGAGAGCAACGTGGAGAGTAGAAATAGCCCAATCAGTGTGAGCACTACCGGCCAATCACTACCAAACCGCAGTAGGCCATTGGCAATCAGATCCGCACCACCACTGGTTTCCAGCGCCTCGCCGACGGGTATCATCGCCGCTAACAGTACGATCACTGGTCCATCAATGGCTTGATAACCTTCGCGTAATGGCAATACACCAATCAGTAGCGATATTAGCGCTGCGCTACTCATGGCCACCGCAGCGGGGAGTAGATCAAACAGCATGGCTATGATGGCCAAACCAAAAATGGCAATCGACATGGCCAGCTTACGCGGCTGGCCAAGATGCAATTCACGGCTAGCGAGCGGCAGGCAGCCCAATGAAGCCAGGCTATCGGAAATCTCTTTTTCGCCCCCCTGTAGCAAAAGTACATCACCGTTTTTGAAGCGTATATCGCGTAACCGTTGCTTTAAACGCCCGCCATCACGAGCAACGGCGACCAAATGCAGCCCAAACTGATGGTTCAAACGCAGTTGACGCACGCTGCGGTTGATCATCATGGAATCATTTCGAACTACCGCCTCTACCAGTTGAAGGCCTTCGGTATCTACCGGCTGGTGCCCCTGGGAAGGCTCTTTATCAGCATTACCATCAGCGTTCTCTTCATTGGCGAGTAGTTCAGCATCATCCGTCACTTCTTCCCGTTCAGCGATTGCACTGAGACCAAGCTTATCTTCCAGCGTTTGTAGCTCATCAGGGCCAGCCTCTAACAGTAGAATATCGCCCTCTTCTAATGCGCCGTGAAAGTTATACCCTGCGCGCCGATTATCATCGCGCACCACCGCCAATACGGGCACCGTTTCATCCAACTCATCGCGCACCTGCTGCAGTGTTAACCCCTTGGCTTTTGACTCTTCACCCACTTTTAATTCGATTAAATAGTTGGCGGTATCGAACATATCGCTGGTCGAGACTTGGCTGTTGCGTCTTGGTGTCAAACGCCATCCCACTAACACAATAAATGCTAACCCGGCCAACGCGACCACAATACCGACCGGAGAAAAACTGAACATGCTGAATGCCTCACCGGTCACATCCCGACGATAGCTGGAAATAATGATATTGGGAGGCGTGCCGATTAACGTCGTCAACCCACCAAGCAAAGAGCCAAACGCTAGAGGCATAAATAATATAGAGGGTGACGTGTCATGTTCGCGGGCCATCCGCATCGCTACTGGCAACAATAGCGCTAACGCGCCGACATTATTCATAATGCCCGAAAGCAGTACAACCGTGCCTACCAGTACGAGAAGCTGGAGCAACAGGTTTTCACCGACTTTCAGCGCTTGATGGGCAATAATATCGACGACGCCAGAGCGCTCAAAACCACGACTAAGAATCAACACCGCCGCAACAGTAATGACCGCCGGATGACCAAAACCTGCAAAAGCGCCTTCGGCGGGCACGAGCCCAAGCATTACCGACCCTAGCAGTGCCGCCATGGCTACCAAGTCATAGCGAAAGCGACCCCAGATAAATCCAGCAAGCGTAAGTCCCAGCACAATAAAAACTAATGTACTAGGGGCAAGCGATAACCATCCCAGGTCTAGCGTTTCTATCGGCAGGGTTTCAACCCCTGAGCCTTGCGCACTTGAGCTTTCAACACTTATCTCCTCAGCCGACATCCTTTTCCTACTCCCTTAGCACCGTTTGAAGGTCAGCATGTGTTGATACACGCCACACCAGAGGCATTGCTTTTAGCTCAAGCACATTAGACGATTACTATACAGCCGTATAGCCCCTGCAAATATATTGCATTTACCGTCTTGTGGCATCAGTGAGTTAGTAAGCCCCGAACCGCCCAGCGGTTAATCGAGCTAAAATGACATGACCTGATTGAAGGAATGCGCTGGCGGGTGCAATGAAGCGCCAGCAGAGAGAAAAGGGGAATTGCCAACAGCATCGACAATGGCATACCGAGCGTGGTCAATATCCCCTAGCTACACCAACACTTATACTGCTGTAGAACACTATAACTATATAAAAAACGCCAACTTACGATGGCAACAGGATAGTGGAGCCGGTGGTTTTACGGCCTTGGAGTGCATCCTGGGCTTTACCCACCTCTGCCAACGGATAGCGGTTAGCAACGTCGACGTTGATTTTGCCGCTTTCAATCATGGCGAAAAAATCCTCACACATCATTTCCAACCGTTCGCGGGTATCGGCATAGCCATTAAGGCTTGGGCGGGTAACAAACAGCGACCCTTTTTGATTGAGAATACCAATATTGACACCCTCCACCGGGCCGGAGGCATTGCCAAAACTGACCATCAACGCGCGAGGCTTAAGGCAATTCAACGATACCTCCCAGGTATCTTTGCCCACTGAGTCATAAACCACATCACACATATTGCCATCGGTCAGTTCGCGCACACGCTCGACCACGTCCTCTTCGCTGTAGTTGATCGTCGCCCAGGCGCCGTTAGCCATCGCAAGATCCGCTTTCTCCTGTGAACTCACGGTACCAATCAACTTCACGCCCAACGACTTCGCCCACTGGCAGGCAATTGACCCCACTCCACCGGCCGCCGCGTGGAATAGTATGGTTTCTCCCCCTTTCAGCTCATAGGTTTGACGCAGCAGATACTGCACGGTCAACCCTTTCAGCATACTCGCCGCCGCTGTTTCGAAATCGACAGCATCGGGGAGCTTGACTACTTTCGCCGCTGGCAACGTATGCATGTCGGCATAAGCACCCAGTGGGCCTTGGGCGTACGCAACACGGTCACCGACACTAAGATGGGTGACGCCTTCGCCTACTGCATCAACGACGCCTGCACCTTCAGTACCCAGTCCCGAAGGCATTGTGGGGGCGGGGTACAGTCCGGTACGCACATAGATATCGATAAAATTAAGGCCAATGGCTTTATTGGCAATACGTACCTCACCCGAGCCAGGAGCCGTTGGCGTCACGTCGACCAGTTCCAGCACTTCGGCACCGCCGGTTTGAGCAAATTGGATACGCTGAGACATACGTATTCCTCCTTCGTTATTGGATGGGTTAACGATTGGCAGTCCACAGTGGCTTTTATGCAATCGTGTCCGGAGATGTAAATAAGGCTAGCACGCTAGCATGTTTTTACCTATGTACTCCCTGGATGAATGACACCATGCTGTCATTCACCCATGCTAAGATCGATCAATAGTGATCGATTAATGCCTAGAGAGTTTGTCATGCCACATCCTGCTATTCATGTTCCTAAACTCATTGCCCATCGCGGTTATTCCGCCGCTGCTCCTGAAAACACCCTAGCCGCAGTTCGCGCAGCCCATCAGGCGGGAGCCACCTGGGTAGAGTTGGATGTACAGCTACTGGGAGATGGTACTCCAGTGATTTGGCATGACGGAGATGTAGCTCGGTGCTCAAACGGACGGGGCAATTTAGCCTCTATGAGCTGGGAAAAAGCCCAAACGCTGGATGTAGGAAGTTGGTTTGGTGACCACTTTACGGGTGAAAAAATGCCCCGTTTAGAGGAGATGTTAGCGCTACTTAATGAGCTGAAAATGGGCGTCAACATGGAAATTAAGGTCAATAAAAGCCGCGACCCCATCGCCCTGGTCGATCGCGCTTTGCCAATAATGCTGGATATCCTGCCGGCCGAACGGTTGATTATTTCTTCATTTAATACCGACGCGCTGAGTCAATGTCGCCAGTATGCGGGGCCCGAGCAATTAGCCTTGGGTCTGCTGTTTGGAAGAGTACCCAAACAGTGGCAAGCACAGTGCGAGGCTATTGAGGCCTTTAGCGTGCACCCTGACTGGACACGCTTAAAGCGCATCCAAGCCGATGCCATGCAGCGCGCGGGGTACCAGCTACTGTGCTATACCGCCAATGATCCCAGTGCCTTCCATCATCGTTGGGATTGGGGTATCGCCAGCGTCATTACCGATGAACCCGCCGCCTTTCAGCGCTTCTTAGCGAGTCATAGTCATTAATTCGATAATACGATAATTCGTCAAAACAATGTCAATCGAAACAATGTCATTTAAAACAATGTTAATCAAAACAATGCCAAGGAGGTGAGCGTGAAATACCTAGGAGCTCATGTCAGTGCCGCCGGTGGTGCCGACCAAGCGGTGCATAGAGCCGTCGACATCGGCGCTGATGCGTTTGCACTATTCACCAAGAATCAGCGCCAATGGCAGGGTAAACCACTCACCGATGAAGCGATCCAGGCATTTGGCGATGCCTGCGCAAAACATGCGTTCTCGCCTGAGCAGATTTTACCTCACGACAGCTACCTGATTAATCTTGGTCATCCTGAGCAAGAAGGCCTACGTAAATCACGAGCTGCGTTTTTAGATGAGATGCAGCGTTGCGAGCAGCTTGGGCTGACGCTGCTCAACTTTCACCCCGGCAGCCACTTAAACAAGATCAGCGAAAGTGACTGCCTCAAACGTATTGCCGACTCTATTAATGAAGCGCTACTGAAAACCAAGAATGTCACCGCCGTGATTGAGAACACGGCCGGGCAAGGCACCAACCTGGGCTGGCGCTTCGAGCATTTGGCGGAAATCATAGCGCATGTCGACGACAAGAAACGCGTCGGTGTATGCATTGATACTTGTCATGCCTTTGCGGCGGGGTACGATTTACGCAGTGCTGAAGCGACGCAAGCCACGCTTGATGAACTGGGCAGCGTGGTTGGCTTTGAATATTTGCGTGGGATGCACTTGAACGACGCCAAAAGCGACTTTGCCAGTAGAGTGGACCGTCACCATAGCCTGGGCAAAGGCACCATCGGCCTGCCCGCCTTTACTACTATCATGCAAGACACGCGTATTGACGGCATTCCGATGATTTTGGAGACCGTCGAACCCGACTTATGGCGTGAAGAAATAAGCTGGTTGCGCAGCCAAGCGCCACAAGCAACCTCAGATCTCTAACCTGATCTCGCTAACCTCAGGTCTCTAACCTCAGGTCTCTAACCTCAGGTCTCTAGCTTGAGATCAGGAATGTCCTCCAATGGCACTTTTTTGCACCCAAAGCGATTTTTGCTACTCTTGACTTCTTTCACCCCCTCCCCCGCTGACGTAAGGAGCGTTCAATGAGCGATACCGATCTTGGCAGCTTGAATGCCCAGACCTTAGCTCGCTTGTTTGAGAATGGCGAAGCCTCTCCGTTAGAAGCGACACGCGCCGCACTTGAACGGATCGACCGCTTCAACCCCGCTGTTAACGCTTACGTTTATGTGGACGCCGAAGGTGCAGAAGCGGCAGCGAAGGCTTCAGCCCGCCGTTGGGGGCAAGGTCAGCCACTTAGCCCCATTGATGGAGTGCCTATATCATTAAAAGATTTAACCCAGGTGGCCGGTATGCCGTGTCGAGCCGGGTCGCTTACCTCTTCTGAGGCGTTATGCGACACCGACGCGCCTCCGGCACGCATGCTGCGCGAAGCGGGAGCGGTGATACTAGGTAAAACCAACACGCCTGAATTTGGCTGGAAAGCCGTCACTGATAACCGTGTTTTTGGCGCGACCACCAACCCATGGGATACCCGTTTAACACCTGGCGGTTCCTCTGGCGGGGCCGCGGTAGCCGCCGCCCTGAACATGGGCGTTCTGCATCAGGGCGGTGATTCAGGCGGCTCGATTCGTATCCCCGCCGCGTTCACCGGCGTGTTTGGTTTTAAGCCGACTTACGGCTGGACCCCACAATGGCCGCCCGCCAAAGAGCCAAGCCTTTCACACTTGGGGCCAATCACGCGTACTGTGCGCGATGCGGTAAGCATGCTGAATGTAATGGGACGTTATGATTACCGTGACCCTTATGCCACACGCGGCCAGCCAGAGTGTTGGGGGGTCGACCTGGACAAAGGACTCGCCGGGTTGCGAATCGGTTACTCGCCTGATCTTGGCTATGCCAATGTCGACCCACAAATTGCCCAGCGTGTAAGGGAAGCAGCGGACAGGCTGGAAGCGTTAGGGGCGGAAATAGTCGAAGTGAATCCTGACTTTTGTTCGCCAATCGACACCTTTCGCAAGCTGTGGTTTACCGCTTCTTTAGAACAGTGGTCACAAATGGATCAACATCAGCGTACGCTTTTAGACCCTGGCATGGTGGCAAATGCACGTGTAGCGGAGCCTTGGAAAGCAGTGGAATTATTTCGGGCGTTAGCCGATCGAGCAGCATTAACCCAACGTTTGGAGCAATTTAATCAAGAGTACCATTTGCTGATGACGCCCTCGGTTCCTATTGCGCCGTTTGAAATCAATCAGGAAGTGCCCCCAGGCAGCGATATGCAGGACTGGGAAGAGTGGGCGCCCTTCAGCTATCCCTTTAATCTTAGCCAGCAGCCCGCTGCGTCAGTACCCTGCGGGTTTACCGATAAAGGTTTACCGGTCGGCTTTCAACTGGCCGGCGGCAAGTATGATGATGTCCGTGTGTTACGGGCCTGCCATGCCTACATGGAAGCCCATCCGCCGCGCTTTCCCAGCGTGCCTGATCCGGCCCAGTACGCGTAGCGCATTAGCTTTAACAAGGCAGCAATAGCGCCGCATAACCCCGGCCCGGTATGGCACCTGGCGGGGGTTAGCAGTTGAATGATGAAAGGAGTCTGATTACAGGATAGACAGTGCTTCTTCATCCATGACGCCCGACATGCGCACCATAGCAAGCGCTTCATCCAGGCTATCCATCTCTTCAATCATAACAAGTTCATTTTCAAGGCTCACCGGCTGACCCGCCTTGTCAGACAGCAGTTTTTCCAGCGCGGCCACATCCATAGCGTCGTCTAAGTGGTGCACATCTACTGAGGCGCTGTTGCGACCCGGCAAATAAATCGTGCCATTAGAGAAATCCACGGCGTAAGCAATCACCCCAGGAACGATAAAAAACAGTAGCCCAACCCCATTGGCGATAGCGATAGCCGGATCTATATCACCACTCATCTGGCCTTTGCGCTCAGGATGAAACAGCGTACCGCAACCGCTTAAAGACACGATGGATACGCCGATCACGGCGCCTGTTAACCAACGACGAATTGCTAGGTGCATGAAGGTTTCCTCAATCTAAATAATAACGTCAGTCGGGATGATGGGTCGTGACCAAGGGGTTTGCGACCGACTAACACACCATGAAACATCAACAGTTTAACACAGCCCTACCAACACGCAGGGCTTACTGGTACGTCTAATTTTGCCGCATTCCCCTGGAAGCCGTACAATGCCCGCATTCAACGCTAACGGGGCCACTGCCCTGATGTTAAGCACCCGTTCTTAAGCTTTCGTTCTTAAGCACTAGTCTTAAACACTCGTTTCAAGCACTAAGGAGTGCTCACGCTCATGCGCGCCAGCCAATTACTGATCGCCACTTTAAAAGAAACCCCGGCCGACGCCGAAGTCATTAGTCACCAGTTGATGCTACGTGCGGGGATGATTCGTCGCTTAACATCAGGTCTTTATACCTGGTTACCGCTTGGCCTGCGGACACTGCGTAAAGTAGAAGCGATCGTGCGCGAAGAAATGAATCGCGCGGGCGCCCAAGAGGTGCTGATGCCCGCCGTACAGCCGGCGGAACTTTGGCAGGAGTCCGGCCGTTGGGAACAGTACGGACCTGAACTGTTACGCGTTAAAGACCGTCACGATCGCGATTACTGCGTTGGCCCCACCCATGAAGAAGTGATCACCGACCTGGTGCGTAAAGAGATCGCCAGTTACAAGCAGTTGCCGGTTAACTTCTACCAGATCCAGACCAAATTCCGCGATGAGATTCGCCCGCGCTTCGGGGTGATGCGTTCGCGCGAGTTCATTATGAAAGACGCGTACTCTTTCCACCTGGACGAAGCCTCGCTGAAGCAGACCTATCAGGATATGTATGATGCTTATACGCGCATATTTACCCGTTTAGGACTCAATTTCCGCCCAGTTATTGCCGATAACGGCTCCATCGGCGGCACTGGCTCGCATGAGTTCCACGTGCTGGCGGAGTCTGGCGAAGACGATATCGTCTTTTCCACGTCATCTGATTATGCCGCTAACATGGAAAAAGCCGAGGCGCTCGCCGCACCACTTGGCAGCCAGGCTACCCGTGCCGAACCTAGCGAAGAACTGCGTCTGGTCGATACCCCTAATACCAAAACCATTGCCAGTTTGATCGAACAGTTCAAACTGCCGATTGAGAAAACCGTTAAAACGCTCATGGTTCATGCCGCCGAAGGTGGCTTGATCGCCCTGCTGGTGCGTGGCGATCATGAACTGAATGAAGTGAAAGCCGAAAACCTACCCGAGGTGGCGACCCCGCTCACCATGGGCAGTGAAGAAGAAATTCGCGCAAGTGTTGGGGCAGGCCCCGGCTCGCTAGGCCCCATTGGGCTTACCATACCGCTGATTATTGACCGTAGCGTCGCCTTAATGAGTGACTTTGGCGCCGGCGCTAATGTCGATGACAAACACTACTTTGGCATCAATTGGGAGCGCGATGTTGCTCTGCCCAAAATCGTCGACCTGCGTAAAGTGAAAGAAGGCGATCCTTCTCCCGATGGTCAAGGTACGCTCTCTATCAAGCGTGGCATCGAGGTGGGCCATGTATTCCAACTGGGTCAGAAGTATTCTCAGGCCATGAACGCCAATGTACTCGGCGATAACGGTAAAACCAGCCATCCCTGGATGGGCTGCTACGGCATCGGCATTACCCGTGTCGTTGCCGCGGCCATTGAGCAAAACCACGACGACTCCGGCATTATTTGGCCAAACGCCATTGCCCCTTTCCAGGTAGCGCTGGTGCCGATGAATGCGCATAAATCACAGCGTGTACGCGAAGAGTCGGAGCGCCTCTACCAGGCCCTAAGCGCTGCTGGCTTGGATGTATTGCTGGATGACCGTGATACGCGCCCGGGCGTTAAGTTTGCGGACCTGGAACTGATGGGCGTTCCCCATCGCTTGGTGATTGGCGACCGTGGCCTGGATAATGGCGAACTGGAGTACAAGGGACGTCGCGACAGTGACGCCACTATGGTACCGGCTGAGCAAATCATTGATTTCCTGCGTGAGAAAACCAGCTAATCGTATGACGCGAACCACCGCCATTGCGTTTCGGCGGTGGCGAGTGACTAGTGTCGTGTTAGCCATCATGCTGAATAGCAACGTGGGGCCACTGGAGGCGCAGCCATTACCTTCTGGTCTGCGCCCCACTCTCGAGGCTGCCAACCAGTATCAGCAAACCCCTCGCCAGCAGGCGTTAGCAAGGCAGTGGCGTATTCGCATGGACGCGCCACTGTCACGATTTATTGGCGATCCTATCGCACGCCAAACGCTGCTTACGCGGGTTTACCAAGAGGCCAGGTTAGCCAACCTGCCGCCGGAGTTGGTACTCGCGTTGATTCAGGTAGAGAGCGCTTTTAAACCAGATGCCATCTCCTCGGCGGGCGCGATCGGGCTGATGCAAATCATGCCTTTTTGGGTAAGCGAGCTAGGGCTACCCATTGACGATCTTACCCACCCTCCGCGCAATCTACGTTATGGCTGTACGATACTGGCGCACTATCTCGCTATCGAACAGGGTGATTTTAGCCGCGCACTAGCACGCTATAACGGCAGCTTGGGTGAAACCTGGTACCCCGAAAGGGTCCTGCATGCATGGCGAGATACCTGGCGCCAGCCACCGCTCTTATAACTCCCCTTCTCTCGTCACAACCGGCTCATCTCCTATAGGGATGACGCCTATCCTCTCTGATGATTATTTTTTTAACTATAGTTGGCGTACCGTTAAGCCAAAAGAATGACTTTCTTTCGCAATCCATACATTATTCATTGCATCACTCTGTCAGCAATTTGTGAGATGCCCATGCGAATACAACCACGAGTCTCTTTTCTTGGCCTACTCAACGCCAATAGAGGCCATCTATTGTGGTCGGCGATGCTACTGGCGACGTCGGTCGAGGCTGCACAAATAACGCTAAGCAATGCTGACGGGCAGCCTCTTGAAGATGCAGTTGTAGAGGTTTATTACGATGCCACGTCCGTAGAGACCGGGGCGCCCTCACAAGAGCAAAATATTTATCAACGCGATGCTGCCTTTGTCCCTCATGTTCTGACAGTGCCTACTGGCAGCTATGTGGCCTTTCCCAATCAGGACACGACACGCCATCACGTCTATTCCTTTTCGCCGGCCAACACCTTTGACTTAAACCTTTACCTGCAGGAAACGCCGCCGCCGGTGCTCTTCGACCAGGCGGGCGTCGTGGTGTTGGGCTGCAATATCCACGATCAGATGCAAGCCTTTATCGTGGTCAGTGATGCTCCCTTCGTGGCTAAAACCGGCAATGACGGCACACTCACTCTGCCAACGCTGCCCCCGGGTGACCATCGCCTACGGGTATGGCATCCCTTGCTTGATGACAATCAGCAAAACTGGTGGACAGGGACGATCACCGACAGTGACCAACTAACGATAAATCTAGAGCTCAATGCGTTACCGCCCCCTTCACCCCCTCTATCCCCCCTACAGCAACGTTTTAAAGATGCCGGTTAGGTGCGCATGGGGCTTGAAGTTACAACCGTATAAAACGGCTATAGTGAGGTTGCCATGCGTTTTAGAACGCGCCTGATGCTCGTCATGCTCACGGTGGTGATGGTCTCGCAAATCGCCACCGGAGTGGCGTTTCTACGGGCAACTCAAAACGACGTGATCACCAAAGGCTCGCAGCGTTTAGAAGTGGGCGCCAACGTCTTCAACCAGCTGCTGGAAGCCCGCGGTGACCAGCTAACCAACAATGTCGCCATTTTGGCTGGGGATTTCGGTTTTAAAAGCGCGGTTTCCTCTCAGGATACCGATACACTCTACTCTGTACTGGCCAACCATGGTGACCGAGCCAAGGCCGATATCGTGTTACTTAGCGATATTAACGGCGCTATTTTAGCCAGCAGTCACCACGCGAAACATAGCTCGATGCCTTTTCCCCAACTGTTCGAGCGCGCCCGCCAGGAAGGCTCCGCAGTCAGCGTGGTGATCGCCGAGGGCCAACCTTATGAGATTGCCATGCTGCCCGTTCGTGCTCCCCATCTGATTGGGTGGGTCGGCATGGGATTTTTAATCAATGAGAGTTTCACCGAGGAGATCAACGCTCTCACCGGCCTGGACATTAGCGTGGTCAACTACCGTAATAGCGGTGATATTAGCTATCTCGCCAGTACCCATGATGAGTCGTTAGCCGAGCAGTTAATGAACGAGGGCGGCGACGAGTTAAGAGAGGGTGAATACAGCTTACACAGTGAAATGTCACCCGACGCCGAGTACCTTTCTTATGCAAGCCAGCTCTACTCGGATGCCGACAATCAGGCGTATGTGCTACTGCAACTTTCCCGCAACGAGCTGCTCGGCGCATATCGTTCATTACAGTGGCAGCTACTTGGCATTATCGCGTTTATCCTGCTATTTACGGTATTACTTGCTACGTGGAGTGCGCGCAGCATGAGTAAACCTTTGATGGTACTGGCCAAAGCGGCACAGCGGATTGGCCGGGGGGAACGCTTTACCGAGTTACCGATGGGTAGCGAGCGGAGCGAAACGGGTCTGTTGGCCACCACCCTGTTGGCCATGCAGGAAGGCATTGCCGAACGTGAGGCCACTCTTCATCACCAGTCCCGTCATGACCTACTGACCGACCTGCCCAACCGCGTTAGTGCTCAAGAGGATATTGATCTTTATATTCGACGTGGAGAGCCGTTTACCCTGCTGCGCCTTGCTATTAATAACTTTCGCGATATTAACGACACCTTTGGCTATACGCTTGGGGACCACGTGCTAGTGACGCTCGCCAAGCGTTTACAGCAGGTAGATGACTGCGAAAGCCATGCCTATCGCCTGGATGGGGACGAGTTACTGCTTCTCATCAGTCAGTCAAGAAGCGACTTTGCTTGGCGGACGCGTCTTTTCACAACGCTCCACCAGCCCATTGATTTGGATCAATCACCTGTCACGCCATCACTGTCTGCTGGGGAAACCAACTACCCCGATCATGGAGACAGCCCCCAACTACTGCTGCGCCGTGCCGATATAGCGCTCGATATGGCGCGTCGACACCGCCACTCACACCAACGTTATATGGAAGGCCAGGACGAACAGCACTTGCGGCAGCTGACCTTGATTCGTGACCTACAGAATGCCGTCAGTAATGGCGAGCTATGGATGGCGTATCAACCTAAAATCGATTCCCGCACAGGTGTCGTAACCCAATGCGAAGCTTTGATGCGTTGGAGTCATCCCTCACTCGGCTTTGTACCGCCAGATGAGTTTATCGTGTTAGCTGAACGTTCGGGCAACATGCGCATGCTGAGCCAATGGATGCTGACTCATGTTTGTGCTCAGATTCAGGCTTGGCAGCAGCAAGGTTACGCTTTATCGGTGGCGGTTAATCTGTCGGCCAGTGATGTCATGGACTCTCAATTAGGGGGGCACCTGGCAAGTTTGTTTGAACGCTATCAACTCTCCCCAGAGCACCTGAGCATCGAAGTTACCGAAAGTGCCGTCATGCAGGATATAGACGCTGCCATGACCACGTTAATGGAAATCAATCGTCTGGGGCTAAGCATTGCCATCGATGATTACGGCACTGGCTACTCGTCGTTGGCGCAAATTAAACGCCTGCCTGTCGATGAACTCAAGATTGATAAATCCTTTGTGCTGGCCATCGATTCTGAAAAAGACGACTTAACCATTGTCCGCTCAACTATCGAGATGGGGCATAGTTTAGGCCTGCGTCTAGTTGCTGAGGGCGTCGAAAATCGCGCCAGTGCTGAGCTTCTGAGCAAGCTCGGCTGCGACTATTTACAGGGCTACTGGCTAGCCAAGCCGATGCAGAACGACCAACTCATCGAATGGCTGAACAACTTTACGCCGATTTCGCTTCCTCATCCCGAGTCATCTTCCTTAGAGACCCTGTAGAGATTGCTATGACGTTCCACTCGTATTCGCTATCCCGATCATTTTCCAGCTGCCTCGTGGCCTCTTTGCTTGCTCTTGGTTTAGCGCTTGTTGCCAGTCCCTCCTTTGCCGGTAGCCGTATTTTAGCGACGGGAGCAGTGAGCGCAATTGAAGGCGCCGCCGGAGGAGGACTCTCGCCGTGGGCGGTGCTTTCAAGCACCGCCAGCGAGCAGGAAGTAGGCATAACCGCCGCCACAACGCGCGCCTGGGTTGACGACTACAGGTTAACGGTGACAGGCGCCAGTCTTAACTTATATGACCGCCTTGAAGTCTCGGTGGCCCGCCAAACACTTGACCTGTTAACCCTGGGTGGCGAATTGGGCCAGGATATTTACGCCGCTAAAGTACGTCTATTCGGTGATGTGCTCTATCACCCGTTGGGCATTTGGAGTGTAGGGGCGCAACATAAGCAACTGGTTGACGGCAGTATTCCAACCGCCCTGGGTGCCCACGACACCCAAAGCACCGATGTTTATCTCAGTGCCAGCAAGCTGTTATTCAGTGCGATCGCCGGACGTAATGTGCTGCTCAACGCCACGCTTCGCAATACTGCCGCCAACCAAGGGGGGTTACTCGGTTTTGGCGGCGATCAAGGTGGTCGCTCGTGGGTCGCTGAGGGAAGTGTGGGTGTGTTTATTACCCCGCAATGGATCATTGGGGCGGAGTATCGTCAAAAACCCGATAACTTAAGCGTCGCCAAAGAAGATGACTGGCAAAGCCTTTACTCAGCCTATTTTTTTAATAAGCACCTATCACTAACCGGCGCATGGCTAGATTTAGGCGATATTGCTGGTTTGCCGTCCCAACGTGGCGGGTATTTGTCCCTTCAGGCGGCTTTTTAAACAGCCACTTGTGATGTCCCATGATCCACTCATAAGGAACACCCCATGCGCCGCTTTTTTATGGCTTTGCTGCTGGTTAGCGCAGCTCTTGTGTTGACCGCGTGTGCCCATCATCAAACGACTTTATATGATCGGCTTGGTGGGTTAACGACGATTGATGCGGTGGTCGAAAATTTACTGTACCGCATTGCCGATGATGAAGACATGGTAGGTTTTTTTGCCAATACTAATATCGATTTCTTTGCCGAATCGCTTGCCAGCAAGTTGTGTGAGGTCAGCGACGGCCCCTGCCAATACGAAGGCCCGTCAATGGAGCGTGCCCACCAGCACATGGGGCTAACAGACGTTCATTTTAATCGTTTGGTGGAGCACCTCGACGCCGCGATGCAGGCTGAAGATATATCGCTAGGCGTGCGCAATGAGCTTTTAGGCAGGCTCGCCCCGATGTATGCCGATGTGATGCGTCTCCAATAATCCTTGATTCAGTATCAACAACAAAAAAAGCCAGCCCAAAGTGGGCTGGCAACAGAAGGCTTACTGATGGGCAAGCCTTCTCCCCTGACAAGGTACTGGAGGGCGACTAGGCTACTTTTTGCGCGTCTCTTTTCGCATGTAACCGCGAACCACAAAGCCTATCCACCCCACCATGAAAGCGATCATTAACGCGACGGTAACCAACCCAAATATGACTGTTTTGTCCCAATACATAGCGACCCCTCCCGTCGTGTTGTATGCATTCATACTAGCTACACAACGACGGGGGAATGCTGATATAGATCAAGTTAACTGAGGCAGGAGAAGGCAGTTAAAGCGGAAATTGATACTGATCAGTTTTTTTAGCAGCTAAAGCACCTTGCGATCTTCTACCTTGCTGTGCTCGGTACCGGGCGGCAGTGGATGGCCTTTGGCAAGCTCGGCACGAGTAGCGTCGCGCACGTCCAGAATAGTTACCTGATAGTTAAGCGTGCGCCCGGCCAGAGGGTGGTTGGTATCGACGGTGACGCGGTCGCCATTGACGTCAAGCACCGTGACAATCTGCGGTCCGGCTTCGCCCTCGGTTTGAAAACGGCTGCCGGGTTCCAAATCAGCGTTTCCAAAAGAGCCACGGCTAACTTCCTGCACCAGAGCTTCATTGCGTACACCGTAGGCATCGGCGGGCATTAGCTGAACGCTCAGCACGGCGCCCACTGTTTGTCCTGCTAACGCACTCTCCAGCCCTGACACGATATTGTCGTGGCCATGTAAGTACTCTAGCGGCTTGTTACGCGCCTGGGAGTCGTCCAATACCTGCTTGCTGCCATCATTGAGCACGTCGCTAAGAATATAGTGCAAGGTCACTACCTGATGCGCCGTAATCGACATGAAAAACTCCTCTTCGGTAAGCTGTCGGCTTTATCGTAAACTATTGATGCAGTTTACCACTTGGCTAAAGCCAACGTCTTTCCAGGAGTAGCGCTTAATGCAGAGCCCCACCCCCCAACGCAGTTGGTTTGCTGCGCTGGCGATTTATGGTCGTGCCCCCGTTATTACCATGTTGTTTCTAGGGTTTTCCGCCGGCCTCCCGTTTCTGCTGGTGTTCTCAACACTATCAGCCTGGTTACGCAGCGACGGTGTCGAAGTCGCAGCGATCGGCTTTTTTGCCTGGATCGGCATGCTCTACTCAATCAAGTTTTTCTGGGCGCCGGTGGTAGATCGATTGGCGCTGCCTGTCATTACCCGCGCGTTTGGCCAACGCCGCGGCTGGATGCTGTTAGCCCAGGCCACGATTGCTGCTGGCCTGGTGGGGCTTGCCAGTGTAAGCCCAGTGGGCAATCTTGGCTGGGTGGCGCTATGTGCGCTGCTGGTCGCGTTTGGCTCGGCGACGCAGGATATTGCGATAGACGCTTACCGAATTGAGTCCGCAGACGACGACGTACAAGCCGCTATGTCCTCAACCTATATCATTGGTTACCGCGGTGGCCTGCTCGCCGCCGGTGCCGGAGCGCTTTATATTGCCGCCTCCTCGTCCTGGCATGCGGCCTATCTCAGCATGGCGGCGCTAATGAGCATTGGTGTGATTACCGTGCTTCTGCGCCCGGAGCCACAGCGAGCCTCATTATCTATTCAACTGATCCATGAGCCCAAAGTAAGCGCGTTTATTCGCGCTAGCCGAGGCAAACCCAAGATAGTTCGACGCATAGGTGCTTGGAGTATTGGCGCGCTTGTCTGCCCGTTTACCGATTTCTTCCACCGCTTTGGAGTGAAAGCGCTGTGGATCCTGGTCTTCATTGCGGTGTTTAGAATTAGCGATCTGGCGATGGCCTCCATGGCCAATCCACTCTATATCGACGTGGGCTTTTCATTGGCAACGATTGCTAACGTGACCAATATTTTTGGCATCGCGATGAGCATTGCCGGAGGCTTATTAGGCGGGCTGTTAGTGGCACGCTACGGTATCGGCCCGTTGCTGATCTTTGGCGCGGGGCTGGTCATGGTCACCAATCTATTGTTTGCGGCATTAGCGGTGGTGGGTAACGTCCTACCTATGCTGGTAATTACCATCATCGGCGATAACCTTGCGAATGGCTTGGCCAGTGCAGTATTTATCGCGTTTCTATCAAGCCTTACCTCACGCGCCTACACCGCAACACAATACGCGCTGTTCTCGTCGCTTATGACGCTGCCGGGGAAATTCTTAAGCGGCTTTGGCGGGCTGGTGGTCACCTCTCAGGGCTACCCGAGCTTTTTTGTTATCGCCACCCTGCTAGGACTACCCGCCATTGTGTTAGCGATTTGGATAAGCCGAGACAAACAGCTAGTGCCGACGCCAAATTATAATAATAATTAAACTAGAGAACGCTATCCATAAGACGTTGATTAACGTAATGAGCGCAGGCCAGACAAGGCGAAATTAACCGAAAAAGCGCAGTTTACATGTAGTAAATGAGCATTTTGAGGTTAATTTCAACGCAGTATGGGCAAGCGCAATAGTTAATCAAGGCTTAATGGCGGTGTGTTTCGAGCCAATCCAAAGCTCCTGGCGTGGTCCGCCACTGATCACGCATCAAGGTGCGGTACTGCCAGGCTTCCGCCCTGGAGCCTGGGTCAACCTGCCCATCAGGATGGGGCATCGAAGGCCGTGGATTCTCGGCACAAATCAACTCCAACGCATAGCGGTTATGCCCAAGCACTTCGCCAAGTGCTGACTCGGCAGCGTCTTGTTGCTCTAAACGGTAAAGCGCCAATGTTTTGCCCATCAGCAATCCAAGCACTAATGAGCCATCATCGTCATCGTTATCTTCCGCCAGCGCGAGCGCTTCTTCGTTGCGATCGTCGCGCAGCAGTTGATCTAGCACCAACTCGCGAAGCCCCAAACTATCTTCCTGGTCGATAAGCAGCAGCTCCTCGGCCAGTTCACGCGAGTGCTGGCGTGCGCCGCGCTCCATGCCAACCACTAGCGCCAACCCGGTACGCAGCAGAATGGCATTATCGGCATCATCCCAGCACAGGCTGCCCTCTCCTTCTGCCCGGGCTTGCGCCAGCCAACGCGACAGGCGCAGCGCCAGCGGCTCTAGTAAGCTCGGCGCCATCCAGGGCAGGCTACCAAAGCGGCTGGTCAATGCCAGCGTTAAATCTTGCACGACTTGGGGAGCATCAAGCCACTCAGGGTGGGCACAAAGCGCAGACATCCACTCAATGGCGTTTTCCCATGGATCATCACGAAAACCCAACGCGACGTCTTCATCGACCAGCACCTGGAATTGCTCATGCCAGGCGGCAAACAGCGTCGCTTCACGCGCGCTTGAGTGATAAAGCAGCCGCTCACTACTTGCGTCTGCCTGAATATCAATTTTTGGTGCAATCGGCAACGCCGCCAGCAGCGCTTGCAGGCCGACCAGAGGCGTCGCCAAGTCCTCTTCTGCACTGAGCAACTGATCGGCAAGCGTGGCGCCCGGGTTCTCCGCCAACGCCGCCAGAAACTCCAGTTGATCTTCCTCAAGCTCGCCCTGGCGAACCAGGCGGCGATACCAGAAGTTAGCTCGCTCTTTCGCTTCCTGCTCGTGACCTTCATGCAGCAGGAGCATCGCTTCAATGTAAGCAAGCGTGGGCGAATCAGGCAGCGCCTGCTGGGCCTTCACAAAGGCTCCACGAGCGCTGTCCAAGTCATCATTGTCCAGGTGCATCAAGCACAAGCGCTCAAGCGCCACGCCACGTAAAAACAGCGGCCCACGCTCCATGACATCGTCAAGCAGGTCGGCACGCTTGCGGTTAAAGCCACGCTCTTGGTAAATATCCAGCAGGATTTCAAAGGCCGGCTCAGCCTGGTCGGGCAGACGCGACCAGTCACTGCCATCAAAGAGGGACTCCAGAATCTGCATGGCACGCCCTGTCTGGCCGCCTTCAGCCGCGATCAAACCAGCCTCGAGTAGTGCTTGTGGCGGGGCCTGCTGGCTATCCAGCGCCGCTTTCAGGGTGGCCCCTTTCCATTCACGCAGCGACAACATCCACATCATCTGATCGGGAATATCAGTAGGAAATTCAACCTTATAGCAGCACTGTTTGAATTTGCGTCCGGAGTCACACCAGCACGGCTCGTTACGCCCCGGCGTGGCGAGAGGCTCACAGGCAAACTCAAGCCGCTCCAGCGGGGTTTGCGACCATAGTACTGGCGCTAACGCCTGCGCCATTACGACATCACCCTGAAAGGCGTCCGCGCCTTTAGCGCGCACCCAGGTCATGAAATCCGGATAGTGTTCTTGTTGCCTGATTGCCGAGAGTGCCCCGGAGGCAAATCCCAGCAGCTGATCGACCCATACCGCCAGCATTGCCGTCTCCACTGTCTTTGAAAAGCGTGTTTAAAAAGCGCCATAGTTTAGCATGCCCCCGACGGTTCACGCAGAGACGATTGGCGACAACCATACAGGCTGCTAGAGTTCGGTGACGTGAGCAAAACATGCAGTGTTTGAATCGTCTGGAGTAATGCAATGAGCCAACTGACCGTTATCCTCTGCCAAGGCCAGGCGATAACGCCCTATTTATCAGCCCTTGCCCGTCTGCGCATTCGGGTATTTCGTGATTTTCCCTACCTCTACGATGGCGAACTAAATTACGAAGCAGAATATTTAAGTCGCTACGCAGACAATCCAGATAGTTTATTCGTCCTGGCCTTCGACGCAGAAAATCTGGTGGGGGCAGCCACCGGTCAGCCATTGAAAGACGAAGTAGATGAGTTTCGCCACCCATTTGAGGTTCATGGCATTCCGCCCGAGGGTGTTTTCTACTATGGCGAATCCGTGCTGCTTCACGCGTATCGCGGAAGCGGCGTTGGCAAGCGCTTTCTAGCCGAGCGTGAAGCCCACGCTCGGCGGCAAGGGTTTGATTTGGCGGCCTTCTGTGCGGTAGAGCGCCCAACAGATCATCCTGACAAACCTGCTGGCTACCGCCCGCTTCATGCTTTCTGGAACGCCCAAGGCTACCAACGCCACGGCGAGCTCACCACAACGTTCGCCTGGCGAGACATTGGCGAAACGGATGAACGCGATAAGCCAATGGTATTTTGGCTGAAAACCCTCACCGATTAACTCACTCGTCCCGCTTGATTAAGCCCACTCAAGTAAAGGACGGGTGCGCTCATGCATATCCAAACGGGCACCCAACCGGACCAGATTCCAGTAGTGGCCGTTCAATGCCCGGGAGAGCAACAGCGTGTCGGCAGGTGGCTGAAGCCGGTCCATGGCGGCCCATACTTTCGGGGTCAGCTCGCGCAATCGGCGATGTACGCGCACGTCACTGAAATCCTGTTCACCGGGTTCAAACAGCGGCGCAATACACTCCGCCGACTCACGATAAAGCGCTAGCGGCGCCCCCTGCCCCTGGCGACCGCCCATTTGCATTAGGGCTTCATCCATCCCCATGGCATCGTGTTTCAAGGTCGCATCAAGCAGTTGCATCATGGCTTTTAATCGGGCATCGGGCACCGCAATTACCGCGCCCAGATCGTAGATCACCAAGCGACCGTCTGCATCAGCGGCAAAATTGCCAGCGTGAGGGTCGGCATGCAGCTCGCCGTAGGTAAATAGCTCTTCTGTAATCCAATCCGCCAATGCCTGCGCGATGCTCTGCCGGGTTGCATCATCGGCATCCGCCAAATCGCGCATTGGGGTGCCTGCCACGTAGCGCATCGCCAGCACATGTTGGCCGGAAAGTTTAGGCAGGGGCTCTGGGATCACTAAACGTGGGTTGTCGTGATAGCGCTCACGGTAGCGGGCGAGCGCCTGCGCTTCTGCATGATAGTCCAACTCCCCTCTAAGGCTTTCGGCAAGCTCCTCAAAGAGTGCATCTAGCCGTGCTTGAGGCACCTTGAACCAGCGGCCTAAGCGCATAATCCGCCGTACCTGCACCAAATCGCTCTCAAGCACGTCGGCCAAGCCTGGGTACTGCACCTTGAGTACAATCACTTCGCCTTCATGAGTGGTCGCACGGTGCACTTGCCCCATGGAGGCGCTGGCAAACGGGCGTTCCTCAATATGACTGAAATAGTGGTCGATATCGCCATACTGCAAAATCAGCGCTTCACGGATGCGTGGCCAAGGCATCGGCTCCGCCTGGCGCTGCAAACGAGCAAGTTCCTCAGCAAGGTCAGGGGGCAGTAAGTCATCCCACTGGGACATCACTTGCGCAAGCTTCATGGCCGGCCCTTTCAGCTCAGAAAGCCCTTCAAACAGCGCTTCGCCAAGCGCCCGCCAATCCGCCTGACCACCCAGGCGTGTTTTCAACATTGCCCCACCGGTACGCGCGCCCAACCCCATCAAACGCCGTGTTCTGCCTCGTTCACGCATTGGTTATGCCCCTTAAGATGCTGCTCATACAAACTATTTGTACATAATTTATACAACTTAGCAGTATTAGCTATTTATCGCATCACTCTACCTAGCACGCTTCAAGTAAACCAGAGCTAGTTAGGGTCTGCTACCATAGACGTCATCAACGGATTCGATGAAGGCTTCACCGCTATGCGCCTGATAATTGCCGAAAAACCCAGCCTTGCTCAAGCCATCGCAGAAGCACTTCCTGGCACAAGCAAGCGCCAAGAAGGTGCCGTCGTGTGCGGTGATACAACGGTCACCTGGTGTCTGGGGCATTTATTGGAGCAGGCACCGCCAGAAACCTATGATCCCGCCGACAAACAGTGGCGGCTCGACCGGCTACCCATTGTGCCGCAGCAGTGGAAACTGCTGCCCCGCCCAAAAGCGCGCGGCCAACTGGCGGTGATTCGCAAGTTGATCAAGCAAGCCACGGATGTAGTGCACGCTGGTGACCCGGACCGCGAAGGTCAGTTGCTGGTGCAGGAAGTGATTGAGCACATGAAGTACCGCGGCCCGGTGCAGCGGTTGCTGATCAGTGACCTTAATAAACCTGCCGTGAGTCGAGCACTCGCCAAGCTGCAATCCAATGCCGAGTTCCAGCCGCTTTTTCAGGCAGCTCAGGCCCGCTCCCGCGCTGACTGGCTGTATGGCATTAACTTGACCCGTGCCTGGACGCTGACCGGCCGCCAGGCAGGCCACGACGGCGTGCTTTCCGTTGGCCGCGTGCAAACGCCGGTATTAGGCCTGATCGTGCGCCGCGACAACGCCATCCGTGATTTCAAGCCGCACCCGTTTTACCCGCTTTGGGTGGATCTGAAGGTCACTCAGGGTCAACTGCGTGCCTGGTGGGCACCCAAAGAGCATGAACCGCTGGATGAACAAGGCCGCTTGATTGACCGCAGTCCCGCCGATGCGCTGGCGGCCCAACTGCCTGGAGCGACAGGGCAACTGAGCAAGCTTGATCAACAGGAAAAACGTCAGGCGCCGCCGCTCCCCTATTCGCTTTCTGCGCTTCAGGTAGATGCTGCGCGCCGTCATGGTCTCTCTGCACAAATGGTACTGGATATTTGCCAGCGACTTTATGAGCGCCACAAACTGATTACCTACCCGCGTTCGGACTGCCGCTACCTGCCCGAGGAGCATCTTCAGTTAGCCCAGCGCAGCCTGGCTAGCGCCTGCCAAAACGATTCAGCGCTACAGCAGTGGCTGAAGGGGGCGGATTTCACCCTGCGCTCCAAAGCCTGGAACGATAAACAGGTGGGCGCCCACCACGCTATTGCGCCCACCGGCAAGCCTGCCGATTTCAGCCAGCTTTCCGACACCGAAGGTCACGTATTTCGGCTGGTGGTGCGCAACGTGATGGCGCAGTTCTACCGGCCACTGCGCACCTTTGAAGTCAAAGCCGAGTTTATCCTGCTTAACGAGGCCTTCCGCGCCCGTGGCCAAAGCATTCTCGACCCCGGTTGGAAACCGCTGTTTACCACCAAGGAAGAGGCCCCGCCGCTGCCATCGCTTACCGAAGGTGAAACCTGTCAGGCACTTGGCGCCGGTGTTGAGGAGAAAGAGACCCGACCACCGGAGCCGTTTACGGACGCTAGCCTCATCAAGGCGATGATGAACATTGGCCGCTACGTGGACGACCCCGCCGTACGCCGTACATTGCGCGACACCGATGGACTAGGCACCGAGGCTACCCGGGCCGGCATTATTGAAACGCTGGTGCAGCGCGGTTATCTGGTGCGCCAGCAAAAAGCGCTGCGCGCCACCAAGCTTGGCACCGCCCTGATCGCTGCCCTGCCCAGCGCCGTGAGTACACCCGAGCGCACCGCGTTATGGGAGCAGCGCTTGCGCGCCATTTCCGAACGCCACGATGACCCCGGCGCTTTCCAGCAGGCACTGCTTGAAGACCTGCGTGCCCTGCTTGGCCAAAGCGATGCGGGAAAGCTGCGGCAAAGTCTGCAAAGTGCCCAAGGCGAGGCTGGCGGCCCGGCGAAGCGCGCTGGCAAGCCAAGAAAGCGCTATACAAAACGTAAAAGTACCGGCGCGAGAAAAAAGACGAGTTGAAAACTGCTCGTTGATTACGCTTTTTATCCAAATGATCAGGAATAAACGGATTGCTGGTAATTTAGCTAAAGCAAGATAACGGTATAAACATTATAGTGATTCATCATTATGAGAGCGTGCATAAGCCTCCCGGAATCGACCGAACCCAATCGCGAATAGCCAGAATCGTCGGGTCCTGTTGTCGACTTTCCGGATAGACCAAAAAGAATGGCTTGCCATCAAATTCAGGGCCAAAAGGTTGTACCAGGCGCCCATCTTCCAGCTCATCCCTAATCAATTGGCGGCTCATCAGCGCAACGCCCTGCTCACCAATGGCAGCAGAAATGGCATGTGTTTCGTCCGAAAATACCAAACCAGCCGTGACGTCGAGCCCAGGGACCTTTGCCCGTTTCTGCCAAACATCCCAATCGAGTGGTGCCGATACAGCCCCTTGATTACGGAAATGGATCAGCGGATGCAAAGGCAACTGCGTTACCTCATGCAATCCAAGATTAGGGCTACAGGTCGGGATAAAAGTGTTATCAAACAGTTTCTCTGCTGCCAACCCAGGCCAGCGGCCATCGCCATATCGAATGGCCACATCGGCTGTTAACCCATCCAACACTACCGGCTCATGAGAGGCATGAACGCGCAGATCGATATCAGGATGGGAGTCACGCAACAGGCATACCCATGGCAGCAACCATCGCATCGCCACTGCTGGCGTTGTGGAAAGCGTGACAGTCTGTCGAACAGGTACAGCACTCAGTTGATCGACTACATGGCTGATGCTATCAAACGCCGTTTTCAAGGTCTGAAACAGTTCACGCCCCTGAGAAGTCAGCGTTAATTGGCGAGGTTTACGTATAAACAGGGAAACACCCAGCGACGCTTCAAGCCCCCTGATCTGATGACTGATGGCGGTGGCAGTAACGGATAACTCCTGCGCCGCTTGTTTGGCGCTTTCATGGCGGGCAGCCGCTTCAAAAGCGCGAAGTGACGATAGAGAGGGTAAACGGCGCTGGCTCATGAATGAATTATGCTCATCTATAACGGCAAGAAAAGATCGCTTGTTGCGGCTTATAGGCTCAGCCTAAGCTAATCCTGTTGTTAATCATAGATGAATTCAGCTCAGAACAGGAGACTACCATGCCACATATCCTACATATCGATGCCAGCGCCCGTCCTGGCCTTGCGGGCAAAGACCTACACGGTTCGCATAGCCGCCACTTGACCCACCAATTTGTCAGCCAATGGCAAGCACGCCGTCCGCAAGACGAGGTCACCTATCGAGACATAGGCCAACAGCCGCCCACTATTATTAGCCACGACTGGATTGCTTCTGCTTTTAAGCCTGAAGCGCAACGAGAAGCCTGGATGAAGGATGCCCTGTTGGAAAGCGACCAATTGGTGGATGAGTTAGTAGCCGCCGATGTCGTCGTCATTGGAACGCCGCTATATAACTTTGGGATGCCAGCCTCGCTGAAGGCCTGGGTCGACCAAGTGGTGCGGCTAGGCCGAACAGTCGATATCGATGCGGGCAACCCGACCGACCCTTACGCGCCACTACTTACTGATCGGCCAAGACATGCGGTTTTCCTCACGGCTAGAGGTGGTGTCAATATGGCCCCAGATGAAGCAATGGCGCATATGAATCACCTAGAGCCAAACCTAGCCACTGCACTAGCGTTTATTGGGATTAACCGCATTCACACCATTGCCATCGAAGGTCAGGAAGTGGGCGGAGAGGTGCTGGCGAAGTCGATTACTGAGGCAACGCGAAAAGTCGAGCAGCTTGTAGACGACCTGCAGAGGGTGCTGACTGCCACGCCAAGCCTTGAACCAGCGTAGCTGACAATGAGCTTTCTAACGTAAACGACGGTATGGTCAGGTGCGGACGCCCCTTAAATTTGAACAACCGCACCTGACCTCATAGAGATTTTAATCGGCAGTCGAAAGCGCCAGATAGTATGTATGACTAAATCAGCATATTACCTACCAAACCGAGCAGAAAGCCTACCACTGCCCCCAGCGCCGGCATGCCCTGGTTGCTGATCTTTGCGCTTGGCGCAATGTCCTGGAAAACCAGATAAAGAATACCGGCGCTCGCGAAAAGCATTAATGCACCCAACAACTGTTCATACTGGGATAAAAAGTAAAAGCCTATTGCCGCTGACAAAGGCCCAATCAACGCAAGCCCGCTGAAGGCTAAAATGATGTGATTAGGCCGCATCTTGGCGCTATTGCTTAGCTCTTCGTAAGCATTGAATCCTTCGGGCAAATTTTGCAGCACCATCAAAAGCGCCAGCAATAAGCCCGCCCCGCCCCCAACGGCAAAGGCAGCCCCCAGAGCAATCGCCTCAGGGATAAAGTCCGAGAGCATGGCGACCAGCTGCCCCATGGAGCTATCAAGCTTATTTAAATAGCGATCCAGCCAATAAAAGAACGCCCCGCCAGCAGCAAAACAGAGCGCGGCCGGTAGTGTAGGTAGCACATTGCTACCTTCCGGCACCAGTACCAAGGCAACCGCCGATATAAGCGCACCGCCACCAAAAGCAACTATAAAATGGCGCCAAGCAGGGCCTAACAACGTGGGATGAACAAGGTCAAATCTTGCCAGTAATGCACCCACCGGCATGGCGGCACCGGCAAGCAGTGAAAGAAACAAGATATAAGTAATATTCGCCATAGAATGTTGAGACTACCCTCTCACTCACTGGTTGGTTCAATCACGCTGTATGTCGATATTCGAACGAGTCGCTCATAATGAGCAATAGCATGCTCAATGCCATCGTGTCAGTGATGGTCGATGCACCAATCGGCAACAACGCTTTTATTACCTCACAGGCTAATACGTCAACATGAAAGGCGACACGATAAACACCGAAAAACAAACACGGATCAGCGCTTGGCATTGGTCATAATGCCAAGCGCTTCTGCGCGTGCTTACATTACTTGCTCACCGTTGATGGTTAAGCGCCCCTCTTGCCAGCTTACCTGTTGCTCCTTTTGCTCAGGATCGATCAGCAGGGAAAACGGCATGGGAATAAGCGACAGGATTAACGGCGGCGGTGTCGTTACGCTGGCATCAACGCTCAAGCGATTTGCAAGGTAGGTCTGCGCCTCCTCCTGGCTCATGGCGTTCGGCCTGTCTAGCTGCTCAGGCAGGGCTAGGCGGTTGTCCCACCACGCGCTATATAGCGCCTCTTTTGAAAGATCTTCACCGTCAAAGCGGATATCGGCCGTTAACCGTGGCTTGAAGTCCACATCAAGCATTGGCAGCACCACATGGGCTTTTAGAGGTTGGAACGCAATGGTGGGGCTGGCGATCAGAAAATCATAGCCACTCTCAATCGCCTGGGTAAGCAAGAGACGCTCTTGTTGCTCATCGCCTTGCACGCCCCCCTCTTCCTGGGCTAGACGCATCTCTGTTAAAGGCGCATAGGCTTCCTGAAAGGCTTGAAACGCCGGCATATCCCAGTTGTTGGCACTCATATCAAAGGAGAGACTGCCTATCGAGGTGCCATCAGCACCGATATCCGCAATACTGAAATGTCCGCCTGAATTCAACACCTGACTATCGCCCACGGCTTCAGACTCGGCTTCGAGCTCAACACTTTTCAAATAAACGCTGACACCCTGGGCCAAAATCTCGACGCTGGGTATTTCCAGGTGCTGCTGAATCAAGCGGGATTCTTGTAGTGACTGGTTTTCAAAGCGTGGCGATACAATTCGAACCGAATCACCTTCGTTATTGAAGACGATTTCGCGAGCCTGACCATCAACTCGCCAAATGTCCTGATTTTCAAGATCAAGGTCTAGCACCAGATCATGCAGCGTACCATCCAGCTCAGCACCACTTAACGAACTGGCCGTTAGCTGCCCCGTCACGTCGCTGCGAGTGGCCACCAGATCAACATCGATCTCGCCGCGTAGAAACTGCTCATTGGGATGAATGGTGCCGGTAATGGGGCTTTTAAGGATGCCATGATCCACCAGCAGGTTTACCTGGGCATTGGCATTATCCACCCCTTCCATGCCGACGGTGGCTGTCACCGTTGTGGTAAACAACGACTTATCAATGTTGATATCCGACACATACCAGGAAAGCGAGTTATCCAACTGCGCAAAATGTTGGTTAAGCGATTTTTCTACCTCATTACCCACCATCGCCTGAGCACCTACATACCCGCCCGCGCCCAGAATAATCACGCCTGCAGCGGTAATAACCAATGTTTTAGCTTTGGCAGCCATATCGTTTCTCTTGAACTGAATGATTCTTAATTATCTTTTGTTTGGTCGGTATAACGCAACTAAAACCACTATAAGGAGCTTCTAATCTTCAAATGTATCGTTGAGAGCGCAGTATAAAAGCGGCTTTATGCTTGCTAAAAATAGAAAGCAGGTTTGATTTATTTACAATTGTCCGTATAAGGCTTACTTGATAGCTTGATTTTCAAACAACGATACAGTGATAAAGACACCGGCAAATACAATGGCAACACTCGCTAATTACCCATTTAGCTGGTCATATTGCCGCTCACGCTTTGCCCTGAGTACGCCTCTCTACACAAGCGTTAACCATTAAAACGACAATCCTCTTAAAGTGGAGGCTCCTATGCCCCTCAAGACCACCCCAGGCGAGGCAAGCGCTGCGCGGCCAAAGAAAAAAATGCCGATGCCCGATGTGTTTATCATCCTGTTCGGCTTCATGATTCTGGTGTTGCTGGCCTCCTATTTCATTCCTGCCGGCACCTATGACCGAAGTACCTCCAACGGCCTGACCCAAGTCGCCACCGACAGCTTTCGCTATATCGAAGCTGACCCACTTAACGCCATGGACCTGTTCACCGCCATTCATAACGGGCTGGTGGCGGCGTCCACGCTGATCTTTCTTATCATGATCGTTGGCGGCGTATTGAAGGTCATTGAGTCTACCGGTGCGATCAGTGCAGGCATTTACCGCCTGCTCAATCTGGCGAAAGGTCGCCAGAGCGTGCTTATCTTTATCTTCTGCGCCACCTTTGCAACGCTTGCCTCTGTTGGTGTCGGCGCCAACCTGGCGATTGCCTTTATTCCTATCGGGTTGTTTCTGGCCCGCTCCATGAAGCTTGACCCCATTGTGGGGGTCGCCATTATCTTTCTAGGCTCTTATGCAGGCTTTGGCGCTGGAGTGTTTGACCCTACCGTGACGGTCACCGGGCAGACCATTGCCGAGCTTCCGCTGTTTTCAGGCTTTATGTTTCGCGGGGTGATTTTTGTGGTCTTCTTGGCGATTACCGCCGCCTATATATGTCGCTACGCCAGGCGTATCAAGCAAGACCCTACGTTGAGCGTCATGGGGGCCGAGGCATTTGACAGTGCCATCAACGGCGATCAGCCAGATACCCAGGCGCCCTTCATCCTCACCCATAAGCTCGTTTTGGCGCTGTTTGCGCTGTCGATTGGCTTTTTCCTGTATGGCGCCTTCAACCGGGATTGGGGCATTCCTCAGCTTTCCGCCACGTTTATCATGATGGGGGTGGCGACGGCGATCATCGGTCGCATTTCGCCCAATGCCTTTATCAAACGCTTGATGAACGGCGCGGGCGAAGTCATGTACGGCGCCCTGGTGATAGGCGTGGCGGCAGCGGTTATCGTGCTGTTGAAACAGGCCCAGCTCATCGACACCTTGGTGCACAGCGTGGCCAGCTCACTCGATGGGCACGGCAAGATTGTCGCCATGGAGCTTCTGTATCTGTTCAACCTGGTCTTTAACGGCCTGATTACCTCCGGCACCGGCCAGGCGGCGATCGTCATGCCGATCATGGTGCCCATTGGCGATATGCTTGAAGTCACCCGCCAGTCGACGTTTATCACCTTCAAGCTGGGTGATGCAGTCACCAATATCATTACACCGCTTTCCGGCACGCTGATGGCCTGCCTGGCTATCGCGCGTATCTCTTACGTGGAGTGGTTCAAGTTTGCCCTACCGCTGGTAGCGATGTGGATAGTGACCGGCGGCGTGTTCGTAGCGGTGGCCGTGGGCATCAACTACGGCCCCTTCTAGCGTTCATCACTGACAAAGCTGCATGTACTAATGCATGGCACTAATGCCTAGTACTAACGCACAGTACTAATGCCGAGTACTATCGACAGGCCGACTCAAGCCTCTGTTCAAGGAAATTCAGAAAAGCGTCGATATGCGTCGGCATATAGCGCTCTGCCATGACCTGCACCTGAAGGCTGCGTAGCGCTAGCTGCGGCTCCTGCAGCGGCTTCAACACCAAGCCTTCGCGGTGCGTCTTGCCGCTGACCGCCACCGCGCTGCAAAGGCCAATCATGTTCGGGTGCTCACATACCATGGTGTAAGTGGCGCCCAATGAGTCGCAGGAAAAAAGGGGATGCACCTTGATGCCTGAAAGGCTGCACGCCACATCAAATAAATAGCGCATGGTCGAGCCGTTTAACGACATGGAAAGTGGATAAGGGCTTAAATCCGTTACATGAAGATCTGCCTTACCTGCCAGTGGATGGTGCTGGGACATCAGTGCGCTAATGGCCGCGCTATGGCTTGACACCACCTTGACGCCGATATCCGGCGAAAGGCTAAAGGTCAGGGCAATGTCAACACTCCCCTCTTTGACCAGTGCCGAGGCGCGCGCTGAATCCACCACCTGTAGATCAAAACGGGTATCCGGGTATTGGCTGACAAAGCCCGAGATCACACTGGGGAGAAAGTACCAGGCCATACCATCTGGACAGGCCACGGTAATTTTGCGTTGTTGGCGGGCTGTGACCTCCTGCATCTGAGTGATGACACTTTCGACCTCCAGCTGGTTACGCAGTGCATAGGCCTGCAGCAGTCTGCCCGCCTCGGTTAGCTGCATACCGCGAGGTTGCCGTTCGAATAGCGTCATGCCCAAACGCTGTTCCAAATTGGCAATCTGGCGACTTACCGCCGAGACGGCAACGTGCAGTTCCTCTGCAGCGGCGGAAAGTGAGCCGGTTTTTGCCACACTGTGAAAATAGCGCAAGTTAAGTTCCTGCATCTGGCCTCCCGGTGCATCCGCAACCAGCAGGCGTTACCGCAGGTTGAGTCGCTAAACATGGCTTCCAATAATTAGAAAGAATAGTTGAGATATTAATGATGGTTGCAAAGCTCGGCAAGCTTTACGCTATTGAGATGACATTTACTTAGTTACTTTTTTTATTGGTACACCTTTTCCTGCGATGACAACGATAAGGGCAGTTTCATGAACTCATCACTTTCAGGGCGCGAACTTGCCCTTCAGCTGGCCGTTGACACACTTGCCGACGGCAGCTTTTACGACACACTCGCGCACCGGGTGGCGATGAAAACAGTGAGCCAGGACCCAGCCCGCAGCAGCCTTCTGCACGACTACCTGACCCAGGAAATCTCGCCGTTACTGAATAAGCTAGGGTTTAGCTGCCAGATAATCGACAACCCACAGCCCGGGCGGCCGCCGCTATTGATTGGCCAGCGCGTCGAAGACCCGACCTATTTAACACTGTTGCTGTATGGCCATGGTGACGTGACTGATGGACAGGAAGAGACCTGGGCCGATGGCATTGACCCGTGGGCGCTGACGTTTATCGACGGCCATGTTTACGGGCGCGGCACGGCGGATAACAAGGGTCAGCACAGCGTGAATCTCGCAGCGCTTGAAGCCGTGATAAAGGCGCGCGAAGGCAAGCTTGGTTACAACATCAAGATGCTGTTCGAGATGGGCGAGGAAATTGGCTCGCCGGGGCTGGAAGACACCTGCCTGGCCTATCAGGAAGCGCTTGAAGCCGACCTGTTTCTCGCCTCAGACGGCCCGCGCATTCGCCACGACATGCCCACGCTGTTTCTTGGCTCGCGCGGGGTGGTCCAGCTTAAACTTTCCCTTAATACCGGCAACGGCGGTCGTCACTCCGGCAACTGGGGCGGCGTCATCACCAATCCCGCTGTGGTGCTGAGTAACGCGATCGCCACGCTACTGTCGGCCGAGGGTAAAATCATGGTCGATTTTCTCAAGGCTCCGGCCATTACCGAAGCGGTCTCGCAGTTGATTCGCGACCTGCCGGTGGGCGGTGGAAGTTCTGACCCGGCGATCAATAAAGAGTGGGGCGAAAAGACGCTGTCCAACGGCGAGCGCCTTTATGGCTCAAACACACTCGAAATTCTGGGCATGAGCGCGGGCAGCACAGACAAACCGGTTGCTGCGATTCCTGAAAGCGCTGAGGCGGTTCTACAGCTACGATTTGTCAAAGGTACCGATTGGCAGACGGTGGAAGCGAACCTGCGAGCGCACCTTGATGCCCATGGCTTTGAAGATATCGAGCTTGAAATGCTGGGTGGCTACGCCGCCACAAGGCTGGATCCCAGCCACCCCTGGGTTGGTTTTGTCACGGCTTCAGCGCAGAAAAGCCTGGGAGAACCCGCGTATATCCTGCCCAACCTGGGCGGCACTATTCCCAACCACTGCTTTTCTGACGCGCTTGGCCTGCCCACGGTCTGGCTGCCCCACTCCTACCCTTCCTGCAATCAGCACGCTCCCAACGAACACCTGCTTGAAAGCATTGCGGCGCAGGGATTAAAAATGGCCGCTGGGGTATTTTGGGATTTAGGCGAACCTGACGCGCGCGCACTTATAAACAAGCACTCAACAACAAGGCAGGTGAGCCATGCAGACGCCCAACAATAGCACTGACAACGAAGCCATCCACTGGGACCAGGACATCAGCTACGGTCAGTATCTGGATCTTGAGCCTTTGCTGGCCTGCCAGAATCCGGCATCAGACGAACACGACGAACTGCTGTTTATCGTGATTCATCAGGTATCCGAGCTATGGATCAAGCTCTGTCTGCATGAGGCACACGGGGCAGCAGCGCATATCAATGAAGACAACCTGTCACCGGCGTTCAAGATGCTCAGCCGGGTTTCGCGTATTCAAGAGCAGTTGATCAAGGCCTGGGAAGTGCTGGTCACCATGACCCCGGCGGATTACGCCAGTTTTCGCGACAGCCTGGGCCAAAGCTCCGGGTTTCAGTCTTATCAGTATCGTGAAATCGAGTTTCTGCTGGGCAACAAGAACGCCAAACTGATCGAGGCGCACCGCTCCAAGCCCAAGCACTACCAAAAACTCCAGGAAGCTCTCAACGCGCCGAGCCTTTACGATATTGTGCTCAAGCTGCTGGCTCGCCGCGGGTTTGCCATCCCGCACGATAAAATCGAACGCGACTGGAGTATTCCCTATGCCGCAAGCCCTGAAGTGGAAGCTGTCTGGACCGAGATTTATCGCAACAGCGAGAAATACTGGGACCTTTACGAGCTTGCCGAGAAGCTGGTCGATGTGGAGTTCAACTTCCAGCGCTGGCGGTTTAACCATATGAAAACAGTGGAGCGTATTATCGGCTACCGGCGCGGCACCGGGGGCACGGCGGGCGTCAACTATCTGGTCAAGGCGCTTGATCTGCAGTTCTTCCCGGAACTGTGGAGCGTGAGAACCACCATTTAACGCCTGTGGGCATTCAAAGTGATGGCATACGATTTTATGGAGAATGATATGAGCCAACGCCTGAACGGTGTCACCCTTCAAAGCGTTAAAGAGCGCGACCAGCAAGACCCCCTGGCCCGCTTCAAAGCGCATTTCACACTGCCAGAAGGCGTGCTTTACCTGGATGGCAACTCCCTGGGTGCACAGCCGGTAGCAGCCAAAAAGGCCGTGGATGACACGCTGGATCAGTGGCGCGACGAGCTGATCAAGGGTTGGAACCAGGGCTGGTTCGACTCCCCCGAGCGCCTGGGCAACCTGCTGGCCCCGGTCATTGGCGCCAGCCACACTGAAGTCAGCGTGACCGACAATATCACGCTCAATATCTTCAAGCTGTTGGGGTATATCGTTCAACAGTGCCCAGCTGGCCGCAAGGCGGTGCTTTCAGAGGGCGGCAACTTTCCAACCGACGGCTACATCGCCCAGGGGTTTTGCCAGGTAAGCGGTTCTGATCACCGTTTCCTGCCGGAAGGCGCAAGCCTTGCCGACTATCTCGACGGGGTGGCAGTCGTGGTACTTAGCCAGGTGAACTACCGCACCGGCAAACTTCGCGACATGGCCGCCACCACGCAGCTTGTTCACGAGCATGGTGCGGAGGTCATCTGGGATCTCGCTCACTCGGCAGGCGCACTGCCTATCGACCTTAACGGCACCGGGGCACGCTTCGCGGTTGGCTGCACCTACAAGTACCTGAACGGCGGCCCCGGCGCGCCAGCATTTTTATATGTTCATGAAAGCGTTCAGAACGGTGGCTGGCAGCCGCTTTCGGGCTGGCACGGCCATCGCTCACCCTTTGCATTTGATGCTGACTACGCCCCCGCCGACGATATTTCCCGCTTTCGTACCGGCACTCACTCAGCGCTTGCCTACGCGGCCCTTGAAGCTTCGCTTACCCTGTGGGCCGAGGTGGATATGCAGGCACTGCGTGATAAGAGCCTGGCCTTGAGCAACCTGTTTCGAGAGTGTCTCGGCGATCTGTTTCAAACGCACGGCATTGAAGACATCACGCCCGAGGACGACGAGCGCGGAAGCCAGGTATCGCTGATTGATAGTGAGCACGGCTACGCCATTGTTCAGGCACTGATTGCCCGTGGCGTGATTGGCGATTACCGCGAACCGGGCCTGATGCGCTTTGGCTTTACCCCGCTCTACCTGAGTTACGAGGACGTTTGGCAGGCTGCCAGGCATTTTCGCGAGGTGGTGGAAAGCGTCGAGTATCAGAACCCCCAGTTTCATGTACGTGGCGCCGTTACCTAAGGAGTTGTCATGAGCAAAACAAGCCAGGATATCGCTTACTCCCCGAGCCAATTTGCTCGGGATTTTGAAGCCACCCTCACCCGCCAGGCCATCGCTGGGCGCGAACAGGTGGCACACCATCGGCCGATCACGGTGAACGTCAGCGATGACCCCCTGGCTTGTTTCAACCTGTTTATTCCCAAAGGTAGCGGCCCATTTCCACTGATGGCGTTTATCCACGGTGGCTATTGGCAGGAGCTGGATAACACGGCCACCGACTTTATGGCCGAGCACTACCTATCGCGCGGCATGGCCTTTGCTTCCCTAGGCTACGGTTTGGCGCCGCATACGTCCATCGAGACGATGGTGGATCAGTGCATTCAGGGACTTGAGGCTGCTTACCACGCGCTTACCGATAGCGGCGGCGTATGGTCAATACAGCTAGGCGGCCATAGCGCGGGCGCCCAACTGGCTTACTGGGTAGCCGTTAACGGTAAAGTACCGATTGATAAAATGGTGTTGGTCAGCGGCGTTTATGACCTGACGCCACTGGTGGATACCTACGTTAATGAGCCATTAGGCCTCAGCCACGCCCAGGCGCACGCCCTGAGCCCCCAATTTGCGACCCTTGACCAACTGCCGCCCTGCCAGGTAGTGATTGCCGAAAACGACCCAGCAGCCTTTCGACAGCAGGGGCATGAATTTGTGAAGGCGCTGCTTGCGGCCGATGTACCCGCCGAGCTGAGGGATATACCGGCCTGCGATCATTTTGACGTACTGGAACAGATTTAAGGCGCATCAATCGCTGTAGATGCTTTCCGCACCGGACTCAACGAACGCCCAGCACTGGTGAATATCGACAGGCAGCGTTCGTCCCTCGGATAAGGGCGGCAGGTCATCCAGCGCGAAGAAATCGGCGGCATCGGTTTCATTATTGGCAACGAATGAACCGCCTTCATGGGTGCAAACGTAGAAGAGTTTGTAGATATGATCCGGCGAGTAGTAGGCGTAGGGATGCAGGCTGCGATCCTTCAGCATGGCCAGGCGTGGATGGCTGGCACGGTGGCCGGACTCCTCGAAAATCTCCTTCAGCACGCCCTCGCTCGGGCCTTCGTTGACATCCGCCCAGCCGCCGGGCAGCGTCCACAGGCCATCCTTGATCTCGTGCACCAGCAGTACGCGGCCCTGCTCGTCGAACACTGCCCCACGCACGTCCACCTTGGGCGTGGCGTAGCCTTTGTCGGGAATGATCAGGTTCTCGATCTTCTCGATGGGAACATCTCCCAACACCGCAAACATCTGGTTGGTCAGCACCTCAAGCTGGCGATAGCGCTCCATCTCGTACTTGTTGGTGGTGTAGGTCTGCCCCGTTTGAGCAATGGAGCGAAGCGATTTGGCAAAGGTAAGCCAATCGTGGGTCATAGCCTTCATCCTTGTGTGCCGCTAGGTAAACAGGTCAAAAAGTGTATTCTTGGCCGAGAGCGTTACCAGGTTTCATTCGCACCTGGCGGGCCAATTCCCATGGGCGTATCAGGTGCGATATCAATGACGCCCTCAAGGCAACGAATCCGCTCCACTGCGTCGTTATCAGCCTCGCCGGTAATGCAGCCAATCTCCTCCATCAAATCGCGAATCGTCAGGCCCTCATCACGCAGACGCGGGGCAATCTCGTTGATAGAATGCTCGCTCGAGATGGTGACAATCCAAAGTTCAACCTTGGGCATGGTGCTCTCCACACGCTTTTCGGCGGGGCGACCTGGGACGCCCCGCACTGTTTGAAAATATTACTTGTTAGGGCGCATGTCTCGTTAGGGCGCCTGTACCAGCCCCGCACCTACACGGGCTTCAGGCAGAGGCAGCCCCTGCGCGGATTCCAACAGACGCCGCCAAAGGTTCATGCCTCTGAGCGATGCATCTGACTGCGCCCAAAGCGCAGCACAGCCCGCCACGTGCGGCGCTGCCATGCTGGTTCCGCTAATCGCTCTATAATTAATCGGCCTCGGCCAGGACGAAAAGACATCGCGCCCAGGCGCCGCAATTTCAACCTTGCCATAATTGGAGAAGCTCGAAGGCCTCAAGGTAGGGTCAAGCGAGGCAACCGACATGATAGTGGGTGAATTGGCAGGTGCCCCGGTGCTCAACGCTTCATTACCCGCGGCAGCAATGACCAAACACCCATTGCGGAGCGCGGCGGCGCCGGCGTTGGTATAAGCTGCCTGCATGGGACTCTGACTACCCAGCGACATGGATATCACTTCGCAGCGATTGGCTATCGCCCAGTTCAAGCCCGCCAACACGCTCGCTCCGGTACTGCTTCCGGAGTTGGTAAGCACCTTACCGACGAACACCTGGGCCTCATACGCCACCCCATAACCCGGTATGCTGCTGGACGCCGCTCTGGGACCACAGGCCGTGCCGATACAATGGGTGCCATGACCGTTGAGATCCTGAACCGGTTGGCCCACAAACGAGCGGCTTTCAAACGCTCTACCAGCAAAATCCGGATGCCCAAGGTCCATCCCCGAATCCAGCACGGCCACCTTGATACCGGCTCCACTCCAGCGGCTTTGCGGCACCCTGCAACGCGCCAGCCCCCAGGTGACACCGCGTACAATCGCCTCGTTTTCCTCTTCGGTTTCATCGATCCCGCGGTGCGCGCCAAGATCCTCCGCGATAGTGCTCGCGGCGCGCAAAAACCCGCGTAGATACTCGGAGTTCCCCGCAAAGGCAAAATATTCGGGTTCGATGATCTCTATCGGGCTTTGTTTAAAGATATCATCGGCAATACTCATGCCATGCTGTTCTAGCGCGTCGCCCCCTACAAGCGCAACCCCCAGCTCTGGAAACACCATCGCTTCAGCATCCCCGGCATCTTCCAGATTAACCGCTTGGCCCGCGAAGTCGCGCGCATCCGCCACCCGGAATTGGCAATCTTTCAAGGTCTTGATCCCTTCCTCTACCATGCCTTGCCGGTAGCTGATCAGAAAGCGCCCTGTTTCCAGACACTGGCTACCTCGCTCCAACGCCGCCATTAAGAGCTGTTCAGCCCCGCACGATACCGAGTTGCGTGACCCGCCTTGACCAGAAGAATTACCGCCGCCGCTACCGTTAGATGTTGTTGCCATTGAAGATCCCTCTTATTAGGCTCACTAAAGTTGGCGTCATGCGCTAAAGATGGCGTTACACCTCAGTGGTCAAATGTCGTTGCCAATAGCCAACATCATGCCACTGCTGAAACTTGAACCCCACCTTTTCAAAATGGGCGACTTTTGTCATGCCCATTTTCTCATGCAACGCCACGCTGGCAGGGTTGGGAAGCGCTATACCCCCAATGACGGTATGCACCCCGGCTGCCTGAAGGCTGGTAAAGATCGTCTCGTACAAACGTACCCCAAGGCCCCTGCCCAGCTTTTGGTAGGAAAGATAAACGCTGGCTTCGACTGAAAATCGATACGCGCTGCGCTCTTTCCATTTAGTAGCGTAGGCGTAACCCACCACCACGTCATCTTCCACCGCCACGACCCACGGTAGGCCTGACTCTTGAACAGACTCGATTCGACGCCGCATGTCGGCACCCGACACAGT
The DNA here is from genome assembly GCF_042429665.1 of Vreelandella sulfidaeris. Taxonomy (GTDB): domain Bacteria; phylum Pseudomonadota; class Gammaproteobacteria; order Pseudomonadales; family Halomonadaceae; genus Vreelandella. Next base: position 1,366,193 of record NZ_JBHMAC010000010.1, on the reverse strand, counting down.
CTTTTCTTCAAATGAAATAACGCTATTTTCGATGTAATAGTTATAAATATCGGCAATGTTATCGGCATCACTCTTGTCGGCGGTTCTAATCATCGATTAATCCTTAAAGGCATCCATTTAATTCGCATCAAGAGCGAGCGGAAGTTGCTCTTCATCGCGGAGCGTTAGTACCTCAACACCGTTAGCGGTAACCGCCACCGTATGCTCCCACTGTGCCGACAATTTCTTGTCACTCGTTACCACCGTCCAACCATCTCGCTTGGTTTTGATTTTGGCCTTGCCCTGATTAATCATGGGCTCGATGGTGAATACCATGCCTTCTTTTAACCTCAGGCCACTGCCCTTCTTACCATAATGCAGCACCTGGGGCTCTTCATGCATTTCCCGACCAATACCGTGGCCACAATATTCACGCACCACAGAATAGCCGTTCGACTCAGCATGATGCTGAATGGCATTACCTACATCGCCGAGCGTTGCGCCAGGCTTGACCGCCTGTATGCCTTGCCACAGTGCCTCATAGGTTTTATCGACCAGCCGTTTGGCAAAGGGGTTAACCTCGCCTATCAGGTACATCTTGCTGGAATCAGCAATAAAGCCATCTTTCTCCAGCGTAATGTCGACATTGACGATATCGCCTGACTTTAGCGTTTGCTTGTCCGAGGGAACGCCATGGCACACCACATGATTAACGGAGGCGTTCAGCACATACTGATAATCGTATTGGCCTTTACTGGCCGGACGAGCCTTTAACTCATCCACGATATAGCGCTCGGTCCAATCGTTGATCTGCATGGTGGTAGTACCCGGCCCAATCAGCGTATCAAGATAGCTAAACACTGATGCGAGTAGCCGCCCCGCTTCGCGCATTACGCTTACTTCCTCGGCACTTTTTAGCGTTACCTTAGCCACCGATCACCTTCCTGACGTCAACGTCGGCTTGCTTCATTTGCTCGCTCATAATCTCAGAAAAGGTCATGATCGGATTTGCCTCCGCCAACATGCCTACCTTGATCCAATACTCCGCCTGCGCATTGATAGATCGCACCATCACAGAGCTTGCCTTGCGAATATCTTCGTGCAGTTGATCACCGATTTTCACGATACCCATCACACCACCTAATATATAAAATGAATACATAGCGTATACGATATATATATTAGGGTATGTTAAGCAACACGTTAATTTGTATTGGCAGAGAAAATAAGCAAGTCACCGCTAGCCACTCTCGGCAACTTAAATCATGGGAAATGCATCGTGATTAGCCTACCCCGCACACGTTCGTACGGTGTTGTGGTACTGGCTTTTGGGTTAGTTTAGGGAAGGACGTTAACCTCTATGACTACTCTTCTGCCTCCACTTGACTCATCACTACCTGGTTTCTGCCATCGCGCTTGCCTTCGTACAGCGCCTGGTCTGCTTGGGTGAGCAAGGATTCAAGCTCGGTTTCTTCGGTATGCGCTACGGCAATACCAATCGTGACGCTCAGGCATAGCTGGCTCATATCATCGGATAACGGCAGTTCGGCGACTCGCTTCTTTAAGCGCTCTGCCACCACATAAGCGTCGTCTGCGGTGGTGTCTGGTAAAGCGACCATGAACTCTTCACCACCGAAACGCCCAATAACATCAGTGGGACGCAGAGAGTGCGCGCATACCTGCGCAATCCTGGTCAGTACCTCATCTCCGCGGCTATGCCCCCATGTATCGTTGATACTCTTAAAATGGTCTACATCGACCATAAAAACGCTGAAAGGCGTCTTGTTAACAATCGACTGCTGTAAGAGTTCTTGGGCTCGCGTCATAAAGTGTCCGCGCGTGTTGAGCCCTGTCAGCGCATCTCGCTCAGCGATCATGCGCAACTTTAATTCCAGTGATTTACGATGGGCTATTTCAGCTACAAGCTGTTGATTATGAACACGCTCTTCGTGAAGCAACATAAACTGATGTCGCTGTAGGCTCTCTAACCTTAATAACGCAAAAAAGCCAACGGCATTGGTCATAATCAACAATAGCGCGATACGCAGCATGACCATTGGCTCTACCTCAGCAAACGCTATCGCTGAGCCCACAAAGCCAATACTCAGATAGAGGCTGGCAACCGTTACCACCGTCAGTAAATTAGGGATCAGGAGATAAAACGCCATGGTCGCCACTGCCACCGCGGTGACCTGGGTAGAGAGGCTCTCGGGGCGCAAAGGAACAATCAGGATTATGCCTGTGGCCAATATCCAAAGGGGTAACGCGTGTAGCCAAACTCGTCGCGAATAGCTGCCCCACCGCCAGATAATGACAGCTAGCAAAAGGCATAGACTCACCACGACAATACGCATGGTCAGCAGTAGATAGTACTCGCGGCTCAAGCCAAGAAGGTAATAATCCGCGATAGCAAACATGCCGAAGATTAAGGACGAGACAATCAAAGAAACGCAGGTTTCTAACCGTATCCTCGTCTTGATGGACTGGCGATACATGGTTTCTCTACTATCTTCACAAAGCTGTCCGGTCAGCCAATGCACTGGGTATTGCGTTTTTAGCGATGACAAAGTCCCGCACTCCCTTTAAAACGGCGACTCTTGTGAAGTCTCTCAGCCAGCAACGCACCCTTGCGGCACATTGGCTGTCGATAGTCCTATTGAAAAAATCGCCACATTTTTTATCGTTTATTATTCAGGCATTACCCTGTATGCAAAGCAGAACCTATTATCATTATCACTTACTGTTTTAGGATAAGCGCTTAATCTACGTCTCTTTTTTTACAGTCGATTTGCAGCAATACGATATCCGAGTTCTTTTATGTTCTCATGTCTTTTCATTTAAGGAGAAGAACGACTATTGGTAAACGCGCTTATTAGGTCGCACTAGCCACCAACTGGCTAACACCAAGCCACCGAATAGCGTATACACCACCATGAATACCCACGCTGGGAACGTGAAATACAGCGCCCGATGCAGCCAGTGCTGAATAAACGAACCAGCATAGGTGGCAGTGCCTGCCTCAGCCCGCAGCGCCATTTCCCAGGTGGTCAGCGGGCAGACCACCCCCAGCCACGCCTGCACCACCACATAGCCAATGGCACATAAGTGAATAATGCGAAACGTTCGGTTATACACCCATCGCCAGTTGAGCCAATAACCCAGGTAGATGGCAAACAGGCCGATGACCACAAAGGCCACAAACAACACGTGAATGACCAAAATAGTATCGGCGAGCAAGAGTAGAATGACGTCACTCATGGTATGTCGCATTCATGTTAAAGCATGTTCTTACGGTTCCGGTGGTAGATGAGGCACCCAGTCCACCATGCCGAACGACTCCGCCCCAATCCAGACAATAAACGAGGCGTAAATTAGCAGCAGCGCGACGCTCTCCCGCCGAGACAAGATCATATGTGTGCGCATCATCAAAAAAAGCACTACTGTCGCTGCCGTGAGCACCGCCATCATGGGGGCCGTGATAGAGTAATTAATAACGGCAGTACCGGCTATCAGTACGCCAGCGGGAATGCACACTAAAAGATCGAAGGTATTGCTGCCCAGCACATTCGCGATACTGACGATACCGCGGCCATTGCGAGCGGCACGGATAGATACAAAAGCATCAGGAATCGAGGTGCCTGCGGCGACCACGGTAATGCCCCACAGAAAGCTCGGCGTGCCGAAAATGGTGCCGAAGTTGATAGCAGCCCGCACCAGTCCTTCCACACCAATCACAATCACTACCAGCGAGATCGCCAGAAGCCCCCACTCGCGGCCTGGGCGGATATCGCGAACGTCTTTGTCTGTTTTATGATCAAGGCTGTCCTGATACTGGACGAACAGATAAAGCCCATAAAGCGCCACTGGCAGTAAGGCCAACGAGCGCGTCATCTCGCCACGAATAACACCCTCGGTGCTGCTGGGCAGGGGCTGATATATAACCGCAAAGGAAAAGGTAAGCGTCAGCACCGCCACCGCTATCATATAAAACTGCGCTTCTTTATAGACCAGGTCTCGGTTGGCTTGAAGCGGCTCGCGACTTACCAACCCCGCCAATGCCGGAATCACCAATATATTGAATAGCGCAGAACCCACAATAGCGGCCACCCCAAGCTCGAACTCGCCGTGTACCAGAGTCGATATCACCGTGGTGGAAAGCTCGGGAAAGCTTGACCCCACCGCGGCCACAATCGCCCCCTGAACAATATCCGGCAGCCGATAATAAGCCGCCAGCCGCTCGCTGGAACTCTCCAGTAGGCCACTACCACGCCACACAACCCCCGTTGCCCCCACTGCTACCAGCGCCCAGAACAGAACCTCAGGCATAAACATCCACCGTAAGCATAGAATCGAATGCTACAGTGTAGTGCCCTTAAAGCAGAGAGAAAGAGTGTTAGGCTCTTTCTGAAAACTGGCTGTGCTCGATCATACGGCGTTAAAAATCGGCTCAAAGTACTCATTTACAACCTGTAAACTCCGTCTTTTCGCCAATTTTTGCCTTGTCTGATCTTCGCTCGCCGACTTTTCAGACAAAACCTAGCGCAAAGCGTTACGGCTTGGTTTGTTTATGCCCTTCATTTACGCTGCGCTTAATGCTTGAATCCATGAATAACCACACGTCAAGGAATACCCCATGAAAGTTAGTGCACGCACTGTTTTGAAAGGCACAGTACTCGCCGTGAATGAAGGAGCGGTCAATTCTGAAGTCACCATGGAGCTACCGGGTGGCGAACAATTGGTGGCGGTAGTGACCTGCGAAAGTGTTCAAAACCTGAACTTGGCTGCAGGAAAAGAAGCCATTGCGTTAATCAAGGCGCCATGGGTAATGTTAATGACCGAAGCGGAAGATGTACGGCTCTCGGCGCGTAACTGCTTAAAGGGTAACGTCATTAGCGTTAGCGATGGCGCAGTCAATGCCGAGGTAGTGCTCGAACTCGAAGGCGGTAGCCGCGTTTGCTCTATCGTTACCCGCGACGCCGTTGAAGAACTAGGTTTAAAACCTGGCGTTAAAGCTTCAGCCGTTATCAAGGCATCACATATCATTTTGGCTGTGCCTGCCTAACCCCTTTTGAATGACTCGTATGCCTGCCGCCACTTAGCTAAGCTTATGGCGGCAGTATCTTCAGGTAATGCTTTTTCGCGCTAGGCCATTCGCTGCCGACGCACCCACGCTGCTCGCACCGCTTCGGCAATCATGCCAGCGAGCAAGCCCACAAAGGCATCTATCCAGAAAGTGACTAACGCCGTGACGCCGATAACGGGCCAACAAGATGGTTTGGCCGTTCGCAGGCGCTTGGTAAAGGCCAGCTCAGCGGCGGCCACGAGCAGCAACGCGCCAAGGCCAGCTGCTGGAATGGCGGCTATCAACGACACCCCACCCGGCAATACCGCTATCAGCACCAACCCAGTCCCCAGTAAAATGGGAGCCAGACCCGTACGTGCCCCAAAACGGTAATGAGCCGCTAAACCACCTGCGCCATGGCACATCGGCAAGGCGCCCAACGGCACCATTATCAGGTTAGCAAGACCGGAGCTCAGAGAAAGCCGAGCGGGCGTAACACGGCGAGATTGCTCACCAAAATAATCGCCTGCCATTAACGCGGTGAGCAATATGGCATTGGTCAATGTTAGGGCTAATTGAGGCAATACCAACATTGAAAACCCCTGCTGCCAAGCGCTCATAGCGGGCAGTTCAGGCCACGAAAAGGTAAACGCACGCTCACTATTTAACGCCAGATCGGGCGCCCCAACCATGGCCCCAATGACGACTGATGCACCAAGCCCTATTAACGCGGCCGGTAAGTGCGGTAGTGATCGCAGGATGATGACCAGTATCGCCAATGTAACGAGCCCCACCGACAAGGAAGTGGCGATCAACTCAAGACTCATACTGGCAAGCAGCAACCCCAACCCCAATTGAAGCCCGCTTAATACCGATCTCGGCACCAGACGAGACAGCCAATTAACCCACCCTGTTAAGCCCAGTAGCAACAATATAGCGCCGATCATCACGCCACTCGCCACAAGGCTGTCGGCGCTCACCTGAGTCGTCAACAAAACAGCGGTCACCGCTTTCATTGGCTGTACTGGTATCGGAAGTCGGTAATAAAAGCCGGTGGCGAGATAGAATGCGGCAAACCCAAGCAGTACCGGCACAGGGGCTAAACCGGCTACCCCAATCGCTCCTAAGCTAAGGGGTAATAGCGTCCCTAAATCGCCTAGCGCTCCGCTGGCATCCTTCAATAGTCGATGTAAAGAGGAAGGCATGAGGACCCCGCCGGTAATTCGCGAACGTTTAGCTAGGCTACAAAACAGAAAAACTGAATTTTTTAAGGGTAAGTACAGTGATTGGGTAGCATCGTTAAATTCGTTTTCTCTAACCTTGGCACTAGCATTGTTTTATTATGCATAAAGATGCATAAATTACGCACTCTGCATACATTCATGCTTAGACCCACATAATGCTAACTAACAACGAATAAATACAGGGTTTAGTAAAGAAAGAAGTGCTCAATGACTTTTAGAGAATATTGAACGGTATTGCGCTGGAAGTTTGCAGAATGCCTGCCTGCTTATATTATATCGGCTTATAGTCCAGCCTTAAGCTGTCAACAGACGTCCATCGGGCATTGGCAACCAGGCGGGTAATATCAGTACCGCATTAAAGCGTAAAAAAAATGGCTGCAGCGATGTGGGTGACAGCAATTGATGCGTAGACGACCTCCCCGTTTAATAGCGGGAGGTCGTCTAGCTCACTGGGCTGAGAAATTAGCGGTATTGAGTACTACGTTAAGGCTTATAAATCATCAAGGCGTTTGTGCTTCGTTGCGCATCACGCTAAGCGCGGTGATTTCAATAGTGAGCGCTTCGCGCGTTTGTTCTAACGCCCTGACCTCTTCAACGACCGCTTCAATTTGGCTATTGACTTCATCAAGCTGATTATTGGCTTCCTCAAGCTGGCTATTGACCTCAGCAAGCTGATTATTGACCTGATCAAGTTGGTTATTGGCCTCATCAAGCTGGTTATTGGCTTGATCAAGTTGATTATTGGCCTGGGTAAGTTGGCTATTGACCTCTTCCAGCTGGTTATTGGCCTCTTCGATATCAGCATTTATTGCTTCAAGCTCTGATTCAGCCTGGTTGCGGGCCTCTTCAGCGTCTTGTTGAGCCTGTTGGGCAGCATCGCGGGCGGCTTCTGCCTCTTCTTTCTCTTTTTCTAACTCGGCGTATGTCTCATTGAGCTCCTCAAGGCGGCTCTGCCTTTCGTCTATCTGCTCGTTGAGGGTTTCCATCTCTTCTTCGCGGGTTTCACGCTCGCCCCGTAAAGCGGTCAAATCTTCTTTAGCCTTGGCAATCTCTGCTCGTGTTGAGGCAAGCTCCGCCTCAGCTTCGCTGTGCTCAACCTCCAGGGCACTCATCCGTTGCTGCAATGTTGCCAAGTCCAGCTCCGCGGCTTCAACGTCAGACATCTGCGCCTGGATCTGTTGATGCTCGCGTTCCATTTCAGCCAATCTCGCTTCAAGTGCTTCCACGCTATCTTCACGCGAGTTTGCAATGGTCTGCGCCACCACGGCCCAGACCACGGCAATAATCGCTACAACCAACAGCACCTTTACCCGGTTATCGCCTAAAAATGATGTCTTATTAGTCCCTGTCATTAGTGCAATCCTCTCGCTTGAACGCTGTCGCTACTATAGTCGCTGATAAATGGTCATCAGCGTTTCGTCATTTGACCCGTTAATAATATGGAGGAAAGTGACTGATTCGGCTAGAAACGATCATTCAACACCTGCCGATCTAAACTGCCCATCCAACATAACGATTTACCGTAACAAGCTACCGTCACCTTATCACGGCTGAATTAGCCACCTCTCTGGTGGGGCACAATAAGAAACAGGTTGTCATTTATTGATATGTCTATAATACTGGACATATGGAAATCAAAGATATCACGGCCAGTTTTAGCGCGCTTGCTCAAGAGACTCGTCTCGACGCATTTCGGCTGCTTGTACGCCATGAACCCGAAGGCCTTGCAGCGGGGGAAATTGCACAGCAGTTAGGCGTACCGCATAACACCCTATCGGCGCACCTGTCGGTGCTTTCCCGGGCAGGATGGGTTACCTCGCGTCGGCAGAGCCGCTCAATTATCTATCGTGCCAATCTCGATCATATGCAACAAACCCTGCGTTTTTTGATTAGCGATTGCTGTGCAGGTCATCCAGAGGTTTGCGAGCCGTTCATGACAGCCTTCAATGGCTGCGCCCTCACTGACGATAAGGAGTGAAAACGCGTGAAAACGACCATTTACCACAATCCTGAATGTGGCACCTCCCGTAATACGCTGGCAATGATCGAAGCATCGGGCGAGACCCCGCACGTTATCGAGTATCTTAAAACCCCTCCTGGTCGTGAGCGGCTGGTTGAACTGATCGCGTTAATGGCGATTACGCCACGAGACCTACTGCGCCGCAAGGGCACTCCTTTTGATGAACTCAACCTTGATGATCCGGCGCTGAGTGATGATCAACTGATTGATGCCATGATGGCGCACCCGATCCTGATCAATCGCCCGATAGTAGTGACCGAAAAAGGCGCACGGCTATGCCGGCCTTCAGAACGCGTACTTGAGCTACTGGACAACCCGGCAACCACGTTTACCAAAGAAGATGGTGACGTAGTGCACCTCAATGGGGGCACCAATGAGCAGACCTGATAGCGTTGAGGAAAGTGTTGAGGAACTTTTCGAAGAGCTACCCAATATTGACCCACGAAAGCTGCACGCGATTGATGTAGATACACTGGCAGGCCCCGATGCACCACGCCATCCACCTAAAATCCTGGTGCTTTATGGCTCCCTGCGCGAGCGCTCTTTTTCGCGCCTGGCGAGTGAAGAAGCCGCCAGGTTACTGCGCTGGTACGGCTGTGAAGTGCGTACCTTTAATCCGTCGGGTTTACCGCTACCTGACGACGCAGAAGCCGAGCACCCCAAAGTGCAGGAACTGCGCGAACTGGCCCAATGGTCCGAGGGGATGCTGTGGGTCAGCCCCGAACGACATGGCGCGATGACGGGCGTAATGAAAGCGCAGATCGACTGGATTCCCCTATCGCTGGGCGGTGTGCGGCCGACTCAGGGTAAGACCCTGGCGGTGATGGAAGTGTCTGGCGGCAGCCAGAGCTTTAATGCCGTTAATCAGATGCGAATCCTCGGGCGTTGGATGCGCATGATCACCATCCCTAACCAATCGTCTGTGCCCAAGGCCTTCACCGAATTTGACGATGCTGGACGCATGAAGCCATCACCACTCTATATGCGTATTGTCGATGTGTGCGAAGAGCTTGTGAAGTTCACCTGGCTGACGCGGGACAGATCCGCCTACCTTACCGACCGCTATTCAGAGCGTGTCGAAAGCGCTGAAGAACTCTCTCGCCGCGTTAACCAAAGTACTCACTAAGCACTAACCACGTAATCACTAAGCACTCACTGAGGCTACGTCATATCATGTTGGCACTGGCTATTTTCGTCGTCACTCTGGTTCTGGTGATCTGGCAACCCAAGGGGTTGGGAATCGGTTGGAGCGCCCTGGGTGGCGCGGTAGTGGCACTGCTTATGGGCGTTGTGCATTTAGCCGATATTGCCGTGGTGTGGGATATTGTCTGGGACGCCACTTTTACGTTTGTCGCACTGATCATTATTTCGCTGATTTTAGACGAGGCTGGTTTTTTCGCCTGGGCAGCACTTCATGTGGCGCGCTGGGGCAATGGACGCGGCCATTTACTGTTCCCGCTGGTCGTCTTACTGGGCGCGGTCATTGCCGCCTTCTTCGCCAATGACGGTGCGGCCCTACTGCTCACGCCCATTGTTATCGCGATTCTCCTGCGTCTTAATTTCGAGCCGCCTGCGGCGTTGGCGTTCATCATCGCGACCGGCTTCATTGCCGACACCGCCAGTCTGCCGCTGGTTATTTCTAACCTCGTCAATATCGTCAGCGCCAACTACTTCGATATTGGCTTTGACCGTTATGCGGCGGTCATGGTCCCGGTGAATTTTGTCTCCATCGCCGCCACCCTGTGTGTGCTTTGGATTGCGTTTGGTCGTCGGATACCCAAGCGCTATAGCGTCGACACTCTCGACCTACCCCGCTCAGCCGTTAAAGATCCGCTGGTATTCAGGGTAGCTTTCCCGCTACTGGCGACACTGCTTATCGCCTACTTTGTGACCGCACCGCTCGGCATACCCATCGCCTTTGTCACGGGAACAGCCGCCATTCTGCTAATGGCCATTGCCGGACGCTGGTGGCAGGCAGGACGTGGCGCCATCGTTTCTGTGCCGGACGCGCTGCGCGGTGCCCCCTGGCAAATCGTGCTGTTCTCGATCGGTATGTACCTAGTAGTTTATGGGTTAGGTAATGCGGGCTTGACCCATTACGGCGCTCTGGTGCTTGAGTGGCTGGCACTGCAGGGTGACTTCATAGCAACCATTGGCACCGGCTTTGTTTCGGCCATCGTGGCTTCCATCATGAACAATATGCCCTCGACGCTGGTCGGCGCGCTGGCGATTGATCAGGCGAACGTGCCTGCGGTAACCCAGGAATTGATGATCTACGCTAACGTCATTGGCAATGACCTGGGACCCAAGTTCACCCCGATTGGCAGTCTCGCCACCCTGCTCTGGCTACACGTGCTGGCGAATAAGGGATACAAGATCGGCTGGGGTCAGTACATGAAAGTCGGCCTGCTGATCACCCCGCCGGTACTACTGGCAACGCTGGTCGCCTTGGCATTCTGGCTTCCTTTATTGTCAGCGGGATGAACGAAAGAGGTTGAAGGCGGTTGGACGCTGTGGCAAAAACGCACCAGCATCTCAAAATCGATGGGCCTTTTGCCCAACCTGTGGCTACCGTGTTTCGTCTCGATTTTCGCTTTCGCCGCAATCGAAGGTAGTCAGGGCAATCTGGCGCTGGTTCCCACTGCGGGCTTCGCTTTGAGCGTGGTATGGACAGGCCTGCCGACCTTGCTCGGGTATGGGCTTGGACAAACGAACGCCGATGTCGAGTCGTCGCTATCGGCAGTTCTCCTTGAAGATCATCCAGGCGGTTGGGCGTTGTCCTCAAGCTCTGGAGATGTATCCATCAGTCGCGCACGAAGGCGAGGCAGTTGCGCTGGATAATAATGCTGTATAAACGTCACTAGCCCCTCACGGATCGCGCATCGCAGATCCCAGTTCTGGCTAGAATTACGTGCACTCATAAGGAAGCGGACCTGTAGTGCCTGATCATTGGTATCGGTAACCTGAACAGTTGCCACCTTGCCATCCCACTGCTTCATCGTATCCAGCAAGCGCAAAAACTCCTGGCGTAGTGGCTCGATGGGCATGGTGTAGTCAACCCAGATGAAGACCGTGCCCTGCAAATCCGTCGTATTCCGCGACCAGTTCTGGAAAGGATTTTCGATAAACCACTGCAACGGTACTATAAGCCGACGCTGATCCCACACTCGCAAGACTACATAGGTTGCAGTTACTTCCTCGACCCAGCACCACTCACCCTGCACGTACAGAACGTCATCAATGCGAAACGGCTGGGCGAGCGCAATTTGCATGCCCGCCAACAGGTTACTGAATACCGGCCGTGCCGCAAAACCCAGGATAATGCCGCCAATACCTGCGGAGGCCAGCAGACTGGCGCCCACTTTCTGCACCGGCTCGAAGGTCATCAGCGCGGCACCAATACCCACGATGAGAATGAGAACATTCAGACAACGAACCAAGAAGCGCGTCTGCGTCTCTACTCTGCGGGCCCGTTTCCACTGCCCTTCCAATACCGGATTCAGCAACACGATAACGTCGCCAATGACTGACGTCAGGCGAACCGCTGCCCACGTCAAGGACAGAATCAGTAGCAGTGTGACCACCTGTTTCAACGGCGCCAAGAGCAGCAGATCATCCGGAGCGTCATTGAGCGTTGCTCTGAGTACCAGCAGACTGGTGACCAAGCCCAGCGCCTTGGCAGCCGCGTCCAGAAACAGCCGGGGAACGGTTCGCCTTTTCGAAAAATGCCGGATCACCGCTAGCGTCAGCCTATAGAGGGTGTAACTGGCTATCACGGCAAGCAATGCCGAAATGCCCGGCAGCATCCAGGCCTGTAAAGCCGCTTCCAACGTTTTCAGCATTGCACTTTCCTTCTTGATAGTGGCTCCACCCTAAACAAACTAGTGTATGCGACTTGGAAAGGCTAGAAAGTCACCCAACGCTTTGATAAATCTCTATAACTCTCCACGCTTCTGAAATTGGCATTCCCCAAAGAACCTCAACTGATAGTGCTTTAGCTCTTCTTCCAGCTCGTTTACTCACTTCAACAAAACAAGGTTTTGGATCACATCCTCGAAGCGCTGACAGAGTGGTGCCGAAGCGCAGGCGAGTGTCTTGTGCGCGCAACGCACATCATCATTTTGGAGCTGCATGCCGTTGGGTAGCAGTCAACGATGCTCTTGAGATAGCCGTACAGACCGAGGTATGACCGGCAATAAAGTGGTCGGGAGCGGACCGCCAATATCGGCTATAGAGCGGTCTTTAAAATCTCTGAAAATGAGGGAGGTAGGAATTCATCGATATAGCTGTCATTGAAATCCACTAACTGCGCTAACGCTTCAGGGTCGGGCAGCTTCACATGTTGGCGTTTTCGGATCACCAGTCCCTCCTCACGCAGCATCGAAAAAGTTCGGCTCACATGTACCGGGCTCATCCCCAATGCGTCGCTAATCAGCTCCTGAGTGAGCGGCATGAAGAAGCTATTGTCCTCAACGGCATTGATACGCTTGAGTCGCAGATAGATTTCATAGAGAAAGTGCGCCAACTGCTCATAGGCTGAATATTTGCCCAGGTAGATAAGCCGTTCGGAGAGTTGCGCCTGTTGACGTGTAGCGGTGGCCACGATGCCAACGGCTAGGCTCGAACGCCCAAAGAGCTCAAAAAGCTGCTGATATGAGAATGGGCAAACCACCCCTTTATTAATCATTGCCGCACTTGCCAGACGACGGGTGAAACCAAAATCGCGAATGCCAATGATATCGCCAGGCAGGTAGAATTGGAGAACCTGTTTTGAACCATTTTTCAAGTTACGACAAGAGTATGCCCAGCCCTCCTTGACCACGCAGAACAGGTCAGCATCCTCGTTCTCCTGCCATAACACTTCGCCAGCTGACATGTACCTGGGGGTAAGCTCCAGGCCCAGCAATAGCGCTTTGTCTTCAGGAGACAGCGCGCCTTGGGTATTAAGGCCCCGCATCACTTCTGTATCGATGAGAGACAATCCGATACCTCTTAGGCGAATGGTTAGTTAGCGCTATTCTAAAACATTTGCTTACTTTAATAATCTAACGTAAGTTATGAATTACACGCATTATCAATCGGTTGCATGAACCCTAAGGGTGATCCGACGCCAGGATCACCCTTTCACCCGTGGTATTTTTTAAGGCAGCAATGAGGTAGCCACGTCACGCAGGGCTGAGCTGTTAGCCGATATAGTGTTCCGTTGTCGTTACAGTGCCGTAAGCAAATGCCAGGGCCGCTATGAGCCGGCGAACCTTGAGGCTAAATGCCCAAAAAGCCTGGGCAACCATCTTACGCCCCTTTTTTTAAATGCCCACTTACTTTAGAGGTAAGCGGCTTTTGGCGATGATTGATAACATAGGCACAATTAAAGTCGTTTAAAACGATGTGACGTGTGGCTTACCAACGCAAAGGAGTTGCAAGTGAAGAACCATGGAAAAATTAGACACGCTGGGCGCCAAAGCCTTTACCTGCTGACTCGACTCGGCCGCTATGAACTAACGATTCTGCTATGCATCGCGGTACTTTCCGGCGGAATTTGGGGGTTCGTCGCGCTGGCCGACGAAGTCATCGAAGGGAACACCCAAAGCATCGACGAGAGCCTGCTGCTCGCCCTTCGCAACCCCGCAGACCTTAGCGACCCGATCGGGCCGGGTTGGGTCGAGGAAATGGGCCGAGACTTTACCGCGCTTGGCGGCGTCGGCGTGCTGGTACTCATCACGTTGGGCGCCTTGGGCTACCTTTTACTCGCTGGACGCTATCGCGCGGCACTCTTTACCTCGATCGCAGTACCCGGGGGCATATTGCTCAGCACCGTGATGAAGATGGGCTTTGATCGCCCTCGCCCGGACCTCGTGCCTCATGAAGCCATGGTCTACACCGCGAGCTTTCCCAGTGGGCACTCCATGATGTCTGCTGTTACCTATCTTACCCTGGCCGCACTACTCACCCGCGTACAGCCCTCGTTAAGGCTGAAGGCTTACTTTCTGATACTGGCGATATTGCTGACTCTGCTGGTCGGCATGAGCCGCGTCTACCTAGGCGTTCACTGGCCGACCGATGTGCTTGCCGGCTGGACAGCGGGAGCAAGTTGGGCAGCGCTGTGCTGGATTGTGATGCGCTGGATGCAGCAGCGCGGGCAGGTAGAGACAGAAGAGAAGAGCGTAGCGGATGTCGAATGACCGCGCTTAAGCTGAGGCTGGGCAACCCCAAAGAGTGTTGCCCTTCTTCCCCAACATTCGGCTGACTTCCCTCACAGGCTTACCGCTGGAATCGAAGCAATAACGGCAACAACAACACCAGTAGCGTAATGCGTAGTAAGTGGTGAGTAGTAACGAAGGCGGGATCGATACCTAAGCTCAGGGCGACCAGGCTTAGCTCTGGGGCGCCGCCTGGCATATAGGCGAGCAGCGCCGACGCGGCAGAGTAACCGGTGAGCAAATGCCCTATCCAGGCGGCAAAAATCGCTAGCAGCAACAGAGCCAGAGCCTGAATGACCGCCATCAGCATTGCCATCCCCACCTCCGCCATCGGAGCACCCGCAAAGCGCACACCAACGGAAATGCCGATGATGACCTGTGCAAGCGCAATGATCACAGCTGGCACGGCAGCATGCGTGAGGCCAGAGAAGTGCAGCATCGCTGAGACAAGGGCCGGGCCAAACAGCAACGGGCTAGGTAAGCGAAGGAACTTGCCCAGCCATATGCCGGCAATGCCAGCTGCCAACAGCCAGGCAACATCCATGGCATCGGGCATCCATAACCACTGCGATAAGCCTGGCGCAGTGCCGCTAATGTCGACATGGCCGATAAACTGCAAAACAGGCGGGATAGCCAACAGCAGAACCAAGATGCGTACCGCATGGGTAATGCCGATAATGCGCAAATCGGCTCCCGAGGAGAGCGCCATCACCGTTACCGTGGACACCCCGCCCGGCACGCCGGAGTAGAGCGACGTTTCCCAGGAGTGACCCGCCACGCGGTGGGAAAACCACACCGAGAAAGCCATCATGACTGCTGTGGCGATGAGCATAATCGCCAAACTGCCTCCCCATCGCATTGCTTCCCCGGTCATGTCGGCGGTGAACGCTGAGCCGAGCATGACCCCAATGACGACCAGCACGCCTTGGCGACCCTTGCCCGGCGATCTCAACGGTATGCCCGTCAGAGAAGCCACCGTGGTCGCAATCATTGCCCCTAATAACCAGGGAAGCGGCAAATGCAGCCAATAAGCCAACCCGCCCCCGATAAGCCCGAGTGCCAAGGTGGGAAAGAAACGGCCTAAGGAGGCCAAGTGTATTACTCGCATCGTTTTCAACATTACCTTTTGCAAATAAAAGCCCTGGCGATCGTGATCACGGCCAGGGCTAGCGATCTACTCATTGTCAAACAAGAAGCGCCGTTAACCAGCATTGGAATTGATGACCCAAGCAAAGCCAGATGAAGAACAAAACCTAGGTAGCAACGTTAGCCAACTTAATTATTAATAAACAACTTCGCCCCTAAAATCATTTAAACAGTCACTTTGCGCTCAAGCCTTTCTGCTTTAATTGACCACCAAACAAACCAAGCCATTAAAAACTGCAACGGTAAGCGGGCATATAATAATAACCTGGGAATCTCTGGATATTGCTCAGGATGTAACGCCATATTGATATTGGCAGGATAGACAGCAGCAATCAGAACGATCAAACCGCACCCTGCCCAGAACCGAGTTTTTGGAACCAAAATACCCATGGCGCCAGCCAGTTCAAAAATACCGCTAATCAGCACCAACTCTTGGTGATAGCCCAGATAATCCGGCATTGCCATCACAAAAAAATCAGTAAAAACAAAATGAGCAAGCCCACCAGCAAAGAAAAACAAGGAAATGACGAGTAACGGTATTCTTGGCATATCATATCCACAATGGCGGGTACACGTGAGGCAAAGAAGTCATCACAGCCAGCCGTTTAGGAAACTGACACCGACTTAAATGTTTAAAATCAGCTAGCCGTCTGACATTGCAAAAGCGCCCTAATTTTTTCCCCGCTTACTGGAGTGCTCAACAAATATCCCTGAACAAAAGGGCACTCCATTTCACTTAAGCGCTGTAATTGAGGCTGAGTCTCGACGCCCTCTGCCGTAATATCGATATTCAAAGCCCGCCCCAACGACAAGATACTTTTAACGATTGCCTCGCTACGATGGAACGTCATCATTCTGGATACAAATGACTGATCGATTTTGATGACGTCAATGGGGTAACGATCAATGTAGCCGAGGGCGCTGTACCCGGTCCCAAAATCATCCAATGCTATACGGGCACCAAGCGCTTGAAGGCTTTCCAGCACTTGCGCAATAGTATCCGGCTGATGAAGGAAAACAGACTCAGTGATTTCGACCTGAAGGTCATGGGCGTCGGTACCCGTCTGAGCAAGGATCGCGTTTACCTGGTTCGCGTAGCCTGGGTGATTAAGTTCTACCCCCGACACATTCACGTTCAGATGCAATGTCTGCTCGGGAAACTCAGCCTTCCAGCGTTGCAGTTCAGTACACCCCTCCTGCATGACCCAGCGGCCTAGTTCGTGTATCACCCCAATATCTTCAGCCACAGAGATGAAGCGATCAGGCGATACTTGACCGAGCACTGGATGACGCCATCTCACTAATGCCTCTGCACCGGCTATATCACCAGTGAGGGTATTGTAAATGGGCTGATAGACGACAGAAAATTCATTATTCGCCAAGGCCTGCTTTAGCGCATTCTGCATCACCAGTGCGTCGATAGCCGCTTTGCGCATGGATATATCAAATAAAGCCCATCGCCCTCGGCCCTGTTTCTTGGCTGCATACATGGCAATGTCGGCATCTCGAAGCAGATCTTCTGGCGAGGTATGCGTCACATCAGCGGTCACGATGCCTATGCTGCAAGAGGTAAAAATATCATGTCCATCAATGGCAATCGGCAAACTCAATTGATCAACAATGCACTGAGCAAGCTCGACTGCCAAGGATGATTGATTCTCACCCACCAGCAGAATAGCGAACTCATCCCCGCCGACCCTGGCCAATACATATTCTTCTTCAATACAGTTTTCGAGTCGGCGTGCGACCACATCGAGAAGAATGTCCCCTGCTTGATGGCCGAGGCTGTCATTTACAAATTTAAAACGATCAAGATCCAGAAAAAGTACAGTGGCATCAGGTATCTTTACATGACCGTTATTATTAAAGAGATCCCACAAGAGCGCCATCAGGTAGGCCCGATTGCGCAGTGCAGTCAAGTCATCATGATAGGCGGCATAGGACAACTCTTCTTCAATGCGCTCCCGCTCCTTTAAACGACTTTCCAGTGCGACCTTTTCTTCTCGATCCGCAAGCGCCTGTAACGCTAAATGTTCAGACTTCTTACGCTCACTAATATCCCGCTGCACGGATACCCAATGAGTGAACCAACCTTTCTCGTTAGCAACGGGGACAATGCTTAGCTCGACCCAAAATTGGCTGCCGTCGCGGCGGGTATTGAGGATCTCGACTTCGACGGGTTGCCAGCTTGAAAGCGCATTTCGGATCAGATCCAGCGTTGCACGGCTGGTATCGTCGCATTGAAGTATCCGCGGCGTCCGTCCAATGACCTCAGATAGCGAGAATCCCGTCGTGGTTAAAAAAGCCGGATTACAATAAACGATCCTGGGTCCAGGCTCGTCGATAGGCTCTGCCTCTGTAATCAGGATCGCATCCTTCGCATTTACCACCACCGATTCCAGCAAGCGAAGGCGTTCCATGAATGGCTTTTGTTGCGGGAGCAATAACCCAGCTTGCAATTGGAGAATCTGACCAATAAGCGCAGCATGAGTTTGCAAAGCATACATTTGTGCCGTGCTTAATCGTTGCTGTGGTAAAGGACTGCTTACAAACAAGGCCCCTATTATTTTTTCTTCTTCATTCCATATAGCCACGCCAACGACAAATTCATGCCCTAGGCTACGTAACTGGTGAAAATAATCGGGGATAACTTGTCCTAAAGCGTTATTGATGATGATCGGTTGATTGCTAATCAGGCTGGATTTCAGCCAGCTTTCGATTGAGGTGTCAAACAGCAGTGGAGGCTCACCGCCGTAGCTGGTTAAAAGGTCCCAACTAGCCTCTGCACCGCCTACCAGAAACCCATTTGGGCAACCTGCCGAGTAAGCAGCAGCCTTGACTAGCAAATTCAACGCATTTTGACGAGATTCGTTGGGAACAGAAGCCATTTTGGTTGCCTGCAAAGCGCACGTTTAACAAACATTAAGAAGCAATCAACAAAAGCTCATGATCCTAATGCTCAACGTGCATAAATAGTATTAGTTGGCAAGTACACCATAAAAAGCCGGTAACATCAGTATCATAGGTTTAATTAAAGCTGATTTTTTTTCATCAGCCTGTATTGAACCATTCAAACCATTGCAGAGAATGACAGAGTAGGAATTTATACCAGTTGAATTGAGCCCAAAATTTGGACAGCAAAAAATAAACGACCAAGACCAGATGGCAGTACCAAGCCGGACTCATGCGTTTTGCCTGGGCTTTTTGAAATAAAGGCAAGGAGGTTGGTAAAAGGTCAGCAACACAGTGATTGTTTTCAAACTAAACGGCTCAAGAGCCGATTCGGTCGGCCGATAACTAAGACTTATCGTTGATTGGAATTTCCTGATGTTTAATCTCCGCCTCAAAAAAGAACATAAAGAACAACGTAGGGGATTAGCGACGCTCCGCCAGCTGACTGAACAGATGGATCGGGGCATGCTGTCCATCACGCTAAATGCAGATTTCTGTATCTCTGCCGTCAACCAAGGCTTTGTCGATGCTCTCGGTTACCAGCGAGAGCAGCTGTTGGGACGGCCAATGTCGGAAATTGTGCCGACCTACGTCACTAAACTGGCCTGTTTTCGAAACTTTAATCAAGCTGTCGCGGCGCTCGAACCCGTCAACGACAACTACCGATACCTGCGTTCGGATGGCTCCCTGATCTGGCTGAATGTCGATTGGTTCCCGATACGAGGAGTGAGCGGCAAGCTCTCTTGCGTGCAGGGGTATGGCCGAGACGTTACCCAAAAAGTGGAGGGAGCAAAAGAGAGCGAGGCGTTCATAGATGCGCTGATCCGTTCCACTGCCGTTATCCAGTTTGACCTTGATGGCAACGTCATCACCGCAAACGAGCAGTTTCAGCAGGCCATGGGGTACCGGCTTGACCAAATAACCGGTCAGCACCACCGCATATTCTGCACACCAGAGGAAGTCAACTCACCCGCATATACTGCGTTCTGGGAAAAGCTAAACAACGGTGAGTATGTGGCGAACCGCTTCAAGCGGCTTGACAGTCGGGGCGCAGACGTATGGCTTGAGGCCACCTATAACCCGGTCTACAACGCCGATGGCAACCTATTCAAGGTCGTGAAGTTTGCCAGCGTTGTCACTGACCAAGTGGCACGGGAAGCCCAGGTACGCGAGGGCGCAAACGTGGCCTACGATGTCTCCCAGCAAACGGACGTAAGCGCCACAAAGGGCACTGCGGTGGTTCAGCAGACGGTCAAAACAATGCAGCAGATAGCCGCGGAAATGCAGGCAGCTACCGAAAGCATTGAAGCGCTGAGCAAACAGTCCCTGCAGATTAATGCCATCGTACAAACGATCAGTGGCATCGCGGTGCAGACCAACCTGCTAGCGATAAACGCTGCCATTGAGGCCGCAAGGGCCGGTGAGCAAGGGCGCGGGTTCGCTGTGGTTGCCGAAGCGGTGCGAAAATTGGCAGCCAGTACCAGTGCCGCCACCGTCGAAATTGTAAGCGTCGTCGAGAAAAACCAGGCGCTTTCGGAAGACGTCATGCGCCAAATGTTCAGCACCCGCGAAGAAGCCGAGCAAGGCCTGGAACTGGCAAACCAGGCAGGCAGCGTGATTGTAGAGATTCAAGAAGGGGCCAAACAGGTGGTTGACGCGGTAAGGCGCTTTTCCAACGAATTGAAGTAGCGAAAGAGACAAGCTCGAATAATTGCTACTGGCATACCGCCAGTAGCAAGGCGGTGGCAGTTGGCTTCTCACTTTCGCCTACAACAGTAACGAACGCCCCTCCTCCCCCACACATCAAAGCTCTACTTTCACACTCCCCCCCCTTCGCCTATGGGCAAAACGTTCTCCAGCGCGCCGCAGCGCAGATTGCTCCTCGATTTCTGCTATTCCGGACGATCGGCAGTCACACCCGGACGCACGGCCATTCCAGGTAATGCGACCGGCTCGTATGCTTGTGGTGTGCCCTCCGATGGCTCGCCGCAATGACAGCTCATCGCATAAAAGAGCAACGGGTGCTTCCCAGCACGTTACCGAAACAAGAGAACATCAATGCAACGCTACACGAGCACTCTTCTTGCTGTCGCGGCAGTATCCTCGACCTTACGGCGGGCAGCGCGGCGGCCGGGACAGCCCCTCCAAAAGGATCAACGACATGACCGACTTTATTCTCAAGACGCTCGACGGCGGGACGCGAAGCCTCCCTGCCAAGATGATTTCGGCGCTACGTGCCGACATGACCGGCCCGCTGCTGCTGCCTGGCGATGAGGGCTACGACACGGCCCGCAGCGTCTGGAATGCGATGATCGACAAGCGGCCCGCTCTGATCGCGTGTTGCGCCGACGCCAATGATGTCGCCGTGGTAGTGAACTTCGCCCGCCAGACCGATGCGCTCATTTCCATCAAAGGCGGCGGGCACAATATTGCGGGGAATGCGGTTACGGAGGGAGGCCTGATGATTGACCTCTCTGCGATGAACAACGTCGACGTTAATCCTGCGACACACCGCGTCCAGGTGGGGCCCGGCGCCACGCTGGCTGATCTTGATGCGGCAACCACGCCCTACGGACTTGCGGTACCCGTTGGAATCAACTCGACGACCGGCATTGCAGGCCTCACCCTCGGCGGCGGCTTTGGTTGGCTGACGCGTGCGCACGGCCTCACGATCGATTGCCTGGTGGCGGCCGATGTCGTCACTGCTGATGGCGCGCGGCTGTGCGCTACAGCAGACGAGAACCCCGATCTCTTCTGGGCGCTCCGCGGTGGAGGTGGCAACTTCGGCGTCATCACCCGTTTCGAATTCCAGGCAAGGGTTGTCCGACCCAACCTGCTGTGTGGTCTACTCTTCCTGCCGCTCGAACGGGCACGGGAGCTCTTCGCGCTTCAGCGGGAACTGATGGAGGGAGGTTCGGAGGAGTTGACCACGTGGATGGTGGTGCGCAATGCGCCACCAATGCCTTTCCTGCCTGAGGAATCGCACGGCACTGGTATCGCGTTGATGGCGTTTTGCTGCGCCGGAGATCCCGAAGAAGGCGAAGCCTTAATCGCCCCGCTCCGAGCGATCAAAGACCCGCTTGCGCTTCTGGCGGGCATTCAGCCGTTTGCCGAATTCCAGCAGATCTTCGACCCGCTTCTGATCCCCGGTGCGCGAAACTATTGGAAGTCCCATGACTTGCTCGAGCTGCCCGACACCGCTGTCGAAGCGCTTATCAAGGCCGTCGATCGCCTGCCCGACGCGGAAACGGAGATTTTTGTCGCTCACATTGGTGGTGCAATGTCTCGCGTCGCCCCGCATGAGACCGCCTTCATTCAGCGCCGCCCCCATTACGTGGTCAACATCCACACGCGCTGGCAGGACCCAGCAAAGGACGATGCAGCTCGGGACTGGGCGCGAGGGCTTTTCGAGGCACTTTCTCCTTACTCAGCAGGCGTCTACGTCAACTTCATGCCGGCCGAAGAAAGCGCACGAGTGGCTGAAGCCTACGGCGCAAACTATGCCCGGCTCACAACAGTCAAAGCCTGCTATGACCCCGAGAATCGGTTCCGTCTCAACCAGAACATCATACCCGACGCTGCGGTAAAGCTGGCCGGGTAATGGTCATGAGGTGCCGCTGGGAATAATCTCGGCGACGCGAACTTTCAGGACAGTCAGCGAAGCCGCGCTTTTTGCCGCCAGTGCATCGGCGACAGGCCGGTCATCCGCTTGAAGGCACGGCTGAACGAGGCCTCGGATTCATAGCCGATCGCGTCCGTAATTTGGGCGAGCGTGGCCGTACCTGCACTAAGCAGACTTGCCGCTCGCTGCATCCGCCAACTCGTTAGATAGGTCATGGGGGGCATGCCCAGTAGCGTGGTGAATCGCTCAGAAAGAATAGTGCGCGACATTCCCGCCTCACGTGCTAGTTCTGCAACCGTCCAGTCGTGGGCGCAATCGCGGTGCAACAGGCGCAACGCTCGACCTACCGCTGGATCGCGCAGACCGGCGAGCCAGCCATCCGCATCTAAAGGCATGGAAGCCGCGTGCCTCCGGATTACCTCTATGAAGATGAGTTCGCTCAGCTTCACCAGAACCCCACCGCTGCCAGCGTCAGTCGCTTGCGTCTCGCGCGCAGCGGCGCCGATCATATGCCCAAGAAATCCATCGCCACTGTCGTAGCCATTAGGTACATGGATGACCCGAGGGAGCGCCGAGATCAGCGGATTGAAAGGTGCCACATCACAGCCGAGGAAGCCACAAAGGAGCCGAGTGGTTCCAACTTCACCGTCCCGAAAGTCAATGTGGAACGGCAGCGAGCGCCCACGCGCGACCTCATCGAACGCAGCGAGGTTCGGCTCCGCATCAAGGTCTGGATCGCTGGCCAGGACGTGCGTATCGCCGTGCGGAAATACCACCACGCTTCCTGGCCCCAGCTTGATCGGTTGGCTGTCGGGATTGGTAAGCCTAGTCCAGCAGTTGCCTTCGACAATGACGTGGTATTCGATCACGTGCTGCGCGCCAGATACCACTGTCTGCGCAATTTTTTCTTTGGGCGGCGCTGCCGCCACCCACGGCGCTGCTGCGTCTACCTCAAAGAACACCGCGCCGGACAAACGAACGCTGCGCAGCATTTCGGAAAGAAAATCGTGGTCGATCACATCCTTACCTCACTCGCTCCGCAGGCTTAAGGGCAGACAAACAGACGTTTCATTACACCAGAAGCTTACGAAGTTTTTTTGCAGCTTCTTGGGCAATTTCTTCATGGCAAGGCAGTAGCAACGGGAAAGCCGACAACCTCAGCGGCTAATGAGCGCATTTTCTCCAACGTGTCATCCTTGGAGTCACTGGCCTCTAGGTCATCTTTTCTTTTATCCAGTAAAATAGTAGTGAATTCATAAGCATAGAGATAACTGCAGATTTTGATATCTGGCCATAGTAGTCCACCGACATCCCACGCATCCTCTTTCAACTCATTTATCAGGTCCGATGAGGGCTGTGATTCTGCTTCTGTTAAGATTTGATCAAGCACTGAGCAGAATTGAGATATCTCCACATCGGAAAATCCATTGACGGTTTGCAGCGCATCTCCAAGCCCCTCGCACCCGTACTCAGGGTCCGAAAAGAGCTTGATCGTTTCCTCAACAGGTACTTGTCGCGCATCTGCAAGCGCTCCCAATCTCTCAGCATTAGCTTCGAAACGCATTTTTTTCTGGCGTCGCTCCTCTTCTCTCGCCAGTGATGCTGCTCGTTCTGCCTGCTCCCGTTGCTCTTCTGCCAGTTTGCGGCGCTCTTCTTCCTGTTTCTCTATCAGTGCTTGCCCGAAGGTTTCATCCCAAACGCGAGCATACCCCTGATCGGGCGGAGGAAGATGCACCACACCGGGCACATTCATCCGCATCGTTGATTCATCCGTGCCACCACGAATACTGAATGAAGTGGTGAGCGGTATATGGCCATCGCGGCATGGCGGGGTCACGTCAGATTTTCGTGATGAGCTTTCCTCGAAGGCCGAAAAATTTGCAGTTACCGGAATGCAGATAGCATTCACGCTACCCGGGAAGCTTGATCTGGCTAAATTGAAATCGAATGGGAGATGGACGAGCTGATCGTTGTCGTTAATGGCGGCAAAGGCAAAAGAGCGTATGTCTCGCCCCATAAGCCATTCTCGATAACAGCCTCGATCCTCCAATATGTGCCACCCACTTACCCTGTAATTCTGAAGTAGGCCGTTGTACGTCTCGTAAACCACGGCCAACACCCTGGGTCCACCGCTATGACACACGTGGAGCGTCGATTGAGCAGCAACCGGTGATGACATGCATAGGTAAATGAATGCGGATACAAAGACAGTAATGGAAAGCTGAGATTTCATGTCAAAACCTCGCATTATGCAGTTTCTGAACCGAGATATTGGAGGGTGATCATTGCAGTATAGGTAGGTAGTGACCTTTCCCCCAGGTTAGTACCATCGGCTCAATGAAATTCTCCTCATTATGCCGCCTTTTGAGTGTATTCAGCGGGCGGCAGTTAATTAAGCGAGCTGTTCAGAGACGAAGTCCATTGTCCACGCTCGTTGACCTTGGTTGGCACGTTCAGGCCCGTGTACTTACTGCGCCAGTGAGAGAAGGTGCCGCTGGAAATCTCATCAAATTCATGCTGTTAGTTTGGGGGCAACGGTCACTGGCACCTCGTTAATCACTTTGTTAGCACTGAGCGCTGATGGTACGAGAAAGATGCCGTGACTTAATCGGCTTTGCGTCTTTTTAAATCACTTATTTTAATTACTTTTTTAATCACTTTGTTTAATTACCTTTTTTTTATTAAACGCCCTTTTTTGCTACATTAAATTTATAACAAAAAACAAAACCCGATTTATAACTTAAAAACAAAGGTGAGATAAATGATACAGCGATCATTCAAGACCGTCGGCTTTGCCATGGGCGTTAGCGGCACAATGGCATTTGCTGGCCCGGCATTAGCGCAGCAAGACACAGCGGCCATGCAGCGCCAGTTAGACGCTCTGCGAGCTCAAGTCGAGCGCATGGAACAGCAGCTCGAAGCGCAATCGTCTGAAGCGGCAGAAAGCCAGGAGGTCGCGCAAACGCGTGAGCTCGCCGAAGAAAACCGCTCGTTGCTGGAGTCGGTCCAGAACTCCCAATTCAGCGGCACTCTACAGTTGAAAGGGGTTTATAACGATTGGGATGACGTCGACAAGGACACCGGCGGCGACATGAACTTCGGCAAGTTCGTACTGGGCGTTGACGGACAACACGACGACTTCTTGTACTCGTTAGAATATCGCTTCTACGATGGCTACCAGTTCCTCAAAAAGGGATGGATGGGCTATCAAGCCAGCGATAACGACACTGTCAAAGTGGGCCTGATTCAGACACCGTTCGGCAACATGGATTACGGTTACCTGGGCTGGTACGGCAGCCTGCCTTACCTTGCCGGTTTCAACGACAACCAGAACGCGGGTATCACCTGGGATCATACCCAAGGCGCCTGGGACACCTCATTGGCCTTCTTCAAGAGCGACCAATTGGGTGATGGCAACGAGCATTACGGTGCCAACCCGGTGGGAAGCAGCGCTCAAGGCAACTCAGAAGAAAACCAGGTTGCCAGCCGTGTCGCCTATACCTTCGGCCATGGCACCGACTACACAACCGAAGTCAACGTTTCGGCCAAGGGCGGTCAGCTCTACAATCAGCAGACCAACGATAGCGGTAGCAGCTGGCAAGCCGCCGTGGGCCTGAACGGTAGCTATGGATCCTGGTATACGCAGTTTCAAGTTACTGCCTACGAGTACGACGCCGAAAATCCGGATGAATCAGTCAGCGGCATTTCCGACGATGTCATTCAAATCGGCGCCTTCAACTTTAACTACCTGATCCCCGCCGAAGGTCAAATGTATTCAGCCAATCTGGGCTACAGCATGGATGTCGACTGGGGTGCTATCGACAATCTCTACTTCTACAACGATTTCAGCTATATCAGCCCGAACGGCGATTACTCCCCGCTCAATGGTGGTTTCGGTGATGTCGACGACCCGATGCTCAACGACCTCGGCATGAAGGTGACGGCTGGCCCGTATTACGCCTGGTTCAGCATTGTCTCTAACAAGAATGCGCTCGGTTACTTCGGTTCACCGACCGATAATGATTGGCACACCAGCGTGCAAACCAATTTCGGCTTCAATTTCTAAACCATTTTTTCAACCGCTTTGCATGCTATGCCCCGTTTCTGCCGGAGTGGGGCTTTTTACGGGTGTCGCGTTTCAAGTGTGCGAGCAATCTCAGAAACATGACTGTATTTGGCGGCCAGATACATGGGTGAGGTAATCTGTAGTGCGACACCTACCCCAAATAGCTCGACCTCTAGCGAACAAGCAGGCATGGTAGCTATTATGCACCATCATTGAACCAACAAGAGGTTACATCAATGCCACGCACTCTTACTCAACACCTATGCAAGATGGGGCTATTATCGCTCTTGGTTTTTTCACCCACCGCCTTCAGCCAACAACAACCGGGCGCGGCTTCCGGTAGTAATGTCACTACCGAGTCTTTTCAGGATTGGGAAGTCCGTTGCGAGCGTAATACACAGGGCCCGACGCCGTGTGCGATGTCGCAATTGATCACTCAACCTGACAGCAACCAGCCCTTGATGCAGGTAATTCTCGACTACCCGCCCCAGATCGATGATCCCGTGATGAGTTTCTTCGTGCCGCTGGGGGTACGTCTGGCTCCGGGCTTGCAATTGAGTGTCGATAACGGGGAGCCTATCCAGTTCCCTTATCAGATCTGCTTTGAGGAAGGCTGCCGTGCTGACGCCCCCATTGAGGCGTCGATGTTGCAGCAGCTCCGCAGTGGCACTTCGGCAACCCTCAGCATGATTGGCCCACGCGGTGACCGCATGGACCTGGACATTTCACTGATCGGCTTTACCGACGCCAGTACCCGCATCGCTCCCTAGCCTTAGCAACATTCCCCGACAAAGCCGGCCCACAAGGGCCGGCACGCCTACCCAACCCTGTCAGCAGGCTTTCATTTGCGCCTGCTGCAGTGGCTTCAATGCAAAACTGCGCCCTACCACGTAGCATTTCGTCACGTTTGTCTGAGCCACAGACGACACGTTAGCTAGAAAGCATTTTTATTCAGACGCCTTCGGTCAAAGAGAATGCTTCGCTGGCACTGAGTAGAGCGTATTATTGAGCGGAGCGGTCTAATGGTTAGATACGACAGCTAACGGCCATGAGCGGTCTTTTAGGTAGGGTTGATATAACGCCTTGCTCACCGGAAAATTGGGAGCGCAGCGAGTAATTTTTCCGCGTGGAGCACCTTGTTATACGGCACGTGAACCTGTCGCCATTTATCAGCATATTGATAGGAGCGACACAAACTACAAATAATATATTCTTCGTATTTGATTTTGGCCTTTGGTTTTTCGGTAAACATCGGCCACAATATTTTTAGCTAAGCTACATCTTCTCTTAGGAGATAACCAGTAATTGAATATTGCTCAACCAGGAAATCCAGAACCACCATTGACTGAGCCCGCAAACTTGGTGTTCGTTTAACTTTGTCATGATTTTTGAATAGGTATCTTCTCATATATCTTTCCAAGAAAAATAGCGTGTTTCCTGATTTATCTTTTGATAAGTCGATATCAAAGGTCTTTATTGCATGACTGATCCAATAAATACCATCATCTAAAAACTCACTTCCTATGCCACATAGGAGTTTACAGATGCTATATATAAAAGATGATTCCCCACCTATCTTACAGCTTAAATCACTAAAAAAAGCTCTATTCTCCGGTGAAAATGTATGCCATGTCACTGCTTCATCATTCCAAGGCACTCTTCCAAATAAAAAGGTTTCGATTATACGCTCTTTATCATGTCGCCAACCTTGGCTATTTATTGAATCAACGATATGGCCTTTAAATTGGTTCCAAACATACCAAAAAGAATCCGGCATATTCAATGAGTCTTCAGCGCTAACAAATTCATTTAACAAATCTGCCACACCTTCACTCAAGGTGAAATTATCTGTAAAATTTTTAAGATATTTATCTTTCTCGCCATTGCTTAGATGAAGGATAAAGCGGGCATAGTGCTTTGAAAATTCATGTCTGAAAGCATAGTCAAGACGTTCTTCTCTATCACATGAAAGCAATTGCTGTGAAATTATATTAATAATCTCCTCAACAAAGGGCGCTGGTTTCATGTGTTCGCCATCTAATGGCGCCAACTGAAAAGTAGTTATCAATATGTCGTTATCTATGCTTTCAATATTGTCTACTGCGGATTCCGTTATGGTTTCATCTTCGACACTCTTTACTACACTCTCTAATTCTTTCAATAACTCCCGTTCAAAGTCATTGTTATCAATTTCATATTTGTGCTGCTTATATGCCTCTTTTCTTAAACGATCCTGAACGTCTCTATGTTTTTGAGCGATTACCACATACCCAATGTACAGCGAATTCATGAACTCTGGCTCATTCTTCCATAAGTACTGAACAGCTTGAATGGCTACTGAATTTATCCTGTCCACTCCCATCATCGTTATTGGATCATGCCTCATTAGTGCTTTGATTAATAGCAACTTGATAGTTAGTCTTTCTTCCGGAAAATCTTCTATCAATCTTGGGAGTACAAATAACGCAGGAACAAGACCATCTCCGATCTGGTGCATGTAATCATCATTGTTAACAATATTTGCGTATCCAAATATGACTTCCTTGCAAAATTCAAGCTCTGTTCTATCTAACTTTCCTTTAAAGTCCCGCAATAGCACGGCGCATACATACGATGGCGTAGCTCGATCAAACTGTAATTCCTCCGTCACGTTGCCTTCTGAAAGTTGATTCCATATTTCTTTTGCCTCACTCAAAGCAGTCAATGGATCATTTTCATAAGACTCATATTTTTTGTAGTCATCTCTATTATAGAGCCTACTATCGGCCCAAATCTTTAAACCGGAATGAGTAAAAAGCTTGCTCGCTTCTCGCTGAGATCTTTCACTATATTCTCTAAGCTCTGGATCAATTTCCGGATTGAAATCAATTGTTATGCCATTTTCAACTTCTTTGGTTTTAGGCGACATTTTCCTTTTGTCCATACGGGCTAAGTATAGACGCCAAGTTTTATCGCGATGATTTTCTAGTTCTTTCTCCGGTAAGTTTTTGTAGTGAATATCCCAAATATCCCAAATCTCTCGAAGCCTTTTCTCAGATTCATCTTCGCTCACTTCTTCTGTCCTAAAAAACTGATACTGAAGCGCTATATTTTCTAGTGAATTTTTTCGATGTTTTTGATCGCAGGCACTTATCCTTTCATTCTCATGAAGCTCATTCATCCGGTTGATGCTAAAATTTTTGAGCGAAGCAAGTTGAGTTTTATGTGTTTGATCCAACATCATTCTAGATGTGTCATAGAAGAAAAATTCTTTTGTCCTGAATAGAGTTTTTGCCACATTAAATGTTTTCTCGTGAAAAGCACATACTATACTTGCAACAACAGCCACGAGCGCAGAAGATTCAGATCTTGTCAGGATATAATTTAGATAAAATTCCAGTGTTTCAGATTTGGTATTTTTTCCTCTATCAAGAAAGAAGCGTTCTAAAGACATTAACATTGATTCAAGTAAATCAGGGTTTACCTGTGTTCCTCGGTACATGCACCAAAGACGATTTGAAATAGGTAGATCAATTTTCTTCCCATCATCTAGTAATAATGTTGCTGTTTCAACCTGGCCCTTATCAAGTCTGGATTCTGCATATTTTTTTGAAGCAAAACTTATTAGGTCGGTAATGAAGTTTAATGTTAATTCTAAATTGGTTTGCAGCAGGGCGTATATGGGCGTTTGATAAGCACTGGCGGGATAGTAGTCTTGATGTCCATTCTCAACACCAAATTCATGATCTATCTCTAGCCTTGAACCATAAAAATAATCGTCGTCTTCTGGTGGTTCATACACCCAAAGGCATTTGGCTAGAGCGATCACTTTTTCCGGAATTTCCATAGCAACATTAAAGCATTCCATTTTTGTTAAAATGAATTCACTCATTAGATGATATGGATCGTTATGTCGCTTCCAATTTTTTAGAATAATTTCATCGATGATAGTTTCAAGTTCACTTTTAATTTCACCTACCCCATACAAAATGGTGAAGATTAACTCCCTGGAAAAACCATCATCCCTAATATAGACGTTGTCTTCGATTACCGATTTGTAAAATGATAATGCAATTAGGCTGGAATATTTAGTTGCGTCACCAGACTTGTTGTGGCTGTTCCAGTCGTAGAGGGTGGGCAATACAAAATTGAGATTATTAACACCTATCTTTTCAAGATTTTCATTGATGAACTTGATAAGCGATTTCCACCCGTTTCCTTTCGGCTTGGTTATTACATATTCCATTGATAAAATATCTGGAGCTCTCACTCCAAGTCTATCAAAAAAGCCATTATCTATCTCTTTGCATCCTATTCGTATCAACAAGCATATCCGTTTAAGAAGCCTAAATTCGTCTTCTAACAGCAAATCTTTGTTGATCTTAAAAAAGTAATCGGAATAGTCGGATAGAAGCATAGAAACTAACACCTCATCCTTCCACAAATTAGATATATTGCGAGACGATAAGGTTTCTACGATAAGATGACTAACGTCTTCATGGGTCGAGCTAAGTTTCTCTGATAACCACCGTCTGAAGATGCGTCTTATGGGCAAAGACTGTTGTATTCTGTTAAAAAATATTTCGGCATTTTCTGAGGATAAAAAATTACTCTCAACGAATTTATCGAGCGCCCATTCTTCATATATATCATGAGTAATAAAATATCCGCGAGTAGACTCATAACTAATTATTCCATCGGAAACTAATGCCTTTTCTGCCGTTTCATTTGAGTAGCTAGCATCTGGAATAACGAAAAATTTTCCTGAATTAGCTCTTTCTTCAGCAAGATGTATAAAAAAACGTTCTCGTTGAGGTGATCTTTTCGCAATGACTCTTGGCCATAACGACTCTTTGAACTCAAAGTAGCTTGCACCCTTGTTATCCTGATATCGCCTTAAATACTCCCTGAGATAAAATGGAGTCAATATGAGCGCTTTGAGCTTTTTATCATCAGGAATGACAAAATCATGCTTTTTAGCAAGTTCAAATAATATATCTTCATTTAGATTCTCAAGATGCACCTGCTTAAAGCTAATTTTGTACACTTCATATAGCTGAAAAATCAAATCATCTAGGTAGGTATTTCTCGTGGTAAACCAAACGCTCCATCCGGCTTTGGTTAAGCTGGCTAGGTACTCTTTAATAGGATCAGTATTTTCTAGTGCAATTAAGTGTTCCGCAGAATCAATGACAACTGTTTTATTGTTAACTCCTTCATGCGCTTCAATAAAATCCTTTAAAAAAACACCCGACAAGAACTCATTCAAGTTGCTAACAGAAAACTCCGTCGCCTTATGGACATAAAAGGCATCATTCCCCCCTTTATTGCTATAAAGCTCTTTTATTAGAGCTGTCTTTCCTGTGCCGCCTTCGCCACTTATAATTAAAGCGCTATTATCTGACTTTTCAATTTCAGATATAATATTAGAGCGATTGATTGAAACATATTCGTCGCCAAAGGTTATAGCAGTTTCAATATCATCCAGAATTGCACCTGTATGAGACTCAAACGACTCCAAAAGCCCAAATAAATTATCAGATTGAGTGAAGAAGTACGAAGTGATCCGGCTACAATCATCGACAACAAACGGCGATTCGAAAAAGCTACAGCATCTCCATTCAATTTCTAAGTTGTTTGCCTTTGCTTTTTGTTCTGCTTCTATTTTTCCTTGTGGTTCTTTTCCTTGGTTTTGCCCCCACTCTGAATTTGTGTAAAAAATTATTTTATTTAAATCGGGGTAGTCACGTTTCGCTTTTGTAATCGTATCTAGTATGTCATTTTTGTGGCTAGATAATGCGGCGTCATAAAATTTAGCTTGCCAACCAACATTAACTCCATTTGAGGAAATCGGATTGGTTTCTATTGCCGATTGGTTTTTATAGCGAAAAATGCCAGTTTTCACGCTAAATTCATTGCAAAAAAGGAGATAACACATCCACTCAAATGCATTTTGTGGATTTGCTGAAAACTTTGCTTTAAATATATTCCAATCAGTTTTAATCAATTTCATTTTCTCTTTTATTGAGTTTTACTGGTATTAAATCGATATCATCTGCAAGATTATTAGGGGCTTTCGGGAGGCAATATAATCTCGCTTTGGTTCAAAATCAGATGCTCGTGCGTTGCCGTATAACGCCTCAAGAAGAGGCGCGTGTTTTTTGCGCACCCTTCTTGCTTGATTTGTTAGGCTTTGCTTTTCGATATAGTAGCAATATTGACAGCCTCTTTATATCTGATTCTATGCCAGACCAGCCAAGATAATAGCTGCCGCCATTAGAGTAAGATTTATATGCTAATAAGCTATCGCTGGAAACTTTTTCTACCGACAGCGCCGGGTTCTTGGACGATAGAATAATTACTGAATCTCTTGGGCCTGGCCTCACATTCCAAAACCGACTAATTGGAAGAAACGACATTGCTACACCATTGATTGGGGCGCCAATCTTCAAATAGTTATTAAGCGCTCCTTCTATCTTATTTAGCCCATAAGCTGCGTCATCGGTTGTTGCATCCGGAGAGTAGCCGGATAGAGGGTTTCTGTTGTTGATTTCAGTTACCAATATACAGGTGTTTTGACTACGAAATATTAAGCAGGGTAATTGCTTGATATAAAATACAGTTCCTCTAGTTCTTCTCTTCTCAGCGTATTCTTTAGCAGATTGGAAAGTAGTGTGCATACAGCCGTTTGTATACTGAGTTACCCATGTACTATGCCAAGCATTCCTTCCTGTATGAACGTAATAAATAAGCCCCCTAGAAATTCCTTTTAGGGGACTACTATTAAGTAGATGTGTAGATGCTTGTACGAGTTCCATGATAGAGCCTAACAGTTTTATTCATGCGCATGCGCGTTTTTCTGGGAAGCCCCACCTTGCCAAAATGCATCTAATCTACTGATAGAAAAGGGGTAAATAATATTTTTTCCTCGTAAGGCTCGTTAGAAAAATACGCATGCGCGTTAACATTATCACCAGTCTCTGAAAATTGCGCATAAGCATAAAAGTTCTGGTCATAAGCAATTGTTTTATATGCATTTGCAAGATTAACCTCCGACAATACAAGCCTTCACGTTACAGAACTGACCAGAAAAAAACGCATTGTGAGCCAGGGGCTCCTATTCTGCGGATGGCCGCTTTGGGTCGAAAGCGGCCTCAAGCACCCTTCCTTACCCCAACAACCCATTATGCTTTTCTTACCCATCACTCTAATTTTTCAAACTTCCCTTAATCATCAAGCTAGCAGACTATGGTGATTACGGTCATTAGACCTTAGCCACTTTTCTCATGCTTCCCCCCCCCACCGTCATTGTCTAGCAATGGGCACGGTAAGCAGGATGATTACATCACTGCTGCTGAGTAATGTACTTTATGGCGTCTAAACTCTGGACCCTTGGGGCTGGGGCCATTGGCCGCCTGTTGGCGCATTCGCTTTTGTGGTCAGCTAGAGTGACTTTTTAACTAAGCCAAGCTGCGATAGAGGCTGTCCTTTAACTACTGCACCGTATTGCCAGTAACTCGCCTTTACCAATAGGTACAGTACACGTGTTGAAACTGGGGTCTGCCGATACCTGCGCCATAAATGCAGCCATTTTATTAGCGTGGGAAGCGGCGTTAACTACTACAAGTAGCCCGCCCTTTGCTCACGCAGGCCGCTTGGCAAGCAACGCCCACATACCCGCCGAAGAAAGTAACGTTCCACCAACAAAGTTAAACCGTCGCTGCGCGCGGCGTGATGCAAGTACCTTACGCACCGACGAAGCGAACACGGCGTAGAGGGTGGCACTAAGCGTTGCCAACGCGACGAACGTAATGGCAAGAATCCAGAGCTGCTTCCCTGCATCAGCACTTGGGTTAACGAATTGCGGTAAGAAGGCGACAAAGAAGATGATGCCCTTCGGGTTGAGAGCAGCAACGAGATAGGTATTGGTGAAGAGCTTCCAGCGCGAACCTGAGACGGCCGGAGTTACTGGCTGCAACGATGATAGACCGGCACGTAACAGCTTTATGCCCATATAGAGCAGATATAAACCGCCAATCCATTTGATAACGGTGAACCAGAATGCGGAGGTGGCTAGCACCGCTCCCAGGCCCAGTAGTGAAAAGAGTAGCGCTGTTGAATCACCCAATGCCACAGCAGCGACAAGTGGAATATTCGCGCGCCTACCTTGGGCGATAGAGTAACTGACCACGGTTAATATCGTCGGCCCAGGGATCGCGAGCAAAGCGACGGATGCGAGGGCAAAGGCAAACCAGGTATTAATAGACATGGGCGCTACCTACCAAGTGGTTAAGGCTAAGTTAGCATAAGCTTTACAGGTGGTGGCGTATTCCGCTAGTGGTTTATTAACGTTTTCTGTCATCCTGACTATCCACCATCACCACAATTAACGTAGTTGCTATGTCTTCACACTGGATACTCGGCCCTGGGGCCATTGGCCGCTTGTTGGCCCATTCGCTATCGCCGGTAGCTGCTGTCTCGTTAATTGGCCGCCGGGCCTTGCCTGCACAGCAAACAATCACCACACCCGAAGGTGAACAGCGGATACAGGATCTTTCTATATTTACCCCGGATCAGTTGGCCGCTGACACCAGCGCTTCGCCTGCCTTTGTCCATATCACCACCAAAGCGATGGCGGCGGAGGCGGCGCTTGGAAGCATTGCCGATGTCATCCCCCCCACTACCCCGCTGGTGCTGTGGCAAAACGGTTTTTTGGCTCAGCCACGGTTGGCGGAAACATGGCCGGGGCCGGTGTTGTGCGCCAGCACTACTGAAGGCGCTTACCTAACGAGTGATGATGAAGTGGTGCATGCGGGGCGTGGGCAAACATTAGTGGGCGATTTGCATAACCGGCATGAAACGTTGGCAGAAGCACTAGCGGCTACGTTAACTCAGTCGGGGCTTGCCACTTTGGCGGTAAGCGATATTCGCAGCCGCCTATGGCAGAAGCTCGCGGTGAACGCGGCGATTAATCCGCTGGTGGCGTTGCTTGGGGTGCGTAACGGTGAACTGCGTAATGAGGCATACGCCCACCGCGTTGAAAGCGCAGTGAGGGAAATCGCGGCGATTATGCAGGCTGAAGGCATTGCCCCACCAGAGGGGCAGCAAGGCGAAAAAGCGTGGTTGTCGTTAGTGTGGAAAGTGGTGGAGAACACCGCGAACAACAAGGCGTCGATGTTGCAGGATGTCGAGGCAAAACGCCCCACCGAGCGTGGGGCGATTTTGGGGCCGATGATAGCAAGCGCCCAGCGCAACGGTGTGCCAAGCGAGGTCTTACAGTCACTTGATGACGACATTGCGGCGCTGGAAATACGCTATAGGTGTTAAGTTGCTACTGCTAAGCCCTCATTGCTAAGTCATAACCGCTAGGCCCTCACTGCTAGGTCACCGGAATCATCACCACTTTCGGATAACTGGGGCGTTCTGCGATCTGCTGGTACCAGCGCTCCAGGTGGGGGCGCGGCTGCCAGGTCAACCCTACGTTCCACAGGTTGTAGATGAAGGGGGCAACGGCAATATCGCCCAGTCCAAATGTGTCGCCAGAAAAATAGGCCTGCTCGACAAGGGCGTTGTCCATTAGCTCAAAGAGCTTTTCACACGCCTGCATGCCCGCTTCAATAGCGGCGCTGTCGCGCTCGGCTTCGGGGGTTCTTATGTAGCCCATTAAAATGACCCGGTGCGCCGGTGAAAGCGTACTGTTCGACCAGTCCATCCATTTTTCCGCCTGGGCGCGTGCCACGGGATCAGCAATCCATAATTTGCCCTGGCCGTACTGCGCGGCTAAGTAGCGAATAATGGTATTGGATTCCCACAGTACGCTGTTGGTCGCGTCGTCTTTTAGCAGCGGCACCAGCCCGTTGGGGTTCATCGTCAGATACTCCGGCGTATCGTTGACCCCGTGCTCCCGCCCGGCCTGAACCTGCTCAAAAGGCAGTTCCAGTTCACTCAGTACCCACAGCACTTTCTTGACGTTGGTTGAGTTGTTGCGACCCCACAGCGTAATCATGGCAATCCTTGTTGGTGGCTAGCGTGAAGAACCCGAGTTTGCCTCTCGCGGAGTTGGCTGGCAAGCCAGCCAACTCCGCCAACTCTGCTCTCTACTGCCCTTCTTTATCCTGATAAAACTGCATCAAACTCGAGAAATCCCGTTTGCCGTTACCATTGGCTTTATGCAGGGTGAACAGGGCGCGGGCGGCTGAGCCCATGGGCACGGCCGAAGCGCTTTGCTGGCTGACATCCATGGCGAGCCCCAGGTCCTTGATCATCAGGTTCACCTGGAAGCCTCCCTGGTAGTCGTTGGAAGCCGGTGCATTTTCCATCACGCCTGGGTAAGGGTTATACACATTCAGCGCCCAGTTGCCGCCCGAGCTCTGTTTCATAATGTCTGACAGCACCGCAGGGTCAAGGCCGTTTTTAACCCCCATGTTGATCGCCTCGCAGGTGCCCGCCATCAAGATCGAGAGCAGCATGTTGTTGCATACCTTGGCTACTTGCCCCGCGCCATGGTCACCGGCGTGGAAGATGTTTTTGCCCATTGCTTCCAGTACCGGCCTGGCCTGCTCGAACTGCGCTTCAGAGCCGCCCACAATAAACGTCAGCGTGCCCGCCTTGGCACCACCCACGCCGCCGGATACCGGCGCATCGACAAAGCCGATGCCCTTTTGCTCGCCAGCCTCGGCCACACTCCTGGCGGTGTCAGCGTCAATGGTCGAGCAATCGATCGCCAGCGCCCCTTGCTTGATCACCTCAAACAGCGGCGTTTCGCCCTCTACATAAAGCCCACGCACGTGCTTGCCCGCAGGCAGCATGGAGATGACAACATCCGCATCGGTAGCCGCTTCACGGGCGGAGCCGGCTACTTCGCAGCCGTTGGCTTTTGCGGTTTCAAGCACCTCTTGAGAAAGGTCAAACGCGCGGACGTTAAAGCCTGCCTTGGCCAGGTTGGCAGCCATCGGGCCGCCCATGTTGCCCAATCCGATAAACGCGACGGTAGTCATAGTTTTTGTCCTTATTATAGGTTTGTTAAGAGTGAAACTGTTTCGCTGTTAATGGAGGTCCGCCAGCGGGTTCTTATCCCAGGGGGCTGCTAATAGCTCATCGATAAAGTGCTGCTCGACCGAGGCAACATCCGGGTAGGTCCACGCTGGTTGGCTGTCTTTATCCACCAGCAGTGCGCGCACGCCTTCGGGAAATTCGCGGTGGCGGCAGCACTGCACCGACAGCGCCAGTTCAAACTGGAACACCTCCGCCAACGACATGTGCCTGGCGCGGGTTAACTGCTCATCGATCAATTTGATGGAAACGGGGCTACCATGGGCCAGCGTGGTCTGGGCTTTGTTAAACCACTTGTTGTCACTTTTCACATTGGCGATGGCTTCCACGATCTGCTCGACGCTATCGTGGTCAGTCAGCTCGCGGATAAGGCTGGTATGTTGGTAAACCGGCGCGTCCAGCTCGGCAAACGCAGGCTGCGAGGTTTGCTCAAGCTCACGCATCAGGCGGTTGACCACCCCATTGGCATCGGTGTCCTGCCCTTTTCCCCAACTGGCGTCGGTCAACTGCTGAAGCAAGGCATCACGGTGGTGGCTGGCAATGCAGCGGTCGGCCAGGCCAAGGTGCACGGCATCCGGCGCATTGATCTGGCTGCCGGTCATCGCCAAGAACCGCCCTGTTCCGTTGGGTAGGCGGTTCAAGAACCAGCTGGCTCCCACATCAGGGTAAAGGCCGATGGTGACTTCGGGCATTGCCAGTCGCGAGGTTTCCGTGACAACGCGATGGCTGCTGGCACTGAGTAGCCCCATGCCGCCGCCCATGACGATGCCGCTGCCCCAGCAGATCACCGGTTTGGAATAGGTGTGTAAAAGGTAATCGAGCCGATACTCGGTTTCAAAAAAGCGCTCGGGGAAACTCGGGTCGCCTTCGCCGGTAATCGCTTTATACAGGTTCACGACATCACCGCCGGCACAAAAGGCTTTATCGCCTGCGCTGTCGAGCAGAATGGCGACTACCCGCTGGTCTGTTTCCCAGGCGTCAAGGCGCGGCAGGATCTCTTCACACATTTCAAGCGTTAACGCATTGAGCGAACGCTCGGCATCGAGTTTGATCTCGGCAATGACATGGCCATCGCTCGTTGGGTGTTCGGTAAACACTACACTGCTCATGGGCAATCCTTATCCATCGATTTATCGACCCGGTTTATCAACCCGGCTGACGCCTTTTATCTAAAGCTCGGTGGCGCCGTCTGCCAGCACCCGGCGGGAGATAATCAGGCGCATGATCTCGTTAGTACCTTCCAAAATCCGGTGTACCCGGGTATCACGCACGTAGCGCTCCATGGGGTACTCCTTGATATAGCCGTTACCGCCATAAAGTTGAAGCGCTTCGTCGCACACCTTAAAGCCTACATCGGTGGCGAACCGCTTGGCCATGGCGCAATAGGTGGGGGCGTCGGCGTGGCCAGCATCCAGCTTAGTGGCCGCCATGCGCACCAGTTGCCGTGCGGCAACCAGTTCCGTCACCATATC
This sequence comes from Vreelandella sulfidaeris, assembly GCF_042429665.1. GTDB lineage: Bacteria > Pseudomonadota > Gammaproteobacteria > Pseudomonadales > Halomonadaceae > Vreelandella. The sequence continues at coordinate 1,327,399 of NZ_JBHMAC010000010.1, read as the reverse complement.
GGCCAGGCGGAACTGGAGCGCCTGGAACTCGGCCAGGTGTTTACCAAACTGTTTGCGCTCACGCATATACTCACGGGCTTTATTGATTGCCTGCTGAGCGGTTCCGATCGAGCAAGTGGCAATATTGATCCGTCCACCATCCAGGCCTTTCATGGCGATCTTGAAGCCGTCGCCTTCATTACCTAATAAATGGCTAGCGGGCACCCGCAAGTCTTCAAAAGTGACCATCCGGGTGGGCTGGCTATTCCAGCCCATCTTTTCCTCTTTGCGTCCGTAGCTGATGCCCTCACTTTTGGCATCCACGGCAAACGCCGACACACCACCTGCGCCCTCACCTCCCGTGCGCGCCATTACCACCAGAAAATCAGTGCTGCCAGCGCCGGAAATGAACATCTTGCTGCCGGTCAGCAGGTAATCATCACCCTCGCGCTTGGCGGTGGTTTTCAGCGAGGCCGCATCTGAACCCGCATTGGGCTCGGTCAAGCAGTACGAACCAAGCAGCTCGCCCGTCGCCAGCTTTTCGCCCCACTGCGCGACCGCCTCCGGCGTTCCGAAGTCCGCCAGCATCCAGGTCACCATGTTGTGAATGGTCAGGTACGCCGTGGTAGAGGTGCAGCCCATGGAGAGCTGCTCAAAAATGATGCTGGCATCCAACCGCGAAAGCCCCAGGCCACCGACGCTTTCCGGGGCATACAGTGAGCAAAACCCCAGCTCGCCCGCTTTTCGAATAACATCGACAGGAAAAAATGCCGTTTGGTCCCATTCGGCGGCGTGGGGCTCTAATTCGTTTTCGGCAAACGCCCGCGCCATATCGGCAAAGGCGACCTGGTCTTCATTGAGTTCAAAATTCATGGCGGCTCTCCGCTGATGCACGTATGCACCGGCTGCTATTCGTTATAATTGACGTTTACGTTAACTTAACGACTTACTCATTCATAATCAACAACCGAGCGGCTGCGACCTTAGGTGTAGATACCGTGTAAGCACCATTCACCCACGGACGTTAGCGACCAACAATCCAACCACTATAAAAAAGGGCGCCTAGCGGCGCCCAACATCGGAAAGAAAGGGAGGTAAAAACAGCGACGAAATTACTTGAAGTTCTTGCGATACATCTTGTCCAGCTCGCCAATAATCCCGCTGCGAAAGCTGAGCACACAGAGTACAAAAATGATGCCCAGAATGACGCTAACCCAGTTACCCAACGGCGACTGCGCCAGCAAGTGCTGCAGGCTAACCACGATGCCAGCGCCCATTAACGGGCCAAGCAAGGTGCCCACGCCGCCCAGTAGTGTCATCAAGATCACTTCGCCCGACATATGCCAGTGGGCATCAGTCAGAGAGGCCAATTGAAAGACCACGGTTTTAGTGGAGCCAGCCAGGCCCGCCAAGCCCGCCGAAATAACAAACGCCACCAGCTTGTAGGCATCGGTGTTATAGCCGAGCGATACCGCACGCGGCTCGTTTTCACGAATCGCTTTAAGCACCTGCCCAAATGGTGAATGCACGGTGCGCTGAATGAGGGCAAAGCCGGCGATGAATATCGCGAACACAAAATAGTACATCGCTAGATTGCTACTCAGGTCGATCATCCCAAACAGCTCACCACGCGGCACACCATGCAGGCCATCCTCCCCGCCGGTAAACGGTGACTGCACAAACATGAAGTACACCAGTTGGGCGATCGCCAGCGTCACCATGGCAAAGTAGATACCCTGGCGGCGAATGGAGAGCACTCCAAACAGCACTCCTAACAACGTGGCCAACAAGGTACCGGCAATAATACCCAGCTCCGGCGTTAGCCCAGGGTAGCTCGCCAACAGGTAGCCGGTCACATAGCCACCAGTGGCCAGAAATGCCGCATGCCCGAACGACAACAGCCCCGCATAGCCAAGCAACAGGTTGAATGCACAGGCAAACAAAGCAAAACAGAGCACTTTCATCAAGAACACAGGGTAGGCCAGAAATGGCGCCACCAGCCCCACCACGATCAGCGCCAGATAAAACATATTGCGGCGAAACGCAGCGCGTTTTTGACGCTCACGAACCGCTGATGGCATTGCCATAGATTGAGATTCCGCCATGCTTATGCCTCCTTTCCAAATAGCCCAGCAGGGCGCAACATGAGCACAAGGATCATGACCAGAAAGATCACCGTATTAGAGGCTTCGGGGTAATACACCTTGGTCAGCCCTTCGATGATACCCATTGCCAGGCCGGTGATAATGGCGCCTAAAATGGAGCCCATGCCCCCGATGACCACCACCGCAAACACCACGATCAACAGGCTTGAGCCCATGGTGGGTGACACCGGATAAAGCGGCGCCGCCAGCACACCCGCAAACGCTGCCAGGCCAACCCCAAAACCATAGGTAAGCGTGATCAACAGCGGTACGTTGACGCCAAAGGCCTGCATTAATTGCGAGTTTTCAGTCCCTGCGCGCAGGTAAGCGCCCAGTCGTGTGCGCTCGATCATGAACCAAGTGAATAGACACATCGCCAGTGCCGCCACCAGCACCCAGGCGCGGTAGGTGGGCAAGAACATGAAACCGAGGTTCAGACCACCCTGCAAAATTTCGGGGGTCGGATAGCGTGCGCCGGACACCCCAAAGAAATTGACCAGCGTGCCTTCAAAGATAAGCGCTAAACCAAACGTCAGCAGCAACCCGTATAGGTGGTCCAGATGGGCGATTCGACGCAGCAAAAAGCGCTCAAGCAGCACCCCAAACGCACCCACCACCAAGGGCACCAACACGAGCGCTAGCCAGTAGTTAATGCCTAAATATCGAAAGCCTAACAGTGCAACGAAGGCCCCCAACATATATTGCGCCCCATGGGCAAAGTTGACGATCTTCAACAGGCCGAAGATGACCGCCAGGCCCAGACTAAGCAGCGCATAAAAGGCACCATTCACAAGGCCCAGCATGAGCTGCCCCATGAACACGGCCAAGGGCACGCCGAATATCATCGTCATAACACCACTCTCCTCGCCATCCCTTGGCTAGCGGCGCGATGCCGCCAGCCAATTCACCTGCTATTTGTGGTTGCTCTACTACTTAGTTCTGCACTAGCTCACACTGGCTTTCAGAGAGCGGACGGTAGGCTTCTTCGGCGGGAATGGTGCTCAGGATTTCGTAAAGATCCCACTCACCGGTAGACTCTTCAGGGGTCTTCACCTGGGCCAGATACATATCGTGGACCATACGGCCGTCTTCACGAATACGACCGTTACGGGCGAAGAAGTCGTCGATGGGCATATCGGCCATTTGGGCGCGAACGGTTTCAGGGTCGTCGGTGCCAGCGGCCTCTACGGCTTTCAAATAATGCATGGTGCTGGAATAGATACCGGCCTGGACCATGGTCGGCATCCGACCGACTTCATCGTAATAGCGCTGCGCCCACTCCCGAGACTGCTCGTCCATATCCCAGTACCAGCCGGTGGTCAGCAGCAGGTTCTGGGTGGCTTCCAGGCCAAGCGCATGCACGTCATTCAGGAAGATCAACAGGCCCGCCAGCTGCTGGCCGGATTGGGTTAAGCCAAACTGGCTGGCGGTAGTGATGGCGTTAACAGTGTCAGAACCAGCGTTCGCCAAACCCACAATTTTAGCGCCCGAGCCTTGCGCCTGAAGAATATAGGAGGAGAAATCATTGGTCGGGAAAGGATGACGAACCCCGCCGACCACCTCACCACCATTGGCCTGCACAACGCTAGTCACGTCTGCTTCCAAGGCATGACCGAAGGCATAGTCGGCGGTCAGCATGAACCATGTATCGCCACCCTGCTCCACCACCGCTTTGGCGGTACCGTTGGCGAGCGGGTAAGTATCGTAGACCCAATGAATATGATTAGGCGTGCAGTGTTCGTTAGTAATGCTTGACGCTGCGGAGCCGGACACAATGCCCAGGCCATTGTTTTCTTTCAGAACATTGGTAACGGCAATGGTCACCGATGAAGCCACCAGCCCGCCTACCATGTCGACATTATTCTGGTCGATCCAGCCGCGTACCGTGTTCGCACCCACGTCGGCACTATTACGATCATCCGCACTAAAAATCACCACCGGCGCGCCGTTGACGCTGCCACCAAAATCGGCCACCGCCATCTCCATGGCGGTTAGCCCGCCTGGACCAGCCAGGTCACGATAGGTACCGGACATATCGGCCAGGTAGCCAATACGCACTTCATCATTGCTCATCTCCGCCTGGGCGGCCGACACCGCCAGGCTAGAGGCGGCCGCAATCGCGATGCTGGTGGTCAACGTTTTTTTCATAAAGGTCATGATCGTCTCCTGGCCCTGGGGCCTTTGTTGTTGTATATCGACGTGCAACTAACGGTAATGGTTACGACTACTGGTTGATGGGCGAGCTCACCGAAACGAGGCAAGTGACGCGAATGCGTTATACCCCGAGCATGGAATTAAGGTGTTCCCGGCGCGACGGCAGCTGCGCGGCGCTGATTTCCTCGACAATTTGACCGTGATCCATCACGAAGTGGCGATCCGCTAACGGTGCTGCAAAACGAAAGTTCTGCTCAACCAGCACGATGGTCATACCGCGCTCTTTAAGCTGAACCAACACCTCCCCGAGCTTTTGCACAATGACCGGCGCCAGCCCCTCGGTAATTTCATCTAGCAACAGCATGCGAGCGCCAGTGCGCAAAATGCGCGCCATCGCCAACATTTGCTGCTCGCCGCCGGAAAGCCGGGTCCCCTGGCTTTTGCGCCGCTCGTAAAGGTTGGGGAACATGGCATAGATTTCGTCGAGACTCATGCCGCCTGAACGCACCGTCGGCGGAAGCAACAGGTTTTCATGCACATCCAGACTGGAAAAAATGCCGCGCTCTTCAGGACAGTAACCAATCCCTAAGCGCGGAATATGGTGGGGTTTCATGGACAGGGTTTCATTGCCGTTAATCACGATAGAACCCGTACGCCGCCCGACCATGTTCATGATCGCTTTCAGCGTTGTGCTGCGGCCAGCGCCGTTACGGCCGAGCAACGTCACCAGCTCGCCGCGTTTCACATCAAAATTAACGCCGTGCAAAATATGCGATTCGCCGTAAAAGGCGTGCATGTCCTGCACGCGTAACATTTCCAGGCTTTGCGTGTTCTCGATAGGCGCTTGCGCTTGCTCAGGCATCATACCGTCGCCCCCTCTTCTTCGGCGGCTTCGCTGCCCATGTAGGCTTCGCGCACCAACGGATTCCGGGATACGCTGTCATAATCCCCTTCTGCCAATACCGAGCCCCTCGCCAGTACCGTAATGCGGTCACACAAACGGCTTACCACGCTTAGGTTATGCTCCACCATCAACACCGTACGGCCTTTCGAGACGCGCTTGATCAACGCGACGATTCGATCCACGTCTTCAGCGCCCATGCCCTGAGTCGGTTCATCCAGCAACATCATTTTGGGCTCTAGCGCCAATGTCGTGGCGAGTTCAAGCGCCCGTTTACGGCCATAGGGCATTTCCACGGTCAATGTATCGGCGTATTCACGCAGACCTACTTCTTCCAGTAGTTCAAGCGCGCGCTCATTAAGATGCTCCAACGACTTCTCGGACTTCCAGAAGTGAAACGACGTACCCAGCGTGCGCTGTAGCGCTACCCGAACGTTTTCCAGCGCGGTCATATGGGCAAACACGGCGGAAATCTGAAACGAGCGAACCAAGCCCAGGCGGGCTATTTCATTGGATTTTTTATTCGTGATAGAGCTGCCGCGATAGAGAATATCGCCACGCGTTGGCGGCAAAAATTTGGTCAGCAGGTTGAAGACGGTGGTTTTACCCGCCCCGTTAGGGCCAATCAGCGCGTGAATATGCCCTTCCTGCACCTGAAGATTGACATCATCCACCGCGGTAAACCCACGAAACTCTTTGGTTAGCCCTCGGGTTTCGAGGACAGGTCCGGTAAGGACATCGTTTGCACTCATAGAGTGGCAAGCCTCTTGTTGTTGTAGTTCTGACCGTTGTAGTTCTGACTGTTGCAGTACTGACTATTGAAGTACTGACTGTTGTCGTGCTGGCTCTATGGCAGGTAGTGAGGAAGTAGCGCAGACGCTTGCCACTGCCTTACCTGAACGTAAGGTGTACGTGCAAACTAGCAACTCTCGCTATGGCAATACAATTACAACTTTGGTCTATCGATAACAAAACCCACCTTTAAAATGTTTAGTAATACCAATAAAAATAGTTACTTAATGACATTCAACGATTTTCAACTGCTAGCAATTATAACTTTACGTTAACGTAAACTTGTTTTAGCCTCAGTGGCAGTGTTCCATAGAAGGTATGTCTTAAAAGCTATTTCTTAGGAGTCGTGTCTTAGGAGCCATGACTTAGGAGCTATGTCTTAGGAGCTATGTCTTAGGAACCGTGTCTTAGAAACAATGCCTTTTAAGAGAATATCGCGCCTTTTAAGAGAATATCGATCATGAGCAAAACCTACTCCATTAGCGAACTGGCCAACGAGTTTGATCTAACCACGCGCAGCATTCGCTTTTATGAAGACCAGGAGTTACTGCACCCCACTCGCCGTGGGCAAACCCGTGTTTACAGCAGTAAAGACCGGGTGCGGCTCAAGCTCACCATTCGTGGTAAGCGGCTGGGGTTTTCACTCGCTGAGATTCGTGAGTTGTTTGAGTTGTGGGATGAGACCCGCAGTGGAAGTAAAAAGCAGCTGCATTTAATGCTCAGCAAGATAGCCGAACGCCGGGCGGCGCTCGATCAGCAGATGAAAGACATCACGATGGTGCAGCTTGAACTTGAAAGCGCCGAGATTCGCTGCCGCCAAGCACTGGAAGAGCTACTCGAAAAACAACAGGAAGAAGAGCAACCGGGAAAAACCAAGCAAGCGCTCTCTTCCTCTTCAGCCACCATGCACTGATTAGCGTCACTTATTAATAACGCCAGCGGGGCCAACTAGCCCTTCGACCCTGACCGAACCAGATAACAACAGGTGATTGACCATGTTTTCACACTACTCAGAACTCAATTTTGGCCTCGATGACGAACTGAACATGCTGCGTGAGCAGGTCAATGCCTTTGCGGCCAGCGAGATTGCCCCCCGCGCTGCCGAGATCGACCAAAGCAACGAGTTTCCAAACGAATTATGGAAGAAGTTTGGCGATATGGGGCTTTTGGGCATTACCGTCTCTGAAGAAGATGGCGGTAGCGGGATGGGCTATCTGGCTCACTGTATTGCCATGGAAGAGATCTCCCGCGCCAGTGCGTCGGTCGCGCTGTCTTATGGCGCCCACTCCAACCTGTGCGTCAACCAGATCAAGATCAACGCCTCCGCCGAGCAGAAAGCGAAATACCTGCCCAAGCTGATCAGTGGCGACCATGTGGGCGCGCTCGCCATGTCGGAGCCTGGTGCCGGGTCCGATGTGGTCTCGATGCAGTTGCGCGCCAAGCGCGATGGCGACCACTACGTGCTGAACGGTAACAAGATGTGGATCACCAACGGACCCGATGCGGATGTTCTGGTGGTTTACGCCAAGACCGACCCGGACGCCGGCTCCAAAGGCATTACCGCGTTTATTATCGAAAAAGGCATGCCCGGTTTCTCCACCGCCCAAAAGCTCGACAAGCTTGGGATGCGCGGCTCCAACACCTGTGAGCTGGTGTTCCAGGACTGCGCCGTGCCCGCTGAAAACATTCTTGGCGAAGAAGGCAAAGGTGTTCGCGTTTTGATGAGCGGCCTGGACTATGAGCGCACCGTGTTGGCGGCAGGCCCCATTGGCATTATGCAGGCCGCGATTGATGTGGTGTTGCCCTATATCCATGAACGTAAACAGTTCAACCAGTCGATTGGCGAGTTCCAACTGGTACAGGGCAAAGTGGCCGATATGTACACCACTCTCAATGCCTGTCGCGCCTATTTGTATGCGGTCGCCGGTGCCTGTGACCGCGGCCAGACCTCGCGTAAAGACGCCGCTGGCGTGATTCTTTATTGCGCCGAGAAAGCCACTCAGGTGGCGCTGGACGCGATTCAGCTTCTCGGCGGCAATGGTTATATCAATGAGTATCCCACTGGGCGCCTACTGCGCGATGCCAAGCTGTATGAAATTGGCGCAGGCACCAGCGAGATTCGGCGGATGCTGATTGGTCGTGAACTCTTCAATGAAACCCATTAACGACCGTCTATAACGATCATCGAGAAGAACAGTCCATAACGACAGTCTTTAATGACGGTTTTTAATAACGGTTTTTGATAACAGTTTTTAATAACAGTCTTTAATAACAATCAGCAAGGTCGCGCCATGAGCATTGTTAATAGCCAAGTCAATCCACGCAGTGATGTGTTTCAAGCCAATGAAGCGGCGATGCGCGATGAAGTCACCAAACTGCGCGAGCTGACCGCCGCCATCGCCCAAGGCGGCGGTAGCAAAGCCCGCGAGCGCCATGAGAGCCGTGGCAAGCTGTTTGTTCGTGATCGTATTGATCACTTGATTGACGAAGGCTCACCGTTTCTAGAGTTTTCGGCCCTGGCGGCGCACGCTATCTATGACAGCGAAATTCCTGCTGCCGGTGTGATTACCGGCATTGGCAGAGTGTCCGGCGTTGAGTGTGTGATTGTCGCCAACGACGCCACGGTAAAAGGCGGCACTTACTTCCCGTTAACCGTTAAAAAGCACCTTCGCGCCCAGGAGATCGCCCGCAAGCATCGCCTGCCGTGCATTTATCTGGTCGACTCCGGCGGTGCCTTTCTGCCCCGTCAGGATGATGTCTTTCCCGACCGGGATCACTTCGGGCGTATCTTCTATAATCAGGCGACCATGTCCGCCGAAGGCATTCCCCAAATCGCCGTGGTGATGGGGTCCTGCACGGCGGGAGGCGCGTATGTCCCCGCCATGGCAGATGAATCCATCATCGTTAAAGAGCAGGGCACCATTTTCCTTGGCGGCCCGCCGCTGGTGAAAGCGGCCACCGGCGAAAACATTAGCGCCGAAGACCTGGGCGGTGCCGACGTTCACGCTAAAGTCAGCGGCGTGGCCGACCATTACGCCGAAAACGACGCCCACGCGCTTCAGTTGGCACGCAGCTGCGTGTCGCGGCTAAATTGGCAAAAGCGCGGCAAGCTTGCCATGCAGGCCCCCAAGCCGCCCAAGCTCGACCCCACCGAGCTATACGGCATTGTGGGGACCGACCTTAAAAAGCCTTACGACGTCCGCGAAGTGATTGGCCGTATCGTCGACGATTCCGACTTCGATGAATTCAAGCGCTACTACGGCGAAACCCTGGTCACCGGTTTTGCGCATATTCATGGCTTTCCGGTCGGGATCGTGGCCAACAACGGCGTGCTGTTTTCCGAAAGCGCCGTGAAAGGCGCGCACTTTATTGAGCTCTGTGCCCAGCGCAAGATCCCATTGATTTTCCTGCAGAATATTACCGGCTTTATGGTCGGCTCCAAGTACGAGCACGAAGGCATCGCCAAACATGGCGCCAAGCTGGTCACCGCCGTAGCCTGTGCCAAGGTGCCCAAGTACACAGTGCTGATCGGCGGCAGCTTCGGCGCGGGCAACTACGGTATGTGTGGCCGTGCCTATGATCCCAACCTGCTGTTCATGTGGCCCAATGCGCGTATTTCGGTGATGGGTGGTGAGCAGGCGGCAGGCGTGCTGGCCCAGGTCAAACGTGAACAGTTCGATCGTGACGGCCAGGAGTGGAGCCGACAGGATGAAGAGGCCTTTAAGCAACCTATTCGCGATCAGTACGAGCATCAGGGTCACCCCTACTACGCCAGCGCCCGGCTGTGGGACGACGGGGTGATTGACCCGCTGCAAACCCGTGATGTGCTGGGGCTTTCATTAGCTGCCGCAATGAATGCCGAGGTAGAAGAGACGCGCTTTGGCGTGTTCCGGATGTAGAGGGCAATTCACATGGCTTATTCAACACTGATAATTGAACAGGGCGTGGCGCGCCTGACATTAAACCGCCCCGATGTGCACAACGCCTTTGACGACAGCCTAATTGCCGAGCTGAATGCCCATCTTGATGAACTGCATCCACTCGCCGACGCGGGCGAGGTGCGGGTGGTGGTACTAGGTTCTGAAGGCAAGAGTTTTTCGGCGGGGGCCGATTTACACTGGATGAAGCGGATGGTCGATTACGATTTTGACGATAATCTCGCCGACTCCCGCAAGCTCGCCGCCCTGATGCACGGTCTGGATTCGCTGCCCTGCCCTACGCTTTGCCGCGTTCAAGGTGCCGCCTTTGGTGGTGCGGTGGGGCTGGCGGCCTGTTGCGATATCGTGATTGCGTCAGAACACGCCAAATTCTGTCTTTCGGAAGTCAAAATTGGCCTGTCGCCTGCGGTCATCAGCCCTTATGTACAACGCGCCCTCGGCGAGCGACAAATGCGCCGCTTCGCCTTGACGGCCGAAGTGATGAACGCCCAAACGGCGTTGACGCTAGGCTTGGCTCATCAGGTGGTGGAACACGAGGCGCTGGATAGCGCAGTCGACGCCATGCTGGCGACGCTATTAGCGGGTTCACCCCAAGCCCAGCGTGCGACCAAGGACCTGATGGCGACAGTCGCTCAAGCGCCCGATAGCGATAGCACTCGTGAGCATACCTGCCAGGTCATCGCCAAGCTGCGGGTAAGCCCAGAGGGCCAAGAGGGCTTATCCAGTTTCTTTGAAAAGCGCCGCCCGGATTGGGTCGAATCCAATAACACACCTAACGCTTCGGAGCGTCGCTCATGAACAAACACGAAAAAGCCGCTCGCACCACCCCCTTTGATACGCTGTTAGTCGCCAACCGCGGTGAAATCGCCTGTCGTGTCATGCGCACTGCCCGCCGTATGGGGCTGAAAACCGTCGCGGTCTATTCCGATGCTGATGCCACCGCCCGCCACGTACGCGAAGCCGATGAAGCGGTTCGCCTGGGCCCGGCGGCAGCGCGGGAAAGTTATCTCAATATCGAGGCGGTAGTGGACGCCGCCCAGCGTAGCGGCACCGGCGCCATCCACCCCGGCTATGGTTTTCTGTCCGAAAACGGCAGTTTTGTCGACGCCCTTGACCAGGCCGGTATTACCTTTGTGGGCCCGCCCGCCTCGGCCATTGCCGCCATGGGTGATAAATCCGCCGCCAAGGCACGTATGGCCAATGCCGGAGTGCCGCTTGCTCCCGGCTATCATGACGATGACCAGGACGACGATCTGCTGCGCGCCGAGGCCGATAACATCGGCTACCCGGTAATGCTCAAAGCCAGCGCGGGCGGCGGCGGCAAAGGCATGCGCGTGGTGGAGAGCAGCAGCGCATTTCAGAGCGCCCTGGAAGGCTGCCGACGCGAATCCAAGGCCGCGTTCGGTGACGATCGCATGCTGATCGAAAAATATCTGGTCCAGCCACGCCATGTGGAAGTACAGGTATTCTGCGACCGTCATGGTAACGGCGTTTACCTGTTCGAGCGCGACTGCAGCGTGCAGCGGCGCCACCAGAAAGTCATCGAAGAAGCCCCGGCGCCCGGCATGACACCTGAGCTACGTAGCGCCATGGGCGATGCCGCAGTTCGCGCCGCTCAAGAGATCGGCTATGTAGGCGCAGGTACCGTCGAATTCTTGTTGGACGCGGACGGTTCGTTCTACTTTATGGAAATGAACACGCGCCTGCAGGTCGAGCACCCGGTGACCGAGATGATCACCGGCCAGGATCTGGTCGAGTGGCAGCTGCGTGTAGCGATGGGCGAACCGCTGCCCTGCCGTCAAGACGAATTGACCATTACCGGCCACAGTTTTGAAGCGCGCATTTACGCTGAAGACCCGGATCAGGACTTTTTGCCTGCCACAGGCCTACTGACGCGTTTCGCGCTGGATATGGAAGGTGCTGGGTTAAGCACTGACCAAGTGCGCCTGGATAGCGGTGTAGAGAGCGGCGATGTGGTGTCGATGCACTACGACCCCATGCTTGCCAAGCTGATTGTGCATGGGCCTGACCGAGATGCGGCGCTGGCCACCCTGAACCGTGCGCTGGCGGCGCTGGACGTTCAAGGTGTGGTGACCAACCGGGCCTTCCTGATGCGCCTGGCGACCCATCCTGGCTTCAAGAACGTCGAACTGGATACGCGCTTTATTGAGCGTAACGAAGCAACGCTGTTTGCTCCGCGCACCTATTCAACCGAGGCTTATGCCAGTGCAGCACTGATTGGCCTGCATCAACTGGCCCTGGAAGTTGAAAGCGACTCACCCTGGGATCGCCATGATGGCTTTCGCCTCAACGCGCCCCATACCATTCGCATCGCGCTATGTGACCCAGCCAGTGCACAGGCAGATGATAGCGATGAAGCAGTGATCATTGTTGAAGGCAAACGCAGTGCAGGCGAGTCGCAGTGGCAACTGTCCATTGGCGATGAACGCCTGACGGCCAGCCTGCAACCCCTCGCAGGCGATGCGGTGGCGGTTACCCTGAACGGCCACCGCCGCCGCCTGCAGGCACACCGCGACGGCCATGTAGTCGTGATGGCTGATCCAAGCGGCGAAACACGCCTGTTCTGGCGGCGCATCGACGCTATTGATCACGGTCATCATGAAGCCGAATCCACCCTGACCGCGCCCATGCATGGCACGGTGGTAGCGTTACTGGTGGAGCCCGGTGCGGCGGTTGAAAAAGGCATGCCGCTGATGGTGATGGAAGCCATGAAGATGGAACACACCATGACCGCTCCCGCGAATGGTAGCGTCGACACCTTCCACTTTCAGGCAGGCGATACGGTCAGCCAGGGTGCCGTACTGCTCGACTTTGCCCCCAGCGAATAGGAGTTCATCAATGGCACTGCCTACCTCCGTCACACTATTTGAAATGGCGCCCCGCGATGGCTTACAGAACGAGCCGGGGGGAATTGTGCCCACCGCCACTAAAATCGCCTTGATCGAGCGGCTGGTTAAGGCGGGCATTACGCATATTGAAGCAGCCAGTTTCGTCTCGCCGAAGTGGGTTCCACAAATGGGGGATGCGACTGAGGTGATGGATGGCATTACCCGCCAGCCGGGCGTGGTCTACTCAGCCCTTACGCCCAATCTAAAAGGACTGGAAAACGCCTTGGCGGTCGGCGTGGAAGAAGTCGCGGTGTTTGGTGCCGCTTCGGAAGCCTTCTCGCAAAAAAACATCAACTGCTCGATTGCCGAGTCACTGACACGCTTTGAACCTGTGCTGGCACGTGCCCACGAGGCAGGCGTTCGGGTACGTGGCTACGTTTCCTGCGTATTGGGCTGCCCTTATGAAGGCGAGATCGCGCCAGGCAAAGTCGCCGAGGTGGCTAACGCACTTTATGAGATGGGCTGTTATGAGGTGTCGCTGGGCGACACCATCGGTGTGGGCACGCCGCTTGCCGCCAAGCGGATGATTGAAGCGGTCCGTCAACAGGTGCCCATCGAGCACGTAGCCGCCCACTTCCATGACACTTACGGCATGGCGCTAGCGAATTTATACGCGGTCATGGAAGAAGGCGTCAGCGTCATTGATGCCGCAACGGCAGGCCTTGGTGGCTGCCCTTACGCGCAGGGCGCTTCCGGCAACGTGGCCACGGAAGATGTTCTTTATCTGCTCGAAGGACTGGGTATTAAAACGGGCATCGACCTGCAGGCGGTGGTTGATACCGGCTACTGGATCACCCAAGAGCTGGGCCGTACTCCAAGTTCCAAAGTCGCCCTGGCAAAAGGCGCCAGTCGTTAAGATGTGTCGTTAGCCATAACACTAATAACAGTAATTCAGTATGCCGGGCTTCCCGTTCAGATAAGAAAAAATACCGGAGAAATCTACCATGTCTTCACCAGCACTCACTGTACCCAGCTATTCCAGCAGCATGGCGGACAAGCCCTTGCTGGGCATGACCATTGGTGACAAGTTCGATCAAATCGCTGCTCAATATGCCGATAATGACGCCTTGATCGTGTTGCACCAACAGATTCACTGGACCTATCGCAAGCTTCAGGAAGAGGTCAACCGCTGTGCTCGCGCCCTGCTCTCCATTGGAGTTCAACGGGGGGATCGAGTAGCTATCTGGGCGCCTAACGGTAGCGAATGGACGCTGACACAGTTTGCCACCGCCAAAATTGGCGCCATTCTGGTCAACATCAACCCCTCCTACCGTACCCATGAGCTGGAATACGCGCTGAATCAATCCGGCGCGCGCTTTCTGGTCACCGCGCATTGTTTCAAAAGCTCCGACTACAGCGCCATGCTGTATGAACTTGCCCCCGAATTAAAAAACAGCAGCGACGGCCAACTCTCCTCTCAAAAGCTGCCCGAGCTTGAGTGCGTCATCAATCTTAGCAAGGAAAAGCTTAGCGGCATGTGGCGCTGGGAAGACCTGATGGCCCAGGCCAGCAAGGTTAGCCAGACCGACGTCGACGACCTGCAGGCAACACTGCAGTTCGACGATGCGATCAACATTCAATATACCTCGGGCACCACCGGCTTTCCGAAGGGCGCTACTCTTTCTCACCATAACATTCTCAACAACGGCTTCTTTGTGGCGGAAAGCATGGGCTTTACCAGTGCCGACCGGCTGGTGATTCCGGTACCGCTCTATCACTGTTTTGGCATGGTCATGGGTAATCTGGGCTGTATGACCCACGGCGCTACCATGATCTACCCAGACGAGGGCTTTGACCCTGGCAAGGTACTCAAGGCGGTACACGAGCAGCGAGCCACCGCGCTGTACGGCGTGCCGACCATGTTCATCGCTGAGCTCGATCACCCTGACTTTGCCGCTACCGATCTCTCTTCACTGCGTACCGGCATCATGGCAGGGTCGATCTGTCCTGCCGAAATCATGAAGCAGGTCATCGAGAAGATGAACATGAAAGGCGTGCAGATCGCCTATGGCATGACCGAAACCAGCCCCGTCTCCGCCCAGACAGGCGCCAATGACAGCATCGAAAAACGCGTTTCCACCGTCGGCCGTACCCAGCCCCATCTGGAAAACAAGATTGTCGACCCTGGCAATGGCGGCATCTTGCCGAGAGGCGAAATTGGCGAGCTGTGTACTCGTGGCTATAGCGTGATGCTCAAGTACTGGAACAATGATAAAGCCACCGCAGAGACGATCGATGAAGCAGGCTGGATGCACACCGGGGATCTTGCCACCATGGATGAAGAGGGCTATATCCAAATTGTCGGGCGTATCAAGGACATGGTGATCCGCGGTGGCGAAAACGTGTATCCCAAAGAGATCGAAGAGTTTCTATATACCCACCCGGCCATATCTGATGTGCAGGTTACCGGCGTGCCGGACAAGAAATACGGCGAAGAGCTGATTGCCTGGGTGAAGCTCACCTCCACCGCTGATGACGTCTCCGGCGAAGAGCTGCGCGAATACTGCAAGGGCAAGATCACCCACTTCAAGATCCCGCGCTACTTCAAGTTTGTTGACGAGTTCCCCATGACGGTGACCGGCAAGATTCAGAAATTCAAGATGCGCGAGATCTCCATTCAGGAGCTGGGGTTGGGTGAAGAATCAGGGTTGGGTGAAGAATCAGGCTTGGGTGAAGAATCAGGCTTGGACCAAGAGCCCTGACCAACGATGGCCTCCTCCAACTGCTTAGCCGACCACTATCAGCGTGCCCTGCGCGCTGATGAGGTACTGACACAGATAGACACCCATTACCCCACGGGGCCCACGCTTCGTCAGTTGGCCCCGTTGGATCAGTTGCATATTGGCGGTATGGCAGCCTCTAACCGCTTGCTTGCACGGTTAGACCCGGCGACCCATCCACGAGTACTCGACATTGGCGCCGGACTGGGTGGATTGATGCGCCTGGGCGCTTCTCTTGGCTTTCAAATGACCGGCCTGGATATCACCCATGGGTTCAGTGCCCTCAACCAAGCGCTGACGACACGGGTCAAGTTGCCAAATAGTCCACCGCTTGCCTGGGTAACGGGCAATGCCAGCGCCCTACCGTTTGCTGATAACTGCCTGGATGCCGTGCTTTTCCAGCACAGCTTGCTCAATATGCCTGACCCGGCGAAGGTGATCGCCCAAAGCCACCGCGTGCTGCGCCCCGGCGGGCAGTTGGTGATGCATGAGATCATCAGTGGCCCTAACGTGGCTCAACTTCGCTATCCGGTGCCCTGGGCGGCGACGCCGGAACATTCACACCTACTCACACTAACGGCGCTCACAGATTTGCTGCAGGCAGGCGGATTCACCATTGAGCACGTGGACGACTGGAGCGATACAGCGCTAGCGTGGCGCCAGCAACAACGCCAAAAAGAGCAGACACCACGCCAGGCGATACTCTCGCCCCAGTGGGTATTCGGCGAGCAGTTTCTCAGCATGGGTAAACACCTGGTCACTAATTTGACCCAAAGGGCAATTAAAGTGGTAGAGATCCACGTCAGTTGCTAGTCTCAATGGGTAGGCTTTTTCCTTTACGGGTATAGCTTTTCCCTTTACCGATAGGTGTACGATCATGCCAATCAAACGCTTGGCAAGCACACTGCTCTGTTGCTCTGTTCCCTGGTTTAGCTGCTACGCTGACGATACGACCCCGGTAATGGCCTATACAGCCCTCGACAGCGAACGAATGCAGCTTGATAACGGCGTTCTTTTAGAAGGCAGTGATCTTCGCAGCCTCGACACCTACACTAGCGGCTTTCGGGTTACGGCTGGCTTTTCCCCTGGTCGACTCCCACAGTTGGATATTGGCGCCGAAATTGCCTATCGCGAAAGCGAAGAAATCACCGTGGCCTCCAGTGCTAATCCATTAGTGATGGATACGCTAAGCCTGGGGGGTGCTCTTATCGCCGGAATTCGCATGGGCGCATTTAGTGTCTATGCGAAATCCGGCATTACCGAATGGCGTGGCGAAAGCCGCCAGGCAGGCGCCGACGAAAGCGGCACGGCGATGCTGCAGGGTTTTGGCGCCACCTTGACGATTAACCGCCTGGTTAGCCGCTTTGAGTACGAGCGCATCGATGCGCCGACGCTCAGCCACCTGAACATGTTGAGCGCCTCGCTGCATCTGCCTTTCTAACTAACGCCTGTTCGAGGCGCTTTTTTAAGCGCCCCTTGCTTGGTCAGTTACTTTTGATGCTCGTTTTATGGTGCTGGTGGCTGCGCGTTCTCACTGTCATCGGCTACCTCGGGTGGCGACCATATGGGCACATCTTCACGTTGAGGCTCTGGCCAATCCTGATGCATGGCAGTGTTCAGTGCCTCTTCCAGCTTCATGAACAGCTCACTATAGCGAGGGCCGAAATTATTCCCGCCCTCTATTTCTTTCCAGGTGGCAAACAGTTCATCCTCGTGTGCCTCTTCGTTGTTCACAAACGCCCAGGTCATCTGCTTGGCACGCATGGGGTGAACGCCCAAGGCAGTGAGCGCGTCGCCGCCCAACTCCAGTGCAGAGTGATAGGTTTCACTGACGACATCATCAGCCCCGGCATCACGCAGCTGATAGCTATGGCCACGGTCAAAGGCACGCGCGAGCACCCACACATTGGGGTAGTATTGTTTAACATGCTTCACCATCTGCAGCGCCCGCTCACGGTCATCCAACGCAATGACGATTAACCGAGCAGTCTCAATTCCAGCGGTTTCCAGCAAGTCAGAGCGACTGGCGTCGCCAAAGTAGCTTTTAATATTAATTTTGCGCAGGTTTTCAATCTGCTCGATTTCGTGGTCCAGGGCGACGATGGGGATATTGTTGGCACGTAACAAACGACAGATAATTTGTCCAAACCTCCCTACCCCAGCGACGATAACCGGAGCCTGCTCTTCTATCGCGTCGGCTTCACGTTCATCATTTTTGGCACTCCGGTAACGCGGCAATACCAGCCGGTCATAGGCAATAAACAGCAGCGGCGTCAAGAACATGGAGAGCGCCACGACCAGCGAGAGAATCTCGGAAAGCTCGGTCGGAATAACGCTGTTCTGTACGCTATAGGTCAGCAGTACAAAGCCAAACTCACCCGCCTGGGCAAGGCTTAGCGTGAACAGCCAACCGTTACTGCCATGCACCCGAAACAGCAGCGCCAATCCCAGTAGAATCACCCCTTTGACGACGATAACTGCCAAGCCTAGCGAGAGGACGGTCGCCCACTCCGCCGCCAGCACCGAGAAGTTGATGCCGGCCCCGACGGTAATAAAAAACAAGCCCAACAGTAGCCCTTTGAACGGCTCGATATTGGCTTCAAGCTCATGTTTAAACTCACTGTTGGCCAGTACAACCCCCGCCAGAAACGCGCCGAGGGCAGGCGATAAATTGACCAGGCTCATCAGCGCGGCGATGCCGACTACCAGCATCAGCGCAGTCGCAGTAAATACTTCACGCAGGCCTGAGCTAATCACATAGCGAAACAGCAGCGGCACCATATAGTATCCACCCACCACCACGGCTCCTATCGCGGTGATCACGACCAAAGCGTGTACCCAGCCGGGCAAGTGCGAGACTAAATTGAAACTGGCGTGGCCATCATCGTTGATTGCCCCCATTAGCTCCGGCAACGCCAGCAGGGGAATAAACGCCAGCATGGGGATGACCGCAATATCCTGAAACAGCAGCACCGAGAAGGCGCTGCGCCCGCCTTCGGTTTTGCCTAGCCCTTTCTCATTCAGCGTTTGCAGCACAATCGCGGTAGACGAAAGCGCAAAAATCAGTCCCACCGCCAGCGCGGTTTGAAACACCAGCCCGAGCCAGACAGCGATGAAGGTACCCGCCGCGGCCGTTAATACCACTTGAAGACCGCCTAACCCAAGCAGTCGGACACGCATCGCCCATAGCCCTTTGGGGTCGAGCTCCAGTCCCACCAAAAAAAGCATCATCACAACGCCGAATTCGGCAAAGTGCTGAATCGTTGTGGTCTCTTGCCCCACTAATCCAAGGATAGGGCCAATGACAACCCCGGCTACCAAATAGCCCAACACCGAACCCAACCCGAACCGTTTGGCGAGCGGCACGGCTATTACAGCGGCGAGTAAATAGATAAACGCCTGGACAAAGTAAGCTGTCATTTTGTCATCCTGAGTAAAGAGAGCTTAGTAAGGGGGAGCTAAGTAAGCCGACTAGGCACGCCACATTGATGCCTGCCGTCAGCCAAAATACGCATTGAAACATGGTTTTCTGGGTTTTATGGCGCAGTCGACGTTGCGCCAACAGCGCGCCCGGCCAACCACCTAACACACCAAGCAGATGAAGCGTTTTTTCACTGACGCGACGGCGTCGATTGATCGCCGCCTTTTTATCGACAGCGTAGGTAAGGTAGGCGATAACGCTGGCGACAGCATAAAAAGCGACAATTAGGATCAATATCAGGGCACTCGTAACGTATTCGCCGACACCGGCTAAAATGGCTATTTGCGGCGCTGGGAAGGCTTACCGCCTGCCGTCGGCTTACCGCGTCCAACACGCCCTTTCCCAGCGGGTTTTGCGCCCGCTTTACCTTTCGCCCCTGGCTTAGCGCTTGCGGCCTTGGCCTTGGGATGCGGCTTGCCTGACGCACGCCCCTGCGGACCAGTACTTGATTTTGGACCTGCGCTTGATTTTTGTCCTGCGCTTGTTTTTGACCCCGTACTTACTTTTCCGCTGGCGGCTTTTTTACCTTTCGGGGGTGGCTTAGCGCCTGTGGCATTGGCCCCTGCTTTTGCCGGTTTCTGGCGCGCTTTCCCCCCCGCCGGTGTTGCTTTGTTAGCGCTTGAACGCCCGCTGTAATTGGGTCTTTCCGGTTTGGCTTTGCTTTTCTTCTCCGGCGCAGCCTCTGAGCGTTCGGTCAGCGCGACAATAGTGTCGATCTCTTTAGGCGTCAGGTCGCGCCAGTCGCCCAAGGCCAGGCCTTTAAGCGCCACATTCATGATGCGGGTGCGGATAAGCTGGGTCACTTCATAACCGAAGTATTCGCACATACGGCGAATTTGTCGATTAAGCCCCTGTACCAGGGTAATGGTAAAGACAAACGTGGACTCTTTTTGCACCTTGCAGCGCTTGGTCACCTTGCCCAGAATCGGCACGCCATTTTGCATGCCCTCGATAAACTCATCGGTGATGGGCTTGTTCACCGTCACCTGATACTCTTTTTCGTGATGATTATTGGCACGCAGAATTTTATTAACCAGATCGCCATTATTGGTTAAAAAAATCAGTCCTTGGGAGTCTTTATCAAGCCGACCAATAGGGAAAATCCGCGTGCCGTGCTTCACGAATTCGACGATATTATCCTTTTCGCTGGATTCAGTGGTGCTCACAATACCCACTGGTTTATTCAGCGCAATCAGCACTAAATCTTCCTCTTCCTGAGGCTCGATCTCCTGCCCGTTAACCTTGACCAAGTCACCGGCCACGACTTGGTCGCCAGTGGTCGCACGGCGACCGTTAATCCACACATTGCCCTGCTCCACAAAGCGGTCAGCTTCGCGGCGAGAACACATTCCACTTTCGCTAATGTACTTATTGATACGGGTAGATTTTCGTAACGACATAAAACGCCATGGGGCTAAGGAAAATAAAAGAGTGACTTAACTATAATGACTAGAAAGCGATTCCTAAAAACCGATTCTTAAAAACCAATTCCTAAAAACCAGCTCCTAAAAACCAGCGCCTAAAAGCCGGTCTCAAAAACGCTAGTGGCTAATAAACCGCGATTAAAAAGAAGAGCCGGGCTGCTCTAAAAACGCCAACTCCTCATCAGTCGAGGCTCGTCCTAATAGCGCGTTGCGGTGTGGGTACCGGCCGAAGCGATCAATAATGGCCTTGTGACGTACTTCAAAGTCGAGGTTATTCTCTAACCCCGGCTGGCCAAACAGCTGCATCGCTATCGTATGAATGGCCGCCGATTCGCTATGCATAAACGGCATATACAAAAACGCCCGCTGGTCATTGCTTAGCGCTGTATCTGCTCCGCTGGCTACCGCTTCCTGAGCCAACGCCAGGGCGAGAGCGTCGGTAGCAAACGCCCTTGGATCACCGCGGTAGATATTGCGCGCAAATTGATCCAACACAATGATTTCCGCCAGTCGGCCATAGGCCGACTCTCGCCACAAATAGCATTCGCACCGGGCGGCCTTTGCATGCAGTTCGCTAAAACGCTCAGTGATCGTGCGATCAAGCTGAGCGTCTTTCTTAAACCACTGAGCGGGCGTCAACGTTGCAAACCAAAAATCGAGAACCGCTTGAATATCTGACAACATTGACGCCTCCTTGAAGTGGCAAGAAACAACCTACCCAGTGTTGCGCAACCCGGCGGCAATGCCCGCCATGGTGACCATCAGCGCTCGCGATAAATCAGCACTAATCGCCCCATCGGCGTCGCGGTTACGCTGCAACAGCTCCGCCTGAAGACCATGCAGAGGATCAATGTACGGGTTGCGCACATCAATCGCCTGACGTATCAACGGCGTGTTCTCGAGCAGTTTCTCTTGTTGGAGTATATCCAACACCGCCTCTTCTAGGCGTGCAAACCGTCCACGCAGTTTTTTACCCAATGCCTTGAGCGATGGCTCATCCACCAGCCGGTGCTCATAGTAGGCGGCAATCGCCACATCGGCTTTGGCCAATAGCATCTCAAGCATGTCCAGATAGGTACCAAAGAAGGGCCAGTCATTGCGCATTTCCTGCAGCACCTCTCGCCCACCTGACTGCTCTAAGCGTGCCGAGAAAGCTTCACCGCTGCCCAGCCACGCGGGCAACATCAGGCGGATCTGCGTCCAGGCAAAAATCCACGGAATAGCGCGGAGCGTTTCAACCCCACCATCTTGACGCCGCTTGGTGGGACGCGACCCTAATGGCAGCCTGCCCAATGCCCCTTCTGGCGTTACCGCGCGGAAATAGGGGACAAAATCGGGGTCTTCACGCACGACGCCGACATACCCGGCGTGCGCCACCTTGGCAAGCTGATCCATCTCCTCTCGCCAATGCGGCTGTGGAGCTGGCGGCGGTAACAGGGTTGCTTCCAATACCGCGCAGGCATAGATCTCCATGGAGCGTAGCGCAATATCCGGCTGGCCAAACTTGAAGCGAATCATCTCGCCCTGCTCCGTCACTCGCAGGCTGCCGTTCACCGAACCGGGAGGCTGGGAGAGAATCGCCGCGTGAGCCGGGCCGCCCCCGCGTCCTACGGTACCGCCACGACCGTGAAACAGCGTCAAGTCGACGCCATGACTTTCACATACATTGACTAACGACTCCTGAGCGCGATATTGAGCCCAGGCGGCCGCCAGTTGCCCCGCGTCCTTGGCCGAGTCTGAGTAGCCAATCATCACTTCCTGACGGTCATCGATCAGCGAACGATAGCCGGGTATGGAGAGCAGTTTATCGATGACGGCGCCAGCTTGGTTCAGGTCATTAAGGGTTTCAAACAGCGGCGCGATCGGTAGCGTGACTTGACCACCCACTTCTTTCATCAGCAGTGCGACGGTCAGCACGTCCGATGGCTCCGCAGCCATTGAAATAATATAGGTTCCCAGCGCCTCGGCATGCTCTTGGGCAATGACTTTAAAGGTGTCGAGCACTTCGCGAGACTCCGCTGAGCACTCCCAGCGGCGGGGAATCAGCGGCCGCCTTGATGTTAACTCGGTCAGCAGGAACGCTTGTCGCTCCGCTTCGTCCCACTCCTGGTAAGCGCCGAGGCCCAGCGCGCTGGTCAACTCTTCGATCACCTGAGCATGGCGGCTAGCCTCTTGGCGCAGGTCGAGCTTGGTCAGGGTAACGCCAAATACCGCGACCCGGCGCAAGGTATCCAACAGCGCGCCATTGGCGATGGTATCCAGGCCTACATCACACAGCGAGCGGTAGCAGGCGAGCAGCGGCGAATAGAGCTGATCGCGGGTTTCAACAATCGGGCCACCGTCATAGTTACGCCCGTCAAGCTCTGCTTTAGCCCAGTCGCGGGTCGCTTCCATTTTTGCCAGCAGGCGCTTGAGTACTTCGCGATATGGTTCAGTGACATCGCCCGCTTCCGCTTTGAGCGCGCTGTTGGCCTTCCACATGGAAAGCTCGGTTTTTAGCTGTTCAAGATCGCGAAGGTAGAGGTCTGCGGCCATCCAGCGGCCAAGCAGCAGCACTTCGCGGGTAACCCGAGCGGTAACATTGGGATTGCCGTCACGATCGCCCCCCATCCAGGAGGCATAGCGTATCGGTGCGGCGTCCAGAGGCAGACGTTCACCGGCCGTGTCCAGCAACAGGTTATCCAAATCGCGATGGAAGTCAGGCACCGCCTGCCATAGCGAGTTCTCAATCACCGCAAACCCCCACTTGGCTTCATCGACCGGGGTGGGCCGCTCATGACGAATCTCATCGGTGTGCCAGGCCTGGCTAATGAGCTCTTCCAACCGACCCTGGGCGCGGGTGCCACGCTCGGGATAATCTTCCGAACTTTCAATGGCAGTTAGGCATTCGTCAATGGCATCGTATTTCTGAATCAGGGTGCGGCGGATAACTTCAGTAGGATGCGCGGTCAATACCAGTTCGACACGCATATTGGCCAGTGTTTCGACCAGTTTACGTGGGGAGTTACCTGCCTGCTGAGCACGCTCCAGCAACTCTCCCAGTACCGGCTGAGAACCGGGTTTGTAATCTTCCACGCGGCGAAAACGCGCCCGATAGTGCTGCTCGGCAATATTGGCGAGGTTTAAAAATTGGTTAAATGCACGTGTCACCGGCAGCAGGTCTTGCTCGGGCAATTGACGAAGATACTCTATTAATTCGCGCTGCTGCAGCGAGTCACCCTTGCGCCCACGCTTGGCATGCGCGCGAATGGTTTCAATTTTATCGACAAATCCTTGGCCTAAATCATCTGCAATGGTTCGCCCCAGGCTATCGCCCAGAATACGCACGTTATCGCGCAGGGATTCGTGTAGGTCGTGACTCATTGGCATGGCCTCCTTGCTGGGCTAGCTTCATTATTAGGCTTTGTACGAAAACTGCCTGCGCTCGGCCATGCTGTGTTAAAAAACGTCTCAAAATACTCATTTACACCTCGTAAACTCCGCTTTTTCGCCGTTTTTTGCCTTGCCTGACCATCGCTCGCCGACTTTTCGTACAAACCCTAGTTCAGTTAGGTGTACGTTCTTTTTCTTGTGCTTTTGCTACCTGCCAGTGGGCCTCCATCTCGTCTAGCGAGGCCTCCACCAGCGGCCGTTGGGCGGCGTTGAGCTCGCTCTCGACATAGCGAAAGCGACGCTCAAACTTAGCATTGGTAGCGCGTAGGCAGTGTTCGGGGTCGGCATTCAGCGTGCGCGCCAAATTAGTGACGGCAAACAGCAAGTCGCCGACTTCTTCCTGAGCATGCGTTTGGTCACCGGCCGCGAGTGCTTCCTCGACTTCTTCCAGCTCTTCACGAATTTTGGCTATCACGCCGCGCGCATCAGGCCAGTCAAAGCCTACTCGCGCTGCGCGTTTAGACAGTTTGGCGGCGCGGCTAAGGGCTGGCAGCGTGCGCGGCACATCGTCGAGCACCGACGGTGGCTGGCTTGCTCTGTCGGCGCGCTCGTCGGCCTTTAAAGCTTCCCAACGACTATTGACCTGCTGGGTTTGCACCTGCTCAGCGCTTACCCCCGGCGGTCGCCGTGAGGCAAGCGTCCCGTCGGGGAATACATGCGGGTGACGACGCAGCATCTTGGTCGTTAGCGTATCGACAATGTCGGCAAAATCGAAGCGCTGCTGTTCCGCACCAAACTGGGCGTAATAGACCACCTGAAAGAGCAAGTCCCCCAGCTCGCCGGGTAACTCGTCAAAGGCGCGCCGCTCAATGGCATCGGCAACCTCGTAGGCTTCCTCGATGGTGTGCGGCACGATGCTGTCCCAGTCCTGCGCCAGGTCCCAGGGGCAGCCTTGCTCGGCGTCACGTAACACCTGCATTAGCGTTAGCAGATCGTCCAGATGATAGCGCATTATGCTCCTCCCTTACGTATCTGTTGATCGGGGTCGGCATTGCGCAAACGGCGCACTTCGGTCACGTTAGGCAACTGCTGGATACGCGAAAAAAGCCGCCCTAACGCTTCCAGGCCATCGACTTCCAAGGTAATACGCAACCGGGCAATCCCTTCATCAGTGTCGGTGAGGGTATTGACCGCCAGTACGTTGACTTTTTCATTGCCTAACAGGCCGGTGACGTCGCGCAGTAGACCGGAACGGTCCCAGGCCTGAATCTCGATGGTCACCGGGTAGCGGGTCTGAGCACGCTCGCCCCACTCCACTTCAATAAGGCGCTGGGGCTCATCAAGGCGCAATTGCAGAATATTGCTACAATCTTGACGGTGCACGGTCACGCCACGGCCTTGAGTAATAAAGCCAATGATCGGCTCGCCAGGTACCGGGCGGCAGCAGTTGGCCATACTGGTTTTCAAATTTCCCACGCCGAGCACGGTAATATCGCTTTTGGTGGCCTTGCTGGATTGGCGTTTAGGCTTGGCGAGCAGTCGGTCAAGCTGCTCCTGATCGTCCGTTTCACCAAACAGCTGCTGGGCCTGGTGCAATACCTGCCCTATCCGCAAATCCCCGGCGCCAATCGCGGCATACATATCGTCCGCGTTCGAGTAGTTAACGGCTTTGGCCAGTTTGGGCAGGTCGAGTCCATCCACATCCAGGCGACGCATCTCACGGTCAAACAGCGTGCGCCCTTCTTCAAGATTCTGATCCCGCGCCTGATGTTTAAACCATGCCTGAATTTTCGCCCGCCCTCGAGAAGTGCGTACGTAGCCCAAACTGGGGTTCAACCAGTCACGACTGGGACCTCCTTTGGTGGCGGTAAGAATCTCGACCTGCTGGCCGGTTTTTAGCTTGTAGGTGAGCGGCACGATGCGCCCATTAATCTTGGCCCCCCGGCAACGGTGACCGATTTCGGTATGCACCCGATACGCAAAATCGATGGGTGTGGCAACCCGCGGCAAATCGATTACGTGTCCATCGGGCGTAAAGACGTAGATACGATCCGGCGCGACATCGCTAGAGAGTCCTTCACGCAGATCGCCAAAGCCACCCACTTCATCCTGCCACTCCAGCACTTGGCGCAGCCAGGCGATCTTCTCTTCGTAGCTACGGCTCTTAGCGTTGGTATCGTGTCCCTTATAGCGCCAGTGGGCGCACACCCCAAGCTCGGCTTCGTCGTGCATGGCGAAGGTGCGAATCTGAATTTCGAGCACCTTGTTTTCAGGCCCCATGACGGCGGTGTGCAGCGACTGATAGCCATTTTTTTTAGGATTGGCGATATAGTCGTCAAACTCGTTTGGAACGTGATGCCAACGCGAGTGAATAATACCTAATACGGTATAACAGTCGGTCACTTCGGGCACTAGGATGCGTACCGCGCGCACGTCATGGACTTGCGAAAAATCGATCCGCTTGCGCTTCATTTTACGCCAGATCGAGTAAATGTGTTTCGCCCGACCATCCACGTCGTAGCGAAGGATGTGCTGGGCCTCCATCAAGCTTTTGATGGTTTCCACGACATCATGAATATAGCGGTCCCGGTCGAGACGTTTTTCCGCCAGTAGCTTGGCAATCGCTTTATATTCATCTTCATGCAGATAACGAAACGAGAGGTCTTCAAGCTCCCATTTCAGTTGACCAATGCCTAAACGGTGCGCGAGCGGCGCATAAATATCGGCGACTTCCCGGGCGACCTGTAAACATTTTTCCCGGGGGGCATCTTTTACCTGCCGAAGCGCACAGGTACGTTCGGCAATTTTGATGAGCGCGACGCGCACATCGCCGACCATATTCACCAACATCTTGCGCAGATTTTCCTGCTGATTATGTTGGCTCATGCCATGCTCTGGGACCAATGGATAGCTGATAGCCGCCATTTGCAGCACGCCATCAATCAAACTGGTCACTTCAGCACCAAAGCGTTTTGAAACGGCTTCCAGGCTTAATAACCCTTCGCGCACCGCACGATAGAGAACAGCAGCTTCCAGGGTGGCTTGATCGAGCTTTAAATCACCAAGAATGTCGGCCATTTCCAGGCCCATACGAAAACTAGAGCCCGGCGACAACCAGACTCGGTGATGCCGTGGGGCCTCAAGCTCCAGTTTCTCGGCAAGCTCGCAAGCGTCAATTAAACGCTCAGGATCGCGTAGACGCACATCCTCTTGCAGGCGTGTTAACCATTGTTGTATGTCTACCGTTCCACTAGCGGTTAGCGGTTGGTCTTCACGCACTTTTACCATGTCATTCACTCATCCAGTCAGGAAGACGGTCTCCACACGGCCGTCACCTTGTTTTGATGACAGTCGCTTGATGCTATGGGGCAACGCAACAACGTCTAGCCCCCGTGCTCAAACACCATCAGCGTTTCCATATGCGCAGTGTGAAGGAACATATCCGCCACGGCTACTTGCTTGATCCGGTAACCCGCATGCACAAGATGTGCCGCATCCCGCGCAAGGGTCGCTGGATCACAGGAAATATAGACCACCTTAGGCACCGGGTTGCGCGTTAGCGCCTGGCAAATTGCCTCACCCCCGCTACGTGGCGGATCAAGCACCAGGGCATCACACTCGTGGTGGTCGGTGAGCAACTGTTTAACGCTACCCGGATCGCTTAAATCGGCCTGTTGGCCACTTATCATTAGCTGATTGCGCTGAGCGTTTATCGCCAGGCGCGCTACCATCGCAGCGTTGCCCTCTACCGCGTGAACGTCCGCCCCGGCGGCCGCTAACGGCACGCTAAAATTACCGATACCCGCGAAGAGATCGAGTAGTTTTTGTCCGGGTTTAGGGGCCAGCCAATGAACGACCTGCGCCACCATTTGTTGATTCACCTCGGCATTGACCTGCAAAAAGTCGCCAGGTGCAAAACTCAGCGTCAGCGGCGACTGCCCCTCAAGCGTCAACGACTCTTCCAGCGCCGGCGGCGCACCATGCCAGTGCAGGGTGGGCGTGTCACGCCCCGACCAGGTGCCCAGCGCTACCGGTTGCTGATGCGCAAACGCTTGCCAACGCTCAAGGTCCTCTGCGTGCTCCTTCAACTGGCGCACTAACACGACCTGGACATCAGGCATTGAAATCAATTCGATGTGCCCCACCAGACGCGGTGCAGCCAAGGTTTTAATTAAGGCACGCAGCGGGGTTAGCAACCGCTGCAAGGCATCAACCAGGACGGGACAACGCTCAATGTCTACCAACCGGTGACTATTAGCTGCACGAAAGCCAAGGCGTGTATTCCCCTCACTATCGACCTTGACGCCAAGCCGAGCACGACGACGATAGCCCTGGCTGCTGCCTTCAATCGAGCCGATATCTTCCAACGTGATGCCCTGGCGGGAAAATAGCTCACGGACGACTTCACGCTTATGAGTACGCTGGGCATCAATGCTCAAATGCTGCAAATCGCAACCACCACAATGGCCAAAATGGGGACAGGGCGGTGTCACCCGTTGCTCTGACTCTGTCAGCAGGGATTTGATATGGGCTTCATCGTAGCGCTTGCGAGTAACATGCACCGCCACCTCGACCTGTTCACCGGGCAGCGCCTGATCAACAAACACGGTTTTGCCATTAGCGGCATGCGCAACCCCACGTCCATCGTGCGCTAAGCGCTCAATCACCAAAGGCGCTGACCGGTCTGCGTTAGCGTGGTCTGAGCTAGTAGACGGCGCCTTACTCTCAGATGTCCGCGCTAACCCTGAGTGACCAGATGCCGGTCTGGGCGGTCGCCGTTTTCCCAACATGGCCATGGTTATACTCCTGGGGCAAACAGGCCAGTGGACAGATAGCGATCGCCACGATCACAGACAATGAAGACGATTACGGCATTTTCTGTTTGCTCGGCAATCCGCAGCGCGCCCGCCAAACTGCCGCCTGATGATACGCCCGCCAAAATGCCCTCTTCTCGGGCCAACCGGCGCATGTGCTCTTCGGCCTCTTGCTGGCCGATGTCCAGGGTAATATCCACGCGCGGCGCTTCAAAAATAGCCGGCAGATACTCTTCCGGCCAGCGACGGATGCCCGGAATACTCGCGCCATCGGCGGGTTGCAAACCGACAATTTGAATCGCCTGGTTTTGTTCTTTCAAATAGCGGGACACGCCCATAATGGTCCCCGTCGTGCCCATGGAGCTGACGAAGTGAGTCACCTCTCCGCCTGTTTGCTGCCACACTTCAGGGCCGGTGGTCCGATAATGCGCGAGCGGATTATCAGGGTTGGCAAACTGGTTGAGCGGTTTCCCCTCGCCTTTCGCGATCATGCTATCGGCAATATCGCGGGCTTCTTCCATACCGCCCGCCTTGCTGGCCGAGATTAATTTAGCGCCATAGGCTGCCATCGCCTGCTTACGTTCTTCAGAGGCGTTTTCAGGCATCACCAGCACCATTTGGTAGCCTTTAATGGCCGCGGCCATGGCCAGGGCAATGCCGGTATTGCCTGACGTCGCTTCAATTAACGTATCGCCAGGTTTGATGTCGCCCCGCGCTTCTGCTTCGCTAAGCATTGAAAGTGCAGGACGATCTTTCACCGAACCCGCCGGATTATTGCCCTCAAGTTTGGCCAGCAGCGTATTGTTGCGCCCAGCAGTAATGCGCTTCAGGCGCACTAGCGGCGTGTTGCCAACCACATCTTCCAAGGTGGGATAGCCTTTAAGATCATTCATGCCTGTTCCTTATCGTCACTAATATGCTGCATTATATCGGTGCTGCCTTGCGCTTGACAGGCACCCTTATTGAATCGGCGAGCTTCTTTCATGTCTTTAAACACGCGTCTTCTGTTTGCGCTACTCGGTTTCCCCCTCATGGTATATGCCATGATGGCCGTATTGCTGGTCATACAGAGTGATACGCAAGCTCGAACCGGGCAGCAAGAGCGCGTAAAAAGCGCCGGGGAACTGCTTGCGCCAAGTCTTGCTGACGCGCTTGAAGCAGAAGATGAGCAGCGCCTTGAGGTCTTGGTTCGCCAGTTGATTAACCGACCAGCGATACGCGCAGTGGCTGTCTATGGCTTGCAAGGCAACCAGCGTTTATTACAGGGTCAACCGACGCAGCCCGCCCTACCCATCCTCGATATGACCGCCACCAATCCAGTGGTGATAGAGGAAGATAGTTGGCAACTGCGCTTACCGTTAGCAGCAACGCAATCGACCATCAGCAATGCCCCCGTTGGCTGGCTAGCGATTGATATGGATACCCGTACGCTGACACTGAGAAGTTATCAATTAATTGCGAGCCTCAGCCTAGGCGGTATGTTGCTGGGCCTGCTGATGTTTTTAATCGCTTTTGCTATCAGCCGTTACGTTACGCGTCCTATAGAAGAGGCTAGCCAAGCCCTTTATCGCTTATCTCGGGGAGATTATCGGTTACATCTGCCCGCTTCCAATAGCGTGGAACTCCAATACCTGACGAACCACATCAATGCCCTGGCGGAACATTTCCAGCAGGCTCAGCGAGATATGCATATGCAAATCGAGCAGGCCACCAGCGAGCTGCAAGAATCAATGGAAACCATTGAAGAACAGAATATCAAGCTTGATTTAGCTCATCGTAGCGCGCTAAGGGCGAATGCCGTGAAGTCAGAATTTTTAGCCAATATGAGTCACGAAATCCGTACACCTCTTAACGGCATTGTCGGCTTTTGTCGGCTACTGGGACGCTCATCGCTAGATACGCGCCAGCAAGAGTGGCTTCAACATGTTCTCCGGGCCTGCGACAACTTGTTGATGTTAGTTAATGACGTGCTCGATTTTTCCAAACTTGAGGCCAACCGTTTAACACTGGAAGAAGCCGATATCGATATCGTCGCGCTAGTCGATGAAGTGGTGGGGCTACATGCACCAGAAGCCCAGCGAAAGCAGCTACATTTAGTGGCAATGGTGTATGACGATGTCCCCTTACCGCTATGCGGTGATCCACTGCGCATTCACCAAGTGCTGAACAATTTAATCGGTAATGCACTCAAATTTACCCATAAAGGCGATGTCATTGTTCGTGTCATGCTGGATAACCAGGAAGGCCAGCACGTAGTGCTTAACTTTAGCGTGAGTGACACGGGCATCGGCTTAAGCGATGCCCATCAGGAAGCTTTATTTAGCGCTTTTTCCCAAGCCGAACCCAGCCATTCTCGCCACTTTGGCGGCAGCGGCTTAGGACTCACCATTTGTCGTCAGTTGGTTGAACGTATGGGGGGTGAGATTGAGGTGGAAAGCGAATTGGGCAAAGGCACCACTTTCTCTTTTACTTTACCCATGCTTGCTAACAAAGCCGTCGAACGCCCCCCGGAAATCAATCTCTCTTATCCCACTATTCGCTTACATGAACCCCACGCGCCGACACGCCATGTATTGGAGCATTTACTGCAGCGTTGGGACGCACAGCCGATAGCGTTTGAGGCGACTGCGTCGGCACAGCTGCTAATCATAGGACTGGAGCAGAGCGATTTTAGCGCCGAGCGTCATCGTCACTGGCAAGCGGTCATCGATCAAGCTTCGTGCCCGGTATTGGTGTTAGCCAATGGCAATAGCTACGATCTTCCAACGCTAAGCTTACCCCACGGCGGAGAGGTGCTTTATAAACCGTTTGCGCGTGCCCAGTTGGTATCATCACTCAAGCAACTATTATTACCCGATTTCGTGGCAGCCAACACTATCGAGCCACCTCGAACGACGTCTACTGCCTCGCCCCAGCCGGTTAAGCTACTGATTGTTGACGATAATGTATCGAACCTTGAACTACTCAGCAGCATGCTTGAAGACCCCAGCCTGGAGATCACCACGGTTGAAAGCGGTGCCAAGGCGCTGGCATTTGCCCGCACCCATCACGCAGACATGGTGCTAATGGATATTCGTATGCCGGGTATGGATGGAGTACAAACCAGCCAAGCCCTGCGCCGCTTAAGCAGCACCTGGGCCCAATGCCCCATTATTGCGGTTACCGCCCATGTGCTCACCAGCGAACGCCAAAAGTGGCTTGCCGAGGGGCTGGATGACGTGCTGACAAAACCGATTGACGAGACCCAGCTGCATCAACTGTTGCGCCGCTTTTTGGGCTTTAGTCATCGCTTGGCTGATAGCCGTGAACAAGCCTTATTACCACGCAGGAGCACTGCCATAGCACCCAACTATCCGATCACACCTCCCGCTCCCCTTCCCGTTATCGACTTGGAGCTTGGCGCCCGCCTGGCAGGCGGTAAAGAACACTTGGCCCGCGAGCAGTTAAAGCGCCTAATTGATAGCCTGGCGGAGAGTGAAGAGCATATGCGCGCGGCGTTTGCACAACAGCAATTGACGACTCTGCTTGATTGGGTACATGGGCTGAATGGCGCCAGTCGTTACTGTGGCGCGCCGGAGCTGGCTCTGCTCGTCGAGACCTTGGAAACCCGCCTGCGTACCAGCGGTCTAGAGCATGTAGAAAACTTGCTGACGGACCTTTACCGGGCAATGGCGCGATTACGTGCCTATCGCCCGCAGTTGCTTAGTCATTAGCCAATCGCTCATGCGGTTGTTGCGAGCAACGGGGCTATTTAGAGTTTGAATACCTACTTTTGCAGTATTGGGTTTTCCAGTACTTAGTCTTCAAGCAATTGGCCTTCCAGTATTTGTTATTCAACTACTTAGCGCTCCAACACCACAAAAGCGACCGCATACTCGGCTTCATCACTCAACGAAACGTGGCTCGCCGTGACACCGGCAACCTTAACGAGCCGTTCAGCTTCACCGCTAAGCAGCAAGTAAGGCTTACCCAAGGTGTTGTTGAGCACCTGTATGTCGCACCATTGCAGCCCTTGACGCAGGCCTAACCCCAAGGCCTTTACAAACGCCTCTTTGGCGGCAAAGCGCTTGGCCAAAAACGCCACAGGCTGCGATTTTTGAAGCCACAACGCATGCTCATCGGGACCTAAAATGCGCTGGGCAAAACGCGGACCGTGCCGCTGCACGGCCCGCGTAAAACGTGCCACCTGCGCAATATCAGAGCCAATTCCAACAATCACGGGTTAGTGCCCACAGCATCCGTTATGCACATGGCCATCGTCGTGGTCGTGGTCGTGGTCGTGGTCGTGGTCGTGGTCGTGGTCCAGATCATGCGCATCGAGCGCTGCCATGAGCCCGGCTTCTTGCCCTGCAATGATCAAACGCTTCATGTCCTGCACGGCCTCTTTCAATCCGACAAACAGAGCACGTGCAATAATGGCGTGACCAATATTGAGCTCATTGACACCGGGCAACGCCGCAATCGCTTCCACATTGTGATAGTGCAAACCATGGCCGGCATTGACGACCAATCCCAGCGATATAGCGTGATTGGCAGCGACCGTTAAGCGGTGATATTCGTCATTCGCTGTCTCGCTGCCTGGGCGAGCCTCAGCATAAGCGCCCGTATGAAGCTCAATGGTAGGAGCGCCGGCGCGCTTGGCGGCGTCTATTTGATCAATCTCTGGATCAATAAATAGCGACACATCGCAACCCGCCGCGCTTAGCCGCTGGCACGCGTTGGCAATCATGTCGAAACCACCTACCACATCCAGCCCGCCTTCAGTGGTGAGCTCTTCACGCTTTTCGGGCACCAGACATACGTGCGCTGGACGTATCTCTTCTGCCAAGACAAGCATTTCCTCGGTCACGGCCATTTCAAGGTTCATAAGTGTATTCATCACCTCGGCCAGGATGCGCACATCACGCGGCTGAATGTGACGGCGATCTTCGCGCAGATGCACGGTAATACCATCGGCACCCGCTTCTTCAGCCACCAACGCAGCCTGCACGGGATCAGGGTAGCGAGTACCCCGGGCCTGACGAAGCGTGGCGATGTGATCGATATTGACACCTAACAGTATCCGAGGGGGGTGCATAGAGCCTCCAGCGCAGCTAGGAAACCTCCGATTAACCATTGCAGCTGACTCAAACGGCGTTAATCAGAAGCTCCATAGAAATCATTAGTTAAATAACAGACAACAATTATGGACGGTGGCGACGCCGCGCCAAATCGAGCATCAGCTCTCGGGAACGCAACGCCGTGGTGCCTAAATACGGTGCTAACGCAGCACGCATCACCGCTTTTAACGCTTTAGCCAGCCCTTCATGCTGCCAGTCGCCCTGCTCAATATAGCGCAGTGTTCTACCGTCAAGCCCCCGTTCAGCAGGGGCAAACGCACGGCTTGCCGTATCGAATCGGTACTGTCGCTGCGGATCCAACCCATTGCCTTCGGGGGTAGTAAAGCGTGGCGTTGCCTCCAGCGCCTCCAGCAGTGCCCACTCGTAACGGCGCAATGCCAAAGCTCTTTCGGCGGGCGAGGTTAACGCCTCGAGTAACGCAGTATAAAACGCAAATACGTCTGCCGTGGGTAGCTCTAAAGGCAACAGACGAGTGGCAATTTCATTGGCGTACAGCCCGCAAAGCAATCCTTCGCCCACCAGCAGCGCGGTTTGACCGCGAGACTCCATGAGCGTCAGTCGCTTTAACTCACGGCTACCCTGCCACGTTACAAATAACGGCGTAAAAGGCTGCAGGCGTTGGCGTGACTTTGAGCCGGGCCTTTGACCACCATGTGCGACAGCACGCACCCTACCGTGATTAAGCGTTAATAGATCGACCAGTGCACTGGTCTCGCGATAGGGCCTGCGATGGAGCAAAAAAGCCGGCTCTGGCGACATCGCTACACTCAATCGAGGTCGTAACCCAGGCTTTTTAGCGCGCGTTCATCATCAGACCAACCGCGCTTCACCTTCACCCATAAGTTCAACATCACTTTGGTGCCCAGCGCGCGTTCCATGTCCAGGCGTGCCTCGCGACCAATACTTTTGAGGCGATCACCGTTTTCACCAATCAGAATGACTTTTTGTCCCTGCCGCTCAACCAGAATGAGGGCACTGATGTGCGTCACTCGCTCGGTCTCACGAAATTCTTCAATTTCAACGGTCATCTGATAAGGAAGCTCGTCACCCAGTTGCCGCATCACCTTTTCACGCACCAGTTCAGCGGCCATGAAGCGCAGGCTCTTATCAGTAATCTGGTCTTCGGGGAAAAAGTGAACGCTCTCGGGAAGATGCTTGGCAACCTCTGCTTCCAGCGTGTCTACCTGGGTGCCGTGCTTAGCGGAAATAGGCACAATCGCGGCGAAGTCACGGCGCGCGCCTACCTCTGAAAGCCACGGCAGCAAATCACCTTTATCATTCAGCCGGTCAACTTTATTAACCGCCAAAATCACCGGGGCTTTTACGTGCTCTAACCGCTTTAGCACCGCTTGGTCCTCTTCGCTCCAGCGCGTGCGATCGATAATAAACACCACACAATCAACATCGCGCAGCGCCTGAGTGGCGGCCTGATTCATAAAGCGGTTAATGGCTTTATTGCGATCCTTGGACATAATATGCATGCCCGGGGTATCGACATAGATGAACTGGGTTTCATCAACCGTTTTAATACCCATTACCTGATGGCGCGTGGTTTGCGGGCGCCGCGAGGTAATCGATATTTTCTGCCCCAAAATACGGTTCATGAGGGTCGATTTACCCACGTTGGGTCGGCCAACGATGGCCACAAATCCGCAGGTTTGACTCATGACTTGTCTCCAGGACTTTTTTCAAGATATGACAGCGCTTCTTCTGCTGCTTGCTGCTCTGCATGCCGGCGGCTAGGGCCTTTACCAGTGGTGTGCTCAGCCAACAGGTCAATGTAGCACTCCACGGTAAAGGTCTGGGCGTGTGCCTCGCCTTTTACGCAGACGACTTCATACCGCGGTAAAGCGGCTTGCCGCGACTGCAAGAACTCTTGCAGCCGGGTTTTGGGATCTTTTTGGGTATCTTGTAATGAAATATTTTCCAACCTTTGGGCGTACCAATCCAATACGCGGTCACGCACGACATCCATTCCCGCATCCAGATAGATAGCGCCAATAATAGCCTCTACCGCATCCGCCAGAATTGATTCGCGGCGATGTCCGCCGCTTTTCATTTCACCAGATCCTAGGCGTAAACACTCTCCGAACTCCATTTCCCGCGCCAGCTCAGCCAGCGTTTGGCCTTTCACCAAACGTGCACGCAGACGTGAAAGCTGACCCTCGCGCGCCTGCGGAAAGCGTTGAAATAGCGCCTCGGCAATCACGAAGTTGACAATGGAGTCACCCAGGAACTCCAGGCGCTCATTGTTACGACCACCGAAGCTACGATGGGTCATGGCCAGTTCCAATAGCGATTCATCGCCAAAGGTATGGCCGATTCGTCGGCAAAAAGCGTTCAAGGAATTACTCACAGCTCTCCTACGTCATCGACGCTAACTAAAGTGACATTACTAACTAGGTACATCGCAACCAAGTACATCGTAAACAAGTACATCATAACCAGGCACATCGTAATTATAGGATTCACTCAATGTGCCGTACGCTGGTAAAGCTCGGCAAGCCGCCATCCCAATGCATCCAGACGGCGAAGGCGCGTCCGACGATATTCTCTTCGGGAACGAAGCCCCAATAACGACTGTCGTTAGAGTGATCGCGGTTGTCACCCATCATAAAATAGTGCCCCTCAGGAACGACCACTTCTCGCATTTGAGGACCAGGATCACGCGGGTTGTTATATATAAAGTGTTCAGCGTCACCTAACTGTTCTGCTAATAGTAGTTGCTCTGGGGAGGCCGCGGGGCCTTCTTCGATCAACTCTTTTGGAACCGGCTCACCGTTGACGTAAAGCTGCTTGCCTTCATAGCGAATGCTATCGCCCGGGAGACCTATTACCCGTTTTATAAAATTCACCGAGGGCTCCTGGGGAAAACGAAATACCATGACATCGCCGCGCTCAGGATCATCCACTTCGATAAACCGGGTATTCACGACCGGCAACCGTAGCCCATAGGCAAACTTGTTGACCAAAATAAAATCGCCGACCTCAAGCGTCGGGCGCATTGAGCCCGACGGAATCTGGAAGGGCTCGACAATGAAACTGCGCACCACGAGCACCACCAGCAACACTGGGAAAAACGAGCGAGCGTAATCGACCGGCCATGGTTCTTTAAGCAGCTTTTCGCTGGTAGCGGGATCCAGTTCTTGCGTCTGGGCCTCCGCGGCGGCAAAGCGCTCACGGCGTTTGGGTTTTAAAAAGACAACGTCTAGCAGGTAGATAACGCCTGAAAGCGCAACGGCAAGTACCAGCAGTAGTGAAAAATCCATGGGTGGTGTTCTTTCCTAGTCGTTAACCTTGAGCACAGCAAGGAAGGCATCCTGGGGAATTTCCACTCGCCCCACTTGTTTCATGCGTTTCTTACCCGCTTTCTGTTTCTCGAGCAGTTTCTTCTTACGGCTGACATCACCACCGTAACACTTGGCGGTAACGTTCTTACGCAGCGCTTTTACCGTTGAACGCGCCACCACTTGTCCCCCGATAGCCGCCTGGATAGCGACATCAAACATTTGCCGAGGAATCAGCTCTTTCATTTTTTCAACCAAAAGGCGACCGCGGTGATGAGCGTGGTCACGGTGGATAATCACCGCAAGCGCATCAACTTTGTCCCCGTTGATAAGCACATCAAGACGCACCAGCTTGGCCATTTCAAACCGTTCGAAGCTGTAATCAAGCGATGCATACCCCTTCGAAATAGACTTCAGACGATCAAAGAAGTCCATCACCACCTCGGACATGGGTAGCTCATAGGCCAGCTGAATCTGGTTGCCCAAGAACTGCATGTCCCGCTGGGTACCACGGCGCTGCTCACACTCAGTGATGACATTGCCGACATACTCTTGAGGCACCAGGATGCTGGCACGCACCACCGGCTCACGCATTTCATCAACGTCAGCCATGTCAGGTAGCTTGGAAGGGTTGGAGACATAGTTAATGTCGCCATTTTTCATCGCCAATTCATAGACAACCGTCGGCGCGGTGGTGAGCAGATCAATGTTGTACTCACGCTCCAACCGCTCTTGCACAATCTCCATGTGCAGTGTGCCTAGAAAACCTACCCGAAAGCCAAACCCCAGCGCGTCGGAGTTTTCCGGCTCATACGCCAGCGAGGCATCGTTAAGCGCCAACTTCTCAAGCGCGTCGCGGAAATCTTCGTAATCGTCCGCGCTGACCGGGAACATGCCTGCGTAAACCTGCGGCTTCACCTTCTGGAAACCAGGCAGGCGCGCTACATCCGGCGTTTTGGTATGGGTAATCGTGTCCCCCACCGGCGCCCCATGGATTTCCTTGATACCGGCAACGATGAAACCTACTTCACCAGCACGCAGAATATCGGTCTGTTTGCGTAGCGGGGTAAAAATACCCACTTCAGTCGCGCCCCAGTCACGCCCAGTCGATTTGATGCGAATCTTGTCGCCTTTGCGCAACGTGCCATCGAACAGGCGAACCAGCGAGACCACGCCAAGGTAATTATCAAACCAGGAATCAATAATCAGCGCTTGAAGGGGCGCGTCGGGATCCCCTTTGGGTGGCGGTATATCTCTCACCAGCCGCTCCAGCAAAGCGTCTATACCAATCCCGCTTTTGGCCGATACCTGGCAGGCATCGGTAGCGTCCAGGCCGATAATTTCTTCAATCTCTTGAGAAACCTTGTCTGGGTCGGCCTGAGGCAAGTCGATCTTGTTGAGTACCGGTAGCACTTCAAGGCCTTGCTCAATGGCGGTATAACAGTTGGCAACCGACTGAGCTTCCACTCCTTGCGCCGCGTCGACCACCAACAGCGCGCCTTCACAGGCATATAGCGACCGCGAAACTTCATAGGAGAAGTCAACGTGCCCAGGGGTATCGATAAAGTTAAGCTGATATACCTGCCCGTCAGCGGCGGTGTAATCGAGCGTGACCGACTGCGCTTTGATGGTAATGCCGCGCTCACGTTCTATATCCATCGAGTCAAGCACTTGCTCTTTAAGCTCGCGCTCGGTTAACCCTTCACAGGTCTGAATTAAACGATCTGAAAGCGTCGACTTGCCATGGTCAATGTGAGCGATAATAGAGAAGTTTCTAATGTGCTTGATTTTACTAACGTTTTCTTGGGTCATTTGCCGTTTTAATCCGGGTATGTACGCGACGGAGTACGATTAGAAATCGTCCCTTAATAGGCGCAATCGAAATTTGGAGACATTGTACCGTTAGCGGGGTGCCGGTGCTATGTTCATCAAAAAATGCAAAAAAATAGCGACCTCTTGGCTAGCTTTCCAACACCCTGCCGTTCAACTTATTCATCCCGTTAACTCCTTCTAGGCAAGCGCTCTTGTCTCGTTCATTGCACATGTGGGCATCTATGCTAAGTGTGTAATCGGGTGATGAGAATTAACGGGAGTTTTACAAGGGACGCTATGGAAACTGAAATTCCTATTCTGGATATGTTTACACGCCTGATGGTGGCCTCTGGCCTGGCGCTTTGTCTTGGCTTGGAACGAGAGCTACGTGGTAAACCGGCAGGTTTGCGTTCTCACATGCTGGTATCGCTGGGCTCGGCTACGTTCATCTTGGTCGGCATGAGTGTACTGTTTGCCTCGGGGGAAGGAAATAACGCCGCTAGCATTGACCCCAATCGTGTCGTCGAGGGTGTGATTGGCGGCATTGGATTTCTGGGCGCGGGCTGTATTATTCGCAGCGGCACCCACATTCAAGGGATCACAACAGGCGCTTCCATCTGGCTAGCGGGCGCGATTGGCGTGGCGGCTGGCATCAATAACTTCGCCCTGGCGAGCATAGTCACCTTCTCGGGGTTAATGATCATGGTGTTGTTAGGTTTCTTTGAGCACGAAATGTTAGAGAGGGATATTAAGAATAACGATAACGATAAAAAAGATACCAAGGAGTGATTATGCCAAGCAGAACCGGTGGCGCACTTAATCGATAAAAAAGCGCGGCGCAAAAAAAGTCCGGCGGGTAACCGCCGGACTCATTGCGAAAAAGCAGCGTTACTCGAGGCGCAGCGCCACGAACAGTGAGCGGCCTTCCCGGAACAGGCGCACCGGAATGGCACGGTCGGTCGGCAACGACTCGACAATCTCGACAAGTTCGCTTGAGGACGACACGCCGCGATGATCAATGCTCACCAGCACATCGCCTGGGCGAATACCCGCTCTTGCAGCCACGCTGGCAGACTCCACTTGATTCACCACCAAACCGCCTGAAATGTTTAGCTCCTCACGCATGGCTTCATCAATTTCAGCCACCGCCAATCCAAGGCGTGTTTGGTTGCCGTCGCCAGCTTGAGAGGACTCCTGCTCGGCATCGGGCCAGCTGCCCAGCTCGACGGTCTCAGTTACTTTTTCTCCGTCGCGCATTACCAGCAGTTCAATTTCCGTGCCTGGTGCCCCTTTACCAATCATGCGAGGCAGTGTGTTTGAACGCTCGACCTCTTCACCATTGACTTCAAGAATGACATCGCCAGCCTGAAGCCCACCCTGTGCCGCTGGGCCCTCGGGATCAAGATCGGCAATCAACGCACCAATCGCACTGTCCATACCAAACGATTCGGCCAGATCCTCCGATACCGGCTGAATCATGACACCTAACCAGCCACGATTAACACGGCCGTCTTCGCGCAGTTGGTCAGCCACATCCATCGCTACATTGATGGGGATAGCAAACGACAGGCCCATAAAGCCACCGCTGCGGGTAAATATCTGCGAATTAATGCCGACCACTTGACCATCCAAGTTGAACAGCGGGCCGCCAGAGTTACCGGGGTTAATCGCCACGTCCGTCTGGATAAACGGTACATATGCATCACGTGGCAGCGTACGATTAATGGCGCTAACAATCCCTGCCGTCACGGAGTGATCAAAACCAAAAGGCGAACCGATGGCCGCTACCCACTCGCCCACTTTAAGCTCATCTGAGTCACCCAGAGAAAGCGTTGGCAGGTCGCTTGCGTCAATTTTGAGCAATGCCACATCAGTTTGCGGGTCGCTACCAATCAGCTCGGCAGTCAACTCGCGGCGATCATTAAGACGTACCAGTATTTCGTCGGCGTCCTGAACAACGTGGGCGTTGGTCATTACGTAGCCATCTTCACTGATTACGAAACCTGATCCCAATGACTGACGCTCTTCAGGGCGCCCTTGGCCATTACCGGGAGGTGCCTGGAAGCGATCACCAAAGCCCTCTCCAAAGAAATGACGGAAAATTTCCGGAATTTGCTGGCCGCCAAACCCATCGAGGCCCGGAGCACTGGTACGCTGAACCGTTCTACTGGTTGAGATATTAACCACGCCCGGGGCGGCCTCTTCAACAAGCTCGGTAAAGTCAGGCAAGCTTTGGGCGCTGGCCATTTGGCTAAAAGTTAGCAACGCCACCACACATACCCATAGTGTGGAAGGGAGAATCAAGCGCTTCATGCAAGAGCTCCTACTGGAAGTGATGTAAACACACGCTAGAACAACCTCACAGCAATGTGCTGGAGACCTAACTGACCAGGCGCGGACGAAAGCGTTCCCCTCGTTCACGCAATAGATACTTAATGCCCTGGGCCCCTCCCAACAAGCTTATAAAAAAAGCCAATGGCGCCAGCCATGTGAGCTCGCTCACTTGTGACGCAATGCCTGCCAAGCAAAGCGCAAGCAATAAAGGCAGCGCGTAAATATAAACCGCCAATCGCGTAACGGAGGCACGTGGCAGGCTGATCGTCACCTGGCAACCCAGCGGGTAGCGCTGCTCTTTTCGATGCAAACTTGAAGGAAGTGAAATGGTGATACGCTGGTACTGACGACGAACTAGCAAGCCCATACCACAACCTTTTCCTTGGGCACACGGCTCACAGCTCTGCTGAGCTGATATTTCGACGACAATCCCCTGTGGGGCATAGTCAACCACCGTGCCGGTGCGAAGCAGCGAGGCACAGGGCGCAGAGGCCATCATTGTTGTTTCACCTTAAGCGAGGAGAGGACACGCTACTCGGCCACCCCATCAGGGTCACCACTTTCCTGAGCCGTATCGGCCAGAGGTTCAAACCTGATAGAGCTAACTATTCGCTGCAGCGTATCCACCGGCACTTCGCCGATTGCAATGATCTGCCAACGCTTTCCATCAGACACATAATGTTCTATCGCTACCCCAGACACTCCCAACTGCCGAACCCCTGCCTGCAGAGCTGGCTTGTCATCTGACGAAACAGACTCAACAAAAATACTAACGGTAGCTAAGCCATCGCTATAGACCCGCTGATAGCGCTCATCATTAGTAAAGCTAACCGGCTGGGCAACGAAACCATCGGGCAACCAAGTACTTTGCCATGGCGTTTGCTGAACACTACCCGATTCATAGGCATGGACATTACCGGCATACTGCTCCGGTGACTGAAGCTGCGTAATTTGGAAAGTTTCAATAACCCTATCGTTCTGGTCATTCAAAATGTGTTTTAGCAGCAACCCGGTATCGCGGTCTAACCACCATTCATGCGCAAAACGCCATTCATCATGCGGCTCAAACACTAGCTTGATCGCATCTCGGCCAGCGACGCGGGTCTCTTCTTCGACCCTAATGGTATAAAACTGCTCTAGATGAGACGTCCACCGCTCGGGCGAGGGTAGCTCGCCATTCTCGCTCTCTTCGGTCCAGGCCAACCACCCTACCGGTGAATGCCGCTCAATACTCACAGAGGGGCCATCCAGATACTGCACAACCTGCTGACGAACACCGTCTTGGATACGGTGTGACATTGCCAGTGTGCGCACCCCAACGGCATCAATGGCGACTGCCCGGGCCTGGAAGGTATAACAGTGACTGGCCCATAAACCACGTTCCAACCACTCACCGGGCGTACTGGGCGTCACCTGGGGAGCTTGTGTGCATTCATAGCCAGTAGCGCTAACGTCAGAGGTATCAGCGCTCTGAGCTTGCACTTGAAACGAGAGCGTCCCCGCCATCACCACCAGTAACCATGCGCGTTTATTGCGCCAGGGGGACTTCATGTTGCGCACTCCCATTCAGCGCACTCCCAATCTTTTCGGCACTTTTATCGGCACTATCTATCGCCACTATCTATCCTATCGGCACTATCAAAATACGTTAGCGTTGACCTAACGGTTCTGTCACCGCGGATGAGCGCATTAACGGCATCCAGCTATCGCCGCTACCGTAAGCAGCGCTTTGGGTGTGCTGCTCTAAATATGAGCGAAGTAGACCAATTTGATCGACATCGATATTGG
The DNA here is from genome assembly GCF_042429665.1 of Vreelandella sulfidaeris. Classification (GTDB taxonomy): domain Bacteria; phylum Pseudomonadota; class Gammaproteobacteria; order Pseudomonadales; family Halomonadaceae; genus Vreelandella. The sequence continues at coordinate 1,284,430 of NZ_JBHMAC010000010.1, read as the reverse complement.
CGCTGCGAGAAGCATCAACGTGTTGCGGCGCTTGCCTTCCAAATCCCGCTTCACTGACATTCATTAAGCCACTTTGGCCTGCTTGGCCGCTTAACCGAAACGGCGTAGGCTTAAACATGGGCATATCGGCACGTGGCGCCATCGCCGGCTGTGACGTTAAGCTAGCAGGTTGAAGCTGGGAAGCACCATCGATACCCGGCGCAATAGACGCTATATCACCGTTTTGCGGGGTCACCGGTGCCGACCCATTGCCAAAGAACTGGACGCCGGTAATCACCATCAAAGACACTGCTGCTGCCACTCCGGCACCACGCGCAAATGAAATACCGCTTGAGCGCGAAGAGGAACGGTCTGCCTTTTCAAGTACCGGCACGGGCTCATCAAGCAGCCGAGCCATAATGCCTGCGGACAGATCAACACTGGTGTCTACACCCTGCTCTCGCTGCATCACACTGCGCGCAAGGTGGTAGCGACGCCATGTATCGGCAGCTTCGAGATCATCCGGCAGTGCCTTCAACACTCGGCGAAGCTCAAGCTCATCACATTCGCCATCCATTAACACCGAAAGTGATTCCCGTGTGTTTTGACTCATACTTCACACCCTCACACTGTTTAAAAGAAGTACTGGCGTAGTAGCTGCAATCACAGTAGCTCGCGATTACGCGCTGCCTGACACCGACGACTTCCAAGGCCAAAACTTGCTTGCAAACGCTAGCAAAGCCAGCGGCTTATCGGGCCACAGCTTGGTCGTTTGCAAACCCAAAGCTCATGGCGCTGCACTGCACGTTGTCGCAACTAGCTGCTCTCAAGCGTGCTTACCAACATAGTCAGCCTGTATGACGCGTAACACGCCAGACAGTTCACAAAAAAACCAAAATCTATCTCTCGATATGACACTCATCATGTGATGAGACTGCACGATATTCATGTCGCTACGATGACTGACCGCTAGTCCTCACGGCTGTTCCGCGCCGTCGATACCAAGGGGCGAATATGTTCATCCACCGCCTCACGCGCCCGGAAGATGCGCGAACGTACCGTGCCCACCGGGCATTGCATTACCTGAGCGATATCCTCATAGGCAAGCCCATCGAGCTCGCGCAACGTAATCGCGGTTCGTAGATCGTCGGGAAGGTTTTCAATGGCCTGATACACCGCTGCTTCCAACTGGTCTCTAGCAATGGCCGCTTCCGGCGATTCCGAGTCAGCCAGCCGTCCGCTTTGATCAAGGATCTCCGCATCGACGATATCCAAGTCACTACCGGGAGGACGACGCCCCCGTGAGACCAGATAGTTTTTCGCAGTATTAATAGCGATACGATACATCCAGGTATAAAACGCACTTTCTGCCCGAAACTTTCCTAAGGCGCGGTACGCCTTAATAAATGCCTCCTGGGCCACATCCTGAACTTCAGAGTGATCATGAACGTAACGACTGATGAGACCGATAATTTTATGTTGGTACTTTTTTACCAATAAATCGAATGCGCGCGTATCGCCTTTTTGAGCACGCTCAACCAACTGTTGGTCTGTTTCACGAGTGCCCATTCACACGCTCCTCCAGCTCGTGCAGCATGCACTGAGCTTTATTCCTATTAGCCCTGACAAGCGGGCGTTCACAGCAAGCAGCATAGCGTCCCTTGGGCATTGATTAAAAACAGTGAAATAAAGAGCGAATATGTCGCTCGGATATAGCGCTATCCAGTAGGCCGTAGCGCAGTGTAATAAAGCAACGGCATGCGTTGGATCAGCAACATTTTATAACCATATAGCGACCAGTGTTACGCGTTCTTAGCATTGCATCAAGCGCTTACCGCTTAAACAAAACCCAGCGGCTGACTCTTTTAATACTATGATAGTTCCACAACAATTGATTTTTACCTGCCCGGCAAGCGATAGTAGTCGCCACATTTACCGCCCCTCACTTCATCAGTCATTACGCAAGCACAGGTAGCACGATGCCAGAACAGCAGGTTAATAACCTTAACGTCCTCGCTCAAGACGTTCTCACCACTCCCGACGCCCTTAAAGACGCCGTCCCGTTAACCGATACGGCTGAACGCAGCGTTATTGAAGGTCGCCAAACTATCCAAAATATCTTGGATGGTAATGACCCACGCTTACTGGTCGTCGTTGGGCCTTGTTCGATCCACGATGTCGAGGCTGCGCTTGATTATGCTCGTCGTCTTCGTGCATTGGCCGATCAGGTTAGCGATAGCCTCTATATCGTCATGCGCGTCTATTTTGAGAAACCGCGCACCACGGTCGGCTGGAAAGGCTTGATCAACGACCCCCACCTCAACGACTCCTTTGAAATTGATGAAGGCCTGCACATTGCTCGCAAACTGCTGGTCGATCTTGCCGAAATGGGCTTACCGCTAGCCACTGAAGCACTGGACCCCATTTCACCTCAGTATATGCAGGATTGCATTAGCTGGTCGGCGATTGGCGCGCGTACTACCGAGTCGCAGACCCACCGAGAAATGGCTTCCGGCCTTTCCTGCCCGGTCGGCTTTAAAAACGGTACCGATGGCAGCCTGGATGTCGCAATTAACGCGCTTCAGTCCGTGGCCAGCCCGCACAACTTCCTGGGTATCAACCAGGCGGGCCAGGTGGCAATCATTCGTACCCGCGGCAATGCCTACGGTCATGTGGTGCTGCGTGGCGGCAACGGCAAGCCCAACTATGACAGCGTGAGCGTCGCCCTGGCGGAGAAAGAGCTTCAGCAAGCCAAGCTGTCACCTAACATCATGATCGATTGCTCTCACGCCAACTCCAACAAAGACGCCGCACTACAGCCGCTGGTACTGGAAAACGTTACCAACCAGATTCTGGAAGGCAACACCTCCATTATCGGCTTGATGGTGGAGTCAAATATTGGCTGGGGTAATCAAAAGCTGCCGCAAGATCTAAGTCAACTGCAGTATGGCGTCTCCATCACCGATGCCTGTATTGACTGGGACACCACGGTGGAAACGTTCAACCGTATGAACGACAAACTTGCCGCTACGCTGGCCAAACGCATCGCCAAGTAAGCCTGACACCCCGCTTCGGCGGGGTCATCCATGACTGGCTAGCGACTAATTTCGCGCCGAAACGGCGGCAGCGCATCCAGCAGTGCTTGCCCATAGCGGCGAGTAATCACCCGCTTATCCAGTATGGTGATCGCCCCCCGGTCGCTCTCTTTACGAATCAACCGACCGCAGGCCTGCACGAGCTTAATCGACGCATCGGGCACGCTAATACGCATAAACGCATTCCCACCCTGGCTTTCGATCCACTCGGCCAATGTTGCCCCGACAGGATCGTCAGGCACGGCAAAGGGCAGACGCGTTATCACTACATGGGTCAGGTAATCGCCGGGTAGATCGATACCTTCGGCAAAACTGGCCAACCCAAAAATAATACTGCCTTCGCCTCTGTCTATCGCCGCCCGATGGCGCTCTATCAGCTCACGCTTGGGCAACGCATCCTGCGCCAATACACGCGCCTTAACGCTGGCTGACAGAGCTTTATCGACCGCCCTCAGTTGCGCTCGTGAAGAGAACAGCACCAACGCGGCTTCATCGTCGGCTAATTGCGATACAAACGATACGATAGCTTGTTCGTGGCTGTCTCGATCGCTAGGGTCAGTGGCTTCTTTCGGCACGCGCAGTACCGCATTGGCATAATCAAAAGGACTCGGCAGCGCCTGGTAGCGATAACGATTAGCGAGTCCAGCACGCTCCTGTAGACGCTCAAATCGACCCAGCGCCGTTAGCGTTGCCGATGTCACCACCGCGCCGTGGCAACGTCCCCATAAATGCTTGGCCAAGGTATGCGCCGCCGATACCGGACTGGCGGAAAATTCGATCTCCGGCTCACCAGCGACACGACTCAGGGTCAGCCAACGGGCACTGGGCGCTTCATTGGCCGCGTCCTGCTCACTGAACGCCTGCCATAGCGCATGCGCTTCTAACGCGCGCCCATGCAGCAGTGCTACCAACGGCAGCCATGTTTCAGCCTGCTCGCGATCAAGCCCCGTCTGTTTATCCGGATCAAGGCTTTCACGCAGGATATCGCTGATGCTTTCCAGACACCGCGATAAGGAGGCAAACATCAGCAGAAGCTGCTGCGCCTGCTCGCGCAGAGCATCGGGCACCTGGCCCTTCTCGAACCGCAACTGGTGGGTAGTTTCTTCATCAGCCAGGCCATTAGGTCGTTCGGCCAGTTGATGGCCGACGCTAAACACATCGCCTAATGCTGGCTCCAGGCCATGAATAAGCTCCGGCAAGCTCACCAGCAGGCGCGCCACCGTGGGCTGAACGGCAAGACCCTGGTGAAGATCGGTCAGACTGCTTTTGAGGGTTTTCAGCCAGCGTAAACAGCCATTCACTGCAAACCGATGGGCAAAGTGGGAAAGTGCTTTTTCCGGCAGGTGATGGCCTTCATCAAAGACAAAAATGCAGTCCGCTGGATCGGGCAAGATGGCGCCACCGCCCAACGCCAGGTCGGCTAAGACAAGATCGTGGTTAGCGACAATAATATCGGCATTTTCAAGCTCTCGACGCGAGCGAAAGAACGCACAGGCGCCAAAATGACCACAGCGCCTTCCCGTACATTGGCGATGGTCAACCGTGAGTCGACGCCAATGAGCATCATCAATCGCTACCGGCCAGTTATCGCGATCCCCTTCCCATTCTCCCTGACCATAAGCCTGGGCCATGTCGCTGGCGATCACATCGAAATCACTGCCCTGGCTTTGCAGTGACTGCTCAAAAAGCGATAGCGTCGGGTTAGGTTCACTGCCCTCAAGCGCCTGATCAAGACGAGCCACGCACACATAGCGGCCACGCCCCTTTGCTAACGCATAGCGAAAAGGGATACCGCTGTGGTTCGCTAGCGAAGGTAAATCCTGATTGAGCACCTGCTCTTGAAGCGCCACGGTCGCGGTCGACACGATCAGCCGCTTTCCGCGCGCTTTTGCAATCGGTAACGCGGCAATCAGATAGGCCAGCGTTTTACCTGTACCGGTACCTGCTTCAAGCACACACACATGGGTATCGCTGACACGCTTACCCTCGCTGTCACTTTCGATATTCCCCAGCGTGCGGGCAATCTCGGCAATCATCATGCGCTGACCGTAGCGTGGTGTTAGCTCAAGCGCTTCCACCACGCGGCGATAGGCATCCTGGATGTCGCTCTTTAAGGCAGTATCCAGCATGCGGCTTACAGCATGCCTTCAGGCGGATGAACACAGGGCAGCTTGTCGTTGATATAGCGTTCGATTTCAGGCAGCGAGAACGCATCCTCTTCGCCTACGAAACTAATCGATACTCCCTTGGCGCCTGCTCGACCGGTACGGCCAATACGGTGTACGTAATCTTCAGGGTCTTCCGGCAGGGTGTAATTGATGACGTGACTCACATCTTCAATATGGATCCCACGGCCCGCAACGTCGGTTGCCACCAATACCTGAATATCGCCTTCACGGAAGCTTTCCAACGTTTTAATGCGCTGGTTCTGTGGCACGTCACCTGACAGCATGGCGGCGCTGATGCCCGCTTTTTTGAGCACGTCGTCCAACTTACGCACCAAATCACGGCGATTGCCGAACACCATCACGCGCTCAAAGCTTTCCTGCTGAAGGAGATTCACCAGCAAGCGCTGCTTGTCGTCATCGGACACCATGTAAACACGCTGATCAATATCCGCCTGATTCTCAACGGTGACCTCAATCTCCACGTGCGCAGGATCCAAGGTCCACTGACTGGCAAGATTCAGAATGTCATCGGTAAACGTGGCCGAGAACAGGAACGTTTGACGCTCCTCTTTCTTGGGCGTGTAGCGAATGATCCGCTTTACGTCAGGTATAAAGCCCATCGACAACATGCGGTCGGCTTCATCAAGGACCAGGACTTCGACTTCATTCAGATCAATATCACGCTTCTGGTGGAAATCCAGCAGACGCCCTGGTGTTGCCACCAGTATATCGATCTTGCTGCTCAGGCTTTCACGCTGCTTCTGGTAGTCCATACCGCCGACGACACTGGCGACATTAAGCTGGGTGAAACGCGCAAGCGCTTTAGCATCTTTTTCGATCTGCAGCGCAAGCTCTCGGGTGGGCGCAATAATCAATGCCCGCGGCGCTCCCGACTTTTGTCCATCGGGGGTGGGCTCTTCAAGGAAGTAGGCCATCACCGAAATCAAAAAGGCGGCGGTTTTACCGGTTCCCGTTTGCGCTTTACCGACGATGTCGCCACCTAATAGCGTCTGGCGCAGGGCCTCGGCTTGAATAGGTGTGCAGTATTCAAACCCCTGGGCGTGAATAGCGCGCATTAACGGCAGCGGCAGATCAAAGTCATGAAAGCGCCACTTGCCGGCCACGGCGGGCACCTGAAACTGACGAAGATCCCAGCTTGACTGGCGACGACGCGGTTTACGACGGCGGCGTTTTGGCTTGCGGTTCTGGGCCGGTGCTGTGGTCTGTTCCGACTCGCTCATAGGCTGTCTATCTGTCCATTGCTGTGGAAATTGGCATCATGAAGTGCAGCATTGTAACAGGGCTTGGCGATAAGAGCGCGTCCTGCTGTCGAAGGAGTCGCAAGGCCTGTTAGAATAGGCATCAAATTGACGTAAGGAGCGCGACATGACGCGTAAGAAAAAAACCCGTTCACTGGCCGACAAGGTAACGATACGTACCGGCCGGCGTAAGGATTATAAAAAATGGCGCCACGATAATCCCGATCAAGTCGCTCCCTCGCGCCGTTTTGTGGCGAAAAAACAGCAACAGCGCAAGCTTCAGGCGGTACGCAAGCTCGCTCGTCAGCAAGAAGGCCAGCAGATTGCTATTCACCCTGACAAAGCCAACTCGTCTGACAATCCTAACCGAGATGACTCGTAATGCGTTTGGTTTCATTCAACATCAACGGCATTCGGGCTCGCCTGCCTCAACTTCAGGCCTTGATCGATAGCCACCAACCTGACGTAATCGGCCTACAGGAAACCAAAGTACAGGATAGCGAGTTTCCGGTTAGCGACGTGGAAGCCATGGGCTATCACGTTTTTTATTACGGTCAAAAAGGTCACTACGGCGTTGCTCTACTCTGCCGCCAGGCGCCTGAGCAGGTATTTTACGGCTTCCCTGACGATGAAGAAGATGCTCAGCGTCGGATGATCGGCGTGCGAATGCTGGCCGAAGACGGCGAAGCCGTCACGGTGTGGAACGGCTATTTTCCTCAGGGCGAAAACGTTGAGCATCCGACCAAATTTCCTAATAAAGAGCGTTTTTACGCCCAGCTTGCGCGGCTGCTAAATACCCAGCATAGCCCCGATGAGCGGCTAGCCGTAATGGGTGATTTTAATATTTCACCTGAAGATCAGGATATCGGCATTGGCGATGCCAGCCGCAAGCGCTGGCTGCGCGAAGGCAAAACCAGCTTTCAGCCCATTGAGCGCGAATGGCTCGAAGGCATTAAAGCGTGGGGGCTAACCGACAGCTACCGGCTTTGCTATCCCCACAGCAATGACCGCTTTAGCTGGTTTGACTATCGCTCGAAAGGCTTTGACCGCGAGCCCAAGCGCGGCCTGCGGATCGACTATATCCTCGTCACTAAAGCATTAGCCGACCACGCTGCCGGCGCTGGCATCGACTACGATCTACGCGGTATGGAACGCCCTTCCGACCACGCCCCGACCTGGAGCGACTTTACGCTAACGCTTAAGCCTTAATGGTGAGCTTTAATTAAAACTTGCCAGCCACGCCTGCGCCTGTTCATTACCCAAATCAGCTGCGCGGGCAAACGCCTGCTTTGCCTGTTCGTTTTCTCCCCACGTGTAAGCAAGCTGGCCGTAGCGGCTCCAATCCTCGGCAGATTGAGTGTGCAGTGCCAGGGAATGCCACGCGCTTAGTGCGTTCTCAACGTGTTTAGCCTGCTGCCAGGTCGTTGCCAGCAAGCGTAGATGCGACTCATCGCGGACAATATCGCCTGCACTCAGCGCCTGCTCAAGATGCTCCGCTGCCCTGGCTGGCGTTCCACCGGCCCGATGGAGCTGAATTAAAAGCCAGAAATCGTCGGGCTGGTCTAATTTGCCTAACTGCCAGGCCATCTCCCATAGGCCGGCCGCCATTCCTGCCTGCCCTGCTTGCTGGGCAAGGCCCGCTGCCTGGCGCCACTCGGCAGTCTCGCTATCGGCATTTAATCCATCCAGCAACCATGCCAGGGCCTGCTCGCCCTGGCCTGCCTGACGGTAGATCACAAGCGCCAGACGCTGCTGCGCTTCATTTAACTGAGGGGTTTGCTCAAGTGCGCGCTCAAGCCAATCCGCGGCTTCGTCCCAGCGCTCCTGCTCAGCCAGTAGGCGCGTTAATTGCCATATCGCTTTATCAACGTCTGGGTCACTTGCCTGCTCACTGCCTAGCCACTCAGTGAATAAGGCGATGGCCTGCTCTTGTTGCCCTGCCGCACGGCGCAAACCAGCTTCTTCACGCAGCCAGCGGACCGCCTGGGGGCTATCCACGCCATTCATGCCACGCGCTATCTCAAGCCGATCGGCAGCCTCAGCAGGCTTATCCTGACGCACCAATGCGCTCGCGGCTAGCTGCTGGTAAAGCGCACTTGCCCATTGATCCGCCTGATTACCTGGCGCTAACCGCTCGGCCTGAAAGGTAGCCCGCTCGACCACTTGCACCAGCGCCTCTTGTTGTGCAGAACTTGCGTGTGATTGACTCTCTTGTAACTGGCTTTGCAGCTCATTGAGATCGGCAATCACACCGCCTTGAAGCGCGGGGCTCGCAAGCACCGCGCAAGACCAGGCACTTATTAATAAAACCGCAAAAGAACGCTTCATACCGCTACCTCAACTGAAACTCGATCCGCTGGGTGGCATTGCGCAACCGATCACTGGGTTCAAACTGCCACTGGGAAATGGCGTCGCGGGCGGCATCATCAAAGACCCGACGCGGCTGAGCATTGGTCACGCGTATTGACGAAGCATCCACACTGCCATCGCGGCGAATCATAAAAGCAATCTCTACAAAACCTTCCATTCCGCGCCGCTGGGCGCGTGGCGGGTAATTAGGATTAACCCGACTCGTCGGCGTCGCCTGGCCGACACTAACCGGCTCATTGCTGGGCGGCGCGGGGACTGATGGCGCGGCTTCACTCACGGAAGGCGTACTCTGCACATTACTGGTAATAGCCCGCTGAGTAGGCGCTGGCTCAACGGGGGCTTGCCTCGGCGGGGGCTCCGGTGGCGGCTCGGGAGTCGGTTCTGGCGCAGGCTCCGGCGTTACTTCGGTTAACTCTGGCAGCTCGCTATCCATCTCCACCGGCTCTACAGGCGCATCGGGTAGTTCCACCTCCGGCATGCTAATGGCGCTGTCGGTGACTGGCGGCGGCTCGGGAGCCGGCATCGGCGGCGGCGCCTGCTGGGGAGCCGCTTCAACGGGCTGGGGAGGAGGCGCTTCTTGTTCAGGCGCCACCTCCGGCGCTTCCACCATGGTCATTGCCATGCTCATGGTCAGCTCTTCAGGCTCACGCTCAGGTGGTGCCACCAGCTGGGCCAGCAGCCAGAAAAGCCCCACCGCAAGCACCGCGCCCCCAAGCATTGACACTAAGTGCCGCATCATGACCCGCTCCGACTCGCCGCCACCGCTATTTGGTCGACGCCTGCTTCACGTAGACGATCCATCACCTCAATCAACAGCCCTGTCGTGGATTGTCGATCGGCCTGGATGACCACTGAGCCCTCTTTGCTGAGCATATCGGCCACCTGCTGCCCAACTCGATGAATATCCACCGGGCTGCCGTCCACCCACACCGCACCTTCAGAAGACACCGCCACCAGTACCTGAGCGTCTGGGCGGGGCGTGGCGGCACTGGACTCAGGGCGATCAATTTCAACACCACTTTCTTTAACAAAGCTGGTCGTGACGATAAAGAAAATCAGCATGATAAACACTACGTCGAGCATGGGGGTCAGATTTACCTCATTGCCCTCGGCAGCCGCTTCTATGGAACGACGTCTACGCATCATTCTCCTCCAATGCCCGCGCCAAACGATCATGTAATCGCTGGTCTTCGCGCCGAATAACGTGTTCTAAACGACTAATAAATAAAAGGCCGACAACGGCAATGGCCATCCCCGTCAAGGTGGGCAACGTCGCCCGGGCGACGCCATCGGCCATTGCCCGGGCCTGATGGGTCTCACTTAACGAGAGGCTATCAAACACGCTAATCATGCCCGTTACCGTACCCAACAGACCTAGCAATGGGCAAAGCGCGACCAACAGCTTTAACCATGGCAACGGCCTGCGCAACCTAGCGACTAGCCCTTCTGCCCAGACCTGGCGCAGCGTACGAGCGCTCCAACTAACGTGGTCGCTACGCGCCGCCCAGCGTCGTAACAGCTGTCGCCGCGCCAAGCGCCATGTAATGCGGTAATACCACCACCGCTCAATAGCCATGGCAAAGACCAGCACGGCTACTATTGCCAGCACCACTAATACCGCACCACCCGCCTCCACTAGACGCTCAACGGGCTCAAGCCAAAGAGGAAGAGTGGACATATCAAGTCACCGTGGACGTGTGAGCAGACATGTTCGTTGACGTATGTGTTTCCAGATGATCCGCCAGCGCAGCGCTCGCCTGCCCTTCAATCACGTGCGTTAAATAACGACTGCGACTAGACAACGCTGTTTGTACGAACAACAGCGGTACTGCGGTAATTAACCCCAACACTGTTGTGACTAGCGCCTGACTAATACCGCCCGCCATTAACTGCGGGTCACCGGTGCCAAAGACGGTAATCGCCTGAAACGTCACAATCATCCCGGTGACCGTCCCCAATAAACCCAGCAACGGGGCAATCGCCGCCAGCAGTTTGACCATCGGCTGGCTACGTTCCAGCCGCGGTAGTTCTGCTAGTACCGCTTCATCTAAACGTGCTTCCAGGGCTTCCGGCGTTTGATGCTTATCCATGCCTTCAAAACGCAGCAGCACTCGTCCAAGTGGGTTATTGGCCTGTAGCTGGTTTAATGAGCTGCGCTGACGATTGACGCGCCTGCTGGTAAGCAGCAAATAAAAGTACTGCGCTAAACCAATGATTAGCCCCACCACACCCAATGCGACCACCACATAACCGACGTAACCGCCCTGCTGGAAGCGCTCCCATAAACTGGGTTGTTGCGACAAGGCATCCAGCACACTGCCCTGAGTAGGATCCACGGCAAAGACGCGGCTTTCGCCCTGATAATAAGACGACAAATGCGTACCAATCGGCGCAGGCGTCTGCGGTAACACCGCCAAGCCGTTTTCCCCTTCACTTCGCTGTAGCAGCTCAGTTTCGGTAAACGCCGCAAAATCCCCGAGCCGTACTATATCGCGTGATGACACCTCACCTTCAGCATTGGCTACCGGCAGCGACAGACGCGCTGCACGACCAGTGCGTGCCGTTAATGCGGCCAGGCTATCGACCACACGCTCTAACTGGTGACGTTCAAGCACTTCCACTTCATCCAACCGCGGAGGCAGCGAGCCCTCCTCAAGCGTCAGCAAACTCTCTTCACCAAGCGCATTACGGATTTCTGAACTATGCCGGGCGAGATTAGACAATAAACCTGACAGTGCTTCACCCTGCTCCGCTTGGCGTTCGTTAAGTTCGCTGGCTTGGCTGGCTTGCTCTTCCTGCTGCGCCTGTAGCGCGGCGTTTGCTTGCTCAGCCTCTTCATGCGCGGCACGCGCCTGCTCTAATGCCGTGCTCAACGCCTGCTGATTGTCTAGAAAACCTCTTAAACGCTGCTGATCACGCGCTTCAGCGGCTTCACGTGCTTCGCGTAGAGACATCGCATTGTCACGAGTATCACTAGACGTCTGCGCCATGGAAAAACCACTTACCAACATCAGCCCCAGCAGCGCAAGGGTACAACCACGCCGACATAGCGATAGCCGCTGTGCCGATGGGCGCGCTGTAGCATGGCGATTATTGAAGCGGTTATCGGACAGGAGACTACCAACCGCTAGGCTCAAACGACTCATGGTTGCTCTCCTTGCGGTTCATTGGCACTGACTGAGAGCGGTAAGGTTAAAAGCTCGGGAGCGCGCTGATCATTTGAGATGCGCAACCCATTACGCACTTCACGCAAATATTTTTCTTCAAGAGGCTGCCAGGCACTGCGCTCGGCATCCCACACTCCGCCCTCGCGGCCGTCGGGGGTCAGGTAATAAAACCCGATACGTCCAATGCGTAAGAAGTCCACTTCACGCTCGCGGTCTTCTTGGCTTAGGCGTCCACGCCAGCTATCCATTTCCCGGCCATAATCGAGCTCAACGCGCCATGCTTCGAGCAGTCGATTGATTCGTTCGATGGTGTCTTCGCCTTGTTCTTCTGGCTGACGTTCAACGCGCGCCAGCCGCTCTTCTTGCAGAAATGGCAGGTCTCGCTCAATCCAGCCGCTTAGCTGCTCTGCCATATTTTGTTCGATTACCGGCAGTGCCGCACGTGTTTCATCCAGAGTATCCAGCGCCGTTTCCAGGCGCTGCTGACGCTCGGCCTGTTGTGCCAAACGCCCCGCCATGGAGGCATTAGTAGCTTCTAACTGACGGGTTTCACGCTCTAGACGGCGCAACTCTTCCAGCTGTTCACGGGTTTGTTCGTCAGCAGCGTCAATTTGCGCCTGAAGCTCCGCCTGGGTTTGCTGGGCGTCTACACTTTCGGCCGCTTGAGCCACTGCTTGTTCGCTTAACACTAGTGTGCCGCTGGCCAGCACGCCCGCTAGCCACCATCCACGCAAGGCAAAGAAAGGCCTGTTCAGCACGTCGACTCTCCGTTACTGAGTAGTGAGCGGCGTGCACCGCCCACTAGAAACTAATTAAGTATTAGAACGATTTGCGTTTATCTTTTACGCTACATAGCCTACCACTAATAGAATAAATGACAATATTTATCATTAACTAACCACCGCTATCGCTTAGGTCTAGCGCATAAAAAAAGGCGCCCATCGGCGCCTCTTTATCACAATCATCAAGCTTAATGATTCACTGCTACATACTCTTTGGTCAGCGCCGCCAACGGCAACTGCCAAGCCTCTTCACGGGTCACCCACCTTGCCTCGGCAATTTCAGCCCTTGCTTCGACTGGTTCATCAATAACAAGGCTAAACAGATGCGCTTGGAGCATGGTGTCAGGCTCATTGGCCGCGGGTGCGGTGAATAGTCCTAGCGGTGAGAGCTGGTCACTATTCACCGCTAGGCCCAATTCCTCGTTAAGCTCACGACACACCGCCTCCAATGCGGTTTCGCCCGCATCGATCTTGCCACCTGGCTGCATATAAAAAGACGTATTGTGCTTGCGCACCAATAATAAACGGCACTCAGGGTCGCTCACGACAGCAGCGGCAATTTCCAATACGTTAGCGGCGTTGGCTGGCATACCTCCTCCTTGGTGCACTTATATTCCCTGATCTACCCGTTGGCTATCGAATATACCCTGCAGGACGGCTAATGGTAGTGGTCAGTATTTAGCAGACGAGCCTTTGAGAAATTTTGTTTGGCAGATACTGCCACAATTTAAGCAGTAATATATCGCCGTTCAAACAATCTTACACATGTGAAGATGCCTGTATGTACCCCCTTCCAGCAAGGGGAGCACCTAACTCCACGGATATCCATTAAAAAGAAACATAACCAAATATCCAATGAACGCCACAATAAATGCTACTAACCTAGAGCACGGACTACTTTCAACTGTTACCCCTCCACCGCCAAACGAAATATATTTACCATAAAGATAAGACTGTACAGCCTGTCCGAAGAAAAGCTGACCAATCAGCATACCGAAAAAATATTTCCACTCTCCCCAGAAACGGAGCACAGCAATAAAAATGGATAAAATTACCATTAAACAAAGGATATAAGCGCGATATCTTTTCATCCACGCCAACCAAACATCATTAGAAAACATAAACTTCCACCCACATCAATTATCCCCAGCAGTCAATCTAGTAACTTAGATGCATTACTCGAAACTTCATCCCAAACGCCTAACAAACTTAATGTAGCTGTCAATTTTGCAGCTGCAGGAGCAGGTACGCCTCGAAATATTGCATACTTCTCGAACCCTGCACTCATTACTTCTTTTGAAGCTGATATAACGAATTCATCCTTTAAGTAACCCGACATCAAGCCTGCCACGCTTCCTGATGCAGCAAGCCCTAGCCCCCCGGCTCCAACAGGGTTTAAAAACACAGCTGCTGTCGATAACGTACTGAAATCATCTAGCGCCTTAGCATCCAGCGCCCTGGAATATGACACTGCACTCTGATCGCTGTAATCAATGTTGGCGCCCTGAGCAATACAATCTGCTGTTTCACACGAGAAATGCGGTACGTGGTAAATCTCTCCATCTACCACATAGCTGACTGTGTAACGCCCCTCCTCATCAAGCGGCCGCCCCGTGAGTCGATCAAGCGGCTGGCCGGGTGCGGCCTCTCCCGCCGGTAACCGGTAGACGGGAGCTCGATAAGGCGATATTTCCTCACCTGTCTGCTCAATAATATAGGCAATCAGGTCTGCTGGAGTGTCTGTCGGTACCAGCTGGATTAAATAGCGAGTTTTGCCATCTTGGCCAGGGATGGCCAGCCATTCGCCTCCAAAATCGTAATAACTGCCTAAGACGCCTTCTAAATCGCTCAGATCCACTTGGGCGTTGGCACTAGGCGCCTGTCCCAGATCATCGTGATACATCCCCCGCAGCGCACTTTCGATCTCTTCCAGCGTAAATTGACCATCGCTCTCCTCGGCAAGATTTCGAGCTAGTTCCCGCTCTGCTGTGTGCAGCTGACGGTTGTAACTCTCCACCTGACCAGCGATGAGAGCACCGTCGTTAACGTCGCCACCGCTGAGTTCCGCCGCGACGATCCCTGCCAGTTGAGCCACGGTATTGCTAAGTACCGGATTGGCGCGACCATTCTCTACGAGGTGATGAACAAGTGCTTCACTGGCGCCCGCGGCCAATGCACCGGTGCGGAAGTCGCCGCCCATGGCCTCACTAACGCTGCCACCGACCAGCGCGTGTAGGGCAATCTTCTGCGGGTCGCCTTCTTCCCATAGCCGCTCGTTGGCAATATCACCCACGGCGTTGAACAGCACCCCGGTGGCGACATGCGCCACGGCGCCTTCAAGGCTGTCCTCGAGGTTGTCGCCCAAGCTGCCGCCTTCGATGGCAGTACGAATCCCCGCATCGATGGCGGCCTGAGTGGCACGCTGACCGGCAAAACGGGCAATATCACTGCCATTGCCAAAGCTGAGGTTGAGATTGTTCGTGGCACCGGTAGTGGGGTTGGTCTGCGTTCCCCAAACACGATCGGTTATGCCTCGGGCGGCCCCCGTACTAAGCACGGCAATAGTGGCACCGCGCAGGCTGTCGCTTGATAAGGTATCGCTGAAGGTATCACCCAGGTTGCCACGATTATTGATGAAGCTGACCGCGCCACTGCTGGCCAGTGAACTGGCCCCTGCCGTCACCATGGCAGAGGCCACGGCGTTGTTGATCAAACTAATAAATTTATTCTGTTATAAACCAAAAAGGGAGCTACTAAAGCTCCCCAACAGCGGCAATTGTGGTAATCAACCATTCTGCACAATACTTATGAGGACAACCGTTTTACCATTAAGATAATACCCAGTAACGCTCCTTATACCTTGGACAGCCCAAGCTTACTTATTCAACAGCCGGTACTACTTCTTTATTCACCTGAGGCGGTTATTCTCAATAGCAGCGGGTGTAGCAAAATCTCCCCAGCGAAACGGGGTCTTTTTCTCAAGATATTGCTTCACCGCTTGCTCAGACTCAAAATTTTTAACAAGGTCATCCACCTGGAGTTCCTGTCCTGAACGGCTTATGCATAAAACATAACCCTTCTCTAACTGACTCAATTCAGCTCGGTGTATGATGTCGCCTGTAACTGTTGACTCGACAAAGGAAGTACGTATTGATGAATTTTGGGCCTCATAGGACTTCGCAACCTTTCTCTTTATTTGGTTATTCTTTAACTTCTTTGCTTTTTTAGGATAACGCCTCTTTTCAGGATACTTTTGCCAGTGCCAAACACTTAGAGCATCCAACATGGCCACAAATATAAACATAGCCACGAATCCCACAGCCCAGACACGATGCCAACGCTGCTGCGCCAGCCCATAGCCACGAAGCTCCCCGCCGAACAAGGCATAAAGCCACTCCCATATAACCACGCCATTCCAAAAAAACACAAAAGCAAAACAAGCAAAACACGCGTTGACCGCATTTCGCTTCGAAAAGCCTTTCCATGACATATCGCGCTTAGACATTACGGTTGCTCCATACTGTTGGCATCAGGTAATGACAATATGGCTGGAATATTGCTAATACCCTTTTCCGCCACCCCTCCTAACACACCTGCCGAGGGCAAGGTCACACTAAATGTTGCCGGAGTAGAAAAGTACGGCACAGTAACTTGAGAGGGAATATATGGCCCGAGTTCTTTAATAACCTCACCTAGGCGTGCACCAATCCCACCAGCGGCTGCTCCCATACCTATGCTCCGTATCACTGATTTATTTTCGTCATACATCCAATTGGTCACCGCAGTATTACTGCCCCCGGCGATCCCACCCAAGGCGGCATTGCCCCACAAGTTGCGGCCAGCCAACGGACCATAAGCCAACGCCGTACCACCAGCAGCAAGCGTTTGTCCAAATCGGTACTCACCGCCTTGTAGCGATTGGCCCGCCATATCAAAGCCTGCACCAAAACCAAAAACTCCTAATGCACTGCGCCCCCCTAGCATGGCGACAGAGCCTGCTGCAAAGGGAAAAGCAGCCAGACTTGAGACACCGCGCACGAAGGCATCCATGTCCTGCTGCTGTTGCAGAGGCGTGCGCGTATCCACATCGTTAAGGTTGTAGGGCAGCCCCGCCGCCATCGCGATACTACCCGGGAAAAGCAACTGGGGCTTTCGCTCATTCGGTGTCTGTGTTGGCGGTACCCAATACGGCGAATCCACGCCGCCGGTATTGCGGATGATGAAATTGGCCAATTCACGTGGCGCATTTAGCACCGCCTGTCTCAGTTCCTGCGATCCATCGGCCAGCGTGACGTTCATCCACTGACCACTGAAGTCGTAATAACCCAACTCATCAGTGCCTAGCCCTGGCAGCAGGGGCACAATGATATTGTCACCGGGCGCTTCTCCTTTAGCGAGGTTGTGCATGCCGCGCATCGCCTGCTCGATCTCTTCCAAGGTAAAGCGCCCCTCACTCAGATCCGCTAGGTCTCTTGCCAGCTTGCGCTCTTCGGAGTGCAGCTGACGGTTGTAACTCTCCACCTGACCAGCGATGAGAGCACCGTCGTTAACGTCGCCACCGCTGAGTTCCGCCGCGACGATCCCTGCCAGTTGAGCCACAGTATTGCTAAGTACTGGATTGGCGCGACCATTCTCTACGAGGTGATGAACAAGTGCTTCACTGGCGCCCGCCGCCAATGCACCGGTGCGGAAGTCGCCGCCCATGGCCTCACTAACGCTGCCACCGACCAGCGCGTGTAGGGCAATCTTCTGCGGACCGCCTTCTTCCCATAGCCGCTCGTTGGCAATATCACCCACAGCATTAAACAGCACCCCACTGACCACATGCGCCACGGCGTTTTCGAATCCGTCGGCAAGATGATCGCCCAAGCTGCCGCCTTCGATGGCAGTACGAATCCCCGCATCGATGGCGGCCTGACTGGTGCGCTGACCGGCAAAACGGGCAATATCACTGCCATTGCCAAAGCTGAGGTTGAGATTGTTCGTGGCACCGGTAGTGGGGTTGGTCTGCGTTCCCCAAACACGATCGGTTATGCCTCGGGCGGCCCCCGCACTAAGCACGGCAATAGTGGCACCGCGCAGGCTGTCGCTTGATAAGGTATCGCTGAAGGTATCACCCAGGTTGCCACGATTATTGATGAAGCTGACCGCGCCAGTGCTGGCCAGTGAACTGGCCCCTGCCGTCACCATGCTGGCGGCCAAACCGCCTTCGGCCAGCCCCAGTAAGCCGGAAGCCGCCGGACCGGCCCAAGCCGCTGCGACTATGCTCACGGCCAGCGCCGCGCCCGGCCCAAGGCCAGACTGAGAGTAATCCCAACTGTCATGAATAGCCTCGACCTGACGCCAATCGACGTCGCCCCGCTGCTCCATCTCTTTGAGCCAGGCAAGGTCGGGGTTGGCCGCGGCCATGGCGTCGATGGTCTGGCGCACCGATTGGGCGTTGATGGCTTCCACGTCAATGCTGATGCCTTGGGCGGCCTGAATGACCAGCTCGCCCTGGGCCACCAGCTCGCTCTGGCGCAGCGTTTCGTTGGTGGAGCCTTCGCCGGAGGCCGATTGCCACGCAAAGTTACTCTTGCTGCGTTCGTGGGATTCGGTGCGCACGTCGCTGGCGGTTTCGAAGGTAATGTCGCCGTCGCTGAGTAGCGCCATGTCCTGCCCGGCGTCCAGCCTTGCGCCCCGGTAGGTCTGGTCGCCGCCACTGATGAGGGCGATATCGTCGCCTGCGGTGATCTGGGTGCCCGCTTCGCGGATATCGTGGACTTCGTCGCGCTGATGACGACCACTGCTAAAGAGCCCACCACGGCGGCGATAATCGTAGAGGGAGTAGTCTTCTTCTTGAGCAGTGAGCAGATCTATTCGGTTACCGGCGATCAGGGCTGCGCTGCCAGCAGCCTCTAACTGGCTAGCTGTTAGACGTAGGTCATTACCCGCCTGCAAGAGTAAATCACCACCGGCAACAAGCGTGGTGGATTGCACCCGGCTCTGACTATCGATGGTGTGGGTATACCCCTGGCGCGTCTCTTCGTACTGCTGGGAGTACCCTGCCTCCAGGCTGATGTCACGACCGGCCATGAGGGTCAGATCATCGCTGGCATTTAGCTCCGCAGCGCGAGCTGTGATGTCCTGCCCAGCGAGGAGCGCGAGGCTACCGCCTATCTCTAATTGAGTGCCAACCTCTTCACTTTCACGGGTCTTGTTCCACCAGGCACTTCGGCTTTTCTGGGTCGAAAGAGCATCCAGACTCAGGTCATTCCCAGCATTAAGCAAACCGTCGCCACGGGCGTTGATATCGACCGCCGTCAGGGTGAGATCATGCCCGGCGTCAAGAAACAGGTCGTTACCCGCTGACAGAGTAGCTGCACGATCGAGCTCGGTGCTACTGAACCGATAGCCACGGTTCTTCTGTTCGCTAGACAAGGTACTTGTGATATTCAAGTCGCGGCCGGCACCGAGTCGGAGATCGCCTGCGCTGTCGAGGGCGGCACCGACGATGCTCATGTCACGTCCAGCGGTGGCGCTCAAGCTGCCACCAGCCTCAGTAACATGAAGCTCAGCCAAGCGTTTCGAAGTACTGGTTAATGTCAGATCCCGCCCTGCTTGCAACGCCAGAGAGCGGCCAGCGGCTATCTCTCCACCAATATTGTCGAGATCGTTACGCGCCGTGAGGTCAATACGATTACCACCAATCCGGCCTTCCAAATTGCTAATGTTCTCTGCCGAGAGCGCGACCAGCTCACGGCCAGCCAGAGTCCCCGTATTGGCGATATCATTTTTCACTTCGAGCGCCAGTGAGTTGCCCGCTATTAAGGTACCGTCTCCTTGCAGATCGCCCTCACGTACCCGGGCGTATACTTGAGGAACCAGTACTTTGGTGATGGAACCATCTTGCAGGGTTACTTCCCGTTCCACCATCCAAACGATATCGCTGGTAAGCTGGGCCATCTGCTCGGCAGTCAGTGCCACGCCGGGGCGCAAGTCATGCTTCTCTGCGAAGGTAATACCCGAATTCATCAACGCTCGATACTGATCGTCATCATTACTATGACCTGTCAAATACCGTTGTCCGGTCAATTGCATGATCTGATCGTTGATCATCCGTTGTTCATAGAAACCATCGCCGAGGCGTTTATGAGTCGTGCTCGGATCGCTATTTAGAGCATCAAGCATATAGTCCGACCCGAGCCACTCCCGCTGGTTGGTGAAACGCGGGTCAGTCTCGACCAGATAGGGGGCTTTAGGTGCGGGCCTGATTTGGAAAAGACTGTTGGCCGGTAAGTTAATATTCGCCATCACGCTACGAATCATGCCGAGCGGCAACAGATCCGTAGCGTGACGCTCGGCATCGGAGGGCCCAATAGGTCTGGGGGGTGACTCGCCCACCATGTTTTGCAAGGTCGTGGTGAGTTTCTCGATATCAGCGGGGGAGATGGCCAACCCATCAATCATTTTTCTGCCATCGATAGGCAGGCTGCTTTCAGCATGAGGTGTGGTCGGGTACAGGGCGGGAACTTCGATAACAGTGTTGCCAGACCCGCGGGACTGGAGAGCCACTTGGGCTCCATTCGCTCCCTGGGCTGAAGCAGTGAGCGAAGCACCATGATGCGCGTTCAGTTGAGTTCCGCTGCCGGAAAATTGAATGCCTTCCCGTACTTCGGTAATAGGAACGACGATAGTTTCCGAAGATTGTCCAGAATAGGGTTTCCAGTCAGAGTATCGTCGGTATGTAAACACTGCAGGAGCACACCCTCCCTCTCCCCCATCACACTTTTTCTCCGTATAAGTCGAGCTCTGCCGACTTATACCGGCCTCCTCAAAGACAAGCTGCCCCGACGCTTCAATATTGCTCAAGCTGTTTAGGTCACCAGTTATTGCACCGCCTGCAACAATGCGGCTCTTGTCATTGATCAAGTTACCGCCTGAAAGACTAATATTTCCACCCGCCAATAACTGCCCCGGCCGAGATCGCACTACCTGGCTTTCGTATTGAGTGCGTTCGATATCGTATTCAGTCCATCTTGAAACGGCTAATTTTGTGTCTTTATGGCGATAACTACCACTTTCGTTTCGATAACTACCTGAACTCACCCATTGGAACTCATCTACTGATAGTTTCTCGTCCCATCCATTCGGTTGGAGATATACTCCCGGCGGCAAATCTTTCACCCGTACCAACTCGGTTTCGAAGTGCTCATTGGTATTGTCGAGCCGACCAGTAGAGAGGGATAGATTACCCAGTGCCTCAATGGTCGCGCTGGCATTGCGCACTTGCCCAGCCTGCCCCGTTGCATGGCCACTGGCGTTCAGAGCACCACCGATGACCATATCGCCAGCGCTGAAGATAAGCGCGTCATCGCGGTTTATCAGAGTGCCCACGCCAATATCCAGCCGCTCTCGTGCCGCTATCACAGGGGCCTGACCGCCTTCTTTGTCGTTGGTAAGGGTACCCGCCTTGATTCCAAGCGCGTTGCCATAGATGCGGCCGGTACCAAGGTTGTCGAGCACATCGGCAGCGATATGAGTATCGACACCGTCGATCAGGCCGCGATTGGTTAAGTGCCCGACATCAATATGCGTGGTGGTACCGGAGAGTTCGCCAGAGTCAGTATTATTTAGACGCGCAGCCTCGAGGGAGAGCATTTCTCCCGCCTTCAGATTGCCCCGGTTATCGATCGTGCCGGTGGTGGCAAGATGAAGATTACCCGCCGCCATCAGTTCGCCTCCTTCGGAGAGGCTATAATCAGTGGCCAGTCGCAGGGCCAAATCACCCTGTGAGAGCACACGACCCTCGCCGGTCAAACGTTCCGTCGTCAGCTCAAGGGCCTGATCGGCGATCAGGGTGCCGCCTCGGTTGTCGACGTCGCTGGCCTGTATGGCCAGTGTATCAAGCGACGAGATTAGACCTTCACGATTGATCATCCCTGCGTTCACACGGAGATCAGCCAGCTTGTCGGTGCGAATGGTGCCCTGTAGGTTGTCTAGTTCATCTGCTTCCAAATGAAGCGTATGTGCCTCGATCCCCTGGTCGGCGCCCTGAGTAAGGCGATTGATCACCTGTTTCGCCATCACCTTCAGCGTCTGGCCAGCACGAATCAAACCGCTCTGGTTACCGAGCGTGCCATCGATGTCGAGGAACATGTTACCCAAGGATTGAAACTGACCACCGAGGTTATCGAGATTGGCAGCCGTCACATTCATGTCGGCTTCGCTCAGTAGTGCCCCGCCGCTGCGATTGGTAACGGTATCGGCCTTGAGCTCAAGATTAGTACCAGCACCAATCAGACCAGACGTATTGTCGAGGCTGCCCAGCGTCAGCGATACACCCCTTTCGCCAAGTATCTCCCCCGCCCCAGTATTGATTAGGGCCTGTCCTTGAGTATCGAGAGATAGGCCTCCACCCGCCTGGAGTGTGCCACCGGTGTTGTCGAGTGCACCACTAACCAATTCGAGCCCCTCCCGGGCGGCGATTAGACCACCACGGTTGTCCAGGTGGTGCCTTTGGGTATCGATATTGCTTTGGGTAGCGACGATCTCACCGTCGCGATTATCGAGGGCACGGCTGATCGATACCAGCTCACCGCCCGCTTCGAGATGGCCCTGACGATTATTTATGCCCCCAACGATATCAATAGCAAGATCGCCCGCTTGGGTGGCAAGCAAGCCATCGACGTTAACAAGAGAGGCTCCCGACAGGACGGCATCTCGCGTGGCCACCACACGACCGCTGCTATTATCGAGTTGCCCGCTGGCGTCAATGGCCAGGCTTCCGCCAGCGAGGATCTCGCCGTACCGATTGTCAAGTTCACCACTATCCAGGCTCAGGTCTCTAGCCGCCTGCAGCATTCCTGAGCGATTGACGAAATCACCGGCATTTATCAAGAGATTAGCGTGACTAAGGATTTTTCCCTCGCGGTTATCCAGCGTCTCGCGAATCGCCAACACTAGCTCGGCGTTGTCGCCATATTGCGACATCTCCCCCTGGTAGTGACTAAGTCGCTCGGCATGAACGGCTATTTGCTCAGCACTGGTGATGGCACCATCAAGGTCGAGGCTATCTGCTGTCAGTGTCAGCTTGCCCTGGCTAGCAATCAAGCCGTTGCTGCCGACGATACGAGCAGCATCGATCCGCGCCTCGCTGTCGCCGGCATGTACGATCTCGCCATCTTGGTTGCTCAGCGTGCCAGCAATATTAAGCGATAGGTCGCCAGCGGTTTCCACTCGGCCAAGGGTGTTGTCGAGTGCCCCTGCCTCCACCATCAGTTGGCCTTTCAGAGCCCCCACCATTCCCAAGCGATTGTCCAGCGATGCCGCACGTAGTACGACACCTTGCTCGCCGACCAGGTCACCTTCACGGTTGTCTATACTGCTGGCAGTGATATCGAGTCTGGCATTGCTGGCAATCAGTCCTCCGCTGTTATCCAACGCTTGGTCGACGGTCAGTATCAGGTCATCGACATCTCCATACTGTGACATTTCCCCCTGCCGGTGACTGAGGTTTTCGGCGTGCAGTGCCATTGACTTTGCGCTGGTGGTGGCACCATCAAGCACAAGGTCCTCACCACGCAAAACCAGACGTCCTTGGCTGGCAATCAGTCCATCACTCCCCTCTATATGCGTGGCGTCAATTTGGGCTTTACCTTGGCCTGCATGCACAATCTCGCCAGCCTCATTGATCAGCGTATTGGCAACATCAAGGGTCAGGTCGCCGACGGCTTCCAGGCGCCCCTGACTGTTGTTGAGTTCATTTAACTGTGCATTTAACTCGCCACCATTGGCACTGATCAGACCGGCCTTGTTGTTTAGCTCTGCTGAGGTAACGCCTACGCGAGCCGCCCGCCATTGTCCCTGGCTATTATCGATACTGTCGGTGACGCTAACGGCCAGGGAGTCGCCGGCGAGAATATCGCCGCCATGGTTATTCAAGCTTGTGGCGTCAAGGCTGATATCACCTGCCGCCTGCAGCGTGCCGCCGGTATTGATCAATTCCTGGGTAATGATACCGATCCCAGCATTGCTGGCGATCAGCCCACCGCCATTGTCCATTATTTGACCGACATTCAGTGCCAAGTCATCAGCATCGTCGAACTGCTGCATCTTACCTTGCCGGTGACTGAGGCTTTCGGCGTGTAGCGCAATTGAATTTGCGCTGGTAGTGCCACCATCGAGCAAAATTTCCTCGCCACGCAAAACCAGACGTCCTTGGCTGGCAATCAGTCCATCACTCCCCTCTATATGCGTGGCGTCAATTTGAGCATTTCCCTGACCAGCATGCACAATCTCGCCAGCTTCGTTGACCAGCGTATTGGCAACATCAAGGGTCAGGTCGCCGACGGCTTCCAGGCGCCCCTGACTGTTGTTGAGTTCAT
Organism: Vreelandella sulfidaeris; assembly: GCF_042429665.1. GTDB lineage: Bacteria > Pseudomonadota > Gammaproteobacteria > Pseudomonadales > Halomonadaceae > Vreelandella. The sequence goes on along the minus strand of NZ_JBHMAC010000010.1, from coordinate 1,260,244 downwards.
TTAACTGTGCATTTAACTCGCCACCATTGGCACTGATCAGACCGGCCTTGTTGTTTAGCTCTGCTGAGGTAACATCTACGCGCGCCGCCCGCCATTGCCCCTGGCTATTATCGATACCGTTAGAGACGTTAACGGCCAGGGAGTTGCCGGCGAGAATATCGCCGGCATGGTTATTCAGGTTTGCGGCGTTGAGGCTAATATCGCCTACCGCCTGCAACGTACCGGCAGCGTTACCCACGGTATGGGCCGAAATATCGAGTCCGCTATTGGTGGCCAGCCGCCCCGCGGTATTATCGAAAGTGTCGAGCCTTAATGCCAACGACTGCTCGCCAAGCTGTGAGATATCGCCGCCGATATTGGATAGACTGCCAACATCAAGATGGAGCGTCTCGGCGACGACGCTGGCGCCGTCGGTATGTAGCGTTCCAGAGGTTCTCGTGCTGAGCCCCTCTTGTGCAGAAAGGGTCGCACCGCTGGCATCGACCCCTGCTTGCCCCGACACGATATCTATATTGCGGGCTTGGGTATGGCTGTCACGAAGAGACACGGTCTCAGCCTGGGCATAAAATCCGCCAGCGGCGACATGCTGCCCGCTGCCTTCGATGCCCTGGCTAGCCGAAATATTTAGATCGCCTGTTGCCCCCAAGGCCCCGTCATCGCGTGCGCCGGCAGCGATCAGAGAGCCTCTTTCACTGGTTAGATTAACCGCCGATAGCTGGATATTATTTCTGGCGACCATCGTGCCACTGTCGCGATTGGCCAACTTTCCGTCACTGGTTACGACAATGTCTTTACCGGCACGCAGTGAACCGGCATTGGCAATATCATCGTGGCTAACCAGCTGTAAATCGCCTTGGGTGGCAATCTGCCCGCGGTTGGTAATACGTCCATCCGCGTCGACGACGAGTTCGCCAGCGGCTATGTTGCCAGCATTATGGACACCGACCCCCCGTTCGTTGGCTATGAGATGGATTTTGCCAGCGTACATGCCGCCTAGATGGGCCACGTCTATGCCCACGCTGGGGGATGCGCCATGGCCTTCAATAGTATTGATCGTTTGACGGTCGGCGCTGATCCGATTGGTGCCGGTCACAACATCGAGCTCTTCTGCCCATACGCCTGCCTGAACCTCGGCGGCACGAGCTAGTATGGCGGCATAATCAGCATTGCCGGCATCGAACCCATCGCCGTGAATCTTGATTGTGCCGCCCTGGACCCGATAACCATCCAACGAACCATTGCTGTATTGAGGCTGGCCCGTGGTCAAGGTAACGCCTTGTGCGTTAATGAAGCCCGCCCCATCGACATCAATACCGGCCGGGTTGGCAATGACCACTTCGGCACGTCTTCCAGCTACCTCTACAGCACCATGCAGTTGGCTAGGGATCGAGGAGTTGATTTCATTAACGATGACCCGCGCCTCACCGTTAACGAGATTGGGGTTGCCTTGTACCCAGCCACCAATCTGGGTCGCTGCCGCTGCACGGGAATTGTTGAGGATAGCCCCCTTGCTATCAACGTCGAACTGACGATAGGTATTGCGCGACACGCCACTCGCATTCGGCGCGGTGATATTGACCTGCGGGGTGCCATTGGCGCTTTTCGGGACATGCGGCCGCTGACTGTTCGGAGCAGTAAGATCAGGCATTATTTGGGCATGAACTGGCAGAGTCACCAGCCCCAGCGCCAACAGGACGCTCCATCTCAGAGGCCTAAGGCTGCCAAGCTCCCATCCCTTGCGCTTGGAAGAGGCGCGCAAGCGACGACGGGGTGTTACTTGCCCACCGTGCTGTTGAGTGGTGGCAGCTTCTGAGACGACGACCAAACGCCCCTTGGCTTTATTGAATACAAGGCGGTAGCTATGCTTATTCATAGTGGCTGTTCCGTGACTATATTTTTTTCTTCAAAAAGCTACATACAGACTAAAACCGATGTCGTGGCTGTCGGTGCGCAAGCCTGCTGGCTTGAGGATCGGCTTGGCGACGAAGACGTCGTAATTAACGAAGCGCAGCAGACTGCCGCGCATTCCCAAAGCAGCACCGCCCAATTCATTGCCGAGCAACCAATCGCTGCTTGGTCCTCCGACCACGCCATAATCGAGCCCGGCATAGAGTGCCTGACCGCTGCCGCCCAACGGCGACTCGATCTCATTACGGATCAGCCAGCCGCGATCAGCTGAGAGGCCCACATCGTTAAATCCCCGCACGGTATAACGACTGCCTATCGAAAAGCGCTCCAATGGCGCCAAGGGAGTAAGGTTGTGTTGCAGTCGCCAATGACCAAGGTATCGAAATGATTGATTTTTCAAGGTGAACGGCACTTTGAGCTCAGCGTCGACGGCGAGGATCTTAAAGTGAGAAGTGCCTTCTCCAAAGGCTTCTCCCGGAGCCGGAAGTGCGCCGAATGCTCCAGTACCGCGCTGATAGAACAGGCCCCCATCAAACGTTGCTCGCCCTAGGTACTCGCGGTGTTCAATTCCCGCTTCCCAGCCCCCAATTTGGCGTCGCTGCACCAGAATTTCTTCGCCATCGACATGGGTACGTGATCGATTCTGGAAGCCACTGAGGGATAGCGAGGTCTTTCGAGTGGTACCGCGATGAATCACACGTGAAAGTGTGGCCTTGATATTGTGACTCGCGCCTTCGTAAACGATATCCTCGAAGGCACCTGCGACAGTTTGATGGTAGTCGTAGTCACTATATGTCGCGCCCAAGCTCCAGTACCCCCAGGGCACAGAGTAGTGAACGGTGTGACTACGGTTACCACGCGAACCTGCCTCCCCGCCGCCCAGGTCCTTACCGAAGTTGACGTAGAACAGGTCGTTAATGCCCAAAAGGTTGTCATAGGCCACTGTCACGCCGCTCTGGTAACGACCCGTGGCATCGCTGCCGCTGTCGTCGACCGACCAGGAGGGGCGTAGCGGTCGTCCCTGGCGATAATCGATGACAAGGTCGCTTTCGTTGGGTGCCTCTCCCGGCGCGATCTCGATATCGACTTCTACGGACGGTAGACGTTGGAAGTTCTCTAGCGCTTGCTCGATATCGCGTAGATTGAGGATATCCCCAGGCTCAATAGGCACGGCATTTCGTAAAGAAGCATGAGAGCGTTCGGTATCGTCAACGCGGAGGTTTGCGATACGACCAGGCAAGAGAGTGATGGTAAGGCGCCCATCGCTGAGATCCTGTGGCTCAACGAGTACGCGGCTGGTAACGTAACCGCGCTCGATTAGTGCATTTTGAGCACGTTCAAGCACCACGTTGATGCCCTGCGCCCCTAGGCAGCGGCCGATAGGTGTGTCTTCTACGTCGTTGCCAGCTACCTCCGCATCGAGCCATTCGAAACGCTGAACCTCTTCCCCTTGCCAATTCAATGCCTGAATGACGAAACAGGGCTTATCTTGGCTTGAAAAGCGCTCTTCAACTTCTTGCGGTACTGACAGCCTTACATCAGGCTGCGTCTCCAGGCGTTCTTGTAAGGCTCGATTACGCTCTTGTTGGAGGCGAAGCGGCGTATCAGGTGTGCTATTTTCCGCCTGCAATGGGATGTGCCAAACCGATGCCAAAAAAGCAACTATCAACACAAAACCATTCAACAAAACATTTGGGCCATTAAGCTTAAGAAAATGTGTCTTCGCTAAGCCAGAAGTGAAGAGAAAGCATCGCCAATTCACTACCTGCATCCTTGTATCAACTTGAATATCAATACATATCGGCAGATATAAATTTTACTTTAGATAAATGTTTATTAGCAGTCTCAAAATAGTCAGTTAAGCAACCAACGTCATTCTCTCTTGCTATAAAAAAAGGGAGCCGTTAAGGCTCCCTGTAGTGCTGTCGCGATGGTTAGCAAATGCCGCGATATCGATCCTTTACTAATTGACTGCTACATACTCTTTGGTCAGCGGTGCCAACGGCAACTGCCAAGCCTCTTCACGTGTCACCCACCTTGCCTCGGCAATTTCAGCCCTTGCTTCGACTGGTTCATCAATAACAAGGCTAAACAGATGCGCTTCGAGCATGGTGTCAGGCTCATTGGCCGCGGGTGCGGTGAATAGACCTAGCGGTGAGAGCTGGTCACTATTCACCGCTAGGCCCAATTCCTCATTAAGCTCACGGCACAGCGCCTCCAATGCGGTTTCGCCCGCATCGATCTTGCCACCTGGCTGCATATAAAAAGACGTATTGTGCTTGCGCACCAATAACAAACGCCCCTCAGGGTCGCTCACGACAGCAGCAGCAATTTCCAATACGTTAGCGGCGTTGGCTGGCATACGTCCTCCTTATCCCTGTTTCCTTCTCGCGATACCGCTATCCCTAGCAGTAACAACACTCTTGGCTGGATTAAAACGCCCAGTCGTCATCTTCGGTAGCGACGGCCTTGCCGATCACGTAGGAAGAGCCAGAGCCGGAGAAGAAGTCGTGGTTTTCATCGGCATTGGGTGAAAGCGCCGCCATGATGGTCGGATCGACATCGGTCACGCTGCTGGGGAACAACGACTCAAAGCCAAGGTTCATCAGCGCTTTATTGGCATTGTAGTGAAGGAATTTTTTGACATCTTCACTCAAGCCTACCTCGTCATACAGCGACTCGGTATAGCGTACTTCGTTATCGTAAAGTTCCAGCAGCAGTTCGTAAGCATAGTCTTTGACTTGCTGCTGACGCTCAGGCGTGGCTTCCGCCATCGCTTGCTGGAATTTATAACCAATGTAGTAGCCGTGTACCGCTTCGTCTCGAATAATCAGACGAATCAGATCAGCGGTATTGGTCAACTTGGCATGGCTTGACCAGTACATCGGCAGATAGAAGCCTGAGTAGAACAAAAACGACTCCAGGAAGACGCTGGCCACTTTGCGCATCAACGGGTCGTCGGAGCGGTAGCGCTCCAGAATCAGCTGCGATTTTGCTTGAAGCGTCGGGTTTTCCTCACTCCAGCGAAATGCGTCGTCTACATCGCGCGTGGTGCAGAGCGTCGAGAAAATCGAGCTATAGGAGCGCGCATGCACCGATTCCATAAACGCGATATTGGTGTAAACCGCCTCTTCATGGGGAGTACGCGCATCGTCCATGAGTACCGGCGCGCCCACACTACTTTGAATGGTGTCCAGCAACGTTAGCCCGGTAAACACGCGGATGGTCAGCTGTTTTTCCTGCTGAGTGAGGGTGTTCCAGGACTGGATGTCGTTAGACAACGGCACCTTTTCGGGCAACCAGAAGTTACTCGTCAAGCGGTTCCATACTTCCAGGTCTTTATCGTCCTGGAGTCGGTTCCAGTTAATCGCGTCAACCCGCGACAAACGTTGCATAGTATTCATGGCAGTGCTCTCAAAAAAGTAGCTCGCAAAAAACGAAGCTCTTTAAAAAATAATTATTAAAAAAACCGCTCATAAAAACGGTTCTTAAAATAGCTATCAAGGCCCGGTTAAAAAACCGGGCTAGCAAGATGGGCAGTTAACTAAAGACCACAGGGTACGGGCTGTTTACAGCGTGCACGACACACAGCCTTCTACTTCGGTACCTTCAAGCGCGCTTTGACGCAGGCGAATGTAGTAAAGCGTTTTGATGCCTTTACGCCAGGCGTAAATCTGCGCTTTGTTGATGTCCCGCGTACTGGCCGTGTCCGGGAAGAACAGCGTTAACGACAGCCCCTGGTCAACGTGCTGCGACGCTTCGGCGTAGGTGTCGATAATCTTTTCCGGACCAATTTCATAAGCGTCCTGGAAATAGTCGAAATTGGCTTCATCCAGGAAAGGCGCCGGGTAATAAACACGCCCCAACTTGCCCTCTTTACGAATCTCGATTCTCGCCGCCACCGGGTGAATACTGGAGGTGGAGTTATTAATGTAGGAGATTGACCCCGTGGGCGGTACGGCCTGAAGGTTACGGTTGTATAAACCATGGGCCATGACCGACGCTTTCAACTCCTGCCAGTCCTCCTGAGTCGGCAACGCAATACCGCTACGCTCGAACAGTTCACGCACTTTATCGGTGCGCGGCAGCCACGCTTGATCCGTGTACTTATCGAAGAACGTTCCCGAGGCGTAGGTGGAGTCCGCAAAGCCTGAAAAGGTATCGTTGTTCTCGATTGCCAGGCGATTAGAGGCACGCAGTGCATGGAACGCCACACAGTAGAAGTAGAGATTGGTGAAATCCAACCCCTCGTCAGAGCCGTAATAGATGTGCTCGCGCGCCAAGTAACCATGAAGGTTCATCTGGCCCAAGCCAATGGCCCGCGACTGGGCATTGCCTTCGGCGATCGAGGGTACGCTACGCAGGTTGCTCATTTCAGACACGGCGGTGAGGCCGCGAATGGCAATATCCACGCTGGTGCCGATATCGCCTGAGTCCATCACCTTGGCGATATTCATGGAACCCAGGTTGCAGGAAATATCCTGACCCACCTGACGGTAGCCCAGATCATCGTCATATTCGGTGGGCGTATTCACCTGCAGGATTTCCGAACACAGGTTACTCATGTTGATGCGGCCAGCAATCGGGTTGGCACGATTGACCGTATCTTCGAACATGATGTAAGGATAGCCCGACTCAAACTGCAGTTCAGCCAGCGTTTGGAAGAAAGCCCGGGCGTTGATCTTATGCTTGCGAATGCGCGCATCGGCGACCATTTCCTGGTACTTCTCGGTAACGCTGATATCGCCAAACGGGACGCCGTAAACACGCTCCACGTCGTAAGGCGAGAACAGATACATATCGTCGTTACGCTTGGCGAGTTCAAAGGTGATATCCGGAATCGTCACGCCCAACGACAGCGTTTTGATGCGGATTTTCTCGTCAGCGTTTTCTCGCTTAGTATCCAAAAAGCGCAGAATATCCGGGTGGTGAGCATTGAGATATACCGCTCCCGCCCCCTGACGAGCCCCTAATTGATTGGCATAGGAGAACGCGTCTTCCAGCAACTTCATGATCGGGATAATGCCCGATGACTGGTTCTCAATTCGCTTGATGGGCGCGCCGGACTCACGAATATTAGAGAGCAGGAAGGCGACACCGCCGCCACGCTTGGAGAGCTGCAGGGCGGAATTAATCGAACGCCCGATCGACTCCATGTTGTCTTCGATACGCAGCAAGAAACAGGAAACCAGCTCACCACGCTGCTGTTTACCGCAATTCAGGAACGTAGGGGTCGCAGGCTGGAAACGGCCGCTGATGATTTCGTCCACCAGCGATTTGGCCAAGGCTTCGTCACCCCGCGCCAGGGTCAGCGCCACCATGCACACACGGTCTTCATAACGCTCTAGATAGCGCTTGCCGTCGAACGTCTTCAGCGTATAGCTGGTGTAGTACTTGAAGGCACCCAAGAAACTGGGGAAGCGAAATTTATACGCATAGGCCTGCTCAAATAACGCCTTCACAAATGCAAAGCTGTATTGAGCAAGCATTTCCGCTTCGTAGTACTGCTCTTCCACCAGGTAATCGAGTTTTTCCTTCAACGAGTGGAAAAACACCGTATTTTGGTTCACGTGTTGCAAAAAGTACTGACGTGCCGCTTCGCGATCTTTATCGAGCTGCAGTTCGCCGTTGGCACTATACAGGTTAAGCATCGCATTGAGGGCGTGGTAATCCAGTGTACGCGTCTCGCCTGCTGCTGGTCTTTTTGACCCTACCACGCTGTTGGCGGCGTCATTTTTCGTGGCTACGTTAGTCGTTTCCAAAACTCTTCTACTCCTTTACGGACGTTGGCCACATCATCTTCGGTGCCAAACAGTTCGAATCGATACAGCAGCGGCACGTGGCACTTTTTCGCAATAATGTCGCCAGCAAGACCATATGCATCGCCAAAATTAGTGTTTCCAGCGGCAATCACCCCCCGCAGGAGGCCCCGATTGTGCGGGTCATTAAGAAAATGGATAACCTGTTTGGGTACCGCGCCCAGTGTCTCGCCCCCGCCATAGGTAGGGGTAATCAAAATATACGGCTGCGTTACTTGTGGTGCCGACTCGCCTTGCTTGAGGGGTAACCGTGTTGCTTCAAAACCAAGCTTTTCTACAAAACGATGGGTATTGCCTGACTTCGTGGAAAAGTACACCAAACTGCCGGCGACAGGTGTCGGTGAGCAACTTTCCAGCATGGTAATCGCTTACGCGAGGGCTTGAATGCGATCGGGGCGAAAACCCGACCAGTGATCTTCACCTACTACCACGACAGGAAGCTGGCGATAGCCTAGCGCTTCAACTTCTTCTTGAGCACCAGACTCAGCGGTAATATCAATGACGGTGTAATCAAGGCCCTGCTTGTCGAGTGCGCGGTAAGTCGCGGTGCACTGAACACAGGCTGGCTTGCTATAAATTTGAATTTCCATGGTGATTTTCCTTTTCAAAGCGGCGTTTTTCGGGTAGAGCATATCTAGTGCCCGCCCCCTCTAGAAGACACAACGCATACTATATATAGACCATTAGAAAATCAATTCACGCATATGTGGTATTTTTCATCCACAGGTTATTGACAGTTAGTGCCCAACTCTATCCTTGAAAATAAAAAAAACCGCCTCCCTTTAAAGGAGGCGGCTGGCAGTGGCTAACGAGCGGGTTACACCCCGATTTTGCCTCCATCCAATTTCTGAATGACCACCGTAGCAGCACGAGGTCGCACCGACCCACTGGTATTGATAGTAGCGTCCTGAACGTTTTGACCCGGGTCAGCAGGCCAGTTGCCTGGGTGCTGAATATTGATAAACAGCGCCGTCTTGTCCGGCGTGGCAAAGATACCGGTGACTTCACAGCCATTGGGGCCGACTGCGAAACGTTTCAGCTGCGCTTGATCGGATGGGTCAATCACCGCCGCATCACCAGGACCGATGCTCACTGAGGCAGGCACGACGGCCAACACCTGGTCGTTGGTATAATCGGTCACAGCGTCATAACCGTTGTCGGTTTCGATCCATAGAATACCGTCACCATCACCACGGTCGTCGTACCACAAGCCGTCCGGGCTTGCGAACTGGTTAAGCTCGGTTAAGCCCGACAAATTGTCGGCATCGCCTTCAGCGGCACCGAAGACAAAAACTTCCCAGGTGAACGTTGTGGCCTCGGCACTTGGCTCGCGCCAGCGAATGACCTGACCGCCCTCGTTGTCTGGGCGTGGATTAGGTCCGTTAACCGGCGCCGTATCGAACGCCGCTCCCAGCGTTTCAACGCTGCCCGCGCCGTTGCTATAGGTAGCTGCAGTGCCTTCAGCGGTACGATCGCTGTTGTTAGTCAGCGTCATGTAAACATCGCCGCTGGCGGGGTCCACAGTGCCCCACTCAGGCCGATCCATCGGCGTGGCGCCCATGAAGTCAGCCGCATCACAGGTATTAATAATCACTCCCGCGATATCCTGATCGTTGGCCAGCCCCAGCGCCTGCCACAACGGCTGGCCGTTACGGGTAGTGGCCGTCGGCGTCAGCGGCAACCATTCACCACTACCATCGGCGTCGAAGCGGGCCACATAAAGCGTACCTTCATCCATGTACTTGGAACCGATCGCCAAGCGGTCGTAATTCTCACCGGGACGGTTGGCATCCGCGGGATCCCAGTTGACGTTCGAAACAAACTTATAAATGTACTCGTTGCGCGAGTCGTGGCCTGAGTAGAACACCACGGGCTGACCAGCCACCAGCTTGCCGGGCCAGGCACCCTCATGACGGAAGCGCCCCAAATAGGAACGTTTTAGCGCCGCGTTGTCAGTGCCCACACTGGTGGTATTACCGTAAGGGTCGATCTCGACAATATAGCCAAAGGTGCGTGGTTCGTTACGGTAGTCGCCGCTGGCGCTGGCGGCACTAGGCGTGGCATTAAAGCGCGCAAACTCGCCATTGACCTCATCGGCAGCACCTGCAGCCGTTTCCCAGGCGTAGCGGCTGCGTCCGTCAGGTATGCCCAGGCGATCATCATCAATGGTGCGGCCGCTGGCTTTGGTAAATACGTTAGGCCAGTTTTCTTCACAGGTAAGGTAGGTTCCCCAAGGGGTATAGCCGCTGCCACAGTTGTTGTTGGTGCCCCTAGAGAGGGTACCGTTGGGCGAATAAGCGGTGATTGTATAGTCGCTGCCACGCACCGGGCCGGAAAGCTCGATAGGAGTAGCCGAGGTATAACGCACGTTATAAGGCGATGAAGTCTCCGACGACCAGACGTTATCGCTGTTTTTGCTCAGCTTAACAATGGTCACACCATGCGCGTTAATCTCGGTGCGCACCTCATTTGCCGGGCGGTTACCGTTTGATGAATTAGTGGGGCCGCCTTGGGGTGCCCATAGCGCACGCTGGTCGATGTACTCATTGTTGAGCGCCATCAAAAACTCGCGCGAAGCGCTCTCTTCGCTAAGCGCGAAGTGATACATGCCATCGTGATGCATACCCACGCTATTAGCCTGGAACTCAGGCGTCACAGCAAGGTCGGCGCTCCACTGACCGGCGCTGTTGTTCAGCGGCGTACCCCATGGGATCAGCACCTGAGCACTGTAGCCTTCAGGTACAAACATGCGGTCTGCACCATCGCCGGTGCGTCCCATGATCGAATCGAACGCCAACGACAGAGGGTTCTTTTCACCTGGAACACCTGGATTGACGACATCATCGTCGCTACAGCCAGCCAGCCCGAAACTGCCCAGTACCGACATGGCGGCCAAGCCCATGCCCCCTCGCATAATCCCCCTGCGGGAGACATGACGATCCAGAATGGATGAAAACGGCTCGTTACTGCTGCGATTCAACAAACGATGATCTTCGATTTCTTGGCTCACATGTATCTCCTTTTTATAGCCAGCCACGTCAGGCTTCAGTGTTCACGCTCTTGTTACCGCACTTTTCTTAACGTTTATCTCTTATTCTTACGTCTGAACAATCTGAATAACATTTGCCACGTCTTCCTTTAAAACAACGTAACGCTAGCGTGCGAAGATGAAAGTAGTGTGAAAGTTACATAACACTTACGGTGTATTTTTCTATCCGCTGGCTCTGATTTTCATTCCCTCTGATTTTCACTCCCTCTGGTTTCTTTCACTCCCCATCATAAAAATGTCATCTATTGGTCATTAAAATGGAGTTAAAGAAACGCGTCTCTGTCGACCAGGCGATGCAACACACTGATGCTAAGGAGTTCCATGACCGCCCCCTCGAACTGTATCCGTGCGACGACGTCAAACATCGCCGATCAGGATCGTCTTCGCACCGGCCGGCGCCGCTTTATTAAAGCGGCAGGAAGTGGGCTATTAGCCGCTACACTGCCCGGCTGTGCGGCACCTCTCATGCACCGGGGCCGTTCGTTAACAGCGGGGCAGCGAGTGGAACTGCTCTATCTAGCCGATACGCTGGAAAGCCTAACGCCGACCCGCATCGCCGCTCCTGCTACCTACCTGGGACCCGCCAGTCTGATTGGCACTCCTCCCTGGGCCACCGCCCGAAGCGTTGCGACCCTTGCCAATGCCCCCAGCCAGACATGGCAGTCACTGACGCTACCCAGCGAATCAGCGCAGCGCCTTAGTGGCGGCTACGGGGCGCTGGCAGCGCGCCTTGAGCAATTGCGTGAAAGCCTGGGCAGTGATCGCACGCTGACGCTGGAAAACGGCCAGTGCTGGAACGGCAGCGGCCTCGGTCATCTTTCCAATGGCCGCGCGGGCGTTGCCGCCAGCCGCTTGTTGGGCAGCGATGCGCGCGTGAGCAGCGATGAACGTGTGCTGTGGCCCCAGCAGGCGGCAGCGCTTTACCGTGACTACGGACAACCGGTGCTGGGCAGTTTGGCGCCCGCTCAAAAGGACATCGGCGCCGTGCCCGCCAGCTATTTCACCCGGGGTGGAGCGCGGGTGGCGGTGGTTGGCGCTACCGACCCAAACGCTTTCGATGAGTCACGCGACCTGGATGTGTGGTATCAAGCGCTGGTGAAGAGCGTCGAACAAGCAGCCGAACAAGCCGATTTGGTCATTCTGCTCGCCGATACCGGCAGTGCGTCAGCACGCTGGCTGGCCGAGCGACTGCCAGCGATTGATCTGGTGCTGGCGGCACGCGGGCTGGATTTCTGGCCGGGGTTGATTGAGGTTGCACGTCAGGATGGACGCAGTGTGCCGCTATGCCTGCCCGGCAGCCACGGCATGGGCTGCTATCAGCTCAGTGCAACCAGTGATCAGGACGGCTGGCGGTTCGAGGCGCGTTTTCATCTCACCGATAACGCAGCGGCGGGCAGCGCCGAATTTGCTCGTGCCCAGCAGTTACAGGCACGCTTTAATGCTCTGCGTGCGCCCTATACCGAGTGGCTTGATCTACGCTTGGCAACCGCGCCAGATTGGCTATGGCGTCGCGACACCGTGGGCGGCACGTGGGATGGTTTGATGGCGGCGGCGTTGGCGGAAGGGGGTGAAGCGCTCAGCCTTTTGCCCGGGCTTCGCTATGATCCGCTGGTGGCGCCGGGGGAGCCGATCACGCGTGATCACCTGCTGCGCTTGACCGGCGGCCATGCGGCCAAGGTCATCTCGCTGCAATTGGACAGTGCAGATCTCAAGCGCATGGTGGAGGATGCTATCGATAATAGTATCGGCACACCGCTTGTCATCAACAATAGCCAAGACCTGCCGCGCCTGTTTGGGGCGAATTGGGAACTTCGCTATGGCGCCGATGCAGGGGAACGCGCGCTGATCAATGCGCCAGCGGGCACCCACCGCTGGCTCACCTTTAGCGCCCATCCTCAGGCGGCGGGAGGCGAAGCGCTATGGCAGCGCATGGAGCGCTATCTGCTGGCGCAACAACCAGCATTGAGGCTTCCCCCACGCCCCGCTATCGAGACGCGCTATTTGGAAGGCCATCCCGGCTGGCACCCCGAATCGAGGCTTACATGAGCGCGATAACCATGCTTACCACGCGCTCCGGTCTCTGGTACTGGCTGGCCGCCTGCCTGTTGGCATGGCTTAGCGCTCATGCGCTGGCCGGGACTGCACGGCTGATCTGGCCCGGCACCACCGTATCCGAGCATGCTTATCCCGTCACTGTCGATCCTGCTCTTCTGCCCCAGGCCCCCGCCAGTTGGCAGTCTGCCAAAGGCAGCAACATCGCGACAATCCCCATCACCGACCTGCCCTATAGCGTGGTGGGTAGAGCCCTTGGCACGCGAGACGCGACGTCGCTGGTCATTCTTATCACACCGGATGGTCAACAAGCACTCATGGTAGGCGACGCTATTCAGCCAGGTATTGAGCTGGCGGGCATCGACAGTACCGGCGTTATTCTTTCCCGCCAGGGTCGGCTTGAGCGACTCCCCTGGCCCGACGCCGCCGACGGCCATGATCCCATTACCCAGGATCAGGCGTTACCAGCAAATGACGAACGGACGACGGCTGCTTCCCCAGACCGCCCGGTACGCTGACTTTGGAGTTTTCAACATGATGTGCCGCTCACTAATGACTGCGCTATTTTTACTACTGGTTTTACTACTGGCGCTCCCCTCGGTTTCCATGGCGCAAGTCGAAAGCGACGAGCCGCGTTACAGCGTCGATTTTCAAGAAACTAGCCTGCGCGAATTTATTGAAAGTGTGGGCCGCATCACCGGCCGCGACTTTGTGGTTGACCCGCGTATTCAGGGTACTGTCTCGCTCTCAAGCCAGCGCCAACTGACGGCTGAAGAACTCTATCGAGTGTTTCAGAATGAACTGCAGGTCAACGGTTACGCGGCGGTGGAACTCGGCAACGGGCAAGTACGCATTGTGCCCGCCCAGGTATCGCGCACCCAGCCGCTGCCGCTGGCAGGTGAAGACGATGACAGTACGGTGGCTACCGCGGTGATCCAGACCCAACACCTGGATGCCGCAACACTTGCCCAGGTTCTGCAACCTTTAATTGATAGTCAGTCGGGCACCGTTACGCCCTGGCCCGCCAGTAATCTGGTGGTAGTCACCGACTGGCGCGACAACCTGGTGCGCCTTGAGCAGTTGGCGGCACGCCTGGATCAGCGCCGCGACCTGCAGACCGAGGTGATTCCGCTTGAACATGCCAATGCCGATGACCTCGCGCAGACGTTGGATACGCTGATGGCACGGGAAGAGGGTAATCAGGTGCGCGTCGTGGCCAATGAACGCAGTAATTCGCTATTGATTTTCGGTGGCGGTGAGGATCTGTCGCGGATCAAGCGTTTGATCGGCACGCTGGATCAACCGCGTACGCAACAGCGCAATACCCGGGTCATATATCTAGAAAATGTCGACGCCGAATCAATGGTTGAAGTGCTGAGTGGTCTTACCGGCCAGCAGAACCAAAGCTCAGGCGGCGCTAATCAACAAGCGCAGCGCTTGATGCAGCAAATGACCGGTTCGGGTGGCTTGGCCGACGGTCAAGGAATGGGGGGTGGTCTGGGCAGCGGCGGTCGGTTACCGGAGGCGGCTTCCAACCAGGTGCTTTCCGGCACGCTATCGAACGGTGACAGTGAGGTTGGCTTTGCGGTTCACCCCTCCACCAATGCGCTGGTGCTGATAGGACCCTCACCGCGCTTGGACGAACTGGAAACGATTATCAAGCAGCTGGATATTCGCCGCGCCCAAATAGCGGTCGAGGCAATCATTGCCGAAATCACCGAGTCCCGGGCCCGTCGGCTTGGTCTACAGTGGCTATTTGGTGATCTGAGCGGTGGCACCACCCCGATTGGCGGCTTTAACTACCCCGCCGAAGGGCAGCCGGGCATCAACGCGATTGCCGGGGCAATCGCCCAGGACAACACCAGCCAGTTGGGACAATTGCTTGGCAACCTGACCGGCGTTACCGCCGGGGTCGGGCGCATCAATGACAGCGGGGTAAGTTTTGCCGCCCTGCTTTCAGCGCTGCAAAGCGATGGCGACACCAACCTGCTCTCCACTCCCTCGCTTACCACGCTGGATAACACCGAAGCCTATATTCTGGTCGGCCAGGAAGTACCGTTTGTGACGGGCTCCACCACGTTCAATGAAAATCCCTACCAGATCATTCAGCGCGAGGATATTGGCGTCAGCCTGCGTATTCGCCCCTCCATCAGCTCCAACAACACGATCCGTATGGATATCGCCCAGGTGGTCTCTTCCTTGGCGCCTAACGTCCAGGCCTCGGATGTGGTGACCAACAAGCGCGAAATTGAAACGTCGGTGATTACTCGCGACGGCGGCATTGTGATCCTTGGCGGCTTGATCAGTAACGGCGGTAGCGTCAACACCGCCAAGGTGCCTTTGCTTGGCGACATACCGTTGGTGGGTAACCTGTTTCAGTACTCGCGCAACGAGCAGGACAAGCAAAACCTGATGGTGTTTATTCGCGCTCGGGTTATTAATAGTTCAGAGCAGATGGATAGCGCTACCGGTGAAAAATACCGCTACATGCGCGCCCAGCAACTGCTGGCTGGCTTCGAGGGAGAACAGGTACTCACCCCGCTGGAGCAGCCGACCGACAATGCTCCCGAACGCTCTGTTGGCGAAACCACCAGCCAGGGTGAGAGCGTTTTATTCCAATCACAACGCAGCCGCCTGGGGAGCCTGGCTCAATGAGCCTGGTGAGTGGCCTCGATGCTCCTACCACCGACGATGGCCGGCTGCCCTACCGCCTGGCCAAGCGTGCCGGGGTAGCGATTGAACCCGTCGATCAGGGCTACCGATTAGTGTGTCGTCGCGAACACGCAGCGTCGGCACTGCAGCTTGAGATACTTCAGGAAGTTCAGCGACGACGCGGACGGGCTCAAGCCTGCGAATGGCTCGAGGAAGACGCCTTCGAGACCCGGCTGGGCGCGCTGTTTGATGCTGCTCGCGCCGATAACGAAGCGCTGCTTGAAGGCTTGGCGGAGCACGTCGATCTCGCCAGTCTGATGCAGGAGCTGCCGCGTACTGAAGACCTGCTGGAGAGCGAAAACGAAGCGCCCGTTATTCGACTGATCAACGGCGTATTTTCCGAAGCGCTGCGACTCTCGGCGTCGGATATTCACGTCGAACCTTTCGAGCGGGAACTGGTGATCCGGCTCAGGGTCGATGGCGCCATGCGCGAAGCGCTGCGTCCGCCCAGGGTGCTGGCCCCCATGCTGATTTCGCGCATCAAAGTGATGGCGCATCTGGATATTGCTGAGAAGCGCCACCCCCAGGATGGCCGGATTACCGTTCGAGCGGCCGGCCGCGATGTGGATATTCGTGTCTCGACGCTGCCCGGCATTCACGGCGAGCGGGTGGTAATGCGCCTACTGGATAAACATGCCTCGCTTCTTGATCTGGAGCGGTTAGGTATGCCGCCGCCCCTGTTGGAACGTTATCGCCAAGTACTGCGTCAACCCAACGGTATTTTGCTCAATACCGGTCCCACCGGTTCGGGTAAAACCACCACGCTCTACGCAAGCCTCAATGCATTAAATGATCGCAGCCGCAATATTCTTACCGTTGAAGACCCGGTGGAGTACGCGATTCCCGGAATCGGCCAAACGCCGGTCAACCCCAGTGCCGGGTTAACCTTCGCCCAGGGGCTGCGCGCCATTCTGCGCCAGGATCCGGACATTATCATGATTGGTGAGATACGCGATCTTGAAACCGCCGCTACGGCGGTACAGTCCAGCCTGACGGGCCATCTGGTGCTCTCCACTCTACACACCAACAGCGCGTTGGGGGCCATTGCCAGGCTACGCGACATGGGCGTCGAACCTTTCCTGCTGGCCACCAGCTTGAAGGGCATCATGGCTCAGCGTCTGGTGCGTCGGCTGTGCCCCGAGTGCTGTCGCTGGCGACCTTTGAGTGCTGGAGAAACCCACTGGCTTGAGGGGTTGGTTAGTCTAAAACAGCTAGCCGAACCGGTAGGTTGCGAGCGCTGCGACGGGACCGGCTACCGCGGTCGTTTAGGGCTTTATGAGTTTATTCCTATTGATGTCACCTTGGCGGGGATGATCCATGATCAGGCCGCCGAGTCGGCGCTTGCGCACTACGCCTTTACCGAGGCGGGCGCGCAGTCACTGGCGATGGCGGCACTGGCACGCCTGAACGCTGGCGAAACCAGTCTCGACGAGGTACTGCGTGCGATCCAGCGCTAGTCGCCTCCACGGCTCTACCGTCCATGACTGACATAAAGCTGCAATCTGCGCTTGCGATACTACCGCTCCCATTCCCTGTGCAAAATTACCTGCGCAAAAGGCGGCGAGGCACTTCTGCCACTAGCTTGAGGAGAAAGAATGCCCACCTATCGCTACCTGGCCGTTCGCCATGACGGCCGACGGCAGAAGGATATCCTTCAGGCAGACAGCGAACGTCAGGCGCGGCAGATGTTACGCGATCGCGGGCTGTTTCCGCGCCGGCTTGAAGCCGTTCGTGATCGGCACAGCTCAGCGCACGCCAGCCGGCGTGGGGGACTAGACACGGCTAGCCTTACGCTACTCACGCGTCAGCTTGCCACCCTGATAGAAGCGGGCATTCCTATCAACAGCGCGCTTGACGCGCTGACGCGCCAAGCGGAGCGCCAGCGTGAGCGAGCATTGCTGCTGGCGGTGGGCAATCGCGTACGCGAAGGGCACTCCCTGGCAGATAGCCTGCGCCCGCATCCAACGTTTGACCTGCTTTACTGCTCACTGGTGGCGGCCGGCGAACGCGCCGGGCGGTTGGCAGTGGTGCTTGAGCGACTGGCGGATTATTTAGAGCGGGTTCAGGCCCAACGTCAGAAAGCGCGCACGGCGCTGATTTATCCATTGGTACTAGCGGGCGTGTCGCTTGCGGTAGTCATCGCGCTAATGAGCTATGTCGTTCCCCAACTGGCCGCCCAGTTTGAGCGCTCCAACATTGAGCTGCCGTTGCTAACCCGGCTGATGATTTCACTCTCGGAGTTGGTATTAACGGTGGGTCCCTGGCTATTGCTTGGCGTAGCGCTCAGCCTGCCCCTGGTGATACGCCTGCTGCGCCGCCCCACCGTACGGGATCGCCTGGATGCCCTGCTGCTGCGCCTGCCGCGCATCGGTGAATTGATCCGCCTGTTAGATACCGGCCGACTAACGCGCACATTGGCCATCCTGGCCCGTAGCGGTATCGCCTTGCTTGACGCCCTGAGGGTCAGTCGCGACACCCTTTCCAACCGCCAGATGCGCGCCGCGGTTGATCTGCTCTGCCTGCGCGTCGAAGCAGGCATCAGCCTTCACCGTGCCATGGAGGAAACCCGACGCTTCTCGCCGTCCTTGATGCACATGGTCGCCAGCGGCGAAGCAAGTGGCACTCTGGACGAGATGCTCGAGCGTATCGCCGACACCCAGGAGAGCACGTTTAACCGCCGTGTCGACATGGCCCTGGCGCTTCTAGAGCCCTTGATGATTCTGTTTATGGGCGGCGTGGTGCTCACCATCGTGCTGGCCATTCTGCTCCCTGTCATGCGGTTGAACACCGCCATTGCTATGTAATCAACCAGAGGCACTCATGCAAAACCATCGCTTTCCTCCGCGCAGTCAATCCGGTTTCACGCTACTCGAAATCATGGTGGTCATCTTTATTATCGGCCTGCTGGTGGCCATCGTTGCCCCTAATGTGCTGAGTAATCAGGACGATGCCATGCAGCAGAAAGCGCGTGCCGATATCGCCACCATTGAGCAGGCGCTGGATATGTATCGCCTGGACAACTACCGGTATCCGACGACCGAGCAGGGTCTCGCGGCGCTCACGTCGCCCCCCACCCAGGCGCCACTGGCGGATAACTACCGTCAAGACGGCTATGTGCGCCGCCTTCCCGAAGATCCATGGGGGAATCCTTACCAGTACCGCAGCCCCGGTGAAAACGGCAGCGTGGACATTTACACGTTAGGTGCCGATGCGCAGCCTGGTGGCGAAGGCCTGGATGCTGATATCGGCAACTGGATGTTATGAGTTCAACGTTCTACTTCTACCGCCTTGGTAAGCGACGATCGGAGCAAGGCTTTTCGTTAATGGAGCTACTGGTGGTCGTGGCCATTATTGGGCTAGGCAGCATGCTAAGCGTGGCGTGGCTGGGCAGTGGTAATAGCGATAACCGACTGCGGGGCGTTGCCCATCAGTTGGCCGGCGAGTTTCGCTTGGCTGGCAATGTGGCGACGTCCCGCCAACAGGTGATTGGCTGGCAGCCGGTCGCAGACGGCTATCAGTTCATGAGCTGGCAACCGGATGGCCGTTGGCAACCGTGGGGGACCAATAGCGGATTAGCCCCCACGCGCTGGCCGCTATCGGTTCAACCGGAGCGCTCACCCTTGCCAAGTAGCGAGACAGCCCTGCCTTGGCTGGTATGGTGGCCCGATGGGGAAGTGTTGGGCGCACAGCTGACGCTGAATAGCGACACTGCCCGGCAGACTATCGAAGTAACCGCGCTGTCAGTGAGCCTTTTAGATGGCTCACATGAGTAGGCGTAACGCCTCCCTTCACTACCGCACCCAGCAAGGCTTTACATTGCTGGAGGTGGTCGTGGCGCTGTTTATACTGGCGCTCATCGCAGTGGTCACCTCGCAGGGGATTCATCAGCGCTTTCGCACCGCTGAAACAGAGCAGCGCAGAGGCCCCATGGTGCTGTGCGCCTGGGAGTTCGAGAGTCGCGCCGTGTTGGAGAGCTACTGGCCTCCGATCGGTACCCATGAAGGGTCGCTAACGCAAGCGGGGCACACCTGCTGGTGGCGGTTAGAGGTTTCGGCCACTCCCATTCAACGTATGCGTAGCGGCCGTCTTAGCCTGTTTAATGATCCTGAACGGCAGGATCCAGTGCTGCATTTCACGCTCTTTCTGGCCCCACCATGAATACGCCGTTAGCGACAATGTCGGCTATGCCGTCGACACTCCTTCCCGGCCGAGCAGACGCTCCCCGGCCACTTCGGCAAACGGGCTTTACGCTGCTGGAGGTACTGATTGCCATCGCCCTCACCGCGCTGGTGGGGCTGGGTGTCGCCAGCTTGGTGAATCAATTGGTGGTAACCCAGGAGCGCTTCGCGGAACCCGCACCGCTGGCGGCGGATATCGATTTTAGCCGCTTGCTTCAGCGTCGTCTGGAAGCGCTGGTAGTACGACCGGTGCGTGAGCAGGGGCTGTTGCTATTCAATACGCCGCTCGATTATCGACCGTCGTTGCATCGGCTTGATTGGGTGTCGCTAAGCGGCACCGCGCTCCCCATCGGCGATCACTACACCCAGCTTCGGCGCCAGCGTTTGCAATGGGATCCTACGGCAGAAACGCTTTCGCTTTACTCGGCGGGCATGCTTGACGCCGTGGCTGATATCCAGTGGCAGCCTGTCGCCGTACTGGAAGATGTTAATCATGTGCAGATCGCGTTTTATCGCGATGGTCGTTGGAACGAGACACCCCCTAGCGACGGTATCAGCCGTGGGGTCAAGCTCAGTTGGCAACGTCGACAAGAGGAGATCACCCTGATGGCCCACCTTCCCGACCTGCGTCCATGGCCTTGAAGCAACAGCGCGGCGCGGCGCTGCTGATGGTTCTGCTGGCCATGGCGCTGGTCAGCATGATGCTGACGTCGCTCGCCCTGCAGAGCCAGCGTGACATTACTCGATTGCAGCTGCAGCAGCAGGAAACCCAGGCGCGCTTTTATGCCCATGGTGCGGAGATTATCGCCCAGCGCGCGCTCACCGACATAGCGGTGCGCCGCGCCGCGCTATGGTGGCAAACGCTGGCCGGACAGCCGCTTGATTATCCCACCGACGAAGGCACGCTGCGCCTGGTGGTAGAGGATCAGCGACGCTGCTTTAACATCAACACCCTGGCAGCAGAAGAGCCTGAATTGGCCCAGCGTCAGTTGCTTTATTGGCTTGCCAACCGTACCGATACCCGCATGGATGATCTCACCCCGGGGGAGTTTGTCGCGCGGCTAACCGACTGGGTCGACAGCAATAATATTGCTCGTGAAGGCGGCATGGATGGCGCCGACTATGCACGCCTTGATCCACCGCGGTTAAGCGCGGACACCGCGATGCGCGACATCAGCGAGCTCAACTGGCTGGCGCCGCTCGATACTGGGCGTTACCGCCGCTTCAAAGCGCTCTGTACGCTCCCCGATAGTCGCCCCTGGCGGCTCAATCTTAATAGCGTGGGCGCTGACGAGTTACCGCTGCTGGATGCCCTGTTTGTAGGTGAAGTCGATCGCGCCGTGCTGGCCACGTTGATAAAGGCCCGTCCACCGGGCGGCTACCCTAGCCTTGACGCCGTGCGTGAAGTATTCGGCGGCGATGCTGACTGGCTGGACACCTACAGCAACCGTATAACGCTGACGCCCGATTATCTGGCGCTGCATATCCGCATTACCCTGGACGGTACACCTTACTATTTTTATCGTCAGCTGCTCGCCGAAGGTACCAGTGCGTTTCAACCGCTGCAGCCAGCTGCCCGGGTTCAGATACTCAACCGCCGCAACGGCTATTTTGCGCCTCAGGCGACGCTTTTCTCATCCTCAGCCGTAGAGCCTTTCTGATGCGACGCTCCCCATTGACCGCCTCACCGACCTGTCTCGTGATCGCCCCTCGTTGTCGACAGGCGCCAGGTCGCGCCGAAACGCTAACCCTGGATTGGCATGACAGCGTCAGCGGCGACCACGGAACGCTAATCGAGCAGAGTCATCACCAGGCATGGCTCTCCCTCGCTGAACTCACCCAAGTGACGCCAGGGGTGCTGGTACTGCGCGCCGATGCCGTGAGCCATTTTCACCTAGCCGCTTCGCGTGCCATCAAGCGCAGCGAATGGCCGCTGCTGTTAGAAGACCTGACGCTTGACGATCCCCACACCCTTCATCTGCACATGCTTGAACGTGGCCGTGATCACCTAGAACTGATCACGCTGTCCTCCAGCGAGTTACTTGCCTGGCAGGCCTGGGCCCAGCATCAGGGTATTGAATTGGCAGGCTGGTCGGTGGGGTTTCTTGCCCTCGCATTACCCGCCGACCAAACCAGCGCCACCACGTTAATCGATGGTGAATATCGGCTTTTCAAGGGGCGCGGCGACCCTGTTACACCGGGCGGAACGCCGTCAAAACAGTGGCTCGCCTGGCCTCATGAGTGGCCGACACCGCCTGGCTGGGAGGAACTTCATTGGCTGGATCCTACGGACCCTGCTACCGATTTGCAGGATCCAACGACTGATTTGCTGGATCAAACTGCCGAGGCAGACACGCCAACGTCACAAGAGGCCTCCGACGCACTGGGCAACCGGACGCATAGCGTACGCTGGTATGCGCACCATCTTCCCCCGGCACTGCCCTTTCACGCCACGGGCAAGCAACGCTCCCGCCCATCGTCAGGCCTGTTGGCAAACCGGTCACTTAGACATTTTCTGGTCGCCGCGGTCGTGCTGGTTGCGCTTAATGGCGTCCTTGCCCTGGCCGCGTACTATCAAGAAAGCAGCTTGCTTGCCGAGCGCAATACTGACGCCCTTGCCGCGCGCTTTGTCGGCAAGCCGCCGCCTCAACGCGAAGCGCTTGACCGCTTGGCGTCACGCCGACAGGCCCTGCATCAACTGAGTGCTCGCAACCAGCGACTCCAGGCATTGACCCACCAGGTCGCCACACGACTGGAGAATGAGGATTGGCAGTTGTCACGACTCGCCGTTGTGAATGATCAGGTGACCTTTAGTTGGCGACGCAGCGAGCCGCCTGCGCCCGTCGTTATTAGCCGGGCTCGTCAACAGTTGCTGGATTTAGGCGAGGCACAGTGGTCAGAGGCCACCGACGAACTATCGCTGACGCTGGCGCTTAATCAGCCATCCCCAGATGCGGAGCCTTCAGCACTATGACATCGTCTTCGGCACCACCACCAAACACACCTCGTCATGCACCACACAAACAAGCCCAGCGAAGACGCATAACACTTGCCGGAGCGGGCCACTGGCTGGCACCGCTTTTCCACCTTGTGGGGGAGCGCTCACCGCGCGAACGCGTGCTGCTAGTTCTGGCGCTGGTCGGGGCGCTGGCAGCGGGTGTTTATCTATGGTGGGAACGGTGGCCCGCGGATGATGCGCCGCACTCGACCATCCATACCGGTGCATGGCAAGGGCTATCGGCCATCACTCCGGTGGTTCCCGACGCTTGGCGACGAGCGGCTATCGACCATGGGTTAGCATTCACCAGCATTGAAATTGAGCCTGCTGGCGACATCGTGATCACCCGTGCGCGGACGCAATCTCCCGAGGCGTTTAGCCAGTTTGCCCAATGGGCAGCCCAGCAAGGCTGGTGTGCACTTGACTGGACGCTAGAGCGCGAAGCCGCTAACCGGCTGGTTATCGATACCCGCTGGCACAGCCAGCCTGAACAAGCGCCGCAAGGCCGTCAACAACCATGAAGAGAGCGTTATGAAGCGCGTTGTAATTAGGCTCTTGGCAGGGCTGACAGTCGGCCTGGTATTTTTCTTTACCCTGCTGCTTAACTGGCCGCTGGCGGGATTAGCTAGCGTATTGCCCTCGGCTAGTCCGTTTAAGCTTGAGCGTTTCTCGGGCACGTTAACCAAAGGAGGCGTTGGTCGCGTGGTCATGACCGCCAGCGGCTGGCCGATAGCGCTGGGGCCATTTGAATGGCAACTCACTTGGCCACCAGCAATCAATACCCAGCTAGGACAAGCACCGACAGCCTGGCAGATTAACGGCGAGTGGCGGGGGTTAAAAACCCGCTGGCGGATTAGAGGTGGCGACCTGTCGGCACTGGATCTAACCCAACTACCGGTAGCGCTAAGCGCACACTGGGAGGGCGAGCTGTTAGTGACGTTACAGGGCCGCCAGTGTCTTTCCAGCAGCGGCGCACTGACCGCGGCCCCGCTACAGCTACTCTCACCTACCCCAATGACATTGGGCAATGCACGCTTAAGCCTGGTATGTACCGGTAGCGCCCCTGAGCTGCTGTTAACGCTTGAGGATGGCGAGGCGCTCTCACTGGAAATGACGGCGACGTTGAACGCGTCAGGAGGCAGCGCACGCGCGCGGGGCTTTGTAAAAGAACAACATCCACTGACCGAATGGCGCGTCCTACTCTCCCCCGTTAACCAGGGCAATCCGCTAGAAGAGCAGGTTGATCAATATGTTACCTGGTGATCGATTCTTAGCTAAAAAATGCACTTTATTAGCCACAGTAAAATAAACGTCACCGTTTGATCACAAACATTGTTTAAGGTCTCCAGCGCGCCTTTCATGCGTGATAACTAATTTTATAGCAAGGGACCTTCAATGATTGATGTGACGTTAAGAAATAAAACGCTACTGGCAGCGGCGATTACAGCCGCTCTGTTAGCACTGGCAGGCTGTTCTGATAATGATGACAACGCCTCCAGCGCTATTACACCCGAGCGCCCCGCCTTGCCAAGCGGCACTGGTGAGGAGTTTACCGTTGCGACCCCAAGCGATACCTACCCGCTGCCCGCCAAGCAATATGCTGAAAACAATGCAGACGGCTCGCTTCGCTTTAGAATCAACGATAACCCCATCGCCTATTTGCTACGCGGCCATAATGATATATGGCAAGGCACGTCCGATGTGTGGCAAAACAATGCCAATGGCGACGGCCCTGACAACTATCTTAGTAATCCAATCCGCAACGCTGAGGTTTGGCGCGCCAACATCCAGTACGTGATCGACGCCACGCAACGACGCAGTGACGATGAAGCCATCCTCGCCTTCCTCGACGATATGCGCAGTAAAAACTACAGCGTGATCGACGGTCTCGGCCCGTTGACCGGAAGCTACGTTAGCGCCTCAGGTGCCTATACCGACATCCCCGTGCCAAGCACCTCACAAGTGCTGGCAGACGCTAACTATAAAGCGTCTCATAATGACGGCATTGCCTATGCGGGTGATACCAACAGCGAACTAGGTGACGTCGTACGTCTGGTAGACGCCTTCCGCCAACGTTCACCAGCCTCTACCAACGCCTCCAAGTATATTTTTTCGACACCACGCCCGTGGCGCATGAATGATAATGGCGACGTCGAGTTCTTACGCACCGAAGCGAACTACCCGTGTGGCCCCGACAGTGTCACCTACGATGTGTATAACAGCAGCGTTTCTGTCGTGCCGGGACTGATATGCGCACGGCGCGCTCACAGCGCCAGCAATGAAGCCAAGGGACTTTACACGCCCACTACCGAAAACCGCCGCAAAGATGGTGGCTACCCCAGCGGACACACTAATGCGGGCTATCTCGCCTCGATGGCCTACGCCTACGCCATACCTCAGCGCTATGCGGAAATGCTGACGCGCGGTTCGTTATTAGGTGAAAGCCGTATTATGGCCGGTATGCACTCGCCTGCTGATGTTATCGGTGGACGTATTCACTCCATGATTGTTGCCAGCTATGCACTGAACCAGCCTGATATTGCCAACGAGGCGGACGAAGCATACCAGCAGGCACAGCAATATTTCGGCGGGCTCGCTAAGACAGCAGGCATGGATCTTTATGATTATGCTCATCGCAACGTCGAAAACGAAAGGAGCCTGGCGGAAGGCGGCAACGTCACCACCGAAGTGTTTGATAATAACTGGTTCAACGATCGTGCTGCCAATCGCGCCAACTATCGCGAGCGGATGACCTATAACCTTCCCCAGGACGTGAGCCAAGCGGGCCAGCCGGTTGTCGTGCCGTTAGGTGCTGAATCACTGCTGCGTTCACGTCTGCCTTATCTAAGCGACGCTCAACGTCGGGCGGTGCTTTACACCACAGCCGTTGATTCTGGCTATCCGCTACTTGACAAAACCAACGGCTGGGGCCGTTTGGATCTGGTCACCGCGGCAGACGGGTATGCTGCTTTTGAAGGGGATGTTTTAGTCACCATGGACGCCGAGAAAGGCGGCTTTAACGCTCGCGATGGGTGGTACAACGACATTGACGGCGAAGGTCGCCTTACCAAGGCTGGTACCGGTGAGCTAATCCTGGCGGGTAACAATACGTATACTGGCGGTACCTTGGTTCAGGGCGGTACGCTTTCTGCCGCTTCGCAAACCGCTTTTGGTCGCGGTGGCGTCTACGTTCAGGACGGCACCGTGCGTGTAGCGCCAACCGATGCGGAGCGAGTGCAAATTGATGGCAACTTTACGCTTGAAGCAGGCACGCTAGCGATTGATCTAGGCAATGGCGCCAACACCGTTGGCGTCGACCAGCTAGCTTATATTGAAGGCAGCACGCTAAGCCTTGATTTTGGCGATCAAATCCCCGCCGCGGGGACTCGCTACACGATCGTTGATGCCAGCAACCTATTTGGTCAATTCAGCCAGGTTGTGTCAGACAGTGTTGATGTTGAGCTGGCTTACTCCGCGGGCACCGTGGTCGCTACCGTTCTATAAAGCGTTCTTTAAGACGTTTTTTAAGACAAGTGAAACGGCACGCTCAGTCGCTGCCCGAACCTCACGTACGGGCAGCGACTTAAAAGAAGCGCTTGATAAGAAAGAACTGAAACGAAACAAGCCCGGATTTTATTCCGGGCTTGTTGCATATAATGCTTGATTCAATGGGGCTGTCCATCAAATCAAGGCGGCACCGAAGCACCAGCCTTTTCTTTATTAACCGCGCGCAGCTTGATAGCGACGCTCAACGTCTTCCCAATTAACCACGTTGAAGAACGCAGAAATATAGTCAGGACGCTTGTTTTGGTACTTCAAATAATAAGCGTGTTCCCAAACGTCCAGACCCAGCAGCGGTGTATTACCGTGCATTAACGGGCTGTCTTGGTTCAGGGTGTTTTCAACGACCAGCTTTTTCTCTGGTGTCATGGAGAGCCATGCCCAGCCGCTACCAAAACGACCAACAGCCGCTTTCTTGAACTCTTCCTTGAACGCTTCAAGGCCGCCCAATTCGCTATCGATAGCGTTGGCAACGTCACCTTGCGGGTTGCCACCACCATTAGGCGACATCATTTGCCAGAACATGGAGTGGTTGGCATGGCCACCACCGTTATTGATAACGGCTTGGCGCTTGGCTTCTGGAACACGGTCCAGGCTGGCAACCAACTCTTCAACCGGCACATCTTCCAACCCGGTGCCTTCTAGCGCGGCGTTCAGGTTGTTGACGTAGGTTTGATGGTGACGTGAATGGTGAATTTCCATTGTCATCGCATCAATATGCGGTTCAAGAGCATCATATGCGTACGGCAGTTCAGGTAGTGTATGTGCCATATCATCATCTCCTTGAGTGGCTTTCGTTGCTTTCATTAACCTATCTGCGGACGGCCCACAGCTTTTTCAACCATCAGGTTGATATTTCTTATCCTTTGCCCCACTACTTTAGTCAACTATTGGCAATTTACCTAATGCACTGGCATAAAAAAAGCCGACCTCTGACGACGTCGGCTCAATGCTAATCACTTACTTAATCGCTTACAGCTTGCTCTCAAGCTCGGGCAACAGCTCAAACAGATCGCCTACCAAGCCATAGTCGGCGACTTGGAAAATAGGCGCTTCGTCATCCTTGTTAATGGCGACGATCACCTTGGAGTCTTTCATACCCGCCAAGTGCTGAATGGCACCGGAAATGCCTACTGCAATATACAGATCGGGCGCCACGATTTTACCGGTCTGACCGACCTGCATATCGTTGGGCACAAACCCTGCGTCTACCGCTGCGCGGGAGGCACCAACGGCCGCACCCAACTTGTCGGCAATACCGTCAAGTAGTTTAAAGTTTTCGCCATTACCCATACCGCGGCCGCCGGAGATCACTACCTTGGCGCCACCCAGCTCCGGGCGATCCGATTGCGCCAGCTCTTCTTTAACAAAGCTGGACTGGGTGTTTTCAACCACCAGATCGACCGCTTCGATAGTGGCATTGCCCCCTTCGCTCACGCCATCAAAGCCGGTCGTACGAATGGTGATCACCTTTAACGCATCATCGCTCTTAACCGTGGCGATGGCGTTACCAGCATAAATCGGGCGAGAAAACGTATCGGCGCTCTCCACCGCAATCACATCAGAAAGCTGGCTAACATCTTTAAGCGCCGCCAAACGCGGCATCACGTTTTTACCCGTGGTGGAGGCGCTGGCCAGCACGTGAGTATAGCCATCGGCCAGTTCGACCAGCAACGCACCCATGGGCTCAGCCAACTGATGGGCATAAACGGCGTTATCCGCGACGCGCACTTTATTTACGCCGTCGAGTTTTGCGGCAGCCTCAGCCGCCGCCTGAACGCCTTCACCGGCGACCAGCACGTCAATATCGCCACCAATCTCCTTCGCCGCGGCTACCACGTGGGCGGTAGTGCTCGCCAGCTGGCCTTCGTGTAAATCAGCAAGTACCAGAATGCTCATGCAATCCACTCCTTTCAAAGCTCTTTTATTAACATGCTTGTCGTAACACGCTTGTGTTAAAGAACTTTGGCTTCATTTTTCAGTTTGTCGATCAGCTCGTCTACCGAGGCCACTTTGATGCCGCCTTTACGCTCAGCCGGGGATTCCACTTTCACCAAGCTAACCTTGGAAGCAACCTCCACGCCAAAGTCGGCGGGGGTTTTAACGTCCAGCGGCTTTTTCTTGGCCTTCATAATGTCCGGTAGCTTGGCGTAGCGCGGCTCGTTCAAACGTAGATCGGTGGTAACAATTGCAGGCAGCGAGAGCGCAACCGTTTGCAGGCCGCCATCAATTTCGCGGGTGACGTGCACCTTATCGCCCTCGACCGCTACTTCTGAGGCGAAGGTACCCTGAGGCAGGCCTGTCAGCGCAGCCAGCATTTGACCGGTCTGGTTGTTGTCGGTATCGATGGCTTGCTTACCAAGAATCACCATTCCGGGCTGCTCTTCCTCGACGACTTTGGCCAGGAGCTTAGCGACGGCGAGCGATTCTGCACGCTCGTCAGTTTCAATATGGATGGCCCGGTCAGCACCGAGCGCCAGCGCAGTGCGCAACTGCTCCTGAGCGGCTTTGGGGCCAACGGTGACAGCGACAACTTCTGTCGCCACGCCCTTTTCTTTTAAGCGCACCGCTTCTTCAACGGCGATTTCGCAGAAGGGGTTCATGGCCATCTTGACGTTGGTCAGGTCGACGTCCGAATGATCCGCCTTAACGCGGATTTTGACGTTGTAGTCGATGACGCGTTTCACCGCGACGAGTACTTTCATGGTTTCCTCGCTTAGCTTGTAGTAAAAGCCGTTAACCTGAGATGGCATCCGCTGATCGGATACCTCTATTGAAAAGTGACGATATGCTTTCTTAACGAAAACGTTCTGAGCATAGACGCCGCCATCACCCTAGCGGCGCTATAAAAATTCATCCAAGCGTTTGATAGGTTCGCAATTGAAAAACCCTATCAATTTGCCATAACCTGCCGGTCATCAACAACACTTGATGTCTACGGCCTTGGTCGTAACGCTAATGTAAGCACAGCACACACGCCAGTCATTAAATGCTGTTTAGGCCATCGTAGGCGTGACCTGACACAGGTATTATGCCTATCATGGGGCATAACCAGAAGCAAACGACCGTTTTAAATTAAGGCCGCATTTTATATGCTAGCACCCATTAGCTAGCCTAATAGAAAAAAGGCACTTAAAGAGAATAAGGAGAAACCGGGTGGAAACTGTTGAACGCGATGTAATGGACTTTGATGTCGTCATTGTCGGTGCGGGCCCATCCGGGCTTGCCGCTGCTTGCCGCCTAATGCAGCAAGCCAATGAAGCTGAGCAGGAACTGACCGTCTGCGTAGTCGAAAAAGGGTCTGAGGTGGGGGCGCA
This sequence comes from Vreelandella sulfidaeris, assembly GCF_042429665.1. Lineage (GTDB taxonomy): Bacteria > Pseudomonadota > Gammaproteobacteria > Pseudomonadales > Halomonadaceae > Vreelandella. The sequence goes on along the minus strand of NZ_JBHMAC010000010.1, from coordinate 1,230,650 downwards.
CATATTGTCGGGTGCAGTCTTTGAACCCCGCGCACTGGCAGAACTATTTCCCGATTGGGAAGACCGTGGCGCGCCCTTGAATACTCCCGCCATTCGCGACGATGTATATCTGCTAAAGGACGCCCAGAAAGCGCAAAAGCTGCCTAACTCGCTGGTTCCCAAGAGCATGCACAACACCGGCGGTGACATGACACGCTACGTAATCAGCGCAGGCAACCTGTGCCGCTGGCTGGCGGAGCAGGCCGAGGCGCTGGGTGTTGAGATCTTCCCCGGCTTTGCCGCCCAGGAAGTGATTATTGAAGATAACGTGGTACGCGGCATCCAAATTGGTGATATGGGCGTAGCCGCGGATGGAACCCCCAAAGATGGTTATATGCCAGGCATGGAGCTGCGAGCCAAATATACCCTGTTTGCCGAAGGCGCCCGGGGCCATTTAGGTAAGCGCCTAATCGAGCACTTTTCCCTTGATGCCGGACGCGATCCACAGCACTACGGCATTGGCCTGAAAGAGCTATGGGATGTGCCCGCTGATAAACACGAGCCGGGCCTGGTGGTTCATGGCTCAGGCTGGCCGCTGGATAAAAACACCGCTGGCGGATGGTTTTTATACCACGCCGAGAATCAGCAGGTGGTGGTTGGCTTAATCATGGATCTCTCCTACCAGAATCCGTGGCTCTCGCCCTTTGATGAATTCCAGCGCATGAAACATCATCCGGCACTCAGCCAGTATCTTGAGGGCGGCAAGCGGGTTGCCTATGGCGCACGTGCGCTGACCAAAGGTGGCTTTAACTGCCTCCCTAAAATGACCTTCGACGGCGGCCTCCTGATCGGCTGTGATGCTGGCACGCTCAACTTTTCCAAGATTAAAGGCCTGCACACCGCCATGAAATCTGGCTTGGTGGCGGCGGAAAGCGTATTTGAAGCACTGAAGGCGGGCGATGAGGGTGGTCAGGAACTCACAAGCTTTACCCAGAAGTGGGAGGCCAGCTGGGCCTATCAGGAGCTTAAAGAGAACGCGAGCTTTGGTCCCGCCATGCACAAGTACGGCACGATGGGCGGCGGCGCCTATAACTTTATTAACCAACTGCTGGGCAACAAGCTGCCCAATGTACACGACACCAACACTGATCATGGCGCGCTGAAGCCCGCGTCTGAATTTGAAAAAATCAACTACCCAAAACCTGACGGCAAGCTCTCTTTCGACAAATCCTCTTCGGTATTTCTTTCCAATACCAATCATGAGGAGGATCAGCCATGTCATTTACGCCTGGATGATCCCGCCATCCCGATTCAGCACAACCTGCCCAAGTATGCTGAACCGGCGCAGCGCTACTGCCCTGCGGGTGTCTACGAAGTCGTTGAAGATAGGGCTGGTGAACCACGTTTTCAGATCAATTTCCAAAACTGCGTGCACTGTAAAACGTGTGATATCAAAGACCCAGCGCAAAATATCACCTGGGTAGCGCCAGAGGGTGGCGGCGGCCCCAACTATCCCAACATGTAATAACTTAAAAGCCCATTGCCTGCCATGCACGTGTTAAGTGCCATTGTAAAAAAGCAGGCAATGGGCAAGAGGAAAACGAGCAAGAAAGATAGCAGCAAGAGGGTATGGGCAAGAGTCAATAGCCGCATCACTAAACACTATTGGTAAGATAAGGGTCATAAGCCAACATGACTAATCCTCGCGCAGGCCTGCTTTGTAGCACTCTTCAGCGGATAACGACTTATTGATATAAAACACCTGAAACGGCTGGCTGACGTGACTGGCCATAAAGCCAGCGTGATCATTCGCAGCTATCCCTTTCACACCCAGCTGAAAACTCAGACATTTACCCAGTTCCACAAGAGGTGGCAAGAGCTGTTGATGCTGCTGGGAATCTGCCCCCTCATGGATTAGCGAGGCATCAAGATTAATGCTATCCAACGGCAGCATATTTAAATCAGATAACGAGATATAGCCTTTGCCAAATTCGTCTACCACGAGCGTGATGGCGAGCTTTTTAAGCTCTGCACAGATACTCGCCGCTAGATCAACGTCCTTCAGTAAAACGCTCTCGGCAATCACTAGCTCCAGCAGTGTTGGCTCTATGCCGGTATCCGCTAGCACCTGACGAAGAGTGTCGACAAAACTATCATCGTAAAACTGGTGTGCCGTCATTTTTACGGCCATCGTTAGCGCCGGAAAGCCTAGACGCTGCCATGCCATGTGCTGCCGACAGGCATTATCAAGTATCCAGTGAGCGATAGGTATAGCCAAGCCATTATCTTCCGCGAGCGCAATAAACTGGTCTGGCTCCAGCAATCCGAGAGTGGGATGCTGCCAGCGCAGCAGCGCCTTCATACCCAGCATGGTTCCCTGCTGTGCATCATATTTGGACTGATAAAACAGTCTAAACTCTTGATTTTCCAATGCTCGATACAAACCTGATTCCAGGGCTAAGCGAACGTCCAGCTCGGTACTCAACTCTGCGCTGTAGTACTGGGCATTGTTTTTACCTGCCTGCTTAGCTTGATACATCGCCATATCCGCTCTTTTCATCAGTGTCTGTTCGTCAAGTCCGTTAGACGGAAACAACGCTATACCGATACTGACCGATACATGACACGACTGACCCGCCAAGCTAAAGGGTGCTTTGATAGTGGAGAGCAAGAAATTCGCAATAGGATCTATCTGATCACGACGACTTACCTTGCGGAGCAGCACCACAAACTCATCACCGCCCAGACGAGCCACCACGTCATGTTGCCTTACCGCCGCAGCAAGCCGTTTGGCCGCCTCTTTGAGCAGTTGATCTCCCGCCTCATGACCTAAGGAATCATTGATTAACTTAAAGCGATCAAGGTCTAAAAAAAGTAGCGCGAAGGTATCATCCTGACGCCCTCCCCCCACCACCGCCTGGCCCACCAAATGACTTAAAAAGGCGCGATTGGGTAGATCGGTAAGCGCATCATGAAAAGCAAGGTGTTCCACCCGCTGGGCATGTAACACCCGCTCATCCATTACCCGTTTGCGTGCCCGCTGAAGGTGCCAGCTTAAGCGACTCAGGATAGCGAGCACCAACAGTAACAGACCGCTTGCCCAGGCGGCTCGCCGCCAATATGTTTGCGCCAGCGCGTGGGCAGGCGCCAGCTGCTCATTAATCGAAAGCCCTACCACGATTGACAGTGGAAAATCATACAGCGACCGCAACAACGTATAGCGTTCAACTCCTTGCCATTGGGTCACAAAAGGACGGTTGGCTGCATCGATCGTCGGGTCGCTCTGCCAGCTCGCCATGCCCATAAATTCACCAGTGTAGATAGTATTGCCGGTGCGTCTGGCACGCACTATTCCGTCAGTCCCGACCAAGGCAAGCATGCCTTGCTGGCCAAGAGAACGCTCGTTATAACCGCTAACAAAGTAATCAGCGTCAATGGCAATGACGACCCAGCCCGAGATGCTCTGCTGTTCAGTTATTATCGGCCGGGTAAACGTCAATTGACTTGCTTGGTACATCTCAGTTTCAGCAACCGTCAAGCCATCATCAGTTGGCCATAAAGGCATCGTAGCGAACACGCGCTGCCCAATGAGAGCGTCATTGGTACTTTCAATAATAATGCCTTGTTCATCGGCGATCGTAACGGTGAACAGTAAGGCAGGGGGCAGAAGATGCTGGGCGTCTAGTGCATTGAGCACACTTGGGTAGTCGTTACTGAGCGCGGTAAAGCGTATTAGCTTTAATGCAGTATCGATTTCTCTCAGCGCTCTTACGACCCGGGCTTCATACGTATCGGTAATTTCCGCTACTGAATTCAGTGCTTGGTGCTCAATGGCTGAGCGCTCTTTATTAACTAAAAAGTAAGTGAAACCCACGATCACAAGCAATATTAACATTGCCACCATGCTCAATAGCACCAATGGCTCCACAAGGGGGTGAAGCCATCGGCTAAACATGCTTTTCGAGTGGCCGACGTCGGCCCATTTAGGTCGCTCAGGATAATTAGTATTACTCAACGGTGAGTACTCGCAAACGATCATCAAGCGAAGATGGGTCAATATAGCCCAAGGCGTTGGTATCATTTGCTAGTCGCTCGACCACCTCGCGACTATTCGCAAGCGCTTGGGGCGGCTGCCCACGGCCGGTAAATATCTGCCTGGCCCAGTGCGCCTTAATTTGCGCTGGGGTCTGGCCGGTGTAATGGGTATAAAACTCGCTTCGCGCCGCGGTGCCTTCCACTTGATCCAGAGGTACGATATCGATACCGCTGCCCAACTGCGAGCGACGTCCCAAGTAAATATCCTTTAGATCGTGACTCGTCAGGCGAGTAAAAGGGGCATCTGCTGATACCACCACGAGCACCTCCGCTGACGCAGTGTGATGAACTAACCCAAAAACGATACCTAGCACATGGCCTAGTACCAAGCTGATTCCAGGAGGAAAACGTCGTTTAGACACCGTGGCTCTCCTCAAAAGACAAAGTCGAGCGCAAGGCTGAACAAGTTGATGTTTCCACCGGGAGCAAACTCGGGCTGTTGGTTGATCAGCCCTGCTGATGAGTTGAAACGCATATCAATATGATCATATTGTCCCGTCAGGGCCATACCGGGACGAAGGTCCCAACGCATGCCTATCGATAGACTGTTTTGCTGTAAGCGGCTGGAGAGTAACCCATTCAATGCGCTATTGAGCACCTGTGCGCCCTCTGCAAAAGGCGACGGATAAAGAGCCGCATTGAGCCCCGGGTCAGAGGTGTTGCTGACCGCGGTTGCACGCGCCACGCTCACATAAGGTGTCCAATCAGCAATACGATAGCCAGCACTAATATAAGCACCTTCGTTATCGCCTAACAGCGAAGGCGATGAAGAACGCGCCCACTCCCCCATGACATACCACGAGCCGGGGTCATAACTAATGCCTAGACTCAATAAACCAGTACGCTTGCCATCGACTTCGTAACGGCTGGCAATCGCCTCTCCTGGGGGACCAAATAAGCGGTACACATCAAAGAATTGTGAGAGCTCATCAGCGCTGACTTTTAATTCTCCATAACTCGCAAACAGGGTGGTGTCCCCCCATTGGGTTCGGTGGGAAATGCCCCAGGAATCGGACGCATCGATACGCCCAGTCTGATAGTTAACGCTGCCGCCGCCAAAGTTCACACTGACATTGTTAGTTGCCCTACCGATATAGTACCGATAGTGCATATCAACACCATCAAAATTAGCCACCGGGATTAAGCGATATACTTCTTGGGGAGGCCGCACCCAAGGCGTGGCGTAATTGACTTTACGGTGTTCAGAGGCCAGGAAAGAGCTCTGCACCATACGCCCGATACGAAAGCTAAGATTGGCAGTCGCCTCGTACTGGATATTGGCCCACTCAACCTCAGGTGAGAATGAGCCGTCATAGCGTTTTTCGCTAACCACCTGAACAACAGAAGATAGTTGAGGTGTGATACGCAGCGTCCCTTGAAGCCCTAACCGGCTATCAACTTCTGCGCTCCAATCTTGGCTATACCCTGCGCCTTCTGATGCAAAGGGATCAGCCACGAAGTCAGCATTGCGTTCATCAGAGTGGGTAATACCGAGCGTGCCGAAGCCGTTAAATTTCACTGACGGTGATGCATTATCGGCAAGCAACTCGCTGCTGTAGATAAGAATCATGATGGCGCAGAGCCAAGAGGCTTGCTTTACCATTCCCGTTTCCCGTATAAAAAATTATTATGAAATCAGCTGCTAAGAAGCAAATAGGCAGGAGTACTGTCATTAAATCGGTAGGCAGTCGCCAAGTCAAACCGCACTAGAGAATTAACACCATTTGAAAGGTAAAAGAAAGTGTCGTAGCCGTGTTTGGCTGTTTACCCGACCATGTTAGAGCTAGATTCCAACACTTTAATAGGCGCCCGGCGTGCAATAAGCCGGCGACGCCCCGCCTGATCAAAGCGCACATCAATCACAGGATCATTGGCACTTCCTTCAACCGCCGCTACTTCACCTTCTCCAAAAACCGCATGATGGAGCCGTTGGCCGGGATAAAAGTTAGCTTCTGCAGAATAGACCGCCGTAGGCGCTTCAACTGACGCCGCTGACAACACAATATCATCACGACCCAGCCGAGCCAGGTAACGCTGAACCAGACCAACAGACGACACCTGCAACGAATTGTCGGGGTTCTGGGCGCTCGACAGGCAGGACGCTACGCGCATGCTGTCCTGCCAAGCGCTTTCGGCAATAAAACGGCTGGGGCGATGAGCCCCCCCGTCATGAAGCATGAGTAGCTGCTCCTGAGCGCGGGTAATCGCCACATAGAAGAGCCGACGCTCCTCCTCAAAGCGCTCATCATTAAGTGGGTTGTCACGACTGTAGTGAGGAAAATCCTCCTCATTGACGCCGACCACTGCTACTAAGGGCCACTCCAGCCCTTTGGCACCGTGGACAGTACTAATCAGCACACCGCCAGCCTGGTTCTCTACCGGACGCTCTAGCAGTTCAATAAAAGCGTCTGGATCCTGAACACTTTGCGCTTGCTCAATTAGCACATCGAGTAAGCGCACGTCCTCTTCGCCTTTATCCCGCCTTGTCGCTGCTCGCTTAAGCGTCTTTTCTGCTTCGATGCTTTCCACCACATGCTTTAATAATTTGGCCGGCGGCCAGCCGCTCAGCTGGGGCAAGTCACATAGCAGCATCCAGCGTTTTTTAAGCGTACGTCGTTGAATCGGCTTTAGCTCTGTAAGTATGGGATCATGCCGCTCAGGCCACTGCTGGGTAGTGGCCAGCTGCTGTGACAGGCGTTGTAGCCGCTCTCTGGCAACGAATGGGGTCGGTTGAGAAAGTAGCAGTAACAGCTGTTGCGGGTCACGCAGCAGATCGGGGCGGCGCGATAGTTTTAAATATCCCGCCAATGCCTGCACGAGGGGCAGCCGAAAAACAAAGCGGTCCTCTCGCTGCAAGCGGAAAGGAATGCCCGCTTGCAGCAAGGCTAACTGAAACGGCACCGATAGCGCCCAGCTACGAACCAGTAAGCAGGTCTCGTGAAGCGCTCGCCCCTGCGCTTGCCAATCCATCAATGCGTCGAGCAGTAAACGACTCCCCTGACCCACGAAGAGACGCGTCTCAGGGTTATTGGGCGCCGCCAGGCACAGTTGGTTAGGACGGCGCTGATTAGCAAGGATGGCATGATTAGCCGCTAGCGCTAACGCATGGCCATGACGAAAGGTGGTCGATAATGGATAATCCGTGGCTTCGCCGAACGTGGCCGTGAAATTTTCGAGCATGGTATCTGGCTTGGCGCCGCGCCATTCGTAAATACACTGATTGGCATCCCCCACTGCCATCACATCGGCACTACGGCCCACCAGCACAGCCAGTAGACGCTGCTGAGCGGCGTTAATATCCTGATATTCATCAATAATGACGTGATCCAAAAACCCTTCAACACGATCACGCAGAGCGCTGTCGGCCTCGAGCGCCAACAGCGGACGATAAAGAAGGTCGGCATAGGTCATTACCCCTTCCGCCTCTAATAGCCGTTCCGCCTCGGCAAAGGCGGCGGGAAAATAGTCTGTGTCAGGGTCGAAGTTGAGCCGTTCATACAGCGCTTCGGGGGCGATCATTTCCGCCTTCACTAAGCCACAAAAATGGGCTAACGCCTCAAGCCTGTCTCCTTCCAGGGCGGCATCGCGGCGTTCCACCATATCGCGCAGCACGTTAATACTCGCTTGACGAAGTAAGCGCTCCAACTGCCATTCGGCTGATAATAGCCGTCGCGGGGCGAGCGCTGACCATCGACACAGGCTTTGGGTTAAGCGGTGCCCCAGCGAGTGGAACGTGCGTACATCCGGCAGGGCCTGCCCAGCAGGCGCCATGCTGGTTAATCGACGCTGGAAGTCATCTTTGGCGGAGCGGTTAAACATCAAGACCAGAATACGCTTGGGGGGCACCCCGCTGGCTAATAAATGCAGTACCCGTGCCGCCATGGTGGTGGTTTTACCGGCGCCAGCCACGGCAGCTACACGGGCATTACCAGCAGGGTGATTGACCACTGCTTGCTGTTCAGCCGTTAACTTCACGACACCTCGCCTGATTCAGCGGCATCCAGCTGACCCAACACAAACCAGCGCCCTGCACTGGTGATGCCAAGCTCAGTAATACCGTTGCCCGTCTCACGGGTCTCGGCAACATCCACCAGTTGGTAATACACATGACGATGCAGACGCGCAGCCAGCCCAAAACGCACCGCCACCTGCGGCACCGCTTCTCCTTGGGGCGTTAACGTCACCGAGAGCGGATGCTCGTCATCCAAGCGAACCACATCGTCAAACTGAGTAGTGAACCACCAGGCATCATCATGGTAGTCGGCTTCAACAGCGACCAACGGTAAATCTTCAACGCTGATGCGCCAGCGCTCGGCGGGCGTGACCAGACAATAACCTTCATCATCGAGACGCAGCAGTGTTGCCAATAGACGCGCCACTTTGGGGCGGGCAAATGGCTGCCCTTCATGCCACCATGTGCCGTCGGCATGGATACACAGGTTCATGTCGCCCAAGAGCGCAGGCTGCCATTTCTCCAGCGGTGGAATAACGGCACCCTCGTCGTCGCCACGTTGCTGCAGCAATCTATCTATATTCATTTCGCCCACCTCGCTCTCGCATGCTTGACACCCATTACGCTACAAAAGCCCTGACTGCGCCAATGAGTCTTTAACATGTTCTGGGGCATCGGGCACGGCGCCACGAAAAAGCCGATAAAAATTGGCAGTGGTTTGCATGGCAACTTCATCCACACTAATACCCCGCTCCATGGCGATACATTCAGCCACTTCCACTACCCAGGCCGGCTCGTTGGGTTTGCCGCGATAGGGCACTGGGGCTAGATAGGGACTGTCAGTCTCAATTAACAAACGGTCCAATGGCAGCTGGCGTGCCAGTTCTCGCAGCGCAGCAGCATTACGGAAGGTGATAATGCCCGACAGTGAAATATAAAAACCCAGCCGAACCGCTTCTCGAGCCATCGCCAGATCTTCAGTAAAACAGTGTAATACGCCTCCCACTTGCGGATTGCCATATTCACGCAATAACGCCAGCGTTTCCTCTTTGGCTTCGCGGGTATGGATAATCACCGGCAGTTCCAGTTCCCGCGCAGCGATCAAGTGCCGCTTAAAGCGCTCGTGTTGAACCTCAATGGGGACGCTATCCCGATAATGATAATCCAGCCCGGTTTCACCAATGGCGACCGCGCCGTACTGCTCGGCGGCCTCTTTTATATCTTCAACGCTAGGCTCGTGCTGGGGGGTATGTAAAGGATGCAAGCCAGCGGAAATGGCGACATCATGATGGGCACGGGCAATCGCTGCTAATTGCGGCATGTCATCCAAGTTCACCGCTACGGCAAGAAATTGGCTGACATGGGCGGCGCGGGCAGCCGCCAGCGTGGCGGCGATATCGCCTCCATGGGTCTTATCGGATAAACGGTCTAGGTGGCAGTGCGAATCTACAAACATGTGGTTCTCAACAAGAAAAAAGTCATAACAGGCTAATCGTAAAATAGAATTCAGAGCGTGAATGACGGTGCGGCTTTATCCAGCTGACCGGCCAGCAGTGTTTCTATACGGTCTCGCACCGGGTAATCCTGTTGGCTGAAGTGGACGCCAATGCCGGGCATACGTCTGCCGCTTACCCCTTCGGGCGATACCCAGACCACGTTACCCGTCAGCGAAAGACGTTCGCTATCACCAGGCAGGGTGAGGAGTAAAAATACTTGCTGGCCGAGCGCATAAGGCGTTTGGGTAGGAATAAAAATGCCACCGCGATCCAGAAAAGGCATATACGCTGAGAGCAGTGTCGGCACATCTGGAACGGTGAGCGAAAGCGCTTTCTGAGCAGCCATGATGACCTCGCTAGATTGCCATGAAAGAGGAACGTTAACACCACTATGAGCGTAGCAACGCCGCCCAGCGAACTAACCATGCTTCAAGCACCAGCTGAGGGTTTGGGTTAGCCCCTACCGCCAGTAGACGCCGCTGTTCTCGGGCATAATCCAACAGTCGAAACCAATCCTGCACACGACCATTTTTAACCGCTTGGCGATAGAGCGGCTCAAGATCAGGATTATGCAGCACCTCGGCTTCGCCGGATAAGCCCAGTCGAATCAAGTCTTCAAGCCAAGCGATACCGTACCATAAGATGCCGTCAATCGCCTGCCGATCCAGCCGGGCCGCCTCTGAGACAGGCTCGCTACCACGCACTAATTGCTCAAAACAGTCATGGATCTGGTGACGCAATGCACGCTCTTCGGGCACCGCTAGCTCCACCGCCAATAACGGTAACCCGCCCGCCACTTGCCACCAGAAGTAGGCTTCATCGGCACTGTTGAGTTGCTCAATTAACCAACCGCGACACGCCTCAAACGCAACACTGGGTAATGACCACTGCTGGCAGCGGGAGCGGATGGTCGGCAGCATTCGCGAAGGTACATCCGACAGTAAGATAAAGAGCGTCTTATCGCCGGGCTCTTCCAAGCTTTTAAGCAACGCATTGGCCGCCGCAATGTTCATCGCTTCGGCGGGAGAAATCACAATAACCCGGTAGCCGCCCTGTTGCGCCGTTTGTGAAACAAACCGGTTAACATCGCGAATAGGATCGATACGGATCTGTCGTTTGCCCTCTTCCGGCGATACCCTCATCAGATCTGGGTGATAACCCGACGCCAGCATGGCGCAGCTATGACAATGGCCGCAGGCCTGCTCCCCAGGTGCCGCGCACAATGTTCTAGCAATCAACGCCTCGGCCAACTGCTGTTTACCCACCCCATGAGCGCCATGGATGAGTAGCGCATGGGGCATGCGGCCACACTGCGCCAAGTGGATTAGCTGTTGCCAAATGTCTTGCTGCCAGGGCATAACACCGGTTAACGCCATGTGGCTACTCGCGTCGCTAGCGTCTGACGAAGTTGCGCCTGCACATTATCAAGCGAATGCTGGGCGTCGATCACCGCAAACCGTTCAGGTGCGTCTGCGGCCCGGGCCAAGTAGGCGTCGCGCACCGCCTGGAAAAAATCAGCCTGCTCCTGCTCGAATCGATCCCGCTGCTCATGCCGGGCGCTAAGACGTGACTCTAATCGTTGCTTTGCCGCCTCTTGAGGCATATCCAGCAACAACGTTAGATCAGGGGATAACCCCTGCTGCACAAAATTTTCCAGGATCGCGATACGCTCTTTGGCAATGCCCCGCCCACCACCTTGATAGGCGAAGGTGGCATCGGTAAAGCGATCACACACCACCCAAGCACCTCTTTCCAAAGCAGGCAGAATTTTTTCTGCCAAATGCTGTGCACGCGCAGCGAACATCAGCAAAAGCTCGGCGTCCACATTCAGCGACTCTTGAGGGGCGGGGTCCAGTAACAGCGCTCGAATAGCTTCGCCTCGTTCGGTGCCTCCTGGCTCACGAGTGCGTACCACTTCCAACCCTTCGGCTTGCAAACACTCGGCGACAAAGCTCACATTGGTGGATTTTCCTACGCCTTCACCACCTTCCAGCGTAATGAAACGTCCACGCTTGGTCATCATCGGCTCCTGGTATGGCCCCTTAGCGGGGTAACGAATCATGTTAATTAACGGTTACGAATGTAGCGATTAACGGCGTTATTATGTTCGCGCAGCGTACGCGAAAACTGGTGTGTACCATCGCCCTTAGAAACGAAATAGAGCGTTTCTCCTGGCAACGGATTGACTGCCGCTTGTAATGAAGCACGCCCCGGCAGGGCAATCGGCGTCGGCGGCATCCCATCGATCACATAGGTATTATAGGGCGTCGCCTCGCGTAGGTCTGCGCGTGTAATCCGCCCCTCATAGCGCTCCCCCATGCCATAGATGACCGTGGGGTCTGTTTGCAGGCGCATGCCTTTTTCCATTCGGCGTTTAAACACGCCGGCAATTTCGCGCCGCTCCTCTGGAGCACCGGTTTCACGTTCAATCAATGACGCCATAATCAGCGCCTCATAGGGCGTTTCGATAGTTAAATCGTCGTCGCGCTCGGCCCATACCTCTTCAAGTATGCGCTCCATCCGGGTAAGCGATTGACGCAAAATATCAACATCGCTCATACCCAGGTGATAGCGGTAAGTATCGGGAAAAAACCACCCTTCTGGGAACGTGTCTTCACGCTCAAGCAGCGCCATTACCTCAGTATCGCTTAACGTCTCGGTACGATGCTCAAGCTTCGGTGCCGCATTGAGCAATTCACGCATCTGCGCAAAGGACCAACCTTCAGGAATCGTCACCGAGTAGGTAACCACATTATTGCTGCCTAAAAGCGCTACCATATCAAGGCCACTCATTTCAGGCAGCAGCTTGTATTCACCGGTTCTTAACGGCGGGACTCGCTCAGGCTCTACCTGGGCGAGCAAACGAAATGGCCAGCTATCCTGCACAACGCCCTGTGATTCCAGCTGGGCAATCACCTGATTAAACCCTGCCCCGGAGGGAACCTGATAGAGCATGGGCTCATCCAGGGCTAGCGGCGCCTCTAATCGGCTCTGCCAATAGAAATAACCGCCTGCTACACCACCAGCACCGAGGACGACTAACACCAAAAAAGCGGTTAATAACCGTTTCAACATGACACCTCTACAAAAATTGCCAAGCAATCGGTCACCAGACGCCTATTAGTTCAGGCCAACCCCTAGTGTCCAAATAAACCTAACGTTCAAATAAACCTAATGCTCAGATAAACTCTGACAGTCAGATCAACCTTGAGATTTAAGCAAACCCTAGTAGCTGGTGCGCCAAATGCTGGAAGGAATCAGCACTGCACGTTGGCCAGCGCTTTAACAGCGAGCCATCCGATGAGAGTAACGTGGTTACCGGCCACACGCCCTGCACCGAGTTTGCCACCCACAGCTGTTCGACGTCAGCGAGGTGAGCAAGTGGCAGCGACGCTGGGGTGACGGCACCTTGCTCAATTAACGCCGCACGCAGGGTGCCTGCCACGCCGCACTGCTCAAGCAAAGGCGTAAACACCTTGCCTGCCTGACGCCAGAACACGTTCATACTGGTGGCTTCCACCACCACGCCTTCGCTATCGGCAAGCACACCTTCGGCAATTGTGGTGTCGCTCCACTCTTGCCGGGCCAGGACGTTCTCTAACCGGTTAAGATGTTTAATACCCGCCAGCCGAGGCTGACGGCTTAGACGTAACTCGCATAAGCGCACCGTTACCCCTTGCCGCCAGCGCTCAACGGAAGGTTGAAAAGGCGCTCTACGACTCAACAAGCGCGGCGTTACCTGCTCAGGCAATGCATAGCCGCGTCCTCCACTGCCACGCGTCAGAATGAGCTTAAGCACCTCCAACGCCGTGCTGACACCGCCCTGCCAAGTAGCGTCAAGGAACGCCTGACTCGGCAATGGCATGCCCAGACGCTCACAGCCTAACGCCAACCGGTCCATGTGATACTGCCACAATACAGGCTCCCCGGCTCGCAGCAGCACCGTTTCAAAAAGGCCATCGCCATATGCCAAGCCACGATCGTCAAATGGCACGTGAGAAGCCGTGCATACCGGCGGCGGCATCATCCACTACACCTTTTTAAATAACAGCGAGCCGTTGGTGCCACCAAAGCCGAAGGAGTTAGAGAGCGCTATATCAATACGCATATCTCGCGCCGTATGGGGAACGTAATCCAGGTTGCAACCTTCCTGCGGGTTATCCAGATTAATGGTGGGCGGCGCTACCTGATCACGAATAGCCAGGATACTGAATACCGCTTCAACCGCACCGGCGGCCCCCAACAAGTGACCAATCATCGACTTGGTCGAGCTCACCGCGACACTGTTGGCAGCGCTACCGAGGACATTCTCAATGGCACGACTTTCGGCTAAATCGCCAGCCGCCGTGGAGGTGCCATGGGCATTGATGTATTGCACTGCTGACACATCTACCTGGGCATCTTTAATCGCGTTGCGCATGGAAAGTGCAGCCCCGCGACCATCTTCCGGCGGAGAAGTCATGTGATAAGCATCATCGCTCATGCCAAAGCCTACCAACTCAGCATAGATATTGGCACCACGGGCTTTGGCGTGTTCATACTCTTCAAGCACCAGTACGCCAGCGCCGTCAGACAGTACAAAGCCGTCCCGATCGACATCCCATGGGCGACTTGCCGCTTCTGGATCATCATTGCGCGTAGACAGTGCACGAGCAGCAGAAAAACCACCCAGGCCTAACGGCGTTGTAGCCATTTCAGCCCCACCGCACACCATCACGTCCGCGTCGCCATAGGCAATAGTGCGGGCGCTGTAGCCAATATTGTGGGTACCCGTGGTGCACGCAGTGGTAATAGCGATATTCGGGCCTCTAAAGCCATGCTGGATCGCCATATTGCCCGAAATCATGTTAATGATCGAACCCGGCACAAAGAACGGCGACACCTTACGGGCACCACCTTTATTAAGCGCGTTGTGGTTATGCTCAATCATTGGCAGACCACCAATGCCTGAGCCGATAGCCACACCGATGCGGTCGGCATTTTCTTCGCTACACTCGATACCGGCATCCCTAATCGCTTGCGCGCCCGCCGCCATACCGTACTGAATAAACAGATCCATCTTGCGGGCATCTTTAGGATTCAGGTACGGACTAATATCGAAGTTCTTGATCGACCCGCCAAAACGGGTGTTAAAACCACTGGCATCAAAGTGTTCAATAGGCGTAATACCGCTTTTGCCAGCCAGGATGTTGGCCCACGACTCATCCACACTATTGCCCACCGGGGTCACCAGGCCTAACCCAGTTACCACTACCCTTTTCCGTGCCATCAGCTTTCCTCCAGGCATCCATGGTGACGCGACCCACTTGGGTCATTTGCTGCTTAAATTTGGTCAACAGTATAACGGAGTTTGAACGTTATAAGCATTGTGGCAGCAAAGCAAAAAAGCCGCCCTGGAAAAGGACGGCTTTTAAGGCGGGTGACTAGCACCCCACCCAGGTTCGATGCATCGACGCAGCCCTTACTGGTGGGCGTTTACGTAATCGATAGCTTCTTGAACCGTGGTGATCTTCTCGGCTTCTTCATCAGGAATTTCAGTATCAAATTCCTCTTCCAGAGCCATTACCAACTCAACGGTGTCGAGCGAATCAGCACCCAAGTCTTCTGTAAAAGAAGAGCTGTTTTGGATGTCTTCTTCTTTAACGTTCAGGCGCTCTGCTACCACTTTTTTAACGCGCTCTTCAATAGTACTCATCAACGTACTCCAGTCGTTCACATTAGCCGTTTTTGATAACCAGCTATTTGGAAACCGCAAGCCAAAAGCTGCGGGGTAGTTTATAGACGCCCTTGGGTCGACGCAACCGCCAAGCCCAAGGCCATCAACGCATATTCATGCCGCCATTCACGTGAAGCGTCTCGCCAGTAATGTAGCCTGCTGCATCACTGGTCAAAAAGCCCACCGCTGCGGCGATCTCTTCCGGCGCTCCTAAACGAGCCAACGGAATTTGTTTGAGCAACATTTCGTGCTGCGCCTCAGGCAGTGCTTCGGTCATATCGGTGGCAATAAAACCAGGCGCCACCGCATTAACCGTAATGGCACGCGAGGATACCTCACGGGCCAGGGCGCGGCTAAATCCTTCCATACCCGCCTTAGCAGCAGCATAGTTAGTTTGGCCCAGGTTGCCCATCGTTGCCACTACCGAACTGATTGACACAATACGCCCAAAACGTGCCTTGGTCATACCCCGTAGGCACGCCTTACTGACACGATAGACAGATTTTAAGTTGGTATCCATTACGGAATCCCACTCATCTTCTTTCATTCGCATCAGCAAATTGTCGCGCGTAATGCCAGCGTTATTAACCAGCACGGTGGGCGCACCAAAGCGCTCAGTGATCGTTTTCAATACACTATCAATGCTCGCCTGATCAGTCACATTAAGGCATATCCCGGCGCCTTCAATACCATTTTCTTTAAGATCAGCATCAATTTTCTCCGCCCCAGCCTCACTGGTAGCGGTGCCAATCACAATACGCCCCTGACGGCCTAGCTCATGGGCAATGGCCTGCCCAATCCCACGACTCGCCCCTGTTACCAGGGCAACTCTACGTTCTTGTGTCATAACGCTCTGCCTCTAACCGTGTAATCAAGCAAGGATAGCGGAATAAAATATTCTTTGTTCACGCTTTTCCCGACAGCGTTTCACGCGCAAGTTCAAGTGCCGCATCCAGGCTATCAGGATCATTTACCGCTAATCCCTTACTGCCTTTTACGATACGCTTATTGAGGCCGGTCAGCACCTTTCCAGGCCCGCACTCAATAAATATCTCCACGCCCTGTTCGGCCATCGCCTCAACACAAGCGCTCCAGCGCACGGGTTGATATAACTGTTCGATTAACCGTGTGCGTAGTGTAGCGGTATCGGCGTGAGCCTGCGCGTCGACATTTTGAATGACCGTATAGCGTGGCGTCCGGAACTCAATATCCTGCATGGCGTCAGCCAGACGCTCTGCCGCCGGGCGCATCAATGCGCAGTGAGAAGGCACGGAAACCGGCAGCGCCAGTGCACGTTTGGCGCCAGCCTCCTGACACGCCACGATCGCCCGATCAACGGCCTCTTTACCCCCCGCGATAACCACTTGTCCCGGTGAGTTATAGTTAACCGCCGACACCACTTCTCCCTGGGCAGCTTTTGCACAGGCAGCTTCCACCGCCTCATCCGCCAAGCCAAGAATGGCGGCCATGCCACCTTCACCCGCGGGCACCGCCTCCTGCATCGCTTCGCCGCGCAGGCGCACTAAGTTGACGCCTTCGGCAAAACTCAAGACGCCAGCGCATACCATGGCGCTGTACTCGCCTAGACTATGGCCTGCCATGATCGTTGGGCGCGGTCCTTCAAGCTCCTGCCACACGCGCCAGATAGCAACGCTAGCAGAAAGCAACGCGGGCTGAGTGCACGCTGTTGCATTAAGCGCTGCGTCGGGGCCTTCCTGGACGACTTTCCACAAGTCATAGCCCAACGCATTCGACGCTTCCTCAAATGTCGTTCCCACCACACTATAGCGCTCGGCCAGCTCTCGCAGCATTCCCAGCTGCTGAGAGCCTTGCCCGGGAAAAATGAGGGCAAGGGGTTGAGACATGTCGTTCACCTTTGCTCTAGTAGGCATTTGCTCATATGAGCGATAGGCGAGGTTATTGGCACATCCTGATGCCACCTATAAACCCGCAAAAAATTAACTATTTATTATCAAGACGCGACCCGCAGCCTTGCCTGCACTTACTCCCTTGCAGTCAGGCTCGGTCATCTTCACCCGGGCTGCGCGACGCGGTTTTGCTAGCTGACGGGTACTGTCCAGCGCCCTGCAATCCGGGCAGGCAAATTATGCTCTACCTCCTGCAGGGCGCGCTGAATAGCGTAAAAAAAACCATTGGCATGGGCACCGCCGTGGCTTTTCACTACAATGCCGCGTAGCCCTAGCAAACTCGCTCCGTTATATCGCACTGGGTCAAGCTCTTGCTTTAAGCGCTTCAACACAGGCTTGGCAAGCAGGCTTCCCAAACGACCACTTAGGCGCGATTCAAACGCCATTTGTACCCGCTCAACCAACATGCTCGTCAAGCCTTCGCTTGCCTTTAGCACGGCGTTACCGACAAAACCATCGCATACCACCACATCAAGCTGACCCTTAAACAGGTCACCACCTTCAGCGTACCCCTGGTAGGCAAACGTCGTGTCAGCTGAGTATTGACGCAGCAGGCGGTCAGCTTCACGCACGCTGTCACATCCCTTGGTGGCTTCGGCGCCCACGTTTAGCAACGCTACTCGCGGCACCGCTATACCATCAATACACTGCGCCATCGCCGCCCCCATGAACGCAAAATCGACCAGCCGGCTAGCGGGAGAGTCGACATTGGCACCTAGGTCCAGTAAATAGCAGCGATGCCCCTGCCGAGAGGGAATGGCAGTACTGATCGCTGGCCGAGAAATATTCTCGACCAGCCCCAGCTCACGCCGGGCTAGCGCTACTAGCGCCGCGGTATTCCCCGCACTGACGCCAGCAGCGGCTTCGCCTGCGGCAATGCTTTGCAGCATACGCGCCATGCTGGTGGCATGCCCCCTGCGTAATGCCCAGGCAGCCGTTGCCGAGGGCATTACGCTATCGGGCGCGTCCCGTACCACCAAACGTGACGCTGCCGCAGCCAGAGGCTGCGGCAAGCGAGAAAGCTCAGCAATCACTTGCTGACGCGGACCAAATAGAATCAGTTCAAGACCGGGATGCTCCATCACGGCCTGAGCGGCGCCTGCAATCATAGCATGTGGGCCTTGGTCGCCCCCCATCACATCAATCGCTAGGCGCATACTGCACTGAGTCCGTTTAGCCGCTAATAACGCGATTGAGGCTTATACCTCAATCACTTTACGGCCACGGTAGAAACCGTCCGGAGAAATGTGGTGACGCAGGTGGGTGGTACCCGTCTCTTTGTCCTGCGACAGCGTCGGAGCAGTCAGTGCATCGTGGCTACGACGCATGCCGCGCTTGGAACGAGTTTTACGGTTCTGTTGAACTGCCATGGGTGTTTACTCCAAGGTATCAAGGTAAAGGATGCTTATTTTTTGCCTTTTAAGGCATTTAGCACCGCGAATGGGTTTGTCGCTGGCGTTGTTTCTGACGCCGCGCCTTCTGTTTTGCTGACCAGCTGCTCCGCCGAGACATGACATTCGGCTTCATCGTGATAGACCACCTGGGGCAAGCTAAGAATTAATTCATCCTCAACCACCGTCAGAAGATCCAGCTGTTCTTTTTCCACCAGCACCGGTTCATGACTAGCAGGCAACTCGGCCGCTAAGGCTTCATCAGTGACCATTCCAAGCAAAAAGTCACTGTTTACCTCTTGAGGCAACGGCACCAGGCAGCGTCGGCAGGCAAGCGCCAACGTTGCTTGCAAGTGGCCACGAATTTCACGACGGCCTTGAGCATCAACGCCAAACTCGAGCACGACATAACAGTCGCCGGCTTGGTCACCTGCTTCTTCGGCAAGACGTGGCAGCTTATCAAGCGCTACCAAGCCTTCGATTCGTTCGTGGCGGGCTGCAAGCTTATAGGGCTCAACCCGGCTGGGGAGTTGTGAGGTCAACATAGGCGCGCAATGATAGGCACTCCCCTTGCTGGTGTCAAAGCTGTCGGAATATTTCTTCATCGTTTCCTCGCTAAATTACCAACGTAGGCACCCTTGCTTGCTTTCGCTACACTCTATGGCATTGATTTTTTTATCAGCACAACCAGAGCTTCAGGAGCTATTTGTGACCTCATCATCCCACCACGATCCATCGGCACCCGAGCTGGTACTTGCCTCCAGCTCACGCTCACGACGCGAGCTGTTAGATCGTCTCCACCTTCCCTATCAGTGCCTCTCGCCCAATATTGATGAAACACCTCTTGAAGGCGAAACGCCTCACGCACTGGTGCATCGGCTAGCGCTCAGCAAGGCCCATGCTGTTGCGTCGCAGTTTTCACATCACTGCATTATCGGTTCCGATCAGGTGGCAGTCTTTGAAGGGGATATTCTGGGTAAGCCGCACACCCAAGCCAATGCTCGCGCCAACCTTACCCGCTTCTCCGGTCAGCGCGTTACTTTTCTCACCGGACTAGCGCTGCTGGATACCCGCCATCAGCGCCATTTCGTCCATGTCGAGCCTTTTGAGGTGGAGTTTCGCACCCTGACCAGCCAAGAGATTCACAACTACGTTGCCAAAGAGCAGCCGCTAGACAGCGCCGGCAGCTTTCGCATGGAAGGCCTGGGCATTGCGCTGTTTGAAAAGCTAACTGGCAATGACCCCAATGCGCTGATGGGGCTACCATTAATCGCGCTCTGCGGCATGCTGCGTCAAGTGGGCTTAGATCCCCTCAAAACGGCTTAAAAACGTATCGGCGTGTTGGGCGCACTAAGGCCCAGCACTTCGGCGACCACTTGAGTAAAACGACGCGTCAACTGATCAAACGGCCCCAAGCTTGGGGTGTAGTCCACCCAATGGGCCTCACCGACCAATTCGCGCGATACCTGCTCAAGGGTGCCCAACTGATCGACCAGCCCCAACTCAATGCTTTGCTCACCACTCCAGATCAGGCCAGAAAAAATAGCCGGACTGCTGCTCAGCCGCTCGCCACGACCGGCACGCACATCGGCGATAAACTGGCGGTGGGTCTGATTAAGCACGCTCTGCCAAAACGCTTCTGCGTCTTCGTCGAGGGGTTTGTAGGGGTCTAAAAACGCCTTGTTTTCCCCGGCGGTGACTACCCGCCGTTCAACGCCGATACGCTCAATCGCCTCCTCGAACCCAAAGCCTGCATAAATAACCCCGATAGAGCCCACCAGACTTACCGGCGACGCCACGATTTCATCCGCCGCTGCGGCAATGTAGTAAGCGCCGCTGGCACCGACATCCTCAATGACCGCGATGATCGGTTTGCCGCCCTGCTCTCGCAGCCGCATGATCTCCGCATAAATACGCTGAGACTGCACCGGGCTGCCGCCTGGGCTGTTGATATGCAACACCACCGCAGCGCTACCCTCCGCCTCCCAGGCACGCCCCAACCCCTGAATAATGCGTTCCGCATTGGCGGGGGAATCGCTGGCAATCACGCCGTTGACCTCAACAATACCCAGATGACGCTGGGTCGTCGTCACGCCGCTCGGCGCGCCCCAAAACAGGCTGTAAAACATGGCAAACAGGGAGGCTAGCACCACCATTAGCACCAGCAGGCGGAAAAACAGTTTCCAGCGACGGGAGCGCCGCTGTTCTGTCAGCACACCGCCGATCCAGTGATCCATCATTTCCAGCTGCGCAAGGCGCTGGCGTTCACGCAAGGTTTCCGCATCATCTCCCGGCGCGCCATGCATTGGCGGCGTGGCTTTGCCTGACGCCACTTCTGGCCCTTGAGTCCAGCGATCCTGCGTCGTCTCGGGATGATCGCGACTGGCAGGCCCGTCTTGTTCGCTATGCTCGCCATGTTGGCGAGACTGGTCGTCACTCATAATATTTCCTTATGCAGACACAGGCTGCTAACCATGCAACCGATCAAACAGCTCGTCGACACTATCCACCACCCACTTAGGACGGCTTAGCGCCAAGCGTTCCGGCGCATGTACGCCATACGTCACGCCGATACGATCCATACCGATCGCGCGTGCCATCTCAAGGTCGTATTCGGTATCGCCTACCATCACTGCTCGCTCCACCGGTACCGAAAGCTCTTCTAGCAGCTCTGCCAGCATTTGCGGGTGGGGCTTTGAACGCGTTTCATCGGCAGTGCGGCTGGCATGAAACCACTCGCCGCTTCCCGTTTCAGTAAAAATGCGGTCGAGACCACGGCGGCTTTTGCCCGTCGCGACGGCCAACCGTTGTTGCTCACGGCCGCGCAGACGAGCAATCTGCGCCTCAACCCCAGCAAAAAACAGCATGGGAGTGGTATCCGCCGTGACAAAGTGGTGTGAGTAACGTTCGCGAAGCCGCTCAGCCTGGGCGGGCAAGATGCCTGGACAAAGCTGCGCAATCGCTTCAGGCAGCCCTAACCCAATAATATCTTCTACCTCCGCCGACGAAAGCGCACCCCATTCAGCCTCTATAGCCGCCGCCTGCATGCACGATACAATGCGCGGCACGGAGTCCATCAAGGTGCCATCCCAATCAAAGATAACCAGCTCGTACTGCATCGTCGCTCCTGTACTGATAGGGATGTTTA
Organism: Vreelandella sulfidaeris; assembly: GCF_042429665.1. Classification (GTDB taxonomy): domain Bacteria; phylum Pseudomonadota; class Gammaproteobacteria; order Pseudomonadales; family Halomonadaceae; genus Vreelandella. The sequence continues at coordinate 1,208,945 of NZ_JBHMAC010000010.1, read as the reverse complement.
TTGGCGGGCACGCGTTAACGCCTCTTCCAACGCCTCTGGCAGCGGCGCTTTCACGGTCACCGGCCGGCCGTTAGTGGGCTCAGGAAAGGTCAGTGCTCGGGCATGCAGAAAAAGCCGCCCCAGCCCCAGCTGTTTAGTAAGCAGACCGCTGTCTCGGGTAGCGTACTTATCGTCGCCGAGCAGCGCATGCCCTGCGTGAGCGGCGTGGACACGAATTTGGTGGGTACGCCCGGTGACTGGCTCAGCTTCTATCAGAGTTACTTTTTCGAACGTTTCGACGACCGAAAAATGGGTACGCGACACTTTGCCATTAGGATCCACTCTGACCCGCCTCTCGCCGTTTCCTGCGTCATAGCGATCCAAACGAGCACTTTCATAGGTTTTACGCGCCGGCCAGCGCCCACTCACCAACGCTAGATAGCGCTTATCCATACCGTGCTTTTTTAATGATTCGTTGAGGGTCACCAGGGCGTCGCGCGACTTGGCGAGCAACAAGCAACCCGACGTATCGCGATCTAAACGATGAACCAGCTCTAAGAAACTTAGATCATCGCGCACCTGACGCAACGCCTCGATCAAACCTATTTTAACGCCGCTGCCCCCATGCACGGCCAGGCCAGAAGGCTTGTTGAGCACCATCCAGTCGGGCCCTTCCATAATAACGCTGCCGACCAATAGATCGCGCAAGTTATCGCTGACATCCTTCACCGCCTCGCGAGGGGCCAGGCGCAAGGGCGGAACACGCACCAAGTCGCCCGCCTGCAAACGATAATCGACCTTTACACGTTTTTTATTAACGCGCACCTCGCCTTTGCGCACGATACGGTAGATCAGCGCACGCGGCGCTCCTTTTAGACGCGTCATGAGAAAATTATCAATTCGCTGCCCAGCCTGCTCCGGGGCGATATCCACCCACTGTACTTCGCGCCCTTCGGACATTACCGCTTGCTCCTGCTGTGGTTCGATGACACCCGCTAAAAGCCGCATTCTAACGTAGACCCAGAGGCATTGCGTCAATTGCTGGTTGTTGCCTTTACTGTTATATTCAAAAACGTTCACCAGCCAAGCGCAGAACGCTTTTTGTCTAGCGCAAGTGGCTAACTGTTAACAGACTGCTAATAGCTAGCTACTTGGTTAATTTGTTGGCTTAAAGCATCAACGCCGAGCTTGGTTAATGCGCCTGCCCGACTAACACGCAGGCCTGAACACGAAAAACGATATCAGTGTACGCATTGCCCGTTTTTCCAGTAACAAACGCAGATCGAAAAAAATGTAGTAACTCTGACGCCTGTTCTGTTTGCCGGCAGAGGAAAGTAAGCTTAGCCCCTGAGGGCAGGTTAAAAAATGTAACAACGCCACGCCCTGAGCAGCCCCTCCTTTCTCGTCACAAGGCGCTGACTGACTCAGGGCGACACGTTCAACGCTGTGCCGGTGGCCGGCGTTGGTGAATCGATGAATGCCAGGTGTTGGCGGTGTCAGCAGGGCCGGATGGACGTGACAGCCACCGGAACACGTCCTGCCTCCGCCACGTACTCAACGCCCTATTGGCCGGGTCGGCGATGACGACTTCCCGGCTTGACGCGTCAGCATTGCAATGCGCCGAGCACAAGCACGCAGCACCCAGCGATTCGCCTTCGTCACCTTATAGGCAGTTCGCCGGCACGCAACGCTATGCGAGACACTATGAAACGGATGCTTATTAATGCGACCCAGCCCGAAGAGCTGCGCGTCGCCTTAGTTGATGGACAACGCCTTTACGATTTAGACATCGAATCAGGCGCACGAGAACAGAAAAAAGCCAATATCTACCGCGGCAAGATCACCCGCGTAGAGCCCTCACTGGAAGCCGCCTTTGTCGACTACGGCGCTGACCGTCACGGCTTTTTGCCGCTTAAAGAAATTTCCCGCGAATATTTTGTAAAAGACGTGTCAGGACGCCCGAGCATTAAAGAAGTGCTCAAAGAGGGCCAAGAGGTCATCGTACAGGTTGATAAAGAGGAGCGCGGCAATAAAGGCGCTGCCCTCACTACCTTTGTTAGCTTGGCGGGTCGTTTTTTGGTGCTGATGCCCAACAACCCGCGTGCGGGTGGCATTTCACGGCGTATCGAAGGCGATGAGCGTAGCCAGCTCAAAGATGCCATGGGGCAACTGACCGTGCCCGATAAAATGGGCCTGATCGTGCGCACCGCGGGCATTGGCCGTAATCCGGAAGAGCTTCAATGGGATCTTGACTACCTGGTACAAGTCTGGGAATCCATTACCACCGAAGCCGCTAAGCGCCCGGCCCCGTTCCTAATTTATCGTGAATCCAACGTCATCATTCGCGCGATGCGCGATTACCTGCGCCAGGATATCGGCGAAGTATTGATCGACAGCCCTGAAATTCACGCCGAAGCATTGGGCTTTATCCGTCAGGTAATGCCCTCTTATCAGCAAAAGATCAAACTTTACGCCGATGAAGTACCGCTTTTCTCGCGTTTTCAGATCGAATCGCAAATCGAGACGGCCTATCAGCGCGAAGTGAAGCTGCCCTCAGGTGGCTCGATTGTCATCGACCATACTGAAGCACTGGTTTCCATTGATATCAACTCCGCCCGCGCCACCCGCGGCAGTGATATAGAAGAAACAGCGCTGCAAACCAACTCTGAAGCCGCCGATGAAATCGCCCGTCAGCTACGCCTACGCGATATTGGCGGTCTGGTGGTGATCGACTTCATCGATATGGGGCCCGCGCGCAACCAGCGTGAAGTTGAAAACCGCATGCGCGATGCGCTTAAGCTTGACCGCGCACGCGTCCAGATTGGCCGTATTTCTCGCTTTGGCCTGATGGAAATGTCTCGTCAGCGCCTGCGTCCTTCGCTCGGAGAAACCAGCGGTGTGGTCTGCCCTCGCTGCAACGGGCAAGGCACCATTCGCGATGTGCGTTCGCTATCGCTTTCTATCATGCGCCTGATCGAAGAAGAGGCCATGAAAGAGAACAGCGCGCAAATCCGCGCCATTCTGCCAGTGCCAGTCGCCACCTACCTGCTCAATGAAAAACGCAGCGTATTGGCAGACCTTGAGTCCCGCCAAGGCGTTCGGGTCGTACTGCTGCCTAATCCTGACATGGATACGCCGCACTACGACGTTCAGCGTTTACGCGATGACCATCTGGACGAGGATGACAGCCAAAGCTTATCGAGCTTTGAACTGTCCACCGATACAGAAGTAGGTAAAGAGCCGACACCGAGCTTTGTAGCGCCTGCTCAGCGTGCTGAAGCGGCCGTAAAAAGCGTTACGCACAACGCACCTGCGCCCGCCTCACTACAGACTGAAGAAAAAGCGCCTGCGGCGACTCAATCCCCTGCCGCCAAGGCACCCGCGACTAGCGATCAGCCCAGCGTTATAGGCCGCTTCATGCGTGGTTTCGCCAAGCTACTAGGCAGCGACGAGAGCACTGCCGAGCCCGCTCCTGCGGCACAACCTGAGACACCGGCAGCGCGTAAGCCAAGCGAGCGTAGAACCACTCAGCGTAGTAGTGAGTCGCGTCAAAAATCGTCTCGTGGCGATCGTAGCGACAGCACTAATAAAGCCGAGCAGCGCGCCGATAGCAACACTGATAACGGGCAAAAGACTGAGCAGCATAGCAATACGACACGCTCAGCCAATGACGAGAGTAACGATAAACGCAGCGGCCCCAACCGTACGCGCAATCGTCGTCGTCACCCCCAACAGGACGATGCCAACGGTCAAGAACCAAGCCAAAAAGCATCGCGCAAAGAGAGCCAGGCGGATAGCTCAAAAGATGCTTCTGCAAAAGATGCTTCTGCAAAAGATAGTTCTGCGAAGGATAGCTCGGCAAAAGATGGCGCTGCGAAAGAGAGCAATAAAGGCAAGACCAGCACTCAGAAAGAGGCTCGTCGCGACAGCCAGCGCGGTGAAACAGCCAAGCAGACCGAAAATCAGCAATCGGAAAACAAGCAGGATGACGGCAAGCCGAAGCGTAGTCGCAACAATCCACGCAATCGCACGCGCACCCAGGCGATCAATCCGCAGGCCGAAGCCGAGCAGCTAAAACTGCAGGCCGAAGCACCCAAGGAAGCGCCAGAAGAAGCCGTTGCCCAAGCGAGTGCGGCGCCTAGTGATGTAGCGCCTAGTGATGCACCAGCATCTGACGCAGCGACCGCCAAACCAGCGGAAGACACCACTGCTGCCTCTGCAAACGATGCCACTCAGCCAACACCGCTCGCGACGTCCAACGCTGTTGACGCTACTGACGAAAGTGAAGCAAACACATCAGTGGAAGTGCCGACAGAGGAGGATAAGGCCAAGACGCGCAAGTCGACCCACCAGCGTCGCCAGCCTAAGGCAGCTCCAGAAGCAGCGGATGAAAGCGTGACGCAAGCTAAAGCGGACTCGACGCCGAGCGAACCGGTCGCCGATGACGCGAAGCCAGCAGCATCGTCAACGACTGAATCGGCTGAGTCAGCGCCAGCAGACGCCACGCCTGCCTCCACCGAGGCAAAGGCAGTCGCGCCGACAGACGAATCAGCTGATGCTCAACTGGCTGAAGGCAATAGCGACACAACCGCCCCTGAAGCCATTGAGCCGCCAGCCGACAATGTGGTCGACCCTGCCTCTGCCGTTGAGGATACCTCAACTCCGGCGCCGTTCAATAACGCCGAGGTGGAGCAAGTCAGCGCTGAGCGCCAGCCGGACGCAGACGTGACGGCCGAGACGCCTACCACGTCGTCTGAAGCACTCACTAGTGAGCAACAGCCGCAGGAAAATCACCAAACGGCGAATGAATCATCAGCGCGTGACGAAGAGCGCGTCGACGAAGAGTCGCGCAATGAAGCGTCACAAAACGAAGTGAAGCGCAGTGAACAAAACAGTGTCGAGGCCGCAATGTCTCACGCACCGGTGGCTGAGGCAGTAGCCCAGTCCGAACAGCCGGTCGCTGCTGAAGAGTCTTCTGAAGCCACTGATGAAACGTCCGCTAAAACGCCGGTTGAAGAGGTGGCAGACACCCCCAAACCGCGTCGTCGCCGCACTCGGGCTCATAATGACCCGCGTGAAAAGCGCAAGCAGGCGCAACAAGACACTCGCTCCGAATAAACTGGTCAGCGTGTATGTGGTAACAAAAACCCCGCTCAGGCGGGGTTTTTGCATTGGCGCTTACGTGGTTTAAAAAGATGGCTAAAAAAGCATCACTACCCGATCAAACGTGGCTCAGGTTCTAACCGCACGCCGAAGCGCGCCTCCACCTTATCAACAATCGTGGTGGCCGTTTTCATTAAGCCTGTACGATCACCACCGCCAAAGTGAACCAGCACCAGCGCTTGGTGTTGATGCACGCCAAACGCGCCATCACGCATTCCCTTTAACCCACATTGATCAATCAACCACCCCGCCGCCAGCTTTGTTTGCCCGTTATCTTGCGGAAAATGGGGCATATCAGGGTATTGGTGTAGCAGTCGCGCTGCCTGCTCATCTGCCACGAGAGGATTTTTAAAAAAACTCCCCGCGTTAGCCAGTACCTGCGGGTCAGGCAGTTTTTCACGCCGAATGGCGCAGACTGCTTCGGCCACTTCGAAAGGAGACGGAGAAGAGGATAATCGTGCGGCCAGATCACCATAGCCAAGCCGCGGTGTCGGTTGGCGCGACAAGCGCAGGATCAACTGGGTAATCACTACCCTGCCGGCCAGCTCACCTTTAAAGATGCTGTCTCGATAACCAAAAGCGCACTGCGTTGCATCGAGCCAGTCAACCCGGCCAGTGGCAAGCTCCATCACCTGCACCGCCTGGACACTATCGGCAAGCTCTACGCCATAAGCACCGATATTCTGTACGGGTGCCGCGCCACAATCGCCTGGAATCAACGCCAGGTTTTCAATGCCCCATAGCCCACGCGCAGCGGTGGCCATGACCAACGTGTGCCAGTTTACCCCCGCTCCCACGTGAGCCAGCACATGCGTTTGATGCTGAGTAAGCCACCAGCGGTTCAAGGCCGGACGCACGGTCAAGCCTGCCAACTGCTCCGGTAGCAATACATTGCTACCGCCGCCCAGCAGCGTGATAGGCCACTCTTCATTGTGCGCCTGAAGCACTGTCTCCTGCAGGCCCAGCAAGGTGCTCGGCGCGGCAAACCACTGAGCGCGACAAGGGAGTCGTAGCGTATTAGCAGCGGTCAAGTCGACATTGTTGTGAAGACGGCTGGGGCGAGTGTTGTCAAGAACCACCTTCGCCACCTTAACGCTCGCGTTTTAGGTGTTGAATCAACCCATCGGAGGCGGCTTCGATCATATTCAGTACGTTTTCGAAACCTTCTTCCCCTCCGTAGTAAGGGTCCGGGACTTCGCCGCCTGGCGTGCCGGCAAAATCCAGCAACAGCCCCACATGCGCCTGACTATTAGCAGGCTTAAGCTGGCGCATAGCGGACACGTTATCCTGGTCCATACCCAGCACGTAGTCGAAATCAACAAAATCCTGTGCACTTAGCTGGCGGGCACGCAGTGCAGTTATATCAATACCACGGCTCAAGGCTGCCTGCTGTGCTCGCGCATCAGGCGCTTTCCCCACGTGCCAATTACCAACGCCACAGGAGTCTATTTCAACCTGACCGGCCATACCTGCCTGCTCAAGGGCACGGCGGAAAACCCCTTCGGCGGTGGGTGAGCGACAAATATTGCCCAAACATACAAATAACACTTTCACAGTGCGCTCCTTAAATACGTCTTAACGACTGGGCTTAACAAGTAGCGAGCGCACCCGGGCTAAATCTTCAGCGGTATCGACACCTGCTGGATTGATCTCGCAAGCAAGCGCCACCTGAATCACATGACCATTCTGCAGCGCCCTCAACTGCTCTAGCTGCTCTAGCTGCTCAAGACTCGAGGCTGGCCAGTCGCGATAGGCCGCCAAAAAACCGGCCCGGTAAGCATACAGACCGATATGTCGCAGCCAGGCATCGGTCGCCAAAAGTGTCGGCGGCTCCTTGAACTGTTCACGATCCCAGGGAATCGGCGCGCGGGAGAAATACAATGCACGTCCCTGTAGGCTGCGTACCACCTTGACCACGTTCGGGTTAAACAACGTGTCTATATCATTGATAGGCTCTGCAAGGGTGGCGATAGACGCTTCGCGATCATCGGCCAACCGCAACGCTACCTGATTGATCAACGCAGGCGGAATCAACGGCTCATCGCCCTGCACATTCACCAGCAGCGCATCATCGGTCAATCCCAGGAGGTCAGCCACTTCAGCCAAGCGATCAGTACCCGACGGGTGATCATCACGGGTCATGATGACCTCTGCACCATAGGGCAGCATCGCTTCCCGAATTCGCGTGTCATCGGTGGCAATCACTACCCGGCTAGCGTGACTTTCACAGGCGCGTCGCCAAACGTGGGCGACCATGGGCTCACCGGCAATCTCAAGCAGCGGCTTACCCGGCAGTCGGGTCGATCCATAGCGCGCCGGCACGACCACGGTAAAATCAGCCACCTCCATCACGCGCCTCCCGAGCGTCCTGGCGACGTAGGCAGCTTTTCATCTGCATCCATGACCCTAGCCTCCTCCGGTAACATCACCGGGATGCCTTCCTGAATGGGATAAGCTAAGCCATCGTAATGGCAGCGTAGCTCTTGAGCCTCACGATCATATTTGAGTTTGCCGTTACATAACGGGCAGACCAGCATTGCCAGCAGTTCCTTATCCATGCGCGTGTTTCCTTTAGGAAAGAGCCGACAGTCGCGCTGCCAGCCAATGTTCAAATTCAGGGGGCAGGATTGCCTCTACCTCTAACACCCAGCTATCAGGCGGCGCCAGGGCATAACATTTAACGGCGTCTTTGGCGGTCATAATAATCGGTCGAGTCTCGGCAAAGTTTAGCGCGTCAGCGTTAAACTGCTGGTGATCGGCAAGCGGGTGCCACTCGCCCTCGACACCCAGCGTGGTCAGGGTACGAAAAAAGCGCTCCGGATGGCCTATGCCCGCCACCGCGTGAACCGGTAGCGTAAACGGCAGCGGCGCTAGCGGCAATCGCGCGCCATCGTCAAGGCGGCGCCAGCACTGAGGCGCTAACTGCATGGTCGTCGCCGACGCGTCTGGCAGTGAGCGCTGGGAATCGCCATTGATGATTACCGCATCGACGCGCTGCAACCGGCTGGGTGACTCACGCAGCGGCCCTGCAGGCAGGCAGCGGCCATTACCCAGCCCTCGGGCTCCATCAATAACTAGCAGTTCGATATCGCGGGCTAGCGCCAGGTGCTGTAAACCATCGTCGCTCACAATAATATCGCAGCCTGCCTCTACCAATGTTTGCGCACCGCGCGCGCGATTAGGGTCTGCGACCACCGGCAATCCGGTTTGCTGGGCCAGCATCACCGGCTCATCACCGCTTTCTTTCACCGGGGTGTCAGCAGTGACAAACAATGGATAATGCGTCGCCTTACCCCCATAGCCGCGGGTAACAATGCCCGGCGACCAACCTCTTGCCACCAGCCAGTGGCTTAGCCACGCCACCAAGGGTGATTTTCCGGTGCCGCCTAACGTGATATTGCCCACTACAATGACCGGCACCGGCGCCTGCCAGGTTGGCTTTTTAGCGCTGTTGTATGCATGTTCACGACGCGCCATCGCCCACTGGTAAAGCGCGCCTAATGGTCTCAACGGCGTTAACCAGTGGCTGCCTTGATAGGCGCCCGTTAACCAGCGCTGGGCCAAGGTCTTCCCCGGCAAGCTCATACCGCTTCTTGAAACTGCAGTTGGTGAAGAGCCGCATAAGCACCATTGGCATTCAGCAATTCCTGATGCGAGCCCTCTTCAATAATCCGCCCCTGGTCCATCACTACAATCCGGTCAGCCCGCTCAATCGTCGATAGACGATGGGCAATCACCAGCGTCGTGCGTCCTTCACAGACGTGCTCAAGCGCTTTTTGTATATAGCGCTCGGACTCGGTATCCAGTGCCGAGGTGGCCTCATCCAGCACTAGCAAGGGCGCATCTTTAAAAATCGCCCGTGCAATGGCCAACCGCTGACGCTGCCCGCCGGACAGCATCACGCCATTTTCGCCGACGTTGGTGGCGTAGCCATCGGGGAGCTTGTCGATAAACTCATGAGCGTAGGCCGCCTTCGCCGCCGCTTGGATAGCGTGGGGGTCAGGGTTAGTCGCGCCGTAGGCAATATTATCGGCAATGGAGGCGTTAAACAGCGTGACCTGCTGTGAGACCAGAGCAATTTGTTGACGCAGAGATCCTAGCGCGTATTCATCAATCGCTGTGCCATCAATCGTAATAGCGCCCTGGCTAGCGCGATAGAACCGGGGCAATAGACCAACGAGCGTCGACTTACCACTGCCGGAGCGTCCGACGATGGCGACTAGCTCACCCGGCGCCACATGCAGGTTAATGTTATGCAACACTTCAGGTTGGTCGTCGGCATAGCGAAAGCTAACGTTCTCAAAGACGACGTCGCCGCTTAGCCGACTGGCAATGCGCTTGCCATCATCATGTTCTGTCGGCATGTCCAGCAGTCCGAAAAGCTCTGCCGCTGCGGCCAGACCTTTTTGAATTTCACCATTAATCTCAGTTAACTGGCGTACCGGTTTAATCATCAGCGCCGCGGCGGTAATAAAGGCAACGAATTCGCCTGGGGTCATGTCCGCCATTAGCGAGGGTGCCATTGCCAGCCACACTAATAGCGCCATGGAAATAGCCACGAGCATGAGAATCACCGGCGAACTAACCGCACGCGTCATGGCTTCTTTCATACTCTGTCGGCGGTTCTCTTCACTCACTCGTTCAAACCGCTGCTTTTCATACGCTTCGGCACCATGAGTACGTACTACACGATAGCCAGACAGCGCTTCTGACGCCACATGGGTGACATCGCCCATGGAGTGCTGAATGCGCTTTGAGATCAGCCTGAAACGTTTACTAACGTAGCTCACCACCGCGGCAATAATCGGGGTCACACCTAAAAACAGCAGCGTTAGCATCCAGTTGGTCCACAGCAGGTAGAGCACTAGCCCCACCACGAATAGACCTTCGCGAAGAATAATCGTCACGGCCTTGGTGGCCGCGCCCGCTACTTGTTCAACGTGATAGGTCACTCGAGACACCAACTGACCGCTGGAGTGGTGATCAAAAAACCGGCCAGGCAGGTGGAGAAGATGAGCAAACACATCGCAGCGCAAGGTATGAATGACGTAACGCCCTACATAGGCCATAAAGTAGGTGCTAAGAAAAGTACCTAAGCCACGGGCAGAGAACATAATAATCACAAATAGCGGCAGCAGCAGCCGAAAAGCGGCATCAGGGTTTTGAATGCCATCAATCAAGCGCTTCATCATTTCCGCTAAGGCGGTACTGGAGGCTGCGTAAACGACAAATCCCACTAGCGCGAGTGCAAACGCTCGCCAATGGGGCTTTACGTAACCCAATAACCGCTTATAGATATTCCAACCTGAATCGGTCACACGCGCTCCTGGCTATAGTGTGCAGTGGGCTGAATTCTACCTGATGGCGAGGCGCTTCAACACTGGTTGCGTGGCCCAAGTCGTTGGCGCATCGTTTCGACCTGAACGGAATCATGGTTCGCTAGCCAAAAACGCAGCGCCCCATCATGAGCGGTGCTCCATAAACAGCTTCCCTGGCGATGAAAACGACGTACCACGTCATCCACCGGATGCTGGAAAGGATTACCCCGTCCGGCGCTGAATATCACATGCGCTGGGGCGCTATGGCGTACAAACTGCACCCCTGAGCTGCTTCCACTGCCATGATGCCCTGCCACCAGCACGCTGACGGGTAGCTGGATGTCGGTAAGCAAACGCCTCTCTATTTCGGCACTCACATCGCCGGTAATCAGCAGCCGCTGATCGCCGACACTCACCTCTAGCACGCAGGAGCGGTCATTGGCTGTCAGCGTGTTGGCCCCAGCGGGGGGCCATAAAACACGGTAGTCAACACCATCACGCTGCCACGCCTGGCCTCGCTGGCAGGCGGTACTTGCTATTGGCAGCACCTCTCCCACGGGGGCTAACCACTCATCAACCTGATGGTTAGCTACCAAGGTACCGATGCCCCCCGCATGATCAATATCGGAATGACTAACCATCACTTGGTCAAAGTGTTGTCCCGGCGACCAAAGCGTGTCCAGGGGCATAAAGCCACTTCGAAACCGCGGCCCGGTGTCATAAAGCAGACGATAATGATCGCTGCGCAGCTCTATTAACTGCCCTTGCCCAACATCATGCACGCTAACACGAACCGCGGCTTGAACACTGGACGTCGGTAATGTCCACCAGGGCAACATGGCGACCAGGGCAGTAGACACGAATCGAAGCCCAGGCTGCCCAGTCGGCAGCCCCCAGCACAGCGACAACAAAAGCAAGGCAACCGCTAACGGCGTAGCAAGCGATCGGTCAGGCTCCCATAACGGCCAGAGCTCTACAGAGAACGTCAGCAGGTAGTGGAAAACACCATGCGCCATTTCAAATATCCACCACACAGCCTGCCCCACCAGCCCGACCAACGGGAGTGGTGCTAATAACCACCCTAGTAGTGCGGTAGGCACCATGATAAAGCTCACCCAAGGCACGGCGACTAAATTAACCAATGGCGCCAACGGGGCCACCCGGCCAAACGCCAACAACACGGCTGCCGCCATGAGCGGCGCAAGCAGCAGCTGGGATCGAATCAGCGCCCAGCCCCAGCCTTTCACCCCCTGGGGGCGCCTGCGTCCTTTCCAGATCGTAATCAGCCAGGCAACCGCAATAAACGATAGCCACATGCCTGGCCGCCATAGCGCCAGCGGATCAACGATAAGCACCAGTGCAAGGGCCAGCCACCACGCTTGCCACGGCCCGGGGGCGTGTCGTCCGCTCAGCACCCAAAGACCGATCAGCGTCATGACCATGGCGCGCATGGCCGGTGGTGCCATGCCGGCAAGAAAGGCATAGCCGACGCAGGCTAGCGCTGCCAGCCACCATGGCCATGTGCGCATTCGCCAGTCAGTAGGCGTCGTCACACGAGCCACTAACGTGGCGAATGCCAGCACAAACGAGGCCACCAGCCCAACATGTAGCCCAGAAATAACCACTAAATGGGTGGTGCCGGTAGCGTTTAAAAGCGCCCAGTCGTCTGACGTAAGCTGCTCGCTATCGCCTAAGGTCAAGGCGGCCAGCCAGCGCTTGGCATCCTCTCCAAGCGCCTGTCGCTCTAAAAACGCCAGGCCCAGTTGGCGAAGCGATAGGCTTGCAGCAGCGAGCCGCTCCGGCGCTGGTGACTGGCGCACGTAGCCTGTGGCATGTATTCCCTCGCGCCAGAGCCACTGTTCATAGTTAAAGCTACCGGGGTTGGCAAAGCCGCTTGGCGGACGCAAACGAAGCGTCATGCGCCACTGCTCGCCGGGCTTGAATGGATCATTGCCGTAAGCAGTGACACGCACCTTAGCAAGGGCTTTACAATCAGGCCGTTGAGCAGGACCTGTGCATTGATCAAGCGCTAGCAGTAGCCGCGTTGCGTCACCCACTGGCTGGGCAGTCAACACCGTGGCCTCGACCACAATATCCTCACCGCTCAGGCCTGCAGGCAACTGGTTTGACCACTCCCGCTGGATACCGACCATTACCCACACACCGACCAGCAGCCAAAACCCTAGCCGGGGCCGCCACCCCAACACCAGCAAAGCGCCGACCAGCCCCCATCCAAAGGCATGTGATGATAGCCCTGCCAGGTGGCTAACCCACGCCACCACCGCGCCTGTAATGGCGGCTAAGGCAACGGGCATGGCAACACCTAAGCGCATGAATTTCTCCAGGCGTGGGGTTCATTGATGGCCTAGCATAGCCGAAAGGCAACGCTATATGGATAATGGGCACATCGATAGATAAGAGTATCCATGATGCCGCGCCGGTTCCTGCAGCGCTACATGCCCAAACCCGACACCATCAGGAAACAGCGCTCACTGCGCTTTATGGCGCCTCTGATTGCTGATCCGGGCTTGTGGCTTTTAACTCGCCGAAGCGTCGCCAATGCGTTTAGCGTCGGCGTCTTCTGCGCGATGCTGCCCATTCCCTTTCAAATGGTGGCAGCCGCCGTAGGCGCTCGCTTGACGCGCTGCAATCTAGCGCTCTCAGTGGGATTGGTATGGATTACCAATCCGTTAACGATGCCCCTGGTGTTTTATGGCAATTACCGCATAGGTACCATCATACTCGGGGCACCGGTACGCGAAGCTCCCTCCCGTATTTCGACGCGCTGGATAGCCGAACAGATGCACGACATTATGCCGCCGCTGATTGTCGGCTCGCTGGTCACCGCTATCGTGCTCGCCATCGTCGCCAATATCGGTATTCGGCTGATCTGGCGCTGGCATGTATCTCACAACTGGAAACGCCGCCGCCAGAAACGTCGGCAGCGGCGGGCAAAAATCGAAGCGGAGTTTGATAAATAGCCGCGCAATTAATGCGCTGGCGATTGCGCTACCAGCTTTCCTCCATCCAGCTTGAGCACGCGGTCTTGATGGGCGGCCAAGCCCACATCGTGGGTCACAATCACAAACGCACAAGCACTCTCTTGAGCCAACTCGTCCATTAACGCCAAAATCGTCGCTGCCGTGGTTTGATCGAGATTACCCGTGGGTTCATCCATCAATACCAGGCTTGGATCGGTGACTAACGCTCGTGCAATAGCGATACGTTGGCGCTCGCCCCCTGACAGCTCGCCAGGCTTGTGATCCGCCCGCGACTGCATACCCACCCGTTCGAGAATCTGCATCGCGCGCTGTTCGGCCTTCTTTTTCGATTGCCCACGAATAATCAAAGGCAACGCCGCGTTTTCCAGTCCCGTGAATTCCGCCAAAAGATGGTGAAATTGGTACACAAAACCTATGTAACGGTTACGAAATTTGCCCAATGCCGCCTCATTCAAGCCTGAAAGCGGCTCACCGGCGATCACCACGCTGCCGGCACTGGGGCGATCAAGACCGCCCAGCAGGTTTAGCAGGGTTGTTTTACCCGAGCCCGAGCTACCCACAATAGCCACACGCTCGCCCGCGTGGACTTGCAAATTAAGTTGGTCAAGCACCGTCAGATCCTGAGGACCTTCGCTATAGGTGCGTGTTAGCCCCTGGCAGTCGAGCATGATTGAGGCGTCCTGACGTGCATGGGGCGTTTTATCTGCAGACCCTGCATGTGTAGATATCGTATGACGAGACGTCGTATCCCCAGGCATCGTGGCACCTTTGTGACCGTTATCTTGGACCCCATCCTGCTGATGGCCACCCTCTCTGCTGTCAATATTATTCATAGCGTAATACATCCGCTGGCTGTACCCGGGCTGCACGCCAAGCAGGGTAAAGCGTTGACAGGAACGTCAGCCCGAAAGCTGCCGTGACAATGTTAGTGACGTCGCCCCACTGCAGGCGTGAAGGTAGGTCGCTGATGAAGTACACGCCTGCATCCAGGAATTGAATGCCCAGCGCCCCTTCGACCCAGCCAATAAGGTCAGACACGCTCAAGGCCAATAGAACCCCAACCGCGACCCCAATCGCGATACCAATCAGCCCTATGGTCATGCCTTGGACAATAAAAATACCCATGATCGAACGCGGTGTCGCCCCAATAGTGCGCAGAATGGCGATATCAGCGCGTTTGTCGGTAACGACCATCACCAACGTCGAGACAATATTAAACGCAGCCACGGCAACAATAATGGTTAGCAGCAGCCCGATCATGCGCTTTTCCATCTGGATAGCTTGAAAAAGACTGCCTTGGGTAAGCGTCCAGTCGCTGCCTCGGTAGCCAGGGCCTAGTTCATTGAGAATCGCCTGGGTTTCACTACTGGCGACAAACAGGTCATCTAGCTTGAGGCGTAACCCGCCCACCGCGTCGCCCAAACGTGCCAGCGTTTGCATATCTTCAATGTTGGCGTAGGCCAAACTGGCATCAAGCTCGGCACCGACACTAAAGATGCCGCTAACAGTGAAGCGTTTTAAACGTGGAAAAACCCCGGCTGGCGTAATGGATGCTTCGGGCACCAAGAGCGTCACAGAGTCGCCCACTCCAACGCCTAAGTTGCGCGCCAGCATTGACCCCAGCACCACATTCCATTCACCCGGAACGAGATCCGACAGTTCGCCAGCACGCATATGTTCGCCAATGATGGAAACACGGTCTTCCCAATCAGGATTGATGCCATTCACCATGGCGCCCTGATTGCGTCCGCCCACGGAGAACATGCCCTGCTGTTCCACATAGGGAGCCGCACCAACGACATGCTCACGCTGTGTTAACTGTTCCGCCAGCGACTGCCATTCGACCATCCCTTCGCGTGATTCAATTTTAGTATGCGGCACCATACCTAAAATGCGCGTACGCAGCTCATGGTCAAAACCGTTCATCACCGACAACACCAAAATAAGTACGGCGACCCCCAGCATTAACCCCAACATGGAGGTGAGCGAAATAAACGAAATAAAGTGGTTCCGGCGTTTAGCGCGCACGTAGCGCAGCCCCACCAGAAAAGGCAAACGATCAAGCATGGCGTCATTCCTTATCAATAAGCGCTCATGGTACGGTTTTTTTAGGGTCTCTGCATGTTCAAACGGCTATTAGAGCCAGCGGCGCCATGCGCGTTCAGATTTCCCACGTTATGCTTGCAACTTATCGCGCCACCGCCTACATTTCGCCGCTTTGGCGCTCTCTTTCTTCCACTAGCCCTTTTTCCAAATGCTGGTGAGTTTTTAATTTGATAAAAGCACTCATGACGTTGGCGACTATGACCTATCGTTTGTTACCCGAATGGTATCCGCAAGACGGCATACAACTGACCTGGCCACGCCATGACGGCGATTGGGCGCCCTTGCTGGAACGCATTGAAGCCACCTTAGAACGCATAGTCATCGCCGTAGCACGCTATCAACGCGTGTTGATTTGTGTGCCGGACATCCAGACCCAGCAGCGGCTGGTAGAGACGTTTAATGCCTATGGCATCGCCGCTGATCGCCTGCAGCTTATTGTCGCACCCATCGATGATACCTGGGCACGCGACCATGGGCCGATCAGCGTCATCGACCCTCAGGGGCAGATAGTCTTGATGGATTACACCTTTACCGGCTGGGGCGGCAAATTTCCCGCTGAGCGAGATAACAGGCTCACTCGATGGCTGGCAGAAACAGGCGTATGGGGCTGCCCGGTCGTCACGCGTGATCTGGTACTGGAAGGTGGTGGCATCGAGACCGACGGCGAAGGCACCTTGCTCACTACCGAAGCATGCCTGCTTAATACCAACCGCAACCCCACTCTCGACCGCCTAGCGATTGAGTCGCAGCTTAGCCAGGATTTCGGTGTTGACCGTGTATTGTGGCTGTCGAACGGCCATTTAGAAGGCGATGACACCGACAGCCATATTGATACATTGGCGCGCTTTTGCGATCCGGCAACCATCGCCTATGTTAGCTGTGATGACCCTAACGATGCACACTACCCTGCCCTGGCCGCCATGGAGCAGGAACTGCAGACGTTTCGGCAACGCAATGGCGCGCCCTATCGGCTGATTCCGCTACCCTGGCCTCAAGCCTGCTATGATCCTGATGATGGTCACCGCCTCCCAGCCACCTACGCTAATTTCTTGATTATCAATCAAGCGGTGCTGGTACCTACCTACGGCGATCCCGCGGATGTCACCGCCCTCCACGCACTCGCCACGGCGTTTCCTGAGCACACCCTTATCCCCATTGAGTGCACCAGTGTGATTCGCCAGCACGGCAGCCTGCACTGTTTAACCATGCAGCTACCTAACGGCACACTTGCTCCGCTCTCGTCTGGAGACAGCACTGTTGCAGGTTCCACCGTTTGAGCTAACCATCCCTGATGACAGGAGCGATTATGTCGACTAGGTCAACTGATATGTTAACCGTGGGTGTTGTCCAACAGCCCGCCTGGCCTGATAAAGCCCAGAGCCTGGACGTCAGCGAAGCGGGTATCCGTCAAGCAGCGAAACAAGGCGCGCAGCTGGTACTGTTACAGGAGCTGCACGCCACGCATTATTTTTGTCAGTTTGAAGACACCGCGCTGTTTGATCTAGCGGAACCGCTTGACGGCCCTACCGGCCAGCGCCTGGCTATGCTCGCCAAAGAACTGGATATCGTTCTGGTCGGCTCGCTGTTTGAACGCCGAGCGCCAGGGCTTTACCACAATACCGCGGTCGTCTATGACCGTGCTAAAGGTCGCGTGGGCCAGTACCGTAAAATGCATATCCCCGATGATCCAGGATTTTATGAAAAATTCTATTTCACACCGGGTGACCATGATAGCCAGCGCGGCGAAGGGTTCACCCCCATTGAAACGTCGGTAGGGCGCCTTGGCGTACTTGTGTGTTGGGATCAGTGGTATCCCGAAGCTGCCCGCTTAATGGCACTGGCGGGTGCCGAGCTACTCCTCTACCCCACCGCTATTGGTTGGGACCCCAATGATGACCAGGCTGAAAAAGACCGCCAGAAAGAGGCCTGGACAGTCATTCAGCGAGCGCATGGCGTCGCTAACGGTGTGCCGGTACTGGTGGCTAACAGGATCGGATTTGAGCCCGACCATTCCCACGTAGGAGATGGCATTCAGTTCTGGGGCGGCAGCTTTGTTTGTGGGCCTCAGGGGGAGTTATTAGCCCATGCAGGAGACGCGCAAGAGACGTTGGTGGTTGAAGTAGATATGGCACGCAGTGAACATACACGGCGTATTTGGCCGTATCTGCGTGATCGTCGCGTTGACGCCTATGGTGATCTCACTCGTCGATACCGCGACTAGGCTTATCCCGAGCACTAATTGCGCGCATGAGATATTGACACTACGCCCAACCAGAAAACGCCTGCCCAGGTCGAAACCGGGGCAGGCGTTGTTCATAGGGTACTAGCCAACCAGATTTACTTCCAAAAATCGCGGATGGAAGCAATTCCTTGCGCGCCGACGGCACGGGCGTGATTGGCATCAAAACGCGTCATGCCTCCCAACGCAAATACCGGCATCCCCGCGCGCTCAACCAGTTGCTGGAAGTCATGCCAACCAAGCGGTGAAACCTCAGGGTGTGATGGTGTGGTACGCAGCGGCGACAGGCTGACAAAATCGCAACCTAACACCGCTGCCTGGGTCAGCTGAGTCTGGTTGTGTGTCGACGCCGACAGCCATTTGCTTTCAGCGATTGGACGCCGCTCAAGCTGCATCAACCGTTCACTGGTAAGATGAATACCATCGGCATCGACCTGATCAAGCAAGCTCGGCTCGCCATTCAGCAACAGGCGCGCACCGTGATCCCGGCACATGGCTAACGCCCGCTGGGCACGCGCGAGGTACGCAGTGTCGTCCATTTGCTTGGCGCGCAGCTGCACCAGACGAATCCTATCCTCACGCAACGCACGTTCCAAAAATGCGTCAAAACGTGCTTCGTCGCTCTCTTCACCGGTAATCAGATACTCGGTTGGCAGCCTGACAGCGCGCAGAATTGGCAAGTTGGCCGCTGGAAAGGGGTAATTGGAGAGCTCGCTCATGGGTACCCAGCGCACCGCCTGTCCTTCACGGCCAAAAGGTTCACCGGCAAACTCATGCACTTGCCATACGTCCAGCAGAATATGCTTGTCCGGGTACTCGTGATGGACTCGAATCAATGGCTGAGCGGTAATAATCTCAATCCCCAGCTCTTCGTGCAGCTCACGCTTTAAGCCTTCAAGTCCCGTTTCATAAGGGGCTAGCTTGCCCCCGGGAAACTCCCACAATCCGCCATGATCAACGTTTGACGGTCGACGTGCGATCAGGACTTGCTGTAGATCGGCGCTAATAATGGCAGCCGCTGCGACGTGAACCCGTCGTTTTACCTTTACACTCATTACGTCTTTATCCACTGTATGCGCACCGGCATTACTTACCCCGGTGCTATCTCGCTGCGTATGCCCTTTACCACTACCCGTTTTGACCCCAGAGAGGGACGAGTGACTAGCTGCGGTAATCCGCGTTGATAGACACATAGTCATGGGAGAGGTCTGACGTCCATACCGTGGCGCTTTCGTCGCCACGCCCTAAACTAATCCGGATGGTAATATCCGACGCTGCCATGACGGCGCTCCCTGCCGCTTCCGTATAACCATCGGCACGGCCACCATGTTCGACTAACCGCACATCGCCTAGCTCAATCACCACCCGGTTAACGTCAAAGTCGTCTACTGGGGCGCGGCCTACGGCTGCCAAGATACGCCCCCAGTTCGCGTCTGAGGCATATAGAGCCGTTTTGACAAGCGGAGAGTGAGCAACGGTAAAGGCAACATCGAGCGCCTCTTGTCGGCTTCTGGCATCGTCAACCTGGAGGGTAATAAACTTGGTCGCCCCCTCGCCATCGCGAATAATCGCTTGTGCCAGTTCGGTCATCACCTGCTGCAAGGCTTCACGAAAGGCGGTTATTTGCGCGTCATCGACGATACGTGGCCCGGTGCCGGTCGCTGCCAGCATGCAGGCGTCATTGGTGGAGGTATCGCTATCTACCGTAATGCAGTTAAACGAGCGATCCACCGTTTCGCGCAGCAACCGATCCAATAACGAGGCTTCAATCGTTGCATCAGTCACCACGAACCCCAGCATGGTCGCCATATTGGGCTTGATCATGCCAGACCCTTTCGTAATGCCGTTAATAGTCACCTGCTGACCATCCACGTCCAACGAAACGGTCGCGCCTTTGGCACGGGTATCAGTGGTTAAAATACCCTGACCGGCATTTTCCCACGCAGCACTATCGCTTGCCATGCTTTCAAGCGCAGGCGACAGCCCGGCAAGCAAGCGCTCCATAGGCAGCGGTTCGCCAATCACCCCAGTCGAAAACGGCAATACGTCCTCAACAGCCACGCCAGCCCGTTGGGCCAGTTCGGCACAGCTTGCGCGTGCATCACGCAAGCCAGCGTCGCCAGTGCCCGCGTTGGCATTACCGGTATTGACCAGCCAAAAGCGCGGCGAACGCTGTTCTGCGCGACACTGCTCAAGATGCTGTTTAGCCACCAAAACGGGCGCCGCGCAAAATGCATTACGGGTAAAAACCCCGGATACCGTCGCTGTTGCGGGCAGCTCAATCACCACCACATCACGCCGGTTTGGTTTTTTAATCCCCGCCATTGCACTCCCCAGGCGCACCCCTTCAAGGGGTGGCAACGCTGGAAAGGGAGTATTTCCCACCGCCATAATGATCTCCTTTAGGCAGGCCCTTAATATAATGCTATCTCAACCACCGTCTGCCGTTAGCTTAACTTCCCACAGCACTGTTTATACTTTTTGCCTGAACCACAAATACATGGATCATTACGGCCAACCTTAGGCCCCTCGCGGCGAACCGGGCGCGCATCACTGCCCTGCACATCTTGCTCGTTTTCGACAGGTGCCTGGGGCGGGGTATCGTGCCGATTCGCTGCGCTGGCGGCTTCACGCTCAAGCGCTTCGCGGCGCTGGCGTTCGATAGCATCCACTTCGTCGGGCTGGCGCACTTGAACGTGGCTGAGAATGCGTGTGACATCCGCCTTAATATGCTCCAGCAAGTGCTGGAAGAGCTCAAACGATTCACGCTTGTACTCTTGCTTTGGATTTTTCTGAGCATAGCCGCGCAGGTGAATACCGCGGCGTAAATGATCCATAGACTGGAGATGCTCTTTCCAGCGGGTATCCAGCACCTGCAGCATTACCTGCTTCTCAAAGCGGCGGATCAACTTCTCGCCTGCAGAGTCTATTTTGGCTGCGTAAGCCTCACGATGCATGGTTTGCAGCCGTTCGCGCAACTGCTCTTCACTGAAGCGGTCATCCTCGGCGGCCCATTTAACCACTGGGGCATCAAGGTTGAACTCGGTTTTCAAGTGCGCTTCAAGAGCGGGTAAATCCCATTGTTCGGGCAGACTCTGTGGCGGCACGTAATCGCTGATCGCGCTTTCCATCACCTCTTCACGAATACCGATGACAGCATCGGCCACATCGTCAGCGGCGAGTATTTCATTGCGCTGATCGTAGATCACACGGCGCTGGTCATTGGCAACATCATCGTATTCAAGTAACTGTTTACGAATATCGAAGTTGCGCCCTTCCACTTTTTTCTGAGCCCGCTCAACGGCATTGGAAACCATTTTATGTTCGATGGCTTCACCATGTTCAAGCCCCAGTGCCTGCATTAACCGTTTGACACGATCAGAGCCAAACAAGCGCATCAGGCTATCTTCAAGCGATAAGAAGAAGCGTGTCGAGCCTGGGTCGCCCTGCCGGCCGGCACGGCCACGCAACTGGTTATCAATACGCCTGGATTCGTGACGCTCAGAGCCCACCACATGCAGGCCACCCGCGGCCAGCACACCATCGTGGCGCACCTGCCACTCGGCTTTTAACGCATCAATCTGCGCCTGGCTTGGGTTTTGCAACTTGGCGGCTTCCGCCTCCCAGTTGCCGCCTAGCACGATATCGGTTCCTCGACCGGCCATATTGGTAGCGATCGTAATCGCCCCTGGGCGACCTGCCTGTGCAATGATTTCAGCTTCGCTTTGGTGCTGTTTAGCATTTAGCACATTGAACGCTAACCCTGCCTCGCGCATCAGCTTGGCCAGGTACTCTGAAGTTTCAATAGACGCGGTACCCACCAACACTGGACGGCCAGCCTCGGTTTCGGTTTTCACGTCTTTAATGATGGCCTCGTATTTCTCTTCAGCGCTCAAATAAACCAGATCATTTAAGTCTTTGCGTGCCAACGGCCGATTGGTGGGGATAACCACCACGTCGAGGCCATAAATTTGACGGAACTCAAAGGCTTCGGTATCGGCGGTACCGGTCATGCCCGCCAACTTTTCATACAGACGGAAATAGTTCTGGAAGGTGGTCGACGCCAACGTCTGGCTTTCTCGTTGAACCGGGACTCCCTCTTTGGCTTCGACGGCTTGGTGCAAACCCTCCGACCAGCGCCGCCCAGGCATAGAACGCCCGGTGTGCTCATCGACGATGACTACTTGGCCATCAGAGACAATGTAATCGACATCACGGTGATACAAATAGCGGGCACGCAAGGCTGAGTGCATGTGTTGCAGCAAGTTGAGGTTTTGTGCCGCATAAAGAGACTCTTCGTTGCCGAGGAGACCTTCAGCACGCATCAATTCTTCGACTTTATTGTGACCTTGTTCCGTCAGCTCGACCTGTTTCTGCTTCTCGTCGATTAAAAAATCACCCAACACAGGAGCATCTTCATCCTCAACCTCTTCGCCTTTTTCTAGCTGCTGGGCAAGCTGGTTAACGACGTTATACAGGTCAGTATTTTCATCAACGGCGCCTGAGATAATCAGCGGTGTACGCGCTTCATCGATAAGAATTGAGTCAACTTCGTCGACAATCGCAAAGTGCAGGCCCCGCTGCACTTTATCTTCTAGCGAGAACGCCATGTTATCGCGTAGATAATCGAAACCGAACTCGTTATTCGTACCGTAAGTAATATCGCAGTGGTAAGCGTGACGCTTCTCTTCGCCACTTTGACCAGAGAAAATAACGCCTATGGTCAGGCCTAAAAACTCATATAAGGGACGCATCCACTCGGCATCACGCCGTGCCAGATAGTCATTGACCGTGACCACATGGACGCCCTTGCCCGGCAGCGCGTTGAGATACACCGCCAGGGTCGCCACCAGCGTTTTACCTTCACCGGTTTTCATTTCAGCAATACGGCCCCGATGCAGAGTCATACCGCCCACCATCTGCACATCAAAATGGCGCATGCCCATAACACGCTTACTGGCTTCACGAACAATAGCAAAGGCAGGCGCCATTAGCGCATCAAGAGGCTCTCCAGCCTCTAACCGAGTGCGTAGCTCGGCCGTTTTACCCTGGAGGTCAGCATCGCTAAGCGCCTCAAACTCCGCTTCTAATGCGTTAATTTGCGGCACATTTTTGTGCATGCGTTTAACATCGCGGTCATTTTTCGAACCCACGACTTTACGTAATAAATTATTCAGCATGAAATATCCAAATCGTCACGAGCGTCCTAACGGACATTGCCCTTTTACGTCAGGTCCCCCTTTTAGGCGAACCTTTTCCCTACCCGTGTAGGTAGGGGCGAAATAGGTGTATTAACGAGAGACTTGGTAATAAGGAGGGCCTCGTTGGGTCAACACATCTAGCGCGGCGACCAGTGTCGCCATAGGCGCTAGCCACTGAGCTAAGCGGCGTGAAGAAGCAACGCGCTGGACGCGCTGTGAGCAACGGCGCAATGCCCGCTGTCGTTTGGCAATCCATTGCGACTGAGCGCGTAAAATAGCGGGCACCCAGAAACAGATGATGGCGCTACGTTCACCGCTGCGAAGTGCATCCGCAGGGCCTAGACTTGCGGGGAGTAGGCAACTCACCAGCAGACCGGTCAGCCACCAACGCGCGATACCGTAGCGGCGTTGGCGCCGCGGTAAAGCTAACGGAACATCAAGCGAAGGCGACATACTGTTAGACTGGCTCCTGAGCGTGGTAGGCTCTACTAATCGGTAAACGGCTAACATCGCCGACGTCATTATTAGCAGCACCCTAGGAATTAAGCGTATGAGTATAAAGGTTAAGCGTTCTCGCGCCCAGCCTATTGCCCGCCTGCTCTCCAAGTCCGGCGATATTAATCAATTGATGCGCCTTTCTCGCTTAATCGATCAGGCTCAGCGCCACCTGCGTGCCCACCTGCCGGAAGAGATGCGAGAGCATATTTTTGTCGGCGGCTTTCGCGAGGGTCGCTTAACACTCATTAGTGGTCAGGCGAGCTGGCTGACGTGGTTACGCTTTGAGCAGCAACGCCTATTAACGCTGCTTCACCAACTGCCCGGCTTTGAGAACGTAAATGGATTCACTTTTAAAGTTCGTCCCGTACGCCCTATTGTAGCGCCACCGCGCAATACACGCAGCTTGTCAGTAGAGGCTGGAAAAACCTTGGCTGAGTGCGCTGAGGACACCACCAACCCTGCCCTGAAACGCGCCCTGGCAAGACTTGCCTCACATGCCAAGCCAGCTAAATAACCGAGCAAGTCGTTAGCCATCAACAAACAGCTAGCGCGTCATGACAGGCTTGTCTTGCCGCTTCTGGCTTAAAACCTTGCTCCGAACACGCGGCTAGCACAAGCCCGAACACATCCCTTAAATCCAAAAATTAACTTAAAAAAGCTGTCTTGAAATACCTATCTTGAACAGCCCACCTTGAAACACTTACTTTAAACGCACAAAAGCACCGC
Source organism: Vreelandella sulfidaeris (assembly GCF_042429665.1). Taxonomy (GTDB): domain Bacteria; phylum Pseudomonadota; class Gammaproteobacteria; order Pseudomonadales; family Halomonadaceae; genus Vreelandella. Next base: position 1,184,713 of record NZ_JBHMAC010000010.1, on the reverse strand, counting down.
CTTGGCGATGCTTTTAATTAACGTGCTTAACATTCACAAGTGCTTGGCACTCATAAGCGCTTAGCCATTTACTCACTAACGCTCGTGGGGTGCCAATGCTTACGCCATAGCGGGCGCTGCATAGGAGATGGGTGCCACGGCTTTGTCTTCTTCAAACGTGACGATTTCATAGGCATCAGGCTGCGCCATCAGCTCACGGCAAAGCTGATTATTTAATGCATGCCCTGACTTCACCCCACGGAATTCTCCGATCAGGCTATAACCCAACTGATATAAATCACCAATGGCATCGAGCACTTTATGCTTCACAAACTCATCTTCGTAACGTAAACCGCCTTCATTAACGATGCGGTAATCGTCGACGACAATCGCGTTGTCTAAGCTGCCGCCAAGCGCCAGATTATTGGAGCGCAAAAACTCCAAGTCCCGCATAAAGCCAAACGTACGCGCACGTGAGACTTCTTTAACAAACGACGTGGTTGAGAAGTCAATCAACGCCGTTTGCTTCTGTTGATCGAAAACAGGATGGTCAAAGTCAATCGCAAAGGAGACCTTAAAGCCCTGATGGGGCAAGAAGACGGCCTCTTTATCTCCATCGCTGACCGCTACTCGACGCTTGATGCGAATAAACTTTTTCGCTGCATCCTGCTCAAGAATACCCGCCGATTGAATCAAGAATACGAATGGGCTCGCGCTACCATCCATGATGGGCACTTCAGGTTCACTGAGGTCGACATACGCATTATCGATACCCAGGCCAGCAAACGCCGACATCAGGTGTTCAACCGTCGCGACTTTCACGCCCTGATATGAAAGCGCAGTACATAGCTTGGTATCTTCTACCAATTCAGCGCGCGCAGGGACATGGACCATCGGCTCCAGATCGGTTCTAACAAACACAATCCCTGTATTAGCAGGCGCCGGGCGCAGAGCCAGATGGACTTTCTTGCCAGAATGCAGGCCCACTCCGGTGGCGCGAATGACGTTTTGTAGGGTGCGTTGTCTGATCATGGGTACTCGTAGGACTCCAGTGACGGCATTGACCGCAGGAAAATAGTTATCAAACAGTGTTCACTTTAACAGCAACCGAGCGTTTTAGCCAATAAAACGCTCGGTTGCTATTGCAATGAGACTGTCAAAGAGCATCAATCCGCCTGGCGACGCAGAAACGCAGGAATATCCAAATAGTCGTCGGCTTCGCTTGCACGACGCTTTTCAGGACGAGGTTTAGCGGCAGTTTCAGGTGCTTCGGCACGCGCAGTTGCCTGTTGACGCATCACCGTAGGCTGCTGCAATTTGCGGTAGTCGGAGGATGAATCTGCCGCCGAACGGCGTGCTGGCTCGCGCGCAGCCGCTTTGGGTTTCTGTCCGTCTAACCCGGCGGCCACTACCGTTACACGTAGCTCGTCGGACATTTCCATATCAATGGAGGTGCCCACCACAATAGTGGCATCTGGAGAGGCAAACTCCTGCACGGTAGCACCGACATCGTTGAACTCGCCAATCGATAGATCCGGCCCTGCGGTGATATTGACCAAAATACCGCGCGCACCGTGAAGATCGATATCTTCCAACAGTGGGCTTCGGATGGCTTTTTCAGCAGCTTCACGTGCACGGTTTTCGCCTGTTGCTCCACCGGTGCCCATCATTGCCATGCCCATTTCAGACATAACGGTGCGCACATCGGCAAAGTCAACGTTGATAATACCGGGGCTGGTGATCAGCTCCGCGATACCTTGTACAGCTCCCAACAGCACATCGTTAGCCGCACTGAAAGCAGTCAACAGCGTGGCATTTTTGCCCAACACTGACAGCAGCTTTTCATTAGGAATAGTGATTAACGAATCAACGTGTTCAGAGAGCTCTTTCATGCCCTCTTCAGCCGCGCGCATGCGTTTGGGCCCTTCAAAGGGGAACGGGCGCGTCACGACGGCAACGGTAAGAATACCCAGTTCTTTAGCGACCTGGGCAACCACTGGAGCGCCACCGGTACCGGTACCGCCACCCATGCCAGCCGTGATAAACACCATATCGGCGCCTACCAATAGTTCCGCGATACGCTCACGGTCCTCCATTGCCGCTTGGCGCCCCACCTCAGGATTGGCACCTGCTCCCAACCCTTTAGTGATTTCGCTACCCAGCTGCAATACGGTTTTAGCCGCTACGCGTTTAAGCGCCTGAGCATCGGTGTTGGCGCAGATAAACTCAACGCCTTCAATATTACTTTCGACCATGTGGTTGACAGCATTGCCGCCACCGCCGCCAACGCCGACCACTTTGATGACCGCACTGCTCGAGGGTGCGTTATCTACCAATTCGAACATAAGCCCCGTCTCCTGAACCGCGCTTGCGGCCCTGTCAGAAATTTCCTTTGAACCAGCCTTTCATTCTTGCCAGCGCCGAATGGTCTTCCTTGATATCACGTCGGGCAAGTTCGTTACGCCCCTTATGAGCAGCAACGCTTCCCCCATGGCTTTTTAGGCCTTGCCCGTGACGCGTTTCCTGCAAGGCATAATGCAGCAGACCAACTCCCGTCGCATAAATAGGGTTACGTACAACGTCCGCCAATCCTCTTACATTTTGCGGACACGCAATGCGTACGGGCATATGGAAAATCTCTTCCGCTAATTCACTTACACCTTCCATTCGCGAGGTACCACCGGTCAGTACAATCCCGGCAGCTACCATATCTTCATAGCCACTACGACGTAACTCGTCTCTTACTAGCGTAAACAGCTCTTCGTAACGCGGCTCTACCACTTCAGCCAGCGCTTGGCGTGACAGATCGCGCGCCGGACGATCACCTACACTAGGTACTTTAATCATCTCATCACTTGCCGCCAAATGGGTTAACGCGCAAGCGTACTTCACCTTAATCTCTTCAGCGTGCTGCGTTGGCGTTCTCAGTGCCATCGCAATATCGTTGGTCACTTGGTCACCAGCGATGGGAATAACCGCGGTATGGCGAATCGCACCTTCACTAAAAATGGCCATATCGGTGGTGCCACCACCAATATCCACCATGCAGACACCGAGTTCGCGCTCATCCTCTGTCAATACGGCCATGCTTGAAGCAAGCTGCTCGAGAATAATAGCATCTACCTCTAAACCGCATCGACGCACACACTTCTCAATATTCTGCACCGCGTTTAGCGCAGCGGTAACCAGGTGTACCTGGGCTTCCAAACGCACCCCGGACATCCCTAACGGTTCACGGATGCCACCCTGGGCGTCAATCGAGAACTCCTGAGGCAGCACATGCAGCACACGCTGGCCTTCTGAAATGGCTCGTGCCCGCGCTGAATCAATGACGCGCTCTATATCAGAGGGGGTCACTTCGCGCTCTTTAATAGCCACCACGCCATCTGAATTCATCGAACTGATGTGGCTACCAGCAACGCCAACATAAACTGAGTGGATATCACAACCAGCCATTAACTCGGCTTCTTCAACCGCCCGCTGAATAGACTGCACGGTCGATTCAATATTGATCACTACCCCGCGTTTCATGCCGCGCGAAGGGTGCGAACCAATACCTGCAATTTCAATTCCGCCGTCATCGGTTGGTTGACCCACTATCGCGACGACCTTGGACGTTCCAATGTCCAGCCCGACTACCATATTGGATGCATTGGGTGAGCCTGCCATGAGTCGGGAAATCTCCTTGCGACATTGTTAAAATAAATATAAATAGATCGGCGCTTAATCCAACGTTCTACATTGAAAACGTGCAACCGAACATTATCAACGCTACTTTTTTTCAGAAAGTAGCTAAGTACAAATAGTCTGAATTAAAACACTACTTAACCTGTGCTAGCTACATAGTATAGAAACAAGCGTCACAATACGACTAGGTCAAACCTACAATAATAGGCTTTGATAGCAATTTAAAGCCGATAACGGGCTTTTCGTTGATAGTGACCCCTCAGTTTTACACCTTATTTGCATAAAGTAATAGAAGACTTACTCCTCAGGCTCGCTAAACTCACTTTCGCCATGCCACGCAACCGCCACTCCATTAGGGTAACGCAGGTCAATATAGCGAATCTGCTCACCTAACGCATTCAACTCCCGTTGCCAAGAAGCCGATAAACGCGCCAGTCGAACATCATGCTGTCGCCGACCTAACATCACCCATGGGCCTTCATTTAATTGAAGCCGCCAAGCGCCTCGGGGTTCTAAGCGAAGCTGAGTCAGATCAAGCGATAACTGTTCGAAGTGAGTATTGAGGCGATAATAATAACCCAATACTTCTTCACTACTACCGGCAGGGCCTGCCAGGTCAGGCAGACCAGTCGGTGGTAATAATGGCGCAAAAGCAAAAGGCTCCCCGTCAGGGTTAAGTAAGAAGTCATCATTCCAGCGTGCGACGGGCTGCTGTTCAATAAGTTCAAACACCAGCGCATTAGGCCACTCTCTTGAAATGCGAACTTCGTTTAACCAACCTACCTTTAGCGCACGATCACGCAGTTCACCAAGATCCGCTGAAAGCCAAGTGGCATCCACCACCAGGGGGGCCAGTTGAGTGCGCAAATAATCGGCGCTGACATAGTCCCATTCGCCGCGAATAGATACCCGCTCAATAGGGCGATCCAGCCATAGCCAAAGCGCACGACCTCCCGCCCCTGTGAGCAGCGCCAACAGTAAAACACCTAACCACGCATTACGCCTTTTCATAAGGCACCGTGCCCAACACTCTCGTCATAGTGATAACTGCCCGCTTGCGCCACGCAGTATTGTTAACACCAGGTCATCAAAGGAGATACCCGCATGCGCCGCTGCTTGAGGCACCAGGCTATGATCAGTCATGCCAGGCACCGTATTGACCTCCAATAGCCAAAACTGCCCATCGCTATCGCGCATCACATCGACGCGCCCCCAACCTGCCCCACCGATAGCCTCAAATGCTCGTTGACAGAGCACGGCAAGCTCTGCCTCCTGCTCCGCATCAAGGCCACATGGCAAGTGGTACTGGGTGGTGTTCGCGATATATTTCGCTTCGTAATCGTAGAAACCGCCTGGCACCTCAACGCGAATGGCAGGCAACACCTGATCACCCAACAACGCGACGGTATACTCGTCACCTACCACAAAACGCTCTGCCATCACCCGAGCATCAAACTGAGCTGCTTCATAATAGGCAGCTTCAAGCGCAGCCTGACTTTTAACGATGCTGATACCCAGCGTAGAGCCCTCATGAACGGGCTTTACAATCAGCGGCAGGCCAAGCTTCGCCACCACCGCTGACCAATCGGCACTGGCATCCAGCATAATACTGTCAGGGGTTGGCAGCCCCACCGCACTCCATACCTGCTTGGTGCGCTGCTTATCCATACCCAGTGCCGACGCCAGCACGCCACTGCCGGTATAAGGAATACCGAGCAATTCCAGGGCGCCCTGCAGAGTGCCGTCTTCTCCACCGCGGCCATGTAGCGCAACAAAGACCACCGAGGGAGCTAATTGCTCTAAGCCTACCAACCCTTGCTCGCGTGGATCGTAGCCACAGACATCAATGCCTTTTCGCTGTAGCGCCGCTAGCACCGCGGCACCGCTTTTAAGCGATACGTCGCGCTCGGCGGACGTTCCGCCATAGACCACAACCACTTTTCCGGAGGTTGTGTTTGTTGCTACGTCAACACTCACAGTTCCACCTCATTCATCGCTAGCTGTGCCTGTGCCAAGCGCAGGGAAATCCCGCCCACATCGCCTGCGCCCTGGGTTATTAAAATATCGTCGGGACGCAATACATTGGCTAACAAGGTAGGTAACTCATGCTTATGCTCGACAAATAACGGATCTACTTCTCCGCGCTGACGAATTGAACCCGCTAACGTTCTACCTTCGGCACCAGGAATAACCGTTTCACCCGCACTGTAGACGTCGAGTAGGATCAACGTATCAACTTGCGAAAGCACCCTTACAAAGTCTTCGTACAAATCCCGGGTGCGGCTATAACGGTGGGGCTGATAAAGCATCACCAGACGACGCTCAGGCCACCCCGCGCGAATAGCCTGGATGACCATATCCACTTCCCTGGGATGATGACCATAGTCGTCTACCAGCATGATTTCCCCACCGCCTTTCGGGGACGGAAAGTGCCCATGTACCTGGAAACGACGCCCTACCCCGGCAAACCCAGCGAGCCCACTCAAAATAGCCTGATCGCTAACACCAGCATCGGTGGCCACCACAATCGCCGCCATGGCGTTTAATGCGTTATGGCGTCCCGGCATGGCCAAACGTACGTTCAATGGTGCCGCATCACCGGGCCGCAACGCGGTAAACGAAACTTCACCGCCACTCTGTGCAAAATCAGTGATGCGATAATCGGCATCGCTATCAAACCCATAGGTCACAAACTGCCGTTTCACCTGCTCACACAGCAAGCGAACGTGAGGATCGTCAATACACAGCACCGCTAACCCATAAAACGGCAAATTATGCAGAAATTCGATGAAGGTACTTTTTAGCCGTTCAAAGTCACCGCCATAGGTCGCCATGTGATCAGCATCAATGTTGGTAACAATCGACACCATCGGCTGTAAGTGTAAAAAGGAAGCGTCCGATTCATCGGCTTCGGCGACTAAATAGTCACCCTCACCCAAACGAGCATTGGCGCCAGCGCTGGTGAGTTTGCCCCCGATGACAAAGGTCGGATCCAAGCCACCTTCTGCCAGCAGGGTTGCCGTCAGGCTAGTCGTCGTGGTTTTACCATGGGTGCCCGCCACAGCAATACCGTGACGAAACCGCATCAGTTCAGCGAGCATTTCAGCTCGGCGCACCACCGGCACACGATGCTCATGTGCCCAGCGTATTTCAGGGTTAGTGTTATCAATTGCACTGGACACTACCACTACATCAGCGTTTTCCACGTTAGCTTCCGCATGGCCAATGACCACACAGACACCACACTGCCGCAGACGCTCGACTACCGAAGACGCCTTCAGGTCGCTACCGCTAACGCTATAGCCCTGATTAGCCAGCACCTCCGCGATACCGCACATCCCGGCACCACCAATGCCTACAAAATGAATACGACGAATACGACGCATGCCGGTGCCAGCGGTATAGCCCTGAGAGGGAGTCATGGTTTTGTCTGTTTCGGTCACGCAGAGTCTCCTAACGGCATCATCGTCAAACACCCTTCCACTAACCGCTCAGTCGCGTCTAAATGCGCGGCCTGACGTGCGTTGGACGCCATAGCAGCCAAGGTATCCGGGACGAGTAATTCATTTAAAAACTGGCTCAACCGCTCAACGGTCAGCTCTGATTGTACTACGCACTGGGCGGCACCTGCGTTCACTAATACCTGGGCATTAATACGCTGATGGTCGTCGACGGCAAAGGGAAAAGGCACCAGTAGCGCTGGCTTGGCAGCGGCAGCCAACTCCGCCACCGTTAACGCCCCTGCGCGACAAACCACTAAGTCAGCCCACTGATAGGCGGCGGCCATATCGTCGATAAATGGACTCACCTCAGCGCTCACCTCATGGTGTTGATAAAGCGCTGACGTAGCGTCTTCCCGCCCCTTACCCGCCTGATGGCGTACCTGTGGACGCTGTTCGACAGGCAGAGCAGCCAGCGCAGCGGGTAAGCGCTCATTAAGTGCGACAGCCCCCAGCGAACCACCAACGACCAGCAGACGAAGTGGCCTGGCAGCGAGTGTTTGGGCATCTCGCGGAGTGCTGCCTAACGCGGCAATATCGTCACGCACAGGGTTGCCCACCACCTCGGCACGCTTTCCAAACGCCTCCGGGAACGCGGCATACGTGCGCGTGGCCAACCGCGACAGTACCCGATTCGTCAGCCCAGCCACGGCATTCTGTTCATGGATCACCAACGGCGTACGCGACAGCCAAGCGGCTACCCCGCCTGGGCCGCTGGCAAAACCGCCTAAACCGACCACCACATGAGGATTAAAGGCTGCCAAGACGGTGCGTGCCTGGCCAATCGCGCGAGTAAGGTTCAACGGTGCTTTTAGCCAGCCCGCCATACCATTGCCACGCAGTCCACTCACTGCAATGGTGTGCAGTTTAATACCCGCTTCCGGCACCAAACGGTTCTCGATGCCTCTAGGGCTACCCAACCATTCAACGTCAACTTGCTGTGCCTGTAGCCCTTTAGCAAGTGACAGCGCGGGGAACACATGGCCGCCAGTGCCCCCCGCCATAATAAGTACCCGCCGCTTAACATTCCTCGTCACATCAAACTCCTGATAGCCCCATGTTGCCGCTAATATTGGCGAGCATGGGGTTACGATAAGCGCGGCTCATGGCGCGGTTTATAAGGGGTGGACGCGCGCCGTGGCCGGTGTCGGGTTTCAGCATCAGTCCGCAGCAGCAGACCTACCATAATGCCAGTCACCAATAGGCTAGAACCGCCATAGCTCATCAGGGGTAGCGTTAGCCCTTTGGTCGGAAGCAGTCCCGAGCTCACCGCCATATTAATAAACGCCTGAGCGGCGATAACGAAGCCGATTCCATAACTGACATAAGCACCAAAAAGATGGCCTGCCAGTTCAGCCTTACGCCCTACCCACATCGCGCGGGCAATAAACAGAGTGAACAATAAAATGACGATAATGGCACCGATCATCCCCAGCTCTTCGGCGATCACCGCAAAAATAAAATCGGTATGCGCCTCAGGCAAGTAGTGCAGCTTCTGCACGCTATTACCCAGGCCAGTCCCCGTCACATGACCTCGACCAAACGCAATCAACGCCTGAGTCAACTGATAACCAGTAGCAAACTGGTCAGCCCATGGATCTAAAAAACTTGTCCAGCGTGCCAGTCGATAAGGCTCGATCAACACCATGATGACGGCCCCAGACCCCAATACCGCACCACTGCCCACCAACAGAGTGAGCGAGGCACCACACATCATCAGCATACCAATGACGCATACGGTAAATACCACCATTCCCCCAAAGTCCGGCGCCATGGAAAGCAGCCCAACGGGAACCGCCAGCACGGCTAGCGGGCGCCACATACTGAACGCCCGGCGACGCAGGTCATAGGTAAAACGCGACATGAATGCCGCCATATAAAAAATCAGGCCAACTTTGGCTACTTCAGACACCTGCAGGCTAGGTAGTGGCCCCGGTAACGCTATCCAGCGCTTACTACCATTGATCTCCTGGCCCACTATCAGCACCAATACCAACAGAGCAATCGTGGCCAGCAGGATCAGCGCTGCATTTTGCCGCCAGACCTCCAGCGGCACACACAGCATAAATACGCAGGCCATGGTGGAAATCACCAGAAAAAGGCCGTGCTGACGAGAATAGTGATAGGTATCTTCCAGCAACCCTATCGAGGCTGAACTTACCATCACCCAACCTAGACCCGCCAAGGCCACCGCCGCCATGATCAACCACACATCACACGGAAGATCACGCGTACTGAGCATTGTTTGTAAACGCTGACGTCGACTCATCGCGCTTCTCCTTCGGCTGGCTTCGCCTTAAGCTGTACCCAGTGGCGAAACATCTCTCCGCGCTGCTGATAATTGGCAAATTGATCCAGGCTGGCACAAGCGGGTGAGAGCAGTACGCAGTCTCCCGGCTGGGCGAGTTCAAACGCTGCCTGCATGGCCTGGGTTAAATCGTCAACCTGCTGAGTACACACGTGATTGTGTAGGGCTTTTTCTAGCAAAAGAGCATCCAGACCAAACAGTATTACGCGGCGCGCGCACGCGCTTAAGGGGGCGGCTAAAGGGGTAAAGTCAGCCCCTTTACCCACCCCGCCGGCGAGTAAAATCAAGCGTCCTTTCAGCGTAGCGCCAATCCCGTTAATCGCCGCCAGCGTGGCCCCAACATTGGTGCCTTTGCTGTCATTCACCCAGGTCACGCCGTTAATGTCGGCAATCACTTCACTACGGTGTACCAAGCCTTTAAAGTCGCGCAGCGCGCTGCACATGGGCTCAGCCGCAAAGCCCAGCGCCTGCCCCATTGCCAGTGCGGCCAACGCATTGAGGTAGTTGTGCTGACCGGCCATTTTCAACTCATCAATAGCCAACCAAGGGGTGGAGCCCTGCATTAACGTCAATTTGCGCTGGTGATGCGCCAGCCCCCACTCGCTCCCCTTTGGAGCTGCCTGAGTAAAGTAAGTCACCTGGTCAACGGCATATTCAGGCCACGTGACAGGCTCATCGGCATTCACCACGGCGTGCTCGGCACCCATAAAAATACGCTGTTTGGCGGCGCGATAGCCGTGCATATCGCCATGGCGATCCAGGTGATCTTCAGATAAGTTCAGAAAGGCAGCACAACGGGCATTCAGGTGGGGTGTCATTTCAAGCTGGAAGCTTGAAAGTTCGAGAATGTATAGCTCTGCATCGGGCTGGTGGGCTAACAGATCCAGAGCGGGCGTACCCAGATTACCTCCCACGGCCGCTTTTACCCCAGCGGCTGCTGCCATGTCACCCAGCAAGGTAGTCACCGTCGACTTGGCATTTGAGCCAGTAATAGCAGCAATGGGTGCAGCCACGGCTCGCACGAACAAGGCCATCTCACCCACGACCCTAGGTTCGCCCGTGCGTGGATTAATTTGATCGGCTATTTCCTTCAGGCCTGGCATCCGCGGATCAAGCCCTGGGCTAATCACCACCTCTTCAACATCCTGAAGATCCAGCGAGGCAAGGGAGCCACAGTGAACCTCAACACCAGGATGAGCTGAGCGAAAATCACTGATCCCCGGCGGCTCTGCGCGGGTATCCGCTACCATAAACGGTACATTTAAACGGCTTAAATGGCGACAGATAGCGCGGCCGGATAACCCCAGGCCCACGACCAGCGTCATGCCTTTCGCTATTCGCACCATTTCGAACTCCCTTTTGCACGCTGCCAATGAACCATGGCGCCACTATTGGCCATGTACATTACCGAACTTTTAGCGTCGCAAGCCCAAGCAGCACCAGCACCACGGTAATAATCCAAAAGCGGACAATCACACGCGGTTCAGGCCAGCCTTTTAACTCGTAGTGATGGTGCAAAGGGGCCATCCGAAAGATACGCCTACCGGTGAGCTTGTAGGAGCCCACCTGAAGAATCACCGATACCGTTTCCATGACAAAAATCCCGCCCATGATAAACAGCACGATCTCCTGCCTTACGATCACGGCCACGACGCCCAAAGCGGCGCCCAATGCCAACGCACCGACATCGCCCATAAACACCTGAGCGGGATAGGTGTTAAACCATAAAAACCCCAGCCCGGCACCGGCGATCGTGGCGCAAAATACCGCCAACTCACCGGTACCTGCAATAAAGGGAATATGCAGATAGCCGGCAAAAACGGTGTTTCCACTGGCATACGCAAACACCGCCAAGCCCATGGCAACGAGGACGGTGGGCATAATCGCTAGCCCATCAAGGCCATCGGTTAAATTAACCGCGTTGGAGCTTCCCACGATGACGAAATAGGTGAGAACGATATAGAACACGCCTAACGGTAGCGCTACTTCTTTAAATAACGGCACTAATAAACTGGTTTCGACCGGAGTCGAGGCCGTCAAATAGAGCAACAACGCCGCGCCAAGGCCCACCACTGATTGCCAAAAGTACTTCCAGCGTGCGGGTAATCCCCGTGGGTTTTTCTCGACGACCTTGCGGTAATCATCGACCCAGCCAATGGCACCAAATCCTAGGGTGACGCCTAATACCACCCAAATATAGAGATTGGTCAAGTCACCCCATAACAAGGTGCTAATGGCAATGGCCAACAGAATCATCGCCCCGCCCATGGTGGGGGTCCCCGCCTTGGAAAGATGCGACTGAGGACCATCATCACGAACTGACTGGCCAATCTGGCCTTCTACCAGACGCCTTATCATCCATGGCCCCAGCCACAAACAAAGCATTAACGACGTAAGAGCGCCCAAAATGACACGCAACGTCAAATAGTTGATGACCTGAAAATCAGATTGGTACTGCGACAAAAAATTCGCCAAGTGAAGTAACATGAACGGCGTTTACCTTATTCCATCCGAGCGCAGTGCGTTCACAATATTTTCCATGCCTGCACTGCGCGACCCTTTGACCAATAATGTGGTGCTGGGCGGCAAATTATTAGTGAGATGACGCGTTAGCGTCTCGTGATCGTCAAAATGCAGCCCACGACCAAAGGCATTACTGGCAGCGCGTGCGGCGTCACCAAATGTCAGTAGCTCATCAATGCCGAGTTCAGCGGCATAGCGACCAATAGCGGCGTGAAGAGCAGCCGACTCGCTCCCCAATTCTCCCATCGCGCCTAATGCACACCAGCGCGGAGCAGGAAACGTGGCCAATGTATCCAGCGCTGCTTTCATAGCACCTGGATTAGCATTGTAGGTATCATCCAGCAATTGGGCACCACGCAAACCAGGTACTACCGTCAATCTTCCCGCCAGCGCTTTTAGCGATGCCAAGCGCGCAATGACTTGCTCGGCCGACACGCCCATCGTTAACGCAGCGGCGGCGGCGGCCAGTGCATTACTGACATTGTGCTTGCCGAGTAGCGGCAAACGTACCTGGCCAAGTGCGCGCCCATGCTGCAATAGCGTGAAAGCATACCGCCCTTGCGGATCACAGGAAAGCGCTGACGCACTAACGTCAGCCAAGGGATGAAAGCCGAAGCTGACGATCCGCCTTGAGCCAGCACGCGCGGCCCAAAACGCGTAGTAATGATCATCGCGATTCAGTATCGCCGTGCCGTGCTCGCTCAAGCCAAGGAGCAATTCACTTTTGGCCTGGGCAATGTGCCCCATACCGCCAAACTCGCCGACATGGGCACCGGTCACATTGGTAATGATCGCCACCTCCGGCTTTGCCAGCGGAGCGGTCCAGGCAATTTCACCTAAATGATTAGCGCCCAGTTCAATGACCGCCGCCCGGTGGTGTTCTCGCAACCTTAATAAGGTCAGCGGGGCCCCAAAATCGTTGTTCAGATTGCCTTGCGTGGCTAACACGTCGCCCAATGGAGCCAATAGTGCAGCACACATTTCCTTAACCGTGGTCTTACCGCTATTGCCGGTGACAGCCACTACCGGCCCCTGCCATCTACGCCGGTGCGCAGCGGCGATAAGCCCTAACGTTAAACGTGTATCTGAGCACAGTAGCTGAGGCACCTCGCTATCCACGGGCTCATCAACCAGCGCGGCGACGGCACCTAGCTCATGAGCGCGTGCTACAAATTCATGACCGTCAAAATTGGGCCCTCTTAGCGCCACAAACAGGCATCCCGGCTCGATGTTGCGACTATCGGTCACCACTGAGCTAATGGCTAGCCGAGCCTGCCCTGAGGGCGCTTCAAGGCCAAGTTCGGAGGCGATCTGACCGAGCGACCAGTGCATTATCGAGCTCTCCGCAAGGCAAAGGCGCGCTGAATCTCTTCACTATCCGTATAAGGGTGGCGCACCCCCTGAATATCCTGATACGCCTCATGCCCTTTGCCAGCAATCAGCACGACATCCTGATCACTTGCCTGCTGAATTACCGATGCCAAGGCCTCCCGCCGGTCGCCGATTTCAACCGGCTGCGCGACGGCTGAAAAACCAGCCAAAATCTGCTGACGAATTTGCTCGGCAGGCTCATGCCGAGGATTATCGTCGGTGACCACGCTGTGATCCGCCCACTGCTCGGCCGCCCGGGCCATTTCAGCTCGCTTGCCAGTATCACGCTCGCCACCGCAGCCAAATACGCACCATAGCTTACCCGCATCGACCAGGTGGGCACGCAGTGCCTGTAATGCGCTTTGCAGGGCATCCGGCGTGTGGGCATAATCCACCACGACGCTGGGGGCGCTGGTATCACTGTATAGCTCCATACGACCGGGCACTGGATGCAGTGAGGCGGCGGCTGCAAAAACCGCGTCAAGCGATTCGCCCAACCCATACAGCACGGTCATTGCCAACAGCACGTTATCTAAATTAAACCGCCCCATTAAATTTAAACGAAGCATTTTTTCGCCGTCAGGGGTGGCAATCATTGCCTGCTGGCCCTGCTCAAACGCCTGCCAGTCAAGCACTCGCAGCGTCACCGCCTCGTCTTGACCCGTCGCTAACACACGCACACTGTCGCTACAGCCTGCCAGCATTAATCGCGCCAAGGGATCATCGCCATTGACAACCGCGAGCGTAAGTTCAGAGCGCCGAAACAGCTTCGCCTTTGAGGCAGCGTAGGCGGTCATGCTGCCATGATAATCCAAATGATCACGAGTCAGATTGGTAAACACGCCCACGCTAACGTTAACCGCTTCCAAGCGATACTGGTCCAATGCATGAGAAGAGGCTTCCAGCGCTACACGTCGAACGCCCTGATGCGCCAACTCACCCAGGGTTGCCTGCAACGCCAAGGGGCCCGGGGTGGTGAGGCCGCTATCTCTTAACTCGCCGGGTCGCCCCATGCCCAGGGTACCGACGAGCCCCGCGGGTGTTCCCAGCACCTCGCTTAGCGCTGCGATGTAATGAGTTACTGAACTTTTACCATTCGTGCCAGTGACCGCAATGACTTCCAGGTCACGTGGCACTTTAAACAGTGTCCGGCCCAGCTCCCCCAGTCGCATCGATAGGTGAGGCAATGTCAGCACGCGCCCTTCTAGCTGCACATCGCCATCCGTCCCCTGTGCCAATACAAGGGCAGCGCCAGCGTCAAGCGCTTGCTCGATAAAGTCACGGCCGTCACGCTGACTGCCTGGCACGGCCACGAAAATATCGCCTGGCTGAAGATGGCGGGTATTCATCTCAATGCGCACCTGGTCCGGCAGATCCGGTAGACCGGCGGGCAATGGTGACTTGGGCCATACTTGCTTCAGCGCACCCAACACATCGCCAGAACTCAGCGTCATGCAAACTCCTTAAAAAGCTACTCCGCCTCGTGATCTGGCGGAACGTCTAACAAGCGTAAAGCATTGCCCGTCACACTGGAAAAAACCGGTGCGGCGACAGCGCCTCCATAAAACTCACCCGCTTTAGGGTGGTCGATCATTACCACCGTGACGATACGCGGATCAGAAATGGGCGCAATCCCGGCAAAAACACTGCGGTAAGCATCGGTAGTGTAGCCTTGCTGACCTATTTTACGTACCGTGCCCGTTTTACCTCCGACACGATAGCCCTCTACCCGGGCTCGCCGCCCGCCGGTATAAGCGGCTACCGAGGTTTCAAGGATATTCAACAGATCATTGGCAACCGTGGGCTCTATGGCGGGAATACCTTGGGGCGGCTCAGAAAGACGCAGCAGTGACGGCGGCAAACGGACACCATCGTTGGCTAACGCCGTATAAGCACTGGCCAACTGAACGGCGGTAACGGACAGGCCGTAACCATAAGAGAGCGTCGCCCGCTCACTGCGCGACCAGCGAACCGGCGCAGGCAAACTGCCCGTCGACTCACCGGGAAAGCCCGTGCCAGGTGCCTGCCCCAACCCTAGTTGATTATACTTTTCCCAAATAGCCGTATCGCTCAACTGGAGTGCCAGCCGGGACATGCCCACGTTCGAGGAGTGCTCCAAAATGCCGGCCAGATCCAGGTCACCATAATTTCGGAAATCGCGAATGGTAAATTGATCTAAGCGCATCCAGCCAGGCGATGTATCGACGATAGCATTACGATCGACGACGCCGCTTTCCAACACGGCCGCCATGGCCAGCGGCTTCATGACCGAGCCTGGTTCGAACACATCCACCAGCGCTTGGTTGCGCAGCCCCCGTGGATCGAGTCCCGCTCGATTATTAGGGTTGTAGGAGGGCAAGTTAGCCATTGCTAACACCTCTCCCGTGCGCGCATCCATCATCACCAACACGCCGCCGTCAGCTTTATTTTCGGCGACCGCGGCGCGTAATTCACGATACGCCATGTATTGAATACGCTGATCGATCGACAAGGTAAGCTCGCCGCCCGGCTGGGCTTCATCAATCACGCCAAGCTCGCGTACCAGACGTCCGCGGCGATCTTTGATAACCCGTCGTTTTCCAGGGTGACCCGCTAAATAGGGTTGATAGGAAAGCTCTAAGCCCTCTTGACCGACGTCATCTACGTTGGTTACCCCCAGCAGTTGGGCGGCGACCTCTCCGGCAGGATAGTAGCGTTTATATTCGCGCTGGGGATAAACCCCTGGCGTGCGCAAATCAAGCACTCGCTGGGCGGCTGCCGGGGTCATCTGGCGGCGCAGATACATAAATTCGTGCTCGCTAAAGCGCGCCAAACGCGATTCGAAGTCATCCAATGTCATGCCCAGCGCCTGGGCTAACATGACGCGTTGAATGGCATCCGTGGGGAGCTCCTGAGGATTGGCCCATAGCGTGACGACGGGTGTCGAGATGGCCAATGGCTCGCCATTACGATCGGTAATCATGCCACGGTGGGCAGGGATCGTTTCATGGCGTAGCGTACGTGCATCCCCCTGACTCTGTAGAAAAGGCCGATCAATAACCTGTAAAAGCGTAATTCGACCAATCAGAATCAGCGATGCCAACCCTATCGCGATCAAAATAAATACGTACCGTCCAGCGCCGAGAGGAGGTGCTATCGGGGCCTGACGCGAGGTGCCCCCTCGCCGTTCACTGCTCATGGTCGAATCACCTCAACATCATGAACATCGGGAATACGCATCCCCAAACGCTCCGTGGCGATTTGCTCAATACGAGCAGGCGTTGACCATGCCCCTTCTTCAAGCAGTAGCTGACCCCACTCCGTTTGCAGCTGGTTCTCCTCTTGCTCCAGACGTTGCAATTGAGCATATTGAACCCGCGTCATGTGCGTGGTGACTACCACGCCTAGCCCTGTGGCCATGCAGAGTAAAAACAGCAGAGTAATCGCCACCGGCCAAGCGCGCAGGCGCAACTTAAAAGGCCATTCGGCTTTTAGCGTGGTCGCCCACTGCTCAATCCGATCCATGCTCATGATAACTTCCGTGATTACGCCCGTTTACGCGCTGCTCGCATGACGGCGCTCCGCGCCCGTGGATTAGCCTCAACTTCTTCCTCACTGGGCCGTACGCCTTTGCCCAGCGCCTCAAGACGGCGGTTCAATTGATCATCGCGAATAGGAACCCCGCGAGGAAGATCATTATCTCCGCGTACATAATGGCGAATAAACCGCTTCACACGGCGATCTTCCAGCGAGTGGAAACTAATGACCACCAAGTGGCCGCCCGGCGCCAGCGCCTCTAATGCCGCCGCAAGCGCCTTATCGAGCTGCTCAAGTTCGCCATTGATAAAAATACGCAGCCCCTGAAAAGCTTTCGTCGCCGGATGTCGTCCTTTCTCCCACGCTGGGTGGGCTACTTTAAGCACCTCAGCCAAATCCACCGTATGGGTAAACGGTTTATCGACCCGACGGGTTACCACGGCGCGAGCCAAGCGCTTGGCAAAACGCTCTTCACCGTAGGCTTTAAAGACATGGGCAATATCCGCCTCGCTGGCACGCGCCAAGAACTCAGCAGCGCTCTGCCCCTGGGTAGGGTCCATGCGCATATCCAGCGGGCCATCGCGCATAAAACTGAAACCACGCTCGGGATCATCCAACTGAGGGGAGGAAACACCGACATCCAGCAGCACGCCGGACAGTTTGCCAAACAGGCCCTGCTCACGAGCAAAGTCACCCAGTTGGGCAAATTCACGCTGGGTTATTTGAAAGCGCTCATCATGAATGGCAGCGGCGGCGGCTATCGCCTGAGGATCACGATCCATTGCCAACAACCGGCCCTGTTGACCCAGGCGTTCCAGGATCACACGAGAATGGCCACCTCTCCCGAAAGTACCGTCCAGATAGGCCCCTTGCTCATCGTGGACCAGGGCATCGACAGCACCTTCCAGTAGAACGCTGGTGTGACGAAAGCAGGAAGCGACCGGTTCAGCGTCAGGAGAAGGCATTTTTTTCTCGCACAATATAATAGAGACAACGAAATGAAGGGCGTGCAGGCACGCCCTGAAATGGAAATGGGGGAGTCGGCCGATAAGCCGGGTTCTGTCGTGGACAGCCATTCCTCTAGGCGCTGCGTTACCACAGCGCTCAAGCAACCTACCCGGACCCAGCGCGGGCCACGCCATTGGGTCCCTATTTGGTCTTGCTCCGAGTGGGGTTTACCATGCCACGCACTGTTACCAGGCGCGCGGTGCGCTCTTACCGCACCCTTTCACCCTTACCGGCCCCGAGAGGTTTATTTCACGGGGCTTAGGCGGTTTACTCTCTGCTGCACTTTCCGTCGGCTCGCACCGCCCAGGCGTTACCTGGCACTCTGCCCTATGGAGCCCGGACTTTCCTCCCCCAACACCTTTTAAGGGGTGTTAGCGGCGACTGTCTGGCCAACTCCGGCGGCAAGCATACCAGCGCCCTTGATTTGCCTCAATGCTCGCTTTTAATTGCTTGCAAACGAGCGTACCAGGCTTGCTTACGTCCACCCAGCATTCGGGCCGCAATGGCGGCACCTTGTTTGACGCCAACGCCTTCTGAAAGCAACGCCTCCAACAGAGCATCCGCGGATATATCCTGATGTTCGCTCTGCTTTACCTGGGGGGCGCCAGCGATAATCACGACGAACTCCCCTCTAGCCTGATTAGGGTCGGCGCTTAGCTGCTCAAGTAACGATTCAGGCGTACCCTGCAAGAACGTTTCAAATGTCTTGGTAAGCTCTCGAGCCAATACCACGTCACGACCGGCCATCTGCTCCTGTAAAGCCTCCAGGGTAGCGACGATACGGTGAGGAGACTCATAAAACACCACTGTCTCCTCGCGCGTCTTCCAACTCTCAAGCGCCTGACGCTTGGCGCCAGACTTGGCCGGCAGAAATCCCGCAAACACGAACCTGTCGGTAGGCAGCCCCGCACCAGAAAGAGCCGTAATTAGCGCACAAGGGCCAGGGATCGGCACAATGTTACGCTTTCGTGCGCGAAGCTCGCGCACCAATATAAACCCAGGATCGCTGATCAATGGTGTGCCTGCATCGCTGATCAAGGCAATATCTTCGCCTGCCGCCAGGTAGCTATCCAAGGTTTCTACACGCTGCGCCTCATTGTGTTCATGCAAGGAAAGCATTGGCTTGTTCAGCCCCAAGTGCGCCAACAAGCGACCGCTGTGGCGTGTATCCTCCGCCGCTACACGCGCCACTTGCCCTAACACCCGAATGGCACGCGCAGTTAAATCGTCCAAATTCCCAATTGGCGTGGCAACCACGTACAATGTCCCCGGATTATGCTCTGTCATTGTTGACTCTCAATTCGTTGATGGCTTGCTCTGCCGGTGCGCTATGCTTGCGCAGTGGCCTCATCAATTGCTGGCAAGCGGAAATAGCGCAAATGGAAACCTAAGGAAGGATACATGAAACAGTCATTACGTGGCTTACTCGCCACGGCCCTCATGGCATTTCTCGTTACTGGCTGTGCGATGCAGTCACCCAGTGTGGTAGATCGCGTGCCTGGCGAAGACCCTGGGCAGCTGCTAAGTCAAGCAGAACAACAATCACCTGAACAAGCCGCTAAAACGCGTCTTGAAGCGGCTAATATTCTAGCTCGCCAGGGCGATCGAGACATGGCGTTTGAGACCGCTGGAAAAATCGATGAAGCACTCCTGTCAGAATCAGACCGGGTTCGCTGGGCACTGCTATTTTCCGAACTTGGTCGAGCGCTAAACGAGCCACGTGCCGTTCTACGTGCCGTCCAGGTACTTGATGATGAGCTGCCAATGCAGGCTAATCAGCAAGAAAGACTGGCCGAGCGTCAACGCTGGGCCCGTGAAGCGCTTGATCAGCCCGGCGCAGTGAGCATTTCTCTGCCCCAACTGGACGGTCAGACCATTCGTCGCATCGTCGTCGCTTTGCCCGAATCGGGTCCCCTCAGCAGTGTCGCCAACGCCATCGCCTCAGGTATGCGTGAACATAGCGAGGCCAAGGGAGATGATGTCGAGCTAAGTTTTCTTGACGCCTCAAGCTACTCGCTTGATGAGCTTTACGATCGTGCCCAGCAGATGAACGCGCAGTTGATTATTGGTCCCTTGGACAAGGACCAAGTTACCCAGCTTGAGCAGCGCGATAGCGTGCCGCTCCCCACTCTGGCGCTGAACTATGGCAGCGGTCAGAACAATCAGGCACAGCGACTGCTTCAGTACGGTCTGTCAGCGGAAGACGAAGCCCGCCAAGCGGCTCGTCGCGCCTGGCAGGACGGCCATCGCCAAATGTCGATGATGGTACCGGATAACGACTGGGGCCGCCGCGTCGGAGAAGCCTTCTGGAATGAGTGGCAAAGCCAGGGCGGAGAAATCACCAATGCCGTTCGCTATAATCCTGAAAGCTCCGTCTCTAATGCGGTCCAAACCGCGCTCAACGTCAGTGGCGAACGTGCACGACTGAGCAATATTGATGCCCTTTTCCTACTTGCCCTTCCGGAATATGCGCGTCAGGTTCCGCCTACCATGGACTACTACTACGCCCCCAACCTGCCCATTTACGCGACATCGCACCTACACGAAGGGCGTCTGCAGGCACGCCTTGACCAGGACCTGAACGATGTCATGTTTATGGATATTCCCTGGCAAATTCCAGATGCTGCAGTAGGCGGCGAAGAAGCCTTACCCTTTGCCTCAACCTATCAGCAACTGCGCGATGAATCGGACGCCTCCCTGTTTCGCTTGATGGCGATGGGGGTAGATGCTTATGAGTTAGCCGTTCGGTTTTCCAATCTCGGCGAACTCAATGGCCTTAACGGCAGCACTGGCACCCTTTACCTGACGGGTGATGGACGCATTTACCGCGAGCTCCCGTGGGCAAAATTTCAAAATGGCGTACCCTCGCCTATTTTAATCCCCAACCAGACCACCAGTGACGAATAACGCCCATACCGCCCGTGCCCGTGGCGCCGCCATTGAGCAGCTTGCCGCTCAATGGCTCAGTGACCACGGCCTCACCCTTGTGGCGCACAATTATTGTGTGAAAGGGGGTGAGCTTGACTTGGTCATGTGGGATAGCGATATTCTTGTGTTTATCGAAGTCAAACACCGCACCACCACGCGCTATGGACATCCGCTGGAAACCGTTACCTATCAAAAGCAGCAACGCTTAGTACGTGCGGCTAGACACTATATCGCCCGTCACGGGCTTTCATCGTCCTGTCGCTTTGATATCCTGGCCATCACGGGCAAGCCCCCCACACTTGAATTTAACTGGGTAAAAGCTGCTTTTGATGCCTTTTGACTCTACAACCAGGAAGCCCTGATGGACTTTCAAGCTCGTATACTCGGCCACTTCAACGCCAGCATCGACACCAAGACGTACGCTAGCGAAGTACTTCCGCCATTTATTGAAGTCGCTAGCCAAATGATGGTGCAGTGCCTTGTTAGCGAAGGAAAAATCCTTGCCTGCGGCAATGGAGGCAGCGCCGGGGATAGTCAGCACTTCTCCTCTGAACTGCTGAATCGCTTTGAACGTGAACGGCCAAGCCTACCCGCACTAGCGCTCACCACAGATACCTCGACACTCACCTCAATAGCTAACGATTACAGCTATAATGAGGTGTTCTCAAAGCAAATCCGCGCGCTGGGACAACCGGGCGATGTGCTACTCGCCATTTCTACCAGCGGCAATTCGGGCAATATTGTCCAAGCCATCCAGGCCGCCCATGACCGCGACATGACCGTTGTTGCGCTTACCGGTCGTGATGGCGGGGATATGGCCTCTTTGCTAGGACAGGATGACTGCGAAATCCGCGTGCCCGCCACTTCAACAGCGCGTATACAGGAGGTGCACCTACTGGTGATACACTGCCTATGTGATTTGATTGATGAACAATTGTTTGGCAGCGCTTAATCCTTAGTGGCAACGCTGACATCGCCACCTCAGGTGATGCCTTGTGCGTGTTTTTACCGACTTTCTCCAACGGCTTTAACTGTCTAGCATCAAGGAGTCATATCAATGACCCAACAACTTACTTCCCGCGGTCTGATGATCGCTGCGCTATGCTCACTTCTCGTTATCAGCGGTTGCGCCAATAACTCAGCATCCAACCAGTCAAACTACGCTCAGCGTAGCGACGATGTAGAAGCGATAGACGCCACTATTGAGCGTGAAGTTGAAAGAGCCCTTGCGCGCGCCGACGCCCGCCTAGGTGACGCGCGCATTCGCGCACATAGCTTCAACGGCACTGTTCTGCTGGTCGGCCAGGTTCCTAGCGATGAGCTACGCACCATGGCGGAAGAAGTGACCCAGAGCTTACGCGGCGTCAACCAAGTTCATAACGAACTCACCGTTGCTGCCAATCTGCCCGCCAGCCAACGCCTGACCGACACTTGGCTAACCACGAATGTCATAAGCCATCTGGCCACCAACGACCGAATTGACTCAACGAAGCTAAAAGTCACTACCGAAAATGCCAGCGTCTATTTAATGGGCCGGGTGACCCGAGAAGAAGCTGATCGTATCGTCAACGCCGCTTCCGCTGTCGGCGGTGTCCAGCGCATTGTAAAAGTGTTTGATTATCTAGATTAATCTTGTTGTCGCCGCTTAAACACCATGCACAAAAAAACCTCGCTCAATAAGCGAGGTTTTTTTGATGCCATTGCCGCTCCGGGTTATTTAACTACCCGTAAGTTGGGCTTTTTCTTGGCCTTGGACGTTTTATCATCGCCCTCGGTTGAGCTTGCGGAATCACCACTCGACTCAGGCGTGGGCTCAGTGACCGATAGCTCAGGCTTGGCTGACGTCTGGCCTGGCTCGTCACTCTCATCACTCGTGTATTGTCCCTCTTCCAGCTCAGGCTCTTGACCAAACACCATCCCCGCACCGTTCTCACGGGCATAAATAGCGATTAAGGCAGCGATCGGAATCATCACTTGCATAGGCTGCCCGCCAAAGCGTGCGTTGAAGCCTATTGCCTGGTTCTCCATAAACAAGTCACGCACGGCAGTCGGTGCAACATTCAAAACAATCTGACCATTTTGAACAAATTGACGGGGCACCTCTACTCCTGGCAGGGTCGCATCCACTACCAGATACGGCGTTAACTCATTATCCAACAGCCACTCATAGAGTGCTCGGGCGAGATAGGGGCGACTTGATTTCATCTAGACTCCCTCCTAAAAGTAAGGCTCCCTGCCCTCATCAAGGAAAAGGAGCCGCATGAATTCAGGCGCGCATCTCTTTTTCACGCTCGCTCAAAGATGCCTTGAACGCTTCACGATCAAATACCCGCGACATGTAAGCTAGCAACGGCTTAACCTGTTTTTCAGGCAGCTCAATGTTCAGCTCAGGCAAACGCCATAGAACAGGCGCTAGACAGCAATCCACCAAGGTAAACTCTTCGCTCATGAAGTAAGGCATATCTTCAAAAATCGGTGAGATACCAATGAGGCTTTCACGCAACTCTTTACGCGCTTTATCCGCCTCTTTTTTCCCGCCACTGCGGATTTGATCAACCATTGGGCACCACTCGCGCTCAATGCGATGCATCCACAGGCGGCTTTGGGCACGCGCTACCGGATAAACAGGCAATAGCGGAGGATGCGGAAAGCGCTCATCCAAGTACTCCATCATCACCTTGGATTCATATAACACCAAATCACGATCTAACAGCGTCGGCACGCTGTTGTACGGATTGAGGTCTGCCAGCTCTTCCGGCGGCTTTTCGTCGAGAACATCGACGATATCCACAGCCACCCCCTTCTCGGCCAGCACAATGCGCACACGATGACTGAAATGATCATCACTACCTGAGTAAAAAATCATCGACGACCGCTTGGCCACAACACCCATGAAAGCATCCTCACATCAAAACAATCTAGAATAATAACACGCCAGCATGCTCTTAGGGGAAGCTCGCGTGTTTTGCATTATTGCCATGCTGACATGCAAAAGGCGCACGGCTTAAGCCGTGCGCCCTGCTGCTATCAGTAGCGACTAATTAGTGAATATCTCGCCAGTACTCACGCTTGAGCAGGTAAGCAATCACCCCAAATATAAATATAAATATCAGTACTTTAGGCGCAAGCGCTTGAGCCTGAAGCTTAGATGGTTCGCCGACATAGGCAAGGAAGTTGGTAAGGTCATACATCGCCTCTTCAAACTCAGCAGGATCTAGCGCGCCAGGCTCGGTAACCTGCAAAACATTACAAGATTGGTACTTGCCTGAAAGTGGATCCGGTGACTGCCCCGCTACCGGATGATCCGTTTCAGCACAAACCAGCTCTTGAATACCCTGCAGAGGCTCCAGCACATTGGGCATCGCTACTGATTCGTAGACGGTATTATTGACCCCAGTCGGTCGGCTAGGGTCTTGGTAGAAGCCAAGCAGATAGGAATATACCCAGTCGGTTCCACGCAGTCGTGCTTCCAACGTTAAGTCGGGAGGAGCTGCACCAAACCAACTTTCTGCATCGCCACTATTCATCGCATTATGCATCTGGTCGTTGTAGGCCAGATCAGGTGAGAAAATTAAATTTTCTTCTACCAATTCTTCGGGAATACCCAAGTCTTCGGCCGCTCTCGCAAAACGCTGGTGCTCCAGCGAGTGACAGCCCATACAGTAGTTAACATAGAGCTTCATACCATTTTGCAGCGATGCTTGATCCTGTAAATCCGGATCCATCGAATGAGGCACATGAGCGCCTCCTGCAGCCAGCGCTGCCATTGGCACGAGCGCGAAAAGGAGTCCTAATAGATGCTTTTTCATTAGCCTGTCACCCTTTCTGGAACGGGTTTAGTCTTCTCAAGCCTGGTGTAGAAAGGCATCAAAATGAAGAAAGCGAAATAAATGACGGTACATACTTGCGCCAAGAGAGTTCGCCCTGCTGTTGATGGCAACACACCTAACACACCAAGAATAATGAAGCTGATAGCAAACAACAGCAGCATGGTTTTCGAGATCCAGCCTTTATAGCGCATTGAGCGCACCGGGCTACGATCCAGCCAAGGCAGTACGAAAAGCACCGCGATAGCGCCCCCCATGAAGATTACCCCGAGGAACTTGGCGTCTAAACCGAACAGCGAAAAGGTAATCGCTCGAAGAATCGCGTAAAACGGTGTGAAATACCAAACAGGTGCAATGTGATCAGGCGTTTGGAGAGGATTCGCAGGCTCGAAGTTAGGCTTTTCAATAAAGTAGCCGCCGCCTTCAGGGAAGTAGAAAACCACGACACAGAAGACAAATAAGAATACCGCCACACCCACGATATCTTTAACCGTGTAGTAGGGATGGAACGGGATACCATCCAACGGCACGCCTGCCTCATCTTTTTTCTGCTTAATATCAATGCCGTCAGGATTGTTAGAGCCGACCTCATGTAGCGCAATAATATGCAGTACCACCAGCGCTAGAATGACGATGGGCAGTGCAACGACATGCAGTGCAAAGAATCGGTTGAGCGTAATACCGGAAATCAGGTAATCACCGCGCACCCACTGTGCCAAGTCAGGGCCGATACCCGGAATAGCCGAGAACAGTGAAATAATGACCTGAGCACCCCAATAAGACATTTGCCCCCATGGGAGCAAATAGCCCATAAACGCTTCCGCCATCAGCGCCAGATAAATGGCCATACCAAAGATCCATACCAGCTCGCGTGGAGCTTTGTACGAGCCATATAAGAGACCGCGGAACATATGCAAATAAACGACGACAAAGAAAGCAGAGGCGCCCGTCGTATGCATATAACGAATTAGCCACCCCCACTCCACATCTCGCATGATGTATTCGACAGAGGCAAAAGCACCTTCCGCAGAAGGATTAAAGCTCATGGTTAACCAAACTCCCGTCAGAATTTGGTTAACCAGCGCCAGTAACGCCAACGAGCCGAAGAAATACCAGAAATTGAAATTTTTAGGGGCGTAATATTTGGCTAAGTGCTCTTCCCACATTTGAGTCGCAGGGAAACGGTCATCCACCCACCGCATGAGGCCTTTTTCCGCCTTGGCTTTATTCGGATTACCCATTAGGCAGTCTCCTCATCTTCGCCGACGATAATAATGTCATCGTTTTCGAACCGATAGGGCGGAACTTCAAGATTGGTCGGCGCAGGCACGTTGTTAAACACACGACCCGCCAAATCAAAGCGAGAGCCATGGCAAGGACAAAAGAATCCACCCGGCCAGTTTTCAACGCCAACACCTTCGGCGTCAGGCTCCGGCCGAAACAATGGCGAACAGCCAAGATGCGTGCAGATACCAATCAACACCCCAATTTCAGGTTTGATTGAGCGCAGCTCACTTTCAATATACATGGGTTGCTGCGGCACCTGCGAGTCAGGATCAGCTAACTGCTCCCCCGTTAGTGACGTAGTCCGCTCAATCATTTCAGGTGTACGGTGGATAATCCAAATCGGACGACCACGCCACTCGACAGTCATTCGTTGCCCTGGTTCAAGCTTGGATATATCCGCTTGAACGGGTGCACCCGCCGCTCTTGCCCTGGCACTAGGCTGCCAAGAAGCCACAAAGGGTACCGCAACCCCTACAGCACCTACCGTCCCCACAACAGAGGTAGCGCCTACGAGGAAACGGCGTCGGCCTTTGTTTACGCCGTTATCTGCCATTTAAGGTTTCTCCCATGAACTTACCCGTTCCACCGCAAAGACCACTTACAGCGACAAGTATTAACTATACTCTATGGTAAGAAAACAAAGCGCCTTGCACAAGAACAACAACTTATGAACAAGATCACATAATTGATATAGATCATTGATTTTAAGATAAAAAAAAGCCCGAGTCGTAGACCCGGGCTTTTTGCCGCATAGCGTAAAAAATTAACGCTTGGAGAACTGCGGACGGCGACGTGCTTTACGCAGGCCGACTTTCTTACGTTCAACTTGACGCGCATCACGCGTTACGTAGCCAGCGGCACGTAGCGAAGGACGCAGATCTTCGTTGTAATCCATCAGGGCACGGGTAATACCGTGACGAATAGCGCCAGCTTGAGAAGAACCACCACCACCAGCGACCGTGACGAACACGTCGAACTGGTTAAGGGTTTCAGTTAGTTCAAGCGGCTGGCGAACAACCATACGACCGGTAACACGACCAAAATATAGGTCAAGGTCTTGGTTGTTAACAGTGATTTTGCCAGAGCCCGGCTTCATAAACACGCGAGCGGTGGAAGTCTTGCGGCGCCCGGTACCGTAATACTGCTGTGTCATGGCGAAGATTTCCTCAGATGTTCAGTTCAAGCGGCTGTTGGGCAGCATGCGGATGCTCGTCGCCAGCATACACTTTCAATTTTGTGTACATGGCACGGCCCAAGGGACCTTTCGGCAACATGCCTTTAACGGCAGACTCAATGATACGCTCGGGCGCATGATCAAGCATTTTGTCGAAGGTCATAGAGCGCAGACCGCCCGGGTAACCAGTGTGGCGATAATAGGTTTTAGCCTTCGCCTTATTACCGGTTACATGGACTTTCTCTGCGTTGATTACGACGATGTAGTCGCCAGTATCAACGTGAGGGGTAAATTCGGGCTTATGCTTGCCACGTAGGCGGCGAGCAATCTCGGTAGCCAGACGACCGAGCGTTTTGTCCGTAGCGTCGACTACATACCAGTCGCGCTGGACGGACTGCGGCTTAGCACTGAACGTCTTCATGGATGAAATCACCAGATTAAATGTATTGGGTGACTTACACCGTTGCACGGTGAAGCACCATCCCTATTTTTTTTGGTTGCAAGCTTACGCAAGCAACATGCAGCGAGGCGGCATTCTACAGTAAGCAAACCGACAAGTTAAGCCGTATCGCTACTTTTTTGTTGAGCTGTATTTTTCTCAACCTTAGGGTTTGTGTGCCAACGCCAGATACTCTTTTGACTGCATCTCCTGTAGCCGCGACAACGTACGCTGAAACTCAAACGTTAACTTGCCGTCGCTATAGAGCTGCTCAATGGGCACTTCTGCCGACATCAGTAGCTTGACGCCGCGATCATAGAACTCATCGACCATATTGATAAAGCGTCGCGCCTGGTCATCTTTTTTGGCGTCCATCCGGGTCACATTGGACACCAACACGGTATGAAACTCCCGGGCTAACTCAATGTAGTCATTTTGGCTACGTGGCCCATCGCAAAGCTCCAAAAATTCAAACCATGCGACATCATCATGCAGGCGACGCGCCTTAAGCACGCGATGATTCACCTCTAGGGAGGCGTCGGCTTCACCCTCTTGCCCCGCAATAGCCCGAAAGCTATGCGCCAGTTCACGTTCAGCCGACGCATCCAACGGTGAATAAAAGATGGCGGCCCGCTCTAATGCCCGCAAACGATAGTCCACACCCGAGTCGACGTTGACCACCTCGCAATGCCGGTTTACAAGTTCAATGGCAGGTAAAAAACGCGCCCTCTGGAGGCCCTCTTTATATAGATCATTCGGCACGATATTGGAGGTAGCTACCAGCACCACGCCACGCTCAAACAGCGCCTCCAATAAGTTGGCCAATATCATGGCATCGGTAATGTCCTTGACAAAAAACTCGTCAAAACAAATGACTCGCGCCTCATTGGCAAACTTGCTGGCGATAAGCGTTAGCGGGTTTTTTTCGCCTTTATAGTGAGTCAGCTCATTATGAACACGCTGCATGAACCGATGGAAATGGGTGCGCATTTTGTCAGGAAAAGGCAGCGCCTCATAAAACGTATCAACCAGGTAGGTCTTCCCACGCCCCACCCCACCCCAAAAATAGAGTCCTTTAACCTGGGGCAAGACAGGCTTGTCAGGCGTCGTCGCCTTCCTGCCCATTAAACCCGACATTTTGGCTTTTAAGCCTTTGTTAGCGACCAGCGCTTTTGGCACCGTCGTCGGCGCCGCGACAAGCTCATCATAGAGCCGCTGTAGATGCTTTACTGCCGACTCTTGAGCAGCATCATATTGAAAATCATCGCGCTCCAAGTCCGCCCGATACCGCTCCATAGGCGATGCAGGACGCGGTGCTACCGCTGCCCTGTCCGCAGATTTTGATGTCATGCACTCGCCTCCTACAGCATGTAAGGCAGCAGCCAGCATCAACACTGGCAGGCTCAGAAAGAAGGGGATTATACCTATAGAGGCCTCTAAGCGCATGAGTGGATTGACCCAACCAGCCGAGTGGCGCCTATAATGGCAGACTGTTCGATTCTTAAGCTGCTGGTCGAGGCAGCCTATTTTTATCTTTAAGGCGCCAGGGAGAACACTATGGACGCAAGCTCACCATTAACCTTTGCCGTTGTCGGCTTTATCATTGGTCTTATCGTTGGCATGGGAGGTTACCGCCTCTTTAGCAAACGTCAGCGAGATGCTGCTTCCCTGCGCCAGAAGCTGCTTGAACGCGAGCATCAGATTGCCGAAATGAAAAGCAGCGTTGGCAATCATCTAACCGGGATCTACCAACGGCTTCACAATATCCGCGATGAAGCCAACCAGCTAGAGCATCAACTCAAAGAGGACGCCGCGGAATGGAATATTCGCGATGCGGCGATGCAGCCTAAGGTTGAGTTATCCGGTATTGATCCCCACCAGCAAGCGCCGTCAACGAGCACATCGACAGCTCCTACCATGCCACGCGACTACGCTGATGGAAAAGGCGGTACCTTGTCGGAAGATTACGGCTTGAAAAACAACGAGGCAGCGACGCCCCAGCCGCCTCGCTACTAATGCTAACAACACTAATGTTAACAACCCTCAAGTTAACAACACTAAAGGCCAGCCCCGACCGAGCTGTTAAATGCGCCGGGGCGCTCATTTTTTAAACAGGATTGTCGATATCTACAAAACGATGCTCAACGCCATATTCATCGCTTAACCACTCGCCCATCGCCTGGATGCCATATCGCTCGGTGGCATGGTGTCCTGCAGCGATGTAGTGAATCCCCATTTCACGAGCCAAATGGGTGGTTCGCTCAGATACTTCGCCCGACACGAACACCTGCGCTCCGCCATCATAAGCGGCGGTAATCATGTCTTGCGCCCCACCGGTGCACCAGGCAATGCGCTCGATATCCCCCACCTGAGGCGCCTCGATTACCAACGGTTCACGCCGCAGGCCCTGGGAAATTTGCTTAGCCAGTGCATTGATTGACAGTGGTTGTGGCAGACGTCCTGACCACAAGAGCCCCTCGCCAAGCTCGCCATCCAGGCAGCCCTCGACTTTCCAGCCCAAGTGGCGTGCCAATTCAGCGTTATTACCCATCTCAGCATGGGCGTCCAGGGGCAAGTGATACGCCAAAAGGCTAATATCATGCGCCATCAGCGTTTTAATTCGCCGACACTTCATGCCCGTAATCGCCACCGGCTCATTTTTCCAAAAATACCCGTGGTGAACCAAGATCATGTCGGCTTGCCAAGCGACCGCTTCATCAAGCAACGCCTGACAGGCCGTTACCCCCGTCATAACGCGTTTAACCTGATCACCACCCTCTACCTGCAACCCATTGATAGTAAAGTCCTTAAACTGCGTCGCTCGTAGCTGATGATCACAGGCTGCCACTAACTGGTCACGCTGAATCATATTGTCTCCTTGGTTGATTTAACTTCACCCGTGAGGAACTTGTTAGGAAAGTGTTACCATCCATTTATTGTAAAACTCGCCGCTTTCTAGCGCGAATGCGAGACTGATACGTTAAGGAACCTATTACATGCGACGCTACGTGTTGCCCTACTTATGGCCCGTTATCTCTGGCGTACTGATCGCGGCATTAATACTGCTGGTGCTCCCCGAACAGCTACCTAATCCCTTTAGCCAACCTGCGTCGCAAGCTCCCACCCCGGTTGCCTCTCAAAGCTCAGCAGCGATAGAGCCAAGCCCTAACCGCCCGGCACCTGACATTCAACAGGCAGCGCCGCTATCGCGTCACCAGGGCCCGGTAAGCTATTCACGGGCAGTGGAGCAAGCGGCGCCCGCAGTGGTCAACATTTATTCGTCGCGTATTGTTGAACGTGATCAGCACCCACTCATGTCCGACCCTTTTTTCCAACAATTTTTTGATAGCCAGGGCGATTACACCACTAGTCATCAACGTATGCTGTCCAGTTTAGGCTCAGGCGTCATCGTCAGCGCAGATGGCTATGTACTCACCAATCATCATGTCATCAATGGCGCCGATGAAATTCAGGTTGCCTTGCGTGATGGTCGCGAAACGCTTGCCGAGGTTATCGGCACTGACCCTGAAAGCGATTTGGCGGTACTCAGGATTAATTTGGATGACCTACCGGTGATTCAATTAACCGACTCAGCAGACGTCGCTGTGGGCGATGTCGCACTCGCCATCGGCAACCCCTTTGGAGTCGGCCAGACAGTCACTATGGGAATCATTAGCGCTACAGGGCGCAACCATCTAGGCCTTAATGCGTACGAAGACTTTATCCAAACCGATGCGGCCATCAACCCGGGCAACTCAGGCGGGGCATTGGTTAACCCCGAGGGCGCCATGGTGGGCATTAATACCGCGATCTTCTCGCGTTCAGGTGGCTCACAGGGAATTGGCTTTGCGATACCCGCCAACCTTGCGCATAGCATCCTTGATGAACTCGTCACGCAAGGGCGCGTTATACGCGGCTGGCTAGGCATTGAAGCGCAGGCACTATCACGGGAGCTGGCGGCCTCATTTGGACTGCAAACGCCTCAAGGAGTGATCATTGCTGGCGTGGTCAGCGGTGGTCCTGCAGCAGAAGCAGGGCTTGAGCCTGGCGACGTGCTTCTTGCTGTTGATGGGCAGCCGATCCTGGATGCCCGCACGACCATGAGCGACATTGCATCCATTCCACCCGGCACTTCGCTACCACTCACTGTCGTGCGCAGCGGCGAGCGTATCAAAATGACATTGGAAGTAGGCGAAAGACCACTCCCTACCACCCCGCTAAGTCAACAAACACTACGCCAACGGGATACATAACGCAGCCTAGCGGCACCATGGCCTCTGAATAATGGCCTGAAGATAAAACAAAACGGGCGCCAGAAAGGTTCTGGCGCCCGTTTTGTTTACAGCGTTATTTACCCAAGGTGGATCAATTACGAATCCGATACTCGGCGGAACGAGCGTGGGCCGTTAATGATTCTCCCCGCGCCAGAACAGACGCCACTTTACCCAATTCCGACGCCCCCGCCGCAGAGCAATGAATAATCGACGAGCGTTTCTGGAAATCGTAAACCCCTAACGGTGACGAAAAGCGTGCCGTTCCCGACGTGGGCAGCACATGATTGGGCCCGGCACAGTAATCGCCTAACGCTTCAGCGGTATAACGCCCCATAAAAATCGCCCCCGCGTGACGAATATGATCCAGCCACGTTTCTGGGTCAGCAACGGAGAGTTCCAGGTGCTCTGGTGCAATGCGATTAATCATCGCAATAGCGTCTTCTGCGTTTTGACAAAGGATCAACGCCCCTCGCCTGCGCAACGACTCCCGCACGATCCCTTCACGCTCCAGGGTGGGCAATAGCCGTTCAATGGCTGCCTCGACGGCATCCAGGTGCGCGGCATCCCAGCTCACCAATATCGCCTGGGCATCTTCGTCGTGCTCAGCTTGCGAGAACAGATCCATCGCCAGCCAGTCGGGATCGGTCTGCCCGTCGGACACCACCAGGATTTCCGACGGCCCCGCGATCATATCAATGCCGACTTGGCCAAAGACCGCCCGCTTTGCCGTGGCGACATAAATATTTCCCGGCCCGACGATTTTATCGACCCTGGGAACGCTTTCAGTGCCATACGCGAGCGCGGCAACCGCCTGAGCTCCGCCGATAGTAAATACATAATCGACACCCGCCAAATGCGCCGCAGCCAGCACGAGTTCATTCAGCACACCATCAGGGGTCGGCACGACCATGACAATTTCACGCACACCGGCAACATGGGCCGGAATGGCATTCATTAATACCGACGAGGGATACGCAGCCTTGCCGCCCGGCACATAAATACCCGCGCGATCAAGCGGGGTTACCTTCTGCCCGAGCACCGTGCCATCAGCCTCCTCATACTGCCAAGAGGCAGGCTTTTGGCGCTCGTGATAATGCTTTATACGCTCTGCGGCACTGGAAAGCGCATCACGCTGCTCGGCCGGTAATTGCTCAAATGCTTGCTTCAACTGCTGGGGAGTTAGCTGAAGCTCATCCATCGCCACCGCCGAAAGCCGATCAAACCGGTTGGTAGCGTCAATGACCGCCGCATCACCACGCTGCTTAACGTCGGCAAGAATTTCTTCAACCCGCGTCTGCACCGCCTTATCGGAGACCCCTTCCCAATCTAACAGCGCGTCAAGATGATGGTTAAAATCACCATCGCTTGTCGATAGACGAGAGATCATGGCGTTACTTTGTTCACTCTTGGCGTCGCTCTTAACATCGCCCATGGGTTCACCTCATCTTATTCGGCAAGCTGTGTCTGCCGCTTTTTAACCGCGCCATCCAAGCGGGCCAATAACGGCTTGATACGCTCATGTTTCATGGTCATGGCCGCCTTATTCACCACTAGGCGGGTACTGATTGAGGCAATCAGCTCACGTGGCTCCATACCGTTGGCTCTCAAGGTATTGCCGGTATCAACAATATCAACAATTTCGTCGGCCAGATTCATCAGTGGAGCAAGTTCCATGGCCCCATAGAGCTTGATCACTTCCGCCTGAATGCCCTGTTCTGCATAGTAACGACGCGCCACATTGACAAACTTAGTGGCCACTCGACGCCGGGCACGCGCAGGAAGCTGGCCGGTGACACCTGCGGTCATTAGCTTGCAGCGGGCGATGTCTAAATCCAGCGGCTCATAGAGTCCTTCGGCACCGTGCTCAAGCAGCACGTCTTTCCCCGCAATGCCAACATCCGCCGCGCCCAACTGAACGTACGTAGGCACATCGGTCGCCCGGATAATGACCAACTTTACATCGGGCAAGTTAGTGTCAAACAGTAGCTTGCGGCTTTTGCTTAGATCCTCGACGGGCGTAATGCCCGCATCGGCCAGTAGCGGTAGCGTTTCTTCCAGAATACGTCCCTTCGAGAGGGCTAAAATCAATTGCTTACTCATCGTGTTGGCCCGTCGTTATTAGCATACAGGGACTCAGTGTCTTGCTTTAGCCGGGAATACGGCGGATACGGGCACCCAGCAGCTGTAATTTCTCTTCAATACATTCGTAGCCACGGTCAATGTGATAGATGCGATCCACCAGCGTTTCCCCTTCAGCCATCATCGCCGCAATGACCAATGACGCTGAAGCACGCAGATCGGTGGCCATCACCGGGGCACCGGAGAGCTTCTCAACGCCCTCAATCAAGGCAGTGTTGCCTTCCAGCACAATGTTGGCCCCCATGCGATTAAGCTCTTGAACGTGCATGAAGCGGTTCTCAAAGATGGTCTCGACCACCCGTGAATGCCCTGTTGCCACCGCATTCATGGCAACAAACTGAGCTTGCATATCGGTCGGAAACGCCGGATAAGGAGCCGTACGAATATTGACCGCTTTAGGACGCTTACCATGCATATCCAAAGCAATCCAATCGTCGCCACTGGTCACCTCAGCCCCCGCTTCTTCAAGCTTGGCAATCACGGCTTCCAGAATATCTGCCCGGGTGCGTTTCACCTTCACTCGCCCGCCCGTCATGGCCGCGGCAACCAGAAACGTACCAGTTTCGATTCGATCAGGCATGACGTCATGTTCACAGCCGTGCAGCTTCTCGACGCCCTCGATGACGATGGTATCGGTGCCATGGCCAGTGATCTTGGCGCCCATTTTGATCAAACATTGCGCCAAGTCGACAATTTCCGGTTCACGGGCAGCGTTTTCTAATACCGTTTTGCCTTCGGCGAGAGTGGCGGCCATCAACAGGTTTTCAGTCCCGGTCACGGTCACGGTATCAAAGTAGATAGTGGCGCCTTTCAGACGACCATCAACACTCGCACGGATGTAACCCGATTCAACGCGAATGTCGGCGCCCATGGCCTCCAGCCCACGAATATGTAAATCCACCGGACGTGAGCCAATGGCACACCCACCAGGCAGGGATACATCGGCTTTACCAAAGTGTGCAAGCAACGGCCCCAATACCAAAATAGAGGCGCGCATCTTTTTAACCAGTTCATAAGGTGCGTGGCACTGGGTAACCTGGGAACCATCCAACTGAATGGTTAGCTTTTCACCCATTACCGGCTCCACACCCATGCGGCCAAGCAATTCCAGGGTGGTGGTAATATCTTGTAAGTGAGGCAAATTACCAATCACCACAGGACCGTCGGCCAACAAGCTAGCGCAAAGGATAGGAAGCGCTGCGTTTTTAGCACCGCTCACCCACACTTCACCGTCTACCGAGCCATTGCCGGTAATAATTAATTTATCCATGGGTCAACCGTTAGTGGACGTTTTCCGGTGCAGTCTGCCACTGCGCCGGAGTGAACGTTTTAATGCTGATAGCGTGGAGCGCACCAGAAGCGATCTCGTCGCTGAGCGCAGCATAAACCAACTGCTGACGTTTGACTGGGGAGAGACCTTCAAAGGCATCGCCAACCGCAATCACCTGAAAGTTACAGCCTTCACCCTGGATATGAAACTGACACTCGTCGATACGGGATTCAAGCAGTGCTTTTACCTCGTTGGGTTGCATGGCGTAAAAAACTCCTTGGGGTCATCTTGAACAATAAGCGTAAACGGGTCGACATGATAAAGAAAAGCAGCGCTCTTGGCGATGCTACACCTTTAAACAGCCATGGTGGCCGCTGGAGTGTCAATCAACGCATCCAGTTCGGCAAGAGAAGCAAGACGGCGCAAGGGAGCGGAAACACGAATAGCGTCAACACTAATAGCGCGTTGCTGGCAAATGCGAAGCCATTCAAACAAAACGCTAATGGCAGCACTGCTGGCTTTTTGGACATCGCTGAAGTCGAAGATGATAGACGTATGTTCGGTATGTTGAAGCCATTCGACACCACAGGCGGCCAGTTCGGCCGCCAGCGTTACATCTACGTCTCCAATGACCTCTAACGTCTTGTTGTCCACCCTAAGCGTGACGTTTGGGAGTGACAGCAGCACTGTCACGCATCGCCTCCCTGCTCCAACTCTTCGACACCTACTTCAGGCGCCCAACCGCTGATCACGGCGTCATAATCACGATTATTTTCACGCATCGCCTGGTCAAATTGATTGCGGAACGTTAGGCCAAGATTAATACCATTCACGATGACATTAACCACCCGCCACTCACCATTCGACAGTCTAAGACTATAACTGACCGGGTAGACTTGCCCATTGTTCGCCACCACCTCCATGGCAACACTGGCTTGATCATCGTAACGCTGGGCCTGTTGGGCATCGAGCACCCGCAGTTCGTCATAGTCAAACGTCACCAGCCCACGGGCGTAGGTATCGATCAAGGTTTGACGAAACACACCGGCAAAACGGCTGCGTTGCTCGGGCGTCGCGTTACGGAAATAGTTACCCATCACGCTAGCACCGATATAGCGAAAATCCGCTACCTGATCGAGGTTTCGATCCACTAGCGCTTCAAGCTCATCAATATGATTAGCGTAATAATCCTCCCGGCCATCCAGATCCTTCATCAGTGACTCAACATTATCGCGAATCAATGCCTCTGGAGATTGTGACTGCGCCTGGGACTGCAGGGGCACTAACAGCGCTACAGACATTATTAGGGTCACTAGCCAACGACTCACCCACCGATTCATTCCACTCATAACCGTACCTCCCACTCCAATGACACGTTGAATCACTATTTAATTGCCTGCCATATTGGACACAAACTGCTGGATAAGTTCTTCCAGTACCAGCGCCGACTGTGTATCACGGATAGTGTCGCCATTTTCCAGCACGTCGGGATCGCCTCCCACGCTAAGCCCAATGTATTGTTCGCCTAACAAACCCGCCGTCAGAATAGCGGCCGTTGAATCCCTGGATAGCTGCCCTTCGAGTTCGCTATCCAGACTTAACACGACGCGAGCGTCGAACCACTCGGTATCCAGCTCGATGGAATCAACCCGCCCCACCGTTACGCCCGCCATAGTGACCCGAGCGCGAGGCTTTAAACTACCGATATTGGCGAAGTTAGCTTCAAGCTGAAATGTCTGCGATGGAGCGGAAAGCGTCAGCCCACTCACCCGCAAGCCGAGGAATACCAAGCCTAAGATACCCGCGACCATAAACAGGCCAACACCGAACTCCATGGTTTTACTGCGCTTCATGAAACTACTCCACCTATTAAAGACCGCCAAACATGACGGCAGTCAACATAAAATCAAGCCCCAGCACCGCAAGCGAGGAATACACCACTGTGCGCGTCGTGGCACGGGAGATACCTTCCGACGTAGGCACTAAATCATACCCCTGAAACACCGCAATCCAGGTTACTACCAACGCAAATACAGCGCTTTTGAGCATGCCGTTACCAATGTCATTAATAAAGGTCACGTTCGCCTGCATGTTGCTCCAGTAGGAACCCTCAAAGACGCCCAACCATTCAACGCCTACCAGATAGCCACCCCAGATACCCACTACGCTAAACCCCACCGTCAGTAACGGCAGTGACACAAACCCTGCCCACAGGCGCGGTGCCACTACTCGACGCAGGGGATCAACACCAATCATTTCCATACTGGTAAGCTGCTCGGTGGCCTTCATTAACCCGATCTCAGCAGTCAGTGCCGAGCCTGCCCGACCAGCGAACAGCAGCGCCGCCACTACCGGCGCCAGCTCGCGCAATAACGACAGCGCCACCATCTGACCAAGCGCTTGCTCTGCGCCGAAGTCAACTAAAATGGTGTATCCCTGCAGTGCCAGCACCATGCCGATAAACAGCCCAGACACCAGCACGATGGCCAGTGACAGCACGCCGACAAAATGCATCTGGTGCAACCAAAGCCGCCAGCCTTCACGAGAAGGCACGCCAACGGCCGACTGAGCCAAAAACACTCCCGCTCGACCTAATGCTTCCAGTAAATCGCACCCTTTGCGCCCCAGCCGGGTGATGCGCGCGGTGCTGAATGAGAATTTTGACTGCATGTATTTCTGCCTTTATGCCTGTAGGCCAACTATGAATGCGTGGCTTCGCCCAACATATCGCGATAAAACGCCTCTGCGGGGTAGTGAAAAGGCACCGGGCCATCGGGCTCACCATGAATGAACTGGCTGACCCGAGGGTCTTGATTGGTGTCCAGGGTTTGCGGTGTGCCATGAGCGACCACCTGACCATCGGCAATCAGATAAAGGTAATCCGCAATACTCAGGGTTTCCTTGATGTCGTGCGACACCACTACCGAGGTCAACTGTAATGCCTGATTAAGACGCTTAATCAGTTGGACGAGCACGCCCATTGAAATGGGGTCCTGACCTACAAACGGCTCATCATATAAAATCAGCTCAGGATCCAGCGCCACCGCACGGGCCAGCGCCACCCTTCGCGCCATGCCGCCCGAAAGCTCTGCAGGCGTTAAGTGTCGCGCCCCGCGTAGCCCGACCGCCTGAAGCTTGAGCAATACCAGGTCGCGCACCATGGTATCGGGTAAGTCTGTATGCACTCGCAGCGGAAAGGCCACGTTTTCAAACACATCCAAGTCGGAAAAAAGTGCACCACTTTGAAACAGCATCCCCATACGCTTACGTAACGTAAACAGGGCTTTGCGGGAAAGCCGATGAACATCCTGGCCATCAATCAGTATGCGGCCTTTTGACGGGCTTAACTGTCCCCCAATGAGCTTCAAAAGCGTTGTTTTACCGGTACCGCTTGGCCCCATGATCGCGGTCACTTTTCCTCGTGGAATCGTCATGTTAACGCCACGAAAAATGTCGCTCTCGCCACGCGAAAAATACAGGTCTTCAATTTCTATAAAAGGAGCATCTGTCATGAATCAGTTGACTCTTAGCGGGACGCGAGCAGGATTACCATCTTAACCTACCTGCCTCCCGCGACGTTAAGAAACGGCGTTTTTAAACATTATCGAACATTGTACTATAACGCTAGAAGAGAGTAAGGATTGATTAGACATTGCTTTAGAAAACAATCAGGCACTCAACAGTCTTTCTGCCTAGATCATCAGTGATATCAACCCCCACCACTGCCTTTAATAGGTGTCGAGATGTTATTCTTAGCGGCTTACACTGTTTGTCATTTAATTGTTAAGAGAAAATGCTATGCGTCAGCCGCTTGCTCCTCCCAGCTTATTACGCGAAAGCGCACTGCGTACGCTGCAAATTGAGCAGGCCGCCATTGGCGGCTTGCAGGCGAAGCTCGACGAAAATTTTGACCGTGCCTGCGAGCTCATCCTCGCCTGCCAAGGGCGCGTAGTCGTCACGGGCATGGGTAAATCGGGTCATATCGCCGGCAAGCTAGCGGCCACACTCGCCAGCACGGGCACGCCAGCTTTTTTTGTTCATCCGGGGGAAGCCAGCCATGGCGACCTAGGCATGATCACCCGAGCAGATGTGGTATTGGCGCTGTCCAATTCTGGGGAAACCGCAGAAGTCACGGCTCTGCTACCGCTGCTTAAACGCTTAGGTACGCCGTTGGTCAGCATGACGGGGCGCCCCGGCTCCACCCTTGCCAAACATGCTGACGCCCACCTTAATAGCGGCGTCGAGCGCGAGGCGTGCCCGCTTGATCTAGCCCCGACAAGCTCGACGACGGCAGCGCTCGCTTTAGGTGACGCACTGGCTGTCGCGTTGCTCGAAGCGCGTGGCTTTACGGCCGAAGATTTTGCGCTTTCTCATCCAGGCGGTAGCTTGGGCAAGCGATTACTGCTTCGCGTAAGGGACCTGATGCACGACGGCGAGCGACTGCCGCAGATTGCCTTGGGAAGCCCACTGCGAGATGCGTTGCTGGAAATAACGCGCCAAGGACTCGGGTTTACCTGCGTAGTGGATAGTGATGGGCGTTTGGCCGGCGTTTATACCGATGGCGATTTACGCCGTACGCTGGATCAGTTTGACAACCTTCGCGATGTCCTTGTTGACAACGTGATGACCCGACCAGGTAAACGCATCGGCCCCGATATTTTAGCGGCCGAAGCAGTCCGTATAATGGAAGAAAGTCGTATTACGGCGCTTGCAGTCGTCGATGATCAACAGCGTCCTATCGGCGCGCTGCACATGCACGACCTGCTCGCCAGCGGCGTTATTTAACCCTATGGTTGTTGAAAGGGGTTACCGTCCCGCTTTGCGAATTGAATAATATGGAGATTATATGACCCTATCTGCTGCACTACTTGATCGACTTCGCCGTGTGCGCCTGTTAGCCATCGATGTTGACGGTGTTCTTACCGATGGCCGGCTTTACTTTCAGGCTGACGGTATCGAAATTAAAGCGTTCCACACCCAGGATGGTCATGGGCTGAAACTGCTCAAACGGGTGGGCATTCACGTTGCGCTAATTACTGGGCGCGATTCACCCATGGTTAGCCAGCGCGCTGCCGCTCTGGGTATCGATCATGTTCATCAGGGGTGTGAGGACAAGCTCGTCACCCTGCGCGCACTTTGTCAGCGCCTTGATATTGAGTTGGAACAGGTGGCCTATTGCGGCGACGACCTACCCGATCTCGGCGCCATCAAACGCTGCGGCGTCGGTATTACCGTGCCTAACGCGCCAGACTATATGCATACCCATGCCGACTGGACCACGGAGCGTCTGGGGGGGCATGGCGCCGTTCGCGAAATCTGCGACACGTTGCTTGAGGCTCAGGGGCACTGGGGTTCAGTACTCGACACCTATCTGCACGGTCAAAAGTAAATGCTCAAACGGTTGAAAGCGCGCTTCTGGTTAGCCGGCCTGGTGATCGCATTGGGCACACTGCTGGTCTGGCTTGATCCTCGTGGACCTCAGGATACTGCCATTGATACTGAAGCTCAGGCCCAAGAACCAGGACACGTGCTGGAAAAC
Organism: Vreelandella sulfidaeris; assembly: GCF_042429665.1. Lineage (GTDB taxonomy): Bacteria > Pseudomonadota > Gammaproteobacteria > Pseudomonadales > Halomonadaceae > Vreelandella. Next base: position 1,143,944 of record NZ_JBHMAC010000010.1, on the reverse strand, counting down.
GCTGAAATCACCCTTTTTGCAGAGAACGGCAGTGTCCTTCAATCGCTTAAGACGCCTCGCCTGATTCATACTCCTCAGCAAAGCGAAACCTGGGCGGAGGAGCCTGAAGCAGTATTGTACGACAGCGAAAACCGCCAATGGCTAGCGAGTGCCGATGTCGGCACGCTCAACACTCAAACTCAAATTCTGCTGCTATCAGGGTCGGCTCATTTAGTCGCCCCTGATGAGGGTTGGCAGTTAGACACCGAGCTGTTGCATTATGACGGCGTTGGACGTCACGCTTGGAGTGAAACCCCGGTCATGCTGCAGCAACCCCCCCAGCAAATGAGTGCGTCAGGAATGGACGTATGGCTTAACGACAGCCAGGTTCGCCTAACCGGCAATGTGCGTGGCACGCACCCCCCGGCCACGCAACGCTAATAGGAGTCATTATGAAAGCTCTGATGTATACCGCCCTTTTCGCCCTGGTGGTGCCGCTATCTGCACTAGGCCAAACCAGCTCCTCTTCTCAACAAGCGCCGGTGGAGGTTGAAGCAGACCGCCTAGACCTTGACCAGCGTGCCGGCACTGCCGTGTACAGCGGCAATGTGGATATTCGCCAAGGCGGAATGCAGCTGCGCGGAGAGCGTGTGGAAATTCAGCGTAACGACGCGGGCGAATTATCGCGGGCCACCGCTACCGGCGAGCGCGCCTACTTGCGCCATCAAGCACAAGGACAAGATGGGCCAACCGAGGGGTGGGCAAGGCGGATCATTTATCATGTTGCCGAGCGCCGCATTGAGTTGATCGACCAGGCCGAACTGCGCCAACAAGGCGATACCTTTAACGGTGGACGTCTTGAATATTTTATTGACCGCGAAGTCATTCAAGCACGCTCAGACGTTGAGGGCAGTGAGCCGCAGCGTATCCGCATGACTATCCAGCCCGAGCAATAGGAGCCAAGCTGTGGCCACTGCTGACACTGCACCGATCAAAACTCTCTATGCCCATCACCTGGCTAAAAGCTACAAGCGTCGCCGGGTGGTTAAAGATATCAATCTTGAAATAGCCCAAGGCAGCGTGGTTGGCCTACTTGGCCCTAACGGGGCTGGCAAAACCACCTCGTTTTATATGATTGTCGGGCTGGTGAAATCCGATGCTGGCAAGGTAGGTATCGACGAGGTGGATCTAACCCGCGCGCCGATGCACGAGCGTGCGGCAGCAGGCATTGGCTACCTCCCTCAGGAGGCATCTATTTTTCGTAAATTATCGGTAGCCGATAATATTATGGCCATACTCGAGACCCGCAAAGCACTGAGTCGCCATGATCGCGAACAGCGCCTGGAAGCGCTGCTGGAAGATTTTCACATCACTCATATTCGCGACAATCTCGGCATGAGTCTTTCGGGTGGCGAACGCAGGCGGGTGGAAATTGCCCGCTCACTTGCGACAGAGCCAGCTTTTATATTGCTCGATGAACCTTTTGCTGGCGTTGATCCGATCTCGGTGGGCGAGATCAAAACCATTATTCGTGCGTTAAAGCAGCGTCATATCGGCGTGCTTATTACCGATCATAATGTACGCGAAACGCTCGATATTTGTGATATCGCCTATATCGTAGGCGACGGTCAAATCATTGCCAGTGGCTCGCCCCACGATATTTTAAACAACCAAAAGGTTAGAGACGTATATTTAGGCGCAGATTTTCGCCTATAGGGCTATTTTTGCTCCACTAATGAGTGGCCTACAACAACTTTACTACCAATGGCATGCTTATTGCACTTGCACTTGAACCGCTCTCGCACTAGGGTAAAGCATTCCGATTAACGAGTGGTTCTCAGATGGTCATGAAAGCTTCTCTTCAATTGCGTATCGGCACACAGCTGACCATGACACCCCAGCTGCAGCAGGCGATCGCCCTGTTACAGCTATCCACACTGGACTTACGTCAAGAAATCCAGCAGGCCTTAGACGCCAATCCCATGCTGGAGCAAGAAGATGAATTTAGCGAGCAAGTCGTTAGTGAGCCTAAAGAGGAAGAGTGGGCAGAGAGCATTCCTACCGAGCTATCGGTAGACAGCGACTGGTCAGATACGTATCAAGACATGGGCAGCCAAGGTGGCAGCAGTAGCGAAGGCCCCGACTTTGAAAGACAGGCGGCTGGGCAAAGCTTACACGGTCACCTGTTATGGCAGCTTGCCATGACCGACTTTGATATGCGTGAACAGTTGGTTGCAGAAAGTTTAATCGATGCCTTGGATGGCAATGGCTATTTGACTCAGCCGCTTAATGATATCCGTGAAGGCTTGCGTGCCCAGGGTATCGATGGGCTTAGCCAACGCGAAGTGGAAACCATCTTGCTGAAGCTCCAGCAATTTGAGCCGACCGGCATTTTTGCCCGCGACTTGCGTGAATGCCTGATGCTGCAGCTCGCCGCCCTACCCGATGAGACGCCACTATTGGTGCCTGCGCGCCGTTTAGTACGCCAGTTTCTAGAAGCGCTTGGCAAAGATGATATGCGCCTGCTAAAGCGTCGCTTAGGGCTTGATGACCCATCACTGGCTGAGGTTATTCAACTTATCCGCAGCCTGGACCCCCGTCCAGGCAGTGCCTATAGCGTCACCAACGACAGCTATATAACGCCTGATCTGGTGGTGCGTCATGACCACGAAGGCTGGCATTTGGAACTTAACCCTGAGGCGCTGCCGCGACTGCGCATCCAGCCCGACTATGCCAGTTTGATCAAGCGTGCCGATAAAAGTCAGGATAACCAGTTTTTAAAAGAGCATCTGCAGGAAGCACGCTGGCTTATTAAAAGCCTATCCAGTCGCAACGACACGCTGCTACGCGTGGGCCGTGAGATCATTACTCGTCAAATTGGCTTTTTAGAGCACGGCGAAGAGGCGATGAAACCATTAATTCTGGCCGATATCGCCGAAGCAGTGGAGATGCATGAATCGACCATTTCTCGGGTGACCACTCAGAAGTACATTCATACGCCGCGGGGCGTGTTTGAACTTAAGTACTTTTTCTCAAGCCAGGTCAGCAGTCAGGATGGCGACAGCCACTCAAGTACCGCCATCCGTGCCCGACTCAAAAAATTGATCCAAGATGAGCCGCCGGGCAAACCGCTTTCTGATAGTCGCTTGGTCACCCTGTTAGGGGATGGTGGCATTCAGGTGGCAAGACGTACCGTCGCCAAATATCGTGAAGCCATGGGCATTCCTTCCTCTAGCGAACGACGCCGTTTACGCTAGCACCCATTAACGTTTAAGTGAAAGTCCCGCCAAGGGCTTTGCAACGCCGTAAAAAGGGTTACAATCGAAGAACAGTCCGATGGATAAGGAGCACGTCAATGCAAGTTAATATCACTGGTCATCACGTAGAACTGACTGACGCCTTGCGTGACTATGTCAACGAAAAACTCGAACGTGTAGAGCGCCATTACGACAACATCACTACGGTGCAAGTCACCCTATCAATTGAGAAAGAGCGCCAGCAGGCCGCCTGTACATTGCATGCAGCAGGTGCCGATTTACATGCAGAAGCCATGGACAGTGATATGTACGCCGCTATCGACGCCTTAGCGGATAAAATTGATCGTCAACTCGTTAAACACAAGGAAAAAGCACAAGCTCGCGCCCAAGGCGCTGGCGTGCGTTAATTCGATGACGTTGGAAACCATACTCCCCCCGGAACGCGTTCTTTTCGATGTTCCCGGGGGCAGCAAAAAAAGGGTGCTGGAATTTTTCAGCACCTTTATTGCCCAAAACATTCCCAGCCTGGATAGCCAAGAAGTGTTTAGCCGTTTAATCGGCAGAGAACGCTTAGGCAGCACCGGCATCGGTAACGGCGTGGCTATTCCGCATGCCCGCAGCCCCCACTGCACTAGTCCTATCGCGGGGTTTTTAAAGCTGTCTGAAGCGATTGATTTCGACGCTATCGACGGTGACCCAGTGGATCTAGTATTTGTTCTACTGGTACCGGAAGAGGCGGATGACACTCACCTCTCCCTGCTAGGCCAGGTGGCCACCATCATGAATGATGCAAACACCCGCCAGCAGTTGCGGAAAGCCGGTAGCCAACGCGAACTACTTGAGCTGATTACCGCCAAAATTCGTGAGCAATCATCGACCTGAAGGCCGTGCAACACTGCAGCATAACGTACGGCCGGTTGTTTTTTGCTCACCATCCCCCACGCAGCTTGATCAACGCAAAGAGATAACCTATGCAATTGGTGATCATTAGCGGCCGCTCAGGGTCTGGAAAATCTATCGCGTTACAAGCGCTTGAAGACCTGGGCTACTACGCGATTGATAATCTTCCCGCCATGTTATTGGGGTCATTGGTTGATGAACTGCGCGGCCAGGGTAATCGCACTCACTTGGCAGTCAGTATTGATGCCCGTAACTTGCCGGGTGCGTTGGAACGCCTCCCTTCTTTATTAGACGAGCTACGAGAGCGAACGATTGATTTTCAGGTCATTTATTTAACCACCGACGCTCGCATCCTGCTTGAGCGTTACTCTGCCACTCGGCGTCGCCATCCGTTGACCCGAGACAGCGAAATGACCCTGGAAGAGGCGATCAATAAAGAGGAAGAAACGCTGCACGGCATCCGCGATTTGGCGGACCTGCTGATTGATACATCGCGACTATCGGTACACGATTTACGTCGTCGTATTACCGATCAAGTAGCCCATCAGCGGCGTGACAAGCTAACGCTGACACTAGAGTCCTTTGGCTATAAACGCGGCGTGCCGCTCGATGCCGACATCGTCTTTGACGTGCGCTGCCTGCCTAACCCTTACTGGGACCCAACGCTGCGACAGTTCACTGGCCGCGACGACAACATTGTGGCGTTTTTGAGTAGCTATCCGATTGTCGATGCCATGAGCAACGACATACAGGCATGGCTTGAACGTTGGCTGCCCGCCTACCAGAATAGCCAGCGAAGCTACATGACTATCGCCATTGGTTGCACGGGTGGGCAGCACCGCTCGGTTTATATGGTTGAACAGCTTGCGGAGCGCTTAGTGCCTCTCATGGGTGAGGTTCAGTTGCGCCATCGCGAACTAGGGCTGCACTATAATCTGAGCGAGCAACCTGCCGATTCACTCGTCAGCGGCATTTCCCAGAGCGACGAACGGCAGCAGACCACTTAAACGTTTTTACCTGTCATGACACCACTCGGCGAAAAGGAACCAGGGTGCCAGAAAGAAAACTTACACTGACTAATCAGCGAGGGCTTCACGCCCGGGCGGCGACCAAACTGGTCAAATGTGGCCAGCAGTTCACAGCCAAGATCCAGGTCTATAAGCAGCATCAAATGGCCGACGCCGCTAATATTATGTCGCTACTGATGCTCGCCGCTCCTTGCGGTACTGAACTAACTGTCATTGCCGAAGGCGACGACGCTGGACAGGCGCTGGATGCTATTCAAGCGCTGTTCGATGCCCGTTTTGAAGAAGACCAGTAAGACTGGCCCTCTTTTGTTCGTCCTTGCAGCATGCAGGAGTAGCGTTACAACGCTATCAATCACCTGCCACGGTCATCGCATCAACCAACCAGCTACCCGTGTGAACACTGCCACGGGTATCGGTGTCGTCACCAATCCCCACCAGCCCAGCAAACATCTTTTCTAAATTGCCGGCAATAGTGAACTCTTCGATCGGGTACTGCACCTGACCGTTCTCGATCCAAAAGCCCGCGGCACCACGCGAATAATCGCCGGTCACCCCATTAACGCCCTGCCCCATCAGTTCAGTCACCCAAACCCCCCGCCCCATCTCTTGCAGCAGGTGTTGGCGCGACTGAATCGGCGCATTTAACCGTATATTACGTGCGCCCCCAGCGTTTCCAGTCGTTTGCATCCCCAGCCGACGAGCACTGTAGGAAGAGAGCATATAGCTTGCAATGCGCCCTTGATCAATAAAGCGATTATCGCGGGTTTGCACCCCTTCGCCATCAAACGGTGAGCTTGCCATGGCACCGATTTCCATCGGCCGCTCTTCAAGACCAAACCACTCAGGAAACAGCGGCGTACCGAGCCGGTCACATAAAAACGAGGCCTGACGATACAATGCGCCACCGGCTAAGCCGCTTAACAGATGCCCGATCAAGCCACCAGCCAGTGACGGGTCAAACAATACCGGGAATGTCCCTGTGGGCGGGCGCTTGGCGCCAAGTCTGCGTAACGTGCGGCTGGCTGCTTCACGCCCCACCTCGGCGGGGTCGCGCAAGGCACGTGGATCCCGAGCGGACGTATAGTCATAGTCGCGCTGCATGCCTGCCGCATCCTGGGCAATCAACATACATGAAAGCGAATGGCTGCTGCCTTTTTGAGTACCTAAAAAACCGTGACTATTGGCGTAAACCCGTACGCCTTCACCACTCGAAAGAGAGGCGCCATCCGACTGGGAAATACCCTCAACGTCCCGCCCCGCCTGCTCGCAGGCAAGCGCTATTTCAGTGGCTTGATCGGTGGTTAATGCCCAAGGATAGTGAACTTTTAAATCAGGCAGGTCGGTCGCCATCAAAGCAGCATCGGCCAATCCCGCTGCGGGGTCTTCACCGGTATAACGGGCGATGGCGAGCGCCTTCTCCACGGCCGCCTGAATCGAGGCGCTGCTGGCATCGGTGGATGAAGCGCTGCCTTTATGCTGTCCGACGTACAGCGTGACGGCAATGCCCTGATCACGCGATAGCTCAACGGTTTCCACTTCACCCTGGCGCACGCTAACGCCGATGCCTTGATCAACGCTTGCGCCCACTTCGGCAGCATCCGCGCCCATGCGCTTCGCCAGCGCTAACGCCTCTTCAGCCCGTGCTGTCAATAATGACTGCTGTGCGGATGCATCAAATGCCTGTGCCATACGGCCTCCTTTCTCAACCGAAGCTCTCTCAAGAGAATCTCTTCAGCGAATCAATGTTGTTCTCGCAGCTGGTATAATGCCGCATCGAATCTTGTCTGTGAGTCACACTATGCGTAAGCAACGTCCCGATCCTATTGCTGCCGAAGAGCAGGAAGAACGCCCTAGCAAATCGCAACTCAAGCGCGAAATGCATGCCTTACAGGCGCTTGGGGAAACTCTAATCGCCATGCGCCCGGCTGAACGCGCCCGGTTTCCGCTTTCTGACGATATGCTCCGCGCTATCGAGGAAACCGACCGCATACGTTCCCATGAAGGCCGCCGACGCCATATGCAGTACGTTGGCAAGTTAATCCGCAAAGAGGATCTTGCCGCTATCCAAGGCGTGTTCGACTCCATTGATCGCGAACAGGAGCAGCGAGACCACGCTTTTCACCGTCTCGAAAAATGGCGGGAACGCTTGATTGAAGAGGGCGATACGGCGGTCGACCTGTTCATGGCGGAGCATCCTGATGCCGATCGTCAGACCCTTCGACAGTTGATTCGCAACGCCCAACGAGAGCGCGAACAAGGCAAGCCACCTACTAGTTCGCGCAAACTATTCAAACACCTACGCGAAACACTCGCGCTTTGATCAACGCCTAGGATTGCGTGCCGCCAACGGTCAGCTCATCCAGTTTCAGGGTGGGCTGACCGACACCTACCGGCACTCCCTGCCCCTCTTTGCCACACACGCCAATACCGGTATCCAGCGCCATATCATGGCCAATCATAGAAACACGCCCCATCGCTTCAGGGCCATTGCCAATCAGCGTGGCGCCCTTAACCGGTGCGGTGATTTTACCGTCTTCGATCAGATAAGCCTCGCTGGCCGAAAACACAAATTTGCCCGAGGTAATATCCACCTGCCCGCCACCAAAGCTCACGGCATAAATGCCTCGTTTGACGCTTTTGATGATGTCCTCAGGCTCATCCTGACCGGCAAGCATGACCGTATTGGTCATACGCGGCATGGGTAGATGAGCAAAAGACTCACGTCGGGCATTGCCCGTCGGCGCCATTCCCATTAAACGGGCATTGAGCTTGTCCTGCATATAGCCCGTTAAAATACCGTCTTCGATGAGCGGCGTGTATTGGCCAGGTGTCCCTTCATCATCAACACTCATAGAACCGCGGCAGTCTGCCAGGGTGGCGTCATCCACCACGGTGACGCCCTTAGCGGCGACACGTTTACCCATCTGTCCGGCAAACGCAGAGCTCCCCTTGCGGTTAAAGTCGCCCTCAAGGCCGTGACCGACCGCCTCATGGAGCAATATTCCCGGCCATCCCGACGCCAGCACCACCGGCATTTGCCCTGCCGGGGCTTCAATCGCCTCAAGGTTGACCAATGCCTGACGAACCGCCTCTTTAGCGTACTGTTCCGCCACTTGGTCATCACGCAATTTTGCCATTGAGTAGCGACCACCGCCGCCGGCACTGCCGCGCTCACGTCGGCCATTTTTTACCGCGATAACACTGACATTGAAGCGCACCAATGGGCGAATATCGGCCGCCAGCGTGCCGTCGCTGGCGCGCACCAACACCACTTCATAAGTACCCGAGAGTGACGCACTCACTTGACTGATACTGGGATCGGCAGCACGCGCGGTACGGTCCGCTAAATTCAGCATCGCGACTTTCTCTTCCGCACTCAAGCCCGTTAACGGATCAATACCTGCATAGCGCGACACGGCCGAGACCGGACGCACCAGCTGGCCTGGCAAGCGTTTTCCGCTACGCACAATTCCCGCCGCTGTCCGGCCAGTGTCCATGAGCGCATCAGCAGTAATCTGATTGGAGTAGGCAAAGCCGGTTTTTTCACCCGCTAACGAGCGTACGCCCACCCCGCCATCAATGTTGTAACTAGCCTCTTTTACCTTGCCATCTTCCAGTACCCAGCCCTCTTGCCAGGTACGCTGAAAGTAGAGATCGGCATAATCAACGCCCACCCCCATGGCATAGCCCAACCCCGTTTCCAGCGACTCTATATCCAGGCCTCCAGGGGTCAACAGAATGGCGGCAGCCGTATCTACATCACTTTTATATGCGGTCATTGAGGGCCTTCTAAAGTAACCTGCGGCGAGGACCAGGGGCCTCGCACGCGATAATGGAGAGTCGTGGCGCGATCTAAGGCGTCACCAAATAGTTGATCAACGAGAAATAGCGCCCCACCTACGATCGGCGCACCCACCGCAATGGCGGCGAACGGTAAACTTTGGGTTACGGGCAGTATGACGCCAAGTCGCTGGTCAAGTTCACGGCTAACAAGATCGGCCTTGCCAGTAAGTGTTAAGGTGGCGGCGGGAGCGCTAATTTGCAATGGGCCGCGTAACGTCAACACCCCACCGTTAACATCGGCGGTACCGTTAACTCGGTCAAACGCCGTACCCTGGCCGGTTACATCAGAGAAATCCAGCCGCAGACGACGCAGGATATTATCAAAATTAAGCAACCCGATTAAACGTACCGGCGCAGATTCCAGGGTGATAAAGCGACCATCACGAATATCGGCACTGATATAGCCATCGGCATGGCTCAATATTAACTGCCAGGGGGCGCCTGGCCAGTCCAAAGAGGCGTTGACATCGGTACTGCGACTACGCAAGGCCACCGGCTGATCCAGCCGCTCAAGCGCGGTTCCAACATCCCCGCCCTGAATAGATATATCCGCCCAGGTGTGGCTCGACACAGCCCCTCCCTCCCAGTGCAGCTCACCACGTGCTGAGAGCTGACCTAACGTTAAGCCGACGGGGGTTAGTGAAAAACGCTCGCCATTGGTTTTCCAATACGCGGTCAAAGGACCAAAGCGACGCGAGCCCATCGCTAACTCGGCTAGCCTTAGCCGTCCATCGGGCACGTTAGCAAGCCAATCGGGAATCGCGGCAGGTGGTTCGTGCTGGGTGTCGACAGCCTCTAGCCAGGAGTCTGGGGTAGGCGCATCGCTATCGTGCTCCACGTTAGCTAACGCCAGCAGGCGATCAAGCGCCAGCTCGTCAATCGTGATGTCTAAAGGTTGCACCGCTTCGGCATTGTACTGCACGTGACCGGTCGCAATATTACCGTCCACATCCACATCGATAAGGCCATTATTGAGTCCTCCTGTTGCGCGGAGATTGCCTAAACACTCATTTTGATACACCACACAGGGCGTTGATAGCGATACCGCTAGCGGCATCTGAGGAGGCTCACTAGACGAAACAGCCGCCTCACTGTTCATTAAGGGAGCTATCGCCTGCTGCCAAGCCAGAGGATCAAGCCTTGGTATCGCGGCGTCGACATCAATACCCGGCTGAACAGGCCAGTCGGGAACGCTGATTGCCGTGCTGCCCATCTTCAGCGATCCGGCAATGTCGCCGTTACGCTGCTGAAGGCGCGCATAGGCAATATCGGCCAGACGGCTTTCTAACCGGCCTTCACCGATATCAGCGGTTAAAGACCAGGGCCAAGGCTGCTGTGCCGTTTTGGCAAAAGGTTCCGGCAAGTGGCTGGTGATGCCGAGTAAACGGCTTTCCAAGTGAAGAATAGGTGTCGGCATTAACGTCATCCGGCCCTGCCACTGAAGCTGGCCTTCAAGCGGTAGCGTGTCCTGACCAGCCTCTAACCCGGCTAGCCCGAAAAGCGCGGCGCTAGCGACGTTTCCACGCAGCTGTAGGCCGTTACGCTGCGTATCAATATCTGCACTTATTTCGCCCCCTAACAGGCGAGCGCTGGCTTCACCTATTAACCCTTTTCGTTCACCATCCTGTAACCACGAGAGATCTCCCACCACGGACCGAGCACGTAAACCCAACGGCTGGTAAACCACCTCTGAAAGATTAGGTTGCGCATTGATCTCCAACTGAAGCGCGTCGGGTGTATCCAGTGGCAACGACAGCGCTATATCGCCATCGACATCACCGCTGATTCGCAGCTCCTTAAGAGGCGCCAGATCCACGTCGGGCATCGCCTGCAGGAACGTACTGAGCGCTTGACCTTCCGCGCTGAGCTGGCCAGAAAGCTCCAGTATGTCATCCTCCATGACCAAGCGCCCCTCGGAAGCCGTGACACCATGGCTGTTGGCGCTGTCGATCTCCGCCTTGAGTACTTTGTCGTGCCACTTGAGGCGCCCCTCCACATTATCCAGGCGCGGCCAGCCTGGCGCTATTGGGAGATGCCCTTGGGTAATCGCTAACGCCAGCGTCGCTGTCAAATCATCGGCGGTCACCGCCTTCCCTAACGGCTGACTTAGCTGCAAGGAACCTTCGGTCACATAGCCACCGACATCATTCAGTAGCCATTCACGCAACGCTTCATCCAGAACGTTTAACGGCAGCCATTGGGCCAACGGACGCTCAACAGCATCGACATCATTAAACGCAAGATCTAACCCAAAATGCCCCTGCTGATTGCCAGTCACTAAACCAAAGCCACCCGACACCTCGGCCCCGTCCCAATTGGCGCGTAAGTGCTTACCACTGACCATGGAATTAGGGCCGTCATATACCCACTCCACTTCACCTTCGGCGTGGCGTAATTGCATCGGATCAGCAAACAGCTTAGGAAAATAGAGTGAGCTATCACCGTCACTGCTAAACAGCACATGACCTCGTAAGTCCCGCGCCTGCACCCAGGCGTCCAAAGGCCCGCCCCCTGGCGCATGCTGCCATGGCGACACCTGTAGATTGGTTAACGCCGCATCCACGCCCCAGTGACCATCTTTTTGACCTATCTGTAAGCCCTGCACTTGCCCGCGCGGGGCGAGTGTTTGCAACACCCGTGTCAACGATTCAGGCAGGAAGACATAATCACGCCAGGCAGTCAGTGATGCTAGCTCAAATGCGCTGGTGCGAACTTCCCAACGGCCAGGTTGATGGGTGGCGTGCCAGTGCCGTGGCAAGGCAGGACCGACGCTCCCCCCCGGGGGCTGCGCCCATTCCACACTATCAGCATCACCGCTCAACCACGCTTCCCCCCCCTCGCCGTCACGCTGCCACAAGCCATTGGCTTTGATATCTCTTAATACGGCGTATTGAACGTTATGACGAAGCGTCAGTTGAGGAACATTAACGGCAACACGGCCCTCTTCAAGCCGCCCAGCACTCCAACGCCCCCACAGTCGCGCGCTGCCTCCTGCTTGCTCTAAAAAGGGGACATGGTCAGGCCGAAACAGATCCGCGAGTTCGACTAATTGATCAAGCTGAATATCCAATTGAAAGGCGGCAGAGAAATCACTGAACCCTGCTTGACCCGGCTGCATTTCCACCTTTATTTCAGCCGCTGGCAGCTCTACCTCGCGCGCCTGCTGGAGAGATTCCGCAACACTGATCGCGCCCTCCAGGCGCGTGCGTCTCTCATCGCCTGTCAGCAATAATGTTTGGGCATGAAGGGTGATGGTATCTTGGCTGCCATGAAGCACTACGCGGGTGTTGTCTACCCACAGCCGTTGGCGCAGCAGCAGGCCGGCCCAGTCATCAATGGTGGCGAGATCAACGTCCGGCTCTGGTGCTAGCAGTAATGGTAACCGAGCAGGCTGAGGCCACTGCCAAGAGGCGCCCATACCTTGATAGAGGTGAAACTCGGTGCCGCTAATGCGTGCATCACTAAAAATGGGTGCCCAACTACTCAGCGACGCCAAACTATCCAAACGCAGCCGTGCCTGATCTAAAGAAAACAGCGCTTGTCCATCAGGCGTTGCCGCACTTAGCCCGTCTAGATGTAGCAACAGATCATTGCGGGCAAGCGTGAGCGACAAATGCTCAATTGTCACCGGCACGCCAATACGTGCCTCAAGTAACGCCTCCAGACGGGGGGTCAAGGCATCGACTTGGCTAATAGCCAAACGGAGCAGAAGCAGCAGCACCGCCAGGCTACCCAATAGCCAGGCCGTGACCAGCAAACTCCACCGCATCAGCGAACGGATAAGCATGGCGAGTTACATCAGTACGATATCGTACTGCTCTTGGGAGTAGTGCTGCTCAACCTGAAATCGGATCGTTTTATTAATAAACGTTTCCAGGTCGGCCACTGCCGCTGACTCCTCATCTAATAAACGGTCAACGACGGGCTGCGAGGCAAGCACCATGTAAGTTTCAGCGCTGTAAGCGCGCTCTTCGCGTAGAATTTCCCGAAAAATTTCATAGCAGACGGTTTCTGGGGTTTTAAGCGTCCCCCGCCCACTACAGGTAGGACAGGCTTCGCAGAGCGTTTGCTCCAGGCTTTCCCGCGTTCGTTTACGGGTAAGCTGAACAAGACCAAGTTCGGTGACGCCGGTGCACTTGGTTTTGGCGTGATCGCGCTCTAACGCCTTTTCCAATACCCGTAATACTTGGCGCTGATGCTCCACATCAATCATGTCAATAAAATCAATGATGATGATACCGCCTAAATTGCGCAGCCGAAGCTGACGCGCAATCGCCGTGGCGGCTTCCAGATTGGTCTTAAAAATGGTTTCTTCAAGGTTGCGGTGACCAACATAACCACCTGTATTGACATCGATGGTGGTCATTGCCTCAGTGGGGTCAATCACCAAGTAGCCCCCCGACTTCAGTTGCACCTTACGTCCTAGGGCTTTTTGGATCTCATCTTCGACACTGTAAAGGTCGAAGATAGGCCGCTCGCCGGGATAATACTCGATTCGCTCAACGGCACCGGGCATAAACTCTTCGGCAAATTCAACCAGCTTGACAAAGTTTTCGCGTGAATCAATGCGCACTTTTTCGATATCGTCGCGCATGACATCGCGTAGAGTGCGTATAAACAGCGGTAAATCATCATAAATCACGGTCTGTGGTGGAGCACTCACTTTACGCTCACTCACTTTGCGCCATAACCGCAGCAAAAAGTGCATATCCCCTTTTAGCTCTTCATCGCCGACACCTTCTGCCGCCGTGCGGACAATAAAGCCCCCCGTGACCTCCAGCGTCTGCTCCGCCACGCTACTATCCAGAAGCGCTTTTAAACGCTCACGTTCGCGCTCATCCTCAATGCGCTGCGACACGCCATGATGAGGTGAGTCAGGCATATAAACCAAGTAACGCGACGGAATCGATAGGTGCGTGGTTAAGCGCGCCCCTTTGCTGCCGATGGGATCTTTCGTTGCCTGAACAACGAGCGCCTGCCCTTCGTGGAGCAACTGACCAATCGTTAGCTGTTCATCCAGTGGCGTTCCGGGCGGCATGACTTCGTGAGCATGAATAAACGCCGCCCGTTCCAAGCCAACATCAACAAAGGCAGCCTGCATGCCAGGCAATACGCGAACCACTTTGCCTTTGTAGATATTGCCTACGATACCGCGCCGACGAGAACGTTCGATCAGTGCCTCTTGCAAAACGCCGTTTTCAACCAGCGCTACGCGAGTTTCCATTGGCGTTAAATTGATGAGAACTTCACCGCTCATGCAAAAATCCTTGTTGGTTAACGTATTTCTTGCCAGCGATACGGGCGGTAACGCCTTCAGCCCACCCTAAGCGCGCTGCCAGATAGGGACACCCTGGCGACGCAGCAATTCAGTCGTTTCAAACAGCGGGAGCCCTACGACGGCCGAGTGACTACCGTTAATATCTTTCACGAAGATAGCGGCTAAGCCTTGGATGGCGTAGCCACCGGCTTTGTCGACTGGCTCTCCGGTGCGCCAGTAGGCGGCAATTTCATCGGTGGTTATCTCACGCATGGTCACCTGAGTAGCCACACAACAAGCGAGCATCCCCTCTGGGCCACTAACCGCCACTGCCGTCAGCACCTCATGGCTACGACCTGAGAGCAGCCGCAGCATAAAAGCGCCCTCCTCGGCATCCATGGGTTTACCTAGAATACGCCCATCAACGACCACAGCGGTATCTGAACCGAGCGTTGGCAGCTCGGTAAATGGTGCGGCGGCCGCGGCTTTGGCTATCGCTAAACGTTGCACGTACGCACGGGCAGACTCATTGGCAAGCGGTGTCTCATCGATATCGCAGGGGTGCACGCTCACCGGCACGCCAATGGAAGCCAATAAGGTTCTTCTACGCGGCGAGGCGGACGCTAAGCACAAGACCGGCAGGAGTTCGCTCATGACGCCGCCATTCGACGTTCTAATGCTTGCAACAAGGTGGCAAGCCAGGGCCATAGTATGGCGCTGATCAGAGAGGGAATTAAAAACGCTAGATCGATTGAAAAATCACCTAGGATAGTACGCAACCACTGACCGAGGAGCTGTACCAGGCCCAGCAATACCAACACCAGCGCCGATTGTTGCACCAATGAGTAAGCGCGAAAACGGGGATACACCAAGGCACATAGAAATGCCAGCAGCGCATAAATCAATGCATGTTGCCCCAGCACGGTACCTTCGATTAAATCCATCAAGATACCCAGCACAAAACCGTGAAAAACGCCGACCCGGTCAGGTGTACGCATACACCAGTAAATCAGCATTAAGCCCAGCCATTCGGGACGATATACCTGCCAGCCATCAGCCAGCGGCATCACCTGCAGGCAGAGCGCCAACAAAAGGCTAAACCAAACAACCACTAGCGGAATCACTGGTGCGCGCGGCATCAAGGCACCTCTTGGGGTGAGGCAGTGGGTTCAGGTAACGCTTGGTCAGGTAGTGTCTCGTCAGGGCGCGAGAGTTGAAATGACGAGCGTAATGCCTGAGCCGAAATATCCAGCGTCTCATCCCAGGCGTTTTCGTCCACTTCCCGACGCGGCGGCGGAAACAGCAATAAGAAGTGTCGCGAACGCTGTAGCTGCGCCATCGGCTCCGCCGTGACGCGCGCAAAGGGCTGGCCCGGATCATGAAACACTTCAGACACGCGCGCGACCGGGTAACCTTGCGGAAAGCGCCCGGCCAAGCCTGATGTGGTTAACAAGTCACCCTCGCGAATGTCTGCAGTGTCAGGCACATACATCACGTTAACGCTGTTATAACGGCCAGCGCCCTGCACAATAAAGCGCAGCCCGTTACGGTTCAACTGGACCGGTAGCGCATGACTGGCATCGGCTAATAGCAATACGCGACTGGAGTAGGCCGACACGGCGGTAATTTGCCCCACCAAGCCGGAAGCATCAATCACTGGCTGGCCTACATAGGCACCGTTACGATGGCCACGGTTAACCACCATCTGATGGCTAAAGGGATCATTATCAAGTGACAGTAATTCCGCCGTGATATAGGGAATATCGCGGCGCTCAGAAGCCTTTAGCAAATCACGCAGCTCACTGTTTTCCGCCGTCAAATTGGCCATTCTCTGGCCGCGGTGAGAGAGAGTAAGAATTTGCTCGCGCAGGCGGCGATTTTCGTCCACCAATGCCTGTTGATCGGAGAGCGCAAGCGAGCCCCAATTCAGCAGGTCGCTAGGTACACTAACGACCCATTGAATAGGAGCAACGACCATCGACATTTGGGCGCGCACTTGCTCCATGCGTGTAAAACGCTGGTCAACAAACATCAATGCACTGGCAGCCAATACGCAAAAAAACAACCGATAACCCGGCAATGGCCCGTGCGAAAACAGCGGTTTAATAGGCAATCCCCCCGCAATTAACCGCTGCGATTAGTCGCTCGACAGCAACTCAAACGTATGCTGATCAATCATTTCCAGCGCTTTACCACCGCCGCGAGCAACACACGTCAGCGGATCTTCGGCCACAATGACAGGCAATCCCGTCTCTTCAGCGATGAGCTTATCCAAATCGCGTAACAAGGCACCACCACCGGTTAGTACCAAGCCTCGCTCAGCGATGTCGGACGCAAGCTCGGGCGGTGACTGCTCAAGTGCGCTTTTGATCGCGGCCACAATAGAACCCAAGGTTTCTTGTAACGCCTCCAGGGTTTCGTGGGAATTCAGCGTAAAGCTGCGGGGAATGCCTTCAGCTAAATTACGCCCACGTACGTCAATTTCGCGCAACTCGCCACCTGGATAAGCACAGCCTATCTCTTCTTTAATGCGCTCCGCTGTGGCTTCACCAATCAAACTGCCGTAGTGACGACGCACGTATGCGGTAATCGCCTCATCGAAACGATCACCACCGACACGAATTGATTCGGAGTAGACCACACCGTTGAGAGAAATGATCGCGATTTCAGTGGTACCACCACCGATATCCACCACCATTGAGCCCTGAGCTTCATCGACCGGCAAGCCTGCGCCAATCGCTGCCGCCATCGGCTCTTCAATCAAAAACACCTCACGGGCGCCAGCGCCTTCTGCCGACTCCCGAATCGCCCTGCGTTCCACTTGCGTTGACATGCAAGGCACGCACACCAGCACGCGCGGACTAGGGGTCAAAAAGGTGCTTTGATGAACTTTGCGAATAAAGTGCTGGAGCATCTGCTCGGTGACGGTGAAGTCGGCGATGACGCCATCTTTCATCGGTCGAATAGCGGTAATATTACCCGGCGTACGCCCAAGCATTCGCTTGGCATCGGTACCCACCGCCGCGACGCTACGCATATTGCCAGATTGGCGAATAGCAACCACGGACGGCTCATCAAGCACGATACCGCGACCGCGTACATAAATCAGTGTGTTGGCCGTACCCAGATCGATCGATAAATCGCTGGAAAACAGCCCCCTTAAACGTTTAAACATGGATGTTGTTACCTAGTGCAGACCGGGAACCTGTGCGGATGCAAACGGTATCACTGCAACCCCTTGGCAGCAAGCACGAGTCGTCTCTAATACTGCCCGTCAGGGTCAAGATGTGGTACCTTTTACGGCTATTTCCACGTCTGCTCCACAAGACGCTTTTACTATCGGTATGTATACCGCCTAACGCCGATTACGTTCCATCACGTTTACGAGGAAATCTCGATCATGGCGCTTGAAGAATCTCATGTGCGCCGGGCCGCTCACCTAGCCCGACTCGCCGTCAGTGACGACCAAGCCAGCGGCTTTGTAGACGATCTTAGCCGGATTCTGGATATGGTCGACCAGCTACAAAGCATTGATACGGAAGGTGTAATGCCGCTATCGCACCCATTAGACGCGACCCAACGACTACGCGCTGATGAAGTGACTGAAAGTAACCAGCGAGATGAGTTTCAGCGCTGTGCTCCGGCAGTGGAAAACGGCCTGTATCTCGTTCCGCGCGTGGTTGAATAACCACCCATTGGGAATTTATCAGGCCGCCACGCTTGCCTCTTTTTTTCGCCCCTGAACGGAGCTTCCGGGTCATGTATGAGAAAACATTAACGCAACTCGCTGACGCCTTAAAAAACGGCGAGTTTTCAAGCCGCGAACTTACGGCTCACTATTTGCAGCGCATTGAAAAAGCAGACAGTAAGCTGAATAGTTTTATCAGCGTGACCGCTGAACAGGCGCTTAACCAAGCCGAAATAGCCGATAAAGAGCGAGCGGCGGGTAACACCGGGCTGTTAAAGGGCATTCCTTTAGCGCTGAAAGACATTTTTTGCACCCGCGGCGTTAAAACCAGCTGCGGCTCAAAAATGCTGGATAATTTTATCGCGCCTTACAATGCCACCGTGGTTGAAAAGCTGAACGCGGCGGGCACGATCAGTTTGGGTAAAACCAACATGGACGAGTTCGCCATGGGCTCTTCCAATGAAAACAGTTTCTATGGGCCCGTTAAAAACCCGTGGGATTTAACCGCGGTGCCCGGCGGGAGCTCTGGCGGCAGCGCAGCAGCCGTAGCGGCAGGTTTAGTACCCGCAGCCATGGGTACCGATACCGGTGGCTCTATTCGCCAGCCGGCAGCGTTCTGCGGCATTACCGGGCTAAAGCCCACCTATGGTCGAGTATCTCGTTTTGGCATCATTGCCTACGCCTCAAGCCTTGACCAAGCAGGCCCGATGGCACGCAGCGCAGAGGATTGCGCCCACCTGTTAGGCGTTATTGCCGGCCACGATGGGCGCGATTCGACCAGCGTAGCCCGTGGCGTACCAGACTACGTGGATGGCCTTAACGCCCCGCTTACCGGCCTTAAGATCGGCTTACCCAAAGAGTATTTTGGCGACGGCCTAGATCCAGAGGTCGAAAAGGCCGTCCGTGAAGCGGTAAAGGTTTACGAATCACTGGGCGCCACGGTGCGTGACGTCAGCCTGCCGCATACCCATTATGCGATTCCGGCTTACTACGTGATCGCCCCGGCGGAAGCCTCTTCCAACCTGTCGCGCTACGATGGCGTGCGCTTTGGCCACCGCTGCGACAACCCTAGTGATTTGATTGACCTGTATACACGTTCACGAGCCGAAGGCTTTGGAGAAGAGGTCAAGCGGCGTATTTTGATCGGCACGCATACGCTTTCCGAAGGCTTCTTTGACGCCTACTACACCAAAGCCCAGAAAGTGCGGCGCTTGATTCGCCAAGATTTTCTGGACGCTTTTGGTGACGTAGACGTACTAATGGGCCCGGCCTCGCCAACGTCCGCCTTTGACCTCGGCGCGAAAAAAGATCCGGTATCGATGTACCTGCAGGATATTTATACCATCGCGGTTAACCTGGCCGGCATTCCCGGCATTAGCGTACCGACTGGTTTTGTCGGCGGCCGTCCGGTAGGCCTGCAGATTCTGGGCACCCATTTTGCCGAAGCGCAGTTGCTTAACGTCGCTCATCAGTTTCAGCAAGCGACCGACTGGCATTTACAACGTCCTGCCTTTGCTGAGGAGTACGCCTAATGCAATGGGAAACCGTGATTGGGCTTGAAGTCCACGTTCAGCTCGCAACGCGCTCGAAAATTTTCTCTGGCGCCTCAACGGCGTTTGGCGCTGAGCCGAACACCCAGGCGTGTGCGGTCGATTTAGGCCTCCCCGGCACATTGCCGGTCCTTAATGAGCAGGCCGTCGAGATGGCCGTTCAGTTTGGCTTGGCGGTGCATGCCGATATCGCTGAAGTATCAGTATTCGACCGTAAAAACTACTTCTACCCTGACCTGCCGAAAGGGTATCAAACCAGCCAGATGTATCACCCCATCGTGGGTCCTGGCGAGGTTGAAATCACCCTTGAAGACGGCAGCACAAAGCGTATCCGCATTCACCATGCGCACCTTGAGGAAGATGCCGGTAAATCACTCCATGAAGATTTTCATGGCATGACCGGGATTGACTTGAACCGTGCGGGTACCCCGCTATTGGAAATCGTATCTGAACCCGATATGCGCAATGCTAAAGAGGCAGCAGCGTATCTCAAGGCGATTCACTCGATTGTCACCTACCTGGGCATTTCCGACGGCAATATGGCGGAAGGTTCCATGCGCTGCGACGTCAACGTGTCGGTGCGCCCCAAAGACCAGGAAGCATTTGGCACCCGGGCTGAAATCAAGAACGTCAACTCGTTCCGTTTCGTGGAACGCGCCATCGCGTTTGAAGTGGAGCGTCAGGTCGAGCTAATCGAAGACGGCGGTACCGTCGTTCAGGAAACCCGCCTGTTTGATCCCGAGCGCGATGAAACCCGCAGCATGCGCACCAAAGAAGAAGCTAACGATTATCGCTACTTCCCCTGCCCTGATCTGCTGCCGGTCGTGCTTGATCAAGCTTATCTGGATCATCTGCGCAGCCAGCTTCCCGAACTGCCAGCGGATAAACGCGAGCGCTTCCAGAACGAGCTGGGGCTGTCTGCTTACGATGCCAATGTCATCTCTGCCAGCCGTGATATGGCCGAGTTCTTTGAATCGGTATACCGCGAGTGCGGTGATGCCAAGCAGGCAGCCAACTGGGTTCAAGGCGAGCTTTCTGGCGCCCTTAATCGTGAAAATCTAAGCATCGCCAACAGCCCGATTTCAGCACGTCAACTTGGCGAGCTGATCAGCCGTGTACTGGACAACACCATTAACGGCAAAGCCGCCAAAGAGGTCTTCCAGGCGCTCTGGAATGGCCAGGGCGAATCCGCTGATGATGTCATTGAAGCTAAGGGGCTAAAGCAGGTAACCGACACCGGCGCCATTGAAGCGATGATCGATCAGGTGATCGCCGACAGTCCTGCCCAAGTTGCCCAGTACCGCGATTCAGAGCCGGAAAAACGCGGCAAGATGATCGGCTACTTTGTCGGTCAGGTGATGAAGGCGTCGCGTGGGACGGCCAACCCCCAGCAGGTAAACGGGGTGCTCAAGGCGAAACTGGACGCTCTGCTGTAACAACAGTGTTGATCTGAACGTGTCTAACGACTAACGGCTGCCTCGGCAGCCGTTTTTTTACCCCACCTGGCTGGGCTGGGTAAACCCCGTTAGCCTGGCACACCCTGCAGCCCATACGTCAGCCTCAAGCTCTGCAATGGCGGCCGTAGGGAAACCAAGGCCCTGAGCAGCGCTGCCTTCTACCAGTAACCCAGCAAGCTCGCCAACTAAAGGCATATGGCTGACCAGCATAAGCGGAACGTTTTCAGGCTCACTCATCAACCAATCGCTCACCCCGCAAGGAGCATCGTCAGGGGTAATAATCTCCAGCGTTTCAAGCGATGCCTCCAGTTCATCACACAGCAACTGCGCTGTTTGCTGCGCCCGGACGTAGGGGCTGGCATAAAATCGTGGCATGGGCAGTTCGCCATTAGCTACCCGTTCGGCCAGCCAGCGCGCCATTCGCGTCACTTCCTGCTTGCCGCGTGCCGTTAACCGACGCGTATGATCGGGATGCCCTGGTGCCGCTTCGCCGTGGCGCATGATCAACACCTTAGCCATGCCCGTCTCCTTTGGTGTGTTGGGTTGAATCGTGAGCCGCCGGCTTTTGCAAAGCGGGATCACGATGGGCCTGCTGGACGGCTTCACGAGATAAAATGAACTCTACGTCACTACTCTGCTCTCCCATCATCAGCGTGCGCGCCATATCCTGCGCCGGTACGCCATCAAACAGCACATGTTTAAGCCCTTCAGCCAACGGCATATACACGCCCATGTCGCTAGCCTTGGCACATACCAGTTTAACGGTATTGACGCCTTCTGCGACTTGGCCAAGCGAATCGACGGCCTCTTCAAGCGTGCGCCCCTCTCCAATGGCATAACCCACACGGTAATTACGCGACAGGTTAGATGAACAGGTAACGATCAAGTCGCCAACGCCCGCCAAGCCCAAAAACGTCATGGGATTCGCCCCTTGGGCGACCGCGAAGCGGCTCATTTCAGCAAGGGCGCGGGTCATCAGCATGCTGCGGGTGTTTTCACCCATGCCCAGCGCCGCCGCCATGCCCGCGGCAATGGCATAAATATTCTTTAGTGCGCCACCTAGCTCGACACCATGACGGTCATCACTGGCGTAGACACGAAAGTAACGACAGCCTAACGCCTGCTGAACCCGAGTACGCGTTAGTGGATCAGCGCTGGCAATCACGGTGGCGGTTAGCTGTTTATCGGCAATTTCTGACGCCAGGTTTGGCCCCGCAATCACCCCAATATGAGTAAAACCTGTTTCCTGCTCAAGCACTTGGCTCATCAGCAAAAAGCCGTCTTGCTCAATGCCTTTCGTGGTACTTACCAATATTTGATCGGGCGTCAACCAGGCTTTAGCGAGCTGCACCACGCTACGAAAAGCCTTGGATGGAATGGCAATCAACACCAACGCTGCATCGGCCAATACGGTTTGAAGGTCAGTGGAGGCTTGGACGGCTGGGTTCATCGCGTAATGCGGTAGGTAGCGTCCGTTACAATGCTCTTGATTTATTTGTGCCACCAGGGTTTCGTCACGCATCCACTGGCGAACGTGAGCGCCGTTATCGGCGGCAATGCTCGCCAGCGCCGTACCAAAACTTCCGCCACCCAACACCGCTACGTTGATGGGTGCGGTGACATTGATTTGCTGCTCAGCCATGATGATGTCCTAGTAAGTCTTGCAGAGCGTAGACAACCACTTTATCAAAACCAGCATCTCAATACAGGCGGCCCGCTGGGGGTAACCAACGGGCCGGGAGGGTAATACTGACAGTGATAATGTCTTAGCGCGAACCAGTCAACTAGGCGGTCAACACGCTATTCAGACGTTTCACATAGGCAGCAGGATCATCTAAATGGCCACCTTCGGCAATGATGGCTTGGTCCAGCAGTATGTAGGAGAGCTGAGTGAACAGATCGCCATCCGCACCTTCCAAACGCTCGACCAACGCATGGCTGGGATTGAGTTCAAGAATGGGCTTCACCTCAGGCAACGGCTGACCGGCGGCTTCCATAATCCGACGCATCTGATAGCCCATTTCATGCTCAGGCAGCACCACACAAGCAGGCGAGTCGGTCAGGCGATGGGTTATTTTCACTTCCTGAACCCCTTCACCAAGCGCTTCTTTCACGCGCTTAACCAGCTCTTCCTTGGCTTTTGCGGTCTCTTCCTGAGCTTTTTTCTCATCGGCATCTTCGACATCTCCCAAGTCCAGCTCGCCTTTGGCGACATCGGCAAATGATTTGCCGTCGAACTCGGTCAGGTGGCTCATGAGCCAATCATCAATGCGGTCCGACAGCAGCAGCACTTCGATACCTTTCTTGCGGAAGATCTCAAGATGCGGGCTGTTCTTAGCCGCATTGAAACTATCCGCCACCACATAATAAATCTTCTGCTGGCCCTCTTTCATGCGCGCTACGTAGTCTGCCAACGCATGCTCTTGGGCCGCAGTATCGGTATGGGTGGAGGCAAAACGCAGCAAACCAGCAATTTTTTCGCGGTTGGACGGATCCTCACCCGGGCCCTCTTTCAACACGCTACCAAACGTATTCCAGAAGGTTTGATACTGCTCGCTATCCTTGGTGAGTTTTTTCAGCATGTCCAAGCCGCGCTTGGTGAGCGCCGCTTTGATTTTATCGACGTTGGGATCCTGCTGAAGCAGTTCCCGCGATACGTTCAACGACAGCTCGCGGGTGTCCAGCACGCCTTTAATAAAGCGTAGATAGAGCGGCAGAAACTGTTCTGCGTCATCCATGATAAAGACACGCTGAACGTAGAGTTTTACCCCACGCGCACCGTCACGGTCGAACATATCAAAGGGGGCACGCCCAGGCACATATAGCAGGCTAGTGTATTCAAGCTTGCCCTCGACCTTGTTGTGACTCCAGGTTAGCGGGTCAGAAAAATCGTGGGCCACATGCTTGTAGAACGCTTTATACTCATCATCGGACACTTCGCTCTTGGGGCGTGACCAAAGCGCCGTGGCTTCGTTAACGGTTTCCCAGGTAGTGACTTCACTACCTTCAATGCTATTGCCCTCATCGTCTTTTGCCGTTTCCGTCTTAGGCATACGCACGGGCACTTCGATATGATCCGAGTACTTGCGTACTAATCCCTGCAAACGGTAGTCATCGGCAAACTCGTTGGCATCCTCTTTTAGATGCAGGGTAATTTCGGTACCGTGCTGGGCAAGCTCAATATCGGCAACGGTAAACTCGCCTTCCCCTTTCGAGCGCCACTCAACGCCCTCAGCGGCATCGGTTCCCGCTTTACGCGTACGTACCGCCATCTCATCAGCAACGATGAACCCGGAATAAAAGCCCACACCAAATTGACCGATCAACTTGGCGTCTTTCTGCTGTTCACCAGAAAGCTGCTTGAGAAACTCGGCTGTACCAGAGCGGGCGATGGTGCCCAAGTTGGCAATCACGTCTTCCCGGTTCATGCCCACACCGTTATCACGCAAGGTAATGGTATTGGCTTCCCGGTCGTGCTCAATTTCAATGCGCAGTTCGCTGTCGCCTTCGTAGAGGGCGTCATTATCGAGCGCAGCATAGCGAAGTTTATCGCACGCATCGGCGGCATTAGAGATAAGCTCGCGTAAGAATATCTCTCTGTTAGAGTACAGAGAGTGAATCATCAAATTCAGTAATTGCTTAACTTCCGTTTGAAAGCCAAGAGTTTCTTCATGAGTAGCAGTCGTCATGCGCTTAGCCCTTCGTATGGATCACATTGAGACAAGTGCCCCTGCAGCGCAGCAGAGGCGAATCTGGTTTCATGAACCTGATATGGGGATAAGCAGCTATTTTTCAAGCAGGTGGGCGTTATGAAAACATCATGTCGGGGTCGTTATTTTTCCATATCCGATACTCTTCCAGGCGCTGGTCAATACGGTTTAGCAGCCAACCGACAATCAACACATCATCGATCACACCGATCAACATCAGAAAATCGGGCACCAGATCGAAGGGCATGACCAAATAGGCGAGCGCCAACGCCATCATGCCAAATGCCGACCATGGTATGGGGCGGAAATCACCACGAATCACGTCACGGGTCATGGGGAAAAACAGCTTTAAAGCACGCGCAATGCGTTTTGTCGCCCAAACGCGGGATTTGAGTCGACGCAGCAATCTCCAAGGAGATAATAATGCCATCGTAATTGAATCCTCCTAATGAATGAGCAGTCAGATCGTGACGGCTAGCATTGGTTCAGTATAGTAGTTACTCCGCAACACGCATGGTCGGCTCGCCGAAGCTACCTAACGTTATATCGATAGAGAGAGAGCAGCATGTTGGTTTTGCCATTTCGCCATTCCGCTCGTGCACTAGGCACAGCACTGCTGGGCACAGCACTGCTGGCTGGGTTACCCGCGCTTTCATGGGCCGCTTCCGACAGTGAGTTACGCGAGGCTCTCGAGGCGGCCAGGGAGCAGCAGTGGGAACGCGTTGACGAACGCTCGATTGGTGATCACCCGTTGTATGGGTACGTTGAGTACCACCGCTTGAAAGGGCAACTGCCCAACGCCTCAGCGGATCAAGTTCAACGCTTTATTGCCCAGTATGCCGACTCCCCTCTCGCTGGATGGATGCGCGGTCAGGCGATTGCCCACTATGGCCATGCGGGGCGCTACAGTGACCTGCTCGCGGTCGCCGATGGCGAACCAGCGGGAACCGCTCGGCAGTGCTACTACTACTCAGCGCTGCTGGCGACTAACCCCCAGCAGGCAAACCAGGCAGGTTTGAATTTATGGCGCGTAGGCAAATCACAACCTAACGCATGTGACCCCTTTTTTGAGCGCTTACGGGCTAACGGCACAATCGATGCCAAGGCAATCTGGGAGCGCAAGATGCTCGCTTGGCAGGCAGGCGAAACACGTCTTTCAAGCTATCTTGGCGGCTTGCTAAACGGCCAATGGCAAACGGCACTGGCTAGTGCTGATAGTGTTGTTCAGCGCAGCGGCGCGATTACTCAGATTGCCTCCTGCCTTGGCCCTGAGTGTGCCGCCACCGCCAGTTTTTACCGTGCCGCCATGCAGCAATATACTCGCGAAGATACGCTGGCAGCCTTTACCGCCTGGCAGACGCTGTCACCGCGACTGAACCTGACCTCCAGCGAACGTCAGCCCATAGAAGAAGAACTGGCCTTTTATGCCCTGGTACGTGATGTACCGGGCACGCTTAGCTGGGTTGACAGCGTACTTCCCTCTCTCGATAGCGAGCGCGTGCTAGAGCTGCGCGTCCGTCATGCCCTGGCACAACGCGACTGGAATGGGGTGATTCACTGGATCGCTGAAATGCCCCCTGTTCAGCAGGAAAATAGCCGCTGGCAATATTGGCTAGGCCGCGCCAACGCGCAGCTTGGCAACCACCAGGCCGCCGAAGCGCGCTATCAGCAGGCCGCCTTGGATCGTAGTTTTTATGGCTTTGCAGCATCAGAAAAATTGGGCCAACCCTATCAGCTGAATCTTGAACGCAATCACTTTGATGAAGCATCGCGTCAACGTATTGCGCAGCTGCCCGCGGTAGTGCGCACCGAGGCGCTGCTACGTATAGGGGAAGCGGGACTTGCCAACAGCGAGTGGCTGCATGCCGTGCAGAGCGGCGGTCCCGCACAAGCGCGAGCACTGGCCGACTACGCCGACCATCAGCAATGGCATGCACGCTTGGTGCAAACCACCATTGCTGGCGAATTGTGGGATGCGCTTGATTGGCGTTTTCCTGAGGCGTATCGCGACAGTTTTCAACATTGGGGTCGCCAAACCGGTGTCGATCCTTACTTGCTGATGGCGATTAGTCGGCGTGAAAGCGCGTATAACCCTAACGCCCTTTCACCCGCTGGTGCGAGAGGACTGATGCAGCTAATGCCAGGTACCGCCAGCCAAGTCAGCCGCGAACTGGGTATTAGCGATCCTGGCGCCTACGGCGTACTGGATCCAGAACTTAATATTCGACTCGGCAGTACTTACCTACGAGACAAGCTGCAGCGTTACCAGGGCAATCGCCTTGCGGCGGCGGCGGCCTATAATGCGGGGCCCGGCCGGGTCGATCAATGGCTGGGGAATGGGGTAGAAGCGTTTGATCTCTTCGTGGAGAGCATCCCCTATCGAGAAACCCGCGATTATGTGCAGGCGGTGCTTAGCTATCGGGTGATTTTTGAAAGCCTTGCCAATGGCGGCAATAGCGACGGCGTTTCGTTGCTTAGCGACAGTGAACAGCAGGTAAGCTACGACCGCGCACTGCTCGCCCGACGATAGCTAACATCTTTGTGTTTCTCACACAGCGTCCGGTTTATACCGGACGCTGAGTGAGCGCCAGGCGAATCCCAAACACCACCAATACGCTGCCGGTCGCGGCGTTCAATACCTGAGCAAAGCGAGCATTGGCTAACCACTTACCCGCACTCCCGACCATGAGCACTACGCTAATTTGCCATATATTAGCGATGATAAAGTGCACCCCCGCCAGCCATAGTGATTTCAACAAAGCAGGATCGCCAGGGGCAATGAACTGAGGCAAAAAGGCCATATAGAACACCACTGTCTTAGGGTTCAATACATTGGATAAAAAGCCCTCCTTGACCGGCTGCCAGCGCGACACAGCAGGCAAGCGTTTGGTTACGCTACCTACGGGAAGCCCCTCCCCACGGCGCGCTGCCAGTAAACTGGTTACCCCTAACCAGATTAAATAGCCCGCCCCGACCAGCTTCAACATATGAAATGCCCAGGCTGATTGCAGTAGGATCAACGAGATGCCAAGCGCAGAAATAGTGGCATGGATAAATAACCCACAACAGATAGCAACACTGGTCGTAATGCCATCGCGAACGCCTCCGCGCGCAGTATTTCTAATCACTAGCAAGGTATCCACGCCAGGACTGATAGTGAGTAGAGTGATGGCTAATAAAAAGGAAACAAACTGCGCATCAATAAAACCTAACTGCATCATCGTTCATTGCTCGCAACAAAATAGAAAATCTTAGGAATGTCGCTGGACGACAGCCGTGTTTACATCTAGAGTGATTATAGCGGGTGGACAATTGAGTTGCCCGTTTGATTACTAAGCACGTTAAGGAAATAGAAAATGGCAACTGGCACAGTTAAGTGGTTCAACGATACTAAAGGCTTCGGCTTCATCTCTCCTGATGACGGCGGAGACGATCTGTTCGCCCACTTCTCCGAAATTCAAGCTGAAGGCTTCAAGACCCTGCAAGACGGTCAAAAAGTCAGCTTTGAAGTGACTCAGGGTAAAAAAGGCCTTCAGGCTTCCAACATCCGCCCAGCTTAATTGCTAACGGATGGACAAAGGCCCGCTAACGCGGGCCTTTTTTATTGTGCTAATGAACGTCTCGACGAAGAGACCTTATTAATTACTCTCGCTACTCGTACCTGTTTGCTGACGGCTCTCTTCTTCCGTCATCTGTTCTTCTGTCATCGGCTCATCTGCCATCTGACTATCTTGGGCTTCTTGATCCCCTTCACGGTCAGCGCTTTCACTACTCTCTATCTCTCCTGGCTCAACCGCCGGGCCGCGTTCGGCTTCTCGATTCTCTAACTCTTGAAACTGCTCTTCCAGGCGTTGTTGGGCTTCTTCAAAACGACGTTCGGTGTCTTCAATTAAGCTCTCGACATCGGTTGCCTCACGATCATCCTGCAATGGAGTCCGCTCGGGCACACGACTGCTCTCGCTGTCCCAACTAGGTGAGATAGCGTCACTCTCCATAGGCTCTAATTCGGTCGACTGCTGCTCAACCTCTTGAAACTGCTCTTCCAGACGCTGTTCAGCCTCTTCAAAACGGCGTTCCGTTTCGGCAATTATCTCATCCACATCGGACCGAGTCGCTTCACCCGGCATCGCACTCTCTTCATCGAGTACATCATCAGGGTCTGCCGCCAGTGACTCTTCGTCGGCTACCAACGCTTCTTGCGACTCGCCATTATCGCTTTGCTCTTCATCGACAGAGCTTGCTTCGTCTGACGTGGCTTGAGGGGCGTCGCTAGAAGCCACTCCACTGTCGCCTTCCTCCGCCACCGTGCCTTCTTGCACCGCAGCGGTATTGTCTTCCTCGGGCTCCGCCACGCTGGGCTCTTCCTGAGAATCACCGCATGCACTTAACAGTAGTGCCACAGCGGCTAATGCGGGTAACCACACTCGATTTGCCATTTAATCCTTCTCCTTAAAAGCGTAAAAGTAACGAACAAGCTTGAGCCACGGCGCTATTGCCGATGGGATGAAGACAGCAGCGGACACTCATCGGGTAGCAGTACACGCAACGCGAGGGGAACCACCTCTGCGCAGAAGTGATTATAAAAACGTGCTTCGCCATCCAGGGTCAGCGGCCAAGGCTCATCGTCTGACTGTGTGGTCAACGTCAGACGCGTCGTGGTGAAATAACGCACAAACTTGCCGTCGTAAGGAAAACTTTGCAGCTCTTTTATAAGCTTGGTCAGCTCTGTTACTGACGTAAAGTCTTTCACCAACAGTACATCCAAACAGCCATCGTCGAGTTTTGCACGCGGGCCTAACACCTGACCACCGCCCGATTGACGACCATTGCCTAGCGCCAGCAACAGTAGAGAGGCCTCTTCTTGTTTTTCATCCCAAGAAAGCGTGCCGCGATAACTGCGATGCCGCCATGCCTTTAGCGCGCCCATC
The DNA here is from genome assembly GCF_042429665.1 of Vreelandella sulfidaeris. Taxonomy (GTDB): domain Bacteria; phylum Pseudomonadota; class Gammaproteobacteria; order Pseudomonadales; family Halomonadaceae; genus Vreelandella. Next base: position 1,114,347 of record NZ_JBHMAC010000010.1, on the reverse strand, counting down.
AACGAGTACGCTCCTCCACCCAGCAATCGCTTGAGCGTTTTGGGCGTCGTTGACGTCACCTCAGCACCAAACCCCCCAGTCGTCATGTTGAGGTAATAGCTGGTGGATGACTCATCACGCTCGCCTGCCGTTACCCGTACGACATCAATAGGATAGGCATTGAGTGTTCGCAGTGTGGCTAAAGCAGGCTCTGGCTCAAGCGGCAACCCGACGGAGGTAGCAAAATCATTGGCGCTGCCTAACGGCACAATTCCCATTGCCGGGCGCTGATCATGAGGCAACCGCATCAAGCCATTCATGACTTCACTAACGGTGCCATCACCGCCGCAGGCAATCACATGCGTGATGCCCATGGCGACTGATTGCTCTGCTAAATCGGCAGCGTCCCCCCCTTCCCAGGTAGAACGAACCGTAATATGCATCCCTGCCTTTCGTTGCTCATTGACTGCGTCACGCAAAGCTGGGTTACCAGCCGATTTACCGTTGATAATGAGTAAAAAGTGTTGCTGTGAGTCTGTCACCGGTGTTTTCCTTTCCTTGGTTAACAACTAATGCTGACGGCTGATCCAAGCGCTATTCCAAGGACTAGGCCAGTGCTTTTTCGACCACCTCGTATACGTTTGAGGATAACGGCTGTTGCTTAATCCGCTCAAGCTCACTGCGCATTAATGCTTGGCGAGTTTCATCAAACCGCTGCCAACGCGTTAGCGGCGTAACAAGCCGCGCGGCAATGTCTGGATTGAGCAGGTTAAGTTTAATCACCACATCGGCCAGCAATTGGTAACCTTGACCATCCAGCCGGTGGAAATTTATCCGATTTTGCGCAAACGCTCCAAAGAGCGCACGAACTTTGTTGGGATTTTTCAGTGAAAACGCAGGATGCTGCATCAAGTACTTCACGCGATCAAGCACATCCGACTGAGGGCGCGATACCTGGATAGTAAACCACTGATCCATTACCAGAGGATCATGGGCCCATTTTTCACCAAACGATTTTAAAGCAGGCGTTGCCAGATCATCACGGTCGCTATGCACCAGCAACGTTAGCGCTTGGCGCACATCGGTCATATTGTGATCTGCTGCAAACTGCGCTTCACACAAGGCCAGCCCCTGCTCATCTTCAATCGACATTAGATAGGAGAGGGCCACATTCTTCAGGCTACGCTGGGCAATTTGCTCTGGCGTAGGCGCATACGCTTCCTCTGTCGTATTGGCGTCATACACCTCGACAAACGCATCGCGCAAGGCGATAGCCAGCGATTGGCGTACAAATTCACGCGCAGCATGAATGGCGTCCACATCCACAATAGGCTGCTGTTCGGCAATATACGCCTCTGAAGGCAGCGTCAACATCTCCGCCAATACAGCCTTATCATTCATAGGGCCGGTCAGCAGTGCTTTAAATGCCTCCACCACGCGGTTATCCATGACTTTTTCAACGCCGTTGCGGTGGGCCGCTATCAAGTCATCCAACGCCAGGAGCGCCAGCCGCTGGCCCGCATCCCATCGGTTAAAGCCATCACTGTCATGGGTTAACAAGAAAGCAAGATCTTCCCTCGAATAGGGGTAATGCAGCTTTACCGGGGCGGAAAACGCCCGTAGCAATGAAGGAACGGGCGCCTCGGCAACATCCGTAAAGACAAACGTCTGCTCATACTCACGAAGGTGAATGACGGCGTCTTTGCCGATTTTTTCCCCATCAAGCGTTAGGGTGAGATCCTGACCCGATTTGGTGCCTACCAAGCCCATTCGAACCGGAATATGTAGCGGTAGCTTTTCTGGCTGCCCAGGGGTGGCCGGTGTACGCTGACGCAACGTTAAGTGATATTCACCATGGACGTAATCATACTCACCGTGGGCATCGATTTCCGGCGTCCCTGCTTGAGAGTACCAGCGCATAAACTGGCTAAAGTCTTCGCCGGAGGCTTCCGCCATACAGGCGACGAAGTCTTCAATGGTCACGGCCTGACCGTCAAACCGTGCAAAGTAGAGATCCGAGCCACGCCTAAAGCTCTCCTCGCCTACCAAATTACGCAGCATGCGAACAATTTCCGCGCCCTTTTCATAAATGGTCAGGGTGTAGAAATTGGTAATTTCAATGAAATGGTCAGGGCGCACAGGGTGTGCCGTCGGCCCCGCATCTTCAGCAAACTGTGCGGTACGGAAAAAAGACACATCCTGAATTCGCTTAACGGGGGCTGAGTTGGTATCCGCCGAGAAGCACTGGTCGCGAAAGACCGTAAAACCTTCTTTTAGCGAGAGCTGGAACCAGTCACGACAGGTGACCCGGTTACCCGACCAGTTATGAAAATATTCATGAGCAACGATGCCTTCAACGTTTTGAAATGCTGCATCGGTCGCTGTGTGAGGATGGGTTAAGACCGCCGCCGAATTGAAAATATTGAGGCCTTTGTTCTCCATCGCCCCCATGTTGAAGTCATTGACCGCCACAATCATGAACAGGTCAAGGTCATACTCGCGTCCGTATGACTGCTCGTCCCAGCGCATGGCTCGCTTTAGCGACGCCATGGCATGATCGGTTTTATCAAGATTCTCTTTTTCCACCCAAATCTGCAGAGTCACGTCGCGACCACTCATGGTGGTGAAGTGATCTTCCACGCTGTGCAGGTTACCTGCCACCAGGGCAAACAGGTAACTGGGTTTTGGATGTGGGTCTTCCCAGGTAGCAAAATGGCGACCGTCTTCCAGCTCCCCGCGCGCGGTAGGATTGCCGTTGGCTAGCAGTACCGGTTCACGCGCTTGATCGCCAATCACGGTGACGCTAAAGGTTGCCATCACATCGGGGCGATCAGGATAGAGGGTAATGCGACGAAAACCTTCCGCTTCGCACTGAGTACAATACATGCCGCTGGAGAGATAAAGCCCTTCCAAGGCCGTATTCTCCTGCGGAGAAATTTCTACCTCGCTCTCCAGCACGAACTGCTTCGGCACCTGGGCGATACGCAACCCTTTGGTATCGACGTGATAAGCCGCCTCGTCCAGCGGCGTTGCATCAATCGCCAGGGAAATCAGATTTAAGTGTTCACCATTTAAAAACAGTGGCGCATCAGCCTCAGCCTCAGCGTGCCGCTCAATCACTAGGCGCGCTTTCACACGGGTCGCGGCGGGGTCAAGATCAAACGTCAGCTCGGTATGGGTTACCCGGTAGGCGGGCGGCTGGTAGTCGCTTAAGTAAACCGGCTGCGGATCAGACATAGTGCTTGGCTCCTGTATAAAACGATTATGTACATTATTAAAAACGAAGGTCGGAAAGCGCTACACAGTCATCAGTCGCGGAAATTATCAAACTGGAGTGGCAAATCCGGCCCCTCTTCGCCACGTAGCAGGGTCATCACACTCTGCAAGTCGTCGCGCTTCTTGCCGGTAACGCGCACCTTCTCACCTTGAATTTGCGCCTGTACTTTTAGCTTGCTGGCCTTGATGCGCTTAACCACATCTTTGGCTTCCGCCTGATCTAGCCCCTGCTTCAAAGCGACTTCCTGACGCGCTTTCACTCCTGAAAGTACCGGGTCTTGAACGTCCATACAGCGGGCGTCGATACCCCGGGCAATTAACCGGGCGCGCAGGACATCCAGCATTTGCTTGAGCTGAAAATCCACCTCTGCCTCTAACTGAACTTTATCGCCTTCAAGCGCAAAGCTAGCATCGACGCCTTTAAAATCAAAACGCGACTGGACTTCCCGATTTGCTTGATCAACCGCATTGGCGCCTTCGTGCTTATCGAATTCTGAAACAATATCAAATGAGGGCATGATGTAATTCCTGGCAAGATATGACCCCCTATTCTAGAGCAGCTAGCACCCAACCGGCCAATCCTGTTGGCTTTCTATTATTTTAATGCCGTCAATAATGAACCCATTGTTGAATTACGCAGGCAAATAGTTATACAACTATTATTCAACAGATCCCGCCAATGATATTAATTCGCTTGGCGTTAGCTTAAGCTAGCGTTAGCTACCGCACCATTGCACCAACGGCATATCTACCCGACGAAATAGACAGGAGAATCCATGAGTGACCGTGATACCCGTCATAAAGCCTCCATGCAGAAACTCAAAGCGCGGGTCGATGAAAAAGTGGCCAGTGCCGATGAGGAACGCGGCCTTATTATCGTTAACACCGGTAACGGTAAAGGCAAAACCACAGCCGCCTGGGGAACGGTCACCCGAGCCTTGGGCTATGGCTATAAAGTAGCCGTGGTACAGTTTATTAAGGGACTTTGGGAGTGTGGCGAACGCAATCGCCTTGAGGAGGATGCTAATTTAGAGGTCGCCATCATGGCCACTGGCTTTACCTGGGATACGCAAAATCGCCAAGCGGATACCGACGCCTGCCAAGCCGTCTGGAAAGAAGCCGAGCGCATGCTGGCCGACCCAGACACCTATCTCGTGGTACTCGACGAAATTACCTATATGCTTAAATTCGGCTATCTGGACATTGAAACCGTCAAGCAAGCCCTAGAGAACCGGCCAGCAGAACAGACGGTGATCATTACCGGACGTAATGCTCACCGCGAATTGGTCGCGATGGCTGACACCGTCACCGAGATGCAGGAGATCAGCCACGCTTTCAACAACGGCTTAAAAGCACGCCGCGGTATCGATTTTTAACATGCAAGCCGCGGTATCGATATTTAACATGCAAAAAGGGGCGATGCATCAATCGCCCCTTCTTTTCTTCACCCGCTACACATTAGCCATTCACCGACCGGTCATTTCCAGTGAGCTCAGCTAGCTGAAAGCGGTGTGAAAGTAGTGTTACTCATCAAACGGGTTGCGTAGCACGATGGTTTCCATGCGATCGGGACCCGTGGAAATGATATCGATGCTGGTGCCTACCTGCTCTTCAAGAAAGCTGATATAAGCGCGAGCGTTAGCGGGCAAATCTTCCACCTGCTTAGCCCCCAAGGTTGACTCTTTCCAGCCCGGCAGGTCTTGATATAGCGGCTCGACCGCTTCGTAGCCTTCTGAATCAACGGGATTATCCAGCACATCGCCATCTTTGCTACGATAGCCAACGCATACACGGATATTCTCTAACCCATCCAGCACATCCAGCTTGGTCAAGCAGATACCGGACACCGAGTTGATCTGCACCGCATGACGCAATGCGACGGCGTCGAACCAACCACAGCGGCGAGCACGCCCGGTCGTGGCACCAAACTCATGACCACGCTCGGCCAGGTGGCGGCCATCAACATCAAAGAGTTCGGTCGGAAACGGCCCCGAGCCTACCCGCGTGGTGTACGCCTTGGTAATGCCCAGCACGTAGTCCAAATAAAGCGGGCCAACACCTGAACCAGTGGCGGTGCCACCAGCAGTGGTATTGGAACTGGTAACGTAAGGATAAGTACCGTGATCAATATCGAGCAGCGAACCCTGGGCGCCTTCAAACAGGATATTCTCGCCCGCTTTACGTAGATCGTGCACCATGCTGACCGTGTCGCATACCATGGGACGTAGCTCTTCAGCCATCTGCATCGCGCTATCGAGCACTTCCTGGAAGTCGACCGCGGGCTCACCGTGGTAATTCACTAACACGAAGTTGTGGTAGTCGAGTACTTCGCCCAGTTTTGAAGCAAAACGCTCGCGGTGCAGCATATCACCCAAGCGCAGACCACGACGGGCAACTTTATCTTCATAAGCAGGACCAATGCCACGGCCGGTAGTACCAATTTTAGCGACACCCCGCGCTTTCTCACGGGCCTGATCCAGGCGCACGTGATAAGGCAGGATCAGCGGACAGGCAGGCGAAAGACGCAGACGCTCACGTACCGGCACGCCTTTAGCTTCAAGCTCACGGATCTCTTTGATCAACGCTTCAGGTGACAGCACGACGCCATTACCGATGACACAGCTTTTGCCTGGACGTAATACGCCGGAAGGAATCAGGTGGAGAACGGTTTTTTCACCATCTATAACCAGCGTGTGGCCAGCGTTATGACCGCCCTGAAAGCGCACTACGGCGGATGCCGACTCGGTCAGCAGGTCAACAATCTTGCCTTTGCCCTCATCACCCCACTGGGTGCCCAGCACTACGACATTCTTACCCATTTTGATCACTCGTCTCTTGTGTCAGGGCCGTTGCCTGCCAACGACCGTCGATAAGCTCAAGACGGCGGTCACAGTCGTGCTCCGCCGGCCCAGTGCGCTGTCCAGGCAGCGCTTGAATCACACGTTCTCCCTGCTCACGCAGCGCGACAACGGCGGCGTGGAGCGACTCATCCTGCTTAGCAGGCGACCAAATAGCGCCACGTCCTGACGAGGCTAGCGCCAACGATGCCAAATGCTTCAGGTCCATCGAGAAGCCGGTAGCAGGTCGAGCCCGGCCGAACGCGCGTCCGGTATCGTCGTAACGCCCGCCCTTGGCAACGGCATGTCCATAGCCCGGCACATAGGCAGCAAACATCATGCCCGTGTGGTACTGATAGCCACGCAGCTCGGCCAGATCAAAGTAGAGCGATACATCAAAGCGTGCCAGCACCCCTTGGTAGAGTGCCTCCAACTGATCCATAGCGGCCATCACCGAGGCTGGCGCGCCCGCAAATCGCTCTCGCGCCAAGCTTAATACGTCAGCGCCGCCATGCAATTCCCCTAACGCCAATAGCATGTCCGCTAACACAGGATCACTGACATTGGCGCTAACAAACTCGGCTAATTGAGTAGGTGATTTTAGCGCCAGCGCTTCAAACAGCACCTTCTCCTGCTCGTCGCTCAACGCTGCCGCCTCTACCAGGCTTCGGTAAATACCAATATGTCCCAGCGCCAAATGAATCTCATCAGCCCCGGCTGCTTTTAGACTAGCCAGCGCCAGGTGAATAATTTCACTGTCTGCCTCTAGACCGGCATGCCCAAAAAGCTCGGCACCCACCTGCACCGGGCTGCGTCCACCCTGATGCTGATCTGCCTTTGCCCTTAGCACGGTGGTGCAGTAGCAAAGGCGGACGGGCCCCTGGCGTTTGAGCGAATGCGCATCCATTCGCGCCACTTGCGGCGTAACATCGGCCGAAGCGCCCATCATACGACCGGTTAACTGGTCGGTCAGTTTGAAGGTCTGGAGGTCAAGATCGGTACCGGTGCCCGTTAACAGGGAGTCCAGAAACTCAACCGGCGGTGGCATTACCTGGTCATAGCCCCAGCAATGGTAAAGATCGAGCAGCGCACGGCGCAGCTCTTCCATGCGGCTTGCCTGAGGTGGGAGCACCTCATCCATGCCGTCGGGCAGTAGCCAGCGGTCAGCGATGGTCATGTGAACAATCCTGCGAGACGATGAAGGCCCAACCACTTTCATCAGCCATTACATTAATTCATTGATAGCTGTGAACGGGGGCCACAAAAAAACCGGGCGACGCCCGGTTAATAAATTCTATCACGTTTATTGGCCGGGTGAACCCCGCATGGCTATTGCTTACCCATACAAGATTCACCGACCAGCGGCTATTTACTCACCGCCGTCACTACCTTCTGACTCCGCACCTTCTGGCTCAGCACTGCGTAAATAGCGGAAGAAATCGCTAGTCGGCTCCAAGACCATCAGGTTGCCGTTATCAGCAAAACTATCGCGATAGGCGTTCAAGCTACGCCAGAAAGAGAAAAACTCCTGATCCTGGCCATACGCCTCAGAAAAGATCGCGGCAGCCTGAGCATCACCTTCACCACGTAATGTTTCAGAACGCTCATTGGCCTGGGCAAGCAATACCTGACGGCGGCGATCCGCATTTGCACGAATACGCTCAGCCTCTTCCTGACCCTGTGCACGCCATTCACGAGCTTCACGCTCACGCTCGGAACGCATCCTTTCAAACACCGCCGCCGACACGTCTTCTGGCAGGTCGATCCGCTTGATACGAATGTCGCGAATCGCGACCCCTAACTCTTCGCGCATGAGCTCATCGAGTTCTTCAGTGGGGCCGGTCATTAAATCATCACGACGCTCGGCAATAATTTCCTGCAGATTCAAACGGCCAAACTCATTACGCAGACTTTCATCCACCCGCGGCTGAATCAGACGAATCGCCATCAACTCATCACCCGCCGTCGCTTCGTAATAGCGCGTAGGGTTAACGACTTGCCACTTCACGTATGAATCGACAATGACCGCTTTCTGCTCAAGGGTAAGATAGCGGCTAGTGTCGGTATCCAGCGTCAGTAAGCGCGTATCAAATTTACGAATCGTTTGAGCGATCGGCACTTTGGCATGCAGACCTGGCTGGATATTTTCTTCAACGACTTCACCAAAGCGCAGTTTCACCGCGCGTTCAGTTTCGTCTACCACGTACAGAGTGTTGCTCGCCAGCCACGCTACGGCAGCCAGACCACCAACAATCAGCAGGGATCGATTATTAATCATTTACCGGCCCTCCCTGCGGATGGAGCTACTATTGCTATTTGATGAGGAGCTACTAGTGCTGCCCTGGGTGCTACGCAAACGCTCAAGCACGTTGGGGTCTAATGCTGCATCACCGCTCGCAGTGCTACTTGCAGACGATGAGCCGCTTCCACTACCACTCCTGCCACTCATTTGATCCAATGGAAGATACATCAGCGGCGCGTTTTCGCTCACATCCATCAGCACCTTCGGTGTATTGCCGAAGACTTCTTCCATCGTGTCCAGATACATACGCTCGCGCATGATATCAGGCGAGTTGCTGTACTCGGTTAACAGTGAGTTAAAGCGGTTGGCTTGACCCTGTGCTTCCGCCACGACCGACTCACGGTAACCTTGGCCCTGTTCAACAATACGCTGCGCTTGGCCCTGGGCTTCTGGAATAATGGCGTTAGCGTAAGCAATACCTTGGTTGATGGTACGCTGACGATCCTCACGAGCACGAATAACGTCATCAAACGCGTCAATCACCGGTGCGGGCGCAGAGGTGGACTCGATGTTGATGGTTTGCAGACGGATACCGGCGCCATAGTTATCCAGGTAGGTTTGCAAACGGCTTGCCACCGAGCTGCCTAAGATTTCCCGGCCCGAGGTAAGGATATCGATCATATCGGTACCGCCCACCACGTGACGCAATGCCGAATCCAGCGCATTTTCGATCGAGATGGCAGGATCACGTACATTCAGCACAAAATCGCGCGGATTAGCGACTTGGTATTGCGCTGAAATTTCAACTTCGACGATGTTTTCGTCGCGTGTCAGCATCGACTGCGTTTGAGACAACGAACGTACTCGCGTCACATTGACCATACGCACGTCATCAATTAACGGCGGATTCCATTGTAGACCTGGGTTTACAATGCCCTGGAACTCACCGAAGCGCAGCACTACACCACGCTCTGACTGGTCGACCAAATAAAAGCCCATGGCAGCCCAGATAGCTAACGCGGCCACAATCAGCAGGCCTGGCAGCGCGAACGGGTTGCGGTTTTTATTACTGCCGCCACCGCCACTTTTCCTGCCACCGCCTTTTTTGCCGCCGCCCAGCATATTATTGAGCTTATCCTGAAACTTTTTCAGTGCTTCATCCAGGTCTGGAGGGCCTTGATTGTTGCCCCCTTTATTGCCGTTATTACCACCACCCCCATTGCTGCCGCCATTGTTACCACCACGGTTTTTATCGCCATCACTTCCACCGCGTCGGCCGCCACTACTCCAAGGGTCATGCTGGTTGCCACCACCAGGCTCATTCCAGGCCATACTTCGTCTCCACTAAGGTATTCGCTCACGCCTGTGGCGCCTTATTTAAATGACGCCACCGCGTTTTGGTATTATTGCTCTATAAATCTTGTACCATTTTTATACGGTTCAGAATACTAGCAGCGCACCAAGGGTGTAACGGATAACCTACCACTCATCGGTTTCCCTCAACGCTTCAGGCAAATAGGTATTTGCTCGCTCGCCTAACTGAGCCATTAACTGATTAAAATCACGACGCGGCAAACGCACATCCAAAACAGATTGGCCATGCTCATCAAACGCTTCGTCGCGAACCGCATTTAGCTCATGCAGGCCAGCACGCAGCTTACCCTGCTCAGGCGTGAGTGTCAGTGAAAAGCCAATAACATCATTTGCCAAGCGCTCGCTTAGCGCTTCATGCAGCAATTCAAGACCCTGGCCCTGCTGGGCCGACAGCCACACCACTTCAGGCACACCGTGACCATCACGCTCAATGCGCGGCGCGCTGTCGAGCTTATCAATTTTATTCATGACTTTGAGTACCGGCACATCATCAGCGCCGATCTCTTTAAGCACCATCTCCACCTGTTCAACGTTTAGTTCGCGATCAGGGTCCGCTGCATCAATCACATGTACCAGCAACGATGCTTCCGATGCTTCTTGCAGGGTGGCTTGAAATGACTCGACCAGTTTGTGCGGCAGGTGACGAATAAAGCCCACGGTGTCAGCCATCACAACCGGCCCTACATCTTCAATTTCGAGCCGCCTGAGCGTGGGATCAAGCGTCGCAAACAGCTGGTCAGCAGCATACACCTCGGCGTTGGTTAACGCGTTAAACAGGGTCGACTTACCCGCGTTGGTGTATCCCACCAGTGAGACACTATGAATCTCGGCACGCGACCGCGCACGCCGATTCTGGTCGCGCTGACTACGGACTTTATCGAGCCGCTTGTGGATCGACTTAATTCGACCGCGCAGCAGGCGACGGTCAGTCTCAAGCTGCGTCTCGCCGGGCCCACGCAGGCCGATACCCCCTTTTTGACGTTCAAGGTGGGTCCAGCCGCGCACCAGGCGCGTCGACATATATTCAAGTTGGGCAAGTTCTACCTGCAACTTGCCTTCATGGGTTCGTGCCCGCTGCGCAAAAATATCAAGAATCAGGCCGGTACGATCAAGCACACGGCACTTGAGCTCTTGCTCAATATTGCGCTCTTGAGAGGGGCTTAAGCTATGGTTAAAGATCACCAGTTCTGCCGCATGAGCCGCAAGCAGTGCTCGCAGCTCTTCTAACTTACCCGACCCAATGAAGGTACGTGAGTCAGCTCGGTGTCTGCTAGCAGTGAGTAGAGTCGCAGGCTCTGCACCCGCAGAGCGTACGAGCTCTAAAAACTCACCCGGGTCTTCACGTTTTTGTTCATCATGAAAATCGACGTGAACAAGAACTGCCGTTTCACCGGCGTCTGGGCGTTCGAAAAACAATCAATACCTCGTGGACTCTCTTGCTGCTCTAGCGGCGTTAAATCTCCGCATCCTGCTCTGCCGGATCTTGCGCAGGCAAACGCACGTTGCGAGATGGCACAACCGTAGAAATAGCGTGTTTATAAACCATCTGACTGACGGTGTTACGCAGAAGAATAACAAACTGATCAAACGATTCGATCTGGCCTTGAAGCTTAATACCATTAACCAAAAAGATGGAGACCGGAATGCGCTCTTTGCGCAGAATGTTCAAGTAAGGGTCTTGAAGGGACTGCCCTTTGGACATGTTGCTCTCCCTAAAACTGTCGTTGGGGGTTAATTATCAAATGGCGTGCCCTACTGGTGCTACGCCGCACTCTTATTGCCCTAAAGGCTTAGTATCAGCTGAAAGGTTCAGCGATGCCCCAAAAGGGCGACTGACCTTCTAAAACACATGCTTACTAACTGACTATCTTACGCTAAGCACCGCTATCACGCACGATTTTCAGCACCTGATCCATCGCGTCAGCACGCTGTGAATCTACCCAATTGAGCGCTGGCCAGCTTCTTAACCACGTTAGCTGGCGTTTGGCGAGTTGGCGAGTCGCAATGACACCGCGGTCAACCAGCGTAGGGTAATCGTATTCCCCATCCAGGTAACCCCACACTTGACGATAACCAACGCTTTTCATTGCGGGTAGGCCTAAATGTAAGTCATTACGCTTTTTGAGGGCAGCGACCTCATTTATCAAGCCCTCATCCAGCATTACTGCAAACCGCTGGGCAATGCGTTGGTGCAATAGACCGCGGTCACTGGGTGCTAAGGCTATGGACAACACGCGCCAGGGAAAGGTTTCAGGCTGTTGTTCCGCCCAAAGGTCACTCATTGGCCGACCACTTGCGTAATACACTTCCAGAGCACGCATTATCCGTTGAGGGTCATTGGGATGAATACGCTGCGCTGAAACCGCATCGACCTCTGCTAGACGTTGATGCAGCGAGCCAAGCCCGTGTGCTTGCCACTGTACTTCCAGCTTTTGACGGATGGCAGGATCAGCGGCAGGCAGATTTGCCACTCCCTCCATTAGCCGTTTGTAATACAGCATGGTACCGCCAACCAAAATCGGAACTCTGCCGGCTGCGCTAATTTGTCGCATAAGCGCCATCGCATCTTCACGAAATTCAGCGGCTGAATAAGGCTCAGCGGGGTCGCGAATATCAATTAAATGATGCGGTGCACGGGCAAGCTCAGTCGCGCTCGGTTTGGCGCTACCAATATTCATGCCACGGTAGACCATCGCTGAATCGACGCTAATCAACTCGTGGCCTAGACGCTCATGCAGAGCCATCGCGGCATCGGTTTTACCGGCGGCTGTTGGACCCATCAAAAAAATTGCCCAAGGGCGCTTATCAACCATGCGCAGATAACATTCCATTAAACTAAAAAGAGGTAGATCACTGTCCGCGTAAGAACAGCCGATCGAGTGCCTTGAGCCCCATTTGGGTCCAGGTGGGACGGCCATGGTTGCATTGGTCACTGCGCTCGGTGCGCTCCATGTCGCGCAGCAACGCGTTCATTTCGTCAATCGTGAGGCGTCGATTGGCACGCACACTGCCGTGGCAGGCCATGGTCGACAGTAACTCATGTAGCCGTGCTTCAACCTGATGAGTGCGCCCATAGCGCGAAAGCTCTTCCAGCATTTGACGCACAAGCGCCTCAGGATCAGCCTGAGACAGCAGCGCGGGCAGCTGCCGCACCAGCAGTGTTTCCGGCCCAGCAATATCCAGCTCAATGCCCAGTTTGGCGATCGCCTCTTGCTCACTCTCTGCCGTTGCCACCTCTGCCCGACTGGCGGCAATCGACACAGGCACCAGCAACGGCTGAGCATCAACTCCCTGGGCAGCCGCCAGTTGCGTTTTCATACGCTCATACACGATACGCTCATGGGCAGCATGCATATCGACAACCACTAGCCCCTCGGCGTTCTGCGCCAGAATATAAATACCGTGCAACTGGCCCAGTGCAAAGCCAAGCGGCGGCGGAGCGGTCGGGTCATCAACGGGCATTACCTGGGGTGCTTCACGCACTTCGTTAGCGCTATCACCAGATACGCTCGCCTGGGGAGTGAGCAGCGTCTCTTCATGATTGGGGTGAAGGGCCTGATAACCCTGCATAAAGCGTCGAACGCGCTCAGCACCAGGATGGCGCTCCGGTGAATGCGTTAGCGCAATCCCTTGCTGCTGCCAACGTGGCTCCTCGGCCCCACCTTCACCAGCCCCCTGTAACGCGCCTTCTACCGCCTGCGAGGAGGAAACGTCGTCTCTCCCCTCATCAATATCGCCTTGCTCACTACTCTCGGCAGGCTTGGCAGAGGCCAGGCAGTGATGTAGCCCTGAATAGAGAAAGTCGTGCACCATACGACCATCTCTAAAGCGCACTTCATGCTTGGTAGGATGAACGTTGACATCAACGACGTCAGGATCAAGCTCTAAATAGAGCACAAATACCGGATGGCGACCGTTAAACAGCACATCACGATAGGCTTGGCGAACCGCATGTGCGACCAAACGATCACGCACAACACGTCCGTTGACGAAAAAATACTGCTGATCGGCCTGGGAGCGAGAATGAGTAGGCAAGCCCACCCAGCCACTTAACCGCAAGCCGCCCGCCTCACGCTCAATGTAGCGTGCATGCTCAATGAAATTCTTGCCCAGCAACGAGGCGATTCGACGCTCCCGGGCAGCGGCAGAGTTGCCCGGTGGTAGTTGGTGAATCACTTTTTGGTTATGCCGCAGCACCCAGGCAATGTCGTAGCGCGACAGCGCCTGGCGGCGAAATGCCTCTTCTACATGGGCAAATTCGGTCTTTTCAGTGCGTAAAAACTTACGCCGGGCGGGAGTATTAAAAAAAAGATCACGTACGCCGACGCTGGTCCCACGCGGGTGGGGCGCCGGCGTTACCCGGGCCTCCATTCCACGTCCTTCCGCCACCACGCGCCAACCGTGGCGCGGGTCTTCCTGGGCATTGGAGATAAGTTCAAGGCGTGACACAGAGCTGATCGATGCCAGCGCTTCGCCCCGGAAGCCTAACGAACTAACCCCTTCCAGGTCCTCTAGGCTGCCGATTTTGCTGGTCGCATGGCGGGCCAGAGCCAACGGCAAGTCGTCTTCGCCAATCCCAATACCGTCATCGCGCACTTTAATCAGTCGCGCTCCGCCCTGCTCAATCTCTACCTCAATACGTTGGCTACCGGCATCAATCGCATTCTCGATTAACTCTTTTGTCACCGATGAGGGCCGCTCTACCACCTCACCCGCGGCTATCTGGTTAGCCAGCCGCGGATCGAGCACGTGGATACGCGGTGCGGTCGTCGTCATGTCAGTCAACTCAACACCTCACGAGCTAGGAATCTGTAACACTTGGCCAACCCGAATAACATCGCCATTCAAGTCATTGGCCTGCTTCAACTGATTGACCGGTACGCCATGACGTATGGCAATCGCCGACAAGGTATCTCCCGACTGGATACGGTACTCGTTACTAGAGGGGCTACGTTGATTATCGCGCTGCCAGGCTAGCAGGCTAGCCGGAGGCGGAAAACGCTCGAAATGCTCGCGTAAGCCACTAAAAACAGCCCGAGAAAGCCCTGTCTGATGGACTGGATCACGCAATTTACGCTCCTCGTCAGGATTGGAGATGAAGCCTAACTCGATCAACAACGAAGGAATATCAGGCGACTTCAGTACCATAAACCCCGCTTGTTCAACACGTGACTTATGCAGCCGGTTAACTCGTTCTAACTGCTCCAGCACTTGACCACCGATCGAGAGCGAATCATTGAGCGTGGCCGTCATGGTTAAATCCAACAGCACACCGCGCAGCACTTGGTCTTTATCGCGCAATGAAAGACTGCCATCCACGCCGCCAATCAGATCAGAACGATTCTCGCTATCGGCCAGCCACTGGGCAGTTTCCGAGGTAGCGCCACGCTGGGAAAGCGCGTAAACCGAACTGCCTTGAGGGCGCGGACTAGTAAAAGCATCAGCATGCAGTGAAACGAAGAAATCGGCCTTCTGCTCACGCGCAAGCGTTGTCCGTTGACGCAGCCCAATGTAATAGTCGCCATCGCGAGTTAATACCGCTTTAAAACCTGGCGTTCCATTAATCTCAGCCGCTAAACGACGGGCTATTTCTAACACCACGTCTTTTTCACGCGTGCCGGAAGGGCCGATCGCACCGGGGTCTTCCCCACCGTGACCGGCATCCACTGCGATAATAATATCTCGGCGTGGGTGCGGCTTCGCTTCGAGCACTTCCGCTGGCGCCTCGTTTACAGACGGTGCTTCAATACCGGGCAGTTGAGCTTGCGCCGAGGCGCGCTGAACCTGAATTTCCTGCTCACGAATCATCGCCTCGATAGGATCAATCGGGTTCTCAACGGCACTTTCCCCCGGATACTCAAGATCCACCACCAGGCGATGCCCATACTGATCATTCGGGGTCAGCGTAAAATGGCGCGGCTCTATGGCGCGATCCAGTTCCAGTACGACGCGTAAGCCACCACCTTCTCGAGACCCAGTGCGCACCGAGGTAATCGCACTATCATGTAGCGGCAGCGTACTGGGGTCGGTATCCATTTGGGTGTCATCTAAATCGATCACTAACCGCCTGGGATTGGCTAACGAAAATACGTTAGCGGTAGTCGCCGAGGATAGGTCAAAGACTAATCGGGCATGGTCCGGCGCTGCCCATAGGCGCATACTTTCCACGCTAGAGGCGTGTGCCGTCACGGCCACTAGAGACAAAAAACTGGCGGCTAACAGGCGATAGACGCGTGCCGCTATGCCCTTCATTTCCATTGAATCACACCGTTCTCCCGCTGGCAGGACGCAAGCTTACGCTGCACATCTTCCAATATCTGTTTGCCGTGTTCGCTACTCACATCAAGTGAGGCGACGCGTCCATTGGCCACTACGGTGAGCACGACTCTCAGATCGGGCGGTGGCAACCACCCTTCACCACGGCTGGGCCACTCGATAATACACAGGGCGTCATCTGCCAGCAGGTCTCGTCCGCCTATATATTCAAGCTCTTCGGGGTCCGCCAGGCGATACAAATCCAGATGATAAATCCGCTGCGAACCAAAGTCATAAGGCTCAACCAAGGTATAGGTAGGACTTTTCACCGCGCCTAAATGGCCGTAAGCCCGAAGGATGCCACGGGTCAGGGTGGTTTTACCGGCACCTAACTCACCCTCCAGATACACCAATCCACGTCCTTGAAACACCTGCCCGAGAGCGTTACCAAACGCGACCTGGGCTTCTTCGCTGTCTAACTGCACCTGCATGTGGGCCGCCTTCACGGATTAATCAGTTTTCGCGCATAGGATGCCAGATCGCTCGCCAGCAGGCCACGTTCGCCCTCTTGTTCGGCACCAACATCAGCGGCTAAGGCATGCACCATGGTTGCCAACCACGCGCTGAACTCAACCTCTTTGCGCTGGGCGACGATCGCCCCCAGCATGCCGCTCAAGGCATCTCCCATTCCGCCGCTGGCCATACCGGGATTACCATAAGGGCAGACCACCAGCCCACTGGGGCCAGCAATTAAACTGCCCGCGCCTTTTAATATCACAACCCCACCCCGAGCACGCTGTAACGCCTGGGCAGCAGCGGGACGATCAGACTGAATATCGGCGACAGAACAGCCCAATAGGCGCGCGGCTTCACCAGGATGAGGGGTTAATATCCAGTTATCGCGCCGGGTATTGGGCCATTGGCTGGCTAACAGATTAAGGCCATCGGCATCCACCACCAGCGGTGCTTCAGACTCTAGCGCGGTTTGTAATACGGCTTGTCCCCAGGCAGCTTGGCCCACTCCCGGCCCTACCACAATGACGTCAGCAGCGGCGGATAATTCAGCTGCCTCCGCGCCACCACGTATGCCGTGAGCCATGACTTCCGGACAGCGCACCAGACTGGCGGTAATATGTTCAGGCGCGGTGGCCAAGCTCACTTTTCCCGCCCCCAGACGTGCGGCTGTTTGGCTAGCCAGCAGCGCCGCGCCGCCAAAACCGGGTGCCCCGCCCATGACCAGCACGTGGCCCATCGATCCTTTGTGGCTAATACGTTCACGGGGGGCAAAGGCATCAGCTAATAGCGAATCGTCTAGTCGCCACGCGGTAGCCGGTATGTCGAAATAAGCCTGAGCTTTGACACCCAAGGGTCGGAAGTCAATTTCGCCAGTATAAGCTGGCGCATCACCGGTATGTAAACCAATCTTGTCGCCAATAAAGGTCACCGTGCAGGCCGCTTTAACAGCAAGCCCCGGGACCGCGCCGGTATCGGCCACTAACCCAGAAGGGACATCAATCGCCAATACCGGGCGGTGCGCGGCATTGATCATTTCGATGGCACGCCGGAAGCGCCCTTCCACCTCGCCATTAAGTCCTGTTCCTAACAGCGCATCAATCACCACCTCGCCATTGAGTTCAATGCCCGCATGCCACTCTTCACAGCCGACGCCTGCTGAGGTCGCCAATTGTGCCGCACGGGCAGCGTCGCCATTAAGTTCGTCAAGCGCTTTCAGGGTGATGTGCTGCACTTTAAGGCCTGACTGCATGGCCAGGGCGGCCAATACATGGCCGTCACCGCCATTATTTCCGCTCCCGCACAACACGGTTAAGCTTCGCGCTTGCGGCCAACGTGAACGAAGACTATGCCAAGCGCTTGATGCGGCACGCTGCATCAAGGCAAAACCGTCGATACCACCAGCAATGGTGCGTCGATCTAATTCGCGCACTTGGGCGGATCGGTATAGAGGGCGTAGCATGGAAGTATCCGGGATCGTCACGATCTCTCCTTTCACATGTTTTGATGGATGACAATGCGATAGCATAGCGCGCTTAATGCTTTACCGTTGACTAACTACTATGCCTGATGCCACTGCCTTAGCTCGATCAAGCGAAGAATTTACCGATGAACAGCTTGCTCGCCTGGCCACCCTGATCAAGACCTGGGGAGGCGAGCTAGGCTTTCAGCAGGTAGGTATTACCGATACCCACTTGGCGGCCCATGAGGCCCATCTCAACGCGTGGCTAGAAAAAGGCTACCACGGGGAGATGGGATTTATGGCTAAACATGGCACCAAACGCACCCGGCCAGCAGAGCTTGAACCCCATACTCAACGGATTATCTGCGTGCGTATGGATTATCTGCCTGCGGAGGTGGAAAGCACCAAGGTGCTCGGCCAACCCAGCCGCGCCTACGTGTCGCGTTACGCGCTAGGGCGCGATTACCACAAGCTAATACGCAAACGGCTAGCCCTACTAGCCAAAAAAATTGAGCAAGAGGTGGGTCCTTTCGGCTATCGTGCGTTTGTTGACTCCGCGCCGGTAATGGAGCGCGCCCTGGCACAAAAAGCCGGGTTAGGCTGGTTTGGTAAAAACGCCATGCTGCTGAATCCTAAAGCCGGCTCGCTGTTCTTTCTGGGCGAGCTCTACACCGACCTTCCGCTACCCATTGACGCGCCCTTTGAAAAAGACCACTGCGGCAGCTGTAGCTCTTGTCGCACGGCCTGCCCCACCGGGGCGATTGTTGACGACAAAGTGGTCGACTCACGCAAATGTATCTCCTATCTGACCATAGAGCTGCAGGGCGCCATTCCCGTTGAGTTTCGCCGCGCCATGGGAAACCGCGTATACGGCTGTGATGATTGCCAGTTGGTGTGTCCTTTCACCCGCTTTACCCGCATCACTCAGGAAGATGACTTTACGCCGCGCCATGATCTGGACCGTGCCACACTTATCACTCTGTTTGCCTGGGGCGAAGCTGAATTTCTCGACAAAACCGCTGGCAGCCCCATTCGCCGCATTGGCTATGAACGCTGGCTACGCAATATCGCCGTGGGCCTTGGCAATGCGCCCTGGAGCGAGGCTGTGGAAGCCGCCCTATGGGCGCGCAGAGCCTATCCCAGCGCACTGGTGCGTGAACACGTTGTTTGGGCGCTTGAGGAGCAACGCCTCAAGCGCGGTGAGCTAATTACGACCGACGGGGCTTAACCGTTTACTCTTCTTCGTCGCTGTTTTGATTAACACGCAAAAACGTATTGCGGTAATGCGCAAGCTCAGCAATCGACTCTTTGATATCGTCCATCGCCAAATGGACATTTTTCTTGCTAAAGCCTACCAAGGCACCTGGGTTCCAGCGTTTGGCTACTTCTTTCAATGTCGATACATCGAGATTCCGATAGTGGAAAAAGTCGAGCAGTGCTGGCATTTCACGCTCTAAGAAACGCCGATCCTGATGAATGCTATTGCCGCACATAGGCGAGGAGCCAGGCACCGCATACTGCTGCAGAAATGCCAAGGTTTGCTGCTCGGCATCAGCAGTGTCTGTTTTACTGGCTTTGACCCGGGCGACCAGCCCCGACTCTCCATGAGTTTTCTGGTTCCAATCATCCATTTGCGCCAGCAGGCTATCAGGCTGCTTCACCGCCATTACCGGCCCCTCCGCTACCACGTTCAGGTCCGCGTCGGTAATCAGCGTGGCCACCTCTATGATGCGCTCTTTATTGGGATCCAGACCGGTCATTTCCAAATCAATCCAGATCAGCAAATCATCCCGTGGTGCTGCTGAACTCGTGGTGTCATTACTCATATACGTTATTCCTGTGCCTAAATAGCGACTAATATCATGCCAGTGTGCCTTAAATAGCACCACCAAGCAGCCCATACAGGACAGCTTGTCCACTTAATAGGTACAATAGCGGCTATTGTAACGAGCACCAGGTGACCATGAGCAAACGTAAATTAAGTCGCCAACAGCAGTGGCGAGTCGAGAAAGTCCAGGCAGAACGTGCCCAGCGCGCCGAAAAGCGCGATGTACAAGACGCTGAGAAGCTCGCCGCTGGTGAATACGGTGCAGAACAGCCGGGGCGTGTCGTTGCTCACTTTGGACGTACCCTGGAAGTGCGTAATAGCGATAACGACCCCGTGCGCTGCCATTTACGCGCCAACCTTGACGGTTTGGTCACCGGTGACCGGGTGATATGGCGTGCTGGCCAAGAAGGCTCGGGCGTCGTAGTGGCCAGGGAAGAGCGCGATAGCGTACTGAAACGCCCTGATGCACGAGGTCTGCTCAAGCCGGTAGCAGCCAACATTGATCAACTTTTAATTGTCTTTGCGGTCGAACCTGCTCCTCATGCCAACCTCATCGACCGCTATCTGGTCGCAGCGGAGGCCACCGGCATTGCCCCTGTGCTGGTGCTGAACAAAACCGACCTGCTGCCCGCCGATGGCGGCGAACTGGGCACTCTTCTGGAGCGCTATCGTGCATTAGGTTACCCCGTGGTACGCACGACGACCGCGACTGACAATGGACTCGACGAGCTGCGCAGCCAGCTTGAAGGCCGAACCTCGGTATTCGTCGGCCAGAGCGGCGTCGGGAAATCTTCATTGATTGATCTACTGCTGCCGGATGAAACGCTACGCATTGGTGCCCTGTCAGAGGACTCCCGCAAAGGCACGCACACCACGACCACTGCGCGCCTTTACACCATGAGCCGAGAAGAGGTGGCCGATGGCGACTTAATCGATTCGCCCGGCATTCGTGAGTTCGGCTTGATTCACCTTAATGAGCAGGAAGTCACCGACGGTTTTATCGAGTTTCATGATTTTATCGGCCACTGCCGTTTCCGTGACTGCCGCCATCGCGCGGAACCTGGTTGCGCTTTACTCGACGCGGTCGAAGCAGGCAAGATTCATCCAGCACGCTTTGCCAGCTATCGTCGCATACTTGATAGCCTGGATAGCTAACGTTGACAGGAGTTAACCATGAGCACTGAAAGCCAATCGTCGGAAGCTAATCTTCTGCCGCTGATCGTTGAACCCGAACAACTGAACGAACATTTGGATGATCCGCAACTGCTGATTATCGATGTGCCCGTCAACGTCGACAGCCATAGTCAAGGGCATGTCCCCGGCGCTATTTTTCTCGATTTTCGTCATCTGATGCGCGGCGACGGCCCCGTTCCCAACGAGGTGCCTTCGGTAGAGTTTCTGTCACGCTTGTTCAGTGCACTGGGACTCACCCGCGATACCCACGTGGTGGCTTACGATGACGAAGGTGGCGGCTGGGCAGCCAGGCTGCTATGGACATTAGAGCTCATCGGCCATACCCGCTACTCCTATTTAAACGGCGGCATTCACGCTTGGCGCGATGCTGGCCTTAAGGAGAGCCGCGAGCCAACGGCACCCACGCCCAGTGAGTACCACGCCGAGATTCTTAATCCCAAGGCGGCTATTACCTGCGACGAGATTAAAGATAAGCTAAACGATAAACAGTTTGCGGTATGGGACGCACGCTCTAAAGCGGAATACGACGGTGAACGCGGTAATAACCAGCGTTTAGGCCATATCCCTGGGGCGGTTAACATGGAATGGCTGAATGCCATGGATCGCAATCGCTCCCTGCGCATTCGCGATTACGCCGAGCTGATTACCGAATTGGGCGCTCTCGGCCTAACGCCCGAGATGGAAGTGGCCACCCACTGCCAAAGCCACCATCGCAGCAGTTTTACCTGGCTGGTAGGTAAGGCATTGGGCTTTAACATGCGGGGATACGCAGGCTCATGGGGTGAATGGGGCAACCGCAACGATACACCGATTGAGAAGTGACCATAAAATCGTGAATTTTTCCCAAAAAGCGTTCTCGCTACTCCAGTATCCGCTGCCTCAACATGCGCTCTCGCGACTGACGGGCATGTTCGCCCGGTGCGAGAACGCCTGGGTGAAAAACACCCTTATTAACGCGTTCATAAGCCACTTTAAGGTCGACATGAGCCAAGCACTGGAGCCCGACCCCAGTGCCTATGCGACGTTCAACCATTTTTTCACTCGCGCGTTAAAAGCCGATGCACGCCCCTTGGGCGAAGGAATCCTCAGTCCGGCCGATGGCACGCTTTCACAATATGGTCGTTTACAGGCAGGCCAGCTGGTGCAGGCCAAAGGACATACTTACTCCGCTCAAACCTTGTTAGGCGGCGATACGAAGCTTGCAGAAGAGTTTATAAACGGTAGTTTCGCGACCGTTTACCTTTCTCCGCGGGACTATCACCGCGTGCATATGCCGATCACAGGAACATTGCGCGACATGATCTATGTGCCGGGCCGACTCTTTTCAGTCAACCAGGCAACGGCTAATTATGTGCCAGGGCTTTTTGCTCGCAATGAACGATTGGTGTGCATATTCGATACCGAGCAGGGCCCCATGGCCATGGTATTGGTCGGTGCTATGATCGTCGCGGCCATAGAGACGGTTTGGTCAGGCCAAGTAACGCCTCTGGCGCGCCAGCCGCAGCGAATGCAGTTTGGTCATCCAGTGATACTCGAAAAAGGCGTCGAAATGGGTCGCTTTAGCCTTGGTTCCACCGTGGTAATGTGCTTTGCCAACCCAGTTAGCTTTGAAGCATTTACGCCTGGAACCATGGTACAGATGGGACAAACGCTTGGTGATTATGAAGGCTAGCCAGTAGCGCTATGGTCAGTAGACCGATACCAGTAGACCGCCTAAGACATTACGTCAGCAGGCGGTTCAACGTCATCTTTTTAGAATGACCAACGCTATTTGAATGACCAACCATTAGCATTTGGGTGTAGAAAACGCTAGCACGTCTTCAAGGCGTGCCTTTCCAAGGGCCAGTTGAATCAACCGGTCAATCCCCAGCGCCACACCTGAACCTTCCGGCATACCGTGCTCAAGAGCTGCCAACAAGCGCTCGTCAATATCGACCTCAACTAATCCCAAGCGGCGGCGCTCAACGTTATCCTGCTCAAAGCGGGCACGCTGTTCAGCCGCATCGGTCAGTTCATGGTAGCCATTTGCCAGCTCAACGCCACTCAGGTAAAGCTCAAAGCGTGATGCCACCCACTCACCATCCGCATCTTGGTGGCGCCTTGCTAGCGCCGCCTGGCTAGTAGGGTAATCCGTTACCACGCTGAGCTCAGCCTGGCCAAGCTTAGGTTCAATCACAACGCTCATGAGCAGGTCTAGGCAGGTATCGCGGCCTTCTTCCGCTAGCGCAGTAGCAGGCATTTGCGCACGCTCAGAGGCCACTGCACGTAGCTTTTCGAGTGAGGTGGTAAAAGGATCGACTTCTAGATAGGTGTGGAACAGTTCACGGTAGCGATAATGGACAACAGGGCCTGGAAACGCAGGCAGCATCGTCATCACTAGCGTCGCGGTCTCATCAATCAACTGATCCAGGGTAAACTGGGGGCGATACCATTCCAGCATGGTGAACTCAATATTATGGCGCGTGCCTAGTTCACCGTCACGAAAGCTCTTGGCAAGCTGAAATATCGAACCGCTGCCAGCGGCCAACAGCCGCTTCATATGAAATTCAGGTGAGGTTTGCAGCCATAGGCGGCGCTGCCCTCTATCGGTGCGTGCCAGCGTGCTAAGTGAGACCAGATGCACGTCGGTACTGCCACCCTGCCCCAGCACCGGCGTTTCTACTTCCCATACGTCACGCTGGGCAAAAAAGTCACGCACTTTCGCCAATAAACGTGCGCGCTCGCGAAGCGTTTCTATCGACGCTGACGGTTGCCAATCAATGGCCATCACTACTCCTTTGGCGCACTATGCTCTGAACGCGCTATGTTTTCGACGTGCAGTGTTTTCGACGTGCAGTGTTCTCAACGTACAGTGTTTTCGACGTACGGTGTTACCGACGTACTGTTTTCTTACAAAATGATGGTCACGCCTAAGCGTGACCATTACTTAATACTTTATACCACTATGCACTAGCCACTAAATCATACTATCTCAGTAGCATTGTTGCTGAAAAACAATTAAGCACGTGAGACGTACTCACCACTGCGCGTATCAATTTTCAGCACTTCGCCCTGGTTGATAAACAACGGGACACGAACCACTGCACCTGAAGATAGCGTGGCCGGCTTAGAGCCGCCTTGGGCGGTATCGCCTTTCAAACCAGGATCCGTTTCCACGACTTCCAGCTCAATGAAGTTGGGCGGCGTGACGGAAATAGCCTTGTCATTCCATAGCGTAATGGTATAAGGCACCTGTTCCTTAAGCCATTTTTCGGTGTCACCCAGCGCTTTCTTCTCTACCGCGTACTGCTCAAAGGAGCCATCGGTCTTCATGAAATGCCACATATCACCGTCGGTGTAGAGGTACTCCATTTCCAAATCCATGACATCAGCGCCTTCCAGCGAGTCGCCAGACTTGAAAGTACGCTCGCCCACGCGACCGGTCATCAGATTACGCAACTTGACGCGGTTAAACGCTTGGCCTTTACCTGGCTTGACCAATTCGTTCTCAACGATCGAACAAGGATCGCCGTCGAGCATTACTTTTAAACCGCCTTTGAATTCATTGGTAGAATAGTTCGCCATAATATCTCTCAATGGTCTGTTTCAGTGTGTGATTCGCGAAGCGGTGCTTCGCCGTCGATAGCGTTATTACCAAGTGCGCGCATGATAACCCGAAGGAGGGCTTTTTGCAGGAGAACATCATTATCGCGGATGAGCGCAACGTTGCACAGGCATCTACCACCTGGCAGCAGCAGCTTTCCCAGGCGATACGCGACCCCGCCATGCTATGCCAGCGCTTGGGTTTGACCAGCCAGTGGCGGTCAGGCGCCCAGACCGGACACCAGCTCTTTGAGATTTGCGTGCCTGAGGCTTACCTTACACGCATAGCGCCCAGCGACCCTGATGATCCGCTACTGCGCCAAGTGCTCCCCGTCGGGGAGGAAGCACTCACCCCCCCTGGGTTTGTCGCCGACCCGCTTGAAGAAGCCGATCATCGTCCTGCCAAAGGGCTGATCCATAAATACAAAGGCCGCGTACTACTCATAGCTAGCCCCGCTTGCGCCATTAACTGCCGCTACTGCTTTCGCCGCCACTTTCCTTACAGCGATAACTCGCCGTCACGGACACAGTGGCAAGAGGCACTCGACTATTTACGCAATGACACGACTATTCACGAAGCAATTCTATCTGGTGGTGACCCACTTGCTGCCAGCGACCGGCAGCTTGCATGGCTGGTCGAACAGCTTGAAAACATCCCTCACCTCAAGCGGCTACGCATTCATACCCGTTTACCGGTAGTGATTCCTGATCGCGTGGATGACGCTCTGCTTGGATGGTTAAGCAAAACTCGCTTACAAAAAGTCGTTGTACTGCATATCAACCACGCCAATGAAATCGACCAAGCAGTCATCGATGCCTGCACACGACTCAAACAGGCGGGCGCGACGCTACTCAACCAAAGCGTCCTGCTGCGCAGCATTAACGATGATGTAGCAACTCTTACTACCCTCTCGGAACGCCTGTTTGAGGCGGGCGTACTGCCCTACTATCTGCACGTGCTAGATCCAGTGCAGGGTGCGGCACACTTTGATGTGTCGGATGAAGAAGCCCGCAGGCTCGTTGCCGAGCTTCGCAATTGTTTGCCAGGGTTTCTCATGCCGCGCCTAGTGCGGGAAATCCCTGGCAGAGGGAGCAAAACACCGCTTGGAAACCCGCTTACTTAGCAACCAAAAACTCAATCGCCTGACGGGTAGCGGGCCACATGACGCTACCGTGGGTTTCGCCAGGAAAGAGGGTAAAACCAACCTCCAGGTTATGTTGCTGAGTACTGAGCCACTCGGCAACGCTCTGGGCATTATCCACCATGGCTCTGGCCTGCATCCGCTGATCGCGGGGCGTCACAACATCGCCGCTGGCGGGTTGCTCACGTTCGCCCACTCCTATCAGTAGGCGTGTGCCACTGGGTATGGCGGCTAGCGATGAGGTTTGCTGTGCTAACGCCGCTAGCGGCCTTTCACCGTACCACCAAAGCGATGGACTGATGGCGATATAGCGATCAAAACTTGATGGCTGGGTGAGTAACGCGTGCAGTACGAACAAACCACCTAACGAGTGACCGAAGATCGCTTCTTGCTCAGTATTGATAGCAAAACGTCGATTAATTTCGGGCTTTAGGTGGCCTTCTATAAAGCTAAGAAAGCGATCAGCGCCACCATGGAGGCGCTGTTGATAGTCGTTTTCCACAACGCCGTCATTAGGCAGCAAAGGGGTAAAGTCTTCAACCCGACGCTCCTTATTGAAGCGCTCGGTGTCCGGGTAACCAACTGCCACGATCACCAGCGCATCACTATCGCCGTCCGGCCCTTGGCGGGTCAGCGTATCGCGGGCTGCTTGAACAAGAGCAAACCGGGCATTGCCATCCAATAGATACATGACCGAGTAGCCAGTTTCGGGCGGTGGCGAATCGGGAATAGATACCTGTATTAAATAGTCCTGACCGGTTGTCGGCGATAGCAGCGTAAATTCCACGGTCCCAGGCAAGCTGACCTCCCCGGGTAGCGAACTATAAGCCATGGATGGCACCCAGCACACGAGGAGAAGCAGCCAGCGCTGCAGCTGTCGACACGCCGTTTGCAAACGCAAAACGCGCCACGGTTGCCCGTGGCGCTTTATCAAAC
This sequence comes from Vreelandella sulfidaeris, assembly GCF_042429665.1. Taxonomy (GTDB): domain Bacteria; phylum Pseudomonadota; class Gammaproteobacteria; order Pseudomonadales; family Halomonadaceae; genus Vreelandella. Next base: position 1,087,727 of record NZ_JBHMAC010000010.1, on the reverse strand, counting down.
CCTCAGAAGTCATAGCGTATCGATGCCACCACGTTGGCCGGTGCCCCTGGCATATTGAAGGTATTCACGCCGCCTACTCGGTTGTAGTAATCGCGATCCAATAGGTTATTGATATTGAGCTGACCACTGAGCTGCGACGTAAAGTCATAGCCGATCATGGCATCGACCACCGCATAGCCTGGCGCCTCGACCCCGTTGCTGGACTCGAAATCGCTCATGGCGGTAACGCCGCCGCCTATGCGTAAGCCGCCCAAGGTATCACCAGCGAAGTCGTACTGCGTCCATAGATTAACAACGTTATGGGGCATCAGGAGGAAGATACCGTCTTCGCGATCCGATGAGCTGCGCTCCACGTTAGTATCCAGATAGGTGTAGCCAGCAATAATATCCCACTGATCGGTGATGCTTCCGGTAATCTCGAATTCAGCACCTTGAATGCGCATTTTACCGACTGCTTCGACGTAGCTGACACCTGTATCTGCCGGAGCGGCCGCACGGTTTTTATCGTAGAGCCTGAAGGCACTAATACGCGCGTTCAAATCACCGCCCATATAACTACCCTTAACGCCCGCTTCATACTGATCCCCTTCCCGTGGATCAAGTAAATCACCGTTAGCGTCATAGGCAGTCTGGGGTTTGAATACCTGTGAGTAGCTAGCATAAAGCGAGTGGTGATCGTCCAGATCGAAGACCAAACCGGCGTATGGCGTCACTTTGGTGTCGCTACGGTTTTGTTGGGTCTCTGTCGCACGATCACTGTAATCCACGTCGTAATGACTAACCCGGCCACCAGCGATCAGCGCCAGTGGCTGAAGAGGACGCAGGGTCAGTTTGCCGTAAATACCCGTCTCTTCAAGGGTGGTATCGTCATAAGAGTAGCCACGGCCGCTGCTACGCGCGGTATCCAAAATATCGACATAGGCGAGCGAGTTGAGCTCATCGAGGCTCACGCGCCCACCGGCAACGTTACGCGAGCGCCCCGCTTCCATTTCGGTATCAAAGCGCTTGTAGTCACTGCCCACGACAAACTCGCTGACATTACCAAAGGCCGAAAACGGCTGACTATAGCTTGCATCCACCGCGAGGGATTGCTGGTCGATCACGCTGCCCGTGCCCGCCACGGCAAGCGTATCGTTGGCATTCAGCGCACTGCCACCAAACGCGTAGTTATAATCGGCGTTACGGTTCGAGTAACGCGCGGCCACACGCCCAAATCCGCCGGTATCAAAGCGGTGGGTTAGCTCCGCAATCCAGTCGTTGGAGTGGCTGTTGAAGTCGTTCCAGTCAGCGCCGTAGAAATCCGAGCGCGACCCATAAAGCAGTTCGCCCCGGCTGCCGACCGGGTGGCCGTTATTCGCAGTGATATCCTTGGTATTGTGAATATAACCAAGCCCTAGCATGGTGGCCTCATCCAGATCGATATCCACGGCAGCATAGAGGTCGTTCTGGTCATTATCGTTATTATCCACAAACTGACCATGCTCTGTATGGTCAATCACCAGCCGTCCACGTACACGCCCGTTTGCACCTAGAGGCCCAGAGAGATCCACCTGGCCTGCGCGCTGGTGATCGCTGCCCAGACTGCCAGTCACATGACCCTGAAAATCACGAGTGGGACGTTTACGCACCAGATTTACGATGCCGCCCATCTCGCTGGTGCTATCAAACAGGCCCGACGGTCCACGCATGATCTCAACACGATCGAAGGCAGATAACGTCGGCACCGAGCCCGTAATACTGGTCATGGGCGCGGGAAGACCGTCGATACTGACCTGGTCATATTCATAGCCGCGTGCGTATATGGAAGACCGGCCATTATCATTGGAAAGCACACGCATGCCCGGCGTTCGGCGGCCCAGTTGATCAAGTGTGGTGAAGTTTTGATCTTCAATGGCTTCACGCGTCACAACGCTCACTGATTGAGGAATATCACGCAGTGACGCAGGCGTTTTAGTGCCCACGGTGGCGGCATCGACGCTGTACCCGCCCGTTACTTCAGAAGGCAACATTTCATAAAGACGATTGCCTTGGACCGTAACGGTATCCAGTCGCGTTGCTGCTTCGACGGCCTGAGCCAATACGTTAGGAGCGAAACTGAGTATGACGGCCGTGCTGCCAATGACTACGGCTGAACGATATTGACGCTTCTCTCTTGATGCCATGCTGCTTCCCCTTAATGTCCCTGTAACCACCCTGGTTTGCGAATGAGAATCCATTGCAATAAAATCAGTGGCAGCGCATTATGGCACCCAGTTTCACGACATGCCTTTGCAAACACCGCAATTTGCTTTGCAAACACGGCAAAACGCGATAACAGCCAGCATGCCAAGATGTTTAATAAACCTTGATAATAGAGGGGTTAGATGGGAGGACCTTCACACCAGCCTGAAATCAGCGCTACCGACTTACAGCAACTTTCGGCGTCACTCGTCAAGCGACAACGCTTGGACGCGCCCTCATGGGACCATCGCTCAGCGCTGCTGACAGGCCGCATGTGGGTAAGTGAACTTGAGCCGGGAATGCAGTTACGATTGGCGGATATTCAGGATCGATTTGGCCTAACAAGTCAGGCAGTGCTTCCTGCAGGCATTAAGATTGCCCTTGTAATCGCAGGCAATGCTCGCGTGCGCTATGGTGATTTTGAGGCCTCCCTAGGACCACAGGCCACCCACACCGGTTTATTGGTTACCCTCCCCTCAGCAACTAATTTTGAGCGACGCGGACAAGCAGGCGATGATGAACGCACGCTAACGCTCAGCCTGTCACCGGCGTGGGCTGCTCGTCATGGCTATCAAACAGTCATGACAGCCTCGCCTGAGGCCCCGCAGGCAGCCTACTGGTCGCCCTCAGCGGGTTTATTAGCATTGGCCTCACGGCTGTTCACACTGCAACCTACCGATATTGGCCACCCTGCTTACCGGCTGCAGCTGGTGGGATTCGCCATGGCGCTGGCCGGTGAAGCGCTGGCTGGCGCGCATCCTTCTCCCGCCATGCTCACCTCTTCCCCTAGCCCCGACCGCCGTCTGGCTCGATTAATGAGTATGGTAGATAGCGGCCAAGCAAGAGGCGTGACACAGGCAGAGCTGGCTCACCAATTAGGCATGAGTTTGAGCAACCTTCAGCGTCGTTTTCACCACCAGCATGGCGAGGCCTTAGGCAGTTTTTTACGCCGCCATCATCTTTCGCTGGCCCGAGACGCCATGGTACGCGAGGCGATGAGTATCGAAACGGCGGCAGCACTGGCTGGCTATACCAGCGCCACCAACTTTGCTACCGCTTTCAAACGCGAGTTTGGCACCCGGCCCAGCGATCACCAAAAAGCCTCTACCGTTAATCGTTGCCAACAAACAGTGATCAATAAAGCACTGGATGCCTCGTAATAAACATCGTTATAAAGACCTGTTATAAAAGTCTTTTATAAAAGACCGTATGCAAGGTGAGCAGCTCTTAGAAAAGATTAAACTTTCGCAACAATAATAATAAATATCAAAATCTTAAATAAAATCGCACTAAAGTCGAAAAAGTATCAATTTCTGCTAACGTTATAGAGTTAACTATTCTGACGTTGCATTAGCCTCAATGTCAGACACTTCATTCACCTGGAGGCCGTCACGTTATGTTTGCATCTCTTTCGTCAAGATTTGGGGCTATGTTGCTTTTAATAGCGTCACTGGTGGGATTAGCCATCGCTCTCTATGCGTACTTAACCCCTCTTACCGGCGTTACTGGGACGCTCGGCGCGCTGGTGGCCGTGCTGGCCTGTATCGCGCTTGCTATTCTGGCGCTCCTTCTTGCCGTAGTAACGGGGCGCGGCGCGTCCATTGCACTGCGTGTGCTCATTCTAGTAGGGCTCGCGGGCACTTTTTTCGCGGCCATGTTGCTACACCAGTGGTGGCTCTGCGTTGCCATGGTGGTCGGTCTGATCGGCCTGATTATCGATATGGCCCGTCCGTCTCACCGAGCCCGTGTTACCCATTCCTGAGGAGCCGTCCATGCCAATATTGACCACCCCTAAACAGCGCTTGGGCACGGCCACCGCCCTGGCAATCTGCCTTACCCCGTTGCCCTTACTGGCTCAAGAGCAATCAGCGGAGCAGCCGCAATCTACCGTTCAAGAGCAACCGGCGGAACAAGCGCAGGCTGAGACTCAAGAACAGCCTGCGGAACAGGAGAATCAGGCTGCCTCGCAGGATCAAGAGCAGCAAGAGCAGCAAGAGCAGCAAGAGCAGCAAGAGCAGCAAGAGCAGCAAGAGCAGCAAGAGCAGCAAGAAGAGATTAGCGCTGCTCCGCCCATTCCGTTAGTGCCTGGTGAGCCCACTTGGGATAGCTTTCATGGTCAGCTCAATGCTCAAAAATACAGTCCGCTCGATCAGATCAATGCCGACAATGTAGGCGAGCTAGAGAAAGTCTGGGAAATTCATACCGGTGATGTCTCCGACGGCTCGGGCGAGCTACCGGCCACTGTTTGGTCGGCCACACCGGTATTCGCTAATGACACGCTCTATGTCGGCACCCCTTTTTATCGGCTGCTTGCGCTCAATCCAGCCACGGGCGAAGAGAAGTGGAGCTATGACACCCAATCCTCTCTCGAAGCGCTGACCCAGCCGGTGTTAAAAAATCGCGGCGTTGCCTATTGGCAAGCCGATGACCCGGTGGAGGGCGAGCCCTGTCAGAAAATTGTCTATATGGGCACCATGGACGCCCAGCTTTTTGCACTGGATGCCGATAGCGGCGAACTGTGCGAAGGGTTTGCCGACAACGGCGTACTGAACGTCAACCAGTGGAACGATACCAACGACAAGTGGCCGTTGTCGCTGTTGCAGCCCCCCACCGTGGTCGGTGATCGTTTGATTCTTGGCTGGGCAGGTATGGATTGGGCCTATCAACAGGCGCCACCCGGCACCGTTTTCTCTATCAATGCCCGTACCGGCGAACGTGAATGGGAGTTCCAGGCGCTTAGCGATGAAGTGCGCGAGCAAAGCGGTACCGCCAATGTCTGGACCCATATGTCCGCCGACGAGGAACTCGGTTTGGTCTATCTACCGGTGTCCTCTCCCTCGCCCAACTTCTGGGGCGGCAATCGTACTGAAGAGGTGCCGTTAGCTACCTCAACAACGGCCTTGGATATCGAGACGGGCGAAGTAGTCTGGTCACGTCAGTGGGTTCATCACGACATCTGGGATTACGATATTAACGCCGCGCCAACGCTAATGGACATTACCGTGGACGGCGAGGAGATACCGGCATTAATCCAGGCGACCAAAATGGGCTTTTTGTTCGTCGTGAATCGCGAGACGGGTGAAGACGTATGGCCGATTGAGGAACGACCAGTACCTGGTGGCGATGGCAACGTTGAAGGTGAAGTCTACGCCCCTACCCAGCCTTTCCCGACCAAACCGGCCCCACTGCTTGACCAGTCAGAAAAGCCTGAAGTTTGGGCATTAGCCGATGCCGTCAGTTTCGGTGAATGTTCGGCTCTTTGGGAAGATCTCGACTATAGAGGTATGTATACCCCACCCACTACGGAAGGCGCAGGCACCCTGGGCTACCCTATTACTGCTGGCGGTGTGCAATGGGGTGGCGTGGCGTTTGATCCTGAAAGCCAAACCGCCATCGTCAATACCTCACATATCGTGCAAACGCTGAAACTCTATGGTCGCGAGGCTTATGATTCAGCTAATAGAGCGTCGGGTAACGAGAGTGGCTTTGCCTCACAGGAAGGCGCCCCCTACGGCATTCTTCTTGAAGTTGCCCTGAACAGGTTCGGCATGCCCTGCTGGGAGCCCCCTTTTGGCGAGCTTGTAGCGCTTGATATGACCACTGGCGATGTAAAATGGCGGCGTCCGGTGGGGGCATCACAGCAGTATGGGTTCTTTATGCCCGACAGCTGGGGTTCACCCACGATTGGTGGTCCGGCGGTAACGGCGGGTAATATCGTATTTATCGGCGCCTCTATGGATGCCAAGGTACGTGCTTACTCACTTGAAACCGGTGATGAACTCTGGTCGGATCAGGTCGAAGCACCGTCTGTCTCTAACCCGGCGGTTTATGAGTACGAAGGTCGCCAATACGTCGCCTTTGTTGCTGGCGGTAATACCATCCTGAAAGAAGAGGTCGGTGACCATATCGCGGTTTACGCCCTACCTGAATAACGTAAGGGGCGGCAATAGACAACAAGCAGGGCGGCCTTAGGGCCGCCCTGCTTGTTTGGACTCACCTGAAATCAACCAGGTGCTTAACTAAACTCCCTGGTCTACCGCCTTGGCACGTTTTACAAGCATGTCGTTAGTGCGCTTAACACCAAACCGAAATACCGGTGTTAACAGCCATAGCAGGGGGACTAAAAACCAGCGGTAGATAAACCGCACCAGAATCAATGCTGGCAGTAGCACAATCAACCACACCAGGAATTGACTGAGCCACACTGGCCACCCAAGCCAGCTTGAAAGATTAGCACCAAGCGCGCTTACCAAGCTGGGATGACGAATAACCACATAGGCAGTGCCTGCCACCGCAGCGACTTTGGCCATTCGAGGTAATGCCGCAAAACGGCCTCCGGTTATCAGTACGCCTTGGCGTAAACCAGCACGCGCACCCTGGGCTTCAATGCTGCCCACCCGTGCTGCACGAGCGGCTCTGCCTGCCCGCAGTACCTTCACGGTACTGGCCATCACGAGTAGATCGACACCGGCCCAGCCTAGATCGGCGGCGCCAATGTCGTCACCCCGCCGCCACTGGTTTTCCAAATCGCGTAGCCCGCTGGTAAAAAAGTCACCGACTCCCGTTACGATACGCTCGCCCTGAAGCCACTGGACATCCCCCTGATCACTGACCACAAACTGATTAAGCAAGGCGTGACCATGTGCATCAAGCAGGGCAATGCCCATTTGGCCTCGACGATAAGGCGTCAACGCTGCCTCAGGGGCCACGTTCTCATCGTTCCACCACTTACTAAGCTGCTGGAAGCGCTCCCCCACCCAGTGTTGAGCCTTAAGCGTAGCCACATCGTGATGGCGAAAGTAGCTAACAGGCAGTACGGAGTCGGCCCCATAGCGCACTAGCCCTTGTTGGAACTGAGGTAACAGGCCGTATTCCTCAAGCACCTCTCGGGCAATATCACCGTGTCGCAAGATCGCCAGAGAAGCGCTCATCCATAGCGCCTGATCCGCCGCGTAGCTAAGAAACAGCGCATTGATAGCCGCGGATTCTTGCTGAAGAGAGGACTCCATCTCGGGCAGTGCCCGCTGCGCTTCCAAGCGAACCAGCTTGGCTTCAAATGGCTCGCGGGAGGCCACCGCGGTTAATAACCCTGCCACCAAAATGGTTGTCGCTACTATTAACCACCCAGTCCGTATCGACCACCCAATACGCATCTTTCTCTCCTGCTGTGGCACTGCTATCAGGTTTATACCTGTATCCAGTCTATACCAGTTGCTTATACCCGTTACTCATACCAGTGCTATGTCAAGTTGACGGCTTTTACTCCGTCAATTGTTTCCATTTCACTCTTTTACACCGCTAGGCAATTTGCGCTCATAAAGACGGCAAATTGCTGAACCAGATCAGACGCTCTATACTAGCGTAATAAATTAGCGGGAAAGGTACGCGTCAATGAATCCTATCGATGCAGTGGAAAGCGACGTTATTGATTTAATGGGTGGCGCTGTTGGCGCTCGCTCGGATGAGCTGATTCGCAAAGGCGTGTCACTTGATGCCTTGGAGCGACTGCGAAAAGAGCACGGCATCGACGCTTATGACATCGGGATTATCAATCGCCGCACCCATGATCATCGGCGCTCAAAAGGAAAGCCCTTGACGCCCGACGAAGGAGATCGACTCTACCGAACTAGCAAAATCGTTATCCTTGCCGAAGAGATTTTCGGCAATCGCGAGAAAGCCATTCGTTGGTTAGAGAAACCTCGCCGAGCGCTCGGGGGAATAAGCGCTTTAGCGGCATTGTCCACGACCCCAGGCTATGAAGCAGCAGAGGAGCTACTTCAGCAGCTTCACTATGGCTTGTCGGCGTGACCAAAGTAGCGTGGCGAATATCCAACTACACGGATCTCTCTGGCATAGGTGGCACAATCACTGCTGGCCGGTGGCATTATAAAGGCCAGCCAGTAGTGTACTTGGCCGACTCACCGGCCACGGCGTTACTTGAGGTACTCGTTCACTTTGAAATGAGCATTGATGAGTTACCTGATCACTTTACGCTACTGCGTGTCGAGCTCCCCTCATCAGCCAGCGAGATGTCAGTTGAAGCAAGCCTGCCAGACACTTGGCCTCAACAGCAGCAATTCACCCGTTCACTAGGTTCCCAGTGGCTAAATGAAGGTAGCTCGTTATTGCTCAAAGTCCCGACAGTGATTGTGCCGTATAACGGCAACTATCTTTTTAATCCACGCCACCCAGACGCTAGCCTGGCTAAACTTTCAGTCGAGCAGTTTCCCCTCGACCCCAGACTGGCGTACTAGCCGCCATTAACAGCCACCCAACCACCCCAGTAGCTCACGCTTTACGTCTTGCGCAGGTAGATATTCCAAGGGCTATTCCCAAGGGCTATCCCAAGGGCTATTCCAGCGTCTTCGCGGTCACGTTTGCCGCTGCAGGCTGTGTCGAATGGTGACGATTAATGGCGCTTAGCACGCCTTTCATAGAGGCACTGGTGATGCTGTCATCAGTCCCCACACCGAAGACCGCTTTACCATCAATACGTACCTCCACGTAAGCGATTGCCTCAGCATCGGCACCTTGACCGCGGGAATGCTCATGATAGTCGATGATTTCCACATCATGCCCAGCGCCCGCGAGCGCTTTAACAAAAGCCGCAAGCGGGCCGTTGCCTTCACTCTGCAGTGTTTGTCGTGTGCCGTTCTCCGCCACCAAAGCTTCCAGCGTCACTTTGGGACTGTCTGGTTCAGAGGATAACCGGTGGCTCACCAGCTCGAAGGGGTCGCGCTGCTCTAGATACTCATCGGCAAAGGCTTGATAAATCATTTGTGAGGTAATCTCTCGCCCGGTCCGCTCAGCCACTTCCTGGACGACCTGACTGAACTCGATAGACAGTCGGCGCGGCAGTTCAATACCGTGCTCCTGTTCTAATAAATAGGAAACACCGCCTTTGCCGGACTGACTGTTAACCCGAATAACGGCTTCGTAACTGCGCCCCACGTCCAGCGGGTCGATGGGTAGATAAGGCACATCCCACAACGCCTCTGGATTGGCCCGGCGATCAGCCATGCCCTTTTTAATGGCGTCCTGATGGGAGCCCGAGAACGCGGTGAATACAAGATCACCGACATAGGGATGGCGAGGGTGCACCGGTAGCTGATTGCAATACTCTACTTCACGCATAATCGGCGTGATATTGGAAAAATCGAGCTGGGGAGACACCCCTTGGGTATACATATTCATGGCCAAGGTGACGATATCGACATTCCCGGTGCGCTCGCCGTTACCAAACAAGGTACCTTCCACTCGGTCAGCACCCGCCATTAGCGTTAACTCGGCAGCAGCCACGCCTGTGCCACGATCATTATGTGGGTGAACACTGACGATCAAGTGTTCGCGATTATTGACATGACGGCAGAACCATTCAATTTGATCGGCATAATTGTTGGGCGTGGCAACTTCAACGGTGGCTGGCAGATTGACGATCATGCGCTTATCAGCGCGGGTGTCATACGCCACCATGACGGCTTCAACGATCTCAGCGGCAAAGTCCATTTCGGTCGTGGTGAACAGCTCCGGCGAGTACTGAAACGTCCAGTTAGTTTCCGGTGCGGCCTCCATCTGCTGACGGATCTGCTGAGTAGCCTCTACAGCGATCTGAACGCACTCGGCTTTATCGACGTTAAACACTACCCGCCTAAACATCGGATCGGTGGCATTGTAGACGTGGACAATGGCGTTTTTGGCGCCTTTTAGTGCCTCAAAGGTGTGCTCAATCAAATGCGGGCGCGCCTGGGTCAACACTTGAATCGTCACATCATCGGGGATCTTGTCCTGCTCAATCAGAGAGCGCACAAAATCGAAATCGGTTTGCGATGCTGAGGGAAAGCCTACTTCAATTTGTTTGAAGCCGACGCTGAGCAGCATGTCGAATAAACGCTGTTTGCGCTCCTGATCCATCGGGTCGATCAGTGATTGGTTACCGTCACGCAAGTCAACGCTGCACCAGATCGGCGCGTTATCAATACGTTGATTCGGCCATTGTCGATCGGGCAAATCAACAGCGGCAAAGGGGCGATATTTGCTGGCAGGATCAGTCAACATCATGGCGGCTCTCCTAAATGATTAAGTGGTGGGCTTTTCGATGTGCTTATCGCTGGCATCGTTCTGCGGCGTTTCGTTTTGGAGTGAAGTATTGGAGACTGCGCCGCCCGATGAAGGCGACTGGGCGAGAGCAGTTTCCATGCGATCTAACTGAGCGCGTAAATCGCGCACATCGTTGCGTAACCCCTGCATCTGGGCGACATCACCGTCCTCATTATCCAACTCGAGTAACGCACTCTCTTTTTGCATCACGTCCAGCACAATACCAATCATCATATTGAGAAAAATAAAGGCATTCAAAAAGATGAATGTTAGAAAATAGATCCAGGCGTAGGGGTAGACGTCCATGGCGGGATAAAGCACCGCCGTGGCCCAACTTTCAAACGTGGCGACCTGAAAAAGGGTCAACATGGCCAGCGAGATGTTGCCCCACAATCCCTCGTCTACATTATGAAATAGGAAGCTGCCTATGGCGGCATAGATATAGAAAATGATAAACATCAGTAGCACCACGTAACCCATGCGTGGCACCGACTTTACCAACGCACTGAGCAGCATCTGGAGCTCGGGAATCATCGATACTAAACGGAGTACTCGAAAAATACGCAACAGCCGCGCCAGCAGCACCATTTCCGAATCATCCAATGGAATCAGGCTGGCGGTGACAATTAAGAAGTCGAATACGTTCCAGCCCTTTTTGAAGAAATCACGAAGGCTGCGTTCAGCGGCCATTCTGATTAAAATTTCAATCAGGAAGAAAATCGTTACGGCGGTATCGAGATAGATCAGCCATTGCTCAACCCGGCTGGTTTCTTCATAGGTCTTGGCACCGATGACCAAGGCTGAAATGACGATGATAGCAATCACCACTGCTTCAAAAAACTTATTGGAACGCAGCCTTTCAAAACGGGCTTGCCAGGTATTAAAGGGTTCACTCATGGAACGAAAAATCTCTCAACGGTTGACCGGCACACTTTATACTAAAATTACACGTCCACTACACAAGTGATATCCTGTTGTTTCACTTAATGTATCCTACGCCTCCAGAACGCCTTTTAGGCGCCCTGCTGGCACTCTTTTGACTTTTAGATTTTAGCCGCTGGATGACCCCATGACACTGCTTTGGATAGCCTTATTGCCTTTGCTAGGCGTATTGGTGCCGGCTCTCACCGCGCGACGTGGGCGTACTGTTTGTTCGCTTGCGACAGCGGTGCTGCCCGCTACCGCCTTGGTTTTAACGCTCCTGAATCTACCGGCTCTGCAAAATGGCGAGCCACTGCGTTTTTCGGCTGTCTGGATGCCTGAGCTGGCGTTGAACTTGGCGTTTCGCCTGGATGGGTTATCGCTGCTGTTCAACCTGCTGATCTTGGGTATTGGCCTGCTGATTATACTTTACGCCCACTTTTACCTCGCCAAAGATGAGCCGTTCGGCCGGTTTTACGCCTTCCTGATGCTTTTTATGGCGTCGATGGTCGGCATTTCCATGTCGGACAACCTGATTCTGCTCTGGCTTTTCTGGGAATTGACCAGCCTCTCTTCGTTTTTGTTAATCGGATATTGGTCACACCAATCAGACGCACGTAAAGGCGCTCGAATGGCGCTTACCATTACCGGTGCAGGTGGTCTTGCGCTATTGGCTGGCCTGTTGTTACTGGGCGATATGGCGGGCAGTTTCAACATGGATGATGTCCTGGCCAGTGGCGACGTCATTCTTGCCGACTCACGATACCCGCTCATGCTGGGATTGGTACTGTTAGGGGCCTTTACTAAATCGGCCCAGTTCCCGTTCCATTTTTGGCTGCCCCATGCCATGGCGGCGCCCACCCCGGTTTCGGCTTACCTGCATTCGGCGACGATGGTCAAAGCAGGTATTTTCCTGATGGCGCGGCTGCACCCGGCGATCGCGGGTAGTGAGTTATGGAGCGTCGTCGTTTCCCTCGTGGGCATTGTCACCATGCTATATGGTGCTTGGTTCGCGCTCATGAAAACCGACATCAAGGGTATTCTGGCGTTTTCCACCGTTAGCCACCTGGGGTTAATCACTGCTCTATTGGGTATTGGCAGCCCGATGGCGATATTGGCCGCGCTATTTCATATCGTTAACCACGCCACCTTTAAAGCAGCGCTATTTATGAGTGCGGGGATTATCGACCATGAAACCGGCACCCGCGAGCTAAAGCAGCTAGGAAGTCTTAAAAAGACCATGCCGGTGACGGCCCTATTAACCTCGCTAGCGGCGGCAGCCATGGCGGGTGTGCCGTTATTTAACGGCTTTTTATCCAAAGAGATGTTCTTTACCGAAACGCTGGCCACCCCGGTATTAGGGGGCATAAGCTGGTTAATGCCCACGTTGGCCGCTATAGGCGGCATTTTGTCGGTGGCCTACTCGGTGCGTTTGGTACATGCGGTATTTTTCAAGCCGGCCCGTGAAGCGCCACCGAAGACACCTCACGAGCCGCCCCATCTAATGCGCCTGCCAGTGGAAATATTAGTCGTGCTCTGTGTCGTGGTTGGGCTATTCCCCGCGCTAATGGCAACCGGATTACTCGCGCTTGCCAGCCAAAGCGTGATTGGTAGTCCATTCGATTTTTATCTGAGCCTCTGGCATGGCTTTAATCTTCCGTTATTGATGAGTGCGCTCGCCTTTTTAATCGGTATTCCCCTTTACTGGCGACATGGCGACATACGCCAATATACCCAACAGTTTGCTGGCGTTGATGCGCGGCGCGTGTTTGAGCGCCTGCTTATCGCTATTAGCTATCGTGCTCAACAGTTTATCGCGGCCTTGGACGGCTTCTCTCTCCAGCGCTACATGGGCTGGCTATGGCTAGCGGCACTGGTGATGGGCGGCATTGGCCTTGTGCAGATTACCGATTTAACTGGTGCCGCGGGTAACCAGTCGCTGGATGGGGTTCTTATCTTGGGCGCGGGTATGCTGATATTTGGCGGTATTGCGACCGCTGCTACCCACCGCTATCGGTTAATTTCTCTTTTAATGCTGTCAGTGGTGGGCCTGTTTGTCGCCTTAACATTTGCACGTTTTTCAGCACCGGATCTGGCCCTCACCCAACTGTCGGTAGAAGTCGTCACCATGATCCTACTCATGTTGGCGCTGTTTTTCCTGCCGCAAAAAACACCCCAGGAATCCAGCCCGCTTCGCAATATCCGAGATATGCTATTAGCCGGCTCGCTGGGGTTGGTCGTTGCCAGCCTCAACTATGCTGTTTTGACGCGCGAGACGCTGTCGATTTCCAACTTCTTTATTGAAAACAGCAAGTCCGGTGGCGGCGGTTATAATGTCGTCAACGTGATTCTGGTCGACTTCAGGGGATTCGATACGCTGGGAGAGATCACCGTGCTCGCCATTGCAGGTCTGGCGATCTTTAAATTGCTAAACCGTTTGCGCCTGTTTATGCCGCACAGTGATGGCGAAGGAAGGGTCTGGTCACCTGACCGCTACCCAGCGGTATTAACCTCTATTTCAATGACGCTGCTACCGTTGGCACTATTAGTCTCTGCGTTTATCTTCCTGCGTGGCCACAACCAGCCAGGCGGTGGCTTTATCGCCGGACTGATTACCGCCGTTGCTCTTATCCTGCTGTACATGGCACGTGGCGTGGCGTGGGCGCAAGAGCGCCTGGATTTCCCTTTCCAGCCGGTCGCGATTATCGGCGTTGCGATCGCCACTTTGACCGGGCTGGGTAGCTGGCTACTGGGCTACCCCTTCTTAACCTCTTCATTTGGTTACTTCAGCCTACCGCTAATCGGTACCTTTGAGCTGGCGACGGCCCTGCTCTTCGACCTGGGTGTCTACCTGGCGGTAGTGGGTGCCACGCTGATGATTCTGGCTAATCTGGGTAAGGTCACCACTGCCCACCGCCCTGTGACTGAAGCCTCCGAAAAAGATGCTGACGCCAGCGCCGACCTCACACCCGCGAAGGAGCCTCGCTAATGGAGCTACTGTATGCGATCACCACCGGCGTACTGACCGCGAGTGGTCTTTACTTGACGTTGCGAGGCCGCACCTTCCCGGTAGTGGTGGGCCTCACTCTGCTCTCCTATGCCGTCAATCTATTTTTGTTTTCGATGGGCGGCTTAACCACTGACGGCCCCGCCATTGTGTCCGAAGGAACCCCTTATGCCGACCCTCTCCCCCAGGCGCTAGTGCTGACCGCGATTGTGATCGGGTTTGCGATGACCGCCTTTGTGGTGATTTTAGCCATGCGCGCGCGAAGTGAAGTAGGGAATGACCACGTAGACGGGAAAAAGGAAGACCGAGAATGATGCAGCACCTGATTGTGCTACCCGTCGTTTTGCCACTGGTGGCGGGCATACTGTTGCTCTATCAACGCCAAGGGCTAGTGCGCTATAAGCGAACGGTTAGCGTCGTTGCTACCTTTCTGCTATTGCTGGTCGCGGTCGCTTTGTTAGCGCAGGCCAACAGCGGTGAGGTGACTTTTTACGCCTTGGGTAATTGGCAAGCACCGTTTGGAATTGTACTGGTGCTTGATCGACTCTCGGCGCTGATGCTGCTCATTACCGCGCTATTGGCGGTAGGTGCGGTTATCTTTGCGTGCGCCGGCGACGATGAAAAAGGCAGTAACTTTCATGGCCTTTTTCAGTGGCAGCTACTAGGCATTAACGGGGCCTTTTTAACCGGCGACCTGTTTAACCTGTTCGTCTTTTTTGAAGTACTGCTGCTGGCTTCATACGCACTGCTGTTACACGGTGGCGGTAAAGCGCGTATTCAGGCAAGCGTTCACTATGTAGTGCTTAACCTGGCCGGGTCTTCGCTGTTCCTGATCGCGGTAGGGGTACTTTATGGCGCAACAGGCACACTGAATATGGCCGATATGGCGGTACGTGTGGCGTCGCTACCCCCCGAGCGTGAAGGTCTAGTCACCGCTGGCGCACTGATGCTGTTAGTAGTGTTTGGTTTGAAATCCGCGATACTGCCACTCTACTTTTGGCTGCCAAAAGCCTACGCTTCCGCCCCTGCGCCGGTGGCGGCGCTGTTTGCAGTGATGACAAAAGTAGGTATTTACGCCATTCTTCGGGTGTATTCGCTGATCTTTGGCGAAAGCGCTGGCGGCCTGGAAGCATTGGAACAACCGTGGGTGTGGTGGTTGTCGCTGGCGACCCTGGCAGCAGCAGGCGTTGGTGTGATGGCCGCGCAGGATTTACGCCTGCTAGTGGCCTACCTGGTGCTGGTGTCGGTAGGCACCCTGCTGGCAGGTGTTGGCATGCGCTCACCTCAAGCAGTCTCTGCGCTACTCTACTACCTGATTCATACGACACTGATCACCGGAGGCTTATTCCTTCTGGCCGAAATGATCGGCTTGCAACGTGGTAAAGCAGGCACTCGTATCGTCAAGGGCCGGCCCATGGTGCAAGGGGCAGCGTTGGGAATGCTGTTTTTTATCGGCGCTATCGCGGTTGCCGGGGTTCCGCCGTTTTCGGGCGCTTTCGGTAAGGCGTTAATGCTAAATGCTGCCGAAGGTTCGCAGCGTCTATGGCTTTGGCCTCTTATACTGCTGACCAGTTTAGCCTCGCTGATTGCTCTTTCGCGGGCAGGCTCTACGCTCTTCTGGCGGAGTCATCGCGGCAATGATAGCGGCAGCCCTTTATCCTATCGCCAGTGGATGGGCACTGCTTGGCTGCTCAGCGCAGCCCCCCTTCTAGTGCTGTTTGCCGGCCCAGTGAGTAATTACACTCAGGCCACCGCAGACCAGCTAGCCAACCCACAGGTGCTGATTCGCACGTTACTACCTGAAGCGGGAGATGCCCCATGATCGCCACGCGCGCCTGGCTGCCGACGCCTGTTTTATCCCTACTGTTGCTAGTGGTCTGGCTACTGCTGGTACGCAGCTATGCCTTTGGTCAATTCGTGCTCGGTGGTGCATTGGCCATTTTGATTCCTTTGTTAACCTACCGTTTCTGGGATGCGCGTCCGCGTATTGCTAAGCCATTCGCGTTATTACGGTTTATTTTTCGCGTACTGGGCGACATTATTACCGCCAACTTTGAAGTGGCTTATTTGATTGCCAACCCGTGGCGCACCCTCAAGCCGCACTTTGTTGAATACCCATTGATGCTTGAGGAGCGGTTTACGATTACGCTGCTGGCCAGCACGATCAGCCTGACGCCTGGCACCGTCTCGGCGAACTTGCGCATGGATGGTAAATCATTGCTGATTCATGCCTTGAACGTGGACGATGTGGATAAGCTGATTGAGCAGATTCGCGAGCGCTACGAGCGTCCGCTCAAGGAGATTTACGAATGCTGAGCATTGCACTCTATATCACCTTAGCGCTGGTGGTGATGGCGCTGTTGATGAACCTTTATCGACTCACCATCGGCCCCAGCCTGCCCGACCGAGTACTCGCGCTGGACACCATGTATGTCAACTCGATCGCACTAATCGTTCTGCTGGGGCTATGGCTGAACAGTAAAACCTATTTTGAATCGGCACTGCTTATTGCGATGCTCGGCTTCATCAGTACCGTCGCGGTATGCAAATATATGTTGCGCGGGGACATTATCGAATAATGAACATGAGCTATCGAATGATGAACATGAGCAAGGGGATCTATGTCAGCCATAATTGAAGTGATTATTTCGCTACTGCTGATTGCTGGCGGCATTTTTGTGTTTATCGGCTCGCTGGGGATGGCCCACTTGCGTGATTTTTACATGCGCCTTCATGGTCCGACCAAAGCCACTACCCTGGGTATTGGCTGTATGTTGATTGCATCAATGATGTATTTCTGGAACGTACACGGCAAGCCCGATATTCAGGAGTTGCTGATTACGCTGTTTTTGTTTATCACCGCCCCTGTTAGTGCTCACCTGTTGGCTAAATCCGGCTTGCACCTACGCTTAAAGCACGCCGACAAGACCCAAGGCAAACCACTCGAACTAAGGTCTGAAGAAGTGGGCGACAAACCCGTCCCCCATCCTGATAAAGGCCATGGCTAACTCGCTGCTTTTATGACAAGCGGGGTGGGTGCAGTAACCCCGCTTAGTCATGCGCCAACCCCGCTTTTGTCATTGCGAACGTAGTGAAGCAATCTCGGGTTTGGTTTGCCACCGCAGGCAGAGATTGCCGCGTCGCTGCGCTCCTCGCAATGACATGGGGAAGGACTCGCAACCTCACTTCTGTGTCATTGCGAGCGGGGTGTAAAAACCCCGCTTTTGTCATTGCGAGCGAAGCGCGGCAATCTTGCTTTTGTCATTGCGAACGTAGTGAAGCAATCTGGGTTTAGTGCCACCGCAGGACGAGATTGCCGCGTCGCTGCGCTCCTCGCAATGACATGGGAAAGGCCTCGCAGTGGTATTTTCAGGTTACGCCACTAAAGCTATTACGACGTTAAATCGTTCTGATGATAGCCCATCAGATACAGCACACCCTCAAGCCCGGCGATAGAGATTGACTGACGTGCCTGGGCCCGGACCATTGGTTTGGCTCGAAAGGCAACGCCCATGCCCGCTTTGGCAAGCATCTTGAGATCATTGGCACCGTCGCCCACGGCAATGGTTTGCTCAAGCGTTAGTCCTTCACGCAATGCAATGGCCTCCAGCAGCTCGGCTTTGCGCTCAGCGTCCACGATAGGCTCGCGCACCTCCCCCGTCACTTTCCCTTTCTCAATGACCAGTTCGTTGGCATGAATCTCGTCAATACCCAGCATTTCCTGCAGGTGTCGTGCAAAGTAGGTGAAGCCGCCAGAAAGAATCGCGGTGCGGTAACCTAATCGCTTTAAGTTGGTTATCAAGCGCTCGGAGCCCTCCATCAGCGGTAACTGAGCAGCAATGTCCGATAGCACCGCTTCATCCAGCCCGGCAAGCTTACTCATGCGTTCGCGGAAACTCGCTTTAAAATCCAGCTCACCCCGCATGGCACGCTCGGTCACCTCGGCGACGACATCGCCGACACCATGGCGGCGCGCCAGCTCATCGATCACTTCGGTTTTTATCAGCGTGGAGTCCATATCGAAACAGACCAGCCCCGGGCTCACTGGGCCACGAAGACGCTCCTGAACCACAATATCCGCGTTCAAGGTATCGCTTAACACCAAGGCAGCCTTGCGTACGGCATCAACATCGATCTCATCACCCACCAAGCGCTGCTCGATACAGTCCATGTCGCCAGACGAAGAGGCGTTGGAGAGCTGCTGGAAAGCTATTTCCTCAAGACCAAACTGGGACCTTAACGCCTCTATCTGCGATTGGATATCCGCAGTGAAACGCGGCGCTAACACGGTCAGAATCACTTCACCACGTGCCATCACTTACTCCCCTGACTCTAATCGATCTACTTTCTGGAATCCGCGGGGCAACTTACTGCCACGGCGACCGCGCTCGCCACGATAGTACGCCAAATCGTCAGCTTTTAAGGTTAGCTTGCGCTTACCAGCATGAATCATCAACGCCGCCCCCTCGTCCAGAACGACCATTCCGGTGACAAACTCTTCTCGCCGGGCAGCCCGAGGGCCAGGAATATCGAGCATTTTATTGCCTTTCCCTTTGCTCATCTCAGGCAGTTGATCCAAGGGGAAGAGCAGCAGGCGACCTTCGTTTGAAACCGATGCCACCCATAGCTGCTCGCCCTCGGGCACTTCAACCGGTGCCATGACGTTGCATCCTTTAGGCAAGCTAAGCACCGCTTTACCGGCTTTGTTCTTGCCGGTCAGGGTATCGAGCCGAGCAACAAACCCATAGCCGCCGTCAGTGGCGAGTACAAAGCGCCGCTCGGGAGGGGCAAACATCAGCCCTGCCATCTTGGCTCCGGCGGCTACGTTGGCACGCCCCGTGACAGGCTCGCCCTGGCCCCGCGCACTGGGCAAGTTGTGCGCCGACAGCGTATAGGCGCGCCCGGTATCGTCCAGTAGCACTAGCGACTGGTTGGTTTTCCCTCGCGCGGCCAATTGAAAGCTATCCCCAGCTTTGTAAGAGAGCCCTTCGGGATCAATATCGTGCCCCTTGGCGGCACGAATCCAGCCTTTGTCCGAGAGCACCACGGTAATCGGGTCTGCGCCTAGTAGCTCTACCTCCGAAAGCGCTTTCGACTCTTCGCGCTCTACCAAGGGGGAACGGCGCTCATCGCCATGCTCTTTGCCCGCAGCACGAATCTCTTTTTCAATCAGCGTTGTGAGCTTGGCTTCGCTGCCCAACAGTCCCTGTAAATATTTGCGCTCTTTTTCCAGCTCATCCTGCTCGCCACGAATCTTCATCTCTTCGAGCTTGGCAAGATGACGCAGACGCAGCTCCAAAATAGCCTCGGCCTGACGTTCGGAAAGGCTAAAGGTCGAGATCAGCGACGCTTTTGGGTCATCCTCTTCACGAATGATGCGGATCACTTCATCCAGATCGAGATAGGCGATTAACAGACCTTCCAGAATATGCAGCCGATCTTCGACTTTCCCTAGGCGATGTTCTAAGCGGCGTCGCACGGTGCTGCGCCGGAACTGCAGCCATTCGCCCAGCATTTCTGGCAACGGCATCACTCGCGGGCGGCCATCCAGGCCGATGACGTTCATGTTCACCCGCACGTTCTTTTCAAGATCCGTGGTGGCGAACAGATGGGCCATCAATGACTCAACGTCAATCCGGTTGGAGCGTGGCTCAATGACCAGGCGAGTAGGCTCTTCGTGAGTCGACTCATCGCGCAGGTCGGCCACCATCGGTAGCTTTTTGGCCTGCATTTGCGCTGCAATCTGCTCCAGCACCTTGGCGCCGCTAACCTGATACGGCACGGCGGTGATGACGATGTTGGCCTCTTCGCGCACATAGCGAGCACGCAGCTTGACCGAGCCACGACCGGATTCGTAGAGCTTACACAGGTCCGCTGGCGGAGTGATGATTTCAGCGTCCGTGGGAAAGTCGGGCGCCGGTAGAAATTCCATCAAATCGACGGTAGTGGCTTTGGGGTTACGTAGCAGGTGACAGGTCGCTTCGACCACTTCTGATACGTTGTGAGGCGGAATGTCGGTGGCCATACCGACCGCAATACCGGTACCACCGTTGAGCAGCACATGAGGTAACTTGGCGGGCAGCACCAGCGGCTCCTGCATGGTGCCATCGAAGTTAGGCGCCCAATCCACGGTACCCTGGCCCAGCTCACTCAGCAACACTTCGGCAAACTTGGACAGTTTGGCCTCGGTGTAGCGCATGGCAGCAAACGACTTAGGGTCATCAGGGCTACCCCAGTTGCCCTGTCCATCCACTAGGGGGTAACGGTAGCTAAACGGCTGCGCCATCAGCACCATGGCTTCATAACAGGCGCTGTCACCGTGTGGGTGAAACTTACCCAGCACGTCGCCAACGGTCCGCGCCGACTTTTTATACTTGGCATTGGCATGTAGCGCCAGCTCGCGCATGGCGTAAATGATCCGCCGCTGAACGGGTTTCATGCCGTCGCCAATATTGGGCAAGGCGCGGTCAAGGATCACGTACATCGAGTAGTCGAGGTACGCTTTTTCGGTGTAGTCGCGCAGGGAGAGACGCTCGACGTCGCCCTCCGCTACTTGAATATCCATGGTCATCGGGGGTTATACCTCAATGTCTGCGAGGTTGCCGTAATTTTCCAGCCACTTTTTGCGATCACTCGCGCGCTTTTTGGCCAGTAGCATATCCATCATTTCCAGCGTGCCATCGCCCTCAGACAGGGTTAGCTGCACTAGGCGCCGGGTTTCGGTTGCCATGGTCGTTTCACGCAACTGCAGCGGGCTCATCTCACCCAGGCCTTTAAAACGCTGCACATTAGGCGTCCCGCGCTTTGTGGCTAGCTGTTTGAGAATGGCGGTTTTTTCACTCTCATCCAGGGCGTAGTGCACCTCCTTGCCTAAATCGATACGGTAAAGCGGCGGCATGGCCACATACACATGTCCTGCATCGACCAAACTTGGAAAATGACGCACAAACAGCGCGCACAGCAGTGTTGCTATATGAAGGCCGTCGGAGTCGGCATCGGCGAGAATACAAATCTTGTGGTAACGCAGCTTTTCCAGGTCAGCGCTGCCAGGGTCGGCCCCAATGGCAACCGCTATATCATGGACTTCCTGTGAGCCATAAATATCGTGGGTTTCCACTTCCCAAGTATTCAGGATCTTGCCGCGCAGTGGCAGGATCGCCTGAGTTTCGCGGTTACGCGCCTGTTTGGCACTACCGCCAGCGGAATCACCCTCCACCAGAAACAGCTCGCTTAAAGCAGGGTCCTGGCCAGAACAATCGGCGAGTTTACCGGGCAGCGCGGGGCCGGAAGTGACTTTTTTACGCGCGACTTTTTTAGCTTTCTTCTGGCGATTTTGCGCCGCATTGATGACCAGCTCTGCAATCGCTTCGGCTTGGTCCACATGGTGGTTAAGCCATAACGAGAAGGCGTCTTTAACAACCCCGGAAACGAACCCCGCTATCGTTCGCGACGAGAGCCGCTCTTTGGTTTGCCCGGCAAACTGCGGATCCAGCATTTTGACCGACAGCACATAGGAGGTGCGTTCCCACAGATCATCGGCCGTTAGCTTGATCCCACGGGGCAACAGGTTGCGGTATTCGCAGAATTCACGCAGCGCATCCAGCAACCCAGAGCGGAAGCCATTCACATGGGTGCCGCCTTGGGGTGTGGGGATAAGATTGACGTAGCTTTCCAACAGCGATTCGCCGCCTTCAGGTAGCCATTGAATTGCCCAATCAACGCCGTGCTCATCATCGTTAAAATGGCCAACGAACGGTTCTTTGGGCAGCACCTCGTAGCCATCGGTGGCTTCTATCAGGTAATCGCGTAGGCCGTCGGCAAATTCCCATTCGGTGCGAGTGCCTTCGGGCTCCACCAGCGTAACCTTGAGTCCGGGGCAAAGCACTGCCTTGGCACGCAGCAGATGCTTTAGCCGGGTAAGTGCAAGTTTAGGGCTATCGAAGTAGCTCTCATCCGGCCAGAAGCGCACCAGAGTGCCACTCGCCCGCTTGGGTGCTTTGCCAAGCTCATGCAGCTCTTCGACTTTTTCTCCGTACTCAAAGGCCATGGCATGACGCGCGCCACCTCGGGTCACCTCTACCTCTAGTCGGCGAGATAGTGCGTTCACCACCGAGACCCCGACGCCGTGCAAACCGCCGGAAAAACGGTAGCTTGAGGAGGAGAATTTTCCCCCTGAGTGCAGCTTGGTAAAGATTAGCTCAACACCCGAGACGCCGTGCTCGGGATGTAGATCAATCGGCATGCCACGGCCATTGTCTTGAACCTCGATGCCACCGTCGCTATGCAGCACCACGTTAATCTCGGTGGCATGCTCGGCAAGCGCCTCATCGACGCTGTTATCAATGACTTCCTGAGCAAGGTGATTGGGACGTGTCGTGTCGGTATACATACCGGGACGTTTACGTACCGGTTCAAGCCCTGACAGGACTTCGATAGAACTCGCGCCGTACTGAGAGGCATCAAACTGGGTCATGTAACGTCGATTCCTGAAGGGTAGTACTTGTCGTTGCGCTGGTCGTTACCAGCGCCAAACGCAGCCTGTCTAAACAACGTGTTTAAACCGCTTGTTTAAACAGTCATCAGTGACAAAGACACACAGGATATCGGAAAACCAAAAAGCTGTATATCTAGCCATGCTTATTACCCTCAGGCTGGGGCGGCCCAGCTTGAGGGGGCAGTATCACTCCTGCTCCGCGGACCAAAACGCTTCAATCAAGCCACGGCTTGAAGCATCCATACGTGCAATATCGCCCTCACCGTCGATAATGGCCTGGGTATCCGACGCAATCTGCTTGCCAAGCTCAACACCCCATTGATCAAACGGATTGATATCCCAAATAACGGCCTGAACAAAGACTTTATGTTCGTAAAGCGCGATGAGCGACCCTAGTGTGGCAGGCGTGAGCTGGTCAAGCAGTACCGTAGTGGAAGGCTGATTACCCCGGTAGCGCTTGTGCTCAGGCCGCGGGCCATCGTCTTCCAGGGCATCGTCGCCAAGCATCAATACTCGGGACTGAGCAAAACAGTTGGCCAGCGCCAAGCGGTGCTGGGTTTTGAGATGGCGACGGGTATCGGTGTCTTCCACATCATCGTAACGCTTAAGCGGGGCAATAAAGTCACACACCACGGGCTGAGTTCCCTGGTGCAACAGCTGATAGAACGCGTGCTGGGCATTAGGGCCGAGTTGGCCCCAAAGCACCGGGCAGGTCGAGTAATTAACCGGCTGCCCCTGGCGGGTTACGGACTTGCCGTTGGACTCCATCTC
Organism: Vreelandella sulfidaeris; assembly: GCF_042429665.1. GTDB lineage: Bacteria > Pseudomonadota > Gammaproteobacteria > Pseudomonadales > Halomonadaceae > Vreelandella. The sequence continues at coordinate 1,064,217 of NZ_JBHMAC010000010.1, read as the reverse complement.
CAACTGCTCCAGGTAGGCGGCGAAATACTCCAATCGCCCATCGTAGGGCAGAATCGAGTGTGCTCGGATATCCAAAAAATTAACGTTCCAGATGCCCGCCAACCCTAATAGCACCGGCAAATTATCGTCCATGGGTGCTTTTGAAAAATGTTGATCCATGGCATGAGCACCGGCAAGAAATTCGCGAAAATGCGCCATTCCCACCACCAGCGCAATCGGCAAACCAATCGTGCCCCACAGCGAATAGCGCCCGCCTACCCACTCCCAGAAGGTTAACTGATGCTCATCAGCGATGCCCCACTCGGTCATTTTTTCAGGGCTGGCCGATACGCCAATAAAATGCTGTCGCACGACCAGTTCCGCGCTAACGGGCGTCGCCCCGTGCTCGGTTAAGCGCCCTAATAGCCACTCACGGGCCGTATTCGCATTAGAGAGCGTATCAATGGTGGTGAACGATTTAGACGACAACACAAAAATAGTCGTCTCTGGATTCAAGCGGCTTAAATAATCCGCCAGCTGCGAACCGTCCATGGTGGAGGCAAAATGCACCTCGATCGGATGAATATCCTTGGGCCGGAAATCTGCCAGAGCATGGGTCACCATCAACGGGCCCAGATCTGAGCCGCCCACACCTAGATTAACCACATGACGAATCGGCTTGCCAGTAGCCCCCCGCCATTGGCCTGCATGTAGTCGGCTAACCAAACGCTCCATCTGGGCAAGGCTTTCCTGCACGTCCGCCACGATATCGTGACCTTCAACCTCAAGCGTCGCATCGGCTGGCAAACGCAGCGCCGTGTGCAACGCCGGACGGTTTTCGCTGACGTTGACGCGTTTACCGCTCAGCAGCGCTTCAATCGCCGAGGGTACGCCTGCCTCACTGGCCAACGTAAACAGATGCTCGAGCGTATCGTCATCCCAACGCTGCTTGGAAAGATCCAGCGTCAAACCTGCCACTTGGCGAGTAAAACTCTCCCAGCGAGAAGCTTCGGTGCCAAACAGCGTTTTCAAGTGAACGTGTTGCAGCGTTTCAGCATGATGCTTCAACGTCTGCCAAGCGGGTAGCGTATCGGGAGTTGCTGTTGCTGAAGCCATATGCCTTCTCCTGTGGCGTCGTTCCATGAGACAGGAATCTGTTATCGACAGGCCTGTTCTGCGTTATCAAGGGCGCGTAAACTACGCAGCCTCATTAATAATTCTGGCTTGCCCATGAGTGATGCATCTTACCGTGACGCTATCTTTTCGACACCCCTTGACCGTGTAGCGCGGTTCTCATTCGATGAAAAGGTCGTTGCCTGCTTTCCAGATATGATCCGTCGCTCGGTACCGGGCTATGGGCAAATCCTCGGCATGTTGAGCCTTATCGCGCAACGCCACCTGCGCCACGGCGCCCACGTCTATGACCTGGGTTGCTCACTGGGTGCCTCTGGCCTGGCGTTGGCCGGCGCCCTTGCGCCGGACGCCTTTCGCTATACGGGGGTCGATCTTTCCCCCGCCATGGTGGAAAAGGCCCGACACACCTTTACGCAAGAGTGCCCAGCGCACGCAATGCAGGTAGAAGAAGCCGATATTCGTACGCTGGAGTATGCACCTTCGGGGATGATCATACTCAACTTTACGCTACAGTTTCTGCCCGCTGCTGATCGCGATGCGTTGCTGGCACGACTTTACGCCGCGCTGGAGCCCGGCGGCGTTTTGATTCTTTCCGAGAAAACGGTGGACGCTGATGAGCGCGATAATGCCTGGCGGGTTGAACGCTATCATGACTTCAAGCGCGCCAATGGCTATAGCGACCTGGAGATCAGCCAGAAACGTACCGCGCTTGAAAACGTACTGGTGCCTGACACCCTGGATGCCCTTCATGGTCGCTTGAAACAAGCGGGCTTTCCGCGTTCGATGACCTGGTTCCAGTATCTAAACTTTGCGTCATTGATTGCTTTTAAGGAGGGCTGAGGTGCCACTGTCCCCTGACCACCGCGCCCTCTACCAGGCGTTTCTGGACCAAGCGGTTCTCGACTCCTCGCTCACCGCGTGGCTTGCCAAGTTGCCCGAACAGCTCGCCCATGGGCTGGATCGCAATCGTCATGGCGACCTTTCCGCCTGGGAAAAAGCGGTTGCCAAACTGCCGGCGCTGCCCACTGAGCGGCACGTTCAACTTGATAGCGACACCGTTACCGTCGACCTCGCCCTTAGCGATAGCCAACAGCGCCAATGCGTTAATCTATTAAGAAAACTCGCCCCATGGCGTAAGGGCCCCTTCCAACTGGGCGGTATTTATATTGATACCGAATGGCGCTCCGACTGGAAATGGCAGAGAGTGGCGCCGCATTTGGCACCGCTGAAATATCGTAAGGTACTCGACGTAGGCGGCGGAAGCGGTTATCACGCCTGGCGAATGGCTGGCGCAGGGGCGGCTTTCGTGCTGGTGATTGACCCGTCGCCGCGCTTTTATTGGCAGTTCCAGGCGGTGCGCCACTTTGTCGGCGATGCGGATGGCGGAAGAACGCAGTTCCTGCCGGTGGGGATTGAGGATGTACCGGACAACCTGGGCTTTTTCGATACGGTATTTTCCATGGGCGTGCTCTATCATCGCCCTGCCCCGCTTGAACATCTTCAGCAGTTAAAATCAGCCTTGACGCCCGGCGGCGAGCTGGTCTTGGAAACCTTGGTAGTGGAAGGCGATGAGCAAACGGTATTTGTACCCGGCGAGCGCTATGCGGCGATGCCTAATGTCTACTTCCTGCCTTCCTCGAAAGCGCTGTGCCACTGGCTGAGACGCTGTGGGTTCAACAATGTTCGTGTGGTCGATGAAGCGGTGACATCGCTTGAAGAGCAGCGCTCAACCGGCTGGATGACGTACCAATCGCTGGCGGATTTTCTTGATCCCAACGACCGCACACGCACCATTGAAGGTTATCCAGCGCCGCGCCGGGCAGTAATTCTGGCCAATAAGCCAGGCTGATCCCTTCCAATTTAGGGGGCTATCGACCTTGAAAGTGGGAGGTTGATGAACTAGCCCTATTGGTAAGAGTGTCGTAAAAGCAAGCAGGTCTCAAAGGAAGTGGGACCTGTCCCCCATCTCAGGAGAGAACACATGACCATGCCCAGTAGCAACGTACCGTCGCGCAGCGAACTGGATGCCAGTCAAGGGCCGGTAGTCGTTGAGTTTGGCACGCCCTGGTGCGGCTACTGTCGTGCAGCGCAGCCATTGATCAAGGAGGTAATTGATCAGGCCGCCGGGGTACGCCATGTGCGTGTCGAGGATGGCAAGGGCAAACGCCTGGGGCGAACATATCAAGTCAAGCTTTGGCCGACGCTGGTGTTTTTGAAGGATGGTCAGGAGCTGGCGCGCTGCGTGCGTCCCGCAACGCGCCAGGCGCTGGAAGACGCGCTTGCGCGCATTCACTAAGGCATGAACCGTAAAGGGGAAAGGACGCCATGTCGGATAACATATTGAATAACCCAGCCCCGCTGTGGGAGCAGCGACTAAGCGATTTTCGTGACGCCGTGGCCCGCGAGCCGATGCCTGGCTGCGGCGCCGTGGCGGTGGTCAGTGCTGACCTCGGCTTGTCTCTTGTGCTCAAGGGATTACATCTAAGCCAGCATCATGACGCCAACTCCCCACGCCAAGCCTTGATTGAAGAAGGCGCGTCGCTCACGCAACGCCTGGCACCTCTGGCCCAGGAAGATGTAGCTGCCTTTGAGGCGTTCATGGCGGCCGTCGCCCGCGACAAAGAGGATGAAGGCCGTCATGATGCCATTCATGCGGCTGCCGATAAGGCGGTCGAGGTACCGATGAAAACGGCGCAGCTATGTGTTGCAGCGCTGGTACTGACGCAACAGGCGGTAGAACATATCGAACGGCAGTTTGTCAGCGACGCGCTCGCCGGAGCGCGGTTGATTCACGCCGCGCTGCACAGCGTGCTGCTCAATGTGGATGCCAATGCCGGACAGCTTGGCAATGCTGCTGCCCGCGACCAGGTCAAGCTTTCCCGCGACGGCCTCGCGCAGCGCGGCGATACACTGCTAACGGCCACCACCGCCAACGCCGCCGAATAAAGTGCTCAGACCGGGATTTGATTGAGCGCCACAGGGGCGATGAAGGCCTGCGCTATCACCGCCGGACTATCTGCGTAGTATTACCAGCCAGCGTCCCAGATTCATTACACTGGCAAGCGAGGCCGCTACGTAAGTAAACGCACAGGCGGTCAGCACATGCCGTGCCCCCGCCATATCGTAGGGCGGCACATACTCTTTAAGTAACGGTAGCGCGCGGTTAAAGCTGGCATCAAACTCGACGGGCAGGGTCACCAAGTGCACCACTGCCGCGGTGCCGAAACTGATGACCGCCATGGCAATGACAACAGCCAAACCACCGGGGATACGAGTCAGTAAAAACAGAAAAGGCGCGGCCATCATCAGGATAGCCCCGAGCTTTTCCGCTTTTTGCGCCACCCCCACTAACCGGCTGCGAGCTAGCAACGGGGCGTAACCTTGATGATGTTGAATCGCATGACCGACTTCATGCGCGGCCACCGTCACGGCCGTTAGCGAACGACCATCGTAATTATCAGGAGAAAGACGCACGCAGCGAGCATCGGGATCGTAATGATCACCGAACTCGGTACGCTCTACGCGAGCCCCCTCCACACCTAAGCGGCGCAATAAATGGTCAGCAAGCTCCGCCCCCGTGCCGGGGTAATCATCACGCCCCCGGGTGTGGCGTTTGAGCACCCACTTGGCCCAGACATTGGGGAGCACAAACACGGCCAACGCAAAAATGATCAGCAGCACTACCATGGCAGCCCCTACCGTTAAACACACTGTGAATGGGTAGGTTTTACCATGTGCACAGGGTTAACAACAGTGCTCGCCGACAAGTGCTACGCAGCGGGGTCGTTGCGGTGCTCTTCTACATCGCGGCGAACCGCCTGAAGGCCATGTGAAGAGATATCGCCCTGAGCATGAGCATGTTCGGCAATCAAGACACTGTCGGCGGCCAATACCAAGTCGCAATGCGTATCGACTAACTCATCGCGCAGCCGTTGAATTGCCGCTTCTCGTTTTGGATTTTTATCTACCCGCCTTATATAAATAGCTTTAATTCGGTCAGGGTAGGCTTTCACTATCTCAATATAAACTTCAGGATCATGCTGACCGCTGTCACCAATCAAAATACATGGCATATCGTGATAAAGCGCCAACATGCGGTCGATGAGATCACGCTTGTGCTCTTCGGCACGACGCGGCCAAGGACGGCGCCAGGAGAGGCCCCACTCGCGCAGAAACAGGATGGGACCAACAGGAATACGATTGATCTGAAAGAAGGTTTCGAGCATTTCGTATATCGCCCAAGGCCCTCGAGAGACATACAAAATAGGGCGTTCTGCACGTTCACTAGCGCCACGATGCAGCGCTTGGTAAAGCGATGCGACCCCTGGAAACGCAGTGCGCCGATGGGGCTTTTTAACAAACAGGCGATAAAGCATCTTGAGCTTTTCGGCAACCCCGGTAAACATCACGGTGTCATCAATGTCGCTGATGACCAGCAAGTCAGCTTCCGGTGGTGGCACATAGACCTCTACGTGCGTGCGCATAGGGGCCTGACCTGGCGAGTGCACCAAGATATCCGCTCGATGCCAAGACACATCAATAGGCAGGGTATGGCTGATGGGTAGGTGGATATCGAAATAACCATCTCGATCCGTGGCAACACATAACTGATTATTACCAATTCGAATCTCTACTTTCGCATTGGCAAGGCCACGTCGAAAAATACGCCGTGCAACGTCAGCCGTATCTCGCAGCATGCCCCGCCGGGGAATAGCCCGTCCAAGAGCGGCTTGGCGAAACACCCTGCCCATGACAAACACTTCATACTGAGAACCGTAGCCGCGGTAAGGATTAACTACCATCCCTCCGCGGCTACGGTCACCTTTAATAGGTTTGGCGATAACATGGACAAGCCTTTTGACAAAGCTTGCCCACTGGCGCAATACACTCATCAATCGTGTTGGCCGGAGTGACGTCCTTCTTGAATTTCTTCGACCAGCTTGGCATTAAAGGCATCCAAGTCTTTCGGCGTACGGCTGGTCACAAATCCACTGTCCACCACTACCTGCTCGTCGACCCATTCTGCACCGGCATTGCGTAAATCCTGTGCGATGCTGGGTACCGAGGTCATGCGGCGACCCTCAACAACACCGGCGTTGATCAAGATCCACGGCGCATGACAAATCGCCGCGACCGGTTTGCCCGCTTGGAAAAACGCTTTTACAAAGCTCAACGCATCTTCATTAGTGCGCAGTTCGTCTGGATTGAAGACACCACCAGGAAGCATCAGGGCGTGATAGTCAGATTCATTAACATCACCTAGTGCTTTATCCGCGTCGTAGGTCTCGCCCCAGTCGGTTTCTGCCCAGGCACATATGCCCTTGCCATCGGGAGTAACGACATGCACCTCAGCTCCCGCTTTTAAAAGCGCCTCTTTAGGCGAGCTAAGCTCAGCCTCTTCAAAACCAGCGGCAGCTAAAATAGCAACTCGTTTGCCGTTAAGTGATTGACTCATCATGCTCTCCTTTTCGTGATGATGGTAATTAATAACGCACCCCTTAGTGTGGCGTATACAGTGACTGCGTCAAGCTCTTCAGCCCCTTCATACACCGATAAAGCGTTCGCTAGGCGTTATGCATGATATTCCCCAGCTCGGTAACGTCGTATCCGCCTAGCAAGGTGGCGCGCTCTCTGAAACGTAGCTGAGACGTAAACGCCAATAGTTGCTGGACGGCTGGCTCAAAATAACTGCGCCGCTGCATGAACAAATCAAACGGCTCTTCACACACGTCAATAAACCCAAGCTGCAGGCGGTGAGCAGCGGCTTGCACGCCCAGACCAACGTCCGCTTCGCCCTGACTAATCGTCAGTGCTAAATCGTCTTCATTCAGCGAAGGGTGTGGCACCCACTGAACCGTGGCGTTATCAATCCCCGCCTGGTGTAGCAAGCAGTTCAGCAGCCTGGCCGCCCCGGCTTCTGGCTGGCGATGCGCCACGCGCAGGTCGCGACGCTTTAAATCCTTCAGCCCAGTAATATTCAATGGATTGTCAGCAGGCACTAACAACCCCTGACGACGCTTAGCCCAGCGCACCACCAACAAGTCGCGCATACCATTCAAGCCCAATTCGCTGGGTTCGTTATAACGCTGAGTGGCTGGATCCAGCAGATGGATGCCAGCCAGCATGGCTTTGTTAGCGAGCAGGCGACGAACCCCATCCCCGCTGCCCTGGCAAAGCATCGCCAGATCAGAGCCACTTTCGCGTATTGCCCACTCCAGCAAGGGGTCCTGGCTGCCGGCAACCACCATGGGGGCCGAGGCGCTTTGCGCCTGCTCCCCCTCAAGATGGCTCAATACCCATAAATCAATTTGCTGACGCGGGAACAGCAGCTTCCCCGTTGCCCGGCTACAGGGGATCTGGCCCTGGCGCACCAGGTCATACACTTTGCGCTCTTTCAGGCGTAAGTAGTCGGCAACTTCGGCTGTTGTAAAGTAAGCATAGGGTTCAGGCATGGTGAGATAATCTCGCTGTCGCGTATCTAACGTTAATTTTATGCATATAGCTGCATATATTTCAGCGTCGAGTGCATTCGGTTAGTTTTCGGTACATCATGCCGACTCTAGTATAACCATGATGCCAACACTTAATGCTGACCAGTGACAACGCCTTTAGTACCGCCCTCGCCCTCATCATAAGCATGGACGACGCGCTACTCTCTATCGTGCTGCTATCGCTGCAGGTATCCCTGATGGCGGTATTGATCGCTAGTCTGTTAGCGCTTCCCTTGGGGGCAGCCCTCGCCCTATGGCGATTTCCAGGCCGCAATGCGATGATCGTTGCGCTCAATGCGTTAATGGGATTACCGCCTGTGGTGGCGGGGCTTTGCGTCTACCTGTTGTTATCGCGGGCAGGCCCGCTGGGAGAATGGGGACTATTATTTACCCCCTCTGCCATGGTGATTGCCCAAGTCATCCTGGTGCTCCCTATCATCGCAGCGCTTACCCGCCAACAGGTAGAGACGCTACATGGAGAGTATGCCGAACAGTTAAGCTCACTGGGGCTAACCCGCGGCCGCATGATCCCCACCCTGCTGTGGGATGCACGTTTTGCGCTGATGACCGTGGTGTTGGCAGGGTTTGGTCGCGCCAGTGCCGAAGTAGGTGCGGTGATGATAGTGGGTGGCAATATCGATGGTGTCACTCGCGTGATGACCACCAGCATTGTGCTGGAAACCAGCAAAGGCAATCTACCCATGGCACTTGGCCTGGGTATCATTTTGCTTGCCCTGGTCACCCTCATTAATGCCATCGCTCACACGGTGGGCGAGACAGCAAAAAGGAGGCTGGGATGAATGCTCATCATACGTTCCCGGTCACCCCGCTTGAACTCAATCGCGCAAGCTTTACTCATCGTGGGCACACGCTGCTCAAGCCAACCACGCTAAACCTCTCGGGCTGTCAGCGTACGTTGATCATGGGCCCTAACGGGGCAGGCAAAAGCCTGCTCATGCGCCTGGCCCATGGCTTGCTAACCCCGACCAGCGGGACAGTACGTTGGCTAGGTGAAAAGCCCGCTCAAGCGATGGTCTTTCAAAGGCCGGTACTGCTGCGTCGTTCAGCACTCGACAATCTGACCTATGTCCTTGCCGTCAGCACCTCTTCGCGGCCTGAATTGGCCACTCTTACGCGCAAAGCACAGGCAATGTGCGCATTAGAGAAGTTTGGCTTGGCCCCGTTAGCGAAACGTCCCGCCCGAGTGCTTTCGGGCGGCGAGCAGCAGCGTTTAACGCTCGCCCGAGCCTGGTTGCTCAATCCTCAGGTGCTGTTTCTTGACGAACCCACCTCGGCCCTTGACCCGGCAGCCATTAAAGCGGTTGAAGATGCGGTGATGGAGTTTCATCACAGCGGCACCCGCATCGTAATGACCACCCACGACTTGCATCAAGCACGCCGATTAGCCAATGAAGTGCTGTTCTTGCACAACGGGGCGGTGCTTGAACATACCCCGGCCGATGATTTCTTCACCGCCCCTACCTCACCGGAGGCAAGGGCGTTTATTCAGGGCGAACTGGTTTGGTAGCCCTGTGTTTGCCATGTACTGATATTGACGCACGCTACTCAAGGAGCAACAAGATGAACAAGACAACTGCATTCATTACCGCGGGGGCTCTGGGATTGACCTTTAGCGGCACGCTAATGGCCGCCGATGACTACATCACCCTGGCCTCGACAACCTCTACCGAGAACTCAGGTCTGTTTGATGCCATCATTCCGGCCTTCAGCGAAGAAACGGGAATTGAGGTACGCGTGGTGGCGGTCGGCACCGGCCAGGCGTTTGAAATTGGTCGTCGTGGCGATGCTGACAGCTTGCTGGTTCACGATACCGCTGGCGAAGAGAAGTTTGTGGCAGAGGGTTACGCCACCGAACGCCTCGATGTCATGTACAACGACTTTGTCATTGTCGGTCCAAGCGATGACCCCGCGGGTATCAGCAACAGTGACACCGTCACGGATGCCTTTCAGCGTATCGCGGAAAATGAGTCGCCTTTTGCTTCACGCGGCGATGACAGCGGCACTAACCGCGCAGAACTGCGCCTGTGGGAAGATGCCGGTGTGACGCCCCAGGGCGAATGGTACCGTGAGCTGGGCAGCGGCATGGGCCCGACTCTCAACACTGCGGCGGGTATGAATGCTTACACGTTTACCGACCGCGCTACCTGGGTGGCCTTTGAAAACCCACAGGATTTGACGCTGCTGTTTGAAGGCGATGAAGCGCTGTTCAATCAGTATGGCAGCCTGCTGCTTTCAGCCGAGCGTCATCCCCACCTGAAGCATGACCTTGCTGCTCAGTGGCATGAATGGCTAGTGTCTGAAGAAGGTCAGCAAGCGATTGCGGATTTTGAGGTAGACGGCCAGCAACTGTTTTTCCCTAACGCCAAATAACGTTTACGCCGCCCTCTGACACCATCAAAAACGGCACGCCTTTTGGGCGTGCCGTTTTGTTGCGGGGCTAGCGTTTATCTAACGGTTAAATAAGCCGCTGATATCCTTGGCTTCCCAATGGGGAAAATGTTTGCGCACCAGGGCATTCAAGTCACGCTCAAAGGCAACCCAGTCGGTAGCACTCGAAGCACCACCTGGCGCACTGGCGGTGCCGCGAATCATACCGGCGCCTACGGTCACGTTGCTCAGCCGATCGATGATGATAAAGCTACCGGTACCTGGGCTGGTGCGGTAATTATCCACCGGGATCGCAGCGGTTAATTCAACGTCGCAGCGTGCAATTGCATTTAACTCCAGCGAATGAGTCGTATGCTTTTCCAGGGTATTAACGTCAATTTGATAATCAATGCCGCTGACCTGTCCAGAAAGATCACGGGTCGCCAGCTTGAAATCGTAAAGCCTTCCCGGCGTTAGCGCTTCTTCGTGCATCCACACAATGTCAGCTTTAAAGGCATTAGAGAGCGGTAGTTCGCTATCCGCCGCCACCAGCCAATCGCCCCGAGAAATGTCGATTTCATCTTCTAACGTTACGGTGACTGCCTGGCCAGGGTACGCTGCCAGCAGGTCGCCATCAAAGGTGACAATCCGTGCCACGGTGGAGGTCTTGCCAGAAGGCAGCGCTTTAACCGCCTGCCCCGGGCGCAACACACCGGCTGCCAGGGTTCCGCAATAACCGCGGAAATCAAGGTTGGGCCGGTTAACGTACTGTACGGGCAAACGCAGGTCGGTCAGGTTCTGATCGCGACTGATCTCAACCCCTTCAAGCAGTTCAATCAGCGTTTGAGCCTCATAGTCACCGCCGAAATACCAAGGCGTCTGTTCGCTGCGATTGACCACATTATCGCCTTCCAGCGCCGACATAGGTACGAAGCGAATATCCGGCGCTTGGAGGTTGGTGGCAAACGCACGGTACTCATCCACGATCTCGTTAAAGCGCTGCTCGGAAAAGCCCACCAGATCCATTTTATTGACCGCAATCACTAAGTGCTGGATACCCAGCAAATCGGCAATAAAACTGTGACGACGGGTCTGCGTCTGTACCCCGTAGCGGGCATCAATCAGAATAATCGCCAGACTGGCCGTCGACGCACCCGTCGCCATGTTGCGCGTGTACTGCTCGTGCCCTGGCGTATCAGCGATAATAAACTTGCGCTTATCGGTGGAGAAAAAGCGGTACGCTACATCAATGGTGATCCCTTGCTCTCGCTCGGACTGCAGCCCATCTACCAACAGCGCTAAATCGACAGTATCGCCCGTCGTACCGCTGGTTTTGGAAGCTTGCGTGATCGCTGCCAACTGATCTTCAAAGATCATTTTCGAGTCGTGGAGCATGCGGCCAATCAGGGTCGATTTACCGTCATCCACGCTGCCGCAGGTAATAAAGCGCAACAGATCTTTATTTTCATGCTCGTGCAGGTACTGCTCAATATTGTCGGCAATTAAATTGGATTGGTGAGACATTAAAAGTACCCCTCGCGCTTTTTCTTCTCCATTGAGCCCACTTGATCGCGGTCAATGGCTCGGCCACTGCGCTCACTGGTACGGGTCAGCAGCATTTCCTGAATGATTTCCGGGAGCGTGGCCGCGGTTGACTCCACAGCCCCGGTGAGCGGATAACAACCCAGGGTTCTAAAACGCACAGACTTCTCTTCAGGCACTTCGTCAGGCGCCAATGGCAGACGGTCGTCATCCACCATTATCTGCATGCCGTCGCGTTCAATGACAGGTCGCTTGGCGGAATAGTAAAGCGGCACAATGGGGATCGACTCCAGATAGATATACTGCCAGATATCCAGTTCGGTCCAGTTAGAAAGCGGGAACACGCGAATAGATTCGCCTTTATTGACCTTGGCGTTATACACGTTCCAAAGCTCAGGACGCTGATTCTTAGGATCCCAGCGGTGATACTTATCACGAAACGAATAGACGCGCTCTTTGGCACGCGACGCCTCTTCATCACGGCGAGCGCCACCAAAGGCTGCATCAAACCCATACTTATCCAACGCTTGCTTGAGCGCCTGGGTTTTCATGATATCGGTGTATTTGGCACTACCGTGATCAAACGGGTTAATGTTAGCCGCCCGTCCCTCTTCGTTGGTATGCACGATCAGCTCCATGCCCGCATCGACCGCCATGCGATTACGAAACTCGATCATCTCGCGGAATTTCCACGTGGTATCCACGTGCATAAGCGGGAATGGCGGCGTACCGGGATAGAAAGCTTTTCGCGCCAAGTGCAGCATTACAGACGAGTCTTTACCGATGGAGTACATCATCACCGGGTTGGAGAACTCGGCGGCGACTTCACGGATAATATGGATGGACTCGGCTTCTAATTGCTTAAGGTGGGTCAAGCGCGCCGCATCAGGGGCGACAGGCGCCTCCTGCTGCGAGGCTGATGGAAATGTAGACAATTGGGTCATGGCCCCTTACCTCACAAGAACAAGCTCGTCACACAAGCTGGAAAATATTGTACGTTTTAGGAAACAGTGTACGGTCGAATGTGAGTAGGGTAACGCCGAGTTGATAATAACCCAAAAGAATTAATAACTATCTTTTTATTCCTTAAACACCTAACCAAAGACAATAATACCCTTGGCAGCTCACTCAATACGCTCAACCCAGCTTTGCCATTCGCTACCAAGCGCGCCAGACCAGTGTAAATCGATAATGCGATAACCCGGTCGAGATGCTTCATCAATGGCGAACTGTTCAGCGCCGGGAAGAAACTGATCCGCCATCGCGGGGCAGCCGTAAACGTCAATACTGCCGCTGCCGACCTGATGATGCTCGGCGTAGGCTTGGTGAACGTGGCCAAACAGAATGGCCTTAACCTGTGGGTGATGACTGAGTAGGGCCCAAAAGGCATCGCGATCCTGAAGGCCAATGGCATCCATCCACACCGCCCCCACCTCTACCGGCGGATGATGCATAGCAATCAATGTGGGCCGATCATCCGCGTTTAAGGCCGCTTCGAGCGCAGCTAACCGCTGACCACCCAATTCGCCATACGGCTCGTTTTCAACGCGCGTATCGAGCAGCAGTAGCCGCCAGGCATCAAGATCCACCTCATCGACTAACGGATGTTCGGCAGCCATCAACGCCGGTTGATCGTGGTTGCCCGGCAACCAATACCACGGACATGGCAACGCCCCCATCGCTTGTACCGCCAACGCATAGGAGGCAGCGGTTTCATCCTGACTAATGTCGCCGGTACACACCACTACATCTGGATGTTCAGCGCTTACGGCGGTCAGCACCTGCTGAAATTGTTGCCAAGGTAGTCCGACACGCGAACGCGCCTTGGTATCCGCATAGAGGTGGGCATCGGTGATTTGTACCACTCGCATCAACGCATCTCCGGCACATCAACGGTATGGCCATGGGCGAGGCCGTGGGCCAACCATTCACCCAAAAAGCGATTAAGCTGAAGCTTTTCGTCCGGCTGGTGCATACGGGCATTGGGATAACGATAGCGTCCGCTGAAGTGGCGTTCACGCTGAAAGTCAGTCACCTCAGCCATTCGCACATCGTGATAGAGATGCACACGCATACGTGGGCCTTCTAGAACCGCATCAAGAGGGCCGGTCTGGGTGACGTCCACCATGGTGGTATAGGGCGCCTGCTCTTGAATATAAAGATGCAAATCACCGAAATACTGTTTATTGCCACGCAGGGCAATATCACGGCGCTGGCCAGACTCCATATCGCCCACCAGCCGCACCAAGCGTAGGTAATTGGCGCTGCACTCCCCCTGAAGGGATTTTAAATCGGTGACATAGGCCGTTCTCGCCATGTTCACTCCTTATTTGTTTCGCTTTGTGTCAACGCTCGTTGAGAGGCGGCGCGTAACGATGCTCGCTGGCTATTCAGCCAATGTAGACCAATCAAGCACATGGCGTTGTCGAGTCGTCCTTGCATTAAGAGTTCCCAGGCATTGGCAAACGGCATGACATGAACCTGAATATCTTCATGCTCTTCTTCTAAACCATGAACCCCGCCGAGCCCTTGGGTATCCACCAAACCACAAAATAGCGTCACCATTTCGTTGCAGGCACCTGGGCTTGGGTAATAAGTATGTAGTTTGGTCAACTCGGTCACTTTACAACCGGCTTCTTCCCACGCTTCGCGGCGAGCCACGTCTTCCAATGACTCATTCTTGTCGGCAAGGCCTGCCACAAGTTCGAGCTTCCAAGGCGATACCAGGTCATCAAAGGCGCCTGCACGAAATTGCTCAATCAGCACCACTGCATCGCGGGGCGGATCGTAAAGCAGCACGCCGACCGCATCAAAGCGACTATGCACTTCACGGCGCATAGGCTTGCTCCAGCCACCTTCAAAAAGCCGGTGGCGTAGCTCCAAGGCTTCCAGCCGGAAAAAACCCTGATGCAGCGTTTCACGTTTGATCAGTTCAACATCGTTAGACGTTAGCAGCGGAGCGCTAAGCGTCGTACTCCGAAACGGGGGAGTTTGATCAGATGGGGTCTTGGGATTGGACGCCATGGGGCACTCCCGGTAAAGATAATCGCTCCATTATCAATGCAAGCCACCGGGAATGCCAATTCAGTAGGCAGTTTACAGCTGGTTGAGTAGCGCCTTGGCGTCTTGACGTAAGGCTTCATCAGAGAGTTGACGGCTCTCGCGCGCGGTGCCGTTAACCGCTCGCTGGGCATGTTCACGCGCGGCTTCTTCGTTGCCTTCTTCTTTCAAGAAAGCGGCATAATAGTAATTGACGTCAATACCGTCTGGGCGTATTTCCAGCGCACGCTGGAACATGCGCTCGGCAGTATCGCTATTGCCAAAACCAATTGGCCGACCCGGGGCCCTATCGTATAGCGCGCCTAGCGTGACATAAGCCGAGCCATTCAACCCTTGAGGATCTAGCTCTATCGCCTTTTCTAACGCGTCACGCGCATCGCCAGCCGTTCCTAATGCCCCCAACCCACCGCGCTCACGAGCATAGGAGGCTAGAATAATACCTTGCCAGACCAGCACATCGGCTTCATTGCTGTTCTGCTCGGCCAGCCGCTCAACCTCACCGGCTAACGCCTTCAAGGTACTCTCCCGCTCATTGGCGGGCATATTCGTCACCGTATTCTCCCAACGGTTTTTCAGTGCGAATATCTCGCCCTCGTAGGCGGTTGCGGTTATCGATGAAAACGCTAGCGTGCAGCTGATAGCGACGGCAATGATAGAACGCGATAACGATATTGTTGAAATTGAGAGAGTTCGCATACTTACTCCTGAATTATTGTTGTCCGGCTTAGACCCATCATTTGAGGGCCTTATGCATAATGTAACGAACGTTTGAATGATTCGCCAGTGACAAGTCATTTGGTATGCTTTCTGCAATTGGCGTAAGGTAGTGAGCTCAGAGATTGATAGGAAACCGGTAATGAAAGGTCGCAACATGACCCGCTGGCGCGATCCAGCAAAAGATCCGCGTCAAGCCCCAAAGAGCAACCTGATTACGGCAGAGGGAGCGGCACGTCTGCGCGCCATTTTGGATCATTTATCACGTGTTAAGCGTCCGGCCATCTCAGCCAAAGTGGGCGAGGCGGCGGCGCAAGGTGATCGTAGTGAAAACGCCGATTACACCTACAACAAGAAAGAGTTAAACCGCGTTATTGCGCGCATTACTTACCTAACAAAACGCCTTGATGAGTTGCAAGTGGTTGATCGTCTGCCCGCCGATACCAGTAAAGTATTTTTTGGCGCCTATGTGAGCCTGGAAGATCAACATGGCGAGCAGGTGCACCTCAGAATTGTGGGCCACGACGAAATCGATACTAAAAAGCGCTGGATCAGTATCGATGCGCCTATGGCCAAAGCACTGCTGGGCAAACAGCAGGGTGAGGAGGCCAAAGTGCTTACCCCAAACGGCGATACGTTTTATACCATCACCGCCATCGACTACGCGGCTTAAGC
The DNA here is from genome assembly GCF_042429665.1 of Vreelandella sulfidaeris. Classification (GTDB taxonomy): domain Bacteria; phylum Pseudomonadota; class Gammaproteobacteria; order Pseudomonadales; family Halomonadaceae; genus Vreelandella. The sequence continues at coordinate 1,048,234 of NZ_JBHMAC010000010.1, read as the reverse complement.
CTTACGCCTGTTTATTGCTGACCTGTTACTGATTACCTGTTTATGGGTTATCTATTATTAGCAGCATAAACCTTAAAACGGCGGTTATCTGATAGAACTTGAAAGTCCTGAAAAGCACGCTGAAGGTGGTCTGGATAAGGTAAAAAGCCATTGGCCACCATCACCAAGCGCCCGCCTGACCTTAAGTGTTCAGGCGCTTCACTTATCAATCGCTGACTGGGACCATAGCTGATATCACGCTCCTGATGGAACGGAGGGTTGCTGATGATCAGATCAAACGCCTCACCTGTAAGGGCGCTGTATACATCGCTCTGTAGCACTCGCCCTGTCAGGCCATTGGCCGTTAACGTGCGTTTGGTGGCCTCCACCGCAAAGTCACTGACATCCACGGCCGTTATCTGATGGCCCCGTTTGGCAAGCCAGGCACTGATAATGCCGTCGCCACAGCCCATATCAAGTATTCGCTGAGGCGCTGAGGGCAACGTGCTTTCCAGGCTTTCCAGTAGCAATTGCGTGCCTTCATCCACTTTACCGTGGCCAAAAACGCCGGGGTGGCTAACCAGCTCAAGACCTTCCGCCGCTAACGTTGTCCATGCGTTTTCAGGGTTGCTGGCAGCGACGGTACGCGTGGTGAATAGCGAGCATCTCCGGGCATTATCCAGTTTGGCACAGCTCATGCCCTGCTCAGCTAAAAATGCTGGCACGCGCTTAATCCCCCCCTGGTGTTCACCAACGATCTCAATTACCGCTCCTTCAGGGAGTACATGACATAACCACTTTAGCCACCAGACACCAAGCTGATGCGCCTTTGGCCAGAACAGCACCGCGCGCTCCATCGGCGTGGAGACAAGCTCACCCGGCGCGACTGGCAGTGCAAATGGACTATAGCCAGGCTTGCCACGCGCTTCCCACGTCTTCACAACGCCTAGATCGCCACTCACCGCGCCTACCGTCTGTTCAACAAGCCACGGATCAACGGGCGGGGTGATTACCCAGTGCGTCGAGTAGTCCTTCCGCTGACGCTCCAGCAGTTGGCAGGCAGGTAATTGAGCGCTCATGTAGCGGTCTCCGATTTTGTGAACGTGTAAAGCAGATAGCGGCCTAGCCGCCAGTGAGGATCGTGGCGGCAGTACTGTTTCTCCAGCGCCAACAGCGTTTCAGCCTCTTTCTCACTGGCAGGGGGATGGCGCAGATAGTCCTGAAACACGCGGATCCCCGCTACTTCAGTCACCTCAAGCTGATTTTCCCCGCCCCATGCGACCACTTCTGAGTGAGTAACCGGTGAAATCGGGGTTAATCGCTGGCGCTTGCCCTTGCCCTCCAGGCGGTCGCTCAAGGCCTTTTCAAGATTGCCTTTCACCGCGTTTGAAAAACGCAGTGCATCGCGATTGAACACCATCAAACTAAGCTGACCGCTGGGGGCCAGCAGGCTGGCCAAGATAGCCACTGCGGCACGCGGGTCACCCAACCACTCAAGCACGGCATGGCAGGTGATCAATGGCCAGGGACCGGGGGCTTCATTAATTAGTGCCTGTAGCGGCGCGTGCACGTAGCGGATCGTCTCATGGGGCAGGCCTTTTGCTTCACGATGCCACTGCTGGGCATAGCCAAGCATGTCCAAAGAAGGCTCCGCCATGGTAACGGGATGCCCACGCTCGGCCAGCCACGCCGCTTGCTGGCCAAGCCCCCCACCGACATCCAACACAGGTTGGTGATCCAGGCGCAGCATTTGTGGCAGCAGATAATCCAGCATGGCAAGGCGCAGTTCACCGCGCGGCGCCTGATAAAGCGAACGGGAAAACTTATCGACCAGGCCATCAAAATAGCGGTCGCCTGCACTGGTTAATTCATAAATGGTTGGCATGCCACGTGCATCGCATCAGATAAAAGCGGGTAGTTTACCCTGCTCAATCGCGGAACGCTTGCCGAGGTAAGTGCTTCTGCCAATTTTCATGCTGTTCGAGTGCATACGCCAGCTGCATCAATTGTTTATCCTCCCCAAAGCGGCCCACTACTTGAACGCCAACCGGCAATCCATTGGAGGTAATATGCAGCGGCACCGACATTGCAGGCTGGCCGGTCAAGTTGGCAATCTGAGTAAAGGGAGTTCGGCTGAGTGCCTCCATGGCCATTTGTTTTAACATACCGGCTTTTAGGGCCAGATTTGGTAACCCTGGAAACGCCAGTAGCCCCATCAGCTTCTCCCGCGCCGCTGAGGGGTAGAGCTCGCCCAGCCGTGGAGCAGTGTCTGCCGCGACGGGCATCACCAGCGCATCGTAGCGTTGATGAAAGATGCTCATCTGCTCGGCGGCCACAAACCAGTAGCGTTTCGCCATTTCGTACTCTTTGGCTGACAGTTTTGCACCGAGACGCCCGATTGCCCGGGTGGAAGGCTCAATTAACAATCGGCGCACAGGGGTCTTCGTCTCACGGCTTATCCACTCAAGATCGGCCGCCAGGTGGCCCAGATAGAGGGTCAGATAGCTTTTTGCTAACGCTTCACCGTCAACGGGGGGATCGCACCACTCTACCTCGTGCCCCATATCGGCTAGATAGGTAGCCGTCTTCTCAACGGCCGCCTTGACCTCTGAGCTGATCCGCGTACCCAGGCCACGTCCCAACGGTTCACCATAGGATAATGCAATGCGTCTTGGCTTGATGGGGGCGGCAAGTGCCGCCAGATAGCCGGTCTCCACTGGGACAGGGTAAGGACCGGCTGGCACCATGCCGTTAACTTGTTCTAACAGCGCAGCGCTATCTCGCACACTACGGGTAATGGCGTGTTCAATGACCGCGCCTTGCCACACTTCGCCGTGGCTGGGGGCGAGTGGGACTCTCCCACGCGAGGGCTTGAAGCCAAACAGACCGCAGTAGCTGGCAGGTATGCGGATTGAACCGCCGCCATCACCCGCCAGCGCCAGTGGCACCATTCCACTGGCCACCGCCACGGCAGCACCTCCGCTTGAGCCACCCGGTGAATAGTCTGCACACCAAGGGTTTACAGGATGGGGAAACGCTTTAGGCTCAGTAATGCCCATCAAGCCCAGTTCCGGCGTGGCCGTTTGGCCGACAATCACCAACCCCGCCTGGCGTGAGCGCGTGATCAGCGGAGCATCCTCTTTTGCACACCACTTGGCTAACGCAGCGCTTCCTGACGCTAGCGGCTCACCCGAGATGTCCATCAACAGGTCTTTGCTTAACGTGGGGACGCCGGCAAAAAACGCATTATCCGACACCTGCTGGCTCTCCCGCCGAGCCTGCTCAACCCGCATGCGCACCACCGCCTGCAGGGTAGGATTGCGTTGTTCGATAGCGTTCAAAGCCGCCTCAAGCAGCTCCTCCCGGCTGACCTCTCCCCGCCGCACCAATTCGGCAAGGCCCGTGGCGTCATAGCGCTGATACTCATCAATATCCAAAGTGGCCACTCCTGTTTTTCCCCAACCTATATGTTTCCCATAAGAAAGCACCTACCACTTTTGGCGATATTGTCTTTAAAGCGCAAAAGATCTACCTTTAAACAAAATGGGAACGTTCCCAATTCGCTTATGTGAACTATTATTCATGTCATCACTACCGCCTCGCGCCACTTTAATTGAAGTCGCCACCCTCGCGGGCACTTCCAAAACCAGTGTATCGCGCTTTTTTGGGCCCGAGCGGGACAGGCTCTCGCCCAAACTGCGCGAGCGCATCGAACAAGCCGCCCACACGCTTGGCTACCGGCCAAACCTGATGGCGCGCGGACTAAAAGGGGGCGGCTCGCGTTTATTGGGCATGCTGGTCGCGGATATCCGCAATCCGTTTTCAGTAGCGGTGGTGCATGGCGTCGAGCAAGCGGCCCGCGCCTACGGTTATTCACTGATCGTTTGTAATACCGATAACGATCCTGAACAAGAGCAGCACCATTTGGAACTGTTGGCGGCATACCAGGTAGAGGGCATCATCATTAACGCCGCGGGGCAACCGGAGTCTCAGCTAACGGCCATCAAGCGCGCCGGCATCCCGGTCGTCCTGCTGGATCGTGACATTCATACTCTGAGCGAGCCGGTCATAGGGCTGGATAACACGTTGGCGATTGACATGGCGCTCAATCATCTCATTGGGCAGGGCTACCGCACGGTGCTGTATGTCAGTAACCCCCCCGAGGGCGCCAGCGCCCGTCAAGAGCGGCTGGTACGTTTTCAACATCAGGCTTCACAGCGCGGGCTGAACGCCCATACGCTGACTGAGCTGAATGAGCGCGCCCTATCGGCGGCCTTAACCTCTTTGGCGAGCGCCGTTTCATCGACGCCAAGCGCCGTGCTGTGTGCCAACGGCACCGCCACGCTAAGCGTGGTGCAAAGCTTTCAGGCACAGGGACTGACCATGGGCCCACTGGGTTTGATGGGCATCGACGAAATGGCCTGGTGTGATCTGGTAGGCCCAGGGATCACCACCTTGGCCCAGCCGACCGACGCCATTGGCCACGCGGCTGTCAAACACTTGATCCATCCCACGGACACTGCGATCACCTTTCGCCACCCTCCCCGTTTACATGCCCGGGGAAGCACCGTTCCTGGCAAAACACGCACCACGGCTGATTAACCATCGATCCACTTACTATGAGAACCGATTCAATGGCGAATAACACCACACCCCCCACGATCCTTACCTTTGGTGAAGCCATGGGCATGCTGGTAGCGGATACGCCGGGACCACTTGCAACCATCGAGCATTTTCATCGCCGCTTGGCGGGGGCCGACAACAATGTTGCCATTGGTCTATCTCGGCTGGGTTTTCAGGTGGGTTGGCTAAGCCGAGTAGGCAATGACAGCGTTGGTGAGTTTATTCGCCAGACGCTCAAGGCAGAAGGTATCGATGATCGCTATATCTATACCGACTCCCAACACCCGACCGGAATGATGTTCAAGGAGCGCGCCGAAGGTGGCGCCGACCCCAAGGTGGAGTATTTCAGACGCGGCAGCGCGGCTAGCCATTTGAGCCTCGATGACGCCGCCGACATTGATTTTAAGTCGCTGAGCCACCTGCATGCCACTGGCATTACTCCAGCACTTTCAGAAAGTGCGCTGCAGTTGACCCGCCATCTGATGCAACAGGCGCGGGCCAACGGCGTCAGCGTTTCTTTCGATCCCAATCTACGCCCCTCGCTCTGGCCCAGCGAAGGCATCATGCGTGATACGTTGAACGAACTTGCCAGCCATGCCGATTGGATATTGCCAGGGCTTTCCGAAGGGCACCTTCTCACCGGCTGCGAGTCACCCGAAGCGATTGCCGATGTCTACCTTGAGCAGGGCGCCAAGGCAGTCGTTATCAAGCTGGGGCCGGAAGGCAGCTTCTATCGCGGCACCGTTGGCGGCTCGCTGGAAAGCTTTTTAATACCCGGCCAGCCGGTTGCCAACGTGGTGGATACCGTCGGTGCAGGTGACGGCTTTGCGGTCGGCGTCATCAGTGCTTTACTGGATGGCCTCACGCCCCAGCAGGCACTTAAGCGCGGCAATCTAGTCGGCGCCCAGGCCGTGCAGGCGGTGGGCGACATGGAAGGGTTGCCCACCCGTGAGATGCTACAGGCATTTGAACGCTAACGACAAAACCAGTGAAACACTCGCCAACAGGAGGCTGCATGAAAAAGAACGTCATCGTAATGGGTCAGTTGAGTACTGCCCAGTGGTCCGAGCTTGAACAACATTTTCAACTAGTTGAACTCGCGAAACCATTGGACTTGACCCAGCCCGAGGTACGAACCGCCCTTGACGAGGCGCATGCCCTTATCGGTTCCGGCCTACCTATCACGACCGAGCTACTTGATGCCGCGCCCAAGCTTGAGGTTATCGCGACCATTTCGGTGGGCTACGACAATATCCCTGTCGATGAGCTAACCAGACGCGGCATTATGCTATGCAATACGCCCGATGTGCTCACTGAAACCACCGCCGACACCGGTTTTGCGCTGGTGATGGCGACGGCCCGTCGTGTCGTTGAACTCGCCGAGTGGGTAAAAGCAGGCCATTGGCAAGCAAGCCTTGGTCCTGACATGTTTGGCAGCGATGTGAATGGCAAGACACTGGGTATGGTGGGTTTTGGGCGTATAGGCCAGGCCGTGGCCAGACGCGGCGCACTAGGCTTTGGCATGAAGGTGCTCTATTCCAACGCTTCCCCCAAACCTGAGCTTGAAAAAGAGCTTGGCGCAGAGCGCCGTGAGCTCAACGAGCTGCTGGCAGAAGCCGATTTTGTATGCCTGACCGTGCCGCTCACCGCGGAAACCGAAAAGCTCATCGGCGCCGAGCAACTCGCACAGATGAAGACATCCGCCATCCTGATCAATATTGCCCGCGGCAAGGTGGTTGATGAAAACGCATTGATAGACGCATTGGAAAAGGGCGTTATCAAGGCCGCCGGACTGGATGTGTTCAAACAGGAACCGCTGTCAGTCTCATCGCCCCTGCTGACCATGCCCAACGTGGTCGCCCTGCCTCATATTGGGTCAGCCACTCATGAAACTCGCCAGGCAATGGCTCAGCGAGCGGTGGATAACGTTCGTTTAGCCCTTCAGGGCGAGCGGCCGATTAGCCTTGTCAACGAGGAAACATGGACATGACAGCTGAGCCCCGCCCATCGGCACCGGACTGTTTACTATTTGACTGCGATGGCACCCTGGTGGATAGCGAGATCCTCCTCGCGGAAGTGATGGGAGGCATCCTCCCTGAGTTCGGGCTACCTTTCTCGGCACACCAGTACATGCAAGAGTTTCGGGGCGTACGTTTTCATACCATTGTGCAAACGTTGGAGGACCGCTTTCAGCCATTGACTCAGGAGGCGCTTACGCAACTTGAAACAGGCATGCGAACGCGCATGGAGTCGCGCATGCGCGCTGAGCTTAAGCCTATTGCCGGTATTCCCGAAGCGCTGGAACAGTTATCCAACCATCCAAAAGCCGTCGTCTCCAACGGCCCGGAGCGCAAGATCCGCTGCGCGCTCGAAAGTACCGAGCTTGGCCACCATTTTGGCGGAAAGCTTTTCAGCGCCTACACGCTCAATGTCTGGAAACCGGACCCCGAGCTGTACCGTAAAGCCGCCGCCGCCATGGGCTACTTATCAGAAGACTGCATTGTAATCGATGACGCAGCGGTGGGCGTTGAAGCGGGGCTTGCAGCAGGCATGCGGGTGATCCACCTCAACCACTTCCCTGATGACGAGAGCACGCCTGAAGGAGCCATCGGTATTCAGCACGCCAGTGAGTTGCCGGGCGTAATAGCCCGGCTGAGCAGCCACGCCATCGCTTGATCTAACGCTCCAGGGCTAGCACAGAAAGAGCTAGCACCGCCAATAAAAAAGCCCCGCTGACGATTCAATCAGCGGGGCCATGTCGTAGCTGCACGTAGCCGCTACTCGTAGTGATTCAGCCGCCGGTTAACTGGCGCACGGCAAGCTCAACCCCGCGCAGTTCGGCAAGCCCGCGCATACGTCCGTAAAGCGGGTAGCCGGGAGCGGTTTTGCGCTGCTGGTCGTCCAGCAGTTGATGGCCGTGGTCGGGGCGCAGCGGTAGGCGCGCGCCACCCTCTTTTGCACGCCGACGCTCCTCCTCCACTAGCGCTTGAATGACACCGACCATATCCACGTTACCCGCCAGGTGCGGCGCCTCGTGAAACGAAAGAGCATCCGCTTCGCGCTGGGTGGCGCGCAGGTGAATAAAGTGAATGTGTGGCGCAAAGTGGCGTGCCATGGCGACCAGGTCATTATCCTCACGGACACCGTAAGACCCCGTACAAAAGGTAAGGCCGTTGGCAGGGCTTGGCACACAATCCACCACCCATTGCGCATCCTCGCGGGTCGAGACCACGCGGGGTAGCCCAAGCAGCGGTCGTGGCGGGTCATCAGGGTGAATGGCCATGCGAATCCCTACTTCTTCCGCCACCGGGATAACTGCGCGCAGGAAGTAGCCTAGATGTTCGCGCAGCTTGGCCGCATCTATCTCGGCGTACTCTGCCAGCACGCGGCGAAACTGCTCAAGAGTATAGTGCTCTTCGGCGCCAGGGAGCCCTGCAATCAACGTATTGATCAGCGTGTCGCGGGCGGGCTGATCAAGCGCGTCAAGATAGGTCTGCGCTGCGTCTTTTTGCGGCTGAGTATAATCATGTTCAGCCTGAGACCGCTTGAGCAGAAAAAGATCGAAAGCGGCAAATGCGGTTTGATCAAAGCGCAGCGCCAGCGCCCCGTCCGGCAGCGCGTAGGCAAGATCGGTGCGCGTCCAGTCGAGTACCGGCATGAAGTTGTAGCACACGGTATCGACACCGCAGGCCGCCAGATTGCGCAGCGTCTGGCAGTAGGTCTCAATCAGGTCGTCACGCTCGGGCAGGCCTTGCTTGATCGCCTCATGCACCGGCACGCTTTCCACCACCGACCAGCTAAGCCCGGCCGCTTCAATCATGGCCTTGCGGGCTTGAATAGCCTCGACCGACCAGACCTGATCATTGGGCACCTCATGCAACGCGGTGACGATACCGGTTGCTCCGGTCTGGCGAACTTCCTCAAGCTTGATGGCATCGTTAGGGCCAAACCAGCGCCAGGTATGCTCCATAACTCCCCCTACTGTGCGTGGTTTAGCACCGTTAACGCGCCGCTCAACCCGTCTTGCACGAGTGTCTGGTATGCTGTCAGCACCGACTGAGCAAATTCCTCATCCTCTGCCAGCGTGCTGGGTACAACATCGTCCATGGTTAAAAAGGCCATCACCAGAGTAGCGCTATCCTCGCCATGGGTGGCATGTAAGGCAGCAAAGCGGGCCGCCAGCGGGTCATCCACCGGGTATTGATTGCCCTGCAGGTCTTCACCAGCGGTATAGCGAATCCAGGCAGCCATGCCCAGCGCCGTGCAGGGTGATACCTGTCCTTCATGGGCACGCTCAAGCGCGCCGCTCAACCAGCGCTGAGGTAACTTCTGACTACCGTCCATGGCGATTTGCTGCAGGCGATGCCGTAAGCTGTCGTTGGCAAAGCGTGCCAACAGCGCATCGGCATAGTCGGCTAAATCAATGGTGTCGGGCATCACCAGGGAAGGCGCGGCCTCCTCAAGCATGTAACGACGCACCGTGGCGCGAAGCTCCGGGTGGTTAATACCGTCAAATACCGTCTCGATACCGGCTAACGCCCCCAGGTAGGCAAGCAGTGAATGGCTACCGTTGAGCATGCGTAGCTTCATGGTTTCAAACGGCGCCACATCGGCCACCATTTCAACACCTTCAGCTTCCCAAGCAGGACGTCCAGCGGGGAAATGATCTTCTACCACCCACTGGCTGAACGCTTCAGATATCACCGCGTTCGGGTCAGCAGCGCCCAAGGCAGACAGGCGCTCAAAGTCGGCATCGGTCATGGCAGGCACAATGCGATCCACCATGCTGCAGGGGAACGCCACGTGCTCGGCAATCCAGCTAGCCAACGCAATGTCACGCTGCTCTGCCAGCTGTATTACCGCTTGGCGTGTGCGCTTGCCGTTATCCGGCATGTTGTCACAAGAGAGTACGGTAAACGGGGCAATGCCAGCCTGATGGCGCCGTGCTAACGCCTCCACCAGTAGCCCCGGCGCGGTGCGCGGCTCGCTGGGTGAGGCGACATCTCCGGCTATCATAGGGTCGTCGAGTCGTAGTTCGCCGCAGGCTGGGTTCAGAAAGTAACCTTTTTCGGTCACGGTCAAGGTCACGATACGCGTACTTGGCGCCGCCAGACGAGCTAGCAGCGCCTCCCTATCCCGCCCCCAGTTATCGGAAGCGTCGCGACCTGAAAAAAGGGTTTCTTGAATCACGCCTATTTCGCGCAGGGTAAGTGTTTCACTATCGGCATATTCCGCCACCTGGTAGCGGTAACCAGCCTTTTGCAGACTATCCACCAGATCGACGCTAGAGCGAAGATTGGCGCTGCACACGCCCCACTGACCATCGCCACTACGTTGACGATAGCGCTCTAAATAGACGGCTTGATGGGCTCGATGAAAGGCGCCCAAACCCAAGTGAACGATGCCAATGTTGCCGCTTTGTGGCATTGCCTCGATACGTTGCACAGTCATACCTAATTACTCCCCATCAACAAATTGGGCAGCCACAGCGAGATGGCCGGTACGTAAGTCACCAGTAGCAATACCGCCAGGTTACAGAGCAAGAACGGAACAATCGCTTTGGCGACCGACAGCATGGGTAATTTACCAATGCCTGCCACCACAAACAGACATACCCCGACCGGGGGCGTGGTCAAGCCAATCATCAAATTCAATACGGCAATGACGGCAAAATGGACCGGATCGACGCCTACACCAGTGGCAACCCCAACTAATGCAGGGAACAGAATGATCAGCGCGGCAATGGTTTCCATGAACGCGCCGACAAACAGCAGAATCAAGTTGAGAATCAGCAACACGATGAGCGGATTCTCGCTGATGGAAAGAATCAGCGTAGCGATCATCTGGGGGATCTGCTCGCTGGTGAGTATCCAGCCAAACAGGTTAGCCATGCCCACCATCAGCAGCAGGGCCGAGGAGGTCAAGACCGTGTCAGTCAAAATCGCCGGAAGCTTTTTCCAAGTCAGTCCCTTATACACATACATGCCCACTACCAAGGCATAAAGGCAGGCGACGATAGAGGCTTCGGTGGGCGTAAAGAAGCCACCAATAATGCCGTAGAGAATAATCACGGTCATCAACAACGCCCAAAACGCCGTTTTTGCTTCACGCAGTAACTGCAGGAAAGGAACACGTTTCTCTTTAGGGTAGCCGCGACGAACGGCCAGGACATAGACCGTGATCATCATGGCAAGCCCCATCAGCAAACCGGGAACCGCGCCTGCCAGGAACATGCGTCCGACAGAAATACCGCTTAGAGAGCCCGCGATGATCATCGGCACGCTGGGGGGAATGATCGGCCCTACCGTCGATGAGGCAGCAGTCACCGCAGCGGCAAACGGCTTGTCGTAGCCCGAGCGTGCCATGCCGGGAATCATTACCGAGCCGATACTGGCTGAGTCGGCCACGGCGGTACCTGAAATACCGCCAAAGATCATTGACCCAGCCACATTGGCCAACCCAAGTCCGCCACGGATATGCCCGAGCAGAGCATTGGAAAAACGTACGATATACTCAGTGATATTGCCCACGTTCATCAGGTTGCCAGCCAGCACAAACCCCGGTATGCAGAGCAGCACAAACGTGTCGATCCCCGCATACATACGCTGCGGCACGATGGTCAGCGAAATGCCCTCCATGAGCAGATAAGACATTGAAGCAATACCGAGCGCGAACGCGATGGGCATGCCCACCAACAGCAGGATCACGAAAACACTAAACAGAATGATAACTTCCATGCTTACGACTCCTGAAGGGAGGCTGAAGACCGACACATTGCGATCAGCCCCTCAACGCATCCCAACACGCTATAGACAAGCAGCAGCGCAAAGGTGATGACGGTTGAGAAGAAGATATACAGCATAGGGACACGTAGCGTGGGCGACGTTTGCCAAGTGCCGTTTTGCGCATATTGCCAAGCGTAAGGCAGCACCAAAAAAGCAAACACAGCGATCAACAGGCAAATTAACACCTGAAACGCCGCTCTCATGCGCAGCCCCAACTGGTGATGAAAAAGCTCAACGCTAATATTACGATGCTGGCGCAACACCACGCCGACGGATAATGCCACCATATAAATAAACAAGTAGCGTGAGAGTTCTTCGGTCCAGGCAATGGAAAACGGCAAGAATAGTCGCTAACACACCTGAAGCAATACCGTTACCGCAATGGCAATTAACGCCAACACCGCCAGGGTAAGAAAACAGGTATCCACCCAGCCAATCATGCGCCCAATGGGGCCTTGTAGCCGAGGCACCGCCGACATTGAATCCAGACTCTCTAACGCTTTGTTTTCGGGCGCTGTTTGATCCGAGTTCATAAACCTATCCTCAAGGACAAGCTGCTTTTGCAGATAGAAGATGGGCTGGCGCAATGCCAGCCCATCGTCACATTACCAACACTTTTACAGGTCTTGGATAGCATCAAAGAGTTCACGCTGCTCAGGCGTCAACGCATCAATAACGGCAGGACGCGCCTTCTCAGCAAACGCATCAACATCAACCTCCACGAACTCCATACCACGTTCCTGAAGCGCCTCTACTAGACGAGCCTGGTCTTCTACAAATAGTTCAGACTCATAAGCCTGCATTGTCTTGGCGGCATCACGGACCACTTGCTGAAGCTCTTCAGGCATTGCTTCAAGTTGATTGCGCCCTATCACGACATAAATCCAGCTACGTACATGGCCGGTCATGTTGACGTAATCCTGCACCTCATTGAAGCTGGCACTTTCAATCAAGCTGAGCGGGTTTTCCTGACCTTCCAGGGTATTTTGCTGAAGTGCGGTAAATACTTCGCTAAAAGCCATCGGCGTAGGACGTGCGCCCAGTGCTTGCCATGTGTCTACAAAAAGCGGCACGTTGGGGACACGAAGGCGTAGGCCATCAAGCTCATCCGGGTTACGGATGGGACGGTTAGAGGTCAACTCGCGAGGACCGCGCTCGAACCAGGCCAACGGGACCAGATTGGTACGCTCGGTGATCTGCGCTTCAATATCGGCACCGATCTCGCCACTGACCGCCGCGTGCAAATGCTCGGAGTCGCGGAACGCATATGGCACCGCCATCATGGCCGCCTTGGGCGCCCAGTTCTGCAGGCTTTCACCCGTGATCGTCATATCCGCCGTACCCAGTTGGATGCTGTTGATCACATCCATCTCATTACCCAACTGCTCACTGGGATAGAGGCGTACTTCGATTTGCCCGTCGGAGTTGGCTTCGACTTCTTCTTTAAATTTCTCCGCAGCCTGATGCCAAATATTTTGCTCATTGGCCAAGTGGCCAAAGCGCAAGGTGTAATCTGCCGCCATTAGTGAATGGCTGCCTAATATCGCGGCGCCGATCACTGCACTTGTTAAAAGTCGTTTGATCATTTTCTCTCTCCTGCACACTGATTTTGTAGGTTGTTAATTGCGCGTGGTGGCGTGTTTACCCTCATGCGCCGACGTTAATCAGCACCTTTCGGGCTTCTTCTGGTCGGTGATCAAGCATGTCGATGGCACTGGGCATCTCGCTTAGCGATAGCCGGTGGCTGACCAAGGCCAAGGGGTCCAACTGGCCACTGGCCATGAGCTTGAACACCTCCGGAAATTTGCGATTATTAAGACGCGAACCCACCAGGGTCAGCTCTTTCTTGATCACCTCTAACTGGACAAGATCACTGGGCTGAACGCTAAAACCCAGCAGACCGATACGACCCGCGGGCGACGCTAAACGCAGCATTTGCGGCAAAAGCGCTGGTATGCAGGCCGCATCAGCGATCAGTGGCACGCCCTCCCCCTGGGTCAAGGCAAGCACTTCCTTTTCTACATCTTGCTCATGACTATTGAAGACGTGCGTTGCGCCAAGCTCTTTCGCTACCGCTAGTCGCTCGTTAATCACGTCCGTAACGATCACATCGTTGATGCCCAGTGCGCGGGCCATCTGCAGGATGGTCATGCCAATCACGCCGGCACCCAGGATCATCAGCCGATCTCCCGGGTGTGGCTGCATACGGTCGAGGACGTTGGCGGCAATGGTATAGGGCTCTACAAGAGCAGCGGCGTCTAGCCCAATATGGTCAGGCAGGCGATGAACATTGGCCGCGGGAACGGCGACAAACTCTTCAAAGCCACCGTTTCTATGCACGCCAATGACTTCAAGTGAACTACATACGTTTGGACGTCCAATACGGCAGGGATAACACTCGCCACAGCTGATCACGGGATCCACACAGACGCGATCACCGACAGCAACGCTCTGGGCTTTCTCGCCCACTGCCTCAACGACCCCCGCAAACTCGTGACCAGTAATACGTGGAAAACGCACAAAGGCATTATCGCCATGGATAATATGCATATCCGAGCCGCAGATGCCGGCAAACGCGACGCGTACCAACACTTCTCCGGCAGCTGCGGTGGGAGCCTCCACATCGGCAACCTGATAGTCGTGCGGGGCGTTAACCTGAAATGCTTTCATGGATATCGTTCTCCTTTACCAGTGCCACAAGGTGCCATCTTCCAGCCGGTTAACCGGCAGGCTGGCACGCTTATAGGGATATTGCTTGGCTAATTCTTCGTCGATATCGACGCCATGCCCTGGGCTTTCACCTACAATAAAATGGCCATCTTCAAAGCGGTAATCGTGGGGGAATACCTCGTTGGTGGCGCTGGTATGCGGCATGTATTCCTGAATGCCGAAATTGGGCACCCATGTATCAAAATGAATAGCCGACCCCAAACAAACCGGTGAAAGATCCGTTGGCCCATGGAAACCGGTGCGCACGTGATAAAGGCCTGCCAAATCAGCGAGTCGACGTACATGCGTAATACCGCCAGCGTGGGTGAGGGTCGCCCGGATATAATCAATCCACTGATTCTCGATCAGTGTCTTGGCGTCAAACAGGCTGTTGAACACTTCGCCTACGGCCAGTGGTGTGGTGGTATGTTGCCTGATGAGGCCAAAGCTCTCCTGGTTTTCCGCCGGTACGCAGTCTTCCAGCCAGAACAGGTGGTAGGGCTCCACTTCCTTGCCCAGACGCGCAGCTTCGATAGGCGTCAGGCGATGGTGAACATCGTGCAGGATATGCAGGTCGTCACCGAAGCGTTCACGCACGGCGGCAAACAGTTTAGGCACGTGGTTCAGGTATTTGGTCGTGCTCCATACGTGCTCGGCGGGCAGGTCGGCATCGGCCGGCTCGTAGGGTTCGCCATCCTTTTTGGCTACCCCGTAAATGCTGGCAATGCCCGGCACGCCCGCTTGAACGCGTACCGCTTTATAACCTTCGTCAACATGGCGGGCCACTTCTTCAAGACACGCGTCAATATCACGCCCTGTCGCATGGCCATACACCATGACCCGATCCCGGCTTTTGCCACCCAGTAGCTGATACAAAGGCATGCCTGCAAGCTTGGCCTTGATATCCCAAAGCGCCATATCAACAGCCGCAATCGCGCTCATGGTGACCGGCCCACGGCGCCAATAGGCACCCCGGTAAAGATAGTGCCAGATATCTTCGATACGCTGGGGGTCACGACCAATCAACGCGGGTATGACATGCTCTTCAAGATAGGCCACAACCGCCATTTCACGCCCATTCAAGGTTGCATCACCAATGCCATACACACCCTGATCAGTGACGATTTTCAACGTCACGAAATTACGACCCGGCGAGGTCACAATGGTATAGGCCTGTTCGATTTTCATTAAACCGTCTCCTGCATCAGCGCTGGGGTATCTTGTTCTGCGAATGATTGGTCTTCCTGGCCTTCGAACAGAGTAGGGAAGCGACGAACCAGATCGGGCATGGAGACCAGTATCTCGCGAAGGTGTAGACGCATTGCTTGCTCAGCTTGAGAGGCGTTTCGCGCCTCAATGGCAGCGATAATGCTAGCGTGTTGGTCAACCAGGCGCGCCAGCGGGGTGCTATCGGGAACACTGAGATAGCGCACGCGATCAAGCTGGGCACGAACCTCCTCAATTACTTTCCAGGCCGCCTGCTGATTGACCCCAAGCGATAGCGTGCGATGGAACTCTTCATCAAGGCGATAAAAGCGATCGTGATCATTAGGTTCGATACAGCGACGCTGACGTTCCAAAAGGTCATACAAGTCAGTCATCGTGGCTTGGTCCAACCCTTTTTCAGCGGCGAGAGTGACGACCGCCACTTCAACTGCCTCACGTACAAAGCGAGCCTCAAGCACTGCCTGCTGAAATATTTTCACCACGTAGGTGCCACGCTGCGGCTTAACTTCCACCAGTCCTGCCTCAGAGAGCCTTATAAAGGCTTCTCTTACCGGCTGGCGGCTGACCGAAAACGTCTCAGCAATTTCTTTTTCTGACAGCGCCTGCCCCGGCGCCAACACCATTTGAATAATCGACTGCCTCAGCACTTGAAATAACCGCTGGCGAACCGAGTCGCTGTCACTGGTTTCCTGCCATAGCATCTTTAAGGTTGTCGTCATAACACCTCTATTCGGGTAGGCGCCCGTATCGAACGGCCACCACAACTGATACAACTAGTATGGTAGTTATCGACAAGCAGAGAAACCCTTTAACGGTTATACTTTGGTCGCCTAAACACGCGATTTGTCATACTTTTTGGTTTTCTTTCAGGAGAGTACGTCTATAAAGATGCTGTTGATCCCGTAGTAGGGTAATTTAGCTAGGCCTCATCACGTAGGAGGTTTTTGTGAGCAGCCAAAAAGGTAAGCAAGCGCTATTATTGAGCCCATAGGTACGCACTATTTAATGTCTCAGCGATGCTTTAAATAGTTTTATCGTGCTGAAAAATAACGTTTATAGGTAAGAAACAAGACATCGACTCAGGGTATTGAGTATCCGTCATGTCGTGTGGCGTGATTCATAGCAAGGATTGATATCCCTTTTAACGCCTTGGCGCGCTATGATGGCTTAATACAAACGACTGATTGATGTCATTGCTGATAGATCGTCAAGCGCAAGGGAAGCCTGACGGCTGTTGGGAATTAGCCACTATGAGTAAGGAGAGAGGAATGCAGGTCATCCAGGTACAAGATAACTCTAAAGACCTGGTCTTATCGACTGAGTTACCCCCTTTTTTGGTAGCCGATTTACTCCAGTGCCCCAACCTGCCTACTCTTCCTTCAGTCGCGATCAATATTTTGAATATAGCGCGTACCGACTCGCCCTCGGTTAACGACTATGCAAATGCCATTGAGCGTGATCCCGCCTTAACCATGCGGATCATCGCGTTGGCAAACAGTGCCTTTTTCTCAAGAACCCATCTAAAAGTAAAAGCTTGCCAGGAAGCCACTGCCAGACTGGGGTTAGATACCACGCTAGCAGCGGTGATGAGCTTTAGCCTGCTAGAAAACAAAGGCGTTGATGCTCATTACCAGCATGTCTGGATGCGGTCGATTATTGCTTCGCTAGCAGCACGCCACTTGGCCATTCATCTTTGCCCTGATAAGACCGGACCTGTATTCACGGCAGCCCTACTCCAGGACATAGGCATTTTAGCCCTGCGCGCAACCTATCCTTCTGAAAGCGCAGCGCTATATGCGGAATCGCCTATTTCTCATCGTCAGCTATCGGAGTCAGAACAACAGCTATTTGGCTGTGACCACTCCCAGGTAGGCGCGTGGCTGGCTGCAAAATGGGGAGTACCAACACCTCTCGCACAACGTATTTGCGATAGTCATGGTGATTATAATATTTCCACACCGGACATGTTGTGTATTCAGCTCTCTGGCCCGATCGCGGATGCCTGGCTATCGTCGCACCCGGCACAGTCGCTGGTTTCCGTAATCCGAGAGTTTGAAACCCAAGAAGGCGCTCATAAAATCTCGTTACGCCAGTTATTAGAAAATATTCAGGAACAGCTGCCAGCGTTAGCCGATATGCTGCGAATGGCTGCGCCGCCTGTACAAGACAACGAATCATTGCTTGCTGAGGCACAACAAATTCTGTTTCGGCAAACGTTACTATTGACGGCACGCCTTGATACCCAACAGGCTGAACTAGCCTCGTTACGTAAACGCCAAGAAGACCTGGAGGAGCGCTCACGCACCGATGCGCTCACGGGCTTAGCGAACCGAGACTGGCTTGAAGAGCAGCTACAAGAACACTTTGTCATTTGCCAAGAGCAGGCTCGTATCATGTCGGTGGTATTTATCGACCTGGACCACTTCAAAAAGCTGAACGACAAATATGGCCACCCAAAAGGTGACCAGGTGCTAAAAAAATTCGGCAAAACGCTGCAGTCGTTAATCCGCGAAGGAGACCTTGCTGGTCGATGGGGCGGAGAAGAATTCGTTATCATTCTGCCCGAAGAGAACGCCATGGCAGCTCAGGTATTTGCTAACAGAGTCGCCCAGCGGTTAGAAAAAACACCTATGGCTTATGCTGAGCTGGATCCCATCCACGTGACTGTCTCTATCGGTATCGCCTGTTTAGATGACGGCGGTTTTAACAGCGCCAATGAGCTGATCGACGCAGCTGATAAATGCATGTATTTCATCAAACGCTCGGGGCGCGGCGGCATAGCGGTTTATGGTGAACGCGGCATCACCAATATGCCTTTTCAGGACTAGCTTATGTGTTGACTGCTAACGCCCCCTCAGTAATCAGGGCAGCCCATGTTGCAACTTCATCAAGTACATAAAACCTATTCAACGCCGCAAGGCCCGCTGAGGGTACTCAACGATATTTCGCTGCATCTGGAAGCGGGACAGAGCCTGGCACTCATGGGTGAATCCGGAAGCGGCAAATCCACCCTCCTACACCTAGCCGCCGGCTTGGATCAGCCCGATCAAGGGAAGGTTATTCTCGCCGGAGAAAATATAGCCACCTTTGCTGAGTCCAGGCGCGCCAAGCTGCGCCGTGAACAAATAGGACTTGTTTTTCAGCAATTCTACTTAGTTCCCAGCCTTACGCTTATCGATAACCTGCGTTTGCAGGCACGCCTGGCCCAACAAGAGGATGCCGAGTGGACAGCCCACTTAATTGAGCGGCTCGGCCTTAGCGGTTTGGAAAAACGTTACCCCGAACAGCTCTCTGGTGGGCAACAGCAGCGCTTGGCCATTGGCCGCGCCTTAGCGCCTCGCCCCGCGTTGCTACTGGCTGACGAACCTACGGGTAACTTAGATGAAGCCACTGCGAATACCGTTCTGACGCTGTTATTGAGCTTGGTACGTGAAACCCAATGTGCCTTACTTGTCGTTACCCACAGCCCTCAGGTTGCTGCTCCACTGGACCGCTGTCTGCGTTTACGCCACGGCCAGTTGGCTAGCGTTACGTCATGGTGACCCGAATGCCGTCAATGTTCATGGTGTTAACGACGCTGCTTGCCCACTATCGGCGTCACCCAGGCCAGCTTGTCATGTTATTGCTCGGCCTGTGGGTAGCCAGTGCGTTATGGAGCGGCATCCAGGCTATCAACGCGACGGCTCGCGACAGCTATGCCCGCGCCGACGCCCTGTTTGAAATCCAGTTGGATCAGCTTGAGCGACGTGATGGCATGCCCCTAACCCACGCCGATTATGTCACCCTTCGCCAAGCAGGCTTGCTTGTTTCTCCGCTATTAGAAGGCGAGCTCATTACCAAGAATGGCACCCGGCTTACGCTTATCGGCATAGACCCGCTGACGCAGCCCAGCAGTAATGCGTTATCCCAATCAGGAAGCTCAGCCTCGTTTAGTGCGTTTTTAACGCCCCCTTGGCAAACCCGCATAGCCCCTGATGCCCTGACAGCCCTGAACCTTGAACGAGCCAGCGCCCCAGGGGCTACGCCAGCGCTTGCGAACGGTAAAGTACTTCCTCCGCTTGTCATAGCCCCCACACTACCGCCTGATACGTTGATCACGGACATTGCCGCCGCGGCGCGGTTACTCGAAAGCGGCGACACCATCTCTAGGCTTGTCAGCGCACCCGGCAGTCTGACTAATGCTCCTGACGGTTTTACGCTCACGCGCGCCAGCCAGATAGCCTCGCCTAACCAACTAACCGAAAGCTTTCATTTAAACCTCACCGCGCTGGGCCTGCTCGCATGGGTGGTGGGATTATTTATTGTTCAGGCAGCGCTAGGGCTAGCACTAGAGCAACGCCTGGGTACGTTGCGCACGTTGCGCGTGTTGGGAGTATCAGGTCGCAGCCTGGTAATAGCGTTAAGCGTAGAGTTACTTCTGCTCGGCATTATCGGGGCACTTGCCGGTATTGCCAGAGGCGTATGGCTGGCGCGCTGGCTTCTCCCGGATGTCGCGGCAACGTTAGGCTCGCTTTACGGTGCCGGCATTGGTCAGGAACTTAACCTACCCTGGCATTACTGGGTCGGTGGACTAGCCTTCACGCTGGGCGGGCTATTACTGGCAGGCAGCGGCGTATTATGGCGCGCGGCGCGCTTGAACCTGCTGGAGTTAGGGCAAATGCAGGCATGGCGCAGCGGTTACCGGCGCCAGCTAACGCTTATGAGTATGGCTGGGGCCATCGCCCTCAGTGCTGCACTATGTTTATACGGATGGCTATATTACCAGCCCCCCGGAGAAGGATTAGTGGCAGGCTTTGGATTGATTGCCTCGCTGCTGTTGGCCAGCGCACTTTGGCTGCCGCCCTTATTGGCTCTGGTGCTTAACGGACTAACTCACTTGGCTCGTCGTCAGGTGCTTGTTCACTGGGCGTTGGCGGATATGCAGCTTCAGTTACCCAGGTTATCGCTGGCCATGATGGCCCTATTGATAGCACTTGCCACCAACCTTGGCGTGGGCAGCATGGTCGGTGGCTTTCGACTTACATTTTTAGACTGGCTTGATCAACGCTTGGTCGCCCCGCTCTATTTAAACGCTCCCGCTGAGCAGTATGACGATATTGACGCCTGGCTGGCTGATCGCCCCGAGGTGGCTGAACGTCTGCTCACCAGACGCAGCGAGGCAACGCTTCAGTCGATCATTACCAATGAAGGCAACCGTGCCATAGGCACAGCTATCGAGCTTTACGGGATTACCCCAGGCGAATCGTTAACGCCGCACTGGCCCTTGCTGGCATCTCAAAACACCCGCGAGGCTGCCTGGGCGGCTTTTGCCAGTGGGGCAGTGTATATCAATGAACAGCTAGCCACAGCGGAGCGTCTTGCTCCTGGTGACCGACTGGTCCTGCGTGCACCGGGCGCTAATGAAACGTTAACCATCGCCGCTATTTATCCCGACTACGGCAATCCCAATGGTCAGGTGCTAATGGCGTCGCCTCAGCTTGCCACGCGTTTCGATGCTCCGCCTGGCTCGATGGGCATAGTGCTGCACGATAACGCCGACGTAGAGGCATTACGTGGCACCCTCACCAATCGTTTTGAGCTGGGCGGCGACGCACTAAGAGATCAACGCGAGATTAAACGTATCGCCACTGACATTTTTGAGCGCACCTTTACCATTACTCGTGCGCTTAATGTACTAACCCTGGCAGTCGCTGCACTGGCGCTGGTGGCCAGCCTGTTAACCCAGGCACGGGGGCGACGTCAACAGCTAGCTCCGCTGTGGGCATTAGGGGTTCCCCGTGCCCGGCTTGCGCAACTTAATCTTGCCCAATTAGGTGGTATAGCCCTCATGACAGGCCTGTTAGCGGTGCCGCTGGGCATTGCGATAACCTGGGGACTCGTCGCCATTATTAATGTGGCCGCGTTCGGCTGGCGACTGCCGCTTTATCTGTTTCCATCGGAAATGGCCATTACCTTAAGCACCGCCGTTGGTGTAGCGCTGCTGGCAGCAGCGCTACCCACTCTGCGTTTTTGGCGCGCCTCACCGCGTACATTACTGGCGGAAGAGGCCCCTCAATGAACGTGCAATTATTTTCACCAACCATGGTTCTGCAATCCACGGTGTTGCGGGCCATCGCTATACTCGTCATAGCGCTGCTGACTCTCCATGGCTGTAACGCTGACGATCAAGCATCGCCCCCTAACGCTGGCTTTGCCGGTTTGGGTCAGGACGCGGACGGATTTCAACACGCCAGTCCGCGTCAATCACTTAACTTGCCAAAAGACTTTCCACAAGCACATGCCGCTCACCCGGACTACCGCATTGAATGGTGGTATTTAACAGCCAACCTTGAAGATGCCTCTGGAGAGTCGCTCGGCCTGCAATGGACGCTATTTCGTCAGGCGTTAATGCCACCCAACGAACGCCCTGCCCCCACACCGTGGTCGGCGGATCAGCTGTGGATGGCCCATATGGCGATCTCCCAAGGTGAACAGCACAAAGTAGCCGAGCGCTTCGGGCGCAGCCACTCGCAGGCTCCGCTACTCGCTTCTCAGGGCAGCCAAGCAGGGGTTATCGCAAGCCCGTTTCACGCCTGGCTGGATGACTGGCAACTGAAAGCCAACCAAGAAGCCGCTAGCACTGATTTCAACCATCTTGCGCTCACCGCCTACAGCGGCGAAGGCGAGTCGCGGTTTGGTTACTCATTAACGCTCACCGCCAAAGGGCCATTGGTGCTGCACGGCGAACAAGGCTTTAGTCAGAAGGCCGCCAATGGTCAAGGCTCGATGTACTACAGCCAACCCTTTTGGCAGATTGACGGCGACGTGACGATTAACGGTGAAACCAAAACGGTCAGCGGTCGCGGCTGGCTGGACCGTGAGTGGAGTAGCCAACTGCTCGATGCTCGCCAATCTGGCTGGGACTGGCTCTCGATTCATCTTGATGATGGCCATAAGCTGATGGTATTTCAGCTTCGGGGCGGCGGCGATAGCGGTACCGCATCCAACGAGCCAGCCGCCGACTATCGCTCCGGCACCTGGATAACGCCTCAAGGCGACACCACCCCTTTAACTAACAGCGACATCACCCTGACACCGCTGACCACCACTCCTGTAGCGGGCCGCGACATCCCCACTCGCTGGCGTCTGGAAGTGCCGTCAGTCGATGTGGATGTCAGCGTCGAAGCGCCCTACGCCAACCGCTGGATGACCACCAGCGTGCCTTACTGGGAGGGCGAGGTGGTGGTTAATGATCACTCAAACGGTGAAGTGCTGGGGGAAGGATATTTGGAAATGACAGGCTATTGACGAACGAAAACGCGACAACTGCACGTTATGTATAGCGACTGACGCATTACGACAACTATTCTATGCTCACCGCGACACACTAGTAGGCGAATAAATCGTTACTAGAGAGCACGCCATGAATCGCAATGTCATCCTTACCTGTGCTGTCACTGGCGCAGGTGATACCACCGCTAAAAACCCCCATGTGCCTGTTACGCCCAAGGCCATCGCCGCTTCCTGTATTGAAGCAGCCCGTGCTGGTGCCAGCATCGCCCATATTCATGTACGCGATCCCGAAACAGGCGGCATCAGCCACTCGACCGAGCATTTCCGTGAAGTAATGGAACGTGTTCGCGAGGCGGAGGTGGATATCGTCATGAACATTACCGCCGGCGGTGGCGGCGACTGGATACCCGATGAACAGGACCCCACCCGCGGCGGCCCCGGCAGCGATATTCAAACACCCGCCGAACGCCATGCCCCGGTCGGCGAACTGCTTCCCGAGCTGTGTACGCTGGATTGCGGCAGCCTTAATTTTGGTGACATGGTCTACGTCAACCCTGCCGACTGGCTGCGCGAACACGCCCGCCTGGTCCAAGCCGCGGGTGTTAAGCCAGAACTTGAATGCTTTGACCTCGGCCACGTCTGGTTTGCCCGCCAGCTCCAGCAGGAAGGACTCATCGACGGTGACCCGCTTTACCAGCTCTGCCTGGGCATCCCCTGGGGTGCCGAAGCCGATACCGAGACCATGCTCGCCATGCGTAATAAATTGCCCGATAACGCCAACTGGGCTGCCTTTGGCATTGGCCGCCATCAAATGCCTATGGTCGCGCAAGCAGTGCTGCTTGGCGGACATGCTCGGGTAGGTTTGGAAGATAACCTGTTTTTGCAGAAAGGCGTGCTGGCCACGAATGGTCAACTGGTCGAGAAAGCCTCAACCATTATCGAGAATCTTGGCGCTCGAGTAATGACCCCAGCGCAAACCCGTGCCCATCTATCACTACGCGCCCCCAACACCGGCACTACGATGAGCCACGCCGCAGGAGGTAAGTCATGAGCCGCTTAGCCGTCATCGGTACCGGCGTGATTGGCAACGGCTGGATTGCTCGCGCCCTCGCCCATGGCTGGGATGTCGTCGCCTTCGACCCAGACCCCAAGGCGCCAGCGCGCACCCGTGCGTTTGTCGACAGCGCCTGGTCCTCGTTGACACAGCTTGGATTGGCGCCCAACGCCAGCATTGATCGCTTGTCCTTTGTTACCAGTATTGAAGAGGCGGTGACCGGCGCTGATCTTATTCAGGAGAACGTGCCTGAGCGCCTGGAACTGAAGCAAGAGATCTTAGCGGCCATTGATGCTACTGCCGCACCGGACGTCATCATAGGCTCATCTACCTCCGGCTTTAAGCCCACCGATTTGCAGCAACGGTGCCAACGCGCGCCTGGCCGTGTGATGGTTGCCCACCCCTTCAACCCGGTGTATTTATTACCGCTGGTGGAGCTTGTAGGCGGTGAGGCGACTCACGCTGAGCAGCTTTCCACCGCGCAAGCGCTGTATCAAGCACTCGCCATGCGACCGTTGGTGGTTCGCCGCGAAATTGAGGGCCATATCGCCGACCGGTTAATGGAAGCGCTATGGCGGGAAGCGCTGCACCTCGTTAATGATGGTGTCGCCACCACGGAAGAGATTGATGCCGCGGTGGTTTACGGCTGCGGGCTACGCTGGTCGTTGATGGGCACTTTTCTTACGTTTCACCTTGCTGGTGGCGAGCCCGGCATGCGTCATATGCTGGAACAATTTGGTCCCGCGTTAAAACTCCCTTGGACCAAGCTGCAAGCTCCCGAACTTACCGACGAATTGATCGATAAAGTGGTCGAAGGCTGTGAGTACCAAGCTGCAGGGCGTTCGGTGGCGACGCTTGACCGACGTCGCGATGACTTTCTCGTCGAGCTACTAGCAGTCGTTCACAAATATTGGCCGGAAGCCGAAGGGTTAGAGGGGCGGATTTAATGATCATTTACACTTCCCGTGTCGCCCCTGAGTGGGTCGATTACAACGGCCACATGAATGATGCGGCTTACGCCCATGTTTTTTCTCAGGCCTGCGAATCGCTCATTGATCATATTGGGCTGGATAAAGCCCACCGCGAACACTATGGCTATACGATTTACACGCTGGAGACCCATCTTTGCTATCGCCAAGAGGCGCATCAAGGGCAGCCGCTTAAGGTGGAACTTGCGCTGCTCGATAGTGATACAAAACGGCTTCATGTATTTTTCACCCTGCGTGATGAGCAAGGTAATCTACTGGCGACCAGCGAACAGATGCTAATGGGGATTAAGCTGGCCTCTGTTCGACCAAGTCCTTTTCCGGCCCCGGTGGCGAGTGCCATCGCCTCACTAGGCCAGGTAAAGAAAGATGCTTGGCCAGCGCTGGCTGGTCGCACTATCGGTATACGACGTTAAACAAACAGCAGCCACTACAACAGCCGATGCATATAGACGCTTTTATCCAACGCTTTAGTGCTGGCCTGACGATAATGGAGGCGTTGCCTTTACCTCAGGCTCGGCGCGCGTACGACAAACGTTGCCGCTCGTTCGCGCCCCCCGACCCGGTCGGCATGCAGATTAACGATTGTCGGATAAAGGGGGTCAACGTCCGCCTCTTTACTCCCCAGCAGCGCACGCCTGGTCGTGTACTCTTTATACATGGAGGAGGATTTACCGTTGGCTCTACGGATAGCCATCATGGCCCCGCAGCAAGCCTTGCCAATCTCCTTGAGCAGGAGGTCGTCAGCGTTAATTATCGACTCGCGCCAGAGGTTAGCTATCCGCTAATGCTGGCAGACTGCCGCGACGTAATGGAGGCTATCCAACCGATCGCGCTGGTAGGTGATAGCGCTGGGGGACGCTTAGTCATGGATTTGGCCCATTCGCTTGAACACTCGCCGCCACTGGGGTTGATCTATCCACCGGTTGGCGAGCTCTCAGCAGAGTGCCTAGGAGAAAGCGCCCCGCTGCTTTCACGACAGGATGTGCTGCGCCTGCGGCAAGAGTGTCCAGAGATCATTGCCACCCAGCGGGATCGTCGCCCGCCTGCGACTAGCATTGAGGTGCTGACCGTCGCCCGCGACCCCTTAACTCGCCCTATTGAAACCACGGTGGCAGAGTGGCGCAAACAAAGGGCCTCAGTTGGCTATCGTTGCGCTGAGCACATGGTACATGCAGCCCTTCACGCCCAGGCAGAGCTACCCGAGATGGGCGACGCGTGGCGGGATTTTTGCCTAGCCCTCAAACAGCGCCTGTGAAGATAAGGCGCTGGTCAACGGATTCGTCGTTCGTTAAGAGAGGGATTAATTACTCAAACTGTGCACGCACTTGCTCAATCGCTGGTTCGCCATCCCGGGTGTTCACACCGTCCAACCACTCGGCAACAGTATCCAGATGCTGCCCAATCCACTCATGAGCGACTTCCTCTGCCGGACGCTCTTCGTAGCTATACTCGTGCACCCACTCGTTTTGATCTTCAATATCAATCACGTACTGTGACAGAAAGCGGTGAACCTCGGGGGCATCATCCTTCAGGCTAGCAGGCGTGATGGTCCAGACTGTGCTTTCGATGGATGCCACGCCCGCATCATCGCTATCCGCCAAGTAGGCTAAATCGAAGCTCACGTTCATCCAGTGAGGCTCCCAACCGACAAAAGTCACCCACTCCTGATCAGCCATTTTTTGCTCAGCCTGGGCCAACATGGCCGAGGTCGAGCTTTCACGAAGCTGCCAATCACCTAGCCCCGCAAGGTCGTTATCAATGGCATTAAGAATCGCCTCATTAATCCCGGTGCCGGCCTCAATCCCCTGGATTTCACCTTCAAACTGATCGTAATGCTCGGCCAGCTCAGCAACCGAGGTCACCCCCGCATCGTAGACATACTGAGGAACTACTAGC
This sequence comes from Vreelandella sulfidaeris, assembly GCF_042429665.1. Classification (GTDB taxonomy): domain Bacteria; phylum Pseudomonadota; class Gammaproteobacteria; order Pseudomonadales; family Halomonadaceae; genus Vreelandella. Next base: position 1,021,700 of record NZ_JBHMAC010000010.1, on the reverse strand, counting down.
CCGGAATTGGCCCCTCGGATATTGGAAGCCACTTTTTCTATTTTCCCGCTAGCCACCAACGGCTCTACCATATCGGTCTGTACGGGGTACCACCCCCCTAAGTAGATTTCCAGGTCGTTACGCGACAGGCCTTCCAGGATGACGCTCACGGCTAAATCCTGTTGGCGGGTTTTATAACCCATCGCCTCGAGTAGCTGAGCAGCCACTTCTGATTTTACCGTCACCCCTGGCCATGGCGGCACGCCAAAGCGCAGTTCATCCAGCGCGGCCATGGCAGGTGCTGCAGCAAACGCAGAAAGTAAAAAGCCCGCTTTTATCGACAACGACTTGGTGGAAATCGTCATATGACTAAACCTCTTATTAGTTGGGTTTAGCTAGTATGCGCGGCTGACTAACCATAACAAGGCACTAAGCGACGATTAAAAGACGTAAGGCGACATAAATGCCCTAAAGCACTTTTTTCGCGGCTGACGAGCGTACCTGCCGAGGCGAGAAACCGTAATACGCGCGAAAGGTGCGCGCAAAGCTTGAAGACGAACTAAACCCACAGGCCAGCCCCACCGCCAGTATGGCTAAATCAGTCTCTGCCAACAGCCGATGAGCTCGCTTTACTCTTAATTGTAAATACCACTGGCGCGGCGTCAGGCTTAGTTCTTGCTCAAATAAGCGCTGCAACTGTCTCACCGAGACCTCCGCCCTACTGGCTATTTCTTCAAGGGTAAGCGGCTCTTCAAGGTGTTGCTCCATCAGCGTCACCGCTTCTACCACATGGCGGTTATGGGTACCCAGGCGCTTCACCAATGCCATGCGCTGCTGGTCGCTGCGGGTGCGGATTCGATCATGGATCAGTTGCTCAGAGACATCGATGGCCAATGCCGCACCATGACGCCGCGCGATAACCTCAAGCGCCATATCCATCGCCGCAGCCCCGCCCGCGCAGGAAAAACGCCGCTCACCGAGCTCGTACAGCTCATCGGTCGTATCAATTCCCGGAAAGCGCTCACGAAACACTGGCAGGCTCTCCCAATGCAGAGCGACTCGCTCGTGTTTAACTAATCCGCTGGCGGCAAGCAAGAATGCCCCGGTATCAATGCCACCCAGGCAGCAACCTGCTTGATCCAACTGATGGAGCCAAGCCATTAACGACCGAGTCAACGAGGCCTCAGGCGCAAACCCACTGCACACTGCAAGCGATGGCAAATGGTGAACATCCGCTGTTGCCTGGTCGGCCATGAGCGTCATACCGTTGGATGCCGTGACAGGACCTCCATCAACACTAATCAAGGTCCAATCAAACAGCGGTCGATCGGCAATGCGGTTAGCAATCCGCAGCGGCTCAACGGCGGCAAAGAACGCCATCATCGAGAACTGAGGTAGCAACAAAAAGCCTACCTTTTCAGGCAGCGAGCCCTGATAACTAAGGCGCATAGCAATGCTCAAGGTGATGATGAAGTGATCCCAACGGGCAGACGGCCAAGCGTTACTCTATATCGAGGCGTTGCTGTTGATAAAGCGACCACTGCTGTTCAACGCGTCCGTTTGGCAGTCGACAATAACGTCCGGTGCCCAAACTGGTTTCTTGAACGTAAGCATCCCCACCGATGCTTTCACAATAGTCAGCGGCTTGTTGAAGCATCTGCTGGTCCTTTCCGCCCTGACTAGCACATCCCGCCAACAGCAGCATCATGGCCGCGATCAAGCAATGATTCTGGCGTGCAGTGATTGAGTTCGAATTCATCATCCTCTTCTCTCTTTGCTTGTTCATTAACGCCATGCTGCTCTCCCTATTCGCCGAGGACGACAATCTTAACTCAGTCGGCCCAACGTCCGTGTGTTCCGTGTGTAGTGGGCCAACTAATCCGCACTTCTACTATCAAAACCAATATAGAAACGTCTGCTGTGTTTGCCGATGTCGACAATGATAGCTAGGCTAAGGAGTGTGCCGATTGAGGTATGACATCGTTGATGGAATTGTGCTACACCAATTCATAAGGGCAGCCCATTGATAAGGGCAATGTCTGTTTATAAGGAGAGTTGAGCTATGTCCAGCCCGGAGCATAAGCAGAAGATCTGGAAGATGATCAAGGATATCAAAGTTGGCATGCTCGTTACGTTGGACCACGACACACCCCGTGCCCGCCCAATGCACTTGGTTCAGGATGAGTATGATGGCACGTTGTGGTTTTACACTCGCCGCAGTGCCGAAAAGGTATTTGAAACCGAAGACGACCATGATGTGTGCCTGAGCTTTTCCGATCAGGAAGAAGGCGTATACGTATCGCTATCAGGTAAAGCCAATTTAAGTGACAACCGCGATTTGATCGCTAAGTACTGGAATCCTTTCATCGCGGCGTGGTTCCCAGAAGGTAAAGACGATCCAGACATTGCTCTGCTGGAAGTTAAAGTACAGATGGGTGAGCACTGGAAGGCTAAGGAAAGCAAAACCTTCCAACTCTATGAGATCGCCAAAGCCAACATCAAAAAAGACGCTACCCCCAACATGGGCGAAAATGAAAAATTCGGTAGTTAATCGCTTAATAAAGCGCCCTTATATAAGGGCGCTTGTAAGCCTGTTGCTGGCTCCCCTTATGGGAGCCAGCCATGTGTGGGCGATTGAGGCGTCTCACCAAGAAGATGACACTCCCCAGAAGGCGTGTGAGCTAACCGATCAGAAGCAGAAGATGCTTTCTCAGATCAATGACGCGCGTGGTGAGGAGCGGCAATGCGGTAACCAACATTTTGCTGCGGTCGCCCCGTTGAGCTGGAGCTGTGAGCTTGAAGCCGCTGCCGCTTCCCATTCTCAGGACATGGCCGAGAATAATTATTTTAGCCATACCACACCGGATGGCGTGGGTATTCAGCAACGTGTCAGTAACCAAGACTACGAATGGCAAGCCGTCGGTGAGAATATCGCCGCTGGGCACACCTCGGTCTCTGCAGTGGTGGACGGTTGGCTAGATAGCCCCGGCCATTGTCGCAATATCATGAGCGAAGCTTTCACCGAGATGGGTATGGCAAAGGCCCACAACCCTGAGTCGCGCTATTCAACCTACTGGACGCAAACACTAGGCAACGCACGCTAAAAAGACGTGAGTTCATGTAGCGGCAAAGTGAATTAATCACAGGTCGCCATAGTGAACCGCCGTAATCGCATTTTTAGGCGAACCATCGACCAACTTGGTGCTGTAGGTTAAATACACAAACGTTTGAGCGTCGGTGTCATGCATGCGCACCACACGCATATTCTTAAAAAGCGCCGAGCGGCGTTGCGTAAACACCACTTCCTGCTCCGATACCTCGGCTGGGTCGAAAACAATCTCCCCTGTTTGTCGGCAGGCGACACTCGCCTCACTGGCCTCTTCGGCCAACCCCACCGCCCCAGAAAGCCCACCAATTTGAGAGTAGGACAGGTAACAGGAAATACCTTGTACTTTCGGGTCGTCAAAGCGCTCTACTTCAATCGTATTGTTCGGGCCGAGTAGTTTGAATTCCGTGCGCACGCTGCCAATATGCGCGTCTTGAGCGAGTAGCGTAGCTGGCAGCAACGCCACCATGGGCAAGGCCACCATGACAACAAGCGACTTGATAACGACACGGCTAGGAAAGAACAGGGATATGGGCATAAGCGTCACTTTCTGGAGTATTAAAGGCGTAAGTTTTCAACCCGCGTGACCCAACAGGAAAGCGCGCTGATAATAGTACAGCGCGCTTTCGGTAGTTTCGCGTTGTTACTACTTAGTTACTACTTACGCGTTATCTATCGGGAGCTGGCTGACGGCTCATGGTACGGGCAGGCGTTAAAGCTTGCACGAAAATCAGCCGAGTGCCGGTAGGTTTCTTTACGTACCCGGTTGATATTGCCCAATGGCTGATGATCAGCGATGCCTGTCCAGACACTAAAGCGCATCTCATCTTCTACCTGACGAACCATTGCTTCTTGCCAGCTGTCTTGCGATGGAATATGCAGGGTAGCGACGCGATAAAACGGCGCGCTCTGTTCGTCCCATTCAACCGTTGCGTCTTCGATGGGCTGTTGTTCAATATCCCGACAGAGCTGGACGCAAAAAGCCCACTCCCCCTGCCTCTCTTTCATTTCATTGCGCACATCTTCGCGGATCGCATCTCGACGGCCATCAATATCGACCATGCGCCCGCTTAGCGCCTTCAATGAGTCACTGATAGGCCTGATACTGAACTTCGCCATATAATCGCCGTAACGAAAGGCGGTCGCGCTGTAGTAGGTTTCACCCAGCGGATCAATATTGGGCACCCCACCTAACGACTTAACGGCGGGACTGTCGACATGCATCTTCTCAAGCACCTTGTCGACCCCCTGCAGGGTCTTGGAAGTCGCTACTTTAGTGCCCTCAAGCCGATCCGTGGTCTTGGCCAGCATCTTGAGATTGGTCTGAAATTTCTCTGCATTCGGCGCCTGGAAGACCGGGGCGTTAAGCATGATAAAGTCTTGGTTGTGCCCTTCAGAATCAGGCAGGCGTTCCCCTTCGACACCGACCACCTTGAGCGCTAATCCTCGAGGCAACGAAATGACATCCGGCAGAATATCGCCAGCGTTGGTTGAAAGGCGCAGGTAAACCTCATACTCGCCAGGCTTGGCAAAAAGCCCTTGGGCCAGTTCATCCGGCAGCGCTGATTCAACCCGTAAGGAGCCTTTCAAAATACCGTGCGCCTTGGCGTGTACACTGCGCACGGCATGGTCATAATCTTCAGAAGTGCGTTCCAAAATGGTATCGAAGTCATTGATCAGCGAATCAATGACTTTCTGCTCGTCATCCAGAGGGGTTTCGACGTCGGGTGTATAGCGTACGGGGGAAGATGGTTTCATATAGCCTCCATGCTGTAGGGGTCTTTACTGTCCTGAACGATCAACGCCTATACCTTCCAGCGCATCGACTCCATTAAGACTAGACTTTATTCACAACCTCTCAACAGTCAACGCCAGATTAGGTGCCAATGGTAGCCGAGGCAGCAACGTGCCCTGGTAGGCATGATAAAGATCGGGCTTAACATCGCCAGCATTCGGGTCAATTGCCAATGTCTTATCGAGCTCTTGATACCAACCACCCCGTTGACGGTCAATAAAGGTAGTATCGACAAAATCCCAGAATTGACGGTACCAATGCTCATAATGAGCCTCATTGGTACGTCCCAGGAAAGCGGCTGCGGCGGCCAGCGCTTCCACGTGGGTCCAGTGCCGACGACGTCGGGAGCTTGGCCGACCGTCCCAATCCACGGTATACACCAGTCCTGCCACGCCGTCAGTCGCCCAGCCGTCACGTAGGCTGGCGTCAAATAGTGCCGTAGCATCACTCAATAGCCAGGGCGGCGCTGCCCGCCCGCGAGACTCGAGCGCCGCTTCCAGGTGCAGCATCAAACGCGACCACTCAAAGCCGTGCCCGGGCGTGGCGCCATAAGGGTAAAAGTCATCATCGAGCTGGTCGGCGTTATAGTCTGGCCACTCCGACCAATCACCATGAAAATGCTCGAGTATTCGATAGTGGCGCGTAACGGCATGACGATGGATCATTCGTTCCACAACGGCCAGCGCCCGATCAAGCCATACTGGCTGTGCCAGCACATCGGCCAGCGCCAAACACAGCTCTACGCCATGCATGTTGCTATTGCCACCTCGGTAGTCTGCCAGCTCACTCCAATCCCGATGATAGCTCTCTACGAAAGCCTGCTCTTCGCTTGACCAGAAACGAGCCTCAATTACTCCCACGACCTCATCAAGCAGCGCAGCTGCACCAGGAATACCTGCGTGTGTCGCGGTAGCGGCGCCGAGGGCAACGAAATGATGAATGTAGCACTGCTTTGTGTGATCGTCGGCCGTGGCAGGATCGGCTGAGTACCAGCCACCGTGACGCTCGTCGCGTAGTACACCGTCAAGCGCACAAATAGCGTGTTCGGACAGCGCCGCGGCGCCCGGCACGCCCTGCAACGCTGCCAGGGCGTAACTATGCGCCATACGCCCGGTAATCATCGTATCGGCCCCGGCTCCGTCAGGAATACGCCCTTCCCCATCAAGTGCTGCGAAACCGCCAGAGGCCAGACGCGCCTGACGGTGAAAGTCGAGCAGCGCGAGTCCTTCCCGGGTTAACCAATAATGATGAGTGGCGCTATCGAGCCAGCACCGTGGCTTTTGAGCGATCTTGTGCATGGCAACCATTCCTTTGTATCGTGCGAGACTCGGTCTCGCATCCAGCTATTAACCATGAACCACGGTAACGTCATTGGTGTGGAGGCTCAGGCCGCTGCTGAACGAAGCCTTCCCGTCACTCCATGAAAATCCGCGCCTGCACTCAGCGTAGACATGGGTTTATGTCACCACAAGTGCGGGGATCTGAAGGTGACACGTAGTCCTTCCTGGATGCCTTTAATATAAGGTCAAGAAGTGTCCATGACATTTAGGGCGATTCAAGTAGCTGGTTTTGAAAGGAATGCTAGGGAACGGCGAGAGCCAAAAATAAAGCCTTTTAGAGTTTTTTAGCTTAGTCAGGACTTCTCAAGATAGCCCGCTGGCGTCCCTGGCAGGAGTCGAACCTGCGACCTGCCGCTTAGGAGGCGGCTGCTCTATCCTACTGAGCTACAGGGACATTAGCTGTCTAAGCTTGCGGGCGCGTAGTATAACGCGTCAGCCTAATCAGGGCCAATTGAGTTGCTAAATCCAACCCAGTAAACGTAAAGCAAAAATTCCAAGCGTGATCGTCACGCTCGCCATGAGGGTCGTCATCGCAATAATATTGGCGGCTAGAGCCGCGTTTCCGCCCATGGCTTTTACCATGACAAAGCTGGCGGCAGCGGTAGGGCTGGCGAAGAATAGGAACAATAAACCTAGCTGCTCGCCTTTAAAGCCCAGGGCCCAAGCCGCAGCCGTCGAAATCACGGGAAGAATCACCATCTTCATGACGCTAGAACTCAGCGCAATCTCGCTTTTATCCCGAATACTCGAGACTGACAGCGTGGCGCCAATACAGATGAGTGCTAGCGGTAGGGTTAATGACGCAAAGTAATCGCCAGAGGTCATCATCCAACGCGGAAGTGAAATAGAGAACGCGGTAAACGGCAGCGCTACCACCACTGAGATGATCAGCGGGTTGGTGGCGATATGTTTGAGGATGCTTTTCCAGTTTGTCGCTTGCCCGGGCTGATAAGTTGCCAGCACGATAACCGATAGCGCGTTATACATGACAATAACGACACCGACTAAGAGACTGCCTGCTGAAAGCCCGTAATTGCCGTACATACCCGCCGCCAACGCCAAGCCAACGACACCGCAGTTGCCACGAAACGCTCCCTGAACGTAGATCCCTCTCTCGGCATAAGGAATGCGATAAAGTGCCCATAGCCAGCTAAGCGCAAATTGACCTAGCGTCGCGACAGTGAAAAACAGCATTACCGGCACATCAAGCGCCACGCCAATATCTGCCTTGATCAGACTAAGAAAGATCAGCGTGGGTAGCGTCGCTTTGAAAACTAGCGCAGAGGCGGTGGACACAAATGCCCGATCAATCCAGCCCAGTCGTTTCAGGCCAATACCTAAAAAGACCATGGCAAACACTGGCAGGGTGATATCCAGCGTTTGCGTAAACAGTTCAAGTAAGTTCACAACGGTGTCTCAATCAATTAAGCACTTGCTTATACTCCACTGAGGAAGGAGTATTGTCGACAGGTAAGCATGAAAAGAAGGTACTTTAAGTATTACGTGCTCGCTACTCAAGCTGGCGAGTTCACTCTACCGCCTCATAGTTAGTGTCCGTCATATTGACCACTACCCCGTCTCGGCCCAGTCCTTTTGCCTTATAACTACCTGCATCGGCGCGAGCCAGCACGTTGGCGACACTGCCGTCTGCCTCATTAAAGGTAGTGACACCGATACTCAGCGTCACTAGATATTCTTTACCTTGGTGAGTGACTGATATCTCTCTCACCGCTTGGCGGAGAGACTCAGCGATTCGCCTCGCTTGAGATAGCGTGCAGCTAGGTAATAGAACGCCAAACTCGTCGCCGCCTTGACGCGCCACATGGTCGCTACGGCGTACCTCCCAGGCAACCACCTGGGCAATACGGCGCAACATTTCATCGCCAAGCGCGTGGCCCCCTTCGTCATTGATGGGCTTAAAGTGATCCAAGTCGAACAGTAAAAGAGCCGACGGCGTACTGGTCTTTTGGAAGTCCGCAAAGGCTTCTTCCAAGCGCCGCTCAAAACCGCGCCGATTTAATAAACCGGTTAATGGATCGTGCTCTGCCTCCCAGCGCTGAAGCGCTTCTTGCTCCCTGCGTTCAGTAATATCCTTAACAACACCGACTAAACCCAGGGTATGACCATCTTGGGAAAGCGTGACCACGCGCGCATGAATATCCAACCACAACAGCTCTTCATCACTGCGCAAGAAACGCAGCTGACGAACAAAGTCACTGCCGGTATGCAGGCTATGCAGCCACATATCGCGTGCGCCTTCTATATCATCGCTATGAACCTGTTTGAGCCACAACTCCATTGGCATATCAGCAGCAATACCTAACATTTCCAACAGCGCGGGATTCATATAGGTAATGTCGCCATGAATATTAGCCACAAACATACCTTGGGGCGCGGCGTTCAGCACAGAGTCTAGAAATGCCTCTCGCTCTTGCAGATCACCGAGCAGTAGCTGCCGTTCATTCTCGACACGGTTAAAGGTACGTGCTACTTGCTGCAGCTCCCGCATATTGGTGGCCAAGCTCACGGTTTCACGGTGGCCAAGCCCTACTTCGCCAATTTGCTTTTCTAATTGCCTCAGAGGAGAAAGGACGCGCCCCAACATCCACAACAATAACGGCAGCGTGAAAAGCGCCAGCGCCACCCATAACCACCAAAGTTGTCGAATAAAGTTAGTTAATGGCCATTGCGCCTGCTCAAGTGGCAAATAAAGACCGACTATCCAATTAGCAGGCCACACCTGCGCATAAGACTGTAGCGCCATTTGTCCATTTAACAATTTACCTACGCCATCACCTTCCCAGCCATCCAAAGCCAAATCCAATAATGAATTCATGCGCTTATCGGGTACGGCAACGTTCACGAGTTTGCTGTCAGGGTGGTATAAAATTTTCCCTGAGGCGGTGGCCACGCCAGCAAAACCGCTGTCGCCCAACCGCACTTTAGCTAAACGATTAAATAGCCCCCCAGAGTCTAATTTTAGGACTCCACCTATAAAACCATCGAAATCTCCCTGTTCGGTAAAGCGAGGAACGCTGATCAGCACTATCGGCACACCGCTCGCTCGACCGACAAATGGTTCGCTGACATAAGGACGACGACTCCCCCGAAGCATGGCAAAATATTCAAGGTCAGCGGTATTCAGCCCCACCCGTCCGACGACAGCGGGCCAATCAGCAACCACGACTCCCTCGCTATTGGCAACCACGATTCCATCGAACCACGGTAAAAGGCTATCGCTCTGCCGAAGCTGGTAGCTAATCCAATCAGGATCCTCCGTGCTGCCGATCGTCTCCCTTAATCGCTCTAGCGCTTGGATGCGCATGACGACCTCTTGGGTCACTTCGTCAGCGAGTAGCGTGGCTTCATAACGAAGGTGCGACACATTCGTCGCATGCACCATCGTTTTACCTAATTGCCAGGACATCGCCAGCATGAGCGATACCACCAAAAACCAGGTAATGGCGAGCCCCAGCAGTAGCCGGCTTTTTAAGGAACGTGAGGTAAACATTGTTTTCAGGGCAGAAGCCAAACGCACAGGGCAACCTTATTATACATTTGTAACCACTTGATGTTATTGGTGATAGCAGTATCGCCCAAGTATCGTTAGCAACCAACGTACCAACCCTAGAGGCTCTAAAAACGTTGACGCCGATCAATATTCCCGCTTATGGGGCATCATTTCGTTTACGGTATCGAAAAACTTAACTTACATTACAGTAGACAGCTATTCTATAGGCTTATACGCGCAATGAAAGCTATAGAGCCTCCGTAGAGACCCACGACCAATAAACGCAAGGTTCAACAAGCCCCCTCCAACCGCCTTAATGGTTGAACTAGCACTTCAATAAAAACGAGCTCATTACCCTCGACTCACGTATGTTCGCCCACTTTCCCTTTGTTCTGATACCTTACTGCGGCTTGTTTTAGGGCGTATGGTTGATGACGAATGGGCTTTGGCGAAACAAACGACAAGGTGTCTCTCATTAGGTACTCACAAACTGGCTGCCTTACCTGCATTGTTGGCAAAATTTCATCGTTTCAGCCGAACACACCCATACCTCCGACACCGGATAATATAGACAAAACATCATTAAATAAGGTTGAAGCAAGCTCACTGGATGCGATAGCCTCGCTAGCCGCTTGGCTTTACCATCGCTTGTTCGAATTTATAGCCTATGGGCACGAAGCGGCATAGTAATATAGCGTCTCTTGGCAGCGGGCAGTATCTGAAAAAAGAGCTCCTTTGCGCTTCTTTTATTTTGTGACCATACCAAAACACACATTGACCAAACGTTACATGCATTAGCGACATTGCTGCCGTAACCTATCCGTCAAGATTGACACGGTTAATGCTGGTTAGACCCAAGGATAAACGGATGGATTCTTTCAACGACTTAGAAGGCGCTACACCTTCTTGGTACGTTATTCAATGCAAAGGCGGGGAGTCATTTCGCGCTGCAGAGCACCTCACAAATCAGGGATATGAGGTGTTCCACCCTGTGCTGAAGATTAAGCGCAAGCGTCAGGGAAAACTTACCATGGTGACCGAGCCGCTTTTCCCGTATTACCTATTTATTCTACTCGATCAAGTCGCCAGTGATTGGCGCCCTATTCGCTCAACTCGCGGTGTGCTGCGTCTGCTGACATTTGGTAATAAACCGGTCGCCACGCCCAGTGCGCTTATCGATACACTGCATGCCCAGCCTCATCAGCAAGATGAAATCCACACCTATTTTAGCGCAGGCGAAAAAGTCACAATTACAGATGGCCCTTTTAAAGACCTCGAGGCGATATTTACCCGCTGCAAAGGCGAAGAGCGCGCGATTGTATTGCTCAATGTCCTTAACCGCCCTCAACACTTAGACATCCCGCTCGAAACCTTAAGCAAGTTGTAGCGCGCGGCAAGGGGTAAGAAAGAGGAACGGATATAGTGAGGCAACCATGAAGGCGACTTACGCCGCCTTCATGGTTATTGACTGAATTAGACCTCGTAGCCTGCTTCGCGAGCGAGCAGTGTATTCGCTTTCAACCAGCCTTCTATATTGCCGCAATCGAAGGTTCGCCCGTTCATGCGGAACGCCTCAACTGAGCTCCCTTCCTTCATTAACCGATCAATGGCGTCGGTCAATTGAATTTCATTACCGGCACCAGGAGGCTGATCGCTTAACAGCTCCATAATTCGATAAGGCAGCACATACCGACCGATGACAGACAAACGTGAAGGGGCCTCATCAGGCGAGGGCTTCTCAACGACCCCCTGCATATTGGCACTTTCCCCCGCACTAGGCTCATTACCTGCACAATCAACAATGCCGTAACGGTGCACTTCCTCTTCAGGAACTGCTTCCACCATTATCTGCGCCGCATTGCTGGCATCCCACCGGGAGACCATATCGCCAAGATCACAGGTTTGGCTACCAGGTTGGGGCTTTACCAGCACATCAGGGAGAATAACCGCGAACGGCTCACCCTCACCCAATAAATGTGCAGCACAAAAGATAGCATGCCCTAGCCCTTGGGCGTTGGGTTGGCGTACGCTGGTAATTTTAAGCGATGGCGGCGCAATCGAGGCTAAGGTTTTAAGCAGATCATCTTTGCCCTTATTGGCCAGAGAATCTTCAAGTTCCGCATGGGCATCAAAGTGATCCTCAATGGAGGATTTACCCGAACGAGTAACCAGAACGATTTCATTGATACCTGCCGCTAGCGCCTCTTCCACCACATGTTGAATCAATGGCCGGTCAACCACGGGCACCATTTCTTTAGGGATCGACTTGCTAATCGGCAATAATCGCGTGCCAAAACCCGCGACTGGAATAATGGCTTTACGTACCTGCGTCATCACGTGTTTCCTTTTTAGTTCCATTACTGACGCCACTGGCCCACTTGACGCAGTAGCTGTTCGGTACTCGGGTCTTTCACTAACGCCTGCTTAGTTAGGCTGCCCGAAAGCGTATGAAAGAGGCTTGTCGCCAATTTCTTGCCTAACTCCACTCCTGGCTGATCAAACGGATTTAGATGCCATAGCACCGACTGCACAAACACCTTATGTTCGTAAAGGGCTATCAACGCTCCAAGGCTCCATGCATCTAACTGCTTTAGCAATAACATCGAATTTGGCTGATTACCGCGATACCCCTGCGCCATGTGACCACGCAGCTCCGTAGGGATAGCATCATCCCCCAGCGCAAACAGCTGAGCCTGAGCCAAGCAGTTAGCTAATGTTAACTGTTCTTGTGCTATTAAAGACGCTTTGACCGCTGGCGAAGCATCTACCTCACGCCCAGCCATCGCCACAAAATCAGCGCTCACTGTATGGCTGCCTTGGTGCAACAACTGGTAAAAGGCATGCTGTGCATTGGGTCCTACATCTCCCCAAATAATCGGACAGGTGGGATGAGTAACCGAACGCCTATCAAGACGGACACTTTTGCCGTTCGATTCCATCTCCAGCTGTTGCAAATAGGCGGGCAGGCTTTTCAGTCGGCCATCGTAAGGCAGTACCGCATGGGTAGGAATTTGTAAGAACTGACAGTTCCACGCCCCCACCAGGGCCATTAAAACGGGTAAGTTTCGCTCCAGCGGTGTTTCCAGGAAGTGCTGGTCCATTGCGTGTGCACCTTCTAGCAAGGCATTAAAACGCGTCATGCCAAGCTGCATCGCGACGCTAACGCCAATCGGTGACCACAACGAAAAACGCCCACCAATCCAGTCTTTAAAGATCAATTGATGGGCATCAGGAATACCAAATTCCGTCATTTTTTCTGGCTTGGCCGACACCCCTATCAACTGATGACGACTGATGGTCGCGACATCGACTTCAAGCGACTCGCTTAGCCACGCAAGGGCTGTTTTAACATTAAAGTGAGTATCTGCAGTCGTGAACGACTTGGAGGCAATCACCATCAGCGTAGTAGCCGGATTTAAGCGCTCCATTAGCGGCAGCAACTGGCTGCCATCCATACTCGACACATAATCCACATCGATACGCGTATGGCTGGGCCGGTCGGCCAGCGCCTCACTGATCAATTTTGGCCCTAAATCTGAACCACCCACCCCGATATGCACGACATTAGTGATTTTTTGACCTGTGACGCCAAACCACTCCCCCTGATGCAAACGCTCCACCATCGCTGTTAAGCGGTCACGTTGATGCTGACAAAAAGCGACCGCTGGCTCCATTCCGGCAGGCGGGGTTACCTTATCGGGCCAACGAGCTGCCATATGCAACGCCGCGCGTCGCTCAGACGTATTAATTTGTGAGCCTGCAAACAATGCGTCACGCTTCGACGTAACGCCACAGCTATGCGCCCAATCAACCAATAAGCTCAGCGTTTCAGGCGTAATACGTTGTTTGCTAAAATCTAAATGCAGCGATTCAAGCGTAAACACCAACGCGCTGGCACGCTCGCCTGCCGCGGTGGCCTCATTGCCTATCAAGTCGCTAAGCGATTGCGCTTGAAGATGCTCAGCATGTTCCTGTAATGCATTAACCGGCGTATAAACACGCGCCATGGTGGGCTGGACTGAAGCCATCATTCGTTCCTCCCTGAACGATCATTCGCGTTAAGCGAAAAAGTATTCAACGCGAGAGCCAGTGTATCTCCGACACCCCAATTAACGTTATAACAATTAGCAAAAAGCAAGCTTTGCGCCATTGAACGTTTATCACCGCGTTAGTTAATAATAGACAATGGGATAGCGCACAACATGAGTATGCTCATCATTACCGATGAAAGATCTCGTTGCCGGGTTATCCAGTAGGGCTATGCCAATACTCCCTTCAGCAATTTTGTGGCGTTATCGATCAATTCGTTAAGATGCTGCTCTCCTTTAAAACTCTCGGCATACACTTTATAAAGTGACTCGGTACCACTGGGGCGGGCGGCAAACCAGCCGTTATCGGTCGTCACTTTAATCCCGCCAATAGACGCTTTGTTTCCGGGGGCAGCCACAAGCACAGCGTTGATCGCATCGCCCGCCAGGGTTTTATCCACCACGCTCTCGGCACTAAGCTGTTTAAACGCTGCCTTTTCATCAAGAGAGCAAGGGGTATCAACGCGTTTATAGAAAGGTTCGCCAAAGCGCTCGGTGAGTGAACGATAATACTCACTGGGCGTTTTGCCGGTCACGGCCATGATCTCGGCAGCCAACAAACACAGCACAATGCCGTCTTTATCGGTAGACCACGGCTTACCATCAAGCGTCAGCAAACTAGCCCCTGCGCTCTCCTCACCGCCAAAGGCCAGCCACCCTTCGTGTAGACCACCCACAAACCACTTAAAACCCACCGGCACTTCGTAAAGCTCGCGCTGGTGTGAAGCTACCACCCGGTCAATCATGGAAGAAGACACCAGTGTCTTACCAATCTTTAACGCAGGAGACCATTCAGAACGATGGGTAATAAGGTAATCAACACACACTGCGAGAAAATGGTTTGGACTCATCAACCCATTGGTATCCACAATGCCGTGTCGATCAGCATCAGGATCGTTACCAAAAGCAAGATCAAAGCGATCTTTACTATTTAGCAGGTTCGCCATGGCCGCTGAGCTGGAACAGTCCATACGGATCTTGCCGTCGTGATCAGGCGGCATAAAGGTAAAGCCAGGATCAATCGTGGTATTCACTACCTCGAGGTTTAACTTGAAATGCTCCGCAATCGCCTGCCATACCGGTAATGATGTGCCCCCCATGGGGTCAGCACCCAGCGTCAGATTAGCTTGCTGTATCGCCCCCATGTCGACAACGTCTGCCAGTTGGGCGACATAGTGGGCGGTAAAATCGTATTCTTGAGCATGGGCTAAGGCTTGCTCAACCGGCACGGTGAGCACGTCCTCACATTTGCGCAGTAAGTAAGCATTAGCACGCAGCTCGATCCATCCTGTCGCATCAGTATCTGCTGGGCCGCCGTGGTGGGGGTTATATTTAATACCGCCGTCTTCGGGAGGATTATGCGAAGGGGTAATCACCAACCCGTCTGCCAAACCAGCGTCAGGCACAGCCTGATTTTGCAAACGGTTGTGCTTTAAAATAGCGTGGCTAACTAAAGGAGTCGCGGTATAGCCGTGCCCTTTCTCAACAAACACAGGCACCTTATTGGCAGCTAACACCTGTAACGCGCACTCCCAGGCTGGCCGAGAGAGAGCATGCGTATCAAAGCCTAAAAAGAGCGGTCCCTGATAGCCAGCCTGCAGTCGATAATCAACGACGGCTTGGGTAATTGACCAGATATGCGCGGCGTTAAAGGTGCGCTCGCGTGCACGACCACGATGACCGGAGGTGCCAAACGCTACACGCTGACTAGCCTCATTAGCATTCGGTACTTCATCAAAAAAAGCCTTCGTGACGGCTTCCATGTGCGTCTCCCTTGCTTTAATTGCCACGTATTAATGATCATTGTGTTTTGCATAACCCCTACTTTTCCTTCATGCCGTGGATACTTAATCGACGGCATGATCCATCTCTTACCATATATGCAAAAACGACACACAAAATAGCATCTACTTAACTTAATGCCCTGTTATGAGTACACCGCTAAATAACGTGGGTCTGTTAGCTCTTATGACCATCACCAGCCGCCATGCCAAATGGGTACCCAAAATTAACAATGGAGTGAGGTTAACCGCCAAGCACGCTGGCAATCCGTTCAGCACACTGGCGGGCCTGGTTAGCATCTAGCGCTTCGACCATCACTCGAATCAATGGCTCAGTACCTGACTTACGCAGCAGTACACGACCATTTTGACAGAGCTCAGCCTCAACCTCGGACAAAACGCCTTGGACCTGGGATGCTTCCAGCGGATCCACTCCCTCCTCGGCTTTGAAGCGCACATTGATAAGCGTTTGAGGCAGTTTCTGCATGCCCTGCTTGCCATCAAACAGCACGGTGCCTTGCTGTAACAAGCAAGTGAGCACACGCAGCGAAGCAATAATGGCATCACCCGTGGAGGCATGGTCCAAGCTCAATAAATGCCCGGAGCCTTCCCCGCCCAGCCGCCAGCCCGTGGCTTTAAGCTGCTCCATTACATAGCGGTCACCCACTTTGGCGCGCAGAAAAGGAATATCCAATGCCTCCAAGGCTTGCTCCAAGCCCAGATTAGTCATTTGGGTACCCACTACGCCGCCGGTATAGCCTGAGGCCTTAGCATCTTTCGCGAGTAGATAAAGAAGCTCATCACCATCCACCACACTGCCGGTATGGTCGACCATCATTAAACGATCAGCATCACCGTCCAATGCAATACCTAAATCGGCTTGATGCTCAACGACTGCATCCCGCAGGCTTTCCATCGATGTTGCGCCGCAATGCTCATTGATGTTGAGGCCATTGGGCGAGGCGTGAATACTGATAAGCTCTGCGCCTAGCTCTCGGTAAACAGCGGGGGCCACTTTATAAGCCGCACCGTTAGCCGAATCGACAACGATTTTCAGGCCATTTAAGCTTAAATGACCGGGCAGGTTTGCCTTGCAATACTCAGTATAACGACCTGCGGCATCATCAATACGCCGCGCTTTACCCAATTTATCGGAGCTTACGCACGTCATGCCGCCTTCAAGGGCTACCTGCAACCAGCGTTCAATGTCCTGCTCTTGTTTGTCGGTTAATTTATGTCCGCCTTGCGCAAAAATCTTGATGCCATTGTCATCAAACGGATTATGCGAGGCGCTGATCACCACACCAACATCCGCTCGGAAGGTAGATGTTAAATAAGCAATGCCCGGCGTCGGCAGAGGCCCTACCAAGGCAACATTAACCCCTGCTGCTGAAAAACCGGCTTCTAAGGCCGATTCCAACATATAGCCACTAGCTCGTGTGTCTTTACCTATCAGGACTTCTTTCACGCCTCCAGCGCCCAATACCTGCCCTGCCGCCCATCCCAGCTTCATCGCAAAATCCGGGGTCATCGGAAACTCACCTACACGACCACGGACGCCATCAGTGCCGAAATATTTACGCATTGTTAAGAAACCTGAATACTGAAAAATGAGTGATGACCGATACGTTACTATTCACAATTCACTATAATTACGGTTCACTATAGTTACGATGTACTGTGCCTTACTCTACCGTCACGCTTTTAGCCAGATTACGTGGCTTATCCACATCCGTGCCTTTGACCAGCGCCACGTGATAGGAAAGCAACTGCAGTGCGACCACATGCAGCACGGGTGACAACAGACCGTAGTGTTCTGGCATGGGTAGTACATGTACGCCGTCTGAAGAGGTTACTGCACTGCCACCATCAGCAAACACATACAGCTGGCCGCCGCGAGCACTGACTTCCTGCATATTGGCTTTAAGCTTTTCCAGCATTTCATCTTTGGGCGCCACTACTACCACTGGCATCTCGGCATCGACTAACGCCAACGGGCCATGCTTGAGTTCACCCGCCGGATAAGCTTCGGCGTGAATATAAGAGATTTCTTTCAGCTTCAGCGCGCCTTCCAGAGCAATTGGATAATGGCGGCCACGGCCTAAGAACAGTGCATGATGTTTATTAGCAAAGTGCTTCGACCAAGCTTGAATGCTAGGCTCCAACGACAGCACCCGATCTACCGCGATAGGCAAATGGCGCAGTTCGTCCAGGTAGGCTTTTTCATCGCTCTCGCTCAGCCGTTGATTAGCTTTAGCGAGCAATAGCGTTAACAGAAATAACGCGCTTAGTTGAGTGGTAAACGCTTTAGTCGATGCCACGCCTATTTCCGGCCCGGCGCGGGTAATAAAGCGTAGCGCGGTTTCACGCACAATGGCAGACTCGGGAACATTACAGATCGCCAATGTGTGCGTATGGCCTAGCGCTTTAGCGTGGTGTAAAGCCGCGAGCGTATCGGCCGTTTCACCCGACTGTGAAATGACGACGACTAACTGGTTCGGGTTGGGCACGCTGTGGCGATAACGGTATTCGCTGGCGATTTCAACATTGCACGCAATGCCTGCGACCTGTTCAATCCAATACTTAGCGGTCATTCCCGCATAGCTTGAAGTGCCACAAGCAAGGATCAACACAGAGTCGACCTGCTGAAAAATGTCGGCAGCCTCGGCACCAAAGATGCCCGGCTGAAGTTGCCCCGCGCCACTAATCATTTCCAGCGTATTACTAAGCGCTAGTGGCTGCTCGAAGATTTCCTTTTGCATGAAGTGACTGTAATCGCCAAGCTCCACTGCATTAGCACTCAGAGTCGAAGTAATCACTTCACGCTGGGCAGGCTGACCCAAACGATCTAGTACCATGACTGAATCACGAGTCAAGCGAGCGATATCACCGTTTTCCAGGTACATCATGCGTTTGGTGACTGACAACAACGCTGAGGCATCTGAGGCGGCGTAGTGGCCATCCTCGGCAACACCCAGCATTAAAGGTGAGCCTTCGCGGGCAACCACCAAACAATCGGGTTCTTCTTCACTAATCACCGCTAAGGCAAAGGCACCTTTCAAGTACGCGACGGCGCACTGAACGGCGGAGAAAAGGTTTTCAGCAGGCTCCCCCAACTGCCCTTTAAAGCAGGCTTGGATTAGGTGGGCGATGGTTTCGGTATCGGTATCCGAGGTAAAGTCATATCCTAAGCCCTGTAGCTGTTCGCGCAGTGACTCGTAATTCTCGATAATGCCGTTGTGTACGACCGCTAATCCGCTAGAAATATGCGGATGAGCATTGCGCTCGGCAGGCACGCCATGGGTAGCCCAACGGGTGTGAGCAATGCCCACGCCACCTTGTAACCCTTCCTGGGATACTTTGTTGGCCAGCTCAGATACACGCCCTTTGGCGCGTGCACGCTGCAGTCCGTGCTTCTCGCTAGAAAGTAATGCAACGCCCGCCGAATCGTAGCCGCGGTATTCCAATGTGGCCAACCCTTCGAGTAAAAAGGGGGTGCTATCCTTTGCGCTTACCGCGCCGACAATGCCGCACATAAAAATTCCACTATTAGCTGTCAGTTAAAATCTAATACCTAATGTATATTATTGTAACCAGCAATGCGAGTGCTAGTCATAATAAGCCTTAAGTATAGAGCTCAGTATCCCCACACGACAAAGTGGGGGTTTAGTTTTTCATTAGGGTTAGCGTAGCTGATCGCTTCGCCCTCCAAATTTACTACCCTACCACCGGCATAAAGCACCACCGCATGGGCAGCCCCGGTATCCCATAGGCAAGTGGGGCCAATCCGCGGATAAACATCAGCGCTACCTTCGGCAATCAAGCAGAGTTTTAACGAGCTGCCCATGGACAGCATGGTGTGCTTACCCAATTTTTCCAGCCATGCAGCTAAATCGGGACTAGGGTGCGATCGACTTCCTAGCACACGCCATGCCATGCCCGCTTTGGGCTTACCAGCAACCGCAATCGCTTTGCGCTCGCCATTGGCGTCAACCTTAAAGGCACCCAGCCCTTCTGCAGCTATGTAGCCTATGTCTAATGCGGGCGCAGTCACTACGCCAAGTATCGGCTTGCCATTTTCAATCAGAGCAATATTGACGGTAAACTCATCGTTACGTTTGATAAACTCTTTGGTGCCATCCAGCGGGTCGACTAGCCAGTAGCGACCTTCCCTATCTGCGCCCGAAAAGCCTTCAACATCTTCTTCAGAGAGAATCGGGAACTGGCACGGCAGAGCTTTTAAACCACGTACAATGATGTGATGGGCCGCTTTATCCGCCTCGGTTAACGGGCTTTTGTCGTCTTTCTCTTCAATACTAAAATCACGAGCGTAGACGCTCATAATGGCATTACCCGCTTCACGTGCAATGCGTTCAACTTCATCCAGCAGTGATTGGTCAATAGTCATCATATAAAGCTTCCTGACAGAGCAGCATATAACGATTTAAAAGAACGACTGGCGCCTCTTTTAAATGTTTATCACATTACGCTTTTGTAAATCAGATATGCATAAAAAAACCGACCTCATAAGAGGTCGGTTCTATTGGTTCTGCTAGGCAGATGACTCTTTAAGCAAGGTATTTAAACCAAACTTAGAAGTCGTAACGAACACCAACAGTAGTCAGAATTTCGTCGTCCAGGTCACGGAAGTTTTCACGTAGAGAGCTGTCAAAGCTGGTACCACTGTCTTGCTGGTAAACTTCAGCAAAGACGTACATCGGCTGGCTGAAACGGTAGTTACCACCCAGCATCCAGCGGTCTTTGTCATCTACGCCATCAAACGCCATGTCGACACGTGCGTACTGACCGTAGATTTCGCCCATACCGTAGTCGTAGGTAGCGCCCAAGCCAAGAATGCTTTCTTCCGCACTAGCAGAACTGCGATTTTCCAGCTCTTCTTGACTGAAGGTATCAGTGATCTGCTCATACTTGAAGCGCATGCTGAAAGCATCGGTGAAGTCATAGTTAGCGAAGAAGCCAAACAGGTCTTCACCAGCAGCATAAGGGTTAGTGCCGTTAGAAGCACCGCCGTCATAACGAGCAGTACGGTCAGCAACATCTTTACCTTGGCTATAGGCAAGAGACATGTAAAGGTCGTTGATGGTGTAATCGACGGCCGCTGCAGTGGTCCAGGTAGAGCTAGCGTCGCGACCAGCAATATCAGATTCAGTATTACCGGAGAGGTGCTTGGCCTGAACGTGAGCACGGAAGCCAGAAAGATCTGGAGTAGAGTAGGAAACTGCATCGCCGCGGCTGTCAGCAGAAATGCCGCCCAACTGTTCCCAACCCGGACCTTCCGGCACATCGAAAATCACGTCGCCAGAACGGTAGTAAACGCTGTCGAAGTTACCGACCTGCACAGAACCCCAAGTGTTGCCTTTAACACCTACATAAGTGTTACGGATGGTGTCGAAACCACCGCTGTTTTGGGCATCAGCTTTACCACGGAATTCCATACGAGCAAAAACGCTCATATCGCTGGTCACTTTGTGATCGGCGATGAAGCCAAAACGAGATCCAAGATCAATAAACTCAGAACCGTCCGTCTTGCCTTCACCAGGTGCTGCTTCAGCACCACCAGTCTGCACAGCATAAGCAAGACGACCGTAAATGTTAAGCTTAGTACCGTCTTGGTCGTATACAGTGGCTGCTTGTGCTGCTGCAGAGGCACCCAGGGCGCCGATGATAGCAGTCGCTAAAAGTGTTTTTTTCATGATGTAAGTTCCTTGACTCGTATACTGTTTCGATCGTTTCTGCTCGACTCTTTATGAGAAGGCAGGTTGGCCTGCGGGCCATGCTCTTTTCCCATCCATCGGTTCTTTCCCGACGGTATGCGGCATGTCCTCAACTAAGCCTTGTTATAGTCCAATGCTCGCAGGACAAACTCTATACTGGGATTCCAGGGAACGCAATAGAAAAAAACAGTGTTTCTTTACTATTTGCACTTTTTTATTGAACCCTTGGCTTTAGCCTTGGTCTCAGCGGCCTTTGAATTTTTGTTGCAGGCCTAGCAATTTATCTTCCATGCTAAGCGCCTTACGCGGTTCGCTTTTTTCTATCGCTTCTTCTACCTCTGGCGGCTTTACCGCCTTTTCACGCGGTTTTTTAGTCACTGCAGCGGGCTTTGCTTGGGCTTTTTCGCGTGGGCCACCGGCCTTTTTGTCGCCACGTTTTTCCGATGCGTGCTGGGCGGCTTCTTTATCTACCTTGCCTGCTGGTTGACCGTCCAAATCCACTCGATCCACTCCTGCGCGTACCGCTTTTATATAGCGCGGCAGGTTCACGTAGTTGGCCAACGCACGGCGGATGAGTTTATTTGACCACTGTTCACGCTCGGCCAAATCTTGGTGGATTCCAATTTTTAAGGGCTTGGTATGGCCTTTAAAAAACGCCTTAGGGTAACGTGCGTACCATTGATTGAGCAGTGCGTGGGGCGAAGGCGCCCCAGGCGCTTCATTTGTTGGTTGCGATGAAGGAGAGGCAGAAGGAGGCGCTATAGATGCTTCACTTTCAATTGCTTCTCTTTCAAGCTCACCTTTTTCAACTGCACCATATTTTTCAACTGCGCCATAGTTTTCAACTGCAGCATAGTTAGTCACTTCGCTTTCAAGCGCCTCATGATCTACCACATCATTCTGAAGCTCGCCCATGGAGGGGGTATTATCGCTTGGCGGGCTTTTTTGTTGTTCATTTTCCAGCGCCAACTGTTGCTTAAGCCGCTGATTTTCTTCACGCAGAATGCATAGCTCAGTTTGTGTACGCTCAAGACGCACCTCTAAGTCATCCAGCAAGTTTATTAAGCTAGCGGCCATAGCCTTCTCCTTTGACGTTGTCAGTCGGCAATGCGCTCGTAAACCACGAAATCGTAGTGAGGCTGTCCCTCACTTGGCTGTCCCGCTTCGCGCTGCACTTCCTGCCACTCTTGCGAGTCTATCTCAGGAAACGTCGTATCACCGTCGACCTCCACATCCACTTCGGTGACATACAGCCGTTGAGCAAAGGGTAACGCTTGACGGTAGATCTCCCCTCCCCCCATGACCATGATCTCTTCCGCTGCCTCAATCGTGGCATGTTGATCGGCCAACGCGAGGGCAGCAGGCAGGTCATGGCGAACGCGCACGCCCTCATGGGCAAACTCGCCGTTACGAGTAACAATGATATTTAGCCGATTCGGCAGCGGCTTACCAATAGAGGTAAAGGTTTTACGCCCCATCACCAAGGGCTTAGCCTGAGTCATACGTTTGAAAAACTTTAAATCTTCGGGCAAGTACCAAGGCAAGTTTCCCTCTACCCCGATGACTCGGTTTTTTGCCATAGCCACGATCAAAGCCACCGGCACCAAGCATTCACTATCACCGTTTCGCTGTGTCATACCGCCACCTCAGCTTTTATATGAGGGTGCGCCTCATAAGCTTCTATATGAATGTCTTCAAATCGAAAGGCAAACAGGTCATCGACTTCAGCGTTGAGCGCGAGTGTTGGCGCTGGCTTGGGGG
This sequence comes from Vreelandella sulfidaeris, assembly GCF_042429665.1. Taxonomy (GTDB): domain Bacteria; phylum Pseudomonadota; class Gammaproteobacteria; order Pseudomonadales; family Halomonadaceae; genus Vreelandella. The sequence continues at coordinate 998,604 of NZ_JBHMAC010000010.1, read as the reverse complement.
TGCGCGACAGTTGCTCTTTAGCCTGCTCAAGGTGATTACTGTACAGGTGTGCATCGCCCAGGGTGTGGATAAACTCACCTGGCTGGAGTCCTGTGACTTGCGCCACCATGCAAAGCAGCAACGCATAGCTTGCGATATTAAACGGCACGCCAAGGAAAATATCAGCGCTACGCTGATAGAGCTGGCACGACAGCTTTCCGTTTGCTACGTAAAATTGAAACAAGCAATGGCACGGCGGTAGCTGCATTTCATCGACCTGGGCCGGGTTCCAAGCAGACACAATTAACCGACGCGATTGGGGTGAGGTGCGTATCTGCTCAAGCACTTTGGCAATCTGGTCAACACTCCCCCCTTTTGGGTCGGGCCAACTGCGCCACTGATAGCCGTAAACGGGTCCTAAATCACCGTTTTCATCGGCCCACTCATCCCAAATCCGCACACCGTTTTCTTTCAGGTAGGCAATGTTGGTGTCACCTTTCAAAAACCACAGCAGCTCATGAATGATGGAACGTAGATGTAACTTTTTAGTGGTGAGTAACGGGAAACCGCGCGCTAAATCAAAACGCATTTGATGGCCAAACACAGAGCGTGTGCCGACACCTGTCCGGTCATGGCGATCTACGCCATGCTCTAAAACGGTTTGCATCAAGTCTAGATAAGGTTGCTCAAGTGCAGGCGTTGTTGCAGTCACAGAATTTCCAAATTAACAGGCGGTGTAACAGTTTATTCTAGGGGGAGAGGTGATACGGGGCAATGCGAAGATTGCCCCATACGCCATTCTAATAGGCTAAGTCATTACCCTTACGCGCTTTGTATCTTCATATCCACCGGCTGAGTGCGTGACCAGGCAATAAGAATAAGGCCAAGCGCTACCATCGGGAGCGTCAACAACATACCCATAGTGACCCAGCCGAAGGCGATAAAGCCGATATGGGCGTCGGGCATGCGCACAAACTCGACCATAAAGCGGAATATCCCATAGCAGACCAGAAACAGCCCGGACACAAAGCCGCGCGAGGTGGGCTTGGCAGAAACCCACCATAAAATGACAAACAATACGACGCCTTCTAATACTGCCTCATAAAGTGCTGAGGGGTGGCGCGGCTCGGGACCCATGCCAGGAAACGGCATTCCCCAGGGCAGAGACGCCATTCTCCCCGGCAGCTCGTGATTAATAAAGTTGCCAATACGACCTGCGCCTAACCCAATAGGCACCATAGGGGCGATAAAATCAGTCAGTGCAAAGAAGGCTAACTGCTTGCGGCGCGCGAATAGCCAAGCTGCCAGTAATACACCAAGCAAGCCACCGTGAAAGCTCATTCCGCCGTCCCATACACGGAATATCCATAGCGGGTCGGCCGACCACTGACCGAGGCCATAGAACAAGGCGTAACCTAAGCGACCTCCCGCGACGACGCCGATGGCACAGTAAAACAACAAATCGCTAATATCATCATTATTGAGGCCAATACGCGACGCTCGTCGACAGCCAAGCCACCACGCCGCCACAAACCCTACTACGTACATTAATCCATACCAATGGACTTGCAGCGGCCCCAGGGAAACGGCCACAGGGTCAATCATAGGGTAATTAATCATATACGCTCTCTCATTGGTGCTCTCTCATTGACACATTTATATTACTAATGACGCCTGCGGTATATATGCTTGAAAACATGCGGATTTATTCACAACTTAGCCAGGCAAGCTGGCCAATGCTGCGAGCAGTGCATAAACAGCACGGGAGCAATGATAAGTCTGTGGAATGAGAAAGCCACCTATATTGTCATTTAGGCGGTGTGTCTTTCAGCGTATTGGGGAACCAGTTAGCAATTATTTTAAGCAGCGTTTCTGGCTGATAGGGCTTGGCAAGAAGATCATCCATACCGGCCGCTAAGCAGGCGTCGCGCCCGGCATTATCCGCATTGGCGGTGAGCGCCACTAGCACACTTGAGCACTGACCATGAGTGCGTTCATACTCGCGCCAACGCCGGGTGGCTTCGAGCCCATTCAGGGTGGGCATAAAAATATCCATAAAGACCAGATCGAAATGAACACTTTGTTGACGCTCAAGTGCTTGCTCGCCACTGCTCACCCCTTCGACCTGCATCCCCTGGGTTTCAAGCATTTGCCTCGCCAACATTAAGTTCACAGGTCCGTCATCGACGACGAGCACACGTAAAGGAGCCGACAAGGTAGGCTGCTCGCTGTCTCTCTCATTCTTGGGTAGCTCTACAATCGTGTCTTGAACGAGGTTCTCCATCAATCCCCGAATATCAGACAGTTTCTCTTTTACTTCAAGAATGCTCTGCCGACAACTGTCAGATACCTCTTTATCGGCCATGGTCGTTAAGTGCTCAAAAAGGCTGTCGGTTTCACGCTGCAACAATGTTAGGTAACCCGTCTTCAAACGCGACTCCTCCCGCGCCCTATCACGTCCGGCCAGTAACTGCTTGAGCTGCATGCGCTGCTGTTGAAGATCTTGTAGCATCGTTTGGTCATGCTCAGACGGGTTATCATCCGAGGCTGCCAACATCACTTGGGAGCGGTGCAGGGAGCGTTCCAGGCTCGCCAATCGAGCATTAATATTAACGAGACGCTGAACAGGAAGCCCACCGCTTTTGTCGGCATCAGTTGCAGACGTTGAGTTTCCTAAGGGTGAACTAGTCGAGAGTGAGCATAACGCTTGGCCATGCTGTTCCAGCTCGGTAAGCTCAGCCAAGAAACGAGCATCCTTACGCCGGGCACGAGATTTCACCAACATAAGAAAGACGCTGACATTTAAGCTACTGCCAATCAGCAATGCCAACATTAGCCATAGTGTCGTGCTCCATGAGACGTAGCCAGGCGACATCCACCAGACCATTGACCCAACGACTAAACAGAGCAGGGTCAGGGCCGCCTGTACAAGCAGAAGAGGCCAAAGCAACGGCCACACGATGGCGTTCCAAATAGGCTCTTGTTGATAACGTTGCATGATCTCGCTTTCCTGGTGTCCGAATGGCACTGATAACGTGATCGTTTACCCGCTGCGCCCTTATCAATAGCCTTCAAGGTTGCCATCAGCAGGACGATTTATGCGACAAGCATGATACGCTTGATAGTGTACGTCTACGCCTCGTTACTGTCATGCGGCTGTTACGTTGAATACTTCCCCTTCTTTTTGCTGACGAGTTTGTTATGTGCTTGATATCGTTTGCTTGGCAGCCTGGCACGCCGACCCCCTTACGTCTCATGGGTAACCGTGATGAGTTCCATGTGCGGCCGACAGCACCTCTTGCCCATTGGCAGGATCACCCTGACATAGCCGGCGGGCGAGACTTAGAAGCCGGGGGGTCATGGCTTGCAGCTAGACAGGGCGGCATTGTGGCGGCGTTAACCAATGTACGTGACCCTTTACTGTATGCGCCATTGGACTCGCCCAGCCGGGGTGAACTCGTCGCTAATGCGCTAGCATGCGAGGATATTGCCGCCTGGCTATCCCGACTAAGTCAGGGCGAAGCATTGCGCTACGCAGGGTTTAATTTACTCGTGGCAACACCACAACGGCTTTGGCACCTGCATCGCGGCCGAGACCGGCTAGTGCTGAACGAGGTGGCCCCCGGCGTACACGCCATCTCCAACGCAGACCTGAACTCCCCTTGGCCAAAGCTATTAAACGTAAGGCGCGCGCATGCCCAGGCATCATTGGAAGAGTGGCCCAGCGCCGTTAAAGACGCGATGCACAACTCCCAGGAAGCAGCCACAGAAGCCCTTCCCGATACCGGCGTGGGGCTAACCCTCGAACGCCAGCTTTCAGCGGCATTTATAATCGGAGAGCACTACGGGACTCGTGCAACTTCGTGGCTAACGCTAGACGCCAAAGGAGACATCAAGATGACCGAGCAGCGCTTCGGGCCGCTGGGCCACTTTGAGGGTGAGACCACCCTAGCGCTTCCCAACGACTCAAACGAGACGTCCCTCTAATCCCGGGGCGGCATTAGGTGTGATAGCTGCCATTCGTCTAAACGGCTTTCCAACAGCGTATGCACCTGAGCGGGTGTATCCAATAGCATTACTTCTTTAAGCAGTTGTTGAGCATCGCTAAACGGCACACGGCGAATGGCGGCGCGTACTTTTGGCAAGCTGGGCGCGTTCATGGAAAGACTGGTGAAGCCCATCGCCATCAGCAACAACGCACCTGCCGGGTCACCGGCTAATTCACCGCATAGCGAAATCGGCTTCTTGAGTCGCGCAGCGTCACTGGCAAGCTCCTGAAGCGCCCCAAGTAACGCCGGATGCAGCGCATCATACAAACTAGATACCCGTGGATTATTACGATCAACCGCCAGCAAGTACTGAGTCAGGTCGTTACTGCCCACTGAGAAGAAATCGACCCGCTTCGCCAGCGCATCCATTTGGTAGATGGTGGCGGGCACTTCGATCATCACGCCGACCTTCGGCCTGACTACCGTAATACCTTCTTCCCCTAGCTCTAGAATGGCGCGATCCAGCAAGCGCAGCGCTTCATCAACCTCCTCCACATTGGTAATCATCGGGAAAAGAACGTAGAGATTATCCAGATCGATGGAGGCTTTGAGCATCGCACGAAGCTGCACCATCAATACTTCAGGGTGATCGAGCGTGACTCGCATCCCACGCCAGCCCAGAAACGGGTTGGCCTCATCGATGGGGAAATAAGGAAGATCCTTATCACCGCCGATATCCAGGGTGCGCATGACCACAGGCAACGGTGCAAAACCCTCTAACTGATCACGATAGAGCCGCGTTTGCTCTTTTTCCCCTGGGAAGCGTTCAGTAATCATAAACGGCACTTCGGTGCGGTAAAGCCCCACCCCACCAATACGGCTTTTCAATAGGGCGGTGGCATCAACCGCCAAGCCGGTATTCACCATTAACGGCATGGTGTAGCCATCGGGCGTAGCGCTGGGCAGATCCTGCTCGTGCTCTAACAGCTCGCTGAGCGCCTCTTCTTCAGCTATTAAACTAGCGTAACGTGCCTTAAGTTCGGCAGCGGGGCGCACAAACAAGCGACCACGATGGCCGTCCAAGACCACCGGAGCGCCTCCGAGGCGCGGCAACGGCAAATCCACCATCCCCAACACGGTAGGAATCCCCATCGCACGAGCCACAATGGCCACGTGAGAGGTGCTGGAACCGCGCACCGACACTAGCCCTTTGAGCTTGTCACGAGGAACTTCGCCTAGCATGGCAACGCTGATTTCATCGCCCACTAAGATGGCGTTATCCGGATAGGTTTCCGGCGTAGAGGGGGTATCTTTCTGAAGGTGCGCCAGCACCCGGCGACCCAAATCACGAATATCCGCTGCCCGTTCACGCAGGTAGTTGTCATCGACCCGCTCTAAATACTGTACGTGGCGACGCACCACATCCGCCAGCGCACCGGGCGCCCATTGGCCTTCACGAATACGTTTTTCAACCTCATCGGCGAGCGCTGCTTCGCCAAGCATTTGCTGGTACACATCAAACAGGGCAAGCTCTTGAGCGGAGATCCGGTTTGTCAGACGCTCGGCCGCCGCGCGGATTTCGTTACGGGTTTTGCCAATCGCCTCTTTTAAGCGGGCAACCTCATAATCCTGGTCGCTGGGTACCAAATCGGGCACGCTATTAAGGTCAGCAGGCGGCGTAATCACGACCGCTTCGCCCATCGCCATGCCTGGCGATGCAGCAATCCCCTTAAACATCGCCTGGCCACCGGCTAACGCTGGGCGCATAAGATTGCCGGTCGCCAGGGCATGCGCCAGCACACCCGCTAACTGAGACGCCATGGTGACCAGAAAGGCTTCATCTTCATCATCGTAGCGGCGCTTTTCGGCCTGCTGGACCACCAACACGCCCAGCATGTGGCGCTGGTGAATAATAGGGACGCCCAAGAAGCTGGAATAGCGCTCCTCACCGGTAGCTTCAAAGTAACGAAATTGCGGGTGCGTTTGCGCATCTTCAAGGTTCAGCGGCTCGCTACGTTTAGCCACTATCCCCACCAAGCCTTCACCTAAAGGCAGTACAACGCGCCCCACCGCTTGAGTGCGCAGGCCAATAGTTTCCATTAGCACCAGCGACTCAAGCTCTTTGTCGTAAAGATAAAAGGAGCAGACATCGGTCTGCATCGCTTTACGGATTCGGCGTACCATCGTAGACAGCGCGGCGTCGAGGTTGCGCGCACCGTTAACTTCTTGGATAACCCGGCGCAGCACCTCAAGCATGGACATGTTACTTTTCACTGTTATTTGCCTCGCTGAGGAATTTCCTGGCAAACTGCCGCCGTTTCTCTCTGGACAGCGGCCTGTCGCCCTATTCTTCATCCTGTGCCAAGCGCTGAACGCGGGGAGACAACTCTCGTAGTGCGCGCCGGTATACCTCACGCTTAAAAGGCACGACCTGCCCAAGCGGATACCAGTAGCTCACCCACCGCCACCCATCAAACTCGGGCGTCGGGGTTGCCGTCATGCATATGCGACTTTCCTGGCAACGGATTTTAAGTAAAAACCACTTCTGCTTCTGGCCTATACAGATTGGACGCGAATGCGTTCGAATCATACGTCGTGGCAGACGGTAGCGTAGCCAGCCCCGGGTGCAGGCAACAATATCAACATCGTCGGCGGTTAAACCGATCTCTTCGTAAAGCTCACGAAAAAGTGCTTGTTGTGGCGTCTCGCTTGCATTGATGCCCCCTTGGGGAAATTGCCACGCATTTTGTCCTACCCGACGCGCCCAAAGCAGCTGCCCCTGGCTATTGGCAATGATAATGCCAACATTGGGGCGAAAGCCGTCAGCGTCGATCACGGACATCACCTTCATAAATTTTCAGTTGTCCCCATTTTTCCACAAGGGTGACAAGCGTATCAATACAATATAACGCTAAGTGATGAATGGATGCTGTGTGTCGGTGGGAATGGATACACGACTCTGCGATAATCCGCCTCCGCCAATCACCGATAACATGCCTTATGTTATCCATAATGAACGATAAGGGGAGCACTGTGAGTCTGGCCATTTTCGATTTGGACAATACCCTGCTATCCACCGATAGCGACCATGCCTGGGGTGAGTTTTTACTCGAACAGGGAGCGGTAGATCCAATCGCTTACCGAGAAGCCAACGAACGCTTCATGGCCGACTACAATGCCGGCACGCTGGATATGGCGGCCTTTCTGGCAATGGCGCTCAAGCCGTTGGCCGATAACTCGCCAGAACAGCTATCCGCCTGGCACCAGCAATTTATGATCAGCAAAATTGAGCCACATATTTTGCCAAAAGCGGAGGAGCTACTGGCTCGCCACCGCACCAGAGGCGATACACTGTTGATTATTACCGCTACCAATCGTTTTATTACCGCGCCCATTGCCGAGCGGCTGGGTGTCGATCACCTGATTGCGGTCAATCCAGAGGTCAAAGAGGGGCGCTACACGGGGCGTGTTTCGGGCATTCCCAGCTACCGTGAAGGCAAAGTCACCCGCCTACAGCAGTGGCTAGAAGATCAAAACATGAGCATGGAAGGCGCCTGGTTCTATAGCGACTCGCACAATGACTTACCGCTTTTAGAGAATGTTGAACATCCCGTCGCGGTCGATCCCGACGACACCCTGCGAAAAGTCGCCGAAGAGCGCCAATGGCGGATTATGAGTTTGCGGGATTAATGCTGAGTACGAAAACCGGCACCGCGTCGAAACTGCAGCGCTTATAACAGTATTGAGGACTACCACACGCAGAAAAATGCTTAGCGGTTTAGCAGTGCCTCAAGCGAAATCACATTACCAGCATGCTGCGCTGCTAGCTTGACATCGTCAGTCACCAACGTAGCTGCTGTAACGAGTGCCGAGGCAGAGATAATACTATCCGGTAGCTTCATCTGAGTGCCACGCCGCACCGTGATCGTTTCATTTCTGACGTGATGATCCAATTCTACTCTCGTTAACTGCATCAATATCGTCTTAATGACCTGCTCTTCTTCTGGATGCAGACCAGGAAAGGATAAGAGTTCAAGCTCTGTGATGACAGAGTATAAGTAATGAGCAGCAGGTAACCGTAACTGACGTTCAATGGCATTAATGAAGACATTGGTGTCAAGCAGGTAACTACCACTCATCTCGCATCGTCCTTTGGTATTCGACTCCGTCATGACCGGCTAGGGATGGCGCTTTGACAGCTGCAAAATCTATTTCAGCCTGACTAGCAGAAACGCTCAATTCTTCTGGTGTATTTTCATACAGCACAACGATTCTGGCGTGTCTGTTCTTTAAATACCCATACTCTTCGGGAATTTTAACTATCCCATCCTCAATATCTGCTTCAAATTCAATTGCATTCATCGCAACCTCTCTATCACCCAATAACTGATTCACTTATTTGACACGCTTTCTGTGGAAAATTCGAGGAGTAAAACGAGAAGAACTTATGGCTCTAAACGATAACGCTTTCATTCATTATCGCCCTCACGTTTACCAAGCTATACGATTCACACCCCCCGCACGACTAAATCAAGCACGGCCAAAAACACAAAACCCCGCCAGCGATAGCTGGCGGGGTTTTGTGTTACTAAACGCTCTTAAAAAGCAGCGTTAGTGGGTGCGCTTAGCCGAGCAGGTGCTCAACGGCCGCACGCTCTTCGCGGAGCTCTTTCTCGGTAGCTTTCATCTTCTCTTGGCTGAACTCGTCGATTTCGAAACCTTGAACGATTTCATACTTGCCGCCCTGGCAACGCACCGGGTAGGAGTAGATGATGCCTTCTTCGATGCCGTAGCTGCCGTCAGACGGAATCGCCATGCTGACGATGCCTTTGGAGCCCAGCGCCCAGTCGTGCATGTGGTCGATGGCAGAAGAGGCAGCGGACGCCGCAGAAGAGGCGCCACGCGCTTTAATGATTGCCGCGCCGCGCTGCTGCACGGTAGGGATAAAGTCGTTTTCGTACCAGTCACGCTCAACCAGATCAGCGGCGGCTTTGCCGTCTACCTTGCACTGGGCAATATCCGGGTACTGGGTGGCACTGTGGTTGCCCCAGATGATCATGTTTTCAACGTCAGTGACGTGCTTGCCGGTTTTCTGAGCCAGCTGGGTCAGCGCGCGGTTATGATCCAGACGCGTCATGGCGGTAAATTGACCTTTATCGAGGTCTGGCGCGTTGCAGGAAGCAATCAGTGCGTTGGTGTTAGCCGGGTTACCCACCACCAGCACTTTTACATCGCGGCTGGCGTGATCGTTCAATGCCTTACCCTGTACCGAGAAGATCGCCGCGTTAGCTTCGAGCAGATCTTTACGCTCCATGCCGGGGCCACGCGGACGAGCGCCTACCAGCATAGCGAAGTCGGCATCTTTGAACGCAACGTTCGGGTCATCGGTGGCAACAATGTCTTGTACCAGCGGGAAGGCACAATCGTTAACTTCCATGACGACGCCATTCAGCGCGTCCATCGCTTGAGGAATTTCCAGAAGCTGGAGAATGACAGGCTGATCCGGCCCCAGCATGTCGCCTGCGGCGATGCGGAAAATTAGAGAGTAGCTGATCTGGCCAGCGCCGCCGGTAATCGCAATACGTACTGGATCTTTCATCATTGCTCCTTGATTGGTTCGCCTAGGGAGGATGGTTCTCGCCTGAGGAGTGGTTCAACAGAACTCAAGACGCCAAGATGGTATGCCCAGCCAATGAAAAACTCAATCAGACATGCGGCTAGGCTTTGTACGAAAACTACCTGTACTCGGCAATAAGGCGTTAAAAACCACCTCACAAAGCTCAGTTACATGTCGTAAACTCGGCTCTTTCGTTGCTTGATGTTATCGCTAGCCTTCACCTGTCGGCTTTTCGTCAATGCCGTCCCTCTTTGCCATGGTGGCCATTCACAGAACCACTTGTCACTCGCTGAAAAAGCCGAGTTGCGCTATGGTATCTACGGTTCTAAGCCCTCCTTTCTTATTTTGCTAATCGTTTTGCTAAGGACATGGACACTCCATGCGGAAAATCCCTTTCTCTTATGCCTTGGCTAGCCTGCTGGTGCTGGCCCTGGTCATATGGCTCGCTTTTGGCAATTTCCAGCGTTTTCAAACCACGCCTCCAGATAGTTCTGCTCAAAGCACTAAAGCGCCCCGGGTGGAAGTCGTCGAGCAACAAAGTACCGCCTTTATTCCAGAACACATTGTGCAGGGACAACTGGCCGCTGAGCGTGAAACCATGCTGCGCGCCAATGTGGCAGGCTTTGTTGCCGATAAGCCGGTGGCGCAAGGTAGCCGAGTTGAGGCGGGCGATACCCTGTTAGTACTGGACAACAACGCGCTGCCCGAACAGCTTCAGCAGGCACGCGACGAGTTAGCCGTAGCCGAAGCTGAATATACCGGAGCGCGTAATTTGCGCCAGCGAGAGCTGATTTCACAACCCGAGCTACTGCGCCTGCAAAGCGCACTGAGCGCCAGCGCCGCCCAGGTCGCTCAGCTGGAGAAGCAGCTTAGCGACACTCGCCCTACCGCCCCGTTCGATGGCGTACTCAATCGGGTTCAGGTGGAGCTTGGCGATCTGCTCCAGCCAGGCGAAGAGTGGGCCCAACTGGTAGATGACCGACGACTGAAAGGCATTGCCTGGGTATCTCAGCAGCAGGTAGGCGATTTAAGCGAAGGGTTGCCGGTGACCGCACGGCTGTTGAATGGGGATCATTTAGACGGCGAGTTGACCTTTGTAAGCCACCGGGCCGACGAGGCCACACGGAGTTTCTATATTGAAGCGACGCTGGATAACCCTGACGGGAAGCGCTTGGCAGGCGGCAGCGCGGAGCTAACGATTACCCTGCCGCCCCGTCAGGTCCACACTCTTTCACCGGCGCTACTGAGTTTAAATAGCGAAGGCCAACTGGCCGTAAAACATTTGAATAATCAAGACCAGGTACAGCAGACCGCTGTAGAACTGGTCAGCGCCGATATTCAACGCGCGTATGTTACTGGCCTTCCCGACCCGCTACGCCTGATTACGCTAGGCGCGGGCATGGTGGAAAGCGGTGAAACCGTCAGCCCCGTGCCGGCTGAAGAACCGATTATTTCATCACCGTCAGCGGCACAGGAACGTGTTCATGCGCCAGTTGATTAATGCCGCGCTCACGCGTACCCGTACAACGTTACTGCTGTTAGTAAGCCTATTGCTAGCGGGTATCACAGCGTGGCAAATGATCCCCAAAGAAGCCAACCCCGACGTTACCATTCCGATGATTTACGTCTCGCTGTCGTTGGAGGGAGTAAGCCCTGAAGATGCCGAGCGCCTGTTGATCCGCCCGATGGAACAGGAGCTGCGCGGCATTGAAGGGCTGCGCCAGTTCACCGCCCAATCCAGCGAGGGACATGGCTCGATCACGCTTGAGTTCGACCCTGGTTTTGACCCTGACACCGCCCTCACAGAGGTGCGCGACCGGGTCGATATCGCCCGCAGCGAGTTGCCTTCAGAAGCGGATGAACCGCGCGTGATGGAGGTCAATGTATCGGAGTTTCCGGTTTTAACGATCGGCTTGTCCGGTCAGCTTGATACCCGCGAGCGAATTACCATTGCCAGGCGCCTGCAGGAAGAGATTGAAGGCATCGCCGACGTACTGGAGGTCGACATTGCCGGTGAGCGGGAAGACCTATTGGAAATAGTCGTCGACCCGCTGGTACTGGAGAGCTACGGGGTCGATTTTGATGCACTGTTTAACCAGGTGTCGCGCAACAACCGCTTGGTGGCGGCAGGCAGCCTGGACACCGGCGCAGGACGCCTGGCCTTGAAAGTCCCCGGTATTATTGAATCCCTCGATGATGTCATGAATATGCCGGTCAAGGTCGAAGGTGATCAGGTCGTTACCTTTGGCGATGTGGCCTGGATCAATCCCACTTTCAAGGACCCGGCAGGGTTTGCACGCATTGATGGCCAACCCGCGCTGGTATTGGAAATTTCCAAGCGCGCCGGTGCCAATATCATTGCCACCATTAACGACGTTCGTGAGCGCTTGGCACAAGCCGAAGACATACTCCCCGAGCAGCTCCGCTTCACCACCATTCTGGATGAGTCGACCACCGTTGAAAACATGCTCTCTGAGCTTTTAAACAACGTGCTAACCGCCGTGGTCCTGGTGTTGATTGTGGTCGTTGCCGTCATGGGCTGGCGCATGGCGCTACTGGTTGGACTGACCATTCCCGGCGCTTTCTTAACAGGAATACTGCTGGTATGGGCGTTTGGCTTCACGCTCAATATTGTCGTGCTGTTTGCACTGATTCTAGTGGCAGGCATGCTGGTGGACGGTGCGATCGTGGTTAGCGAGCTGGCAGACCGATACTTACGCGATGGCCAAACGCCCCATCAAGCGTGGCTTAATGCCGCGTCGCGAATGAGCTGGCCGGTCATTGCCTCCACCGCCACTACGCTGGCAGTCTTTTTGCCCCTGCTATTTTGGCCAGGGGTCGTCGGGCAGTTCATGAAATACCTGCCCGCCACCGTCATCTTGTGCCTTTTGGCATCGCTGGCCATGGCGCTGGTGTTTCTGCCCACGCTGGGGCGACTCTTTACGCGTACAGCCACGACATCAAACGACACACCCCCTGAGGAAGCCACCACTTCGCTAGGGCGTGGCTATCGCCATTTATTGGCTAGATTACTCAAGCATCCCGCCTGGGTCCTGCTGGTAACCGTGCTGCTAATGGTGCTGCTGTATACCGGCTATGCCCGGTTTAATCACGGCGTCGACTTCTTCCCTAATGTAGAACCCGACAGCGCTCAAGTGTTGGTGCGCGCGCGCGGAGATTTCTCCGCTGAGGAAACCGACTCTATCGTACAGCGAGTTGAGGCGACCCTATCAGGCATGAGTGAAGTCCGAGCGCTGTACGCTCGCTCATTTGCAGTGCCCAACGAGCAGATGGGCAACGATGTGATTGGCATGCTCCAGTTCCAATTCATCGACTGGCATGAGCGGCGCCCTGCCCGCGCTATTTTGGCCGATATGGCCGAACGTACCCGAGAGATCCCCGGCATTAACCTGGAATTTCAAGAGCAGGAAATGGGGCCGGGCGGCGGTAAACCCATTGTGCTCGAGGTGAGCGCAACCGATCCCGAGGTCGCTGATGCAGGCGTTAACCAGTTGACCCAATTAATGCGTGAGCTAGAGGGCTTTGAAGATATTCAGGATAACCGTAGTCTGCCGGGCGTGGAGTGGCGAGTAAATGTAGACCGCGAAGCCGCTGCGCGTATGGGCACCGACGTCACCACGATTGGCAGCGCCGTACAGTTATTGACCACGGGCCTTCAGGTAGCTAGCTATCGACCGCCTGAGGTCAACGACGAAGTCGATATCCGTGTGCGCCTGCCACAAAACTGGCGTTCACTGGATCAACTGGAACGGTTAACGATCAACACCCAGCGCGGCCAAGTGCCGATCTCACACTTTGTCACGCTCACTCCAGCGCCCAAGGTGGGTACGCTCAATCGTATTGATGGCCGCCGGGCGATTACCGTGGAAGCGGATTTAGCCCCTGGTTATCTCGCTGATGAACGCCTGCGGGCACTACTGGAGGCTGGTAACGATCAGTTACCTGACGGGTTAATGGTCAATGTGGCTGGCGAGCAGGAAGACCAGCAGGAGTCGATGCAGTTCCTGGCCAGTGCGTTCTTGATTGCGATTGGTTTAATGGCGCTGATTCTGGTCACCCAGTTCAATAGCTTTTATCAGGCCGGGCTGGTGCTTTCGGCGATTGTTTTCTCTACCGCGGGGGTGTTGATGGGCTTGCTGGTTACCGGCCAAGCCTTTGGTGTGGTGATGGTGGGAATGGGCGTCATTGCCCTGGCGGGCATCGTGGTCAACAACAATATTGTGTTGATTGACACCTATAATGAGCTGCGCGGTGAGGGTATGTCACCCAGCGAGGCCGCTCTGGAAGCTGGCTGCTTGCGTTTACGTCCAGTGCTGCTAACCGCGATTACCACGGTGCTTGGATTAATGCCGATGGTGCTGGGTATCAATGTCGATCTGTTCACACCAGCCCTTGGCTTTAACGCTCCCTCTGCGCAGTGGTGGACACAGATGTCGAGCGCCATCGCCGGCGGGCTCACCTTCGCCACCGCCCTTACTCTGCTGCTGACGCCCTGCATGCTGGTGATAGGAGGCAAGCTACATCGCAAGAGGTAACGGTCATTGCGAGCGTATTTGTCATTGCGAACTCAGTGAAGCAATCTGGGGGTTGCCCTTATTTGTCATTGCGAACGCAGTGAAGCAATCTCGGGGTTGGATTGCCGCTGTAGGCTTAGATTGCCGCGTCGCTATGCTCCTCGCAATGCCATAAAGTTAAGCAGGAGCTTTGGTGTGCTGTGGGCTATGCGCCGCATGCAAGCGAGCAATCAACTGGTCTTCCAGTGCGAAGCGCTCGGTGAGGCCACGCGCCAGGCGGTCAATCCAGGCGGGAAGACGGGCAATATTCTGTTCACAGCTAAGCGTTGAACCAAAATCGCTATCAAACGCCAGCACCATCTCGGTCGACATATCCAATCGCTCAAGCAATTTTTCAGCGATACGCAGCGCAGCTTCGTCGTCGAATGCCTGAGCCTCTTCGGCAAGCTGCGGATAAATCTCAAAGTGACCGGCACTGATATAGTCCATCAACAACTCACTGAAGGTGTCGATGGGCTGTTTACTGACAGCTTCCAGTTCAGCGTCGCACGCCTCTTTTAACTCAATAAAACTCACTAATAAATGACGGCGCTGATCGAGCCAGCGATCAATCAGGGTGTGCACGCCTCCCCAGCGCTCCAGGGCATTTTTACAATCTTCGAGCATGGGGCTTTCTCCTTATCGAACCTTTTAGCTACTTCCAGCGGCGCTTTATAACTCGCTTCACTGCATAGGGCAACAGATGGGCTTAGCGTCGCGCCTAGGCACAGCGCTGTCAATGCCGGCAAGTACGGTTTCAATGGTACTAAAAGTTCAAACCCTATAACGCTTTCTTCTATAGGGGAAAACCAGCGTTCTAAAGCGGCTGGCTCCACGTCTTTTAATACTCTTATGCTCTCATCTTACGCTCAGCATAGCGATCAAAGCCACCCACCTGGCGTCGAGTGCATACAGCAAAATAGTTTAAACTTAAAAAGTTTAAGCTTGAATTTTATCAGCAGCTCTCCTATCTTCAGAAAAGAGTGTGATTTCCCGTGGAGAATAAAAATGAAAATCGCCTGCCTGGGCGGAGGGCCTGCTGGGCTCTACTTCGCCATTAGCATGAAACTCCAGGACCCTTCCCATGACATCGTGGTATTTGAGCGCAACCGGGCAGACGATACCTTTGGTTGGGGCGTGGTGTTATCAGATGAAACGCTGGATAACCTGGCCACCAACGATCCTGTGAGTGCGGAACGGATTCGTGAGCATTTCGCCTATTGGGACGACATAGCGGTCATCCATCAGAACGTTAAAACCGTGTCGACAGGCCACGGCTTTTGCGGCATTGGTCGTCGTCAATTATTAATCTTGCTGCAAGAGCGCGCCCATGAACTCGGCGTGGAAATGCGCTTTGAAGCCGATGTCAGCGAAACCAGCATTGAAGAGTACCGACGCGAATTTGATCTGGTACTCGCCGCCGATGGCCTTAATTCCCGAACCCGTCAAACCTACGCCGAACACTTCAAACCCGATATAGATGTACGGGTGTGTAAGTTTGTTTGGCTAGGTACTCGTCAGACCTTTAACGATGCCTTTACCTTTATTTTTGAAAAGACCGAGCATGGCTGGGTGTGGGCGCACGCTTACCAGTTTGATAAGGATACGGCGACGTTCATCGTCGAATGTAGCGAAGCAACCTGGCAGGCCTTCGGCTTCGGTGAACTTAATCAGCAGGAATCGATTGCGATCTGCGAACGTATCTTTGCCAAGCATTTGGACGGCCATGCGCTGATGACCAATGCCAACCACGTACGCGGTTCGGCATGGATCAACTTTCCTCGCGTGCTCTGCGCACGCTGGAGCTATGAGAATGTAGTGTTGATGGGTGATGCGGCGGCTACCGCTCACTTTTCGATTGGCTCGGGCTCCAAGCTTGCCCTGGAAAGCGCTATTGCCCTGGCTAACTACTTGCACAGCGAAAGCACCATGGAAGACGCCTTCGCCCGCTATGAGGAAGAGCGCCGCTTTGAGGTGCTTCGCCTACAGTCCGCCGCGCGCAACTCCACCGAATGGTTTGAGCAAATTGAACGCTATCTGGATCTGGACCCAGTGCAGTTCAACTACTCATTATTGACCCGCTCCCAGCGTATTAGTCATGAGAACCTTCGATTGCGCGACCCTGAATGGCTAAAGAGTGCCGAACGTTGGTTTCAAACCCAGGCGGGCAATCCTGACAGCACCCGTGCGCCAATGTTTGCGCCCTACCAACTGCGTGACATGACACTGGTCAATCGCGTCGTGGTCTCTCCCATGGCGCAGTACAAGGCCGTTGATGGTTGCCCTACCGATTGGCACTTTAGCCACTATGCTGAACGCGCCAAGGGCGGTGCAGGGCTGGTATATACCGAAATGACCTGCGTCAGCTCAGGTGGGCGTATCACCCCTGGCTGCCCAGGGCTCTACGCCCCGGAACATGAAACAGCGTGGAAGCGGCTATGCGATTTCGTCCACGCAGAGACCTCTGCCAAGCTGTGTGCCCAGCTCGGCCACTCCGGCCCCAAGGGCTCTACGCAGCTGGGCTGGCATGAGATGGACGCACCGTTGGACGAGGGTAACTGGCCGATACTGGCAGCCTCCTCTCGCCCCTGGGCTGAGCGCAACCAGGCACCTAAAGCGATGGATCGCGATGATATGGATCGCGTACGCGATGAGTTTGTCGCCGCCGCGCAGATGGCCGACCGTGCTGGGTTCGATATGATCGAAATTCACGCCGCCCACGGCTATCTGCTCTCTTCGTTTATTACCCCCTTGACCAACTACCGTGACGATGAATATGGCGGTTCGCTGGATAACCGGCTGCGTTATCCGTTAGAAATCATCAATGCCGTACGTAGCGATTGGCCAGATCATAAACCGCTGGCGGTGCGTATATCCGCCAACGACTGGCGCGGCGATGAAGGCATTACCCCCGACGATGCCGTGGAAATCGCCAAACGGCTGCGCGAGGCGAATGTGGATATCGTCGATGTCTCTGCCGGACAAACATCGACCCAGGCCAAGCCTGTGTATGGACGCATGTTCCAAACGCCTTTCTCCGACCGGATTCGTAACGAAACACCTATTGCCACCATGGCAGTAGGCAATATTTATCAGGCTGACCACGTGAACTCAATCTTGATTGCCGGGCGAGCTGACTTGGTCTGCATAGCGCGCCCCCATCTCGCCGACCCCTATTGGCTGCTGCATGTAGCTGCGGGATTGGGTGACCGTGAAGTTGAGTGGCCTGCACCCTACCGGGCAGGTGCCGATCAGCTCCAGCGCTTAGCGGAACGCGGCGAGGGTTGGATATGACCTTGGCAACTGACAGCTTGGTAACTGACTGCCTGGCAGGCAAACGTATCATCATTACTGGCGGTGGCAGCGGCATCGGAGCCGATATGGCGCTTGGCTTTGCCCAGGCGGGCGCGAAGGTCACCATTACCGGACGCCGTGAGGCTGCCCTGCAAGCGGTCGCCCAGCAACATGACGCTATTCACTTCAAGGTAGTCGATGTCACCGATGAAGCCGCCATGGTCGTGCTATTTGAGCAGCATGGCAGTGTCGATATCGTCATTGCCAATGCAGGGGCAGCGGAAAGTGCGCCGTTCGCCAAGACCTCTTTAGAGCAGTGGCAACAGATGATGAACGTTAATCTGGGTGGTGTTTTTCTGACCCTGCGCGAAGGCTTGAAACAGTTAAACGACGGTGGACGAATGATAGCGGTCGCCTCCACAGCAGGCCTGAAAGGCTACGCCTATGTGGGCGCTTACTGTGCAGCAAAACATGGAGTGGTGGGGCTGGTACGCTCACTGGCTGCTGAGACAGCCACTCGCAACCTGACCGTCAATGCACTATGCCCAGGATTTACCGATACCCCGCTCCTGGCTGCAAGCGTCGAGAACATTGTCGCCAAAACAGGGCAGTCAGCCGAGCAAGCGACTGCGCACTTTCAAGCCACCAACCCCACCGGGCGCTTAATTACACCCGCTGAGGTCACCGCTACTGCCCTATGGCTGTGCGGGCCTAACAGCGGCGCGATTAACGGCCAGGCCATTTCTATCTCAGGGGGAGAAGTATGATGGCTGAGAGCTTAGATAAACCTGGCCAGAGCCAAAAAAGCTTGAGCAAAGAGCGCCTGCGTTTATGGCTGCGCATGCTGCGGGTTACCCGACAGGTCGAGTCCGAGCTACGTGAGCGTCTGCGAACAGAGCATGAGTCTACGTTGCCCCGCTTTGATGTGCTGGCCGCCCTGTATGCCAGTGAGGAAGGCCTGAAAATGAATGAGCTTTCCCGCCGGCTACGCGTTTCCAACGGCAATGTCACCGGCATTATTGATCGTCTGGTGGAGGATGGCGCCGTGGAACGTATTGCAATTGAAGGCGACCGACGCGCTACGCGGGTATGCCTGACCAATGCTGGCCAGAAAAGCTTTAGCAACATGGCCGTTGAACATGAACGCTGGATCAACGCGCTTTTTGAGGGAGTTACCGAAGAGGACGCCCATCATATAGGCGAGTTGCTCCACCGCTTACCAGCCTCTATCAATAACGACACCAACTAACGAGCTCCTACTAATCACTGGCAGACGAGAACAAAAATGAGACGCATGGCTAACTTAGCCCCCGAGCACTTCATATGGGAAATGACAGGTGATGTCGCCGTTATTCGGTTAAATCGCCCAGAGCGCAAAAACCCACTGACGTTTGAAAGCTACGCGGAGCTGCGTGATACCTTTCGCGACTTAGCCTACGCCTCAGATGTGCACGCGGTAGTGTTTACCTCCAACGGTGAGAACTTCTGCTCCGGCGGCGATGTGCATGAAATCATCGGCCCTCTGGTGGGCAAGGATATGAAGGAACTGCTCGAATTCACCCGAATGACGGGGGATTTAGTCAAAGCCATGCTGAACTGCGGTAAACCGATTATTGCCGCCGTGGACGGCATTTGCGTCGGCGCGGGGGCTATTATCGCCATGTCCTCGGATATTCGTTTTGCCACCCCCCGCGCAAGCACGGCATTCTTGTTTACCCGGGTGGGATTGGCGGGCTGCGATATGGGCGCTTGCGCGATTCTTCCCCGCATTATCGGCCAGGGCCGCGCCGCCGACCTTCTATACAGTGGCCGCAGCATGAGCGCCGAGGAGGGCCTGCAATGGGGTTTTTATAACCGCGTGACCGAACCCGACACCCTTGAAGAAGAAGCCATCGCCTACGCCACCCGACTGGCTCAGGGGCCGACTTTCGGCCACAGCATTACCAAGACCCAGTTAAACCAGGAGTGGTCGATGAGCCTGGAACAGGCTATCGAATCGGAAGCCCAGGCGCAGGCAATCTGCATGCAGACCAAGGACTTTGAACGCGCCTACCATGCCTTTGTAGCCAAACAAAAACCTGAGTTCAAGGGGGACTGATGAGCGACAAACGTTTTCTAGAATGGCCCTTCTTCGAGGCCCGGCATCGCGAGCTTTCCGAGCAGTTGGAAGCGTGGTGCAGCGCAGAGCTGCCCCGGGATCACAGCGATGTTGATGCTACCTGTATTCAGTTAGTGCGTGATCTAGGTCAGGCGGGCTTTTTAGAGGGTACTGCAGGTGAGCATATCGATGTACGTAGCCTGTGCCTCATCCGTGAAACCCTGGCCCGGCATGACGGCCTAGCCGACTTTTCGTTTGCCATGCAGGGATTGGGCACCGGCGCAATCAGCTTATATGGCAGCGATGAGCAGAAGCAGTGGCTGGAGAAAACCCGCCGTGGTGAAGCGCTTTCAGCATTTGCCCTTAGCGAGCCGCGCTCCGGTTCCGATGTAGCCCAACTGGATACCATCGCCGAGCGCGAAGGCGACAGCTATCGTTTGAATGGTGAAAAGACCTGGATATCGAATGGCGGCATTGCCGATATTTACACGGTATTCGCTCGCACCGGTGAAGGCCCCGGCGCCAAAGGGCTTTCCGTGTTTTTGGTACCCGCCGACACACCAGGGCTTGAGATTCGTGAACGGCTGGAGTCAGTGGCACCTCATCCACTGGCACGGCTTGGCTTTAACGAGATGGTGCTGCCTGCCAGCGCAATGATCGGCCAACCTGGGCAGGGCTTTCGGATTGCCATGTCGGTTCTGGACGTTTTCCGTTCAACAGTGGGTGCCGCAGCCTTGGGCTTTGCCCGCCGAGCGCTGGAGGAGTCGCTGTCGCGAAGTCGTTCACGGGAGCTGTTTGGCGCTACTCTCTCCGACCTTCAGATGGTGCAGGGCCACTTGGCCGATATGGGGCTCAACGTAGATGCAGCCGCCCTGCTGGTGTATCGCGCTGCCTGGACCAAGGATCAGGGGGCAGAACGGATAACGCGCGAAGCAGCGATGGCCAAGTTATTTGCCACCGATCAGGCCCAGCAGGTAATTGATCAGGCGGTGCAGCTGCATGGCGGTGACGGCGTGCGCAAAGGACACATTATCGAGAGTCTCTACCGCGAAATCCGCGCACTGCGTATTTATGAAGGGGCTTCAGACGTACAGAAAGTGGTGATCGCCCGCAGCATGCTCGCGGAAGAGTAAGTAACTAAAGGAGTAAGCAACCAAAAAAGCCACACTAGGTTTTAAACGAAAAATCAAAAAACAATAAAACATTACGCCAGGCACCGTATCTCTGCCCACGCTTCACTTGAGGCGTTGGGCAGGAATAAACAACGACACTAAATACGGAGATTGGTCATGACTATCCAGTCGGCTCATGCTGATACCTTTGCACGGGATAACCTGCCCCCTATTGACTGTCAGCCTGATTTTCTGCTTTCAGGCTGCGATTACCCCCAACATCTCAACGCGGGCGTTGAACTCTGCGACCGGCTGGTTTCTTTAGGTTACGGCGAACGTATTGCCTTAGCAGGCAATGGCCGTCGCCGAACGTACCAAGAGCTCACCGAGTGGACCAACCGCCTTGCCCATGTATTGGTGGAAGATTTAGGCGTGGTGCCGGGACAACGAGTGCTCATCCGCTCTGCCAATAACCCGGCCATGGTGGCCTGCTGGCTAGCCGCTACCAAGGCAGGTGCTGTGGTCGTCAATACCATGCCCATGCTGAGGACCAAAGAGCTTCGCCAGGTGATCGATAAGGCGGAGATCAGCTTAGCCTTGTGTGATACCCGACTGTTTGATGAACTCATCACCTGCCAGGAACAGAGCACCTGCCTTACACGTATTATCGGTTTTGATGGTACGGCCAATCACGACGCAGAGCTTGACCGTTTAGCGCTAAGAAAACCCTCCATTTTCAATGCGGTGGATACCGCCGCCGATGATGTGGCGTTACTCGGCTTTACCTCTGGCACCACTGGTTCACCCAAGGCCACCATGCATTATCACCGGGACCTATTGGTAATTGCCGACGGTTACGCCAAGGAGGTTTTACAGGTAACGCCTGATGACGTATTTGTCGGTTCGCCACCGCTGGCGTTCACGTTTGGCCTGGGTGGGCTGGCGATCTTTCCATTGCGCTTCGGTGCCACCGCCGTGCTGCTCGAACATGCCTCGCCGCCCAATATGATGGATATTATCCGCGAATATCAGGCTACCGTGGTGTTTACCGCACCAACCGCTTATCGAGCGATGCTCTCGGCACCCACGCGTCACGAGGATTTAAGCAGTCTTCGCGTTGCCGTTTCCGCAGGCGAAACATTGCCCGCCCCGATTTATGATGATTGGATCAAGCAAACCGGCACTCCAATCCTTGACGGTATCGGCGCCACAGAAATGCTGCATATATTTATCACCAATCGTCTGGACGACCACCGTCCTAACTGCACCGGCAAACCAGTAGCAGGCTATGAAGCACGGATCGTTGACAATGATATGCAGGCCGTCCCCCTTGGAACAGTCGGCAAGCTCGCGGTACGTGGGCCCACCGGCTGTCGCTATTTAGCCGACAAGCGCCAGCGAAACTATGTAAAAGATGGCTGGAATATCACCGGCGATGCGTTCTATCAGGATGAGGAAGGCTACTTCCATTTCGCCGCCCGCAATGACGACATGATTATCTCGGCAGGCTATAACATTGCAGGCCCCGAGGTAGAGGCAGCGCTCTTGTCCCATCCCGCCGTGAAAGAATGTGCTGTGATTGGTGCCCCTAGCCAGGAGCGAGGCCAGATTGTCGAGGCTTTTGTTGTTCTAAACGATGGATTTCAGGAAGATGACGCATGTCTGCAAATGTTGCAGGACTTCGTGAAGCAGACTATCGCGCCGTATAAGTACCCTCGCTCGATTCGTTTCATTGAGGCACTACCTAAAACACCCACTGGTAAGGTTCAGCGTTTTCGGCTGAACCAGGAATATTACCCGGGCGCAGGCGCTTCTAGCATCAATAACAACGTATAACCTCTAAGCAATAAAACGATTAAATAAAATGAGGAAGAATCAATGAAAACGCTATCCCGCTTGGGTCTTGGGTTACTGCTCTCTTCAAGCCTGGTGACGGCTCATGCCGATGACGTCAAGATTGGCATGATAACCACCCTGTCCGGGGGAGGTTCGCATCTGGGTGTCGATGTTCGTGATGGTTTCATGCTGGCACTGGAGCAGTCGGGGGGTGATGATATTGAAGTACTGATTCAAGATGACGCCAACCGCCCTGACCTGGCGCGCAGCTTGGCCAATGAATTTATGCAGCGTGATAACGTCGACATACTCACCGGCATTATCTGGTCTAACTTGGCGATGGCGGTAGTACCCACCGTTACTCGCCAAGGCGTGTTTTATCTCTCGCCCAATGCCGGCCCTTCTGATTTAGCCGGTCGCATGTGCCACGAAAATTACTTCAACGTGGCGTACCAGAATGACAACCTGCATGGCGCAATGGGTGCCTATATGCGCGAAGAGGGGTATGAGCGCCCCATTATCATGGCGCCCAACTACCCGGCAGGCACCGATGCGCTGGCGGGCTTCAAGCATCTTTATGAAGGTGACGTCGTTGGCGAGCTTTACACCCAAATGGGCCAGACCGACTACGCAGCTGAAATCGCCCAGATCCGCGATAGCGATGCCGATAGCCTGTTCTTCTTCCTGCCTGGCGGTATGGGCATCTCGTTCATGAAGCAATGGGAAAGCTCCGGGGTTGATATGCCGATCTTTGGCGCCGCGTTCTCCTTTGACGAAATTCTTATCAAGGCCGTCGGCAGTGCGGCCATTGGCGCCCGCAACACCTCGCAATGGGCTTACGATCTGGAAAATGAGGCTAACGACCGCTTCGTAGAGGGCTTCCAGGCCGCCTATGGGCGTATGCCGACGCTTTATGCGGCACAAGGTTACGATACCGCCAACCTGATCCTTAGTGCGCTTGAAAAGGCCCACCCCGATGACAAGGACGCTTTCCGTGAAGCGCTGCGGGCCGCCGACTTTGACAGCGTGCGCGGTGAGTTCCGCTTTGGCCCTAACCATCATCCCATCCAGGATATTTACGTACGCGAAGTGGTAGAAGGTGACGATGGTACGCCGACCAATCGCCTGATCGGTATAGCGATCGAAGATATTCAAGACGTCTATTTCGAACAGTGCCAGATGTAAGCTCGCCTCGGCTGGGTTTATGCACCCAGCCTTTACTCTTCGTCTTCGCTAAGGATATCCAACGTGTCCGTCACTCTGCTGATTGAGCAACTACTTAACGGCGTGCAGCTCGGCACGATGCTGTTTTTAATGGCCAGCGGTCTCACCCTTGTGTTCGGGGTAATGGGGCTCATCAATCTTGCCCACGGCTCTTTTTATATGGTGGGTGCCTACGCCACAGCGACGGTCACTGCCTCGACAGGCTCTTTTTTGCTTGGGCTTGGGGCGGGCATGGCAGCCGCCGCACTGGTTGGCGCTTTGGTGGAGCTGCTGGTGATACGCCGACTTTATCATCGCCCTCACCTTGACCAAGTATTGGCGACCTTTGCACTGATTCTGATTTTCTCGGAGGGTACCCGCTGGTTATTCGGCTCATCACCGCTATGGCTGAGCCCGCCTTCCTGGTTGACCGGTTTCGTCACCTTGCCGGGGGACACTCGCTATCCCATTTATCGGCTGATGTTGATTGGAGTGGGTGTGGCTATTTCGATCGCCCTTTACCTGTTGATTTCCCGTACACGGCTAGGCATGCGCATTCGGGCAGGTGAAAGTGATCGCGAGATGATCGGTGCTCTGGGGGTGAATATTGCCAAGCTTTATACCGTGGTGTTTGCTCTGGGGGCGGCACTGGCGGGCTTGGCTGGTGCGCTGGTGGGGGCATTGCAATCCGTGCAGGTGGGCATGGGCGAGCCGGTACTCATTCTTGCCTTTGTGGTGATCGTTATCGGTGGTATCGGCTCGATCAAAGGTGCCCTACTGGGTGCGCTACTGGTGGGCGTCGTCGATACGTTGGGGCGGGTCTATTTGCCGCTCTTCTTTCAAACGTTCATGCCACCGTCTGAGGCTACCGGCGTTGGTTCGTCGCTGGCTGCGATGCTGATCTACATCCTCATGGCCTTCATCCTCGCCTTCAAGCCTAAGGGACTGTTCTCCGCTCATGACTAATAATACTTATCTGTCCAAGAACGCTGCCCGAGACGTTGCTGAGCGGGCGCCAGTTGCCAAAGCGGATAGCCACTTTGACCGCAAAGGGTTGGTCCAGATGACCCTGCTCGGCCTGCTGCTATTGCTACCGGTGGCAGCCTATTTTCTGGGACAGCTCTATTACGTCAATCTGGCCTCGCGAATCACCATTATCGCCATGGCGGCTGTCGGGCTTAACCTGGCGATTGGCTATGGCGGCATGGTGAGCTTCGGTCATGCAGCGTATTTTGGCCTGGGCGGCTATGTCGCTGGCATCAGCGCCTACCATGCCTTTGATTTAACACCGTTCATGAGCTGGCCGTTTAGCGTGCCAGGTAGTGATAGTTTACTGGTTGTATGGCTCGCCGCTGTGCTGTTGTGTGCACTCCTGGCGCTGGCAATCGGGGCCATTTCCCTGCGTACCACCGGTGTTTATTTCATCATGATCACCCTCGCCTTTGCGCAGATGATTTACTACTTTGCCAATTCCTGGCCAACGCATGGTGGTCAGGATGGCCTGCCTATTTATATACGTAACACCCTGCCCCTGGTTAATAGCAGTAATGCATTAACTTATTTTCTTATCTGCTTTACCGGTCTGGTATTGGCGATGGCGATAACCTCGCGGCTAATGAAATCTCGTTTTGGCGCCGCCCTGACCATGGCAAGATTAAATGATGTTCGCCTGGCAACGGCGGGGATCAGCCCCTATCCCATACGACTGGTGGCGTTTGTCATTTCAGCCGCAATAACTGGGCTTGCCGGTGCACTCTACGCAGATTTAAACGGTTTTGTCAGCCCCAACATGCTCAGTTGGCACTTCTCGGGTGAGCTGATGGTGATCGTCATTCTGGGCGGCGTTGGTCGTCTTTATGGGCCGCTTGCTGGGGCGATTCTGTTTGTGATGATGGAGACCCTGCTGGGTGGCATTACCGAATACTGGCAGTTCTTTCTGGGACTGGTGCTACTTGGCGTAGTGCTGTTTGCCAAACACGGCGTCATGGGGTGGCTTGCCGGGAGTGAGCGCAATGAGTGAAAACGTCCTTTCCCTGCAAAGCCTGCATAAGCGCTTTGGGGCACTGCAGGCCACCAGCGATGTTTCGTTGGATCTTAAGCAGAGAGAAATCCATGCCCTGATTGGTCCCAACGGCGCGGGCAAATCAACGCTGATCGGGCAGATTGCGGGTAGCCTGCAACCCGACGAGGGTCGTATTTACCTGGCAGATACCGATATCACCGGCATGAGCATTGCCCAACGTGCACGCCTTGGACTTGGTCGCAGTTTTCAGGTCTCTTCACTGGCCGAGCCGCTATCGGTGATGCGTAATGTGATGATGGGCGTTCAAGCAATGAAGGGTCATAGCTTTCGATTCTGGAAACGCATCGCCCGCGACCGCCAGTTGCTTGATCCCGCTTATGAAGCGTTGGAGCGTATGCAGCTTAGCCACCGTGCCTGGACACCAGTGTTTGAGCTTTCCCATGGCGAACGCCGCCAGGTGGAAGTGGCGTGTGCCCTGGCGCTTAAGCCCCGCGCCCTGCTGCTGGATGAACCCATGGCAGGCCTTGGCCCGGAGGGCTCGGCAAAGCTAACCGAACTACTTGAAGCATTGAAGCTGGAAGTCCCTATCCTGCTGATCGAACACGATATGGAAGCGGTCTTTCGTCTTGCCGATCGCATTTCGGTATTGGTCTCGGGCAGTGTCATCGCCCATGGGGATAGCCATGCGATTAAGCAGAACCCTCTTGTTCGTGAAGCCTACCTGGGAGATGCTGATGCTTAAAGTCGCTGATATTGAAACGTTTTATGGTCCCTCCCAGGCGCTATTCGGCGTTAACCTTGAAGTAAATGCCGGTGAAATGGTCGCCTTGATGGGCCGTAATGGCATGGGCAAAACCACCACTATCCGCTCGATATTCGGCCTTACCCCTGCCAGCCGCGGCTCAATTGAGTTTGAAACCCACAACATACGCCGCTTGCCCGCTTATCGCATCGCCAAAGCGGGGTTGGGCTTGGTGCCTGAAGGAAGACGCTGCTTTCCCAACCTGAGCGTACGCGAAAACCTGCTGGTGACGGCGCGCCCAGGAGAATGGACACTCGAGAAAGTGGAAACGCTTTTTCCGCATCTAGAAGAACGCCGTGCGCAAATGGCCAAGACTCTTTCCGGCGGCGAGCAGCAAATGCTGGCCATTGGCCGGGCATTGATGACTAACCCGCGCCTGCTGGTGCTTGATGAAGCCACCGAAGGATTGGCCCCCGTCATTCGTCAGGAGATCTGGCGGGCGATTCGCCTCCTTAAAGAACAGGGGCAGGCTACGCTGCTGGTCGATAAATCGTTAAGTGAAATCTTACCGATCGCCGACCGCTGTACCATTTTAGAAAAAGGCTGCACCGTATGGGATGGTAAACCCGCCGCGTTGGATAGCGCTGTTCGCGACCGCTACCTGGGCGTCTAGCTAAAACATACAGTTAAAAATCCAGGTGAAGAACGTGTCGTCGAGAAGTGTTAGTAGAAATAATAAAGGGGGATGTGATGTCGTTTACTACCCAACGAAAAGTCCGCTTTCAGCACTGTGACCCTGCGGGAATCGTTTTTTATCAGCGCTATTTCGAGATGATTAACTCAGTGGTTGAGGACTGGTTCGAGGAGGTTTTGCATCACGACTTTAACCAACTGCATGTGGAAGGCGGTACCGGAGTTCCCACGGCCGCTATCGACACCGAGTTTCACGCGCCGAGTCGGCTAGGCGAACGGCTCACCTTCGAGTTGAAAGTTCAAGCCATTGGGCGTAGCAGCCTAACCTTGCAGATCACCGCTTCTTGCGGTGAACAAAAGCGCTTAACCAGTTGTTCCACCTTAGTGTTTATGGATTTAAGTAGCGGTAAATCGATGCCATGGACCGAGGCAATACGCCAGTACATTACCGTTGATAACCTATAAGGATAACCAATAATGAGTGACGCCAACGTTCATCAACTACTTCACCCTTCGCACTGGAAAGCAGCGGTCGGTTACGCCAACGGTGTGCTTGCTTCCGGCCAGACGGTGTTTGTGGGCGGGCAGATCGGTTGGAATGCCGATCAGGTATTTGAAAGCGATGACTTTGTTGTTCAAGTCAATCAAGCGCTGCAGAACATCGTGGCTATCTTGCAAGAGGCAAATGCAGGCCCTGAGCATATCGTGCGCTTAACCTGGTATGTGACGGACAAACAAGAGTATTTAGCACGGCTTAAAGAGGTGGGTGCGGCTTACCGCGAGGTGCTGGGCAAACATTTCCCGGCAATGACGATGGTTCAGGTAGCCGGTCTTGTCGAGGACCAGGCGAAGGTGGAAATTGAAGCGACTGCAGTGATTCCAGCGGGATAGCCGCTATAAGACAGCGCCTCTGCGAGGCGCTTTATAAACCGTGAAACGCTTTAATCCACGCAACAAAGCAGCCATCATCAAGATAGTGTTCAAGGATCGAGAAATGATCCACATCGGGAAGTAGCTGCTGGGTAACGTGCTGACCCTGCTGGCGTAAATGCTCATGATAAGCGCTCATCTGACGCGCAAACTCATCTGATTCCAGGCCGCCTGCTACCAGCTTAACTGCCGCTGGCACACAGCACGGCTGCCATAAAGGGCTGAACTCCTGCACATCGCGACCACTGAGCTGGAGCTTGGGCTGTAGCCACGACCAGGGGAAAGGGCGCAAATCATACAAACCGCTGATACACAGCGCGCCGCGAATCAGTTGGTTCGATAAACCAAACGTGCCTTCCCAGTCGGTCGCCATCAACATGGCGCACAGATGCCCTCCGGCCGAATGTCCCGAAACACTTAGTTGCTCAGCATCAACGTTCAGCTCAGTTGCGTGGCGGTATAGATAGGCCACCGCTGCCTGACTTTGCCTAACCAGTTCGCTAAATCGCACCTGCGGGCAAAGCGCGTAGTTGACCACCGCCACGCTGATACCAGCACTCACCAGGTCATCAACAATAAAGCTGAATTCACGATGACTTAAAGAGCGCCAGTAACCGCCGTGAAAAAATACATGTACAGGAGCGTTAGGCTGAGCCGCATGAAAGATATCCATGCGTTCAGCCAGCGATGGGCCATAAGGAAGATCAATGGTGGTGTGGTGACGCGCCCGTGACGCCTCACTGCGTTGACGCCATTCCTTTACCAACACTGCCGGGTCCCGACCAAGCATCGGGTCGTAGGCACGATCAATCTCTTCCTGAGTCGCAAAGTGTTGATAAAGCATCCTGCCCCCCTTACCGCGGCCCACCCACTACCCCCGCTGTTTAAAAAACAGCATCCGTAACGGGGCGAGTGCCAGAATCGCAAAACCGATCAACGTCCAGGCGGGTAGCGAAAGGCCCAGCAAGGAGAAATCAATGTTGGCGCACTCCCCCGAGCCAGTTAACACCATGGACACAACATCCTGCATCGGCAGGATCTCCATCATGTAATCCAGCCCAGGCCCGCAGGAGGGAACCTCATCCGCAGGCAGCGTTTGCAGCCATACGTGGCGCCCTGCAATAAAGGCGCCAGTTCCAACCGCGGCCAACGACAGCAGTCCGTAAATGACTTTGCCCACGCGCCCTGCCGGGTTGTGGATAGCGGCAATCGCGAACACAAGGCCAGCGGAGATCACCGCTACGCGCTGAAAGATACATAGCGGACAGGGCTCAAACCCACCGATATGCTCTAAACCAAGCGCGACTGCCATCATTAATACACAGAAAGCTAACCCGGCCAGAGCGGCCGAGCGAAAGGAGTGCAGCATCATTGACGAACCTCAGTTGGCAGCGCAGACAGCGCGCGGGACTCGCGAGCTTTGGTAAAGTAAACCTGTAAAAACTCGTCGAAACTCTCCTTATCAGCGGCTTCAATATCGTGCTGCTGCTGGTGTGAGGTCTCAATCAGTTGAGCAAGCAGAGCTTCACGGCTGCGCTGCATAGGTTCGGCCTTCAATTGCTCCGCCTGCTGCTGGGCCAAGCTGAGCATTAAGTCACTCAATGAACCGCCATTCTCTTTTAGTCGTTCCAGCACCTGGGCAGAAGGCGTTAGAGAGGGATCGGCTAGTTGGGGCGCAAGGCTCGCCAGCGCATCGGCATGGGGGGTGCCTTCTTCTACTGCATCCAACAAGCGGGTGACTTCCTCCATCTCGGCGAAAATCTGCTCGCCCCATTCAGGCACCGTGGTGGTTTCACCATGGTTGTATAGCGTGAGTTCAGGATCCCGGCCACGCTCGACCACCCAACGGCGGTTATCGTCCAGGCGGTCGCACTCTTCGTCAGAAATCCACGGGCTGTCGCTAAGCAGGCACCACATCAAGAAAGTGTCTACAAACCGCATCTGGGTTTCAGTCACACCGAGAGGGTCGAAGGGATTCAAGTCCAGACAGCGTACTTCAATGTACTCCACCCCACGGGCTTCGAGCGCCTGGCTGGGTGTTTCATTGTGCTTGGCGACCCGTTTGGGACGAATATCGCTGTAGTACTCATTTTCAATCTGCAGAATATTGGCGTTTAGCTGACGCCATTCTCCTTCCACGTTCACGCCCATTTTTTCATAGTCCGGCCACGGCGAAGAGATAGCGTGACGCAGGGTGTTGACGTAGTTGGAAAGCGAGTTAAAGCAGATTTTAAGCTGCGACTGTACCTTGTTTTGATAGCCCAGATCCGACATGCGTAGCGTTGTCGCGTACGGCGCAAAATAGGTATCGTCGCTGAGTGACTGAAGCTTATCCGGTACTTTTCCTTCAGGCAGGAAGCTCTTATCAATTGCTGGCGAGGCGCCAAATAGATAGAGCAGCAACCAGCTATGACGTCGAAAATGGCGAATCATGCCGAAATAGCGGGTGGAGCGGTAATCATTGAACGGGATATTGGTGGCTTTTTCTAATTCACGCAGCGCGTGCCACATATCATCGGGCAGCGAGACATTATAGTGAACGCCTGCAATCGCCTGCATGATCCGACCATAACGCAGGTCCAGCCCTTTACGGTAAACATGCTTCATGGTGCCGACATTGGAGCTGCCGTAATCGGCAATCGGCACGCTGTCGTTACCTGATAACCGGGAGGGCATGCTGCCAGGCCATATCCATTCGTTTTGCAGATGATGATAGGTAAACGTGTGCAAGTCTGACAAAAAACACAGCGCCTCACCCGGTTGTGAATAAACCGGCGTGATGTACTCCAACAGCGACTCTGAATAGTCAGTGGTGATATGCGGGTGGGTTAACTTAGAGCCCAAGGCATGCGGGTGCGGCGTTTGTGCAATGTGACCGTTGGCATCAACCCGTAGCCCTTCTTTTTCTAGCCCCCGGCGGAGGCGACCCAACCGACCAAGACGCGCACTGGGTAACAGACGTTCAATTTGCGCGGTCAGCGCGGATGGCACAGTGAGTGGTTCAGGCAAGGTGAACACTCCTTGTCAGTAAAGCCCGCTGTTGGCGGGCCTTGGTGTAGTCAGGTGGCATCGCCATCATCGCTGTCTCAAAAATAAGCACAGGATATGGCGGCAACCATGTTTTTTTCAAGCTAGCTGTTTTTTAAGCCATGCGACTATTTGCCGCCACGCGCTTTTAACAATGCGGCCCCTAGCGCGCCCATGGGGGCTGGCGCTTCGGCAGGCTTGGTAGTGTTACGCTGACCACGCGAAGGCTTACGCGAAGTGCTCGGTTGACCAGTAGCAGCGCCGTTATTGCCCTCCTCCGGCTGGTCATCCAAACGCATGGACAAGCCTACCCGCTTACGAGGAATATCCACACTCATGACTTTAACGGTGACGATATCTCCCGCTTTAACGACGCTACGTGGGTCGTCAATAAAGCGATCCGACAGCGCAGAAATATGCACCAGGCCGTCCTGATGGACACCGATATCCACAAAAGCGCCAAAATGGGTCACGTTAGTCACCGTGCCTTCAAGTACCATCCCGAGCTTAAGATCGTTAAGGGTTTCGACCCCCTCACGAAACTCGGCGGCCTTGAACTCTGGGCGTGGGTCACGGCCAGGCTTATCCAGCTCGCTGAGAATATCGTTGACCGTCGGTACACCAAAGCGCTCATCGGCGAAGTCGGCCGGTTTGAGCGTTTTAAGAGTGGCGCTATCACCGATCAAGCCCCTTACCTCTCGCCCACTCTGTTTGGCGATTCGCTCTACCAGCGGGTAGGCTTCTGGGTGAACGGCACTGGCATCCAAGGGATTATCGGCATTATGGATGCGTAGAAAGCCCGCACACTGTTCAAACGTTTTGGCACCCAGGCGACTCACTTCCAACAGCTCTTTGCGGCTCTTGAAAGCACCTTTGACGTTACGTTGGGCAACGATATTGTCAGCCAACGCACTGCTCAACCCAGCGACCCGTGAAAGTAGTGCGCTGGAGGCGGTATTGAGATCGACACCAACCGCGTTAACGCAGTCTTCAATCACCGCTTCCAGGCTGCGGGAGAGCTGGACTTGGGAAACATCGTGCTGGTACTGACCTACCCCAATCGACTTGGGCTCAATTTTAACCAGTTCCGCGAGTGGGTCTTGCAGACGCCGGCCAATCGAGACGGCGCCACGCACGGTCACATCAAGATCCGGCATTTCCCGTGAGGCGTACTCGGAAGCCGAGTAGACCGAGGCTCCCGCCTCAGAGACCATCA
The DNA here is from genome assembly GCF_042429665.1 of Vreelandella sulfidaeris. Classification (GTDB taxonomy): domain Bacteria; phylum Pseudomonadota; class Gammaproteobacteria; order Pseudomonadales; family Halomonadaceae; genus Vreelandella. The sequence continues at coordinate 966,271 of NZ_JBHMAC010000010.1, read as the reverse complement.
CCTTGCTTATCCGCTGAGCCGGTGCGAGCGCTTTAAGAAGCTCCCCTGCCAGCTTATCGGTTTCTCGGCTAGCGGTGCCGTTGCCCACCGCAATCAGCTCAACGCCGTGCTGCTTGACCAGTTTGGCCAGCACGCTTAATGACTCATCCCAGCGGTTTTGCGGCGCGTGCGGGTAAATCGTGGTGTGGTCGACAAACTGACCGGTAGCATCGATCACCGCGATTTTACAGCCGGTACGCTGACCGGGGTCGATAGCCAACGTCACTTTCTGGCCTGCCGGCGCGGCGAGCAGCAAGTCTTTGAGATTGGCGGCAAACACCTCAATAGCGGTCAGTTCCGCCTGCTCACGCAACCGGCCCAGCAGTTCAGTTTCCAAGGCGGTGTAGAGCTTCACCCGCCAGGTCCAGCGTACAACCTCCGTTAACCATTTATCCGCCGCACGACCCTGGTCGCTAATGCCGAACTGTTTGGCAATCGTCACCTGGGCGGGATGAACAGGCGCGTCCTCTTCGCCGGGTAAGCGAATGGATAGGCTCAGCACGCCTTCGTTACGCGCCCGGAACATCGCTAACGCACGGTGGGAGGGAGCTTTAGCCAGCTTCTCATCATGCTCGAAATAATCAGAGAACTTGGCGCCCTCTTGCTGCTTGCCGTCCAGCACGCGAGCGCTGAGTTCACCCTCTTGCCACAAGCGTTCGCGTAACTGGCCAATCAGCTCAGGGTCTTCGGCAAAACGCTCCATTAAGATCTGCTTGGCACCATCAAGAGCGGCTTTTGCATCGTCGATGGCAGGAATGTCGCCGTCTGCAGGGCGCAGATAGCGTTCCGCTTCGCTTTCGGGGTTGAGCGTTGGGTCGGCCAGCAGGGCATCCGCCAGCGGCTCTAATCCCGCCTCACGAGCGATTTGGGCTTTGGTACGGCGCTTTTTCTTAAACGGCAGATACAGGTCTTCCAACCGCTGCTTGGTTTCAGCGGCGTCAATGCTCGCCTTCAGCGAAGCGTCCAGCTTGCCCTGCTCATCAATCGCCGCCAACACCGCGGCACGACGCTCTTCCAATTCGCGTAAATAACGCAGGCGTTCATCCAACTGACGTAGCTGGATATCGTCCAGCGCACCGGTAACTTCTTTACGGTAACGAGCAATAAACGGCACGGTGGCGCCACCATCGAGAAGCTCCACCGTGGCTGAGACTTGGTCGGGTCGTACACTTAGCTCAGAGGCTAAACGAGAAATAATACGCTGATTGACATCCATAAATTGCAACTAACTCATGCAGCATTTTAAAGTGCCCACAAGGTATCACAAACGCGCCACGGCTGGCATAACCTTAAGAATAGCCCCGAGATTGGTTCACTACGTTCGCAATGACCACAGGGGCTCCACGCTGTCATGGCGAGGAGCGCAGCGACGCGGCAATCTCAACAGGCAGTTTGCTATCGACGCCAGCCTCTGTCATCCCAAAAGGGCCGATGCGATTCACGCTGAACGTCTTCACGACTAATGCCAATATCTTTCAGCATGTCGTCACTCAAGTGACGTAATGCATAGCGCTCACGGCGCAGTTGTCGCCAGCGATAGAACTTTTCCCGCCAGGTTACTTTGCTTACACACTGCTCTGCCTGCTGGCGCTGGGCGTTTTGATGAGTCGCGACTGAACACTCCATTTCAAGCTCCTTATAGCCGTTTAAACGGCATAGTAAATAAGCGTTGAAAGAAGTATTAAGTAGTGCCTAAAATCAATCCAACGAATAGTTCTTATATCCTGCATCAATAAGATTGATACCCATGGCCACACTACCCACCATCGATCACGAACTGCTGCGTACCTTTGTGGCAATTGTCGACCAGGGCGGATTCACCCGCGCCGCCCAGACGGTCAACCGTACTCAATCGGCCGTCAGCATGCAGATGAAACGCCTGGAAGAGGACGTGATAGAGCGACCGCTGTTTGTGCGCCAAAATCGCCAATTGTTGTTAACCAGCGAGGGACACACGCTGCTGGGCTATGCTCGCAAGATTTTATCGCTGCAGGGTGAGGCACTGACGCTGCTGCGCCAGCCCGACATGGTGGGTCATGTGCGCCTGGGCGTGCCGGACGACTATGTCATGCGCTTTCTACCCGGCATTCTGAAGACCTTTTCTCAAGCCTGGCCGCTGGTGGATGTCGATGTGCACTGCGCGCCCTCTTCCGTGCTCTCCCAGCAGCCGCAAGAAAGCTTGGATCTGATCATAATGACCCGAGAAATAGGCGATGAAATAGGCACGATTTTAAGACAGGAACCGACTGTATGGGTCTCCGCCGAAAGTCACAGCACCCATTTACAGACCCCGATACCGCTTGCCATGTTCGAGGCACCCTGCTTTTGTCGCCGCCACGCTTGTAATGCATTAGACCGCGCAGGCCGAACCTATCGAATTGCTTACAGCAGCCCCAGCTTGGCTACCTTGCAAGCCGTTGTTGGCGCAGGTTTGGCCGTGTCTGCCTGGATGCGCAGCCTGGTCACGGCCGATATGCAGATCTTAGGTGAAAAGGAAGGGTTCCCCGAATTACCAGAAGCGTCCATCATTTTACAGCGCACTTCCTCTACCCAATCACCCATTATCGACAGCTTGGCCGAGCATATTGTGGAAGGCTTTAGGTTGTGATGGATGATGCTAATTCACGGTTGATAGAGGCATGAACGATCCAACTGGGAAAGAGCGGTCAAACCTAATAGCGCCATATTGCGCTCAATTTCACGTTCTAAAAGAGCAGCGATATGCTCAACGCCTTCTTGCCCCGCGCAGGCAGCCGCATAATTGAACGGGCGCCCCACGAATACAAAGTCAGCCCCCAGCGCCAATGCCTTGATGACATCGGTACCCCGCCGAAAACCACTATCGATCATAATCGGAATATCGCTGACGCGGCGTTTTATCTCTGGCAGTACCTGCATAGGAGAAATGGTGGAATCCAGCTGTCGCCCACCATGATTCGAGAGAATAATGCCATCCACTCCCGCCTCTCGAGCGCGTACTGCATCATTGGGGTTTAAAATGCCTTTCACGATCAGGACGTCTGACCACAGGCGACGCACTAGATCTAGATAACTCCAGTCAAAATGGCGCCGACCCGAAAAATCTCGAGCTGCTCGACGGGAGATCACGGGCGCCCCTCGCTCGGCATGATTATTCTCGAAATGAGGCATCCCATGTTTCCATAACGTACGCAGAAACGTGTTACATAACCAATCAGGACGTATCAAGCCATCAAAAGCGAGTCTTAGACTAGGTTCAAGGGGCGACGTAAACCCTGCTCGGCGAAAATTATCGGGATTGGGAGGCACGGGATAATCGAGTGTTACTACGAGCTTCTTGAACCCAGCCCGCTTGATTCGCTCAATCAAGGCTTCGATACCTTCGGGTGTTCCCGGCAGGTAGGCCTGGAACCAGTCGGCGCCCTCAACTTTTGCCACCTCTTCCATGGGCACTAGCGATGAACCACTCATGATCATGGGTAAGTTGCGCTTCGCTGCTGCCCGCGCCAGCACTAAGTCGCCCTGATAAGTAGAAAGCGCACTGATGCCCATAGGGGCAATACCGAAAGGCACAGCGTAGCGTTTGCCATAGAGTTCTGTGTGCAGATCAATTTGCGACACATTAACAAACGCCTTGGGCAAAAAGCGATAATCATCAAAAGCAGTGAGGTTAGCGCGCTGGGTTCGTCCATCCTCTGCGACATGATCGATATAGCCAAAAATGGGCCTGGGCAGCTTACGCTGTGCCATTCGCTCAACATCGTGCAGGTTATGAATACTGGCGAGCTTTTTTCGAGTCCATCGTTGTTGGAGCCAACCTTTCACACCACCCTCCTACTGATTGTTTTTGGTTACCCGCCCGTCTATCCGTTTGCTCACGCAGGTACAAAGCGCAGGGCCGCGCCATTATTGCACCAGCGCAGGCCGGTAGGGTCGGGGCCGTCCTCGAAAACATGGCCCTGATGGCCACCGCAGCGGGCACAGTGATATTCCGTGCGGGGCCAAACCAGTTTGAAATCAAGCTCGGTAAGCATGTGCCCTTCTACGTGCTCAAAAAAGCTTGGCCAACCGGTACCGGAATCGAATTTCATGTCACTGGTGAACAGTAATAGGTCGCAGCCCGCACAGCGATACTCGCCCTCTTGCCACTCTTTATCTAAAGGGCTCGAAAAGGCTGGCTCTGTGCCATGGTCGCGGAGAACGTTATAGGCTTCATCTGAGAGCCTTTCGCGCCACTCCTCTTTACTCAGCTCTAGCGTTTCCAACCCTGGGGCAGGCTCAAGGTCAAGCCGTGGAAAGCCAAACGAGAGGCCTGGTACGGCCCCTGCTATGCCGGTCAGTCCTGCTAAGCCTAAGAATTGACGTCTTTTCATGGGTATCGCTCCCGTGTTGTTCTGCGAAGAAAGTAGCCAATAAAAATGGGACAGTGCCGAAGCGCTGTCCCATTTTGGCGTCAATCGTTTCTAATGGCGATGACTTCTAACCACTTAGTCGTTCTAACCGTTGACTACTTACACCGGGCGATTGCTTTTTTAGCCAACCTTTTTGCCTTCCTTTGTTAGCTACTTGCCTCTTTAGCTAGCAAACGCTCCGGCTCCATCATTTACCAGCCGCGACCCATTAGGTTAACTGGGGACCCGCCTGTATGATCGCTTCGTTAACGCCTTCGAACTTCTTGAAGTTATCAACGAACTTGGTCGCCAGCTCTTTAAGGTGACGGTCATAGGCATCGCTATCCTGCCAGGTTTCACGCGGGTCGAGCAAGCTGGAGTCGACGCCCGGCACGGCAACCGGCACCTGAAGGTTCAGGCCCTCAATATGCTTGGTCTCAACGTCACGCAATACGCCGGACTGAATCGCGCTGATAATGGCGCGAGTCGTCGGGATAGAGAAGCGTGAGCCACCCTCGCCGTAAGCACCGCCGGTCCAACCGGTATTGACCAGATATACCTGAGCATCTTTCTTGGCCACACGCTTGATCAGCAGGTCAGCATATTCACGCGCTGGCCGCGGGAAGAACGGGGCACCAAAGCAGGTAGAAAACGTGGCGGCCAACCCTTCAGACGAGCCCATTTCAGTAGAGCCAACCTTGGCGGTATAGCCTGACAGGAAGTGGTACGCCGCGGCTTCTTTAGACAACACCGACACTGGCGGCAGGACGCCGGACATATCGCAGGTCAGGAACACAATGGCATTCGGCTCGCCAGCCAGATTTTCCGCGACACGCTTCTCGACGTGCTCTAACGGATAGGCGGCGCGAGAGTTTTGGGTCAGGCTATCATCGGCGTAATTAGGCTCACGGCGATCATCAAGCACCACGTTTTCAAGCACGGTGCCAAACTTGATCGCATTCCAGATAACCGGCTCGTTCTTCTCGGAAAGATCGATACATTTGGCGTAGCAACCACCTTCCATGTTGAAGACGATGTCATCACCCCAGGCATGCTCGTCATCACCAATCAAGAAACGCGCCTGATCCGCAGAGAGTGTTGTCTTGCCGGTGCCAGAAAGCCCGAAGAACAGGCAGGTTTCGCCATCTTCACCGACATTCGCCGAGCAGTGCATGGGCAGTACATCGGCTTCCGGCAGCAGGAAGTTCTGCACCGAGAACATCGCTTTTTTCATTTCACCGGCATAGCGCATACCCGCGATCAGCACTCTCTTCTCGGCGAAGTTGATGATGACACAACCATCAGAGTTGGTACCGTCGCGCGATGGATCACACTCAAAGCCTGCCGCGTTTAGAATCGTCCACTCATCTTTTGCCGCTGGGTTGTAAGCTTGGGGGCGCACAAACATGGTACGGCCAAACAGGTTTTGCCACGCGGTTTCCGTGGTGGTACGCACCGGTAAATAATGAGTGGAATCACTACCAACATGTAATTCAGAAACGAAATGCTCTTGGCTTTCAAGGTAATCACTCACCCGATTCCACAGGGTGTTAAATTTGTCGGCATCAAAAGGACGGTTAACGCTGCCCCAGTCAATTTGCTTGCTGGTGGAGGGCTCGTCGACAATATAACGATCTTTCGGTGAACGGCCGGTACGCAGGCCAGTATTTACTACCAAGGCACCATTGGCCGAGAGGCGGCCTTCGCCACGTGCCACGGCGCGCTCGATAAGTTCGGCGCTGCTGAGATTGACGTGGGCTTGGGGAGCGGCTTGAGTCATGGTCATGTCGATTCCTTGGCCGTGAGGCCGTTTCTCTCATGTTACCGGGCGTCACCGACGCCTTAAAAATTCATCCCAACCATGACTGACACCGGCTGGGCGCGCTGAAGTCCGGCGCATTATGGCAAAAAGAAAGCCCCCGGGAAACGGGGGCGAAGATCAAATATCTTGTAGTTAAACTACTACAAAGACACTATATTTTGTGTTGCGGCGCAGTATAATTTAAAACGACCGTTTGCGAAAAGCGCTGACATCATTGAATTCAGCGGCCCGCCTAAGCATGGCTGAAAAGACCTTATCGCTCCCCTTCGACTACATATTTAGTGAATGGTGGGAGACGGCGCTTCAGGGTCGTCTAATAAAGTTTCAATATCGGCCGCGGTGTAGTGATATTTCGTATGGCAAAAGTGACATTGTGTATCGATGGCACCCTGTTCGTGCAGAATATCGCTCAGCTCCTCCTTGCCTAATGAGTAGAGCGCGAAGGTCATTCGCTCACGAGAGCAGGTGCAGCCAAAACGTAGTGCTTTGGGTTCAAACACACGGATGGTTTCTTCATGATAAAGACGGTGTAGCACTTCGCGCTGCTCAAGCCCTAACAGCTCATCCGCTTTGATGGTATCGGCTAACTGCACGCTGCGATCCCATGCATCAACATCCTGGTTTTGCGACTCTTCAGGTAGGCGTTGCAGCAATAACCCGCCTGCACGCTCTGTATTAGCCGCCAGCCATAGCCGCGTAGGCAATTGCTCTGATTGGCTAAAGTAGGCTTCCAGACAGCCCCCCAGCGTTTCTTGATCTAGCGCCACAATGCCTTGATAGCGGTGCCCTTCGCGAGGATCCAGGGTAATCACAATTTGTCCTTCGCCTACCAGCTCACGAAAACTTGCATGCTCGCTGGGCAAGTCGGCGTCTTCTGCAATCCGCGCAATGGCACGTAGCTCTCCGCCGGGGTTGGATTCGGCCATCAATAGCGACAACACCCCTGCCCCCCGCACTTCAATGCTTAACGTGCCATCCAGTTTGACGGTATCGGTCAGCAGCGCTACCGCCGCCAACAGTTCGCCAAGCAACTCATTAACGGCAGGTGGATACGCATGACGATCCAACACTTCGTGATAGGCGGTCGAAAGAGTGACGATCTCGCCGCGTACATTGGTGTGGTCGAACATAAAACGTTGAATTTGATCAGACATAATTTGGAAACCTAAAGGGGTTAACGGCGTCTCAATAGTGAACGTTGAGCCCTGCTAAAAACAGGGCAACGGCTACCGGTGTCTTGAGCTGTTTAATGACGCGACTAAAAGGAGGGAAACTACTCGCCTTGGTGGCGCTGAAAACGCTGAATATCGCGGCGCTGCTTTTTATCCGGGCGTTTAAGCGGATGCTGCATCACCTCATTCGTCAAGCGTCTGGCTTCTGCTTCGCGCTGACGACGCTGAAGGCTATCAGGCGTTTCAGCATAAAGTTGACGCGCTTCGGGCGCGCCTCGACGCTGATCGGACAGCGAAATGACTTCTACTTCAAAAATTTCCCAGCCTTGGGGCACCTTAATCAACGCCCCTAACTCGACATGTTTACTGGTTTTCACCCGTGAGCCGTCATAGTCAACTTTACCACCCTCAATGGCTTTTTTAGCAAGCGCACGGGTCTTGAAAAAACGTGCAGCCCAAAGCCATTTATCTAAGCGTACGCTCTCGCTCATTAAGACTCTCCTTGCTTTGCTAAAAGCGACTCCGGCAACTGCTCGGGAAGCAGATGGGCAAACCGATCAAGGGCAATAAACTCCTGAAGCTCTTTTTCAGGTCGTTGGCTATCAGGCTGTTTAATACCCAATAGATGCTTGATGCCGAACTCGCGGGCGCTTTCTAGCACATTGGCGTTATCATCAATAAATAATGTACGGGAGGGGTCAAATGGCTCGATTTCCTGTAGTGCAAACCAGAACGCCTGCTCCTCTTTCGCCGCCCCCACATCTTCTGAAGAGACAATCGCGTCCAGGTATTGTTCCAGGCCAGTAAGGGGCAGTTTCAATGCCAAACTGGCACGGTCAGCATTGGTGGCGAGCACTACGCGCGGGTGCGCCAGCTTAAGCCATTTGAGAAAATCCAGCGCGTCGCTGCGCAGGCCTATCAAGTGCTGGACCTCGCGTTTCAGCGCTACGATATCCACCTCTAGCTCGCGGCTCCAGTACGCTAGGCTATACCAGTTCAGCGTGCCCTGCCCGCCGAGAATACGCGCTTGCAACGCCTCCTGAGCGGCAGCGTCCAACTGGTGCAATTCACGATAGCGCCGGGGTAAGTGCTCAAGCCAAAAATGGCTATCAAAATGCAAATCCAGCAGCGTGCCATCCATGTCCAGCAGGACTGTATCTATTTCGCGCCAATCAATCATCGCCGCTCCGTCACGTAAGGAGTAAGCGTGCTATTGTAGCTTAACCGCCTTTTACCAGCCATGGAGGCACGTGCTTATGTCCACGCCAACCACGCTTAATAACGCTGACGATACCCCGGCTGACCGCTCTGATGGTCGGCGCAAGCCCCATATTCTGTCTCGGCAGCTCGTCGCCCAAAGCCGCCTCTTTCAGGTGGAGTCGTTGGATTTACGTTTTGCCAATGGCGAAGAGCGCCAGTTTGAACGCTTAACCGGTGCTGACCGTGGTGCGGTGATGATGGTAGCAATGCCCGATCCCGATCACGTGCTGTTGATTCGCGAGTACGCCGCTGGTTTTGAAGACTACGTGCTCACGCTACCGAAGGGACTGGTGGACCCCGGCGAAGATATTGTCACTGCGGCTAACCGGGAGTTAATGGAAGAGTGCGGCGTTGGTGCCCATCGCATTGAGCCGTTAATAGAGCTCTCATTGGCCCCTAACTATATGCGTCACCGCATGCAGGTACTGCTTGCCACCGACCTCTACCCAAAACGTCTGCCGGGCGATGAGCCTGAGCCACTTATTGTTGAAACCCACCCGATTGAGGACCTCCCCGCGCTGCTGTTGCGCGAGGATTTCCATGAAGCGCGGGCAATAGCCGCCCTTTATATCGCCCGGGACAGGCTTCGGGAGGAAAAGCAAAATAGCGCGGCAAATCTACTCTGAATGAACGCGGGGTGGATTTATCATTCCACCCTGCCATGTAACCCAAAGCTAAGGTCGCCACGCTTCGCTCGCTAGGACGAGCAAGGGCAACCTAGATTGCTTCACTACGTTCGCAATGACAATCAAGGGCATCCGCTTCCCCCTGTCATTGCGAGGAGCGCAGCGACGCGGCAAACTCATCTAGCAGTGGCAAACCAACCCAGATTGCTTCACTACCTTCGCAATGACATTAAGGGCGCCCTAATGTCATTGCGAGGAGCGCAGCGACGCGGCAATCTCATCTAGCAGTGGCAAACCACCCCAGATTGCTTCACTACCTTCGCGAGGACAGGAGAATGAGCGTCGTAATGAAAGGTGAAGTGTAGGATCAATGACATCAGTATGGTGAAATCTCATGCCATTCAGGGTTGAGCGAATCTACCAGGGCGTTTTTCCGCTGGCGAGACCCCGCTTTAAGCTGTTTTTCGCGCCGGATAGCGTCTTCTATGCTACTAGTCTCTTCTAGCCATACCAGCTTGTGACAGCGATATGTGGTGGTGAAGCCCGGTGTTAACCCCTGACGGTGTTCATAAAGCCTACGTTCCAAGTTATTGGTAACGCCTATATAAAGAACACGATGAGTTCGGTTAGTCAGCATGTAGACATGATAACAATGGTTTTTTGTCGACATATCACGACTCTGCGATAATGAATTTCACTTAATCTAACTTTATTTTAGTTACGCTAATAGCCCTGCGTTACTTCCCCATATCATTGTGATATTAGATCCCCATGTCATTGCGAGGAGCGCAGCGACGCGGCAATCTCATCTAACAGTGGCAAACCAACCCAGATCGCCACGCTTCGCTCGCGATGACAAACAAGATCAACCCCAGATTGCTTCACTACGTTCGCAATGACATAGCCTGCCATTAAGGGTGTCCTCATGTCATTGCGAGGAGCGCAGCGACGCGGCAATCTCATCTAGCAGTGGCAAACCACCCCAGATCGCCACGCTTCGCTCGCGATGACAAATAAGATAAACCCCAGATTGCCTCACTACGTTCGCAATGACATAGCCTGCCATTACGAGCGCCCTCATGTCATTGCGAGGAGCGCAGCGACGCGGCAATCTCATCTAACAGTGGCAAACCAACCCAGATCGCCACGCTTCGCTCGCGATGACAAATAAGATAAACCCCAGACTGCCTCACTACGTTCGCAATGACATAGCCTGCCATTACGAGCGCCCTCATGTCATTGCGAGGAGCGCAGCGACGCGGCAATCTCATCTAACAGTGGCAAACCAATCCAGATCGCCACGCTTCGCTCGCGATGACAAATAAGATAAACCCCAGACTGCCTCACTACGTTCGCAATGACATAGCCTGCCATTACGAGCGCCCTCATGTCATTGCGAGGAGCGCAGCGACGCGGCAGTCTCATACTCCGGTGGCAAACTAACCTCGAGATCGCCACGCTTCGCTCGCGATGACAAACAAGATCAACCCCAGATTGCTTCACTACGTTCGCAATGACATAGCCTGCCATTAAGGGCGCCCTCATGTCATTGCGAGGAGCGCAGCGACGCGGCAATCTCATCTAGCAGTGGCAACCAACCCAGATCGCCACGCTTCGCTCGCGATGACAAATAAGATCAACCCCAGATTGCCTCACTACGTTCGCAATGACATAGCCTGCCATTAAGGGTGTCCTCATGTCATTGCGAGGAGCGCAGCGACGCGGCAATCTCATCTAGCAGTGGCAACCAACCCAGATCGCCACGCTTCGCTCGCGATGACAAATAAGATCAACCCCAGATTGCTTCACTACGTTCGCAATGACAAATAAGCGCGAACTCTCCTTACTTAAAACTTATTTTTCAATGAGATCCAGCGCCGTTGGCGGTGGCTGTCCAGGCCTGCTTCCAACAAGGCCATTGAGCGCAACGCGTCATCTACGCTGACCGGTAACGGGGCTTTATCGCGAATGGCGGCGACAATACCCTGATAGTACGCAAGGTAGTCGCCCGGCAGCGTCGGTAGTTCGCGTTGCTCCAGCGGGGCGGTCTCGCCCTCTCCTTCACGCAACGTCAAGATGCCGTGGTGGCGATCTTCCCCCCATTGTGGCGCCGGCGTTTCGCCTGCTTTCAAGCGATCCTCCTGGGGGTCTAAACCGTATTTAACAAAGCTACCCTGGGTGCCATGGAGACGAAAGCGCGGCGTGGGCTCGGCGACCAACGTGCCTGCCGACAAGCTAACGCGAAAGACTTCATAATCCAGCAGCGCCAGAAAGTCATCATCCACTTTGGCACCATCACGCCGTGCGCCAAGCTCCAGCAGAATAGCGTGGGGCATGCCAAACAGCTCGCAGGCTTGATCCAGCAGATGCGGGCCCAGGTCGTACCAGATACCGCCCCCCAACGTGGCCTTTTCGCGCCAACGATCACGCACTTCCGGCCGAAAGCGATCAAAACGTGATTCCACGTTTACCAACCGCCCTAACGACCCTTCTGCCAGCAATGCTTTAATAGTTAAGAAATCACTATCCCAACGACGATTATGGAAAACTGAAAGCAAACGCTCCTTGCTATCGGCCAGTGATTTTAGCAACTTTCCCTCGGAAAGCGTCACCGTAAACGGCTTGTCGACCACGACGTGCTTGCCCGCCGAAAGCGCCGCTTTTGCAATAGAAAAATGCGTATCGTTGGGCGTCGGAATAACGATCAGGTCAATATCGCTGCGCTGGCAAAGCGCCTGCACTTGGCTCTCCACCTCGACACTGGGCAGTGCTGCTTGAACCTTGGCAGCATCGCTTGAGGACACCGCGACCAAGTCCATGCCTTCCGTGGCCTGAATCAGCGGTGCGTGGAAGGTTTGGCTAGCGAAGCCGTAGCCAACTAATCCAACATTAATAATCGCCTTCATAGCATTCCTTTAACTGATGTAGTGCGTTTGTAACTGCGAGCTGTTGCAGCGTGGCTGTCCGTATCAATCTAGCTTACTGAGATCTCTAACGGCTCCTTTATCCGCAGAGGTTGCCAACAGGGCATAGGCTTTGAGCGCTGGGGTGATCTTACGCGGACGCTGTTCGACAGGCTTCCAGGCCATAGCGCCTTTGGCCTCCATCGCTTTGCGGCGGACAGCCAGGTCAGCGTCACTAAGATTAACGTTGATCGATCGGTTGGGAATATCAATGCGAATAAGATCACCCTGCTCAATCAAGCCAATGGCGCCACCCGCCGCGGCTTCAGGTGAAACGTGACCAATCGAGAGGCCCGAAGTACCGCCTGAAAAACGCCCGTCGGTAAGCAGCGCACAGGCCTTACCCAGCCCTTTGGACTTGAGATACGAGGTCGGATAGAGCATTTCCTGCATGCCGGGGCCGCCTTTGGGACCTTCGTAGCGGATGACCACGACGTCCCCCTCTTTCACCTTGTCCGCCAGTACATCCGCCACCGCCTGATCCTGAGATTCGACCACATGGGCGGAGCCTTCAAATACCAGGATGGATTCGTCAACGCCGGCGGTTTTTACCACGCAGCCATCCAGGGCGATATTGCCATACAGCACGGCCAAACCACCTTGCAGAGAAAACGCATGCGCTACATCGCGAATACAACCGGTTGCACGGTCGCCATCCAGGCTTGGCCAGCGGGCGCTTTGGGAAAAGGCGGTTTGAGTCGGAACACCACCCGGCCCGGCTTTGAAGAACTCAACCACCTCGGCGCTGGGCGAGCGCATGATATCCCACTCATCCAGCGCGGCGCGAAGCGTGTCGCCGTAGACAGTCGGCACTGAGGTATCCAAGACGCCAGCACGATCCAGCTCGCCCAGAATCGCCATGATACCGCCTGCACGGTGGACATCTTCGATATGGTATTTCTGGGTGTTAGGGGCGACTTTGCATAGCTGAGGCACTTCACGAGAGAGCCGGTCGATATCCGACATGGTGAAATCCAGCTCCGCTTCCTGAGCCGCCGCGAGAAAGTGCAAAATGGTGTTAGTGGAACCGCCCATGGCGATATCCAGTGTCATGGCGTTTTTAAACGCCGCCTTAGAGGCAATGGCGCGGGGCAGCAGGTGCGTCTCGTCACCTTCGTAGTAACGTTTGGCAAGCTCGACGATACGTTGGCCGGCGGTTTCAAACAGGCGACGGCGATCTGAGTGAGTCGCCAGCACCGTGCCATTACCCGGCAGCGCCAAGCCCAGCGCTTCGGTTAAACAGTTCATTGAGTTGGCAGTAAACATGCCCGAGCAACTGCCACAGGTAGGACAAGCGCTACGCTCCACTTCCGCCAGGGTTTCATCATCAACACTGTCGTCAGCGGCCATCACCATGGCGTCAACCAAATCCAATCCATGGTTCAGCAGCTTGGTTTTACCCGCCTCCATGGGGCCGCCGGAGACAAAAATAACCGGGATATTGAGGCGTAAAGCCGCCATCAACATGCCTGGCGTAATCTTGTCGCAATTGGATATACATACCAGCGCATCAGCGCAGTGAGCGTTGCACATGTACTCAACACTATCGGCGATCAGGTCACGGCTGGGCAACGAATAGAGCATGCCGTCGTGGCCCATGGCGATGCCATCGTCCACCGCAATGGTATTGAACTCTTTAGCAACGCCACCGGCTTTCTCAATTTCACGCGCTACTAGCTGGCCCATGTCTTTCAAGTGCACGTGGCCCGGCACAAACTGGGTGAACGAGTTGGCAACAGCAATAATCGGCTTTTGAAAGTCGCCATCCTGCATACCGGTGGCGCGCCATAGCGCACGGGCGCCGGCCATATTGCGGCCAGCGGTGGTGGTACGTGAGCGATACTCTGGCATGGTCTTGTCTACTCTTCTTTTAATGTCTTTTTTAAGAACTGTTTTTAAGTGCTGTTTTTAAGAACTGTTTGTAAGAGCTATTTTGAATGGCTGTCTTCAATGTCTATTTTTAGACTATTTTGATAATCATCTAAACGGCGCGATCTCGCCTTTCGATGACTAGCGTTTGACGTTTATAGTTTAATTGCCCGCGGCCAAAAAACGGGGCCAAGCGTATTCTGAAAGATATCAGCAGCCTTTGATTGTGGCATGAGTGATGCGCTGACACTAGATGCTGAGGATAGGGGCAGTGAGGGATAGCGAGGATAGCGCCGTCCATGGCGCGGAATGATTAAAAGGCGTCCCAGGCCTCTTCGGCTGAAGGGGCCTGGCTAGTACGCGTTGGTGTGGGAGCAGTTGATGAGGCTAATGTAAGTGGAGTCGCCGTTAACGAAGGCGTGGCTGTAAGCTCGGTTTGCTTTTGTAGTCGCGCTTGCGCTGTTTCGCTACTTTCTACTGCCGCTCCCTCCAAGCGGAAGGCAGCAATAACATTGGCAAGCCCTAGCGCTTCGCGGGTGAGGTCTTGAGCGGCGCTTGATATCGATTGCACCTTAGCGGCATTTTGCTGGGTCACATCATCCATCTCGGAGACGGCCGTGTTGATTTGAGCGATACCGCTGCTTTGTTCATCAGACGCGGTACTGATCTCTTCCATAATGTCGCTGACCTTCATTACCTGAGTAACGACCTGCTCAATAGCGGCTTCAGCCTCTTTCACCGCCAGCGCGCCACCGCTGATTTCCTGTGAGGAAGAGTCGATCAAACGACGAATTTCTCCCGCGGCATCGGCGCTACGGCCCGCCAGATTGCGTACTTCATTGGCCACGACGGCAAAGCCACGTCCCTGCTCACCAGCACGGGCGGCCTCTACAGAGGCATTCAGCGCCAGAATATTGGTTTGAAAGGCAATACTGTCAATTACGCTAATGATATCGGTCATTTTACCGGCGCTTGAGGCGATGCGGTCCATCCGCTCGACCAGGGCCTGCATACGCTCACCGGTTTCACGGCTAGTGCTGGCATTTTGCATCGCTAACTGATTCGCTTGACGAGCATTTTCGCTATTTTGCTGCACCGTCACGGTCATTTGATCCATGCTAGAGGCTGTTTGCTGCAACGATGATGCTTGCTGCTCGGTGCGTGATGCCAAGTCTTCGTTTTGCTGCTTAATATGCTCAGAAGCAGGCGTGACGACAGCCACTTTATTGCCTACGTCGGTGATAAGCCCGGACAGACTGGCACGCATGGTTTCCAGTGACGTTAACAACTCACCGAGTTCGTCATTGCGCGTTAACGTTACCCGGTTGGCGAGATTTCCGGCGGCAATTTGGAAGGTAACCCGGCGCGCTTCGTTAAGTGATTGAATCAGTGATTTGAGTATCGCGATACTTAGGCCAAGCATTAACACGATACCCATTACCACGATGCCCAATTGGCCATATAGCAGTACATGGTGCTGCTGCTCAGCATTCTCCATCAAGTCAGACGCTGCGGCTCGCTCCTGATCCACCAACAAATTAACATCAGCGCTAATGCTCTCAGAGGCGGGCTGCGCAACATCATTAAAAGCCTCAAAGGCGGCAAACCCATTGCCGTCACGAATAGCGGTCATGGTGGTTTCAAGCGCTCCCATAAAGACGGTGAGATGCGCCTGTAAGTCTGACTGCAAACTCCCTCCTTCACGCTCGTCACTATACGCAAGCCACGCCTGCTCCAAATCAGCCTGCATACTGATGAGTTGGCTTTCAAGTAAATCGAGGTCGGCACGCCGAGGATTACGCACGGCAGGCTCAAGCGCTTGGTTTGCCTGGCTCACCCGCTGGTCTATTTGCTGCAGATAACTAATGCCTTCAAGGCCGGTCTGGTTGAGGATGCGCAGCCGCTCAGCAGAGCTGGTTAAACTGTACACACCCGCAGCGCCCGCTATCACCAGCAGCAATACCGATGCCACCACCATACCTATTAACTTGGCCTGCATACTGCTGAAACTAAAGCGCTTAACAAAACCACGCACTCCCGCAGGGCGCAGCGCACCATAATGGAGCTTAACACCCCGCGTTTTGCCCTGCTCCATTGAGGCATACACGCGCTCAGCTCGCTCAATGTCGTCAGCCTTGGCTTTACGTCGAATGGAGGTATAACCCACTATCTGCTCATCACCCAGCAGTGGCGCAATCGTGGTATGCATCCAATAAGCTTCGCCGTCTTGACGACGATTTTTAATCAGACCACTCCAGGTTTTCCCTGCTTCAATGGTCTCCCATAGATTATGAAAAACGGCTTGGGGCATACTGGGATGGCGAAATAGGCTATGCGGTTTTCCGATCATCGCTTCCAGCGAATAGCCACTCATCATCACAAATGACTGGTTAGCGTAGGTGATTCTGCCCTGCAGATCCGAGCGTGAAATCAACACGTCGTCATCGGATAACTCATAAACAGCGGATGCTGCTGGTACGGCATTATGCATTTAAACCCCCTACTTTTTATTGAAAGCTTGCGCCACCTTTAGGCTTAGTGGCTCCTTTGTGCCAAGGCGTTTCAATTAGAGGTAATGCATGAAATATGCCACCGCAAAGGGTGGCATATCACTAAAACGAATAAAGGCGAATCAAGCACCTAACAGCGTTATCTGTCGGACTAAAATTCTTCCCACTGGTCGGCGCGAGGCTGTGCTGGAGAGGGTACTGAAGAGTGTGCTGAGTGAGTCTTCGCCCGCTGCTCGGTAGGAGCAGGTAACCCGCGAGTCGCTTTACTGTGCGCTTGGTTGGCCTGCTGTAGCTTCGCGCGTGCGTCTTGAATGCTCTCAGCTTGAGCACCTTCCAAGCGAAAGGCGTCGACTACGTTAGCAAGTTCAAAGGCTTCCAGAGAAAGGTTATCCGCCGAGGCCGCTATCGTCTGCACCTTAGAGGCGTTCTGTTGAGTCACAAGATCCATTTCGGCAATCGCTGAATTGATTTGACCAATACCGCCACTCTGCTCAGAAGAGGCAGTGCTGATCGACTCCATTAATTCACTCACCCGACTCACCTGTTGCGAGACCTCCTCAATCGCCCGCTCGGCTTGCTCAACGGCAGTACGCCCGCCACCGACCTCTTGGGTGGTGCTATCGATCATTTTGCGAATTTCCTGAGCAGCATCGGCGCTTCGTCCTGCCAGGTTGCGTACTTCGCTTGCCACCACGGCAAATCCACGCCCGTGTTCGCCTGCGCGAGCAGCTTCAACTGAAGCGTTAAGCGCCAGGATATTGGTTTGAAAGGCGATGCCATCAATGACGCTGATCATTTCCTTCATCTTCTCGGCACTCTGGGCGATACGCTGCATGCGCTCCACCAACTGCTGCATTTTTTGCCCCGTGTCGCGGGTACTCTCAGCGTTTTGCGCCGCCAAATCGGTAGCCTGACGGGCATTCTGGGTATTCTGCTGAACCGTCGAGGTCATTTCTTCCATACTCGACGCCGTTTGTTGAAGCGATGACGCTTGCTGCTCAGTGCGAGAGGATAGCTCTTCGTTCTCAGCGGCAATCTGTTGTATCGCGGGGGTCACTACCGATACGCGACTTTCTACATCGCCCACAATACTGGAGAGACTAAACCGCATGGTATCCAGCGAGTAGAGCAGCTCGCCGAGCTCGTCGTTGCTTTGACGACGCTCCCTCGCGGCCAGGTTACCTGCCGCAATTTGGAAAGTGATAAAACGCGCTCCTGATAGGCTGCGGAATAACGACTTTAAAATCATGACGCTTAAGCCAATCATCACCAAAAAGCCCACCGCCAGTAAGGCTAGCTGGGCAATCAGCATATGTTGGCGACTGCTTTGCGCCTCGGTAACCAACATTTCAGCATTGGTGCGTACTTGATCAACAAGCGCGCTATTCATTTCACGAAGCGACTGAGTCGTAGGTACTACGACATCATTAAAGGCTTCAAAAGCCGCAAATCCATTGCCGTCCTGTATGGCCACCAAGGTAGATTCTATAGCGGCTATCCAGGTGGTCAACGCGCTATCATAGGCTTGATTAGCCGCATCGCTGGCTCGGTCATCAACGTAATAGTTTGACCACAGCGTTTGCATGGCCTGCTTATATTGATCCATTTCGGCGTTGACGACACCGATATCTACCCGGCGCGGATTACGCACCGCAGGCTCTAAGGTTTCGATGGATTGACCAAGGTAGCTCTCTATTTGCTGAAGTGCAGCGACCTCACCCAGCCCTGAATGGTTGATTTTTTCAAGCCGCTCGCCGGAAACCATCAACGCATAAACGCCTAAACCACCAGCCAATGAGAGCAACAATAACGACGCCACCACCATCGTAATAAGCTTGGCTTTCAGGCTACTAAACTGAAGGCGAGACAGCAGGCCTACCACCCCTTTCCGGCGTAGCGCTCCCTGAACAAGTTTATAGTGCCTCGACTTACCCTTTGCCCGAATGTCGGCATAGGTTGTTTCCGCCAGCGCAATAGCTTTCTCTGGCGCTTTGCGACGTACCGAGGTGTAGCCGACGATGCGCTCACCATCGCGTAGCGGTGCAACCGTGGCATGCACCCAGTAATGATCGCCGTTTTTACGTCGGTTTTTGACCACCCCCTGCCAGGTCAGTCCGGCCTGAATGGTTTTCCAAAAGTCCGCGTAGGCGGCTTCGGGCATATCAGGGTGGCGCAATAAGTTATGTGGTGAACCGATGAGCTCGTCACGGCTGTAGCCACTTACTTCTACAAACGTCGGGTTTGCATAAGTCACGTTGCCCTTTAAATCCGAACGTGAAATGAGAACCGCTTCTTCGCTTAGGACATATTCACGTTGAGTGACGGGCTGATTATTGCGCATTAGTGCTCCAAACATTAGATAAACTTAATTTTTTGTTCAGCTATGCGCTATTATTACGACTGTTTCGGTTTGCAAAACGGTAAACAAAAGTAAAAAAAGCGCCATACTTTCGTATGGCGCTTTAAAACACATAATAATTTTAGTTAGCTATCTAATTAGGTATCTAACGTGTTAACTAATTCGCTAATTGATCATTTACTTTTACCAAATACGACCTCTGCTACATCACGGTAGCGTTTGGCAAAATGCACCGTTACCCCCTCCTTTAAATAGTCAGGTAATTCTTCATAATCTCGCCGATTGGCATCGGGAAGAATAAGCTCGAAGATATCGCTACGCCGAGCGGCGATCACCTTCTCACGAATTCCACCCACGGGAAGCACCTGCCCCGTTAAGGTTAGCTCCCCGGTCATTGCCAATGGCCTATCAATGGCATGATGCTTGGCCAGCGACAGTAGTGCGGTGGTCATGGTGACACCAGCCGAAGGACCATCTTTAGGCGTTGCACCCTCCGGAACGTGAAGATGCACAAACGCCGAGTCGAAGAAATCTGAGTCGGCCCCATACTCCTGTAGATGCCCTAAGGTATAGCTGTAGGCAATGTTGGCCGACTCCTGCATCACTTCACCAAGCTTGCCCGTCAACTTAAAGCCGCGATCCAGCGAGTGCACCTTGCCCGCTTCAATAGGTAGCGTGGCGCCCCCCATGGACGTCCATGCCAAGCCAGTCACCACGCCTTCGCCGGTAAGCACTTTTTCCTTGCGGAATAGCGGCGCACCGAGAAACTCTTCAAGGTTCTTGACCGAGATCTTGACCGTTTCAAGGTCTTCTTCAAGCAGCTTAACCGCCGACTTCCGTACAATCCGGTGCAGCTGTTTTTCTAGCTGACGCACCCCAGCTTCACGCGCATAGCCTTCGATTACCTGCTTTAAAGCGGCATCGGATAAATTGATACGCTTTTTGGGCAGGTTATCCCGTTTCAGCAGCTTCGGCCAAAGGTGGTGCTTGGCAATCGCCAGCTTCTCTTCGGCGATATAGCCGGAAAGGCGAATCTGCTCCATACGGTCTAGCAACGGCCCGGGAATCGAATCCAAGGTATTGGCCGTACACACAAACAGCACCTTGGAAAGGTCCATCCGCACATCTAGATAGTGATCGAGAAAGTCGACGTTCTGCTCTGGGTCGAGTACTTCAAGCAGCGCCGAGGCGGGATCGCCTTGAAAGGACTGTCCCAGCTTATCGATCTCATCAAGCATAATGACGGGGTTTTCGACTTCGACTTCTTTAAACGCCTGCACCAGCTTGCCGGGCATCGCGCCTACATAGGTACGACGGTGCCCTTTAATCTCGGCTTCATCGCGCATACCGCCTACCGAGAAACGGTAAAACTCGCGTCCTAGCGCTTCAGCAATCGAGCGTCCAATCGATGTTTTACCCACCCCTGGCGGGCCGACGAGCAGCACAATGGAGCCGCCCACATCACCTTTGAACGTGCCCTCAGCCAGAAACTCGATGATGCGTTCTTTAACATCTTTCAGGCCATCATGATCGCGGTCTAATACTTGGCGGGCATGGGGTAGATCCAACTGATCCTGACTGGTCACGCCCCACGGCAGAGACGTGAGCCAATCCAGATAGTTTCGCGTCGTGCCGTACTCAGGCGAGCCTGTTTCCAGCACACTGAGTTTATTGAGCTCGTCATCGATGCGCGTTTGAACGCGCTCGGGCACCACCAACGACTCTAGCCGGGCTCGAAACGTATCGACATCGTTTTCACGATCATCTTTCGAAATTCCCAGCTCTCGCTGAATCAC
The DNA here is from genome assembly GCF_042429665.1 of Vreelandella sulfidaeris. Lineage (GTDB taxonomy): Bacteria > Pseudomonadota > Gammaproteobacteria > Pseudomonadales > Halomonadaceae > Vreelandella. The sequence continues at coordinate 945,485 of NZ_JBHMAC010000010.1, read as the reverse complement.
CTTAAGCTGCTCGCGCAGGAAGAACTCGCGCTGGCGATCCTGCATTTGAGCATTGACCTGCTCGCTAATCTCGCCTTGAAGCAGCGCTACATCGATCTCTTTACGCAGCAGCGGCAATACTTTCTGCATCCGCTCACCGACCGGCAACGTGGCAAGCACATCTTGCAGCTCAGGGCCTTTTGCGGAAGTGATCGCAGCGGCAAAGTCGGTCAATGGGCCCGGTTGATGGGGGCTAAACCGGTTTAAATAGTGCTTCAGCTCTTCGCCATACAGCGGGTTGATCGGCAACAGTTCCTTGATGCCGTTGATAATCGCCATCGCATAGGCACGGGTCTCTTCATTCTCCGCGTCAACCGGCTCTTTGGGATAGCTCACTTCAACCAGATAAGGCGGCTCTTTAGATAGCCAGCGGGTGATTTTGAAACGCTGAATGCCCTGAGCAATAAACTGGATCTGTTCGTCTTCACCTTTGAGCTTGTGCACCTTGACCGCAGTACCGATCTCAGGGAAGCCTTCATGATCAAGCGACGTAACGCCCTGTTCACCAACAAACGCAACGCCCAAGGTGTGGTGAGGCGTATTGCCCACGCGACGCATGGTCTCTTCCCAGCGCTCGCGATTGACTACCAGCGGCTGTACCTGGGCGGGAAAAAAGGGGCGGTTATGAATAGGCAGCAGATAAATACGCTCGGGCATCATCTCGCTGGCGGGCACTATCGAGTTTACCCGTTCGCCGTCGGAACGATACTCTTCGCCATCCTGCCCCTCCGTCTTGCGGGTTTCATCAGGGCTGGATGACTCTTCTTCATCAATTTGCCAATCGGGGTGGTCGTGATCGCGTTCGTAATCCTGGTCGCTCATGCATCCTCCAATAAGCCGATATCGACGGTGAGAACCGTCTATCATTGACCATGGAATGCGGGCAGTTCGGCTAAACTTCAACCCTTGGGGGACGGCAATTAAGAACTAAGGCCAGAGCTGGGGCATGGGACGGCCGTTCACACGCAAAACACCGCGGATCACATCGAACTGAAGCTCGCGGGTGCCGAGCGGTAGCCCTAACCATAGCGCCGCAACGGTGGGCGCGTCATGCCAGGTGAAATCGCCGTCAACTCGTTCGAGCCACTGCGCCTGTTCTTTCTTTTTATCAAGCTTCACCACGCTAAGCTCATCTAGCTTGCGGTCATCGAAGAACAGCGCGCCATCCGCATCAAGGCGAATACCCAGCAAAGGGCTATCGATGGCAATCGTGGGCACATCCAAACGCGGTGAGTCGCTAAGCATATGTCGCAAATCCGGCTCAAGACGCGCTAACAACCCTTCCGCCATGGGGAGACTGGCATCTCCCCAAGCCGCCTCTTGACGCAAGCGGCGAATTACCTGACGAACCGCATCCGCATTAATACGCGAAAGCTCCATTTCCAACCGCCCGTTGAGCAGTGGCGTGTCGGGCTCCTCTGAGGGTACCAGTACGTCCCCCAACTCCAAATCAACTTTGATGCGTAGCTCGCTCTCATCCAGCACCGTATGGCTGTTGACGTCGAGAGGCGACAGCTGGATATCGTAAGAGGGGTAACTCAGTTTCAGACTTTCAACATGCAGATGATCGCGTTGGGCAAAATGATAGGCGCCATCGGTATAGGTATAACGACTTTCCAGAACCGAGGGACCCAGGACTAGCTGGGCCATTCCGTCAGTAAGCGTCAACTGATCCAATAAAGCACGCAAACGCCAGTCACCAAACACCCCTTCCAGGCGTAAACGCCCTCCCCTTACCGCTAGCTCGCGCCCATTCTGTTGAATAACAAAAGGCGCAAGGGCAAGTCGCAGTTCACTGTGGCCGCTAAGGGTATGATAACGACCTTGCCAGCGTGGCACCGAAGGCACGGTCACTTCGCCAACCGCCTGCTGCAATACGGTATCCAAACGGGGTAAAACGGTACCTTCAACATCAGTACTTAAAATACCGTGCCGCGCCCGATAGGTGAGTTCAAGACGCCAGGGACGCCCTAGAAGGGGGGATAGAATCAGCCTTCCCTGAGAAGTAAGCCATCCTTGGCGGCTCTCTGTACGGTTAACGCGCCATTCGCCGCGTGCTTCCAAATCTTCCAGTGCCTGGCGGAGGCTACGTTCAAACAGCACGCTTGAGAGCAGCTGCGCTGCCAGCCACACCACCGCGATTATCGCCAGCGTAGGGACAATTAAACGTTCCTTGCGCATGCTGCCTCCTTGAAGCTAACGCAACTGAAAGACCTTATCAGCTGACCGTGCTTCCTACCCGCCTTTTAGCACCATCATTGCCAGATCACTAGTGCAGCCAGTACCACAAATGCATAGTACTCCAGGCGTAGATCCCTGCCATCACATCATCGATCATAATACCAAAACCACCCGCCACCCGCCGATCAGCCCAGCGGATTGGCCAGGGTTTAAACACATCGAAAATACGGAATACCACAAACCCCCATAGCGCCGCTTCCCATGAAAAAGGCACCGCCGCCATGGTCAACCAGTAGCCGACAAACTCATCCCATACGATGCCGGAGTGGTCGTGAACACCTAAGTCTTTCGAGGTTTTATCGCACAGCCAAACGCCAATGACAAAGGCAACAAAACAAATGCCTAAATACCAACCCAGGGGCAAGTCCGCCATCATCCAGTAAAACGGAATCGCCGCCAGTGTGCCGAAGGTGCCCGGTGCCCAAGGCACCGTGCCACTCCCTAGCCCGAAGGCAAAAAAATGTGTTGGGCGACGCCAGACACTTTTCGGTGCATGATTCATGGCGTTTCCCCACTGAAATGCTGCCAGCCAGCGTAATTACCCAGATCCCGTTGATCCGAGGCATTAACACCCAATGTTTCACTACAGCGACCGATGACCGTCAGCGCCAGGCCAAGCGATACCAAACGCCGTTGCGCTTTTTCCAGGTTGTTAGGGTTTAACGTCACTAGCAGTTCGTAGTCATCTCCTCCAGAAAGCGCCGCGGCTAAGGCTGCCTCTTCGCCCAGTGCTTCTAACAAGCCCTCGGCTAGCGGTATCGAATCCAGCTCGATGACCGCCCCTACCTGAGAGCGTTCACGAAGGTGGGCTAAATCGGCTAGCAATCCATCGGAAATATCCATCGCGGCGGTGGCTAAACCACGCAGCGCTACACCAGCCGCTAAGCGTGGCTCAGGCAATAAATAACGGCGCATCAACGGATGCGTTTCATCTCGCTCACCCTTTTGCCAAAGTGCCAAGCCACCGGCTCCGCCACCTAACGCGCCCGTTACCGCGATAAGATCCCCCGCCTTAGCGCCACTCCGGGTCAAGGCGTCGCCTATCGGCACCTCCCCCATTACGGTAACGCCTATCGACAGCGCGCCGGAGGTGACATCACCTCCCACCAGTACCGTCTTGTGCTGTTGGCAAAGCGAACGAAAACCGCGTGAATAGTCGCTTAGCCACGCGTGAGTGGCCTGATCATCGGCAAACCGGCGCTGATCAAAGGTTAACGCCATTAAACACCAGCGCGACACCGCCCCCATGGCGGCCAAATCGCTCAGCGCAACGGCCAACGCACGGTGGCCCACCGCAAAGGCAGGTGCTTCGCGGGGAAAATGTACATCGACAACCGACGTATCGACGCTCACGGTTAACTGTTGACCGACGGTCGGTGTTAACAGTGTCGCATCGTCTCCGCTTCCGAGCGTGACGCCATTGGACGCAGCGGTCACCTCTTGCGGTGACATAAAGTAGCGTCGGATCAAATCAAATTCGGCAAGCACAAAGGCCCCTTAAACGCATTGTCATGCCGCTCGCGTTCATAGACGACGAGCGCTGACCTCGGCACTACGCAGGCGAATCGCCAGCTTATCAAGAATGCCGTTCACGTATTTATGGCCATCAGTGGCGCCAAATGACTTAGCCAGCTCAACGCCTTCGTTAATCACGACACGATAAGGTACTTCCATGCGCCGTGAAAGCTCGTAAGCGCCTAGCCGCAGAATCGCCAGTTCCACCGCATCCAGATCTTCCAGACGACGGTCTAGCAAAGGAGAGATTTCGCGATCGAGCTCCGCTTTAAAGCGTACGGTGTTGTGCAGCAGCTCGTGAAACATTGCTTTGTCAGCAATTTCCATCACCTTCACCCAGTTTTCGTGATCTTCCAAGTCGTCGTCCGCGACTTGGCTACGAAACTCAGCTTCGATGGAAGTAATGGACTTACCCGTCATCTGCCACTGATAAAGCCCCTGTACCGTCAACTCTCGGGCGGCATGTCGGCTCTGCTGAGCGGCTGATGGCTTGCGTTCGCTCATTGGGAGTCTCCTGCCGGTAGCGCGCGTAGCAATGAGACCATTTCCATGGCGGCCATCGCGGCTTCAGTACCTTTATTGCCGGCTTTGGTGCCTGCCCGTTCAATCGCCTGCTCTATCGACTCGACGGTTAGCACGCCGTTCGCGACCGGCGTGTCAAATTCAAGCTGAAGATGGTTGATTGCCGTGTTGCAACCCCCTGCCACATACTCAAAGTGGGGTGTCCCGCCGCGAATGACGGCGCCAAGCGCAATGACAGCGTCGGGTTTCATGCCTTTGAGGACACGTTTAACGGCTAGCGGCAGTTCCCAGGCCCCCGGTACGTGAACAATATGGATATGCTCCGGATCAACGCCATGACGGGTCAAACTATCGACAGCACCTTCCACCAGACTGTCGACGACGTGATGATTAAAACGGCCAACGACGATGACATAATGACCGTCAACGTCAACAAAAGTACCTTCAACTTGTGAGAGGGAGTGCATCAATTTATTCCTGCTGAGAAGTTGGCTCATACGCCGAATCATTGGGACCCAGACGCTCAACGACTTCGAGATCAAAGCCGGATAGCGCCGAAAATTTCCACGGCGAGCTAAGTAAACGCATTTTTCCGACGCCCAAATAGCGCAGAATCTGCGAACCGGTACCGATCGTTAAATAGTTACCTGCACCGTCAGATTCACTGGTACGCGGCTGGCGAACGCGATCCAAAAAGATATCAAGCTGCTCTTTTAAATCCTGGGCGGGTCGTCCGTCATCAATCAGGACAAACACCCCAGCCGGCGAACCGGCAATTTCTTCAAGCGCCCGATGAGCGTCCCAGCGACACTGATCATCCTTCAACAGGCCCAGCACATCGCGCAGCGTATCGGTAAGATGTACACGCACCGTGGTTGATACGTCAGGGGTGGGCTGGCCTTTCACCAGGGCCAAGTGGTGCGCCCCCTGAATACGATCACGGAACACGTGTAACGTCAGCTCGCCATGAGCGGTCATGACGGTTGAGTCTTCCAGATGATCGATGGTCTGCTCATTAACAATGCGGTAATGGATCAAGTCCGCAATGGTTCCAATCTTAATGCCGTGCTCTTGAGCAAAGGCTTCAAGCTCAGGGCGCCGCGCCATACTGCCGTCATCGTTCATGACCTCGCAGATCACACCGCTGGGGTCACATCCGGCCAGCGCCGCCAAATCACACGCCGCCTCGGTATGCCCCGCTCGGCGTAACACGCCACCAGGCTCTGCCATTAGCGGAAAGATATGCCCTGGCTGAACGATATCGGAAGGCTTGGCATGGGGTGCCACCGCTGCCTGTACCGTACGCGCGCGATCACCGGCGGAAATACCGGTCGTCACGCCTTCGGTCGCTTCAATCGAGAGCGTAAACTTGGTGCCAAAACCCGAGCCATTGTCGCGCACCATTAGCGGCAAATTAAGCTGCTCGCAGCGGGCACGAGTCATGGGCATGCAGATCAGCCCCCGGGCAAAACGCGCCATGAAGTTGATATGCTCGGCCTGCACTTTTTCGGCGGCCATAATAATATCACCTTCATTTTCGCGATCCTCATCGTCCATGAGAATCACCATTTTGCCCTGGCGGATATCTTCCACCAACTCGGCGATAGGGGCTAAGCCTCTAGAGGAGGAATGCGCCATGGAATCTCCCAATAAGTGTTGTCGCGAAAGCTGCGATTTCGCGCGTCAGGGTACCTTGGTATCGCCTATTGCGCTAGTCGTCAAAGGGGAAGCGATAATGCGCCAATCACGCCCTACCGCTCGCATATCATGAATGGCTAAACGTCGCTGGTCAGCCATGCGCGCAAGCCCTGGCAGCGCAAATAGTGGCCTGGCATCGCCGCCTAACAAAGTGGGTGCGACAAACAACTGCAGTTCGTCGACCAGCTCGGCGTCCAGCATCGCGCCTGCTAATGTGGCGCCGGTTTCAACCAGCAACTCATTAACCTGCTCGTTTTCGACTAACCACTGAAGCATCAAGGCGAGGTCGATACGGCCATCGTTGCCGGCCGGCAATACCTGCACCTCCGCCCCGGCCTGGGTTAACCGAGCACGCTTTTCAGCCGAGTGATCAGGGGTCGTAATGACCAGCGTGCGCCCTGGTTCAGTTAAACAGGCAGCCGCCAGCGGTAACCGCAAATGGGTATCTAAAATCACTCGCAATGGTTGGCGAATGACGATGTCATCGGCATTCGCAAGCTTGAGTTGTTCGGGCCGCAACGTCAGTCGTGCGTCATCCATGATAATCGATTCCACACCGCTTAATATCGCGCTGGAACGCGCCCGCAGCCGCTGCACCTGAGTTCGCGCCTCGGGGCCGGTGATCCACTGAGATTCGCCGGAGCCCATCGCTGTTCGGCCATCCAAACTCATGGCCATTTTCAAGCGCACAAAGGGCCGCTGGGTCGTCATGCGCGCAATAAAGCCTGGATTGAGCGCCCGCGCCTCACTCTCAAGCAAGCCCACGGCCACTTCAATACCGGCCTCTTCAAGCATACGGATACCACGACCACTGACCTGGGGGTTTGGGTCCACCATGGCCACCACTACTCGAGACACCTGGGCAATCGTCAACGCCTGCGCGCAAGGCCCCGTCCGGCCAGTGTGAGAACACGGCTCCAGCGTCACGTAAGCCGTTGCCCCCTCGGCCAACTCGCCAGCGGCTTCCAACGCGTGGATTTCCGCATGGGCCTCTCCAGCCCGTAGGTGGAAGCCCTCACCAACGACCTGCCCATTAAGCACTATCACACAGCCGACCCGGGGATTAGGATCCGTGGTGTAAAGCCCTTTGCGGGCTAGCGTCAGCGCTTGCGCCATGTAGCGGTGATCGGCTTGGCTAAATATGTCAGTCATGTTGACGGCTCGCTGCCATGGCCAGGTTTAACCATTGACGGGTGGGTCGGCTCTTGAGAAAGCCGGTCGATTTCGGCGCGAAACTCGTCCAGATCCTGGAATTTGCGATATACCGACGCAAAGCGAATATAAGCTACATGATCAAGGCTTTTAAGGGCCTGCATGACGGATTCGCCGATATCACGGGCATTGATTTCCCGATCGCCGCGGGCGCGCAGGGTTTGCCGAATGCGCTCAACCGCGGCTTCCATCGATTCCGCGCTGACGGGGCGCTTCTCTAGCGCACGTAGCATGCCTGCCCGTAATTTGGTTTCATTAAAGCTTTCCCGCGAACCGTCCGACTTCACCACGCGGGGCATTACCAGCTCCGCGGTTTCATAGGTGGTAAAGCGTTCCTGGCAGTTCGCACACTGGCGACGGCGGCGAACCTGATCACCATCGGCGACAAGCCGCGAGTCGGTCACTCGAGTATCGTTTGCACCACAAAAAGGGCAATGCATGGCGGTCAACCTATTGTCATCTCGTGTTGGCGTGCCACACGAGTTAGCGTGTTATAACCTGTCGATGTGTGTGCTATTAATGGCGTTAAAACGCTTACAAACTCACAGCTCTATCTAAGCATTGTAACGATTTGGCACACAAGCTGCAGCGTTTGTGGCAGATTGTTTATCAGGAGTTATCCATGCCGTCTTTCGAGCAGACCGTTCGACACTATCTCAGTCATCTTTACGGCCCCCGCGCGGGCGAAGTTCAGCGACGCCTAAACCTACATATTGAACACTTTCAGGCGCATGCCCCCTTTTCGTCCGCAAGCGACGATGCACCGTCCAAGCATGCACCTTCATGGAGCGAGAAAGACCAGTGGGTCATCTGCTACGGCGACTCCATTCTTGAAGAAGGTGTGGCCCCGTTGGCGGTGCTGAGCGACTTCCTGCAAGCGAGACTGGGAGACCGGATCAGCGGCGTACACGTACTGCCCTTCTTTCCGTGGAGCAGCGACGACGGCTTCTCGGTCATCCACTATCGTGAAGTTAACAGCGAGCTGGGCGACTGGTCGCATATCCGTGAGCTTGCAAGTCACTACGATGTAATGGCCGACCTGGTCCTCAATCACGTCTCGCGGGAATCACTGTGGTTTGTCGATTACCTGGGTGGCAGCCTCCCGGGGCGCGACTATTTTATCGAAGTCGACCCCGAGACAGATGTATCCCAGGTCGTTCGCCCGCGCAGCAGCCCCTTGCTGGTTCCTGTCTCGACACGACGCGGCACTCGTTACCTGTGGGCGACTTTTTCCGAAGACCAGCTAGACCTCAACTTTGAAAACCCGGATGTGCTGCTCGAATTCGTGGGTATTTTACTTTTCTATTTGCAGCAAGGCACACGAATGATACGCCTGGATGCGGTGGCCTTTTTATGGAAGCGGCTAGGCACTAGCTGTATTCATTTGCCAGAAACGCATACCGTGGTACGCCTACTGCGGGCGATCGTGGATCATGTGGCGCCGGGTACGCTGTTGGTGACTGAAACCAACGTACCTCACCGGGAGAACATGAGTTATTTCGGGCTTGAGCGGATTCCCAACGGCCCGCCCGATGAAGCTCACATGATCTACCAGTTCACCCTGCCGCCGCTGTTGCTACATACGCTAACGCGAGGCGAGGCGAGCACATTACAAACCTGGCTTGCCAGCCTTCCCGTGCTGCCGACGAACTGCACCTACCTGAATTTCACCGCCAGTCACGACGGTATTGGTGTGCGTCCGCTGGAAGGTTTATTACCGGATCATGAGCGGGATGCGTTGCTGGAACTGATGCATCGTTTCGGCGGTTTCGTCAGCATGCGCAGCAATCCCGACGGCCCTGACACACCCTATGAAATCAATATCACCTGGTTTGAAGCCATGCGCGGCACCCGTCGTGGCCCCGACCCGTGGCAGATTGCGCGCTTCTTATGTAGCCAAGCGATCATGCTGAGTTTACAGGGTATCCCTGCGCTTTATATTCATACGCTGACGGGCACCCTCAATGACGTAGAAGGCGTAGAACGCAGCGGTCGGTTACGCTCCATTAACCGTCGCCGCTGGCAGCGTAGCGAGCTTGACCTGCTGCTAGACAGCCCCTCCACCCCCACTCACGATGTTTTCAAAGCGCTGAGCCGACTGTTGGAACTGCGTCGTCAAGAGCCCTGCTTTGACCCCAGCGCTGCGCAGCGGGTTTTGGATTCATGCCCCGAACTGCTGGCACTGGAGCGCGGTCCGCTACATGATGGTCGCCGCCTGTTAGCGCTCTATAACGTTACCGACCTGCCGCTCCCCTTTGAAAACATGGGCGAGGCAGTGACTCAAGCGCTGAGCAACCATACTTGGCAGACGCTGGACGCTGCTACAACGTGGGTAAACGAAGGCACGCTTCCCCCCTATGCAGTACGCTGGCTGGTAACATCGTACTAATATCATTGCTCATTGAATAAGGCGCGTCATGCACTTAAATCGTCCCATGCTTACCAGCGGATTGCTTCTACTGACCGTATGTGCAAGCACTGTCACCGCTTCCGATGAGCTTCCTGCTCCTGTTCAAGCACTTGTTGACCAAGGCGTGGAGATTCATGCCTCGTTTGAGGCTCCAGGTGGTTTGCGCGGTTACGGCGCCAGCACAGAAGGCCGTGAGATGGTGATCTATTTAACTCCGGATGGTGAGCATGCGGTGGTCGGCACACTAACGGATAGCCAGGGCAATAACCTTACCGACGCGCAGTTGGACGAGCATGTACGCGCCCCGCTGGAAGCACAAACCTGGCAGCTATTGCGCGACAGCCATTGGGTTCAGGATGGCGATGTGCAGGCGCCCCGGGTGATTTACACCTTTACGGACCCTAATTGCCCCTACTGCCGTCAGTTATGGCAAGAAACACGCCCCTGGGTCGAGGCTGGCGAGGTACAGTTGCGCCATATCATGGTGGGTATTTTAGCCCCCGATAGCCCAGGTAAAGCGGCCGCTATACTGGGGGCCGATGATCCTGCCGCCACCTTGCAGGCTCATGAACGAGCGGAAATTACGGTAGAGGCTAGCGCCCAGCCAAGGGAGATCGAAGAGCAGGTATATGCCAATAACCAGCTCTTCGAGGCACTTGGTTTGTACGCCACGCCCACCTCCGCTTTCCAGCGCGAAGTGGAGAACGGGACCCTGCGTATCGAACGTATTCAGGGTCTACCCAGCGATGAACAGCTAATCGATATGATGGGCAGCGCAACGCCTTAACGTTATCAGTTCGCCTTAACGCTATACGCTCGCCTTCAAACGCCGCCATTAGCTTTAGGGCTATACCCCGCTACCCCTTGTAAGCCAGCACTCCAATCCATCCATCACTCCTGCTCAACAACGCTGATGATTTAAAAGCCCGCCCTTTGATAACGTCAGAACTTATTAATGGGCACTTTTAAGTACCTAGTACCGTTGTCCTCAGCAGGAGGCAGTTCTCCGCCGCGCATATTGACCTGTACCGCCGGAATAATCAGCGTTGGCATGCCCAGGGTGGCGTCACGCTCAGTGCGCATTTCCACAAACGCCTCTTCGCTGACCCCTTCATGAACGTGAACATTGGCGCGGCGTTGTTCAGCGACGCTGGTTTCATATTCAAATGTGTCACGCCCGGGGGCTTTGTAATCGTGGCAGAGAAACAGGCGAGTGCGCTCTGGCAGCGCCAGCACTTTTTGGATGGAATGATAAAGCGTACGTGCATCACCGCCAGGGAAGTCACACCGAGCAGTACCATAATCCGGCATAAAGAGCGTATCGCCGACAAAGGCCGCGTCTCCCAGCACATAGGTGATACAGGCAGGCGTATGCCCCGGGGTGTGTAAAACCTGCCCTTCCAGCGTCCCGATGGTAAAGGTATCGCCTTCCTCAAACAGGACATCAAACTGACTGCCATCTCGCGAAAAATCGCCCCCCACATTAAATGTCTTAGCGAATATTTCCTGTACCTCAACAATGTTGGCGCCAATCGCGGTTTTGCCACCTAAAAGCGCATTCAGATAGGGGGCTGCTGAGAGGTGATCGGCATGAACATGAGTTTCTAAAACCCATTCAACCTCAAGTTGGTGTTCGCGTATAAACGCGATGATTTGATCAGCAGAACGCACATCTGTTCGACCTGCAGCGTAATCGAAATCAAGCACCGAATCTAAAATCGCGCAGGCACGACTGTCAGGATCCTGCACGACATAACTAAACGTGTTGGTTGGCTCATCAAAAAAGTGGGTAACGACAGGGCGTTTCATTGATTGCCTCCTAGGGGTACGCAGGCGCATGAGTTGAAAGACTCGCCAAGTATGTCACTCACAGCATAGTACGAAAAACAACTATAGTTATTCCTTTTATGAATATAACCTTAACTTCATATACAACATAAGCTAACGCTAAATAAACGATGTTAAAAAAATTCGCTAAGGTCTGGCGCTTTTAAGCCGATAGATAAGGAGTCAATTCAATAAAAAATAAGGAACGCCATGTCCCGTTTAACAACAACGCAAAAGCTCTGGGGAACGCTGGGTATCATATGGGTCGCGATGCTGCTTTTAGTAGGTTGGCTTGCGTGGGAGAACCGTCACACGATAGAGACCGAACGCCGCGACAGCATTCAATACGTGGTCGAGAGCGTACAGAGCCAAATCGAAGCGCTTCAGGCACGGGTAACGGCCGGTGAACTCAGCCTTGAAGAAGCCCAGCAGCGCGCTATCGATAACATGGCCAGCGTCGGCTTCGGGGATGGCGAGTATATTTTCTCGTTCAACGACGAGTTATTGATTATTTCACACCCTACCCGCCCTACGGGCACTGACATGACCAACTATGAAGATGCCAGCGGTATGGCGCTATACCCTGAGTTATTGCGTGTAGCCCAAGCTGGCGGAGGCCACGTTAATTACTACTCTACTCGCGCGGGTGGCGATGAACAGATTCCCAAAACCAGCTATGTCGGGTACCTCCCTGAGTGGGAGTGGTCACTCGCCACGGGTGTGTATGTCGACGATATTAATGCAGCGTTTATCAGCGGCTTGATTCGCTCGGTCGTCATACTGCTGATCATTGGCTTACCGGTCACGCTGCTGATGGGGTGGGTAATTCGTGACGTTTCTCGTCGTTTGGGCGGCGACCCTCGTTACGCGGCAAGCGTCGTTCGTCATATCGCTGATGGGGATTTAACTCAAACCACCCAGCTATCGGCCAAGGACCAAGAGAGCCTGCTGTTTAATATTAACCGTATGCGTGAAACCCTGGCCGAAACGATTGGTAATATCCACCATGAGGCCAGTCAGGTTAATAATGGTGTTGAGCAAATTGTCGGTGTTAACGAAGAGCTTTCGACCCGTACCGAAGAACAGGCCGCCTCGTTGGCGGAAACCGCTTCCAGCATGGAGCAGCTCACCGCCACCGTGAAGCAAAATGCCGAACACGCCGACCATGCGCGCTCGCTTGCCGCTCGCACCGCCGATAGCGCGCAGCGCGGCAGCGACTCCATGGCGACCGTTATCACTACCATGGCGACGATTAATGAAAGCGCCACCCAGATGAGCAGCATCGTCAACACGATTGACGGAATTGCCTTCCAAACCAATATCCTAGCGCTCAATGCCTCAGTAGAAGCCGCGCGCGCTGGCGAGCAAGGCCGCGGATTTGCCGTGGTCGCCAATGAGGTCCGCAATTTAGCTAGTCGTTCGGCAGCAGCAGCTCAGGAGATAAAAAGCTTAATCGAAGCGTCGGACAGCAAAGTAGTAGAAGGCAGCCGCCAAGTGCGCGCGACTGGTGATGTGATTAACAGCATGGTCGATGACATTAAGCAGCTAAGTACGCTGGTGCAGGAAATTTCGTCGGCCACCATTGAGCAAAGCAGCGGTATCGAGCAGGTTAATCTGGCCGTGACCCAAATGGATCAAATGACTCAGCAAAATGCCAGCCTAGTGCAGGAAAGCAACCATGCTACTCAAGCGCTTGCCCAGCTCAGCGCTCAACTGCGCCAGTTGGTTGCTCACTTCCGCATTAACCAAAATGACGAGCATATCCCGGCAAGCTTGCCCGCCACTAAACAGGCTCATCAAGTAGCTCATCACTCTAGCGACTTTTAACGCTTAACGTTGTAACGACGTGCTTTGAGGCGGCCATGATAATGGCCGCCTCAATGTTTATATGAATGCCCCTCTGCTCTACTTTCTTCTTTTCAACTCTCTTTTTCTAAACTCTCTTTTTCTAAACTTTCTTCTTCTCACCTATCTTATTTCACCTCTCCCCCTCAAGTTCCTCCTTCTCTGCTCTCCTTCTTACCTTCCTTTCCTGCTTTTCATGTTCACCCTGACAGACCACTAGGTGCTGACCGCCATTAAGCTAAAAATGGCCTTCATGAGTAATTTTATTAAGGTTCGTTGCGTTTAGGCCGATAAATAAAAACTTACTTAATTATTAAAAATTAATTGAAAAATTAGGGAAGTCATGACGCATTTAACGACGACGCAAAAACTGTGGGGAACGCTGGGTATCATTTGGGTAGCCATGCTGCTAATGGTGGGCTGGCTAGCCTGGGAGAATCGACAAACGATTGAGAGCGAACGCCGCGATAGTATTCAATACGTAATCGAAAGCGTACATAGCCAAATTGAAGCTCTGCAAGCGCGAGTAGTCACCGGGGAACTCAGCGAGGAAGAAGCGCAGCAGCGAGCGATTGATAATATGGCCAGCGCCAGCTTTGGTGACGGTGAATATATATTCGCCTTCGATGATGACCTACGTATTGTATCCCACCCCAACCGCCCGCTCGGCGAAGACATGAGTGCCTATCAGGATAGCAACGGCATGGATTTGTATGCCGCGTTTAGAGCCGCCGCTCAAGCGGGCGGCGGCCATGTAGGCTACTACTCCCGACGCATCACTGGCGATGCCCAGGTACCTAAAATCAGCTATGTGGCCTACCTGCCAGAATGGAACTGGTCCCTCGCCTCGGGTGTTTATGTCGATGATATTAACACCGCCTTTATCAGCGGCTTGATTCGCTCGATAGTGATCCTACTGATCATTGGCTTACCGGTCACACTGCTGATGGGCTGGGTAATTCGTGACGTTTCGCGCCAATTAGGCGGCGATCCTCGCTACGCGGCAAGCGTCGTGCGCTATATCGCCGACGGGGATTTGACCCAAAGCACTCAGCTATCAGCCAAGGATCAACAAAGCCTGCTGTTTAATATTAACCGCATGCGCGAAGCCCTTGCCAATACGATTGGCGACATTCACCACGAGGCAAACCAGGTGAATAATGGCGTTGAGCAAATTGTCGGCGTTAACGAAGAGCTTTCGACCCGTACCGAAGAGCAGGCTGCATCATTAGCAGAAACGGCCTCCAGCATGGAGCAGCTCACCGCCACCGTGAAGCAAAATGCCGAACATGCCGACCATGCGCGCTCGCTTGCCACTCGCACCGCCGATAGCGCGCAGCGCGGCAGTGACTCCATGGCGACCGTTATCACCACCATGGCGACGATTAATGAAAGCGCCACCCAGATGAGCAGTATCGTCAACACGATTGATGGAATTGCCTTCCAAACCAATATCCTTGCGCTCAATGCCTCAGTGGAAGCCGCCCGCGCTGGCGAGCAAGGCCGTGGCTTTGCCGTAGTCGCCAATGAGGTTCGCAATTTAGCTAGTCGTTCGGCTGCAGCAGCGCAGGAAATCAAGAGCTTGATTGAGGCCTCTGACAAGAAAGTGACGGAGGGCAGTCATCAAGTCCGCGAGACCGGTGATGTGATTAACGGCATGGTCGATGACATTAAGCAGCTAAGTACGCTGGTGCAGGAAATTTCGTCGGCCACCATTGAGCAAAGCAGTGGGATCGAGCAAGTCAACCTCGCCGTGACGCAAATGGATCAAATGACTCAGCAAAACGCCGGTTTGGTACAAGAAAGCAACCACGCCACCCAGGCGCTTGCCCAGCTCAGTACCCAACTGCGCCAACTGGTGGCCAATTTCCGCATCAATCAGAATGACGGACATGCCCCGGCAAGCTTGCCTACCGCTAAACAGACTCAGCAAGTAGCCTATCAATCTAGTGATTTTTAGGGCCTGAGACGATAAGCGAAGCACGGCAACCTCAGGGTTGCCGTGTTTCGTTGCGAATAGGGGCTTCTCCCCGTCTGATGCGAGGATAAAAGAAAAAGCGGGTGAGCGTTTGCCAGCGCTGCTTATGGTAGAGTTCATTATAAATTTTCAGGAGAGATCATGCCGATAGAACCGGGTGATTATCCGATAATCGAGCCTGACACGGCGTTAGGACTTGCACTCGTTGAGTTTTTCGATGTGCTTGAGCCTGTGTATGCAAATGGCGAGAAAGGCGTTTTTCAAGTGATTGTCTTTGGTGGCTATGCGGTGCATATTCATTCGCAAGTTCGAGGGAGCGCGGATATAGACGCCGAGGTTTCGTCCCATGGGTTGGCAGATAAATCTGAAATAGCTGCCCTCCTAGGTGAAGACGCCTAAGTCTTTGCTGATGAAGAAGGCATAGTGCAAATCCTGGAGTTGGACACCAGTTTTAATACCACGTTAGCTCCTCTACATGAGGATTACGAAGATCGCGTCATTCGGCTGATGAATCAAAGCAGTGTTTCTAACGTGGAAGTCTACGTCGCAAGTGCGCTAGATGTGGCCATTTCAAAGCTTGGTCGTTTTGGTGATCGTGATCAAAACGATATTCAAACGTTGCTGAAGCTTCCTTATATCGACATTGACGAATTCGAACGATTAGCCCGAGAAGCGATCAGCTACTATGTAGGGGATGAAATGCGCATTTCAGGGAATCTGAAAGTGATGCTAGACGACTATCATCAAAGGCAGGGCTAATTATGACGTTTTCTGTCACCTATAAACAGCTATACCGCGTGGGTTCTCGCCCTCTTGAAAGCGCTATTGAGGATGTCAAGAAGCTTGCCGAGCGCATCTGGTATAAAGGTTATCAGCCTACGTGGGGAGAGCTCGAAACACTTCGTGCCGCTATGACACATAAAGAGTTTCAGCGTTCGCTTTGTGTTCTTGAAATGCTGAGCCAGTATCCTGTCTGTCGCCGTGATACCGCGCTGCACTTACAACAGATGACCCAGCGCCTCCATCGGGAGTTGTTAGGGGGGGACGATGCTCCTACTCAAGGCAGATACTCCCCTGGCAAACGCTGGGGTCTAACAGATACTACGACGCCACTTCGCAAAGCATTGCTTCCGCTTCAGACACGCACCTTTGCTGATTCGACTGGTCATCGTCATGGGCTTAGCGCTTAGCGCCAGTAGAAAACACTCTGATGGAGGACGTGCCCCCGCACATCCTCTTCTCTACCTCATTTAGCGCCACGCCCCCATGTCATCGCAAGCGAAGTGACGCAATCTGAGGTTGCCCTATACCTTGCCCTGGTTATCAAGCTCTACAGCTTCATTCATTCTGGCTAGCAGATCAGGTGCAGCGGCCTGCACCCGGTTCCAACTGGGAATAAAGGGGCGCTCTCGGGGGTTATCCATGAATAGATTGCCTGCTTCCAGTAAATTACTGGCAAACAGCTCCACTGCTTGTTCTTCGCTGTGGCGATCCAAGCTCAGGCCATTCATGGTGGCATCGTGATCATACGCTTCGATCAAATCCAGAGCGAAGCGATAGTAAGTGGCTTTGAGCGTTCGGAAATCTTCGCTACTGAAGGTAATGCCTTGCGTCGCCAATTTTCGATACAGCGCTTTGGAAATATCCAGGCTCATGCGGTTTAAGCCACCATTCGGATCATCTTCGCTGACCGGCTGATGCTTGTGGTCATAGGCATCGGCAATGTCCACCTGACAAAGCTGTCGCACAGAATAGTTGCGCTGCAACTCTGACAATACGCCAATTTCCAGCCCCCAGTCAGCGGGCATCCGAATTCCTTCCAGCACTTCACGACGCATGGCAAACTCGCCCGACAGCGGATAACGGAAGCCATCCAAGTAATCGAGATACGGCATCGGCCCGCATACGGTTTTAAGCGCGCGAATCAGCGGCGTCACCAATAACCGCGATACGCGACCATTTAGCTTGCCCTCTGCAATACGAGGGTAATAGCCCTTGCTAAAGCTATAGTTAAAATTAGGATGGGCCACCGGATACATCAGACGCGCTAGCATTCCGCGTTCGTAGGTCAAGATATCGCAATCATGGAGCCCCACCACTGCAGAATGCCCTGACGACAGCATATAGCCCGCGCAATACCAGACATTGCGCCCTTTACCGGGCTCCAATGCGCCCAGACCATGTTCTTCAAGCTCGGCATCCAAAGCGCGCAAACGTGGACCATCGTTCCATAAGATCCGGGTATGCTGGGGCAGCCGAGAGAAAAACTCCCGCGCGTACAAGAACTGTTCACGATCGGCTTTATCCAGACCAATCACAATCTCGCTTAGGTACGGGACATTTACCAGCTCATCGACAATGGACGATAATGCAGGCCCTTCCAACTCCGAAAAAAGCGAGGGCAGAATTAGCCCCATAGGGCGTCGTTTAGAAAATTGACAAAGCTCCTGCTCAAGCGCTTCAACCGGACGTCGAGTCAGGTTGTGAAAGTCAGTAATAATTCCATTTTGATGAAAATCACTCATGCGCAAACCTCCCTGGTTCTAATAAATAGTTCTAATAAATAGTACTAATAAACAGTTCTAATAAGTGGATTACACCCTTGCTCTTCTCCACCACCGCTAGACGACGGTCATTTTGCCCCACCAGTGGGCCACGCCCTCAGCCCAGCCTTTCGGCCCGGTGGCTTGAGTGCGATAGAGCGAGGTATTGCGAGGCTCGACCACTAAATCATGGCAACCGCGGATGACCACCGCTTGATCGACAGCTTCGAGCATAGTGATATCGTTTGGCCCATCCCCCAGGCCCAGCGAAAGCGGGGTCTGCCCTTTTAACGCCGTAAAACGCTTTACTAGCCACTCTACGGCACTGCCCTTATCGGCCGATTGTCCCATCACATGCCAGAAGCGCCCGCCTTGGGTCAGTTGTAAACCATCGCCCTCTAGCGCGGCACGAAACGATTCCAGCGCCTCATCACTGTCTTTCCATAACAAAGGCTCACTGCCCTCGCGCTGACACGCATCCCGAGCGCGTGCGTCGTCAAGCCCTGTGAGCTCCATGACTTCTTGCACGCTCAGCTCTCCCATACGCGTAAAGCGAACACCCAGGCGTTCGCGCCATACCGTTAAACGGGCACGAATAAAACCGATATCAACGCCTGGGTGTTTAATGACCACACCATCATCCCCGATGCCAGGTTGATCTAAGCGGGCATGGCACCAGTCCGGAGGCAACCCAATCACCGCCCCGTTCTCAGCGACAAAGGGGGTCGCCATCAGGCCGAGCGCTTCACGTAGGGGAAACAACTCAGCACGGGTTTTACTGGTCACCGGGATGACGGGCACCCCCCACTGTTTTAAGCGCTCAAGCCACGGGGCGGCTGGGGCGAAGTCATAATTGTGGTGGTCCAGCAGCGAGCCATCCAAATCAGTCATTACCAGCCGCGGCTGTAAGATCGATTCATCCAGAGGAGCAGACCCTGAGGTCGATAGTGAAGGGCTAGTGGGTTCAGGCATGGGACTACCTCTTTTAGGTCTTAACGCAGCGTCACACGTCATATTTGGCGACACTTATCGGCTATTCACGTTGCCATTTACGTTAGTTAGCAAGTTACAAGCCAAAACGGAGAAGTGCTGGTTTAGCAAGGGGTTACATAATGATTAATAGCGACGCTCTACTGAGTCTAGCGCTAAACCCAAAACATCACCAAAAAGAGGCAATACAAAAGCACCAAAAAAAAGCATGCAAAAGAAAAGTGTGCGTTTGTGACGTTTCTCTTAAAAAGCCTATTAGCTTTTATAAAAACTGCCAACAAACGCAACAAATCTTGGCAATCTCTTAAAAAAAGCTATACTGAAGCTGTACCCACTGAGGATCTTGTACACCCCTCACTTGATTCCAGTGGGCTGCAGTGAACCAAGCCCTTTAATGCCCGCCTCCCCGGCGGGCTTTTTTTGTCATATTGCTAAGTTAGATTGCCGTGTCGCTACGCTCCAGGCAATGACATACATAGAGCTACTCGACGTGAATGACCACCTCTACTCGCCGGTTACGCGCTCGCCCTTCTGCGCTGGCGTTACTCTCAAGCGGCTTGGTCGCTGCCAGGCCTACCGCGCGCAGTCGCTCTGCATCGACGCCTGCGGCTTCCAACGCTTCGACAATGGCGATCGCCCTGGCGCTTGAAAGTGCCCAGTTAGATGAATACTCCTCGGTGCTAATCGTTTGGCTATCCGAGTGCCCTTCGACCCATACTTCACCATCGTAGCGCTGGATGGTTTCCAGCAGGCTGCCCACCAACGAAGACCCGTCGTCAGTTAACTCGGCAGTGGCTGACGGAAATAGCAATTGATCCTGCACGCGAAGGCTAATCCCTTCCGCCACACGGGATACTTCAACGCCTTCCAGGTCGGGCAGATACGGAGACTCCTCAACGCGCTGAGAGAGCGCCTGTTCCAGCGCCACCGCCCCTAGTATTGCTTCATCGCTCACTGTTTGTACGTTGACTGGTGGGCGATCCGTTAACACCACCATATAGTCCGCCAGAGGCGACGCTAAATTCTCGCTGCCTGTCGACATCAGCAGAGTGGGCAGTGAGATAACCGGTTCAGCGCGAGGCTGCGGAGTAGGCGCGGCCAATAAAGGCGGAACGCCATAGCGTACTCGTCGTGGCAATCCTGCCACCCCAAGCGCTGCGCTAATGGCCATAGGGCTTAATCCTTCGCCGCTCCATCTAACGATGACTGCATGCTCATCCGAGCGTTGTTCCAAAGACTGCTCCAATTCAGGCGGGAGAGGAATCTCCAGCTCAGGCGGCGGCGTATATGTATAATCCTCCGCCAACTCCTGCTCGCTCCACTCTGGTTTTATGGGGCCGGCCGCCGCAATAATCACCACAAAGAGAGCCACGAGCAGTGTCATGATATCGAGGTAACTAATCATCCAGCCGCTGCCGCTATCACTTTCGTGATAGGCCGTCATTAACGAGTCATGGCGCGGACCACTGCGGTGATCTTCAAGCATGGTTTTTATCGCTCATTCAAGTTTTGAACCTTGTGGCCGATATAACGAAATATGACAAGCTATGCATTGCAAACGGTGCATTACAAACCGGGCATGAAAAAGTTAATCATTTTGAACCACCTATATAGAACTACGTACATAAAGCTAAGTATGCTAAACCAAGCTAGGTACGTAGTATTAGCCATGGCAAACTACGTATGGCGACCAGTCTATCAAAAAGCCGTTTAGTAGCGAAAAAGGAACCCGCAGGTGCGTACCCGACCCCGTTTATTTCGACTCCCGACTTTCCTACAGGCTGCTAGCGTGGGAGTAGCCAGTCTACTGCTCAGCGGCTGCTTTTATGCCAACACATCGCAAGCGCCGATTGCCACGACGTATCCTTATACTGAACAGCAGCGCATGCAGGCAGCGCATCACTGGGATGTCCTGGCCCGCCACGAAGCGACCAGCATTTTACAACGTGAGCGCGTACGCAATCGCGACTTATATATCAGCGCCGCTGACGATAATGATGTGAGCACTTACCGCGGCGGCGAGTTTGGCCGCGGCTTTCGCACCCTGCTAACCAGCGAACTGGTCTCACGCGGTGCCAACCTGACCACCATCCCCACCGTCAACGGGGCCATCATTACCGTCGATGTGGATGTGGTTGAACACCGCGACCGAGGTTTTGTTCGCCCGCCCACCGGCGCGTTTACTGCACTCACCGCGGGTGTTGCTGTGGCGACTATCCCCATTAACCACTGGGCCGAGCCAGCGCTGGGCTTGATTCCTGCGGGCATACTCGCCGATATTACCAGCGGCAGTTGGACCAATACCGGCAACGAAGAGATCATCGTGACCACACAGATCATTGATGGCGAACGAATTCTCTACTCATCCTCCAACATTTACTACATCAATGCTGGTGATCGCCGCCAATATGCTCCTCACAGCATACCGCGGGCGCCTGTCACGCCCACCGTTTCCATCACAGATACATGGTAATTTCATGCTGACGACCTTTTTTACCACCTGGCGCCCTCGCTCAACCCATTTTGCAACCCGCGTGGCGACCTTGGCCATCGTGCTACTGTTACTCACTGGCTGTAGCACACTGGGTAATGCCAACAACACTAACGCCGAGCCGGAACCTGACCTTTCGGCGCTGGCTCACGCCGCAGCCGAGCAAATGATGACCAGCAATCCCGAGCTGGCACGTTACAGCCCCATGATCGCGGCGACGTTTGTGAGTATCGACAACCTGAGCCAATCATCAACGCTTGGACGTATTAGCTCTGAATTAATGGCGTCAGCGCTAGCCCGCCAAGGGATGCAGGTTCGCGAAGTTAAAATGCGCGACAGCATGTTTATCGAAGAGAATGTGGGAGAGTTGATTCTGTCACGCCAAGTGCAGCGGCTTAGCGCCCAGCATAACGCCCGTTCCATATTGATGGGCACCTATGCTCAAGGGCAGGACTATGTCTATGTGAGCGCTCGGGTAGTACGCGCAGGCGATGCCATGGTGCTCGGCACCGCCGATTTCCGGCTGCCGCTCAATAACAACACCCGCAGCCTATTAGAAAGCCAAGGGGGCTGGTAAGCGCAGATTGCTTCACTTCGTTCGCAATGACACCTCTATGTCATTGCGAGGAGCGCAGCGACGCGGCAATCTCTGTTTGCGGTGGCAGTTCAACCCCAGATTGCTTCACTTCGTTCGCAATGACACCTCTATGTCATTGCGAGGAGCGTAGCGACGCGGCAATCTCTGTTTGCGGTGGCAGCTCAACCCCAGATTGCTTCACTTCGTTCGCAATAACAGCACCTATGTCATTGCGAGGAGCGTAGCGACGCGGCAATCTTTGTTTGCGGTGGCAGTTCAACCCCAGATTGCTTCACTTCGTTCGCAATGACACCTCTATGTCATTGCGAGGAGCGTAGCGACGCGGCAATCTCTGTTTGCGGTGGCAGCTCAACCCCAGATTGCTTCACTTCGTTCGCAATAACAGCACCTATGTCATTGCGAGGAGCGTAGCGACGCGGCAATCTCTGTTTGCAGTAGCAACTCAACCCTAGATTGCTTCACTTCGTGCATAATGACACCTCTATGTCATTGCGAGGAGCGTAGCGACGCGGCAATCTCTGTTTGCGGTGGCAGTTCAACCCCAGATTGTTTCACTTCGTTCGCAATGACAAAAGGATGTGACTCGCAGCAACAGACGCTGGGCAGCTTACTTTAACCACCCTCGGGTGAATTTTCGGGTAAAAACACGGTGACTGCATGCTTGTGCTTCAGCGCCATGGCTTCAATAGCGGTTTTAAGCGCTCGCCTTGCAGTATCATCACCATGAACGAGACGAACCTCCCGCGGCCAATGACGCATACGTTTGATAAAGGTAAGTAAATCACGCTGGTCCCCATGGGCAGAGTAACCGCCAATCGTGGTTATCCCAGCGCGAATATCAAAACGCACGCCATCTAGCACCACCCAGCCGCCCCGTGGGCCATAGCGCTGGATATCGCGCCCCGGCGTGCCTGCACCCTGGTAACCCACAAACAGTACTTGATGACGCGAATCACCCAGCATGGCTTTTAAATAATTCATCACCCGCCCACCGGTACACATACCGCTGGCGGCGATCACTACTGCTGGCCTGCCACTGTCAGCTAAATAACGTACCGTTTGTTCATGCTCTTCATGGCTGTCCACCGTGTACAGCGCATCAAAATTTAATGGGTGCCGCCCTGCTTGCAAGCGTTTCTGTGCCTCGTCGTCCCAAAACGGCTTTAACTCTCGGTACACCTGAGTAAATCGAGCCGCTAACGGAGAGTCCACAATGATCTCTAACGACTGCCAAAGCGATCCCTGGCTTGCACCGTGGATAATATTTTCCAACTCGTAGAGTAGCTCCTGAGTTCGGCCAATACTAAAGGCAGGAATAATAACCGTGCCCTTATTGTTTAACGCCTGCTCAATAGAACGCTTCAGCAAGGTGGTTCTCTCATCACGACCTTCATGCAGTCGGTCGCCATAGGTAGACTCCAATACCATTACATCTGCCCTGGGCGGCGACTTAGGCGCAGGCAACAATGGCGCATGGACCGAACCCAAGTCACCAGAAAACACCACCCGTTCACGGCGCTTGGTGTGGGGTTCACGCAAGGCGACCTCAACATAGCGAGCGCCGAGAATATGCCCCGCACGCTGAAGTTTGAGGTTAACTGAAAGAGAAGACGAATCTACGACAGAGTGCCACTTGGCTACCTCCAACGGCACCAGCTGCTGCTCTACTCGCTGAAGAAACTGGTCAATTAAACGCGCATTGCGGGTAAAGCCAATTTTCAGGGCATCTTCAATCACTAACGGCAATAGCTTGGCCGAGGGGAGTGAACAAACAATCGGCCCGCTATAGCCCGCGGCGAGCAAATAAGGCAACCGCCCCACATGATCAATATGTACGTGAGTAATGACCAACGCTTTTACCTTTGAGATATCAAAATCAATAGTGAGCTGATCGAAGCTATCCTGCTGGGCGTCTTCGCCTTGAAACAAACCACAATCAATTAATAGTGAACACTCACTATTAACAACAAGTTGATGGCAACTACCGGTCACCCCGTTTGCACCACCGCGATGAATAATAGTGGATAATGAACATTCAGAGTTATTCATCGTCATGGTTATCTCTCCAAGCAGCGCTACTAATAGCCTTAATCTAATTTAACAAGGACTAATGATAGATCGACGATGCGATAAAAGAGAATAAAAGGCAATGTTTAATTAGCAAAAGCCCGCCAACACCTTTTGGGTGATGGCGGGCATATAGCGTTACTTGCAGCGTTCATTAACGTTTTACATTAGGCTTTATACGAAAATTGGCTAGCTGTAAAAACGCTTTCCACTGGAAGAGCCACAGGGTTTAAAGCTTAAAACGTATAAGTAACGCCCAGCACCGCTACCGGGAACACGGGCAGTTTATCGATATCGTCTTTCAGTTTTTGCTCTTCAGCACGAATGTCCTGCTGAAGCCGAGGGTCGATGTTCTCGAAGCCATTCGTTGTGCTCAGGGAAACATCAATATTGGTGGCTACCACACCGAACTCGGAGAAGAACGAGAATCCGCTTTGGTGCGAGCTGCGCCACCCAAGCCCTACATAAGGCTGGGTACCATCCGAGACAGTCGCAGTACCCACGACAGAGCCAATGGCAGCGGCATTATACGGATTGTTGTTAAATTCATAGGTTCTGCCACCATCATCTGGCGTACCGACCACGTTCGCCTCGATGTCCGGCATCATGATGCCTGCCGACAGGAAGAAACTACCACCGAAGGGGAAGTAATCCATCTTGAGGCTAGAGGCTTTCATGTCGAAGTCAGCGTTGTACTTCACGCCATCTTCATTGAAGTCAGTATCTAAATTCAAACCATCGGTATAACGTGCTGTTACGGCTAGGTTTTCATGAAAACGCCAAGAGGCATCGGCACCAAACCCGGTGGTACCGGCGATGGCGGATACCGACACTTTGTTGTCATATGCGAAGCTGCTATTGGCGAGCATCATCACCGTGGCAGCGCTGACGGCTAAGCTGAGTGTTTTTTTCATTTTTGTACCGTTTTCCCATGAACAATTTATCGGTCTTGTTTGTCCGCAGAAAACCTCCCTTTAAAGCTTTCTGAAGACCTATTATTAAGTCGAGCGTTGTCTTATAACCGATAAATCTTACTTCAACATCCGTTTGTCTTGTGTAGAGAATTGTCTTGTTAATTGTAAGTGAACGCTTACATTTTTAGCCTAATGCGTGAGGGTTTCTCCTGGTGAATACCGTAAAGCTTCCCCATAGCACGGCAAGCAAAAAGGCATACATCATCACCCCACTGTTATGCCCCAAAAACACTTGGGAAAAACCGAAATCGATATACGCCACAGGCAGTAACACGCCAGCCACGGCAAGCGAGCGTAGCTCAAAATCCTTTGATGTTAGTTGCGTTGCGAAAAGCCGCATGGGAATAAGGTAGAGCGCCAGCAGCACAGCAAGGCCTATTACGCCGCGCTTAGCAAACGCATCAATGAACTCATTGTGCGCGTGACCAAATTGTGTGACCACTTCATCAACCACACCCTTATCTGCCAATGCTTGCATGCCTTGTTGATAACCGTTGTCACCCCACCCGGTGAGCGGCTTTTCAACTATCAAGTGGTAGGCACCACGCCACATCTCAAAGCGCGCCCCCACCGAGGTATCAGGGTTGCCTTCCGATATATAAAGGCTAACGTCATTAAAAGCTTCATGTACCCGCAGTTGAACACCGGTTTGAGGCAGTAGATACATCATTAAGCCGCCCACTAGCACTAGCAGTAGCGCGCCTACTTTTAACATTCCTGGCAATTGGCGCCCGTAACCACGGTAGAGTACCAAAAGGACAAACGGTAAACCGACCCACCCCCCGCGGCTGCCCGAGAAAAGCGACCCAAGCACGCCTGCCAATGACCCTACCAGCAAAAAAGCCACCCAGAACCTGCGATGGGGTTGTACGGCTGCCCAACCCAGCCCTGCCAAACAGAGTATTCCTAGCAGCATGCTCAGGTTGCCGAACTGAATAACGTAGGTATAACCAGTCGCTCGGCCTACCCCCTCAAAGAACTTTTGCCAACCTGCCCAACCGCCTGCCCCGAGTGCCCCCAAGGCTAAGCCACTCCACCACCAGCTTAATCGAGGTGGATAAGCCATTATCAGCAGCATGGCTGGAACGGCCAGCAGGAAACGGCTGGGCTTGTCGAGCCCACTTGAGCTTTGACCATCCCACCAGACTTCTAGCATGTTGACGGCGGCATAGGCCAACATAGCAGCGATGACCAGCCAATCACGACGGTTCAAGCCCAATGCAGGCCGCTTGTAAAGCAATGCGATGCTGCCTAGCAAAAGCATAACGGCCCCCACCGAGTACCCCGAAGGCACGATCAACGCAATAGCGCCCAACAGGAAGACCGCAAGGCTGGTATAAAGCCGCAGGGGGGGTAACGTCGCTATCGAAGCAGGGAAAGTCATGGCGGGCGGAACGTCCAATAAGAAAATCAGAGGCCAGAAACGAGAATAGCCAGCTAAAAAGCTGGCTATTCTAGCACTGAATTGGCCCCGACTAACTAACGGCAAGCCATCAATGGCTTAATAAGCATTTGGGTTCATGAAGCCTTTAATAATCGTTAGGGCAATAATGCGTAAATCCAACCAGAGCGACCAATTGTTGATATACCATAGGTCATGTTCGACACGCCTTTCCATTTTGTCGAGCGTATCGGTTTCTCCCCTTAAGCCATTGACCTGCGCCCAACCGGTGATACCCGGCTTGACCTTATGGCGCTTCATGTAGGACTCAACCAGTTCTTTATACTGTTCATTGTGAGCTAATGCATGAGGGCGCGGCCCCACGATAGACATACGCCCTTGCAACACGTTATAGAACTGGGGTAGCTCATCAAGTGAGGTACGGCGCAGCAGTGCACCAAATTTAGTCACACGTGGGTCGCCCCGGCTCGCCTGAGTAACGTGGCCGCTCGACTCTTCGTGCACTTCCATAGAGCGAAATTTATACACTTTAAAGCGTTTGCCATTGATTCCCATGCGGTGCTGTTTGAACAACACCGGCCCCGGCGATTGGCATTTAAGAATTACACCAATCACCAAGCACAGAGGGAGCGATAACAACAGGAAGATCGAACCGAGCACAATATCTTCAATGCGCTTAACGAAACGCGCCGTTTCCACCATCGGAGTCACGCTAAGGTCGATAGCGAAACGACCGGCGACTTCACTGATCTGATGGTTAAGCAATTGAATCTCACCAAATTCCGGAATGAAGCGCACTTCTACCGTCTGATGGCGCAGGGCATGCACAATCTCGCGCACAGTACTGCCCATTTCCAGCGGCAGACAGATCCATACTTCTCGGGCATCCGATGACTCCACACGGCGCGCTAAGCATTCCAGAAAGGTACGATCTGGGCTGTCCTTCAAACGCTGAACACCGGCAATGGCAAAGCCTTCGCCAGGCGATTGCCGCATGCTTTTGGCTACATTGAGCAAGTTCGAGCCTGGACCGACCAGGAAGACACCGCGCAGGTTCTGCCCCTTTGCACGTGCGTACTTCAAGACCAGCATGATCGCGACACGGACGCCACCCGCCAGCCCCAATGAAATGAGCATCGTCATGCCCAACCACAGGCGAGAATAACGTACCGAGGCTTCGGCCAAATAGATGATCGATGCCGCGGCAATGGTTACTCCTAGCCAAACACCCACCAATCGAAAAAGGATGGTCGATAGCTGAGTAGTGCGCCAACGTATATAAGCGTCATCAATGAAATTAGCCATCACTACAAAAATAGAAACCAGGAATAATCCGACAACGAAGCGCTCATGGATATCGAAATTCCCAAAGCGTAGATAGTAGGCAATAAAACCGCCTACAAAGACAGCGAGCGAATCGATGAATGGTACGAACACTTGAGCGGGATAACGCTCAGTGATTGGACTACGTTTATTTTGCTTCACAAAGCCAACAACTCCCTAACCCAACTGATCCATCAGCAAAATGGTTAAGACACGTAAAGGCTCAACCTGCACCGGCTCGGAAAATGTTGTCAAGTAACGATCATGAGCCATTCCCTGCCCTCCAGTTGCTCAGTAATAAAATGTGTATATTGCTGCCTCTGATTTCAATGCCGTAAGAATACCAATTCAATTACCAGGTTCACACTGGGCAGAGGCGCCCATGATGATCAGGTAGGGTCTGCAAGGTATATCAAGCATATATTTTGTTAAGAAAAACAATCAAATAAACACATTATTTCTTACAAACGTAGCGCTGGGAAATGGGCAAAAATATTCCACCTACGTTGCGGTGTACCAATACCTGTCTTTTTAGGCTCTGTCTGAAAACTGGCTGTGCTCGATCATACGGCGTTAAAAATCGGCTCAAAGTACTCATTTACAACCTGTAAACTCCGTCTTTTCGCCAATTTTTGCCTTGTCTGATCTTCGCTCGCCGACTTTTCAGACAAAACCTAGATAGGGCAAGCATGCCGAAGATTAGTGACCACTGCAAAATCAGGCAGGATAGTAGCGAATCAGCAAGTCATGGTAGCTATCCAAGATTTTTGGCCATGTAAACTGCTGGTCAAAACGTTCACGACTAGCAGCGTTCATCTCGAGGATTTTATCATTAGCGGGTAATAAATTATCGAATAAATCAGTAAGGGTCGCTGCCCCTTCAAAGTACATAGCAGCAGAACCAGCTACCCAGCGAGTATAGACATTATCGTGAGCTAATACAGCGCAACTTGCGCCCAAGGCTTCTACCAAAGAAGGGTTCGTACCGCCTACTTGATGGCCATGCACATAAAAACGGCTATGGAATCGGAGACAGCTAACGATACCGGCATCGTAAATGCCTCCTAAAAATAAAACTTCATCGCTAGCAGCTGACATTACTTCGTTATGATACTTATTATCGTCAGGCAAAAAATTGCCTAGCACGACTAAAAAATGATTTCTGTGACGAGCACTAAACGCTTGGACAATTTCTAATAACGAATTTTCGGGCTCAGGTCTTGCAACCACCAAGGAGAAATTATTGGAAGTAACACCATAGGGCTTCAGTAACTCAGCATCCGCAGACACAATTTTTTGTCCGCCATAAGGAATCATAGTGACCTTTTCATCATCAACCTGTGGGAATAAATGCTTTTTTATTTCAGGATGATCGGCAATTAGATGATTAGCCACCCAGCACGCTATTCTCTCGTTAATTCTAAGCCAGGTTTTAGCCAACACACCCCATTTAGCACGCCGCCATTCAACACCATCCATATTGAAAATATTGACCTGCCCTTTCAGCCTATGTAAAGCACTGAAAATGGCAGTGTTATAGCCTAGAGTGAGAAATATACCGTCTTGTGACAACGCGTGAAAAACGGCCTTGCCATCAAAGACAATGGTGCCTAATGAACCAGAAACGCTGACCGGCACATGTATTCGCCGTATACCTTGCCAAGTACTTTCCCAGATAGAGGTGCCACTATCTTCTTGGCAATATACGGTCACTTCCCAGCCTTTATCAGCTAAGTAACAAGCAAGATGCTCAGCAAACGTTTCAAAACCACCATAGCGCGCTGGAATACCGCGAATACCTAAAATACTAATTTTGTAACTCAACGTTTGACTGCCTTCTGGAATAAATAGGAGATCAATACAAACAGGGCCGACACAAAAAAGGCAGGCAACACAAACAAAAAAACGAAAAACCCAAACAACCTTCTTACAAAACTCATCCTAGTGCTGGGTATGATCTCCAGCAGTTTGTTGGCACTTTTATGCCAATAAAAGCCCGCAGCTAGCTTTTCCATAGCGCGGCGCATATTATTAACCGTATCAGGAGAATGGCTTAGCTCAACGAGTATGCCAGGCAAATTTTCAAGCGTAGTCGCTTTGCCTGCACCGGAGTGATCAAGCCTTGCCCCCCACTCACTATCTTTATTTTGAATAATGGGTAACCCGAGCGTCAAACAATCAAAATTACGGGTGCGCGATGCATAATCATTTTCATACCCCTCGCCCCCCCATACCAATGAAATATCAAACCCTGCCCAATACTCCATCCGCTTTGAAAAATCGACCCAAGGCAAAAAGAAAATATTACCATGCACAAAGTCTGGCATTTTAGAGGCGATGTCTTTTTTGGTTTCGTTTTCAGCACCAAACAAAATAAGCTTTATATTTTTATTTTCTTTAATGGCCTTTGACACTGCCCCTATCACGGCATCCATGTCAAACCACCCATAGGCCCCACCCAACCAACCTATCAAAAAATCAGACTGGGTAAACTCTTCGCCAGCAAGCTTGCCAAGAAGATGGCGGCTATTATCTTGTTGACTGTTAGCAGCTACCTCCTCACAGCCAAAGGGAATAATATGAATGCGGGAAAATTCATGGGTTGACCAAAAAGGGGCCATCATGCCGCGCATCAAATCCAACTGGCGTTGATTGGCCACAATGACAGCATTAAAAAACATGACACCGAAAAAACTTCGTGCCACATTAAAATAAGATTTAATCAAAAGTTTTAATTTATTACTTTTTGTTTTTTTAACAACTTCATCCAACTCGATCCAATGAGGCACATAGCAATCCAGGATAATACTCTTGCCTAGAAAACCAGCAATCGAAGCCAACAACATTACTATTGGCCCACCGCCATGTAAAACAATAACATCTGAAGCAAAAAAGGCCCTTAACAGAGCTATAAAATTTGATACTGGTATGAAATGGGATTTGTTGGGTATTCCTTTATCATCCCCAGCCCGACCACATAAATATACTTCTTCCCCATACTCAATCAAACTTTTGGCGAGAGAATAGTAGCGTAACTCTGGGCCTCGTAAAGTTGAACCAAAACTGCCTTTATACAATAGAAGAAACTTCATTTTATACGCTTAACCTAAAAGTTAAAATTCGGATAGTGCTAACCAACCTCATAGAAAGAACTTAAAAAAGCACATTGTACGAAAATCTATTTCTTTCCAATATGTGCAGCCATTAAAATATTCAACCTCAATTTCTTTTATAAAGAGTTGTATTGTGAATAGAAAATGAACTGCATGTCGTTGCATCATGTAAATCTATTCTAATGCTTTCTATTTTATTTAGAAGATACCAACGTGGAGCAGAATCAAGTGGAACAATCACTGTTCCATTCCTTGCGGTAAAAAACAAACTACTATCTTCTGAAATTCCAGCCCCACCCTCCCAGAAAATTTGAATTTTGGGTTCAGCGTTACTTTCACTGCAGCTAAAATCAAACTTAAGCAAACCTGCATCCTGTCCTGATAAGTTATATGATGACAAGTCATAAACTATAAAAGGGTCAGTTCCAGTGACTTCATAGCTATTAGCATTTTTAAATTCAAGATGGTTCGTTCCCAATGGTTTAATATCTTGTACTTTAGTCATCTTTGAATCCAAAGCTTCATTGGACATACCCCATGCAACAGGTAATTTCTCATAATCAATTCTGTGTCTTGAAAAAGCCGACTCAAATAATTCAACTTTTTTACTTCTACTTGGTAAAATAACATCACCCCAGTCACCACGATTAAGAGCCTCTTTCGACAAGCCTACAATAAGTCCATTTATTTCAATTGGTTCATAATTATCAATAATAAAGCGATATAAATAGTGATTACGAAGAGCTAAACCTCCGCCATCATGAATTACATTATTCGCTTCAAGTAAGGCTAATCGGGGAATATTTTCTTCTAGCAAACTAATAGCGTTTATTTGTTGCTCCGGACTAGGCATATTATATGGAGCTGTAACAGGAATTAATGGCCTCCTATCTAAATAAAAATATTGAGCATTTCTTGAAGATAAGTCTAAATAACTTTCCTTTGGTTCTAACATATCGTCGAGTACGCCGCTCAAATTATTAAGTCTTACCCAATGATCTTCATGAATTTTCGCGCGTCCTATATTACTTAATTTTGTTTCTTGAGTATTTTTTAACTGACCTACATTGATAAAAGCATTCGACGAGGTAAGTAAAGGAGAAAAAGAAAGAGGAACATATTTTAACAAAGAAGCTAGAAAAACCATACCGATTATAAGCCATATACGATTATAGTGGTTTAATAGTTGCCAAACCACCAAACTCATAAAACCAACAATTAATAATATACCAGTCAAACCAGTTCTTGAAAAATAACCAGGATCAATTCTACCCATTGAATAAGGTATTAACAAAATCGAAAAAAAGAGTGTAGCTAGTAAAGGTAAAGTTAAATGAGCCTCTAATCGATTTTTTTGGTGTAAAAAATATAACGAAAAAAGCATTACTGTCGGCACCACAACCCAAGACATACGAACTGCCTCAAATAAAAGTCCATCACTATCAACGCTAATCGACCACGGGATGCCGTAAGCAATTTGATTTATTGCGCCATTAACTAAAACATAATTAATTATGGATAAAACCATTTCTCCGAGAGGAGTAATAACATATACACTGGAAATAATTAAAATAATTAAAATAATTAAAATAATTAACTTAACCGAAGCCCAATCTTTATACCTAACAGTTTCAAACAAAAAATATATAGGAAACACTCCAGATGAAGCCACTAGCAAAACACCTTGAGCAGGCACTCCTAATATCACTAATGGTGCGGTAATAAACCATACAACTGACCATTTCACTTTATTCTTAATTAAATCTTTTCGAAACCAGACCGCTGCAAAAAAAGCTAGAAACAACAAATCTAATCTTCCCCCTAAGAAAAAGACAATTAAAGAGGTAAATAATAAGCTTTTAGTGAAACTAAAAACTGCAAAAAACAATATTATTGTTAGCAAAGCAAAAGCCAGTCGCTGAGACTCAGCTATACTAGCAGCTGTACCATCATAAAAAATAAAATTTAAGAATCCTGCAAAATCATTATTTACTAAACCATGTGATGGAAAAAAATCTATGTATGGTATATAGCCCTGAAGATAGGTCCACCAACCTAAGAGATACTCACCAAAGTGATAGTCATCTGGTGAAATAATAGGAGGATTTGTATTTCCAAATTTCATCGCGATGAGAAGTGCAGCTAAGGCTAACGGAGAAAAATTTTTATAACAATTTAAATCTTGCCCATATTTAATATAGCGCCGAATAATATCAATAAACCCTAGAAGCATTAAACTAATAACTAAGGCAATAAAAAAAACACTGGTATTATAAGTGGATATTTTACCGTCTAACTCTATTAGTTTTGCTGGGTAAAGTGTTAAAAATAATAGAGGAAGGGAAATTTGTCCTATGAATATAATTTTTTTTAAATTCTTATAGTACAACTCTCTATTATAAACTAAAAAAAACATAAAAATTAAAAATGCAACAAGAAAAAAACCAATAATCCATTTCTTAACAAGAGAAATATCAATACCATCTCTAGCTAAGTCAAATGAAAAAATATTGAATACCACTGAAAAACTTAGAGGACTTAATGAAAAAAACAAAACCATCAACAGTCCAACAGACAGCTTCTCAACATTAATATTTTCTTGCTTTATTAACGAAAACCAAACGCATATAGTTAATGCTATAATACCTATAAGTGATACTACTATAAAATCTTCACTTAACCTATCATGAATAAGGATACTACTAACTGCTGAAAAAGCAGGCAGAGACCATAATACAATATGGTACGCAAAAGCTATACCACCTTCTACATCCAAAGAATTGAGTCTTTTAAAAAGGCTCATAAACATCACAAATATACCAAAAAAGCTGATTATGACTAAAGGAAATACAATTAAATCCTGGCTTTTAGTCATTGCTGTCCATGTAACATATCCCGCAATAAAATCAGGATATTTTATTGCAGGAGTAACTTGTAACATAGTAAAAAGCAACAATGCCACCCAAACTAGTGCTGCAGTTGAAATTGCTAACTTTTGAATATTAAGAATTCTCATTTAATTTACCCAAAGTAATATACAATGCTAACTAACATTTATAAATCAGCTCATTTATAGAAAAAAATCTTAATGCCCATTTACACCCAAAAGCGTGATATTTATTGCAATAAAATCATAATCACTTGTGCTTAGCGTAAATAATAAAAACTAAAAAAAGGATCAGCTATAATGAACCTTAATTGTTAGTCAAGCGAGGTATTTTTTTGTTGTAATTTTAGCATTAAATATTATTGTACTTACCTGAGCAGGCTCGAAACAACGTGGTTAACACAGCAAAATTACCTTTAAGTCCACTGATTTTTGTTGGAACTTCACCAGTCGGGTATCGCCTAATTGTGGGCAACTCTTTGCAAGTAAACCCAAGTTTAGGGGCCCTATATGACATATATGCAAGAAGCTCATAGCTGTCAAAAATATCACGAAAAATTGCCATTTTTGGGTCAAGCAACATCTTCCTACTATATGCGCGAAATCCCTGCGTTGTATCTGTCCACTTAAACCCTGAAGCCAAGCTCAAGCAAGGCGCGTGAATATATTTAATCGCAAGATCCCGTGATTTTGGAGTGTTTTCTGCAACTCCTCCTGGCAAAAAGCGAGATGCCTGGACAAAATCAACTCCCTCTTCTAAGGCTTCGATAAACCGCGGAATCGCTTCAGGATCATCCTTGTCATTTCCATCAATAGTGATGATGCCTTGATAGTCGTGATCAAGCGCGAAGGCATACGCACATCTGAGCTGAGCACTTAATTTACCCGGCCCTGTTTTCACAATAAGACCGCTGACTTCTACTTGCTTGAGTGCTTCAAGCTCTAGTGAACCATCCGTGCTTCCACCATCCACAATAATAATGTCAGCAATTTTTGAAATCTGATGTTCCTTCATTCTTTTCAACAGGTTTTTAATGCGATCGCCTTCATTGATGACCGGCATTACGACACAGTAAGAATGATTTTTGCCCAACCAAAGAGGGACATCCATAGCGGGTACTTGCCATGCTTCCCTATCTTCTGGAGAAGGCGTTTCTAGGTTATTAATTGAATTCATGCGACACGCACCGTAATAAGTGCCACCCCGACTATTACCAGGAATATTCCGGCAACGGTCGTCCAGTGGAAAGGTTCACGAAATAAGAAAATGGAAAAAATAGCTACTGTGGCGATTGCACCAGAAGTCAAAACCGGATGCGCAACATTAAGAGGTAGTCGAGCAAGCGACGCGGCATATAGTAAAAAAGCTGCACCATATAGAAAAAGACCAACCCAGAACGGCCAATTGGTAAGTGCAGCCATGGGGTCTGAAAGCGATGGGAATTTTTTAGGTGGCATCATTGCCATTTTAACAAGAACGCTAGCAGAGGCATTAGCAAGGATGCCTAGTAATAGAATTGACCACTTCATTCTTGAGTGCCCTGTGCTGGGCGGTAGTGGCTGGACGCATAGGTAAGCGCCCGCTCAATGGCCACAAGGTGTGGTTCATCTTTTGTCGCCACCATTTCAACAGTAACTATATGATTTGGTAGATGCCGATTTATAACTTTGTGTATGGAAGAGTGATTAGTACCACTATCGCCAAGTGGGACGAGATTTGGCTCGCTGGCATGCACATGGCCGATCAAATCGGTGCTATCCGTCAACACTGTCTCGATTGATTCACTATTTATCGTTAGTGCGCCAGTATCTAGCTGCATTTTAATAGCGGGATGGTCGATACTCCTTACCGTTTGCGCGGTTTCTCTGCTTGTAGTCATGAAGTTAGCGCCATAGCAGGTTGGGTTTGATTCTAAACAGATCACTACTCCCTGCTTGAGGGCAATATCACCTAGACGCCGGAAGAACAATACCGCTTCGGTCTGCGATCGCTCATCACTCAAGCCTGAACGGTCACGATTTTTGGGTGAACCAAATACTAAGCGAGTCGCACCAAGGCCAGCCCCTATACGGCAAATCGCTTCTAGCTGTTCGAGTAAGGCGTCTTGAACGTCAGGTGTGCCAAATACATTCAAGCCGACAGTGCCAAACAAAAGTGACTGCATTCCAGTAATTTCGATGCCACGATCAGACCACCAGTTTTTTACCTTTGCTATATCAGCTTGGGTCGCTTTGGCAGGTTCAGGGAAATACTTACCGGGTGCTACATCAATAGCATCCACACTGTATTTCTTCAGAAGATTGGCAACAACTTCATCTTCGGCTATATCCCAGGCAATATTCGATATGGCAAGCCTCATTACGCCTCCCCTTCTTTGCCATTTAAGGTGACGGGTTCTGACTGAGCGTATGCACGAATCGCTTGAATCGTTTCGTGCTTACTATATTGGTGCTGGCCAGGCGCGCCAAAGAGATCGGCATAACGTGTTTTCATGTCATAACTAGCTGGTACATTGCCAAGCTCTTGAGTAAATGATCGCCCAAAGCTTTGAAGCGCAACTTCACTGACACTGATAGGCTCAGCAGTTAGATGCACAAGTTTTAGGTCATTCTGAAGTGCTGTTTGAATGTCGTACCAAAGGTTTACCATCGGGTAGAACTGTAATACCCCACGGCTTTCAATTGCATTAAGATTATTATTGTTAAGAAAGTCAAAAATCGCGTTTTTTCTAAGACCTGGGCCTACTAAGCCAGGTAGGCGCACGATCAAGTGCTTAGGAAAATGCTCTTGAACGAATTTCTCAAGCAACCTCCGGTGAAGACCGTAGGCATGGAGCCCTTCTTCCTCAATTGGGGTAGCCTCATCGACATCGACAGGTTTTTTGAACACATCAACCGTGCTAATCAATATAAACATATCGCACTTGATTGTTTTCAAGTGGTTAATCAAAGATTCAATTTTGCTTTTGTCATCATCAGGGTTCTGGTTGGCTATCCACTTCTGAGCCGGTGCACCTGCACAAACTACAAAATTAAACTCCTGATTGTCGATCTCATGAATATTAGTTGAACGGTACAGTGCGTCAAATGACGTCTGCTTAAGAAGCGTACTTCCAACGAAACCCGAAAATCCGATAAGTGCGTTCTTCTTCATTAAATTACTCCGAGACGGCTTCAAACTTTTCTGTATCGAGCTGTTCTAGCACGTCATATATATTGTCAATTTTTCCGCCTAGCACCGAGTAGCATCCCGGCAGCTCAGCATGTTTTTCAAAAAGTATCGGGCGGCCATCATCTCCCTCATTCTTTTGCAGAACGGTTTTCACTTCAAACAGAGAGTCGACATGTTTGGCATCCAGCACCGAAGGTAGGTAACGCCCAACATCTCTAACCATACGATCAACACGCGAAACGTGATCGTACTCCTGCAGTTTTTTGTAAGGGTCGGCTCCTACTTCGTCTTGCCAACTGAAATGTGGGGTGTAACGAACATGTGAAAGCGTATGCAACCCTCTGGCAGGAAATGGCATCATGGAGAAGAACGGCCCATCCATGACCGTGACACCTATATCTTTAAGAGCAGGAGGTACTTGGATAAGTGCCATCTCCGTTATCTCATGCTTTAACTTTGTTTGCGTACCTGGAAAATGCCCGCCGAACTGATTTAATCCACTATAGGTACAGTTAAATACATATCGGCAGTGAACCGTACTTACATTGCCACTGTCATGGTGCGTTGTAACAACCATCCCTTTCCGCGCACTAGAGGCACGTGACATTGCAGATACGCTTGTCGAAAGCCTCACTTCTACGTTGGTTTGTGCCAACTCTTGTTTTGCCCAGGCTGCCAGTTTAGTGGAATCAAATGCGTACTCTTCAACACGAAACACTGACTCGATAAACTTAGGATCGAAAAGCTCTCTTAAACCATTTTCAGCTGGCTGTATATTTGCCCCGATCTCATGACAAAAACGCTCGAACTGTCGTGCCGTAACTTTCGAGTTACGTCTTGCAATGGCATAAAGCTTGGTGAAATCTTGCTTGACGGCATCAGGCCAATCTCGAACAAATCTTGGAAGATTTACACGACTACGGAATGCCGTTGTAAAGCTACGCGGATAATGATACCCATTATGGACACGCGCTTGATTGTGGTAAGAGGCACGGCTCAGCAACTTAGCTTCCTTTTCGACCAGGATAACTCGCCGTAAGCCCCTTTGCTTAGCCAAGTAGATAGCTATCGCCGCCCCATAAAACCCGCCGCCGATAACTAACGCATCTGCTTCTGACGAACTCACAACGCAGAGCCTTTGTACTCAGATGGGTTATTAGTGCCAATTGAACTAGGGCTCACTGTCTCAATATTCAGTTTTTCCTTCCGTGTCATACGAGCACTCGTAAACTCTTGCCCTACGTGATAGAGAGGGCCTTCGTTTGACAGGCTTGCCATGTGCAAGATGTACTCGCCCAGAACCAGGAGCACGAGTGAAATCAGAAAGAACATGCCTGATTGTTGAAGTGACAAGCTGATCCAGCCGGGAGCAACATCAGACTTGAATATTCCGACCCCAACGACATACATCGAGTACAGTAGGTTTGTGGCTGCTCCCATAAGAGATAGGCTCGTAACCAGCCGCATGGGTATCTGTGTGGTTGACACGAGCAAGCGCATTCCACGATCTATACTCTCGCCAAGCTTCTTTGTTCCTCCAGAGATAATAGGAGTAGCACTGTATTGCATGTTGATGCGAGCAAAACCGCCAGTCGCAGGTAAATACCTGTAGGTAACCGACGGTTGTGGGTGCTGAAGTATAAAGTTGATGACACGTTTGCTAAGTACTCTGTAGCTCGGTGCCTCTGTAGCAAGATGAATGCCTTTAAAGCTTTTATAAATTGAGTGAAATACTTTGAAGGCTACGCGATAAGCCGGACTTTGAAGCGGTTTTTGCTTATTATTGGCAAAAACAACATCTACACCATTAACGGCTTTATCGAGCATTTGAGGCAGAAAAGTAATGTCATCGATCAAAGGATCAATTACGGCAACAAAATCACCGAGGGCATTTTCTAAGCCGACCCATGCCATTACATCACTACTCACTTCTTTGGTTAAGGCGTAAACTTGGAGATTAGGCAGCCCTTCTTGATCAGTAAGTGTTTTAAGTACACTAACACTTTCATCCTCAGAAGCGTTATCAACAATAATTAACTCATAATCACTTACGTAAGTCGATATCTGCTGGCTTGCATTTCTTAAAATTCCGTCCAATTGCGCAGCCTGGTTGCGCACAACAAACACAACCGATAGAAAAACTGGATAGTAAACCATAATTGCATCACTCCGAGCTTGTTCATTGTGAATAAATTTTCAAATCGCTAATTAATATACGATTCTATATTTACTGAGTTTATGATTTTATTAGCATCGATAGAATACATATTAGCAAGCATAATTAATTTATCTTTGAACCACATTATAAAATTAATATTTACAAAAATTACACCAAATCCAACAATACAATAACTTAACTATGAGTTATTTAGCACATACCAAATAACCGCATTTTCACTGTTAAATACAGATAAGTAGAAGTATTGCGCACTCAGCTAACTAGAATCCAAAAAATTGTTATCAGCAAATCAAAAGCTTCAAAAATAATAATTAAAAGCTATTGCACATACATATATAGACATTATTGTTAGCTATTAAATAAAACCAGTTTGTCTTTAAAAAGTTATTGTTAATTATCACTACAAAAACTAACTAAACTCATCCAAATTTAGCACTTCATTTTAAACAGCCTGTCAATATTAGAGTCTAAACAATAAAGCCATATAAAAAAAATCAATATACACTTACTATATTTAAATAAACATTACTTTTATTTCCTAAAAAGATGTGTTCTGCACTGATGTTCGGGAGCTTCCCCATGCATCAAAATTACGAATTCCATTCGCAGAGAAAAAATTATCGCTATCTGAACTTATTGCAAAATCAATCAATTCGAAGCAAAGTTCTTGAAAATTTAAATTAACCCCTAATGCTAATTCAACCTCCGTACATTTTCTAGAAAAATCTAAAGCACCATTTAAAATTTCTAAAACAACGCTTTTAGTATTTAATGCAGTCGCACCTCTGCCCTGATCACGTACATACAAGACATCAAAATTGGCTTTCAAGTTATAGCCTATGACAGTATCTTCAGGCGCTGAAAAAAAGAGTTCAATAACCTCTCGGTTTCGATAGATTTCTTGTAGAGTTTTTGCTGAAAGAACATCAGAATTGAATAATGACTTCATAACCATACCATTTTTTTGGCGGCGATTTTTTTCATCATTCTCAGCGAGACAAAAGTAATAACCATAGACTTCAACATCAATCATTTGCTTGAGCGCACTCTCAAAAGACTCTTGGCTTGATCCACTCCATCCTACATCAACTAAAGCAATTCTATTACCAGAGCTAATACCGACATCGACAATATATAAATAAAGGGCTCTTCGATTTTCATCTGCAACTTTTAATATCTTTTTTCTCATGGCATAAAATAATGTTTTAATATCAGGTAAAGAGCTTTCCGTTACAGTAAAGTCTTCACTAAATCCAATGTCTGTAAGCAACTTACGAGGAGGTGGTGCCACACCAATTCTTTCGAAAACCTCTTCCACTTTAAGTCCATATGAACCAGAAACTAAGAAATCTATATAGTGAGCAAAATTTTCTGGTGTTATCGCAGCTAACGTAAAAGCAGTGCGAGACCCGACAAAATAACTAAACGGAATCTCAGAAGCCATTAGGCCTTTTTCTGACATCTTATATGCCGTAAATCCATCCCTTGATAAAAATAAGATTAGATCTATATTGTCATGGCTTGTCTGCTCTGCTACCCACCTCAAAAATCCTAGGTTAGCACTTCCTCCGTAAAGGAACCCTGCTTGTTTAGGCGTCAAAATATCTGATTTAGGTCTATCTGCTAAGAAAAGCCCTTTT
Source organism: Vreelandella sulfidaeris (assembly GCF_042429665.1). Classification (GTDB taxonomy): domain Bacteria; phylum Pseudomonadota; class Gammaproteobacteria; order Pseudomonadales; family Halomonadaceae; genus Vreelandella. The sequence goes on along the minus strand of NZ_JBHMAC010000010.1, from coordinate 904,819 downwards.
ATAAACGACCTTCCTAGATTTGGTTGATAAGTAGTTTGTTTGACGGGCGTCGATACATTTTGATTTTGATAAATATAGTGAAAAGCCTTTAAATTCTTGTTCTTTGCTTTTATATAGTCTGAGTCATAATTATCGCCTATATGTAAAATTTGCTCTGGCGACACTTCAAATTTATCAACTAATATAGAAAATAACTCTCCAGAATCTCTTTTAGTCGCTTGTTCATCACATGAAATAAACAATTCTACATGCATATCGAGATGCGGTTCTAAAACAGCACTAAAAAATCCTTGATTTAAATACATATCAGATGTAATAACGACCTCAAACCGAGGATCATTAATCAATTTTACGAAAAGTGGAAATAACTCTGGATTTGGAATCAGCAATAATGATTCAATTTCAAGTTCTGCTTCTTTTAGCGGTACTAAAGATAAATTTTCAGGAAAGCAAGAATATATATCGTCTAATGTTATTTCTTTATTACCTGTTTTTTTCATCCTAATAAAAGCTTCTTTTTGAGCATTAATTCTAATGTCTCGGAAATCAGGAATATTATACTTTTCAGCAATCAAATCAAAGACATCTTCAGGTTTAAAAATTTTTCTTAAAAAAAGTGTATCAAAGAAGTCAAAAGAAATGACGCGCACATCTTGCAATAAATCCATGAAATTAACTTCATCGAACGCAGACTCGATATTTAATTGATTTGGCATATCCGTAAGCATCTCCTAACACAATAAATTAATTAAGTGTAATCAAAATAATCAGATGAAAACTTGAGGTTAGTGTTATGAAATGGATCAAAGCTATAGAACTTTGGATGTTTCTTATAAAGTTTCTTTTTTTCAGAATCTAAACGCTTCATTTTAATAGGATCTATATCATCTTTTCCACGAGACACTGACTCATGATGAATTAATTCAACTGAAGGACATAACACATTAAAATATCCATGATTTAAAAGTGTAAAGCAGAGATCAACATCATTATAAGCAATTGGTAATGCTTCATCGAACCCACCTATTTTTTTAAATTTGGCTGTTTCCAGCATCAGACACGCGCCTGTTACAGCAGACCAGTTATATTCAATATCACATCTTAAAAAATATCCATCATGATTTCTTGGTTTATGAAGGAAAGCGTGTCCAGGTCCGTTGTACGAATTGATTATCCCGCAATGCTGGATATACTTACCTCCTGGGTATAGTAATTTTGCGCCTACAGCGCCGACATGGTCTAACTGTGCGTACCCACAAAGTCGTTCTAACCAGTCATGACTAATTACTTCTATATCATCATTTAAAAAAAGGAGTACTTCTCCATTCGATTTTTTAGCTCCAATATTACACAAAGCTGAAAAGTTAAAAGGTGAGTCATGCTCAACTATATTAATTCGTGTTTTTTCTTTAATTTTTTCCAAGTATTCAAGTGTTTCAATATCACTTGAACCATTGTCTACTAAGATAATTTCGTAATTATCGTACCGTGTATTTTTCTCTATTGAATTTAAGCAACTACTGAGTATCTTAAAATTATCCTTAGATGGAATTACTATAGATATCAATGGATTTCCTTGGGGAAAATAATTAACCTTCCAATATCCATCTCGACCAGGCACTTTTTCAAGTTCACCTTTAAGATTTCGTCGTAAAAGAGCTTCATTTTTTAATTTTATTGTCGCAGATTCTACATATGGTTTAGCTTTCAGACTAAGAGCTACAGAACCTTCTAGCACTCGCCAGTGATATAGTACTTTAGCTATATGCGATATCTTATTGGTTTGTTCAGTAACGCGTAGAACTAAATCCCAATCTTGGCAACCATCCAGTTGTGGATTCAAACCGCCAACTTGTTTCACCAAGCTTTTACGTATACAAGAGACATGCGAAGTATACATTATACTCATAAGTGTTTCAGGTGACCAATCCGGCTTAAAGTGAGGTCCAACATACTCCATTTTTTCTGAAATTTTATCTTCATCACTATATACATAATCGGGATTATCTTCGTCTATTTTTTTAGCTAATTCATACAAACAGTCGGGAGTAAGTTCATCGTCATGATCCATAAAAACGATAAATTCGCCAATTGACTCTTCTATTCCTGAATTAGTAGCAGTAGCGATTCCCATATTTTCAGTTAAGTTTAAAACTTTTATGCGATCTATATTTAATTCAGACAGTAAATTAATTGTCTCCTCTCGAGTACTAGCATCGTTTACAAGGATCAACTCCCAATGATCATACCATTGACGTTGTACAGAATGTATCGCACTTTTAAGCATCCATACTTCAGTGTTATAAACTGGAACAACAATTGAAAACATTGTTTTCTTTTTCAAGGAGTAGACCATATCGTACAGGTTTGAGGGCTTATCAGGTTCTATATATATATATGGCGCATCTCTTTTTACCAATGAATAATTACCGCCAGAATCAAGCTGCAATTCTTGCTTATTGACTTCAGTATTTACGCTACTAACCCCGAGCGTTGGCTCATGACTTTTAAACCTAACATATTCATCTCTAACTCGATTTTTAATACCGTTGATACCGTGTACCTTGAAGACTTCTTTAGCTTTTTGAAAGCTCTTTCTTAAGCCATACTCTTTCTTGATTGTCAACGTGAGGTAAAGTAGTTTTTTAATCCTACGTATTAGCGCTACACCTTCTCGTAAAGGTCTTGTTAATTGCCAACTTTTCGAATCTAAAATCGTTTGATGTTGTTGCGCATATAGCTTATTAGAATTAATCAGCTCATTGAGCTCTTTCGTTTGTTCCTCAAGTAAAAAATTATGTTCTTCTTCCTTTAAAGCATTCTTATTTTTTAGTGAATCAATAGTGTTTTCACGAACATCAAGCTCTCCATTCAGAAAACTAATAGTTTGATCACGCAATTCAATATCTTTATTGAGAGACTTTAATTTTATTGCGTTTTCATCTAACAGATTTTTTACTACTATCAGTTGGTATCTAAGCTGCTCTAATGTACCTATCGAAGAAAAATATTCTTTAATTACTACTTTATTTTTCTCTTCTGAACCAAGCCATTCGTGTTGCCTGTCAGGGTTTGCGCCTGGAAGCTGTAATACGCCCAACCCATGTGAATGTGTCAAGTTCAGGTTATTTGGATATTTAGCACATAACTCCTCCCACAACTTCCACACACCAAAACCACGTTCGCGCACGGTAGTATCGTGAAATATAACGATAGCGCCGGGAGCTAGTTTGGGAAGCCAAACTTCAAAATCGTGTTTCACAGCTTCATATGTATGCAAGCCATCAATATGTAGTAAATCTATCGATCTATCTGAGAAATAAGAAACTGCATTATCAAAGTTAGTTTTCAATAATGTTGAAAATGATTTGTAGTACTCTTCATTATGAGTATTTACAAACTCAAAAACATTGCCCTCATAATTTCCAGCATGCTCATCTCCTTCCCATGTATCAATGGCATATGTAGCACACTCAACTCCAAGTTCCTTAATTGATTTACAAAATGCAAAATAAGAGTGCCCCCAGTGAGAACCTAATTCAACAAAAATTTTAGGTCGATGTACTCTTATTAAAAAATAAGCAAATTGTAGATGCCCCAACCATGCGCTATTTTCAGAGAAAGGGTGCGGCTTAAAGATGGCGCTATGCACCAAATCTTTATTGAAATTAGTCATTATGAACCTTCATCATGATTTCTTTCATAGGGATTCCTACTTCTCCACTCACTACACTCGATGCTTCAGACCTAAACATCAAAGCATCATGAATCCAGTGATGCTGAATATGTTCATGTTGTGTACCTTCGGCTATTGCTATGGTCAGAGAGTAATCGCCAACGGCAAGCCTAGGCATTTGGAAGTAGAAATTGGCAGTTATTTTTGAATTGGGTGGGCATACAATATTTTTATCTTGGTAACTTAGGAAAGTATTATCACCAAACACCTCCTGGCCTAGCTTATTTTTAACAAAAAAGCCAACGATCGGACCAAATAACTCTTCTTTATTTTCAACTTCTACTGTTAGAAGAACATCCTCCCCTCCAACAATCCACGCAAAAGGAGACTTAGCCTCATTCAAAAACTGTACATTAGTTATCCGAGCATTTCCTGAACCAAAAGAGCTTGCTGTTGGGTTAAATTTAAACACTTCCAGATCGTTTCTCAAATTGCTTTTATTGATATATAAGTCACGCTGGTCTTTGTATTCTAGCTTGTTGCTTAGTTCATTCTTAGTTTCGCTCTTAACAATATCTACTTTACCTTGCTGAGACTCGTAAAATGCTTCCAAATAACGCTCAGATACATCTTTGGGGGTGCCATCCATAACTAAATTTCCATAATCTAACCAGACTGCACGATCACAAAGACTTCTAACTGCCGAGGTATCGTGGCTAACAAATAATACTGTCCCTCGCTGCATAAACTGTCTTAAAAAGTTCATACACTTTTGAGTAAAAAATGCATCTCCTACTGCTAATGCTTCATCAATTATTAGGATGTCAGCATCAACGTGTGCAACCACTGAGAAGGCTAATCGAACCATCATCCCGCTAGAATATGTTTTAGTGGGTTGATCTATAAATTCCCCAATACCTGAAAATGACACTATTTTATCGTAGCGATCATCAATTTCAGCTTTCGATAACCCTAGAACAGAGGCATTCATATATATATTTTCTTTACCTGTGAACTCAGGATTAAATCCAGCCCCCAGTTCTAGCAATGCAGCAACCCTACCAACTGTTTTTATATTTCCTGTTGTTGGTGATAAAGTGCCGCATAACATCTGTAATAATGTTGATTTACCACTTCCATTTCTTCCAATAATCCCTACGGTCTCGCCTTTTTTCACGGAAAACGAAATATTTTTTACTGCCCAAAATTCCCTAAAGTATTGCTTCGGTGGCAGCCCTAAGCTGCGCTGAAGTCTGGGTAACAACATTTGTTTCAATCGATCTCGGGGTTGTTTGAAGATTTCAAAACGCTTGCTTATACTTGCGATTTCAATCGCAATATCAGAGTACATCGGCAAAACCTTTTCTTGTCTTTTGAAACCAGGCGAACCCAGCCATAAGAATTAAAGTCGAATAGCTTACATATATAGTAAGTCCTAAAAAGTTAGGCATTTTACTCCATATTAATATATCTCGCGCTTGCTCGATGATGAAGGTTAAAGGATTCGCCATGAATAAAGGATGATATTGTTCAGGAAGACGCTCAATCGGGAAAAAAACTGGAGAAAGAAATAACAATATAGTAGCCAGTATCCCCATCGTCTGACCAATATCTCGCAGAAACACTCCTAAAGAAGCAAGAAAGTAACTGACTCCTAAGGAAAGCACCAGCAAAGGCAGTAACACTAGAGGCAGAAGAACGATTTGCCAACTAGGCAAGCCAACAACTAATAAATGCGCAAGGAGCCATACCACTAAGCTAATACACATATGAAACAGAGATGCAAGTACGGTTGAAACTGGTAGAATTTCTATCGGGAATATTACCTTTTTAACATAATTCACGTTTCCTACGACCAATGCTGGCGAGCGCGTCAGCACTTCCGCAAGTAAGCTATGAACGATCAGTCCGACGAATAATATGATAGCAAAAACACCTTTGCCTTCTGATTGCCCTTCCATTCCCACGCCCCATTTGGCTTGGAAAACTACTGAGAAAACAAAGGTAAACACGGCCAGCATCAGCAAGGGATTTAAAAAAGACCAACCCATCCCAATGACCGATCCCCGATAGCGCCCTACTACCTCGCGCCGCGTGATTTGCAGGATTAGGTCGCGGTGTTGTATGCAGGATCGTACTAAGGCCACAGGCGACAAAGGTTGTGATGCATGTGGATTCATTCAAAAACCTCTGCGTTCTTGAATGTGGGGGCAACACCGTCTTTACCGGAGAGTTGTGGTTCCAGCTCTGCGGGCCACTGAATACCGATGTCCGGGTCATTCCAAATAATGGCGCGTTCACTTTCTGGTGCGTAGAAGTTAGTGGTCTTATAAAGAAATTCCGCCGTGTCACTCAGCGTTATAAAACCATGTGCAAAACCTTCCGGCACCCAAAGCTGGTGCTTATTGTCAGCGGAGAGAAGCGCCCCGACCCATTTACCAAAGGTCGGTGAGTTGCGGCGGATATCTACCGCCACATCGAACACTTCCCCTTGAACAACCCTAACCAGCTTACCCTGCGCATGGGGCGGCATTTGATAGTGCAGGCCGCGTAACACCCCTTTTGCTGATTTGGAGTGGTTGTCTTGAACAAAGGCTACTTCACGCCCTACCGCTTCGTTAAACTGGTTTTGGTTGAAGCTTTCAAAAAAGAAGCCCCGCTCATCGCCGAAGACTCGGGGCTCGAAAAGAATGACGTCTGAAATTTCAAGCGGTGTTGCCTTCATTAGTTTAAATTACCTTTCAAAATTTGTTTCAAATATTGCCCGTAACCGGTTTTGGCTAACGCATCGGCTTCAGCTTCCAGCGCTTCATCACTTATCCAACCGTTACGCCACGCGATCTCTTCAAGGCAAGCGACCTTTAAACCCTGGCGGTGTTCAATCGTCTGCACATACTGGCTGGCTTCAAGTAGGCTGTCATGAGTCCCAGTATCCAGCCAGGCAAAACCACGGCCTAGCCTCTCTACATTAAGATCACCACGCTCAAGATAGGCATTATTGACACTGGTAATTTCCAGTTCGCCACGTTCAGAAGGCTCGACCTGCTTGGCAATCTCAACTACATCATTGTCGTAGAAATAGAGCCCGGTCACGGCATAAGCTGACTTGGGTTGTTTCGGCTTCTCTTCGATGGAAATGGCTTTACCATCGGCATCGAACTCAACTACCCCAAAGCGTTCAGGATCTTTTACCAGATAACCGAATACTGTCGCTCCGCTGGCCTGAGCGGAAGCTCGCTTCAATTGGTCGGAAAAGTGCTGACCGTGGAAAATATTATCTCCCAACACGAGGCAGACAGAATCATCACCAATAAAGTCTTCGCCAATGATGAAGGCCTGCGCTAAGCCATCCGGGCTTGGCTGCACTTTGTACTCAAAACGCACACCAAACGGCTCACCGCTGCCCAGCAAGTTCTGATATTGCGGCAGGTCTTCAGGAGTAGAGATAATAAGAATGTCGCGGATGCCCGCCAGCATGAGGACAGAGACGGGGTAATAAATCATCGGCTTGTCGTAAATTGGCAGTAACTGCTTGGACACACCGCGTGTTATCGGATGAAGGCGTGTGCCCGAGCCACCCGCGAGAATAATTCCTTTACGTGCCATTTGGCCTCCCTAGTGCGCTTAGCGGTTCTGTTTAACTTAGAACCAAAAAATGAACAATGATGTTGTACTTAGAGCCCTTTGTGCTTCAAGGTTCCAAGTACTCTGCTAGTGTCAGAGCAAGCTGTGACTGCCAGTCTGGTAACTTAACTTGCAGGGTCTTTTCAAGTTTAGTGAGATCGAGCCGGGAGTTCAGTGGTCTAGTCGCTGGGGTCGGGTAATCCGTTGTTGGTATCCCCGCTAGTTGAGCCTGGTCTATCGCAAGCGCTTCACCCCGGGCTTTTGCCATTTGAAAAATCGCCTCGGCAAATCCGTGCCAGCTGGTTTCACCACGTGGGGCCAAATGGTACAAGCCTGAAGGAATTTCCCGGCTTAAGCCCATGGCGGTTACCTGGGCAATAAGACGCGCCGGGGTAGGTGCACCAACCTGGTCCGCTACAATGCTAAGCGCTTCACGCTCACGCCCTAGGCGTAGCATCGTTTTCATGAAGTTGTTGCCGCGGGCGCTATAGACCCAACTCGTTCGGAAAATCCAATGTTGGCAACCGCTCGCCATAATGGCTTGGTCACCCTCGAGCTTGGTTTGCCCATAGGTGCTTAAAGGCCCGCTGGTACTCGTTTCGCTCCACGCGGTATTCCCGTTGCCAGGGTAGACATAATCGCTGGAGTAATGCACCAGGCATGCGCCCTGCTCGGCACAGTACGCTGCTAGCTGAGCGGGCAACTCGGCATTCAAACGTCGAGCCCGATCAGCCTCATCTTCTGCTTTGTCGACTGCTGTATAAGCAGCTGCATTAACGATAAGGTCGGGTTTTCGTTCATTCAGCCAGTTTTCGACCGCCGCCTGATCTGCTAGATCCAATTGCTGGCTGGTAGGAGCTTCTATGTCGCCATGCAGGCATAGCTGACGCTGCAATTCGAAGCCCACCTGACCACTGGCCCCCGTTAATAGGATACGTTTGGTGCTTATCATGCCCCAGCTCCTAAACGTTGGCCCTGGTAGCTACCATCTTGCACGCGCTTCCACCACTTCTCGTTTGCAAGATACCACTGCACCGTTTTGCGCAATCCGGTTTCAAACGTTTCTTCGGGGCGCCACCCTAGTTCGCGCTCAATTTTACCCGCATCAATCGCATAGCGAAGGTCATGCCCGGGGCGGTCTTTAACGAAGGTTATCAGGTCGCGGTAATGACCTTCTTCAAGGGGCCGCTGTTCCTGAAGGAGATCGCATATCGTTTCAACCACTTCCAGGTTGGCTTTTTCATTGTGGCCGCCGATATTATACGTTTCGCCAATCACTCCTTCGCTGGCGGCCTTGATTAAGGCGCGGGCATGGTCTTCTACATAAAGCCAATCGCGAATCTGCTGCCCATCACCATAAACAGGCAACGGTTTACCAGCTAGACCATTCAGCAGTACCAACGGTATTAGTTTTTCGGGGAAGTGATAGGGCCCATAGTTGTTAGAGCAATTAGTCACTAACGTCGGCAAGCCGAAGGTTCTCTGCCACGCACGAACCAAATGGTCTGAGCTTGCTTTGCTTGCCGAATAGGGTGAGCTCGGCGCGTAAGGGGTCGTTTCGGTAAACAGCCCTTCAGGGCCATCAAGGTCACCATAGACCTCATCAGTCGAAATATGATGGAATCGAAAACCTGCTGCTTTACTGGGGTCGGTTTCCTGCAGGTTCTTCCAGTAGTGCCGGGCAATTTCCAGCAAGACCGAGGTGCCTACAATATTGGTCTGAATGAAATCTGCCGGCCCGTCGATGGAACGATCGACATGACTTTCTGCCGCCAGGTGCATAACGATATCAGGCTGATGCTTTTCGAACACCTGCTTCATTGCCCCTGCATCACCAATATCATGTTGCTCAAACGTATAGCGCGGGTCTTCCGATACATCGGCCAACGATTCAAGGTTTCCAGCATAGGTCAACTTATCGACATTGATGACGCGATGGTCGCTATTGGCAATCAGTTCACGCACGACTGCTGAACCTATGAATCCGGCACCGCCTGTGACGAGGAATGTCATTGGCATCATAATTTCCTTCTACTAATTTTTTAGTTACTTATATGTTCATTGCTAGGTAAAAAAGATAAGAACAATTATAAATACTTCAACAAACGAGTGCTGATGTTGGAAAGCCTTTAGAGCGCTTGGTCGGGGGCTAATGTTCCGCTGCTGAGCTAGGCGATTTAGCCAGGATGACCATAGACCAGGTATAAAGTAGCCGTGACTTCCAGAGATATCTGTCTTGAAAACGATATCTGTCTTGAAAACTTTGCTGCCTTAATACCCTTTCAGGCACGCTACCGCCCAGGGATTGTTCCGGACATTTCCCTTGCCCTAGCCTTATTTAGCATTTGGCGTACCGATGGCACCTTTACTACATGGCTTGCTGCGTTCGGTCACCGTTATTTCAAAATAATGGGCATTAGCCCTACAGTTAATGATACTCGTGGGTTAGCTCATCCAACGCAAGGAGCGACATGAAGCTTCATGCTTGTCATACCACCGCAAAATGCGTCCAATGGTACCTTATCCTGAGTAAGCGGGGCGAGTATTTCTGCCTATCTACCGAGTCGGTAAGCCAAGGTTGCGATGCCCTCCACCCGCTCCATTTCAGCGAAAACTCCGCGGTAAGCTTTCAGTAGGTGGAACTATCCATTTTGCATTTGTTGAATGCCGCAAAAGACAAAGCCGCCGAAGATAGTAATCTTCGGCGGCTTTGTCGAACGTTGGGTTAGCTAGTTATAGCATGTGCTGCTTACTTATAAACCGGCAGCCGCGCACAAACCTCAGCCACTTTATCCAGCACCTGGGCTTCAACTGCGCTGGTATCTTCGCCTTTGGCCAACACATCCAGAATCTCGCAGATCCAGCCAGCCAGCTGGGTGCACTCTTCTTCACCGAAGCCACGCGTGGTTACCGCTGGAGTACCAATGCGTAGGCCAGAGGTGACAAACGGGCTTTGTGGGTCGTTCGGCACCGCATTCTTGTTCACGGTGATGTGGGCACGGCCCAGCGCCGCATCGGCATCTTTACCGGTGACGCCCTGCTTGATCAGCGAGAGCAGGAAGAGGTGGTCTTCAGTACCGCCGGAGACGATGTCATATCCGCGGTCCATGAATACCTTGGCCATGGCCTTGGCATTTTTAACCACTTGTTGCTGATAAGCTTTGAACTCAGGCGCCATGGCTTCTTTGAAGCAAACCGCTTTGGCGGCAATCACGTGCATCAATGGGCCGCCCTGGCCGCCGGGGAAAACTGCCGACTGAAGCTTTTTCTCAATCTCAGCATCGTTTTCTGCCGAGAGAATCACGCCACTGCGTGGGCCGCGCAAAGTTTTGTGGGTAGTTGAGGTCACCACATGTGCATGGGGCAAAGGGCTGGGGTAAACGCCTGCGGCTACCAAGCCTGAGACGTGGGCCATATCAACCAGTAAGTAAGCGCCCACTTCATCAGCGATCTCGCGGAACTTGGCCCAATCTACAATTTGGGAATAAGCCGAGAACCCAGCGATGATCATTTTCGGCTTGTGCTCACGGGCGAGCTGGGCCACCTGCTCATAGTCGATCAGTTCTTGCTCATTCAGGCCGTACTGGATGGCGTTGTAGTGCTTGCCTGAAAAGCTCGGCTTGGCACCGTGGGTCAGGTGACCGCCTGCGTCCAGGCTCATGCCTAGAATAGTATCGCCTGGCTTAACGAGCGCTTGGAACACGGCGCTATTGGCCTGTGAGCCTGAGTGGGGCTGCACGTTAACGTAGGTCGCGCCGAACAGCTCTTTGGCGTAATCAATGGCCAGGTTTTCAGCGATATCGACATACTCACAGCCGCCGTAATAGCGCTTACCGGGGTAGCCTTCAGCGTATTTATTGGTCAGCTGGCTGCCCTGAGCTTCCAGCACGCGCGGGCTGGCGTAGTTTTCGGAAGCGATCAGCTCGATGTGAGCTTCCTGGCGCGCCACTTCTTTCTGCATGGCATCAAACAGCACATCATCGAATCCGGCAATTGACATATCGCGGCTGAACATAGGCGGGAACCTCGTAACGAGAAAGGATCATCATGGAAGAAGCGAGGGCGCTATCATAACTCAGCCCGAGGCGACTTTCATCGCATCCGCATCAGGTTGTTAATGAGCGCCGCTCATCTTGAGCCCGCTTCTGTCATTGCGCCGCCTCTCCTGTCATTGCGAACGCAGTGAAGCAATCTGGGGGTTGCCCTTATGTGTCATCGCGAGCGGAGCGTGGCGATCTAGGTGTTGTAGTACTGCCACCGCAGGGCGAGATTGCCGCGTCGCTGCGCTCTTCGCAAGGAGATAAAAAGATGGCACTTTGCAATGCCAGCAATGTGCTAATTTGCATTTTCCTTCACTCTTAAAAATACTGTATATTCATACATACACTTTAAGAGTCAGGATACCGACAATGCCGGGCCAGTCACCTCACCTAACGCCAGCCTTGCCGTTAAGCACCCAGCCGCTGCCTTATTTAACCGTTCAGGGCCGTGCAGGGTTTAGCGGCTTTCCTTCCCCCGCCCAGGATTACGACCCGTGCACACTAGATCTCAATACGCGGCTGGTGAAAAACCCTACCCAAACATTTTATGTGACCGCCACCGGCGACAGCATGGAGGGCTGGGGAATTTTTGAGGGTGATCTGCTGATTGTGGATCGCGGTATTGAACCGCGCCTGGGGCATATTTTGGTCGCCATGCTGGAAGGCGAGGCACTGATTAAGCGCTATGCGCTGTATCGCGGGACACCCCACCTCTGCTCGACCCACCCGCACTATCCGCCCCTGCCTCTTGAAGGTAGTGATTGCCAGCTATGGGGCGTGGTGCGCGCCGTGGTTCACGAGTACGTGCGCTAATACGGGGGTGTGACATGATCGGTCTGGTCGACGCCAATAACTTTTATGTGAGTTGCGAGCGGGTCTTTCAACCAAAGCTCGAAGGCAAGCCTGTTGGCGTGATGTCGAATAATGATGGTTGTATTATCGCCCGCTCAGCCGAGTTGAAAGCACTGGATATCCCTATGGGCACCCCCGCCTTCAAGCTTGAAGGGTTACGCAAGCGTGGTGATATTCACCTGCTCTCTTCCAACTACGAGCTTTACGGCGATATGTCGTCGCGGCTCACGCAACTGCTGCGCGATGCCTGCCCTGAGGTGGCGCCCTACTCTATTGATGAAATGTTCATCTATTTAGAAGGGCTAACCACCGAGCAGTGTGACGCGCTGGGGCGACAGTTGCACCAGCGTATTCATCGCCATTTGGGGCTGCCGGTATGCATAGGGCTGGCACCTACCCATACCCTCGCCAAACTGGCCAATCATCTTGCTAAACAGGACCCCCGCTACCAAGGCGTTTGTCGACTCGATGGCCAGAGCCACACAACCGAAGCATTACTCAAGCGCACGCCGGTGGGCAGTGTATGGGGGGTGGGGCGTCGACTGGCCGAGCGCCTGGCCATTGGCGATGTGACTACCGCCTGGGATTTGCGTGAAAGCGATGACAAGCAGTTGCGCAAACGCTTTTCAGTAGTGCTTGCCCGCACGGCGTTAGAGCTGCGTGGCATTCCCTGCCTGGAAATGAACGCCCTGGACCAACCAAGGCAGCGCATCATGACGTCACGCTCGTTCGGGCAACCCACCGGGGTATTTGAACAAGTGCATAACGCCCTGCGTCGCCACGCCCAACGGAGCGCTGAAAAGCTGCGTGAGCAGCAGAGCATGGCCCGGGCAGTAATGGTGTTTCTGAATACCAACCGCCACCGCCGTGACCAGCCGCAATACTTCCCGCAAGCGTTGATCGCCCTGCCCTCGCCAAGCGACGACACGCGAGTAATTCTCGATGCTGTCCGTCAAGGATTAGAGCAGATCTACCGGCCCCGCTATCGGTTTATGAAAGCGGGCGTCATGCTGCTCGATTTAGTCGACGCCCAACAGCATCAACTGTCGCTGCTGCATCCCCCCACACGCGACCGCCACCCTTTTTTGATGGCCACGGTAGATCAGATTAACCAGCGCATGGGACAAGGCACCATCAGCTTTGGCATGACCGATGCGCCTGCAGCGTGGCAATTGCGCTGCGCGCACCGCTCAGATCGCTTTACCACACGCTGGGATGAACTGATGAAAGTGGGCACTCACCCCGGCGCAGTGGCCGCCGCCGAGGCAAAGCAGAAGCAAAAACAGAAACAACACGCATTAGCCAGCACGAAGCGCATCGCGCAGCCGCGGGCTTAAGGTCTCACCCACTACCACCATGGCGATCAAAATGGCCAACAGCCACGGCCAGTGCGCTGAAAACGTCACGCTATAGAGCCCCAACACGTTGGCAAAAATCACCAGAATACCGAGCGGGCTGACGTAGCGAGCCATCAACAGCCACAGCGCATAAAGGCGTGGGTTAAGGCCAAGCTCATCACGCATGATAGTGCTGTTGAGCACAAAGCCTGCCATCACCACTGTGCCCAAGCCACCTAACGGCATCAACCAGCGTGATGTCAGGTAGTCCAGCCAGTCAAAGAACGTCTTGCCTGCCAGTGTCCAGTCGGCGCCCACATTAAAAGAGAGCATCGCCGCGGTACTGATCAACCACAGCACAATGCCCGTACTCCAGGCCGCCGAACGCCTTGTGAAGCCTTTGCTATCGCATAGCCATGAGATCGTCGCCTCGACCATGGAGATTGACGAGGTCAGCGCTGCCATAGAGAGCATGATAAAGAACAGAACGCCAAACAGTGTGCCTAGCGGCATTGCTTGAAACGCAATGGGCAGACTCATGAAAATCAGCCCTGGGCCCTCGCCCGGGTCCATGCCGTTAGCAAAAATTACCGGAAAAATGGCTAGCCCCGCCATTAGCGCCACCACGGTATCCGCCAAGGCAACGCTGAGTGTCGTGCGACCAATAGAGGCACCTTTTGGCAGGTAGCTGCCGTAGGTCATGATCGCGCCCGCCGCCAACGAGAGGGTAAAAAAGGCATGCCCCAGCGCCGCCAGCATTCCCTCACTGGTGAGACTGCCCGTATTAAACGAGAACAGAAAAGCGAAGGCATCGCCAAAACCGCCAGAGAACGCACCGAACAGAATCAGCACCACCAGCATGAGCACCAGCCCGGGCATCATCCAGCGGACGTTTTTCTCAATCCCCTCCTGCACGCCTTTACCGACAATGACCATGGTCGCTAGCGTTACCAGCGTACTCCAGAAGCCAAGATTCCAGGGGTTAGCATTATTGGCGCCAAACACGGCCGCCAGTTCTTCAACGGTGCCCCCGCTTAACCCGCCGGACAGCATTTTCCATAGATACGAGAATGACCAGCCCGCCACGACAACATAAAACGACAGGATCATGAAGCCGCACAGCATCGACATCCAGCCAAACAGCGACCAAACCGACGAACGCCCAGACTCGTTCACCACCCGGCGGATAGCATCGATTGGACTACCGCGCCCACGCCGCCCAAAGGCGATCTCGGCCATCATCACCGGCACCCCCACGGCCAGGATGCACATCAGATAGACCAGTACGAAAGCACCGCCGCCGTACTCCCCCGTCATATAGGGAAATTTCCATATATTGCCAAGCCCAACCGCCGAGCCGGTTGCTGCCAACATAAACCCCCAGCGGCCTAGCCACTGGGTACGAGGTTGCCCAGAAGTGGTCATTTGCCCATTTATCCTGTCAGAAAAAGCCAACTATTCTATCAGCCAGTGTCGTTAAATAGCGGGCTATTTGATGCAATTAAGCAATAAAGTTGACTCAGCACAGGTGCTGCTCGTCATGCTCGATAGCGTTTGGCAGGCATCCAAAAGAGTTAACTGTAATGCCTAGCTGTAATGCCTAGCTATAAACCGTCGCCTTAGCGGCGGCATCCAATCGCTGGGCTGTTTGATCGACGCGGCGTAGGTAGACCAGCAGTACGGCCCCGAGCGTCACAAAGCCACCCGCCAGCCAAAGGCCCGTCGCGTAGTGGCCAGAGGCCTCGGCCAGTACGCCGGTCAAGGCCGGCGCTAATATTTGCGCCACCCCATACGCCAGCATCATCTGGCCCATTAACCGTGCGGGACTCGCGGGATAAAGCTTGCCTGCCATGGTCAGCACCAGGCTCACACAGCCTAAAAAAGTACCGCCGTAGAGGACGGCGCTGAGCAACACAACGGCCAAGCTTGAGGTGATGGCGGGCAGCACTATCCCCACGGCCTGAATCAGCATCGCGACAATCAGCGCGCCCAGATAACCCATCCGTCTGGCGATCAGGTCCCACAGCATGACAGCGGGCGCCGCGGCTAGCCCCACCAGCGCAAACGTCCAGTTACCGGCACCCGCCAGCAGCGGTTCGCGCTCAACAATCGTGACGATAAACGTGGCGTTAATCACATAGCCGTACCCTGCGCAGAAATAGGCGGGCAGCATAAAATACATAAAGGTTCGCGACGGTGGCGAGGCCGCTGGCGCGCTCTTCTGATCGGCACCGTGGCTTGGCGGTACCGGACGCGGCAACCAGCGCCAGGCAGGCACTAACATCACCACCCCCAGCACACCAAAGCACCACCACTGGGTCTGCCAGTCAAGCGAGCGTGACAGCATGTATTCAACCGCCAGGGCAGCCACCACGATCCCTAGCCCCGCCCCGGCAAAATGAATGCCTAGCTCGCCACGCTGCTGGTGGTGTATAAGCCAGTGAAGAATCAAGCCTGAGGCCAGTAGCATCGAGCTACTGGTGGAAAGCCCCGAGAAAAAGCGTAGCCCCGCCCAGAGCCAAAAATGATCGGTCAGCGCCATACCCGCGGTGGTCACTACCGCCAGCACCAGCCCAATGCGGTAGAGCGTATCTTTGATATGGATACTGCGCACGGAGGCCGCAAGCACGGCCCCCAACATATAGCCCGCGTAGTTAATGGCCGCTAGCCAGCCGCCGTCGGCATCGCCCATCCAGCTTTGCTGCTGCATCACCGGCAATAACGGCGTGTAGGCAAAACGGGCAATTCCCATGCATAGAATCTGGCTGAAGACGCCGGCCAGTAGTACTTTAAGACGCTGCGAACGCACCGTTGCGGCGGCCATAGAGCTGCTCCTTATGCACCCTTACTTATCGTTATATTCATTAGCCTGCATACTGAAGCAAGCATAGTAAGGTGTTTTGAGCGGCCCGTCATGACCACCTAGGTAGAGGGTGTGCTAAACATTAACCTCCAGGCTTAACAGCAAAAACGACAGCGTTTTGCCGTGCCCATCCAAGTTGAGGGCGCCGTTAACGCCCCCTTGCAGCACATCATCAATCACAAAGTTCATGCCTGCCAGGCCAGGTAACGGATAGCGCCGGACTCGGCTGGCCCCACGATGAGCAAATAGCGCTAGCACACGCTCCTCCGTCAACTGATCCATCAAGGCTGGGTAATGATCAGGATGATAGGCAAATAGCGCTATATTAAGACGCTCGCCCTTATCACCCGCCCGGGCATGAGCTACTTGATGAAGAGTGACCGAAGATAGTGAATGTACGTCGGTTGGGGGGTGCTCAGATTGCAACATAGCGTGGACTCCTATGTTCGCCGAGTGTGGCTGGCTCAAACAGACTGGCATGTGCATGAATATCGCTGCGCTTGACTAAATACGACGCGGTAAACACGCGTTGTTGAAACTGGCGACGTACGCCGCCGCCGCCAGCGGGTCCGGCACAATAAAGCGCGAGTAATTCTTGTGTTGCACGTGCCACCCAGCGCCGTTCGCCATGTTCTGCAGCTAGCCTGAGTCGAAAATCGCCGCTAGCAGAAGGCGGCATGCCACGCTGCAGCTCACCACTATCGCTATCAAAGACGCTGGCCAAGCCAATAATATCCAGGCGGGTACGCAGTTCGGCGGGAGCACGGAACACCAGCCGTTCACGCAGCACCTGGGCGGCCAATTGCGCCCTTGCCAGCGCATTAGGCCCGGCATAGGAGATTTCTGCTTCGCCCTGCCATCCCCCGTCGTAACATACCGTGGTTTTAAGCCGCTCAGGGGCAGGCTTGCCATGAATTCCGGTGACCTCCACACGATTGGGAGCCAGTTGACGCACTACCACATGAGAAAGATCCACCGTGACATCCGGGGTCAGGTAATTCGCCGGGTCGTGCACTTCATAGAGCAGCTGCTCTTTGACTGTTTGCTCGGTGACGCAGCCTCCGGTATTGGCAGGTTTGGTAATGACGAGGCGTCCGTCCTGCTCTACTTCGATAATCGGGTAGCCCACCGTGGAAAGCCCTGCCACGTCTTTAAAGCCCGGATCGGCAAAATAGCCCCCACTGACCTGAGCACCACACTCAGCCAAATGGCCCGCCATCATGCCGCAGGCCAAGCGGTCCCAATCATCCCAACGCCACTCAAAGTGATGCATTAACGGCGCTAAAAATAGTGCTGGATCGGCAACGCGGCCGGTGACAACGACGTCTGCCTCCAGCGCCAAGGCATCAGCCAACGCCTTGGCGCCCAAATAGACATTGGCAGAAATCAAGGCGTCATCGCTGGGCAGTTCGAGCCGTTCGGCTTCCCAGCGCTGTAAATCCACGTTATGCAGTTGCTGGCGAATATCATCACCATGTACTTGGGCAATCCGCACCTCCTGCCGGCCAAGCTGCGTGGCCAAGTCAGCGATAACCTGGCAGGCACCCTGCGGGTTCGCCGCCCCGAAATTACCCAGGATCTTAATATTGTGATCAAGGCAATCACGCAGCACCGGGGCCAGCAGTTCATCTAATAGCGGCTCAAAGCCACTTTCAGGATTCTCACGCATCGCCCGGTGGGCAGCGGCAAGGGTTCGCTCACCCAAGGTTTCAAACACTAAGGCAGCGGGCTGCTGACGTTTGATCAATTCGGCCACCACCGCCACGGCTGCATCCGTTCGGTCACCAGAAAAGCCCGCCCCGCTACCAAGTAAAAAGCTCATGGATGTGTCTCCTTGGTTTGATGAGAGGTTTGTTGAGGGTTCTGATGAGAGGCCTGAAGGGAGGAGTGATCGACGGCTTCGTTGTCCAGCAGTGCACGGCGGCGACTAAATAGCGCCACGATGAGCACCAGCGCCGCCAGCGTGGTCAGCCAGCCGGGTGTTAACGCAAGACCAATCACCGCGATCAGCGCGACCGCATCAATCAACCGCTTACCGGTCATGGCCACACGCGACATCAATGCGGCAAACGCGATAACGAACACTACGCCCTGGCTCGCGGCCAAGGCGATATCCAGTACACTGCCAAACCCCGCCAACGCTGGATAAATCAAAAGCAAGAAGGGAATCACATAGATAGCAGCTGCCAAACGTACCGACTCAACCGCCGCGGGCAACCAGTTAGTGTCGGCAATACCTGAGGCCACGAACACCGCAATACACACCGGCGGCGTAATAACCGATAGCGTGGCAAAGTAAAAGACAAACAGGTGAGCAATTAACGGCTCAACGCCGATGGCGGTGAGCGCTGGCGCCAACACAGAGGCCACCAATACGTAAGCTGCCGTGGTGGGAATGCCCATACCCAAAATCAAGCACACGCCGCCTACGATCAGCGCTACCAGGAAAAGCGATTCACCGCCTACCGTGACAATCAAACTTGCGAGCGTCACGCCAATGCCGGTCATCCCGATCATGGCGACCAGTATCTGCGCGCCAGCAAGTAGTACGCCAATAATCACCATACCTTTACCGGCATCGACCAAGCCGGCTATTAGCTTGCCGAGTATCTCGCGCAGCGGCATTTTGGAGAGTAAAGCGAAGGGCACAAATGTCAGCACGGTCATCAGGATGCCGTAAAACGCCGACATCTGGATCGAGCGGCCGCTAAGCACGCCGTAAAACAACCCACCTAGTGCGGCCAGAATCGGAATAATACGCTCAGCTCGCAACACGTCAGACCAGCTAGGTAGTTCGTCATCAGGGACGACCTGCAGCTGGCGACGCTTAGCGACCAAGTGAATGGTTACAAACACGCCCAAGTAGAACAGTATGGCGGGTAGCAACGCCGCCAAGGCAATGCGCAGGTAACTTTCGCCTAGAATCTCGGCCATGATAAAGGCCGCCGCGCCTAGAATCGGCGGTGCAATCTGCCCACCGGTCGATGCCACCGCTTCCACCCCTGCCGCGAACGGGCGAGGGTAATTTAAGCGCTTCATCATGGGAATAGTGAAATTACCCGTGGTCGCCACGTTGGCCACTGCACTGCCGCTCACCATGCCAAACAACCCAGAGGCAACGGTGGCGACTTTGGCAGCGCCGCCTGGTGAGCGTCCGCTGATACGTAGCGCCAAATCCATAAAGGTGGTGCCGCCTCCGGTATGCAGCAGCAAGCAACCAAACAGCACGAACGCGGCAATGGTGGTGGCCGCCACCCCTACCAACATGCCCCACACACCTAAATCGCCGAGGTAAAGCGTTTCGGCCATGTAGTAAAGGTCGAACCCACGATGACCAAGCGGGCCAGGGATAAACGCCCCTAGCCACGCATAGGCTAGCCCGGCTACGACCAGCAGCGGGAATATAGCCCCAATCGCACGACGCGAAAGCTCTAAAATAGCTACCAGCAGCACGCCAGTCAGCAGCATATCGCGGGGTGTCGCCCAGGGTAGTTCGACCAGAATTTGTTCATGGTTCATTGCCACATAGCTGCAGGCCAGCACGACGCCTACCGCTAACAGCATATCAATGACAAGCCCCAGCGGGCGCCAGCGCTTGCCGTCCCCTAACGGGTAAACAGCAAGCCCTAGCAAGATGACCAGCGTGAGAAAGATACTCCGCTGAATCAAGCTCTCAAACGGCCCCGTCGCGGAGGTGTATAGGATTAGCCCGCCTAGCAGCAGCGCCAACCCTTTGGTGACTATCTCACGCATGATCATCTGCTCCGATTGGCCTTACTGGACAGGCTGCAAGGCGTCGGGAATGTCATACCCCTGCTCTTCAAAATAACGCGCGGCGCCTGCGTGTAGCGGCACCGTGCCCACCTCTAAGGTCATCTTGGCGATATCCGCATCGCGCATGGCGGCAAACGCATTTACTTGTGGCTCGGGATTTTCCATCACGGCTTTAACAATTTGATAGGCGGTTTCTTCGTCCATGTCCGGACGAGCATGCACGGCCACACCAAACGCCCAGGTGGTGTAAGCGGGGATACCGTCTGCCGCCCCTTCCGGAATATCCACGATGGCTACATCGGGCATTTCACTGCGCAGCGTGTCGGCCTGCTGTTCATCCAGCGAGAGAACGCTGATGGGCGTAAAGGTAGCGATATCCATCGAAGACCCATCCAGTCGCTCGCCAACCCCCGACTTGACCGACCCCATCACCCGGCCATCTTTCATCGCATCGACCATGTCGGTGGTGGAGCCACGAACGTAATCCGGCTCGATGCCAAGCGCACGCATGACGGCTTCGGTAGTTTTCTCGGTGGCGGAGCCAGTAATACCGGGATTGAAACGAACACCGTCTAAATCAGCGAAGGCGGCCACGTTGGCATCCTGGCGCATGACGGCATTTTGGGGGGCGACGGTATAAACCCATAGCAGGCGGTTATCGACCGGACGACCTTCAAAATCCTCTTTTCCGGCGTAAGCGTGATACCCGGTGTTAGTGGTGACGAGCCCCATATCGATTTGATCGCGTCCTAAACGGCGCAGGTTATCGACAGTAGCCCCGGTTTCAGCAACCGAAGAACTGACGCCTTCCAATTGGTTATTAATGATCTGGTTAACCGCCACAAAATAACTGTAGTGGCTGGAAGAACTGGAGGTAGAACCGATCAACAGACGCTCATCGGCATGAGTGGTAGTAGCGGCCAACACCGCGGCGCTGGCGACCATGGCGGTAAGTAGCGTTTTCATTGTGTCTCCAGGCCCGCTTGGCGAGCCGTTGTTATTGTATAAAGGTTTTTATAAAAATCGCTGATCACGATTCCTGCACCGTGACGGAGTTAGCATGGTCTGCGAATTTAGTTTTGTATATTGAATAGTTTTTAATGTGTGTTTTACTTTATAAATGAATCCAAGCATCCAGCAGTTGCGTGTTTTTGTTGCCGTCGCCCATTCGCGGAGCCTCGCGGAAGCCAGCGAGCGCGTGCACCTTTCCCAGCCAGCGATATCCATTGCGCTACGTAAGTTAGAAGAAAGCGTGGGCGGGGCCCTGTTTGCCCGTACCACCCGCCAACTGGCGTTAACGCCGGAAGGCGAGGCATTCCTGCCTGTGGCAGTCAGGCTATTGAATGACTGGAATGAAGCCTTTGAAGACTTAAATGATCAGTTTTCCAAACAGCGAGGCAAAGTCACCGTCGCTGCCTTACCGACTCTGGCAGCGGGGCTATTTCCCCACGTCATTAAGCGCTTTCATGAGGCGTATCCGCGCATCAATCTAAGCCTGCATGATGTGCTCGCCGATCAGATCAACCAAATGGTGCGTGAGGGCCGCGCCGACCTGGGGCTTTCCGTGCCGCCCAGTGACGCCGACGATCTCTCTTTTGAGCCGGTTTTGGAAGATAGCTATGTGGCCGTCTGCCCCAGCGGGCATCCGCTTCTGAGACAGTCAACCGTGGCCTGGCAGCAGCTCGCGGCCTATCCGTTTATTGGTATTAACCGTCTTTCCAGCTCACGTCAGGATATCGACCGTATTATGCAGAGTGTCGGAGAACGATTGGATATTTTGTGTGACGCGCGCCAAATCGCTACGGTCGGCCGCATGGTGGCAGCGGGACTGGGCATTAGCGTGTTGCCCTCGCTCAGTTTTCGACAAATTGCCAGCGAGGGAATTGAGCATCGCCCGCTCGTTGCCCCCACCATCCGCCGTGAGCTGGGCATTATATTGAGCCGTCGTCACCCCCCTTCCGCCGCGACGAGTGCACTACGCCACCTTATTTTTCATCATCACTAACGGCGAGCCATAAAACCTTTTTTCAGCACTGCTTTCTCTACAAGCCAGGCAGTAATCTGGCAGACTAGAGGCGACGAACATCCATCTGAATGAGCGAGAATCAACGATGAGCGATACTGCAAAACCCTGGACACAACCCATGCCCGATGCGCAGTTCACACTGATGCGCGACATACTGGCCGCCCCCAGCCCGGTAGGCTTGGAAGCCGCCATGACGTATGGCGTGCTGAAGCCGCATTTTGAAAGCTTTGCGCCAAGCGACTGGCACCTTCATCAGTTCAAGGGTAACGCAGGCGTCGTGCTGGACACCCACCCCGGCCGCGACGATATGTTTAAAGTCATGATCATCGGCCACGCGGACAAAATCCGTATGCAGGTGCGCTCGATTGGCGAAGACGGCAAGATCTGGATCAACACTGACTCGTTTCTGCCTACCGTGCTGATCGGTCATGAGGTAAAACTGTTCAGCGAAGACCCAGAGGCCCCTGGCAGCTACCGCAGTATTGAAGGGGGCACGGTAGAAGCGCTGGGCGCCATTCACTTCTCTGACCCAGCCCAGCGTGATGGCAGTAAAGGCATCAAGAAAGAGCAGATCTACCTGGATCTGCAAATTCATGGCGAGAACAAGAAACAGCAGGTGCTGAACCTGGGTGTGCGGCCCGGCGACTCGATCATTTTCGATCGGCCCATTCGTCCGGGCTTTAGCCCCAACACGTTCTACGGCGCCTACCTGGATAACGGCTTAGGCTGTTTTGTGGCGGCAGAGGTAGCACGCTTGATTGCTGAAGCAGGCGGCACGCAAAACGTGCGAGTACTCTTTGCAATAGCTAGCTACGAAGAGATTGGTCGCTTCGGCAGCCGCGTGATGGCGGGTGAAATGAAGCCGGATGCCTTGATTGGCGTGGACGTGAATCACGATTATGTCGCTGCCCCAGGCATTGGCGACAAACGCATGCAGCCGTTGGAAATGGGTAAAGGCTTTACCATGTCGGTAGGCTCGATCGCCAGCGAGCAGTTAAACCGCATTATTGCGACAGCGGCTAAAGAGCACGATATTCCGCTGCAGCGCGATATTGTCGGTGTCGACACGGGTACCGACGGGATGGCAGGCGTATTAGCATCAATTGATAGCGCCGCTACCTCCATTGGCTTCCCTATCCGCAATATGCACACCATTTCAGAAACGGGTCACACTCAGGATGTCATGGCAGCCATCCACGCGCTTACCCATACCCTGCAAGCGCTTGATAAACTGCCTGATCTACAACGTGAGTTTTTGGTTAATCACCCGCGCCTGGATCAAGCGAGTCCTTTAGCCCATCAGGGCAGCGAGAAACCGTCGAGCAGCGACGATGAAAGCCAGGAAGGTAAAGGCCAGGAAGATAAAAAGTAGAAATAAAACGAACGTATAAAAATAAAACAAGCGTATAAAAAAGAAGCCCCAGCCATTCCATGGCGGGGCTTTATCACCTTTCCTTGTTTTTTCTCACAAACATCCTGTTTATGCTTCCATGAGTCCTCTAGGTCTTCCCGACACTATCTTCCCTGTTTCCACTTCCTTGTGGTATGTAGCTACAGTGGACCTTATAACCGCTGATTTATCTAACCTGGGTTATCAAACCGAAAAAATAATGTTTAAAAGTTTAAAAGCTTAAAAAAAGATTCTATGTGCCAATTTAACACACCATTTAATTTTATTTCGCGTGGCGAATCTCACCAATACTGCTTATACTTTTAAAGCTACCAGTAATAATAAAGCTCTACATGGATGTTACCACGCCTGTACCAACACTAACCCAAGCGGTAGGAGGTCAGCGTGCGCGATATAACAATTAGTCATAAAGTCAAAGGCATAGATGTCATCTGTCGGCATTGCGGTAACGCTGAGTCAGCTAAAGACTCATTTCTAAAACACTTTCGCTTAGAAGGCACTGGAAAAAACAGCACATCGCTGCGCTGCCTTTATTGCCAAACGGCGACTGAAGTACCAATGAGCGAACTAGGCTCACTTTACTATCACCATGCTTGCTAATGACAGACTGTGCTAATAAAGAAAAAGAGGGAGCTGTCAGTTTGCAGCTCCCTCTTTTTTATAAAACACTGTTTTATAAATCACAAATCAATATTAATTAAAACAACATAAACGTGTCATCAAGCTGACAAATATAAAGGGTATGGAAAGCGCACGATCAACAGCCTGAAGCGAAGGAGCACCCCATCCCTGCCATCAGCTCCATGAGGTACATGAGGTACATGAGGTACATGCGTTGCCTACTGCCTGAAATAGAGCCCTTCGTAGATATAAACACCATGGCGGAACACGAGAACCTTGTAGGCCATGTGATAATAGGGCCATGAGATAGAAAAGAGAGCGTTTGGAGCCAATCGCACCACGCCGTTAGAGCAGATGATGATGCCCAGCTTGCTGACATAAATTTTATTAAAAACAATGTTTACCGAATAAAATGCTAATAAACTGCCAAGTAAGGAAAACATCTCTTCATTAAAACAAGCGTATAAAAAAGAAGCCCCAGCCATTCCCTGGCGGGGCTAGATCAACACGTCCTTGCTGCGTCTTCGCTAACATCCTGTTTGCGCTTCCTTGACACTACCAGGCTTTCCTAGCCAATCTTCCTTGCCGCCTTTTCCCTGTGCTTGATAAGTAGAATGCCCTTTAGAGCGCAATATATATCTAACATAGATCATTAACTATTAATTTTTTTATAATTATTTTAATACGACCGTTTAAACCTAACTAACGAAAATTCAAAGTCGCCTCGTTTTTTTCAACTACCACACAACAGACAAATCACTCAATTAAACAATCTAATACTGCCTTCATGACCTTTGTCACCCGCTATGCATGAGACATTAATTAACAACGCCTTTACTTACAAAAATTTCATTATTTCTTGATAAAACCATCATTATTTTTTAACAAACAAGACTTTAGGCGTCTTTAAAACAAAAAACCCGGCCTTTCCTTGGCCGGGTTTTTATCAGGTCTTCCTTGAACTTACTTTACAAACATCCTGTTCGTACCTCCTTGTGCTATGCAATCGTTCCTTGTTTGCTCTTCCCTGTCGCGAGTTCCCTTCGCTGTGCGCACACAATGCGCTTTATAGCCCTATGTTTATCTAACCTATGATATGTAATAGCAAAAAAATTATAATTTGGTCACTTTTTGAATGCCGCTCATAACAACCGTTTTCAATACCGACACCGTCCCTAGAGCCCCGACTAAAGCGCAAGGAATGCCTCTCGCGGTACATTCCCCACTCTTACCCAGGCCTGTTAAGCTATTGCATATAGCGCCATTAGTCATCGTTAGGATTAACCACAAGTGAGTATTGAAGCGCGGGGTTTTTATCGCAATGGACCGGCACATCGTCAACAGCAAGCGAGTAGCTTTGCTCTGATTCGGCGTCAGTTTGACTTTCGATCCATTGAAATTGGCCACTGGGTGACTAACGCTGAACGTGACCGGGCCGCCGAGCTGTTCCACGATGCGTTATGCGATCTCATGCTAATCCTACAGGGGCCAGAAGCATTGATTTCGCTACGTGGCTCATTGGCGCTGCAGTATGGCAGCGGTGGCCGACCGGGCGTTGCTGCCCATTATATTCCTAGCCAACGAAGCTTTGCGCTGGCCAAAAACGCCGGACCTGGCAGCATCGCGCATGAATGGTTTCATGCTTTTGACCATTACGTTGCCAAGAAATGTTTTCGCAATATACACCACGATATATTCGCATCCGCTGCATGGCTGGCTAATTCGCCCCCCATTCCCCATCCGCTTAATCAATTGCTCATGCACTGTTTCAAGACCATTCTGTTGCGGCCCCAAGGTGATCAACCTAGCGAGCTGTTCCAACACTCGGTACAGATGGATAGAAAACTCGGCCAGCTCTACTACAGCAAACCTGAAGAGCTGTGCGCACGTGCCTTTGAAGCCTTTGTGCAAGATGCCTCCATTACCAATCATTTCCTAGTCAAAGGCACCAAAGCGTCCCCTGAAGCGGAAATGGGTCTTTACCCGCAGGGCGAGCAACGAAAGCAGATAAATATCGCGTTCGGTCGCTATTTTGAAGGTTTAGGAAAGGCACTAAACAGAGAGACATAAGCTTGCTCGTAGTCAAGGCACGCTGCAGGCGAACGCCAACGTGCGAAATCGCCCAATCACGACTATTCTAAAGTATCGTTCATTGATCAAAGGAAAAGAAAATGCCATCTACCACTACCATTGTCGTCATTGTCGTCGTCGTTGTTGCCGTGATGGGTATCGGCTTCAGCGGAGGTCTGCCCTTTTAAACACCAGCGAGACGTACATATAAACCTTGATTATAAACTAAGTTAAATGCTGGCAGCCTATGTGCCTGTCATACTCCCGCTCTTTATGTGTTACCTATCAAGCTTTATCGAAAGCCTAATGACATAGGACGAGAGTAGGTTGGCCTTCTCAGAGGCTAGCCTGCGGCTCTCATATCATGAATCACGCTAATGCAACCACTCCGCTGGCAGCTAAGAGTAGTAAGCAAATCTTTATCCAACTTAGCTTGATACCGTATGAATTGCAGAAGGGGCCATCTTTACTGCTATTTTTCATTTAGGTCACATGGGCAGGCAACGCTGAGCTACACTTTTATAAATATGTATACATATACTTACATTAATCTTCGTCAGTGGGCTTCGCCGTGAGCGATTGAGCACATGAGCGAATAAGCAGAGACACTGTAGCGTAGGGCTTCAAGCCTGCACACTAAGGAGCCAACCATGCCGACAGCCCCCTACCCTCACAATAACGTTATGATTCGTAAGTTAGAAAGTAACTTCAAACTTACCGATGAAGAAAAGCTGGCCCTTCAGGAGGTGCCGGTACACATTGTCGATATCAAGTCTAATCAGGACTTCGTCAAAATAGGCGATCGGCCCACTCAATGCTGCGTGATCCTTGAGGGCTTTTCATGCGTGTATAAATTGACCATGGAAGGCAAGCGCCAAATAATGGCGCTGCATGTGCCCGGCGACATCCCTGACTTACAAAGCCTTCACCTGGATATCATCGATATTAATATTGCTACTATCAGCAACTGTAAAGTCGGTTACGTACAGCATGATGATTTATATGATTTATTTAAACGTCACCCTCGACTCAACGATGCCTTTTGGCGTCAGACCCTAGTGGACGCCGCCATCTTCCGAGAGTGGCTGTTGAATATTGGTCAACGAGAAGCCTATACACGCATAGCTCATATCATCTGCGAAATTGTACTTCGCTTAAAAGCGGTAGGATTAGCCGATGACCAAACGTTTATGATGCCCGTTACGCAAGCTGAGATGGCAGATGCCACCGGAATTACCCCTGTGCATATGAATAGAGTGCTGCAGGCGCTACGCAACGATGACTTGATCCGTGGTAAAAGAAACCAGGTATACATACCTGATTGGCAAAAACTGGTGAAAGCAGGAGAGTTCGATCCCATGTATCTTCATCTCGTGCCATAAATTAAATAGGGGTTGGACTAGCCTTCGTTGTACTAATTTTCGTTTATTTTCCAGCTTCAACTGGCCGCCCTGTAGGGCGGTTTATGCTATTGACAGCCCCTGCCATCGTTTGAGCAAGGCAGGCCTGAGCTTTATAACGTTTATTAAAAATAAGGTGTATGCATTGCATACACCTTGTCTCTTTATAGCAACCATCTAGTTATAGTAACCACCTAGGCCAGACGCGGTGACGCTTACTCAGACTCTTATTCGGACTCTGTTTCCGTGTCTGAGTCGTTTTGATCGTCTGACGTTAGCCTGTCAGTAGCGTCTTCGCTATTTTCGCTACCGACAGGCGCAGGTGGCGTTTGATTGCCGCGTTGGCTTGCAGAGCCTTGTTGGTTGCCGCGATTATTGCTACTTAAACTATCCTGTTCACTCTGCTGGCGAGCAGCATCTTGCATACCTTGTAAATAGCCTTGCCGGTAGCCTCTCACCAGGCCTTGTTCAAGCCCCTCCGCTTTGCCATCGATATAGCCTTGCAGGAAAATATAGGAGTCCTGCGCGTGGCGCTGTGATGCGGAGCCTTGCGACTGATCATAGCGGTCACTTTGCTGGCTTCTGCTCTGGTTACCATACTGATCGCTACCATATTGGTCGCTATTAGACTGGTAGCGCTGATGATGCTGCCCACCAGACATCTGGTTACGCTGCTGATCTCGTTGGTCGTATTCAACGCCATAGCGATTTTGAGACTGGCGGTTCTGGCCTTGCCACTCCTGGTTACGCTGGCGATCACGCTGATCGTAATAATCAGCATTGCGGTCATTCTGATACTGCTGGCCGCTTTGGCTATCCCACGATTGATAGTTTTGCTGATTGCGCTGGGACTCGTTGTACCTGTCGCTATTGCTAAAATTATTATCTTGCTGTGCCATCGCCACATGGCTAGCCAGTGCAGTTGATATGGCAGTCGCAATCATTAGTTTTTTAAACATTACCTTCTCCACAAGACCGGCTTAGCTTTTAACTAAAAGCAGCCAGCTATTAAGTTATTGACTATTTAATCTTTAACTGGCGTCGCTATAATCGTTATACAGTTCACACCATCATTAAACCGGATTAGTTGCTATAACGGTTATTGTCATCGCGCCATTGGTTGTCTTGGTTACTACCACCCTGTTGGTAGCGATCCTGGTGGTAGCGGTTATCCTGGGAATTCTGATCGCGCCACTGGTTGTCTTGATTGTAGCGATCCTGGTGGTAGCGGTTATTCTGGGAATTCTGATCGCGCCATTGGTTGTCTTGATTGTAGCGATCCTGGTTGTAGCGGTTGTCCTGGGAGTTTTGATCGCGCCACTGGTTGCTTTGGCTATCACGGCCTTGCTGGTAGCGATCCTGGCTGTAGCGGTTGTCCTGGGAGTTCTGATCGCGCCATTGGTTGCTTTGGCTATCTCGGCCCTGCTGGTAGCGATCCTGATTGTAGCGGTTGTCCTGGGAGTTCTGATCGCGCCATTGGTTGCTTTGGCTATCACGGCCCTGCTGGTAGCGATCCTGGTTGTAGCGGTTGTTCTGGGAATTCTGATCGCGCCACTGGTTGTCTTGGCTGTAACGATCCTGATTGTAGCGGTCTTGATTTTGAGATTGGTTATTTTGGTCCCACTGGTTATCTTGGTCCCATTGCTGAGCCATCGCTGAACCGGTAGTGGCTAGTGCGGTGGAAATTGCTGCAGTGAGAAGTAGCTTCTTAAACATGACCAGCTCCTTTTAGTCAGTCAACACACCCTAAACTTGGCCTTTTTCACTATCCTAACCAAGCTATTCAATCATCAAGCTAGTTGACGTTTTTTATATGTTCAAAGCCAATGTCTGCTGTTATTGCTCGACAATCGTTTTATTAATAAAAGTTATGCACTCGCTAACTGGCTTTAATAAAAAATGGTCAATAAGAAGAAGATTAAAAATAACTAACACTCAGTGGCACTACCTGCCTAATTATTAAAACACCTGGCCGAGTATAGGCGACAGTTAATCATTACAAACAAACGTTTATAAGCCACGCAATGAGTCACCGGGTTCGCAATCGACTAATGGGTGGCACGGCCTTTGGTTAGCCGCGCCAAATGGAGGCGCCTGTTAGATCGTCATCTCAGCGCTATGATCACCTACGCTTGCTGTCACCTAGGGGGTCACACAACAGCATTGCCAACGTTTGACTAGCGAAAAACCGTCGCCAACAGAAGCTTTATCAGATTGAGAGCGGCTATTCACTCACGATCAGCTCGGCGTAGGCGCATTGTCGGCAATCAGTGCCTCATCCTTCAATGCTTGCCAGAATTCAGCCGGAATATCGGCCTCCATTGATGCACGGTTTTCTCGAGCCTGAACGGCATTGCGCGCCCCAGGAATAGTAGCGGCGACCACATCGGGCGCAGCAGTAAACTGCAAGGCAGCAGTACGCAAGTTAGTGCCATGTTCATGCGCTATCGCACTCAGCCGGTCACGCTGTTGCCAGTACCCTTCAGGAATATCTTTGCTGTACATCCAGTGGTTGGTGCCTGCAAGAAAGCCCGAGCCCAATGGGGCACCAATCACCAACGAGACATCGTTGTCGCGACATTTCGGAAACAGCCGGTTCAAGGCGTCTTCGTGGTTGATCAAGGTGTACTGAGTAGCCTGTAGAATCACATCAGGATCGGCATTATCGATGGCGGCAAGGCTTGGTTCGATGTCATTGACCCCCATTCCCCAGGCACCGATGATGCCCTCCTCACGCATACGGGTAAGTTCGGGCATCGCTCCATCAATGGCGGTCTGAAGATATTGCCTCCACTCGTCACCCATGTCTTCGTTGCTGGGTGCCAAGTCGTGGATATAAACAATATCAATCTTGGGTAGCCCCAGGCGCTGAAGGCTATCTTCCACCGAGCGACGAACGCCAGCGGCGGTGTAGTCATAGCGGTAGTTAAAGTTCAGCGAGCCTGCCCAGAGGCCAATATTGCTAGCCGAGGCATCCGGCACCAGTAGCCGACCTACCTTGGTCGACACGACATAGTCACCTGGCGTTTTATCATCCAGAAAGTGGCCCAGGCGACGCTCGGATAAACCCAAACCATACCAGGGCGAGGTGTCGAAATAACGCACCCCCTCTTCCCAGCATGACTCAAGCATCAGCCGGGCTTCATCATCTGGCGTTACCCTGAACATGTTACCGAGTTGAGTACCGCCCACGCCGAAACGAGCCTGCGGGGGAAACTGAGCCATGGCGAGCGGCGGATTATTTGGCAGGGCAAAGGATGGTGTGGCGTTAGCGGTAGAACTGTTTCCAGCGGCACTCTTTTCGGTCGCCAGCAAGGGGGATGCAGCGGTGGCTGCAGCAGCCATTACCGCTCCGCTTAGAAATTCTCGACGATTCGGCATCATTTTTCTCCTTGAGAAGAATAAGGCTATATCGAGATATAAGACTGGAACAGAATCAAAATGCTCGCCAGTCGCTGCGCGTGCCAAACGTCCAGTATGGATGGCACTAGCAAGACAAAGGCGCCACTTAACAGCCGTGACGCCTTTCTATCAAACGTGCTATTAATGTCGCATCAAAACCTGGGTCAGTGCCTGTTTATACAGGTTGATCGCGCCATAACTGGGCGATATCCTTAGGTAGCTGGCTGGCAACCCCCTCGGCTTCGCCTTCGCTAATTTGGGCGCGTACCGTTGCAAATACGCGGCGAGAAACGGCTTCCGCTTCTTCCAGGCTGACATCAAGGGACGCAGCAACCATGTTCAGGAACTCATCCTTATCGAACCGTTGCGCTGATGCAGTTCTATCGATATCACTATGATCGAGTAGCTCCTGCAATTTTTGGGGAAGTTGGGATTCAAGTTTACTGCTTTCGGTGGACTGAATACGTTGTTCCAAAGTACCCAAGACCGCCACGCAGGCTTTTTCTGCTTGCTCCCTGGTCATGTCGCCGGGAGAGCACAACTCACTGAGAAAGGTGTAGTAGGTCTGTGAAGTGCGCCCTTCATGGCGCTGGTTTTGCTGGTCTGTAGTTGGTTGATTAGCCATCTCTGAAAGTCCTCCCTGGGTAGAGACGTTACATCAGCTTTAGCGTTGGTCACGTGGAGCGAATATCAAAACATTGCGATAACGTCTTGTGCTCCCGACTGATCAGTGTGGTAAAGACTCCTGCCAAAGGGCAAATATTTAGCGTATTCCAAAGCATATTTTGCAGCGCAGGCAGATACCCTACCCTCCCGCAAAATGCGTTGAGCACGGTAGTAATGACAGCAGAAATGGAAATATAGCGATGGCACGACCTTCCAACACTCATTTAGACGCAGCTGGAACTATCGTATTCCCAGGAAAATTCCCAGAATCGCTTCGATGCCTAGAAACGAAAAAGGCCGCCAAGCTAAGCGCTTGACGGCCTTCAAAATTCGGTGGCGGAGGGGGAGTCCGCATACTTTCTATCCAAGCCCTTCCAAATAAATACTATTAATCACTGATTTTTAAGACATTTAATTAATAAACCTTCCTATCTCGTCCATATTAATACGATCAAATAGAGAGCCAAAGTATGGGCTGAAGTATGGGCTTGGGTATGATACTTTCTATTCCTCATCACCAGAGGACATAGTAATGGGCAAGCTAACCACCAAGGGGGTTCAGAAACTAATTCGGGAATCCAAACCGGCGCTAACCAACGATGGTGATGGTCTGTATCTGAAGATCGGTAAAAGTGGTGGGGCTAGCTGGATTTACCGTTTCCGTTGGGATGGCAAACTTCGCGATATGGGGTTAGGGAGCTGTTCAGAAATCAACCTAGCTGCAGCCCGCGAGCAGGCTACAGGTAACCGAAAGCTGGTCAAGCAAGGGATTAATCCGCTGGATGCTCGCCTGAAAGAAGAAAAAGAAATACAGAAAGTAGCCATCACATTTACAAGCTGTGCCGCCCGCTATATCAAGGCGCACCGCCGCAGCTGGCGTAATATCAAGCATGCCCGCCAGTGGGTTAGCACGCTCAAAACCTATGCAAGACCCAAAATAGGCAAAAAATCCATCGATGAAATATCAACACAGGACGTGCTTGAAGTCCTAAAGCCTATCTGGACAAATAAAAACGAAACGGCCAAACGTGTACAAGGCCGCGTAGAGAACATCTTGGATTATGCAGCAGCTCACGGCTATCGCGATCCGGTTAACCCCGCCCGCTGGCGTGGGCATCTTGATAAACTATTGGCAAAGCCATCGCGAATTCAAAAGGTCAATCATCATCCTGCCATGCCTTATGATGAAGTTGCTGACTTCATGGCTACCGTGAACGGCTATAACAGCCTGTCATCGAAAGCACTCCAGTTCTTGATCTTAACCGCCACACGCACTTCGGAAGTGCTGAATTCCGAATGGAATGAGCTTGATCTGAAAAATGCTACTTGGACGATCCCAGCTGACAGAATGAAGGCGAATCGCGAGCACCGCGTCCCCCTCTCTCGCCAAGCTGTAGAACTGCTCTCCAACCTGCCTCGCGTGAAAGCCAACACCTACATTTTCGCAGGCATGAAGCAGGGGCGCCCTCTTTCGAATATGTCGCTTCTGCAGTTTATGCGTGGACTAGGCTACGGCCCGAGTGGTGAACAAGGTAACTATGTTCCCCACGGATTCCGCTCTAGCTTCCGTGACTGGACAGGAGAAGTTACCAGCTACCCCCGCGATGTGGCAGAAATGGCCTTGGCCCACACCATCGAGAATAAAGTGGAAGCGGCTTACCGACGCGGGGATCTATTCGAGAAACGGCGAGCGATGATGCAGGAATGGGCGGATTACATTTCGTAAACTACCAAGTCCGGCATCACTACCCTACTCCTAAGGCACACATCAGCAAGCAACCGAAATATCCTTCTCGGCATATTAGCTCGTCTAGGCTTATTCCGTGGGATCGTTCGACTGAACCGAGAAGCTGTTGATCCAACGCTCCTTCTCAATAATGTGCTCGTGGATGTAGATGTACTGTGCCGCCTTGGTGCGCAGAATTGCTAAGCAATTATCGATATAACTTTCGGGAACGTACATCCAAGCTTTCCATGCATCGGCACGACGCTCACGGCGTAATCTCGCCACCCCTTTCGGGCACTCGAAGATCGGTACCTGATAGCCACGGTACATCCGGTATCGTGGCATTCCATCTGCGTCACGTTGCTGAATGTCGGCCACAGTACGGGCAAACTCAACCGGGGATGGGGACCCCCTCAGTGTGATAACGAATTTTTCGCCTTTACGCTCTTCCGGATAAAAGCACTTTCCTCTCACTTCCAAATCGCTGCTGGCTTCTAAGACATGGGTTTCGAGATCGCTCCATAGAGGGTTCATCCTTAGCCGATGATTCACCCCTAGCCCTACCTGAATGTCGTACCCCGTCAGCCATAGATACAAAAAATCGAAAGTATCTTGCCCCTGACGCCGTGTTTTTTTTGCCATGGCACTATTCCCCTCTACTATTTTAACGACGCATGGCGACCTCAAGCACTGGCAAGCGCTGCTTGGTGAAGGTAAGCGCATGATTTACTGTGTAGGCAGCTATGGTCACGCCATTGCGTTGGGGCGCTTAGCCATTTACCACCTTCATCAGCCGCAAACATTGACCATTCCTATTGCTATTGCTATTGCCATTGCCATTGCCATTGCCATTGCCCCGCAAGGCTACCGTTGGGCCCTCAGCGAAGCCAGAGGGGTTAGCAATACCATACCTCTGATTACCTCGCTGGGAGCCATTCAGGTGTGGTTGGAAACAGCACCTTCGTCGTTGTCGAGCTGACAGAAACTTTAGCGACATGCCTTGTCGCAACTTAACTTTAACCTGCTTCTATCAATACTCACGGAGGCAGCTCGATGACCACAACAACGTCTTACGAACTTCAACCTTTAACCACCCTAACCTCACAGGCACAGCAAGAGCTTGCCAAGTGGCAGGAGGACCGTAAACGTTGGGAGGAAACGCTGCCGGTGATGGGATTGTTGAGTCAGTTTTTGGATCTGACACCATTCCTTACAGAAAATGCAGTCTCCGCAAGTACTGACGGCCGCAACCTGTATTTCTGTCCGGTTTTTAGTGCAACGCTCAACGATGAAGAACGGATATTTTTACAGGCACATTTGATTTGGCACTGTGTCGCAGGCCACCTCACTGCCCCACTGGTGGCGTCTCCTCACCGTTGGCATCTTGCGTGTGATCATGAAGTGAACAGCATGCTGCTAAAACTAGGTATCTCCCTGCCCTTTCACGCCCTGTTATTTCCAACGTATTTTGGCCGAAGTGCGATAGAGGTTTATCAGTGGCTATCAGGCCATCCGCGCCTCCAAGATGAGACATCACTCGATGTGCATCCTGCCGCTCTTTGGGCACACAGCGCATCGCACATGCCAGATTTAGGGTTGATCGGGTTATGGCGGCGCCGGGCGCATTTAGCCGCCCAGGAAGCGCCCGCCATACCCTCAATGGTGGCTGAATTTTGCTTAGCTCGTTAAACTGAACATTCCTTTCCTCTAATTCAGGACATGACACCCCATGTCGGATTTTCGAGACACGTTATTCCGTTACCTCACCATGCTCCAGCTGATTCCGCGTTCACCAGGGCGAATCTCCACCACAGCGCTGAAGGAAAAGCTCGAAGATCGGGGCTTTCATATTGATACCCGGTCGCTGCAGCGCGATCTGCGTGACCGTCTATCACTGCACTTCCCGCTTATTTGCGATGATAGCCAAAAACCCTATCGCTGGTTCTTCGACCGTGACTTTCAATGCCATCTGCCTGCGCTGGACGTGCCCAGCGCCTTGACCTTGGTACTAGCGGAAGAGTATTTGTCTGGGCTGCTGCCACCGGTGGTGGTCGGCCAACTGTCACCCCATTTTTCAGATGCTCGACGCTTGCTGGATGACCTGAGCAATAACGGTCTGAGCCAATGGGCACGTAAAGTGCGCGCGATTCCCAACGGCAAGGCGCTGATTCCGGCAGTGCTGGCAGAAACCACCTGGCAGACGGTCGCACAGGCGCTGTTGGAGCAGAAAAGTATTGATGTCACGTATTTGTCGCGCACCGCAGAAACCGAAAAGAATCTGACGCTACACCCGCAAGGAATTGTCAGCCGCCACAGTGTGACCTACCTGCTCGCGCTAGTGGAAGGCTTCGACGACCTACGCCAGTTTGCACTGCACCGCGTTAAGCAGGTGGCAGTAAGTGATGTTAGCTGGCAAGTGAAAGATGGTTTTGATATTGACACGTATATCAAAAGCGGCGCATTTGGATATTTGCAAGGACCAGACGACGTAACGTTGGAAGCAGAAATTGCTCACCCGGTCGCGTGGTTGCTGCAAGAGACTCCACTAGCCAAAACCCAGAAAATTGTGCCACTTGCAGAAAGCGAGGCTTATTACCTCACGGCGATAGTACCCAATGACCAGCAAACACTTTGGTGGTTGATGGGCATGGGGGCCAATGTGAAGGTGATTGCGCCAGTCTCTTGGCGAGAAGCCCTCAAGAACAATGCCGAGCAGGTGCTGGCACATTACCGTGAAAAGGTCTAGCCAGTTAGAGAAAGATAAATCGACTACTATTGTGCGGAACACTTCAAAGGCAACTCCACTCATTAGCCAAGCAGTGAAATGCCAACTATGTTCCACATGGTTTTCACGCAAGTTTCCGCGACTAGACTGGGTAAATGACTAGTTACCGCAGAAATGGCTTTAGTCCACACCATCGAAAATAAAGTGGAAGCAGCCTACCGTAGAAGCGATTTGTTCGAGAAAAGGCGGACGATGATAACGGATTGGGCAAGCTTTGTATCAGCCTGAGGAAAAGGTAAAGTATCTGACTTAGATTTAGATGACTTAAAATCTAAGTAACAATACCCTGCTATAACGGGAATAATTAACCTGGAGCTAACCATGAAGTTGCATTTTGACCAAGCAGAGGAACCAATTATTTCTGCAAAAAAGACCTTGAGAAAAATTGGTTGCAGTACAGATGAGCTAGCTATTGCCGCAAGAGAGACTAACGCTTCATTAATTGTCATGCCCCCAACCCCCTTTCACATTGGCATTCGATTCCCTAAAGGTTACCGAAGAGGCATCTTTGACCGTGCTGGCGAAAACCCTCTTTCAATTGATATTCAGGAGGCAGATGGCTTTAGTCTGCCTTTTGCTGATAATGACAAAGTTCTACACTCTCTCAATTGGAAGACAGCAAAGCCGCTAAAAATCGCATTGACCAACCCTAAAAACAATAGTGTAACGTTACATACTCCACACAGTCTTTCTCTACAAACAAGCTTACATGATGGGAGATGTTCTCTGTACTGCCTTTGCGGAATCGACGACAAGAGGAGCGCATACAGAAACCAAGAGTTTTTCTTCCAAAACAAGATTTTATCTTCAACAAAAATAACGTTCGACTGCTGCTATTTCTTACAGTCTGATTTCGAAAAGATTAATAGTTATATTTACGAATCTAAACTTCCAAGTTTTAATGATGTTGGTGATTACCAAATAAACGAATGGTCAAACAGTTTTATCATGGATATCAATGCTATTTACCACTACCTGAAAAGGTACAGAAAAATAAAAAACATAAACTCAAAGATTACAATCAGTGATAATGACCAAATCATCAAGTGCTGGTTTGCAGAGCGCTGGGCAGGAAAAAAGGGGGTGACCAAAGTATGTCTAGAACAGGTTCACAAAATAGTAGGTAATGAGAATTTGGATATCAATCTTGAGTCGCTAGGCATTTCTAATGAGGAAATCAATCGAAATCAAACGGGTGCTACAGATATATTAATATTAATTGATATTGCCGCGGAAAGGCGTAATAGAAAGAGACAAAACTATCTAGGCTCACAAAAATTTCATGATGAGTTAATTAAAGCGGGGATAGAAACAAACGAATTAAGGCAGGCAATTTACAGCATTATAAAAGCAAAGTGAGGTTCGTATATGTGTCAATTCAAGAATTTAGCGAGACAGAGTGGAAAACCCAGCCAAAAGCACGGGGAGAGATAGCGTCGACTGAAACAATCAAAGCCAACCTAACCATTTAACTATGCCAGCCGCTATCACTGTGGCAACGACCCCACTAACCCAAGCAATTGCCTTTAAGGACGGCTCCCAGCGTCTAGCTTTGTAGCCAGGTTGTCCTTTGAGGAAAATATGATTGACATTTTCACCAACCTTATTCAGGTCTCTATATGTAGGGTCTCCAGCGCTATCGTAGACATAACCAGAATCTGGACCATGCAACCGTTCAATTTCCTCGCGTTCTTTGCGACGTAGCTCGTCTTGCTCGATCTTGCTTGGATATTCCGTCCGAATGATTTCAATCGTGCGCAAGAAGCTTAGCGGGATAATGTCATGATTGTCAGATAAGAAGTCACCTCCTTTCTCATAAGGCTTGATGAATCGCTTTACTAATTCACGTCGAGTAAGATCCTTAAATAGCACTCGACGGTGAGGGAACACCTCTCCGACTTGACCAACCTCACCAAACACGTGGTATAAGCTCATAATTTAATATCGAAAATTAAAATTATAGACAAAAACATCTGTTCTATTCTACTTCGGGGTAGCCTAGGAAAACTATTGGTTCCAAGGCATGCTAGTGATGAAGACTAGGCCATTATGCTAATTGACGCCAATCATTGCATGAAAGCAACGATAATAGGAAAAACACAGCCATATGCTGCTGATTGACAGCTACGGGTTATCTCGCAAATACACGCATTAGCAGTAATGCCTCTATCACCTACGAAGGCGGCCTTATACTCTCTTTTTTCGCTGGCATTTTTCTCTCATCAACCTAATTTATTAAAAGTCTTCATCCGGTGCCTGCCTCACTTTGTCTTTCATTCGGCTTAGCATTCTTCCGGGCAAATGGAAGGCCGCTTCCAGTGTCGGGCCCCAGTAATCATCTTCATAGACAAACATGTCGATTGCTCGTGTGCCGGGCTGCAGCTTTAATATCATGTCATCAGCATTGCTAGAGTTAGCAAATAACTTTTCAAGAGCATCCTGCTCCACTAACGTAATTACTAAGTGGCCATAACGCAGCTGCTCAGCCTCAAAGCTATTCAGTGCAAGCTCAAAGCTAGCTTCATCCGCAAAAGTGCCTTGGTGAAGTTCATAAACCAAATCAAGGCTGTCATTCAGCCCCTCAGCATAGATCATCCCGAAATCACGAATCAAAGCGCCAATCATGGTTGCGTATAGATCATCGCTGTAGTCGGTCACAATGCTTGTGCTTACTAACGTGTTATCGTCAGCGAATAATAGCTGGCCCTGGAACGAGTGCTGCAGAAACGTCACGTTGTCATTGCACAGCGCTAATACGCCAAGATCCGCAGTGCAGTCGTAATACCCCTGGCTGCGTGGGAATTGATCAATGTGCTGACCGTAATGCCAATCTTTAAATAGCTGCGTACTTTCATCAGCATCCACGATCGGCGAAGCAATAAGCGCCAAGCTTGTTAATACCCCTGCAGTTATCCACTGTTTCATTCCCTTAGTCCTTATGTGTTTATCTCAGAGCTTGAGCAAAGTGAGCTCCGCAAGTTTTCTCATATATATTTTATATAAAAAGACACTTCGCTTACACTAAGCTATTTTTTAAGGATCATACAACATCGCTGGTAACGCAGCTCGATCAACATCTTCATTAACATCTAAGGATAAGCAAACCAACGTTTTTGCTGAGCTAATAAGCTCTTCCCATCTCGATGTTAGGTTCATTGACAACCGATCTAGGACTTTGTAAGTAGGATCCAGAGGATCTAAAGATTCATTAATAATATGCTCTAGCTCTTCTAATTCATCAGGAACTCTGAAACTATCCTCAATTGAATCGATTAAATCCTCCATATCAACAAAAGCGGTTTCTAACGCTTCACGCTCCTCCTTCATCCAACATTGAAACTCCTTATCTGAAATACTGAATTCTTTCTTTAGATCATGAGGAACATCTTTAAGACTTCTTATATGCAATCCTTTAGGATCAAAGCGTACTTGTAATGCAAATTTTTCAATATCACTAAAGGTTTTGCCATCCTCGGGAAGAAAACCAATCTCTTGATTTATCTCATAAGCTTCTTCTACAAGATCACTAATTTCTTCCAAAGTTTTAGTTAATACTGTGTCATCAAAAAGGCTGTTTAATATTGCCAGCTCTTGCTCAAACTCGGTATAAATACCCAAATACTCTTCTGCTTTTTTATCGATGCCATATTTACTCATGATGCCCCTCACTTATTTCTTTGTCATTGCAAGAATCAGACGTTCACGAACTCGTGCATCACCTTCCTGCATAGCCATCACAGGCTGATCCCACCACTCCATGAATTCACGCCCTGGGCTATCGATGACAATCATTGCTAGCAAATCCAGCATCACCGCTGTTTGAGCAAGAGGACTAGCCTTGGCGTAATGAGCCACTTTTATGCTGAAATCGGTGTATTCGTTCCCTGTAGAGCTATTATTCGCTGGGCAAGCCTGCTGCAAAAAATCAAAGACTTTGCCCCCAAGGTAATGCTTCGCCAGGTCATAAGGCTGATTAATGGATTCAAATACGCATACTAAACCCGCTAATGTACCCATTCCGACTGGAAGGCCTTCTTGCACAGCAAGTGCACGGGCCTGCTCACCTCTCACGGCGTCGTATCGCTCATCCGGCGCTGGCATTTCAAACATGTAACCCGTTTTCGCATCTTTTTTGGCCAGCGCGTAAGCTATGCTGCTAAAGCTTTCTATACCTGCTGCAATATCACTAACTAGCACATTCAACTTAGCCCTTTCAGCTTGCTTGCCCGATGTTTCCATTGTGAGTCTTCTCTATACCAGCACTGGTGCATCAGAAAGTCCCAGGCGGCTTCTGGTCGTTATCTTCAAGTGGTGAGCTTGCTCAAAGAGCCAATCAACGAACTCAGCCCCATCCATGACTTGTACATCGTGGCTTTCTGCGTAGGTTATTGTTTGCTCTTCAATGAGAGCAGAGGTGATGAGCCAGCGCTGTGCGCCCTCTTCGTCAATGGCTGCTAGCTGCTTAATTCCATGGGCATCTGTTGTGCCCTGGTGGTGCTTGACCTGAAGTAAGAGCTTTGTCTGGATGAAACGGTCCTGTCGATACGCTTCAATATCAGCATCTGCAATACCTGAGTAGTGACGCTTACTCGGGCGATGAACGCTATATCCTTCAAGCTCCAGCAACTCCATTACCAACCGTTCAAATCCTTCCCCACCGCTTGCTAGGTAGGTGCCACCCTTTTGAATACGTTTGAGTAGTTCTTTTTTTGCCTCAGCTACCAAATCGTTGTTTTGTGCTTCGTATTGGCTGCTTATGCTGCTATGCCCACCCTTTTCCAGCGTGGTATAAAGACGTTCTAGCTCCTCGGAGAATTCGTCTAGTGGTGCAATTGCCATGCGGATTTTTAGGCGTGTTTCGAGTGCATTGGAGAGATCATCCCGAGGAACACGCTTTAAGCTTCCGTCAGGGTTACGCAGGAACTCAGCCCCTACACGATTTTCACCATAATGCACATCTAGGCTAAAGCTTTTCTGACCCGTTGCTCGAGCAAGCAAAATCGCCCGATTTACTGGCACTACAAGCAGGTCACCCTGCTGAATATTGAAAAACCGACGGATTTGGTTTTCTTTTCGTCCAACCTCTATATTTTGCTCGCGAAAAGCGCCCATTAAGTCGTCAGCGCTCACATGGACAGAAAAGTTCATCTGTGACCAACCGTAGCCAACCTGATGCTGATGACTTAATACTGCAGGGCTACGCACCAATAGTACTCGGCTCAAAGTGACCACCTTGTGTTAAAAACAATACTGAATTAGGTTTTAGTTAAACTTAATAGACTAATAAAGTACAGCTTTCACAACCAAGATTAATGAAATCACTGCGCCAGTTTAGTACTGCATCACCTCACCAAATCCAACAATTTGTCGTAGGAATCCACCACATCGTATTTCACCTGAGCGGTGGCAATGGTATCAAAGAACTCTGTAGCGCATTTGATCTTGGCTTCTTCCACTTTGCGATATTCCATAGATGACATGCTGCCCTTGGTCTCAGCAATGAAGTAAACGTGTTTGACGCCTTTTTCATGGAAGGCAATCGCCCAGTCTGGGTTGTAATTGCCCACAGGTGTCGGGATGAAGAAGCTCTTAGGCAGCTTGGCGTATACCACTACCTCTTTGCGCGTCTCCATATCTTCCACAAAGTCACGCTCAATTCCGGAGTCAGTGACCACGTAATCGTAAATGTGCCGTTTGGCTTTGTAGGCGGTATCCAGTCGGTTCTCAGGCTTCTCAATGGTGAAGATGTCTTGGCTGTGAGTCTCGTTGAGCGGGTCGTAGCTGATGTGCTCGACCACCATAGTAGCCTTCTGCTCATTGATAAGGCGCACGGCCTGCATCATGAAGTCTTCAGGGTTCATGGCATACTGCTTGAATGTACTCGCCTGAACCTTAGAAAGCATCGCAGCAATGGTACGGCGTGTTAGCTTTGTACCATCCGCTAAGCGACCTATCAGGTCATACGTCACCGCCGAATGCACCGAGCCTTGGTATTTCTGGTTATCCCTTTCCTTAACCGTAAAGCCTTCGCCGCGCTTGAGGTCTTCATAGCTGGCATCCACATTTTGCTCGCCACGCTCAATTTTGTATTCGAGGCGCTTCACCTGGAGTTTTAAGTCCAGGTAACCGACGCATTTTTGAATCAGCTCATCCGAGTTAAAGCGCACCGAATAAGCCGCTTTGCGATTTATCTTCTCCCACAGCGCCTGAAATTCTTGCTTGTAGAAATTATCGTTAAGGGGGTTGAGCTTGGTGCGACGACCATCGTCAATATGTGGCAATTGAGCATTACTGAAGACGCTATCGATCAGCTGGCCAATTTGTGTCTCATAGGGCTTTAGTGAGTCAGGCAGCTCAGCTAGCGCGCCTTCTTCTTTGGCCTGGTGATAGGTATCGGTAATGTGGTCATCGTTATCGGTGTAATCATGTTTGAGCAAGTAACGATAGATGTCCTTCGCCATCGCAGACGTTACTTCGGTCTCTTCACCGGCATCGTTCACCAGCAGTTTACCCTTGAAGTAATCCTCATCGGCCTTACGGGGCCGTTCAGAAAGGTTGTGAGCAATATCTTTCTGCAGCGCGGTGACGAAATCCTTGTAGCTTTCGCTGGCTATCACGGTTAGCCCGTTGATGTCGTGAACGGTCATGGGGTCATCCATGCGTTCTCCAAGCTGATTCACGGCTAAGCGCAATCCGCGCCCAACTTCCTGACGGCGCGAAATGGTGTTATCGCTGTGCTTCAGTGTGCAGATAACAAATACGTTGGGGTTGTCCCAGCCTTCTCGCAGCGCTGAGTGCGAGAAAATAAAGCGCGTTGGCTCCTTGAAGGAAAGCAGCCGCTCTTTGTCTTTCAGAATAAGGTCGTAAGCATCGACATCATCCGTCTCGGTCGAGC
The DNA here is from genome assembly GCF_042429665.1 of Vreelandella sulfidaeris. Classification (GTDB taxonomy): domain Bacteria; phylum Pseudomonadota; class Gammaproteobacteria; order Pseudomonadales; family Halomonadaceae; genus Vreelandella. The sequence continues at coordinate 861,651 of NZ_JBHMAC010000010.1, read as the reverse complement.
GAGCCTTCGTTTTGGGGTCTACCAGCCGCTTGGACTTCTTGTCGATAGAAAAGTAACCGTTGTGGGTTTTCTCGGTGGCAATCCCCTTCAGATAGCGATGGTAGTCACTTTCTTCTAGCGTCATCACTTCATTAAGTTCGCGGTTGTACTCCTCTTCAAACATTTGGGCGTACTCACCTGCCACCTCGCCACTGTCATCATACTGGCGGTACTTCGCTACTTCATCGATAAAGAACAGCGTCAATACCTTAATGCCTTGGGGAAATAGCTGCTGCTCTTTCTTGAAATGGGCTTTAATCGCTTCACGAATCTGTATCTGCCGCAGTACTTTTTCAGAGATATCAGCGGTGATATCGCCAACCGTTAGCTCAACGCCGTTAGTAAAGCTAAGCTGATCAACCCTGGCATCAATGTCAGAGACCACAAAGTCTTGGTACTGAGCCAGCCCGCCCGACAGTTCATATAGGTTGTCACCCTGCCGGAGCTTTCGACGCTTACGCCGAATACCGCTCGCACCTTTTTCTTCGTACTCCACTACAGCAACGGGTGGCTTACTACGGGAGGTTTCGATATTTTCAAGATAAAGGTAGGCATCCGTGCCGGTTAAGCCACGGGTGGTGATGCCATGCACAGAAATTTTCTTAACCAGTTTTTGGTTGTAGGCATCCAGCGCATCCAACCGGTGGATTTTGTTGTAGGTCGTTTTGTGCGTGGCTGAGTAGCGCACGATAAACAGAGGGTTAAACTCGCTCAGCGAGCCAAGCGTTTTGCCACCCTCCATCTTCTGCGGCTCATCAAGGAACAAAATAGGCCGATTGGCCTTGATCACGTCAATAGGCCGACGAGACTGAAAATCATCTAGCTCATTATAAATTCGCCGATTATCTTCACTTCGGGAGTTAAACGCCTGGACGTTGATGACCATCACGTTAATGCCCGCATTGGAGGAAAAATCCTCTATTTGGTGCAGTTGCTTCGAATTGTAGATAAAGGGCCGTACTTTCTTGCCGTAAGTTTCTTTGAAGTGGTCTGCCGTAATTTGCAGCGACTTATATACCCCCTCGCGGATGGCAATACTGGGTACGACAATGATGAACTTGCCCCAGCCGTACTTTTCATAAAATTCGAACATGCTCTTCAGGTAAACGTAGGTTTTGCCGGTACCTGTCTCCATTTCAACATCAAGGTTGATGGAGCAGCCGGTTTTATCATCTTTAGCCAACGCATCTGAAATGGGCAAATTCTGGCGCTGCTGCACCGCTTTTATATTGCCCAGTAGCTCCATCTCAGAGAGCTCAACATCTGCATTTCGGAAACCCGCATCAGCAGCTTCAGGCGATGCATAAAGGTCACGCTGCATAGAAGCAGAAAGCTTGCTCACCCTGCCAGGGTCGATCTGATACGTTACACCACGGCTAGGCGGCTGGCCTTTGAAACAGGCTACCACGGAGTCAACGGCACGGGTCTGATACGCCTGGGTTTTAAATTGGAGCTTCATAGCCATCCTAACGCTTTCTCTCTGCAAGCTCTCTGCAAATATTTTTTGCAGAGAGACATAAACATCTGATTTTATTTAACTAATCACCGGTTCTCAGAGCAGCTCTCTATGCATCTCTTTGAAAGCTCTCTGCAAGATGCCAACACGGTGCGGTATCAGAACCCCTATTAACAATCACGCCACGTCGCCTTAACTTGGTCAGTAGGCTACTGACTTTGTTGTATTTTTGCTTGTAACTTAACCCATCACTTAACTTATCCATCAATAGCTCACTGATGTCTGCCCGATTCGCCTGGCCAAATTTTTGCAAGTAATCTGTCAGCAGTTTTGCGTAAAACTCATCATCCTGAGCACGGGTTTTGATGTATCCCGCTTTTTTTGATGTTGCAACAGCCACCTGAGCAGATACATAAAAACTAGGTTTCCGCCCCTCGATTAGGCCTGCACGCTTCAAGCGTGTAACAGCATCATCGGCGACAGGTAGCTTTTTCTGCACTCGGTCAAGTGCCAGCACGTCCACCAGCGAAAGGTCCGTTTTCTGGATCAGTAAGCGGCTATATGCCGCGTCCACGACGCTACCATACAGCTGCAGCCTAACGGCTCTCAGCTCGCTCAAGTCGTAATCTGGCAGTGGTAAATACCGCTTAACCTGGCGGGCATACATATCGTGAATACCGTAGCCCATGGTATCGATCATATTAAGCTCGGCCATGGCCTGCGTCAGGAAGGGGTTTCGATAGCGCCTTGGCACTCGATGCCCTTCTAGGTAATCACTTGGCTGCCCATCGAAAAAGCTACCTTCGTTTTCAAACACCAAGCGATCTGCCCGCTCAACCACCACAACACGTGCATTGCGGGTGTAATCCTGATGGGCGATACAGTTGTGCAACGCTTCAAGCACGATTTTTTGGTCGTACTTAGAGACTTCGATAGGCAGCAGTTCGTCTTGTGGTAATAGCCGCAGTTGGATATTACGAATGCGCCGATATAGCTGCGTTGTCGTGAGCAGAAACGGGGGAGAGAAATGTTCGTAAGCCCGCTCTGGCCCTTCCAGCTTCCAGGTCAACTGCGCGGGATGCGGTGAAAGCAGTGGCGCGGCTTCTTCTTTTCCCACCAACAACAGTGCGGCTCGGGTTATTTTGCCGTCTACCGTTAACTTGGCACGATCCAGAAAGGTCGACAGTGGCCACCCCATAACCTCATCATGCTCGAAGCGGTTAGCGTATTTCTTTGCGAATGATTCTCTGGCTTTATCAACAGCGGCTGTGTCCAGGTGGTCGAGCGTTGCGTTCGGCACCAACTGGGCAGTCCAATCCGTGGTGTCTGTCTGGCGGCGAATCGTATCCAGCTTATCCAGCCCCAGGTTTGTTAGGCTTTCCCCAGCCCGTGCATAGTAGTGGCCTTGCCAAGCAATTGGCATTCCCATTGGGGCAGCTGGTATTTCAAACAGTACGACACGCCCTTCTGGCGTTTCCAATTCATGGATAGCGCGGAAGGTAATGCTGGGTTCGGTGCCATCCGCGATCTGCATTTTTATTTGCTCAAGCGTGCCCGCTGCTTGGCGGTATTCTGATCCAACAACCGCACGCGTCTTGTCATCAATACCAAAAATCAACCAAGCATTATCGCTGTCGCTTAGATTCGCGGCATTAGCAAGTGCTGAGAAATACTTGCCCAGATCTGACGTGGAGAACCCCTTTACTCCGCGTTTAAACTCGACAATCTCCCCTTCCCATCGCTCAATAAGCTCGTACAGCTGTGCTTTGAGTGCCTGTTCGTCCATCCCCATGAGTTAAATCACCTTCACTTCGCTATTGGGCGATTTCTGGGCAAATATCTGTTCAACATTGATTTTGACGCTGTCGTTGGCAAAACCTGCATCACGGAACACGGCACGCAGCGGCTCATATTCAGCAAGCTGCTTGACGAAGGCCTCATCGATATCAAGATCAAAGCAGGCGGCTAACGCCATGTGCTTGTCGCTACCATCTACGAAGTAAACGGTTTTACCCGCAATGTCTTTTTGCGCTATCGGAAGGCTGAGATCAACACCCCAGTCTAGCAACACTTGGAAGACTAGGTCTTCGGGGGTACGGTCTGGGCGAATATTATCAGCAGTATCGGTCAGCATATCCTGACGCAGCTCACCCGGTTGGTAGTAAACTTCTTGCAGGTTTGAGTGATCTATCTTGAGCACTCTGAAACCAATATCTCGGTTCCAGCTTTCATGAAGCTCGCCATTAAGAACCCTATTTCCAGCACGCCGTATACGCTCTTTGGATATTTCAGCTATATTTTGATATCCTCCCTTAAAAGCTTCTGAATTTTCACTACAAATCTCAGGAAGCTGCACCAAAATAAACCTTAAACTTCTTTTCTGCTCAGCACTCAACTCAAAAGCAGCCTGTGCTATACCACCTGACCCAGCAAAAAAATCTAAAACCAGACTTTCCTCTTCGGGAATAGTCCCCACTTCAAGACACCTTTTCAAAGTACCTAAAGGTTTTGGTCTATTAAATATCTCTTTTCCAAAACCAAGATCAATAAACTGTTCACTGCCCCTTTCACTATTTACATCTTTGAACACCCAGGAGCTAGTCGATTTTACCGGGGGTCTCCCTGTTAAAAAATCCTTTTCAAATATACCCCATATTTTTCGAGTCGGCATAAATTTTGCAATTAAACTGTCTATCTTTTCTTTAGCAGTTGAAAAGCCCCATCTCCAACGCCCATCACTTCCATCTTCCTTAATTGGGTATATTTCGATTTCATCTTGCTTTTTATCTTTAACCTTTGAGACTCGCAATTTTTCACCAGCCTCACAGAAGTAAAAATAATAAAACATATCCGGCCTATCAACTCTTCTATCAGAGTCACCTGTTTTTCTTAAGTCAATTTCTCTAAATTTATTACCTTCGTCATCAATCTTATTATATCTTTTGACAACTTTCTCATCAGGTTCAAATCCGTAAACCTTTGCACAAAAAACATTTCTTGCATAAACAACAACATACTCATGTGATGTTGCTATAAACTTATCATCAGAGCGTCCTTTAGGATTGTTGATATTAGCAATTATTCCTAAAAAATTACCTTCCCCAAAAACTTCGTTACACATTTTCTGTAAATTTGAAAGCTCATTATCATCAATACTTATAAATATAACACCATCTTCTTTTAACAAGTTCCTAGCAAGCTTTAACCTAGGGTATAACATACTTAGCCAAGCAGAGTGAAATCTACCATTAGATTCAGGATTTGCGACCAAGTAGTTTTTAGCATTATCGACCTGATTTGATTTTATCCAAAAATCATTTTTATTTTCAGAAAAATCGTCTGAGTATATAAAATCATTTCCGGTGTTATATGGCGGGTCAATATAGATCATCTTTACCTTTCCAAGATAAGTCTCTTGGAGAAGTTTTAACGCATCTAGATTATCTCCTTCAACAAAAAGGTTTTTGGTGTTATCAAAGTCAACACTTTCTTCCCGGCAAGGGCGCAGCGTTTTAGCAATCGGCGCATTGGCCGCTAGCAAGGCGTCACGCTTGCCGGGCCAGTTCAAGTGATAGCGCTCTTGTGGGCCTTCAACAATATGCTCAGATAGTTCTTGGCGAAGCTGATCGAAGTCTATTGCTTGCTTTACATTGCCATGCTCATCACGCGCTTCCGTCACACAGGTAGGGAAGAGTTCTGCCAGCTTGGCGATGTTGCCCTCAGTTAGGTTGGGCGAGTGCATTTTGAGCTTATCCATGGTGTCTCGTCTCTTCTGGCCTGCTTGGCTCTCTTGGCCACTAGCTGGCGATATATTCGGCAATCTGTTCTCGGACTCCGCGAAGCTCGGCATTCAGCTCGACTTTGCGGTTAAATTGTTTCGTGTTGCGTAACCGTTTTTCTAATTTTTCAGCCTGCTTTTTTAATGCGCTGGCTGTATTAAAGCGTGCTATCTGCTCTTCCAAACGCTCACCATCACGCTTGGGCGTGGGTATCAGCTCACTCAGCCACTGGTGGTAAAGCGCTTTCAGATGAAGAGCAGGTGGTAATGGGCAGCGTTCCGCATCCTTTTCATGCCAACCGCTACTGAGATAGCTTTCTTCTATTACCCAATGATTGGCATCCGCTTGACTGGGGCGCTTGTAGGCCGCTTTAACGCACACTCCGCTTGGGCCCTTCAACTCAAACACAATGGGAAACGGGATAGCGCGGTCAATGGCACTCAACACATCGTCGTGGAGTGCTACGCCTTTCAGGGTTATCACAAACACCTGTAGCTCGGGTACCTCCTTCGTGCTGGGTAAATTCAACGTGCTAGGGGCAAGCTTGGCGTGCCAGGTTATCTGATCAACTTCATCACGCAAGCGATCGCGTAGTTTGGCACTGCCCTTTATATGGGCAAGAATTTTCTGTTTCGCCACTACGCGGTCTAAACGAGTTTTTGCGGGGTATTGATATAGCGAACCCGACATTTCTTAACGCCCCTGTTCTGTCTGAGCTTGGAGAGCGCCTGTCTCCCGAATCACCAGGAACGCCATTAATTCAAAATCACTAAGTCCTTGTATGGTATCTACTAAAGCCGTGGTAGTCCCACCGCCAAATAAGCTATCGATCTCCTGCTCTTCTTTCACATCCACCATGGAACGAATGGCCTGATCAAGTAACGCCGAATAAGCACTCATGTCCCGCCCATCTTGGGTCTCCTGATTGAACGGACGATATACCGTCTCTACGGCCTCTGTGTGCCCTTTACACGCTGTACGAGCCAGGTCTAATAGCCGCTTCACCTCTGAGTAATCATTGAGTATCGTGCCGTTGTTGCCGATGTACACGAGGTAATAGGGATGCAAGCGGTTTTGCTGCTGCATCTCGCTTTCCGTTTTGCTCGCCGAGGTATTAAGGTGGCGCAACATAAAAATCACGCCGGGAAACAGCCCCTTTTCAGGCTGTGCGGGAGCAACGCTATGTAAGCCATTGGGAATGTGCCTTAAATCACCGCTCTCTTTTATGTAACCCAACAAGTCCATGCGAAACTCGTTCAGGCCCAGATCAGTGATCGAGACACCTGATTTCAAATCCTCCATCTCTACCACTTCGTCCTTTAGGCGCCGTAACTGCTCACGCCGATAGGCAATATCGTTGGCTTGAGCGTTGAGCACGTTGTCATCCCCTGTCGCGGTGACATCGGCAATCACCATGCGGTTTTCAACTCTCTCTTTCAGGTTTATGTACTCATCTAGACTGATATCCGGCCAGTAGTTGACCAGTTGGATTGTGGCATTGGTCGAACCGATACGGTCGATCCGCCCGAAGCGCTGGATGATACGGACCGGGTTCCAGTGGATGTCATAATTGATCAACATGTCGCAGTCTTGAAGGTTCTGACCTTCCGAAATACAGTCGGTAGCAATCAAAATATCAAGCTCACGCGGTTCGTTCGGGAACACCTGAGCTTTGCTTTTAGATTGCGGCGAGAACAGAGTTAGTAGCCCCTGAAAGTCATAGTGGCGACGGCTGTCCGGCATGCTGCCTAGTGTTGAAGTAGGCGAATCACTTCCAGTGACCAACCCCGTGTGGATCCCGTGATTATCCAATAATGCCGGTGCTAATTGCTGATAGAGGTACTTAGCGGTATCAGCGAAAGCGGTAAAGATCAGGATTTTCCGATTCCCTGGATTGATGGGAGTCGTGATTTTATCCGCTATGTATTTGCTTAAGTGCTGTAACTTGGCATCGTCATCCGCAGTAACTTTTGCCATTTGCTCTAAAAGTAGGTCAATCCATACTAGATCGTTATTGAGATCGTGCTCCCAGGATGGTAAATCCATATCCTTCAAGCTGATCTGCACCTTCTTACCCACCGTGCTGTCATCTGGCATGGGGATGTTGTCATCATCGGGATCAGCATCCTCGTAAGCAGCAGCTAAATCGGCAAAGCTTTCATCACTGCCGTTTAGCTTGAAAAGCTCGATTTTATCTAGGATTGCCTGGTGACTGTTTTTGAGTGATTGTAACGTCAGCCGAAAAGAGGCCACTGAGCTTTCCAAGCGCTTTAGCAGGTTCGTCGTCATCAAAGCTTGCAAGCTTTTTTCCCGATCAGCCTGCTTGAAGCGTCCGCCCCCACTGGTCACCTTGGTGTCATACATGTCTTCGTATTTTTTCAGTCGGCTCGGTAGGATATAACTAATCGGCGCATAGACAGCGAGTCTCAGCTGGGACAGATGTTGAAAAATTTCGTTAAAATCGATCACGTCCGTGCGAGTTGTCAGCGGGCAGTGGAACGACAAAGGCTTGCGGCGTGTAGGAAACCTGCCAATATCAGTGGTGTCGTAAAAAGTTTCGATATGCCGCCGTGAGCGTGCGATGGTGACACTATCTAATAACTCAAAGAAATCAAAATCCAGCGTTTTGAGAATGGCGCTGGTAGTGCGCTGTTCAGGTGGTAACGATGACCAGTGGTTAAACGCTGCCTGTGCACGGCGAAATACACCGTCAATATCTTTGGCACCGTTCAAGTGCCGCGTTAGGTTTTCCGATTCACCTTCGTAAGCGAGAGCCAGCTGATTCTTCAGGTCATTGAAGCGATTATTGACTGGCGTCGCCGAGAGCATAAGCACTCTGGTCTTCACACCAGCACGCATGACTTGATTCATTAGCTTCTGGTAGCGCGTTTCACGGTCTTTGTAGATATCGTTATTACGAAAGTTGTGCGACTCATCGATGACTATTAGGTCGTAATTACCCCAATTGACGCGATCCAGCGGCATACCTAACGATTCGCCGTGCGTACGCTGCAAATCCGTATGGCACAGCACATCGTAATTGAGCCGGTCCTTCGCCAGGACATTGGTAGTCAGGTTCCGGTTATACGTCAGCCAATTGTCGGCCAGTTTTTTCGGACAGAGCACAAGCACCGAACGGTTGCGCAGCTCGTAGTATTTGATGACCGCCAGGGCAGTGAAGGTTTTCCCGAGCCCAACGCTATCCGCCAGGATACAGCCATTGTAGGTTTCCAGCTTGTTGATGATGCCGGTGGCTGCATCCCGCTGGAAGTTGAATAGCTTTTGCCATACGGCGCTATCTTGGTACCCCGTGCGGTCGTTTGGTAATACGTCTTCGCTGATGTCTTCGAGGTACTCGTGAAAGATGTGATAAAGCATTAAAAAGTAAATACGCTCAGGGGAGTTTTCTCGGTAGACGGTCTCGATGTGTTCGCATAGCTGAGCGGTCACATCCTCCAGCTTGTCATCGTCTGCCCAAAGCTGTTCAAACAGGGCCATAAATTGTGCCGTATGCGCTGGGTCACTGAAACGGGTAACGAAGTTAGAGACAGCATTGCCTGGCTGGTAGCCAAGATCTACGGCAGTAAAACCTTGCAGCGGCATATAGACCGTATTGTTTCCTTGCGCTTCAACCCCAGCGAAGGGCTGCATAGCAGCCTGCCCACGATTAGAACGGAAGTTAGCTTTGCGGCGTATCCAGCTGGCACACTCGCGGGCAATGGCCCGCTGGTTCAGCTGATTCTTGAGCTGTATTTCGAATTCACTACCATGAAGGCTGCGCTCGCGTTCGGCCTTAGGGATAAAAAACTCACGGTGAGCTTTTCGCAGCGTGTCGGTGGCCTCACTAGGCACGAAGGTAGGCGACGTGAAAATGAAGTCTAAAGACTCAACCTTCTCAAGTTCTTTTTTTAGAGCTTCGAAAGCATAGATAGAGAAACAGGAAGCCGCTATTTTGAGCTTAGCTCCGGGCTGCAGAGTGTCTTTCAGGTCATCGCCTAACAACCGGTTGATGTTGTCGATGATCTCCATGCGCTCGTCTCCTACCGCTCCTTGGCCGTAAACCGTGCCAGGCGTGCTATTAAAAGGTGTGGCTTGCCAGCGTATATCAACGCAAGCGGTTAATGAAGCATTCTTCACTTTTTCAAACCGCCACTTTTCCCTTTGAATTAAGGCCTTAGATTACGCCGCACGTGAATAGCCTTTTACTCCCACTAAAACGCAAAAGCCCCGAGCCTAATAGGACTCGGGGTTCTGTGTTGGTTATGAGTTGACCACTGACATCAGTAATGCTTGATCATCTTGATAGTTCGGGTATAGATCAATGATCGTTTTCTTAGCCATTGTACCAATGCGTATCTCCCCATTGTTGTGCAATGCATCAAGCGTTATGTTTAGTTTGCCTGCATCGCGTAACGAATTTGGTCCATATTTTCGTACACGATTTTTTCTCAGATAACGGTACCCCTCCGTGCGTTTTTGGTTAAACCAGCCTTGTAGCGAGAAATAGTCTTGCTGTTCTTCCGATGGTGCCTGGAAAAGGCGAATAAACTCGTTAGAAAACCAGAAGCTGAGCCTAATAGCATCATTTAGCGTATCTAATGAAACCTCCTCATTTAAGCCGTGCTCTGCACAATGCAGCAGTACCGCCATGCGTGCGATATTATCTGCGAGTTTTGAAGCATGGTCCCCATCTCTCTCAAAACGCCCACCGACGCGTATTTCACGCTCAATCTCATTGGCTACAATGAACCATCGCTCCTTCGCGAGTAGTGAAAAGCCAATCTTAATGCGTTTAAAGTCAGCCGCTTTACTTGCCTGTACGTTGAACTCAAAAAGCTCTTTGACCCATTTTTCATATTCAGTATTCGGAGTTTTGTCGATTTCCTTAACTTGTCTATACCCTTGCGTCGTTAATGGATAGGTAATATGCGTTCTTGCAAAAAAACCGATACCACGTGCGTTTTCACCTCCTTTCGCAACAAAACGTTGCATAATGCTGGGTTGTGCTTGAATAAAAAGCGTCGTGCGTGGGTTCACCACAAAGCTACTACTTGTCTTACGATCAACTCTAACTGGATCACCACCCCATAACGAGTTCCATAGTGATAACTTGCGAGCTGCAGGCCCGGCTAATATCTCCTCTCCTTCGCTGGAACGTAAAATTGCTGAATTGATCGATTCTCGGTAAAAAATATCGAGAGCCGCCTCAGGTGTTACATCACTGAACGTTCGAATACCTGCTCTAGCGGGGTGTTTAGGTTGTGCCTGCTCGTGCTCATAAAGCTGGGTGATAGCATTCTCATCGCCATCATTTACTACTGCTTTCAATAACCCCCTCTTTTTTGCTTTCCAGATTTCGAAATCAAGTTCGTATTCTAAGACCTCCTGTTCGTAGTTATCGTCTAAGTCAGCTTCTAGCTCGTTAAGATCTTGAGAAAATTGGTTATCTACCGTTGTTTTGCGCTCACCTGATACCGCCACAGTAACGAAATACTGGCTTGGTGGTACGACTTGCCCGTTTGGCTTCTCCACATCCACCAGGTTTTGAAGAAGAAACGATGCAGTTGCCAACCCTCCTTGCACTACCATGGGAAGTGGTGCTTGCGTTGCTTCAGCGACTTGGTAGATCTTGCTGAGTAAAGGCCCACCACTATCAATCACGGGGAAATCAAAAACGGTTGAAGGCAGAATGTGATAAAAATTGAAAAGAGACATGGGTTACCTCGCTGACTGATCCCGCTTAGGAAACCACGAAACTCCTTTACCCCTGTGAGCATTTACAGCTCACACGAAATGCCATGGACGGTGACATCGACAAATTATTGCCAATGCGCCGTACTCAGGGCGTGGTAGAAAATTTCGTTGTTAAAGAGCAAATACAATACGAATGAATAAAACCACCTTTCGGCTATTTAGCTTTGCTGACGCCGACGCTGTAGCCAGGCAATTACCTCACCTTGATACCAGCCTACGGCGGCAGTTCCCAAACGTACCTGCTTGGGAAAGGCGGGATCATGCCGTTTGGAGTTGTGATCTAACATCTCGTAGATCTTTGAGCGCGAAAGCCCGATAAAGTCAACCAAGTCCTTCATGCGCAAAATGGTAAAATCGTCAGTTGTGTACATGGCGATAAGTTCTCCGTATTCGTTAAAGAAACCTCCACGCCGGGGTGGATTGGTAGCAACGTTAGAGAACCCAGCCATTTCGTGCATCCGCTTTTATCTAGGGTTATTCCCTCAACCCGCTCTACCCTAGATATTTTTCCTTGACAATTTATTTTTTAATCAAATCTAGAATAGGCATGAAAACTTTATCAGCTTCCCTAGCTTACCCCCGCTACGCCGCTACTTGTAGCAGGATGTAGCAGCGTCGCCGGACAGCACCAAGCTTTTTCGCAGTAGATCCGGGCCCAGAATTGCCACACTCAGTACGCGGGGAGCTTCCATCTCAACAAAATTTCTAGGATTTTGTCGTTTCACCCACCCCTAAAAAATCAGCATTGATGCCTACTTTTTTCTGCGAGTCACCGCCTTAACAAGGCGGCCTTATCAGTTGAGCGATGCACAGGCACTGATTATGCGATACATGGAAGGAGCGAATAATGACGACGACATCATCTGCTTTGATCAGTTTCTATACCGGAGAGGGATTCGATCACAAAGGCCGGACACTTGAGGATGTCTGGTCGCTGCCGCCCTTCTGGTTGGAGCACACGCATGATTACATTCAGTGGTTGTTTCCGATCCCCGAGGCGGGGCGCCTCAACGGCTTTGCGCCGCTGCTAGGCGAGGAGGAGCAGACTGCCTTTGCCACTGACGAGACACTACGGACGCACCATAAGCACTCGCTGGATATGATGCTGACGTTCTTCGGTCTGGTACGCCAAGAATTGAATATTGAGTCCTTACCCGAACTCAACATGCACGAACATATCTGGCTCAAGCACGGCGGGCATAACCACCTGCGCATTTCGCGTATCATTCGTAGCCTACATCTATGCCACCAGCCTGAACTGGCCACGGCGTTTCAGCATGCGGTGATCGAGATCGGCCAAACACGTGGCGTGGTGTCAGAGCAGTCTCTCAGGTATTGGCGGGCGGCGAATCAATCCTGAAGCACAGATTGTTATAACTCTCGACCACCCTAATCCGGTAAGGAATGTCCATGCCGCTACAAAATCGCGCTGATCCCTTCGGCACTCTTCAATCAGACAGGGCTCGAGGCAGCCTGATGGGCAATCGTGGTGTCCTCCACGACCAAGAAAAAGCCATTGTCCGCCATTGGTCAACGAAGTCATGGGTAACCTGTGTGCTGGATTATGGTGGCTACCGACGCCCTCTCTTCGAGCCTGGGAAATACTCCCAGCTATTTTTTCTAGATGAAGCCACTGCTTTCGCTGCAGGGCATCGTCCCTGCGGCACATGCCGTAAAGAACGCTTCCGAGAGTTTAGGGCTAAATGGCTGAACGCTAACCCAGAGGCGGTGCCCAGCGAAAAGGTGACGGTTATCTCTATTGACAAGCTACTTCACTCGGAACGAGCCGTACGAGGAGGAGCTAAAATCACCGTCGAGGCGCCAGTGGATACGCTGCCGTTCGGTACCTTCATCGAAAGAGAGGACGACGCTTACCTCATCACTGATACAGCATTGCTCCCCTGGTCGTTTGGTGGCTATGGCCGAGCGGAATCGCTTCCCGAGCCAGGCACGATCGCGACCGTTCTCACTCCTTTCTCGATTGTTCGATTATTCCGGAACGGCTTTCGACCTCAGGTAGATGAGTCTGCTGATCTAGAGTAAGTCAGGGTATTCGTCGTGACTTGGCCCAGAGTCTGAAGTCGAGAGCGTATTCTGTGCGAACAGATTATTTGAAGCCTTTGATTATTGACAGCTGAGCTATTCAGGCGTCTATACCGCTACTCTAACTTATCCTCGATACCAAAGAAGATTGAGGCATGCCTTAATTTTGTTTTTGAAAACGGCTAGAGTACGGCACTTGGGGTTGCGCTAGTTTCTGGTGCGTCTGTCCATAGTGCCTCATCTCATTAGAATAGTTTTGTGTAGGGAGCATATGAAGAAAAAATGGTTGCCGGGGTATGCCTATCGCATCCTCAATCGTGATGGTCAGGAAATCGAACCGCTGTGGCAGTACCCCGCTTCCGGGCCGGCCTTGTTCGATCTAGCGGATACGCTCATGCTTCACTACTGGGGCGAACAACCTAGAGAGGCCTTCATAGAGCTCAAGTGTAAAGGGCGGCGCATCCCAGTAACCTGGACGGAGGACGAGGTCTCAAGGATTGAGTCGCTCTTTCTAGAAGATTTGGAGTGGGATGGATTTATAGTCAATATTGCTCGTCTGTCCCTTCTCGATAAGCCAACGGATGAGCCGTTCATGTGGCGCCTAGATGTCTCGGAGCCTGGCCTGGACGACGACGACAATGACGACGAGCTGATTGAAGAAGAGCCTAGCGGACCGAAGCAAACCCCTACGCGTTACAGAAGAGTGCGTTCAGATGCCTCGATTTTCAGCACCTTGCGCTCCATTGAAAAAGTATTTGGTCTACCCGAAGGCTGCGTTCTCATTACCTACCGCAATAGGCGGCGGGCCAGAAGTGACTCCAACATCGGAGCCATCAGAAAGCACTGGGACGACACCTAGCAAAGACTATGATAGGTCATACCACTTAGTATTTTATACGCTCGGCTAACAGGAAAACTGACAATCCGTTCGTAGATAAATCGAACACCGCTCTCACGCTGATCAAGCGGGGTTAATCAGTAACGCAGCCCGTGGGCTGTGTGGGCCCACGTCTTGAAGGGAATGTCCGTCTTTGTGAAAAGGCTAACCTCATTTAAAACAATTGTGAATATTGTTATTCGGTTACAGCTTAATGCTGGGTGTCGCTTTCTGATGTTGGTCCATCCATCGACTTAACAGAGTCAGTCCTGGACCTTTAGGATATCGACGCCCCTGTAACCACTCCTCCAAGGTGCGGCGTGAGACACCTAGCTCTGCAGCCATTGTGGCTTGGGTGATACCACGCTGTTTACGCAATGCCGTGGCGTCGCGAAGTAATCTCCGTTTGGGCTCGTCATGCTCTAAGGCAACTAGCCGTTTATCATCGCTAGGTTCGCGGGGGAGCGTTTCGTTTAGAAAGCGAAACATCATCAGCCTCCTGGTAATTGCGTTAATAGTTAAATAGGCCCGCGTAGCGAGCCATTGTCAGTAGGCGTCTATGGATATTGGCAACGCGCAATTAGTGCTATGAAAACTACGGCACTTACCGTCGGAGGTTGAATAACCCCACTTTCTCCCGTGATTGCCGTAGCCCATACCATAGGCAGAGGTACCAGAACGTTAGATAGATTCTGGTTGAAAATTTGGAAGGGACTGGGGCTGTTGGCGTGGTCGGCCGACACGCGGTCCATCAGGAAGGCGGGGGGCTGGGCTGGTTTGGAAGGTTCGGCCTTGTACTGCCATTGAGGCGTATTCATCAACTTTCGTGAGGTAGCTTGCAAGTTTATTGAGCCCTTTGCGCTTATGTGTGTCGTTAAAGGCGACTTCGCCGCAGGCATTAAACTTGTAACGGTTAGTGGCTTTTCGGTTACAGCTGAAATAGACCCCCTGACCACCGGTGATTTGTTGTGCCCACAGCTGACCAATCTGGCTGGCTCGCATTACGTCATTACAAACCTTCTGGCCGTTGAAGAAAAATAGGAAATGGTAATGAAAGCCTTTCTGGGGACGCCACTCCAGCTTCCAGGCGAAGCCTAGTAAGTGCGCAAACAGGCCATGGGTGTTAAAGAGTCCACACAGCTGCTCACGGTGGTATCTAGCAGTTTCATAATCGATCCATGAACCGTCGTCTTTGCTGTAGGAAAGGTCAACGCGCACGACCTGTAAGCGGCCATAGCAGGCAAATAACGAATCGATTAAATGGTGGATTCTCTTGCAGTTGTCTCGGCCATTGCGTTTGTTCCGCCCACACTGATTAATGAAGCTTGGCTGAGTCATGTACTCATACCACGCTCCGAGTCGATTATTTAAGTCCATGACAGCCTGCTCTGCATTCTCACGTGTCATGGTCGGCGGTGACTGGAACCCCGCTTCATGTAGATAAGTACATTGCCCGAAGGCCCAAAGGAAGCTCTCAGCGTAAGGGCTGGGGCGATAAGGCATAGGTTCGTGGGGATCGAAAATAGTGACTATCACCGTGTAAACGGTCTGCAACATGTTTAACAAGGGATCACTACCCAGTCGTACCATGTCGCTTCCAAAAAATACTGGCTGAATAAGGCGTTCACTGTCTAAGAAAGCAGGCTTCCTAGCCATTGCCTTCAAGCACTTATTAACCTTAATCAGATCCCTCAGCCAGTAGTGATATGAGGGAGAGGAAATATCCATACCAAACGCATTCGTTTCGCATTGGGTATCTCCTAGGCTGTACAGCAGATTCAGCATGCTATCTTCGGTGAGGGTATCGTAGTCGGGGTGGTTAGGGTCATTGAGGTCGTACATGGGAGGTATCTCCGGCATTGAATAGGATATTGAGCCTTTCGCTCGTACCATCACGCCGGTATGTAAAAATTTACGTCACTGCCGTTCCTAGTTGGTTGCGCTAACTGCTCAGTAATAGGCAACCTGCTTCTTATCACCCTGCGCTTTGCATGGAATTAGACCATGCACGAAGCGCTTCCTCAGCTTGATCTTATTCCACTTCTCTTATTGCTCATTGCGATGTGTGTTTCTTCTCTCAGTAGCGATAAATGTTCTCTATTGAATGGCTATTGGTTCCCATAGCCTTCAGTGGTCTCTATCAACTCTTAATAACCCCTTTATAGCCAATAACATAGGTTCCTTAATTACCTCAGCCAGCTTCCAAAGGGTATTACGGCGTTTTTTGTATTTATCGACGGCTGTACACCATGATTTATGCTTTTCGAAGTCAAAAAGTTAGCGTCGTGCACAGCAAGTAATTGTCGCTTCAAAGCGACGTCACCCCCTGTTTGAATAGGCTGATTTAATTAAAAAAATCTCAGCCACATACTACCTCCATGAAGCTATCAGGAATGGCTTGATACGCATCCATTCGCTGTCCTTGGAGGAAAATTATCATGTCGATCCATTGCCCTAACTGTGGTTCACCACACGTTATATCCCGCAATGTTGGCAGAAAGTTTGGCGGTGCCACTGGGGCCGCCGCCGGTGCTGCTTCTGGGGCAGCCGGTGCCCTTAGTGGTGCCAAAGCAGGTGCGCTGGTCGGCGCAATGGTCGGGCCTGTAGGCATTACAATAGGTAGTCTATCCGGTGCTGTATTTGGCGGGTTGTTAGGCGGCACGACCTTGGGTGTTGCCGGTGCCAAACTGGGCCATGAGCTTGATCAGAAAATGCTCGATAACTACGCCTGCTGTGCCTGTGACTGCACCTTTCGTCCCCACGCTGAATAACCCCCTTGCAGCGGGCTTCTCTGCCGCTTAATACGACGACTACCTCTACACGCATTCGCTTGCCCGCCTTTCTAAGGGCGGGCCGCTATGCCGTGCGCGCTCATTAACGTTGAAAATCCTAAAGGAGTTAGTAATGGCCCATCTCGTTGAACAAATGGCTTACGTTGGCGATACCCCTTGGCATGGCCTGGGGCAGCAACTTTCTCGTCATCAGCCGCTGGAAATCTGGCAGCAACAGGCCGGTATGAACTGGCATATTGAAGAAGCCCCGGTACGCTTTATTGCCGAGGGTGCAAGCCACCTAGGCAGCATTCACTCATTCCCTGAACAAAAGGTGCTCTACCGCTCGGATACCAAAGTACCCCTATCGGTGGTGTCCCAGCGCTATAAGGTGGTTCAACCTGAAGAGATTCTGGAATTCTACCGGGACCTCACCGAATACGCTGGGTATGAGCTAGAAACCGCTGGGGTACTGAAAGGCGGTCGTAAGTTCTGGGCCTTGGCACGTAGTGGTTTAAGCACCTCGCTTAAAGGCAAGGATGAGGTTAACGACTACCTGCTATTGGCCACCTCATGTGATGGCACGCTGGCTACCATGGCCACACCTACCACGGTAAGGGTGGTGTGTAATAACACGCTGCAGATTGCCGTGGATGGCACCTCGCAAGCGGTTAAGGTGCCCCATCGGTCTGAGTTCGACCCACGAGCAGTTAAGAGCCAGTTGGGGATTTCTGTCTCGCAATGGAACGACTTCATGTACCGCATGAAGGCCTTGGCAGAACGCAAGATTGATCACCATGAAGCACAGCACTATTTCCAGTCGGTGATTTGTGGGGCTGAGAAGCCTTTAGATGATCCCTCCAAACTGCCCAACTATCGTGCCTTGAATAAGGTACAGAAGCTCTACCACGGTGAAGGCCGGGGTTCTCACTTGGTTACCGCCAAAGACACCGCCTGGGGCCTGCTTAACGCCGTGACCGAGTACGTGGATCACGACAAACGGGCACGCAGCAACGACACCCGTATGGACTCGGCTTGGTTCGGCCAAGGCGCCCAGCTCAAGCAAGAAGCTCTGGATGCCGCATTAGCGCTAGTGTCTTAACCAACCTATCGGTAGGGCGTCGTTCTACCCCTTACTGCGATTTTCCAAACCAATGATATCCACCATCTCCCCGGCATAAACGCCCAGCCCATCAAAGGCTGGGCGTTTTGCTGTGGGGCTTATGCCGCGAGGTACTGCCATGACGTTTATTTCCCATGCCATTGAAGTTGCTTTAACGCGCCTGACCGAGGAGCTAATAGCCAACCATACCCATCGCGCTGACACCGTGGTCTGCGCTCAAGGCACGTTTTATCGAGCAGAGGTACGGCTAGTGCCTATTAAAGCCAATGAGCTAGCCCAGCATTTAGCGGAGTAATGCCGCGATCACTTCATAACGATGCCTGGCTACACGGCATCACCACCATTTCTTGTTTCAATGGAGGTGCCCCATGGCACGATCATCTAATGTGGTAAATTCTTCTTCCCGTCCGATAACGGCCCAAACCACTACCAAAGCCGCCGCCGTCACCGCTGTACCAGCATCCCCCGTTGAGTCGTCCTCTACCGCAGAAAGCACCGCGATCATCCAGGTAATCGAGCGTGCTGCTCTTAATCCTGACGTCGATATCGACAAGCTTGAAAGGCTTCTTGAAATGCAGGAACGCGTCATGGACCGTCAGGCCATGATGGCCTATAGCGCTGCGATGGCGGCCATGCAGACCGAACTGCCTAGCATTGAAGAGCGCGGGCAAACTAACAACGGCTTCTACGCCACGCTGGAAGATATTGTCGATACCGTGCGCCCGATCATGCAGAAGTACGGTTTTGCGGTGAGCTTTCGTATTCAGACGCAGGAGCGCGGAATCCAAGTAACGGGGGTGCTGATGCACAAGGATGGTCACCGTGAAGAGACCAGCATGCTCCTGCCTGCGGATATGAGTGGTAACAAGAACGCCGTGCAGGCGTTTGGTTCCTCTACCAGCTACGGCAAGCGCTATGTCCTTTCTGCACTACTCAACATCACCACACGCGGCCAGGATGATAACGGTAACGCCAGTACCAAGGCGGGTATCAAAACGATAACACCGTTCCAGGCAGGCCAAATCCAACGACTGATCAGCCAATGCCCCGCAACGACCCAGGAGTGGTTCAGCGGCAAGTACGGCTCAGCTGTGCAAGTACCGTATAGCGACTTCGACAAGCTCCGGGCATCCCTTTCTAAGCGAGCCGTTAAGTGAACAGCGCACCAACCCTATCTGAGTAAAGGAGGTGTTTATGCAGATCCTCAATATGCCGCAAGGCTCCCCTGAATGGCTGGCGGCGCGCTTAGGGCGCGTTACCATGTCGGAGCTAAAGTCACTACTGGTTAAGGGCAAAGGCCCTGGTGGATTGGGTGCCGGGGCCATTACCTATATGCACCAATTGATCGGTGAGCGCATAACCGGCGAACTGGCCGAGCCATTCCAGGGCAACGCGCATACCCGTCGTGGCCATGAGTTGGAAGGCGTGGCACGTGCGCTTTACTGCGATGCCACCGGCGAACCCCAGCCCCAGGAAGTAGGCCTGATCCTTAATCACGAGGTGGGCTACTCGCCAGACAGCCTGGTAGACGCTAACGGTCTGCTAGAAATCAAAACCAAGCTGCCCAAGTTCCAAATCGAAGTGCTGTTGAATGGAGAAATACCTGATGAGCACGTACCCCAATGCCAGGGTGGCCTATGGGTTAGCGAAAGGGAATGGATCGACTTTGTGAGCTATTGGCCGGGGATGCCGCTGTTTATCAAACGTACCTACCGTGACGACATCATGATTCGCACGATTGCTGAACGAGTCGAAGCATTTCATGAAGAGATGGAGCGGCGCATCAACCAAGTGATGGCTGCGTGACGGAACCCATACCTCAAACTTCAAAACTCTATCTAACGACATAGATGCCGGGGGCACCACCCCGGCATTTTTTATTTATTGGAGGCAACCATGACACACGGCAAACTCAAAGCCGGGGAAGTGGCGGGCACCTACCTTGTAACATCGCCCGTTACCGAAACTGACATCATCACCATGGCCAAGCGCTTTGCACGGCGTAAACTCGCCAAAGGCCGCAAGATCACGCAGCCATCGCAGGCATTCGAGCATCTGCAATTACTGCTTCAAGACTACGAGCACGAAGTGTTCAGCGTGTTATTCCTCGACAGCCAGCACCGTGTTATCCGCTTTGAGGAGCTGTTTCGTGGCACTATCGACGCTGCCAGCGTTTACCCACGTGAAGTGCTGAAAGCAGCACTCGCCTACAACGCTGCTGCCGTCATTTTGGTACATAACCACCCTAGCGGTGACCCTGAACCTAGTGATTCAGATAGGAAAATCACCGAGCGACTCAAAGAGGCTCTGGGATTGATGGATATTCGAGTAATTGATCACGTAGTGGTGGGAAGTGACGGGTGCAAGTCGTTTGCTGAGATGGGTTATCTCTAGAAATATTCTCTGTGAAATAGTGTCGGTGCTGCTTCTAAAGAGCAGTGCCGGCATAACCTTTGCTCTTTTTTTGTCCAAACCAGTCTAATATAGTGTTTTTCTTTTAGCAGTCTTTATCAAAAAAAAAATCACACGTATCATGCATAAACACACACCAACTTAATGACTGAGAAACACTATGCCAAGTGAAATTACCGCTCTTCATCGCGAACTGGACGACAGCTTTACGCCCGAACAAATTGAAGAACAAGAAGAAATTTTTTATATGTGCAAGGCTGAAGAAGAAGATGCATATAACGAACTTCTTGAACTTGATGAACTAAAAGAGAAAGATCAAGATGCAGAAATGCTAGAATTTTTTCTCAACAGTGGAGAAATACAGTTCCAATGTGATGAGAACTTTATAGCAGAAATAAAACTTAGAGAACTCCTTTCTAAGGCTGGAATTAGAATCCCATCGTACCAACTCTCATCACCGGTGAAGTTTAACCCTACCCTACTTTAAACAAGTACACCAACCAGCCACTAGCTCGAGGCCATGCGCACCTTTAGCTTTTGTAAGTCTTATGAGCTGGCATTCTAAATTATGAGCAGAGCTAAAGATTACGAATTCCAGATTATTAAAACCTAGGTATTAATTTTTGTGTAACTGAGAGAAAATACGAGCCGTCCCTTATGGAACGGCTCTACTACATCACAAATTGTATTTTTAGTTAGCTTTTTCAAAAAAGCCACTTTTTCAATAAATCATTCTCGCTGCTGTTAATAACCTTGATGCAGAAACACATCTATTTCTTCACTAGCATTTTCACAGCTATTTAATATCTCCGCTAGTTTTCCGTCAATTTCACCCAGAACAAATTGATTTTCTTCACATTTAAGTGATTATCCAAAAGTAATCGAGTATTCGTTACCGTAGCCCCTGCACACTTTTTTGACCGCTTCACCGAGCCTGTTAAAGGATACATAGGCGGTTAGCGGCAGCCAACGGTACTTGATCTCACGCCACAGGATTGAGTGAGCCCTAACATTAAAACCTAATTGAAAACAGTGTGGAAATTAGAATCTAGTCAGGTGCGGCTAAAATTTCCTCGATTTTAGGAAGAGTTATACCCAGCAACTCTGCCGCTCTTTGGGGAGTTACTAAGCTCTCGGCGAGTGCCATGTAAAGTAACTGCAGCAAGCGATAAGAGGTTTCAGAAAGCAAAAAGCTGGGACTTCATAAGACCGTCAACCTTGACGGACAACAGAATTTTTCGCTAATGGGTGAGCAATTCATTCCTCGATATCAAACTTGAGCAGTCTAAGCTCGCTAATATCCATTTCGCCTTTTGAGGGGGAATAGTAGGCCTGAAAAAAACGGAAGTCGGTACGTCCAGTTGCCCGACATTTTTTTTCCACAATGCTCAACACTCTCAGTTTGTCCTCGTTGCTCATCCGCATTCCAAACACAATCCCCTCCAGTTGGGAAAAATCGTAAGTCAGCGGGTCATCGCCCAAAACGGAATAAGCTATTAAACGCCGCTCATCTTCATGCGACCAATCACAATGTTTCCATGAGAGACGTTTAAACGCATGGTCCCAATAGCGTGTTTGCCAAGCTTCAAAATCATCCGTCATCTCGCTCAATCGGGTACTGACGCGTCCATCTTGTGTAGTCATCCAAGTGGCTTCCAGCTTGGCCATCGGAAGTCTGCCGATCATATGGAAGCTATCGAGTGGCGGAGGATTTTTGCCGTATGCAACGTTGTGAACTTTTAGATCAGCTCCTGAACCTGAAGCCCCCGTCATCCCCTTGACACGGAAATAATGATCGCCTTCCCTTTGTTCCGTTCGAAATATTAGTGCGGCGCCACGATGCTCGCTCCCGTATGTTCCCCACATGGAGGCATTCTGGCACTGGCGGCTAAAGCAGGCAACACGCCAGGGGTTAAAATGAAGGTCTTTTAGAAATGCATCAACGTACATTTCGGGGAATCTAGACATCAGAGCAAGCAATTTTTGCGCTTTTGGGGTACTTTTAAGGCGAGTGAGCATGCCCAGGTCGAGCTGATGGCTCATCCTATTGTTAATGCTCGACATAAGCTCAAGCTGATCTTCGACTGGCATATCAATCTTTGGAGGGGCGAGGGCGATTTCTTCCCAACATTCCAGTGTCGTTTTCACTGGATTCGTACCTGAAGCAGCAGTAGGAAGTTCTGAGCTCACGAGGCCGTATTTTTTCAGCAAACGAAATAAGTGCGGCACAGCACTCTGATGAACCAAAAACAGTAAGTTTGACAGGCGCTCTCTTCGCAGAGGTAGGGTTCGACGTCCTAATATCCGGGCGAGCTCGGATGTTTTGATGGTAGAGCACACGTCTGAACAGAACTCATGATATAGAGCCCGGAACTTTTCGGTCGGAAGGTCTTCCTCAGTCAGCCAGGCATCGACGCTTGCTTCATCAATGTCTTCGGCCTCGTGGAGTAGCCATTTGTGCGAATACCAAAGCAACGATAGTGCATAGTGGTTGAAAAAGTTTTCCCAAAGCACGTCATCCCCATCCCAGAAGGCGTCACTGAGGCCTTCCATGGGATCATTCAGCTGCTCCGGTTTGGCGAAATAGATCGTCTGTTTCTCCAGCTCCTGGAAGCCACCATTCCCAGCGACTTCATCCAGAAGCGCCTTGGCGCTTCTGAATCGAAACAGAAAGCTCCCATTATTGAGGCAGGGTTTGTCACGTTCTCTGTTCATCAGCTAAATACCGTCAGGCAGGTGTAATCATCCACAGCAGCACCATTAACCGCGAGATAAAGCGCAACGGTCTGACCAGTGGTTATGCGCCTGAGCAGGCGCAATCGAAAAGTGATCAGCCGACATCGGTGCCGCCCTTATTAGTTGAATTCGGGTTCTTAAGAAACCTCAACCAGATTGACCGTCCGATGATCATTTCCCTGATAGTACCCCACCACATCTCCTTCAACGGCATCAATCAACGCTTCTCCTAATGGTGTGTGACTACCGAGAAACCCTTTCTGAGGCGCATTGTAATTTTCCACTATAGTGAAGCTCAAAACCTTATGGTCACCAAATAGTTGTTCCACAACCACTCGACTTCCAACTTGAACCACTTTGGGAGGATCAGCACTATCTATAGTTTTACGAGCATCCATATGACTCACTGAAGAATCTATCAAGTCTAGCTGCGAGGTTTCTATCGGCTTTTGAGCGTTATCAGTAGTTTTTGCTATCTCTTGGAAGTCCCAAGGTGAAGACCCTCCGCCATCAGCTTTACCGTTGGGCTCCACCAGATCAGCATACTTTTCGTTACTTGCGGACTCTTCAGGTGGCTCTCCCCCAAAGGGCTCAACCACTCGAAATTCAGTAAATCGCTCGTCAATTGACTCAGCACCGATCGGCTCAATACCCATTCGACTTAACGTCTCTAATAGCTGATTCCACCAATACTCCCGCTGGGCACGCCATTGGCTACCAAATATCCGCCAGAACACCCAACCAGCTCTTTCCAGAATAGCCTGGCGAGCCATATCCTTTTCCCATACTTCTGGGCCATGGAAGGCATCACCGTCCAACTCGATGGCAAGGCGTCGGTCCTCAGCTCCCTCGACTACTAGGTCTATTCTGAATCCTCCGACTTCAACTTGAGGCCTGACGCGGTAGTTAGCATCAAGGAGCATAGTAAGAACTTCACGCTCAAACCCGCTGTCACAGCGCTCTAACAGGTCAGCACCTGAATACTTTCTTCCCTCAGGCATGGGGTCGTGGAAATGTTTAATGACATCTGCCTTGATGTCTTGTGACTTCAAGTCTTCCAACCGAACAGAGCGCACTAGGTAAAGCCGATCTGCTGCACGACTCATCGCCACATTAATACGTTGCTGATCGGCCTTCTTGCTTTGTGACATCACCTGGGAAGGTGTCGACACCATAGAGAGAAATACAACAGAACGCTCTTGACCTTGCATGATACGTGCATCACCAACAATTATTTCACGCTCAGCAATTTTCTCAGGCCCAATACGATTATCCTCGATCAGCATCCTCTCTATGAGTTCAGCCTGCTGACTTCCCAAAAGCGAAATGATGCCGATTGTTCGATGGTTATGTGCATTGTCAGCAACGATATTGGCAATTTCATCAACAATAAAGTTTGCTTCATCCCTATTGGTTTTTCCGGAACGCTTGGCATGGGGAAGGTAGACATCTACTAACGGTGGATCAAATCGCTCAGATGCCTTAGGTACTCGAAGTGGGATCAGGCGATTAGAATAAAACCGGGTCGAGAACTGAATAATTGGCGCCACGCAACGGAAATGTTCCCTGAGGACAAGATGGCTAGTCGGATACATCCGCATGGTGATCTCGAAGATTGATGTATTCTCATCAATCAATTTAGAGTTCGGCAAGCCGTGCAAGTGCTCGGCCCTAATGGCGTTAATACGCTCAGAAGGGATACCGACATTGCTGGGGCTTACTTGCTCTTCATCGCCCACGATTAATAACTTCTTGCCACGAGCCAGCGCCGCCAAGGCTGTAATATCGGACTGCGATGCCTCGTCGAGAATGACCAGATCGAACTCTCCCAACTGAGGGGGCAACTGCTCGGGGATCTTGTACTCCGGCATTACCCAGACTGGAGCCGCTTTCGAAGCTTCTTTTGCAGCCTCCTGAGCAGCTCTGACGAAACGCGGCGCATTCTTGCCGGTTCCCTTGCCGATCCTTGAAACGGCTTGGGTAAATGCCGCCATGGCACTCTGGACAGTCGGAGTCATTCGCTGGGCCAATCCCAGAAGGGTTCGAGTACTGATCAATTGCTCAAAGAGCCTGCGGCGTCGAGCCAGGTGCTCAGCCTTAGCGGTACGGTGTTCGTCTCCATTCCCGAGGGCAATAATACGGTCTATGCGCGCACGCATGATCGCCCACCCCCAGGCGGCTTCCCATTCATCAGGAATCAGCAAGGCCGCTTCCAATGGATTATTTCTCAAGCGAGCTACCCAGTCGGGAGCTCCAGCTACTTTTATTGCTTCAAGATCGCGCTCGAGCTGCTGAAGACGTGAAGATAATTCTCCGACACGCTTCAGCTCATGGGTCAGTTCCCCCCTCAAGGAGACGATAGTAGCGTGATCAAGATCAGAACTGCCCAAACCACGACTAAGATCTATTAGCACTCTGTGGATAGGGACTTCTTCATGCAAATCCAATCTATCAAGCATTTGGATAGCTTTAGGGGTCTGATAGCTATCCGGCAGATTGGCTTCAAGAGCGAGGATGGCATCACTCAAATCAAGATGAACCACCATGGAGTCCAGGTCCAGCCCGTAAGGGAAGAGCATCCGTAACGTACTCACCACCTTGCCCAATAAGGAGGAAAGCTGCATGGCTGTATCGATGCTGATTCTGCAACTGACCAAATAATCCGCTATCTGAGGCCCATGCAACGGCACCTCAGTAATATATTCTCCTACGATAAGCGGTGATAGCTCGGTTACCAAGTACTCACGATCAACCTCTAGCCTGCTGGCAATATGCACCGCCATCCAGTCCTCTCGAACATCAGGCGGTTGGTCTCCCAGCTTAATAGAGGCCACGGCTCCCTTTAATGGCTTATTGAAAAACCCGAATGATACCGGTTTCTGACCGGCAGCCGCACGCTGAGCTGCTTCAGTCAACTCACCGGCCGAGCTATTCCCGAGCTCATAAGTCACCTTGGCGGCGAGCTCTAGATATCGATGCTCATCGATGAACGCTGCCGTGTTCTTCAACATTAAAGGACCGACATCGTCACCAATCTCTTCCGAACAGGCGGCAGAGACCATCCGCTGCTGATGATTATCCAGCTTGGCTAAGCCCTGCTGAAGGTTCTTCAGATCAGCCAGGAGCTCTGCACCAATGTCGTCGACATCAGCAGAATCTCGCGCCATGGTCGGTGCACCGCTGTAATCCGGTTTCTCTTGCGCACAATATTCCAGCTCAGCATCATGTGCTTCAATCAGCGCTTGTGTCGTAGGTATTTCCTCGACGGATGGAATATTGGCTACGGCATATACGATGTCGGGAGCCAGAGCCGGGAGCTCACCGCTCAGCCGTTGTAGTGCCTCTCTAAGCTGAGTAGGTGGTTGGTTTGAAGGACGATCGCTGAACCACCCGAATCTCTTCTCATCTTCTGAGAGGACACCCAGCAATTCCATCGGAGCAAGCTCCTGTCCTTTCCATAAAAGAGGCGCCAAGTTCTCTTTAGCGATAGCGGCAAGTTTCTGATCGGCTTCGCCTGCCTTCCGATCACACTCGACGATAGCCCCCTCCAGCCGCCTCATCTCTTTTTTGGCGTCCTCCTTGTCCATCCCGATGACTTTGTCGGATAGCTCTGATACAGCTGACTTAAGCTGCTCTGCACTCTCACGGTCAGTCCCCACCGAAGCGATTACCAGAGGACGTAGGCTTTCGGGTAATTTCTCACGAACGGCAGCAATCGCCTCCGGCGTGCGGGCGGTAACTAATACCCGCTTACCTGTTGCCATCATGTGACTGATGATATTAGCAATAGAGTGCGTCTTGCCGGTTCCGGGAGGTCCAGTTACAGAGACAACGTCTGCCGTTTCCAGCATGTCGATAACTCTTCCCTGCTCTTGGTTGAAGGGCAAAGGGAAGAAATGAACACGCCGACTCTCTTCCTCCTTTCGCTCCTTCCGAGCAAAATCAGCGTCGGAAATAGAACCAATTGGCGCTTCCCATCTATTAGTCGCACCCCCAGCCTGCAGGACATTTGAGTCCAGCTCGAAATCTCCGAAGCTTTCAACTTCCTGTTTTGGCGGCGTCGATGCAAAACCCAGTAGTGAGACTGGAACCTTCTCTGAAACTTCCTCGACCTTCTGACGCAGGGATTCGAGATCCTGCTCTCTTGCCTCAGAGGAACGCGGCCGACCAAATATGGCCCAGCTAGACGTAATGGTAAGCTGGTCACTTATTTTAGGTATTTCTGTACCGCTGTCGAGCAGCTCCTTGGAAATATGCTCGGCGCTAGAAGTCAGCTGCGCAGCCGCTGCGGAAAGCAAGGGTTCCCAGGTAGGATCAAAAGGTGAAAATTCAATTTCATCTTCGAGAATTTTAGCTAGGCTGCCTTGTAGAGAGTGTTGTAGCTTGGGAGCTCCCTCCACATCGAGTTCGATGAAAGGTTTCAGACTCAGCTTGGGCTTGAGGCCCCTCGGACGAAATGCAATCTCGCCTCCTTCCTCAACCTCGACATCTAGAAGCTGTTCAAGAATAGGCATGTCAACGACATTGCCATTCACTCTCCATCGTGCATTACCAATCCCCCAAACAAGCTCAGGGGGAGTGCTTTCCGCTGAATGAATCGCAGAATGCAGCGTAAACAAGGCATTGTAGAGCTTAATGGCCTTCCTAATCGGCTTTTCTGACTCTGACCAAATTGCCCAAGGCCCCGTGAAATAAGCCTCGAACCCCTTCTGCACTTCAAGAAAATCCTCTACATGCAACGTGACCTTGACCCTCTCTTTAAGGGCTTTACCTTCCTCGGTCACTTCGCGTATGTAATCAAACCGAAGCAGTTCAGCTTCTACTAGGTCTGATGCCTCTTCAATCGACACTTCCAGGGAAATTGCGGGCAGAAGCTCGGGTCGTTTATCAGGGTCATCCTCGAGACTGGCAAGAAATGCAGCCACATACTTCGCTGGCTCTGGAGGACGCGTGGCTCGCTGGCGCTCCAGCCTCAGCCAAGCCCCATCCTGAGCATCCAGATGAGTGCCCGGCAGCCCCGAGATATCCTGCTCCCGGAACACGCCAAGTCCAGATGACATCTCCATTTGGACCTTAGAACGCGCTGTCAAGACTTCCTGCGCAAAGCCCAACAGGCCGCCCAGATTTTTGCTGGCTTTATTGATGCTTTCTGCATCGAATTCAGTGCTAGAGGAACACATGCGACCCTCACCTGACTTAACAACATCCAAAAAATTTGGCCTACTTACTCTCGAACTCATAGGCGGTGAACTTCAACACATTGCAATTTTACTTGATGGTACGTTACAAGGTTTTATCGAAGCCATCCTGATATGGTTGCTTCATGCACAGCCTCATTTCTGGCCTCCTCGATTGCAAGAGCAATTTTTCTCAATCTGTTTATCAACAAGAGCTTTTATCAATTTATATGCTGCATGCCCTGCGGGTACTAAAAGATGAGGTGCTATGCCCCT
Organism: Vreelandella sulfidaeris; assembly: GCF_042429665.1. GTDB lineage: Bacteria > Pseudomonadota > Gammaproteobacteria > Pseudomonadales > Halomonadaceae > Vreelandella. The sequence goes on along the minus strand of NZ_JBHMAC010000010.1, from coordinate 833,208 downwards.
GCCCTTTTCAGAATAATATACCAATCACTCAATCGCTTCAGTGCCCAAGACATCACACTAAAAACCTATCAATCAACTCAAAACCATCATTCATCAACAGTTATATTCTCAGCAGAAATGAGTGAAACTTCATTATTTTTCTTTAAAACTTGGCAAACTTGATTATTTAACTCCACATACTCTTCCCAAGCATACACCTTAAAGTAATGATTATTATACATATAATCAACCCGACATATTGCCGGGCGTTCATCATAAATAGTGCAAAGCTTAGATATTTCACTGTAATGCCGGCATGTTCCATCGCCACGGTCTAAGAAGCGAGTTTCTTCAGATATATAAACGTGCTGACAGCACAAACCACACTGGGTACAGGGAAAAGAAGACATCTTACTTCAACCTTGAAGATAACCATTTACGAGTACTTTCACTATTACCAATCTCGTAGGGGAGCTCTATTTCCATTTTGGAGATCTCTTCTTTCAGAAATAAGCTTCGCATGACTTCGTCATTGAAAGCACTCAATTTCTGGGAAAACTCTTCAAGTTCAACGGGGTTTAAATTAAACTCAAAACGGCTCATCTCAAGCAAATAACGATCTAGTTCAGCATTAATTTCCTGATATTTCTTCACTGTACCTGCATGGGGCATAATTGATTCAATATAGTCCCATACTTTTCTAGCCATCTCGCTATAAAGAAGTAGGTAGTTAAGACCTAAAGTAACTACTCCTGTAACTAATGCACTTGCAAATGCAGCCAACTCGCTACCAAACGGGAAACTAAATAAAGGCAAAAGTTGGGTATAAATTATTGTTCCTACAATGACTGAAGCCCCTACAGACAAAATTGACACGACTGACTTACAAACATCAACGAAATCCAGTTTTTCTGGATTAAACACCATAACTTTAATAGCTTTAACTAACTGCCCCCAAGTTTCCCTGATAATCTTAACTGCCATACGTTGGGTAGTGGCAAAAACATTAAATAAAGTAGTGGAAACACTAGCCATCACACCTGCAAAAACACCGTCTTTAAAACTAATTAAAAAATCTCTAAAACGTGACTGAACTCTTTTCCATATCCCTTGCAGGGACTCCTGGACACTATCTAAAAATTTTCCCAGGTGAAAACCATCTTTCATTTTCTCAAGGATAGAAGGAAGTTGTTCGCGAAGCTCAAACCAGACTTCAGCCAACACTAGACCCAACATTTGGCGAACGCCCATTTTCAAGCCGGCCACACCTGAGGATTTAGCAGTTGATTTCAAAAAACGACTGCTAGTGTAATACTCTCTATTTATCTGTTGGTTATAAGGTTGACGTGCAGCTTTGTCCGCTTTTCGCATTTCATCAGGATCAATCGATTTAAGGTGTTCGATTGTCTCTTTTTTCTTACGAATTTCACCTTCTTTTTTTCGAAACTCATGCTGCTCTTGAGGAGTGCTATTTTGCATACTAGCTAAGCGATGCTGTTCTTGGGCCAGATCCATTTCTTTATTTTTAATGCGATCAGGAAGAACGGAGAGATAACTTTCTACAGATATGTCATTTTTAGACGTATTGACTGTTTTTTGGGTGGGTTTTAAATTATTTTTGTGACTAGCCAGCTCTACTGAGCAGGTGCCTGCTAGTATACGACCAGGATCATTGTATATTTCTTTTGCTGATATAACATGATCAAGATGTCGCTCATGATTTTTATTTATAATAATATTTCCAGTATAAGAATCTTTCAACCCACCCGATTGTTGAATTCTTTTATCATACTCACCTTTTTCTTTAAAATTTTTATGTTTATTAAACCCTAATTTTTCTCTGTCGTATTTTTCCCGACTATCGTAGCGATCCTTTTCATCATTTGTCGCCCAAACCCCTTGGCGAACATTATGAACAGTATCGACCTCACCGCCCTTTTTATCTTGAAATAATAAAAAATCCAAACCAAAACTTGTAGCCAAGCTATTTACTACGGTTTTTTCTAGCTCTTCCGCCCAAGGATATGTAGTTGCCTTCGAATGCATAATAAAGTCCAAAAAAGCTAAACAAAAGGGGGAATTAATCCCCCTTACTAAAAAGCATTAAGCCGTTTCTATTCCACTTGCTTCTATCTTGGCCTGAGATAGCGCTGCATCCAACTCAGCACCATTCACAATCATGAATCCATTGTCATCTTCCTGCATTTCAGGCACGCCATCTTGATCTATAGCAACTTGGCCATCTACTTCTTTTGGCTTGAAAATTGGTGTCATAATCATATTTACTAAGATCGAGGCTAATGCATAACCGTTCTCTACTATACGTAGAATTTCATCGTTGAACTTAGCAAGCTCTGCGTCTACATCAGCATTTCTGCCTTTGATATCTTGTAAGAAATTATCAATATCCTTAAGGCTGTCAAAATATTGATTGAACTGGCCATAAACAGCTCTCAGAGTACGCCTTATTTTTCGCGTATATTCCTCTGTTTCTTCGAGCTGTTTAATAGCTTTATCCATTTTCTCGACAGCTTCATCGACTTCATTGCCTGCCTTATGGGCATTCTTGAGTGATTTTTCCCCATGGCTATTATAAGCCCAACCTGCGATAGCTAAGACAGGAGCAGCCACTGAAGCACCCAAAATAGCGGTTCCGCCGGCATACCCATCCCACCTGTAGCTAATGAACCACCGCCAATGGCCGCCATGGTCGCTTTGCTTGCAGCAACTCCAGCAAGTGAAGCAATTGGTGTACCAGTAGATGCAGCGCCCAAGGCCATAACACCACCATAGACAGCGAATCCGGTTGCAGCCCCTGCTGTCCCTGCTCCCGTAACCGTTCCTAATACCCCGACTGCGGTATAGCTATAGCTTTCAATTTTTGCTAGCTCATGCTTAGGGATATTGATTTCTAATTTATTATGACGATTCTCGCTTAATTTTTGCAAAAGCTCGTCAGCTAACGTACTGAATTCACTCAAACGCTTGCCAATTTCAAGCTCTTTTTTTCCTAGCGTAGCCAAAATACCAGTGGTTTCTTCTTCTTGCTCATCAAAAGACGCTTTTTTTGTTTCGTAACGCTTCTGAGAATTCTTAACAATTTCATCAGCTTCGGAATGCTTTTGATAACCATCGTAGCCTTTCTTGGCACCATAAGCAGCAGACGCCAGTGCGCCTGCGCCAAGAATTAGTGGAAGCGGCATAAAATTTCCCTCGTATTAAGATATCTGCTTGACCATTTTGTGGGTGATTCAGCGTGTTCCCTACAAGGCGCTGCCGGTGATTTTCAGCCCACTTAACTTAGGGTATCAAATTGATATCTAATCAGGCATACCTAATTGAACAAAAGACGACTAAAGGCCAAATTTTGTGTTCTGACGTGCTGAATTGAGTAAAGCTTGTCCAAGCTAATCCTGAGCATTTCGAAGGGAGCCAAAACCAAAGTATGGGCTTAAGTATGGGCTGGATAAATTACAGACACAAAAAAGCCGCTGGAATCAGCGGCTTAATCTATATTCTTGGCGGAGGGGGAGGGATTCGAACCCTCGAAGCCTTACGACTTACACACTTTCCAGGCGTGCTCCTTCGACCACTCGGACACCCCTCCGTGTTTTGGCGCTATTAAAAGGCTTAGCCTTTCGCGTCAGAACGGCGCACATACTATGGCCTAAGCCGTGAAATAGCAAGCCTTTTCAGGTTTTTCGGGCTTAGCTGGCGGTAACCTCACCTCGACGTCAGCACGGCATAGTGGCCGTTGGCTTCCAAGCAGAGCACGTCGCCACAGTAGAGTTGATGGGTCAGTGAGAGGCGCCCCTTGCCGCGTTCGGCAAGCGCACTAGCAAGCTGAGCGGGACCCTGCGGCTCGCTGGGCGTGCATACCAAACGGTAATCGCCCGTCACTGGGACGAGAAACCGCTGGCTCGCTTCGGCCACCACCACATCCTGCGCGATGCCCCGCTCACGAAGCCATAATGTGACCCAACACCAGCCCTGCAAGGTGGTTTGTGCTGAGAGCGCGCCGCCGAAACCGGTGCCCTTGTCGTTAAGGGTTGGCAGCAACGCCAGTTGCCACGTCAATGTGTCGTCGTGGCGCGTCATGGAGTCAATGCCTAGCGCACTTACCATCGGGATGGCATCGCCCAGCCATTGCTGAAACGCCTTCAGGTCTTCTGGCTTGCCTTCGGGCAGCGGCAAACGAGGGTGCGGAACGCCCGGCTGTCGGGACATAGCTTTTTCCTAATCCCAGCGTTCAACAAAATCAGTCACATTATGTTGCGGCACAGGCTTATGTCGGCCGCCCAGCGAGCCCAGGTAGATAAACGCAACCACTTCGTCGTCCTCTTCCAGACTGAAGCCTTTGCGCACTACCGGGTCAAATGCATACTTGCCACTACGCCACATGGCGCCTAAGCCCAGCGCGTGAGCCGCCAACAGAATGCCATGGGCGGCACAGCCCGCGGAAATCACCTGCTCCATTTTGGGCACTTTAGCGATCTCGGGCGTTACCTTGGCGATCACGGCGATCACCATAGGCGCCCGCAGCGGTTTTTTACGTGCTGAGTTGAGCGTTTCATCGTCGGCATGGGGGTCTTCCTGAAACTCCGCTTCGGCAAATAGCTCGCCCAGTCGCTCACGCCCTTCTCCGCTGAACTCAATAAACCGCCAGGGACGTAGCTCTTTGTGATCGGGGGCGCGAAGCGCGGCCTGATAAATGGCGCTAAGCTGATCAGCGCTAGGCGCCGGCTCCATCAGCTTGCCCATTGAGCTACGTTCGTGAAGAAGCGTAAGTGCGTCCATGAATAACTCCAAATCCAATCGTGAGTGGCTACTGTAGCAACGTCATTGGTACTATCGCCATTGGTACTATCGCCATTGGTACTATGACCATTTATAACAACGCCATTTATATCATCGCCGTTTACTGCCTTGCCAGGCGCAGCGGCGTAGGCGGCGTTAACCCGGGCGTTGCCCGCCAGGGGCTAATATCCAATCCACCACGGCGAACATAGCGCGCCAGCACCAATAGCTGGGTTGGTTTGGCATGGGTCATTAAGTCGGTAAAGATATGCTCTACGCAATGCTCGTGGAAATCCTGATGCTGTCGAAATCCTATCAAATAACGCAGCAACCCTTCGCGATCAAGTTTGGGACCTTGGTAACGGATCAGCACACTGCCCCAATCGGGTTGGCCGGTAACCGGGCAGTTAGATTTAAGCAGATGCGAATAGAGCGTCTCCTCAACGATTTCGTTGCCAACCACCAAATGCTCACTGCTAGGTGTGTAATCGCTTACTGCGATATCTAAACCGTCCAGGCATTCGCCTGGCAGTTGCTGTGCTGCAAGCTCTGAGTCATCGACATCAAACAGCTCGACACTCACCTCCGCCCCTGCCGCAACGGCAAGATCGTTGGCGAACGTCTCCATCACTTCCTGGCGGCTATAAAACCGCGATTGGTTAAAGCTGTTGAGGTAAAGCTTCCAGGATTTAGATTCAATCAGATTGGGCGAGTTCGCGGGTAGGCGAAAGCGCGCCACGGCCACAATAGGCTTGCCGCGCGCGTTAAGCCAGGACACTTCAAAAGCGTGCCATTCGTCCTCGCCCACAAACGGTAGCGCGCTCTCAACAATCCCAAGCGGCTCACGGTTGGCGGCACGAGGAATGGGGTAAAGAAGCGTCGGGGTATACTGCTCAGGATAAGCCGTATCGCGCCCTAACGGCGCGTGTTCCAAGGTATCCGGGCGATGTGCCATAGCGCAAAAGCTCTCTTAGTGCTTATTCAATAGTTACACAACAGCGTGTTCAAAAAACAGACTCAAAAACATGCCAAGCAGCTAGCTGCGGATCCCCTTACCGCGGTCCAGCATGATCAGTGCGGCGGCAAACAACACCACTATAAAACCGAAAATCGCTGCGAGCGCCCAGCCAACCGGGATATCAGAGACGCCCAAGAAGCCATAACGGAAAACGTTCACCATGTATAAAATCGGATTGAGCATGGAAACGTTCTGCCAAAAATCCGGCAGCATGGAGATGGAGTAAAACACACCACCAAGATAGGTTAACGGGGTAAGAATAAAAGTTGGCACAATAGAAATATCATCAAATTTATTGGCCAGTAAGGCGTTGATAAACCCCCCAATGGAGAACAGCGCTGACGTTAGTACCACGACCAGCACCGTCAGTAGCGGATGCTCCACGGTTAAACGGGTAAAGAACAGTGACACGACGGTAACGATCAACCCAACCCCAAGGCCTCGCGCCATACCGCCAAAAATAAATCCCGACAGTATTACCCAGTTCGGCATGGGTGAGACCATCATCTCTTCAATCGAGCGCTGAAATTTATTGGAAAAGAAACTCGATGCCACATTGGAATAGCTGTTGGTGATCACGGACATCATGATCAGCCCTGGGACGATAAAATCCATGTAGCTGAAGCCGTCCATACTACCAATTCGAGAACCAATCAGATTGCCGAAAATAATAAAATACATGGCCATGGTGATCGATGGCGGCAGCAGTGTTTGCGGCCAGATACGCGTAAAGCGCTTAATTTCCTTGAGTACCAGCGTCCACAGGGCAATTAATGTTTGACTGGCATTCATGCCTGGGTCTCCCTGTTCTGTTTATCTGAGTGTTGATTCGCCGTGCTATCACTGCCCTTACCGGGCTGGTCTATTGCTCCCTGGCCGCTTCCCTTGACCATCGACACAAACATTTCCTCAAGTCGGTTGGCGCGGTTGCGCATTGATACGACCTGCACGCCTTGCTCGCTCAGCGCACTAAACACATCATTCAAGCGCTGACCACGGTGCACCACCAGCGACAGCTGGGTCGCTTCCAGCTGGTGTAGCTCAAACCCTTCTATCCTGGGCACCTCGGTAATCGGTTCCGATATATCAATCAGGAAGGTCTCGGTATTAAGCTCGGCCAGCAGCCCCCGCACGCTGGTATTACGCACGATCTCGCCATTATTAATAATGGCGATATTGCGGCACAGGCTCTCGGCCTCTTCCAGGTAATGAGTCGTCAGGATAATGGTGGTCCCTTCGTCCTGGTTAATCCGGCGCATGTATTCCCACATGCTGCGCCGCAGTTCGATATCCACCCCGGCGGTTGGCTCATCCAAAATCAGCAACTTGGGACGATGCATCAATGCCCGAGCAATCATCAGGCGGCGTTTCATACCGCCTGAGAGCATGCGTGCACTGCCGTTGCGCTTGTCCCATAGACCAAGGTCAGTCAGCAACTGCTTGGCACGAGGCAAGGCTTCGCGACTGGTCATCCCGTAATAGCCCGCCTGTGCCAATACGATATCTAATACTTTTTCAAACTGGTTAAAATTAAACTCTTGAGGCACCACGCCTAACTGATACTTGGCTTTGGCGAAGTCTTTATCGACATCAATACCAAAAATGGAAACGTTGCCCGCCGTTTTTTGCACCAGCGAGCAAACCACGCCCAGCGTGGTGGATTTACCGGCGCCATTAGGACCCAACAAAGCAAAAAAATCGCCCTGCTGGACGTCGAGATCAATACCTTTGAGTGCCCGAAAACCGTTACCGTATACTTTGGTAAGGCCACGGATCGACAATGCCGGTTCGGCCATGAACATGTCCTGTCAGCAAAATTAGAAGAGAAGATTAAATATTAGGGCGCAAACGAGATTTTCAAGGTGCGCTATTGAGGCAAGCGCTAGACACGCAGATAGCATCACCTAACAAGTAGCTGATGCATCAGGGAAGAAATTTAAACCAGGCGCTAGGCGGGACCGCCACTTCGGGCGTGCTGGCAAGAAAAATTACAATAACATTGTATTCCCGAGTACGACGATCAGAACTGACCGTCGATGTCGGTAACGCCAATCAACTTGTGGTTGACGAATTCCTTCAGTCCGAGGCCGATCAACTCGCGGCCATAGCCGGAGCGACGAACGCCACCGAAAGGCAAGTCGGCCTTCACTGCCGTTGGGTGATTGATGTAAACCATGCCGGTAGACATCTGAGCCGCCACCTGACGACCTCGCTCAATGTTCTGCGTGAACACTGACCCGCCTAACCCAAAGGGAGAATCGTTGGCGATCTCGATGGCTTCGGACTCGTCCTTGGCTCTGAACACCAGAGATACCGGACCAAAGAACTCCCAGTAGTAAGCAGGATTGTCCTTCGTCAAGTCCGTCAGCAGCACGGGCTGTACGAATGCACCGCGCTCGGGTATTGCGGCACCGATTACGGTCATCGTAGCACCATGCTTAATTGCATCTTCCACTTGCTTTTGGACATCGTCCGCTGCGCTCTGGGACGACAAAGGCGCTAATGTTGTCGTCGGATCCATAGGATCCCCTGCCTTGAGTAAGGCGACGCTGGCTTTGTACTTCTCCAGGAAGGCATCGTAGACCTCCTCGACGACGATGATCCGCTTGGACGAACAGCACACCTGCCCCGCGTTCCAGTGGCGGCCAAACACGGCCCATTTCACGGCTTTGTCAATGTCGGCATCATCCAGCACCACAAACGCGTCGGCGCCGCCCAACTCCATCGTTGACTTCTTCAGCGCCTTGCCAGCCTGTGCAGCAACCACCGCGCCAGCTGCTTCAGAACCGGTCAAAGCAACACCTTGAACGCGTGGATCGTTAATGATGGCTTCCAACTGCTCGCGCGTTGCATAGAGATTCTTGAACCCGCCAACCGGCAAGCCAGCATCAAGCATCAGCTTCTCGAAAAGCGCAGCCGATTGCGGGACGTTGGATGCATGCTTGAGTACTACCACGTTACCGGCGGCAAGCTGAGGAGCGATGATCCGGGCGATCTGATAATAAGGGAAGTTCCACGGCTCTATCGCGAGGATAATGCCCAGCGGCTCGTGCACTAGCCAGGCCTCGGTCACCACCGGATCCTTGGACGGCAACTTCTCAGGTGCCAACTGCCGCTCGGCGTTCTCGACGTAGTACTCGAAGATCGCAGCTGACAGCTCGACCTCCGCCTGAGCCTCACCCAGCAGCTTGCCCATCTCCAGGGTCAGTAGTTTTGCATACTCCTCGCTATTAGCGCGCAGCAAGTCGGCCGCTTTCTTCAGGATAGCGACCCGCTGCTGGACGGGGGTGTTCTTCCAGTTGTGGAATGCTGTATCGCCGCGATCTAACGCCAGAGCAATCTCTCCATCCGTTGCGTTGGGGAAGTTTTTGATTGTCTCCCCGGTATAGGGATTGGTCGTTGCATAAGCCATTTTTTAATCCTCTGTTAACCGGGTTATCTGTGTGGCATCAGTTTTGCGCGCGCAGGGCACCCTAAATCACGGTGAAAAAACGATTACTCTGGACTACCCCGTTCTGGTAGACATCCCAGTCAAGGCTATGCACCGTTGGATCACCATCATAGCCAAGGCTACGAACTTGCATATTGTCGTGGATCACATCTGCGTGCGCTTTGGTTGTGAACGCACACCGCGCCGTGCCTCAGTGGAGACCGGCGCTGACGGCAATAGAAAGTAATAGAAAGTGATAGCGCCAGTTAACGGCTTATCTTCAAATTAATAAGATGCCTAATTGCCAACATCAAAGCAGCAAGCTTCACATGATTTAGAACGTCGATGATAGCCTGACAGGAGGGAGCGCTGACGAAGACTGCATATAAGGCAGTGAAATCGGAGATTTTTTGGATAGTAGAGGCTTAGCGGAGAAGGTGAACTATAGGCTATCGAAATGGAGCGGGAAAGATGATTCGACGGGGCGGCCTTCCGCCGGGCTGGCGTTCCAGCTCCCGACCCTCGCCTTAGCAAGGCGACACTCTTAACCACACATACTAAATGGAGCGGGAAAGGAGGTTCGAACTCCCGACCCTCGCCTTGGCAAGGCGATGCTCTACCACTGAGCTATTCCCGCAACGCTAACACTGCTGCATATGTCAGCAAGATGGCGTCCCATAGGGGGTTCGAACCCCTGTTACCGCCGTGAAAGGGCGGTGTCCTAGGCCACTAGACGAATGGGACTATATGGCTATCAAATCTGGAGCGGGAAGAGATATCGACCGGGCTGGCGTTCCAGCTCACGACCCTCGCCTACCGTCCTTTACTGCTAAAACTGGAGCGGGAAAGGTGATTCGACCGGGCTGGCGTTCCAGCTCACGACCCTCGCCTACCGTTCCTTTACTGCTAAATCTGGAGCGGGAAAGGTGATTCGACCGGGCTGGCGTTCCAGCTCACGACCCTCGCCTACCGTCCTTTACTGCTAAAACTGGAGCGGGAAAGGAGATTCGAACTCCCGACCCTCGCCTTGGCAAGGCGATGCTCTACCACTGAGCTATTCCCGCTTATAGAATGCTGACTATCGGAAGTGGCGTCCCATAGGGGGTTCGAACCCCTGTTACCGCCGTGAAAGGGCGGTGTCCTAGACCACTAGACGAATGGGACGTTTGGAGCGGGAAAGGAGATTCGAACTCCCGACCCTCGCCTTGGCAAGGCGATGCTCTACCACTGAGCTATTCCCGCATTCCGATAACCTTGACGACCCTTACTCTGATAAAAACTTACGTTAGCAATAGCTTACGTTAACAAGAGTAAGTGGCGTCCCATAGGGGGTTCGAACCCCTGTTACCGCCGTGAAAGGGCGGTGTCCTAGACCACTAGACGAATGGGACGTTGCATTGCCTCGTCGAGGTGGCGCGTATGTTACTCAGACCTTCTTATACTGTCAAGCACTCTCCCACAACTAGCTTAGCGACCAACTATCAATCACCTACCTCTATTCCTTTTCCCCCAAGCGCCTATGCAACGTTTCCGGTGCCCGATTAAAGTGCCCCCTTAGTTTTTATAAGTGACATAACGGTGCAAGCAATTATTTTTCCGATACTTAGCGTTTTATCACTCACCTATAAAAGCCTTAAAAAACTTTTATTTATAATAAAATCGATTTTTATGGCACACCCTTTGCTACTTCATTGGGTTACTCAAGCGACTGACTTCCCCATTATGAGGTGTGCTATGTCCTTATCCCGCCGCAAGTTTCTTACTACCGCCGCCGTTTCCTCCACGGCTGGCCTGGTATTAGGTGCGCCATCCATTGCTCGCGCGCAATCCGATGAGCGCTTTAATTGGCGCATGACCAACGCCTACTCCCCTGGTTCTCCCTTTTATGTAGAAGGCCCTGGCAGCCCTACCGATGTAATCGCCAAAATCAACGCCATGTCCGGTGGACGGCTTAATATTCAGCACTTCTCTTCTGGTGAGTTAATACCGGCATTTGAAGGCTTTGAAGCTGTCCAAAGCGGGACTATCGAGATGAACGCCGCTAACAGCTACTTCTGGTCAGGCACTACCTTTGCCGCCCAATATTTTACCACGGTACCGTTTGGCATGAGCTTTATGGGTCATATGGCGTGGCTCTACCACGGCGGTGGTCTGGAGCTATGGCATGAGGTGTATGAACCCTATGGCATGGTGGCGTTTCCGCTGAATAACACCGGTGTCCAGATGACCGGCTGGTTCCGCGAACCGATCGAGGATATTGGTCAACTCAATGGCCTACGTATGCGGATTCCAGGTTTAGCCGGCAAGGTTTACGCATCATTAGGCGTGGATGCCCGAGTCCTTCCGGGGGGTGAAATTTTCCCTGCCCTGGAGCGGGGCGTGATCGACGCAGCGGAATTTGTCGGTCCTTTCCAAGACCGACGTATGGGCTTGCATAACGCCGCCAAGTTCTACCACACGACCGGCTGGCATGAACCGGCGACCACAGGAGAGCTGCTGATTTCAAAGACGCACTGGGACAGCTTGCCCGACGACCTGCAAATGATCGTCAAAACTGCATGCATGGCGGCTTGCCTTGAGAGCGTCACCTGGTCTGAGGCGGTCAACGGTGAGGCCATGACAGACCTGGTAGACAACGAAGGCGTCACCGCTAGCGTATTGCCGGAGCCGGTCGTCAATGCGCTGCGCGAAGCCACTCAGGATACCTTGGCGAGTGAAGCAAACGCCGACCCCCTCGTGCGCAAAGTACACGATAGCTACATGGCGTTTAAGGCTAATCATGACCGCTGGGCCGGTGCTAGCGAACGTGCCTGGCTAAACGACATTATCGGAGTCTGATATGCGCGCCGTGGCAATGTTTGTCCACGGAGTTGAGGCGGTGGTTCGGCTGTTTGGCTGGATCGCCGCCTGGACCTGCGTGGTATTAGTCGGATTGGTCGCTGGCGATGTCTTCATGCGCTATGTGTTCCGCATTGGTGCGGTATGGCTTCAGGAGTTGCAATGGCACCTGATCTCACCTATCGCACTGTTTGGCATGTCATATTTGCTATTAATGGGCGAGCAAGTGCGCGTGGACGTTTTTTATGAGCGTTTTCCAGCGGGCCTACAACGGGTGATTGAGGTGATCGGAGGACTCTTGCTGTTGGTCATGGGCCTGTATATCGCCTGGCTGACATTGCCCTGGATCGCCCAGTCGTTCGCCCGCGGCGAAGCGTCGCCTAACCCCGGTGGGCTGCCTCTGCGCTGGCTACTCAAATCGCTGATTCCGTTCGGTTTTGCCCTTCTCGCACTGCAAGGACTGGCCCACGCGTTGCGCCAGGCTTTCGCCCTGCCCACACGAGGTGAATAACGCATGTCTCCCAATGAATGGCTAGCGATCGGCATGATCGTGGCTTTTTTCGTGTTCCTGTTAATCGGTATTCCGGTGGGTATCAGCATCGCCGCCACGGCTTTTTTCTTTGGCTATCTCGGCTTTGGCCCGATGCTGTTTAATCTGTTGCCATCGCGTATTTACGGCGTGGTCACCAACTACACTTTTATGGCGATACCGCTATTTGTGTTTATGGGGGTGATGCTGGAGAAGTCGAAGCTGGCCGAAGAGTTGATTGATGTCATCGGTCACCTATTCGGCGGCCTTGCTGGTGGTATGGGCGTGGCGATTATTTTAGTCGGCGTGCTGCTGGGGGCCGCTACCGGCATTGTCGGTGCAACGATCGTCACCCTTGGCTTACTCACCCTGCCCACCCTGTTACGTCGAGGATACCCAAAAACCTTGGCGACCGGCATGATTTGCGCGTCCGGCACCCTGGGCCAGATTATTCCGCCCAGCCTGGTGCTAATTCTGCTCGCGGAAATTCTGGGTGAATCGGTCGGCACGATGTTCGCAGCCGCCATGATCCCGGGGCTGACCCTGGCGGCGGTATATATTATTGCCATTCTGGTCATCGCTTACTTCTACCCCGACCTGATGCCTCCTATTCCCATCGAGGAGCGCAAGGCCATGGGTCGACGCCAACTATTTCGCAAAGTCATTACCGTGGTGGGTCCTCCGGTAGGATTAGTGTTTGCCGTGCTGGGATCGATCATTGGCGGCATTGCCGCGCCTACCGAGGCAGCCTCCATGGGTGCGTTGGGAGCACTGGTCTTTGTGGCCTGCTCCGGACGGCTAACCTTTGCACTACTCAAAGAGGTCGCTAAAGCCACTCTCGTCATTTCGGCGATGGTGTTCTTTATTTTAATCAGCGCTCAGGTGTTTGGGCTGGCATTTCGTGGTTTGGGCGGAGAACACTTGGTTGCTCGCATGTTCGACTGGGTGCCCGGTGGCGAGCTGGGTGCGCTGATATTTATGCTGCTGCTAATGTTTGTGCTGGGCTTTTTTCTGGAGTGGATTGAGATCAGCTATATTGCCCTACCGCTGTTTTTACCTTTCTTTGTCCAGATGGGGGTCGATATGGTGTGGCTGGGGATTTTGGTTGGCTTGGTGCTGCAAACATCTTTTCTCACTCCCCCTTTTGGCTGGGCGCTGTTTTTTCTCAAAGGCGTGGCCCCCAAAGAAGTGTCCACATTGGATATTTACAAAGGTGCGCTGCCCTTTATCGGCCTACAGTTTCTCGCCGTTGCACTGGTCTTTGCCTTTCCAAGCATTGCAACCTGGCTACCTGAGGCCATCGGCTGGTAAATGACACACGGTTAGGCAATAGTGTTAATAACCATGCATTTAGCAGCACATACCTTTGACCATATAGGCGTTTAACAAAACGTACGATCAACAATAATGGATTCTCAGCATGCTCCATACTCAACGTAGCTACGGCGGCAGTTGTGTCGCCCCCCACCATTTAGCCACCAACGCTGGGCGAGATGTGCTTAAACAGGGCGGTAACGCGGTAGAGGCCATGGTGGCAGCTGCCGCTGCGATTGCGGTCGTTTATCCTCATATGAATGCCCTGGGTGGCGATGGATTCTGGTTAATACATGAACCAGGAAAAGCCCCGATCGCTATTGACGCCTGCGGCCCGGCAGCCGGTTTGGCCAATGCAGACTTCTATGCTGGCGACGCGCAAATACCCGAGCGCGGCCCTAAAGCGGCGCTGACCATGGCGGGTACCGTTGGCGGCTGGCATGAAGCGCTTAACGTAGCGGCTGGTTGGGGAGAGTCATTACCGCTCACGACGCTACTGGCCGACGCCATTCATCATGCAGAGGCAGGTGTGGCGGTTTCCAAGAGCCAGGAAACGCTGACCGCCAAGCACGTTGAGCGTTTGAGCCAGAGCCCCGGCTTTAGCGAAGCGCTGTTGCTTAATGGGCAAGTACCCCGTGAAGGCGAGCGACTGAGGCAGCCGCGCTTAGCCGCCACGTTGAAACGCCTGGCGGAGGCAGGATTAGACGACTTCTACCGTGGCGAGCTGGCCGCCAGCATGGCGCACGACTTGGAAGCCGTAGGAAGTCCCTTGCGCCTGGCAGACTTTCACGCCTACCGCGCCCAGCAGGTAACCCCGTTGGAGGTCACGCTACAGGAGGCCACCCTGTATAACCTGCCCGCCCCCACCCAGGGTATGGCCTCATTGATGATTTTAGCCATTTATGAGCGCTTAAAGGCCACCAAGCCTAACGGTTTTGACCACCTTCACGGGTTGATTGAAGCCACCAAACGCGCCTTTATCCTTCGCGACCAATACGTCACCGACCCCGACCGTGTGCCAACATCGCTGCAGGAGCTGCTCAGTAAAGAGAGCATTGCTCAAGAAGCGGCTCATATTGATCTGCAGCGCGCCTTGCCCTGGCCGCACGAACCCGCCCCCGGTGATACCATCTGGATGGGCACGGTGGATAGCGAGGGACGCTCAGTCAGCTTTATTCAAAGCATTTACTGGGAGTTTGGAAGCGGTGTGGTGCTTCCGAAAAGCGGGGTACTTTGGCAGAACCGCGGTATCAGCTTTTCGCTTAACCCCGACGACCTGCGCGGTTTGGCCCCTGGCCGCAAACCTTTTCACACCCTCAACCCGGCGCTTGCCCGGTTTAACGATGGGCGCACCATGGTCTACGGCACCATGGGCGGCGAAGGCCAACCTCAAACCCAGGCGGCGGTATTTTCCCGCTATGCGCTACACGGGATGGAGCTACAGCAGGCAGTTACCGCCCCGCGCTGGCTGCTTGGGCGCACCTGGGGGGAAACCAGCACTAACCTCAAATTAGAGAATCGCTTTGACGACCGCCTGGTATCAGCGCTTGCAACGGCAGGCCACGACGTAGAAGTGCTTGCCGAGCCATTCAGTGACACCATGGGCCATGCGGGTGGTATCGTTCATCATCCTGATGGCTTAATCGAGAGCGCCCACGATCCGCGCAGTAATGGCGGAGCGGCCAGTGTGTAATGACCACCTGGCATTTTCTCACCCTCGACACCGGCTGAACTTAGGTAGGCGGCTCACTGTCATTGATGAGAGTGTTAAACTAGCCTGCTTGATAAGCCTCTGACCTATGACAACAGAGGGAAAGGAGAACCCCATGGCGAAAATCGAAAAATCCCCTGACGAGTGGCAACAGCAGCTAACGCCCGAGCAGTATCGTGTCGCGCGGGAAAAAGGCACCGAGCGCCCGTTTACCGGTGACTATCAGGTTCAAGATGCTCAGGGCATTTACCACTGTGTATGCTGCCATGCACCGCTGTTTGAGAACGAGCACAAGTTTGATGCGGGCTGCGGCTGGCCAAGCTTCGACCGGCCGCTCGGCGCACGCAGTGTGGAAGAGCATCAAGACACGACACACGGCATGCAGCGCACCGAAGTGGTCTGTTCTCATTGCGATGCCCACCTGGGTCACGTGTTCCCGGATGGCCCGCCCGATACGACTGGTTTGCGTTATTGCATTAACTCGGTGTCGTTGGAATTTCACCCTGACGAGTAATGATCGCTAATTCCTGACAAGGAAACCAAGCTAGGCGGGTGCCATCTGTTAGAATGGTCGCCCGCTTTTTTTGTGCCTGTATCTTTGAGCTTGTAGGAGAGACCCATGCTCGGCTGGTTCCCCGGACATATGAACAAGGCCCGCCGCCAGATCAAGGAGGTGCTGCCTGAAATAGATGTAGTCATTGAGGTGCTTGACGCTCGCCTCCCCTACTCCAGTGCCAACCCCATGCTGGCCGAGCTGACGCGCCATAAACCGGTGTTGAAAATTCTCTCCCGCGCGGATCTTGCCGACCCGGAAAAGACAGCCGAGTGGGTGGCTTATTTCGATGCTCAAGAAAATATGCGTGCCTTGGCGGTCACCACCACCAATACCCGCGAGCTGAAAAAAATCCCTAAGCTTTGCCATGAGCTAGCCGGTGCCGTGCGCGCTGACCGTGATGTCCGCGTGATGGTCATGGGCATTCCCAATGTGGGTAAATCCACCCTGATCAATGGCTTGGCGGGCCGTAAAATCGCCAAGACAGGCAATGAGCCCGCCGTTACCAAGCGCCAGCAACGAGTGCGGATTGATGGTCGGGTGGCGCTTACCGATACCCCAGGCGTGCTATGGCCTAAAATTGAAGATCAGGCTAGCGCCTATCGGCTTGCCGCTACCGGCGCCATTCGCGATACAGCCATTGAATATGCCGATGTCGCGATTGTGACCAGCGCCGAACTTGCCAAGCGCTACCCTGACGCGCTGACCGCCCGTTATAAACTTAAAGCGCTACCGCCCTACGCCGCGCCGGTCATTCCCCATGACATTGATGCTGACGGCCCGCAAAAACCTGATTTTCTTGCTATCGCGGGCTTTGATGGCCACGCCATTTTAAAAGACATTGCTGCCCGCCGAGGCGGTTTGCGGCCAGGTGGCGAGGTGGATCTGCATCGCGGCGCGGAAGTGTTGCTTCACGAACTACGCGATGGCAAGTTGGGTAGGCTGACGCTGGAAACCCCGGCGGATATTCCACCCCCGCCCGTGCAAAACGACGAAGACAATCAAGCACTTTCCGACGCATAATGGATAAATCGCCCGGATAGCAAAAACGCTGATGGGCACACATGCGTTTTAAACACTTTTGGGCCTCTAGCCACTTTTGGACAGACACCTCATGGACACCCCGCAGTCACACGAATCACATCCGTTAAAAAAATCTCATAAGCTGCATAATGTTTGCTACGACATTCGCGGCCCCGTGCTCGACCACGCCAAGCGCCTGGAAGAGGAAGGCCACCGAATTCTCAAGCTCAACATCGGCAACCCTGCGCCGTTCGGCTTTGAGGCGCCGGAAGAGATTCTTCAGGATGTGATGCGTAATCTGCCAACGGCCCAAGGATACTGCGATTCAAAAGGGCTCTACTCTGCGCGCAAAGCAATTATGCAGGAGTGCCAACGTAAGCAGATCCCGGGGGTCGGGATTGAAGATATCTTTATTGGCAACGGTGTGTCTGAGCTGATTGTGATGGCAATGCAGGCATTGCTTAACGATGGTGATGAAGTGCTGATTCCAGCACCGGACTATCCGCTTTGGACCGCCGCTGCCCATCTTTCCGGGGGCCACGCGGTGCACTACCTGTGCGATGAGCAGGCAGACTGGACCCCCGACATGGCCGATATCCGCGCCAAGATCACCAGCCACACCCGCGCCATTGTACTGATCAATCCCAACAACCCTACCGGAGCGGTCTATTCGCCAGCAGTGGTCAAGGAAGTGCTGGAGATTGCTAAACAGCACCAACTTGTCGTGTTTTCTGACGAGATCTACGACAAGATTTTGTATGACGGGGTCGAGCATACTGCCACCGGCGCCCTGGCAGACGATGATCAGTTGGTCATTACCATGAATGGCCTGTCCAAAAGCTACCGTTGCGCTGGCTTCCGCTCTGGCTGGATGACTATTTCAGGCACCTTGGCCAAGCTAAACGCTCACGACTATATCCAGGGTCTGAACATGCTGGCTTCAATGCGGTTATGCGCCAACGTGCCCGCCCAGCATGCCATTCAAACCGCACTCGGAGGCTATCAATCGATCAACGATTTAATTCTCCCAGGCGGTCGGTTATTGGCTCAGCGCGATATTACCGTCGAAAAGCTGAATGCCATTCCTGGTGTCTCCTGCGTAAAACCTAAAGGCGCGCTCTATGCGTTTCCACGCCTGGACCCCAAGGTTTTCAATATTAAAGATGATCAGCAAATGGTGCTGGATCTGCTCCTTCAGGAAAAAATATTGCTGGTGCAGGGCACGGCTTTTAACTGGCCTGAACCGGATCACGTGCGCATCGTCACGCTGCCCTGGGCGGATCAGCTTGGTGATGCACTCGACCGCTTTGCCAACTTCCTATCCCGCTATCGGCAGTGAGTCCCGATAGAGATCCTGGATAGAAACCCTGGCTAGCGAGGCTGGAGAGACAAGCGCCGATTAAAACAGTCGTTTATTTTGGCAATGACTTGAAACTGCCATGAACAGTACGTATCTAAGCCACTATTCTGACACTCGTTTCACACGCTGTTTTTAGACCGGTTGCTAAACCTTTGGGGAGAACCTGCACCATGCTGCGAATTCTGCTGTTTTTGGGCACCAATATAGCGGTCTTACTGGTCGCCAGTATTACCTTACGCCTGCTAGGGGTGGAAGGATATCTGCGCGGCCAGGGAGTCAACTTCACCAGCCTGCTGATTTTCTGCTTTGTGTTTGGCATGGCAGGCTCGATCGTGTCGCTGTTCATTTCTAAATGGATGGCAAAACGCAGTACCGGCACGGTGATCATCGAAACGCCCTCCAACTCCACTGAGCAGTGGTTGCTGGACACGGTCGCTGAGCTTTCCCGCGAAGTCGGCATTAAGACACCGGAGGTAGGTATATTTCCGGCGCAGCAGTCCAACGCTTTTGCTACCGGCTGGAATAAAGATGATGCGCTAGTGGCCGTCTCGGCAGGCTTGCTGAATCGTATGCGCCCGGAAGAGGTGCGCGCGGTATTGGCTCATGAGATTGGGCACGTGGCCAATGGTGACATGGTGACGCTGGCGCTGATTCAAGGGGTGGTGAACACCTTTGTGATGTTTTTTGCCCGCGTGGTCGCCCATTTGGTCGATAACTTCCTGCGCAGCCGCAGTGATGGTGAAGGCGGCCTGGGCTTTATGGGCTATTTCGCCGTGGTCATGGTCGCTGAGATTGTCTTCGGCATCTTGGCATCAGCCATTGTGGCGTGGTTCTCCCGCTACCGTGAATACCGCGCCGATGAAGCCGGTGCACGACTCGCGGGCACCAATGCCATGGTCAGTGCCTTGGCACGTTTGAAAACCGAAACCGAACTACCTGACCAGATGCCGGACACACTGCGCGCCATGGCCATCACCAAAGGCCAAACGCGCTCGCTGGTGGAAAAACTCTTTGCCAGTCACCCGCCGCTGGATGAGCGCATCCGCGCACTAAAAGAAGCCGCTTACCGCCAGTAAAGCGCAGCGCGGCGATCTGGGGTTGCCCTTTCGTGTCATCGCGAGCGAAGCGCGGCGATCTGGGGTTGCCCTTTCATGGCAATTACAAGAACCTTTGCCGCTACTCAACAGCATTAAAGATGGCCGAACGTACACATCCTCTTCCGGCTGCTTTGGCATCATAAAGCAGCTGGTCGGCGGCACTCACCAATTCAGAGGCATCATCCCCCACTACCTTTATTGCGGTGGCAATCCCCAAGCTGATGGTCACTATAGGGGCAGCTTCTGATTTTTCGTGCGGCATGGCCAATGCTCTAACGGCCAGTTCCAGCTCGACGGCTTTGCGGGTAGCACCGGATAGGTCCGTTTCTGGCAGAAGGCAGGTGAACTCTTCCCCACCGTAGCGGGCGACCAAGTCGCCAGGGCGATTCAAATTTGCCACTAGGGTTGAGGCAATCGTTTTTATACATTCATCCCCGCGCAGATGCCCATAAAAATCGTTATAGCGCTTAAAAAAGTCGATATCGATGAAGATCATTGATAAAGGTAATTGGCTGCGTTTACAGCGCTGCCACTCTATATCCAGTAGCTGATCAAAATAGCGCCGGTTGGCTACGCCTGTCAGGCTGTCTGTCAGCGCCAACTTATGCAGTCGAAGGTTTTCTTCGTCACGACGCTTGAGCACTGATGCTGAAATCTTCAAGGCGGTTGAACGTAACAATTCAGCACTATCATCAAGCATGCCAGGATGAAGTGAAGGGGTGGCCATCGTGTTGCGGGCAAAGCGAAAAATATTGCCATTAACACCAAGCTCTTGCGCCACGGAGATGGACCGCCGGTTGTTGATGTATTCGAAAGGGTAGGGAATGACACCATTCAATGCCCAAGAAAGATCCAGAGCCCGCTCAGGCAGCAGGCAAGCTGCATAAATATCACGTGCGCTGACACCCTTCCTTAACAGCGACGCGGCATCGATAAACTCTTCAACAAAGCCCGCATTCCAGTCAACCAAGCATTCCTTTGCATCGAAAATGGCAACGCTTTGGCTGAAAGTAGGCGCTTTATCCATCCATCGCATCCTGTTGCAATGTCAGTTTCTCTGCAGCCATCATCGTTCCCTCCATACGTGCACGTATTTTCGCAAAGGCGGTTTCTCGCGACGTGGAAATGTCATCGCAGAAGGGAGAAAAGCCGCAGTCATCAGTAGTACCTAACTGCGCTAGCGGTATATGACGTGCCGCTTCCAGGACGCGTTTACAGACGTCTGCTGGGGTTTCAATACGGGGGTCATTGACATCAATCACACCAATGTAGGCACGTTGCTCCGGTTTTAAATAGCGGGCAATAATCCTCAATGCACGGTCAGGATCTTTTTCTGCCGCCATCGAAATATAAAAGTTACCCGCTTTGAGCTCAAAGAGACTGGGTAGAAGCTCGGCATAATCCACATCGGCACTATGCGTGGAGTCATGGTCAGCCCCAGGACAAGTGTGGATACCGATACGCTGGCGCTCTTCAGCAGTGAAGCGTGCAAGGACTCTATTATTTAAGTCGATAAACCCATTCAGTAAGCTACCACTTGGATCGAGCTTAATCGCCAGCCGCCCTTCAGTGAAATCGATCTGTACTATTTGCGCGCCCGCGGCAAAACAGTTGCGAATCTCTTTTTCCTGCTCATTAACCAAATCGTCCAGAAACTCTTCACGCGTATACCCGACAATAGTGTCGGACGGGTAAAACAAGCTTAATGCCGAGACTGAAATGATCGCTTGCTTCATGGGTCGCTGAGTATATTGCCTGGCTGCCGCCAAGGTATCCGCCGCTGACAAGGTGAAGCGAAAAGGGCCGGCAATTAAGCGTGGTAATCGGCGCACATGACCATCATTAAAGGGAATTTCCAGCCCGTCGGGGGCAAAGTTTTCCCCGCCTTCCACCGAATAGGTGGCAAAGCTATGCGTTTTACGCTGTTCGCCATCGGTAATAATGGGGGAGCCTGTTGCCTCCAACTCTCGTATCGTGAGTTGAACGGCTTCATCATAAAAAGTATCCATGGTCACAGCATCAATGAGACCTGAATCAAATTGTCGCTGCGCCTGCATCAACTTTTCCGAACGGGGTATGCTGCCAATGGTTTCAGTGGGTAATGTAATCATTTGTTTTCCCATGGCTTAGTTATAGGCGTTTATTATTTTTAGCGTTCGTAACGCTTACTTTTCCCATACTTTAGATACGCTGTCATCCTTTTAGTACGCTTGGCACCGCCAGATTGGCGCGTCGCTGCGCTCCTCGCAATGACCGCTATAGGGCGCTTCGCATTGGCAGACGTATCACGCCTTACATTGTCTGCACACGAAACCCGGCTCCTCTCAGTATGCCTTCAAGCACCACTGCTTCGCCTGATAGCTGCACATTGAGCGTGGCGAATTCTCGACGTAACGGGTAGTTGGCGCGGCAATCGTCAAAGCCCTTTCTTAGTCCGTGTCGTTGCATCTGCCGCTGAAGTGCATCGTGGTCACGGCGCACGTCATATACCGCACGCATGCATAAGCGTAGTGCATCCTCTGCTGGCAATGCGTGCTGCAAATGCAGTGACGTTAACACCGGTGGCGGGCAAATCTCGGCAAACGACAGCGCGCTTGGTCGCCCCAGGTGGCGTGACAGCGCCTGCTGAATCATCCAGGTTCCCCGGAGTTTGCCATCCAGGCTGTGTCCGGCAATATGTGGCGTGGCCAGCGAGACTAGATCATGTAAGCCTGCATCAATCTCAGGCTCACCCTCCCACACATCCAGCACTGCGCTGATATCGCCTCTACCCGCTAACCGGCCGCGCAAGGCCAGTCCATCGATGCAGTCTCCCCGCCCGGCATTTAACAGCACACAACCAGGGGTCAACTCATCGATGCGCAGAGCATTGAGCAGTTGATAGGTCGCGTGGGGGCCTTCTCGTGTTAGCGGCGTATGGAGGCAAAGTACGTCACAGCGCTCAATCAGCTCATCAATGGTATAAAACGCCTGCTCTCCCTCATCGGCCGCCCTGGGCGGGTCACAGATCAGCGTGGCCACCCCCATCGCCGTTAAACGCGCGTGCAGCCGGCTGCCGACATTGCCAGCCCCCACAATACCCACGGTACGCTCGTTAAGCGTCCAACCATCCCGCTCAGCCAGCGTCAGCAAGCTCATCAGCACATAGTCCACCACCGCTTCGGCATTGCAGCCAGGCGCACTCGCGAAGGCGATATTGCGCTGGGCAAGTGCGGCCTGATCAATATGATCCGTGCCGATGGTGCAGGTGCCAATAAAACGCAGCGGGCTATCGGCCAGAAGCGCGTCGTTAACCTGGGTGATGGAACGCACGATCAGCGCATCGGCGTCCTGTAAATGAGCGGCGGTAATCTCCCGTCCTGGCACTCTGGTTAGCGCACCTAACGAGCCAAAACAGGCATCAGCCGCGGGGATATTGGCATCAATTACAAGTTTCATAGGCGTTTTCGAATCCGGGCTTTACAATACGCCCGCCACGGCTTGATGGGCAGGCGTGTGTGTAGCGTATTTAAGGAGAGTGTTTGTGATCGTACGTTGGGAGACCAACCACGACTACGTGTTGGTTCATATTCACCAGGATATGTTTGGTGACTGGATTTTCAGCCGCGCCTGGGGCCAAATCGGCACTCAGTTCGGCGGTTTGAAGCATCAGCTAGCGGATACGCTGGAACAAGCCCAAATGTGGCTGGAGGACGAGACCACCATCCAATCCTCGCGAGGTTTTCGCAAGGTGCTGGAGGTGGCCGACCACACCCCTGAAGGCCAAGAAGCCATGCGCCAGCTCTCTCTGCTGGATGTGCTTTGAGCCCGTTCTGCTTCGTCTTGTCTGATTAGCCCAAAAAGCGCCGCCCTTCTCGCTCATAGGCGCCTTTTGCTGGCGTAACGGCTGGCGGTGCGGTGAAGCTTGCCAGCGCCGCTTCATCGAGCCAGCCACGCTCGCGCAACCATTCGCTTAAGCGCGCCAGCTCGAAACCACGATCCAGCTCTTTGCCGTCACTATCCGCCAGTACCGGCAGTCGAGTACCGTAGCGTTCAACCAAGGCCTCGTCTTCGCTGACCTCGATGTGGTGCAGCCACACCTTTTGATTCGCTAACGCCGCCACCAGTGCCTCTAACTGCGTGCACAGATGGCAGCCCAGGGTTGTATAAAGCGATAGCTGAATCATCCAAATGCCCTCTTCTAATAACCTCGTAACACAGCTTCGTGCGATTATGGCGCTGTCCGGTGGCGAAGTAAAAATACGTGGTGCAGGTTTGTGCGGCGCTGGAAATCGGGATCAAAGCTGCGCCCGGTTATATCTTCCACCGCATAGCGCTCGCTCACGGCATCATCCAGTTTAAAGCGACGCTGGTTATTCGAAAACACCAAGGTTCCGCCGGGTGCTAAGCGTGCCATGGCAAGCTCCACTAACCGCGGATGGTCACGCTGTACATCAAGGGTATCGCGCATTTTCTTGGAGTTGGAAAACGTCGGCGGATCCATAAAGATAAGATCGAACTCAGCATTGGCAGTCTCCAACCAGCGGAAGCAGTCATCACGCACCACCCGGTGAAGACGTGACTCCAGGTTATTCAGTGCAAAATTGTCCTTGGCCCACTCCAGATATGTGTTGGACATATCGACACTGACGCTATCGCTGGCCCCGCCCAAAGCGGCCTGCACCGTGGCGGTCGCGGTGTAGCAGAACAGGTTTAAAAAGCGCTTGCCGCTGGCCAACTCGCCCAGCATCCGCCGCACCGGCCGGTGATCAAGAAACAGACCGGTATCTAAGTAGTCGCGCAGATTTACCCATAACCGTGCATTGCCTTCCTGCACTTCAAAGCGCTCCCCACTCGCCGAACGCTTCTGATATTGGGCACTACCGGTTTGGCGCTCACGACGCTTGATATAGATCTTGCTGGCGTCAACGTTAAGCGCCTCGGGCATGACGTCCAGCGCGTCGTACAAACGCTTTTGCGCCTGAGCCGGATTGACCGAACTAGGCGCCGCATACTCTTGCACATGCACGCGGTCACCGTAACGATCTACGGCGAGGGCATACTCCGGCATATCAGCGTCATATATCCGGTAGCAGGTTTCGCCACTCTGCTTTAGCCACTTTTTAAGACGCTTTTGATTCTTGAGCAGACGATTGGCAAACATCTGCGCATTGTCTTGATGTTGTGGCGCTGCTTGGGCTACTTGAGTTACTTGGGCTGTTTGATCTTCACTACCGGCTGGCGCTTCACCGCCCTCAGCGCGAACCGACGCTTTTTCGCTAGCTGCTGGTGAATGCTCACTCCCGCCCACGTCCATCAACAACAACTTGGCGTCTAACGCACCATTCTTGAGCGCGTACTGTTTGTGTGCCCGCATTCCCAACCGGTGGCCAAGATCAGGATTGCCGGTAAACACCGCCAGCGTCCATCCGGGGAACAGGGTCTTAGCTTTTTCGCCTAGCTGGCCGTAGAGGCGTACCAGCTCTGGCAATTCGCCTAAGCGCTCACCATAGGGGGGGTTGGTGATCAGCAGGCCGCTTGCGTCCGTGAGTGTGTCAGGGCGGGTAAGCTGGGCCAAGCTCTGCCCATGCAGAGTAATCAGTGCGGGAATACCCGCTCGCATGG
The DNA here is from genome assembly GCF_042429665.1 of Vreelandella sulfidaeris. Taxonomy (GTDB): domain Bacteria; phylum Pseudomonadota; class Gammaproteobacteria; order Pseudomonadales; family Halomonadaceae; genus Vreelandella. The sequence continues at coordinate 807,955 of NZ_JBHMAC010000010.1, read as the reverse complement.
CATTGGCTTTGGCGGCGGTCAGCGCCGCGGGGCTCTGATCAAAACCTAGCAGTTGGGCTTTGCAACGTTTGCGACCAATCGATGCTCGCGCATCGGCTTCGCGCTTCTGCTCACGCCAGATGTCTTCATCGTGCCCTTTCCAACCATGAAAGCCAAAACGCTCACGATTCAGATTCGGCGCCTGATCGGCGGCCATCATGGCGGCTTCTATCAACAAGGTGCCTGCACCACACAGCGGGTCGATTAGAGGTTCTCCTGCTTTTAGACGCTCAGGCCATCCTGCACGCACCAAGAGCGCCGCCGCCAAGTTCTCTTTTAACGGCGCGTGCCCTACGTCGCGCCGATAACCGCGCCGGTGCAAGCTCTCGCCAGAAAGATCCAGACCAAGCGTTAAATTCATCCGGTGCAGATGCGCATAAATGCGCAGATGCGGGGTCTTGGTATCGACGTTGGGTCGCTCCTGGCCAGCTAGCTGCAACGCGTCGACGACCCCATCTTTAACGGTTTGCGCCCCAAAACGAGTGTGGCGAATATGCTCGCTGCGACCGTGAAAATCCACGGCCAACGTTTTCCCTGGCGCTAAGTGCTGGGTCCAGGCAATACGCGCGACCGCATCACGCACCTGCTCGGCGGTATCAATCATCGACTCGCGCACCAGGATCAACATCACCCGGTTAGCTAATCGCGACCATAGGCACACACGGTAGGCGACGGCTTGGCTGGCGCTAAAGTAAACCCCGGCCACGGTGGTTTTACCGGGCGTGGCGCCTAGCGCCATCAGCTCGTCGTGTAGGAGGCCTTCAATGCCCTTCGGGCAGGTGGCCAGGCAATTCAAGGGGGCGTTTTGATTCGACTCGGTCATGGTAATAGCTGCGCGTAAGAGCGCGATATTCCTATATATAGCAAATGAGTTTACGTTTTATGACAATTTGATAGTCGACAGATGACCCCATCATGGTCTAACAATAAGAGAGTAGCTACTGAAAAACGCATGCGTTTCTTGTCAGGGTCGGTTCACTATCATATCGGTAAGGTTCAATAGATTGATGGCCTGTCCCGGACTGATGACATGTAGGTGTAATTTGTACGAGTTCTCCGCATCACCCGTTCAGCCCGTGAGCGCTAGACAGTGGGGTTGATGAGGCGTCTCGCTCTTGAAACGAGCTCTCGGAATAGCGATGTTTTCGTAAAACATGTTCACGAACATTTTCGATAACATCCTATTTCTTATCAAAGGCTTTTGTGAAAAGAGGTTAGCCAATGAAACGACAAAAACGTGATCGCTTCCAGCGGGCTTATGTTCACGGCTACAAAGCGGGTGTATCGGGTCGCTCTCGCGATGATTGCCCCAGTCAAGATATCAACCTGCGCGAATACTGGATGAGCGGTTGGCGTGAAGGTCGCGGTGACCAGTGGGACGGAATGACCGGCATTTCCGGTATCCATAAAAACCCTATGGTCATGACTTAACGTTTTAGACTCACTGTTTAAAGCTCTCTACGTTTAAATGAAGGCTACGTTTAAACACATGGTTTTAAGTGAGCCCACATTTTCTAATGTGGGCTTTTTAGCGGCTGGCGTTCAGCGGCTAGCATTTTCGTCGGCCGACGTTTTCAGCGCCCTGGCGCACTCTCCTACCAACGCTGGCCCTTGATAAATCAGCCCCGAATAGAGCTGCACCAAGTCGGCGCCTGCAGCCAGTTTCGCCTTGGCAGCGGCAGCGCTGTCGATACCGCCCACCCCAATAATAGGGATATTTGGCAAGTGCTCACGCAGTTGACGAATGACCTGATTGGACGCCTCGAACACGGGTTTGCCGGAAAGCCCTCCCGCCTCGTCAGCTTGTGGGTCGCCTGTTACCGCCTCGCGTGACACGGTGGTATTGGTGGCAATAACACCATCCAGGGCATTGCGTTCAATACTGGCAGCCATCAACGCGACTTCCTCAGCGCTCATGTCCGGGGCAATTTTGATCAGCAGGGGGACATGACGATCGGCTATGTTCAACTCATTGGTACGCGCTCGAATGGGGCCCAGTAGCGCATCCAATTGCTCGCCAAACTGTAACGTGCGCAGCCCGGGCGTATTTGGCGAAGAGACATTGACCGTAATGTAATCAGCAACCGGATGTACCGCCTCTAAACAGAGCAGATAGTCATCCAGGGCATTCTCGACGGCGGTGGTCAGGTTTTTACCGATATTAATGCCGACGATACCGCGGTAATGACGCTTTTTAACCTGCTGAACCAGATGCTCAACCCCTTTGTTGTTAAACCCAAAACGATTAATGATCGCCTCGTGCTGGGCCAAACGAAAAAGCCGGGGCTTGGGATTTCCCGGCTGAGCGTTGGGCGTCACCGTGCCTACCTCAACAAACCCAAACCCAAGCGCCCCCAACGCATCCAGGTGGTCTGCGTTCTTGTCCAGCCCAGCGGCCAGGCCAACCCGGTTGGCGAACGTGAGCCCCATCAGCTCAATAGGGTCCTTGACCGGCTGGCCAAACAGCCGCGCCACCCCACCCACGCTATGCAATGTTTCCAGCGCGTTCAGCGCTATGCCATGCGAAACTTCTGGATCAACGCGAAAAAAAAGTGAGCGGGCGAGGTTGTACATGAGAAACGTCTCTCCAGGGCAACAAGGCAGGTGGCTTAGCGAGCGGCGCACAGTATAGCGCAAACCCTGCTTCAATCGCAGAGAGCAATCGCAGAGAGCAATCGCAGAGAGCAATCGCAGAGTGCACGCAGAGAGCATTGGCGCAGAACGCTTCGCCACAGACAAAAACACCGCGCCCCATGGGGCGCGGTGGTCGTTTACCGGATGGAAAGATCGACGGTTACGCTTCGCTATCGCTCTCAGCGAGGTCAACCAACTCGCGTACCGCGACGGCGAAGAGTGCAAAGCCCCCTTCACTTCCGCCCCGCACCTCTTCAATAAGACGGCACCAGCGGCGATGAAGATCGGCGTGCTGATCCAACCACTGCGCTACCCGCTCCTGGGTATCGCGACTCCCCGCCTCAAGCTTCAGCACGCTGGTGGTCAGGGCAAGCTGCTGGCGCTCAATGTCGTCGCGGAATGTTTCGCGCGCTTGCGCCTGCCAGGCGTCACGCACTTCGAGCTGCGTTACCTGTTGAATCATCCACGGTAGTTCCAGGCGACTGCCAATTTCGTATAGCACTTCCGCCACCCGCTGCGGTTTCTCGTTGGTCAAGCGTGCTGCCTGGATAATGCCTAGCCCCGCATAGAGGCTTGACGCCGCCGCTACGGTGGAGGCCAATGCGTCGGGAACGCCAGCCTCTAACAGCTCGTCACGACGGGCGCTCCAGGCGCTAAGCTCTTCTCCCCGGAGTAGCTCACCAATGCCTTCTTGCAACTGCGCTAGGCGCGGGGCGAAATACTCAACCGTATCCTGAGTCGAGAGGCCCAAGTGCTGGCGCAGGAACCAGCGTGAGGCACGCCGAATCAGGCGCATCAGATCGAGCATCATGGAGTACTGAATGCGGTTCGGCACTTGATTATCAAGGGCTTCAATCTGCGCCCATAGACCCGGCAGATCGAAGCTATCACGTGCCACGATATAAGCACGTGCAATATCGGCGCGCCCTGCCCCGGTTGAGTCCATCAAGCGGCGGACAAACACGATCCCCATGTGGTCTACCAGGTCGTTGGCAACCTGGGTAGCCACAATTTCACGTTTTAGCCGGTGCTCGTACATTTCGTTTTTGAAACGTTCCACCAACACGGAGGGGAATAGCCGCTCCAGGTGGCGGTGAATATACTGATCATCCGGGACGTCAGAGGTAATCAGGTCACCTTTCAGGGTACTCTTGGCGTAGGAGATCAGCACCGACAGTTCAGGCAGTCGCATTCCCTGTTCGTTGCTGGCACGCTCTTTAAGCGTCTCATCGGTGGGGAGGAACTCCAGCTCGCGATCGATCTGCCCCACAGCTTCCAGTTCGCTAATAAAGCGACGATAAGGCCCCATCGCCTGATCCGAGAGGATAGCCGATAGATCCAGCGCCTGGCTTTGACGATAGTTATCCAGAATAACCAGATCCGCTACTTCATCGGTCATTTCCGCTAACAGCTGGTTGCGCTGCTTATCGGTCATATCGCCGCGCTTGACCACTTCATCAATCAATATCTTGATATTGACCTCATGGTCAGAGCAGTTAACGCCGCCCGCATTGTCAATGAAGTCGGTATAAACGCGCACGCCTTTCGCAGCGGCTTCCATACGTCCGCGCTGGGTCAAACCGAGGTTGCCGCCCTCACCGACCACGCGACAGTTCAGGTCGTTGCCGTTGATGCGTAGCGTGTCGTTGGCTTTATCGCCCACATCGGTGTCGGTTTCGTCGGAGCCCTTCACATACGTACCGATACCGCCGTTCCAGATTAGATCGACCCTGGATTTCAGCATGGCGCGAATCAGCTCATTCGGCGACAGGCGATGCTCGGTAATGCCGAACACCTGCTGCATTTCCGGGGTAATCGTAATCGACTTGGCGCTGCGGCTGAAGATACCGCCACCGGCGGAGATCAATTCCTGACTGTAGTCTTCCCAGCTTGAGCGAGGCAGTGCAAACAGCCGGTGTCGCTCGGCAAACGAGGCTTCAGTGTCCGGATTGGGGTCGACAAAGATATGCAGGTGGTTAAATGCCCCTACCAACTGAATCTTGTCAGATAGCAGCATGCCATTACCGAAGACATCCCCCGCCATATCGCCGATCCCTACCACGCTGAACGGGTCGCGCTGGGTATCAAGGTCGAGATTTTTGAAGTGACGCTTGACCGACTCCCAGGCACCGCGTGCGGTAATGCCCATTTTCTTATGGTCATAGCCGTTAGCGCCGCCAGAGGCAAACGCATCGCCCAGCCAATGGCCGTATTCCAGCGATATCTGGTTGGCAATATCCGAGAAGGTAGCAGTGCCTTTATCGGCAGCCACCACCAGGTAAGCGTCGTCCTCATCGTGACGAACCACATTCTCTGGAGGTACCACGTCGCTACCCACCAGGTTATCGGTCACATCCAACAACGCGCGGATAAAGATTTGGTAGCAGGCGATACCCTCTTGCTGGGTGACTTCACGGCTGGCGTTTTCCGGCATGCGCTTGCAGACAAAACCGCCCTTGGCACCCACCGGGACGATAACAGCGTTCTTCACCTGCTGTGCTTTTACCAGCCCCAGCACTTCGGTACGGTAATCTTCAAACCGGTCCGACCAGCGCAAGCCACCGCGGGCGACTTTACCGCCGCGCAGGTGGACACCTTCGACCCTCGGCGAGCAGACAAAAATCTCATACAAAGGGCGCGGCTTGGGCATACCGGTCACTTTGGACGGTTCAAGCTTATAGGCAATATAGTCTTTAAAGCGGCCGCCCTCGGCAAGCTGGTAATAGTTGGTACGCAGCGTGGCGAGGATCAACTCCATGAAGCGACGGAGCAGCTGGTCATCATTAAGACTGGCCACGCCTTCCAGGCGCTCATTCAAGCGGGCGATGCACTCATCCGTCGCGTGGTTCTGCTGCTCGGGATCAAAGCGCAGCCGGAACAGCTCGACTAACTCGCGAGTAATCTCGGGGTAGTTGGCAAGCGTGGCGGCAATATAGTCCTGTGACATGCCAAAGCGGATCTGCTTCAGATAGCGGGCATAGCCACGCAGCATGGCCACTTCACGCCAATCCAACTGCGCACCAATAATCAGTCTATTGTAGGCGTCGTTTTCAGCTTCGCCGGACCAGATACGCTTAAAGGCTTCGGTAAACACGTCGCGCATATCGCCAAGGCTGACATCCGCCCCGCTATGCTCAAGCTCAAAATCGTGAATCCAGTAGCGCTGTTCAGGGGCATTGATATCGTAGGGACGCTCGCCAATCACCCGCAGGCCGAGGTTTTCCATCATCGGCAACACGTCGGAAAGCGGGATCTGTGATTCGCGGTGGAACAGTTTCAGATTAACGCCACCGCCCTGCTCTTCCAGCGGGCGATAGAGCGACAGTGATAAATCATCGCCATTATTAAGTGTTAGCAGATGCTGAACATCAAAGACCGCCGTGCGGGCGGAGAAGTCTTCCCGGTAGCTGGCGGAAAACGCCTCGCGGAATCGATCCATCTGGTGATTCGCTTGCTCTTCACCAAAGCCTTCAATCATGGCGCTGTGTAGTTCATCGCGCCAGCTGCGCGCCAGTTGCGCCACTTTGTTCTCAAGACGCTTGAGATCATAGTCGCTGGGGGAGTCGCCGTTAAAGCGCAGTATCAACTGAATACGCGCCAGCACCGACTCTGACAAATAGGTATTGAAGTCGCCAAAGTGAGCATCTAGATCGTCACACAACACGTTTTGAATGCGCTGACGAAGGTCCGTGGAGAATACGTCACGCGGCACGAACACCAGGCAGGAATAAAACTTACCGCTGATATCGGCACGAATAAACAGCCGAACCTGGCGACGCTCACGAATATTGAGAATGCCCAGCGATGTGCTGGCCAACGCCTCGGTTTCAATCTGGAAAAGATCATCCCGCGGGTAGACCTCCAGCACCTGCAATAGCTGCTTGCCGTTGTGCCCTTGCGGGTTAAAACCGGCAATATCCATCACGGCTTTCAGTTTACGACGCAGCAGCGGTATATTGCGCGGCGACTCGTTATAAACCGTCGAGGTAAACAACCCGAAGAAGCGGCGCTCGCCAATGACATTGCCGTCGTCATCGTAGCGATCAACGGTAATATAGTCGGGATAGGTGGGGCGATGAACCCGGGAGTGATGGGCGCTTTTGGCAAACGAGAGCAGTTGAGGTACCAATACGTAGTCGTTGTGCTCATCAACGCCTTCTTCGGTACGAATACGTTCGCAGTAGCGTGGTTGATCCAGCCGGAAAACACCCAGCACACTATCGCTATCGCGCTGTAACTCGCCGCTTTCCAGATGGTACTCATCGTAGCCCAGGAAGGTAAAGTTATCCTTGAGCAGCCACTCTAGAAACGCAATGGCCTCTTCGTGGTCGTCGGGATCAATTTGCGGTGGGCAGTTTTTTTCAAGCTCTTGAATCGAAGCGGTAATTTGCGAGCACATGGCATCGTAATCATTCACAGCCGTACGCACGTCTCGGAGTACTTCGTGCAGGTTGCGTTCGATTTTCTCAAGCATCGTCACGTCGGTATGACGGTCCACTTCAATGACGATCAGTGACTCGCGCGACTCGGGAGCATTCTCTTCCCGCGGCGAGGTCAGCGCTTGTAGTTGGTGGTTTTGATCGCGACCGACGGCCAGCACGGCATTTTGAATCGCGTGAACGGTCAGCCCATGACGGTTGAGTTCAATACGTACCGAATCGACCAGAAACGGCATATCTTCATGCAAAACAGCCACAAAGGTATGCGTCGACTGCCAGCCGTGCTCTTCAAAATCGGGGTTAAACACCCGTACCTTGGGGCTTTTCGGATCGTGGTGCTGTAAAAACTGCCAGATGGACAGCGTTGCGCCATACAGGTCGTCGAGACGACGATCCACTAGGTCCTCCACCGGCACGGTGGCATAAAAGTGTCGAGCAAAGGCGTCTACAGTGGCGGCACGAGCTGGCTCTAACCGCGCATATAACCGTTCCTGCAACTGCTTTAAAAGATCTTGCCGACTCTCTTCAATCGCAACGTAGTGCATCCATCACCTCGACTGCCTAGGCCATTAACAGGCCAAAAAACGAAGGACAATAGGCCTTTAGGCCAGTATAGCGTCTAGCTTACGCTACCTATTGTCGTGTCCCTAATCACCTAACGTGTTAATCATGACGCATACCGCTTTCGCATCACGCCTGTCGCAAAAACGCTAGCCATCGCGCCGCTTTAATAACACCCCACACTCACAGTGATCGGTAAACGGAAACTGGTCAAACAATGCAAAGCGCTCAATACGATGAGTCTGAGTCAGTATGGCCATGTTGTCAGCCAATGTGGCCGGATTGCATGAAATATAGACGATATGAGCGTATTCGCTTAGCTGATGACAACTTTCATCATCTAACCCTGCGCGGGGCGGGTCTACCAGCACGGTGGAGAAGGCATAGTTTTCCAGCGCCATTTCCGCTACCCGACGCCCCTGTTTCTCGCCCTTCAGCGCCTGCGCGAACTCTTCCGCTGACATGCGGGCAACATACGCGTTGGTGACACTATTAGCGTCCAGGTTGACGTTGGCACTAGCGACCGAGGTGCGTGAAATTTCCGTCGCCAGGACGCGGCGGAAGTTCTCGGCCAGCGCAATAGTGAAATTGCCGTTTCCGCAGTAAAGCTCGACCAGGTCCTCATTGCGGTCTTTAGGCAAGCCCTCTTGCTGACCGCTGCCCGTCACTTCCCGAGCCCAGGAGAGCATTGTCTGGCAAATATGCGCATTCGGCTGGGTAAAACTGTTTTCGACCTGCTGATAATGCAAGGTGCGGCCATCGACCTCAAGTCGCTCCCACACGTGGTCGCGGGTCAGCACATGACGCTGCTTACGCGAGCGGCCAATGATCATGATGCCGAGCTTGGCTTCCAGCTCTCGCGCCTCGCGCTCCCACTCATCGCCTAAGGGGCGATGATAAATCAGCGTCACTAACGCCTCACCGGATAAGGTCGTTAAGAACTCCACCTGGAACAGCCGCCGACGCAGCTCGTCAGATTGAAGACATGCCTCACGCAGCTGCGGCATTAACTGATTAATACGCTCGCTAGCCACGGCGTACTGATCGAGTCGAATGACACGCTTGTTTTTAGGATTTTCCGGATCCACTTCGAACATGGCGTAGTAAAGATCGTCATCTTCGTGCCATATACGAAACTCGCAACGCTGGCGGTAATAACCCGGCGGAGATTCATACACCTCTAACGCTGGCGGCTTAAACGAGGCAAAAGTACGCTCAAGATAGTCGCGTTTAACGCTCAATTGTTCGGCATAACGCTCGGGGTCTACAACGGGAATTGCCAAGGCGGCTCCTGTTAAATTCAATCAGTACACATTCAGTCAGTACAAATTTAGTCAGTACGAATTCACTCAGCACGAATCCAGTCAGTACAAGACAGCTCATTGCCAACATGAGTACGGCATCTAGCAACGCTAGACACCCACACGCAGCAGTTGGGGCGCGGCAAAGCCATAATGCGCAAAGCCAGCGATTAACCTGTCAGCAGGTGCGGTGGTAAAGCATCGCCCATCCCCCTGCCCACTGCCCACGTCAGCGGTTACCTGGGCCACACGGCGGGCAATGGCATCACCCGAATCGACCCACTGCAGGGGCGCTGGGGCAAGCTGCATCAGCCACGGCTTCAACAACGGAAAGTGGGTACAGCCCAACACCACGGTATCCAACGCCGGTACCGCTGACGTTGAGGGCATCACAGCGTGCCACAGCGGTGCGAGTGCAGCCTGCATGTGCTCACTATTGGGCGCACCGCCGGCCACATACGTTTCTGCTTCAATCACCAGGGCATCAGCAGCAACGGGGGTAATAACACAATCGCTGGCAAAACTATCAATCAAACGTTGCGTATAAGGCCGGCCTACCGTGGCTTTCGTGGCGAGCAAGCCGATATGGCGTGTCTGACTCATCAATGCCGCAGGCTTGATCGCGGGCACCGTGCCCACCACCGGCACCGTCAACTGCGCACGTAATAGCTCTAGTGCCAGCGTGCTTGCCGTGTTGCAAGCCACCACCAGTACACTGGGCTGGCAGGCCTCAACGGCAGCTCGACAGACCGCGACGATGCGACCAGCCAACACGGCGTCGTCGCGTAAGCCATAAGGTAACCAGGCATTATCACAGGCGTAGCACATGGCGGCATCAGGATAGTGCTGACGCAATGACTGCGCGACCGACAGGCCACCCACGCCGGAATCAAAAATCAATACGGGGCCTTTCATGACTCTTTCTGCATCACAGTCCTTGCTGTATCAATCAACCTCAGGATGAACGGTGCATAATCCGCTACCCATGGCCACACCCTAAAAAACGGGGCAGCCAGTTTAGCATGCCCCGCTTTGGTTTTAATTGATTGCCGTGCGTCTGGTAAGAGCGATCGAGCGTGCTATACAGCCGGCACGTCAGCCCCACGTAGCTCGGCATAGAGCTCAGGGTAGGCTTCCTGCAGACGCTCTAGCTCATCTTCAGCCCCCTCAGGTAAGGATTGGCGCAACTCCTCCATGTCTTGCTCGCTAAAGTGCTCATCAATCAGCGGGAAAAGACCCTCACGTTCATGGCGAAGATAGCTCCGGTGCGCCTCCAGGTACGCTTTCAAGTCTTCAGCAAAGCGATCCATCGGCATGACATTATCCATCAAAATCATATCGATATCGCTGGATAAGCGCTGAAGACGCGGCTTCAACTCACGATACTCAATTGCCATCTGTTCGGCCAGCGCCTTATGTTCGGGCGCCTGTGTCTGCAGTCGCTCCACACAAACACGTTCCAGGGGCGTCGCAAAACCGTCCATATAGGACAAAATGTAATCGACCACTTCACGCATCAGCTGGAAGTTGGGCCGCTCACCTTGAGCGAGGGTTTTCTGCTTTAGCTGTAGCACATGCAGTAATCTCGCCATGTTGGCATGATCTAGGCGCAGTTGGTTTAACATCGAACCGTCTCCTTTATTGGGTCATGCCTGCCATTGAGCCTATCGGTCAACGACATGCGATCATCAGCGCGTGGTAATCAACACATCGTGTCGCTAACGTCTATCTTAACCTGAAGGTAGCGACACTAACGGGGGTTATTATTCACGGTTATCAACAACGTTTATCATTACCTGCATGCAACAACAATGCCTCTTATGGCGCTATGCTAGCAAGCATACCTTTCTGATAGGTTACGCCCAAGGTAGTTCGCCAGGGCGTGATTTACCACTGTCTCTTGTGGCTACTTTGCTGCTCAACGTCCCGATTTACAACGGAAGTACACATGGATCTTTTTGATAGTGCCCAATCAGTTCCGGCTGATGACGCCCCATTAGCCTACCGTATGCGCCCTCGTCATTTAGACGATTATGTGGGCCAACAGGCGCTGGTAGGGCTGGAAAAACCGCTACGTCGCATGACGGAATCCGGCGTGGTGCGCTCGATGATTTTATGGGGGCCGCCAGGCGTTGGCAAAACCACCCTGGCAGAGCTTTTGGCCCGTGCCTCCGACGCTCACCTGGAGCACCTCAGTGCGGTGATGGCAGGAGTAAAGGAGATTCGTGCCGTCGTGGAGCGCGCCCAACAGATGTCATCAACGGTTATTCTCTTTTTAGATGAGATTCACCGTCTTAACAAGAGTCAGCAGGATGCGCTGTTACCCCATGTGGAATCGGGATTGCTGACGCTGATTGGGGCCACCACGGAAAACCCTTCGTTTGAAGTCAACTCGGCACTGCTTTCCCGGGCGCGCGTTTACGTACTCAAAGCCTTGAGCCAAGAGGAGTTGATGACCGTCATGCGTCAAGCGCTCAACGATGCTGAACGCGGCCTGGGCAAGCGTGACATTAGCGTTAATGATGACGTACTAAGCGCTCTGGCTCACGCCAGTGCAGGCGACGCTCGCCGGGCGCTGGGACTGTTGGAAACCGCCTGCGATTTTACCGTTCAGGAGGCAGACCGAGAGGTGTTGTCCAAGGACGTGCTTGCCGATGTAATCGGCCATCAAGCCAGCGCCTTTGATAAACAGGGTGATGCCTATTACGACCTGCTGTCGGCGATCCATAAATCGATACGCTCATCACGGCCCAATGCGGCGTTGCTTTATATGGCGCGCTTCATTCAGGGCGGGGGCGACCCACTGGACGTCGTGCGCAGATTAACCGCCATCGCCTCTGAGGATGTCGGTAACGCCGATCCTCGTGCGCTACCGCTGGTGATTGCCGCCTGGGACGCCTACCTGCGACTTGGCGACTACGAAGGCCAGCGAGCCATTGCTCATGCGGCGATTCATTTGGCAGTGGCACCCAAAAGTAACCGTATAGACCGCGCCTGGAGTGCAGCCAAGCAGTATGTCAGCAAGCAACCTCAGGTGGAGGTGCCGACCTACCTACGCAACGCGCCCACCAAGTTAATGGAGCAGTTGGGCCATGGTGAAGGTTATCGCTATGCACACAACGAACCCGACGGCTATCCCGCGGGGAGTGCCCACGACTGCTGGCCTGAAGAACTCCCTAAGGCCGACTTTTTCAAGCCAAGCGCTATCGGCCAGGAGAAACGCTTTGGGGAAATCATGGCGTGGCGGGAAAATCGTGACCAGGAAGCAGATCAGGCGCCCTAAGGCGCCTGATCATCTATGCTCTCGATGCTTTACAGCTCTTCGCGGATAACATCGGTTCCTTCGGGGATATCAAAGTCGAAGATGGTCGGGTCGATACGGCCATTACTGGTAATGTTACTGAACCTTATTGCCGTGCGCTGACCAGTGCTGTCCATCATCCACAGTTCCGTCAGTGTCTCCGCTTCGAATACCAAGCTTAACTCTTCAAACAGGGTGTCGGCAGAAATAGGCACCAGGGTAAACATATCGCCTGCGTCACTCTGCTCGTAGAAGACCTCATAGCTGCTGGCTAAATCGTCTACGCTGCCTGACAGCAACAGTGCTGGGGTATGGGTAACCCGGTCATCCATAGCTTGAACAGTAACCTGCTCAAGATCGGGGTCATACATATACACATCGTCGCCGTCGGAAACCACCGTTTGCGAATACGGCGCTTCCACTTCCCAACGCAACATCCCTGGGCGCGACAGCCACATTTCGCCACGCGCACTTTGCAGACGCTCGCCACTACCATCCAGAATCTGCTGCTGAAAGTCGGCTTGATAGTTTTCAAGCGGCTCCAGCCGTTCGGTCAAACGTTCCGCGGCGTCATCCGCCCATGCCGGGGCACCAAAGGTTAGCCCCAAGGCGCTTGCTGCAAATACCAGGGGTGAAGGTCGTTGGGTTTGCTTATCGCGCATGTGATCTCCCTAGGCAGCGTTGCCAGATAATAATGCTAAAGGTCGGCGTAACCGTCCATGTGATAATCAGACGTGAAAAACGCCGCGAGGTTTCACTCGCGGCGCGACTTTCACGCTTATTGCATATTTGTGTTTCTACGTCTTGGCGCGTGAAGCCAACGACCGGGTCGAGCGTTAGCTGCCCACCGGAGGCGGCGCCAGCACTTCACGTGCGCCGTTAGTGCCCATCGAGGTGACCACGCCCGCGCCCTCCATGGCTTCTACCAAGCGCGCGGCTCGGTTATAGCCAATTTTGAAGCGCCGCTGTACCGCAGAAATCGACGCCTTGCGCGTTTCGGTAACGAACTGAACGGCCTCGTCGTATAGCGCGTCCTGCTCGGCATCATCACCATCGCCCCCTTCCGCCTCAAGGCCGGTGAGCGCATCGGCGGACACCCCTCCAGACAGTATCTCTTCGATATATTCAGGCGTACCCCGGCGCTTCCAGTCGTCAACGACGCGGTGAACTTCGTCATCATCCACAAACGCACCATGAATACGGTTAGGCGGCCCCGACCCTGCAGGCAGGTAGAGCATATCACCGTGTCCCAGCAGGCTTTCAGCACCGCCTTGATCGAGAATGGTGCGCGAATCAATACGTGATGACACCTGAAACGCCATTCGCGACGGTATGTTGGCTTTAATCAAGCCGGTCACGACATCCACTGACGGGCGCTGGGTAGCCAGAATCAAATGGATACCGGCAGCACGGGCCTTTTGTGCCAGACGTGCAATGAGCTCTTCGACTTTCTTGCCGACGATCATAAACATATCGGCAAACTCATCGATGACCACGACGATATAGGGCAGTTTTTCCAACACCGGGTGCGGCTGGTGGATCTCCCACGGCTGCGGCTCCCAAAGCGGATCTGCCACCTGGGCACCGGCACGCTCAGCTTCATCCAGGCGACCGTTAAAGCCTGCAATATTGCGCACACCCATGGCAGCCATGAGCTTGTAGCGTCGTTCCATTTCAGCCACACACCAGCGCAGGCTGTTAGCGGCTTCTTTCATGTCCGTTACCACCGGCGCCAGAAGATGCGGAATACCGTCATATACCGACAGCTCCAACATTTTCGGGTCAACCATGATGAGTTTGAGCTCACTCGGCTTTGCTTTCAGCAGCATCGAGATCAACATGGCGTTGACCCCAACCGATTTGCCCGACCCGGTGGTACCGGCCACTAATAAGTGCGGCATTTTACCCAAGTTGGCCACCACGGGGCTGCCGCCGATATCCTGACCCAGCGCCATGGTGAGTGGCGACGTTTCCTGCTGGTAGCGGTCGGAGTCGATGACTTCACGTAGCCGGATCATGGCGCGATTAGGGTTGGGGATTTCAATCCCCACCGTGGGGCGCCCCGGTATCACTTCCACCACGCGCACACTCTTCACCATCAGTGAACGCGCCAGATCTTTGGCAAGGTTGCTAATTTTAGAAACCTTGACGCCGGCGGCAGGCTTGATCTCAAAACGGGTGATGACCGGGCCAGGCCAGGTATCCACCACTTCCGCTTTCACGCCGTACTCACGCAATCGCACTTCCAGCAACTCGGCCATATCGGCCAACTGCTCGTCGGTGTAGTTAGGCTGGTGCGGCTCCGCCGGGGTTAACAATTGCAGGCTCGGCACCTCGCCCTCAGGCTCGTCCAGGGTTTCAAACGCTGGACGCTGGCTCTGCAGGTGCTCGACGGTCCAAAGCGCGGGCCCTTCATCGCTCTCTGGTACGCTTTCTTGCGACGCAAACGTAGGCTCGTAACGCGCGGCAGGGGCTGGCGTCGGTTGCGCAGGAATGGAATGCGCTTCGTCGCTAGCCTCGTCGTCCATCTCCTCATCATCCCACACCGGCTCGGGGACGACCTCTGCTACACGCTCAGGCGCGCGGGGGGGCGTGTGTGCAGCGCCAGGCGCGGGGTCGCTGCCATCGTTGTGTTCAGGCCTATACGCCGTTGCGCCAGGCTCGCGGCTAACTGGCTCACTGACAGCCGGTTCGCTAACTGGCGTTTCGCTAATAGGCGTTTCAACGGCAGCCGGTTCATTGAACGCTGGTTCGCCAATAGGCGTTTTAGGCATTTCACTGGCAACCGGCTCACTGAACGCTGGTTCACTGACATCTGGTTCACGCAGCGTTGGCTCACGCTCACGGCCATATAACGCGGTGTCGTAGCTGCTGCTGGGCTCGGCGCTGAACGATGGTTCACGCCTGCTATTAGCAGATGCCTTCTCGACAGGCGGCACTTCTTGCGTCGCCTCGTCATTAATAAACATGCCAGCCGGTGCTGCTGGTTCATCTTGACGCGATGCGCGCAGCGGAAAGTCGCGAGCTGGCTCTGACTCTCCAGGTTGCTCCACAGGTGCCGTTTCGGCAGGCGGCTCGTCAGCGGTAACAAAAGCATTTTCACGCGGCGTTTTCTCGCTCGGCACGTGTTGCTGCGGCTCTTCTGCGGTATCAGTGACAGGTTGAGCCGTGGTGGTCGGCGTCCTTGTCGATGCAGGCGCTTCAAGCTGGGCGGTTGAGGAAGCGGCTTTGTCAGGCACGTGCTTATTGCTTGAAAACGCCGCGGCTTCCCACGGAATCGAAGTATCGCCAGCGTCACTCTCCGCCACAGAAAAGCCGGGCTCACGCCGCTCGCGGCCAGTACTGCTTTTCGCTACTGGCTCAGGGTTGCTCTCAACGCCAGTGTTTTGCTCGGGCTTAGCCGAAGGTGTCGCGGTCGGGGCTGGTTTTTTGGCGGCTTTCATCACCTTACGCTGCGCTGCGCGCTCACGGCGGGCTTGCCGGCGAGCCGAAAACCAGCCTCCCAAGCGACATGAGCGCTTACCCAGCTCATCCGCCACCTGCAGCCATGACATGCCGCTAAACAGCGGAAAACCGCTTAGTATCAAGGCAGCGGCGATCAACCCTACCCCACCACTGCTGACCAGTGGCCTAAGCGCGCCCACCAGACCTTCTCCCAAAATACCGCCAGAGGCGTAGGGCAGTATGCTGTCAGGATGATAAAAATGCAGTGCTCCCAACATAGTGGTGCCGAACATCAGCAGCACTAACCCACCGGCATGCACGGCAATAGCGATGGGATCGAGTTCAAAACGCACCTGACGCGAACGTATCAACCACCAGGCCGCGAAGCCAAACATGCCCGGCCACCATAACGCACTGGCGCCGAGTAATGAGTAAAGCACATCGGCTAACCAAGCACCTACTTGGCCCATCCAGTTACGCACCTCCGTTTCCGGCCCCTGATAGGACCAGCCAGGATCGGATGGGTGGTAACTAAATAGCGCTAGCAGTAAGAAAACACATAGCGCCAGCATTACCACCACTACGCCTTCCCGCACAGAACCTTGTAAACGCAGGCCAAAACGACGAGCCTTATCCTTCGCGGCGTTCACACGCGCTGAAGAAGCCGATGATGGTGTTTTACGCCCGCTATGCTGCGTTCGCTTGTTTACCGCTTTATTCACTTTCAAGCGACTCTCCCCTTGCACCTCAATGGCGTCTTTAAATCCACTTGCGAGTTTGTATGATACCGAGCATCCTTCCGTCGTCACAGAGCGGCTCATTAAGTGGCCTAGCACCATGTGTCGTACAAGAACGTCGTAACAGGAGCAAGTAATGCTACCTTGGCTTTCATCGCCACATCCTACTTTTCCACCAACTGCTACCGCCCTGGATCAGCCTAACGGACTACTGGCGGCAGGAGGCGAGCTCACCCCCGCCTGGCTGGTAAACGCCTACCGTCACGGGATATTCCCATGGTTCAGCGACGAAGACCCTATCTTGTGGTGGAGCCCTGACCCGCGCATGATACTCCTACCTGAGCAATTTAAGCAGCGTCGTAGTCTAACCAAACGCTTACGCCATGGTGGCTTTCATCTCACCGTGGATCAACACTTCGATCAGGTTATTCAGGCCTGTGCCGCTCCCCGTGACGAAGAGGCAGGCACCTGGATCACAGCCGAGATGCGTGATGCTTACAACCGCCTACATAGCCTGGGCATTGCCCATAGCATAGAAGTCCATCAACACGGCCAATTGGTTGGCGGTCTGTATGGCCTTGCCATGGGGCCGGTGTTTTTTGGCGAGTCGATGTTTTCACGCGCACCGGATGCCTCAAAAGTAGCACTAGCCCAATTAGCCAGAGCCATGCGCGAGCATGGCGGAAAGCTTATCGACTGTCAGATGCACACTCCACACCTGGCAAGTCTGGGCGCTATTACAGTCGCTCGCGAGTCATTCATCAACTATCTTAAACACTGGTTACCCGACAATCTGTTTTCGTGTCACTCATCCTCGGCTGAGGCACCAACGGTTCCAGCGTCGCGTTGGCTTAACGCCATTACCGACGAGGGAAGCGCATGGTGACGAAATGAGCCCATTTTATACAGGAGGCAAGCCTTGAGCAGTAATACGCCGCGTCGCCCGGTGCGGGATTTGCGCTTCTTCCTTACGGTGCCTCATGCGTGCAGCTACCTGCCCGGCAAAGAAGCAACGACGCTGTTTCTCGACCCTCAAGAATCCCCGGTGCCGGGTGTTTACGATTCGCTGGCGCTGCTAGGCTTTCGCCGCAGTGGGCGCCACCTTTATCGACCTCATTGTGAAGGATGTAATGCGTGCTGCTCGGTGCGCATTCCGGTTGAGCAATTTTCAGCCAACCGCACTCAGCGCAAAGTGTGGCGCCGTAATGCCGATATTAGCATTCGCGTCGTGCCGGCTCATTTTTCAGCGCAGCACTACTCGCTTTATGCTGATTATATTCGTCAACGTCATCCAGATGGCGATATGTTCCCACCCAGCCGCGAACAGTATCGTACGTTTCTTACCCTTGATGAACCCTACGCTCATCTAATGGAAATGTATCTTGAGGACGAGCTGGTGGGGGTGGCTGCTTTTGATCAGCTAGAACATGGCCTATCGGCCATTTATACCTTTTTTGCAGTTAACGAGAGCCTGGATAAGCGTTCACTGGGAACCTTTGCTATTCTACAGCTCATTGAGCTGAGCCGAAAAAAAGCGCTCCCGCATCTATATTTAGGGTATTGGATCGAAGAGTGCCGTAAAATGCGCTACAAGCAGGCTTTCACGCCGCTGGAAGTTCTCGACGGGCGTCACTGGCGGCCGTTAATTCGTTAAACATGTCAGCTTTTTTGCCTTGCTGGCAGGCTTACGGCACAATATAGCGCTGATTCTTGAGCGCCCACCTTGCGGCACTCAAAGTTTGACTGATAGATACATTACTAACTCATAAGTGAGGAAATGCCTATATGGCACGCGAAGATCATATTGAAATGGAGGGCGTTATCGTCGATACCCTTCCGAACACCATGTTTCGTGTTGAGCTGGAAAACGGTCATGTGGTTACCGCTCACATTTCTGGCAAGATGCGCAAAAACTACATTCGCATACTGACCGGTGACAAGGTAAAAGTAGAGCTGACGCCTTACGATCTTTCCAAAGGCCGTATCGTTTATCGTTCGCGCTAAAGACTAACGCTCGCGCTAAACGCAGTGCTCGCTAGAAACAACAACGCCCCGTCGATGACAGGGCGCTGATGTAGCGACTAACACCACCTGCAGCAGGTGGTTAAAAAGCGGTCTTAGCGCGCTTTTCAGGGCGCATCGGCCATTTCAGCCTCGGTAGAAAGATGCAGTTCGCCTTCTTCCAGGCTGACATGCACAATACCGCCGCCATCTGCCAACTCGCCAAACAGTATCATCTCGGCTAATGGCTTCTTCAGCTTCTCTTGAATGAGACGCGCCATCGGGCGTGCGCCCATATCAGGATCGTAGCCTTTATCAGCCAGCCAGTCCCTCGCCATATCGTCCACATCCAGCTGAACACGCTTCTCATCCAATTGTGCCTGTAGTTCGACCAGGAACTTGTCGACCACATTGCGCACCACCGAGACAGGCAGCGCGTGGAACTGAATGATGCCATCCAGGCGGTTACGGAACTCGGGCGAGAACGTCCGACGAATGACTTCCATCGCGTCGGTTGAATGATCCTGATGCTGGAAACCAATTGAGCGGCGCGATGCCTGCTCAGCCCCTGCGTTCGAGGTCATGATCACGATAACGTGGCGGAAGTCCGCCTCACGACCGTTGTTATCGGTCAGGCGACCGTGATCCATCACCTGCAGCAGCAGGTTGAAGACTTCAGGATGCGCTTTCTCGATTTCATCCAAGAGCAATACGCAGTGAGGCTGCTTGGTAACCGCTTCGGTCAATAAGCCGCCCTGGTCATAACCCACATAACCGGGGGGAGCACCGATCAAACGCGATACGGTGTGTCGCTCCATATACTCAGACATATCAAAGCGAACCAGCTCAATGCCCATGATATGCGCCAATTGCTTAGCAACCTCGGTTTTACCAACCCCTGTTGGACCTGCAAACAGGAAGCTACCAACCGGCTTGTCTGGCGACTTAAGCCCAGCACGAGACAGCTTGATGGCCGCAGACAGACCATCAATCGCTTCATCCTGGCCGAACACCAGCATCTTCAGGTCACGATCGAGCTTTTCAAGCAGCTTACGATCAGAGCTGGACACGCTCTTCGGCGGAATGCGCGCGATCGATGCCACCACGGCTTCCACTTGCTCAACATCGATGGTGGTTGCGCGCACTTCCGGCGGCAATAGACGCTGGTGGGCGCCTGCCTCATCAATGACGTCGATTGCCTTGTCGGGCAAGAAACGATCATTAATGTAGCGATCCGCCAACCGTGCTGCGCTTTCAAGCGCTCCGTCGGTATATTTCAACTCGTGGTGCTCTTCAAAGCGAGAACGCAGGCCTTTGAGTATCTTGATGGTGTCGTCAACAGAAGGCGCCATTACATCCACTTTCTGGAAGCGCCGCGCTAACGCACGATCTTTCTCGAAGATACCGCGGAATTCCTGGAACGTGGTAGACCCAATGCAGCGCAACTCACCCGAAGAGAGCAACGGCTTGAGCAGATTGGATGCATCCATCACGCCACCAGACGCGGCGCCGGCACCAATCACGGTGTGAATTTCATCAATGAACAACACCGCATTGGGCTGCTTACGAAGTTCACTCAGCAGGCCTTTGAGGCGCTTTTCAAAATCGCCGCGATATTTAGTGCCTGCCAGTAGCGCGCCCATGTCCAGCGAATAAACCACCGCATCGGCGATAACATCGGGTACGTCTTCTTCGACAATACGTTTTGCCAAGCCTTCGGCAACTGCGGTTTTACCCACGCCAGCCTCGCCGACTAACAACGGGTTATTTTTACGCCGACGCGCCAGTATCTGGACGACGCGCTCAAGCTCATGATCGCGCCCAATTAGCGGATCAATCTTGCCCAGCCGGGCCTGTTCATTCAGGTTGGTGGCATAACCGGTAAGCGGGTGAGCGCCACCTTCGCTACTGCCCTCTTCCACGTCTTCACTTTCTGAGGAGGGCGAAGGAGATGGGCCGTGGCCTGCCACTTTGGAAATACCGTGAGCGATATAGTTGACCGCGTCGACGCGCGCGACGTTTTGCTGCTTGAGGAAATATACCGCCTGGCTTTCCTGCTCAGAAAAGATCGCTACCAATACGTTGGCGCCGGAAACTTCACTTTTACCAGATGACTGTACGTGGAAAACCGCACGCTGTAACACACGTTGAAAACCGAGCGTGGGCTGTGTTTCTCGGTCTCCCTGACCTTCAGGGATCAGCGGAGTCGTCGAGTTAATAAAATCCTGCAAATCGGACCGCAGCTTGTCGAGGTTAGCCCCGCATGCTTTCAGTACGTCTACTGCTGAGGCATTATCCAGCAACGCTAGCAGCAGGTGCTCAACGGTCATAAACTCATGACGCTTGGAGCGCGCCACAGTAAAGGCCGTGTTCAGGGTCATTTCAAGTTCTTTGCTCAGCATGGCAGTCCCCTTTTCGCTACTACCTAGGGCGTATCGCCACCTAGGGCTTGCGTCGGATCAGTTTAATCGACCGGCACTCTCAACATCGGGTACAAATGGCACTGTTGCAAGCCTCACCACCAACTTTTTTATCAACGATTTAATCAGCGGCCTCAATATCACTTATCAACGGGTGCTCACATTCCCGGGCATACTCATTTACCTGATAGCTTTTTGTCTCGGCAATATCGCGCGTAAAAATGCCACAGGTGCCCTTTCCTTGGGTATGTACCGCAAGCATGACCTGTACGGCCTTCTCGCTTTCCATGTTGAAAAAACCTTGCAGTACTTCAATGACGAATTCCATTGGCGTGTAATCGTCGTTATGAAGTACCACCTTATAAAGTGGCGGCTGCGCCAGCGCTGGTTCCGCTGACTGCACCGCTAAATCACCATCATCATTGGGCATCGTTGGCTGCGTCATTCCCACTATCGTGGGCAAGGCAGTCACGTATGAACTCTCTAAGTTGGACATAAGCAGCACGGTTGGTTGTCTCAAGACTGACCGGTGGTGGCGTCAAGTGTCGCGATGACTAGTTAATTACTAGCTAAGACGCTGCCGATCAGCAAGGGTTCATGGAAAATCTAAAATATCACAAGGTATCGAGGCGGGTGCAATACAGAAATACCCCATCCGCTTCGCGGATGGGGGTTAATGGCCACGCATCACTAGGCGTGATTAGCCTTTGGCCACCATTGATAAAGCACTATTGAAGGTCTTGCTTGGACGCATCGCTTGGCTCGTTAGCGCATGGTCAGGGTGGAAGTAGCCTTTGATATCCACTGCCTGCCCTTGCACGCTATTCAGCTCGTCGACGATCGTCGCTTCCTGGTCTTTAAGCGTTTCGGCCAAACGACCAAATAGCGCTTTCATATCGGCATCTTCACCCTGTTCGGCCAAGGCCTCTGCCCAGTATAGCGCCAAATAGAAATGGCTACCGCGATTATCAAGCTCACCCACTTTGCGTGACGGCGACTTGTTGCTGTCGAGGAATTTGCCGTTGGCTTGATCAAGCGCCTTGGCCAGCATGGTTGCCCGAGCGTTATTGAAGGTGCTGCCCAGATGCTCAAGGGAGGCTGCCAGCGCCAGGAATTCACCCAGCGAATCCCAACGCAGGTGGTTCTCTTCAATTAACTGTTGAACGTGCTTGGGCGCAGAACCACCCGCTCCCGTTTCAAACAGGCCGCCGCCATTCATGAGCGGTACAATCGAGAGCATCTTGGCGCTGGTGCCCAGTTCCATAATGGGGAACAGGTCCGTCAGATAGTCACGCAGCACATTACCGGTAACGGAAATGGTATCTTCGCCCTTGCGGATACGCTCAAGCGAGAAGCGCATGGCGTCTTCCGGGGTCATGATACGAATATCCAGACCAGCGGTGTCGTGCTCTTGCAGATAGCGTTCTACTTTCTTGATCAGTTGAGCATCGTGGGCGCGCTGCGCATCCAGCCAGAAAATCGCGGGTGTGCCGCTGTCACGAGCACGATTGACCGCCAGCTTGACCCAATCACGCACCGGCGCATCCTTGGTCTGGCACATACGCCAGATGTCACCCTGTTCAACACTGTGCTCAAGCACCACGTTGCCATTGGCATCGGTGACGCGCACGGTACCGTCGCTCGGGATCTGGAACGTCTTGTCGTGAGAGCCATACTCTTCAGCTTTCTGCGCCATCAGGCCCACATTGGGCACGCTACCCATGGTAGTTGGGTCAAACGCACCGTGCTGTTTGCAGTCTTCGATCACCGTTTGATAGATACCGGCGTAGCAGCGATCGGGAATAACGGCCTTTACGTCGTGCAGTTGGTCATCGGCACCCCACATCTTGCCGGAGTCACGGATCATTGCAGGCATGGAGGCATCAATGATCACGTCGCTGGGCACGTGCAGGTTGGTGATGCCTTTATGAGAATTCACCATCGCCAGGCGCGGACGCTCGGCATAAAGTGCCTGGATCTCATCTTCGATCTGGGTTTGACGCTCTGCGGATAACGATTTAACCGCTGAGTAGAGATCACCAATGCCGTTATTGGGATCAAAGCCTGCCTGCTTCAGCTCATCGGCATGCTTGCTCAATACGTCCTGATAAAACTCGCTGACCACCATGCCGAACATGATCGGGTCGGAGACCTTCATCATGGTCGCTTTCAAGTGCAGCGAGAACAGCACATCCTTTGCTTTCGCGTCAGCAATTTCGTCAGCCACGAAACGACGCAGCGCGTTACGGCTCATCACCGCACCATCGACCACTTCGCCTTCCAGCACGGACGTTTTCTGCTTGAGCACGCGCGTGCTGCCGTCTTGAGCTACCAGCTCAATTTTAAGATCAGTAGCGCTTTCGATCAGCGCAGATTTCTCGCTGCCGTAAAAGTCACCTTCGCTCATGTGAGCTACGTGTGATTTGGAGTCGCTGCTCCACTCGCCCATGCGGTGCGGGTATTTACGGGCGTAATTCTTAACCGACAGCGGTGCACGACGATCAGAGTTGCCTTCACGCAGTACCGGGTTAACCGCACTGCCTTTGGTTTTATCGTAGCGCGCCTGAACATCCTTCTCTTCATCGCTCTGGGGCGATTCTGGGTAATCAGGCAGCTTGTAACCTTGCTGCTGCAGCTCTTTAATCACCGCCTTTAACTGGGGTAGCGAGGCGCTGATATTGGGTAACTTGATGATGTTGGCTTCGGGCGTCTTGGTGAGCTCACCAAGTTCCGCCAGGTGATCGCCGATCCGCTGCTCTTCGCTTAAATAGTCGGGAAACTGAGCGATAATCCGAGCGGCCAGAGAAATGTCGCGTGTCTCTACCTGAATACCCGCAGAATCGGTAAACGCATCGATAATCGGCAGCAGGGAGTGCGTCGCGAGCGCTGGCGCTTCGTCGGTGAGCGTATAGATGATCTTCGGCGTTTTGGTCATTTTTGCGTTAACCTCTCTCTTTTCGCTGCGATGGCAAGAAATCTTGAGCGGAGCGCTGACTCAACGATGGGCGCCCCATCAGGTAGGCAGGAGTATACCAGCGCTGCCCGCCGTGCGCATTGTCGACATGTTGAGCTCATTGCGCCCTTAGCAATAAAAGCCAGCCAGTAAAGACAGTAACGTCAGAACGTAACGTCAGTGACCAGAGTAACGAGATGCCATGAGCAACCTCTATCTACTGCATAAGCCTTTTCAGGTACTTAGTCAGTTCAGCGACCGAGAGGGGCGCCAAACGCTGGCGCACTATATTGACGTCAAGGACGTATACCCGGCGGGGAGGCTTGATTATGACTCGGAAGGCCTACTGCTGCTCAGCGATGACGGCGAGCTAATTCATCGCATTTCGCACCCGCGCCACAAACAGCCAAAAACCTATTGGGCTCAGGTCGAAGGGCAAATCAGCGACAGCGCACTAAAAGCGCTTCGCCAAGGCATTACGCTGAAAGACGGGGCGACCCAGCCAGCCAAGGCCCGCCGAATAGAGCCGCCGACCACCGCCCCCCGCCAGCCGGCCATCGACCCCAAGCGACATCCGTCCACCAGTTGGCTGGAACTAACGATCAGCGAAGGCCGCAACCGCCAGGTACGCCGTATGACCGCGCATGTGGGTTTTCCCACGCTGCGCTTGATTCGCACCGCCATTGGCCCCTGGCGGCTGGACGACCTGGCCCCCGGCGAGTGGCGCAAAGAGACCCTACACGCCCCCAAACCTTCAACCACGCCAACGCGTCGGCGCACGCGGCCCGGTGCACAGCGTAAGAAGCCTTTATGACTTCGATACACAGCACTGCAGCCTGCGTCATTAAGCGGGATGATCGCTATTTAATGGTCGAAGAGCAGCGAGGTGGACCGCACACGGTGTTCAATCAACCCGCTGGGCATGTCGAACCAGGCGAAGGGCCGGTCGCGGCCATCTTGCGGGAAGTCAAAGAAGAGACGGCTTGGCGCGTATCGCTAACCGGGTATCTAGGGCTCTATGTATTTCACACCGAGGCTGGGCAAACCTTTCATAGCCATGGTTTTATAGGCGAGCCTCTCGATCAGCTCGATCTCGCTCTCGACCCCGACATCATGGCAACGCACTGGCTCACGCTTGAGCAAATACGTGCCCTGGATCATGAGGGGCGCCTGCGCAGCCCGCTGGTGCTGAGGCGAATTGAGGATGCGCTTGGCGGTCCTTGTTACCCGCTGGCGGTGATTCGCGAGTGAAGTACTCAAAGCCATCCTCCATCGTGTATAATTGCCGCCCAATTGCATACCTTTATGCACACTCCTTTCTTACTGAGGATGCCTATGTCATTCAAAACCGGGTCATCCACTGCTGAACCCCTCGCTAGCGGCAAAGTCATCGTCGGTATGTCCGGCGGCGTCGACTCGTCTGTTTCTGCCCTTCTTCTCATGCAGCAAGGGTATGAAGTGGAAGGCCTGTTTATGAAAAACTGGGACGAAGACGACGGCACCGAGTACTGCACCGCTAAAGAGGATCTCGCTGACGCCGAGGCAGTGTGCGACAAGCTTGGCATTAAACTGCACACTGCCAATTTTGCGGCAGAGTACTGGGATAACGTGTTCGAGCATTTTTTAGCCGAATATAAAGCCGGACGCACGCCCAATCCTGACATCCTGTGCAATCGAGAAATTAAATTTAAAGTATTTCTTGAGTACGCGGAAATGCTGGGAGCCGAGAAAATCGCCACCGGCCACTATGTTCGTCAAGGGCTGCGTAACGGCCAACCGCGCTTATTAAAAGGCCTGGATGGCAATAAAGACCAAAGCTACTTCCTGCACGCGGTGCCGGAGGCTGCCATTGCTCGCACGCTGTTCCCGGTCGGCGAGCTGGAAAAACCGGCGGTACGTGCATTAGCTGAACAGCACGACTTGATCACTGCCAAGAAAAAAGACTCCACCGGGATCTGCTTTATCGGCGAGCGGCGCTTTCGCGACTTTCTGCAGCAGTATCTTCCTGCGCAACCCGGCAAAATCGAAACCCCAGAAGGCGATGTCATTGGTGACCATATGGGGCTGATGTACTACACCCTGGGCCAACGTCAGGGCTTGGGTATTGGTGGGCTTGCCAATTACTCGGAAGACCCCTGGTACGTGGCGGCTAAAGATCTTGATCGCAATGTACTGATCGCCGTGCAGGGTAAGCATCACCCCCTGCTTTACTCCGACACCCTGGCGACAGAAGCGATGGACTGGGTAGCTGGCGAGCCGCCGGTACAACAGGGACGGTTTACCGCCAAGACCCGTTACCGGCAAAGCGACTGCGGCTGTGAAGTGCGTGTACTGCCGGATGGTGGCGTCGAGGTCACCTTTGATGACCCTCAATGGGCGGTCACTCCCGGTCAATCGCTGGTGCTTTACGATGGTGACATTTGCCTGGGTGGCGGTGTTATTCGTGCTACCTGGAAGAAAGCCGCGGAGGCTGCTGCATGAATCCTACCACTCCGATTCATCGCGCCCCGGATTCTCCGGCCGCCCGGCAAGCGTTGGCCTTGGCTGGCGTGTTTCAAGCCGCAAGCTTGGTGGATGAACTTGCCCGCACCGGTCAGGTCGACCCGCGCGCCTGGGAAACGCTGATCGAGGCGACCGTGGATACCAACCCGGAAAGCTTTGAAGCCATTTATGGCGGCCACCCCAATAACCTTCGCCGCGGCCTGGATACGTTAGAAGCCTTGGTGGGCCGCAAGCAGGCCAACCCCGTGGTGCTGCGTTACGGCTTCTCACTGCTCCTGCTGATGAACAAGCTGCGCACCGATAACGCCATGATGGACTCTCTAGGGCAAAAGCTAACCCGCATCCAAGGCCAGGCTGAACACTTTGGCACTACCCATGAGAACGTGGTTTCAAGCCTGGGTGAAGCGTATCAGGAAACGATCTCCACCTTTAAAACACGCATCGTGGTGCAGGGTGATCCGTCGCTGTTACAAAGCCGCATGATGCCCGAACGTGTGCGCGCCTGCCTGATGGCGGGAATACGTTTTGGGCTACTCTGGCACCAACAGGGCGGACGTCGCTGGAAGCTGGTATTTCAACGAAAATCGCTGCGCCGGGCGCTCGACTCGCTTAGCTAATTAGCCTGGGTTTGACCACCCTATTCTGAATTAATCTGTTCCCGATCAATCTGTTCTCGAACCACCTGGAAACGATGCCATGCAACTCTCCGCTTTGACCGCTCTCTCTCCCGTTGACGGCCGCTACGCCTCAAAAGCCGCCGCCTTGCGTGAACATTTCAGTGAATTCGGCCTGATTCGCGCCCGCGTGATTGTGGAAGTTCGCTGGCTACAGCGCTTGGCTGGGCACACACAAATTGTCGAAGTTCCTCCCCTTTCCGCTGAGGCAACCGCGTTTCTTGTGCAGCTGATTCGTGACTTTTCAGTCACCGACGCTGAACGGATCAAAGAGATCGAGCGTACCACCAATCACGACGTCAAAGCGGTGGAGTACTTCCTTAAAGAGAAGATCGCCCCCCAAGCCGAACTTCACGCCGTCACCGAGTTCATTCACTTTGCCTGCACCTCTGAGGACATCAACAACCTCTCTTACGGCGTGATGCTCAGCGATGGCCTTAACGCCATGCTGCCCACCATGCATGAGGTGGCTGATGAGATTGCCAAACTGGCCATCGCCCATGCGGGCCAACCCATGCTGTCTCGCACCCATGGGCAAACCGCCACCCCGACTACCTTGGGCAAAGAGATGGCCAACGTGGCGTATCGGCTAAAGCGCCAGCTCAAACAGATTGAGGCGGTAGAGGTGCTAGGCAAGATCAATGGCGCCGTGGGCAACTATAACGCCCACCTGACGACCTATCCGGAAATCGATTGGGAAGCCAACGCGCGCACCTTTGTGGAAGGCCTGGGGTTAACGTTCAACCCCTACACTACCCAGATCGAACCCCACGATTATGTTGCTGAGCTGTTTGACGCTATTTGTCGCTTCAATACCATCCTGATCGACTTTGATCGCGACGTGTGGGGCTATATCTCGCTGGGCTACTTCAAGCAGCGGACGGTAGAGGGCGAAATCGGCTCCTCCACCATGCCGCACAAGGTCAATCCGATTGATTTTGAAAACTCCGAAGGCAACCTGGGCCTCGCCAATGCGGTGCTTGGCCACCTGGCCCAGAAACTACCGATTTCACGCTGGCAGCGCGACCTGACCGACTCCACGGTACTGCGTAACCTCGGCGTCGGCTTGGCGTATGGCCTGATCGCTTACCACGCCAGCCTGAAAGGCATCAGCAAGCTCGAGGCCAACCCCGAGCGCCTAGAGGCCGACCTGGACAATAGCTGGGAAGTACTCGCCGAGCCTATTCAAACGGTGATGCGCCGCTATGGCATCGAAAAACCCTACGAAAAGCTGAAACAGTTGACTCGTGGCAAGCGCATTGACCAAGCTGGTTTTGCCGCGTTTATTGATACTCTTGAACTGCCAAATGACGTAAAAACCGAGCTGAAGGCGCTCTCACCGGCCAACTATATCGGTAATGCTCACGCGCAAGCTAACGCGCTGACACAACGCCTGAACGCTCTATAACCCTATTAGCGGCGAGCCGCTTTGCTGTGCCTACAACATCAGGATACGCCATGAGCCATTACGATAAGCCGCTAACCCTGCTGGGCGACCTTACCGCCGCAGATTTTTTAGCCAATTATTGGCAGCAAAAGCCGCTGTTGATCCGTGGTGCGATGCCGGACTTCATCAGCCCGATTGAAGCGGATGAACTGGCAGGACTCGCCTGCGAGCCTGGTGTCGAAGCACGCCTGGTCGAGGAAGAGGGTCCAGAGGGCCCTTGGCAGGTTTCCCACGGCCCCTTCGATGAGGCGACCTTTGAGCGCCTGCCCGAGAAAAACTGGAGCCTGCTGGTTCAAGCGGTTGACCACTACGTTCCCTCGGTAGCCGCGCTTCTGGATGAGTTCGACTTCCTGCCGCGCTGGCGCCTCGACGACGTGATGATCAGCTACGCGCCTCCTGGCGGCAATGTCGGTGCCCATATTGATCAGTATGACGTATTTTTGCTTCAAGCCAGCGGCCATCGCCGCTGGCAGTTGGGCGGCAAACTGACCGATGAAGCGCCCATTATCCAAGGCATTGACCTGCGCATACTCAAGGAATTTAGCGTAGAGCCGGACTCCGACTGGGTGCTTGAACCAGGCGACATGCTCTATTTGCCACCGGGCTGGGCACACCACGGCGTTAGCCAGAGCGATAACTGCATGACCATATCGGTGGGTTTTCGCGCGCCGTCAGCCGACGAGGCTATCACCTCCTATGCCGACTACCTGGGCGAGCAGCTTCCTGCCTCGCAGCGTTATAGCGATGCCGGTATGGCGCCTGCCCAACAGACGGGTGAGCTGGACGATGCTGCGGTAGAACGCATGCGTCAATTGATCATTTCGACGCTGGATAATCCCACCCAGGTCGCTCAGTGGTTTGGCCGGGTAATGACTCAGCCAAAATATGTCGATCAAGTGGTGCCTCTTGAAACGCCGATGACAGAAACGGCGCTTGTAGCGCAACTACAAGATGATGAACCGCTGTATCACATGCCCGGCTCACGCTTCGCCTGGCGCAGCGATGCCCGCGGCACCACGCTGTTTGTCGATGGTGATGGTCACCCGTGTAATGCAGAATTAGCCAAACGCCTGGCGGACCCCACCCCGCTCTACGCAGAAGACCTGGAACTCGATGGCGCCGCGACTCTGTTCACGCTGCTGGTCAATACCGGCAGTCTGGGCTTTATGAGCGACGAAGGTGACGACGATGAGGAGTACTAAGCAATAGACTTATTCCAGCGTTCAACACGTCATAACGCCCCACAAGCACTGCCCCGGCAGTGCTTTTTTGTACCCTCCTGACGAAAAATGACTACATAAATCAGCCTTCTGGTTACCTCGCTGTCGTCGGGTTACAACGCCCTGTGCCCCCAAGTGTCAATTGTTGAATGCTCGCTGCTCATGGATAGTTATTGCATTGCAGCGTTACGGCTAGCGAGCCAATTTTCGCCTCCCGCCACGCTGTTCAAAGGGTCTCTAGCCCCCATGTTTCCAAGCACCCTACGTTTGATTGAGAGACCGTTGACTCAACGACGCCGGACTTAGAGACGATTGACTTAGAGACGATTGGCCTAGAGACGATTGGCCTAGAGACAAAACAGCGCCATTCAACAATGCTCAATTCAGCTTCGCAGGTGCAGCATAAGATAACGCTGATTTGCGAAACACCATGATGACCAAAGAGGGTAAGCTCATGTCAGGACTGCTTAACGATATCAAAGCCATGGCCCAGCTACGTGAAGCGCAAGGCGGCAAATGGGAAGCGATTAAACCTGAGTACGCCGCCCGGATGCGCGCGCAAAATCGCTTTCACACCGGCCTGGATATTGCCCGCTATACAGCCAAGATCATGCGTGAAGACATGGCCGCTTACGACGCTGATACCGCAAAGTACACTCAGTCACTAGGCTGCTGGCACGGCTTTATTGGCCAACAAAAGCTTATATCGATCAAAAAGCACTTTGGCACCACCAAGCGCAGCTACCTCTACCTGTCTGGCTGGATGGTCGCAGCGCTGCGCTCAGAGTTCGGCCCCCTGCCCGATCAGTCGATGCACGAAAAAACCTCCGTCGCCAACTTGATCGAAGAGCTCTACACCTTCTTGAAGCAAGCGGATGCCTGGGAGCTTAACCATCTATTCCGCGCGCTAGATGACGCCAAAGAAGCGGGCGATAGTGGCAAAGAGCAGGAATTAATCAGCAAAATCGACAACCATGAAACCCATGTTGTGCCTATCATTGCCGATATCGATGCAGGCTTTGGTAATGCAGAAGCCACCTACCTGCTAGCCAAGAAATTTATTCAGGCTGGCGCCTGCTGCATCCAGTTGGAAAATCAGGTATCTGACGAAAAGCAGTGCGGACACCAGGACGGTAAAGTAACCGTCCCGCATGAAGATTTTCTGGCTAAAATCAACGCCGTTCGCTATGCCTTCCTAGAACTGGGCATCGACGATGGCGTTATCGTGGCGCGTACCGACTCTCTTGGCGCCGGGTTGACGCAAAAAATCGCCGTTACCAACGAGCCAGGCGATTTAGGCGATCTGTACAACAGCTTCCTGGATGGCGATGTGATCGAGAACGCCGCCGATATCAATAACGGCGACGTGGTCATCAAGCAAAATGGTCAATTGGTTAAACCCAAGCGCTTAGCCTCGGGCCTGTACCAGTTCAAGCCAGGTACTGGTGAAGACCGCGTGATTCTTGACTGCATTACCAGCCTGCAAAACGGCGCCGACCTGCTGTGGATCGAAACGGAAAAACCCCATGTGGGCCAAATCGCCAGCATGGTTAACCGCATCCGTGACGTAGTGCCTGATGCCAAACTGGTCTACAACAACTCGCCATCGTTCAACTGGACGCTCAACTTCCGTCAGCAGGTATTCGATGCCTGGCAGGAAGAAGGCAAAGACGTGTCTGCCTACCAGCGCGATAAGTTGATGAGTTCTGAATACGACGAGACAGAGTTAGGCCAATTGGCCGATGAGTGGACGCGTAACTTCCAACGTGACTCGTCACGCGAAGCGGGTATCTTCCACCACCTGATCACCCTGCCGACTTACCATACTGCCGCGCTGTCTACCGACAATCTGGCAAAAGGCTACTTCGGCGACGAAGGAATGCTGGCATACGTCAAAGGCGTACAGCGTCAGGAGATTCGTCAGGGCATCGCCACGGTCAAGCACCAGGACATGGCCGGTTCCAATATCGGTGACGACCACAAGGAGTTTTTCCACGGCGATGCCGCCCTGAAAGCCGGCGGTAAAGATAACACCATGAACCAGTTTGGCTAACACTCACGCTGGCGTTAATTTTCTCTTCTTGAAGGAGGCCATTCGGCCTCCTTTTTTAATGGCTCAGTCTATCGTCTATTTGCACACTGTTTACCTAATACGCTGTTACACTCTCACATAACCTATTGTTAAGCTATCCTGCTGACTCGGACTGATCTTTTCAGACCACGCTAGCCAAAACAATGGGCATCAGGTATCTTTAACGAACACTGTTCTATTACTGTAAGCGATCCTTTGACTGTCCATGATCTACAAGTCCTGTGATCGACAGCTATACGGACAACCGTGATATAAATCGTTATATAAATAGACATGCTTTGGAGGTTGTAATGAAACGTCTTCTTGTACCCGTTGCCGCATTAAGCATTCTCACGTTGGCGGGTTGTGCCAATACGTCCGGTTACTCTGGCGATGTCTATCGTGGCAGCCAAGCACAAACGGGCCAGAGTGTTAGCTACGGCACTATCGTGGCGGTTCGTCCGGTACAGATTCAAGCTGAAAGCCGTGCTGGCGGCCTGTTGGGCAGTGGCGGCGGCGCCGTTATTGGTGGTCTTTTAGGTAGCCAAGTAGGTGGTGGCTCAGGCCGTCAGCTAGCCACCGTGGCGGGCGCCCTGGGTGGTGCGGTGGCAGGCACAGCAACAGAAGATGCCGCTAACCGCGTTAATGCGTTGGAAATGGAAATTCGCCGTGACGATGGTACTGACGTGGTGGTTGTACAACGTGCAGACCGTCAATTCCAGGCAGGCCAGCGTGTCCGCCTGATCGGAAACGGCGCCAACATGAGCGTTGCACCTTATTGATACGCCCGATTAACAGCTAACGCTACCGCGTTAACGCAAAAAGCCCGGCCATGTTTAACATGGCCGGGCTTTTATTTTACTGGTCTTAATGGGGCGTCTTGTTGCCTACCCAGTTGACCAGCGCCATCACCATCAAGCCAATGACCGCCAACAGCAGCACGACGAGCAGCATATCCACTGGGTTTACCAGCGCCGTGGCGCCCAATACGGCCAGCGCAATCACCCATAGATACCGGTTGTCACCATGGCTCTTTAAAAAACCGGGCAATATTTTGTCTAATTTCTGGCTAACGCCGTTATTCCAGCCTTGATGTACAAAAAAAGCAATCAGGCAAAACGCGATGAGCCAAATAATCAAGATCGTCATTGCATGCTCCAAACATAGTAGGGCAAAGGAAAAAGGGATGGCCGTAGGGTATCCCTGGTCACTCTACGGCGCAATACTGTCGAAACCCTTGAGAAGGAAAAAGCGCCTTTACCCCCTGACAAGCCACTCCACACGCGTTACCATAAGTAGAACATGCACTCACCGAAAGGTTATTCCATGCAAATTGCGCAAAACTCAGTTGTCGCATTTCACTACACTCTGACCAACGATGCAGGTGAAGTGCTCGACAGTTCAGAAGGCCGTGAGCCGCTTACTTATCTTCACGGCGCTGGCAACATCATTCCAGGCCTTGAGAAAGAGCTGGAAGGTCGTGCGGCGGGCGAAAAATTGAACGTTAGCGTCTCTCCTGAAGAGGGCTATGGCGAGCTGCAAGAGCAGCTGATGCAAGAAGTACCGCGTGATGCGTTCCAAGGCGTTGAAAGCATTGAGCCGGGCATGCAGTTCCAGGCCCAGACTCAAGGCGGCCCACTGATGGTGACCGTCAAGAAAGTCGAAGGCGATACCGTGGTCGTGGATGGCAACCATCCGCTGGCAGGTCAGCAGCTCAACTTTGATGTTGAAATTGCTGAAGTACGTGAAGCAAGTGCTGAAGAAGTAGAGCACGGCCACGTACACGGTGAAGGCGGCGTTGAGCACTAATAAGCTCGCTCGAGCTGTTTAGAAAGGTGGCCTACGGGCCACCTTTTTTGTGCCTGAACGCTACGTCACTTATGCATCGGGCGCATCGGGGATCAACACTAGCTGCCCATGGCGAACGCTACGCGAGGACGTTACCTCGTCAGCAAACTGTTTAAGCGCCCGCCCCTGGCCTTTCAGCAGCGCCACTTCCAGACAGCTGTCATGGTTAATATGCACATGCAGTGTCGACAGCGTAAGCTCATGATGCTCATGAGAGTGACGCGTCAAGCGCTTGGACAATTCGCGCGCGGCGTGATCGTAAACATACACCAAGGCTCCCATGCACGGCGCCTCCGGGGCGGCTTCTTCCCTTACCTGCTTTAATCCACTACGGGTCAAATCGCGAATCGCCTCTGAACGGTTTTGGTAGCCGCGTTCACGCATCAACGCGTCTACCTCGGCCAGCAGCTCCTCATCAAGCGTTACCGTTATACGCTGCATTCTCCCCCCCCTATATTGAACAACCTGCTGAGCAACTTCTCATGGCCAGCGTCTCGCGTTAGTATGATGTTATTGTAAAAACATCATACTAACAGCGTTAAGGATAAAGCGATGGCTAAACCAACTCATCCCATCTTACTGGGTATTGCGTTAAGTTGTTTAGCCATCTCCGGTACCGTTCAAGCGAAAGAGCAGCTAGTTCTGGCCATTGGCGGCGAACCCGAGCAAGGTTTCGATCCACTGCTTGGCTGGGGACAATATGGCGATCCGCTGTTTCAGTCGACGCTACTCTCACGCGGCAACGATTTTTCGCCCCAGCCAGCACTGGCAACCGCGTGGGAACTCTCTGACGACCGGCTTACCTGGAAACTGACGCTGCGCGAGGATGCCCGCTTTGCCGACGGCTCTCCGCTGACCGCCCAGGATGTGGCGTACACCTTCAATGCCGCTGCCCAGGCAGGCGGCCGTGCCGATCTTAGCGCCCTGGATAACGCGGTGGCGGTTGACGATGCCACCGTGACACTCCACCTTCACTCGCCACGTATCACCTTTATCAATCAACTGATGACCCTTGGCATTGTCCCCAACGCCGAGCGCGACAATGGCTATGGCCCAGGTTACGGCAGATACCCACTCGGCTCCGGCCCTTACCAGCTAGTGGAGTGGCAAGAGGGCGAACAACTGATCGTGGAACGTAACCCTTACTTCTACGGCCCAGTGCCCGAGTTTGAGCGGCTCGTCTTTCTATTCACCGGTGAAGACGCAACGCTAAGTGCCGCCCATGCTGGGCAAGTCGATGTGGCTTCTGTTCCGCCCGCCCTGGCGGAGCAGGTACCTGCGCACATGCAGCGGGTAGTGATGAAGAGTGTCGATAACCGGGGCATTCTTTTCCCGATGCAGCCCGCCAACGGTGACCATGCGGCCTCAGGCGCCCCAATCGGCAATGACGTCACGGCGGACCTTGCCATCCGCCAAGCGATTAATCTAGCCATTGATCGCGAAACGCTGGTCGATGTCGCGCTTAACGGGTTTGGTCGCCCCGCGTTTGGCCCGGCGGACGGGCTCCCCTGGAGCGATCCGGCAGAGCGAATAGAGGCGCCCAATCATGCCCAGGCAGCCGCTCTGCTCGATGCCGCTGGCTGGTTAATGCAAGATGATGGCGTGCGCTATAAACAAGGGCTGCCTGCCCACTTTCGAATCACCTACCCCGCGGGTGACACTACCCGACAGCTGCTCGCGGAAGTCAGTGCCGCCATGCTACGACCTCTGGGTATCGTGATGGAACCTACCGGACGCCATTGGGATGATATCCAGCGTCACGCGTTGCATCAGGACGCTATCATGTTTGGTTTTGGCAGCCACAGTCCTCAAGAGATTTTCTATCTCTACCACAGCCAGCATGCAGGCAACGGTTTCTACAACAGTGGCTTTTACGCCAACCCAGACGTGGACGCTCATCTTGATGAAGCCCAGGCTGCCTCGAGCCTTGAACAAGCCAACCACTTTTGGCAAGCAGCACAGTGGGATGGTAGCACCGGCTATGGCGTGCGCGGCGACAACAGCTGGGCCTGGCTGGTTAACCTGGAACATGTCTATTTTACTGATACCTGCCTAGACGTTGGCGAGTTGGGTGTCGCCCCCCATGGTCACGGCTGGCCCATTACTGCCAACCTGGCTGAGTGGCGCTGGACATGCGATTGATAGTGCGGACCGCCAAGCGACTGGCTCGCGTGCTGCTGGTCATGCTGTGCGTTGCGCTAGGATCGTTTGCGCTGATGATGATCTCCCCTGTCGATCCCATTGATGCCTACTTAGGCCCGCAGATGGCCCAGGTAAGTCCAGAGCAACGTGCATTGATTGCCCAGCGCTGGGGGTTTGATGCACCACCAATGGTGCAATTTACCCACTGGCTGCGTCATTTGGTCAGTGGCGATTTAGGCTGGAGCCATGTGTATAACCAGCCGGTCAGCGAGGTGATCAGCCAGCGCTTTCAGCGCTCCATAGGGCTATTAGCCGCCGCCTGGGTGCTTTCTACCTTGGTTGGGTTTAGCCTGGGTGTGTTGGCTGGTGCCAACGAGGGATCAATACTAGACAACACCGTCAGCACCTACGCCTACATCACCGCCTCAACGCCTGCCTTTTGGCTGGCGATACTCGCCGTTCTGCTATTTTCGGTCACCCTAGGCTGGACCCCCACCTGCTGTGCTGGCCCTGTCGGGGCCCTGAATCAGGACGTCTCTATCATCACGCGTCTGCACCATTTGCTGCTGCCGGTTGCTACCCTGACGCTACTGGGCATTGCCACGATCACGCTGCATACCCGTGACCGTATGCTGGTATTCATGCGCTCGGAGGTCGCCACTCACGCGTTTGCCCAGGGCGCCAGCCGAACTGACGTCGCTTGGCGGCATGGCCTTCGGCATGCCAGCTTACCGGCTATTACACTGGCCTTTGCTTCACTGGGAGAGCTGTTCGGCGGCGCGGTGATCATCGAACAGGTATTTGCTTACCCCGGCTTAGGCCAAGCGACGGTAGCGGCCGGTCTACGCAGCGATGTTCCATTGCTGCTGGGCATTGCGCTATTTACTGCGCTGTTTGTCAGCGTCGGCAATATGATTGCCGATACGCTCTATGGCGTTGTGGACCCCCGTATTAAGCCGAGTCGCTTATGAGCCCTAGCCAGCCGCGCCTGCGAGCCATGCTCAGTCTCGCCGCCATGGCAATACTCATCATCGCCCTTATTTCCAGTCCTTGGTTAATCGGCGATTTAGCTCAACAGATGCAGTTTGATGCCCGCCTGGCCCCACCAAGCCTTGACCACTGGTTCGGTACTGATGCCCTAGGACGCGACCTATCGGCGCGTACCATAGCGGGATTAGCACTAAGTTTTTGGGTAGGCTGCTTGGCCGCGCTATTAAGCACCTTGATCGCCCTGAGTCTGGCGGCGTTCGCCACGCTATCAGCGCGTCTGGATACGCTGGTGAGTTTGCTGATTGATACGCTGCTCAGCGTGCCGCATTTGATTTTACTGGTGCTGATTGCGTTTGCGCTGGGAGGTGGTACCCAGGCGGTGATTATTGCCGTCGCGGTGACCCACTGGCCCAACCTGGCACGCGTACTGCGCGCCGAGCTCTGGCAGCTGCGCCAAGCACCTTATGTGCGCATGTCGCGAGCACTGGGGAAGTCGCGCTGGTTTGTACTCCATGGTCACTTGCTGCCCCACTTGCTTCCCCAGTGCCTGATCGGCGCCCTACTGCTGTTCCCCCACGCCATATTGCACGAGGCGGCCTTGACCTTTTTAGGCTTTGGCTTAAGCCCAAGCCAGCCCGCCATTGGGGTGTTGTTGGCTGACGCTATGCGTTACCTAAGCGGCGGCTACTGGTGGTTGGGTGTTTTTCCCGGGTTAGCGTTATTGCTGATGGTGCTGGGATTTGAGCGTCTGTCCACTCAGTTACGCCGAGCGCTTTAGCGTGGTTAGGAAACAAACAATGAAGGCTTGCCATGTTAACCATTGAGCACTTATCACTACAGTTGCCTTACTACCTCACCTGGTGGAAACGTGAGTGGGCGACCTGCCTGGACAATCTAACACTACGCTTTCAGCCATGCGGCGTGCATGCGGTGGTGGGGGCGTCGGGCGCCGGCAAGAGCCTCCTGGCGTATGCCATCATGGGCCTGCTGCCTTCGTCCTCACGGTTAAGCGGCCAGCTTGGCTATCAAGGCAAACCGCTGGATGCGTCACGCCAACGCCTGCTCCGTGGCCAGGCGTTGGCGCTGATCCCGCAGTCGCTTAACGCGCTAGACCCGCTGATACGTACCCACCGACAGGTGACATGGGCGGCACAACGCGCCGGGCACACATCTGCCAACGCCGGTCACGCCGCCCAACACGCGTTGGATCATTACCAGTTGGACGCCCGTGCCCAACACGCCTTTGCCCATCAGCTTTCCGGCGGCATGGCTCGCCGAGTACTCACCGCGATGGCGCATGTTAGCCAAGCCCAACTGGTCATTGCAGATGAGCCCACCGTTGGCCTGGACCCGCAGCAGCGTCAGCGTGTGCTGAATGCGCTACGCGAACTGGCCGAACAAGGCAAAACGGTCATACTGATTACCCACGATTTGCGCCACGCCCTGCCGATTGCCGACCACGTCACGATTATGCGCGATGGCAAGCTGGTCGAAACCGCGCGCGCCTGCGCCTTTCAAGGGGCAGGCAGCGCGCTGACCCAGCCCTATTCGCAAGCTCTATGGCGGGCGCTGCCTGATAATGGCTTTAACGCTGCCCCCGCAGACTTACTCGCTTATCAAGAGGCAAAGGGGCGCTACATTGCTTGAAGCACGCCAGCTGAGCTTTCATTTTTCGCCCAGCGCCCCGCTCCTGCAGGATGTCTCACTAACGTTGAAGGCGGGCCAGTGGCTTGGGCTAAGCGGTGATTCGGGGTCAGGAAAATCGACACTGGGCAAACTGCTGGCAGGCTACTTAACGCCTCAAACGGGGAACGTTAGATTGGACGGCACGGCACTACCCGTACGCGGCGTGCACCCCGTGCAGTGGCTGCCGCAATCACCGGAGCTCGCGGTTAACCCGCGCTGGCGGGTCGGCAGGATCCTGAAAGAAGCCTGGACGCCCTCTGCCGCTCAGTGTCAAGCATTTGGTGTACAACCCCGCTGGCTGACGCGTTTTCCGCAATCGCTATCGGGAGGAGAGTTACAGCGGATATGCGTGCTGCGTGCGCTCGCGCCACCTGTTCGTTTTCTGATCGCCGATGAGATCTCGACGATGCTCGACCCCATCACACAGCTTGAGCTCTGGCAGGCGTTAAAGCAGGAGGCCCAAACGCGCCAGTTGGGCGTGCTGGTCATTAGCCACGACACCGCCCTACTGGAACAGCTATGCCCACAGCGCTATCACTTAAAGGATGGAAAATTGCTAACGGTTAGCTAATGACGTGGCGCCGTTCAAAACGCCATAGGTTAAAGGCAATTATCAGCGTCACACTGAGCACCAGCCATGATCCCACGGTGACGCCCGTCCAGCCTGACCATTGCCAGAACGGCTCCAGCCAAAAACCGCCCAGACTGGCACCGACATAATAAAACACCAAATAGAGCGCTGACGCACTACCCCTGGCCCCCTGGGCATAACGGCCGACCCAACTGGAGGCCAGCGAATGGGCCAGAAAAAAACCGAACGCATTAATGCTTAAACCAATGATAATCACCACCAGCGAATCGGCCAAGGTGATCGCCGTGCCCAACATCAAAATCATCACTCCTGCCATCATGCACGCGGCGGGAGAAAATCGCTCGGCCAAGCGCCCCGATATGGTTGAGCCGAAGGTACCGCCGAGATAGGTCAAGAAAATCAGCCCCAGCCCGCTGGCGGCCAACTGATACGGCGTCGCCGCCAAACGAAACGTGATATAGCTATATTGATTAATGAAAATTAAAAAATTGAGGCCGCCCAGACAGTAGGCGGCAAGCAATACCGGACGGCGCAAATGCCCCAGCAGATCAACGACGGCTTTGCGCAACCCGAAGGGTTGAGGAACAAAGGCACGGCTATTGGGCAATAAACGCCAGAACACCACGCAGCCGACCAGGGTCATAGCACCAACGGCTAAAAAAGCCGCCGTGGGCCCGCCCACTTCAGCAGCGGCGCCACCGACAATACGCCCGCTAATCCCCCCGAGCGAATTAGCGCCAATATAAAGCCCTACGGCACTCAGCAGCGCTTGTTTTTCAAACTCATCGCCCATCCAGGCGATCGCGACCGCCGGAAGCCCGCCCAATACAAACCCCTGCACCAGACGAAGTAACAGCAAGCTTTCAAAGGTAGGCGCGAAGGCCAGCGCGAGAGAACAGCCCCCTGCCAACAGCAAGGTGAAACGCATAATGGCTTCGCGCCCAATCGCATCCGAAAGAGGGCCGAATACCAGTAGTGCCAAGGCTAAAGAGAGGGTGGATACCGACATGAGCAGGCTGACGCTCAAGGTCGAGACCTGATAGGTTTCTTTTAAACTGGGTAACAGCGGCTGGGGCGCATACAGATTAATGAAAACCAGAAATGAGCCGAGGCAAAGCGCCAAGGTGGCGCGCCACCAGGCGCGCGTTTTGGCTTCAATCATGCCATTCCTATGGTTAAAACCTATCGGGTATACCTAACCGTGAGCATTAGTAGGCGTTAGCGCTTAGCTGAGCCATATGGGTCGGCTCCAGCGCACGCCGCGCCTGCCAGTAGTAACGCCGCCAGTAGCTATTATCCAGGCTAGAGATGATTACCCCTTTTGAGGTCGAGGCGTGTAGAAAATAGCCCTCTCCCACGTAGATCCCCACATGGTTATAGCGACCCGGCGGATCGAAGAACACCAGATCGCCCGCCTGAAGCTCTTGGCGGTCGATCGGGCGTCCCTCATGTACCTGACCACGGGTGGAACGCGGAAGATCTATATTAAAGGTGTCACGATAAACGTTTCGAACCAGGGCAGAGCAGTCAATGCCAATCTCTGATGTGCCCCCCAGTCGGTAAGGGGTGCCTGCCCATCGCTGGTGCTGTGCCATCAGCGCTTCGCGAACCACTGTTGGTGGCGGTGCTTGTAAATGACGTAACTGAGCATTGATGGGGTCAATCGGCGACATTAACGGGCTGTTGCCCATTCCCGGTAACGACATCGAGAAATAGTTATCGGGGGCCTGCATGTTGCTCTGTCGAGAAGAGCCTGCGCAGCCAGCAACCAAGGTAACCAATAAACAAACACTGACAACACGGACAGCGGTCGCAGCGGGGCGTGGCAACGCAACCATGCGATTAACCTCGTGATATTAAAAAGAGGGTGTAATGATCGAACCTATTTTTCCACGCACGACTATAAGCTAGTTATCATGTGTTTGGCGAGTCTCAATGTAACGTTCTCTGATCGCCCGGTAATGTATCAATATGTAAGGGTGCAAAGTGGCGTGGTTTATTACCCGGAAAGTCCAAACTAACCCACGGACCAGCCAGCACCGGCGCGCCACACACCCAGGCAACCAAGGCTTGGCGAAAGCCGGCTAAAAAGCTTTCACGCTCAGGGGTTTCGCCCATAAAAAACGAGAACCCTGCGTACATTCCCATGGCGTACTCCTGCCACCCGGCATAGTGATCCGCCGCTAGCTGATAGGCATTATCCAGCACGCCAGCAAAAGCAGTACTATCGAGCCAGCCCAACTGACGAGCAGCTATCGCCAGATCGACCAGTTGCGCAATGTCCCAGGCTGCCATATCCACGTCATTACAACCATCTTCATTATCTCGTACGCGGCGTAAACGCAGCAGATGGTGGCGCTCGTCTTCAGCACAGTCACCGGACTCGAGAATGGCAATTTCGGCGGCTAGTCGATCAGGATTTAGCGTATAGGGAGCATAGTTGATCTGGTACTCCTGGCGGTCTCCGGCGTCGAGCATATAGGTTAAAAACTCCTGCATATCCTCGGCACTGCTTAAATGGTAGTGGCTATCCACCCATTCGCGGATCTCACTGCACTCCCGCGCACTCTCAGGCTGGGGCTCGCTCCACACGGCACTGTTCAGCGGCCCGACCAGCGACATGGCGGTAAAGTGGTTCAAGGTGGGGCGACTGCCCGGCTCACGCCAGGCATCGTGGCGCCAATCAAGCCAATGAAAAAGGCTACCTGGATCCTCAATGTGCCAAATGATTTCATTGATCAGCGAGGCGTGCTCAGGTTCGGGCAAACAGCTTTCCCAAGCAAACCAGGCCTCTAACAGGCGCTTGGCATTAGGATAAAAACGACACAGACAGCTACGCAGCGCATTGGCATAGTCAAGGAGCGGCTCACGATCCAGCAATCCGCTGTCCAGTGACATATGCAAATAGAAGGCGAATTTTTCGGCCATGTGAATCGTCGCCGCATGACGACTGACGCCCTTTACCGCGTTGCGCTGTTTAAGCTCTTCCGGGGTTGGCTGGCCAAACCAGCTTTGCGACGGTGGTAAAACACCGTGTACCGCATCAGCGGCCAGTTGATTTAGATGATGGGCCTGGGCGGGCAACCAGTAGCGCGCTAACGCATGAGAGCCTTCGTCTGCATGCAGGCCCAGCGAGTCTTGCAAATACATCGCTGCGTCGGCGCGCTGGGCCTCCGACAAGGGAGTAGAAGGATCAATCTGGCGCAGCATTGCATCGGGTTCCCGAACACTAGCCAATGCCAGCAGCCAATGATGGGCGGTATTACGCCACTGCCGAATGCGTGCTTGGGAAGCCTGACGCGTTGGCTCATCCAATAACGCTCCAGGCGGGCATTTCCAAGGGCTATAAGCGCTATGAAGCAGTAGTTGATGGCGTTCACTGGGGGTTTTCCCCCGCCGATCAATGCCATCGAAAAGACTTTGTCCACGCCCATAGGCATTCAGAACAGCGTACCAGTCATGGTAGCGACGGCTGATTAAATCAGCGGCGTGCCCCGCCAAGTCGTCGGCCTCTTGCTGATTTAACCAACCGCAGCAGGCACCCGCCCAAGCAAGCTCGACCATACGCAGCCAATCCCAAGCCGCCCACTCCAGTGGTTCGCCTTGGGTAACAAACTTGTTGAGTACCGGCGCATAGGGGGAGTCTTGCACTACGCTTCGCTGCCACTCCATACGTTGCGCATTGTCCATACCCAGCAGCTCTCGGGCCTCGATATCCCAGCGCTGACGCTCGCCTTGGGCTCCCAGCCAGAGTATCGCCCCTAGTAGCGCATCGCGGTCATGCACATCCCATACATGGGCCAGCCAGTCGGTGGCCTCCGGCCAATCAGTGTGGTGAGCGGGATAGACAATCACCGGGCGAAACATCGCCCCTAGCCGCCAGCTTTGAGCCTGGGGGAGTTGCGGCCATAACGGCGCCGGGGTGGGAAGATCAGTCAGAACATTTTCGAGCGCGGTCCAGGTAATACCGTCGCCGTCACTTTCAAGGTCGGCTAGCGCTTGGCAGGCATCAATAAAGCGGTCGTCAGCGCCTACTTCCCAGCCACGGGCACCTAACGCTCGCCGCAAATCAGCCAGCCATGCGCGTAAATCACTGTAATCGGAAGCAATACGGCGAATCAGATGATGCGCCCATGTGCGTGCTTGATCGGCCTCTAACCAGCCAGCAGCGCCCGCTAGCGCCGCCCACTCCAACGCACCCAGCAAGCGATCCGCGCTACCTGCAGGCGCATCAAGCCCATGGAGCAGTTGGTCGGCCAGCTCTCCCCGGTTGGTAATCCCCAATTGCAATAGACGCTGTTCAGCGGCGCCTGCATCAACCGCCAACGGATGAGGAGTAAACGCCCAATCACACAGCACCAGCTGTTGGGCCCACCAGGCATTTAACGCGTCGATCAAGAGGCACCTCGAAAAAACACAATGTCATCACCAGCAAGCGCCGGAATAAAGCTGCCTAGTGTAACGGAAAGTGACGCGAACACCGATAGCCACCCTATTAACAAGCGTTAATACGTCGGTTAAAAACGACACCGCCCGGCTCAAGGCCGGGCGGTCATCATGCAGGTAACGGCGTACGCTACATGGCTATGCTTTTTTAACCTTACTAATGACCCACAAGAGCACCACAGCACCTACCGTTGCAGTGACCAGGGAGCCGATAAATCCACCGGACGTTAGCCCCAATAAACTAAACAAGAAGCCGCCAACGACCGCACCGACGATACCCACACCAATATTACCCAGGATACCGAAACCGCCGCCGCGCATGATGTTGCCAGCAATCCAACCAGCCAAACCACCAATGATTAACCATGCAATAAAGCCCATATAGTCTCCTTACTATTTTAGTTGCGGGTATCAGCTATACATATTCGCCAAGCTTGTTTATTCGCCAAGCCTATTGGCCAGCATGATATCAACGTGTTTTACCTTCAAGTCATGCTTGTTCTACCATAGCACACAGCATTACGGTTCGGCGCCTATTGATGC
This sequence comes from Vreelandella sulfidaeris, assembly GCF_042429665.1. Classification (GTDB taxonomy): domain Bacteria; phylum Pseudomonadota; class Gammaproteobacteria; order Pseudomonadales; family Halomonadaceae; genus Vreelandella. Next base: position 763,964 of record NZ_JBHMAC010000010.1, on the reverse strand, counting down.
CGATGCGTGGACACTCTTAAAGGAAAATTCATGATCCCCGAGTCACTGAAACAATTACTTCAACACACCTCAGGTCAGCAAACGGCCCAGTGGGAGGGTCGCGAGGTAGTGCTTTTTAATATGCCTTGGGGTGAATTGGTGATCAGCCTGCAGGGCGCTCAAGTGCTCCATTTTTGCCCTCATGGAGACAGCAACTGGCTTTGGTTGACCCCCACACCGCAAACGTTGCCAGGCGCCATACGGGGCGGCATCCCCCTTTGCTGGCCGTGGTTTGCCGACGAGCGGTATGCTGATGAAAGCCCCAACCACGACGGCCCTTTTCACGGCCTCGCCCGCCATGCCTATTGGCGCCTGGAGGCGGTGGACGAGCATGCCGAAGGGATTGAACTACACCTCTCCCCTGAACACTCGCTGCATTCTCAGCTCACCGCCCGCGTGGTCGTGCAAGCCAACGCCCAGCGGCTCAACGTTGAGTTGATCAGTGAAAACATAGGTGAAACACCGGTTAAAATCAGCGCCGCCCTGCACACTTATCTCGCGGTGGCGGATATTCACCAGTGCCGCTTGGAAGGTCTTTCCGGCGCACGTTATCTCGACAAACTCCGCGACTTTGCCGAAAGCGAACAGCAAGGCACGCTGGCGGTAAGCGGCGCTGTCGACCGTATCTATCATACCAATGAAGCGGTACTGCTCAACGACGGCGAGCGCTTAATGCGCATCGGCAAGCAATCGAGCGATTCCACGGTGGTATGGCATCCTGATAATGTCCTTCCTAGCGACACCCCCGCTGAGGCAGCGCGCCACTTTATCTGTGTCGAAGCGGCCAATACGCGCCTGGACCCTGTATGGCTAGTGCCCGGCGCGCAGCACTTACTGGGCACCAACCTCAGCCGCGGTTAACCTTCGGTTCATTAACGCCCTGTTAATATGTGCCCTAACGTTGGCGCCTAGGAGACTCGATGAATCCACAGCTATGGCTTGAGGCAGCCACCCTGTCCTTTAATCTAATCGGTATGGTGGTGTGTTTAGCTGGCCTAACAATGGCGCAGAAAATGGCCCGACGCTGGCCAGGCTACGTGCTGGCGGGTGTTGGGTTTTTGATTGCCACGCTGCCGATGCTGTCACAATTGATATTACCGATGCTTGAGTAATGGGCACTCTGCCCGTCTTACGTTGTATAAACGTGGTTGCGTCACGAAGAGTAGAACCACAAAGGGATCGATAGGATGCGCCAACCGTTAAGCCGCGAATTGAGTAACCTGTTAGAGCGAGGGCGGGATCGCCAGTTGCGCTTAGCGGTCACTGGCCTCTCGCAGGCGGGTAAAACCGCTTTTTTGACCTCTTTGGTTAACCAGCTGCGCCATGCGGGCGTTGAAGCACAGCTCGATTTACTGCCTGCCGCCCGGGAAGGCCGTTTGCTAGGCGCCCAGCGGTTGAACCAACCGGACCTCGGCGTACCGCGCTTTCCCTATGACCCCGGCATGGCCGCGTTACGCGACACACCTCCGCGCTGGCCCGACCCTACGCGCGGTATCAGCGAGTTACGCTTGCAGCTGCGCTACCGCCCTGCCCAAAGTGGCTGGCTAAGGCCTGAAATCACCCACCTCACGCTGGATCTATTCGATTATCCAGGGGAGTGGCTGCTCGACTTACCGTTGTTGCAACATGATTTTTACAGCTGGAGCCAGGCACAGGCACTGCATGAAGGCGAGCAGCGTCGTAGCCTGTTTAGCGATTGGTTAGCGTCGGTAGAATCACTCGATCCCGCGAGCGAAGCGGATGAAGCAAAGCTCGCCGCCCTGGCCGAGGAGTATGCCCAAGGGTTACGAAGAGCCAAGCAGGCCGGTTTTTCCGATTTACAGCCAGGGCGCTTTTTACTGCCGGGCGAATTAGAGGGCGCGCCGGTCCTGCAGTTCTTTCCACTGCCAAACCTCGATGCGTCCCGAGAGACACTAGAGGCCTTGCCCGCTAATAGCCTTTACGCCACCCTGGCCGCACGCTTTCGTTATTATCAGCAGCAGGTGGTCAAGCCGTTCTACCGCGACCACTTCCGGCGCTTTGACCGCCAAATTGTGCTGGTGGATGTGCTCGGCGCGCTCAATGCCGGGCCCGAACGCTTTGAAGATCTCTCCAGCGCGCTGCGCCAGCTAATGAAGAGTTTCGACTATGGCAAACGCAGCCTGCTAACCCGTCTGTTCACGCCCAAAATTGATCGTCTGGCAATAGCGGCCACCAAGGCCGATCACGTTACCCCCGACCAGCACGGCCATGTAGTTCAACTGCTGGAAGCGCTGCTGGCAGAACCACTCAAGGACCTGCGCTTTGCCAATGTCCCCGTCAAAGCGCTTTCGCTAGCCTCGATTCGGGCCACTGAAGCGCGAGAGGTAACCCATGAAGGTAAGCGCTCACCTGCGCTACGCGGCACTACTTTAGAGGGCGAAGAGGTATTGGTTTACCCTGGCGATGTGCCTGCCCGCTTACCGGCTCAGAACTTTTGGCACCAGCAGGGCTTCGACTTCCCAGGCTTTCGTCCTATGCAAACGACCTCAGAAGCGCTGGACCATATCCGCATGGATGCTGCCATCGACTGGCTGATTGGAGATAAACTAACATGACCACCCCACAGCCACGCCGCCACTTTACGCTGGATGACGCACCGGAAGAGCTCGCTGATGAGGCCCCATCACTACGCCAACGCGAAGCCTTTACGGGCACCAGCGAGCATCACCCGCTAGCCCCGACCGCAGAAGAGAAAGCGCTGCCTGCAGCCAGCTTGGGCGCGCCCCGCAAGCGCCGGTGGGGGCTTTTATTTACCCTGGCAGGCGGCGCGGCGTTAGGCACGGCGGAGCTGGTTACCGGCATTCCGGACGCCCTGGGGGAGTCTCAATGGCTCACCATGGCCTGGCAACTGTTTGGCATCAGTCTGATTGGTTTAGGCGGCCTTTCGCTGCTCAAGGAGCTGGGCCGTTTGCGCCGGCTCAAGCGTCACGACAAACTACGCGGCAACCTTGCTGAACTGCCCTTGCGTTCGCCACGCCAGGCTCGCGCCATGGCCGATCAGCTGCGTCGCCAGCTCAAACTGGCGGACGATGATCCTCACTGGCTGGCGTTTCAACGCGCCAGCCAACCGCACCACAGCGGAGAAGAGATCCAAACACTGCTGCGTTATCACCTGCTGGCCCCTCGCGACCGCGAAGCCCAACGTTTGATTACCCGCATGTCGGGTGAAACCGCCATTATGGTCGCCGTCAGCCCGCTAACGCTGGTGGACATGGCGCTGGTGGCTTGGCGAAGCTTGGCCATGGTAGATCGGCTATGTCGGCTATACGGGCTTGAGCTGGGGTATGCCAGCCGCCTGCGTCTGTTTCGTAATGTGTTGCACAACATGGCCTTTGCCGGCGCCAGTGAACTGGCTACCGACGCCAGCATGGATATGCTCTCCCTTGATTTGGCCGGGCGCCTTTCTGCCCGAGCCGGACAAGGCCTCGCCACTGGTTTATTGAGCGCTCGCCTTGGCCTTCGCGCTCAGCGTCTGTGTCGTCCAGTGCCTTTCGCCATCGATGAACAGCCCAAAATGGCCGACCTGCGCCAAGATCTATGGCGACAGATCAAGCGACTCGATAAAGAAACGGTCTCCCAAGATCGCCACCAACGCTAATAAAACGTTTTACTGCCTCTCTTCAACACGTCAACGCCACGCTACTTTGTGCAAAGCGCTGGGATTAAACGTTAATGACCAGCATGATGGTCCATTGACATGGCAACCCTCTAACGAGAGAGGTAGTTTATGAGCTCCCCCAGCCAACCCGAGTCACCCTCCACGAGTGACGATATGCAGACCGACTACGTGGTCGGGCAAGACAACATCACAGGCAAGTTCGGCCCCTTTGGCTTTGATATCCACAACCGCGTGTTTGTGGTCTCCGCCTTGGCATCAGTCATCTTCATTATTTTCACGCTGGCGTTTCCTGAGCGGGCAGCCAGCGTGTTCCAGTCCATTGTGGCTTTCTCGACGGGTACACTGGACTGGTACTTCATGATACTGGTCGATTTCTTCATTGTGTTCTGTCTGGCCCTGGTGGTTCTACCCTACGGATCGGTTCGACTAGGCGGGCCTGATGCTCGCCCAGAGCATAGCTACCTGTCGTGGTTCGCGTTGCTGTTCACTGCCGGAATAGGCATTGGCTTACTGTTTTTCGGCGTGCTGGAGCCGGTCTATCACGCCAATGTTTCCCTTCCCCTGGGCGTCGCTTCACCGTTTGGCGCCGACGGCGAACTGAACCCCGAGGCGATCGCTGATGCGTCTGCCTTGGGCCTGGCGGGCACTTATCTCCACTGGGGTATTCATGGCTGGGCGGTTTATGTCGTGATGGCCTTGGCACTCAGTTTATTCACTTATAACAAAGGGCTGCCCTTCTCGATTCGTTCGGCTTTCTTCCCTATCCTGGGTGAGCGTGTGTGGGGCTGGTGGGGGCATGTGATCGATATTCTGGCGGTGTTTTCGACCCTGTTTGGGCTGGCAACCTCGCTCGGGCTTGGCGCGCAACAAGCCAACGCTGGCATGAACTTTGTCTTTGGCTTGGAGGTAAGCACGACCACCCAGGTCATCGTCATCGTGTTAGTGACCGCAGTGGCGTTAGTATCGGTCTGGCGCGGTCTTGAGGGCGGGGTGAAAAAGCTTTCTGAAATCAATATGGTGCTGGCTGTCCTGTTCTTCTTTTTCGTATTGTTCGCGGGCCCTACGCTGGTAGCCCTGACGGGATTTTGGAATGGTCTCTCGACCTATGTGACTGAGTTTATTCCCTTATCGGCCCCCTTTGGTCGTGAGGACGACGCCTATCGGCAAGACTGGACCATTTTCTACTGGGCGTGGTGGGTAAGCTGGGCACCGTTTGTCGGCATGTTTATCGCCAGGGTATCGCGGGGCCGCACGGTACGTGAATTCGTCATCTGCGTGCTGCTAGTACCCAGTATGTTTATCTTTATCTGGATGGGCGTATTTGGTTCAACGGCGCTTGACCAGCTCTACGCCGATCCTGCCGGCAGCCTGGTTAAAGAGTATGTCATCGACAATTACAGGCCCGAGCTATCGCTGTTTGGGATGCTAAACGAGTTACCGCTAACCGGCCTTATGTCGACCTTGGGCATCGTGCTGGCATTAATCTTCTTTGTCACCTCCTCGGACTCGGGGTCGCTGGTCATTGATACCATTACCGCCGGTGGCAAGATTGACGCGCCCCGCCCCCAACGCATGTTTTGGGCGATCGTAGAGGGCCTTATCGCCATTGTACTGCTCATTGGCGGCGGCCTAACCGCTTTGCAGGCGGGGGTAACGGCGACGGCGATTCCTTTCTCCATCGTAATGCTGCTGATGTGCTATTCGATTATCAAGGCGCTCAATGGTGAGCTTCGCCAATTGCGCTCCTGAAACGACAGGAGCCCCGCTGATACCAGCGGGGCTCCTTTTAGTTTTAACCTAGACGTCTGACGCGTTTAAGCGATGCGCTGTTCGGTCTTGGCATCAAACAGAATCGCCCGATCCATATCCACCCTTAGTGCGAGTCGATCCCCGGCCTTCACATTACATTTAGGGCCAACACGGGCGGTAATCTCATGTTCGCCCAGCGGTAAGCGCAGCAAGATATCAGCCCCGGTGGGCTCCACCACGGCCACGCTGGTGTTCAGCAATGTTCCCTCAGCCTGTGACGTCAAACGCTCATCTTCTTCGCTGAAATGCTCGGGTCTCAGGCCCAGAATCACGGGCTTACCGACCCGGCCAGCAAGCTCCTCTGCATAGCGCGATTCAGGCCAGGGTAGGAGCAAGTCGTCTTCGCCCTGGGTAGTAATGCGCAATTGATATCCCCCGTTCGGCTCTTCCAGGGTAGCGTCGATAAAATTCATCGACGGCGACCCCATAAAGCCCGCCACGAACATATCCACCGGGTTGTTGTAGACCTCGTCTGGCGAGCCTAACTGCAGAATTCGACCATCGCGCATCACCGCGATACAGTCTGCCAGGGTCATTGCCTCGACCTGATCATGGGTCACATAAACAATCGTGGTGCCCAGCCGCTGATGCAGCTTTTTGATCTCGGTCCGCATATCCACGCGCAGCTTGGCATCCAGGTTGGAAAGCGGCTCATCGAACAAATACACCTTGGGCTCACGAGCCAATGCCCGCCCCATGGCGACCCGCTGGCGTTGCCCACCCGAAAGCTGGGCTGGCTTACGCTCCAGCAGATGGGTAATTTGCAGCAAATCTGCTACCCGCTCCACCGCCTGTTCGCGCTCGGCTTTGGGTACTTTGCGCATTTCCAGACCAAAGCTGATGTTCTGGCGCACGGTCATGCTCGGGTAGAGTGCGTAAGATTGAAACACCATGGCGATATCGCGTTCCGCGGGAGTTCGCCAGGTGACATCTTCACCATCGATATAAATATTGCCAGAGGTAACCGGCTCAAGCCCCGCAATGGCGTTCATTAACGTGGACTTACCACAGCCCGATGGCCCCACCAATATCAGAAAATCGCCGGAATCGATCGAGATACTGACGTCTTTGAGTACCCGCTCGCTGCCGAACTCTTTAATCACGTTGTGAATTTCTAGCGCTGCCATTGTAAAAATCCTGTTGTTCTTAGCCTTTGACGGAACCGGCGGTCAGCCCGCGCACGAAATATTTGCCTGCCAGCACGTACACCACCAGCGTCGGTAGCGCGGCAATCATGGCCGCTGCCATATCAACGTTGTATTCGCGCACGCCGGTGGAGGTATTGACCAGATTGTTAAGCGCCACGGTAACCGGCTGGGTGTTATGAGCCGAAAACGCCACACCGAACAAGAAGTCGTTCCATATCTGGGTGAACTGCCAGATGACCGACACCACAATGATGGGGGCCGAAACAGGCAGCAAGATACGCCAGAAAATGCGAAAGAAGCCTGCCCCGTCCAGTTTCGCGGCTGACACAAGCTCATTAGGAATACCCACATAAAAGTTACGGAAAAATAGCGTGGTAAACGCAATACCGAACACCACATGCACCAGGATCAGACCGGCGCGGGAGCTGGAGATGCCCAACCAGCCCAGGGTTTGCGCCATTGGCAACAGCACCACCTGGAAAGGGATAAAGCAGCCAAACAGCATCAGCGCAAAGACTAATTCAGACCCTTTAAAACGCCATTTGGTCAGCGCGTAGCCGTTGAGGGCACCGATGCTGGTAGAGATCAGTACTGCTGGAATCACGATCGCAAAGGAGTTCCAGAAGTAGCCTCCCACCCCCTCGCAGCGCATCCCCGTGCAGGCTTCGCCCCACGCTTTTGTCCACGGTGCCAGGGTGGGGTTTTGCGGCAGCGACAACAACGTCCCTGCACTGATTTCGCTCAGCGGCTTTACCGATGTCATCAGCATCACCACCAGCGGCAAAATGTAAAACAGCGCGGCGAGTATCAGTACGCCATACAGCAGGCCGCGGCCCAGCCGCGCAGCGGGCGTTTGACGGCGAATCACATTAGCCATGCTTGCGGCTCCTTAATTCGGAATAGAGATAAGGAATCAAAATTGCCAATACGCCGCCCAGCATCAACATGGCACTGGCAGAGCCCAAACCAATCTGGGCGCGGGTAAAGGCGTGGGCATACATAAAGGTGGCAGGCAAATCGGTGGCGTATCCTGGCCCGCCGCCGGTCAGCGCCACGACCAGGTCAAAACTCTTGATGGCGATATGAGCCAAAATCATCACCGCGCTGAACACCACCGGGCGTAGGCACGGCATTACCACGCGCCAATAAATCCGCGGCAGGCTCGCACCATCCAACTGTGCGGCCTTGACGATACTGTCGTCGATGCCCCGCAACCCGGCTAAAAAGAGCGCCATGACAAACCCGGAGGCCTGCCAGACCGCCGCGATGACGAGGGTATAAATGGCCATATCGGGGTCAGTGATCCAATCAAAGCGAAAGGACTCAAATCCCCAGCTCTGCACCATTGCCTGAATACCTAGCTGAGGGTTCAGCAGCCACTTCCACACCACACCGGTCACGATGAACGACAGCGCCATGGGGTAAAGATAAATGGTTCGTAATGCGCCCTCTTGGCGAATCTTTTGATCCAATAAAATCGCTAACAGCGACCCGATCACCAGGCAGGTAACGACGAACAGCACGCCGAAAATCATCAAATTAGTAGAGGCAACCCACCAGCGCTCATTAGCCATCAGGCGCGCATATTGGCCAAAGCCCACAAAGTCGTAGCTGGGCAGCATGCGTGAGCTGGTGAGCGATAGAATAAAGGTCCACAACATGAAGCCGTAAACAAAGAACAGTGAAATGGCCACCGATGGCGCTAACACCAGACGCGGCAGCCACGCCTGTAAACCACCGGATGGCGTCGACCGCTTAGCAGCAGGCTCTAAGCGGGCCGCAGGGGTATTTTTCATGGGGACATATCTCTCATGAAGAAGGGTTCTTGCCAGGCGAGTAGGCGCCGCCGTTGCGGCGGCACCTGGGAACGTTGCCCTGGAAAACGTTAACCTAGGGACAACCTAGCTTGGAAAACGCAAGCGGGAAAACGTTAACGCTAAGCGCCTAAAACGAGGCTGTTTGGGCAGCACTCACCATACGCTCGGCCGCTTCTTCGGCGCTCATGTCGGCGTCGTTAAAGTAGTTCGTGACCACGTCGAAAATGGCGCCTTGAACATCGGCCCGAACCGCCATGCCGTGAGCCATACTCGGCACCAGACCGCCCTCTTCAGCGGTGCGCTGGAAATCAGCCAACGACTGCTGGGCACAGCTATCAAACTCACTCATGTCGAGGTCAGGACGCGCGGGAATGGAGCCTTTCGCCAAGTTAAACGCTTCTTGGAAAGTGGGTTCAAGCACCAAACGGGCCAACGCCTGTTGAGCTTCACGCTCGCCTTCGTCAGATACCCGGAACATGGCCAGACTATCAATGTTAAACGTGAAGGCATCTTGTGAGCCCGGCGCTGCAGCACACAGGTAATCTTCCCCAGCGGTCAGACCGGCAGCGGTGAACTCGCCTTTCGCCCAGTCCCCCATCATTTGCATACCTGCCTCACCCTCAATCACCATGGCCGTGGCGATGTTCCAGTCGCGCCCCGGCATGCCCTCGTCCATTAGCTCTCGGGTACGTTTGAAATCTTCAAGGGCATCAATCATCTGCTCGCCGCCCAAGGCTTCAGGATCTAGCTCTACCAATGCTTTCTGATAAAACTCGCTGCCCTGACCACCTAACAGTACGCTTTCGAAGACGGTCGCGTCCTGCCACGCTTGTCCACCATGGGCCAATGGCACGTAACCCGCGTCGCGAATAGCCTCGCCTGCTTCGAAAAACTCATCCAGTGTGGTAGGCATTTCAACCCCCGCGGCTTCCAGCACGTCCGGGTTGGCCCACAGCCAATTGACACGGTGTACGTTAACAGGCACCGCGACGTACTGGCCGTCATAGCGCATGATATTGGCTACTACCTCGGGCAGCAGTTCGTCCCAGCCCTCGGCCTCAGCAACGTCATTCAAGTCGCCCAGCAAGCCAAGCTCACCCCACTCCTGAATTTCGGGCCCTTTGATCTGGGCAGCCGATGGCGGGTTGCCGGACATGGCGCGGGATTTAAGCACCGTCATAGCGGTTTCACCGCCGCCGCCAGCGACCGCAAAGTCCTGCCAGCCGTAGCCTTCAGCTTCCATCAGCTCTTTAAGCACGTTAGCGGCGCGGGCTTCACCACCGGAGGTCCACCAGTGCAGCACTTCCACTTCGTTAGCCTGGGCGGTGGTTGCGAGCGTGGCGCCTGCCAAGGCAAGCGCAAGGGTGGTTTTTTTCAACGTCAACATGGAGTCACTCCTGATATTGTTATTGTCCTCTCGGACGTTTGCCACTAGGAGACTACTCCAAGGCAAGCCGTAACGGGAGTTACCGATTAATGCATAGTGTTAGAGCTTTATTACAAACCTGTAATAGTTTCCTGCCGAGGTAGCGTCAGCGTCACTATCAGCCCTTTTACCGCATGGTTGGAAAGCACGATATCGCCGCCATGAGCACGGGCAATATGTCGGGCGATGCCTAACCCAAGCCCGCTGCCACCGGTATATCGGCTGCGTGAAGGTTCAAGGCGCACGAAGGGTGAAAATACCCGCCCTAACTGATCCTCGGCGATGCCGGGGCCGTAATCACGAATACGTAGGATGACGACGTCTCGTTGGTCGAGTAGCTGAACCTCGGCCCGATGACCGTAGAAGATGGCGTTTTCAAGCAGATTAGCCAGACAGCGTTTCAGCGCTAACGGTTTGGCGATAAGCGGAGCAACCGGATGGCTGACGCTTTGTTCGATCTGGACGCTGCCGCCCTGCAGTCGAAGCGCTTCAGCCAGCTCCTCCAACAGCGCCAATAGGTCGATAGGCTCGGGTTCCTCATGTAAGTCCAGACCTTTTACCGAAGCCAGCGCGCCTTTTACCAAGCTGTCCAACTCATCCAAAGAGGCGCAAAACCGCTCACGCTGATAGTCGTCATCGAGCATCTCGGCGCGCAGGCGCATCCGCGTCAAGGGCGTTTTTAAATCATGGGAAATGGCGGAGAACAGCCGCTCGCGCTCCTCGATCTGCTCGCGGATGCGCCGCTGCATGCGGTTGAACGCAGCGGCAGTGGCGGCAACCTCCTTAGGGCCACTTTCTCTTAAAGGCGGCATATCCAGATCATCGCCGAGCTGATTGGCAGCCCTTGAAAGCCGCGCCAGGGGGCGGGTCACGCTGGTAATGCCCAACAGTGACAGCGCCAGCACGCTCAACAACACTAAGAACCCTACCAGCAGCCGCTCTTCGGATAGCCAGCGATAACCGCTGAAAATATCCGGCACCCCAAGCAGGGTGGCCACGTATAGCCAGGTATTGGGGGCAAGCTCCAGTTGAACAACTAAAATCGGTGGCGAGAGCGGTTCCATCAGCAGGCTATGCTGGCCCCAGCGAGGCGGCAGGTCGTAAAGAAGTACTTCGTTATTGAACACACGCAGGTCTTCCGGGCGAGAAAACTCGACAATCACATCGTCAATGTTGAGCTGCTGGGTAAGCACCGACCGTACATTGTTCACGACCACGTCTTTTTCCGGGCCCGAGCCGATGTCTTCAACACTCAACCTGCGCTCATTAACACTCACGAAAAAGCGCGTGCCCCCCATATTGCGCAACTGATCCAACACGATGTGGCGATAATCGACAGGTAGCGAGCGGAAAAACTTCATGGTGGAGGCGATGCTAAACGCCATATTGACCGACAGTTCGTCCAACTGCGCCAAGTGGCTGGAGCGAACCTGGGACGTCCAAATCGCATAGCTGGCACCCTGAGCAGCCAGCACTCCGGCGATCATGATGATGACGAAGCGACCACGCAGCGAGGCCGGCAGCCAACGAGCGAGGCGTTTGACTAAGCGGCGTCGTGTCGTTACCCACCTCTCCCTGTTCACGTGAGCGTATTCACGTCAGTGCATCTACCTGAGCGGTCAGCACGTAGCCTGCTCCGCGAACGGTGCGAATGAGTTGAGAATGCTGGGCATCTTCCCCCAGCCGCTGGCGCAGGCGGCACACATGAACATCGATGGAGCGATCCAGCGGCGGCGCATCCCGCCCACGGGTAAGAGTGTAGAGATCATCGCGGGTCAATATCGTTGCGGGATGGTCTAAGAATACCTGGAGCAACTGAAAGTCAGCGCCGGAAAGCGCGGCGCGCTCCCCTTTTAGGTCGATCAGTTCGCGAGTCATACGGTCAAGCTGCCAATTGCCGAAACTGACCCAACGCGCCTGCCCAGCGGGCAGCACGGGAGAAGTATGTCGGGTACGGCGCAGCACCGCTTTGATACGTGCCAGCAGTTCGCGGGGATTAAACGGTTTGCCTAAATAGTCATCAGCCCCCAACTCCAAACCAAGAATACGGTCGGTCTCATCGGCGCTGGCGGTCAGCATGATAATCGGTACTTCGCTATGCTTGCGAACATCGCGGCAGATGGTGAAGCCGTCGTCACCAGGCAGCATCAGATCGACAATCAATAGATCAGGGGTATGTTCAGCGCGCAGAGTGTGTAATGCCTGCGCACCGTCTGCCGTGAAAACCCGGTAGCCGTGCCGCCCCAGGTAGTCCGCAAGCAGTTCACAAATTTCCGGGTCATCATCGACCACAATCAAAGTAGCAGGGGGTATCGTCATCGCCGCGGGTTCAGCCCTACGCTGTTGTCGTTTTGGGCCTTGATGATGGTGGAGGTGCCAAGGAGTAGCAATACCGCTACGACCAAGGTTGCATTAGCACGATAACCTATCGTGCTTATAGCCCAAACCGCTCGCGCAACAGCACCGCGACGGCCGCTTCACCGTGATGACCGATCTGGCGTGCGGTCTTCAGATGCCCGGCCATTTCCGGATGCGAGTTCAGCATGAAGTGCGGCTCCCCCACCAGGCTCAGCATCTCGACATCGTTGAGGTTATCGCCAAAGGCCAGGCAGTCTTCAGGCGCAATCGAGAGTCGTTTGAGCAGCGCCGATAGCGCCACTCCCTTATTGACGCCCCCTGCCATGATCTCCAGTGAATCGCTGGTTGAGTAAGTCACGTGCAGCATGCCGTCGCTGATCTCGCGTATCGCTGTCTCGATCTTAAACAGCGCATCAGGAGGCCCGCCATAAAGAATCTTGCCGATTCCCTCGGTAGGCATCTTTGCAGGCGGCACGACCTGATAAGTAAAGCCTGTGGCAGCGTGCATGTTCAGATAGCTTGGCATCTCGGCATCGATATACCAGGCGTCATCCATATACAGGCTCAAGCGCACGCCGTCCGGACGTGGCAGTCGAATCAGTGCCGCGGCCTGGCGAGGGTCAACGTGGTTGGCATTCAGCAACTGATCGTCCGGGTCGTGGGTGTAGGCGCCGTTACTGCTGATCAGATGTATAGGCACGTCGAGCTGGTCCCTGAACACCCGCATGTCGGCGTAATGACGGCCCGAGGCGAGCACTAACTGGTGCCCGTGGCTCACCAGGGTTCTCAGCACCTCAATGGTGTCTGCGTGTAATCGATGATCGCTGCCCAGCAGCGTGCCATCCAGGTCAGAAACAATCAGGCGGGGTGTCATAGCGCGCTCCGTCGGCATGGGCATTTAGCTTAACCGATTCTTTTGAGCGCATGTAAGCCTTTGACGCGCCGTTACCAGCGTCAACTTAACATGGCGACAATTGGCGCGGCCTGCGGGAATCCGTATAGTGGCAGCCTAACTCTCGCCAACTGATTGAGCTCATGCTTCAGAATAACGCCATGCTTGCCCAGCTCAAGCAACAGATTCGTCAAACCACCCCCCGCGCTGAAGGGGTGATCAAAGCCACCGAAAAAGGGTTCGGGTTTCTCGAAACCGACGACGGTGAATCCTACTTCGTACCGCCGCCCGCCATGAAGCAAGTCCTTCACGGTGACCGCGTGGAAGCGGTGATCCACGAGAACGGTGACAAAAAATCCGTCGAACCCGAAAAGCTGATTGAAGCGGGGCTGGACCGGTTTGTGGCGCGCGTGCAAAAACGCGAAGGTCGCTTGGCCGTGGTGCCCGACCACCCGTCGATCAAGAATGTGCTCAAATCGCGTATCAAGCGCAGCCTGGATGAAGACACCATTGCGGATGGTGACTGGGTCGTTGCACGCCTGGTACGTCACCCGCTCAAAGCCGACGACCGGGCCTTCTTTGCCCAGATCGATGAATTGGTTGCCAAAAGTGACGACCCGGCAGTGCCGTGGCGCGTTACCCTGGCCCGCCATGCGTTAGAGCAGGAGTGCCCCGATGCAGGTAGCGATTGGCCGCTATTAGATGAAGGGCTTACCCGCGAAGATTTAACCGCGATGCCTTTCTTCACTATCGACGGTGAAAAGACCCGCGATATGGATGATGCCCTGCATGTCGCCACCCGCGCCGAAGGCGGCTGGCGGTTGAGCGTGGCGATTGCCGACCCCACCGCTTACGTGGAAGAGGGCCATGCGGCTGATCTAGAAGCACGCACACGTGCCTTTACCGTTTACCTACCGGGCCAGAATGTCACCATGCTGCCAGAGCAGTTGGCCGACGACCTCTGTTCGCTGTGGGAAAATCAGGAACGTCCGGCGCTAGCGTGTACGCTTGATATTAACGCTGATGGCAGCCAGGGCGAGTATCGTTTCTTTGCGGCGAACGTGAAATCCCATGCCAAGCTCGTTTATGACAACGTCTCCGACTGGATTGAAGGTCAAGGCGATTGGGCTCCCGCGGATGAGATTGCCGAGCAGCTCACCGCGCTGCGTGATTTAACCGAGGCACGTACCGCATGGCGTAACGAACATGCATTGGTATTTAAAGATCGCCCCGATTACGTGTTTGATCTGGACGCCGCCGGTAACGTGCTGGCGGTGCGCACCGAAGAGCGCCGCATTGCCAACCGCATGATCGAAGAGTCGATGATTGTGGCCAACGCCTGCTGTGCGGACTTCCTGGCAAGCCATATCGGTCACGGCATCTTTAATGTGCATCGCGCCTTTGAGCCCGAAAAAGCCGAGGCTGCCCAGGAGTTCCTGGCCGGTCAGGAGATTGTGGTCGAGCGTGAAGCGCTGACGGAACTTGCCCGCTACACCGAGCTTAAGCGTGCGCTGGAAAGCCGCGATGATGCGTGGCTGGACGCGCGCCTGCGCCGCTTCCAGGGCTTTACCATGATGTCGGCCCAACCCGGCCCGCACTTTGGCCTGGGCTTAGCAGCGTACGCGACCTGGACCTCGCCGATTCGTAAATATGGCGATATGGTCAACCACCGCCTGATCAAGCGCGTACTGAAAGGCGAGCAGGCGCCCGCCGAGGCTACCCAGCAGCTCACCGAGCAGTTGACCGAGCGTCGTCGCTTGAACCGTATGGCCGAGCGCGATGTGAAAGATTGGCTCTATGTGCGTTATCTAACGCCTGCGGCGCAAAATCAGGACACGTTTGAGGCCGAAGTTATGGCTATCAATCGTGGTGGTATGCGTGTGCGGTTAGTGGAAAATGGCGCGACGGCCTTTGTACCTGCCCCGTTGATGCACAGCGACCGCAGCAAGGTCGTGATTGACGACAAAGAGGGGCGTATACAGATCGAAGACGTAGAGCGTTACAAGCTGGGCGATTCGCTTCGTGTCGCATTGACCGAAGCGCGCGAAGAGACTCGTTCGCTAGTGGCAAAGCCCGTTGAGTAAAGCCCGTTGAGTAAAGCCTGCTGGTAAACTGAATCAGCCGGCGGCATCAATACCGCCTGTCGATCAACAACAACGGCGCCCTGGAGGCGCCGTTGTTGTATCTGTCAGTCGCTGATTAAAACGCCGCCTGTACGGCTCTCGAAGGTAAGGCCATGGCGGGCTTGTGTACCGCTAGCTGGTTTAGCTTCGCGTCATCAATTTGAAATGCCGCCACCAGCTCGCGAAGACGCCCAGCCTGCTCCTCGAGAGAAAATGCAGCCGTCGTCGATTGTTGAACCAACGCACTATTCTGCTGAGTCGTTGAGTCCATTTCAGTAATCGCGGTATTAATCTGCTCGATGCCACTGCTTTGCTCGCGAGTAGCTGAAGACACTTCGGCCATCAGCAGGGCGAGGCGCTGGATCATCGTTTCCGTTGCGCCGATCGTGGTTGCCCCCCGCTCCGCTTGATCAGAACACAGCTTTATTTTGCTGCGCGTATCATCCAGCATGTTGCGAATCTCGTTAGCTGACGTGGCACTGCGGCTTGCCAGCGAACGTACTTCAGTTGCCACCACCGCAAACCCACGGCCCTTCTCACCCGCACGCGCCGCTTCCACGGAGGCGTTCAGGGCCAGAATATTGGTCTGAAAAGCGATCGCATCGATGGCTTCAACAATCTTGTTCATACTGAGTGAGGCCGCCGTCACTTCACGCATCAAATCCACGCTTCGCGACACTTCTTCACCGCCACTGTGCATCTGCTGTGACGCATTATGGGCCAGCGTATCGGCCTCTTTGGTTGAGTCACTGTTCTGGCGGACCGTGGCCGTCATCTCCTCCATGCTGGAAGCCGTTTCCTGCAAGGCGGCTGCCTGCTGCTCAGTACGGGAAGCAAGCTCCTGTCCGCCCTGGGCAATCTCATTAGCACCGTGCAAGACATTTTCGCTTGAGTCACGTAGTGAGGCGACCAGCGTCGTCAGCTCCTGGCTCATATGCGCCATAGAGCTTAAGAGCTGTGCGGTTTCATCACGTCCGGTGAAGACAATATCGTGGCGTAAATCACCTTCTGCTACACGCTGGGCGACCTCAACGGCTCTGCGTAATGGCAGTACGATACTGCGGGTAATGGCAATGGCCAACGCCACCGCCATTAACAACGCCACCCCTGCAAAGATACACAGCTGCCAAAGGGTCGCTCTGTACTCCGCATTTATCGTCTCATTGGCGTTTTTAACACCCGCATCCGCCACTAGACTGATTTCGTCCGCCAAGTCTGCCAGCCGATAGATACTTTCTTTATAGTCACCAAGCGCCAGGTTGGCCTGGGAAGTATCGGTGATACTGCCACTCTCAATCTGACGGTAAACGGTCATGAAGCCATCAACGTAGCCTTGCAGAACTTCCTGGGCTTGTTGATACAAAGACGCCAGACTATTGCGTTCGGAAAGCTCTCCTCCCGCCTCAAAGGTCGTCTGGATTTCCTCGATAGTGGTAACCCAACGTTGCTGATAGTCCGCGACCCGCTCAGGACTATCGATATTAATGAAGATATCCTTTTCAAAGCGTCGCGCTTGCAGCGAAAGGCGTTGGATTTCCGCTGCATTGCTCGCTAACGCTACATCCGTGTCCAAGGTTCTCTGGGCGGTATTTTTAGTAACGGTGATGCCCACCACCCCTGCTATTAAGGTCCCGAGGAGAAATAGCGAAACCAAACCAAACGCCAACGCCAAGCGTGTGCCGATCTTGAACCGTGAAAGCATGGAAACGTCCTAAGAAGTAAGAGAGATAGGATTGTCGGCACAAAAAACGTAAACTTTAGTTCTATCTATATACAATTTATTACTAATATTTATGTTAAATCATTTGGTCAAATTTCACTGAAACTACCATGCAATGCCAAGTCTCACTGACAGTTCAATAGGCTTTCTGCTGAGTATATTGAGTGACGTTAAGACCCAGCCAAGCGGTGCTGTAAGAAAAAGCGCAGCATTTCCTGACTGGCATCGGGGCCTTTGGGGTCGGTATAGCTTCCCGCGGCGCTGCCGCCTGACCAAGCGTGCCCTGCCCCGTGGATACGCCACTGCTCCAGGCGTGGTTGGCCCTCAGCATTGTGATACGTGGTTCGCGTATAGCCATGACCATTAACCACCTTGCCTTGCTCCACCTTGACGCTTTCGTTCCCCGCTGATGGCGTTGCCGATGCCTTTGCTTGACCTGAAGCGACGTACTGAGCGGCAACACGCTCCGCATTGCTAGGGTGCACGGTGGTGTCGCGGTCCCCATGAAAGATAATCGCCGGCACATTCGATGCCCACGTGCCATTGGCGGCTTTGTTACCGTCACCCAGTGGTCCCGTGCCACCCTGCATGGCTCCCAGCGCATCGGGAAGGCTCTTCGCCACGCCGTGAGGCAGCCCGGAATGCACCCCCACTGCGGCAAAGAGGTCTGGATAGGTCATTGCCAGTGTAGTCGCCATGGCAGCGCCTGCCGATAGCCCCGCGACATAGACACGCGAAGCATCAAGCCCATGAGTGTTAATAATCTGGCGTGTCATGCCTGCCAGAATGGCGGGCTCACCGCTCTCGCGCTGTTGATCTGCCGCGTTAAACCAGTTCCAGCATTTTGAGTGGTTGGCACTCGCCGGCTGGGCTGGATAGAGTACGCAGCAGCGCTGCTCTTCGGCCAACCGATTCATGCTGGTTCCCGCGGCAAAGTCATCAGGGTTCTGTGTACAGCCATGCAGCATCACCAGTAGCGGCAATCCCTGACCCTGATAGCCACTGGGGATATACAGCTTGTAGTCACGTGTGCCGGCATGATTGCTGAAACGGCCGGTCGTGAAAGTACCGGCCCTTGCTTGGTGGTTACTGCCAGACGCATTAGCTCCTGGCGATGTCTTAGCCCTTGGCGATGCTTTAGGCCTTGGCGATTCATTAAATCTTGGCGATTCATTAGATCTTGGTACTGTCTCTTCGTCATTGACGGCCTGGCAGGTCCCTTCGAAGGTATCGCCGCCCTGATAAGCCTCTGGATAAACGTCATGAGACGTATGCGTCTCTTTTGCGCTGGGTGCGCCACCCTGGAGAAGCGCCATGGCTTCGTTAAGTTTGCCCGCGCGAGTAAGGCGTGTGGCTTCTTCCATTCGTTTCGACATTGTCGTGTCAATCATGGTCAACATCCCTATCAAGTGAACTAGTGTTAATCGTGTTAGTGGATTCGATCTTTCAAAGCGGATTTGACCGCTGCGCTAGCATGCAGGGCGCCTAGCACCGTTACCGATTCGATAGTCGCAAGGGCAAGCGCTGGCGTGACATCGTCGGCAATGCTGGCCATGCCCAGAACCTGAATCTGCAACATTTCACCTGCTGATTGCAGCGCTTCCAGGTCCTCGCGACGATAGTGTTCAAGTCCCAGCACAAAGGACTTGCGAGTAACGGTTTCCTTGACGACCTCGGCATGGATAGACAACTGGTTACGAATAGCCGTCCGAATCAGGTCGGTCCGGTTGGAATAAAATCCCTCTTGAACCAGCAGATCGATCTGGCCTAGATCCACCACCCCCAAATTAATGGTGATCTTCTCGCTTGTGTCGCCGCTCTTGCGGCGCAATTCATGCACGCTCATAGGTTTATTCCTTATCGCCCTGGGTAGCAAAACAGCCCAACTTCTTTATATCATCTCAATAACGTCGCCCCACCATCCATACAAACTCCATGAACCATCTCATAACCATCCATATGGATGGCTTAATCATAGCTGTCGCTCGAAAATAGTCCAGCTCAGTTATCGATAACGTATAAAAAAACTAAAACGCTGCATTACTGCTAGGCTGCCTAGGAGGGGGTCAGGGAGGGGAAAAACGCAGAGAATGAAAAGGCAGCTCACTGTCTCTGAACTGACTTATTTCTCCTTTATGGTGAAACGATGACAGTTTCGATAGTTGGAGGTTAGCTTGCACATCGCAGATGTGACGATGTTTTACGCGCCCGCCAGCGGTGGAGTGCGCACCTATCTTCATGCCAAACACCGTGTTTTCTCGCATCTGCCAGAGGTACGTACCAGCCTGCTGGTACCGGGAGCGGAGCGGGACAGTTTGGGCAATCACCACACCTTACCGGCGTTACGCTTACCGCTCGGTCAAGGCTACCGCTTTCCAATGCGTGGCGCGGCGTGGCGGGACACGTTGATCGACTTGAAGCCTGACTTGATAGAGGCTGGCGACCCGTATGTAACCGCGTGGTCAGCGCTTGAGGCAGGCCAGCGGCTCGGGGTACCGGTGGTGGGGTTTTATCATTCAGACCTTCCCCGCTTGATGGGCGACCGCTTTGGACGCTACGTGGAAAGACGCCTCAATCGCTATGTGGCAGATCTTTATAGCCAGTTTGATAGCGTGCTGGCGCCCTGTAATGCGATGGCTAATCGATTGCGAGGCTGGGGCGTTGACAATGTTCGCGTACAGCCGTTGGGGGTCGATTTAACCCAGTTTAACCCACAGCAGCGTGACCCTACTTTCCGCCTGAGCATGGGCATACCTGCCGATAAGAAACTGCTGATCTTCGTGGGTCGTAACTCGCGCGAGAAAAATATCGATATCCTGCTCGCGACCATGCGCCAACTAGGCAGTGATTATCACCTGCTGTTGATGGGCCCTGGCATGCCCCACCATGTACCCAGCAATGTCACCATCGTCGATCGCTGCTGTGGTGCCCATGAAGTTGCCAAGGCACTTGCCAGTAGCGATGCGCTTCTTCATGCGGGCACCCGCGAGACCTTTGGCCTGGTTGCCCAGGAAGCCATGGCGAGCGGCACGCCAATCGTGGCAGCACGCGCGGGGGCACTCGCCGAAAACGTGCCACTGGGGGCGGGAATTCTGTGTCGCCCGCTTGATCCTGTCGCCATGGCTGATGCTTGCGCAGCACTATTCAGTAACGATGTCGCTGCCAGCGGTCGCTATGCCCGTCGCTATGTGGAACGCCACTTTAACTGGGATGGCGTTATGCATTCACTTTTCGAACACTATCAGTCTTTGTGTCATAGCAGCCAACCGCATGCTGTCTCCCAACACCCATAACCGTCGACGGTTGTTACAGTGGCGTCCTGTTCATGGGGCGATGATAGTGTTGGCCCTCATGGCACCGCTAGTACTCACCGCCTGGCTGGGAGGGGCTGATGCGCTTCAGCGCGTCAAACACTTTCCGCTTGGTCTACTGCTCTTAATGTTGGTGATAACCGTTGTATGCTGGAACCTCAATGCGGCGCGGCTGCGTTTGATGCTGGGGGGGCGTGCGGGCAGGCTTGGCCAACGTGGCGCATTGGGCATTGAAATGGCGGCTAAATTTGCTCTATGCGCTACTCCGGGCGGGAGTGGCGGCCCTGCTACCCTGCTACTGCTATTGGCGCGTCGCGGATTCCCACCGGCCAAGGGCGCCGCGGTATTTCTCATCGATCAAGGCTGTGATTTATTATTCTTTCTTACCATGCTGAGTGGGCTGGTCATATTTTCCCTGCTAAGCGATACCCAATGGCCTCATCAATCATTAATAGAGTGGGCAATGCTCGGCTTAGCGTGCCTGGCGATGCTGGTGGGAGTGGTCATGTACCGCTTGCCCCGGCTACTTCGCACGCGGCGCTTTACCACGTCCTGGCCAAACGGCTACCAACGCCGTTGGCTGGCACGCCGCCTGTTACGTTGTCGCCATGCATTGAAAGTGACCCTCTCTCTGCCACCGTCCACGCTCGTGGCCATGATGTCGCTTACCGCCATTCATTGGCTGCTGCGCTATAGCTTGCTCTATTTAGCGGTGCTCGGCGTCGGCGGACAGGCCGATTGGATGTGGACATTTTTAACCCAAATGCTGGCAATGGCAGCCAGCCAACTGAGCTTCCTACCCGGTGGCGCGGGGGCTGCTGAAATCGGGGTGGGCAGTTTGCTACTGCCGCTAATGGAACGTGAACAAGCCGCGGCAGCAGTACTGGTGTGGCGACTAATTAGCTACCATCTCTATTTGGCGGCAGGCGCACCGCTGTTCATTCTTTATAGCTATCGGATACTACGCCGCTCTCCGACGCCATAAATGGTCTCAATAAAACGAACTCAACAGTTTTAAGGTAGCAAACAATAAGGGCGCCCCGAGGGGCGCCCTTAAACGTACAGCTAATCGTCAATAGCTTACCAGCCAGTGACTTCTTTCAGCGCGTCGCCGATTTCAGCCAGCGAGCGTACGGTTTTAACACCCGCATCTTCCAGGGCAGCAAACTTCTCATCAGCGGTACCTTTACCGCCAGAGATGATCGCGCCCGCGTGGCCCATACGCTTGCCAGGAGGAGCGGTAACACCGGCAATGTAAGACACCACAGGCTTGGAAATATTAGCTTTGATATAAGCCGCCGCTTCTTCTTCAGCCGTACCACCGATTTCACCGATCATGACGATGGCTTCGGTTTTCGGGTCTTTTTCGAACATCTCAAGGATGTCGATGAAGTTAGAACCAGGGATCGGATCGCCGCCGATGCCGACACAGGTAGACTGACCAAAACCGTGATCAGTCGTCTGCTTAACGGCTTCGTAGGTCAGTGTGCCTGAGCGCGATACGATACCAACACGGCCTGGCTGGTGAATGTGGCCCGGCATGATGCCGATTTTACATTCACCCGGCGTGATAACGCCTGGGCAGTTCGGGCCAATCAGGCGAACGCCTAGCTCGTCACACTTCACTTTCGCTTCGAGCATATCCAGTGTAGCGATACCTTCGGTAATGCACACAATCAGCTTGATACCGGCGAACGCCGCTTCAAGGATTGAGTCTTTACAGAAAGGTGCCGGTACGTAAATCACGCTGGCTTCCGCGCCAGTTTTCTCTACCGCTTCTTTAACAGTATTGAAAACGGGCAGGCCGAGGTGCTCCTGGCCGCCTTTACCCGGTGTAACACCACCGACCATTTGCGTACCGTAGGCAATCGCCTGTTCGGAGTGGAACGTGCCCTGGCCACCGGTGAAGCCCTGGCAGATGACCTTGGTGTTCTTATCGATCAGGATACTCATTACTTGCCCTCCGCCGCTTTAACGACCTGCTGAGCCGCGTCGGTCAGACTGGTTGCCGCGATGATGTTCAGACCGCTAGACGCTAATTTCTCAGTGCCCAGCTCGGCATTGTTACCTTCTAGACGTACGACTACCGGTACGTTGACGCCCACTTGCTCAACGGCACCGATAATGCCTTCAGCAATCATGTCGCAACGTACGATACCGCCGAAAATGTTAACCAATACGGCTTTAACATTGTCGTCAGAAAGGATGATTTTGAACGCTTCTGCCACGCGCTCCTTGGTGGCGCCGCCGCCCACATCCAAGAAGTTAGCAGGCTTGCCGCCGCTCAGATTGACGATGTCCATGGTACCCATGGCCAAACCGGCGCCATTCACCATGCAGCCGATGTTGCCATCAAGCGCTACATAGTTAAGTTCCCACTTCGCTGCATCGGCTTCACGCTGGTCTTCTTGAGACGGGTCGCGCATTGCCTGCAGGTCAGGGTGACGATAAAGCGCATTGCTATCCAGACCCAGCTTGGCGTCCAGGCAGTGCAGATTGCCTTCTTCAGTCACGACCAGCGGGTTGATTTCCAACAGTGCCAGGTCTTTGTCGTGGAACAATTGAGACAGGCCCAGGAAAATCTTGGTGAACTGCTTGATCTGGTCGCCTTTCAGGCCCAGAGCAAACGCCAGTTCACGCGCCTGGTAGGGCTGTGCGCCTACTAGCGGATCGATTTCGGCTTTCAGGATTTTTTCCGGCGTCTCTTCTGCTACCGTTTCAATCTCGACACCGCCTTCGGTAGAGGCCATGAAGACCACGCGACGGGTAGTACGGTCGACAACGGCACCGAGATACAGCTCATCGGCGATGTCGGTGCAGGTTTCTACCAGGATCTTGGCAACCGGCTGACCTTTTTCGTCAGTCTGGAAGGTCACCAGGTTCTTGCCTAGCCACTGCTCAGCAAAGGTCTTGGCCTCTGCCGGGTCTTTAATTAGCTTAACGCCACCCGCTTTACCACGGCCACCAGCGTGCACCTGGGCTTTTACCACCCACATGTTGCCGCCGATTTTTTTGCAAGCCTCTTCCGCTTCTTGGGGAGTGTCGACTGCAAAGCCTTTAGACACTGGTAAACCATAGTCGGCAAACAGCTGTTTACCTTGATACTCGTGAAGATTCATCGATTCATGCCATTGGTTGCATGTGACTCGAACGATGACCAGTGTGCTTATAAGAACGAGCTTACAAGAACTGGTCATCCCCGTTCTTTCGATCTTTGTGTGTTATGACAAAGCCGAAAGGATTGCGCCACCTAGTGGTGGCGCTTCGTTGTTTAACTAAATTATTTACGTTTTTTGCGGTTGGCCATATGAATCGCATGGCCTTCAACCGCAAGCGCCGCTTCGTGAACGGCTTCCGACATGGTCGGGTGTGCATAGCAGGACAATGCCAGGTCTTCGGCACTAGAGCCAAACTCCATGGCAATGACGCCCTGAGCGATCATTTCACCCGCGTGCTGACCGACGATGTGCATACCAAGGATACGATCAGTTTCCGCATCGGCAATGATCTTGGCGCTACCTTCGGTGGCATTGTTGGCCATTGCGCGACCGCTGGCCGCGAACGGGAAGGTACCGGTTTTGACTTCGATGCCTTTCGCCTTGGCGTCTTGCTCGGTCATGCCGACCCATGCCACTTCCGGATAGGTATAGATAACGCTGGGAATAGCATCGTAGTTCATTTCAGCTTTATGGCCAGCGATAATGTCCGCCACCATAATGCCTTCTTCAGAGGCTTTATGTGCCAACATCGGGCCACGGACGCAGTCACCGATCGCATAAACACCGGGCACATTGGTACGGCACTGGTCATCGACAAAGATGAAGCCGCGCTCGTCAAGCTCGATGCTGACACCGTCGGCAATGACACCTTTGGTGTACGGACGACGGCCAACACAAACGATGAGCTTGTCGAAGGTCATTTCCTGTTCGCCGTTGGCATCGGTGTACTTAACAACGACTTCATCGCCGTTGGTTTCCGAGCCGGTTACACGGGCGCCCAGCTTAATGTCCAAGCCTTGCTTCTTGAGCAATTTCTGGGTTTCTTTAGCGACAGTGGTATCCACCATCGGCAGAAAGGAGTCCATGGCTTCGAGGACGGTGACTTCAGAACCCAGGCGATTCCATACGCTGCCCAGTTCAAGACCGATGATACCCGCACCAATGACACCCAGACGCTTCGGCGTTTCGGTGAATTCCAACGCGCCGGTAGAATCAACCACCAGACCTTCGGTCAACGGCGTCGGCGGAATTTCAACCGGCACAGAACCCGCAGCGATGACGATGTTATCGGCATCATAGGTAGTGGTATTGCCGTCAGTATCGGTCACTTCCACTTGCTTGCCCGAGACAACTTTACCGGTACCTTCAATCGCCGTTACGCCGTTAGCCTTGAACAGGCCAGAGATGCCGCCGGTCAAGTTCTTAACGATCTTGTCCTTGCGTGCCATCATCTTGGTAACGTCCATGGAGACGTCGCCGGCCTGGATACCCATATCGTCGAAATCGTGCTTGGCTTCAACAAACTTATGCGACGCCTCAAGCAACGCTTTAGACGGGATACAGCCTACGTTCAAGCATGTGCCGCCGTGGACAACATTGCCTTCTTTACCAATCCATTTTTCAACACAGGCTGCTTTTAAGCCCATCTGTGCAGCACGAATAGCGGCAACGTAACCGCCAGGGCCCGCACCAATAACGATCACATCAAACTTATCAGCCATGTTGGCTCCTTTAGCTTGCTGGCCTCCCCCCATTTTAACGTAAACCGGGCAGGAGGCTGTGTGCGATTGCAGATAAATCCTGGTTAAGCAGTAGCGTACTTACTTAATATGACGCTTATGCTTTAGACGTCCAGCAGCAAACGTGCCGGGTCTTCCAGCAATTCTTTTAGGGTAACCAAGAATTGAACGGCGTCTTTGCCGTCGATCATACGGTGATCATAGGATAGCGCCAGATACATCATCGGACGAATCTCGACCTTGCCGTTAACTGCCATCGGACGGTCCTGGATTTTGTGCATACCCAGAATAGCGGTTTGTGGCGGATTGATAATGGGCGTCGACATCAACGAACCAAAGGTGCCGCCATTGGTGATGGTGAAGGTACCGCCAATCATGTCGTCCATGCCCAGCTTGCCATCACGACCACGCTTACCGAAGTCGACGATTTTGCGCTCTACATCGGCAATTTTCATGCTATCGGTATCGCGCAGTACCGGCACGACCAGACCACGGTCGGTTGATACCGCCACACCGATATCCTGGTAACCGTGATACACGATGTCGGTGCCATCGATGGAGGCGTTGACGTCCGGGAAGCGTTTCAGCGCTTCTGAAGCCGCTTTTACAAAGAAGCCCATAAAGCCCAATTTAATATCGTGAGCTTTCAAGAACGTTTCTTTATATTGCGCACGAAGAGCCATGATTTCAGTCATGTCCACTTCGTTGTAGGTCGTCAGCATTGCCGCGGTTTGCTGTGCCTGTACCAAACGCTTGGCGATGGTCTGGCGCAAACGGCTCATCGGGACGCGTTTTTCAACACGCTCGCCTTCTGCAACCGGAGTAGCAGCAGGTGCAGCGGCCGACTTAGATGCGGTAGAAGAGGACGCTTTTTTGGCAGAGCCATCTTTAACGGCTTTCTGCACGTCTTCTTTCAAGATACGGCCACCTTTGCCGGTGCCCTCGATCTTGGCAACATCCAGATCGTGCTCGGCCACCATCTTGCGTGCCGCAGGAGCAAGAATCTTGTCGCCGACTTTTTCGTCTGCGCCGTCGTCACCCGCGTCGTTGCTGCTACTAGAAGCGCCGCTTGAAGAAGGTGCGCTTGTCTGATCGCTACCACCGCCTTCAACGAAAGTCGCCAGTACCGCTTCAGACTCCACCTGGCTACCTTCTTCGGCCTGGATAGCTTCCAGAGCGCCGTCAGCCGGTGCAACCACTTCCAGCACTACTTTGTCAGTTTCGATGTCGGCCAGCACTTCATCACGCTTGACCGCTTCGCCTACTTTCTTGTGCCAAGTGGCTACGATGCCTTCCTGAATGGATTCAGGGAAGCTAGGGGCTTTCACCTCATGCTTCTTGCCACCACCGCTGGCTTTTTTCTCTTCTGGCTTGTCGTCAGCCTTCTCGGCTTTCTTGTCGTCAGCTGTCTCTTCAGACTTGCCAGCGCTGTCATCATCCGAAGATGACTGCTCTTTGCTGCCCGACGCGCTGCCTTCGCCAATCTTGCCTAACACTTGCTCTGACTCAACGACATCGCCTTCTTCGGCCATCACGTCAGTCAATGTACCCGCTTCCGGTGCGACGACTTCAAGCACCACTTTGTCGGTTTCAATCTCAACAATCAGCTCGTCACGCTCAACGCTGTCACCCGGTTTTTTATGCCACGCCGCCACTGTGCCTTCGGCAACGGATTCCGGAAAGGTTGGCGCTTTGATCTCAGTAGCCATGTCGTTTCCCTTATATGTTCTCTAAATCCGGTGGCCGCTTATAAATTAAAAGCGTCTTCCACCAGCTGGCGTTGCTGCTCAATATGGACGGACATATAGCCAGCTGCTGGAGCAGCAGAGGCCGGGCGTCCTGCAAATTTCAAATCACGTCCGAGGCCATCTTTCAGCATGTCGGCCACTGCGCGCATATTATGCTGACTGGAGTACCAGGCACCTTGGTTCAAGGGCTCTTCCTGACACCACACAATATCTTCAATATTGGTGTAGCTCTGCAGCGCTTCCAGAAGCTCTTCTTTCGGGAAGGGGTAAAGCTGCTCCATACGCACAATAGCGGTGTCATCGCGCTCATTTTCAGCACGCCAGCTAGCCAGATCGTAATAAACCTTGCCAGCACACAACACGACGCGCGTCACTTTCTCGGGCGCTTGATCTCCCTGATCAGCCAGTACCATATGGAACTTGCCATGGGCGAGATCTTCAAGGCTCGATACCGCTTCTTTATGACGTAACAGCGATTTTGGCGTCATCACCACTAAAGGCTTACGCAGCGGACGAATCACCTGACGACGCAGCAGATGATAAATTTGCCCAGGCGTCGTCGGTACGCAGACCTGCATATTGTGTTCAGCACACATTTGCAGGAAACGCTCCAGGCGCGCAGACGAGTGCTCAGGGCCTTGGCCTTCGTAACCATGGGGTAGCAGCATGGTTAAGCCGCACACACGCCCCCACTTCGACTCACCCGAGGAGATAAACTGATCCACCACCACCTGGGCACCGTTGAAGAAGTCACCAAACTGGGCTTCCCAAATGACCAGATCATTGGGTGCAGTGGTTGAATAACCATACTCAAACGCCAGCACGGCTTCTTCCGAGAGGATCGAGTCGTGAATAGTGAAGCGTGGCTGACCATCGGACATGTTCTGTAGCGGAACATAGGTGCTGCCATCTTTCTGGTTATGCACGACCGCATGACGGTGGGAGAACGTACCGCGTCCCACGTCTTGACCAGTGATCCTGATCGGATGCCCCTGATCCAGCAGCGTGGCGTAGGCCAGTGTTTCAGCAAAGCCCCAGTTAAGCGCCAATCCACCCGCCTGCATCTTGCGGCGATCTTCGTAGATCTTGGCTACCTGGCGCTGCACGTCGACGCCATCAGGCACTTCACACATGCGAGCAGCCAATTGCTGCAGACGCTTCATGTCAATCGTCGTGTCGGCATCGCCGGACCACTCGTGGCCAAGATAAGGCGTCCAGTCAACGAATAGAGACGTATTAGGCTCTTGCACCAAGGCGTTGGCGACGTGGTTACCCGCCACCAAGTCGTCGCGATAGGTTTCTACCATCGCCTTGGCGTCTTCTTCCGAGAGCACACCTTGCTCAACCAGACGCTGCGCATAAAGCGTACGCGCTGATGGATGATCTTTGATCTTGGCATACATCATCGGCTGCGTGCCTGACGGCTCGTCAGCTTCGTTGTGACCACGACGACGGTAGCAGACAAGATCGATCACCACGTCTTTCTTGAACTGATGGCGATAATCGAGCGCCACCTGGGTGGCGTGCAGTACCGCGTCCGGGTCATCGGCATTGACATGGAAGATAGGTGCTTGAACCATCTTGGCAATATCAGTGCAGTATTCGGTAGAGCGCGCGTCCTGCGGATGCGAGGTGGTAAAGCCCACTTGGTTGTTGATCACAATGTGGACCGTACCGCCGGTTTTATAAGCACGGGTCTGAGACATCTGGAATGTCTCCATCACCACGCCTTGACCGGCAAACGCAGCATCACCGTGGACGTTGATCGGCAATACTTTACTGCCATCTACGTCGTTACGGCGATCCTGGCGCGCACGCACCGAACCTTCCACTACCGGCGCAACGATTTCCAGGTGCGAAGGGTTAAACGACATCGCCAAGTGGACTTCGCCGCCAGGGGACATGACGTTAGAACTGAAGCCCTGGTGGTACTTCACATCGCCTGAGCCGCGCTCAATAACCTTCTTGCCATCGAACTCGTCGATCAAGTCAGCGGGGTTTTTACCCAGGATATTGACCAGCAGGTTCAAACGTCCACGGTGCGCCATGCCGATGATGACTTCCTTGGTGCCATACCCGCCGGCACGCTGGATCAGTTCATCCATCATGGGGACAAACGTTTCACCGCCTTCAAGACCAAAACGTTTGGTACCTGGATATTTCGAGGCCAGGTAATTTTCCAAACCTTCGGCGGCCGTCAAACGCTCCAGCACGTGCTTACGCACATCGGCACTAAAGTCCGGCGCGCTGCGTACCGACTCGAAACGCCGCTGCAACCAACGCTTCTCTTCCGTATCGACGATATGCATGATTTCGCAGCCGATGGAGCGGCAGTAAGTGCGCTCCAATGCATCCACGATGTCACGCAATGGCGCTTTATCGATACCTAGAAAGAAAGAACCGGTTTGAAACTCGGTGTCTAGATCAGCTTTTGAGAGCTGATGGAAAGACAGATCGAGGTCTGGGACGGGGGTGGGATTACGCAGTCCTAGCGGGTCAATATTGGCCTTCTGATGGCCACGAAAGCGATAAGCGTTAATCAGCTGCAGGACTTTCACCTGCTTCTTATTTTCACCGCTATCGGCAGCGGCGAGTACACGGCCCGGGCGACTTTCTCGCCCCAGCTGATAGAACTGATCACGAACTGGGCTTAGTGGAACATCGTGGGAGGCACTGCCCTCCGGACGCGGCAACTGGTCAAAATAGCTGCGCCATTCGTCAGGGACAGACTCAGGATCGGCGAGGTACTGCTCGTAAAGCGCTTCCACGTAGTGAACATTACCGCCACTAACGTGTGAGGAACGCCACATCAACTCCATTATGCCTTGTTGCATCTCTCGGTCACCCTGCACTGATGGGGTGGTATCGGTATCGTCGCAAACATGCGGCGACATCGCTATTGCCCTGCCGGCGGGGCGGGACATTTGCCGGCGGCGCCGGCCAACGGCCGGAAACCCTGTTCATTTAGCTGTTCACATCTAACGGTCATGCAATCTATCTAATTCGGTCTTTCTAATACAGCTTTTCTAAAGGTCATGCAGTCTTTCATTTTCAGTTCATGCTCGAAAGCCGGTACCCAAGGCACCGGCTTTCAAACCTGTCTGAGCCGTGGTGCGACGCGACGCCGCACCACGTGACAAACCCTATGATAACAAGCGAAGCGCCATGATTTAAGAGGCTTTATCAACCAACTTAAGCGGCCCGCACTTTTTTACTAATATCTCATAGGCTTAGGTTGCATCGGCAAGCAACATTTCACGAATTTTACCAATTGCCCGAGTGGGGTTAAGCCCTTTTGGACACACCGCGACGCAGTTCATGATGCCACGGCAGCGGAACACAGAGAACGGATCTTCCAGATCACTCAACCGCTCGCGAGTAGCGGTGTCACGAGAATCCGCCAGGAAGCGGTAAGACTGCAGAAGACCTGCAGGTCCTACAAATTTCTCTGGGTTCCACCAAAATGACGGGCAAGACGTTGAGCAACACGCGCACAAAATACACTCATACAAGCCATCCAGCTTGTCGCGCTCTTCCGGCGACTGCAGGCGCTCGATGGCGGGCGCTGGGGTATCGTTCTGCAGGTACGGCTGAATGCGCTCGTACTGCTTATAGAACAGCCCCATATCGACCACCATATCGCGGATGACCGGTAGGCCTGGCAGCGGGCGTAGTGTTAGCTTGTTGTTTTTCACAACGTCTGACAGCGGCGTGATACACGCCAAGCCGTTTTTGCCGTTCATGTTCATGCCGTCTGAACCGCAGACGCCTTCACGGCAGCTGCGGCGAAACGCCAAACCGCTGTCTTGTTCTTTCATCATATGAAGAACATCCAGCACCATCACATCGCGGCCTTTGGTATCGACCTGAAACTCCTGCATGTAAGGTGCGGAGTCGGTTTCCGGATTGTAGCGATATACGGATACCTGAAGATTGGACATGGTGACTCCCTCTCGTCAATGCGGAGTTTAGTAGGTACGAACCTTGGGTTCGAACGTATCAACGGTTTTCGGCTTGAAGTTAACGTCACGCTTCCTCAGCTCTTTAGTCGCCGGGAAGAACAGTGAGTGCTTAAGCCAGTTGACATCATCACGGTCTGGATAGTCATAGCGCGAGTGAGCGCCGCGACTCTCTTTACGTTCCAGGGCAGCGATCGCCGTCGCTTCTGCCACTTCCATCAAGTTATCAAGTTCCAGCGCTTCTACACGGGCAGTGTTGAAGGCGTTGGACTTGTCAGGCAGGTGGGCATTGTTGATACGCTCACGCAATTGCGCCAGCTGCTCTACCCCTTCCACCATATTTTTTTCTTCACGGAAGACGCCGAAGGAGTTCTGCATGATGTCCTGCAGCTCCGCTTTCAGTGCAGGGATGCTTTCGCCACCTTCGGACTCGTTCCAGCGCGTAATACGCTTCATGGCCGATTCGATATCAGACTCGGACGCATCCAGGTACTCGATACCTTCGTTAAGCGCGCCTTCGATAAACATGCCAGCGGCACGTCCAAAGACCACCAGATCAAGCAACGAGTTACCACCCAGGCGGTTTGCACCGTGAACGGAGACACACGCGGCTTCACCACAGGCAAACAGGCCATTGACGATATGATCGTTGCCGCTATCGTCCTGGGTGATTGCCTGACCATGAATATTGGTAGGAATACCGCCCATCATGTAATGGCAGGTTGGCACGACCGGAATCGGGTCTTTGGCGGGGTCAACGTGAGCGAACGTTTTGGACAGCTCAACAATCCCTGGCAAACGCTTGCCGAGGACTTCTTCACCCAAGTGATCAAGCTTCAAGAAAACGTGGTCACCCTTTTCGCCGCAACCGCGCCCTTCCAGAATCTCCATGACCATGGAGCGCGCGACAACGTCACGACCCGCCAAGTCTTTGGCGTTCGGCGCATAACGCTCCATGAAGCGCTCACCGTCTTTATTGATCAGGTAGCCACCTTCACCGCGGCAACCTTCAGTGACCAGCGTGCCCGCACCGTAAATGCCGGTTGGGTGGAACTGCCACATTTCCATATCCTGCATGGGGAAGCCAGCACGTAGCGCCATGCCGATACCGTCACCGGTATTGATCAGCGCGTTGGTGGTAGAGGCATAAATACGCCCTGCACCACCGGTAGCGAGAACCGTCGCCTTGGATTTAACGTGAACCACTTCGCCGGTTTCGATGCACATGGCGATACAGCCCACCACGTCACCACTGGCATTTTTGACCAAATCCACCGCGTACCACTCATTGAGGAACACGGTGTTGTTCTTCAGGTTGTTCTGGTAAAGCGTGTGCAGCAGTGCGTGACCGGTACGGTCAGCCGCCGCACAGGTACGTGCCGCCTGGCCACCTTCGCCAAAGTTCTTCGATTGACCACCAAAGGGACGCTGGTAAATACGGCCATTATCTAAACGCGAGAAAGGCAGGCCCATGTGCTCAAGCTCAAAGACCGCTTTAGGGCCTTCAGAACACATGTACTCGGCTGCATCCTGGTCAGCAATATAGTCGCCACCTTTAACGGTGTCGTACATATGCCAGCGCCAGTCATCATTCGGGTCATCAGAGGCAATCGCACAGGTAATACCACCCTGGGCCGAAACGGTATGCGAGCGAGTCGGGAAGACTTTCGATAACACGGCCGTTTTTTTACCAGACTGAGCCAGCTCTAAAGCGGCTCGCAGGCCAGAGCCACCGCCACCAATGATAATGGCGTCAAACGTCAGGCTACGCAGATTAGACATGTAATCAAGCTCCCCACAAAATTTGAATGCCCCACACCAAGTACACGAAAATGCCCAGGATGATGACAGCTTGGGCACCCACGCGCAGGCGAGTGGACTTGAGATAGTCAGTGGTGACAGTCCACAGACCGATCCAGGCGTGCGCCGCTATGGCAATGAAGGCCAATAGCGAGAAAATCCGCATCCACGTCTGGTTAAACAGGCCGCTCCACGCGTAGTAATCAAGGTTCGGATTAAATAGCAGGAAGGCAACAATAAATACCGTATAAAGGGCCAGAATAACCGCGGATACGCGCTGCATCAGCCAGTCAGAAAGCCCACTACGGCCAAAACTTGTAATATTGGTTACCATACCCAAACTCCTGCCAAAATAATCAGAACGGCACTGACCACCACAGTGATCTGCGCTTTTTTCACGCTACCTTCAAGGGTCACCCCAATATCGGCATCCATCAGCAGATGTTTAATACCTGCCACAAAATGGAATGCCAAAGCGGACAAAAGACCCCAAGCGATTAATTTAGCCAAAAAATTATGGGCTAACGCATCGCTAACGGCATCAAATCCAGCTGGTGATGACAAGGATTTACCCAGCGCCCAAAAAGCGAAAATCAGGCCAACGAACAGAATGACACCCGTGATGCGGTGTGTAATCGACGTTAGTGCCGGCAGTGGGAAATGTATCGTAGAAAGATCTAGGTTTACGGGTCGTTTGCTATTCACGGCTTTGTACACACTCTCTTGGCCCGCTCTGCGACAGGTCGGGCATGGCCCGAGCGGGCGGTGGTTGCTGGAAGGGGCTCGGCCGTTGCCAAGTCGGGCACGACCACCTACCTGCCGGTCGCGCGCCGTGGATTATAAGAACCTTCGCCCTCGCTTACAAACCGAACTCAGGTTTAACTCGACTATGGTGCAATAAAATTAGAGTCTTCAAGAGTCGATTTTGCGCTGCAGCATGGTTATAGTGACAGTAGTTCGGCAATTTGATAAGCCTGTTAACATAATATGGTAGCCTATCGCACGACTTTTGGCGCTATGCCATCACGCAACACAGACATTATATAGTCACTGAAAAATTATACAAAAACTATTCACAGTGATAATTTTTGCACAATAAAAGCTAGCGTTTAGGCTAATTGACAAAATGTCGCACGCTTCTATAGTAGGCAAGCCTTTTCGCCGGCGCGGTATGCGCAGCAACGACTTTACGTCCCAACCCGAATTCGAAAGGAGGCCAGCATGGCTGACAGGAAAGCAACATTGACGGTAGACGGTCTTGATAAACCGATCGAGCTACCCATGTATTCCGGCACACTCGGCCCCGACGTGATCGACGTCCGCGGCCTAGGTGCTGAAGGCCTGTTCACCTACGACCCCGGCTTTATGGCCACCTCTTCCTGCCAGTCTGCTATCACTTATATTGATGGCGGCAAGGGTGTATTGCTGCACCGCGGCTACCCCATTGATCAGCTGGCCAAAGAGTCAAACTTCGTTGAGGTGTGTTACACCCTGCTATTTGGCGAACTACCCAACGACGAGCAGTATGCGGATTTTGAAACGCGCATTCGTAACCACACCATGGTTCACGATCAAATCAATAACTTCTTCAAAGGGTTCCGTCGCGACGCGCACCCCATGTCTATCCTATGTGGTGTCGTGGGTGGCCTGGCGGCCTTCTACCATGACCACATGGATATTACCCAACAAGAAGATCGCGAGATCAGCGCCATTCGCCTGATTGCCAAAATGCCGACGCTTGCTGCCATGTCGCATAAGTACAATGTTGGCCAGCCATTCAACTATCCGCGCAACGACCTGAGCTATGCAGAGAACTTCCTCTACATGATGTTCAGCAACCCGTGCGAAGAGTACAAAATCAACCCGGTATACGCGAAAGCCATGGATCGCATCTTTATGCTGCATGCCGACCATGAGCAAAATGCCTCTACCTCGACCGTACGCCTGGCAGGCTCCACTGGCGCCAACCCCTTCGCTTGTATTAGCGCCGGTATCGCCGCACTTTGGGGCCCAGCACATGGTGGCGCCAACGAAGCTGTCCTGGCGATGCTCGATGAAATTGGCGAAGAGTCTGAAGAGAATATCCAGCGCTTTGTCGATAAGGCCAAGGACAAAGATGACCCGTTCAAGCTGATGGGCTTTGGTCACCGCGTTTATCGCAACTTTGATCCCCGCGCCAAAGTTATGAAAGAGACCTGCGATGAAGTTCTTGCAGAACTCGGCATGGCTGACGATCCGCAGCTCAAAATCGCTAAACGCCTGGAGCAGATCGCTCTCGAAGACGAGTACTTCATTGAGCGCAAGCTGTACCCGAACGTTGATTTCTACTCGGGCATCATCCTGAAAGCGATGGGCATTCCTACCAATATGTTTACCGTGATTTTCGCGGTTTCACGCACCATTGGCTGGATATCCCATTGGAACGAAATGCTCAGCGAAAGCTATAAAATCGGCCGTCCGCGTCAGCTTTATATTGGCCACGACCAGCGCGATTACCCGAAGAAATAATATCGAGCGTCATGCGCTTGATAGTAATGTTAAAGGCCACCTTAGGGTGGCCTTTAACGTATGCAGGAAGCACTATTCTTCAGGGCTATTGTTCAGGGCTACTGGTCAACGCTATTGACCAGCACTGTTGACCAACCCTGGTGACCAACTGTCCAACCCTGGTGACCAACAGGGCTGCCAGACACGCAGAGCTACCCTTCTTTACTTACCTTGCTATTTCCCCGCGCCGTTGGTGAGCGCCCTCTCTATTCTAACAAGCTATGCCAACACGCTATGCCACCATGCTATGCCAACCCTCTACTCAAGAAAACTTCCGCACAAGCCCTGCAAGCAGCTCCCGCCCAAGACTCCACCTTGCACACTCAACGACGACATACATTAGCCCAGGGACGCGTTGCGAGAGCTCAAGGCACCTTCCTTTGCCATGCAGCCGCGGTCTTACAACAACGTCATCAAAAAGCCTGAGAAATGCCTAATAGCGCTTGACTTTTTTGCTTCCCGGGCTGGATTAAGGTTTTCCACACTATCTGTGGATAACCCTGTTCACAACCACTTTAAAACGTCCCGCAATCGCCATGGGTAGTGGGTCAGCCTTAAATTGGTCATTTTTTAACCTAACGTAACTTGTTGTTTTTTATATATTTAATTTATGATCATGTTTTTTGTGGTAACAACAAGGGGTTGTGCACAACCTCAAAACCAGATTAGCAAAAGTGGACAAGTCAAGTATAAAATCGCCCTAAAAACGCCAAATGGACGCTTTTTTTGTGAGCGTTTGTTTAAACGACAGAGACGCAAAAAACTAGCAAATGAGCAGATCTCATTGCCAGAAAATTCACTATTAGGAAGGACTTTCGAAGCGGTGGCGTCCCATAGGGGGTTCGAACCCCTGTTACCGCCGTGAAAGGGCGGTGTCCTAGACCACTAGACGAATGGGACTTATCACATGAACTACGTATTCGCGAGCTGCTATCGCCAAATCAAGATTTTTCGAAGATCTGAAAATTGGTGGAGCCTAGCGGGATCGAACCGCTGACCTCAACACTGCCAGTGTTGCGCTCTCCCAGCTGAGCTAAGGCCCCACATGTCGCGAAGACGGAGCGTATAATACTGATTACACTTACCTTCGTCAATAGGGAAAGCGCCTATTTACCATGCCAAACACTCATAGTCACCATAGGCGCTCCCGCCAATGCCTTTACTACACCCTCTAGCTGTTAAGCGATGTCACGAAACTCTTTTTCAAAGCGCTTCGCCTGCTTTTTGGAAACGCCGCCCAGCACTTCTATCGCATTGCGCAACCGCGCCCGAGTAACGTCTGATCCTAGAATCGCCATGGCGTCCATCACCGAGGTACTGGACGTGCTGCCGGTTATCGCAATAAACACCGGCGCCAGGAATACCTTCATTTTTAAATCAAAGTGGTCAGCCAGCAGTTTTACTTCGTTCAATAGTGTTTCTTTATTCCAAGCGGGCACCCCCTCAAACCGCCAAACGAGGAATTGAAGCAGTTTTACCAGCTCCTCTTCTTCAAGCCGTACGCTTTCAAACGACGCTTTTGACAGCGCTGGCAAACCAGAGAAGAAGTGCCCCGCCAACGGCATGACCTGAGAAAGCGTCTCTACCCTGGGCCGAACCTGCGGGAGTATTTGCTTCACGTAAGCGTCGTTAAAGGCCCATTCACGTAAGGCGCTTAACAAGGCTTCATCATCCAGGTCTTCGCGGATATACACACCGTTTAGCCACGTCAGCTTTTCCAGATCAAATACCGGCCCACCTAGCGAGACGCGATGCACGTCAAATTCCGCCATCATTTCTGACAGGCTGAATTTTTCACGCTCATCGGGCATCGACCAGCCCATCCGACCCAAATAGTTAGTCACGGCCTGAGGCAAAAAGCCCATTCGACGATAATAGTTGATCGACGTCGGGTTCTTGCGTTTGGAAAGTTTGGATTTATCGGGGTTACGCAACAGCGGCATGTGACAAAGTTGCGGCATTTCCCAACCAAAATACTCATACAGCAACTGGTGCTTTGGTGCGGAATTAATCCACTCTTCCCCACGTAATACATGGGTAATCGCCATCAAATGATCGTCAACGACGTTGGCCAAGTGGTAGGTAGGCATGCCATCTGATTTTAGCAGGATCTGCGCATCCACCTGCGCCCACTCCACTTCAATCGTGCCGCGCAGCATGTCGTTAACACGACAGACACCTTCCACAGGCACATTCATGCGCACGACGTAAGACCAGCCCTCTTGCTCACGGCGGGCTTGCTCTTGCTCATCCAGCGCCAGATCAGCGGGCTTCAACGCCAAGTGTAGACCTGCAGCCTTGCGCGTTTCACGCAACTCGTCCAACTCTTCACTGGTGCGGTAACATTTAAAAGCATGCCCCACGTCCAGCAACTGCTGCACGTATTGAGCGTAAATATCGCCGCGCTCGCTTTGCCGGTAGGGACCGTGCGGGCCACCAACGTCCGGGCCTTCATCCCACTCAAGGCCAAGCCATTTTAGTGAATCCAAGATCATCTGTTCTGACTCAGGCGTGGAACGCACCTGGTCGGTGTCTTCAATACGTAAAATAAATTGACCGCCATGCTGGCGCGCAAAACAAAGGTTAAACAGCGCGATATAAGCCGTGCCAACGTGGGGGTCGCCGGTCGGAGAAGGGGCGATACGAGTACGTACGGTCATCAAAACGTCCTATTGGCAAAAATGCATGGCGATATTATACGCACCTTATGCGTAACCAACACCGCCGCGTAGGGAACAACGACAGTAAGAAAGCGTCAGAGAAATTAACTCAACGTTATTTGTCCACTAATGCGTGTTACAGCACAATCGCTTAGTATGGCACTGCAGCAATACCTTGGGTACATACCCCAAGCGCGAGATAAAAATGTATGTTCAAAGCGCCACTATCAATGTGGAATCATTCAACTAGCTTGTTTAGCTCAGCAACAGGAAAACGAAATGGAATCGTTAGGCTCACGGATTAAGCAACTGCGGCTTAGGGCCAAGCTCAACAAGGCTGCCCTTGCGCGTAAGGTTGGCGTCTCGGATGTCACCATTTCCTATTGGGAATCCGGCGCAATCAAACAAATCGGTCATGAGCGGCTTGTATCGCTCGCTGATGCGCTTGATTGCTCGTTGGCAACCTTACTGGAAGGTGAAAGCGCGCCCGAGCTGTTAACGTTGACTCATACTGGCCCCCTCCCCTGGGAGCAGGTACAGGCAACGACGCTAAAAGTGCCCAGTCATCTACCGCTTAACATCGACTGGAAAGCACCCTGTGTGATGGCAACGCCAAGTAAAGGGACAGATTTTTCGCCCGTTAAGGCTGGCGACTTAATGTTACTTGGGCCGACCCATGTGTTTCATAAAGCGGGCCACTACGTAGTGCAACGCGACGATAAATTCGTTCTTGAGCACTTCGCCAAAGCCCCCAGCGATATCGCTATTCACGCTGTACTCCTAGCCCATTGGCATCCTGCCTAAAGCGTCTGTATCCCCGGACTCTCTTGAACCTCCACCTGGTCACGCGTCTGTCTTGGCTCACTCCCCACCAAGAAGCGTTGTGAGTAGGTGGCGATTTGGCCCAGCCCATGGCGGGATTGGCTGACAAGCTTCCCCGCCAGGTGCTGGCCCTGGCTGCCAATCCGAGCCTGCACGGCTTCGGGTTGGACGCTGGCTTCATCCACTTCCACACGCACAATGTAGCCGCCATCTGGCAAACCGCTACCGGATCCATAGGGTCCAGCGGAAAAGTGCCCTTTTTCGATTTCGGTTCGTGCCTGCCAGCGCACTCGGCTTATCTCACGCTCGACAATCACTCTTATCTGCGTACGATCCGGCAAATTGCTCTCGCCTTCCACCATTAGGCGGCGATCACTGCGCAACGTCACATGCGTCGATATTTCCACGACCAGCGGCTCGACGTCTTGAGTCTCGGTTACCGCGCTCTCAGGCTCATTTTCAACGACCGACGCTTGATCAGATGAGGAAGCTGAAGCGGGGTCACTTGATGGCTCGTCCATATCGCTGCAGCCTGCCAGTAACGTAATGAATATCATCAACGTACCGACGTTTTTCATAACATTGTGCATATAAACTCCCAACTATTACTTATCCTGCAGCTTACCACTGCATCACCCCATCACAGTGGAATACTTTTTTGTCCCCGCTGCCTACCCAGCTTCCGGTACAATATTCTTAACGTGCTAACAAGACACTATTAAGGAGCAGCGGATTTGGACATTATCTGGTGGTTGGCCTATGTAGCGCTGGGCGGATTTGTGGGCCTGATGGCAGGACTATTAGGCATTGGCGGCGGCGGCATTATGGTGCCGATTTTAACGTCCCTTTTTGTCGCTCAAGGCGTGCCCCATGAACATCTTGCCCACTTGGCATTAGGCACTGCCATGGCGGCTATCGTTCCCGCCTCGACCGCCAGTCTGTTTTCGCACCATCGGCATGGAGCGGTTAATTGGGATATCGTACGCTTTATTACCCCCGGCATTTTAATCGGCACCTTTTTAACAACGTTTGTTGCCGCTCTCATCCCCACGCTGGGCCTGGCCATTTTCTTCGCCTGCTTCATGATTCTAATGTCGCTCCAAATGCTCGCCAATATTAAACCAAAGCCGAACCGTGGCTTGCCTGGCCCGCTTGGCATTAGTGGTGTCGGCCTGGGTATCGGCGGCATTTCAGCGCTGGTGGCGATAGGTGGCGGCTCGTTAACGGTGCCTTTTCTGACCTGGTGTAACGTCAAACTTCCCCGTGCCATTGGCACCTCGGCAGCCGTTGGCCTCCCTATCGCGATCGCTGGAGCCATTGGCTATGTGATTAACGGTTGGTCTATCCAAGGCTTGCCCAATGCAGCGCTAGGCTACGTTTACCTTCCCGCCCTACTGCTCATGGCGCCGTTCAGTATTCTTACCGCACCACTAGGCGCGAAACTCGCCCACAAATTACCCGTGAAACTGCTCAAACGGGTATTCGCTTTTATGTTGATGGGTCTGGCTCTGCAGATGGTCTACACGGTGGTAACGGCTTGAAGAATAGCGTAAACGCACTTTAAGCCCTTTGGAATTAGCGGCCGCCAATGACGTTGAAGAATTCAGGTGAGGTTGCTTAACTCAGCATCCAGCACTTGAGATACACCGAAGCACTCAAGAGCAAGGCTTTTGGCTGCTTCTCTTTCGAGCTATGTCCTTGGCGACCCCCACTTCGTGGGCGGTAAGGGCTTGATCATGATGCCCAGCCCAAAAATATCAAATTAGCCATCTTCAAATGTAAAGGGTGCTTGACATATTTTTTTAACCGTCTAATGTAAAGCTTCCTTTACACGGCTTAATAGATGATAAAAACGATGCGCTATCGATATTTGCTAGAATTAAGCGCGAGCTTAATGGCCTATCTTCTTGTTTTACTATATTCCTTAACGCTACTTAACAACCAAGTGGCATGGCCTATTTTTGTTTCTCTCATGCCTATGGTGCCAGCATTAGGTGTCTGCTGGGTTATTGTTCGAGGCGTCAGGAGAATGGATGAACTTCAGCGAAAAATACATTTTGAAGCGATGGTGATCGCATTTGCTGCGGTAGCATTGCTTACCTTCAGCTATGGATTTCTTGAGAATGTAGGTTTTCCAAAAATGACCATGTTTGTTGTCTGGCCATTGATGGCTACCTTCTGGGTCATTGGAACCATCATAGGCAGTCTGCGTTATCGATGAAAAATAAAGTAAAGATATTGCGCATAGCACGGGGCTGGTCTCAAGCCGAGTTAGCAAGCCGACTGGGAGTATCTCGCCAAACCGTTAACTCTATAGAAAATAACAAATACGACCCCAGCCTACCTCTTGCTTTTGTGATCGCGCGAGTGCTTGAGTCCAGCATAGAAAGTATTTTTGAAGAAGAACCGAAAGTTTAAGCCATTTAAACTACTTATTAGCATCACGCATATGGCGGTTTTGGCATTTTCAGGTGATGGTGGCGATACCTAACAGCGGGTACCTCACCGGAGCAAAACCTGTGTGCCTCATGGCCCAAACAAAATGCCCCGACCATATTTCATGGCCGGGGCATTTTTATCTCTCAAGCACTCGTGTTAAGCGCTGCTTGCGAGCAGTCGCTTATAGATGTTGATCAAGCCACTTCTTCACATCCAGCTGCTTGCGTGTATCACTTGGCAGCTCGTCGCGGATGAGCTCTTCGCCCTTGTGAAGCGCCGTAATAGGGGCTGAAGCGGACAGCACCATGTTCAGCATATAAAGCACTTCATAGCCTTGCTGGCGATTAAAAAGAGTGCTGTCCGGCTCACCGGTCACGCGTGGATCATCGCTAGGTGCTGCGTCCCAATCGTAATGATCCAGGCTCATGTTCGTTTGAGTAAAATTAGCCATTTAGCACCTCGTTCATCCAATGAAATTGCCTCTGAAACCTTAGAGGCCGTTGCCGCATCCTTCTGGCGAATCGTTGTCAGACCCGCATACTTTTAAGCGACACCCACCAGCGTAGCAAAGAATTTAATTTATGCTTACTTCAAGCGCGGCTACAAGGAAGCGGGCGTGATGCTGGTCGACCTCATCGGCGGGAAACGCCAAAAGCTAAGGTGCCATTGGTAAAATTGTATACGCTTAAACACCACGTAGACGCTCTTCCATTACAATTACTACACCGGGAAAAACCCTTCCGGTATAAACATTAAGGTTCTTAAAGCCATCTGCTGGAAAGTAGTAGGCATACTGAACAGACTTACCCCGCTGCCTTTGGAACGCTTCCACCTCTTCAAGCCAATCTTCAATCCTTGTTCTAACTTCCAGACCATCGACTGTGTCTAGTTCGTTATTCCAAACTTGTGAACAAGGAAAATGAGGTACGATGAAAGTGACTGCAAATCGTCGATCAGCTTCGTAGGAATGAAGGTAGCCAGCATCGTCCCAGGCCGCAGTCAATTGATCTTGAAAGCTCTTCCTGTCATTGCGGTGATTCCCCAGTCCTTGCCATGCCTGCTTGGCCTCTATCGCAAGAGATACTTTTCTATTACACAGATAAAGATCACATCGACCTATTCGATCGCCGCGTTCTTCGGACTCGACTGTATGGCCACGCTTGGTTGTACCAAATTCTTCTAAAGCTACCCATCCAGACTTCCATGCAGCGCCCGCCAATAAGCTGATTGATGCACGTTCATTATGCCACCAGCCGTTCTCAACCATTTCAAAACTAGAATGCAGTGCTGAATATTCATGCTGAGCCTCTATCCAAGCACGCATAAGCGCATGTAACTCATGATCACCCAGTGACTCTATTTTTTCGAGATTTTCTTCGTGAGAAAAAGACATAATGATTTCAGCTAGTTTATGAAAAATATTAGATTGTAAGCAGTGATTATTGCATGAATCCACAAGATGAAATGGTTTCATAAGATCGCCCGTCCAATCACCTGTGGCGGGGCATTAGCTCCAGCGACGTCACCCCATCTTCAGCAGCATGACTGTATAAAACCATTGCATTTAGCGCGCATGCGGGGGAATGGATGGCGCGCCGACATATACAAAGGCACTAAGCCGCAATGCATTGCCAAGATAAAGCGCTTCGTCTTTATCTAGATCTCCGCCCAGGGTATAAGCATCAGTTGAACGAAAGTCAAATGCACTACGGCATCGAAAACGCACGCCACTAGGTGTGTGCTGCCTGCAAAATCAACAACCGCGCCGAGCTGGATAGCAACCCAGCCGCGTGCGAAACGTTTCGCATGATCAGCAACCGCTTTAACCGCTGGCAGGCGCGTCAGAAGGGAGTTAACCAATAATGAAAACCGAGTTCATGCTGCTGGCGTGCTATGAAAAACCGCTGATACCGCTGGAAACCTTTTGTGCTGACATCATGGGCGTGTCACTGCAAACCGCCCGTAACCGGATAGCCCAAGGCACGTTTCCGGTACCGCTAACGCGTGCCGCCAGCCAGCCAATGGTGCATATTGCCGATGCTGCCAAGTATATTGATGGTCAGCGCGATCTGGCGGCAGGGGGATGATCAAGTGCAAATATTGCAAAACGCTACCAACTGAGGCTGCATGCATATATATCTTAGGGTATAAATATAAAGTTCCTATCAACAAGGGGCTTTAACAATAGATTTACACTTCATTTTACATTCAACTAAAAGCGGGAAGAAAAATGAGCGACAAAAAAGGGAATAAAGCAAAACCCCCCCTCCATCACAGATACATCATGGGTATTCTTGCAGGCGTAGTAGTTTTGCTACTTGCTATAAACTGGTCGCAAGTAAGCGGACTACCAGAAATGCTCAACATGGCTCTTGCTCTTTCCTCCCTAATACTAGCAGGATTAGCGATAGTTTATTCATTTCATACCAGCGGGTCTTTGAACAATACCCTAGATAAAATTGAAAGATCTTCATCATCAATTCAATCTGTTTCTGATGAGATAAAAAAATCGAATTACGAGTTAGCAGAAAAAATAGACAATATTCCAGATGACTTAACAGAGATAAAATATAAAGTAGACTCTTCTATCGAAACCCTAGTCGGTATACCAAGCTTGATAAACCAGCTATCTAGAACACTCCCCGAAGATTCACAAATATCAGATGAAGAAACTAATATTACTGGATTATTGTCGCGCAAGATGATTCACCAGGGTGGCTCTTATACGCTTATAGGGCTAATGATGTTAAAGATTGCATATGAAGAAAGGTGGGGGATAATTATAGAGGGCTCTAATCTAAATGAAAAAATCAGTGTGACGAGGACAACTTTATTTAGCTCACTTGAGTTAGCAATGGTTTTAGATCTAATTGATATAGACCTTCACGATAGCGAAGAAGAGCACAAACTAGTCGAAATAGTAGGCATAAACCAAGAAATATTAGATAATATTGAGAAAGCATTGATAGCATTATTTGAAAACAATGAAGAAAAAGCTAAAAATAGAAAAAACAAACTTAAGAGCGCATTAAAAAAAGAATACACAATGCCTTTAAAATAAAAACTTATTGACTCAAGTCTTTCCCGTTTAACAAAGTCAACGGGATTGAGGTTCGCATACCTCTTTCAGTCTCGGAGGCCAAATACGATTGGCATTTCCTGAATTTGCCCCCCTGCTTGAACAACCTGCTAATGCCTTCATGTCTCAAGTCGTGGAAGTAAAGGCTCTTGATCCCCTAAGTGAGCGCGTGGCCTAACGCGCCCTATCCCGCTTCGCAAGGTCACCAGGCTTGAGGTTGACGTAACGCTTCAAGCTCTTCCAATCTCGATGGCCTGATACCATCGCCACTTCCTGAATTTGATACCCCCGCTCGAAAAGCCTGCTAATACCCCCATGCCGAAAGTCGTGAAAAAGCAAATTCACGATACCCAGGTGGTCACAAATCCGCCTAAAGCCGTTGGATACAGATTCGTTGTGGAAAGGGAATATCTTTTCATTAGTGCGTGGCTGAGCGGCGATAATGGCTTGGCAATTACCCATTAACAGCACTACTTGATCTGTTTTTTGCGTGGGGTGCTTTCGTAGCCTGACAATGAAGGTGCCGTTTTTCGCGTCATAGTCCGACCAGCGAAGGTTACAAATCTCATCAAGCCGCATACACGATTCAATGGCAAACCGTATGACGTCGTTATATCGGATAGTTCTCAAAGCACGGTTATGCTATGTGTGCGTAAGTAGCAACTCGATCTCTGCGTCGGTTGGCCTGCGCTCACGATCTTCCGGCCTACCAATTAAGCCCCTGTGTTTTAGGCCAG
This sequence comes from Vreelandella sulfidaeris, assembly GCF_042429665.1. Lineage (GTDB taxonomy): Bacteria > Pseudomonadota > Gammaproteobacteria > Pseudomonadales > Halomonadaceae > Vreelandella. The sequence goes on along the minus strand of NZ_JBHMAC010000010.1, from coordinate 719,152 downwards.
AGAGCCAGCTGCTAACCTTCGCTTTATAGTCAGCATGCAAGCGGCCTTCAACCATGGCCGTAGTGATCGAGCCGGAAAGAAAAAGCACATCGAGTAAAGTGGTGGATGGCTTGACGCCATCAACTCTAATACGGGTTTCGCAATAAACCTGCAGCTTTAGATAATTAAGCTCAGTGATAAGTGTCTCTTTGCCCAAGCCCTTTTTCATATTATTGGTGGCGGTGAGGTTTTTACGGCCCCGGTCAGAAGTTTTATCTAAATGGGCTAGGTGCCAGCCAAATAAGTATTCTAAGGTGGGTATCGCCCCCTCGCCCCCGCTTCGATAAGATCCTCAACCTGTCGCGCCCACTTTTGCGCCCGCACTTTCTTGGTGAATGTTTTACTCTGTGAGGGATGAGCTTTCTTACGTACAATGGCGCGCATTCATACGTCACTTTTGAGAATTCCTCCACGGTGTACCCAGTTTTTTGAGCGATCAGCCAATCTCGCTGCTTGGTACACTGTGGGTATATCAAGTGCGTTAATTACGGTATTAAGAGGCAATTTGGCTGCATTCATTGCAGCCAACAGTGTTATTAAATGACTAATTTAATTAAAGAAAATAGTGCAGATCGGGGTCGGCTTTTCTCCGTTGCGCCCATGATGGACTGGACGACCCGCGATTACAGAGCGTTTGCGCGTACCTTAACCAAGCGGGCACTGCTGTACACCGAGATGGTCACCACCGGTGCTATTTTGCACGGAACGCCCCGTGAGCGCTTTTTAGGCTATAACGAGGTGGAGCATCCACTGGCGCTGCAGTTAGGCGGTAGCGATGCCGGTGAGCTTGCCGAGTGCGCCGCGATTGCCGAGGCGTGGGGTTATGATGAGGTGAACCTGAACGTGGGCTGCCCCAGCGATCGGGTACAGAACAATTTGATTGGCGCGTGCTTGATGGGCTATCCCGAAAAAGTCGCCGAGGCCGTGCGCGCCATGCAGGCAGCGGTGTCTATTCCGGTGACGGTGAAGTGCCGTATCGGTATTGATGATCAGGACGAGGACGCCGATCTTGAACGCTTTATCGCCATAGTGGCCGATGCTGGCTGCGAGGTGTTTACGGTTCACGCGCGCAAAGCGTGGCTACAAGGCTTGTCTCCTAAACAGAATCGCGATGTGCCGCCACTTAATTACCCTCGTGTTCATCGCTTGAAGCAGAGTCGTCCTGAACTGCATATCGGCATTAACGGCGGGATTAAAACGCTCGCAGAGTGCCAGGAACAGCTGACCCATGTGGATAGCGTGATGGTGGGGCGTGAAGCGTATCAAAACCCGTGGCTGCTGGCCGGTGTCGATGCTCAGCTGTTTGGAGAGCAAGGACCGGCTGTCAGTCGTATGGACGCCGCGACCGCGTTTCGGCCCTATATTCAGCAGCGTTTGGATGAAGGGGCGAAACTGAATCACATTACCCGTCATTTGCTAGGTCTGTTCCAAGGTTGCTCAGGCGGCAGGCGCTTTCGCCGCCATTTATCAGAACACGCCCATAAAGAAGGCGCAGGATTGCGCCTATTTGATGACGCGCTTAGCTTGGTGAACGAACCCGAGTGCGTTGTATAAGTGCGTCGCATAAAAAAACCCGCTACACGCAGTGTAGCGGGTTCGTTTTCTTAACAGCGCAAGCTTACTGAGCGTTTTCCCGGCGGTTCGCCATTACGCCCTGCTCGACACGTTCGCCGATGGTCTGGTCGACGTTTTTCCAATACTCAAATACCCGCGAAAGCACCGGCTCTTCAACACCGTCGGACACGTGGCCCACAATGTTGTTGACCAAGCGATCTCGTGCGGCATCATCCATTACCTTATTGACCAGGTCATTGGCCTGGTTAAAGTCGCCATCGCCTGGGCGCAAGGTGTAGGCGGCGCGAACCAGCTCACCGTCAGTCTCCCATACCGCATCCTCTGGGGCCCTTTCCGGGTTGGCGTGCGCGCCACCTTTGCTGTTAGGCGCATACACCGGGTCGGTGGAGTGGTTAATACGCATCCGACCGCCTTGGCTGTAGCTGTTAACCGGGGTCTTGGGCGCGTTAACGGGGATATGTTGGTAGTTCACCCCTAAACGCGCGCGGTGCGCATCGGCGTAGGAGATTACCCGCGCCAACAGCATTTTATCCGGCGAGAAGCCGGTACCCGGTACTGAGTTGCTGGGCTGAAACGCGGCCTGTTCGATTTGGCTGTGGAAATCGACAGGGTTGCGATCCAGCGTCATTTTACCTACTTCATGCAGCGGGTAGTCATCGTGCGGCCACACCTTGGTCAAATCGAAGGGGTTGATGTGGTAGGTCTTGGCGTCTTCAAACGGCATGATCTGAACTTTCAGTGTCCAGGTGGGATGATCGCCGCGTTTAATGGCATCGAACAGGTCACGGCGATGGTAGTCGGCATCCGCCCCCGCCATCTTATCGGCCTGTTCCTGGGTCATGCACTTGATGCCCTGGTCCGTCTTGAAGTGGTATTTCACCCAAAAGCGCTCGCCTTCAGCGTTAACCCACATGTACGTATGGCTTGAATAGCCGTTCATATGGCGCCAGCTGGCGGGGATACCACGATCGCCCATTAACCAGGTGACCTGGTGGGCAGATTGCGGAGAAAGCGTCCAGAAGTCCCATTGCATATCGTGATCACGCAACCCATTATCCGCTCGACGCTTTTGTGAGTGGATAAAGTGCTGGAACTTGAGCGGATCGCGAACGAAGAACACAGGGGTATTATTACCCACCATGTCGAAGTTGCCTTCTTCGGTGTAGAACTTCAGCGAGAAGCCACGGGGATCGCGCCAGGTGTCCGGGCTACCCGATTCACCGGCCACCGTCGAGAAACGAGCCAACATCTCGGTTTTCTTACCCGGCTGGAGAAAATCTGCCTTGGTGTACTGGCTGACGTCGTGAGTTACTTGGAAGTGACCAAAGGCGCCGCTCCCTTTTGCGTGGGGCTGACGATCCGGAATCATTTCCCGGTTAAAAGCCGCCATCTGCTCCATCAAGTAATGATCGTGCAGCACGATCGGCCCGTCTGGGCCTACCGAAAGTGAATGCTCATCACTATTGACCGGTATGCCTGCATCCGTTGTCGTATGCTTGGGGGTATCGCTCGTCATCGTTTTTCCTCCGTGTCACGGTAGACATGGCATTTTTAACGCCACTCGTTTGAGCACGATGAAAGCTTGCTATCTTTTTATTTTTTTTCATTTAGTTAGCTGCTAACAAAGCCCACCCATAGGTATAGCCAAATAGCCCTTAATTTTCCATTTATTAAGACTATCAATTGTCTATCAAGCTGATAGCTTGTCGTTATGAGCATTGATTAATAGAAAGAGTCAGGAGGCGGCACCAAACTTGAGTTAAAACTTTCAACCGCGGTTTCAGCCTCCTCGATTTCGTCAAAACGGGCAATGTGAAACAGCGCTTCGCCTTCGTTGGCTAGCGGCAAGCGGCTCATGCCAATCACAATTCCGTCTGCCACAGAGCGCACTTCGCCTTCATCATTGCCAAAGGGGTCGGCCACCTTGCCCAATACTTCGCCTTTTGCAACGCGTGCCCCCAGGCGAACCTTGGGACGCAAGATGCCGTCGATAGGCGCACGTGCCCAACTTGAACCATTGGCCAATTCGGCAGGCGCGGGTGTACGGCGTCGCTGCTCGCCAGACAACATATTTAAGCGCCGCATTACCCGCAGTATACCCCGTACTCCAGGGGCAATTGCCCACTCGTCAAAGCGCAAGGCTTCGCCTGCTTCATAGGTGAGTACCGGAATACCACGGCTCTGAGCATAGTGGCGTAAGCTGCCTTCCCGCAGTTCTGCATTAAGCACCACGGGGGCACCAAAGGCATCCGCCATGCGCTCAGTTTCACTGCCGGGGCGTAATTGGGCACGAATCTGCGGCAGGTTGGTGCGGTGAATAGCGCCGGTGTGCAGGTCAATAATATGTGTCGCGTAATCGACAATTTGCTCACGCAGCAGCGCCGCAACTCGCCCTCCTAATGAGCCTGACTCATTGCCTGGAAAGCAGCGATTAAGATCGCGCCGATCGGGCAAATAACGGGTTTGCTGTAAAAAACCAAACACGTTCACCACCGGCACAGCGATCAATGTACCCCGGATGCTGTTAATCGCTTTCGCGCGCAGCAAACGGCGAACAATCTCCACACCGTTGATTTCATCGCCGTGAATGCCACCACACACCAATAATACCGGCCCGTCCTTTCGGCCATGGACGACTTCGACAGGAATATGGAGCGGCGTATGGGTATATAAACGTGCGACCGGCACATCAATTTGTAAACGCTGACCGGGCATCACCGTATGCCCACTCAGTTGAAATGGAGCTCGTGCCATACTTTCTATCCTATTTTTTTCATTCTTTATGCTCACCACGTTAGTGCGTGGGCAAACTTATCTTTAACCCGTTTATACGCTTTCTATCACTAAATGACGAATTCCTTAACCCACGCTATTGAGCGCGTCATTTAACCATACAGTTTTGAATGTAAATGTGGTCAAGCTTAGGTTAAAATGTACGTATATTGTGTCGATAACGAGGTTCTGTCTCCATGGCTAGAAAGACCAAAGCTGAAGCTGCTGCTACTAGGGAAGCACTGCTTGAAGCCGCAGAAGAGGTGTTTTTTGCCAAAGGCGTGGCACGTACGTCGCTTGAGCAAATTGCTCGCCATGCTGGTCTTACCCGTGGTGCCGTTTATTGGCATTTCAAAAATAAAGGCGACCTGTTCATGGCGCTGGTTGAACGGGTGCGAATGCCGTTTCAATCATTAATGGACGAGGTCGATAAGGCCGACAAACAGCTATCACCGCTAGAGTCTATACGACTCGCCTGCCATGCTGGCTTGATACGCTTAGAACAACCCTCGTATCAACGCGTTCTCTCGATCTTATTACACCGCTGTGAGTTCTTTAGCGACATCAATCCGCTTGAAATGCAGGACAAGATTGGCACCGAGTGTTTTGAAGAAATGCTCGCCGTGTTTCAACTGGCTGAACAGCAGCAGTTACTGCGCGCAGATATCAGCCCTATCGTCGCGACACGATTGATGCAATCGATGCTGGGCGGACTCTTCCACGACTGGCTGCGCAATCCAGAAGCGTATTCAATACGCGAGCGTGGAGGTGAAATGATCAACCACATGATCTTGATGATGCACCGTTAGCCCGCATTTGCTGCAGTGCAATAAATCTAGTCTATACTGGCTCTATCGTTTAACCGTGTGAGCCTTTATGGATGCCCTAGAGTTTATTCGCGTACGTGAACTAGAGATTGCTGTACGCATCTGGAACCCAACTGCCCCTCGCACGCTGATAGCTTGGCATGGTCTTGCTCGTCACGGCGGCGACTTTAGCGCATTGGCGCGGGAGCTAGGCAGCGAATGGCGGATTTTGGCCCCGGACACCCCCGGTCGCGGGCTATCCAGTTGGTCGTTATATCCTGCCCATGACTATCTCTACAGCCATTACCTGACGATTGCCATCGCGCTGCTGGATCACTTTACACTCGAACGCGTGGACTGGTTAGGTACCTCAATGGGAGGGCTGCTAGGCATGTTAATCGCTGCAGACCCGCAGCACAGCAGGCGTATTTCTCGGCTAGTCTTAAATGATGTCGGTCCTGAACTAAACAAACAGGGGCTGATCGAGCTCGCAAGTTACTTTGGCGTTACCCACCATTTCGCTACTTTCAGTGAACTTCAGCAAGAACTCACCACGCACTACAAGAGTTTTGGCATTACCTCCGACGCCGCTTGGCGAGCGTTAGCGCTTAACAGTGCACGCAGGCTTCCAGACGGTCGCTGGACCTACCATTTTGATCCCCGCATTGGGGAGCAGTTTATTCATGATACCCCCAGGGATACATGGGCCGACTGGGCGAGCATCCGCTGCCCGGTGATGGTCATTCGCGGCGAGGATTCGACGCTACTAGATGCAGCGACCCTGCCCCGCATGGCAGACGCCCAGCCAACTCTTTTTACTCTCACCGTGCCACACTGCGGTCATGCCCCCATGCTGGATAAGCCGGAGCAAGTAGTCCCTATCCAGCAATTTTTAAACCTGCCTTCAGTCATGAAGGAAGCCCCAGGCACCCAGACACAGCGCAGCACTGGAAAACCCTCTTTTATCAAACAATTGATACGGCGATGGCGTCGATGGTGGCAATAAAAAGGCGGGACGGTTGCGGCCCGAACGGGCCGCAATCGTGAGTAGAGCAAGTGGGATTAGAATATCAATGAGCGCTGGAATAAGACGCGCTATGGTCGCCCTTTTGGCTTAGCCTTAGTTTATTAAGGTGCACACGCGTTTCCAGATACGTCTTCTCGGAGACGCTGCGATAGGCCCCCTCGTTGGCTAAATACTTCACCAATACACGGCGTTCGTTTTGTATCGGCAACGCCTCTTGTTTGCTTAACAGTTTCACGGTGCTATTGGGTTCATTCTCAATTTCTGCGAACGCCTGCTCTCCGTTACCCTGGCAATTTGTCACCACCACTGTTTGGCCCAGTAGGCAGCGGCGGGTAAACGGACGGTAGCGATGTAAGCCCCGATGCAATCGTTTGCAAATGACCGCCGCTACGGGAGACGCAATCGCGAGCGTCGCCCATAGCACCAGCACGCCTACCGGAATACGAATCAAGCCAAGCGGCAACCAACGTAGCACCAGCAATTCAATGGCTAACGTGAGCGTCGCCGCAATCGCCACAATAACCGTTAATGCCAGCGTCGCAGGCACGCCCGCGAACCCTAATGAGACCAAGGCACTGGCAAGATGGTCCTCTTTTAAGCTGTCTCGCTCAAACAGTTCTAACGGCATTAGGCGAATAGCGACCAATAGCCAGTAAAGCGCCAATAGCCCCAGCAGTAGCGTAAAAACAATACCCGGAAATTGTGTAGCGGCATGCATTAAATCATTCATGGCGTTTCCTCCCCCGATACTTAGTCGGCGATGTCTTATTGACTAAGCGTAGCTAAGGGTAGCGTTTCTACGCCACTTTTCCCTTGATCAAGATCATAGGGATAAAAAAACGGGCGCCACCCAAAGGTGGCACCCGTCTGTTTTCACTGACGATTATTCGCTAACGACTAGGACTTGTCATGCTCCAGCGCAGGCTGGGAATCGTCATGTTGCTTGCCCTTCATTTTACGTCCCAGCCAGTCAGACGCCGTGGCGATCATGGCGTAGAAGCTAGGAATAAACAGACTACCCAGCGTAGCTACCGAGAACATGCCCATCGCTACCGTGGTACCGATGTGATGACTGCTCACATCGCTGGCGCCGGTCGCCAAGGCAAGCGGCAGGGTACCGAAGATAAACGCCAGAGAAGTCATGACAATCGGACGAAAGCGCAATTCTGCGGCGGTAATAGCCGCTTCACGAATCGTCTTACCTTGCTCTTTACGCTGCAGTTCAGCGAATTCGACAATCAGGATAGCGTTTTTCGCTGCCAGCCCGACCACCACCAGCATACCGATTTGAACATAGACACTGGTGTCGAGCCCGCGCAGCACGATCCCGCCAATACCCCCCAAAAATGCAAAAGGCGTTGCGGTGAGAACCGCCAGCGGTAACGACCAGCTTTCATATTGAGCGGCCAGAATCAAGAAGACCATCAACAACCCGAACACGATAGCCAGTGTCGCGGCACTACCCATGTTGGCCTCTTGATACGCGGTACCGGTCCACCCCATGCCCCAGTTGGAGCCCAAGGTCTCCTGAACCACCTCTTCCATCGCTTCAATCGCCTGCGCTGAGCTATAGCCTTCAGCAGGATTACCCTGGAACTGGGCGCCTGCGTAAACACCGAAGCGCGATACGACCGATGCTCCCGTTTGACGCTCAAGCTCGACAAATTCCGACAGCGGTATCCGATTACCATTTCCCCCGCGGACATAAACACTGCTTAGATCTTCCGGTGTTTTACGGAATTCATCCTCGTTTTGCAGGTACACCTGGAAGTTTCGGTTTTGATAACTGAAGTAGTTCACAAAACCATTACCAAAGGTATTACCCAGGGCTGAATTGATATTATCCAGCTCCACCCCGTAGCTGAGCGCCTTCTGCTGGTCGATGTTGGCCCGGTAGGAGGGGACATTGACGTTGAAGGTGGTGAACACACGGTTCAACGCAGGGTGCTGATTGGCCTTCTGCATGATTTGCAGCGAGGCTTCATAGAGCTCGCGGGTCGAGGCGCCATCAAACGACTGCAGGTAACCGGTAAAGCCCCCGGTGGTTGAAAGCCCCATGATAGGCGGCACGTTAAAGGCCATCGCGGAGCCACCATCGATACTGGCCCCCAGCCCCATGATACGTCCCACTAACTCATCAGCGGTCAGCTCACGTTCAGCCCAGGGAAGCATGTTGACGAATATGATCCCCCGAGCGGTATTCACGGCACTCGACAGAATGTCATACCCCGCCACCGCCGAGGAGTACTCAACCCCCGGAATATCTTCAATGGCTGAGCTGAGCTCGTTCATATAGTCCTGGGTACGCGCAAGCGAGGCGGCATCCGGCAGCGAAACGCTCACCAGCACGATACCCTGGTCGGTTTCCGGCACCAGCGTTGAAGGCGTGGTGGAATACAGCCAGTAGGAGCCAGCACCTGTCGCGATCGTCAACGCCAGGGCCAGCAGCCAAAAACGCACCAGACCTTTTACCAGCCACATGTAAGCAGCGGTAATACCGGCAAAGAATCGGTCGAATAGACGCAGCGGGGTGTTCAGAGCGCGACTAACCTTGGACTGACCAGCGCCTGCCACCTTGTGCTTGATAAAGATCGCGGACAGCGCAGGTGTAAAGGTCAAGGCCATCAGCGCCGAGATCGCCACCGAGATCGCGACGGTGATCGCAAACTGCTGATAAATTTGCCCGGTAAAACCACCCAGGAAGGCCACAGGGATAAACACGGCCGCCATGATAAGCGACGTCGCGATGACTGGCCCTCCGACCTCTTTCATTGCCCGAATGGTCGCATCCCGAACGCTGATATCCTCTTCTTCACTCAGCACGCGCTCAACGTTTTCTACCACCAGAATCGCATCATCCACCACGATCCCGATCGATAACACCAGCGCAAATAGCGTCAAGAGGTTGATTGAAAAGCCAAGCGCATAGAACCCCGCAAAGGTACCCACCACCGCGACAGGCACGACGGACATGGCAATGACGGTGAACCGCCAGTTCTGAAGAAAGATAAACAGAATGACGATTACGATCAGAAAGGCTTCAATGAACGTATGAAGAACCGTTTCTACTGAGGCATCGATGAAGAGAGTGGTGTCATAAGGCGCAACATACTCTAGCCCCGGAGGGAAACGGCTGGAGAGCTCTTCCATCGTTTCCCGCACGCCATCAGCCGTTTGCAACGCGTTGGCGCCGGGCTGCTGATTGATAATAATGGGCGTCATGGTCGAGCCGTTTAGACGCGCGTTAACCCCGTAAAAGGATGCACCCAGTTCAATACGCGCCACATCTTCCAAACGTAACGATGAACCATCACTATTGGTACGCAGATAAATATTGCGGAAGTCGTCGACATTGTTCAGACGACCACCTGCGGTAATGGTATACGTATACGCACGCGGATCACTCTGCGGCGTCGATGCCAAACTACCCGCCGGCACTTCGGTATTTTGCGTTCTAATCGCGCTGGCTACTTCACTCGGCGTTAGATCGTATTCGGCTAACTTGTCCGGATCCATCCAGATGCGCATGGCGAACTCGCCACCGCCCAGTACTTCTGCATTACCCACCCCAGGCACCTGGCGCAGCTCATCCAGAATATTAAGCGTGGCGTAGTTCTGCATGTAGATATTGTTGTAGTCGCCATTGGGCGAGGTCAACGCAATAAACATCAAGATAGAGTCAGAGCGCAGCTCAACGGTAACGCCCTGCGACTGCACCGCTTCCGGTAGCTGAGACAGCGCCCCCTGAACACGGTTGTTAACGTTAATGGTATTGATATCGCCATCGGTGCCGATATTGAACGCCACGCTCAAACTCATGCTGCCGTTATCAGCGCTGTTTGAGGTCATGTAGAGCATGTCCTCAACGCCGTTAATGGCTTCAGCGATAGGGGCCGCCACCGTTTGCGCCACGGTTTCAGCATCCGCACCGGGGAACTGCGCCTGTACAGACACCGTTGGAGGCACGACGCTGGGATACTGTTCGATAGGCAGTATCCGCATCGACATTACGCCCACCAGCGTCACGATAATTGCCAATACCGTGGCAAAGATCGGACGGCTGATGAAGAAGTTAGAGAAATTCATTATTGCGCACCCTCTTCCCCTTCAGCGGACGGGCCTTCGGCCGCCCCTTCCAGCGATTGCGCCTGCTCAGCCTGCTCTTCGGCCTTTTCTTGCTCAATCCTGTTCATTATCGCCTCGGCATTACCGCTAAACGGCTGAGGGTCAATCGACCTACCCGCTTCTAACCCAGCAGGATCGCCGACCACTACCCGATCACCTGGCTCCAGGCCTTCTCGGATGATCAACCATGGGCCCGCTAATTCGCCCAACGAGACCGTACGCTCGCGCGCTTTATTCTCGTCATCCAGTACATACACTTGCGGTCCCATGAGACCTTGCGTCACGGCAATTTCAGGCACTGCCATCACGTCAAAGCGCTTCAAGCCTTCAATGCGCACACGTACGAACTGACCGGGCAGCACCGTCGCCTCCGGGTTTTCAAATGTCGCGGCGGCCTGAACAGTACTGGTGCCCCGGTCAATGCTTGACCCCAGATAATCCAAGTGCCCTTCCAGCTCAGAATCACTACCACCGCTGATGCCTGGAACACTTAGAAAGGCACGGATATCCGATGCCTCAATGCCTTGGCTCAGTTGGCGGCGCAGCTCAAAGGCATCCCGCTGGGGTAGTTGAAAACGCACTTCTAAAGGATCAAGCGGCGTGATCGTCGCCAGCTCCGTACCGGATGTAACAAAATTACCAACGTTGATTTCGCTCAAGCTGATCATGCCCGACACCGGCGCAGTCACTTGGGAGTAGCCTAAATCCAGGTTAGCGCTGGTCAGCGCTGCTTCTGCCTGAGCAACGTTCGCTTGAGCGACTCGCTGGTCAGCCAAGGCCTGGTCATACTGTTGACGACTGACCGAGTTTTGGCTGAGCAGCTGCTCAAAACGCTGAGCATCGCGCTGGGCGCGGGAAAGCTGAGCACGGGCGCTTTGCAGATCAGCTTCACGTTGATTAACGGTTGCCTGGTAAAGGTCAGGCTCAATGGTATAAAGGCGGTCGCCCTTTTCCACCATCTGACCTGGCTCGAAATGACGCGCTTCCAGTGCACCGCTGACGCGTGCCACCAAGGTGACTTCATCATCACTGCGCAGCAGTGAAGGGTACGACTTATCCAGCGGTATATTTTGACGCTCCATTTCGGCGACAGCGATTTCATGGGGTGGGCGCTCTTGCTGAGCGCCCTGCTGCGGTGATTCTGCCGACTCTTGGCCGCAGGCCGCCAATGCCAGCGCCGCGATCAGCGATACCAAGCTTGCGCGGCGTGAGCGCATCATCTTCTTCATACGTTGTGTTCCCTGAATCTTTTAAAAGTCGACTGTTGGCCGCGAGCTATTACATACCAGGTTGGGACATTCCGGGCTGAGTTAGACCAGGCTGAGATACACCAGGCTGGGACACACCAGGCTGAGACATACCTGGCTGAGGTGGTGCGCCAATATTGAGTACCGGCTCATAGCGATCAGCACTTATGCTCTCTGGCAAGGTAAAATTCACCTCAGTGCCGGTTAACCAGGCATTGACTTCTTCAATGGTGTCCACGTCCAGAAGCCCCGCCTGACGGTGAAGTGAGAGCAGATTTACCACATAGTCGTAGCGAGCCTCGGCATAATTCGCGATGGCGTTATATAGGTTCTGCTCGGCGTTAAGCACATCGACAATATTACGCGTACCCACCTCGTAACCGGCGCGAGTGGCTTCCAGAGCGCTGCGGTTGGAGACGATCGCCTGCTGCCGGGCTTCAACGGTTTCGACGTTGTTGCTGACCTGCGTGTAAAGCGAGCGCACCTGTTGAACCGTCGAACGACGCTGGGATTCAAACTGGTACTGGCTGCTTTCAAGCAAATAGGTACCTTGACGAATATTGGCACTGGTCCTGCCGCCGGTATAAATCGGCAGATTGGCACTTAGGCCCACTTGGCTTGAAGAGTCGTAGTCGGTGACCCCATCGACATCGCTATCAGCATATTGGTAATTACCAAACGCCTGTAGGGTGGGCAAATTCCCTGCACGAGCAATGGCCACGGCACTGCGTGACACCTCAATGCCTTCCTGTTGGGCCAAGACCTGAGGATTAAGCTCTATGGCTTTCTCGATCCAGTAATCGCGATTGCTGGGCTCGGGCAGATCAATCGGCATGCTATCGCCAAGCGCTTCAATGCTTTCATAACGACGGCCAGTCAGCTGTTCGAGCACTTCAAACGCCACCTGCAGGTTGCTTTCGGCGGCAAGGCGATCAGCCCGCGACTGATCAAATGTCGCTCGCGCTTCTTCTACCTCGGTAATCGCAATCAAGCCGACTTCAAACTGCTCGCCTGCTTGCTCAAGCTGACGCCCAATCGCCCGCTCTTGAGCCAGCCGGGCTTCCAGGACTTCGTAGGCACGCAAAATATCAAAATAGGCACTGGCCACATCAATTAACAGCTGCTGCTCGGTAGCCGCTAATAAATAGACCTGCTGATCAATCTGACGAGCAGCTTGAGTGACCTGGCGTCGGGTCAATGCATCGTAGAGAGCCTGAGTGGCTTCAAGCGACAGTGAGACGGTGTTGTAGCGGTCGTCTCCACCAGCACCAGCGGTCACATTACCAGCCCCAGCACCCGCCCCGATGCGTGAGGTTCCCTGGCTTTCATAGCGTTGGTTGTGCGCCACATTGCCCGATGCGCTGACCTGAGGCAACAACCCCGCCTGGACCACCTCTTTGTTAGCCTCTACTGCTAAATATTCAGCGCGTGCCGAGGAAAGTTCAGCGTTATTGTCCAGTGCATCACGGGTGATGGTGAGCAGGTCGGCAGCCTGTACAGGCAGTACAAAAGAAGCGGCGACCACCGCTGCCAGTAAGGGTCGTAAAGGGGCATTGACTGCCCAATGTGCCAGTCGCATGGAGTTGCCTCTAGGTATCAGCGTCAAAAAGATGAACGCACTATGCTGCTCAGAAAGAAGGGCATTATAGTTACATTCATGTATGTATGCTAGCCTTGAACAAACTAAAATTGTGTGTACAGACGATTGTCAAGTTGCTTACAGATTACCTTAGCCCAAAGAATAATACGTGACGATCAAAACATCTTTCGCTGTCGAAATTCACGCGGGTCGATGCGCCACTTCGCCAGCCTCGATGCAAGCGTCGTCGGCTTAATACCCAGCAGCTCAGCAGCGCCACCCGCCCCAGACACTTTACCGCCTGCCTGAGTCAAGGCAATGACAGCACTCTCACGCTGCTGCTGGCTGAGTGCCTGCTCGGTTAACAACGCGGCTTCAGGTGACGGCTGCTGAGAGTGGGGCAACGGATACAAGCGTTCAAGCGAACGCGGCGTTTCCCCCAACAGCAGATCATCGAACGTTACGCGTCTATCCTGAGTCACGATCACCTGTCGCTCGATGATGTTTTCCAGCTCACGAATATTGCCAGGCCAAGCATAGCGTTGCAGCAGCTCCACTTGGGCGGGTGGAATACGTACTCCCGGCTTATTGAATTTAAGGCAGGCACGCTGCAAAAAGTGACGCGCCAGTAGCGGCACATCCTCAGTGCGATAGCGCAACGGCACCGAACCAATAGGAAAGACATTTAGGCGAAAATAGAGATCTTCGCGAAAATGCCCAGCCTTGATCATCTCGCGCAGATCACGGTTGGTAGCGGCAATCACCCGGACATCGACGTTGAGTGTCCGGCTATCACCCACTCGTTCAAACTGCTGATCCTGTAAGACGCGCAGCAGTTTACTCTGCAGTTCCAGGGGAATTTCGCCGACTTCATCCAGAAAAAGCGTTCCCCCATGGGCCAGCTCAAAACGCCCCGGGCGATCCTGCACCGCGCCGGTGAACGCCCCTTTTACATGGCCGAAAAACTCGCTCTCAAACAGGTCGCGGGGAATAGCGGCGCAGTTAACGCGAATGAGAGGACGATCACTTCGCGTACCCCCTGCATGAATGGCTCTGGCGATCAGCTCTTTCCCGGTCCCCGACTCACCGCTAATCAGCACGTTGGCACTGGTCGGGGCCACCATTTCTATCTGCTCAACCAGTTTTGCCACCGCCGGGCTATGGCCCACAATGTCACGGTAATTTAGCTCTGCTTTTATTTCCTCTTGCAGATATTCATTTTCAAGCTCCAGACGCTGCTTGAGCGTCTCAACTTCGGCAAGCGCATCGCGTAATTGCTGCTCGGCGTGCTTGCGTTCGCGTATATCGCGAAACAGCACCACCGCTCCGACTAAACGGCCCATTTCAAAAATGGGCGTGCTGGTGTATTCGACCGGAATCGCTTCACCATTCTTGTGCCAGAACACTTCATTATCGACACGGTGTACCTGACCGTCGCTAAACGAGGCATGAATCGAACACTGCTGAACCGGAAAATGACTGCCATCGGCGTGAGTATGGTGAAACATGAGATGGGCGTCATGATTAACCATATCCTCGGTGCTCCAGCCTAAAATGCGTTCGGCGGCAGGGTTAACAAAGGTAGTTTTGCCTTCTGAATCCAAGCCATAAATACCCTCGCCCGCCGCGCCAAGAATCAGCTGGTTCTGTTTTTCAATACGATCAAACACCTGTTCCACTCGCTGCCAGCCCACCTCTCCCTGGCGATGCTGCCGTCCCAATTCCGCCTTGGCTCGCCGCTGCTCGGCAGCGTGGCGGTCAATCAGCGTCAATAATAGCTGCTCGGTACCTTCGATAGATTGCGCGTATACCTCTACTCGATAAGGTTGACGCTGCATATCGAGTATCACCAGGTCATCCGACCAAGCCGCCTTATTCTCCAGCGCTTCACCCGTAAAACTGATCCATAGCGCCAACGACGCACTCAGCCGATGACTAAAGGGAACTGCTAACAGCAACGACGCTTCAATGCCCAGCCATGTACAGGCTGCTGGATTAGCGGCCGTTAACTGGTCGGTAAAAGGGTTAACGACCATCATCGCGAGAGGGGAATGCTCGCTCATCAGGGCTGATGCAATATTGGACGCAGAGACTCGCTCATCCATTGGCTTACTACCTTATGGTTCGCAGGTGATCGTTCGAATTACCATTCAACTCCCACGCCACTTACGAATTTTCGTCAATAAAACAACGAAATATCGTTAATTACGATTTTTCGTTTGTTTATATCCCCCTATATTTGGACTAACAAAAAAGACGTTAAACGTTACAAATCAGACAGTTAAAAAACTAAACATAAAGTTGGCACACATATCGCACTACATATTGCCAAGTGCCGGTGCAAGGGCAAGGCCATGCCGACTAAGCATCCTTTTTGCACCAAGAAGACGCATGCAGTCGCTGGCTGCCCCATAAGGTCAGCGCCCATTCAAAACGAGCTAACCATTAGCCGAGCGGCTTGCGCTATTTAGAGCGAGAAACACTTACCTGCTTGAGAACAGGGTTAACTCACCACACTACCCAGGAGAGATAAGCATGTCGTACTTATTGCCTAGTGAATTTGTGACCAAGCTGGTGGACCAGGGTGAATCAAAAATCTACATGGGCACCCGAGACACCCTTATACGGGCCTTTATGGCAGGCGCCACCCTGGCGTTGGCCGTTATATTTGCCATCACTATCGCCACACAAACCGGCCATTTCCTGATTGGGGCACTGCTCTTTCCCGTGGGCTTTGTCATGCTTTATTTGATGGGCTATGACCTGTTAACCGGGGTGTTCATGCTGGTGCCTATTGCCTGGCTCGATAAAAGGCCCGGCGTTACCCTGCCCAGAATGCTCAAGTGTTGGGCCTTGGTGGGGCTGGGCAACCTTGGGGGCGCCCTGTTTATTGCCACCTTTGGCTATTTAAATTTCACCATGGGAGGCACGCAGGAAATCAACGCTGTCGGCCAAACCATGATGGCGGTGGGTGAAAGCCGAACGGTGGGCTACCAGGAGGCCGGGGTTGCTGGCTGGATCGTGCTTTTTCTGCGCGGCATGTTCTGTAACTGGATGGTCTCTATGGGCGTGGTGGGCGCTGCTATCTCCACCACGGTGTCCGGCAAGATCATGGCCATGTGGATGCCGATTATCGTCTTCTTCTACCTCGGTTTTGAGCATTCCGTGGTCAATATGTTCTTGTTCCCCATTGGCTTGATGATGGGCGCCGACTTCACTCTATATCAGTACATTATGTGGAACGAGATCCCTACCGTCTTAGGCAACCTGGTCGGTGGTCTGACGCTGGTCGGGCTGGTTCTTTACACCACCCACGTCCGTACCCAAGCCAAGAAAGTCTTATCTTGATCGCCACCTACCAACCGAAAAAGGGCGGCAACCGCCCTTCCTAATCAGGAGAACCCTCATGGATAAGCTTGAAATGCGCCACACCCTACTCGC
Source organism: Vreelandella sulfidaeris (assembly GCF_042429665.1). GTDB lineage: Bacteria > Pseudomonadota > Gammaproteobacteria > Pseudomonadales > Halomonadaceae > Vreelandella. The sequence goes on along the minus strand of NZ_JBHMAC010000010.1, from coordinate 702,541 downwards.
CGCGAAAGCGCGCAAAAAAATGAGCTGGGACGATATTGGCAGCGCCATTGGCATGTCGCCAGTGTGGGTGGCCTCGGCCTGCTACGGCATGAATAGCGCCAGCAATGACATTGCCCATAAGCTTTGCGATACGCTTGGTGTGGAGAGCGATGTTGCCGATGCCCTGGTGGCTTTCCCCACCAAAGCCTGGGATGAAGCGATTCCCCAAGACCCGTTTATCTATCGCTTATATGAAGTGGTGGGCGTTTATGGCGAAACGCTGAAAGACGTGGTGCAGGAGAAGTTTGGTGACGGCATCATGAGCGCCATCGACTTCACCATGGAAGTGGACAAAGTCGAAGACCCCAAAGGTGACCGGGTACTGCTCACCTTGAACGGTAAATTTTTGCCCTATAAAGCCTGGTAAAAACTTACGTATACGCTTCTAGCCTGGCTACGCAGCGCTCGACAGCCCCGCGGTAACCGGCGCCGAACAGAAGCAGATGGTTCAACAACGGATAAAGCTGAAACAACGCTTCACGCCTCGGCCAATCGGTCGGGGCGTTGCCGTTCCAGTAGGCATCAAAAAAGGTATCACCCGGCGAACCAAACAGCGTCAGCATCGCCACATCTACCTCTGGGTAGTGACGATACACGGCAGGGTCGATGAGCGCTGGCCCCCGTGGTGTAGTGAGTACGTTGCCTGACCAACAATCACCATGCAGTAAGCTAGGCGGCACGTCGGGCAACCAGCGCTCCAGCTCATGAGCCTCGCGCTCGATACGCGTGCGCAGCTTTGTATCTAACAGACCCCGCTGAAAACACGCCTCGGCAAGTGGCAACAAGCGGCGTTCACGCTGAAAAACACGTCCATCGTCGAGCACTGCATTGGGCTGCGGCGTGTGGCCAGCGGCATTATCCTGATGCCAGCCGTGGGCATCGCCAGTAACGCTGTGCAGGGCGCGTAACCCTTCACCAAGCGCGCCCGCACTCTGCGGCCCGGCAGGCGCGGAGTCCAGCCACTCAATGATCAGCCAACCGTCCGCCACGCCCAGTACTTCCGGCACCACCAATTGTTCACAGGCGTTGCGCAAGGTGCGTAGCCCGTCGGCTTCGCCGTGCAGGCGCGCGGCATCGTCATGCTTGATCACTACCTGCCCATCGGGCGTTTTCAAGCGATACACGGCGGCAATATCACCGCCGCTCAGCGGTTCTAGATCGCCTACCGGCGTTACCGCGATGGACTCCAACAACTGGCTTAGGGTGGCATCCATGTCACTCTCCCCATGTCGAAATTCCTAAACCCGCCCCGCGCTAGTCGTCGTCAGGGTGCCGCGGGGCGCCGTAAACCCCTCCATAGGCGCTACTTTTTCCATCCCTGGAAAAAGACCTCCGCTTTACCCTAACCCCGAGGCGCTTAAGCTATAGGCTAGCTTATATTTCAGCCTAATCTTTTATCGATCAGGCTCTCTAACTCAAGCTGATCATCGTGGAAGCGGCGGATGCCTTCGGCCAGCTTGTCGTTAGCCATGGCGTCCTGGTTATGGCCCCAACGAAACGCTGGCTCGCTCATTGGCTCCGGCTTATTGCCACTGCCTTTCCCCGCACTGATCTGCGCGGCAACGCTGCCTTCAGTGGCCTCCAGCTCTTCCAGCAAGGCAGGTGAAATGGTCAACCGTGGGCAACCTGCCAAGGCCAGCACCTGCCCGGTGGTACGGAAACTCGCCCCCATCACCACGGTATCAAAACCACCCTGGTTGGCCCGCTCGCAAACGCCTCGCACAAATTGAACGCCCGGGTCATTTTCCGGCGTGTAGTCACTGCCCGTCTCTTTTTTGTACCAATCGGTGACGCGGCCGACAAACGGCGAGATCAAGAACACCCCGGCATCAAAGCATGCCTGGGCCTGGGCATCGCTGAACAGCAGTGTCAGGTTGCACTGGATGCCTTCGCGTTCGAGCACCTCGGCGGCGCGGATGCCTTCCCAGGTCGAGGCCAGTTTGATCAACACGCGGTCACGCGATACACCACGCGCGTCATATAACTCGATTAACTCATGGGCTTTGGCAATGCTTGCCTGGGTATCGAACGACAGCCGGGCAGCGACTTCGGTAGAGACTCGCCCTGGCACAACGGCGGAAATTTCGCTGCCCATCGCTACCGCAAGGCGGTCAACGGCATGGGTTATCTGTTCTTCACGGCTGCCGCCGGACGCTTTGACACTCTTCAGCTCTTCATCAATCAGCGCTTGATAACCGGACAAACTAAACGCCTTGAGCAGCAGTGACGGATTGGTCGTGGCATCGTGCGGCTGGTAACGGCGAATAGCGTCAAGATCACCGGTGTCAGCGACGACGAGCGAGTGTTGCTTCAACTGTTGCAGTTGGCTGGTCATATTCTCTCCTTAAAATTTGTCCAATCCTGGCGCTTCTATTCAATGCTTTATTTAAACGCCGCCATGACGTTGTTCAAGGGCGGCATAATAGCGTGCATATACCGGCTGGTAGGCTGCGACGCGATCCGGATGTGGGTCGGCTAGCGACTGTGCATCCAGATGAACCAACCGTTCACACAACGCTTCAAGCGTTACGCCGTGGGCGCGCTGGTCGCACCATGCCGCCTGTATTGCTGCGCCTAGTGCTGCTGCATCGGTAATCTCAGGGCAAATCACCTGAGTATTGGTAATATCCGCCACCATCTGCCGCCAGACGGGACTATTAGCGCCGCCACCGATCAGCCGAATCTGGCTGGCGCCAGCCGTGATATCACCGAGTAATTCCAACCCATAGCGTAGCCCGAACGTGGCTCCTTCCACCACGGCCCGACACATATTTGCCTGGGTGGTGTTCAGGCTGGTCAAGCCTAGAAAGTCCGCCGAAGCATCCGGCAACATGGGCACCCGTTCGCCATTAAAGAAAGGCAGTACGGTGATACCTTCAGCCCCTACCGGGGAGCTAGCCACTTTCTCGCCAAAGGCTGCCAGGTCCAAGCCAAACAGCTCTCTTACTCGCGTAGTGGCTGACGTGACGTTCATGGTACAGATCAGCGGCAGCCAGCCACCGGTACTTGAACAGAAATTGGCTACCATGGCGTTGTCGCATTCCACCGGGGTCGCTGAGTAAGCGCAGACGGTGCCGGACGTGCCCAAGCTTAGCGTAATCAGCCCCGGGGTAATGTTGCCGGTGCCAATAGCACCCAGCATATTATCGCCGCCCCCAGAGGAAACTACCACCTGATCGCCAAGCCCCAACTCGCGAGCCACCACCGAGCGTACAAAGCCTACCGGTTCGTGGGCGTCGAGCACGCGAGGCAACACTTTTTCAGGGACCAATTCAGGTGCTATCTGGTTAAACACTTCAAGCTGCCAGCAGCGCTTTCGCGTATCGAAGTAGCCGGTACCCGAGGCATCACCCGAATCGGTGACACGCTCGCCAGTTAGCCAGAAATTGAGGTAGTCATGGGGCAGCAGCAAGGTTTCGATACGCTGATACGCAGTCGGATGCTGCTCGCGCAGCCAAGCAACCTTGGAGGCGGTATAGCCGGTTTGAAGTACCAGCCCCAGCTTATCCAGGCAGCCCGCCTCACCACCCAAGCGAGCGACCAAATCAGCGTTCTGTGCGCTGGTTTCAGTGTCGCACCACAGCTTGGCGGGGTAGACCGGCACTCCATCCGCATCGAGCGCCACCATGCCGTGCTGCTGGCCCGACACTCCAATACCGCGTACCTGACTGGCTGACACGCCAGCGTTATCCAACGCGGCAAAAAAAGCGCCTTTCAAGGCCGCCAGCCACTCGGAGGGGGCCTGCTCACGACGGCCATGTTCACCTTCATCCAAACGATGAGGTCGGCTGGCCTCTGCCAGGATCATTCCTTTCTCAACGTCGACCACTACTACCTTGGTACTCTGGGTACCGCAATCTACCCCGATATACATCACAACGATCCTTTGGACGACACCAGGCCCTCTAGCGTAGCGCGAGCGCCATGGTCGTGCAGTGAATTGAGCGCCGTTAAGTAAGCCTCAACAAAGCGAGTGCTGTCGACTAAATCACCAAACAACTCACGATTTTCGATAAATGCGGTGGGCCGGGTACGATTCTCGGCCGCTATGGTCATGAGCGGCGCCTTTAATCGATCGACGATCTCAATAGGCTCACCTTGCTCGTCCACGCCTTCAGCGTAGCGCGCCCAACTGGCCACCACGGCAGCGCTGCGAACTATCTCGCCGCCCTGGGCTAACTGTTGACGAATCACCGGCACTAGCCATTTAGGAATACGGTCAGAGCTTTCAGCGCATAGTCTGGCCAGGGTATCTCTGATTTGCGGATTAGCGAAGCGCTCAATTAGCGTCAAGCGGTAGGTTTCAAGATCAACCCCCGGGACCGGCGCCAGCGTGGGTGTGCCCTCTTCGCGCATATAGCCGAGTAGAAAATCGACGAATAGCGGATCCTGACATACTTCGTGGGCGTAACGGTATCCTGCTAAATAGCCAAAATAGGTCAACGCCTGATGACTGGCATTCAACAGGCGCAGCTTCATTAGCTCGTAGGGTTCGACATCCTCCACGACCTGCACACCCACTTTTTCAAAGGCCGGGCGGCCAAGGGGGAAGTGGTCTTCCAGTACCCATTGGGTAAACGGCTCGCACACTACCGGCCACGCATCCTCTACCGTAAAGCGTTGGGCCAGTTCGTCAATATCGGTTGGCGACGTCACTGGCGTAATTCGATCCACCATCGCATTGGGAAACGCCACTTCCCGCATCAGCCAAGCGCCTAACTCGGCATCCCGCGCGGTCGCATAGGCACCGAACATGCGCTTGGCCACGTCACCATTACCTTGAATATTATCGCAGGACATCACGGTGAACGGCGCGGTGCCCCGAGCACGACGACGCGCCAATGCTTCCACCACCAGCCCAAAGCTGGTGGTGGGCTGAGTAGGATTGGCCAAGTCGGCATGCACCTGGGGATCCCCAAGATCGAATTCGCCACTGACTGGGTGAAAATTGTAGCCGCCTTCGGTTACCGTCAACGACACAATACGAATCGCCGGATCGGCCATCTGCTCAATCACCGCCTCGCGACTATCCGGGGCAAACAGGTAGTTCACCATGCTGCCAATCACTCTGGGTTCGTACTGACCATCGGGATGTTTGACCACCAGCGTATACAGGTAGTCCTGTGCTGCCAGCGCCTCTTGCATACGTTTGTCGCCAGGCATTACGCCTACGCCGACAATCCCCCAATCGAATGCTTCCCCCTGGTTCATCAGTGCATCCAGGTACATCGCCTGGTGGGCACGGTGAAAGCCGCCTACTCCGATATGTACGATGCCTGGGGTGAGCGCGCGACGGTCATAGCTCGGCGTGGCAACATCGGCGGTTAGATTGCCCAGGTTGTGATTGTTAAGTCGGGTCATGGGTACTCTCCAGCCAAGGCCTCTTGGCGCGATGTGGTAAATAAACGTGGCTAAGGCGGTCTAGAACGGTTAACGCCAACACTGGTCGGGAGGTAAACAACAGCGCTTAACCAACTGTGCATTGAGCATGTCTTTGTGATGAGTGCGTTCAATCGCCCCGGCGTGATCCTGGCCCATGTCTAACCATCGACGAACCAGCCGATCAACCAGCACGGCATCGTCAACCTCCAGAAACAGTGTCCAGTCAAACAGCGGGCGCAATTCTCGCCAGGGGGAGCGGTCCAGCAGTAGGTAATTGCCTTCCACAATCACGATGTGTTGCTCAAGGCTGATCAGTCGCCCGCCCGCTCGGGCTAAATCCAAGGGGCGGTCAAACACCGGCACGGCGACCGGTTGGTCGGCTTGGCGGATACGTTCAAGATCACAGCGCAGCCCCTGCACATCGAAGGTGTGTGGCGCGCCTTTTACCGGTATCTGCTGCTCGCCCAACACGGCGTTGTCAAAATGGTAGCCATCCATCGGCACTAACCCGGCGCGACCCGGCAAGCGTTCGTTAATGGCATCGCAGAGCCACTGGCCACGCACCGACTTACCCGCTCCCGGCGGCCCTGCCAGCGCGACCAAATAGCGCGAGGCACCTTCCGCGGCACGAATAATCTGGTCGGCTAACGCATCAAGATCCGGTGTCATAACGACCTCAGCTCATCCAGTTGCCGCCATCGACATTCAACGTCTGGGCAACCACATAGTCACTGTCGTGGCTGGCTAAAAATACCGCGGCACCGGTGTGGTCTTCGGGTAGCCCCATACGTCCAAACGGAACGGCTTCGCCCACCAAACGCTTCTTTTCACCTAGCGGACGCTTCTCATAACGGGCAAACAGCGCGTCGACCTCTGCCCACATCGGCGTATCGACCACACCCGGGGCGATGCCGTTAACGTTGATACCGTGCTTGATTAAATCAAGACCACTCGATTGAGTCAGGCTGATGACTGCTGCTTTGCTCGCGCAGTAAACGCTTACCAGGGCTTCACCGCGGCGCCCCGCTTGAGAGGCCATATTGATGATTTTTCCGCCTTGACCACGTTCGACCATGGAACGGGCAACGGCCTGTAGGGTAAAAAACATGCCCTTGGTATTGACCGCAAACTGCTTATCGAAGCTTTCCTCGGTCACTTCAAGCACCGGCGCCATATCGAAGACCGCGGCGTTATTGACCAAAATATCGATACCGCCAAAGCGCTGTGTCACCGCGTTCACCATGGCATCAATGGAGGCGTGGTCGCACACGTTCAGCGTCACCCCCATTACGTTTTCAGCCGCCGCTTGCTGCTCAAGCGTCGCCACCGCCGCATCGACGGCATGGGAGTCGATATCTGCCACCACCACGCTGGCCCCTTCCGTCAGGTAGCGTTGAGCAATGGCCAACCCAATGCCGCGTGCGCCGCCGGTGATCACTGCAATTTTGTGGCTTAGTTTCATGCTGTCTCTCTCGCTATCACGCTTACTATTTCGCTGAATATCAAGTGGGCCATGTCACTGATGACGACTATCGCTATGCCATCAGCCGTTAATGCGCAGAGCCGTTGCTTGAACACTAGGTGGCGCTGGCTTGCCACTCGTCCACCAGTGCTGCCAAGCCATGCATATGGTCGAGAATTCGCCACGCGCCGGCTTGGGTAAGGCGCGCCGATTGGCCGGCATCCACGTGGCTGGCGCCGACAAATCCAATCACGCACATGCCCGCCGCATGGGCCGCGGTGACGCCTGCTACGCTATCTTCGACGACGAGACAATCGCGAGGCACCTGGCCTAGCTGAGAGGCCGCCAAGCGATAGAGAGCGGGGTCGGGCTTGGGGTGTGCCACTTGATCGGCAGTAAAGATAGCCACGTCGCCAAAAGCGTCAGCCAGCTGCGTGCTCGCCAACGAGGCCAATACGCGACTGCGTCGACTGTTAGAGACGACCGCTTTTTCCAAGGCGATTCCACGAACGGCCTTCTCTGCTCCATCAATCGCTTTCAGTTCGCGCGCCAAGCGGGCCTCAATGGCACTATCGACCTGCTCGGTGGCATCAGGCGGCAGCGTATGCGCACTTAGCCGCTCCATATACGCCAGAATATCCGCCGTGGTCATGCCTAATGCCTGGCTAAGTCGCTCGGTGATATCCAGATCAGGCAGCCAACGCGTGAGATAGACCACCAGCGTATCTTCAGCAAGCGCCTCGCTATCGACCAGCACGCCATCACAGTCAAAGATTAGCGTCCTCATGCCGACTCCTCATCGGCACCCTGGGCACGGTTATCATGGCGAGTCAGTCCCGCCAGCGGATGCTGTTGCAAGCTCGTCAGCGCCAGTCCGTCGGCATCAAACAAGTGAGCGCGTTCGGGATCAAACCCAAAGCGCACGGTATCGTTGACCCGGTACGCGACGTCACCGTCGGCCATGATGGTGATGAGTTCATTGTCCATTTGGACGTAAAGCGAGGTTTGCCCACCCAGGCGTTCCAATACTTTGATCTGCCCGCGTAATGGCCCCTGCTCATCAAGCACCAGGTGTTCGGGGCGCACCCCTAGCTCAAGAGTGGCGTTACTTGCCAACGGCTGGCCGTCAACCGGCACGCTACGCTCACTGCCCCCGGGTAACCGTACTGCCACGCCTTCAGGCGACACGCCGGTCAACGTTACCGGCAGGAAATTCATTTTGGGTGAGCCAATAAAGCCCGCGACAAAGCGATTGCGGGGGTGATGATAAAGCGCCATGGGCGACCCCACCTGCTCCACCACGCCGTCGTGAAGTACGACGATCTTATCCGCCATCGTCATGGCTTCAATCTGGTCGTGGGTCACGTAGATCATGGTCGCGTCCAGCTCATCGTGCAGGCGCGCCAGCTCAATACGCATCTGCACGCGCAGGGCGGCATCCAGGTTGGAGAGCGGTTCGTCAAACAGGAAGATGCTTGGGTTACGCACGATCGCACGGCCAATCGCCACACGCTGGCGCTGGCCGCCTGAGAGCGCTTTGGGCTTACGATCCAACAGCGGTTCAAGCTGCAGGATTTTGGCTGCCTCCAACACCTTGGCGCGCCGCTGCTCTTTTGGAACACCGGCTAAACGCATGCTGAAGCCCATATTGCCTTCCACCGTCATGTGCGGGTAAAGCGCATAGCTTTGAAACACCATGGCGAGACCACGATCTGCCGGGGCGACATCATTGATACGCTGACCATCAATCACGATATCGCCGTCGGTGGCGCTTTCCAGCCCGGCAATCATGCGCATCAAGGTTGATTTACCGCAGCCGGAAGGACCCACGAAAACCACAAACTCGCGATCATTCACCTCCAGATCGATACCTTTGATCACCTCGGTGTCGCCGAAACGCTTGGTAATATTGTGTAGTTGTAGAGTTGCCATGAGGAATATCCTTTACTTGACGGCGCCAAAGGTCAGGCCACGTACCATTTGTTTTTGCGTCATCCAGCCGAGTATCAAAATAGGCGCAATCGCCATCGTGGAAGCAGCGGATAGCTTGGCCCAGAAGAGTCCCTCCGGGCTTGAGAAGGAGGCGATATAGGCGGTTAACGGCGCGGCTTTGGAGGTGGTCAGATTGAGACTCCAGAATGCCTCGTTCCAGCTCAGAATGACCGACAGCAGCCCGGTTGAGGCGATACCTGGCAGCGTTAGTGGCAGCAGTAGAAAGAACACTTCCTGTAAGGTCGAAGCACCGTCCATACGCCCCGCTTCTAGAATGTCTTTGGGCATGTCTTTAAAAAAGGTGTAGAGCATCCACACCACGATCGGCAGGTTCATCAACGTATAGATGATGATCAACCCCGTACGCGTGTCTAACAGCCCTGTATCGCGAAAAATCAGATAGATCGGCACCAACACCCCAACCGAGGGCAGCATTTTGGTCGAGAGCATCCACAGCAACGTGCCTTTGGTACGTTTGGTGGGTAAGAAAGCCATGGCATAGGCACAGGGAATGGCAATTAACAGGGCGAGAAACGTTGAGCCAAACGCCACTGCAACGCTATTTAGCGCAAAGCGTGTATAGCCCGAGCGCTCTTGTACCGCCTGATAGCTCTCCAGGGTGGGAGAGAAAATCAACGAGGGGTCGGCAATAGCCGCCGACTCGGTTTTAAACCCCGTCAGCATCATCCAGAAAATCGGAAAGAAAATAAGCAGCGCCACGGACCAGCCCACGAGCGTCAGCAAAACCTGTTTGGCTTGCGCCGACCGCCACCCCGAGACCGAGGCGGGCGCTGCATTTTTGGAACCTAATGTTGTCATCGAAGTGCTCCCAAGACACAAGTGCCGGACTAGTCAGCCAAATTTTTAGCTACCATCCTGACCAGGAAGATCGCCACAATATTGGCGAGGATGATCGCGATCACCCCACCGGCAGAGGCAATACCTACGTCAAAATCCAGCAGCGCACGGATGTAAATCAAGTAGGCCAAGTTAGTGGTCGCCAACCCGGGGCCGCCCGAGGTAGTCACAAAAATCTCGGCAAAAATGGTCAGCAGGAAGATCATTTCGATCATGATCACGACGCTGATAGCGCGCTTTAAGTGCGGCAGGGTAATAAAAAAGAAAATGGCGATTGGTCCTGCGCCATCCATCCGCGCGGCTTCTACCTGATCCTCGTCTAGCGACTGCATCGCGGTGAGCAAAATCAGCAGCGCAAACGGCAGCCATTGCCACGCGACAATAACCACAATCGACGTCAGCGGCAGTGATGAAAACCAATCCACCGCGGGCAGTCCGATAGACTCAGCCAACCATGCAAGCACCCCATTAGCCGGATGCATCATCATGTTCTTCCACACCAGTGCACTCACGGTGGGCATGACAAAAAATGGCGAAATCGCCAAGACCCGGGCGATCCCGCGCCCCACAAACTCTTGCTGGAACAACACCGCCAGCAACGTGCCACCCACCACGGTAATTGTCAGTACCCAGCCCACCAGCAGCAGGGTGTTGCCCATGGCCGCCCAAAGCGCTGGGTCGGTGAGTAGATATTGATAATTTTCCACCCCGGCGTAGCCGCTCATGCCGGGCATTAGCAAGTTGTAGTATTGAAAGGAGAACCATAGCGTCATGCCTAGCGGCACAATCATCCAGAGCAATAACAGCGTTACCGCAGGCGCTTGAAGCGAAAGCGTCCTTAGCCCGCCGACCGTCCGGCCAGAAGCACGTGTTTTATTCATGGAAATACCTGCGAAAAAAACTGAACTGGCAGCGATAAAACGCCTGCCTCAGTGGCTAATCACCAGCTGAAAAGGCAGGCGTTGGGTTTGGTTTATCGTTCGATGTAACCCGCACGCTGCATGGTGCGTTCGGTGGCACGTTGGGCACTGTCTAACGCTTGCTCGACGGTAGTGTCACCGGTTAATGCGGCAGCAATGGACTGGCCAACCTGGGTACCGATCGACTGGAACTCAGGAATACCGACAAACTGCACGCCCACATAGGGGTTAGGCTCCAGCGTAGAGTCGGTGGGGTCAGCGTCCTTAATAGCCTTTAGCACGAAGTCAGCAAAGGGGGCTGCTTCGGTATACTGCTCATTGGCGTAAGTCGACTCACGGGTGCCTGGCGGAACACTGGTCCAGCCTTCGGTTTCACCGACCAGCTCAATGTACTCTTGTGAGGTCGCCCAGGTAATAAACTCAAGCGCTGCGTCCTTTTTCTCGGAGGAAGCGGGAATTGCTAACGCCCAAGACCACAACCAGTGTGACCCCTTCGGTGTTTCTGCTACTGGCGCCGGGGCAAACCCTAGGCTGTCCGCCACATCAGACTCATTGCCATCGTATAGTTTGCCTGCTGCGGAAGTCGCATCGACCCACATGGCACAGTTGCCGCGGGAGAACAGCGCCAGATTTTCGTTAAAGCCATTGGAGCTTGCGCCTGGCGGGCCGTAGTCGTTAAGCAAGTCGACATAAAACTGGATAGCGTTCACCCACTCTTCAGAATTGAGTTCGGGGTTCCACTCTTCGTCAAACCAGCGACCGCCGTAGGTATTCACCAAGGTGGACACAAACGCCATGTTCTCGCCCCAGCCTGGCTTACCGCGCAGACAGATGCCAGCCAGACCCTCTTCGCTGCCGTGTAGCTTGCCCGCCCACTCACGCACCTCTTCCCAGGTGGGCTGCTCGCTCATCTCAATGCCCGCTTTATCAAACAAATCCTGGCGGTAGTACATCATTGAGCTTTCGGCATAAAACGGCAGCGCATGAAGCGTGCCATCATGGCTTAAGCCATCACGCACAGAGGCCAGCAGATCTTGTTCATTATACTCGCTGGGCAGCTCATCAAGAGGCGTCAACCAGCCGCGCTCAGCCCAAATAGGCACTTCGTAAGTACCAATGGTCATGACGTCAAACTGACCGCCACCCGTGGCAATATCGGTGGTCATGCGTTGACGCAGCACGTTCTCCTCAAGCACTACCCAGTCAAGAGTAATGTCGGGATGCGCTTCTTCGAAAGCCTCAGTGAGGCTCTGCATGATGACCATATCGTTGTTGTTAACCGTGGCGACGGTAATTTCGGTTTGTGCCTGAGCATGGCTCGATAAGGCAATGGCGGCCGCTAGTGTGGTGACGGGCAAGTGACGTGCGAGTCGCATAAAGCACTCCTATGGGCTTGTATTGGCATTGTTGTTGCCTTGATCTTATTGATCAACAGTCGAACAAATGATCGTACGTCAGCCAAAAAAAAGCAAAGCCCATAAGCTTAGACTTTAAGCTAACTTATTAATCCTCACGCATATTGCAGCGCAGCGTCCTTAGCATTTTTCAACAACCGTGTTTCAACAACCGTGACTCAACCACCATGGTTCATCAGCCATGAATCAAAAACGTGATTCAACAACCGTGGTTCAACAATTCAACGACTCAACAATCTGCCGGGCAGCTACTTCATCGGTAATCAACCCTTTGAGCCAGCGACCACGGAGCGCGGCATGAATGGCGGGCGCTTTTTCACGGCCGCCCGCAATGGCCACCATATGGTGTTTACCAAAGCGCTCCAGAGGGAGACTGGTGACCCGTCGCGTGATCGAACAGTCGATCACTTCGCCGTCGCTGTTTAACGGCCAGCCAAGCAACTCCCCTACCGCGGCCAAGCCTAGTAACTCATCCAGCTCACTTTCGCTGATAAAATGGTCTTGAAACAGGGTGGCCTGACGGTCAATACGCCCAACGCCAATAAACGCGGCTTCTGACTCTCTAGCCACATCCGCAATCGCCTTGAATAACCGCTGGGTCAGCATCGCTTCTTTTTCGGCCAGCGATTCCGCGACCACCGGAGCGGGCAGGAGAAAGCGCTCGCCTTCGGTTTTATCTGCCATCACCATCACGGCATCGTAGCGGTTGGCCGAGCCATCCCGGGCCACGTTACCCACCAGGGATACAAACCGGTGCTGAGGCCGCTCCACACGGCTAAGCGCCTCCACCGCCGCCCGCACTGAACGCCCCGTGCCTAACGAGAGCGTTAAGGGTTCGCTACGCTCTACCAATTGCGCAATCCGCTCGGCCGCCGCCACTGCCAGGTAGGAAGCGGCGCTGTCGGCTGCGTGGTTATCGGCTGGCACCACGTCGCAGTAGGTCAAGCCAAAATGATCGCGCAACGTACTCCCTAACGCCATGCAGTTAGAAATAGGGTGATCGATATGGACTTTCACCAACCCCTCCTGGCGCGCCAACGCCAATAAGCGTTGTACCCCAGGGCGCGATACGCCTAACTGGCTTGCGATCTCATCCTGGGTCATCCCGCCGACGTAGGACATCCAGGCGGCCCTAGCCGCCTGATCCAGCTTTACTTCAAATTTATCCATGTGGCGGCTCTTGTCCTGATCCTGAAAATGCGGTCATTAAACTTTTTCATAAACTCTGTTCATAAACTCTGTTCATAAACCCTGTTCATAAAAACGATCATAAAATCTGTTCATAAAACACGTCATAAAAATATCATCGTACAAAGCTAAGCCCGCGACCAGTCGTCGTCTATCCGCTAACCTAATTAGAGTAACGTGCACATTGTGAACCGACGGAAGGAAGGTTAAGCATGTATAAATTGGCTTTTTTTGTTCCTGTAGACGACGCCGATAGCGTCAAACAAGCGGTATTTGAGGCTGGCGCAGGGCGTATGGGCGCTTACGAAAACGTCTGCTTTCAAACGCGTGGCACTGGGCAGTTCCGCCCCATGGAAGGCGCCCACCCGCATATCGGTGCAGTGGGCAGCTTAGAAAAGGTCGACGAGCTGAAAGTGGAAATGATGTGTGACGAAGCACATATCCATGGCGCTATAGCAGCCCTAAAACTGGCCCACCCTTATGAAGAGGTCGCCTATGACGTATGGACACTGGCCGACCTGTAAATAATGAGCAGCAGGGTCGTTGATGGCTCAAGCGCTACCAAAATAGCGCTCGCGATCCTCAGGGGTCACCATGCTGGTATGCAAGGGAAACTCGTTAGTGGGACGGTCCGCGTAAAAGTGGCGTAGCGTTCGCTCGATGGTGGTAAATGCCAATTCATCCCAAGGTATTTCGTGCTCCTCAAATAGCGCGACTTCCAGGCTTTCAGGCCCAGCACTAAAGCCACCGACTAATTCAGCGCGAAAAATCATGTACACCTGATTGATATGCGGCAGGTCGATGAGCGTGTATAGATTGGCCAGTTCCACCTCGGCACACGCCTCTTCCCGGGTTTCCCTAGCGGCTGCCTGCTGGGTAGATTCGGCGTTTTCCATATAGCCAGCGGGCAATGTCCAATAGCCTTTGCGGGGAGAAATCGCACGTTTACAAAGCAGCACTTTACTGCCGCTCACTGGCAGCGTACCGGCTACAATGCGGGGGTTCTGATAATGGATGGTACCGCAGGCATCGCATAAATAGCGCGGCCGGTCATCGCCGTTCGGGACAGCAAAACGTACTTTAACGCCACACTGGCTGCAAAAATTCATCGCGTATTCTCAACGGCTAGTGAATAGAAGCCTCGACGCGCTTGACGTCAATGACCGCTGCTGGGTAAAAGAGAACAAAGTCATTAGGTGCCCCATGTTAGAGAAACTGCGTAAACGACTGCAACACCTGACGCCTCAACGCTTGGACCATATCATCATGCCCGAGGCCGCCGTGCTGTTGCCAATTGTTGACCATCCCGCGCCGACGTTACTGTTTACTCGACGCGCCAACCACCTTAGCACCCACAGTGGTCAGGTGGCGTTTCCAGGCGGCAAGCGCGAGACCTTTGACGCTGATCTATACGCCACGGCGCTGCGTGAAGCTGAGGAGGAGATTGCCCTAGACCCAGCCGTGGTGCAGCCGCTAGGAAGACTGTCTGATGTTATTTCGCTGCACGGTATTCGCGTAACCCCCTGGGTAGGCATTATTCCGCCTGGATTACCGTTGGTGGCGGACCCCGGCGAGCTGGATGCTATCTTTGAAGTGCCGTTGAGTCATTTTTTGGATGATCAGCGCACCCATACCGATGTAATCACCGTCGATGGCGTCGCCCACTATGTCCCCAGTTATCACGTTGACGGTCATGTCATCTGGGGCCTGTCAGCCATGATGCTGGTAGAATTGCTGGCCGAAGGTTTCGGTATGCCCATTGATATGTATCAGCGTCCTCAGGGCCCACTTCGCCATCATCCTGAACGCAAAAACAGGCTCGATGCCGCGCAGTCTTCATCTTCACCCTCGTTGAGATCCACCAAATGACGCCTACCACCATGACATCAGCGCCTGCTCTTTCGCCAACGACGCAAGTCGCCATTGTCGACGCGCTGGTTGAGCAAGGCTGGTACGTGGGGCGCGCGGCAATCGACCTTGGGCTGTGTGAATCGCTTAATAGCGAACTGATGCATCGAGCAAACTATAACGGGCTGGATGAGGCGGGAATTGGCCGCGGCCAACAACACTCGCTGCGTAAGGATATCCGTGGCGATGCCATTCACTGGCTGGACCGGGAGAGCGCCGCGCAACGGCAGTACCTGGATGCCATGGCTGAGCTACAGCAGGCACTGAATCAAGCGCTGTTTTTAGGCTTGTTTGAGTACGAGGCACACTTTGCTCACTACCCGCCGGGTGCCTTTTATCAACGTCACCTGGACAGTTTTCGTGGTCGCGCCAACCGGGTCATTTCCACCGTCGGCTATTTAACCCGCGACTGGCCAAACGACGGCGGCGGCGAAATGGTCATCTATCATCCCGATGAGCCCCATCAGGAAATTACCCGCGTGGTGCCGGAGGCAGGCACATTTGCCTGTTTTTTGTCAGAAACCATTCCCCACGAAGTACTGCCTACCCGCTATCCACGTACCAGCATCGCAGGCTGGTTCAGGCGCAATGCATCGCTGGGTGGTGTGCTGGACCCAGCGCGCTAACTGCCATACCTCGACGCGAATCTGCCTTCTCTTTCTGGCGCTAACGACGCCTATTACGTACTTGTTATTTAGTACTTACCACGCAGCTCAGCAGCGCCTAGCCAAGAGGCTCAATAGGCATAGCCTCAGCGCGCTGATGGTAAGCGTTCAAATACGCTACAAGAAAGGATACAAAGCATATCAAACGGCCCTGTTAGCCATAGGATGTAATGAAAAAGTTGTAATTTTGAATATAGCAACTAACCTAAGATAAGTCTTAGCGCATAGGTGCGCAGGATGGCGTTAATTACCAACATGTAATTAGCAATTTTAGGAGCAGTAGCACGAGTATTGCTATCGTTAAATTTAAACGAAGACACTACCGTCGCTAATGATTTATTCAGGTGGTTACGCCTTAATAAAATTGCAAGGAGCACGCAATATGAAAATGATCAAACCCGCTATTCTCGGTACGCTTATGGTTCCTGCCTTTATGTTCGCTGCAGGCGCCGCTAATGCCGAAGAGAACACTACCACCATGGAAGCGACTTATCTGACGTCAGCGCCAGAAGGCACATTCCATGCTGATGCCTTAACCGGCAACCAGGTTAGAAGCAGCGTCGAAGATGACGAAGATATTGGTACCATTACCGATTTGGTCATCGGTGAAGACGGCCAAATCCACGCGGTTGTGGTTGGCGTTGGCGGCTTCCTGGGCATGGGCGAAAAAAATGTCGCTATTGAATGGGACTCGCTTGAACTGACCAAAGACGAAGATGGCGAGGATTACGTCATTACCGTCAATGCATCAGAAGACGCTCTGCAATCAGCAGAAGAGTTTAAGCGCGAGCAATAATTAAGCTTGGCTTAATCAGTAACGATTAGTCAGTTATATAAAAGCCTTGGTGAAAGCCAAGGCTTTTTAGTGGGCGGCATTCACCGCCCCGACCTCTTCATCGCACCCATTATTGACTAGTGTTGGAATTAAACATCACTATTGATGACATAAAAAAAGTTCACGCATTAGCCATGCGTGAACCATTGAAACGTTAATTCTAATTCAGCTTACGTTAGATTTACCGTGGTAAACCTTATCAGCCTTTTAAAGTAGCCGTCATGGTGATCTCGGCGTTTAATACTTTAGACACCGGGCAGTTGGCTTTGGCTGTTTCTGCCGCTTCCTGAAAAGCTGCATCGTCAGCGCCGCTAATATCAGCCACAACGTCCAGGTGAATTTTTGAGATATCAAATCCAGCATCGCTTTGTGACAGCGTCACCTTCGCGCTGGTCTCGATAGAATCAGCAGTATAACCTTTATCACCCAAGATCATTGAAAGAGCCATTGAAAAGCAACTGGCATGTGCTGCACCAATCAGCTCTTCGGGGTTAGTGCCTTTTTCGTCCTCAAAGCGTTTTTTGAAGGAGTAATTGGCCTCTAACACGCCACTTTCGGTTGAAATGGTGCCTTTACCATCCTTGAGTCCACCTTCCCAACGTGCGCTAGCTTTACGATCCATGAACAACTCCTTGTGCGTAGTCGATATACAGAATGATGTTGCTAGACAGGGCCTAACGGCATTGACCGTATTGACCACCTTTCCAGCGTAGCTGATTTTTGCCGCTCTGCCGAGCCAATGCTGGATATGACTTTCTTCCTGGTCAGTTCAACCGTAAGCTAGTTAGCCTCCTAATCGCGTTATTAGATATGAAGGTTTCGCTATGTCATCGGCTGATGCGCTGCGTTTGATACTGCTCTCTTCACTATGGGGTCTGTCGTTTATCTTCATGCGCGTCGCCGCTCCCGAGTTTGGCGCGGTGCCATTAGTGCTGGTGAGAATGGGAGTTGGCGCGCTGCTGCTGTTGCCATTATTAATGAGCCTGCGCTATTTGCGGCTTATCTGGCAGCATAAAGGGGCCCTGTTACTATTGGGCCTGGTGAATCATGTCCTGCCGTTTTCACTGCTCGCCTTGGCAACTACTCGCCTTGAGGCGGGCTTTACCTCGCTGCTGAATGCCACCACGCCGATTTTCACCGCTCTGATTGGCGCGCTCTTTTTTGCCACGCCGATACAGCGCCAACAATATGTGGGCCTGGCACTGGCGCTGCTGGGGGTCTACGTCCTGTCAGCGGATCGACTCGATTTTGCGCTGGGAGGTGACGGCTGGTTTATTATCGCCGTAATGGGAGCCACCTTTTGCTACGGCATTGCGGGTAACTACTCCAAAACGCGCCTTGGCCATTTACCGACACGCGTGCTGGCAGCAGGCAGCTGCGCCATGTCGGCGCTGATGCTGCTGATTCCCGGACTCCTGTTATGGCCGAGCGAGCCGATCACGCCTCTGGCGTGGGGCAATGCGCTAGCCCTCGCGTCGCTCAGCACGACCGTCGCGTTCCTGCTTTACTTTGGTTTACTGGCCAGCGCAGGTGCTACCACTACTTCAACAGTGACTTTTTTGGTTCCGGTGAGCGCGCTGATCTGGGGCTACCTACTGCTTGGCGAAACGCTGAACCTGCAAATCATTGCGGGGATGGTGATAACGCTGGTGGGTACCGCCATCGCGACCAAGTTACTGCGGGTTAAACGTCGCGGAGCACTGCCTCCAGCGTATCCCCCACACGAATGACGCCACCGGCACCAGCAAGCAAGGTGGCGTTTTGGCCGAAATGCGCACCTTTCAAGGTAGGTTGGGTATTCAGCGCCAGCAACGTTTTAAGCGGCTCAGCGGGTGCAGGCATCGTCGCTGAAAGCTGGTCAATAGTGGTGATTTTGCATCGCTGGCAGGGTTTACGCAGCGCTAGTTGAAACGCCCCCTGTTGCTCTGACAGAGTGGCCCAGCGATCCTCCGCCCATGCTTCACTGCTCTCGACGACCATATTGGGCCGAAACCGGTTCATGGGCACAGGCGTGTTACCCGCTGCTACCAAGGCTTGATTTAAGGCATCCAGCGAGGCAGTGGTAGTAATCAAGAACGGATAGGCATCTGAAAAATAGGTATGTGCGGCCCCGCCATCAAGGAAATCTTGTTCAACGGCACGGGGAAAGTCAGTCGCAAACCGCACAAGGCTCAGCCCTTGCGCCTGCTCACCCAAGGCGTTCTCAAGCCACTGGGTCACCTCGCCACTTTCAGGCAATGCTTTACAGTCATCATTCCACACGCGGACTATTCTAAGATTTCCTGCAGGCTCGGCCAGCGGTATGTGCAGCGATTCAACACTCGGGTGAGAAAGCACCAAATATTTATCGGTTAATGCGACCTCAACCGTAGCAAGCGCCGGCAGTTGGCGTTGCGTCACAAAGCGCTGCTGGGCATCTACCAACATCCAACGCCGATCCCACGCAAGCCCATGCTCGTGCACTATGCTCTGGTCGACGTTGATGCCTTTTAGCGACTTAACGGGGTAGATGGTGAGTTGAGTAATCTGCACAGTGGCCTCGCGCTAGGTTAAAACGTCTACTTTAGCCACCCCTACTGCTCGCCGCTACTCAAAAGCGGCTGAATGCTTCAAAAAGGAAAGCCGCTCCATTACAGCGTCATACCGGTATCGATACGATAGCCCAAATCCACCACTTTCTGGGTCAGCGATTCACCCCGTATGCGTGCCAATAACTCACCCGCCGCCGCTTCGCCTATGGCTTGACGGGGAGTCACCACGCTCGCTAGTCTCGGCGTCATTACGTGACCCACATCATGGCCATGAAAACCGGCCAACGCCATACGCCCAGGCACCTCAATACCACGACGCTGACATTCAAAAAAGGCCCCCACCGCTACGTCATCATTGGTGCAAAACAGGCCATCAGCCGTGGGATAATCGCTAATCACCTGCTGCAGTAGCGCGGCCCCGACACTGTAAGACGAACGCTGAGTACTTTGCAGGGTAACCGGCGTTAACCCGTGCTCTTCCATGGCACATCGGTAGCCCCGCTCACGTTGCCGGGTACGTTCATCCAGCCTTACCGCCAGATAGATCACCTGACGCCGACCTCGGCAAATCATTTCGCTCACCATGTCATACGCGGCTTGAACATTGTCATAGCCAACGACTTGCTGCAGCGGTGGGCGATGCGTATCCATAATCTCCACAATCGGTATGCCGGCGGTCTCCAGCATGCGCAAGCTACGTGACGTGTGATCACGGTCAGATAGAATCACCCCATCGACGTTATACGATAGCAGCGAGGCTAAACTACGCTCTTCAAGCTCGGGACTATAACCATAGTGAGAAAGCATCAGATGGTAGTTCGCCGGCTCCGTAATCCGTTCAATACCCAGTATTACATCAGCAAACACCTGATTGGTAAGCGATGGCACCAATATTCCAATCGAATGGCTGGTGGCTCTGGAGAGTAAATCGGGGGCACGATTGGGGATGTAACCAAGCTTTTCGGCGACCGAAAAAATACGTTCACGCAGACCTTCCGACACCGTTTCAGGATCTCGTAGACAACGGCTCACCGTCATTTTGGTGGCCCCAACATGATCGGCAATATCCTGTAAGGTGGGTCGTTTTTTCTTCAAGAAATAACTGCCTTATGCAACGAGGAAGCAAGGGGGCTAAGCCTACCTAATGCGTAACCCCCTGCCTATTTCTTTAACTGTGTGATCAACTTAGTGATCGCGCTGACGCTGGCAGTGACTCCAAAAAACGTTTAACGATTTCTTCGGGCGACAACGCGATCGACACGTTAACGGCTTCGTCTTCACCTGGGGGTTCAAGGTCGGCCAACTGGCTGGCTAACATGGTATCGCCTTTAAAGAAGTGGCCAGCACGGGTCTCCAGGCGCGTTAGCAGAAGCGTCTGGGAACCTTCCAAGTAGAGAATATTCAGTGCTGGATCACCGTCTCGCAGACGATCACGGTAGCGTTTTTTTAGCCCTGAACAGGCAATCACCAACGAGGTATCCCGCGCTCGATAGTCGGCAAAAAGCGCTGCCAACGTATCCAGCCATTCGCGCCGATCATCATCATTAAGCGGCATGCCGCGAGTCATTTTGGCCACGTTGGAAGGCGTATGATGGTCATCGCCATCAATAAAGGTCGCTCCCAACGTGTGCGCCAACTGACGCCCAACATGCGACTTTCCCGAGCCGGACACACCCATCACCAAAATACGATGCGATAAGCTCTTCACAATGGCGCTCCCCTTCATTCCCAAGAACCTTAATTGCCGCGCACGGCGGTCAAGTCAGGCAGCCAGGTGACGACGCCCGGGAACGCAATCAAAATCACCAGTACCACTAACAGCGCTGCATAGTAAGGCAGCATGGCTTTAACGAGCGATTCCATGGAAACCTTACCGACCCCGCAGCCGACATAGAGACAGGTGCCTACCGGCGGCGTTAACAGGCCGATACCCAATACAAACGCCATCAGCACCCCAAAGTAAGCTGGATCAACGCCTACCGACGTGACAATCGGGGCCAGCATTGGCGCCATGATGACCATCGCCGGGGTTAAATCCATGACGAAGCCTACCAATAGCAACAAAAAGGCGACGATGAGCAGCAGTAAAAAGGGGTCTTGAGTGAGCGCTTTGACCTGGCTGACCAGTGTTTGTGGCACCATATTGATGGTCAAAAACCAAGCAATCACCGTTGCAAAGGCCAATAGCATCATCACCATGCCGGTCAATCGGGCAGTGCGAATCAGCATGCCGCCCAATTCTTTAAGCTTAAATTCACGGTAGACCAGCAACGAAATAGCCAACGCATAGAGCAGTGCTGCGACAGCGGCTTCAGTGGCGGTAAAAACACCACCGATAATACCGCCAATCACAATCACCGGTAACGCTAGCGCAAGCCAGGCGTCCTTGAATGCTTTCCAAAGGCGATCCCAGCGGAACTCACGCACACCACCGCCCTGTTTACCGGCGAGAATATAGGTGGTGACCATCAGAGCAAAGCCAATGATTAGACCCGGAACAATACCGGCAATAAACAGGCGACTAATCGAGGTTTCGGTGACAATACCGTACAAAATCAGCGGAATGGAAGGCGGAATAATAATGCCAATCACCGATGAGACGGTGTTGATCGCGGTGGCGTTGGCAGCGGTGTAGCCCTGCTCTTTCATTGAAGGGATCATCATCGCCCCAGTGGCCGCCGTGTCAGCCACCGCTGAACCGCTAATACCACCAAAGAACATCGAGCCAGTGATGGCTACCTGCCCTAGCCCTCCGCGCACAAAGCCCACTAACGCACCGGCCAGTTCCATCAAACGGCGAGCGATGCCACCATTGCTCATGACTTCGCCGACTAAAATAAAGAACGGGATCGCCAGTAGCGGGAAGCTGTTCACGCCACGAATCGACTGCTCAATCATGATCGACAGCGGAATATCCGAGAGTACCGCCATCACCAACGCGGCCACCCCCAAACCAAACGCAATCGGCAGCCCAATAACGATGGAGGCTAATAAAATAGCCAGAAATATCCATAGCATGATTAGCGCTCCCGCTCAGGATGACGAATAACGTTTAAGCTGACCCACATACGCCATAGCGATACCGCCGCAATGAAAATGACGCATAGCACTAGCGAAAGGCTGATGAAACTGAGGGGCACGTCTAAAATCGCCGATCGACCACTCGAGTGCACCAACACTTGATAGCCACCCCATATCATGACGCCCATTAAGCCGGTAATAATAAGGTGCTGTAACAGATAGAGCATATGCGCAGAACGTAACGACAAGCGTCGTACCAGAGCGTCAACGGCAATATGTTCATAGCGAGAAAATGCCGCTGCAGCACCGATAAAGACCAGCCAAATAAACAGCATGCGCGCCAACTCATCTGCCCACGGCAGTGAGTGATTAAAAAGCGCTCGCCCCACGACGTTGCATGAAACGGACACAATCAAGGCCACTAACAGTGCCCCAATCAAATACTCCATACCCAAGGTAAGCCAGCGGAACAGCACTGGCCCTTGGCGGGTATCGGTATCGATTTCCAATTGCTTGCGGTTGGGATCATCCAAATATACCGAAGGATCTTCCATCGGCTCCGGACTATTAGGGGGCGTGGATGAGCCAGAGGGTGTAGAGGAGAGTGACATAAGAACTCCAGGGGCACTGACACGTTGGGCAGGCGCGCGGCCTGCCCAATAGCGCACTACACGTGAGGATTAGGGATTGCTCTCTTCGACAATCTGTTGAATATCGGCGATCAGGTCTTC
Organism: Vreelandella sulfidaeris; assembly: GCF_042429665.1. GTDB lineage: Bacteria > Pseudomonadota > Gammaproteobacteria > Pseudomonadales > Halomonadaceae > Vreelandella. The sequence goes on along the minus strand of NZ_JBHMAC010000010.1, from coordinate 679,594 downwards.
ACCAATGCGCGGTGCCCACTCTTCATATACTGGCTGTACAGCCTCTTGGAAAGCGGCTAACTGCTCTTCATTCAGACGGGTAATCTGCATACCACGCTCGGCCAACTGTTCGCGAGACCAATCATCGTACTCGGCTGAGAGTTGAATTTCGTAGTCAGCCGCCTGACGCGCAGCCTCCAGCACCAGCTCTTGGTACTCGGGATCCATCCGGTCCCAGGTGCGTTCAGACAGCATCATGATAAAGGGAGTATAGACATGGCGTGTTTCAGTGCCGTAATCCTGCACTTCATAAAAGTTGGACGTCAGGATGGTACTCCAGGGATTTTCCTGTCCATCAACCACGCCCTGCTCCATCGCAGAGAACAGCTCGCCAAAGGCCATTGGTGTCGGGTTGGCGCCTAAGGCTTCCCAAATCGCCAGGTGTACCGGGTTTTCCATGGTCCGCACACTCAAGCCACGCACATCCATTCCCGCAACATCGTCGGGACTAGTGACGGGACGAGCGCTATTAGATAACTGGCGATAGCCATTTTCAGAGAAGGCGAGCGCTTTCAGGCCAGTGCCCTCAAAGGCGTCTAGCATTGACTGGGCCACATCACTTTGCATGACGGCCACTGCGGCTTCACGGCTAGGCAATAAAAACGGCAGGTCGAAAGCCGCGAGTTGCTCAACATAGCCGGTCGTCGCCGAGCTGGAGGGATAGGTCATATCCAGCGTGCCGGTTTGCAGCATTTCCAGCATCTGCACATCGTCGCCTAATTGGCTGTTAGGGAAAACGTTAACGGTGATACGGCCATCAGTGCGCTGTTCTAGAATTTCTCCAAAGTATTGGCTGGATAAATACTGCGGTGAACTTTCGGCAAGACCGATGCCCATGCGCAAGGTATGCGAGCCATGATCACCGACGACCTCCCCTTTAATCTCGGGCGGGTCTGAAAGTTCAGGGCTCTGCGCATGAGCCATTCCAAACGTTAACGTAGTCGCACCGACCAGGGTAAGCGTGCTGCGCCAAATAGCGGTCATTGGCTATCTCCAGAGAATCGTTATTGTTAATGGGAACTTAAAAGCCGGCAATTTGTTACCGGTAACATTTAATAAGCCAAGGCTAGCTATCTGCCTTCAGCGTGTCAAAACAAAACACCCCATTTGCGACCAACGTCTAGCCCTAGTCACTGGCGCGTCATCACGCTACATTAGTCATCATCATTTGTTTTGGAGCACCCATACTTGTGCAACCCTCTTGTAGAGAACTAGAACTCGACCATCAGCTCTGCTTTGCACTTCATTCAACGTCGTTAATGATGACCAAAGTATACAAACCGCTGCTTAAAAAGCTGGGGCTAACCTACCCTCAATACTTGGCCATGCTGGTGTTGTGGCAAGACGACGGTATTACCGTCGGTGCGATGAGCAAGCGTTTGCTAACAGACCCTGGCTCGCTTACGCCACTGTTAAAACGCCTTGAAGCAGATCAACTGCTGAATCGCCAACGCAGCCACAAGGATGAGCGCGTGGTAGAGCTTTATCTCACTGACAAAGGTAAAGCGCTCCGCGAAGAGGCGTACGATATTCCCAGCTGTGTGGTGCATGCGAGCGAGCAATCCGTTGAAGCATTGACCGCCCTGAAAGATGATTTGGTGCGATTGCGCAAAAGCTTGCAAAAGAACCTGTAGCGTCGAGCCTTTTAGCGAGAAGGCTGAATTATCATTCATCAATTATATTGCGCGCAAAATAAAATAGCGCTAAATTAAACGTGCATTAATAACTAATCACTCTGGCAGGAGAATGAAAATGACAGCAACTACTATCGAGCATGTTGTTTACCGCGCCCAGGCTACCGCAACCGGAGGCCGTGAAGGCCACGCTAAATCGTCGGATGACGCGTTGAACGTCAAACTCAGCACGCCAAAAGAGTTGGGCGGTGCGGGAGGAGACGGCACTAACCCCGAGCAGCTTTTTGCTGCTGGTTATTCGGCCTGTTTTATTGGGGCTTTAAAGCACGTGGCTAGCCAGGAAAAAGTGAAGCTTCCCGAGGACACCCAGGTCGAGGGGAACGTCGGCATTGGCGCTATCGAAACTGGCTTTGGTATTGAAGTAGAGCTCAAGATCAGCCTACCGGGCCTTGACCAAGAAGTGGCCCAGCAGCTGGTCGATAAAGCCCATGTCGTGTGCCCTTACTCCAACGCAACGCGTGGCAACATCAATGTCACGCTGACGCTGGTTTAACCTGCTCATCTGCTAGTGCCCACGCCACCGCTTTTTGCGCATGCAAAGCGGTGGTGTCGTATAGCGGTACTTGGGTATCGCGTTGGTTCACCAACATGGCAATTTCGGTACAGCCTAAAATGACCGCTTGGGCACCTTGGGCATACAGCGAATCGATAATGGCCAAATAGCGTTGGCGCGACGCCTCTTCGACACGCCCTTGGCAAAGCTCGTCAAAAATGACGCGATGAACGATGTCGCGATCGGCTGCCTCTGGCACACAGACCTCAATGCCGAACTGCTCTTGTAAACGGCCAGAGTAAAATGCCTGCTCCATGGTAAAACGGGTGCCCAGCAGCCCCACACGCGTAAGTCCATCGGCCTGTAGGCGTTCAGCGGTGGCATCAGCGATATGCAGCAGCGGAATAGTGATGGCTTGCTCAACAGCCGGAGCCACTTTATGCATAGTGTTGGTGGCAATCAGCAGGCACTCGGCCCCTGCACGTTCAATATCTTGGGCAGCGTTGGCTAAAAGCGCCCCGGCAGCAGCCCAGTCTCCCTGGCGTTGAAGGGCTTCGATGTCAGCAAAATCGACACTGACCATCACGATTCTGGCTGAATGAAGACCACCCAGTGCCGCTTTGACACCCTCATTTAACGCCCGGTAGTAGCCCTGGGTAGACTCCCAGCTCATGCCGCCCAATACACCGATAACACGCATTTCCAATCTCCTGATTAACGCAATATTTTATTAACACGCTAATGACAAGCTTACCCTTGCAGCCACTTAACCTCATCCCCATAACGAGGGTAAACGCACAAAGTATGAATGGCCTCTATGCTTGGGGTTACCAATCACCAATGAATAGCGAGGAAATGATGAGCGATAATACCTATACCCCACCCACGGTTTGGAAATGGGAACCCGGCAACGGCGGTAAATTTGCCAACATCAACCGCCCCATCGCAGGCCCCACCCACGACAAAACACTACCGGTGGGCAAGCATCCGCTCCAGCTTTATTCTTTGGCCACGCCCAACGGTGTGAAAGTCACCGTGATGCTTGAAGAACTGCTGGAAAAAGGCGTGACAGGCGCGGAATACGATGCGCACCTGATTGAGATTGGCGAAGGTGACCAGTTCAGCAGTGGTTTTGTCGAGGTCAACCCAAACTCCAAAATCCCCGCCCTGATGGATCATTCGACGCAGCCCCCACAGCGGGTATTCGAGTCGGGTGCTATTCTGCTTTATCTGGCTGAAAAATTTGACGCTTTCCTCCCCTCTGACCCAGCTAAACGCACTGAGTGTCTCTCATGGCTATTTTGGCAAATGGGCAGCGGACCGCTGCTAGGCGGCGGTTTTGGTCACTTTTACGCCTACGCACCAGAGAAATTACAGTACCCTATAGACCGCTATACCATGGAAGTAAAACGCCAGCTTGATGTGCTTGACCGGCATTTGGCAGACAACCGCTTTATGGCAGGCGATGAGTACACCATTGCCGATATGGCGATTCACCCATGGTACGGCGCCGTGGTTAAAAATCGCGTTTATGAGGCCGCTGAGTTCCTGGAAGCCCACACCTACAAGAACCTGTTGCGCTGGACCGAGGAGATCGACGAGCGTCCTGCCGTCAAACGTGGCCGCATGGTGAACCGTACTTGGGGTGAACCTAACGAGCAGTTGCATGAGCGTCACGACGCCAGCGACTTCGAGCTTCGTACCCAAGATAAACTGGCGGACAGCGAGTAAGTAGCCGGCCATTAAGCCGTTGATGCGTCAGCTACCACCATAAAAAAGGGCCTACGCTGGATAACCAAGCGTAGACCCTTTTGCGTATTATTGACTGAGCATCACTACAGCGTCATGTCATCATCAAAGCTCAAAACTGGTAGCGTATATTCGCTGTGATGTTACGGCGCTCACCGTAGCCGCAGTCGCCTCCATCGTAACGACACCAGGAAACGTACTCTTCATCGGTAATGTTTTTCACATCAAGCGATAAATCCCATTCGCCCATGGTGTAGCCGACCATGGCATCGTAAAGGGTACTGGAAGGCACCACAGGTGCGCCTCCCGAGCCCACGTTATCACCCACATAACGGACCCCGGCCCCGACCCTCCATTGGCTGCCTATATACAGTCGATTCCACCATGAGGCCTGCTCTTCAGCCACGAAAGGGAGTCTGACACCGGTGCTGTCATTGGTTGCGTTTAAATTAGTATAGGCAAGCTGTGTTTCAAACTGCTCCCAGCGCTTGTTTAACTGCAACTCCCACCCGTCAACCACCGCGCCGACCTGCTCTACCCCACCTGGGGTGGCACCGTCACTAATACGGTTTTGCTGGGTAATATCGAAGTAGGCAACGCTGACGGCTAACGACTGATCGGGTGACACATACTTGACGCCGACCTCTTCCTGATCCCCTGTGGTGGGCTTGAGAGGGCTTGGATTGGCAGTACCGTCATTGCCCAGGTTCATCGAGAAGGCTTCAGAGTAGCTGATATAAGGCGATACGCCGTTATCGAAGCGGTACATCAAGCCTAAGCGGCCCGTGGTCTCTTCTTGGTCACTGACCGTATCAGAACCTGAAAGCGCCAACGTACGATTTTCTGCCCAATCGTGACGCAGCCCTGCCGACACAACAACGGGGCCCAGTTCAATATGGTCACCCAGATACACACCGACTTGCTCAATTTCATTGTCGGGTCGGTCTGAGGGAGCAAGCGAATCTAGCTGCAGATTGCCATACTCGGGGTCGTAAACATCAAAGCGGCCTCCTCCACCGGACACTGACGAGTAGTTATCCTGGGACCAACGGGCGTCCTGACGATCAATACCGGCAATGAGTTGATGGCGAGTCTCGCCTAACTCAAACGCTCCCTCCAAGCGCGCATCGAGATTAAAAATTTTCGTTTCTGAATCCGACATGAAGATCGTTCGAGTGACCTCACCATCAGCATCAGGAACGCTAGGAATATCTATCCAGTGCTCGCGTGTTTCGGTGCTCGAGTCGGTATATCGGGCAGTGGCCGCCAAGGCCCAGTTATCGTTTAGCTGCTGATCAAAGAAAAGGGTGGTTTCGGTTTTTTCGCGATCATATCGGTCCCAACCTGGCTCACCAACAAAGCGTTCAGAGCCGATGAAACCCTGCGAACCCGGCTCAAGCGTGCCTACCTGGGGTAGAAACTGAGCGGACACCTGTCCTTTGTTTTCCTGCCGATTAATCAGCAAGGTGATACTGGTGTCATCGCTGGGTCGCCAAGTAAAGGAGGGTGCCAGCAGGTAGCCGTCATCTTCAACGTGATCTACCTGAGTGTCGCTGTCTCGCGCCAAACCGACCAGGCGATATAAAAACGTCGCGTCCTCATCCACTGCCCCGGTCACGTCGAACGCCAGCTGCTTACGGTCGTGAGAGCCATACTGAGCCCATACTTCACCACTGCTCTCTTCCTGGGGCAGCTTGGAAACGCCGTTAATGATGCCGCCTAGGTCAGCCTGACCATAGAGCATGGAGGACGGCCCTCGTAGCACTTCAACACTTTCCAACGCATACACATTGCTGCGTACCGTATTGTAGGAGCCGTACACTTGGCGTAAGCCATCCAGATAACGCCCCGCCTCCAGGCCACGAACCTTGGCGCTGTCAACGCGAGTATCAAAGCCGTAATTTCCCGCATAAACGCCAGGCGTGTATAACAGCGCGTCCTGAATACTTTTCGCGCCGCTATCCTCAATAAACGCTTCATCAATGACCGACATTGAAAAAGGCTGCTCACTGATGGGCACGTCCATTTTGCCAACACTCGGTGTCTCTTCGATGTCGCTATAGCCGAATTGACCGGCAGACTCTGCGGTGACCTCAACGGTATCCAGCCGAACGGCAGAAGATGTCGAATCGTTCTGGGCGGCAGCAGCAGAAGTACCCAATAGAGAAGCCAGCGCGATCGCACTTGGCAGCTTACGCAAGTGAAAGTGGTGAGTATGCATGTCAATCCCAGAGCAAATAAGCAAGTATTATTAATAGCAATATTAATGATATTGATTTTTATTTGCAGAATATAGGGATGTCAAAGCACGGTGTCAACCGCTTCCTAATTGTCTTGCTGTGGTTTCCGAACACCCTCCAAGCTTGAGCGAGCGCTGTCCGATTGACGCTTTACCACGCTTAACGTGCCATCTGTTTCCAGCACTACCGCCTCGACATCCGCGATGTCGCTTAGTCCATTACTGCGAATAGCGGTGCGAACTTCATCCTGGGTTACCCGCGCTCGCTTAAGCGAGGCTGACAAATACTGCCCCTGATAGAAAAGCATCAGCGGCTCGCCGGTGACTAATCGACGAACCCAGCCGACCCGCACGCTGGTCCAGGTAATCGCGAATTGAAGGGAGATCAGTAAGGCCAGGGCGGTTGCGCCATCAGCCAACGTCACACTTTTAGACAGGAGTACAGTAGCCAGCGTGGAACCCAGCGCCACCGTGACAATCAAGTCAAAGGCATTCATCTTTGAAAGCGTGCGATTGCCCGAGAGGCGCAAGAAAAGAATCAGTGTTGCATAGGCCAGCACGCCAATGACGACAATGCGTAGCAAACTTCCCCAACTATTAAAAAATACCATATCCATAGTGTCTTGCTCCTTTGATGCCAGGCGTTACGAAAACCACACTCCTCAGCCTCTAGGCTAGCAGCCATATCATGGTTATGTACGTTAAGGGAGATCGTTAGGACTGACTCTCCCACCACTTGGCGTAAGAGCTGTTATGCGGAGCAAGGCCTCCTTCATCGGGCGCATCATCGTCCCACCATACCGGGCCACGCTCGCCTAACGCCTCTTTAGCGGTTTGCACCGCATCACGAGCCTGGCGTAGCGCATCCTGGTCTTCTCGCTGTTGGGCCGTCCTAACGTCTCGCCGGGCTTTCATCAACGCTTTGATAGCGTTGCGCTTTTCATCTTCGTCTAAGCGAGGATCGGTACATCGCCAGAGTCGATTCTTGGCAACAAAATAGCGCCCATCAGGCGTTTGAGGATATTTGTTCGCCACGCTACATGCCCTTTTCCCGTCAAAAGCTCAACAACGTATCAATGTATCAACGTATCAATGTATCAACGTATCTCTTTATTCAGGTTAGAAACTCAGATTAGAAACGTTTGGAAAGCGTAAGCTCACCAAATTTATCCTGCGAATCCTGACCGTCGAATTCACGTGTACGCTGAACGGCCGAGTAGGTAACTTGCCAATCTTCCCAAGCAAGCGCCAACCCCGCGGAGACATCGCCTACCCACTCTTTACGGTCAACTGAGTGGCTATCTTTGAAAGTATTACCATCCAGCGTCAGGTTTTGGGCCATGTAATAACCGTCTACGCTTGCAAAAAGATACCACTGCCAACCTTGCTTGCCGGTCATGTGATGGCGGCTACCAGGATTGGGCGTTAAGGTAGGAATACCGGCGGCTTCATCACCCCAGCGCACACTATAGCCAGCGCTTGCATAGGTGTATAAGTTCCCCAATGCAGCGCTTACGCTAGGGCCGTGAGCAAATTGTTTACCAATCAAGGGAGAGCTATGCCACCACTGGCGACGCATCGCAACGTTCACGATGGGTTCATCACCTAACTGATTGTCCCACCCCCTAGGGCGGTCACTGCCGGTGATTCTGTGTACTTCGCGTTGAATACTATCGGCAAGTGACGACGGGCCAACTAAACCAATGTTGAGATGTAGATCGGTCGCCTGGCGCCAGTTGCCCATGGGCACATCTTCATAGAGCGAAACGCCGCCATAAACGATACCGGCATACGGCCGATCGTCTTCTATCAGTTCACGCTGTTCAATCTCATTCGGCGTATATATTTGATGCACAAGGCGATAAGCCGCCATATCAGCGCTGCCAATAAGGCTATCTGGCAACGCTGTCGCTAGCCGCTGGGTCCAGCTTTGCGCTTCAGGTTCAAACCCCCAATTAATCTCAAAACCGCTGGTGAAATGGCCATCATCACTGCTGGCCATGCCATCATTTGCATGCTTGATTGAAAGCACACTGTCGTTTGCGTGTGCCAGCGCTGGCAATAGGCTAATAGCAGTCAGCAACGGCAGAAGTGGCCATCGTGAAGAGGAAGGTAATTTCATGGCTCATTCCTTGAGGTGAAGAGTCGAAAGTGTATGGGTAAAAAAACAATCATCAACAAACATTGTTGATTGTATGTAATTGTGCAAAAAGATAGCAAGCATACTTTTTGTGGCCTGGTTAGAAAAGGCCAAGTACCACAAAAAGGCTTAAACAAGGGGGGCTTCCTAGATAACCTTTAGCATAAAAGGATAGACGAACGTCTGATAAATTCTAGCGATCACGTAATATCCACTGCGGCGTTATCTCATGCTGACCATTTTCATCGGTGATGAACAGCGATCCTTCACTGATCATAACGGCCCAATTAATCGCCCTAGGCAGACCGCTAGCAACGGTTCCCAACGCATCTTGCGGCAGGCACGCCACATGTACGTTCTTCAGCGACGATACGCTCGGCAGCACTTTAGTTTCCCACTGATCTGCCCGCCCATAGACAAGCAGTGATACCCGCTCAGCCCGACGTGAACACCACGTGATGCGTTCTGCATCCGGCAAGCCTACTTCGATCCAATGCAGAATTCGCCCGTCCAGGCTCTTCTCCCATAATGCAGGCTCGTCTACATCAGAAAGCCCACGCCCAAACGCGAGTGACTCGCTATACCACAGCACATAGGCCAGCAAGCGTGCGGTCATCCGCTCTTCGGTCTCTGAAGGGTGGCGGGCCACCGTAAAACGTAGTGTTTCGTAGACCCCGTGGTCCAGGTCGGTCAGGTTAATATCCACTTTGTAGGGCGTTGCACTAAGAGCCATTACGATGTCCAAACGAGTTTTGATTAAGCCCTAGTGTACCTGATACTGGTTGTCGACACAGGAGGTCGCCGCTGAATTGCCAACCAGGTCAAGGCGCACGGTGATCAATAATCAGCGTGCCATTTTTTAACGTATCTGCTTCGTGCATCGGCTCACGCCAAGGCTCTTCCAGCGCAGCCTGATACCACTCCTGCATAACAGGCAGCGCTAGCAAACGCTCCACATAGGCCAGGGAGTCTTCGCTGACCGGTAAGTTAAACGTCTGAACGCGAAACGCCACGGGAGCGTAAAACGCATCTACCGCTGAGAAATTTCTACCCGCTAAAAATGGGCCACCGAAGCGCCCTAGCCCTTGCTGCCATAATGCATCCAAGCGTGCCACATCAGCGTTGAGCTTGGACGATAGGCCATTCAGTTCCACCCGCACACCACAGTTCATCGGACACTCGTCGCGCAGCGTGCTGAAACCACTGTGCATCTCGGCTGTGGCAGAGCGTGCCCAGGCGCGGATAATCTTATCCTTAGGCCAAACCTTGGTGTGTTGCTCAGCCAGATACTCGACAATCGCCAGAGAGTCCCACACAGCCAGCCCACCCTCGACCGTCTTATCCACTAAACAAGGCACCAAGCCCGAAGGTGAAAAGCGAATAAAGGTGTCATGGCTTGCGCCAATCCCTCCCTCAAAAGGCATCACATGTTCGTTAAACGGAATCTCCAGCGCTTTCATCAGCACCCACGGGCGCAACGACCAGGATGAGTAATTCTTGTTGGCAATATAGAGTTCAAACATGCAGCGCTCCTTATATCGGAAAGTGGGCTTGTAAGTGGGCTTTTAAATGGGTTTGTAAAATATGCGCAAGTATTCTTAACGTGCCGCCTGAGCCAACGTATTACCGCCCAAGCCCATTAATACCCCGCCGCCAATGCGCTGAATGATTTGGGAGGAGCCGTGGGATTTTTGTAGCCACTTGCGCAGCGGGCTGGCCAGCAAAACCACCACCACATCCGCAGATGAAAAGAGCGCGTTGGTGGCAATACCTAGCCAGAGCAGTTGCCACGTTACCGGTATAGTGCTCTCAGGCCGAACAAACTGGGGCAGAAACGCGACAAAGAAAAGCGCGGTTTTCGGGTTGAGCACCTCCACCAAGAAACTGTCGCGAAGCACGCGTTTCGTGGTTGCCAACGCCACCTCATTGCCATGGGAACGAATGCCCTGCTGCCATAGCCGCAACCCCATCCAGAGCAGGTACAAGCCGCCGATGATTTTCATGGCGATATAGGCAAGCGGGATCGCTGCAAACAGCAGCGCCAAACCTAGTGCAGCGGCTACCACATGAACGTAGCAGCCCATGTGCACGCCCATCACCGCTAACCACCCTGCCCGTCGGCCTCGCGCCAGCGTTTGCGCTGCGGTATAGAGCATGGCAGGCCCAGGTAAATAGGCAAACCCAAGCGCGGCGATGATAAGCGCAGCCCATTGCATCGAGGCAACTCCGACGAGATTAGTAGTAGCAAGCCTTTGAGAATAAAACGGGGGTGACGCAAGCGCCACCCCCTGATCAACATTACCTAATCAACATTAGAACGACTAACGTAACGATTTAACGAGCAGGACGTTGAAAGCGTGCCTTTAAAAACTAGGCTTACGCTTTTCGACAAACGCTGCCATGCCTTCTTTCTGCTCGTCACCGGCAAAACATAAGGCGAACAGGCTAGTTTCCAGTGCTAATGCGCTATCAAGGTCCTGATCCAACCCGTCGTGTACCGCCTGCTTGGCACCACGCACCGATTGCGGGCCATTGCCCTTGAGCTGTTTGGTGACTTCTTCAACGTAGTTTTCCAGCTCCGCTTGCGGCATAACCCGGTTCACCAAGCCAATACGCAGCGCTTCCTGGGCATCTATTTTGCGCCCAGTCGTCACCAGATCAATCGCCATCGCGGGCCCAACGCGACGAGGCAGGCGTTGGGTACCGCCAAAGCCCGGGATCACACCTAACAGAACCTCCGGCTGACCGAAGACGGCGTTATCGCTGGCTACCGCCCAGTCGCAGGCCAGCGCCAATTCGCAGCCGCCGCCAAGGCAAAACCCGTTCACCAGCGCGACCACCGGCACGGGTAATGTCTCTAAGCGTTTAATGGTACGCAGCGCCTGCATGGCAAAGTCTCGCGCCTCTTCAGGTGTTTTATCGCGCATTTCGGTAATATCGGCGCCCGCCACGAAAGATTTCTCACCCGCGCCGGTAATAAATACGGCGCGTAACGTCGGATGGGCTTCAAGCTCCACCAAGTGCGCTTCAAGTGCTGCGAGCACATCGCTATTTAATGCATTGAGTGCCTTGGGGCGATTAATGGTCAGCCGCACCATTCCATCGTTATCGACCTTCTCGATTACTGCTTCGCTCATGGCGGACTCCTTATTTGATTTGTTATTAAACATGAAAGTAAATACCACTCAACCCTAGCGAACGCTTGGTTGAGTGGCAATGACTTCTTTATGCTCCCGCCCTTCTCGTCAGCGTACGTTAGTCGTAAGTGTAGAAACCGCGGCCACTCTTACGGCCTAGATAACCGGCGGCGACCATGCGCTTGAGCAGTGGGCATGGGCGATATTTGGGATCGCCAAAGCCCTCCTGAAGCACCTCCATAATCGCCAGGCAAACATCCAGGCCAATCAAATCCGCCAGCGCTAGCGGGCCCATAGGGTGAGCCGCGCCTAGTTTCATGGCGCTATCAATCGCTTCGGGTGTCGCCGTACCCTCTTGAACGATAAACGCCGCTTCGTTGATCATGGGTACCAGCAGGCGGTTTACCGCAAACCCTGGCGCGTCGCCAACAGGCACCGCCGTTTTACCCAGCGCCTTGGCGAGTTGTTCAATTTCTGCCACGGTTTCGTCCGCGGTCTGTTCGGCGCGAATGACTTCCACTAGCTTGAGCACCGGCACCGGGTTAAAGAAGTGCATGCCCACCACACGCTCAGGATATTCACACACCGCCGCCAAGCGGGTGAGCGACAGCGACGAGGTGTTGGAGGCCAGAATCGCATCACGGCTCAAGCGGCTTAGGTCACGAAACAAGTTCTCTTTAAGCTCAGGCTGCTCGGGGGCGGCTTCGATAATCACCGCGCAGTCGCTCAAAGCATCAAGCGTGGTGGTCGTGGATAGACGCGCTAGAGCAGCGCTTTTATCCGCCTCGCTAAGCTTGTCTTTAGCCACTAATTTGCTCAGACTCTTGTCGATATTCGCCTCGGCGCGGCTTAGCTGTTCGTCGGCCACATCGTAAAGACATACATCAAAGCCGCTGGCGGCCACTACCTGGGCGATCCCCTGCCCCATTGTCCCCGCACCTACCACGCCAATGCGCTTGTTGCTCATGCTCTCTCTCCCTGTCCGCTATTAATTCCGTTATCAGTGCTGTTTAGCTTCTTCACGCAGAACAAATTTTTGGATCTTGCCCGTTGAGGTTTTCGGCAGCTCGCTGAATATGACGGTTTTGGGCACTTTGTAGCCTGCCAAATGCTCACGACAGTGCTTGATAATATCGGCGTCGGTCACTTCTCCGTAGCCAAGCTTAAGCGTGACAAATGCACAAGGCGTTTCACCCCATTTTTCATCGGGTTTGGCCACCACCGCCGCTTCTTGAACGGCGGGATGGCCATAAATGACATCTTCTACTTCGATGGTCGAGATATTCTCGCCACCTGAAATAATAATGTCTTTGGAGCGATCCTTGATTTCGATATAGCCATCCGAGTGCCACACAGCTAAGTCGCCGGTATGATACCAACCGCCCTTTAGCGCCTGCTCAGTGGCCTCGGGGTTCTTTAAATAGCCTTTCATGACGTTGTTACCGCGCATCAATATCTCGCCCATGGTTCGACCATCCTTGGGCACGGGCTCCATGGTCAGCGGATCAGCGACGCACAGCGCTTCGAGCATGTGGTAACGCACGCCCTGACGTGCTTTGATTTTGGCGCGAGCATCAATAGGTAGTTCATCCCATGCATCGCGCCAAGCACATACGGTTACCGGCCCGTACACTTCGGTAAGCCCATAGACATGGGTGACTTCAATCCCTAGCTTTTCAACGCCCGAAATGACGGAAGCAGGCGGCGCGGCACCGGCAGTGGTTACTTTCACCGAGTGATCGAACTGGCGCTTATCCTCGTCGGCTAGATTGACGAGGCCATTAAGAATAATCGGCGCCCCGCTGAAGTGGGTGACCTTTTCATCATCAATCAACTGCATGATCTTTTGGGGATCGACGCGACGAAGACACACATTGACGCCAGCATTGGCAGCGATGGTCCAGGGAAAACACCAGCCATTGCAGTGGAACATGGGCAGTGTCCACAGGTAGATCGGATGATGGGGCATGGCCCACTCCATGCTATTGCTCACCGCATTGAGATAAGCACCGCGGTGATGGTACACCACGCCCTTGGGTTTACCGGTGGTGCCTGAGGTGTAATTAAGTGAGATAGCGTCCCACTCATCGGCAGGCAGTTGATAGGCGTAATCAGCATCGCCCTCTTCAAGCAGCGCTTCGTACTCAATCTCCCCGATGCCTTGTGCCTCGCCCAGAAACTCAACATCTGCCACATCAATAATCAGTGGTTTATCGTCAAGCTTGGCAACCGCCTGCTGAATGACCTCGGCAAATTCGGGGTCAACCAGAATGGCTTTAGCCTCACCATGGGCCAGCATATAACTGATCGCCTCGGCATCCAGGCGAATATTCAAGGTATTCAACACGCAACCAGCTAACGGTATGCCAAAGTGCGCTTCAAACATGGCGGGAATATTAGGCAGCATGGCCGCTACCGTCTGACCCGGCTGAATGCCTCGTTGCCTCAGGGCAGAAGCAAGCTGACGACAGCGCGACCAGGTATCGCCCCAAGTGCGCCGTGTGCTGCCATGGACAATTGCGGGGTAGTCGGGATAGATCGAAGCCGTTCGTTCGATAAACGTCAGCGGTGAAAGCGGTACGTGGTTGGCAACGGTTTTGGGCAAGCCTTGCTCAAAAATAGCGTTCATAGTCGGCTCCTAGTGTTGTTATTAATCAAAGCGCTCGTTTTAAATGTTTGTTTTGATCGTTTAGAAACAGCACCGCCGCCCTAAAAGGCGGCGGTGCTTGCAAACAGAGCAGCGTTAATGAACCTCGAATTCGCTTAAACACTGCATCCCCGCTTCAATCACCGCACGCTGGGCACGGCCTACCGGCAGCCATTGAGTGATGGCAAATTCTGCGCTGCGTAGTTTGGCAGTATAGAAAGGATCATCGCTGCCGTTATTGATGGCGGCCTGGGCGCTAAGCGCGGCCTGCCCCATCTGCCAGGCGCACAGTACGTGACCCGCCAGAGTGAGAAACGGCGTGGCATAGGCCTGCACCGCATCTGCGCCGTTTTCGGGGTCGCTGCCCTGTGCTAACACAGTGGCTTGAGCGGCGTTTAGATCCTCAAGGCCAGCGGCCAACCCGCTGCCCAACGCGGCTAATGCAGGGTCGGCATTAAGCTGCTCAACGGTAGTGGCAATGTCTTGAAGCAGTATGGTCAGCGTTTCGCCATTGTCGCGTTGAAGCTTACGCCCCGCTAAATCAAGCGCCTGAATGCCATTGGTGCCTTCGTAAATGGGCGCAATACGTACATCACGGAGCAGTTGGGCAGCGCCGGTCTCTTCGACATAGCCCATCCCGCCATGCACCTGAACCCCCATGGAGGCGATATCCACGGCCTGATCAGTGGAGAAGCTTTTAATCACGGGAATCAGTAGATCGGCGCGGGCCTGAGCGGCGTGGCGAGCGCCAGCGTCCTCTGCATGACGAGCGGTATCCAGTTCCGCGGCACAATAGAGCGCCAGCGCGCGCAGGGCATCGGTGCGCGCACGCATGGAAAGCAACATGCGGCGTACATCCAGGTGATCGCTGATGGAACATTCAGCGCCACCACGCGTTTTAGGTGCACGCCCCTGACGGCGTTCAAGCGCGTAGGCAAACGCATGCTGACAGGCGCGTTCAGCCACGCCGATTCCCTGGATACCCACTTTGTGGCGCGCCTCATTCATCATGGTGAACATGTGATTGAGCCCCCGGCCCTCTTCGCCAACCAAGTAGCCAATCGCGCCACCATTTTCGCCAAAGCTCAACGTGCAGGTGGGTGAACCATGAATGCCCAGCTTGTGCTCAATAGAAGCACAGGTCACGTCGTTACGCTCGCCTAGTGTGCCGTCTTCATTGACCAGGAACTTGGGCACCAAAAAGAGCGAAATGCCTTTGTTGCCTTCCGGCGCATCGGGCTTACGGGCAAGCACCAGATGGATAATATTATGGGCGGCGTCGTGTTCGCCCCAGGTGATGTAGATCTTCTGGCCGCTAAGGCGGTAGTGATCACCTTCAGGCACCGCGCGAGTGCGCACTTGGGAAAGGTCCGACCCGGCCTGGGGTTCGGTCAGGTTCATGGTGCCAGTCCAGGTGCCTTCGACCAGCTTGGGCAAATAGGTCGCTTTCAGCGCCTCACTGCCGTGATGAGCCAGCGCTTCAATGGCGCCTGCGGTCAGCATCGGGCATAGGCCGAGCGCCATATTGGCGCCGTGGAGCATCTCCTGCACGGCGCTGGCAACGACTTCAGGCAGGTTCTGGCCGCCCAGCGCCTCGGAGACACTGATACCGTTCCAGCCACCCTCAACATACGCTTGATACGCCGCTGCAAAGCCTTCCGGCGTGGTCACGCTGCCATCGGTGTGGCGTTTAGCCCCCTGGCGATCACCGCTTGCATTGAGCGGCCCCCAAACGTCGCCAGCGAGCTTGGCGGCCTCTTCAAGCACCGCCTCGACCACATCGGGCGTGGCCTCTTCAAAGCCCGGCAGGCTGAGTGAACGATGCGCAAGTAATTCTTCAAGAACAAAGCGCAGGTCGCGTATCGGCGCGGCGTAAACATTCATGGCAAACCTCGGGCTAGAATTAAACGATTGTTTGAAAGTGTCTCATGGCATGGATAGTAGTAACACTCCCTCGCCTACACCATTAGCCCAAGGTATCAGCCGCACCCCACCTCGTAGGGCTGACGCCTACTTACGCACCGACACTTGCTCCACATCATCATAGTAAGTGATATGGCTTTCATCCTCTGCGGGCGGCCCGACGACTGGTTCAACCGCGTCGACATCCCAGACCGCGTCAGACAAGTCTTCAAGGTGCTCGTGCTCCAAGGCCCCCTGCATCAACTCTTCGGTGACCACCAGTTCAGCACCAGCAGCAGTCATTGGTGTCGACGGGGTAAAGGGTGCCACGGGTAGCGGTGCCGGGCGCACATGTCGACGCCAGGAGAAAAACAGGACAAAGAACAGGCTGAGCGCACCGAAGGCCCAGAACAAGCCTGCATCGCCCATTACCGTCATGACCGGAGAAATCATCAATGGACTGATCGTGGCGCCAATCGAATTGATCAACAAAAGGCCCTGGCTCATGCGCACCAGCGCGCCGGCGGGAGCACGGTCAGCGGCATGACTGACAGCGACCGGATAGAGCGCAAACACTCCCCCACCGAGCAAGAAGAGCAACACTGCCAGCAACGGGGTCGAAAGCGGCAGCCACAGCATCGCCGCCGAGATCAGCACACAGAACACACTAATCCCGATCAGCACCATCTGCCGATCATGACGATCCGACCAACGACCAATCGGATACTGCAGCAGCATGGCGCCCAGAATGACCACCGCCATCATCTGGCCCACCTGAGCAACGCTCATCCCTATTCGCTGTAGATAAAGCGGCAGCAATGAATACGCCGCGGCCACCACCATGCCAGACCCCAGGCTGCCCATCACGCCTGTCGGGGTCAGGGTAATCAAACGGTGCGGCGGCAGTGGTTCGGCGTGTTCCATAATGGGTGATACGCGAGGAATCATGGCCATGGGCAGGACCGAGAGCGAAGCCAACATACCAATGACCATAAAGGGCGCGGTCACGCCCATGGCATCGGTCACGCCCAGCAACAGCTGACCCAGCACGCCAGCGGCATACAGCGAAATCATATACAGCGCCAGCAAGCGGCCACGCACTTTTTGATCACCTGACGTCAACAGCCAACTCTCGATGACCAAGTAAACCCCGACGGTGGCCCAGCCACCGACCAGACGCAGCACAAACCATGCCCAAGGATCGAAAAACAGGCCCTGTAGCAGTACCGTAACGGCTACCAACGAGGCAAAACTACCGTAGGCGCGAATGTGACCGATGCGCAGCAGCAGGCGGTCATTGACCATCGCGCCCAGTGCCAAGCCGATAAAGTAAGCCGACGAGACAATCCCGATCACCGTGGCCGACTCACCGGCGGCATCGAGTCGTATGGTAATCAAGGTCGCCAGAAAACCGTTACCGATCCCGAGAATGAAAAGCCCTAACAGGGGCGCTAGCGCCATGGCCAGCAGTTGCCGCGACATGAAAACCTCACCTTACCAACAGGAATAACCAACAGGCATAAAAAGGAGTGACAGCATTGGTTAACACCGAGCCAGCGTGGCAACCAATACAGTGTTTAAATATACCGGTATTTACCTGGCACAGCGAGTCAGGCAGGAGCGGTTCAGGCAGAAATAGCGGCGCGCAATTATTGCCTTCAAAAAGGCAAAGTCAATGCTTTTTCTAAGCTTACCACGGTCAGATGAACGGCTTATGGAGAATAACCGTGTCTGATCCAGGAAATTCTACGCTTAACTTATTCGTCCGGGCCCACCAGTGAAAGCTAGTCTCACTAAAAAAGCTGATATGGGTGGGGTCGCTAATATAGTGCCAGCGGGCAAACGCCTCTGCGTTGGTGACTCGCTTGGTCATTAGCCCAAGATAGCCCCCCGGCACGAGTAGAGCCGCCAGCTGCGTAAGTACGTCACCAGGCTGAGATAGGTGCTCAACGACTTCCGTGGCGGTGATAAAATCAAACGTCTGGCTGAGCACGGATGTATCAGGCGCATAAAAAGGATCGTAAATGGCCATCGGATAGCCTTGCTCTGCAAACATAACCGAGAGCGTAGGACCAGGCCCAGAGCCAAAATCAAGCCCGTAGGCATGGGTAGGGAGCTTAGCCAATAACGGGGTAAATAAACGCCCTAAAAAGCGTCGGTATCCCGTATCATGCGGCGAGTTTTGATGTTTGTCGTATTCAGCCTTTTCCGCGGCGGCGCTCAAATGCTGCTCCGGGGGGACAAAAACCAACGCGCACGTGGCACACTGGTAGTAATCGCGACGCTGATCTCGGTGGTAAAGCGCAGAGGTGGCCCCCTCGCATAGCGGACAGCGACGTATCATCATATTCTCTGATTTATCGTTACGTATTAAGGAAAGTGGCATGCTATCAGGTCTGGATCATCTTGTTGTAACTGTGACCGATATGGGTCGGGCCGTCGATTTTTATTCCCGTGTATTAGGCT
This sequence comes from Vreelandella sulfidaeris, assembly GCF_042429665.1. Classification (GTDB taxonomy): domain Bacteria; phylum Pseudomonadota; class Gammaproteobacteria; order Pseudomonadales; family Halomonadaceae; genus Vreelandella. The sequence continues at coordinate 661,088 of NZ_JBHMAC010000010.1, read as the reverse complement.
TGGACGTTCGCTATCGCGATGCCCAACGGGTCGACTTAATGCTGGGTGATACGGCTCTGCGGCTGCATCAAACGGACACCGATATCGCTCCTATCTCCGCTACCCCTACCCCCGGTAGCCTGGATTTATGCTTGCGCTGCCAGCTGCCGCTGGATGAGTTCAAGCAGCACTTAGACGCGCTGGCCATTGATGTAGAGTTGGGGCCTGTCGATCGCCAAGGTGCCAGCGGGCCCATCGAATCGATTTACCTGCGCGACCCCGACGGTAACTTATTGGAAATTTGCCGCCCAGCGGTGCGTTAACACCCACTCAAATAGCGCAGGGCATCATGCGCTTGAGAAGTGCCTCACGAGTGAGAGGCCTAGCTCATCTCCGAAATACGTCTGTATCGTGCCACGCTTATGACCCGTTTATAGAAAGGAAACAGAATGCTTGAAAACGCCAATGATGCGCCGCTCGAAGGCGATATCGTCAATCAGGAACCACACCTGCAGCCTGACACCACGATGGCAATGGTGATCTATGCGCTCTACCTGGCTAGCTTCTTCCTCGGCTTTACGTCGCTTATTGGCGTCATTATCGCCTACGTCTATAAAGGTAAAGGACCAACGTGGCTAGACGAGCATTACCGTTACCAGATTAGAACGTTCTGGATAGGGCTGGTGTACGGCATTCTTTTTTCGCTATTGACGTTTGTGCTGATCGGCTTTCCGCTGCTGTTGGCACTGGCGGTCTGGCTGATCATCCGCTGCGTTAAAGGGTTTAAAGGCCTACAAGAGAAGCGCGCGCCCTCCAATGTAGACACCTGGTTGGTGTAGCGATGACGCTACCAACGAATGACACCAGCGGGCGTTTTACCAAAGCCAGTGCGATCAACGGGCTTTGGCGACAGTTGGCTCGCTGGCCGCTGTCGCGGTTGTGGCGAGTGGCATCAGCGCTGGGGCCGCTTATTTACCGTTTCAACAAGCGCGAGCGCCTGGTCACCGAACGCAACCTGGCCGTTGTTTATCCGACGCTTAGTCCCGCTGAGCGCAAAGCCTTAGCCCAACACAGTTTGCGCCACTCTTCGGCCACCATGCTAGAGCTTGGCCATGCCTGGATGGCGCAACCTCATAAGGTGGAGGCCAGCATTCTGGCAGTGCACGGCCGCGACAAGCTGGACAATGCCCGGGCGGAAGGCCGAGGCGTCATTGTACTGGCGCCGCACTTTGGCAACTGGGAAGTGCTGAATTTTTGGCTATCGAGCCATTTCCCCTTCACGGCCATGTACGAGCCACCCAAGATCTCGGCTCTTGATCCCATTATTCGTCATGGCCGCGAGCGCATGGGGGCAAGCCTGGTCCCCACCAATCCGCGTGGCGTAGCGGCCCTGCTTAAAGCGCTTAAACGCTGCGAGGCCATTGGCATCTTGCCCGACCAGGAGCCCGACTGGGGTAGCGGCGTGTTTGCGCCATTCTTTGATCGCGATGCCTACACCGCCACCCTATTACCCAAACTGGTCGCCCGCACGCAGGCGCGGGTCGTCACCGGGGTGGCACTGCGTATCCCCGGCAAGGGGTTTGAAATTCATTTTCTGGACGCCGATGAGCGTGTCTATAGCGATGATGACGTGCCCTCCGCCACCGGCGTCAATGCCAGCGTAGAGGCCGCAATTGGCTTGGCGCCTGCGCAGTATCAATGGGAGTACAAACGCTATCGCAAGGTGGTGCAAGAGCAGCAAAAACTGCCTAACTCCAAAGATTTCCGGCTTTATTGAAAAGAGTATCTAATGACACAAAACTACCTGCCTCGCGATGAAATACGCCCGCCACAGATTGTTTACGCGCTGTTTCTCGCCGGGATCGTGACGGCCAACATCACCCTGCTTATTGGCGTGGTGATTGCGTATGTCTACCGTAACGAGGCCGCCCCTTGGTTGCAGCAGCACTACCGATATCTGATCCGCACGTTTTGGATCGGCACGCTGTATGCCTGCATCGCCTTTTTGCTCAGTATTGTCATGATTGGCACGCTGCTCTGGCCACTGTTAGCCGTGTGGCTAGGCGTACGCTGTGTGCTTGGCTGGACGGACGTTCGCAAAGGCCGCCCTCCGGCAAGGCCGTCAAGCTGGCTTTGGTAATTAGGCGTCACTCATGGCTGTCACGGGCGTAGACATCATCCAGCCGCTCGATATCGTCCTCACCCAGGTAGCTTCCCGACTGCACTTCGATCAGTTCCAAGGGGATCTTACCGGTGTTTTCCAGCCGGTGTAGCGCGCCGATAGGGATATAGGTGGACTGGTTTTCACTGACCAGGAAGCTGCGTTCCTCAAGCGTCACCCTGGCCGTGCCACTGACCACTATCCAGTGTTCGGCGCGGTGATGGTGACGCTGCAGCGACAGTCGCCCACCTGGCTTAACGGTAATGTGCTTGACCTGATAGCGCTCACCACCATCCATCGATTGAAAGCTCCCCCAGGGGCGCTGAACCTGTGGAGCTGAACAAGGTTCGCTACGCCCCGCTTGTGAGAGAGCCGAGACCAGTTGTTTTACCTGCTGCGCCTGATCACGGTGGGCCACCAACACACTGTCTGAGGTCTCCACTACAATCAGGTTCTGCACTCCCAATGTGGCCACAAACCGGTGTTCGGCGAGTACGAGCGAATCTTGCGTGTCGTCCAGCCAAGTATCGCCTTTCGTGGCGTTGCCCGCCGCATCAACATCCCCCGTAGCCCAGAGTGCATCAAAGCTACCAATATCGCTCCATTGAGCGGCTAATGGCACCACCGCGGCGCAATCACAGTGTTCCATCACTGCGTAATCAATGGAGTCCGACGGGCAACGTCGAAACGCCTCTTCGTCCAAGCGTAAAAAATCCAGGTCACCGCGGGCCTGGGTAACGGCGTCGTCACAGGCTGAGAGCATGGCGGGCTGGAGCTTTTGCAACTGGTCTAGATAGGTTGAAGCACGCAGCAGAAACATGCCGCTGTTCCAAAGATAGCCACCGCTCTCCAACAGCGCCGCTGCCCGCATGGCATCGGGTTTCTCAATAAATGCAGCAATGCGGTTGCCACCCTCTAAAGGAGAACCGCAGGCAATATAGCCGTAGCCGGTTTCAGGCTGCGTGGGCACCACGCCAAAGGTAACCAGGTAGCCATCATTGGCTAACGGCACGGCTTGCGACACGCTGTGCTGGAAAGCCTTAATATCGCCAATCGCATGGTCAGCAGGCAATACCAGCAGTAGCGGATCATCGCCAGACTGGCGTGCCAACAACGCGGCACAAGCAATGGCCGGGGCCGTGTTACGCCCTTCGGGCTCAAGTACCAACGTCGCGGCCTGATCGATTTCACGCAGCTGCTCAGCCATTAAAAAACGGTGGCGATGATGCCCCATCACGATCGGCGCGCGGTCAGTTAATCCTGCAAGCCTGCCCAGCGTTTGTTGCAACAGGCTTTGCGACGAGGTTAAACGTAAAAACTGTTTGGGCATTTGCTCCCGAGAAAGCGGCCATAGTCGCGTCCCGCTGCCCCCACTTAAAATTACCGGCTGTATCATGGTTCCGTCCTTAACGTCGTCCTTATGTCCGAGCGAGCAGCGGTGTTTATGACTGGCTGCCCGAAATCCTCCTGCAGCCACTGCCTTAGTTGGCTCATTCGAGGTGCCGACCCGTCCTGCTCAAGCGCTGGCAGCGTTCCAGGCACAAAGCCATGGGCCTTGAACGGGGCCAAGAGTGATGCATCCGCACTAATGATATGCACGGGCACCGCTGCGCTGGCGTTATCACCGGTAATCAGCGGCGCTGGCTGATGATCGCCCAGCACAATCAGTAACGTGCGGTCATCAACAACACGTTCTGCCCAACGTCCGGTCACTTTGACAGCGTAGTCCACCGACAACGCATAGTGATCACGGATACGGTCGATATCCCGCCACAACACCTCGGGTGGGTCACCCGCGTCTTCCCAAGGCGCGAATATGCTTCCATCGCCAATTAACGACCAATCTTCAATGACCGGCAGAATCGGTGTCCAGGGAGCGTGACTGGAGATCAGCGCCAGTTGCGCAAAGACAGGCGAGTCACCCAACAAGTTTTTCTGGGTGTAATCAAGCGTGAACTGATCGGGCATCGCCACCCAGTTAAGCGCAGGGCCAGCGTAGTCGATATTGTTGGCGACCGCGATATCATCGAAACCATAGGCAACACCTTCTGGCCACGCCATGGAAATAGCCGGCATGACCCCCAGGGTGCGCTGCCCGGTGGCGCGAAAATCATCAATCAACGTGGAGTGACGACTGTCTAACATTAACCGATACCACAGCTGGTTATCGATCCAGCGCCCGCTAAGGGCGGTCGCATGAGCAAGCCAAGACTGCCCACCGCGAATGGGTGATTCCAGCATACCTGATACCACATGCAGGCCCTGCTCGCCGAGGCGGCGCTCCATGTCAGCAAGGGTAGGTAGCAACACATCAGAATAACGTGGGTCATCCAGCGCCGAAACGCCATAGGACTCAATAAACGTCAGCAGGACATTGCGTCCTTCGAGCCCAGGTAACGGCTGCATGGCTAACGGCTCGGCTTTCAACTGCGCCGTAAAGGCTAAACGTGCGGCGTGGGTGTCAGTCACTTGTTGCCATTGAAAGCGGGTAGCCTCCACCATCGGTAAACGCGCACTGTCCACTACCCGCACACCTTTGAGTTCCAGCGCCGCACCACCTGTTGCCATGATGAGCAGGAGTAAAGCGAAAGCACCCGGCAGCCGCTTTATGGAATACGAGACCGGCGGTAGCAATAGTTTCACCAATCCCACGGCGCTAACCACCAGCAAGCCTGCGCCTAACAGCATAGCGCCAACAGCCATCAGTTGGCCGACATTACCCACAAGCAAGTAATAAATTGAGCCTAGTAACGGCACATCTAGATAAACATTCAAAGGTCGAGCAAAAGCCATGTGAGTGGCGGTACTGCCCACGTTGATGGCGATGACCAGGATGACCCAACTGATGAATCCAACGCCCACCCAGCGGCGCGCTTTTCCGCTCGGAAGTAGCATCATGAGCGGCACGATAATCAGCGCCTCCCAGGCAATTAAATGAGCACTGATATCTTCAAAACGCCACCACAATGGTGCGACGAGTAAAAAATTGACTACTAATATCGTTAATAATATTCGACTCATCGCATTCTCATTGAAGCCCGATTTAGCTTACAGTGTGTGGGGCCCCCTATCAGTGCTCGCACTCGTCATAGCAAGGAATTAAGGCGGCCAAAAACGCAACAACTGTGTACTATGGCGGTCAACTGTATAGTTTTTGTGTAAATAAAACCATGCTTAACCTGGCCAACCGCCATACGTTTTGCAGGCCTTCACCCGAAAGGATTTCGCCCATGCTTTGCAATCTTGCTGGTAGGTGGATGGTAGTACTCGGCTGTGCGGTAGCGTCTACCGCCTTTGCCGAAGACGATAAACACTTCGATGCTGTCATTAAACGTGCTCAACAGCTTGCTGCAGAGGCTTATACTCCCCCAGAAGAGACACTACCGACGGTATTAAAAGAGCTTAACTACGATACTTATCGGCAAATTCGGTTTTCGCCCGAACACGCTTATTGGCAAGACGACAGCCCCTTTAGCCTTCAGTTATTTCATAGCGGCTTTCTCTTCCAGACCCCGATTGCGCTTAACATTATCGAAAACGACACGGTGACGCCGCTGCCTTTTTCAGCCGACGATTACGTCTATGAAGGCAATGCTGAAAAACTGACAGAGCACGACCTAAGCGGCAGCGGTCATGCCGGGTTTCGCCTCCACTACCCCCTCAACAACGATGACTATGCTGACGAGTTTGCCGTTTTTCTCGGCGCCAGCTACTTCCGCATCGTGGGCCGTGATCAAGCCTATGGGCTATCGACCCGAGGGCTGGCGATCGACACCGCCTCGCCCGATGGAGAAGAATTTCCAGCCTTTCGCGAATTCTGGCTGTATAAACCCGATGCCGATGCCGAGCAGGTTGAGCTATTGGCGTTAATGGACTCCCCTTCGCTCAGCGGTGCCTACCGCTTTATTATCCAGCCGGGTGAGCAAACCCAAGTAGAAGTCGAAGCGGCCCTGTTTGCCCGCGACGATATTGCCAAGCTAGGCGTAGCACCGCTGACCAGCATGTTCACTTACGGTGAGGCCAGTCGGGAGCGACCCGATGATTTTCGCCCTCAGGTTCATGATTCTGACGGTCTACTCGTGCATACCGGCAACCGCGAATGGATCTGGCGTCCGTTAAGCAACCCCGACCATGTACGCACCTCGGCATTTCTGGATGACTCGCCTCAGGGCTTTGGATTGATGCAGCGCGAGCGTGACTTTAACCGCTACCTGGATACCGAAGCCAACTACCACCGCCGCCCCAGCCAGTGGGTACAGCCGTTGGAGGAGTGGGGGCCGGGTCGGGTAGAGCTGGTCGAAATCCCCACTCCTGATGAAACCCACGATAATATTGTCGCGTACTGGGTAGAAGACGCCCCGTTACGGGCAGGCGACACCCGACGACTCCACTACCTCACCTATACCCTCAACAGCCAGCCAGATGCGCATCATCTAGCGCGTGCTATTCGCACCCGCCATGGCAGCGCGAAAGTACCCGGACAAACGGACGACGCCACGCAAGGCCAGCGCCAATTTATTGTCGATTTTCAAGGCGGCGCATTAGCGGATATCGGCGTGGATCAATCCATCGTACTGGCGATTAGCTCGCAACAGGGCGAGGTACTGCTACCTCAAGTAACCGCACTGCCTAACCATGGTTGGCGCGCTAGTTTTCGTCTTCCCCAGAGCGATCAGCCCAGTGACATTCGCCTAAAACTACTCCTAAACGGCGAGCCGGTAAGTGAAACCTGGAATTACGTGTGGTATCCCGATGCCTAATCACTCTCTTATAACGCCCTCTATCCCGTGGTTGAAAACACGCCGAGCCTGTTTAGCGATTGCCGTGTTAATGTCCAGCATCGCCGGCTGTATTGCCTTGAACCAGGTGGTAGGGAGTCTCTCGCTGGGCTGGCAGATCACCATGTTGGTGCTGTTTGCGCTCACCTTTACATGGATTGCACTGGCGTTTTGGGGCGCCATATGCGGCTTTACTGTTTGCCTACTGCGCCGCGACCCGCTCAGCCTGCGCAAGCTTGATAGAGAAGCGCCCAGCGCTCGCCAACTGGTGAGTCGTACCGCCATTGTCATGCCTATTTATGCCGAGCCGCCGATACCAACGTTTGCCGGCCTTGAAGCCACCTGTGATTCGCTGCTGAGCTATGCCATCGACTCCCATCAGCAAGGGGAAGCCGCACGTCCGCTAAGCGAGCATTTTGAGATATTTATTCTTAGCGACACCCAAGATGCCAACACGGCCGAGCTAGAAGCGGCACATGTGGCGGCGTTACAGCGCCGCTTCGCAGGCAAGCTTGCTATTCACTACCGGCGGCGGCCTAACAATGAGGGGCGCAAGGCGGGCAACATTGCCGACTTTTGCTGCCGCTGGGGGAGTGACTACGATTATATGGTGGTGCTGGACGCTGATAGTTTAATGAGTGGCGCCACCCTGCTTCGTATGGTTCAGCGCATGCAGCGCGAGCCCTCCTTAGGCCTCATTCAAACGGTACCGATTCCCGTCGGGCAGGTAACCCTTTTTGGTCGGTTTATACAGTTTGCGTCAGCACTTTATAGCCCCATGCTGGCGGCTGGACAAAGCTTCTGGCAAGGCGACACTGCCAACTATTGGGGACATAACGCCATTATCCGTACGCGGGCCTTTATGGACCACGCGGGCTTGCCGTTGCTTTCCGGCCAACCGCCGCTAGGTGGCGAGATACTCAGCCACGACTTTGTCGAGGCGGCCCTGCTCAAACGGGCGGGCTGGCAGGTAATACTGGATACCACCATCACCACCGCGGTGGCACGCCACGACCCTTACGCCAGCGCCTCTCATAACAGCTTTGAAACCATGCCGAGTAACTTACTCGACTTTGCCAAACGTGACCGACGCTGGCTCCAGGGTAATCTTCAACACCTGCGCCTGCTCAGCGGAGCCGGCTTGCATCCCCTCAGCCGCATGCACTTTTTCTACGGCGCATTTGCCTACTTGTCCTCATTGGTATGGCTAGGCTTATTAGTCTGTACCAGCGTGTTGGCCTCGTATCACGCACTGGGTAACGGCCCCGGCGAAACGTTGCCGGCACCGCTCTCACTGGGTTTGCTGTCGATAACGCTGGTGATGTTGCTAGCGCCTAAACTACTGGGCTTGCTGTTGGCGTGTTGGCAGACCCCTCATGCCTTTGGCGGCCGCCTACGTTTAGTAGCCAGCACCTTCCTGGAAATGGTATTTGCAGCGCTGATAGCCCCTTTGATGATGGCGTGGCACAGCTTATTTATTATCAATGTACTGCTGGGCCGCTCTATTGAATGGCAAACCCAGCCGCGTGGTGAACGCTCGTTAACCTGGCGTGAAACGTGGCTGCATACCGGCTGGATGACCCTTAGTGGTTTGACCTGGGCGGGTGTAATGGTGGCTTTTTCACCCTCGGCGTTTAGCTGGTTAACGCCTGCATGGCTTGGTTTGGTGATAGCCACTCCGCTGGTCAAATATTCCAGCAGCGGGACCTGGGGGGGAGTGGTGACGGGTCGCCTGGGGTTACTGAAAACCCCCAGCAGTTGCCTAAAACCGCCGCTACTGGAGGATTACGCTCGCCTTGTGAGTGACAGCAACCCTTACCCATGCGACCCAGCAACCCATGCGCCTTTTGCGCTTTCACCGCCCCCCGCTGAGCGTAGCGGAGAGATGCACAGCCAATCCTTTAAGCAGTTTGTTCGGCGTACGCTTGTATCGCCCCCAGCCGCCTCCAAGGAAATCACTTGATGCATTTAGCGCTACAGCGGCTAAAAAGTGCCGGTGGGCTAGCCCGTTCGCTGTTTATTTATTGGCGCCCTGGACGCCAGCGAGGGCTTCAGCGTCTTTACCGGCCATTCGTTCAGCCTGGCGCGCTGGCGTTTGATATCGGCGCCCACTTAGGTGATCGCAGCGCAGCCTTTCATGCCCTAGGTGCTCGGGTAGTCGCTTTAGAACCCCAGCCGACACTTGCCAAGTGGTTTAAACGCTTAGTCAATCAGCCGACTATTACGCTACTTCCCCTGGCGGCGGGGCCCACGGCGGGTTTCGCTGAAATAGCCATCAGTGCCAGCCACCCGACCCTTTCCACGCTGGCGAGTGAGTGGCGCGAGCAGATCGGCACACGTAATACTGGCTTTCGCCGGGTAAGCTGGGAGCAACGCCTACAGGTTCAGGTGACCACGCTGGATAAGTTAATTGATGAGTATGGCGACCCGAGCTTTATCAAGATTGACGTTGAAGGGTTTGAGGCCCAGGTACTGGCGGGGCTGAGTGTTCCAGTGGCGGCATTATCGGTGGAGTTTGTCGCCGGTGCCCTAGAGGTCAATCACGCCTGCATTGACCATTTAACCCGACTCGGCGAGTATCGTTATAACGTGGTGAGTGGCGAACAGCGTCACTTTCGTTGGACCCAATGGCAATCCCCACACGCTATTATAAAATGGCTCAGCGATGGCGCCGACGGATTAGCGTCGGGTGATCTTTACGCCTGCCGATCAGACCACTCACTGCTACAGAACAACGCCTAACTCGCTTTTTAGCTCCTTTAGATTTGATAGGGATATCAGCAATGATCCATCACTGGCAAACGCTTACCGCGCCTCAACTCGCAGAGGTCGCCCAACGTGATCCGGTGGCCATATTAGTATTGGGCGCGATTGAACAGCACGGCAGCCACCTGCCTCTTGCCACCGACCTCACGATTGGCGAAGGCCTTCAGACGGCCATGTTAGCGCTGCTCGAGCCCTCCCTGAACGTTATTTGCCTACCGCCCATTGCGGTGGGCGCCAGCGATGAACACGCCAGTTTTCCCGGCACGATAAGCCTGCCGGCAACACTTGCGATAAGCACGCTGGAAGCTTACGGCGACAGCCTGGCACGAGCAGGGGTTCGTCGTTTAGTGCTGCTCAATAGCCATGGGGGCAACAAGGCCGTCATGGATCTGGCAGGCCTTACTCTCAGGCGTCGGCACGGGATGCGCGTGGTAAAGGCCACTTACACGCGGCTGCCGCCTTTAGACGGTGCCATGGCCTTTGAGGAGCTTCGCTATGGGTTACATGGCGGTCTGCTGGAAACCGCGATGATGTGCTATTTAGCGCCCACCCTGGTACAGCTTGATGACTATCAAGCAGCGCCCAACGCCGCCCCCATCGATGATGCGCTCGTCAGCGCAGAAGGCGCCGCAGCGTTTGCCTGGCTGGCCGAAGACTTAAGTCCCCAAGGCGTCGCTGGCGATGCTCGCCAAGCTAGCGCCGCATTAGGCGAGCGCCTGGTGCGCCATTACGCCGGTCTATTGGCGACGGTAGTGGCGGAAACCGCCCTTCTACCGCCGTTGGCTAATAAGACACCGGCGCGTGAGTGATATTGATCAGCGCTGATTGCTCAGCACATCTTCCAGCAGATGCCCACCACGGGTGGCCTTGGCGTTCAGGTAGCGCTGATTGTGGTCGGTGACGCTGCCGTAAAGCGCCTGACGCGAGACAACGTCGATTCCCCCCGAGCGTAGCGCCTCTATCTTGAGCGGGTTGTTGGTGAGTAGCTGCACCTGGCTGATCTTGAGCGCATTAAGCATATCTACCGCGACGGCGTACTGGCGTTCATCATCTCCAAAGCCCAGTACCTGATCAGCATCGACGGTGTCCAGGCCACCGTCTTGCAGGGTGTAGGCACGTAGCTTGTTCGCCAGCCCGATACCGCGCCCTTCCTGGGCCAAATACAGCAGTACGCCGCCGCCCATGGCCTTAATATCGGCGACCGCGTTGCGTAGCTGTTCACCACAGTCACAGCGCAAGCTGCCGAAGAGATCGCCAGTTAAACAGGCTGAGTGCATGCGCAGCGGCACTGCGCCCTCCCACTTTTCGGGCCTGCCAATCACTACCGCGACGTGTTCACGCAGGCCATCAGGCTCGCGAAATAACACAAAACGGCTGTCGGCAGCATCTTCCAGGGGAATATCCGCTTCACTGACCCGTTTAAGCATACCGGGGGCACCTGCCAAGCACTGTTCAGCGTCCTTGGCGGCTACTTCCAACAGCTTGCCGGAAGATAGCTGTTCATCGATAGTGGCCGATGCCTCTTTGCTTACGAAGGCACATATTGCCGCCGGAATCAGCAAGGCGCGACGCATTAGCGTCACCGCGCCCAACTCGGCCGACCCTATCGGCATGATCTCGTCAAGCAGCTTATCAATCGATGGCTCGCGGGTTTGAGCCACCGCTAATCCATGCAGCTCATGAGTGCTGACATCAGCCGACAATGGCAACCTGGCAGCCTCCTCGGCTAGCGTCACTCCCATCGCCGCTAGACGGTGACGAGTCAGAATCAACGATGGCCATTCGCCCGCTAACTGAGCCAGCGTTTCGACCGATGCGCTGCCTTCCAGCGCCTGCACAAGCAAACGCTGTCCACCAGCGTTTATCACTACCGGCAATCCACGACGGATATCGAAAATAGCGCGTTCAACATGATACATGTAGGCCTCCTGGCTTCCTGGCGTGAGGGGTGTTATGCGCTTGCGCTGAGGTCATATGGGCCGCATGATAAAGCGGTTTTTTTAGCACGGAGGCGTCATGCCCGACTCCCTTCCCAACGCAGATGTTAATTACTGCGACGTTCACTCTACTGGCGACGCCATTACACTGGCCGATGCTTGGGACTGGCTGTTGGCCCTGCGTCATCAACGTCCGTCCAGCGTTGCGATAACGCTGTCGCCAAACGGCGAGTGGCAAGCGTCTCAGGCAGTCACGGCTGAGGTTCATGAGCTGCTCGACTGCCTGACGCCCTTGGCCAGCCGCCCTGCCTGGGTATTGGCTCAACTGGGGCAGAGCCTGGACGGGCGCATTGCCACGGAAAGCGGCCATTCTCATTACATTAACGGTCATGAAAGTTTGGTTCATTTACACCGCCTGCGTGCGTTGGTTGACGCCGTGGTAGTGGGCGCTGGCACTGCCAGCGCCGACAACCCCCAGCTGACGGTACGCCACGTTAGCGGTGACCACCCGACCCGCGTAATCCTCGACCCGCGGGGGCGCATACCTGACGATCTGACGCTGCTGCACTCCGCTATCGCACCCACGCTGCACATCGTGGGGCCGGAGGTGGCGCCGACCGACAGCCTGCCCCACGTTGAGCGCTGTGTGCTGGCCCTGAATGCACGTGGCCAGTTCAGCCCCAGCGATGTCATTAGCCTGTTGGCCAAGAAAGGCTTGCCCCGTGTACTGGTGGAAGGGGGCGGCATCACCGTTTCTCAATTTATCGAAGCGGGGGCGATTGACCGACTGCATCTGCTGGTCGCCCCTTTGCTGATCGGCTCCGGCAGGCCCGGGCTGCAAATGACGCCCATCGACACGCTCGACAGTGCGCTGCGTCTGCCGACGCGAACCTTCCGCTGTGGCGACGACACCCTGTTCGACATGCGACTGAGGCAGGCCACCACCTGATGGCTGGGCGTTTTTACGCCGGCTCAATGCTACCCACACGCCCGGCACACTCGCCAGCAGCACCAGTACGCCATAGGCCAACGACACCGCGACCCCTTGGGCAGCCGGCAAGCCAACCAGCGACCAAACGCCAGCGGCGGCGCCTTCACGCAGCCCCCAGCCAGCCACCGACAAAGGAACCAGCATCGCCAGCAGCAGCACCGGCGTTAAAGCAAGCACCTGTAGCGCCGGTAGCTCAACGCCAATCGCCCGCGCGGCGCAAACCATTACCAGGCCATAACTGACGACAATAGCTAACGACGAGACTAATTGCCGGGGCCAGGCGCGACGCCGCAATAAGCTCCGCTTCACATCGAACGCTAACGCCTGAAACCACTGCGGTCTTTGTGCTAACCAACGGGTGCTTCCCTGGTGCTTAGCAACACTACCGGCCGCCACCAACCCCGCTGCCACCGCAACACCGATAGCGACTAACCATGCCCCACCTAGCGCGCTATGCCACAACGGCGAACACAGCAAGGCAATTAAGGTAAGTATAGCCACCGCGATTTGGCCTGAAGCACGTTCTATAATGACCGCCCGCCATGCTCGGCCCCGCGACTGTGCCTGACTCGCATGGCGATGCGCTCGACCAGCATCACCCAGTACGCCACCGGGCAACAGCTGGTTAACCAGCAGAGCCAGATAATATTCGCGCAGCGCGTAACCAAATCGCAGCGGCACCCCGATCAGCCCAGCGGTAAATTGCCAACGCCAAGCACTCAGCATTATTTGTAGGGTACTAATGGCCAACGCCAGTACGACCCACCCGGCAGAAAATCCCTGTACTTCAGCAATAATCGACGCTGGGTTAACCCATAGCGCGACCGCTCCCAGCAGGAAGGCACTGATCACCAAACGCAACAGCCATGAGCGTTGCTTTCCAGAGCGCTGTAAACGCGTGCGTAGCCGAGTGAATAACCTCTGCGCGGCCCCCATAGGCTTATGCCTCTTTCCGCGGTGTCGCGAAGAGATCGCGGTGGCCAACCCAAATCCCCACCTCGCCGTCCATGACCGCCTGTTGACGATGCTGCAACCAAGCAGCGCTGCGCGTTGCAGCGTCTGGCGCTTGCTCGGTGACGGCTTCGGCCCAGCCTTTGAGTAACGCCATCATCAAGGGCTGAGAGTCACGGCTACCCGCCGTGAGCTGCCAGGGAGTATCGACTTGTTCCACGCGATAATTGGCGGCCTCAAGGGCGCTCACCAATGCCTCGTGCGCCTGTCCGCCCAACGCGTCACCCAGGCCTTTATCGCGCTGTTGGTGGGCGCTGAACATGGCCAGCATCCAGCGATCTTCGTCATCCAGCAGGGGTTCGCCCTGGTCATCGATAAAGTGCCATGCGCCAGTCACGCTCAAGGCAATCAGCAGCGCTTGTCGCTGCGAAGCACACCGCTCCACTAACGCGTCAATCCAGGGCTGCGACACCAAATCCAGCAGTGCCGAGGCGGTGACTAAATGCGCGCCGTCCAGCGGTACATCGGCTATTGGCTCAAGCGATACACAGTGTGTTTCCACCGACACGGAGAGCCCCTGTGTAGCGCTTAACTCGTTGGCTCGCTGGCGAGCTTGCTCCAACAAGCGCGAGTCGTGATCAATCAATGTCCAGTGCTGGGCTCCACCCAGGCGCGGCGCCAAAAAGCGCATATTGCTGCCTCGGCCGCAGCCAAGATCCGCGATCAGCGGTGACTCGGCGCACTCGCTCAGCCAGTCTGATACTGACTGAGCAAGACGTTCGCTTCTTGAGGCGACATCAGCAGTCTCACGCAGGGTTAGCCAGTCAGACTCAAACTGACTCCCCGCGTGTAAAGATGACCCGCCGTCCGGCGCAGATAACGTCGTAGATAGCGCCGCAGCAAAAGCGCTACCAGCCATGTTCCAGTCGTTGAGTTCATCGCGTGCCTGGGTGGCTCCCTGGCGCAGCTGACCCCGTAGCTCGGCATCGCCACAAAAACGCTGCAATGCGTTGTGAAGCGCCGCGCTATCACCGGGCGGAAAACTCAGCCCGGCACCCTTTGGAAGCGTATCGAGCAATGCCCCACCGGTAGAAGTAATCACCGGCAGGCCGTGGGCCAGGGCTTCGGTCACTACCATGCCGTAGCCTTCATACCACGAGGGCAGCACCAGCGCATGGGCTTGCCGGTAGGCCGCCTCCAGCGTCTCGCTATCGCACTCCCCATGCAGCTTTATTTTATCCTGCAAATGGTTATGTTCGATCAGCTGCTCAACGCGTTGGGTAAATTCAGGATCACGTGCCGCGCCGTAGCAGTCACACTGCCAGGGAGCATCCTTCAACCCCGCCAGCGCCTCGACAAGAATATCCTGGCCTTTGCGTGGCGTTAGCGTGGCCACACACAGCAGGCGTAGTGGTTCATCAGGCGCAGCGGCTGTACTCACGGGTGCTTGATCGACACCGGGTTCCACCACACTGATACTCGCCGTGATGGGCATCGCGTAGTGTTCTGCCAATGCAGGTAAACGCCGAGCGGTAAAATGACTGGTGACAATAATACGCGCCACGGACGCGAGAGCACTTAACTCACTGCGATGAAAGCGCTGCTGATCGGCATCAACAAGGCCCAGTTCATCGCCCAAGGGATGGTGCAGCAACGCCGTAATTTCCAGCCGCTTGGCGTGCTGGGCAACGATCTCCGGCAACGCGCCCATGGCAAGACCATCAATGACGACTGCCGTTTGATCGGGAAGCGACGCAAGCGCTTTGCCAAGCGCTTGCGTCGCTTCACTATCGGCATCGGGAAACGTCCCAGCTAGCCCTAGTACCTCGATCTGCCAGCCCTGCTCACGCAAGGCCGAGACGATATGCGCATCATAAAGATAGCCACCGGTACGCTGGGCAGGGTCACCGGCGACAATGAGAGTAAAACGCTGGCTCATAGCGCGCCTTCATAGCTAGCCCAGGCCACGTGGGATTCATGCAGTTTGATCTCCATGTGAGTGATCCCCTGAGCGGTGGTGCCCATTTTGCCCTCACCAATAGCCTTGGCGAGCTGGTCAAAAATCACCTTGGCCATAAACTCGGTAGTGGTGTTTTTACCCGCGAACTCAGGTACTTCATCCAGGTTGGTGAGATTGTAGTCGGCCAGCACCGCTTTCACGGTCTCGCTCGCCAGACCGATATCGATCACCAGGCCGTCCTCGTCCAATTCAGGGCGCTGAAAAACCACGTCGACCACGTAGGTGGCACCATGCATGCGTTGAGCGGGCCCAAAAATTTCGCCTTTAAAACTGTGAGCAATCATCACGTGGTCACGAACACATAAACGGAACATAGTCACTCCTGATTAATGGTTAAAACATGCGCTTATTTGGAATAGCTCAAGCGATGGCAAAGCTCAGTGCTGGTGCGATCAAATAGCTTGTTGGCAAGCGTCGGCAGCGCTGTAAAATCGCTTTCCCCACTGATCAGTACATCTAACCGGTCATCCACCAATAAGCTAAGTGCTAACCGGAGACGACGCTGATAGTCCCAGCGGGGGCGAAGCTTCGGAGGCAGTTGGCCTACCTGACTGGCCTTGAGGGTCAGTCGTTGGGAATGAAACGCCCCCCCCAGTGGAATTGAGACGTCGCCCTCGCCAAACCAGCTCATTTCGACAATACGCCCTTCATTACCGACCCACTCCAGCGCTTGGCGCAAACCGGCAGAATGACCACTGGCATGAATGACACAGTCCTGATCGTGAGGGGCCTGTTCCGGCGTCGCAAAACCAACGCCTAACTGCTCGGCTAACGAACGACGCGCTGGATTAATATCGACCAGATGAACCTCGGTACCCGGCACCTGGGCGCATAGATACGCCACTAATGCACCGACCACACCGGCGCCAATCACGCATATCCGCTCACCGAGCATCGGCTCGGCGTCCCACACACCGTTAATCGCGGTTTCCATATTGGCCGCCAGTACAGCGCGTTTAGCAGGCACATTGGCGGGTACTTCAAGCACCGCTGAAGCAGGCACCACATAGTGATCTTGATGGGGAAACAGGCAAAATACGGTCTTGTTTAACAGCGCATCAGGACCCTGCTCAATGCGCCCTACGCTACAGTAGCCGTACTTCACCGGGGCGGGGAACTCGCCTGTTTGAAAGGGGGCTCGCATGCGTGAATATTCGCTTTCGGGCACACGACCGTGGAACACCAACGACTCGGTGCCACGACTGATACCACTGTACAACGTGCGTACACGCACTTCATCGTGGGTGGGGGCAGGCAGCGTTTCACGCCGCAACTCACCGTTGACTGGGCTTTCCACCCAGAAAGCAGTGGCGTATTCAGGCACCGACATGGGCAATCCTTTTCGTTACAAGCTCACCTGCGTTGAGCTCTATTTCATTCCTTTGAACATAGCGTGACGCCATTACGTTGCAGGTTAAGCGTGAGAAGCATCTTGCAACTAACGCATGGTGAACGATTTCATGCTGAACAGTTTTCAATGGCTCACCTACTTCAGCTTAGCGGGTGTTAAGAAAATATTCGATGAACTATTTTAAACACTTGATACTTATCGCTGTATTGTATGTGTCATATAAGCAACCTTACCATCCTTGTACAATAATGGTACATATAAAAATAGTTGCATCATTTATTTAACTGCGGACATCGATGCCGCTTCGTGAGCCACCATGCCGCTGTTTTCCTCTCTTTCGTCTTGCGCCCTGTCTAAACGCCTTTACAGCGCAGTTGAGCTTCTAGTGGGAGGTATCTTCCTACTGGCATTGGGCAAGGCGTTGCCGCCATTGATGGCCTCGCCGGCTAACTGGAGCGTTGCCTGGGGTCTCTATGGTTTGATCGCCCTGCTCGTGCTCACGTTCTGGTCCCATGGCGTTCTGGGTTGGGCCAACCGGATCACGCTTGCACGCGCAGTATTGGTGACGCTGATGGCGGGAGCGCTTGTTGCCAATGCGTTCGTAGACGCCATATGGCAATGGCTGGCGATCGCCATTATTGCCCTGCTGCTGGACGGCGTTGACGGCTGGATTGCCAGGCGTACCCAAAGCCACTCACGGTTTGGCGCGCGGTTCGATATGGAGCTGGATGCACTACTGATCTTGCTGTTATGCGTGGGGTTGTGGCGGCTTGAGTCGCTGGGGCCATGGGTCGTGCTGATTGGTGGAATGCGCTATTTGTTTGTGGCCGCTAGCTGGCAGTTCTCATGGCTTTCAGCACCGCTTTATGCCAGCTTTCGCCGCAAAGCCGTATGCGTTTGGCAGGTCGTGGCGCTACTGCTGGCGTTAACGCCGCTTACCTCTCATCTAATGGCCAGCTTACTCGCCATAAGCGCTTTGCTCTCACTCATCTACTCGTTTGGCATGGACAGCTGGTGGCTGTACAAGCAGTTCCAGCGCGAGCCGGACAAGCGTCATGATTGAATAGACACCGCCTAAAGCGCCGTCACTGATACACTAAGCTCATCAGCTAGCGGCAGGACTCGACAATGACTCGTACCCTTCATTCTACGCCCACCTTTCAGTTGCGTCTGGCCCTGAATCGCGATGTCGTGATAGGGCCGGGTAAAGCAGATCTGCTTGATATGATCGACCAGGTTGGCTCTATTTCCGCCGCTGGGCGCTCACTGAAAATGAGCTACAAAAAAGCCTGGCAGCTCATTGAAACCATGAACAACCACTTCTCGTCTCCCCTTGTTGTTACCAGCGCTGGCGGAAATGAACGTGGCGGCGCGCATTTGACTGAACTCGGCAAGCAGGTGCTCAGTCATTATCGCGCGCTCGAAAAGCAGCTTTCGCCTGATCACAATATTGAAGCCCAAGCATTGCTCTCGCTGATGGCGACGCCCTCTTCTCATTGAGCTCTCTTCTTATCGAGCCTTCTTTTCATTGAAGAGGGGCACCCTCAAAACGTCTTTAATATTCCCAACGTGTTGCCTGTGGTTCGTTGGATCACGTTAACGAACCATGGGCATCACCGTCGCTCGATGTTTCATTTAGATTGAGAGCAGTGCTGCTCATGTGTAATATCCGCTATATCCAAACGGAAATAGCGGAGTCATGATGATAGCGCAATCGATTAATCGCACCCTACTAGTGGCCGCCCTGACATGGTTACTGCCAGCCTCTGCCCTGGCGATGGACCACCTGCACGTAGCGGCCGCCGCCTCTCTTACCGATGCGCTGAATGAAGCTATCTCCGTTTACGATGCCAAGCACGACGTGAAGGTGATACCTGTTTATGCCTCTTCTTCCACGCTTGCCCGGCAGATCGCGAACGGGAGCCCTGCGGATATTTATCTTTCTGCCAACGTTGCCTGGATGGACTGGCTGGAAGAACAAGGTGTTAACGTTCAGCAGCGCAGTGACTTGCTGCAAAACCGCTTGGCACTCGTGTCTGCCCGAGACGCGTTACCGGACCATTTCGTGCCCGATGGAAATCAGCAGATCGCCTCTTTATTAGCGGAAGGTGAACGTTTATCGGTCGGCGACCCGGATCATGTACCGGCGGGAATCTATACCAAGCAGGCGCTGCAAACGCTGGGGGAATGGGATGAGTTAACCACGCGGCTTGCCCGCGCGAATGATGTGCGCGCAGCGCTAATGCTGGTAGAGCGCGAGGAAACGCCGGTCGGGGTGGTTTACCAGACCGATGCCTATGCCAGCGACGCGGTACGCGTTCTGGGCTTGTTCCCGGCCAATAGCCATGAACCGATAACCTACCCCCTTGCGTTGATTGACGCCGAGCAGAACGAAGCGGCGGTGGCGTTCAGAGAATGGTTAGCCAGTGAAGAAGCATTAAGCATCTTTGCTGAATATGGCTTTGATACACAAAGCGCCACACCGTGACGCTCTCGTCGGCCGAATGGGAGGCCATCCGCCTAAGCCTATTGATCGGGCTGGCCGCCGTCGTTTGGATTCTGCCCTTGGGCATCGGTGTTGCCTGGCTACTCGCCCGGCATGAATTTCGTGGCAAGGCACTACTTGATGGCCTTATCCATTTACCGCTGGTGTTGCCGCCGGTGGTGGTGGGATATCTGCTGCTTCTATCGCTGGGCAGGCAG
This sequence comes from Vreelandella sulfidaeris, assembly GCF_042429665.1. Taxonomy (GTDB): domain Bacteria; phylum Pseudomonadota; class Gammaproteobacteria; order Pseudomonadales; family Halomonadaceae; genus Vreelandella. The sequence continues at coordinate 641,451 of NZ_JBHMAC010000010.1, read as the reverse complement.
AGCATTATCGGCCAGTGGCTTTACACCACGTTTGGCGTTGCACTGCCTTTCACCTGGCAAGGCGCAACGGTGGCGTGCGGCGTCATGGCGTTTCCCTTGTTGGTTCGCGCGCTAAGGCTATCGCTTGAGGCAGTTGATCCCAAGCTTGAAACGGCCGCCAGCACACTGGGCTCCAGCCGATGGCGGGTATTTGCCACCATTACCTTGCCGCTGGCAATGCCTGGCCTGCTCACCGGCACGGTATTGGCCTTCGCCCGGGCGCTTTCAGAGTTTGGCGCCACCATCACGTTTGCCTCTAACATTCCCGGCGAGACGCGCACCCTGCCACTGTCGCTTTATAGCCTGATTCAATCACCGGGGCAGGAATCGGCTGCCGCCCGCCTATGCCTGATAGCCATTGCGATTGCCCTGGTCTCGCTGATGGCGTCTGAATGGCTTGCCCGTCGTACCCGACAACGCTTGCAGGAACGCGATGGCTAACATGACGATTCCCCCCATGGCGCCACCATTGACGCTGCAGGTGGAACAACAGCTAGGGAATTTCCAGCTTTCCGCCAGGCTGGATTTACCCGCCAGCGGGGTAACCGGCATATACGGTCATTCCGGTAGCGGTAAAACCAGCCTGCTGCGACTGATTGCCGGCCTTGAGCGCCCCCAGACGGGCTTGATCAAACTAGGCGAACACGTGATGCTAGATACCCAGCAAAACTTGTTTATGCCTTCTCACCAGCGACGCATAGGCATCGTGTTTCAAGAAGCCCGGCTGTTTCCTCATTACCGCGTACGCGGCAACTTACGTTATGGCATGCCCCGCCCGGCACCGCAGCGGTTTGCAGACATTGTCGAGCTGTTAGGCATTGAAGTATTGCTGGAGCGAATGCCGGGCACGCTCTCTGGCGGCGAGGCCCGTCGCGTGGCGATTGGCCGGGCGCTGCTTAGCGAGCCACAGCTGCTGTTAATGGACGAGCCGTTGACCGGGCTGGACGGGGCACGCAAAGAAGAGCTTTTACGCTATATCACGCGGCTTACACAACAGGTGGATATTCCAGTGGTATATGTGAGCCACGATGCTGACGAAATCACCACCATTGCCAATCATCTTGTCGTGATGAAAGCTGGCCGCGTGGAAGCAAGTGACGCCCTCAACCCGCTGCTGAACCGCTTTGAGCTGACCCGTGAGCTTGGCGGCTTTGATGCTGCCTCGCTGCTTGAAGGTAAGGTAGTGGCACATGACACCGTCTACGGGATGACGCATCTGGCGCTGGACGATGGCCAACAGCTAAGCGTCCCCGGCACTGCAGTACCCGTGGGCAGTCGGCTGCGCCTGCGCATTTGCGCTCGGGATATCGAGTTAGCCACCTCACCGCCCACGAATACCAGCTGCCGTAATCAGCTAAACGCCACGATTATGGATACCACCATTCTGCCCGATGCCCCTCACACCATAGAGCTGCGTTTGAATATCGGCGAACTGGCCGTACGCGCCCGAGTCACTCGTCAGTCATGGGATGAGCTAGCACTGGCAAGCGGCATGCAGGTCGTGGTGTTACTGCGGGCGCTAACGCCGTTAATGTCCCATTAAAATGCCCCCTTTTATCTAAAAACCCGCTGTCAGACATCTGAGAGCGGGTTCTATAAAGATTAATAAAGGGGGTAAACCTGGTTTAGGCTGCCATGGCGGCACATTCATCAGCACAGCGATGGCAGGCGTTGGCGCAGGCCTTGCAATGCTCCGCCTCATGTTTGGAACACTCATCACCACAGGCTTTGCAAAGGTCAGCGCACAAACGGCAGAGCTGCTTGGCGTATTCGCTTCCCTGAGCCATAAAGGAGGCTGCCAAACGACATATTTCTGCACATTGACGATCCAGACGAATGCACTCTGCCATCATTTTTACATCGTCTTCCTGCAGGCAGGCAGTGGCGCAAGAGTCACAATAAGCGGCACACACATTGCACGCTTCAATACACGACTTATATTTTTCAAATTCCATCTTTCTACTCTCCTTTTAGATAACGCCTCTTTAATAACGTTAATGCCTCAGTATGGGTTATGCCAGTGAATCGATTGCGCTGGTCAGGTAGCTGCCACCACTCACTTATAAAAGCGTAGATTAACCGTCCGACAGAGCAAGCCAAGCTTGCAACGTTAAGAGCATTAACGCTCCAAGCCTAGCCGCTGATGCCATTCCGCGAGGCTTTCATCAGGGTATTCATCAAAGCATTTATCTTGAAAACGGGCATCGATTTCGACCCAATCGGCCCGGCTTCCCAACATCATATGGACATTCTGGGGTGGCGAGGGCAAAGGGGTATCGATCGCCGAGGCGAACGGGTGTATAAGCTCGGGCCAGTCGGGATCGTAAACCCATAGCGATGTTGCACAATGCTTGCAGAAATGCCGTTCAGCGGTGCTCTGCTCTCCCTTGATGCGCGCACGATAAATCGTAATATGTTCCTCACCAATGCAGCTGAGTGTTTTGCTGTCTGCACTGAGATTAATGGCGTAGCCACCACCACCGGCTGTTTTGCGACAGATCGAGCAGTAACAACGATTAAAGGGGTAAGGATGAGGTGACTTCACACGAAACGTGACTGCCTGGCAATGGCATGATCCTTCGAGCAGCATAGATGCCTCCATTTGCAGCGGATACCAACAGTTGATATCGAGAAGCCGCATAAGCCGGGTACTTTCTAACGGGTACTCTTTAAGACAGGTACTCTCTAAGACAAGTACTTACTAACTATAGTCATAAAAACAATCAAAACAGCATCTTTCACCGCTTTTCAGTCCTACGATGCGCGTTTTTCAGTCGTACGGATTAGGCAAAAGCGGCTGCGCAGATCGAAGTAGGCCGTCCCCTTAACCTTAGCCCACAACGGCACTCGTTCTTTCAACGCTGCTATCACCGCCAGTGATGAGCGGCTGCCTCACCGTTTATGCCGGGGGAGCCGTTTCTTGAATGACGACTTGGTTAACGCGTGCTCATTGAGGTGCTGTTCCTACGCGCAGCTGACGCGTGAATCCTTGGACGACCTGGGAATAGCGATCGGCATAAGGGCGACGTCACCCATTCGCAGCGTTTGGTTTAATACATTTTAGTCTTCTTTATTCAAACTGATGGGTAACTCCTGACACTTTGTTACGCCTAACTATATCAATAACCCGCTACTTACATTGTTAGCCAAGGCTATGTTAATTAGTAATAATAAACTTTATTTTTAATGACTTAGCATGAAAATCTAAAAAATCGTGCTAGAGTTCAGCGCCTCTAAATTCGCCTTTTCTCTTTCATCAGGCACCGCTATTTTTCCTCAAGAGAATGCGCATCCATGACACCTTTTGCCTTAGTATTTCTTGCATTTTCCATGTCCGCCGATGCGTTTGCCGCCTCAATCAGTAAAGGCGCTGAACTCAGTCGACCACGATTTCGTCATGCAGTATGTATTGGCTTGGTATTTGGCGTGATCGAAGCGATCACGCCGCTCATTGGCTGGGCAGCAGGCGTAGCCTCTCAGCGTTTCGTACAGGCCTGGGATCACTGGGTGGCCTTTGCGTTACTAACGGCCATCGGAACGCACATGGTATACGCCGGGCTCAGGAAAGAGGAAACGATAGAGCACCGCAAGCAGACGCTTTGGCTGCTGGTGTTGACCGCGACGGCCACCAGCATTGATGCCATGGCCGTGGGCGCCAGCCTTGCGTTTATCGATGCTGATATCATCGCCACCAGCCTCGCCATCGGCCTTGCCACCACCGTGATGGCATCAATCGGCACGCTCTTGGGCCACAGGCTGGGCAAGTTCGTCGGCCACTGGGCCGAGCTGATTGGAGGTGTGGTGCTATTCAGCATTGGCTGCGCGGTACTGGCGCAGCATACGGGCTATTTTAGTTGATGCGTGTTTAAAGCTACTCCCTATAAGCAGCCGCTAGTCTTTTAATAAAGCCATATGCAGCAGCGGATAAGGCTTGTTTAGGCCGTCTACCGGCGAACGCCCTACCACCTGAAATCCTAGCCGTTGATAGAACCCTAGTGCCTGCTCGTTTTGCTCATTCACATCGACTTTGCTCACCGCTTGAGCCTGAAGCGCATGGTCAACAAGCGCGGTGCCGATACCCTCGCCTCGCGCGTTCGGCGCGATGAAAAGCATCTCGAGCTTGTCATCGCTCACGCCACTGAAACCGACGATTTCGCCGCTAGTCGAGCGTGCCACCCGCAGCTCTACGGCATCTAAAAACTGCTCAAAAATAAGTGGCTTGAGCATCAATAGATCCTCTTCAGCCAGAAAGTCGTGGGTAGCGCGCACGGAGGCTTCCCACAATGCTATCAATTCCGAGTAACTTGTTTTGTCCGCTTCTTCTATCGTCATCGTTGTCTCATTACATTACTAATCACTCAGGCTATGCGTGGCAGCCCTTGATAAACCAAACGGGATACATGTCCCGTATAGAAAAGCGCTTAATACATGGCTCGCTTATTAGCGCTTTTGCATCAATACGTTATCGTGCGTCCCTCAAGGCTTCAAGCAGCCCGGCGACCGCCAGCCCCCCTTCGGGTTCATCAAACGCTTGCGTTAATGAGCTTTCGACAAAGCTCAGAAACCGATAAGCGGCAGGCGGTAAGCGACGCTCCCGACGGACCACAAAGTGCCAGCGGCTTTTCAACGGAAATCCCGGCAGTGTCAGCTCCTGAACACCTTTGGGCGAGTCCGCGACTACGTGACGCGACAGCACCGCCAGGCCCATGCCGGATGCTACCGCAAGACGAATGGCCTCGTTACTGGCGATTTGCTGGGTCGAGCGTAGCTCGATACCGACACCGTGCAGCCAAGCCTCAAAGGTATGTCGCGTTGCTGAGCCGGGTTCCCGCAGCAGGAAACGCTCTTCCTTGAGGGCCTCCATCGTGAGGTTCTCCACGCCAGCCCAGCGGCAATCCGTGGGCCCCACCACCACCAGCGGATTGTTCAAAAAAGGCGCGGCCAGCACCGCCTCATCACCAGGGGGATGGCTAAAGATATAGATGTCATCCTCATGGCGTTCAAAACGATTCAGCATCTGCTGGCGGTTACCGATCTCCACCGTGACATCGACCTTAGGATTGGCTTGGCTGAAAGGGCCTAAAAGACGTGGCAGAACGTACTGCGCCGTGTTGACCAAGCCGATACTGAAGTGGCCACGCCCGCCACTGTTGTACTCATCCAGGTACTGGCTGAAAACATCGGCACGGCTCAATAAGTCCTGACTAAGCTGATAAAGCGCCTGGCCAACCTCGGTCGGTACGGTACGCCCTTCCTCCTGGCGCACAATGGGTTCACCGACAATTTCCTTCAGCCTTTTTAGCTGTTGAGACACGGTTGGCTGGGTCAGGTGAAGCCGCTGAGCAGTGGCGGTGATAGAGCCGGTCCTTACCACATCGGCATAGACCTGCAGTAGGCGGAACGTTAATTGTCGGATCTTCATAGGCACCGCCATAGATAATTAACTATGACTGTATAAAAATTATTTGTTTTCATCAATTTTATGAGATCGCTAAAGTAGCCACCTAACGTCCTTTCCTCCCCCCTTCATAGGAGCGCCAGCGTGCCGGATATCGTGGTCATGTTCTTTGTCTTAGGTGTCGTTGCTGGCGTCGTCCGCTCTGATCTAAGCATACCCAAAGCCGCTTACGACATTTTAAGCCTGCTATTGATGCTGACCATTGGCCTTAAAGGCGGCATGGCACTTCACGGCAGCTTGAGCACGTCACTGCTGATTGAGCTGGCTGGGGTGACGCTGCTGGGGATCTTGATACCGTTGGTGGTGTTTCCGATCGTTCGCTACGTCGTACGTCTTTCGCTTGCCGACAGCGCAAGCCTGGCCGCCCACTACGGCTCGGTAAGTGCCGGCACCTTTGCGGTAGCGCTGGCCTACACAGAAGCGCATAGCCTGATCACCGGCGGGCAGGTCACGCTTTATCTGGTCCTTCTGGAGCTACCGGCCATTATGCTGGGGCTGATGTTGTATCGGCGATTTAACCGTACCAGCACGACCACCAACACGGCTGAGAATGGCAAGGCATCGGGACTCTGGCACGAGACGCTCACCAATCGTGGCGTGATTCTGCTGGTAGGCGGCGTGCTTATTGGCTGGCTTTACGGCCCGGACGCTGGTGAATCGGTCACTGGCCTTTACACCAACGCCTTTCACGGTATCTTGGCGCTGTTCCTGTTGGAGATGGGCCTGGTGGCTGCCGACACATTGCGTAGCCTACGGTGGGGGCACAGCCGTTTGGTCATGTTCGCACTGACGGCGCCGGTCGTGCTCTCCTGCTTTGGCCTGTTAATGGCTTACTGGCTGGGGCTCCCCGCTGGCTCAGCGGTTATTTTGGCAAGTCTTACCGCCAGTGCCTCTTATATTGCTGCCCCTGTCGCCATTCGATCTGCCATTCCTGACGCCAATATTGGCCTTGCCATGCTGGCGTCTCTGGGGCTTACCTTTCCCTTCAACGTGCTAATCGGCATTCCGCTTTATCATCATTTTTGGACGTGGCTGGTGGGCTAAAGACGAGTAAAGTAGCTTGTAGCTGGGCCATTAGCATTGCCGTGATGGGTGACGGCGCTATTCGTTTTTCCAATGGCTCTTTCTACCGTCAGTTTTTAACTACTGACGACCTGCTTGCATCATCGACGAAGAGCCACCATGGATGATAACCGCCTCAACACGCTAAACAAGGCTACAAGTGTCGGCCTGATCATGCTTGCAATAATGCAGGGCTTGGCGCTGCTGGCACTTCATCTGGCGATTGATCACGAGCATTGGCTAGCCACCGACCAGCGCTGGCTCAAGGCGCTTTATACGGTAACACTCGCCCTGCCCGCGTTTTATCTGATCAGCATGGTGCGGCTGCGTGATCGGCTCAATTGGCTGCCGCTGCTGCTGGCCCCGCTGCTTTTCTGGATGGGCTGGCACCTTGGCTGGGTAGAACAAAACCCCGAGCAGCCGTGGGCGCGGCATCAGTTCACCTTTGCCTTTTGCGTGGCGCTCGGCGTGGCGCTGTTCATTTTGGCGCTGTTTTTTCGCAGCAGCGCCGCTAGCAGAGTCTGGCCTACCGCCTACTCCCCGCTGTTGAACTACTCCTGGGAATTTGCCCTGACGCTTGCCCAATTGGCGCTGTTTATTGGCGTGTTCTGGAGCCTGCTGTGGCTAGGGGCGTCGCTGTTTGACGCGATTGGCCTAGACATTTTTGAGACGCTTTTCAGCGACCCCGTGTTTATCTACCCCGTCACCTGGCTGGTGATTGGTTTAACGCTGGTGATGATTCGTAACCGCTTTCGCCTGATTCAAAGCGTGCGGCAGATGGGGGAGGCGCTCATCAAGGCATTGCTGCCGCTGGTGGCGCTTATCATTCTGCTGTTCTTTTCTGTACTGCCCTTCACCGGCCTGCAACCCGTGTGGGATACGGGCAGTGCTTCCTCCATACTGATGGCGCTGATGCTGACCCTGCTGCTGTTCTTCAACGTTGTCTTTCATCAGACGCACGGCCCTTCTCCCTACCCCATCTGGCTACGCCGGATCGTTCTGCTAGCCGTTATGCTGTTGCCCCTGGGGAGCTTACTGGCCGCCTGGGCACTGTGGCTGCGTATTGATCAATACGGTCTTAGTCTGGACCGGCTGTGGGCCGCCCTGCTGCAAGTGCTAACCGCGGCATTTACCGTCAGCTACAGCCTGCTTCTACTTTGGCGTCGCCGGAGTGCACTTCCTTATCTGCAGCGCGCCAACGTCAGTCTGGCCCTGCTGGTGGCGGTTGTGTTGATCGTGGTGAACACACCGCTGGCAGATATGCGTCAGTGGGTTGCCGAGCATCAGGTCAAGCGGCTACTGGATGGCCTCACTACGGTCGAGGCTTTTGATGTCGACTACCTGCGCTTTCAGCTCGGCCAGCCGGGCACCTTAGTTTTAAAGGCCCTGGCCGACAGCGAATTTGCTCAATCCCAGCCTGAGCTGGCACGGCGTATCGAGCTTTCGCTCAAGCAAACCGAGCGCTGGAGTCAGGAACCGTTGGTGGATACCCAAAACCTGAATGACGTCGCCCGGCAGTTCAAGGTAAGCCCTGATGGTGCTTCGCTACCCGAGCCCTTGCTAAGCCTGCTGGTTGAACAGAATTCCACCTGCTTGAGCCAGACGGAACCCTGCCAGGCGCTGCTGGTAAGCAGCGATGTTGCCTTCCAGTGGCTGATTTATGAACCCGATAGCGCGGTGGGCAATGCGTATGGTGAACGGGATGGCAACTGGCTATTGTTTGGCCATTTGCTGTTACTCGGCGCCGCCCAGCCGCAGGATGAACAAACCTGCCAAACAACCCAGACAGCGGATGAACTTGAACGCATTAGCGGGCCAGCTGATGTTTACCAACGCGGCGGCTGCCTGTATAGCTTGCAGCCCACGCTTGAAAGCGTCAGGCAACTGCTGTTTATTCAACCGGATGAAAGCAGACAAGCACAGCGGGAGTAGCCCGCTGTGCTTGTCTGTTCAGTTACCGAGCGAGCCTTTCGCCCTTTTCTCCTACGTTAGTTCACCCAAGCTCTATGCTGGCCCGCCCAAGCGCTACCCGGTCGTTCTTCCTGCTATTCAGGAATGGCTGGCTGGGTAAGCTGGGGCTTCTAACGTGTGGCTGTGATGGCTGACCAGAGGGCCGGACAGTTTACGCAGCACCACGTAGAACACTGGGGTCAGGAACAAGCCAAACAGCGTGACACCAATCATGCCTGCAAACACCGCGGTACCCAGCGCCGCCCGTACCTCGGCACCCGCACCAGTGGCGATCACCGAAGGCAACACCGCCGCCGTAAAGGCAATCGACGTCATGATGATAGGTCGCAGACGCAACCGGCAGGCTTCCAGGGCTGCCTCCACCACGCTCTTGCCCTGCAGCTCCAACTCCCGGGCGAATTCCACGATCAAGATGGCGTTTTTACACGCCAGGCCAATCAATACCACCAGCCCTACCTGTACGAAGATGTTGTTGTCACCACCGCCAAACCAGACGCCTATCAGCGCCGCCAGCATCGACATCGGCACGATCAGAATCACTGCCAATGGTAACGTCCAGCTTTCATAGAGTGCTGCCAATACCAAAAATACCAGCAGGATCGATAGCGGGAAGACCACCATGGCCGCATTGCCCTGGGTGGATTGCTGGTAGCTCAGATCGGTCCATTCCAATGCCATACCCGGGGGTAACACTTCTTCCGCCAGCGCGTTGATAACGTCCATCGCCTGGGCAGAAGAGAGCACCCGTGGGTCAATCTCTCCGGCGAGATCCGCCGCGGGATAACCGTTGTAACGCAGTACCGGGTCCGGACCGAAGGTTTGTTTGATATTCACCATCGTACCAATCGGCACCATCTCACCCTGGTCATTGCGGGTACGCAGTTTGGCGATATCTTCCACGCTTGCCCGATAAGGGGCGTCCGCCTGGGCGATGACCTGCCAGGTGCGACCAAAGCGGTTGAAGTCATTCACATAGGTCGAGCCAAGGTAGGTCTGCAAGGTGTCGAAGAGTTCAGTCAACGGCACGCCCTGGGCTTTGGCTCTCAACCGATCGACCTCTGCATCCAACTGAGGCACGTTAGACTGATAGCTGCTGATAGGAAACCCCAACCCGGGGGTTTGGGCAATCGCGCCCTGGAGTTGATTAACGGCCTCCTGCAAGGCTCCATAGCCAAGATTACCGCGATCTTCGATAAACAGCTGGAAACCAGAACCGTTGCCCAACCCCAGAATCGGCGGCGGCATGAAGGAGAACGCAAAACCCTCTTTCAAGCCGCCAATGCCCTGATTGATGCGAGCATTAATGTCAGCGGCGCCAAGGGTGCGCTCACCAAAGGCGCTGAGAGTAAGAAAAGCGACCCCGGTATTGGAGGTATTGGTGAACTGCAGCGCATTCAAGCCAGGAAAGGCTATGGCGTGCTCAACGCCTTCAGTCTCCATGGCGATATCCACCACGTCCTGAAGCATTTGATCGGTTCGCTCCAGAGACGCGCCTTCCGGCAGAATGACGCCTGCAATCAGGTAGAGTTTATCCTGCACCGGAATAAACCCTGGCGGTACCGCCTTGAACATCACGCCGGTGCCCACCAGCAACAGCGCGTAAACCACAAACACCGCGCCACGGTGCTTCAGGGAGCGAGCCACACCGCCCTGATACTTATTGGAACTAGCGTTGAAAAAGCGATTGAAGGGACGGAAAATCCAGCCAAACAGCTTATCGATGATGCGGGTGAGGCGATCCTTGGGGGCGTTATGGGGCTTGAGTAGCATCGCCGCCAACGCGGGCGATAGGGTCAGCGAGTTAATGGTGGAGATCACCGTGGAGATGGCAATCGTCACCGCGAACTGGCTATAGAATTGACCAGTCACCCCCGACAGAAACGCCATGGGAATAAACACCGCACACAGCACTAGCCCTACGGCGATAATCGGTCCGGAGACTTCCCGCATGGCCTGATGCGCGGCGGCCTGGGGTTTCAGGCCCTCCTCAATGTTCCGCTCGACGTTCTCCACCACTACGATGGCGTCGTCCACCACGATACCGATGGCCAGCACCAGGCCAAACAGGGTCAGCGTATTGATCGAGTAACCCAGCAGGTAGAGCGCCCCAAAGGTGCCAATGACTGAGACCGGTACCGCCAGCAACGGAATAATAGAGGCACGCCAGGTCTGCAGGAACAGCGTGACCACCAAGACCACCAGCAGCACGGCCTCCAGCAGGGTGGCGATCACTGATTTGATGGAGTCATTGACGAAGATGGTGGTGTCGTAGACCGCTTCATATTCCACGCCTTCCGGGAATTGCTCGGAAAGCTCGTCCATGGTGGCGATGACCTGCTCGCGAATCTCCAGCGCATTGGCACCCGGAGCCTGGAATATCCCCACACCCACCGCGCTATTGCTATCCAGCTGTGAGCGCAGCGTATAGTCCCCGGCGCCCATTTCCAGCCGCGCCACATCGGAGAGCCTGAGAATTTCGCCGCTGTCGCCACGCGTTAGTACGATGTCACCAAATTCCTCAACCGTTTCCAGTCGCCCACGGGCGTTGATCAACGTTAGGGAGTCACTCTCCTCAATGGGCTCGGCCCCTAGCTGCCCGGCGGAGACCTGCACGTTCTGTTCACGCATGGCCCCCACTACATCGCTGGCGGTCAGGCCGCGGGCGGCTATGCGGTCGGGGTCCAGCCACGCCCGCATGGCGTAATCCCCGCCGCCGAATATCTGCGCATCACCGATCCCCTCGATCCGTGCCAGGCGGTCACGCACATTCAGCCGCACATAGTTACGTAGATAGAGGGTGTCGTATTCCCCACTAGGGGAAGTCAGGTGAACGACCATCAGAAATGTCGGTGACTGCTTCTGGGTGGTAACGCCTTGGCGGCGCACAGCTTCCGGCAGCCGGGCTTCCGCCTGGCTGACGCGGTTCTGCACACGAACGGCGGCCTGCTCGGCATCGGTGCCTGGGCGGAAGGTGACGGTCATCTGCAGCACGCCATCGGAGCCCGCCACGGACTTGAGGTACATCATGTCCTCGACGCCGTTGATGGCCTCTTCTAAAGGCGTGGCGACCGTCTCGGCGATCTCCTTCGGGTTAGCGCCAGGGTAAACCGTGCGCACCACCACGGAGGGCGGCACCACGTCCGGGTATTCGCTAATCGGCAGGTTGGGAATGGAGATCAGCCCTACCGCCAGAATAATGATCGACAGCACCGCCGCAAAAATCGGTCGGTCCACGAAGAAACGTGAAAAGTTCATGGCGGTTTATTCTTCCCTGGCAGCAATGGAGGGTTGGGCATCAGCCGCCGGCGCAGTCGCTACGCTTTGCGGGCTCACTTCCATGCCGGGGAAGAACACTTTTTGTACACCGTTGACGATCACTCGGTCACCGGCGTTAAGCCCTTCGGTAATAACTGTTTGTTGCCCCACCTGGCGCCCAGTGGTTACCTGGCGCCGCTCTGCCAGGTTGTTTTCATCGAGGACATAGACGTAGCGGCGATCCTGATTGGTCAATACCGCCTTGCGGTCCACCAGTAACGCTTGCTCTAAACGCGCGACCGGCATGTCGACCCGTGCGAATTCCCCAGGGCGGATGCGGCCATCCGGGTTGGCTAACACCGCCCGGAATTGCAGGGTGCCCGTATTGGGGTTTAAGTGGTTATCGATAAAGTCCAGGGTGCCTGTGTACTGCCGCTGAGGGTCGCCGCCCAGCTCAATGCTCAGGCTGTTCGGCGCATCACCGACCAGCAGTGCCTGGCTGGCAAACGCGGCCTGTTCGTCAGCCTCAAAATAGACGTGGACTGGATCGATGCTCACCAGCGTGGTCAATAAGCTCTGATCGGCATTGGCCAGGTTGCCGCGGGTCACCATTGCCCGACCGGCGCGGCCACTGACCGGTGCCGTAATGCGGGTGTACTCAAGGTCAAGCTCGGCGATATCTAACGCCGCTTGCGCGGCATCCACCATGGCACGCGTATTATTCATGGCGGCTTGACGCTGGTCGTGCACCTCTTGAGAAATAGCCTTGCGACCCAGCAATACGCGGGCACGCTCGGCTTCACTGCCCGCCTGCGCCTGCTGGCTTCTGGCCTGGGCAAGATCTGCCTGAGCAGCGCTAACACGCGCCTGATAAGGGCGTTGATCAATCAGAAAGAGCAGATCCCCTTGGGCTACCAACTCGCCCTCTTCAAAAGCAACTTCCTGGATATAGCCGCTCACCCGCGCCCTTAACTCGACCGTTTCAGCGGCCTCTACGCGCCCGGTGAACGACTCACTCAACACCACTGGTTGAGCCACGATTTCTGCCACATCAACTTCCGGTGGCGGTGGTGCAGGCGCTGACACTTCTTCGCTCTTAGCCTCGCATCCTGACAGCAAGGCCGTTAGCAGCAGAGGCAGGATCACCGCCCGGCCGCCTGCAAGACGGGTTCTTTGTAAAAGGCTTCCCATGATTACTTGCTCCAATGGCCACCGGCTTCCGATAGCTAGATTGTTCATTACGTTTTTAATTACGTGCTTGTGTACGTTCTTGAATACGCCCGTAAACAGATTCGCACCGCGCTGGCTTTAACGCGTCGGTTAAGCTGCGAAAGAGCGACAGACGAGGGTGGTGGCATGAGGGGGCTGAACAGACAGGCATGCCCATCAAACGTCACTCACGATAGGCGAGGCGAGCGAATGTCAGGTAGCGCGTTCCTGCGGCATGATTGCCTGATTCTGTCGTGAGGCGTGAGTCGCTAAACAAGGTTGGAAGATCGTGAAAGCAGTGCGTTTTCGCCTCTATGCATTGTGTCTGTTTAATGACACACGGCGAGGGTTGCCGATTTCAACGCGGTGATTGCCTAATTCTGCAAAACCCAACGAAAAGCCTTCGGTTCCTGAAGCGTAGGCATATACTGCAATCTGTTAAGGAGGAAAGCCATTGACCGTTATCATGCCTGAGCAGATCACCCATTTGAGCGACAGCCTGCCACAGCAATTGAGCCACGTCGTGCGGCGCTGGTCGCCCCTGGAAGCACTGCAGGATACGGCAATTGCCGAGGTCCAACTGATACGCGCTGACGCCCCTACCAGTTTTCACTGTGCCGTTTATGAACCGTGCCTATGCTTTGTGGTTCAGGGCAGTAAGACCGTGCTATTGGGAGACAAGGAGTTCGTCTACAGCGGCCCAAGCTATATGGCGAGCGCCATTGATCTTCCTGTGATAGGTAGAATTGACCATGCCACGCCAGAGCAGCCCTACCTGGCGGTTAAAGTCTCGGTGGATCCTCAGGAAGTCGCCGGTTTGATACTCGAACTGGGCGACAGGGCACCTCCCACGGGGAGCGATGTCATCTGCTCCAAATTGGACTGCGGCTTAACGTCGGCTCCCATGGATGCCCGGATGCAGGGCGCGCTCTATCGATTATTAAGTCTGCTCGACACACCGGAAGATATAAAGGTACTCTCCCCTCTGGCTCGTCGAGAGTTAATCTATCGAGCCCTGATGGGCGACCTGGGGCCTCATATGCGCCGGTTTACCGCCTCGGACTCTCAGGCGAATCGGATTGCGCGGGTCATCTATGCGCTTAAAGAGCACTTTACCCAGCCCCTGAAGATCAGCGAACTGGCAGCGGCAGCCAATATGAGCGAGTCGACGCTTTACCACAGCTTTAGGCAAGTCACACGCATGTCGCCCCTGCAGTACCAGAAGAAGCTTCGCCTGCACGAAGCCCGTCGACTCATGCTGGCCGAGGGGCTGGAAGCGGCCACCGCCAGTTACCGGGTGGGATATGAAAGCCCTTCCCACTTTAGCCGCGAATATAGCCGCATGTTTGGCGCCCCACCACGTGCCGATGTTAGCCAGCTAAGAGGCATCGCGGCAGCCACCTCGACCGCCTAGCTAATTTAACGCGCTCCAGCTTTGCTCATCAAAACGCTCACTAAAACGTTCATCAACACGCTCACAAAAAACGAAACACCCCGAACGTTGGATGGCATCCAGCGTTCGGGGTGTAGATCCCCTATCAGGGTTCGCGCTTACCGCGCGGATCTGCCACTCAGCGGTGCAGATCGAACCTGTCGTTTTCCATTACCTTGACCCAACCGGCAACGAACTTGTCGATCATGTGGCGCTCGCCGCCATTGGCCGCAAACTCTTCCGCGATGGCACGCAGCTGCGAGTTGGAGCCGTAAACAAGATCTACCCGTGAGGCGGTCCACTTGGTGTCGCCGGACGAACGATTCCGGCCCACAAAACGCTCCTCGTTCTCGTCAACCGGCTCCCAGACAGTGCCCATATCGATGAGATTGACGAAGAAGTCGTTCGTTAGCTGGCCTGGACGGTTGGTGAGAATGCCGTCGGTGTTATCGTCGCCAGCGTTGGCACCGATAGCACGCATCCCCCCCACCAGCGCCGCCATCTGCGGTGCGCTAAGGTTCAGCATAAACGCCCGGTCCACCATTAAATGCTCGGCCGGAATGGACGTTGACTGCGCCTGCATATAGTTACGAAACGCATCATGGCGCGGTTCAAGGTAGGCGTGTGTGTCGACTTCGGTCATCTCTTGGGTAGCATCGGTGCGCCCCGGCGTAAAGGGCACGGTCAGCTCATACCCAGCGGCTTTCGCAGCCATCTCGACACCGACACTGCCGCCAAGAACGATCATGTCTGCCAATGAAACATTGGCATCAGAAGCGTTTTTGATGCTTTCCAACTGGTCAATGACTGCCGCCACCCCGCCGCGGACATTGATATCCCAATCAACTTGCGGATCGAGGCGAATACGTGCGCCGTTGGCGCCCCCGCGGTGGTCGGTCTGGCGATAAGTGCAGGCCGAAGCCCAAGCGGTACTCACCAACTGCTTGGCGGTTAGCCCAGTGTCAGCGATCTTCTGCTTCAAGGTGGCGATTTGCTCATCAGATACCAGCGGCCCTTCGTGCTCAGGCACCGGGTCCTGCCAAACAAGAACCTCATTGGGTACCTGCGGGCCGAGGTAGCGGGCGCGTGGGCCCATGTCGCGGTGCAACAGTTTGTACCAGGCGCGGGCGAACTCATCGGCCAGCACGTCCGGGTTCTCGCGGTACTCCTTGGATATCTTGAGGTAGTCCGGGTCGACAATCATCGCCATATCGGCGGCGTTCATGACCGGCGGGTTCTTTTTACCTTCAACGTGCGCATCGGGCACCCAGAACCCGTCCTTAACCTCTACTGGCTCCCACTGATTGGCGCCCGCGGGTGACTTTTTAACTTTCCACTCGTGGGAGAAAATCGTCTCCAAGTAGGTGTTATCCCACTTGGTCGGCGTAGGCGTCCAGGCACCCTCAAGGCCCGAGGTAATGGTGTACTCACCCAGGCCCGTTTCATGTTTATTGGCCCAGCCAACGCCCTGCTCGTGAAGCTTGGCCTCCTCCGGCGCGCCACCCACGGCGTCCGCCGGTCCGTTGCCGTGCATCTTGCCGAAGGTGTGACCGCCCACGGTCAGCGCGACAGTCTCACGGTCATTCATGCCCATACGGGCGAAGGTTTCACGTACGTCTTTTGCCGACTTCGCCGCATCCGGCACGCCGTTGGGGCCTTCTGGATTAACGTAAATAAGCCCCATCTGGACGGCCGCTAGCGGGTTATCAAGAACCCGGTTGTCCTCTTCAAAGCTACCGGTATAACGCTCATCTTGAGTCCCTAGCCACTCGGCCTCCGGGCCCCAATAGATATCATCTTCAGGCGCCCAGATATCAGAGCGGCCAAAGCCAAAACCGAAGGTCCTGAAGCCCATGGTTTCAAGCGCCCGGTTGCCCGCGAAGACCAACAAATCGGCCCAGGACAGCTGCTCTCCATATTTCTGCTTGATTGGCCACAACAGACGGCGCGCTTTATCCAGGTTGCCGTTATCGGGCCAGCTATTGAGCGGGGCAAAGCGCTGAGCGCCAGTTCCGCCGCCACCGCGACCA
Source organism: Vreelandella sulfidaeris (assembly GCF_042429665.1). Lineage (GTDB taxonomy): Bacteria > Pseudomonadota > Gammaproteobacteria > Pseudomonadales > Halomonadaceae > Vreelandella. The sequence goes on along the minus strand of NZ_JBHMAC010000010.1, from coordinate 624,995 downwards.
TCCAGCGCCCGGTAGGTGCCCGCCGCGTGCCATGACATGCGAATGAAAAACGGGCCGTAGTGCCCCCAGTCGGCAGGCCACCACGCTTGGGAGTCGGTCATCAGCGCGTCGACATCGGCACTCAGTTCATCGACATCGAGCTGGGAAAAGGCGTCTCCATAGCGGAAGCCTTCACCGAAAGGGTTGGCGTCGGGGTGTTTCTGGTGCAGAACGTTAAGGTTGAGCTGGTCAGGCCACCAGTGCTCGTTGCCTTGCAGACGTGGGGTAGTGCGTGCGCCCCACTCTTGGCGTGTAGGCTTTTGATCAGACACGTTATTCTCCTCGGCTAAACGATGGGTTTAAAGCAGTCTAGTCGATAATTCTGGATCGTGTTAGGTAACAAAAACACTACCAATAACTATTAATACCATTTAAAAAACTAATCGTACCTTAACGCGTTAGTGCTGGATTCAATTCCGGAACAATTAATTAGAAGGCAGTATATTAGCCAAGCTCGTTAATAGTGAAAAAGGGTATTAAACAGGCTTAACAAACGAAAGCCTTAACACACGAGGAAGCGCCTGCAGACGGTGTTATCAGCATTAAGCTCGATATATCGCTAGGCGCAAGCAAAAATATACAAACCTTATTGCCGCTAATCGATATGTGGATGCCGCAATGACTGCCGGCTGGCTTAGTCTTACCATTAGACTGGTCATTATCGACGTTATTTTAAATAATGTTAATTCTGATAGGTTGAGAAGCTTATTTGAAACGCCATTTATATACACCGTCGCCAAGCTAATGCCACTACGCACATATGGCTGCTGTTTAGCTAATACTAACGAAGTTCAACCGCTGACTAACTTCAACGGGAAATAACGAAATTCTTGCCATACTGCGGCGATTTTTATCATTTATCGCGCGACTAACGCCTGCCTGATAGAAGCGGTGGATCGCGTACCTCTACAAACTGTGCCAGTGTGCTTAGCATGACAGGTCGGGGCTGTTACAACGCCAGATCGAAATTTCCAGCGGGGGGAGTGCCATGAGAACAATGTCGAGCACAAGTTTCGCGGCGTTTGGCGCAGCGCTAATTGCTATTAGTTACGGCCTTGCACGCTTCGCCTTTGGGCTGTTTGTGCCTCAAATACGCGACGAGTTAGCGCTTACAACGGCTGTAATCGGCATTATAGGTGCCCTACCTCTTATTAGTTTTTTACTAGCAACGTTAGTCGCTCCCTTGATGGCCCATACCTTAGGCGCCCGCTATACGGCGGCGATCTCAGGGCTTTTCGGTGTCGGTGGTTTGGCACTCATTAGCCAGGCATCGGATGCGATGATGCTTGGCATAGGGGTATTTTCCTGTGGTATTTGTACGGGTTTGATGATGCCAGCACTGACGGCCGGTATGCAGGCAATGGTCAAACGTTCACTTCACGCCCGCGTTAGTTCAGTAATGAATGCTGGTACCAGTATTGGTGTCATCGTGGCAGTGCCCACGGTGCTTTTTATGGCGGATGCCTGGCGGCTGGCTTATCTCTCCTTCACGGTGCTAACAGTGATTGGGGTGGGAGCCACCTGGTTTTTCTTGCCGTCAGTATCGCGCATCACCCCCGCTAACGCCGCCCCGCCACCGCCTATGAGCGACTTGCCCTGGTCGCGGCTGGTAAGGCTCGCGTTATTCGCCTACTTGATGGGCTTCGTCTCATCAGCCTATTGGATTTTCGCCCCCGATCTAGTGGTTACTCTCGGTGGCTTATCGCCAAGCGCTACCGGCTGGCTATGGTTCGCAGTGGGGCTTGCGGGCCTGGGCGGGGCCGTTGTGGCTGATTTGGCCGACCGTAATAATCCACCGATTACCCAAGCGCTAATGCTGATGATGCTCTCAGCAAGCCTGGTGCTGCTGGCCGCGAGCCCTGCGCAGACTATATTAGCGACATTCTCGGCGTTAATTTTCGGCCTTGCCTACATGAGTCTGACTGGGCTCTATTTGATGACGGGGATTCGCTTACTGCCCGGCCGGTTGTCGGTAGGGCCGGTGTTGCCTTTCATGGCGGTATCGCTAGGCCAAGCCACCGGCTCCCCCATCATTGGTGGGCTGATCGATACCTTTAGCTACGCTGATACGTTTTCGATGATTGCGGTACTGGGCATTCTGGTAGCCATTATGTCGCCTTTTTACCCAGGCCATATTCAGCAGGCAAGCGATGAAGAGACCGAAGAGGAAACGGGCCTGCAAGCCGCTTACGACCTCCAGCTTCAGAACGAAGAAGGCGAGCCATTGGAAGACCCTGAAAACGACCCTGCAAACGACCCGGACAGCGAAAAGCCAGTGCATTAGGCTTTTAACCGAACACGGATATAGGCGTGGCTGAAAATCAAAGGGTGAATACGAATGCCTAAGCAGACCCTCTAACAGGCATTTATGTATCTTTAGTAAATACCTTTTGCTCTTTGGCGAGGTTGTAGCCTGCCGAGGTATAGAAACGGTGAGCGTCGCTTCTTACCACGTTGGTACGTATACGGATGGTGCTGACCCGCTCACCCAGCCACGCTTGCGCATGCTGGAGCAATACGCGGCCCACGCCCTGCCCACGGTGGTCTGCCGACACCACTAAGCTCGCAATCTCGCCGGTTTTACCTTCCGCTAAGCGAAGGTCAACGACCGGGTTGATCAAGCCGACCACGGCACCGCTGGATATCGCTACAAATACCTCTCCTTGCCCACCACGCATGTCGGTGATTAATTGCGCCAACGGGGGTTCTTCCCATTCGTAACCCAACTGCGCTAGGAGTGAAATAAGGTCCGGCATATCACCGGAGTGGGCAGGACGACAATGGACGGACATAAGTGAAATTTCCTGGCAAACGCCTCCGTGCAGTTAGCACGGACGACATGAATTAAAAAGAAACGCCAGCGCAAGGCTAGCTAGTGCCGATAGAAACCAACGTATTTCCAGACTATCGCTGCACATTAACCTTCTGCTGGACAAAGGGCGTGATCACTATCCTTGTCCCCTTACCCAAACAGCCAAAAAGCGCGAACGGGTTCAAGCGCTCGCGCTTGGCCTAGCGGTTATGGGTGGGTCAAGCCGTTGAGCAACTCTTCATGAAAACGCTCAGGTTCCTGAATGTGTGGTGAGTGGCCAAGCTCGGGGAATTCGACGAGCGTTGCCTGTGGGATGGCGTCGCGGGCCTGTTCGCCCAGCACATCGTAATGACCGAGGGTTTCCTGTACCTCTTCGGAGGCGCGGCCTTTACCGATCGCGGTATTGTCCTGCTCGCCAATGAGTAACAAGGTGGGCACTTGTAGCTCATCGAACTCGTAAACCACCGGCTGAGTGAAGACCATATCCGAGGTCAGCGCCTGGTTCCAGGCCACTAACTCGCCGTCTTCACCGGCGTACATGCCCGCCAACATATTCACCCAACGGTCGTATTCAGGCTCCCAGTTACCCACGTAGTAAGTGCTTTGCTGATAGTCTCGGATACCCTCAGCCGTTTTATCAAGCTCTGACTGGTACCCTTCATCAATGCTTTGATAAGGCACGCCGAGCGCTTTCCAGTCTTCCAGACCAATCGGGTTGACCAGCACCAACTGCTCGGTCTGCTCCGGGTACATCAGCGCAAAGCGTGTGGCCAACATGCCGCCCATGGAGTGGCCCATGACGGTCGCCTCCTCGACCCCAATCTTGTCGAGCAGCGCTTGGGTGTTGCCCGCCAGTTGATGAAAGCTGAACTGGTAGTGCTCGGGCTTGGTGGATTTACAGAAGCCGATCTGATCCGGCGCGATAACGCGATAGCCTGCGTCCACCAGCGCCTCGATGGTGGCCTCCCAGGTGCCTGCGCAGAAGTTTTTGCCGTGCATCAGCACCACTGCTCTTCCGTTGGCGCTACCCTCTTCAGGCTGAACATCCAGATAGGCCATCTGCATATCCTGGCCCTGAGAGCTGAACTCGAACCGCTCCACCGGATAGGCGTATTCGAAACCAGACAGTTCACCGTCATACGTTGGTGTCTCGTTAGCGGCGGCGATGCCGGTAGACCCCACCGCGGCAAGGCTGCCAATACAACCAGCCAGCAGGGTCCGGGTAAACGGTGTCCAGGTAAACGGTATACAGGTAAATAAGGGGCGTACCATTGTGTCTCTCCTCTCGTCCATGGGCTAAGTGACCTAGAGAGTATGGCAGTATTTATAAGACAGGTTTAGCGCGTTAACGCCTTAAATATTAGGACGCGCTGATTTTACCGCTTTCATGCTTATCAATCACCGCCGTCTAACGTCATGGCCGAGTTTGCCACGCTGCATTACCATTGAAACAGGTTTCACAACTTTAGCAGGAACTAACATGCGTGCACTCTCCCGCAAGACACAGACGATGGGCCTGATCGGCTGGCTGGTACTGGCCTATATCGCCGCCGCCATCGGTGCCGTCGCCTCCATCGAGGCGGCCTCGTTCTATCAAAGCCTTCAACAGCCCAGTTGGGCGCCACCGGCATGGCTGTTCGGGCCGATGTGGACAACGCTTTATGGGCTGATGGGCATCGCCGCCTGGCTTGCCTGGCGCGAGCCAAAGGCGCGGCCAGCGTTGATAGTATTTGTAGTGCAACTGGCACTAAATGCGTTATGGAGTTGGCTGTTCTTCGTATGGCAAATGGGCGCTATTGCCTTTATCGGCACGGTGGCGCTGTGGGTCTTGATTCTGATCACCTTGGTGATGTTCTGGCGTCTTAAACCACTGGCCGGGGTACTGCTTTTGCCGTATCTGGCCTGGGTAAGTTTGGCCTGTGCGCTAACCTGGAGCGTTTGGCAGTTGAATCCACAGGTGCTGGGTTAAACCTACGTCAGTTCGACTGACGGCACAGGAGCCGGGATGAACGCTCGCCCGAAGAAAACGTTGCAAGCGGTAGGTACCTTTGTTGACTCCGCCAATCCCTGCTAGCTTTTACTGACAACAAGTTTGCGTTTAACGAACCGGAGCTAATATGGATTTTTTCAGCCTCTGGCACCAGGCAGCGCTTACCAGTGCTGGTTTTTTCTGGATGGCCCTTTGGGCATTCGTGCTGGGTTATATCATCAGCAGCCTGATACAAGTGCTAGTAACGAAGGAACGTATGCAAAAAGCCATGGGTAAAACCGGCCCGCGCAGTATGGCGTTAGGTACCTTCTTTGGTTTTATCTCGAGCTCTTGCAGCTTTGCCGCCTTGGCCACCACGCGCAGCCTGTTTCAGAAAGGGGCCGGGTTAGCGCCCTCCATTGCGTTTCTTCTCGCCTCCACCAATCTGGTGATTGAGCTGGGTATCGTCATTTCGATCTTCCTGGCTTGGCAGTTCGTGGTGGCTGAATATATTGGCGGTATTTTACTGATCCTTTTTGCCTGGCTTTTCATTCGAGTCACCAATCCCAAAAAGCTTATTCAACAGGCCAGAGAGCGGCTTGATAAGAATGAGGAAGATCATCAACACGGCGGTGAACAAAAGAGCTGGAAGTCCAAACTGACCAGCCGTGAGGGGTGGCAGCAGATCGGCATGACCTATGTCATGGAATGGCAGATGGTATGGAAGGATGTATTGATCGGTTTTACCGTTGCTGGCGTGATTGCCGCCTTCGTGCCTGAAAGCTTCTTCCATGGGCTTTTTCCCGGTGCAGGAACAGAAGGTACTCCAGGGTTTCTATCGCTGCTGGCTCAGACCTTAATCGGCCCTTTTGCCGCCTTTTTTACCTTTATTGGTTCCATGGGGAATATCCCCTTGGCTGCTGTGCTTTTCGGTAACGGCGTCAGCTTCGCGGGCGTCATGGCCTTTATTTTTTCGGATTTGGTGGTACTGCCGGTTCTGAGAATTAATGCGCAATATTATGGCTGGAAGATGTCGCTGTATATCCTAGCGTTGCTACTCAGTGGGCTGGTGTTTGTTTCGCTGATTATGCATTACGGCTTCGCAGCCTTCGGCATGCTGCCGGATGCAAGCACGGTGCAAACGGCCACGGAACGCGACCATTTCAAGGTGGACTACGGTTTCATACTCAACCTGATATTCCTGGCGATATCCGCGGTTCTGGTGTTTTTCTGGTATCGGGCCAAGCATGCTAATTCAGGCCATGAGCATCATCATGACCATGGCGGCGGTGCAGGGGCTGGTACTTGGGTACTGCGCGGTTTTGTCGTTATTGCTGCTGCATGGCTGGCCGGGGGCCTTCTTGTGGCGCCGCTAATGGCATGACCTAATCGCCCTGACTGACCTAGGTGCTGGTACTGGTCGGTATGGCTGTTGTTGGCAGCGAGCGAGGTTGCCTGCATTTAATGAACATGTATCGAAACAGCAACACAAATGGGAAGAGATATGCAGACGATTGAGCTAGGTGGCGACAGCGTACCTCGTATCGGCCAGGGCACCTGGCACATGGGCGAGAATGCCGGGCAGCGGCAGGCGGAGATCAGGGCACTGCGTGAAGGGCTGGACCTGGGCATGACGTTGATCGATACCGCCGAGATGTATGCCGAGGGCGGCGCTGAAGAGATCGTTGGCCAAGCGATCCGTGACCGGCGCGATGACGTGTATCTGGTCAGCAAGGTCTACCCACATAACGCCAGCACACAGGGTGTTCAAGCCGCCTGCGAGCGAAGCCTACGCCGATTGGGCACTGAGACTATCGATTTGTACCTGCTGCACTGGCGTGGACAGTACCCACTGAGCGAAACAGTAGAAGCGTTTGAGCGGCTGCGTGAACAGGGCAAGATCCTGCGCTGGGGCGTATCGAACTTTGACCTTGACGACTTGGAAGAGCTCGACGCGCCCGCTTGCGCTACCAATCAGGTGCTCTATAACCCTGAAGCGCGCGGCATTGAATACGACGTGCTGCCCTGGCAGGCACAACAACACATGCCGCTCATGGCTTATTGCCCCATAGGGCAAGGCGGCGCGCTACTGCATGACGCTGCCCTGCAACGTATCGCCGACAAACACAGCGCCACCACCGCGCAAGTCGCCCTCGCCTGGGCACTGCGTCACCCCGGCGTGATTGCTATTCCTAAAGCCGTGAACCTGGCGCATCTCAAACAGAATGCCGATGCTGATAAGCTCAGACTCGACGACGATGACCTGGCGCAAATCGACGCTGCCTATCCCCCGCCAACGCGCAAGCAGTCATTGCAAATGGTGTGACAGCGCGCCCATCAACGGCCCAGCATTGGAGCATTGCCATGTCACCGCCCGCCCCACGCCCCAATGCCTGGATCAGTTTTCTTGCCCACCTGCTGTTTATCCTCGCGTCGTGGACGCTGTTCATCAAATACCTGTTTCCCATTGGCTACGCGCTGGCATACGGCGAGCCCTGGACACGCTATATCTATTGGGATTTATGGCCACTGGCGCACGTCTGGCTAGGCTGGGCGCTGCTAAAGCAGCCTCGCTATACGCGGGCGTTGGCGGTGGGTATGTCCGTCATTGAAATCGTCATCATCGCCACCCTGTTCGTGCGTTTTCTCGCCGACCCTGAGTGGTCGATCTGGCGCACCAACTGGTTTGTGAACAAGGTATTTGTGCTGACATGCTTTGTGCTGGTGTTGGCCACCACGGTGCCGATTCAAAAAAAACGGCAGGAGCGACCGCTATGAACCATCTCATCAAGCATCACATCACGCGCCGACAAAGCCTTACGTTCATCGGCGCTACGCTTGCCGCCATGGCGTTCCCCACCGCATCACTTTTTGCCAACACGAATGGGATACGCCAGAAGACGTTTGCGGGCACTGACAAAACGCTGCCTGTGATTGGCATGGGCACATGGCGGACGTTCAATGTCGGCAACGACCCACAGTTACTTGATGCCCGCACTGAGGTGGTTAAGGCATTTTTCGAGCATGGCGGCGGCCTGATCGACTCATCGCCCATGTATGGTTCAGCGCCGGATGTGATGGGCTATGCCCTGCAACAGCTTGGCACGCCGGAAAGCCTGTTTGCCGCCGAGAAGGTCTGGAGCCCCGCCGGTGGTTCCGCACGCGAACAGGTGGCCGAGCTTAAAGACCGCTGGAAAGTGGAGCATTTTGATCTGGTGCAGGTACACAATCTGACCGACTGGCGTGAGCACCTGGCAGCGCTGCAAGAGATGAAAGCCGAAGGCATCATCCGCCATATTGGCATTACTACCTCGCACGGACGCCGCCACAGCGAGGTTGAGCAGATCATGACATCAGAAGATATCGACTTCGTTCAGCTCACCTACAACATCACCCACCGCGAGGCTGAAAACAGGCTACTGCCCTTGGCAGAAGAGCGGGGCATCGGCGTGATCGCCAATCGACCTTACGATGGCGGCAGCCTGATCAAGACCCTCAAGCGCCGTGACGCACCACTGCCCGAGTGGGCCAACGAGGAATGCGGTTGCAACACCTGGGCGGACTTTCTGCTGACGTTTATCGTCAGCCACCCAGCGATCACCTGCGCCATCCCCGCCACCACCCAGGTCGAACATATGCGCGAGAACATGCGCGCTGGCCACGCCCCCATGCCCTCGCCCGATGCACGACAGCGGATGGCCGAGTATATCGAGTCGCTATGAACGAGTGGACGAGCTACCAGCTGCAGGACTTTATTCCCTTCACGGCGGATGTTTACTTTCGCCTGCTGGAGCGAATGGGCGAAACCTTCTGGCCGCTGCACCTGCTGACCCTCGCAGTCGGCGCCGCCGCCCTGATGTTGGCGCTTAAACAACGCCCGCGACTCGCCTGCCTGCTCCCCGCCCCGCTGTGGGCCTTTGTTGCCGTCGCATTTTTCCTTCAACGCTATGCAGAACTCAACTGGGCCGGGGGCTATGTTGGCGATGCTTTTATCATCCAGGCCATGCTGCTGGTGTTGATGGCGCTAACCGGATGGGGAATAGATAACGCACCACGTGCAACACACCCACCGGTTGCCATAGGCATCGCCATCACCCTCTTCGGCCTCGTACTTATGCCATTAATAGCGCCGCTAAGCGGCGGCTCCTGGTATCAGTCAAAAGTGTTCGGCATTCATGCCGACCCCACAGCGGTGTCCACGCTGGGCCTGGTGCTTATCATGTTGCGGGGTTTCGCCCTGTGGATTGCCGCCATCATTCCAGCACTCTGGCTGGTTGCGTCAGGCCTAACGTTGCAAGCGCTTGATTCAACGAGTGCTGCTGTACTGTTCGCCGTATTGGCGATCGCGCTGGTTGGGGTGGTTTGGAAAAGCATCAGACCTAAACATTAAGGGCGCGTGGCCATTGATAAGAAGACAAAGGCACTGCGTGCCGAGTTTGCTCAGCCATCTGCGCCTTCGGTAAGGCTAGCCCGTTAGGTTATGGTCTGCTTGTACGCTATACATGTTTGGACAGCTCTGGCAAATCGAGCCGGACTCTCCGCCATCATTAGGTGCCCTGTATCCGCAATGTTGATTCGCATCGTGCATGTGCGAATCAACCAGTCGAGTACGTCCCAACTATCCGACGATCGAGAGCCAGCGATTAAACTGACAGCAAGGCCGGATTCTATAAGGCGAGAGAGTGTTCGTAGATACTCACTTGGCTTTGTTGCTTCGACTACTGCTTTAGCTTGTGCTTTTATGGTCGTCGCGGGCTGATTGGAAAGCCAGGAAGTAGCTAAAAGTGTCGTCCATTCCGTAATGGGTACACCAGCGCTAGCGAACCAATCAGACGGCGCGTGTCTATAACCGGCCACTATTTCTTCAACTTTCTCTATCGGCATAGCGGCCAATTCGGCAGACCAGAAAGCGTCATTAATAGTGAGATTTCCTTCTACACTGATTAAAGACGAAACTAGCTCTGGATAACGATCGGCCAACAGAACTGCAATTACGCCTCCTACCGAGTGACCTACGATATGGGCCTGTTCAATTCCAGCGTCTAACATTTACTTAGCAACATGTTCCGCTTAAGCGAATAAATCGATGTCTGCTGTTTCTTGCTGGGAATACGCACCGTAACCAAGCAAGTCAGGCGCATGCACGTCTGCTTGGTCGAACGCCATCAAAATTTTCGGATCATTCAAAGATCCAAACAAACCGTGGATAAGCACAACCGTTTTTTTTATACGCCACTTTACCTTCCTCGCTCAGTAAGTTTCATCGCCTAACAACACGCTCACGGCTTCTGCCTAGTGCGTCATCTTGAGCGGCAGAACATCCAGGTGCTTCTGACTGACTCTCCCCCTAGATTAGTACCATTGGCTCAATGAAGGTCTGCTTATTGACCATAACTCAGCGGAGGGACAGGTAATTGAGTAGGCTATGAGGGCGAACGTAACTTTAATCGTCTTGCAGTGTAAGCCCCCATCCCTTTTGTAGCACCGCATCTTGCGAAGCTGGAACAAGCTGATTTAAACGCTTGCCTCTATTAAATTCTGAACTGGTAACGGTAAACATCTCTGTATTCTCCGTCCAACTGCGGCGCTTGGTAAACGTTATCGGCTCTTTCAATAAATACGAATCCTGATTTAGCCAAAGCACGTTGGGCGGCAACGTTGTCAACGTCTGTGAAAGAGCTAATGCTTTTGGCCTGCCCAGTCTCGAGCAGATACTGTGCAGCAAGTGCCAATGCCTCTGCTCCATGCCCGTGGCCTCTGAACGGAACGCCGATACCAAAGTGAATTTCCATTGCCTCGTCACTTTCGACAATCGTTACAAGCCCTACAGCGCTACCGTCTTTCACTGTCTCTATCACCCAAATACACTTTCCAACTAGCGCTAGACTTTGTGGGCTTGAAAGCGTCTGCAGCATTCGTTCAGTTTGTTCGATGCTGAAGTGTGGCAGCCTCGCAAGATACCTTGCTGACCCAAGATCTCTCGTATAGTTTTCAAAGATTGAAGAGGTATCTTCGGGCCTGTGGTGTCGTAATATCAGCCTATCTGATGCAGTAATCATATTTTGGGGCTTAGCACTGAGCTTTTCGACAACGTCAGAGCCGTGAAGCGGTGGAAAAAATTGTCCGGCAACAACGGCTGGTTATGCATTATTCATAGTGGCTCCAGAGCCTGAGAACTTTCACCACATGCTCATCTTCGAGCACTTGGTACACCAAGCGGTGCTGAATATTGATGCGTCTTGAATAGGCGCCAGCAAGGTCACCAATGAGCGTCTCAAACGGAGGCGGCTTGCGGTATGGATCTTCAGCTATCAGTGCTAACAGCTCTTGGGCTTTAGGTTTAAGGCCGCTGGAGGCCAATTTTTTGCATCTTTCTGGGTCTGCTTGGTGTGAACCAACTTCCATGTCACCAGTTCAGCTCCTCATCGCATTCATCCACAGAGGATGCCATCCCATCACGAATGGATTCGCGCATACCCGGCACCGAAAGAAGGTAAAGCGTTTCCTGAATGGCAGACCAGTCTTCCTCGGACACCAACACCGCTTTATTCCGCTTACCCATGATGACAATTGGCTGGTGAGACTCGGCAGTTTCATCAATCAAGCGATAGAGATTGCTGCGCGCCTCAGTTGCTGTGATTCCGGTCATGACGCACCTATTGAATGTTTAACCTCTCTCCAAATGTACGCTTTTAATAACGTACATCAAGACGAACGCTTTGCATAAAGCCGAAGCACAGCGGCAACCTTGGGATGGCGGCGTACCGCCTGCAAGTATGTGAGCGTTGCGTAGGATAAAACGACAGCGCCGGGGCGAGCCCCGGCGCTGATATCGCATATGGCTAGACAAATTAAGGGTTAGAAGCGGAAACCGGCAGATGCGGTAAAGGAGTCGATCTGATAGTCGCTGTCGAAGTCGTAGCGCTCGTATTCGGCACGAACCAGGAAGGGGTCGAAGTTGAACTGCGCACCGACACCGTAGACCGGGTCGGTGCCGTCCTGATCTTCAAGATCAACGCTAGCCCCGCCAAGGTTACCGTCGATGTCGGTTTCCCACTTGGCCACACCGGCCTTGGCGAAGGCAGTAAACCAGGAAGTGATGGGCAATTGACCGACCAGACTCACCCCGTAGGCGCTGGATTCCAAATCGGTGTTGGCGTCACTGTTACCCCTCAGGCGCGTACGGCCAAGATCGGAATAGAAGATTTCGGTAGCGAAGTAAGGATTGAATTCGTAGCCGACGAAACCTTTATAGCCATTATCTTCGTCATCATCCAGATCAAAGTCTTCAGCGCCATCGGAGATGAAATTGCCGACTTCGTCATCGTCGTTCGCCAGCGAGCTGAAACCGGTACCAATGCCCAGATAGAGTCCATCAGCACTGGGGGCGGCAAATGCCGACGGTGCCGCGGCGAGCAGAGCGGTAGAGGCAAACGAGGCGGTAAGTAGGGTTCTGAGTTTCACGTGTATTCTCCTTGTGACGACTGGCTGTGAACGATTCTATGAATCGTCATGGTAGTGAAAGGCAATCCTGCCGTGATTCACGTAATGTGATAGTCGTTTGATTCACACGTATAACCATAGGCAAAACACTGTTCGACAACAAGGAGGATTCGGTTACGACAGGTAAGTTTATAGATTGTAAAAAAGCGCCTATTCCGGGAAGGTAGAGGCGCTTCGGCCATCGACGCGGTGCTGAAAACGGGTCACCAATATGGCGAGCATTGCCGGTTATTGGTCTCGGCAAATCGACGAAGAGCACCGAATGGAATACAAAGTCACGGATGACGCTTTGCTTATTGCCCAGCTCCGGTATCACTACTGATTTAACGCCTTATTAACAGGCAAAAAATTGTTGGCTAAAATTAGCGACGGAGGAGTAAAAGCCAACTGTTTTTTGTCCTTTTTTAACAGCTTGTTAGTTACGCATACTGTCGACCTTAAGTTTTTCTTTTTCCAAACGCTCTTTTTTGAAGTTTTCATTTTTTAACCTAAGAAACGCTTCTGGGTTAAGCTGGCAATGATAGTGATGATGATTTTTAGCCAACTCCTCTTTGTCTTTGGCTAATTCTTTTTCTGATTTTTTCTTATGTCCCCAAAGTTCTAATCCTTTACTAAATGCGACATACCAGCTGTATGCGAGCGCTAGTAATGAAACAATAGGATTAGACCAACCGAGAAATGCTATTAATGCAGGTATAACACAAACCCATAATGTTAAAATGAGTAACAGCAGCTTTCTGCCTTTAGCCTCTGTTTTCTGTTTGGCCACAATTTCTTCGTATGTGGAAAAATTTAACCCTGAGTAAATCTCAGCCAAGGTATCTTTTGAAAGATCTATATCAGGTACTTCACTTTCTGGGTACTTATCCCAATGTAAGATTATTTTTTCGAACTTTGGATGGCCAAGCAAAAAATTATGGCCTAATTTATCTTTCGTACGCCACTCTTCATCCGTTTTATTATCGATCATTAACATGATTGGCGTCGGGTATTTTAAAGCCCAATATTTTAACTCTGATTCTGCAATATTTTTGATCTTACTCGAGAGATTTGAGTCGTAAATATAGACCTTTACTATCGCAAATTCTTGATCGGTAAAGACAGGGCTATACGAGACGTAATATCCTTCTCTTTTTTCTTCAACATCGTCATACCTAACCCAAGGATTTATCATATAGCCTCAAATATCTCACTAGCAACTAGCGCCTGAATTAAGCCGAGCCGCGAAGCAGCTTCGGCTTCGGCTTCGGCTTCGGCTTCGGCTTGAATGAATTGTTAGGCATCAATTTGACGAGGATGGCCATAGCCCATGCCATATTTGATCTGGCCTTGATGTTACTTATCGCGAAAGATTGCGCAGAGCTTATTGCCATCAGGGTCACGCACATAGGCAAGATGCATTGCTCCCATGCTGCTATCGCGTAGCCCGGGCGGATCTTCGATCGACTCACCACCATGTGTAATCGCTGTATCGTGAAACACTTGAACTTGTTCGGGTGAGTTGCACTTGAAGGCAATAGTGCCTCCATTTGCAGGAGCCGCATCTTCACCGTTGATAGGCTCCGTGACGCAAAAGCTATTCCCATCGTGGCGGTAAAAAAGCCGGATATGGCCGGAGCCTGCCTTGTTGCGCAGTGGTTCGCCTACGCCAAGTGTTTCGAGAACGGCGTCGTAAAAGCGCTTCGAACGTTCAATGTCGTTTGAACCAACCATTACATGATTAAACATGATTCATTCCCATATCTGCTGTTTCGTATCGATTTTTCCCACTTGCAGTCACAGACTACCTTTTGATGCCTAACGTTTGGTTAAAGGGCGGGCTTTAGCCCGTCCCAGTGAGCGAAGCAAACGGTTTGAACCATTTGTTAGGGTGTGAGTGGATAACTTTCTCCGTCATCGTCTTGAACTCTTGCGCCGAGAACTTCAGAAATTTTTATGAATTTATAAATGGCATTTTCAGATGGGTTCTTGGTGTAAATTTCGCAAAGGTCGGGGTTGTACCGACGTCACCCATACTGTCAACTGCAGCCGCTTGTTAAGCAATACTTAGGGTTTTCTTTATTTTATGATACTGAAAGGTTCCGATTACGCCTTGGATGTAGAGCCACAAGAATACAAGAGCCATGATTATTCCGCTTGCATTTCCCTCTATAGCCATTAGCGCTTTATTTGCTGCAAACAATAAAAGCATAAGAACAGCACAAACACGGCTTTTCTTATAAATACCGAAGGTAAAAACCCCCATTAATGCCACATCAATAAAGGCAAAAGCGTTAAATCCAAGCACCTCTGTTGCGTACATTGAATAGAAAGTAAAAGCTATGGTTATAGCTATTGATACAACGCCTGCTATCCAAGCATTCTTGATTTTCTTAAGTGCTTCTAACTCAAACGCAGGATCGATTTCTTGATTATTACTTTCTGTTGCTTCCATTATAGAAACTCCTTATTAGGATTATGCTTAACGCTTCAATAATCGGCGCAGCTTTGCAGCGTCCGGCGCCGAAGGCGCGTAGTTAATTGACTTGATATAAGGCATTTAATATACGTCAAAAATTGACGCCGCCCCGTTCTTCTAATTCAAAGCTCTATGTTTGAATAAGCTTTGGGTTTTCACGAACGTACATTTTAAATCCTGTAGCTTTAATCGCTATTTCGCCTTCTTGACACCCAAAGCGAAAGGTATGAGACGTAAACTTACCATTTGGTGTTAACTCTGGTTTATCCATATGCAAGTCCGCCTACTTCGATGAGACCTTGCTGTGATTCAATATCAATTTTCACATCAAATGCATTTTCGAAAACCATTGTCACGGGAGAAACCCAATATTTTAAGTATATTTCATTCTCTTTTGGGTGGACCCATTTGAAGATGTAGTCTAGGTCGAGTAAGTATTCAAATTTCTCTGAATTGGAAACCATTGACCATATTGATGCGTCATGCCTCCCCATTACGTCAAAATCAGCCTCTGACCAAACTTCCTTTTCAAGATTGAATCCACTCATTCGCATGATGCCTTATAAACGCTGAAATAACCTGCAAAGCCTGGAGCGCCAAGCACGGAAGGGTTTGTCGGCTTAATTTCCTCGTTAGAACTCTCGAATAAACCCTTAGATAGATGCGAGTTCAAGATAACTCACCTTCAAAGGCCACGCCTTTCCACCTGAAAAAGATACTTTGCCTTAGCCACTTCTGACCCAATGGCTCAAGCGACCGAACAGGCTTGCCAGAGCCTTCTTCGATCAAAATGTTTCCATGCGCGAATTCAGCAAACCATTGGCAAATGCCCTGATCAAGAGTGCTTCAACAGTATTTATCATGTCTACGTGCGCTTCATACGCAGAGAAGTAGGAAGCCAGCCCTGATAGATGCATATGCAACCACTCAATTTTTCGCGGCGATTCGAATGCTGGGCGAAAGCCGGTTCCAGTAACTGGATGTGAAACTGACCGAATTTTTTGAGTCTGCCTGTCACGGTTGAACGCGATCTTCATCTCATTCCATAGACTCTGATCTTTAGCCTTTCCAACATACAAAGGCATACCTCTTGAATCATAGAAAACGTACACACCATTAGATTCTTTCAGGACACTTTTCAGTCCTTCCTGTCTTTTATTTCCGGTCACGTCAGCATCGAACAACTCCCAGAATGCACCCTGCTTTGACTCACTAAGATCGATGGGGTAATACTCAACAATCGGTCTCACTATAGACTGACGTGCCTCCACTGCTCCACGAGTCTTTGCTTTATCTACCAAATTAGACACTTGCTTCACGGTGAGTTGGTGCGAGATGCTGTGCCACTTGTTTATTGTTTCATACGAAACACCTAAATGCTCTGCCAGAAGACGATTGTTTGGTTCGCCATATCGCCGTCTAAGCTCGTCCACCAATTCCCTTGAATCCACACAACCTCCAAAAACACAGAAGAAAATACTGCCAACTAGTTACCAGTGGTCCTAATTTTTGGTTAAGAGGCGGGCTTTAGCCCGTCCCAGTGAGCGAAGCGAGCGACTTGAACCATTTGTTAGCGCTTACCTGGAGCAATTCTAAGGCGCTCTGAAATCTCAAATTCGATAAGTATTTTCTTTATTTCTTGTTCCCGTTTTCTTGGGTCTAGAACTTCTTGGATATGGCTTACAAATTCGCGCTGGCACATAACTAGCTCTGATTTTGCGTCGTATTCTTGGCCGGATTC
This sequence comes from Vreelandella sulfidaeris, assembly GCF_042429665.1. Taxonomy (GTDB): domain Bacteria; phylum Pseudomonadota; class Gammaproteobacteria; order Pseudomonadales; family Halomonadaceae; genus Vreelandella. The sequence goes on along the minus strand of NZ_JBHMAC010000010.1, from coordinate 608,473 downwards.
CTTTAGTGCATCGTATGCGGCCACAACGCAATCTAAAACTGGCTGGCGTACCCCGCGGTATGCTGGCTCTTTGTGTGTGCCGTAGTCATCAGCCCATTGGTTTGGAAAGTACCAGCGGCCAGTGTCGATTAGGGTGCCTAACTTAATAAGTATTGGCCTTTTGTGCTCCCCGTTTAGCTCGGGGTGCTCTGAAATATGTGTAGCTTCAGAGATGGCAGCACATACTTCCTCGGCCCACATGCGCGCAGAGTTAAAATATTGATCTGTCCATTCGCGAAGTTTTAGGTCGTGCTCTTTTTCAAGAACTTTAGCACCGCATATGGCTTGGCGCGTGGCTTCTTTTTGTTGTTTCTCTGCCGCCTTTGAGGATTTTGCGGCTGCAATGGCTGATGCAATTGCAACTACGGTTGCTATCCATGTGGCGACATCTCCAAACTCAATGCTTGGCATTCTTACCTCTAGCGCTAACAGTGATTATATGCCCCGCTACATGACCTGAATAAACGCGCCGGCGCATTCATTCAGGTTATACAGCCACCTAGAACCAATCTACCCCATTGATTCCCTTGAAAGCAAAGCCAATTTTGGTTTCATATCCAAAATTCGCTTGATTACGCGATTTGCCATTCCCAATAATACTGTATATAAACGCATATAAAGTATTCAGGCGAGGGCAACCGATGAAGCTGATGGAGCGGGTGAAAGAGACCCTGAGAGTAAAATGCTATAGTCTTCGTACTGAGAAAAGCTATTGCTACTGGATTCGATTTTTCATTCGTTTCCACAGAATGAGGCCTCCTGCCACCATACTGAAAAACGCAAGGTCAAAACTCAACCAAATCAGGCCAATATGTATAAAAAACGTGAGAAGCCGTATTCTTTTTTTGTAAACAAACATGAACCATTTTTTCAAGTACATATTCGTTATATCTACTGTTATCACCAATCACATCGACAATATAAGAGTGGGCAATATCAAAATCTTCTGTGCCTAGCCCAGAGTTAATCAAGCGCTCTAAGCCAAGTAAAAGAACGCCCTTTAAATAGCTTTTACCAGAAAACTCAATCTCGCCACTTTGGTTATTATGGCCAAGAAAAATTACTAGCTCGATAATAGTATCCAACTTATTCTGTATTTCTGGAATCTGTTTATTTAGGTAGGCTTTAACAAACAAATTTATATTAGCATCAAAGTTTATTAATTCAATAACATCCTCATGATTGTGTTCTGACAGCCAAACTTGGAACTCAGCGAGATCTAAAGCTTTTTTCGCATTACGTCCGGATGAAAAAGCTGAAAGCAGCCCAACTATAGTAGCGAATTGATCAACCATGATCTTCCTTGAAGCATTTAACCGGTGCATTTTATGAGGTGACTTCAGAGAAATAATAAAACGGACGAACTAACTATATATTTTTCTTGTATATTTAACTTTACCTCAAATCGTATCGCCAAGAAAAGCCTAATTAGACATTTAAGCCCCCCTTGCATCACCCCCACCCGCCTCCTACACTTCGTTGGATACTGCTTGACGGGGTGCCGGTGATATCCGGCTGAGATGGCGCAGGGAGAGCATTTTTGCTGCCGAGCGTTGGTCCCGCTGAACCTGATCCGGCTAATGCGCTGCTTTATAAATTGCGGCGCGGGTACCGGCGTAGGGATCAAGCGATGGCCATGGCTAGCTCTCTTACGATCGCACGCCACCTTCCGCGCCATTTCCTCGATCTTTTTCGCCTTACCTCCGGATCATTACCACCGGAGGCATCATGGGCTACCGCTTTACTGATCTCACCACCGCTTGCCAGCAAGACTGGCGCGCCTATATTGAGCACGATTTCGTACGTCAGCTGGGCAACGCCACGCTGCCTGAGGCGTCGTTTCGCCATTACTTGAAGCAGGATTACCTGTTTTTGATTCACTTCGCCCGCGCCTATGCGCTGGCGGCCTATAAAAGCCCCACCCTCGCCGATTTACGCCAGGCCCATGAAGGCATGAAAGCCATCGTGGATGTGGAGCTTGACCTGCACGTGGGCTTTTGCCGTGAATGGGGCATCAGTGAAGTAGACCTGGCAAAGCTTCCCGAAGCCCGCGCGACAATGGCCTACACCCGCTACGTGCTGGATACCGGCAGCCGCGGCGACCTGCTCGATTTGCACGTGGCGCTGGCCCCCTGCCTTGTCGGCTACGGCGAAATCGCCAACTGGCTGAATGCTCAATCCTCGACTCTGCGCGGCGTGGATAGCCCTTATGACGCCTGGATCGCCATGTACGAAGGCGAAGAGTTTCAGGCCGCCATGCAGGCGGAGATTGAATGGCTCAATGCCCGCCTTGCCGATGTCACCCCTGCCCGTTTTAAAGAGCTTGCCAAGATATTTCGTGATGCCACTCGCCTGGAAATCGACTTCTGGCAGATGGGCCTAGACCTTACCGATGCAGAACTTTCTCGCTAACCCCAACAACAACCAAGGATGAACCGCCATGACCAAGACCGTTAAGAGTAAAACTGCCCACTTTCTCGCCGAATCCGCCCAGGTAGACGCTGCCGCCATTGCGCCATTGCCCGCGTCGCGCAAGGTATACGTTGAAGGCTCACGGCCTGATATTCGTGTACCGTTCCGGGAAATTACCCTGTCGCCCACCAAAACCAGCAGCATAGACGAAGAGAACCCGCCGCTGCTGGTGTACGACACCTCCGGCCCCTACACCGACCCCGACGCCCAGATTGACCTGCGCCAAGGCCTGCCAGCCCTGCGCCGGGCGTGGATTGAAGAGCGCAACGACACCGAGTTTTTAGCGGGGCACACCAGCGATTACGGCAAGCGCCGCGCCAACGACCCCACCCTTGCCCAGCTGCGCTTTGATTTAACCCGCACACCACGCCGTGCACTCTCTACAAAAGACGGGCGGCCTGGAAACGTGACCCAACTGTACTACGCCCGCCAAGGTATCGTGACGCCAGAAATGGAGTTTATTGCCCTGCGCGAAAACCAGCGCCGCCAAGCGCTGGGCACCGCTGAAGTCGAGCGCATCCTGGGCCACCAGCACCGCGGCCAGAACTTTGGCGCCAGCATTCCGGACGAGATTACGCCTGAGTTCGTGCGTGATGAAGTTGCCCGCGGCCGGGCGATCATTCCCAATAACATCAATCACCCGGAAAGTGAGCCGATGATTATTGGCCGTAACTTCCTGGTCAAGATCAACGGCAACCTGGGCAACTCGGCGGTCACCTCATCCATTGAAGAGGAAGTGGATAAGATGACCTGGGGCATCCGTTGGGGCGCGGACACCATCATGGATCTCTCCACGGGCCAGAATATCCACGAAACCCGCGAGTGGATCATTCGCAACTCGCCGGTGCCGATTGGCACAGTGCCAATCTATCAGGCGCTGGAGAAGGTTAACGGCGTGGCTGAGAATCTCACCTGGGAAGTCTTCCGCGACACCCTCATTGAGCAGGCCGAACAGGGCGTGGATTACTTCACCATTCATGCGGGGGTGCTACTGCGCTATGTGCCGCTGACCGCTAACCGTGTAACCGGCATTGTCAGCCGGGGCGGCTCGATTATGGCCAAGTGGTGTTTGTTCCACCATCAGGAGAGCTTTCTATATACCCACTTCGAGGAGATCTGCGAGATCTGCAAGCAGTACGATGTGGCGTTCTCCCTGGGTGACGGCCTGCGCCCCGGCTCGATTGCCGATGCCAACGACGAAGCGCAAATGGCGGAGCTGAAAACCCTGGGTGAGCTGACCCATATTGCCTGGAAGCACGATGTGCAGGTGATGATCGAAGGCCCCGGCCATGTGCCCATGCACCTGGTAAAAGAGAACATGGATAAGCAGCTGGAATACTGCGATGAAGCGCCTTTCTATACCCTCGGGCCGCTGGTCACGGATATCGCACCGGGCTACGACCACATTACCTCCGGCATAGGGGCTGCCATGATCGGCTGGTTTGGCTGCGCGATGCTTTGCTATGTAACGCCGAAAGAGCATCTCGGCCTACCCAACAAGGATGATGTAAAAACTGGCATTATCACCTACAAGATTGCTGCCCACGCAGCGGACTTGGCCAAGGGCCACCCGGCGTCTCAGCGGCGCGATAACGCGCTTTCCAAGGCGCGCTTTGAGTTTCGCTGGGAAGACCAGTTCAACCTGGGGCTGGACCCGGATACGGCGCGTGAATACCACGACGAAACCCTGCCCAAGGATTCCGCCAAGGTGGCGCACTTCTGCTCCATGTGCGGGCCAAAGTTCTGCTCAATGAAGATTAGCCAGGAGGTGCGTGATACCTACCGCGACCGTGCACCGGAAAGTGCTAGCGAGGCCGAAGCGGTGAAGCGCGGCATGGAAGAGCAGGCGGAGAAGTTTCGCCAGGAAGGCAGCAAGCTGTACCAGGAGGTGTAAAGCGCGGCGCTAAAAACGCACAACCGGTGCCATGGCACCGGTTGTCGTTATCGAACAATTTAGCGGTCGACGAATCAGGCCGTTATTTTTTCTTTGATTTCTCCTTGGCGTCGCCTTTGCCTTTTTGCACTTCGCCTTTCGCCTGTTGGGCCTTACCTTTGGCTTCTGTTTTGCTGCTGCCAGTGACTTTGCCAGCCGCTTCTTTCACTTTGCCCGCCGCTTTGTTCGTTGCCCCTTTAGATTTATCTTCTGAAGCTTTAGCCATGACAAACACCTCTAATCCGTTAGTAGGAAAAATGCCGTGTGTGAAGGTGCAAGTAGCACTGCAAATGCCACATCGACACTTCATCAGCGTAGTCTTTATTACAAAAGTTGCCTTATATTATTTTGGTAAGCGCGTAGGCTCCCACGGTTCAATAGGTAATGTAGGCAAGCCATGACGAGCAGAGTGAGCGTCAGGGCAAACAGCACCAGCATGGTCGCCATCTGCGCGAGCTTTTCCATCCCCCTGTCATCCCCCCGTACCAAGCGCTAACCCGTGCTGATCAGCCTTGCCTTTTCAAGCACTTGAAGCTTTTGCAATTGATGTGGAACAAAGAGCAGTGCATTGATCCGCTATAGACTTAAGTAGAAATTCCCGCGCTGCTCGATTGCCTCTCAGCGTACCGTCAATGCCTGCTCTATAGGTCCCCTTATGCAGACGCTGCCTTTCAAACCATGGCCAACCATGATTGCGGTGATCGTTACCCTGTTTATATGGCTGGTGATTCCCTTACCGGAAGGCCTTACCCCGGATGCCTGGCTGATGCTGGCCATTTTCGTGGGCACCATCGTTGCCATTATCGGCAAGGCAATGCCTATCGGGGCCATCTCCATCATTGCCATTGCGGTGGTAGCGGCCAGCGGGGTAACCAGCGACAACCCGGGCACCGCCATCAACGATGCGTTAGACAGCTATTCCAACTCACTGATCTGGTTAATCGCCATCTCCATCATGATTTCACGGGGGCTGATCAAGACGGGGCTGGGGGCCCGTATCGGTTACCATTTCATCTCGGTCTTCGGCAAGAAAACGCTGGGAATAGGCTATAGCCTGGCCTTTTCAGAACTCTCCATTGCTCCCGTTACGCCCAGCAATACCGCTCGCGGTGGCGGTATCATGCACCCCATCATGCGCTCTATTGCTAAAGGTTTTGATTCGCGCCCGGAAGCGGGTACTGAAGGTAAAATAGGCAAATACCTGGCGTTGGTGAACTATCATAGCAACCCCATTACCTCGGCGATGTTCGTGACCGCCACCGCGCCTAACCCGCTGACTGTAGAGCTGGTCGCTATCGCTACCGGGGCAGACATCCAGTTGAGCTGGTTAACCTGGGCGCTGGCCATGCTATTACCTGGCTTGGTCGCCATCCTGGCCATGCCCTATATGCTTTACCTGTTATATCCGCCAGCGGTCAAACAGACACCTCATGCCACCCAGATGGCCCGCGACAAACTGGCCGAAATGGGCAAACTCAGCCGCAACGAAGGCATCATGCTGTTTGTCTTCCTGGTGCTCTTGCTGCTTTGGGCGGACATCCCCGGCTTTTTACTGGGCGCGGCCTTCACTCTCAACACCACCACGTCTGCCTTTATCGGGCTGTCGATCCTGCTGTTGAGCGGCGTGTTGACCTGGGACGATGTGCTGCAAGAAAAAAATGCCTGGGATACCCTGCTCTGGTTCGGCGCCCTGATCATGATGGCAACCCAGCTCAACCAGACCGGCTTGATCGACTGGTTTTCGGCCAACATGCAGGATTGGATTACCATGATGGGTCTCGGCTGGATGGGTGCCTCCGCCCTGCTGGTACTCACCTTCCTCTATACCCATTACTTCTTTGCCAGCACGACCGCTCATATCACCGCCATGATGGCGGCTTTTCTGACCGTGGGTTTAACCCTTGGCGCGCCGCCCATGCCGTTTGTGCTGATCATGGCCGCGACGTCGTCCATCATGATGACGTTAACCCACTACGCAACGGGCACCTCGCCGGTTATCTTTGGCTCGGGCTACGTGACGCTGGGCGAATGGTGGAAAGCAGGCTTTATCATGAGTGTGGTGAATCTTGTTATCTGGGTAGTGGTCGGCGGCGTGTGGTGGAAGCTACTCGGCTACTACTGAGCCACTGGCTGTTGACCCACTGGAGAGACATCGTACTGAGCGGGGTTTCAAGACGATTTCAACCTCTCACAACCAACCACCCACAGGGGCCGAAGCCGCCTGCGGGTGGCCATGCCAGTCAAATGCTAGCGCTATTTCTTGTGGCTCTCCTTGACATCACCTTTGCCTTTTTGCACTTCGCCCTTGGCCTGCTGGGCCTTACCTTTAGCTTCAGTCTTGTTGTCTCCAGCCGCTTTGCCCGCTGCCTCTTTCGCTTTGCCTGTGGCTTTATCCGCGGTGCCTTTGGCTTTGTCTTCTTTACCTGAACTCATGGCTGTTACCTCTAATCCGTTAGGAGTAATGAAACCGCTTGCGGGCGCGATACGCGCCTTTTAACGTCACAGTATCAGCGTAGTCACTAACGACCGCCTTGTCTGTGTTTTATACCCGCGTGGCTTCCCACCAGTTAAGCAAGTAGTGCAGGCAGCCCATTACCATCAGCGTCAACGTCAGGGCATACGCCATGGAGGAAAAACGATAGAGCGCGCTATAGACAAGATCCTGATTGGGGCCTAATGACTGGCCGAATAAAATCCCGAGCGTTGTCATTCCCCCAAAGCCAACGCCCGAACCACCCGCTTCGCGGACATGTTCCCTGGCGAACAGCATCAAGCCTATCCAGTAGATCACGGTAACCAATAGAAAGTGATTGCTCTGGTTATACAGCATCATCTGCATCACTAACGCCATGGTGCAGCCCAGCAACGTGCCCACAATGCGCTTGATGGAAGAGACCTGCGCGCCAGCGTAGCCCATGGCGAACAGCACCAGCACGGTAGCCATTTGCGCCGAGAGCGAACCGCGCAGATCATAAATTTGAAACACCATAAAAGAGAGCGTCGCCGTCACCCCGCCAATGATCGTTTCATGACGTATGCGCGCGGGCGACTTCTCGACACGCGGCGGGGGCTGGCGCGGCGTTACGTCGGGGAATAGCGTATGCATCAGCATGGCAATGAACACCGCTAGAAAGCTCGCTACCACGGCGCAGGTCAGCAGATCGCTCAAATCGACCGTTGGATAGCTGGCAAAATGCAGCATGACACTCAGATTGACGATGCCATTAGCGGCGTATAAAAAGAGCGGCCCTTTCGACATCAAGTTAAAGCGAAAGAGAAAAATCCCCAGCACGACCAGCGTCATGATGACGGGCATATGCTTTAGCAAGCCGCTAATAAGGCTCACCTCAATGATATTCATCGACGCATTGGTGAGAAACTGACGGATGATGCTCTGATTCAGGATCGGCACCATACCCAGCAAAAACATCGGAAACACGGTAAAAAAGACGCCGTAGTTCCAGCCCATCAACTGGCTGATAAAAAAGCCTAAAGTGCCCCCGAAGGCCACGCGAAAGCATTGGTGTAGACCATTAATATCCAGCGGGGGATGGCCCCTGCCCGTCGGCAAGCCCGGCTGGCCACGCTTGCCACGAAACCCGAACCAGCCGCGCGCCTTCCTGTCCGCTGACGGTTGACTAGTGGATACGTCCGTAGACACGTCAGTAGACATGCTAGTAGACACGTTAGTAGACATGCTAGTAGACATAGTGCAGTCCGCTTACCAGGTGGGCTTGCAACCACGCAAACGGATTCGCCATGGGGTGCTCCCCCGGCAGCAACTGAACCGTCGCCCGGGCCCCACTGGAAGGCAGCGGGTCAAGCGGCTGTTCCAGCGCGATATGGATACGCAAGCGCTGTGCATCCCGCACCCAGCGGTCTGAGTTGGGGATATCCGCAAGCTGACCATTGGGAGCAATTTGCCCTTCGCGTACCCCGGCATCAAACGCCTCGACATGGCCTGGATAAATATGACCAGGCAGCGAGTCAAAGACCACCTTGGCCTCATCGCCAGGCGATACGTGGCGTAGACTCTTTTCTCGGAAATCGGCAATGATATCTACGCTCTGGGCCACCATGGCGATCACCGGCTGGCCGGCCTGAACATAATCGCCCTGCTGAAGCTGGAGATTGGCTACTTCGCCCGTTTCCGGCGCGCGCACCTCGGTACGCTGTACATCAAGACGCGCCTTCTGAAGCGCATTTTCCGCCTGGCGTAGCCGAAGATTGGCCTCACCCTCAGCGCCAAGCTGTACCTCCAGGCTGTCGATCTTTGCCTGGGCAGAGTCGACTGCCGATTGCGCGGTATGCTCAGCGGCTACCAACTGCTCGTACTGTTGGCGCGAGATTCCATTGCGGTCGAGCATGGCTGCCCCCCGGCGAAGCTCGCCCCCGCGCTCTTCGCCGGTCGCTTGGGCAGACGCCAACGCGGCACGGGCGGCGGCCAGATCTGCGCGCAGGCGGGCGTTATCCTGCTCGGCCTGTTCACGATTCAAGCGAGCGTCCGCCAGCGCAATATCAAAAGGCTCAGAGTCCAGACGAAAGAGTATCTCGCCTTTTGCCACTCGCTGATGGTCGTGTACCAGCACCTGCTCTACCGGTGCGCTAAGTTCAGGGGCAACTCGCACTACCGGGCGCATCACCCGCGCTTCTGGGGTCATGGGCATAAAGCTGTCGGCGATTAAGAAATAGATAAACAACAAGACAAAGGCGGCCAACGCCGCCTTTACCCAATAGTTAAATTTTTGATCAGGGGTCATGCAAAGCTCACTGGTTAACAACTAGACAGACGCTCTAGCCGACGCCGCCAAATGCAGACGTCGTGCATTTTATAAGAGACGTTAGTCTAACAATTAATTAGCGTGCTAACAATAAACTCATCAATAACGCTTAAAAAAGGCGAATCAAACGTGCACAAAAAACCCCACCGCATCGAGCGGTGGGGTTTTCTGCAAGTAATGCTTACGAGCGCTTAGAACCCAGTGCTTAGAAACGGTAGCGCAGGCCTACACTGGCGGCATCGAAGGTATAGTCGGATTTATCCAGGTAGCGCATATAATCCGCACCAACAGAAAGCTGGGGAGCAATATCTAATTCCGCTCCGCCACCGTAGGAGAAACCGCTTTCACGGTCGCTATCAAGCTCTACTTCGGTAAAACCTGCCAGGCCATAAAGCCGGACTTCCGGTGCTACCGGGAAAATACCTTTGGCATAAGCACCGGCCAGATAATCAAGCTTGGCACCGCCATCTGAACCGCCCGTGCCTAAGTGGCCTTCTACACCGAAATAATCATTGAACTGAGCGCCACCACGAAGGCGTAAACCGATGGAGTCACGAGACGAGCCCTGGTCGGGGTCCAGGTTCCAAAACATCGCATCGCCACCCACATACCCTTGCGGGTAATTAAATGATTGCTGCGCTTGAACAGAGGTGGCGAACGCGGCTGCGCTGACTAGAAGGGCGGCTGATGTGAGCGATAAAAAGGACATTTTCATAAACGTTACTTCAGTTAAAAAACACTGTTTCCTTACTCGCTCTCATTGTGACGCCAAGCCATGAAAAACGCAAATCGTTACCGCTGCCTGGATAAACTGAGCACCACAATACCGCCGACCACCACAGCGCCCCCTACCAGTTGACCAGGGCTGAGCATTTGACCGAGCACAAAATAGCCTAGAACCAAGGAAGCCACCGGCTCAATATTCATCACTGGCGCATTGCGCGCCATATCGAGCTTGGGCACAAAAATAAACAGCGTGGAAAACGCCGAGCCATATAGTAGCCCTAATAACGTAAGGCCCCACCAGCCTGCGCTATTATCCGGTAAGCTCATGCCGCCTGGCATCACCCCCGCGATACCGCCGATAATCATCATGATAAACACGGTTTGCATGGTCAGCAGGCTACGCAGCGTGCTCCCCACCCCTGCCAACCGATGTTCAGTGACCCACAGCGCACAGGCAAATGCCAACGCTGCGGTAAGCCCAAAAGCAATACCCGCAACCCAACCCGGCCCCATTCCTTCGGTACTGGCAAGCCAGGCAGGAATATCCAGCACTACCAACAAACCTATTAAAATAGTGCCCATGATCAAGCAACTGCGTAACGTTGGCCGCGAGCCACCAAGCGCCCAGCTTAATAGCGCTAGTTGAATGGGAAATGTATTCACCAGCAGCAGCGCAATCACCACCGGCAACCTAGCCACGGCTGAATATAGACAGACGCTTTGGATAGTGATCAGTAGCCCCACGGCGAGCTGCCATGGCCACGTGCCTGCGGGCAGCCATAGACGTTTTCTCTGGATGATGATCAGCGCTACCAAAATCAGGCAGGCAACACCTGAGCGGGTTAACACCGCCAATAGCAGGCCGGTGCCATTATCAAATGCCAGCCGCGCTGAGACATGGTTGGCGGCAAACATACTGGCCACCGTCATCAGCAGTAAAATAGCCACATGACGTGGTAATAGTGAGGGTAAAGAGGACACCGACATAGGCTGGAAGCAACTCATCAATGTAGTGGGTAAATAAAGTGGGTAGCTATCAGTAGCGATATAAACCGCTCTAACACGCGCATGCTTAACTATTGATAAACCCAAGACTCAGAATTTATAAACATAAGTAATCTGCATTTATAAACACAAGTAATCAGAATCGATAAAGGTCAGTAAGCAGTGTCGCCATGCGGCATAAGCCCGCTGATTCCCTGCGCTGCAGCATGGTAGACTAGAGTCTATCTATTTGCTCCCTAACCTCCTAGCAAAAAGGTTTTTATGAACGCACCGGTGCTGGTTATTAACTGCGGCTCTTCTTCTATTAAATACGCGTTAATTGACTCTGACCCTCAGGCAGCGCGCTTATCCGGCTTAGCCGAGCGCCTAGGCAGTAGCGAGGCTCGTTTAAAAGGCAAGAACAGCGACGGGGAGAGTTTTACCCAACCACTGCCCAACGCGGGTCACGCTGAAGCGCTGAATGCGATTCTTGAACATCTGGAAGGTCGAATACCTGGGGCCGTTGGTCACCGCATTGTACATGGCGGTGAGCACTTCACCCAGGCAGCGTTGATCGACGAAAACGTGATGGCGGCCATTCACTCCACCGCGGCGCTGGCTCCGCTGCATAACCCGGCCAACTTGGCAGGCATCAGCGCCACCCAACGGGTATTTCCAGACCTTCCCCAGGTAGCGGTGTTTGATACCGCCTTTCATCAAACGCTACCGCCCCGCGCCTACCGCTATGCCCTGCCTGAAGTGCTCTACACCGAACATGGCATTCGTCGCTATGGTTTCCACGGTACCAGCCATGCTTACGTTAGCCAGCGCGCTGGCGAGCTAAGCCTGCGTGGCGCAGGCGGTTGGTTAACCGCCCATTTGGGCAACGGCTGCTCCACTAGCGCTATCTGGAACAACCAAAGCCTGGATACCAGCATGGGGCTAACCCCGCTGGAAGGCTTGGTAATGGGCACCCGCAGCGGCGATGTCGACCCTGGCCTGCATGCGCACCTGCATCGTCAGCTGGGTTGGTCGTTGGATGAAATCGACAACGTGCTCAATAAACAAAGCGGCCTGCTGGGCCTTTCCGGCCTCACCAACGACATGCGCGAAGTGGAAGAGCAGGCCAGCGCCGGTCACGCAGGGGCTCAGCTGGCCTTGGAGGTATTCTGCTACCGAATTGCCAAATCCCTGGCGGCCCTTTCTTGTGCGTTGCCAACGATTGATGGCGTTATCTTCACCGGCGGCATTGGTGAGAACTCACCGATCGTGCGTCGTGACGTGCTGGCATTGATGCCCCACTTTGGATTCAACATCGACCAGACGACTAACGAAGCCATGGTTCGCGGTAAAGAAGGCAACATCAGTAGCACTGACAACGGCCCGGAAGTCTGGGTCATCCCCACCGATGAAGAAGGCCGCATTGCGATGGAAACCCGCCACTGCGTGGAGAGCGCTCAATGAATACCCCCTACGAACAGCCCCAAGTTATTTTACTGGTGCCTACCAGCATGGGGGCGGGCCTTACCTCGGCCTGTTTAGGTTTAATTCAAGCGCTGGACACGATTGGCCTGAAAGCCGGCTTTTTAAAACCCTTCATGCAAAATGAATTGAATGGTCCTGGGTTGGATCGTTCCACTGCCCTGGTGTCGCGGGCACTTAACCAGCGCCCACCCTCCCCCATTTCCCAGGCCCGGTTGGAGCGCCTGCTGCGCGACGACCATATTGATGAGCTGATGGAAAACGCCGTTGAGCTCTATGAGCAGGTTGTTCAGCAGGCCCAACGCGACGGCGGTGCGCTTGACCTGGTGGTAGTAGAAGGCGTGGTGCCTACCCAGCACACCACTTACGCGACACAGACCAACGCTCAGCTAGCCAACGCTCTTAATGCGCGCATTATTCTCGTCAGCACCGGAGACTTGAACGAGCCGCAGGCCCTTGCCGAGCAGCTTGATATGCATGCCCGTAGCTTCGGTGGCGTTAGCTCTACTCGCACGCTGGGGGGCATCTTGATGCGCATGAAAAATCTGCCTTATGGCCAGGAAGACGACCTTTCCGCGGCGCCGGGCACGATTAAACCGCAGCTGGAAGAGCCCGTTCTGAATGAACTACGTCGCTACTCCCCTGCGCTGGCGACCGACCGCTTTCATCTAATCGGCGTGGTGCCGCAAAGCAAAACACTCAGGGCTCCGCGCACCTTGGATGTCGCGCGTGCGCTTAACGCCACCATCCTCAATGAAGGTGATGCCGCCAGCCGCCGAGTACTTTCTACCAGCCTGTGCGCACGAAGCGCTGCCAATGCACTGCATATTTTCACCCCAGGTAGCTTGATAGTCGCCTCCGGAGATCGCGACGATGTCATGCTGGCCTCGGCATTGGCTACCATGAACGGTATCCAGCTGGCCGGCGTGCTACTGACCAATGGGTTTATGCCTAACGACAATATGATCGAGATGTGTCGTCCGGCGCTGAAAACAGGTTTACCGGTACTGACCGTGGACACCGATAGCCTGACCACGGCGCAAAACCTGAGTCAGATAAGCCTTGAGATACCCATGGACGATTTTGAGCGCGCCGAGCAGGTCGCTCGCTATGTCGCCGCCCATATGGATCTTGATTGGCTGAGAACTCACCTAAGCACTGGCTACACCCGTCGTTTGTCACCTTCTGCGTTCCGCCATCAGTTGGTCAAACTTGCCCAGCAGGCGAAAAAACGCGTGGTGCTCCCTGAAGGAGATGAGCCGCGCACCGTTGAAGCGGCGATTATCTGTCAGCGCCGCGGCATTGCCGATTGCGTGCTGCTGGGTAAGCGCGATGATATTGAAGCGGTCGCCCGCAACCGCGGCCTTACGCTGCCTTCAGAGTTAACGATTATTGATCCTGAAAGCAGCCGTGCCCACTATATCGAGGCCATGGTCGAGCGTCGCCGCGGTAAGCTCAATGCCTTGACCGCTGAAGCGCAACTTCAAGACAATGTGGTACTGGGCACCATGATGCTGCAGCTGGACGAGGTAGACGGCCTCGTGTCAGGGGCGGTTCACACCACCGCCAACACCGTCAGGCCCGCGTTCCAACTGATCAAAACGGCCCCTGAATACAGCCAGGTATCGTCGATCTTCTTTATGCTGCTTCCTGAACAGGTAGTGGTTTACGGCGACTGTGCCGTCAATCCCGATCCGGACGCTGAGACACTGGCCGAAATCGCGCTGCAAAGCGCCCGCTCTGCCGAAGCGTTTGGAATTGAGCCGAGGGTCGCCATGATTAGTTACTCCACCGGCGATTCCGGCACCGGCGCAGATGTAGACAAAGTGCGCGAAGCCACCAGGATTGCCAAACAGCGCGCACCGCACCTGGCGATCGACGGACCGCTTCAGTATGACGCCGCCGCCATTGAAAGCGTGGGCAAGCAGAAAGCCCCCGACTCGCCCGTGGCAGGTAAGGCCACGGTGTTTGTCTTCCCTGACCTGAATACCGGTAACACGACGTATAAAGCCGTTCAGCGTAGTGCTCGGGTGGTGAGTGTTGGCCCCATGCTGCAAGGCTTGAACAAGCCGGTGAACGATCTTTCCCGTGGGGCGCTGGTGGATGATATCGTCTATACCATTGCACTCACCGCCATTCAGGCCAGCCAGCGGGAAGACGCCAAGCAAGAGCAAGTTAATCCCGCATAAAAAACGCCCCGAGCAGAAGACTGCCCGGGGCGTTTTGTTAGCGCATTAAACCTGCATGTCGAACGACATTACACCAGCATCGGCACCATCGCTTCCAGCACCATGACGAGACTCATCGCGGTGATGGTGAGGATAGACACACCGAAGACTCGCTTGGCCCAGCGCACATCGTCGTCCAGACGATAGCCGCGCAGTGCCAGATAAAGCCAGTAGCCGCCCATGGCCAGTGCCACGCACAGATACCCGGCCCCGGCTTGGCTTGCCAACCCCAGCGCCAACGAAGCAGGAATAAACGCTACGATGTAGCCAAGGATATGGTGTTTCGCCATTTTGATACCGCGCACCACCGGCAGCACCGGAATGGAGGCGCGTTGGTAGTCAGCGTAGCGAAAAATCGCGATCGC
Source organism: Vreelandella sulfidaeris (assembly GCF_042429665.1). Lineage (GTDB taxonomy): Bacteria > Pseudomonadota > Gammaproteobacteria > Pseudomonadales > Halomonadaceae > Vreelandella. The sequence goes on along the minus strand of NZ_JBHMAC010000010.1, from coordinate 593,463 downwards.
GTACGAGTGAGGCATTTGCCACAGGCAGAAAATCACCAGCAACATGATGGCGCCACTGTCAAACTGACCAGTGACCGCACAGTAACCCACCACCGGCGGCATCGCGCCAGAAAGGCTGCCGACCAGAGTGCCGTACTCGGAGCGGCGTTTCATATAGAGGCTATAAAGCCCTACATAGACGCCCCAACCAATCACCGCCAACGCAACGGTCAACCCGTTCGTGCCTAGCGCAAGACATACCACGCCCGACACACCCAATAGCGCCGAAACGCCCAGGGCTTGAGTGATCGAGATACTGCCTCTGACCAGGGGGCGATGGCGCGTGCGCGCCATCAATGCATCGATATCGCGGTCGATGACGTTGTTACACGCGCATCCCGAAGCGATGATCAACGCAATCCCTACCATGACAGAGACAAAGCTGAGCCACTCAAACTGCCCTTGAGCCGCCAGAAAATAACCGCCCAGCGTAGCAATCAGGTTACCCCCGATAATGCCCGGCTTGGTTAACTCCAGCAGATCCTTCCCGCGGCTAGGTGCCGCGATCAGCCGATCATCATGTTGAGATGCAGATGCTGCATGATCCACAGCGAGCCTCCTACCACTAAGACGAGTATCGTCAGCGTGAAGACGAAGGACATCAAATTCCAGCCCTCGTCGGCTTTGGTATTCATATGCATGAACATGACCAGCTGAACCAATATCTGCAACACGGCGGTCACGGTGATCACTATCACGGTAGTGAGCATGCTGAAGGAGCCGGTCATTACCACCGCGAAGGGGATAACTGTCAGTATTAGCGACAATACCAGTCCTGTCACATACGATTTAACGCTGCCATGGGCGTCGGATGAACTAGAACTCATCTCACAGCACTCCCATCAGATAAACAAATGAGAAAACACAGATCCAGACGATATCGAGGAAGTGCCAGAAAAGGCTTAGGCACAGAATTCTCGGCCGGGTCATATCGTTCAACCCTTTCGTCGAAAGCTGAACCAACATCACCGCAATCCAGATCAAACCAAAGGTCACGTGCAGGCCGTGTGTGCCGACCAGCGTGAAGAAGGCTGACAGGAAGCCGCTACGGTCTGGCCCATAACCTTCATGGATCAAGTGGTTGAACTCATAGAGTTCCATGCAAATAAAGCTAAGGCCCAGCAGGAACGTGATGCCCAACCACATCTTTACCTGGCCAACGCGATTGGCATTCATCGCCAACACGCCCATGCCAAAGGTAAAACTACTGATCAGCAGCGCAAAGGTACTGACCAGAATAAGCGGCAGTTCAAAAATATCCGCGCCGGTCGGCCCACCCGCCGTGCCCCTCATGAGCACGGCGTAGGTGGCGAATAGTGACCCGAAGATCACCAAGTCGCTCATTAAGTAGACCCAGAAACCAAATACCTTGGTACCTGCGGCGTCGTGATGCTCTTCCTCGTGCTCCACAGGGTGGTGCGCGCTGTGATTTAACGTATCAGTCGACATTACGCTTGGGCCTCCACACGTTGTTGATGGGCACGTTCGATTCGCTCGACCTCAGCAGCCGGTACGTAGTAATCGATATCGTCGTTAAATACCCGCATCAGGAAGCTCACCAGCATGCCCACGGCACCAACGCCAGCCAGCCACCAGATGTGCCAGATCATGGCAAAACCGAAAATCATCGCAAAGACACTGATGACCGGACCGGCCACGGTGTTTCTCGGCATGTGAATATCGGTGTATGGCGCTTCGTTCAGCTGTTCGCTGCTACGCTGTTTTTGCGTCCAGAAGCTATCGATATCGCCCACTTCAGGCAGACGCGCAAAGTTGTAGAACGGCGCAGGAGAAGAGGTAGACCACTCAAGAGTACGGCCATCCCAGGGGTCGCCCGTGACATCGGCATTTTTGTGACGGTCACGAATACTCACGGCAAACTGAATCACCGTACAGGCGATACCCGCGGCAATAATGCACGCACCGATAAAGGCAATGATCATCCAGATTTGCCATTCAGGGTTCACGTAAGACTGCATGCGACGCACCGCACCGAAGAAGCTCAGTACGTAAAGCGGCATAAAGGCGACGTAGAAACCGATGAACCAGCACCAGAAAGAACGCTTGCCCCATTTCTCGTCCAGCGTGAAGCCGAAGGCTTTCGGGAACCAGTAGGTCAGACCCGCCAGCATACCGAATACCACACCACCGATGATGACGTTGTGGAAGTGAGCGATAACAAACAGGCTGTTATGCAGCACGAAGTTAGCCGCCGGCACTGCCAGCATTACCCCAGTCATACCGCCCAGAGTAAAGGTAATGATAAAGCCCAGCGTCCATAGGACCGGTGACGTCAGTTCTAGGCTTCCGCGGTAAATGGTGAACAGCCAGTTAAATACTTTCACCCCGGTAGGAATTGCGATGATCATCGTCATGATACCGAAGAAGGCGTTCACATTGGCGCCCGCGCCCATGGTGAAGAAGTGGTGCAGCCAGACAATAAAGGACAGTATGGTGATGGCAATCGTTGCCCATACCATCGTCATATAACCAAACAACCGTTTACGCGCAAACGTTGCAATGACTTCTGAGAACACCCCGAAAGCAGGCAGAATCAGAATGTAAACCTCAGGGTGACCCCACGCCCAAATGAGGTTGACGTACATCATCATGTTGCCGCCAAAATCATTGGTGAAGAAGTGCATACCGAAGTAACGGTCAAGCGTTAACAGCGCAATGGTCGCGGTCAAGATCGGGAAAGAAGCGATGATCAGTACGTTGGCGCACAGCGACGTCCAGGTAAAGATCGGCATGCGGAACATGGTCATGCCTTTGGTACGCATCTTCAGGATCGTTACGAAGAAGTTGATACCGGTAAGGGTGGTACCTACCCCGGATATCTGTAACGCCCATATCCAATAATCGACCCCGACCCCGGGACTGTACTCCAACCCCGATAACGGCGCGTAAGCGAGCCAGCCAGTAGCGGCGAATTCTCCTACGAACAGTGAGATATTGACCAGCAGCGCGGAAACCGCGAACAGCCAAAAGCTCAGGTTATTCAGGAACGGAAATGCAACGTCGCGAGCGCCAATTTGCAGCGGCACCACCAGGTTCATCAAACCGATGACCATAGGCATGGCAACGAAGAAGATCATAATAACGCCGTGGGCGGTAAAGACCTGATCATAGTGATGAGGTGGCAAGTAACCTGCCGACTCACCAACGGCTATCGCCTGTTGTGTACGCATCATGATGGCATCGGAGAAGCCACGCAGCAGCATGACCAACGCCACGATGAAGTACATAATACCGAGTTTTTTATGGTCTACAGAGGTAAACCATTCGTTCCACAGCCAGCTCCATTTACGGAAATAGGTGATAGCGCCGAGTAGCGCCAGCCCCCCCAGCATTACCGCGAGACCCACTACGACGAGAATGGGCTCGTGATAAGGAATTGCTTCTAAGGTTAATTTACCGAACACGGGTTACCCTCCCACCTCGTTGCTCATAGATTGATGAGCGTCGTGGCTGTCGATGGCCGGCGCACGATCTTCATCACTTGAATCGCTTGGGTTGCTACCTGTATGGAAGCTTGAAACGAGACGCTCGTATAACTCAGGCGAAACGTTTGAAAAGTACTCGACCGGATGATACTCAGTCGGCCTGGCCAGTTCAGCGTAACCTTCTGGGTACGTGAGCGTATCAGGCGAGCCTGCTACTTCAGCGACCCAGGTATCAAAGCCTTCGTCTGACATGACGTGCGCATCAAACACCATGCCGGAGAAACCTGCGCCGCTATAGTTGGTCGAACGACCATCGTAGACGCCGATTTCATCTGCGATAAGGTGAACGTCATTATCCATTCCAGCCATGGCATAGATCTGGCTGCCTAGCGTTGGAATAAAGAAGGAGTTCATTACCGAGTCGGAACTGACCCGAAAACGCACTGGGGTATCCACTGGGAAAGCCAGTTCGTTAACAGTCGCGATGCCTTGTTCGGGGTAGATAAACAGCCATTTCCAATCGAGCGCTACGGCTTGAATCTCAATCGGTGCCACATCGCTTTCAAGCGGTTTGTGCGGATCAAGGCTATGGGATGTTCTCCACGTCAACAGAGCGAGAACAGCGATAATCGCGCAGGGCACGATCCAGATCACCGCCTCAATCAGGTTGGAGTGCGCCCAGTCAGGTAGATAGTCATCTCCCTCGTTACTACGCCGATAGCGCCAGCCAAAAAACAGCGTCATGACAATAACAGGGATAACCACAATCAACATCAGGCCGAAAGCAGTTAAAATCAGAGTTCGCTGCTCAGCGCCAACCTGGCCTTTAGGGTCTAATAGCGCTGAACTACAGCCTGCTAAAAACAGGCACAACGCAAGTAGCACGAGTGTGCCTCCCCTGCGCCATAGTGAGCGTCGTTGCATGGTGTGATCTCGTCGGAGGTTCAATGTACACTAGCCGGCTTTGTAGCGGACTAACTATCTATCACCCCATACTCTTACCAAAGCATACTCTGATGGCGAGTATCGTCGCTCCGGGAAGAATATGCGCCGCCGAGTGGGGATTGGCGACGGGTCTTACTCGCTATACAACTAAGACAATAGTATTTTCTATTGATTGAGATCATGAAAGAAGTGACGCATTGCCGCACCCTAAGCATTGACTATGCTTAAGATTTTCTATAAACGACTTTACGCTAAAGAGACTTCTGGCAAACTATAGCCTTTATTTTCAAGTAGTTGCGGCGCTCCCTTTTCATCGGTAACGACCACGTCAAAATCGCCCAGTGCGGCAAAATAGGCAGGTCGCACCACACCAAACTTGCTGGCATCCACCACCAGTAAACGCTGCATGGCGGTCTCAAGCGCTGCCTGTTTAGGCGCTACTTCATGAAAGTGAAAACAGCTAATACCTCGTTCCAGATCCACGCCTGCGGCAGAGATAAACGCTTTATTGATCCCTAAGCGCTTAATCGAGGCGACCATATTATCGCTGCCAAATGATTGCGAGGCGGCATAAAACAGCCCACCTAGCAGTACCAGGCGTACATTGGGCAGCGTGGCAACCGCGTTGGCCACATTAAGTGCATAGGTCACCACCGTTAATTCATTAAAGTGGCTAAGCTGACTCAATAGCGGAATCAGGGTCGAGCCACAGTCAATGAACAGCGTATCGCCCTCTTCGATAAAGGAGAGCGCTCGTTGGCACAGCTGATACTTCGCCTGATGGTGGCTCGCCTGCTGCTCTGATAAATCATAAATAGGAGCTACGCCTGGATAGTTAGCCATTACCAAGCGACCGCCAAGGAGGCTGATCGCCGTGGCTTGGGTAGTGAGGTCACGGCGAATGGTCATTTCCGAGACCTCACAAAGCTCAGCCGCCTCGCGTAGATGAAGCATACCCCCGCTGGTCAGCGCTTCCTCAAGCTTGGCAAGACGTAAAGCGCTACGGCCATTCATGGTGGGCATTTCAGGCAACCCCGCTTGTTGTGATTATCGTAATGATTCGGCTTATCCAACCCGCTCGGCACCAAGACGAAAGACATATGACATTTAAATAACGTTGATGTGACAATACTTGCAAATTGCCGTTATAAAAATAACACTTAATGTTATAATTTTAACATTAACGCCAGCCCGCACGACCCTACCATCGGCTTGCCACTTAATGATGGCGCCAATACAACTCTGTTGAGGCTTTCATGACTGCTCAAACCCATTCTCGTTCACTGCCCATCGTCACCCTTAGTGCTGGCGTTCTGCTTGCAAGTACCGTGCTGGCAACACCAGCCTTCGCTGATGACCCTCAGCCTCATCCGCTTAATCGGCTGTGGTCATTTGCCAACGTCTCGGTGAACTACCTGGACTGGTCGAACGGCACCGAAGCACGCACTGCCTCTAATGCCGCCAAAAGCGACTTCATGTTTCTCGAAATTGAAGGCGGAGCTGGCTTCAGTTGGGGCGAGTTTTACGGCTTCTTTGATTTCGAGAACCCGACCAACGATCAATTCGATGAGTCCAGTGGCGGTAAAGACAACTTCCGCACCGCAGGTAAAGTTACCTCACATATTTACCTGGGTGACACGCCGCTGTCAGTTTACGCCCACCTTTACGACTTCCGTGACTACGGTTATGACAGCCGCGAGCAGGATCAGATCCTGGGCCTTGGCTACCGCACTACCTTTGATAACGGGCTATGGTTTAAACCCTTCATTGGTGCTGCACGGGTACAAAGCAATAGCTATACCGGCATGAACGGCTATATGGCAGGCTGGGTCGCGGGTTACGATTTCTCGGCCCTCAACCAGAACTTCAGTATTACTAACTGGCACGAGCAAACTTTTGATCGTGACGATGAATACCTAGAAGATAACTATGTGAACGGCACAGCAGGCAGTGTGGGCACCAACGGTGCACTGAGCCTATGGTGGCATCCTACTGACTTGATCACCACCGGTGTTCAGTACCGCTATTCTAATAACAAATTGGGCACCCCCAATGAGTACCAGAATGCGATGATCTACTCCGTCAAGCTCAACTTACTATAACCGCGTTTACTTCTCGCGAACTCGAAGGATCCCCATATGACACTCCTTATGAGCTTGGTGGGTATGATCACGCTGGTGATCATCGCTCTGATTTTCTCCTACGACAGAAAGTCTATCCGGCTTCGTACCGTGCTGGGCGCCTTTGCCATTCAAGCCGGTATCGGCGCTTTTGTTCTGTACGTTCCCTTTGGGCAAGCGGTACTTCAGGCGATCTCCTCTGGGGTTAGCCAAATTCTGGTCTATGCCAACGACGGGATCGGCTTTCTGTTTGGCGGCCTGGCGGATGTAGAGAACGTCGGCTTTGTGTTTGCCATTAAAGTGCTGCCGGTCATCATCTTCTTCTCGTCTTTAATCGCCGTGCTTTATCACATCGGCATTATGCAGTGGGTCATTCGTATCTTGGGTGGCGCACTGCAAAAAGCCTTGGGCACTTCGCGTACTGAATCGCTGTCCGCCACGGCCAATATCTTCGTCGGCCAAACCGAAGCACCGCTGGTGGTACGCCCGTTTATCGCCCGCATGACACCGTCACAGCTGTTTGCGGTGATGTGTGGTGGTCTGGCATCGGTAGCCGGTTCGGTACTGGCAGGCTACGCCGCGCTGGGTATTCCTATGGAATATCTGGTCGCGGCCTCCTTTATGGCGGCCCCCGGCGGGTTGTTATTCGCCAAGCTGATCATGCCCGAAACACAGGACGTTACCGATAGCGACAGTGTCTCCAAGGTGGAAGAAGATATTGAGGCGCTGGAAGATAAGCCTGCCAACGTACTGGACGCTGCAGCCTCGGGCGCCACATCAGGCTTGATGCTGGCAGCCAACGTGGGTGCTATGCTGCTTGCCTTCATCGCCTTGATTGCCCTGATTAACGGTATCCTCGGTGGCATTGGCGGCTGGGTAGGCTTTGAGTCACTCAGTTTGGAGCTTATCCTGGGTTGGCTGTTTGCCCCGCTGGCCTTTCTTCTCGGCGTACCGTGGGAAGAGGCTACGCTTGCAGGCTCGTTCATTGGCCAGAAACTGGTGGTTAACGAGTTTGTCGCCTTTATTAACCTGGCACCCTACATTGATGGGGAACAGGTGGTGGCTGCGACGGGTCAATTGATGACACCGCACACCATGGCGATTCTGTCCTTTGCGCTGTGTGGCTTTGCCAACCTCTCCTCCATCGCTATTTTGCTGGGGGGACTGGGCAGCATCGCTCCCACTCGTCGCAAAGAGATCGCTCGCTTTGGCGTTAAGGCTGTATTGGCAGGCACCTTATCCAACTTGATGTCAGCCTCTATTGCTGGCTTTTTCATCGCCCTCAGTAGCGCCACTGCGTAACACCGCAGGGACTATTGAAGGTGGCGGGCACTGCGGTTTTAGTCGCAGTGCCCGTTTTATCTTTTACTATTAGTGAGAATTACATGACCGCTTCTGCTTTTACTGATATCACCCGCGCGGCTCAACAGGCGCTAGGGCTGATGGATCTGACAAGCCTGAATGACAGTGACAGCGATGCCACTATCGAAGCTCTCTGTCAGCAGGTGAAAACGCCTTTTGGCACCCCTGCCGCGGTCTGCGTCTACCCGCAGTTTATTGTGACGGCCCAGCGCGCACTCACCGCGCATACCCTGAATGGTCAGGTGAAGATTGCCACAGTGACCAACTTCCCTGACGGCGGCAACGACATCATGGGCGCCGCTCGCGAGACCCGCGATGCGGTTGCGTCCGGGGCTCATGAAGTTGACGTGGTGTTTCCTTACCGCGCGCTGATGGCGGGCGACGAAGAGACCGGTCTTGAGTTGGTCGAGATGTGTAAAGCCGCCTGCGCCGGTCAAGCGCTGCTCAAAGTAATCATTGAGTCCGGCGAACTCAAGGAGCCTGCACTGATCAAACGCGCCAGCGAACTCGCCATTGAAGGCGGTGCCGACTTTATTAAAACGTCGACCGGTAAAGTGGCCGTTAACGCTACCCTGGAAGCCGCTGAAATCATGCTTACCGCGATTAAAGACAGTGGCAAAGACGTGGGTTTTAAAGCCGCTGGCGGCGTTAAAACCGCTGAAGACGCAGCTCAATACCTTACCCTGGCAAGCGACATTATGGGTCCGGGCTGGGTATCTCCCGAGCACTTCCGCTTCGGCGCGTCTAGCCTGCTAGGAAACCTACTTGCGACCTTGAGCGGCAATACCAACGCTGCCCCTACCGACGGAGGTTACTAATGTCGTCTAACGCTCCTCATCACGCGCTACTTCCTCAAGAGCTCATCCGCTTGAAGCGCGACGGTCAACCGCTGCCTGCCGAAGAGATCAAAGGCTTCGTTCAGGGCATCGCCGATGACCGCATCAGCGATGCCCAGATCGGCGCTTTTACCATGGCGGTATTTCTTAACGGCATGAGCCGCGAAGAAGTCGTGGCGCTGACCACCGCTACCCGTGACTCCGGCCATGTGATGCAGTGGCAAGACCTGAACCTACCCGGCCCGATTGTCGATAAGCACTCCACGGGTGGCGTGGGCGACTTGGTTTCGCTAGTGCTGGGCCCGTGGGTGGCCGCTTGCGGCGCCTTCGTCCCGATGATTTCAGGGCGCGGCCTGGGCCACACCGGCGGCACGTTGGATAAGCTTGAGTCGATCCCCGGCTACGACCCCTACCCCGCACCAGAGCGTTTTCGTGACGTGGTTAAATCCACCGGTGTTGCGATTATCGGCCAGACCGGTGATCTGGCTCCGGCCGATAAACGCATCTACGGCGTGCGCGATGTCACCGCCACGGTGGAATCGATCCCGTTGATTACCGCGTCTATTCTGGGCAAGAAGTTGGCCTCTGGCCTGGATGCGCTGGTCATGGATGTGAAGGTGGGCAGTGGCGCCTTTATGCCCACCCCTGAAAAATCCCGTGAGTTGGCCAAAAGCATCGCCAGCGTAGCCACCCAGGCTGGCACGCCGACCACCGCTCTGCTGACCGACATGAGCCAGCCGTTGGCATCGTGTGCCGGTAACGCGGTGGAAATCGTCGAAACGCTGGCGCTGCTGCGCGGCGACCGCCCGAATAGCCGCGTGATGCAGGTCACTCGCGAGCTGGCGGTGGAAATGCTGATCGCGGGCAAACTCGCAAGCTCGCGTGAAGACGCCCTGAGTCAGCTTGAGAAGGCGCTAACCTCCGGTGCGGCCGCCGAAGTATTTGCCCGTATGGTGCGCGAGCTTGGTGGCCCAAGCGACTTCATGGAGCGCTCGGAGCACTACCTGGCAAGCGCTGAAGTGATTAAGCCAGTATTTGCCGAACAGGCAGGTATCGTGCAGCGCATTGATACCCGAGCGGTCGGCATGAGCGTAGTCGAATTGGGCGGGGGCCGCCTGCGCAACGACGCCAGCGTTGATCATAGCGTTGGCTTCTCGGATATCGTCGAAATCGGCGAGCACGTGGACACCCAGCGCCCCCTCGCCATGGTTCACGCCCGTAGTGACGCTGCCGCCGACCGTGCCGCCGAACAGCTTCGCGCGGCGTTCACGATCAGCCAGGGCGCTGCCAGCGCCGACACGCTACTACAAGACACTTTCCGTGGAGAAGAGCTATGAGCCGCGCGATTGTATTGGTACTCGACTCTTTTGGTATTGGCGCCGCGCCTGACGCGGCAGCCTTTGGCGATGAAGGCGCTGACACGCTGGGCCATATCGCCGCCGCCTGCGCCCGTGGCGAGGCAAATACCGACCAGCGTTCAGGGCCGCTCAGCCTGCCCAACATGGCTAAATTGGGCCTGTTTCACGCCCATCGCGACAGCACCGGTAGCGTCGCTGAAGGCGTAGCGCTACCCGATAACGTGGAAGGCGCGTACGCCCACGCCCAAGAGATATCCAGTGGTAAAGACACGCCTTCCGGCCACTGGGAAATTGCCGGGGTGCCGGTACGTTTCGAGTGGGGCTACTTCCTCGATAAAACCGACAGTTTCCCGCTGGAACTGCTCGACGCCATCGTGCAGGAAGCCGACCTCACCGGAGTGATCGGCAATTGCCACGCCTCGGGTACCGAGATCATCGCCCGCCTGGGCGAAGAGCATGTCGCCACGGGCAAACCGATTGTGTACACCTCGGCAGATTCTGTTTTTCAGATTGCCGCCCACGAGGAGCACTTTGGTTTAGAGCGGCTTTACGCGCTATGCGAGATCGTCCGAGAACTGCTCGAGCCTTACAATATCGGCCGGGTGATCGCTCGTCCGTTTATCGGCGAAGACAGCACCACGTTCGCTCGCACCGGCAACCGTCGTGACTATAGCATCGAGCCACCCTCGCCCACGGTGCTGCAAAAGCTCGCCGATGCCGGCGGCAACGTGGTATCGATTGGCAAGATTGCCGATATCTACGCCCATTGCGGGATTACCCACAAGATCAAGGCCAGCGGCCACGACGCACTGATGGACGCCACGCTTAGTGAAATTGAGCGCACCCGCCAATCGGGGAATGAATCATCAAGCGTTGGCGACCGCACCATGATCATGACCAACTTCGTCGACTTTGACTCGGTCTATGGTCATCGCCGCGACATACCGGGCTATGCGGCCGCGCTGGAAGATTTCGATGCTAAATTGCCCACGTTGATCGCGCAGTTGAGTGACGACGATCTGTTGATTCTAACCTCGGATCATGGCTGCGACCCCAGCTGGCATGGCACCGAACACACCCGTGAGTATATTCCCATTCTGGTGCATGGCCCCGGCTTTACCCCCGGCACTCTCGGTCAACGCAGCACCTTTGCCGATATTGGCCAAACGCTGGCCGACTTTTTCCAGTTGCCGGCCATGGCCGATGGCAAAAGCTTTCTACCTAACGCTAAATAAAGGCTAGCGCCGCTTAAAAGGAGATTTTCGATGGCTACCCCTCATATTAACGCTGCCCCCGGCGATTTTGCTGATACCGTGCTGATGCCGGGTGACCCGCTGCGCGCCAAGTACATCGCCGATACCTACCTGGAGAACGTTCGCCAGGTGAACGATGTGCGCAATATGTTCGGCTATACCGGCACCTACCAGGGCCGCGAAATTTCCGTGATGGGCCACGGTATGGGTATTCCGTCGGTCTCCATCTACGCCAAAGAGCTAATCACCGACTACGGCGTTAAATCACTAATTCGTGTGGGCTCCTGCGGCGCAGTGCGCGACGACGTTAACGTGCGCGATGTGGTGATCGGCATGGGTGCCAGCACCGATTCCAAAGTGAACCGCATGCGCTTTAATGACCACGACTTCGCCGCGATTGCTGACTTCGAGCTGACCCAGCACGCTGTTGCAGCTGCCAAAGCCAAGAACGTGCCGGTAAAAGTGGGCAATATTTTTTCAGCGGACTTGTTCTATAACCCGCAAACCGAGATGGCTGAAATGCTGAAGCGTTACGGCATTGTGGGCGTCGAAATGGAAGCCGCAGGGCTTTATGGTGTTGCCGCCGAGTTTGGCGCCCGCGCCATGACTATCTGCACGGTGTCGGATCATATTTTGAAGGGCGAATCGCTCTCCAGCGCCGATCGTCAAACCACCTTCGACGACATGATGTTGATTGCACTGGATACCGTGCTTCGCGACGACGCTGCCCGCGCCTAGAACGTCGAAAAGAGGACGTTGAAGTGGCCAAAGGAGAAATGATGGACCAAGTATCAGAAGAGATCGTTCAGAAGTTATTCAGCGCGCGGGCTAACGCCTATGTGCCCTACTCCGCGCATCCGGTAGCGTCGGTCATGGTCAGTCCCGATGGTCAGCAGTTTGTAGGTACTAACGTGGAAGTGGCGCACTATAAAGGCTTATGTGCTGAGGCGTCGGCCATTTCCGCCATGGTAACCGCAGGACAGCGTCAGTTGACTACCGTTTATGTCATGGGGCCAGGCGATCATCTATGTACACCCTGCGGTGACTGCCGCCAGCGTATTCGTGAATTCGCGACACCCGACACCCAGATCAACGTACTGTCTGGTAGTGGCGAACTGCTAAAAACCTACACCATGGAAACGCTACTGCCCGATGCCTTCGGCCCCGAGCAATTGCCACCGCGTTAATCCCGCCTTCCTGACCGCCAAGACCAGCCCCTAGCGGGCTGGTCTTGTGCGTTTATAGCTCGTACTCTTAGCAACCAGCTCTATCACTTCTCAACGAGTGCTGACAAAAGCACACCACCTCCTTGGAGAACGCCATGGCCGGTTTACTGCCCAACGTCGACCCCGACGGCTTGCTTGAGTACTCAGTCGTCTATACCGACCGCTCACTGAATCACATGTCACAGCAATTTCAGACGGTGATGCGCGACATTTCCACCACGCTGAAAGAGGTGTACAACGCACACTCGGCGGTCATCGTGCCGGGCAGTGGCACCTTTGGCATGGAGGCCGTCGCGCGTCAGTTTGCCCTTAAACAGAACACCCTGGTCATTCGCAACGGCTGGTTTAGCTATCGCTGGACTCAGATCATCGAAATGGGCCATTTGACCGATCAGCATACGGTGCTCAAGGCGCGCCGAGTGGATGAAGGTGATCCCCAATCACCCTTTGTTCCCGTCCCCGCCGAGGAAGCAGCCGAGCGTATCCGCCAGGAAAAACCCGCGGTGGTGTTTGCTCCCCAAGTAGAAACCTCTGCCGGTTTATTGCTCCCCGATGATTATATTCGCAGCGTCGCAAAAGCCACACGCGACATTGGCGGCTTGTTTGTATTGGATGCCATTGCCGCGGGCACACTGTGGGTCGATATGCAGGACTTGGGCGTTGATGTAGTGGTCAGCGCACCGCAAAAGGGCTGGAGCGGGTCGCCCTGTTGCGCCATGGTCATGTTGTCCGAGCGTGCCACGCAGCGGTTGGGAGAGACCCAAAGCAACAGTTTTGCCTGCGATCTAGGCAAATGGCACGCCATCATGCAGGCTTACGAAAATGGCGGCCACGCGTACCATGCCACCATGCCCACGGACGCTCTGCGCCAGCTGCGCGACATCATGCAGGAAACACGCGAGTACGGCTTTGCCAAAGTGAAAGATGAGCAGCAGACCATTGGTCATGACGTACGCGCCATGCTGAAAAAGCACGGCTTTATCAGCGTGGCAGGCGAAGGTTATGAAGCACCGGGCGTGGTGGTGTGCTATACCGACGACGCCGGGCTGGTAGGCAAGCTTGCCCAGGCGGGCGTTCAAGTGGCGGGCGGCGTACCGCTAATGTGCGATGAAGGCGATCAGTTCCAGACGTTCCGTATTGGCCTGTTTGGACTCGATAAGCTGCACCACACTGAGCGCAGCGTGGAAAGCTTAGAGAAGGCAATTAATACGGTCACGTAAAACAACAAAGCCCGTTATTAAAAAATAACGGGCTTTACTAACTAATAGCGTAACAAGGCTACATATACCCTACGCCCCGCGGCATCATTCCCAAGTGATTTTCGACTCGGCTAACCCCTGGTACGTTTTCCGCGGCTACCGTCACTGCCTGCTTCTGTGCAAGCGACTCAACCAAGCCCCAAATTTCCACTGTTCCGCCATTCACAATCACACTAATGCCCTCTACCTGAACACCGGTATTGGTCTTCACCTCGGTGAGTATGGCCTCACGAGTGTGCCGGTCATCCGTGGGTGACTGAGTCGAGGCGACCGGCGCATTGGCAAGACCTTGCAGTAGATTAGCGCGACTAACGATACCCACCAACTTACCCTCACGCACCACAGGAACGCGTTTGATATGGTGCTTTTCCAACAGCCTCGCAATACTGTGAATGGGAGTATTTTCATCAACTGTCAGTGGGTTCGGGGTCATAGCTTCGTGTGCCTTACGACCATGAGATTTCACATAATCCGCGGCATCTTTGCCACCGGCAAACAGCGATAACCACCAGGAGTGAGCATGGTCACCGTTATCCTGTACCCGGCGCATCAAATCGCCTTCACTGACGATACCGATAACGCGCTGGTCCTCGTCGACCACAGGCACCGCGCTGATACGATGCGCCAGCAGTAGCTCTGCAATCTCACGTACGTCGGCGTTGCGGCCCACACTCACCACATTGGGAGTCATGATATCGATCGCTTGCATTGTCGTCTCCTTGCCGCCGACCCATTTGTCAGCCGCTCAAGACAGTCTTTTACGTCTGCGCTTAACAAGGCTGAAGCTAAAGACTGAATCGCAGAGGCAGGAAGCTCTGCTTGTTCCTTGAGCCTAGTCCGTTGCTTTCGATATGCCCATGCTGGCGGGTTATTTTTCATCCCGTGTTGCGGTTATCTTGATCCAACGCAGGTTTGTACCCATTTACGTTATGTCTTGTTTCGCGGCACTGCTCTCTTCCACTTTCTCAACGTCGACAATACCCGAGCGGCTGACGACGACTTTCCAACGTGCAAGGTAAGGTGTGTCTTCGCTGCCTGTCTCACGAACCACCAGGTTAAACAGGTGCCGCCGTTCGACACTTTCGCGGACCGCTTGGCCATCTTTAAGGCGGTAGATGTGATGCTTGCCTTTACTCATTAACCGCGTGAGCATCGAAATATCTATATTCAGCGTTTCGCGGGTGTGCTCGTAACCACTTAGAAAGCGTGTGGGCGACATGCGCGACCTCGAGCGATAGTGCAGCACCATCTCCTCGCGCTGGGCCACCGTGCGGCGGCGCATTTTTTGAATATCTTCGTCCAGCGATAAAAAGCGCTTGTAGTCAAACCACTCTAACTGGCGACCGACGGTCGCATGCTGCGTCGGGTCGAGATATTGACGACGCCATTTGGGGCGCCCTTTACGTAGCAGGCGCCACATGGTGTTGCGTAAATCATCCTTAAATACTTCGCGCATGGCGTAGAGCAACGCCATGGCTAATATAAACAGCGCGGAAATATCTCCCAGCGCGTTCCGTATCTCCAGCACCCCTAACGTCACAAACCCCATGACTACCGCGGTGGCCAGGGCTTTAACGGCCTTCTGCTCACCGTTTCCAAGCTCCAGAGACTGCTGCTTTAACGTAATGGGATGCTCAATCAAACGCCGCAACAAACGCATTTTATTCGACATGCGAGTGGGGTCGTTCATCACCCGCTCAGCGTTATACTGTTGTTCTCGCCGATACTCACTTTCACGGTGACAAACGCTGATAAAGCGTCGACGAACCTCGGTAAATTCCCCACCCCTGGGCATATGCGCCACCAGCGCCAATAGCTGCTGCTCGGTAAACCAGGAAAGGTAATTATCAATATTGGCAAAATACTTATAGAGACTGTCATCGCTGGGCTGATGGCGACGCAGGCGTTTCAAAATACCGTCGCTTAAGTCAATTGTTTCCTGCAATTGATCGCCTAAAGTAACCGCCTCTTGTTGGGTTGCATCGTTATCTGTTCGCTCTTCTTGACGGGCATGGCGCAGTTTATTGGCACTTAACAGCATCGTTTGGATAGTATGTTCCATCGCTTCCACGTACTGGTAAGCGTAGAGGCTTAAACTCAATCGATACGAGTCGCTACCGAGTCGGTTGCGGCTGGCCAGCCGACTATGCACCAGCGGCAGGATATACTCATCACTGTAGTAGGTACGCGAGACATGAATCGCCGAATGATAAAAAGCTTCTTCGGAAATAAGCTGGGTGCTTAGCCCTAATTCACCGGGGACAAAAAGATAGATGTCGAGAGTATGTGATGTCTCTTCCTTGAGCCGCCGGGTAAGGCGCAACTGAAAGCTATTTTTGCGCTTAACGTTGATCAACTCGCCAATCTCCTACTCCTTTGCCTAACGTGATGATATACCATGGTTAACATTATTATGATGCCGACCCTCAACCACTGCTCGGTGCTCACCTCTTCATCTGTGGAGCTAGGAAATGTCCATTGCCCGTTTTTCACCCTTTGAACTGCTGCTACTCAAGAGCCGCAGTCAAGTGGATACGGCAACACTGCTGCTATTAGCGTGGGTGCTGGTGCACCGACAACACGTTTCTGAAGGTCAGCGACGTCGGCGTCTGGCCCAGGTCACCGCGCAGTTTCGGCACGGACATGAGTTGGGCCCGGTCATGAGCATTGCCCATAGCCAGGACTTGCAGGCGATTCAGTTAGCGGCGGAAGTCGTTCGTAAAGAGTGCGGTAAAGAGCGCAGTCTGAGCGTTATCCATCAAGCGATAACAGTGGCCACCGATGACGGTGAACTGTCGCTGGCCAACCACTATATTCTGCGCTTTTTGGCAGACTTGCTGGCTATTCCTCCCACGACGTTGAATAGTTTATTTTTGGAGCTGACGGGCATTACGCTGACGCCCCCTGAAGACCCGAGTCGGGATAGCTACTGGCAAGTCCACGACCCAGAATACCATGCACGTAAAGCGCGCGAAGCGAAGGCGGCGGAAGAACATCAACAACAGGCCAATGCACGGGCAGAACAGCAGCAACGGCAAAAAGAACAGCGCCACCAACAGAAGCAGCAAAAGCAGCAGGAAAAGCAGCAACGTCAGGAAGAGGCGCGCCAAGCAAAAGAGCGAGAACAAAAGCGTCAGCAGGAACAAGCACAGCAGCGAAAGCGCGAGCAGACCGAGCGTGAACAGCAGCGCTCTCACCAGCAACATTCATCTCAACGAGGTTCCCAGCAGCAGGGTTCTGACCACCATCGTTCTCAGCAGCAAGACTCTCAACGACAGGGCTCTCAACGACAGGGCTCGCACCATGACCAGCGCCGTCAGCAGCGCCCGTCCTCACCTCCTGACCGCACGACAAGGGCATTGTCGGTATTAGGACTGACTCCCGGCGCTAGCCGTATCGAGGTTCGCCACGCCTATCGTCGTATGGCGCAACTACACCATCCAGACCGTTTCTATTCAGAAAGCGAACATCAAGTCGCGTTAGCCTCGGCGCGTTTTCAGCGTATAAAAAACGCCTATGATTATTTGATGCAAAGTTACTGAGGCTATGCAACGCTAATGGGTGTGCCTTTTAGCCAGGTCATCCCGCTCATGACCAACAAGAACAGGTCTTAAAAGAGCATTGTTTACAAGAACACTGCTTACAAAAACACTGTTTACAAGAACATGGCCTACGAGAAACGATTGCCCCTATGCGCGATTTGTACCAGCGCCTCGCGGTTTCCCCCGAGGCTAATGACCAAGATATCAACCAAGCTGTGGCGAACTGCCAGCATAGTGCACTACGCCAGGATGCCGAGGCCGTTTTTGCCGTTGCCGAGCGCCGCGAAGCCTACGATACGCTGCATGATACCGTGAGCGATATTGGTAGGCTGCGAGCACGCTTGGGGCTAAGCCACGGTGCACATTGGCAAGGTGATGTCGCCAACGACTTCTCTTTACCGCCTGATCACGCCATTTCGCGCCATGATGAGCTGGTTGATCGCGTTAGCCACGCGGTGTCACTGTATAACCGCTGGCGACGGTTGCGGGGCCCCTGGTTACTCATCGCCGTTTTCGCCGCTGGAGCGGGCATAGGTATCGGCCTTGGGCTTGCCTTGTGCCTTGGGCTTGTGGCGATGTGAGGCGGCTCGCTCGGAGATCGCCTCGCGTTTTTGCTCCTGCTCATCGCGACGGATTTCTGCCTTCGTAGGCCGCGGGGCGGGCTTAGGTGGCGCAGGCTTTTTATGGTGTTCATTCCCCTGTTGGTTATCGGCCTCTTCCTGCCCTGCCTCCTGATCCTGCTCTGGCGGCTCATTTTCAAGTGAGAATGACATGCCTGCCTCGCCCTCCATGCGATCCTCGGAGCGCGCCTCCATACTGACACTAAGGCGCGGTACGCCAAGGTCAATCTCTTGCTCTTCCATCCGCTGTTTGAGCAATAGGTTGAACGCACGCGATACATCCCACTGCATTTCCGGCGCGGTGCGAAAGCGCATGCGCAGGACGGGACAACCATCCTCAAAGCCTTGGACGCCCTGCATTTCCAGTGGCGACCAGATGTAATGTCGCATCATTGGATCACGGCGCAGTTCCTGGGCGGTCTCCTGCATGAGCGTAATCGCATCGTCGATCTTCATGTCGTAGGGAATACGGATCCGCATCAGCGCGATACCGAACTGGCGCGACATGTTATGAATCGACTCAATACGACTAAAAGTGATGATATGTACCACGCCATCCAGATCCCGCAAACGTACCGTACGCAGCGTAAGCCCTTCGACCGTGCCCATATGATTATTAATTTGCACAAAATCATCTACCGCTAGCGAGTCCTCAATCAAAATAAAGATGCCGGTGATTAAATCCTGAACCAGCGTCTGGGCACCAAAACCGATCGCCAAACCAATCACACCGGCACCGGCCAGCAGCGGCGTCACGTTGACCCCCAAGTTCGCCAACCCGGCGATAACGGCAATAATCAAAATGGTCACGAAGATGACGTTGCGAATCATCGGGGTAATGGTTTGTGCCCGGGCCTGATTGACCCGCCGCCCCCGCGAGCGCGCCGACGACATCAACGCACGCTGAATAGCGGTATCAGCGAAAATCCACACCAGCCACGCCAATAATACGGTGGCGCCCAGGCTCATCAGCGCTTGACCGATGCGCGCACTGGCCACGGCCTGCTGGCCCAGGCCAAAAAACGAACTGCCCCATACCTGCATCGAGAGTTCTGCAAATACCATCCAGGCACAAATATGGGCCAACACAAAACCAAATCGCTCCAGGCGCTTGCGGTACTGGCTAGAACGATGGCGATGGCGACGCTTGCCAATTCGCTCGGCCTGACGACGAAGCAGGCCGGTCACTACCAGCGTTAGCACCAGCAGACTCGCCGAAATAATCGAACGTGCCAGCGCGGTTCCAACATCCCCAACGGTGATAAAGATCGCTAGCAGCGAACCAAACACCAACAGCAGCGCCGGGATGTGCCAAAGCCCCCCCAGTGAACGGATCATCTCCACCGCAGTGCTTGCATCACGCCGCTGCTTGAACGGTCGGTTGCAAATCAAATGGCGCACGGGACGCTTGAATTTAATAATAAACCGCGCTGCCAGCACCGCTGCCAGCATATTGGAGAGCACCGACACCAGGCTCGACAGTTCGCTGCCCAACATCTCGACTAAACGAGTTGAATTCACCGCATCGCCGAGAGCGATCAACGCACCAATCACAAACAACCCTCGCAGGGCGCGCTGCTGGAGCAGTTGCACAGCGGTAAAACGGTGACCACGACTAAAGAACGCGATGACGGTTTCAAACACCACCGACAACGCCCGCCCGCACAGGCAGATATAAGCCACCACCAGCACCAAGGTTCGACCTGGGCTTGGCGGCAGTACTTGGCCAATTCCCAAGGTGATAGCAAATGCCAACGCCCAAGGCAGCATGCGGCGTAAAAAGTGCGCAGCGAGTAGCCAGGCTTTGGGGTCTCGAGGAAGATCAAGCGGCCAATTTCGCTGGGTCGCCACCATGCGTCCAAAGGCGATCATTGCCACCAACAGCACGATCCAGATCATCGCTAATATGGTCCCCTCGACCACGGCACGAACGGCCTCTCCCTGCTGAGCATCGTCATTTAGGGCGCGCAGATCCTCAATCCCCTGCACCAGCTGTCGAGACCACTCGTCCACCGGCGAGTCACCCGCCTGGGCCTGATCCCCAAGATCACTTAACGTGTCAGCAAGAGCCCCCAGCAGCCCTTGGCGCACCACGCCTTCATCTTCACTGGCTGCATCCGCGGTCACCTGCAACTCACGCAGCGATGCAAGTAGCTCGTTACGGCGCTCCTCGTTTTCAAGCATGGTGATGACATCCGTCAACGACGCCTGAAATTCGTCGCCGCTAATCTGGGCAGCTTCTTCCTCACCGCCTCCGCCCAGGCTGGGTAACGACACCGTTTGTGCGTATGCCTGGGTGAGCGTCATGCTCGGCAGTATTAGGCTCGCCAATACAAAGAGGACGGCACCTATTACCGTATTGATTAACCTGTGCTGTCGCACGCCTTACTCCTAAATTTGGTCTAGATGGCGCTCTGCATATTGCTTCTCACCTGACGAATACACTTAGTCTCAGCGCTGATTATGATAGGCTGAACACTCAAACGTTCACCTCCAGGATGCCGAGATGACGCTACAAGCTCCACCGAACCGCGAAAACAGTCGTGGGAACATTCGGCAAGTCGGCGTCGAAATTGAATTTGCTGGCCTGCCGCCCCGCGATACTGCGCTGATTGTGCGTGAGCTGTTTGGCGGGGAGCTTAACGTGGTAAGCCCTCACCGGCTACTGGTAGAAAATACCCGCTGGGGAGTATTTGGCATTGAGCTTGATACTCAGTATGCACACCCCGACAAAGCGCTGCTTGAAGAGCCGGTGGGTCAAGACAGCGAATGGTCACGTCACCAACACCAGAAGCGGCTCGAATTTCATCAAAAAACACGCGAACTCATTGGCGATATGGTCACTGGCCTGGTGCCTACCGAAATCGTTTGTCCGCCGGTTCCATGGAATGAGCTGGAAGCGCTGGACACTCTATTCGAAGCACTGCGCGAACATGGCGCCAAGGGAACCGATGCCAGTTTGATGTATGGCTTTGGGTTACACCTCAACCCCGAAGTAGAACGCTTTGAGGCCGACTATATACTCGCCATGCTGCGCGCCTATTTACTGCTCGCCAGTTGGCTGCGTGACGAAATCAAGGTCGATATTACGCGTGAAATGCTACCTCACGCGAACCCGTTTCATAAAGCTTATGCGCTTAAAGTGCTCGACACCCGCTATTCTCCCGATTTGGACACCTTGATCGACGATTACCTGCACTACAATCCTACCCGTAATCGCGAGCTGGATATGCTGCCGCTATTTGCCTATTTACGCCCTAACCATGGCCATGAGTTGCTGCATGCTCAACTCACCAAACCACGGCCAACCTTTCACTACCGCTTGCCCAATGCCCAACTTTCACAACCGGGGTGGGGTTCGACAATAGAGTGGAACCGCTGGGTGGAAGTGGAAAAACTGGCTGCCGATCGTGAGAAGTTGCAGGCCCGTTGTGATGAGTACATTGCTGACCATAGTCGCCCAATGGTGACACGGATAAAAGAGAAACTAACCCGGTCTACCAAGAAACTAGGCCACTGGCTAAGTCGTCAGCACTAGCGTTTGTCGTTCATTTTTTTAACAGTGAGTAACTGCCTGCATGTCTCGCCCGCTTATCGGAATTACCACGTCTGATCAGAAAAGCCACTTAGCGTGGTGTTTTGATTGGTTTGCCGTCTGGAGACATGGTGGTAAACCGGTGCGTTTGTCGCCTTCTCGCCCACAGCCCGGTCATCTGGACGGGTTAATCATTGGCGGCGGCGATGATATACAAGCCCACCTTTACGGTGGCGAAGTACAGTTAGACGTGCGTCTAGATCCCGCTCGGGATGAGCTCGAGCTAGCGCTGCTGGAGCGTTTTATTCCGCAACATACCCCCGTATTAGGCATTTGCCGGGGCGCACAATTAATCAATGTGCACTTAGGCGGCACACTTGATCCCGACATCTATACGACGCATGAAGGACTCAAGCGACGACGTACAGTGCTACCCCGCAAAACAGTTGATA
The DNA here is from genome assembly GCF_042429665.1 of Vreelandella sulfidaeris. Classification (GTDB taxonomy): domain Bacteria; phylum Pseudomonadota; class Gammaproteobacteria; order Pseudomonadales; family Halomonadaceae; genus Vreelandella. The sequence goes on along the minus strand of NZ_JBHMAC010000010.1, from coordinate 571,470 downwards.
TTGTCGGCGCCAGCAAGCTACATCGTTTACTCGGGGTAACGTGGTGTCGCGTTAACAGCTTGCATCATCAGGCTGTTTACAAAACCGGGCGGGATATTGAAATCGTCGCCCGGGATCGGGATGGATTAGTGCAGGGTATTGAGTCTCGCCAACACGATTTCTTGATTGGCGTACAATGGCACCCGGAATGGCTGGTGTTTAACCGCCCCCAGCAGCGTTTGATTCGTGCGCTGGTGACGGCATCAAAACGTCATGCTAAACGAGTCGGCTAACAAGACGCTATTTTAGCACCGCCAAGGCGGCATCGTAGTCGGGTTCATTTTTTAATTCGCTGACCAGCTCACTATGAATCACGCGGTTATCGGCATCCAATACCACGACTGCCCGTGCACATAACCCTTCCATGGGGTTATTGCACAACGCCACTCCCCAGGCTTCACGGAACTCGGGATGACGGAAGGTCGATAGTGTTTCAACATTATCCAACCCTTCCGCGCCACAAAAGCGCTTGGCGGCAAACGGCAAGTCGGCAGACACTACCAATACCACCGTATCCGACAGCGTCGACGCCAATTCGTTAAATTGGCGCGTCGACATCGCACAGGTGGGCGTTTCCACGCTGGGAATAATATTGAGCACCTTACGCTGACCGGCATAGGTATCAAGCGTTACATCCAGCATATCGGTATTGGTCAGCGTCAAGCTAGGGGCTGACTGACCTACTTGAGGAATGGACCCAGCGACATCCACCGGTTCGCCTGCGCGGGTAACTTGTTGCATGGCATACTCCTAATGTTATTCAGCATCGACACGTTGTTAAGCATCGACATGTGGTTAAACATTGACGGTAACGCTGATCAAGCGCTGCTTTCAAATGCTCGCAAGAAAGCACCCATGGTAGGCTATTTTGCTCTTCTTGCAGATACACCATGTTCCAGACACACCATGCTCCAGACACACCATGTTGCAGGCACACCCTGCAAGACGCGTTCAATGTTTGCGCTTCATCTCGCGAAGGGAATGATATGACCTGTGTATTGATCGTTAAAACCGGCGACGCTTTTCCGGAAGTAGTTGACCAGCACGGTGATTTTGAAACGCTATTTATGCAGCAGCTTAGCACGGCGTTGCCTGCGCATAGAGAGCTAAAGGTATGGGACGCCCGACAGGGCTCAGCAGCGCCTGCTGTTAATACACTGGCAGGTATTATTATTACCGGCTCGCACAGCATGGTTAGCGACGCCGAGCCTTGGAGTGAAGCGCTAAAGCCTTGGTTGCAAGAGGCGCTCGCAAACGGCACGCCAATGCTTGGAGTATGTTATGGCCACCAATTGATGGCGGCCGCGTTCGGCGGCATAAGCGATTACCATCCGGCAGGCCGCGAAACCGGCACGCACACCGTGCGCCTTACCGGTGCAGGGCGAGAAGATCCATTGTTTAGTCAATTACCAGAACGTTTTGCGGCGCAGTTAACCCACGCGCAATCGGTAATGCAGGCACCACCAGGAAGCACCGTATTGGCGCACAATAAGCACGACGCCCATCAAGCATTGCGCTACGGAGCCAAGCAGTGGAGCGTTCAGTTTCACCCTGAGTTCACGGCCCCCGTCATGCGAGCCTATCTCGAGCGTCAGCGGGATACACTGCTCGACCAGGGCACTGCACCAGACGCTCTACTGGAAAGCGTCGAAGAGTGCCACGCAGCCTCCAGTCTGTTGCGGCGTTTTTTGGAGTTTGTATAGCCTTAGCACTCACGTTAGCAGTAGCACAGTAAGCTACTTTCGCTCATCGCGTCGTGAAGCCAGCCTATCCGCCAACCGGGTGGGTTCAGGCAGCTTGGTACGCCCTAAGCAGCTCATCACCCAGGCAAGTGACGTTTCCAGCGTAATACGGTGTCCTGGTGAGATAAACACCGGCTTAACCTTAGCGCGGGAACGTAAAACGGCACCAATCGTCTCCTTGCCTGCATAAAGCGGCGTCCAGTCGCCGCGCTGCTCGCCCACTTCGCTATATCTGCCGTATAAGCGCGACTTGGCAACGCCAATGGTCGGTAAATCCAGCCACAAGCCCAGGTGCGCCGCCACGCCTAGCCGGCGTGGATGGGCAATTCCCTGACCATCGACCATGACCAGCTCGGGCTTAACCGTCAGTTTTTCGAAGGCACCTAGCGCGGCAGGTATTTCACGAAACGAGAGCAGACCAGGAATATAAGGCATGCGAGTGGGCTCACGGTGAACTACCTGCTCCACTACGCTTAGATCAGGTGCGCTGGAAGCGTCCCATTTCAGCACCACCACCGCGGCCCGTGTGGTATTACCCCTATCTTCAAAGCCAATATCGACGCCGGCAATATGCGAGACAGGCGCCATGCGGTCCGAACTCTCAAGTTTTTTTGCTAACTGCGATTGTAGCGCCCTTGCGTCTTTCGGCGCTAAATCCCACTCATGTAGCGTTGTGGTCATTTCACCTCCCTGTCAATTGACCAATGCTCTTGAACGAACACTACCTGTTACCAAGGCAACAAAAAAATAGGGTAGCAAACAATAAGGTAGCAAAAAAATGCCCCCGCACCAGCAAAGGCACGGGGGCATTGAGAGCGTCTTAGCGGCCGGTAGACGGCCGCTGGTATCGCTTAGGCGCGTTCGCGACGACGAACCGGCGCATCGCCTTCATCACGACGGCGGCGTGGTGCGCGTTCAGCAGGCGCACTGTCTTCGCTGATTTCCAACGGACGACCGGCGACACGAGCACGTGCCATTTTAGCCAGAATCGTCGATGGTAGGCCGCTCGGCAGTTCTACCACAGAGAAAGCGTTACGAATGTCGATACGACCGATACGTGCGCCTTCAATACCGCCTTCATTGGCGAGGGCACCGACCAGTTGACCCGGCTTGACGCCATCTTTATGACCGACGGAGACACGGTAACGGGTCATACCTTCGGTCGGGCCACTTGTCCGTTCGCGACGGGCACTTGGCTTACCGGGGGCGCCATCACGTGAAGGCTTCTCTTTACGCGGAGCTTGTAAACGGCCAATCGGCGCTTCGTCAGCCCGGGCCATCGCAGCAAATGCACAGGTCAAATCGATCGGGTCGTGGCCCTCTTCGATCAACCGCTCGATCAGCGCACGCTGTTCTTCGGCACCTTTGGTCAAGGAGGCGATAACGCGCTGATGGAAAACTTCATCACGATGAGCGCGGATAGCGGCTTCGTCAGGCAGTGGCATTTCTGACATTTTCTGGCCAGTTGCCTGCTCCATCCAGCCCACTTTGCGACCTTCACGGAAACCGGCAAAGGTAATCGCAATACCGCTGCGTCCCGCACGACCGGTACGGCCGATACGGTGCGTGTAGGCTTCGGCATCCTGCGGCAGGTCGTAGTTAATGACGTGGGTAATACGCGGTACGTCAAGACCACGCGCCGCGACATCGGTCGCGATCAACACGTCGACCTTGCTACGCTTCAAACGCGTAATAGTACGCTCACGCAGGCTTTGGTCGAGATCGCCCGACAGACCCGCGGCGTTGACGCCACGTGCCGTTAACTGCTCTACCAATGTGGTACACGCAGCACGAGTGCGCACGAATACGATCGCGGCATCTACTGGCTCAACTTCCAGAATACGTGCCAGTGCTTCAAGCTTGGCGCCACCATCAACGCGGACAATGCGCTGCTCGATGTTTTCACCGGTGGTGGTACGCGACTCGATAGCGACTTTGACCGGATCAACCAGATAACGGTTAACAATGCGCTCAATTTCAGCGGGCAGTGTGGCCGAGAAGAAGACGCGCTGAGCATTTTTCGGGGTATCGGCAACCACGCGTTTAACGTCGTCGATAAAGCCCATACGCAGCATTTCATCAGCTTCATCCAGCACCAGGGCTGACAAGCCATCAAGCTTCAAGCTGCCGCGGTCCAGGTGGTCGATAATCCGACCTGGCGTGCCGACAACTACTTGCGCGCCACGCTTAAGGGCGCCCAACTGCTCACGGTACTCTTGGCCGCCACACAGAGTAGCGACTTCGAGTCCTTTTAAATTCTGACCATATTTACTAAACGATGCTGCTACTTGCTGGGCCAGCTCACGGGTTGGCGCCATGACCAACACCTGGGGTTCGCGGCGCTGAAGTTCCAGACGCGAAAGTAATGGCAGTGCAAAGGCAGCGGTTTTACCCGTACCTGTCTGGGCTTGGCCCAACATATCACGACCTTCCAGTAACGCAGGGATGGTTTGCGCCTGGATAGGAGAAGGGATTACATAGCCCTGTGCTTCAACAGCAGACAGAACGGCAGGCAATAGAGCCAGATCGCCGAAGCTCGGCGAGGCGACAGAAGTCGAGGTCATTAATCACACCTTGGTAGGCCGGCAAGTACCGGCAAAAAACATCAGAAGCGTCTCTGACTCTGATATCGCATAACGGTTTAACAATGAAATCGTTATCGACAACAGGCACCGCCGTAGCGGTCATAGCCATCAATGGAGTCGGAGACGCCGGTCGCACCTAGCATCCGGTTGGCAAACACCGCATTTGCGGGCCAACCGCTGTGGCGACCTTCTGCGCCGATTTCACCCGTGTGGCGAAATACTGGAGGCGCGCCATCTTCACAGCAATGAACATCTAGCAACTGGCGAGATGTTCCCGCAAGCGATTCGGCAAATAACTATTAACAACTACCTATTAATAACTATAACGCTAAACGCTTATCGTCGTGATGGAGGGGTCAACACATGCGAGGAGGGCGCATCCTAACACTGCATTTAGCGTCTTACCAGTAATTTTAACTTGCACCATACTGGATCAACGACTTGCACTCATGCATATTTGGTCTAACCTAAGTAATGCCTAATCAAGTTCACTATTCTCAAGGAGCGATGCTATGAACTGGGATCAAATTGAAGGCAAATGGAAAGAGATGAGAGGCAAGGCCCGCTCAAGCTGGGGCGATCTTACCGACGATGAACTGGATGAAATCGGCGGCAAGAAAGATCAACTGGTTGGTAAGCTGCAGCAACGATATGGGCTTGAACGCGAAGAAGCCGAGCGGCAAGCCGACGACTGGGCTGACAAGCAGTAAGCTGCTTATAAGACTCATTTCATAGCTACAGATGATCTGCTATAGATGATCGGTAGCTGTAACAGCAGTATCCGCTACGTTTATTCCTATTATAAGTTGGCCGCTAAAAAGTGATCGTATCGCTACTTGTATCATTACTGGTAGAGCTACTCGAAACACCAACGGCCATCCTTCTTTCGTAGCGACAAGGAGAGATGCTATGCGTAAGACAATCCTCACTACCGCAATCAGCGCCACGCTACTGGGTACCTTTGCGATGGGCGCTCATGCTCAAAACGAGCCCCAGGGCATGTATTCTGCCGACGACATCCTTGATGCAGAAGTCTATTTTGCTGGTGGTTCCGGCGAAGAGATTGGTGATGTTGATGACATTCTGTTCGATGAAGAGATGCGTATTACCGCCATTGTTATCGAAAGTGGCTCAGTATTGGGCTTAGGCGGTCGTGAAATTGTTGTTGATACGGACTACTTCACTCTCGAAACCGAGACGGAAGCCGATGGAGACACAGAGCACCGCATCATGGTCGAAGCCAGCCAGGAAGAAGTAGAAGCCTTCCCTGCTTACAATAACGAGTGGTGGGAACAAACCAAAATGAATGCTCGTGATGCTTGGCAGTCAACCCAAGAAGGCGCCGTAAGCGCTTGGCAGAGTACCCGCGAAGCATTAGATATTGACGATAATAGTCAATAATGGTCAACGCCATTTAGCAGTAGCGTCACGTTAGCAAAAGGGCCGCCCATAGGGGCGGCCCTTTGCGTTTAGCGAGTGGTCAAACGCCGCATCAATGGCGACGAATTCCTTTCCCCGGTAAACGCTCCCGGTCGTGGGGACGTTGAAAATCAAGCAGCGGCCCCGCTGGCACAATACGCGTCGGGTTAATGGTATCGTGGCTATAATAGTAGTGGCGTTTAATATGATCCATATTGACCGTATCGGCGACTCCCGGCCACTGGTAGAGCTCTCTGAGATAGTTGGAAAGATTAGGATAGTCGTCAATGCGCTTCAAATTGCATTTAAAATGACCATAATAAACCGCATCAAACCTAATCAGGGTGGTAAACAGGCGAATATCCGCTTCGGTTAACCACTCTCCTGCCAGATAGCGCTGTTCGCTTAAGCGCGCCTCCATTCGATCTAGTGCTTCGAAAAGCGCCTTTACGTGTTTCTCGTATACGTCCTGTTCCGTCGCAAATCCCGTTTTATAGACGCCGTTATTAATATGATCGTAAACGTCGGCGTTAACATCATCGATCACATCATGCAGATCGTCGGGATAAAAATCCAAATCGTTGCCGGTAAGGTCATCAAACGCATGGTTAAATATTCGCAGGAGGTCAGCAGATTCATTATTAATGATGGCATTCCGCTGCTTGTCCCACAGCACCGGCACGGTGACACGTCCGGTATAGTGAGGGTCAGTCATCGTATAGAGCTGGTGATGAAAGTCGACGCCATTAATGGGATCACCGCTAGCCCCTTCGTCCTGCCGATAGGTCCATCCCTGCCCCAGCATTAACGGACTCACATGGGAGGTGCCGATAAGCGGTTCCAGCCCCTTCAGCTTGCGCATAATCAGAGCGCGGTGAGCCCAAGGACAAGCGAGTGAAACGTATAAGTGATAGCGCTCTTTCTCGGCAGGGTAACAGGTGCCCTCTGCTGCAGGGTTATCGCCCACCCAATCGCGTAATTGCGCTGACTCACGGACGAATTCCCCGCCATGCTTTTTAGTGTCGTACCACTGATCTTTCCACTCTCCATTTACAAGCAGTCCCATCGAGACATCTCCTGAACGTTGATTTGAAATTGTTAGCTGATCTTTTCAGCATACGCCCAGTTAAAGGAGGCTCAAGCGGATGTTTTACGGTTATTCGTTCGAGTGAATCGAATCATGCAGTGAGCATTCACTAATCACCGCTTGTTTTAGCGCGTCGGCAATCGCATGCGCCGCTGGCCCAGCACGGTCCCGATCACGAAAGATCATTTGCACCGGCACCTCACGGATACCTCCAGCAGTTAGCGGCAGCGGCTTTAATTGGCCATTTTTTAACTCTTCGCCAATACGGGTTTCCGGCATCCAGGCAAAACCTAAGCCTCGACGCAGCATATCAAGCGACGTATTCAAGTGGGCTACCGTCCAGCGCTGCTCGGCTTTCAACCATCCAGAGTTTGTCGCTTGTCGCAACGCCGAGTCTCGCACCACTAATTGCCTGTACTGAGCCAGATCGCGAAGATCTAATGACCGACCGAGCTGATGAAGAGGATGCTGCGGATGCGCCACTGCGACAAAGCGAACCGACACTAACGGTTCTCCCAAAAAGCCCTGCGCCTCAATGCCTGAAACGACTAGATCGGCACGGCCGTCGTAGAGCATTTCAATACCGCCATTCAAAACGCTTTCATGCAACTGGACGCGAACCTGAGGGTACGCTTCTGAGAAACGTTCTAACGCTTTGGCTTGGGCGGCAGCAGGAAAAATCTGGTCGATGGCCACCACCACCTCGGCTTCTAACCCCTCGGCTAACCGAGTGGCGACGTCTTCAAGTGACGCAGCGCTCTCAATTAATTGGCGCGCACGACGAAGCAGCAGCTCACCGGCTTCGGTTAACCGCACTTGCCGCCCCACTGGCTCTAGTACCTGCACCCCTAACTGCTCTTCTAATTTATGGACTGCATGATTCAGCGTGGAGGGGCTTTTATGGACGGCCTCTGCCGCACGAGCAAAACCACCATGGTCAACCACGGCGGCCAACATTTGCCATTGTGAAAGTGTTACCCGGGACATTTCGATTTCCTCAACGCAATACAGCGGATTATGCGCTTAATGTTCGAAAAAACATGGCTAGAATGCCAGGAAATGAGCCACACTTCCGCCCATGTCGTTTAAAAGCGACAAATAAAAGCGGGTAGCTGCTCATAAAAGGCACTATCTGCAGGAAATTAGCGGCTAAATATTCGACATTAGTTGTATAAGCAGTTTCATAAATTAAATTTTAGTATATGATCCAACTAACTATTTAATTAGCCTGCTTAATCAGTTACATTTGTTAGCAAACAGTGTTTAAAAATTAAGTTTACTGCTTATTAACTGCTTTTTTGTCTTTAATTACGTTTTGTGTATGGATATACAGTCTATGCACCCCGTACGTCATGGGGTATGGTTTCCGGGTTTATACTATCTATAGTTATTTTTAATCACGAACTCGGCGGTCTATTTACCCATGTTGCGAATCCTCCATTCGCTGCCTCGCACGCATAAATTATTGTTGTTACCCGTGGCCACCATGGTCACTGTGCTAGGCACACAGAAGTTATTGACGACATACCAAGATTTAAATCAACCCTATACACCGCTAGAAAGCGTGCTGGTTCCGCTTCCTAGCGATTCTACTCCGGGTGTTCCGTCTCTGCGTCAAGAACGCACCCCGGTGGCAGAAGCGATCGACCGCGCCTCTCGCGCCATCGACGCCACCCGCGAAAACATTCCTCTTAGTGAACTTACCGCAACAGAAATCATTGATCTTGATGTCAACGTCATTGCGACGGCTGAAGCTGACATGACAGGCCAACCTGCATCAGATCAAACTGTGACGCTGCCTGATGTGGCATCCATCGATGATTCCGCCTTTGATGTAGAGGCACTGGGCGGCAGCCTGATAGACGACGGCGCGCTGCACATGGCAATTGTGCTGGGCACTATCACCAGCGGCATGCTGGATTTCAACGACGCTTCCTCACCTCATATTGCCGATGCCACTTCTTATGAAGATTACGGTACCGAGCTATTTGATGACATCTCGTTTTTAGAAATAGAGTTGGCGGCGGAAGAGCCGTTTGTGCCCAGTTGGGAAACCCATATTGTCGAATCGGGCGAAACGTTTGCGGTACTGGCGCAAAACGAACTAGGTCTTGGTTACAGCGAAGTAATGGCCCTGCTGGAGGACTTACCCGATCAACGCATGCTGACCAACTGGCGCGCTGGGCATAGTTTCGAATACCAATTGGATGAAGCGGGTCGCTTGCTGTCGCTACGGATGATGAAAAACACCCGCGATGGCATTTTACTGGAGCGTGATTCAGACCATTTCGCTATCACCACCATTGAACGCCAGGGTGAGCCTGTCCAGCGTCTTTATGCGGGTAGCGTCAGCGGTAGTTTTGCACGCTCTGCACAGGCGACGGGCTTAAACAGTGGATCGGTCACGGAACTCACCAAACTGCTTGAAAAGAAACTTGATTTTCGTCGTGATAGCCGCCGCGGAGACCGCTTTCAGGTACTGGTGGAATCAGACATGATCGACGGTGAAACGCTGGATTCTCGCGTATTGGCGGTTCGGTACGAAGGCGAGCGCATGGACCTCACCGTCGTGCGCAATGCTACCGACGAGCGTTTCTATACCCCCGAAGGCGGAAGCCTGGACCCGGCGTTTGCTCGCTATCCGTTTGAGGGCAGCTACCGCTTAAGTTCTGGCTACAACCCGCGCCGTAAGCACCCGGTTACTGGACGTATCAGCCCCCATAACGGCACCGACTTTGCCATGCCGATTGGTACGGCGGTAGTGGCACCTGCCAACGGTGTTGTTGAGCGCGTCACTCACCACTATGCCGCAGGCAACTATATTATTGTTCGCCACGACAACGGCTATCGGACCCGCTATCTGCACCTTTCCCGTCCGCTGGTTAAACAGGGCGACCGGGTAACGATGGGTGAACGTATTGCGCTCTCAGGCAATACAGGACGCAGCACAGGTCCTCACCTGCACTACGAGGTCATCGTTAACAACTCCCCGGTGAACGCAATGAAGGTGCCGTTGCCCGAAAACACCAGCTTGAGCGGCGATACGTTGATTGCTTTCCAAAATCAGGCAGCGCCTATCTTGGCCACCCTGGAAAGCGGTGAAACAGGACCGGTTAGTGTGGCGACTTATCAGCAGGATAGCGACGACTAACGATCCACTATCATGGCTTTTAAACCTACAAAACACCGCCGACATTGGGCGGTGTTTTGCTATCAGGACACCCGCTAACCCTGTAGGCTTTTAAACAGAGCGCTGTAACGCAGCCAGCAGCGTCGCATCCCGCCGATAGATATCAGGTCTGAATTCAACTTCCCCTTGCGCATTCGGCCATACGGTCAAATAGTGCAGCGCAATAGGAATGCGTTGATCCAGGTTCACGTTGCGGTCGCTCCCTCCTTTTAACAACGTATCCATTTGATAATGGCTACCGGAATCTTGCAGTAACAATTGCGCCAGCTCAGCAACGCCTTCCACCCGAATACAGCCCGAGCTTAGCGCACGCTGGTCTCGGTTGAAGAGACCTCTGGCAGGCGTATCGTGCAAGTAAATCATGTCATCATTGGGAAATCTGATCACCACGCGGCCCAGCGGGTTACCCGACCCAGCCACTTGACGCAACATCACACCGCCTGGGCGTTGCCAATCGATATCTTCTGCCATCAGCGGCTCACCGGAGAGACTAATGACCTGGATGTTTTGACGTGCCAAGTACTCGTTATCAGCCCGCACTCGCGGCAGCACGTCCTCACGCATGATGGTCGGAGGAATCGTCCACGAAGGATTAATCGTTAAATGACTAATGGCAGAGTGAATAATGGGCGTTTCTCGACGCGGAGCACCGACCACCACTCGAGCATCCCAGTGCTGCCCATTAGGACGCACATAGTGCATTCGATATCCTGCGATATCGACCCAAACCCGTGGTTCTTCAGCCTGCATTGGGCGAATCCAGCGTGCCCGCTCCAAGTTCACCCGCAGTTGATCGATGCGGGATGCCACCGACATATTTAGCGCTAAACGGGTTTGCTCACCCACCACGCCATCTTCCTGCAGCAAATGTCGCCGTTGGAAACGCCTCACGGCAGCTTCTAGCGGGGCATCGAACGTACGACGGTTAGACGCCGTTTTTACGTCTACCTGCGGGTAGGCGCTGCTATCGGCCACTAGCACACCCGCGTCGCCCCATAACGCCAACCGTTGACGCAATATGGCAACATCGTCGGCCTCATCACCAGGACGAAGCGATTCATCCCGCCTGAGTAACGTCGGTACGCTGCCTACGTTGGCTAATTGATAATGCTCCTTTAAAGCATCACGCAGCTGACGGTACTCAACTGAGGAAGGCCTTGCTAGTGCAATCGCCCTGTCCAAGTCGCGATCCTCGACAGCATGCACCAAGCGCAGCAGCGAGTATCGTCGCTCGGGGCGTGGGGCAGTCCAGTTGGGTTCAATGTCGCGTGGGTTTACCTTACCGCGCTCTAAGTGATCCAGCGCCAGCAGCAGCGATTGAGTAGCGTTAATATCAAATAACGCCTGAGTGGTTTCACCACCTGCCTGGCTCTGTTGGAACTCATTGAGCAACGAATCGGCATGATAATCGTTAGGCACCAACCCATCGTTAGCCAGGCCATTTAGCGCCGCCACCAATGCCTCAACGGCTTCCACGGCCTGCCAGGCAGGCTCACCATCACGCAAGTGATAAAACTCGGCGATAGGCAAGCGGTGCGCTTCAAAGGCGGTTAACTGCTGGGTTAATGCCTGCTGTAAAGGCGCTGAAGCCGCATACGCGTTATGGCTACCTATAGGGCTATGGCTAAGGATGAGACATAGAGCGACCCCTACCGCCCCTCGTCTTAATAATTGTCTCTCGTTCATCGCCCTCTCCTTGCGTTACTATCGTCTTCGGCACGCATTGTCCTTATGCTGACAGACAGCGTCATTGTCTTAGTCGGCTACTCTTTTTATCATGACTGATATCGCTTGCGGGATCGATTTATATGGCTTTTCGCTTACATATTGCTACATTGCTACTCTCCCTGCCGTTAGCTTTGTTTACCTCCCCATTACATGCCGCTAGTTTTTTTTCTCAGGTTGCTTCTGCGCCCCCTTCTGGCGTATTACCTCTACATCACCAATTGCTCCAGCTCGCCCCACAGGCCACCCCCAGCGCGCTGCGTTTAGCGGCCCAGGCCCTACAGTGTGCCGACCCCTCGGCTAAACGCCTTGCGGTGATTGATTACTCGCTGCCGTCTAGCGAACCTCGGCTATGGGTATTTGATTTGCAGCATCATAAGCTGCTCTTTGAAGAGCTGGTCTCGCACGGACAAGGCTCCGGCGATGCCCAAGCGGAGACCTTTTCTAATATTCCCGATAGCCACCAGTCCAGCATTGGTCTTTTTCGCACCATGAATAGCTATTACGGCCGCAACGGCTATTCGTTGCGTCTAGAAGGGCTTGAACCTGACGTCAACGACATGGCCTTTGAACGCGCGATTGTGATTCATGGTGCGGACTATGTCAGCGATGCCTTTATTACTAAAACGGGCAGGTTGGGCCGAAGCCATGGCTGTCCGGCAGTGCGTGAAGACGTTACTTATCCCTTAATCAACAGCCTAAAAGAGAACCAGTATGTGTTCGCTTACTATCCTGACGCTGAGTGGCTTGCCACCTCTGCGTTTCTGGATTGCAAAACAGGCGCGACACAGCTTGCACAACGTTAATATTGGTCTATTACTTCATAAAGGGATGCACTAGCAATCTCAGTCTTAGGAGCATAGCGCGGCTGGTTTTTTTCATCATTAACCGCTAAAGCAGGCACGTCAGGACTTCCTCTGTAATAATTTGTGACAAATCAACACAAATTATTACCCTACGCCTCAGGTGTCGCTGTCATGTTCACCTTTATGCACCCTTATCAGAAAATTCGCCGCCTGGAACAGGAAGTCGCTGACCTACGCGCTCAGCTAAAAGACGCGCCCCCCACATCAAGCTGCCGCCTGTTAAGCCTGATGAAGCCAACGCACTCCATCGGCATATTACAATCTCGAGGAGCAGACATGCTGGCCTCGATGAATAGCAGCTTGCAGGAGTATGCCGACCAGCTTGCTGGCGAGCGTGCGACGTTGACAGAGACATCGTCACTTATTAACGCCGCTGAACAGGCGGTCAGTCGCCTTTATCAACGTTGCCATGTGTCAGCGGATGCCAACATCACCCCACCGCCGTTATCAGCCGATACGCTAAAAGCCATGGGCCAGTTTCAGGCGACGCTCGCTCAGCATGCCAACCATGCTCATGCATTAGCTATCAATACCGCACAGGAAGCAGCCTGCCAACAAGGGCTGCAGGAAAGCGCCGACCATGCCCACCATGAAGACCCAGCGAGGATAGAAAGTATCGCTGATGACGCCCATCTTTTAGCACTTAACATGCACCAGATGAGCCATCAGATGAACGTGCTCATGGAGCAGGTTAATAGTCAGGTGAGGGAGCACTCGCAGGCCATGAAGCAAAAACATCAGGCCGACGAGGAGATGGCTCAGGCGGCATACGCTGCCAAGCGAGCACTGGAACAACTAACGGATCAAACGCAGCACATGCACAAAGTGATACATCACAGTGCCACAGCTGCCTTTCTTCACTCTGCCAAGTTAGATCATGCCGTGTGGAAGTATCGGCTTTATAAGCACCTATTGTCCGCCAACATGGATATTAGGCTGGAGAACCATCAGCAATGCCGTTTAGGGCGCTGGCACCAACTGGGCGAAGACTATCACCGCTACGCCCATAGCGATGCTTACCGAGCATTGATTGCACCGCATCGACGCATGCATGAAAGTGGCGCGGAGGCGCTCAATTTTGCTCGCCTGGGTGACCACCCTGGTCTTTTGGCTTCTTTAGGCATCATGGAAGAAGCCAGCCATCAGCTTGCCTTACAGTTGGACAAGCTGATGGAGCACGCCTTGTACGACGCACCTTTCACCGCCAGCCAATTCCCCCCTTTAACGGGCAGATCTTAACAAAGACTCCTAACCCCCTATCGGCGCAGGCTCATAGGGGTGTCTCGCTTACCCGTTATGCCTTTATTGCTAGCCAACACTGAGGTTTAACCTGAATCCCCTTGCGCCTTTCCTAGCGGTCTATGCCATGCTGACATCACTGCAATCACTCTCTTCACCGGTCGCAATGGAAAAAAGCACATGACACAGGTCAAAAAGCTAGATCTCGCATTACAAGGCGGTGGCGCTCACGGCGCGTACACATGGGGTGTTATTGATCGGCTCCTGGCGGATGAGCGCATTGATATTGAAGGTATTAGCGGCACCAGCGCCGGCGCGATGAATGGCGTGGTCATGGCCGATGCGCTGACCCGCGGCAATAAAGAGACAGCCCGCCAAGCGCTACGTGACTTTTGGCAAGCGGTCAGCCGTGCTGGCATGGCCAGTCCCATCCGCCGTTCGCCCTTGGATATATTGACCGGCAACTGGAGCCTCGATCATTCGCCCGGGTTTATTGCGATGGACTTATTAAGCCGGGTGGCCTCGCCTTATCAGCTCAACCCACTCAATATCAATCCGCTGCGCGACATAGTCGCGAACCATATCGATTTCGAACGCGTGCGCCAATGCGAGCAACTGAAACTGTTTGTGGCAGCCACCAACGTGCGCACAGGCAAGCAGCGCGTATTTCGACGTGAAGAGATGAGTGTTGATGCAGTAATGGCCTCTGCCTGCTTACCGTTTATGTTTCAAGCCGTCGAGATTGACGGTGAAGCGTACTGGGACGGTGGCTATATGGGCAACCCGGCGCTTTTTCAACTCATGGAGGAGTGTAGCTCAAGGGATATCCTATTGATTCAAATAAACCCTATTAGTCGTCACGACGTACCCACATCGGCGTCGGCGATTATGAACCGCCTCAACGAAATCACCTTTAATTCGGCCCTGATTAAAGAGATCCGTATGATTGCACTGCTTAAACATGCCCTCGATGAACAGGGTATTGAAAATTGTTATCAACAGGCACTTTTTCACCGCATCAGCGGCGAGATGGCACTTGAAGAGCTGTCAGTTTCCAGCAAGTCGAATTCAGAATGGCCTTTTCTATGCCATTTATGTGAGCAAGGACAGGCAGCCGCTGAACGCTGGTTGAGTGAACATTTTGATGCCATCGGCGAATACTCGACGCTGGATATCGACACGGTCTATCTGAATGAATAATAACGACGCACCTACCGCGTTTCACCTCCCCTCTCTATAAGTACCCTCTATAGCACCAGGATGCTGCAAAACGTGGGTTGCCTGCCCACTCATGCAGCAATCTGCTGGCCTCGCAATGCTCGAGCTCTGTATAAAAATAAATTAAAATTCTGATTTTTTAAAAGAATTATTTAACTGGCAAGCTAACTGCATAGTTTACCGCAATGGTGGTAGGCGTGGACCAGGCCCTACGGGTACGAGTGCGTCGAACCTGACCTTCAACGATGAAGGCATGTTTCGTCAATTTCTTGCGCGACGCACCAACTAAGGCGTGGCGTAGTGATCAACTCGGTTTATGCACCAGTGAGGCTACCCATGGATATTCGTAACAAAGCCAACCGCATACGGCTCTTGAATTTCTCCACTCCCCAGATGCGCGCATTTCACTTTTCATGGTTCGCGTTTCATATCTGCTTTTTCGGCTGGTTTGGCATTGCTCCTCTCATGGCGATTGTGCGCGAAGACCTGTCGCTGACCCAAACGCAAATTGGCAATACCATTATTGCCTCGGTGGCGATCACCGTGATCGTACGCCTGGCTATTGGTGTGCTATGCGACCGCATTGGGCCGCGCAAGACCTATACCGGCCTGCTGCTGTTAGGCGCCCTGCCGGTGATGGGGATTGGCCTGGCCGATAGCTTTGAGACATTCCTGCTCGCACGCTTGGCGATTGGTGCCATCGGCGCTTCGTTTGTGATCACTCAGTACCATACCTCCATGATGTTTGCCCCTAATGTGGTCGGCACCGCTAATGCCACCAGCGCGGGCTGGGGCAACCTGGGGGGCGGCACGACACAAATCCTTATGCCGCTAATTTTCTCGGGCATGCTGATGCTGGGCATTAATGAAGCCTTCGGCTGGCGCCTGGCCATGATGGTGCCAGGTGTCGTGATGCTCTTTACCGGCATTGGCTACTGGTTATTTACGCAAGATGCGCCGAATGGCAATTTCAGTGAGCTACGTGCCCGCGGCGAGCTACCGGAAGCCAGTGGAGAGAATGGTGCAAAACACTGTTTTCTCGCCGCCGCCAAGGATATCCGAGTATGGGCACTATTTGTTGTCTATGGCCTCTGTTTCGGGGTGGAACTTACGATCAACAATATTGCTGCCATCTACTTTTTTGACAAATTTGACCTCACCCTTGCCACGGCGGGACTGATCGCCGGCTTATTTGGCCTTATGAATATTTTTGCTCGTACGCTGGGAGGCGTCTTTTCTGACCTTTTCGCTAAACAAGGAGGCCTGAAAGGACGCGTACGGTGGCTATTTATAGCGCTCATTTGTGAGGGGATTGCCCTGGTGGCGTTCTCTCAGATGCATGTGCTGAGTCTCGCGATTGGCATCATGCTCGTGTTTAGCTTATTCGTGCAAATGGCCGAAGGGGCAACGTTTGGGGTGGTTCCGTTTATCAATAAAAAAGCCCTGGGTGCCGTCGCGGGGATTGTCGGTGCTGGAGGTAATGTCGGCGCGGTGAGTGCGGCTTTTCTGTTTCGCAGCGAAAGTTTGAGCTATCAACAGGGGCTATTCTATTTAGGCCTCACGGTGCTTGCTCTGGCATCTTGTGTGCTGCTGGTTCGCTTTAGCGACGCCACCGAAGCCGAAGAGGCCACTGCTTATCGTGATGCGGTCGGTGATGAGGCAGGGGCAGGCGCGCTGTCGTTACGTTAAGCGCTAGCCCATACGTCCCCACTATCTCCTACGCCCAATAACCGTCGCAGATAGAGGGGACGTTCACGGCGGCAAGCTATTAAGGAAATAGCTATTTAATAAATAGTTATCAATGAAATAATTATTAAGGAAATAGTTATGTCTTCAGCGCAGCAGTTGCTGCTAACCGCTATTCGTTGCGATATCGACAACCTTACCCATCTTGCCATCACGGCTGACATTGTCGGCGATATCAGTCATTTTATTCATATGCTCCAGCGTGAACGGGGCGCATCCACTATTTATCTTGCCTCACAGGGACAACGTTTCAACACTCGCCGCAATACGTATCGCCAGCATAGTCAGCAGGCCGAAACGTTAATGCGTCAGCGGCTGGAAGCACTTAGTCAGGAAGCTCGCCCCCAGGCGGCTGCTCGTTTACTGCGCCGCATCGCGGCTGTTTGGTATGCGCTCGACGAACTGGGTAGCTTACGCCATGCCATTGATACGTTTGCGATATCTCCCGATGCCGCGACTCAGGCATTCAACCAGTTGACCAGCGGCTTGTTAGCGATCGTTTTTGAAGCTGCTGACACGTCTATCGATCCGGATATTACCCGCACCCTGGTGGCGATTTTTCATTTGATGCAAGGTAAGGAACTGGCTGGTCAGGAGCGCGCCTGTGGCGCGTTTGGTTTTACCCACGGTCATTTCGATAACGCCCACCGCGACTTGTTGAATCAGTTGGTAAGGGATCAGCAGCGCTGCTTTGATACCTTTGTCGAATTTGCTACCCCCGAAGGCCAACAGGTGTGGCAGAAGGAACTCTCACCCCGAACGTTGTCAGGAATTGCCCATTTACGCGACATCGCCTGCCAGCGCACGTCAACGACGTCTCCAACCGTCGAAGAGATACCGGATACGCTGAGTGAGACCTGGTACGAACTCACTACCCTGCGTATCGATTCAATGAAGCGCGTTGAAGAGGCACTCATTTCACAACTTAGCCTGGTTTGCCATCGCAAAATCACCCAGGCAAAAGATACCTTGGCCGATGCCAAAGCCCAGCCATGCCAGACGCCTACCGCTCCCTGCGAACAGTTGCTGGCATTAAATGATACACAACCATTAGGTGAGCTGACCGTTAATGCCCTAACTTCGCCATTAGGACGCTCACTCATTGAACTGACCCAAGCACAGGCTGGCCGGTTACAGGGACTTAGCGATGAGCTTGAAAATACCCGCAAAGCGCTTCGTGAACGCAAACTAATCGAGCGCGCCAAGGGGCTTATTATGGCCCACCAGGAGATGAGCGAAGAAGAGGCCTACCGCTTTTTACGTAAAACCTCCATGGATCAAAGCAAAAGCATGGCCGCCATGGCACAAACGATTCTGGATCTCTCGACAATGCTAAAACGCAAAGAAGAAAAGCGCTCGCATTAACGATACACAAGCAACTAAGCCGACCCCTGGAGGCAACGCCTCGATTTGCAGGATTCTTTTACCTTGACCATGCTAAAGACTTACCTGACTAGCAAAGCAAGGAGAATAATCCATGCAACATAGCGTGCTATTGATTACCGGCGCCTCTAGCGGCATCGGGGCAGCCACCGCCCGAGCAGCCTCACGCGAAGGCTATAAGCTGGTGTTGGCCGCTCGATCTGGCGACAAACTCACCGCGTTAGCTCAAGAGCTGGGGCCTGAAAATGTACTGACCTGTGAGCTGGATGTTACCAACCAAGAACAGCAGCAGGCGATGGTCGATCAGACGCTTGAAACGTTTGGCCGTCTTGACGCGGTTTTTGCCAACGCGGGTCGCGGCGGTTCCCCCGGCGGTTTTAGCAGCGCTGACCACGATGCTTGGCGCAATATGATCCTCACTAATATTTATGGCGTCGGGCTTACGATTCAGACCTGCTTACCAGCGCTTAAGCGCAGTAAAGGCCATGTATTATTGACCGGCTCAGCGGCGGGCCGCACCACCATTCCAGGCTCAATGTATAGCGCCACCAAATGGGCAGTCACCGGAATCGGCTATAACCTGCGTGAAGAATTACGCGGCACCGGCATGCGTGTCACACTGATCGAGCCTGGAATGGTCGACACCGCCTTTTTCGATGAACCGCCGGAGAACGCTTTGGAAGACCGTGACATCGCCAATGCAGTGATCTATGCCCTTTCCCAGCCTGCCCACGTAGACGTTAATGAGATCCTGATTCGCCCTACACCTGCGCAGGAATGAGGCAACCTCATTGAGCGAGAGCGCGTTAACAAACGGCTTAGTACGACAGCGGATAGAGTTCGGTCGCCATGCGCACCTTGTAATTCACCAGTAGTGACCGCATTACGTGTTATTAGCAAGCGCGCTAAGTAATTTATCACGCAATGCGCCCACGTATTAATTTGCAGGTGACCCATGAGCCAACTCGCTTCCACCGCACTCTCCGTTCTGGATCTGGCCCCTATCCGTCAGAATGGTAGCGCCGCCGAGACCTTCCGTGACAGTGTCTCATTAGCACAGTTAACCGAGCGTCTCGGCTACACCCGTTACTGGCTAGCGGAACACCACAACATTGCCGGCATCGCGAGCGCAGCAACCGCCGTGTTGATCGGCCATATCGCCGGACAAACGTCGTCTATCCGCGTGGGTAGTGGCGGCATCATGCTACCCAATCATCCGCCGCTAGTGATTGCCGAACAGTTCGGTACACTTGAAACCCTCTATCCAGATCGGATTGATTTGGGCTTAGGCCGTGCGCCGGGGTCGGATGGCGCCACCATGCAAGCCATGCGCCGCAATGCCCACGCGGGAGTGGATGACTTTCCTCAACTGCTCAATGAGCTACGTAGTTACCTGGGCGAGGCCGCTCCCCAGCAGCGTGTAAAAGCGGTGCCAGGACAAGACACCCATGTGCCAATATGGTTGCTGGGATCAAGCGGTTATAGCGCTCAGTTGGCGGCTAAATTAGGATTACCCTTTGCGTTCGCCGCCCAGTTTGCGCCAGGTTACTTATTTGAGGCCTTACGCTTATACCGTGACAATTTCCGCCCTTCTGAACACCTGGATAAGCCCCACGCGATGGTCGGCCTGCCGGTAATGGCTGCCGAAAATGATGCGATGGCCCACTATTTGGCGACCACGGCGCAGCAAAAATTCCTCAATCTCATTCGTGGCAAGCCAACGCAATCGATGCCACCGGTAGAAAGCATGGATTGGTCGCCAGTAGAGCAGGCCCAGGTCAGCCAGTTCCTGGGCGCAGCGATTATCGGTGGTCCCGAAACCGTTAAAGCGGGGCTGGAAGAGTTCCAGGAACGCACGGGAGCTGACGAATTGATGATAAACAGCGATTTTTACAATCACTCGGATCGCTTGCGCAGCTACGAGATTGTTGCTGAAGTCGCTCGCTGAGTGCTTTATTGCCCCACAAGAGATTAGCGACGTTAGGTGTTATCGGGCGCTCTCCCCCTGAGCGCCCGATAACATTGCCGAGCTGATAATGGTTGATAGCCCAACATACCTCGGAACAAACCAACACTACGCAAGCCGTATGGCCCGCTCAGCCTTGTGCCGCCTTCCATCAGCGCAACAATGCCAGCCATTGTGTCACCGCACATGAGCTCCCCGCCATCGATACAAACGTCGAGCAAACTCACCACTTTTCCGGTAAGGTTGAGGTCTTAACATAGCGTTAGGCGCTTGGCAGCCACTCCTTAACTAGGGGAGGATCCGCCTTTTGAGCACATCACTTCCACGGGAAAGCAATTGGTAATGTCGATTATTTCCTCGCTAATAGCACGCTTCTCTCTGCGCTCACGCTTTATAGCCTTGATTGCCACGCTGGTATTTGCCACCACGCTACTACTGGGCTGGGTAGCCTCCAGCGAATCGGCCGAGCAAATGGAAGCCCATATCGGCGATGCCGCGTCTGAAGCCGTCTATCAAATGGTGGATAAGCTCGACCGTAGCATGGATGCGCGGATTAAAGAGGTGAAACTACTGTTAGGCATGCAAGCGCTTACTAATGCCACCAATACGGATGTGCTGCGAGAACAGCTGGAGCGCCTGCAGGAAAATCACAACGTTGTGTCATGGATCGGTTTTACCGACCCCGAAGGCACGGTACAGGCCGCTACGGGAGGCATTTTAGAAGGCGTCTCCATTGCTCAGCGCCCAGTCTTTATCGAAGGCCAACAGCAGCTTTGGATCGGCGATGTTCATGAGGCCGTGTTATTGGCTCAATTACTACCCAATCCCAGCGGTGAAGCGCTCAAATTTGTCGATATCGCCACGCCTGTTTATGATCGCAATGGTGATTTTCATGGTGTACTCGCTGTCCATTTAAGCTGGCAGTGGGCTGAATATATCCAGCACACCATGCTCTCTCCGGCCGCCCAGCAGCACGACTTAGATATGCTGCTGCTCTCGGCCGATGGCACTGTTTTGTTGGGGCCACCTGAGCTGCTGGGTCAATCCCTTAATACGTTGGAACATGTTCCCAGCCCAGGCGATACGTTGCCTCAGTGGGCCATTGAAACGTGGCCCAACGGCGAGCGCTATGTGACGGGTTACGCCCGTAGCAGCGGCTTTGAAGACTTTTCCGGGCTCGGCTGGATAGCGGTTAGTCGGCAATCGGTTGATACCGCGTTTGCCCCTGTCGACAAGCTTCAGGCAGCGATTATGGGCATAGGTTTATTGCTGGCGCTGCTATTTGCGTTGATCGGCTGGGGAATTGCATCGCGGATGGTGGCTCCACTGACGCGATTAGCGATTGCCGCTGATCAGATACAGGATAGCGAAAACGCCGAGTGTATTCCGCTGGAACGCGGCTCGCCTGAGCTTAAACGGCTATCGTTTTCGATGCGCAACATGGTCGGCCGCCTGCTGGATCAACGCAGAAAAATTAACCGTTTAGAGGATTTAGCCAACACCGACCCGCTAACTGGCTTGCCAAATCGCGCGTTTCTAAACCAGTACCTTCAGCTCGCCATGCCCGAAGCAGAACGCAATCAACTAAGCATGATCGTCATTTTCATCGACCTTGATGGCTTTAAGCAGGTCAATGACGAACTTGGCCACCACGCGGGTGACCTTTTACTGATCGAGATTACTCAGCGGCTAAAAAACGCGCTGCGCAGTGGCGATGTAGTGGCACGCCTGGGTGGCGATGAGTTTGTCATGGTGCTTAAAACGAAACAGGAATATCTTGAAAAGCTCACCAATGAGATTAGCCATCGCATTCTAAACTCCGTCGACCACCCTGTTTTACTCCCTAACGACGAACAGGCCCAGGTAGGTTGTAGCCTAGGTGCTGCGTGGTGGCCTCACCATGGACTCAACATCAATACGGTCATGCAGCTTGCGGATGAGGCGCTCTATGCTGCCAAAAACAAAGGCAAGCATCAGCTAGTCATACATCAACATTAGCTATTCAGCTCAAAACAGTGCTGAAGCTGTGCTTCAACTGCCTTACTCCCCATGGCGGTTAACTTGGCAATGTTTTGCTCAGGAATGGTGTCGGTATCGCCGTAAAACTCGATCGCTTTTTCAACACTCTCTTCGCGCAACAGATGCACCATGGCGTAGGGCGAACGGTTAGTATAGTTCGATGCGTCGTCGGGCTCAGTGCCCTCAAAGCAGTAGTCAGGATGGAACGTCGCTAGCTGATAAATGCCTTCATACCCCTGGTCGACCAAGATGCTTTCAGCCAACTCCACGAAATCCAGATAGTGGTCAAAGCTTTTAAACAAGGTGGGAAATACCAGCAGTGTGGTTTCCGTTTCAGGGTGATCATCAAGCCACTGCACCTCGACCATAAGCTCTTCTAGTGCCACTTCGATTTTTTTAGAGCGCACCACCTCAACGCGGATACTGTCACGTTCAAGTTCGCGGCGGGCAAAGGGGCAAATATCCTGGGCAACAATAAAGCTGCTCACCCACTTAAGGGTTTGCGCGACTACCTGGGTATCTGCGTACATAAAAATCTCATTATCATTAGCAAAGCGATGATCGCCATGCGGGTTTACTTTTTTACCACTTTAGATGGTAAACAGATGGTGAGGCGCCGCTTCTTCTCTTAAACGTGCTCTTGATAGCGCTTTAGAGCCACTTCATAAGACTTGCGGATATGGTCGTCCATTAATTCACGCGCGACTTTTGCATCGCGCTGCAACGCGAGCTCAACAAGCTGATGATGCTGTTCATCCAGTTCTTGCCGAATCGTCGGCATTTTCGGCCCTAGACGTCGGTAGCGATCAAATTGATCATGTAACTGCTCAATGAAGCGCAATAACCAGACCGAGCCGCACGGCGCCACCAGGGTACGGTGGAACTGGGTATGTAGATGCTCCCACTCATCGACATTATCCACATTGATAGTGATGCGTTTTAGACGGTGGGCCGCTGCCAATAAATCGGCTTCCCAGAGCGAGTCACCATGCTCAATGGCTCGTTCAAGCGCCATTCCCTCCATTTCCAGACGCATTTGGGTAATATCATCCAACTCATCTCGCGAAAGCCTGGGCACGCGAAAACCACGTTGGTTTTCCTGGATCAATAATCCATAGGCGGCCAGCTTATTGAGCGCCTCGCGAAGTGGGCTTAAACCGACCTGATACTGCTCTTTCAGCGCATTAATAGCGAGCTTCTCACCCGCCACAAACCGACCGCCAACCAAATCCTTACGTAAATGATCGAACACTCGGCTTGATGCCGTACCCACGGGGGTGGGCAATGAATTATTCATGGCCATATCCTTTGTTCGCCTCCGCCCAAGCGGTCTATTCTCGTTTTCAGTATTGACGACGCATTGGGCACTACCTATATTCTATCTTAGACAAGATAATCGATTTTTTAGCATACAAACGATAAATAAAGGTTGCTTGTGCACTCTATCTTATTATGCGCTTCGCGAGATCTCTATTAATGACAACAACATCGAACACGTGGCAGCTGTTTTGGGCCTTCTTTCGCGTGGGAATTTTTGGATTCGGCGGAGGGCCGTCCATGATTCCCTTGGTACATGCCGAGGTTGTCGCCCGCCACCAATGGCTTACCGATGAAGAATTCGCCGACGTATTAGCCATTGGCAACACACTACCCGGCCCGATTGCCACGAAAATGCCGGGCTATATTGGTTACCGTGTAGGTGGTGTGCTTGGCTGCATCGCCTCTGTGATCGCGGTAATTTTCCCCATGATTGTGGCAATGATTGTCATGTTAGGCATTTTTAGCCGCTACCGCGATGTCGCCTGGATCCGCGGCATGGGCCAAGCCGTGGTACCTGTCGTCATGATCATGATGGCGCAGCTCACCTGGGACTTCTTTGATAAATCCAAGGCCGCCCTTGGCTGGCTAGTCACTCTTGCCATGGCCATTATTGCGGCTGGTCTCATCTATTGGCTGGGCCTTCACCCTGGCTGGATTATTGGGGCCATTCTACTGGCGGCCCTGTTACGACCCACAGGGTCTAAAAAAGCGGAGGAGACAGCGTGATTTATTGGGAGCTCTTCCTGGCTTTTTTTGTCCCTAATATTCTCGGCTACGGTGGCGGCCCTGCCATTATCCCACTGATTGAGGCTGAAGTCGTTGGGCGTTACGGCTGGATGACAGCACAAACGTTTGCCGAAACATTAGCCCTAGGCAACGCCTTGCCTAGTCCTATCGCTACGAAAATGGCTGGTTACGTTGGCTATGAGGTCGCGGGTATCGGCGGCGCCTTTGTCGCGGTTAGCGCGACCGTTATCCCTTCGCTACTCTTAATGTTGGGCGCCTTGGGCCTTTTGTATCGTCACCGTGATTCCCCACGCGTTAAGCGTATGAGCCAGTGGGTGCGTCCTGTCATCGCCATGATGATGGCATGGTTAACGCTGGGCTTCCTACTCGAAAGCGTTAACTCCAGCGGCCCCATTCACACAATCATTATCGGGTTGGTCGCGGCTATTGCGCTGATCCGCTTTAAAACGCACCCCGCCTTTGTGGTCATGGCGGCCTTGGTTTATGGAGGGGTTATTCTCGGTTAGTCGTTCCGCTTACAAGGACTTGGTATGCAACAAGATGCACTCTATTACCCTAGCGCCTCACGCCGTATGGCTACGTTCGGCAAACGTGGCATGGTGGCCACTTCTCAGCCTCTCGCCGCTCAGGTGGGCATTAGTATTTTGCAGCAAGGTGGTAATGCTATCGATGCAGCGATTGCCACCGCTGCTGCCTTAACGGTGGTCGAACCGACCTCCAACGGGATCGGCAGCGACGCCTTTGCCATTGTGTGGATCGACGGCAAACTGCATGGCCTTAACGCCAGTGGCCCTGCCCCACAAGCGGCGACGATTGATGCAATGAAGACGCTCGGCCATGACACGGTTCCCAACCATGGCATGCTGCCGGTCACGGTGCCGGGCGCCCCCGCCGCCTGGGCAGCGCTCTCTGAACGTTTCGGTAAACTGCCGTTTGCCGATCTATTAGCCCCGGCCATTGCACTCGCTGAAGAAGGTTTCCCCGTCTCGCCCGTTATCCATCAAATGTGGAAAGAGGCCTTTACCAACTACTCGGCTTACAGCGAC
This sequence comes from Vreelandella sulfidaeris, assembly GCF_042429665.1. Classification (GTDB taxonomy): domain Bacteria; phylum Pseudomonadota; class Gammaproteobacteria; order Pseudomonadales; family Halomonadaceae; genus Vreelandella. The sequence goes on along the minus strand of NZ_JBHMAC010000010.1, from coordinate 546,133 downwards.
GCTTCGTTCACCCCTTGGTTTGATACGTTCGCCCCTGAAGGACGAGCACCGGAAGCAGGTGAACTGTGGCGTTCAGAAGGCCATGCAAAAAGCTTAAAAGCGATTGCTAATACTCACGCCAAGGCGTTTTATGAAGGCGAATTAGCCGAAGCCATCGACGCTTTTTCACGTGAACATGGTGGTCTGTTACGTAAAGAAGATCTCGCCGCTTATCAGCCAGAATGGGTTGACCCCATCAGCGTTCGTTACAAAGGCCATGATATTTGGGAAATTCCTCCCAACGGCAGCGGTATGATCGTGCTTCAGGCCCTTGGAATGCTAGAACGTTTAGGCGAGCAAGGAGGCGACCCGGTCGAAACGCTGCACCGTCGTATTGAGGCCACCAAACTCGCGTACGTTGATGGTTTCGCGCATGTTACCGACCTAGACGCTATGCAGCCGACTATTGAGCAGATGCTCGATGATGAGTATTTGAAGACACGTGCCGGATTAATTGGTGAAAAGGCTCTTGATCCCGTACACGGCAATCCGATCAAGGGCGGTACGGTCTACCTGGCCACCGCTGACGACGAAGGCAATATGGTCTCGTTAATCCAAAGCAACTTTAAGGGCTTTGGCTCCGGCATGGTTGTTCCCGGTACCGGGATAAGTCTACAAAACCGTGGCTGGTCGTTCTCACTCGACCCGCAGCATCCTAATGCACTAGCGCCGGGTAAACGCACCTATCACACCATCATTCCTGGTTTTATCACGAAAGATAACCAAGCCGTTGGGCCATTTGGGGTGATGGGCGGCTATATGCAGCCCCAAGGCCATGTGCAGGTGGTGACGGCAATGCTGGAAGACCAACTAAACCCCCAGGCAGCGCTCGATATGCCGCGTTGGAAGTGGACCAAAGGTAAAACCATCGAAGTCGAAGCTGACTTTCCCAATCACTTAGCCCTAGCGTTGGCTCGTCGTGGACACGATATTGTTAAAGTCGTTGATTCCATTAGCTTCGGCCGTGGACAAATCATTCTGCGCGACCCTGAAACGGGCGTACTGCAAGGCGGCACCGAACCGCGCACCGATGGGGCCGTATTGCCTCTGTAGCCCCTTGAGCCAGCTTATTGCCGAGCTACCAACACGGCAATAAGCTGGCTATCAACGCCTTAGCACCGCATCATAGTAGCCCCTGTTATAAGCGATGTTGTTGATCGATGCCCCCTACTTCTGCCTCTTCTACTTCTGTACTTACCCGCTTCAGCGGTTTCTTTGGCGTTTTTCGCTATAGTCGCCGTGCCCTTAGCCTGGTATGGGATACGTCTCGCTGGATGATGCTTGGGTTAGCACTATGCACGCTGGTCGCAGGTGTTTTGCCTGCCGTGGCAGCCTGGGTCGGTCAATTAATCGTGGATGGCGTGGTAAGCGCCATGGAGACTCATCAATCAGTCCCTGATTCCAACCTGCTGGACGCTATCACGCCAGTACTGCAACTGGTGGGTGTAGAAGCGCTCATTATTGGCATCATCGCGCTGGCACAACGCGGCCTTTCTGCCCAGCAGGCATTACTGCGTGCCCTGCTGGGTCAGAAAGTAAATGTGATGATTCTGGAAAAGGCGGGCCAACTGTCGCTGAGCCAGTTTGAGGACTCTGAGCTTTATGATCAGCTCACACGTGCACGCCGCGAAGCGTCTACACGCCCGCTTGCGCTGGTTAACAAGACTTTTGGATTGCTGCAAAACGCTATTTCACTGGGCAGTTTCGGTGTACTACTGGTGCAGTTTTCCCCCTGGGCACCGCTGATTTTAGTAGCAGGTGCTTTTCCGGTGTTTATCTCAGAAGCTAAATTCTCAGGTGATGCCTTTCGCCTGTTTCGCTGGCGTTCACCACAAACCCGGATGCAGATTTACTTAGAGACAGTGCTTGCACGTGAAGACAGTATCAAAGAGGTTAAGCTGTTTGGTCTTGAAGGACTATTTCTTAAGCGCTATCGCGATATTTTTACCCAGCTATTTGCTGAAGATCGTCGTCTCACGCTACGTCGCGAAAGCTGGGGATTTGTGTTTGGGTTACTCGGCACCCTAACGTTTTATATTGCCTACGGCTGGGTGGTGATTGAAACGATTGCCGGGTCGCTGACGCTGGGGCAAATGACGATGTACTTAATGGTCTTTAAGCAGGGCCAGGCTGCTCTCTCCGCCAGTCTCACCGCCATCAGTGGCATGTATGAAGATAACCTCTACCTCTCCAACCTGTATGAGTATTTAGAACAACCGATCGCCAGCGATAACGGCACGCTCACTCAGGGCGCTCTGCCAGGCGACGGACTGCGCTTTGAGCAGGTTAGCTTTTCATACCCTGGCGGTACCCATGTGCTTCACGATATCTCTCTGCATTTGACACCAGGGCAAAGCCTGGCCTTGGTGGGTGAAAATGGTTCAGGTAAAACGACCCTTATTAAGCTATTAACACGGCTTTATCATCCTACTGAGGGGCGCATTTTATTGGATGGCAGCGACCTGCGTGATTGGAGTACGCAGGCGCTTCGCGAACGTACGGGAGTGATTTTTCAAGACTTTGTACGCTACCAGCTTCAGGTAGGAGAAAACCTTGGCGTCGGTGACACCCATGCCTTTAACGATGAAGAGCGCTGGCAGCAGGCAGCACGTCATGGCATGGCCGACGACTTTATTACCCGCATGGCCAGCGGTTACCAAACTCAATTAGGCCGCTGGTTTAAAAATGGCCAGGAACTCTCCGGTGGCCAGTGGCAAAAAATCGCCCTGTCACGGGCGTATATGCGCGAAAATGCTGACATTTTAGTGCTGGACGAGCCAACCGCCGCCATGGACGCCGCTGCAGAAGCCGATGTTTTTGCTCGTTTTCGCGAACACAGCCGCGACAAAATGGCGATACTGATTTCCCACCGATTCTCAACAGTACGCAGCGCCGATCTCATTCTGGTGATTGATCAGGGGCAGATTATTGAACGCGGCACCCACGAAGAACTGCTTGCCGCAGAAGGTCGCTATGCCAAGCTATTTCACCTACAGGCTGCAGGTTATCAATGACCTGAAACATGAATCATTCTTATTATAAGATTACTTGTTATACCGCTAACTAAAACGACAACGTGAACAAACGTGACAAGTATCACAATGCTATCGACTAAGCTAACACTTTAAAGGTAATGTGCGCTCATCGTTTACCACTACAGGAGTGGCACATATGAACCGCTTTCATCAAATAAGAGTTAAATACGCTCTCGCCTTTATTAGTGTTGCACTAGCACTACTCGCTATTGTCGCGGCAGATGCACTGCTAGTTAATATGGTAAAAAAACGGCTAGATACCTTTATTACTAATTATATTCCTGCCACTTCAGCCACCTTAAACGGTGACCGTGACCTTTACCAAGCGCGAGTAGCGGAGATCGAGTATTTATTATCTACCCCAAATAGCCAGCGGGCATCAGCACTCATCGCCGAGTTTGAAGAAAACGCTCAGCAAGCTTTAGACCGTATGAACAAGTATGCCGAATTGATGGCGGACTATCCTGAATTAACGGCTCAATTAGCTAATTTTGAAGTATTTTATAGCGATTGGAAACAAGAAGCAGAGCGGGTCTTTACACTCCATCAAAACGGCGAGACAGCCGATGCCTTAAGCATCCTATCGGGCTCTTCGTTAGAACGTTTCAATGAACTTCGCGACATCTACGATGTTGCAGGGATAAATATCGAAACCGCCACTAAAAATGCTGAAGCCGCCGTCGTTGATAGAATTCAAATACAGCAAACCTCCACGATTGTTTTTGCCCTTATCGTGTTTGTTATTGCCACGCTCATTGCCTTGCTGGGCCCTCTCATGATGTCTCGTGCCATTCGCCAGATCAGTGCCCGAATCAAAGAGATTACCGAAGGTGATGGCGACTTAACCTCTCGTATTGACAGCCATCGTCGCGATGAAATTGGCGAACTCGCTCAGCAGTTTGATGGGTTTATTAAGCGCATTGACGATACGCTACAGTCAGTGAGCAGTAGTACGGTTAGCCTGCAGCATGCCTCTACGGAGATTGCCAAAGGTAGCCAGGAACTAGCAGCACGTACCGAGCAAGCCGCCGCGAATCTACAGCAAACGTCTGCGTCTATGGAAGAGATCGCCGCGGTCGTTAGCAATGCCTCAGAATCAGCGCAGCAGGCTGATCAGTTGGCGCTGTCGACGCGTGACTTGGCTCAACAGGGCTTGCACGCCATGAACAGTGTTGAGAAGACCATGGATACTATTAACGATTCATCGTCTGAAATCAGTAACATCGTCAGTTTAATTGACAGTATTGCTTTTCAAACCAATATTCTGGCGCTCAACGCCTCTGTTGAGGCAGCTCGGGCAGGTGAGCATGGCCGAGGGTTCGCGGTCGTGGCACAAGAGGTTCGTATCTTAGCCAGCCGTTCAAGCGAGGCCTCGAAGAGCATTGCCACCTTAATCAACACGTCATTAAGTCGCACCAAATCGGGAGTCGATCAAGTCAAGCAAACGGGCGCTACCATGCAGGAAATGGTTAACAGTATTGCGCGCGTGGCCGACGTGATTGCAGAAATAAGTGCCGGGGCGAAAGAACAAAGTGTGGGTATCGGCCAAGTCAACGACGCGGTTAATGAGCTCGACAGTATGACCCAGCACAATGCCTCTATGGTAGAAGAGTCGAGCGCCGCCGCCGCCGAGCTAAGTGCCCAAGCAGACCGTCTTAGCATGCTAGTGGGAGCCTTTAAACTCAGCAATACCCAGTCCGAAAAGGTAGCCACTAGCCACGTCATACGCACGGCAGTTCAACCGCCTTCCGCTAGTACGCCGGCCCCACGCCGTTTGGCTAGCGCGCCTGCGCAGCCCGAGTGGGAGTCTTTTTAACCGGACTTTTAATCCCCTTTGCCTCCTTGGATTTTTTGGATCTCCAAGGAGGTTTAACGGTTTCTTGCTAAGCGTATTTCTCGTCTACTTCGTCTGTTGTATCAAAATAGCGACCACGTAACCTAATTAGTTTTGATAGTAGTTATTAAAGGAATAGCGATGCCATCGAATGCGTTAATTATTGATGATGATTATGATGTCCAACTGCTAGGCAAAATGCTTTTAAATCAGCATGGCTATAGTGCTGTAACCGCTGGAAGCCTTGGAGAGCTGGCGAGAGAACCCTCATTATTGAATGCTGAATTAATTTTGCTTGATTTCGGTTTAGGAGACTTTACCGGCCTGGATATTATTGATTATCTCTATGATTTGCGCTTAAACGCGTCAATACTGTTGCTCAGCAGTTGCTCTAAAGAAACGGCTGACCATACGATCGAAGTAGGCAAAGCAAAAGGTTTACGAATGCTGGGTTTCCTGCCTAAATCCCGGCTACTGACCGATCTTAAAGCCTTTTTAGAACCACTAAAAAAAATACCTAAAGCGCCTAACAGTACCGAACTTTCCACCGCCATTCGTGAAAAACAGCTCTTCTTGGTTTATCAACCCAAACAAAATCTTCAGCAAGGCATTATTACTGGAGTGGAAGCCTTGGTGCGCTGGCAGGATCCGGAGCGAGGCATCCTTTATCCCGACGCGTTTATTCCCTTGGCAGAGCAAAGCGATCTGATTGTCCCGCTCACATGGTACGTTATTGAACATGCACTAGCGCAGCAAGCCGAATGGCAGTCTCAAGGCTTGCATTTAAATATAGCGATCAATGTACCGGCGGCCTTTGTTAAAGCCGAAGGGGTGTTGGAGGCATTTGACCAACTCATCCAGCAGAGCGGGGTTTCATTGACCACGATCACCCTGGAGCTAACAGAAACAATGGGAATAGAGTGCTTGAGCTATGCAAGCTACGTGCTCAACGCATTACGCCAGCACGGCTGTCAACTGGCATTAGATGATTTCGGTACCGGTTACTCTTCCTTGGTCCAGCTACAGCGACTTCCTTTCAGCGAGATAAAAATTGACCGCGGGTTCGTTTCGCTGATGGATCAGGACAGCGTGGCACTGGCGATCGCGCTGTCGATTATTGACTTGGGTAAACGGTTGGGGATGAAGGTAGTCGCCGAGGGCATTGAAACCGAGGCGCAATACACGTTACTTGCTGATGCCGGTTGTGCAATGGGCCAAGGATATTTTATCGCTCGCCCCTTGAGCGTCACTGCATTAGACGCCTATCTAAGTGAACACTCACACTCACGATTAACAGCATAGTCGTTGCAAAACCGTCAGCCTAGACGGTCAACATTCTCTCTTGCAGCAAGGCCTGATGAGTATCTACCTGGAGGACAGATAAACGCTCCAGGTAAGTAGCCAACTCGCAATAAGGCGCTTCAAACGCCCTCTGATCCAATTGACTCGCTAGTTCAGCAATCGCGGAACAGCCCAGAGAGGAAGCGGCGCCCTTTAGCGAGTGTGCCTCTTTTTTCAGAGCATCACGATCTTCTATCTGCCAGCAAGCGCTAAGGCGTACATTGCGCTCACCCAGCCGCGTCAAGAAGGTGGTTAACAGTGCTGTCAGCGCCACTGGCTCAAAGGCATCTTTCAATTCCTCACATATCCGTGCGTCCAGCAAGGGTAACGAGTCGTCGACGGTTTCTAGACGCGCAGATGATTCAGCCCCGGTGTGCTCAGCAATGTGTGAAACGAGCTCAACGCTTTTATCGGTCGACAGATTACGCAACATGATTTGGTAGAGCTCATCGCGCGTAAAAGGCTTGTGGATCATATCGTCCATACCGCTTTGCAAGCACCGTTCACGGTGTTCTGGCATTACATTAGCGGTCATCGCGACAATAGGTAGACGGGGAAGCCCATGCAGTGCTTCAAAAGCGCGCCAACGCCTGGTTGTTTCTGTACCGTCCAAGATGGGCATTTGCATGTCCATGAAGACTAACGCGAACTTGGTACGCGCTGCTTCAAGTAGATCAAGCGCCTTCTGACCATTGTCGGCAATGGTGACCTGCTGGCCAAGGCGCTCCAGCATCACTTGTGCCACCGTCTGGTTAAGCGGATTATCCTCTACCACGAGAATATGTTGATCTGCAGTAACGGCATCGCAGCCATCACTGTGATGATAAACAGCCAACGGTTCACTGGTGGGCAATATGACATTGAACCAAAACTGGCTGCCTTGGCCCTGCTGGCTAATGACGCCTATTTCCCCCTGCATTGCCTCGACTAACCGCTTGCAGATGGCAAGCCCTAACCCGGTTCCTTCGTGGCGGCGAGCCATGGACGTATCCACTTGAGAGAATGCCGAAAATAGCTGTGCTTGATCAACCTCAGAAATACCACAGCCGCTATCGTGTACCTCCACGCGAATCGTGTCTTTTTCAGGCGCCGTTATATAACACTTCACGAAGCCTTCTTGGGTAAACTTCAATGCATTGTTGATCAAGTTCATCATGACCTGGCGCAACCGGGCGATGTCGCCCAGAACATATTGCGGTAAAGCAGGATCGAGGTAGTAGCTGAAGATGACCTTCGCCTTGGGTTCTTGAAGGGTATAGCTTTCACATAGCTGGTCGATGCACTGGCGCAGGTTAAACGGTTGATAATCAAGGTCGAGATGGCCGGATTCAATTTTGGTGTAATCGAGAATATCGTTAATTACCGCGCGTAAACTCTCGGCACTACGCTTGAGGGCCGCAAGAAACATCGTTGCCTTCGTTGTTTGTACCTCTTCACTTAACAGATCAGCCATGCCCACCACGCCGTTTAAGGGGGTGCGAATTTCATGACTCATCACCGCCATAAACTCAGATTTAGCCTGGCTTGCTTTTTCTGCTCGCTTGGCAGCTTCATTCAACTCTAAGCTCTTGGCTTCTAACGCTTGTGCTTTCCGGCTGCTTGAACGGCCTTCCAGAATCAGTGCGCGTACCAACAACCCGCCTGACAGCATCAAGAGCGTAATAAGTAACAGCACCAGTCCGTATAGCTTCGTCAACACCTGGCGCTCTTGATTGCGTATACGCGACACATGGGCATTGGTTTCGATCAAAATGGTGCCCGTGAGCTGTTGAAGAGTCATCGCCTGGTTGATCAGTGTGGCTATTAATTCGCTGGTTAACTCGGCAGGGTTACCCCATAACGGATCAAGCAGGGAGTCCATACCTGACACCAGCCTATCCGCTTGACGAATACCCTCTTCAACACCTTCAAGCTGGGCTACAATTTTTCCGATATCCCCTTGGTAAAACAGCTTGTTCCGACTAAAAAGAATCTCATACCGTAGCAGTGTATCTTCCGCATGAGCGTTACCGGCACTGGCTTCGAGCAGCACTAGACGAAATTCGCGGACTTCGCGATCGTATTGATACCCGGCCCATAACAGGTTTTCGAGTAGCCTATTTTCGAGCGCATGCTGTCGGCTATAAATGACGCCGCCGGTGGTTAACGCTGATAGAAAAAAGAGGATCGCCGAGAAAGTAGCGATGCGAGTACGACGAGTAAAGTAAAATGTAAGCGCTGACCACATGGCGGCTGCGTAGCGGTGATTAATGAACGTCAATACGCTTCACCTGCCATACAGAGCGAGAAAGGACTTCTTCATTTAACAGTTCAGGGTGCTGGTCAAAAGGGTAAATTACAAACAGCGGCCCCTGATCTCGAATTCGCAACGCCTTACCGTTGGCCCGCATGGCCAATATCACATCATGGTTCGCAAAATCACTGACGGGAATGGTGGCCGCATAATCATTCAGCGCGACTACACGCAGGCTTTCTCCATCGGCACCGGCGGCTTCCAGTATGTCGCGTCCTAATGGGCCCGAAAAACGCACCGCATCATCGTACCAAGGTGTATGCGTTATCGTTTCGTGTTGGCTTAAGGCCTCGAGCATCGCTTTATCAAAATGGGCTTCATTGCCCACATTAGTATGCGCAAGCTTACCGCTTACGACTAAGATCACCGGGCCTGTTGGAATATCCAAGGCACTCACGTGTGTACTCAGTGTGGCAAGCACGGCCGCAACGAGTAGCCCTCTGACGTTAACCACCAAAGAACGACAAAGCATTTTGCACCTCGGACTAACGAAAAAAGTGCATTCAGTATATATCGGCCATTTGAAGGTTAACTGTGAACCTTTGTGTCAACGCATCAACATCTACTAAACTTAATGTATGAGCTCCCCTAATCACCGGCATGCTATGTTTATAAGCCCGCAGTAAGGTAAATCACTATGCATATTGGCGTACTTGAAGATGACCTAGACCAACAAGCTTTTATCGAGCTTTGCCTTACATCAGCAGGCCATCGTGTTGCCCTATTCACACGTGCTAGTGAGCTTCGTCGTGCCACTCAGCAGCATATGTTTGATTTTTTTATTATTGATTGGCGCCTGCCTGATAGCTGCGGCATGGACGTTGTCTCTCATTTACGCCAAAACGATGGTTGGCAAGGTCCTATTCTGTTTATCACTGCAAGCCAAGGGGAGGATGACGTTGTCACCGCGCTGGAACAGGGCGCCGACGATTTCCTTGCCAAACCCCTGCGTCCTAAAGAACTCATTGCCAGGGTAAGCGCGCTAGGGAGGCGATCAGGCTATGACATAGCACGCCCTGCCCAGTCATGCCCTGACCTATTTACCCTACATACCGAAGAGCATTACATCAGCGTCGCGGGCAAGGCTGTTGACCTAACAGAGCGCGAATACCAGTTAGCCGCACTGTTTCTCTCGAAAATTGGCGAATTGATTACCCGAGCCCACCTACTGGAGCTTGTGTGGGGAATCAAAGGGGATGTGTCCACACGGACTGTCGATACTCACGTCAGCCGTCTACGGCGTAAACTGGAGCTAGATGGCCGCCATGGCCTGCGCCTGCGTAGTGTTTACCAAGCAGGCTATCGCATGGAAATAGCTCACCTTAGTCCAGTAGAGCAAATCGCTAAATAGGTTGACGCTTATATAAGCATCGGTTAAAAGATAAGAGCTGCCCTTTAAACGGCAGCTTTTCTTTTATTAACGAGACCTTCTCATGCGCTGGCAAATCCGCGTTACACGATCAAATAACCTGCATCGCATTAATAATAATGCGATGTCAGTTTACGATCGTCGCGTGCCAGAAATGTAGTGAGAAAATTGGCCGCGTCACGTGTCGCGGCCATATATTTTATCGGTACCTTTGATATTTTTTGATCGCCACGTTGCTCGGCCTCCTAACCCAGGAGACCTATCCCATGGCAGTGGCAATGATTACCCGCAAGCTACTCAAGGCGCTCAAGTATTCTCGCGTTCAACGCCGTCTGTATGAAGACCCGCGCCTGCATGACTCACACCTATTAAACGATATCGGCTTACGCTGGGAGCAAGGCCAACTGGTATCCATACAGGGTGTAGAGGAGCCAGGTCAGCGCCACCAACGCCATCAGGCTGAAACGCGTGATGCTTATGAAACCTGTCCACATTGCGGGAGCAGACTGACATAGCAAACGCCCCGGTCACAGGACGTGACCGGGGCGTTATACGTGAAGGCCAATTCAGGTAAAGAATCACTTCAGAGATATAGCCAATTCGCCTGAGGTCATGCTTACATCAAGCGGCTTGGCTATATCCCTGCTTTAGCTTTACCGTGGGAGTCATTTTTTGTCCCTTACGCGAGTAGCTACCTTTGCCCTTTTTAGGCACTTGCTGCTGCATTTTAAACTGCGGCGTTCGCAGCTGCGCTTTTAACGCATTATGTTTAATCTTGCGCTGTTTCATCATCTTCTCCATTTTTTAAAGATGCCTGCCTGAGCAGGCATCCATTACGACACACACTATTCATTGAAGCTCGTCTGCTAGTGCTTCAAGCGATAGTACTTCAAACGTTAGCGCTTCAAACATTAGTACCTCAAACCCAACTTATTCATCCCACGCGGGTGCAAAGTCGGGGTTAGCAATACGCTCTTGGCGATCCAGCATGGCAATGTCCGCCATTTCACTATCACTTAGCACTAACTCAAACGCGGCAATGTTACTTTGAATATTCCGCGTCTTAGTGGAGGACGGGATAGTAATCATATTGCGCTGTTTTACCCAGGCCAAGGCAATTTGCGCAGGCGTGACATTATGGGCGTCAGCAATTTTCTGAAGCGTCGGATCGTCCATTACCTTGCCTACCGCCAGCGGCATAAAGGCGGTGACTTGAATACCTTGCTGCTCGCAGTGCTCAACCAGTCTACGATTCTGAAGGAACGGGTGAACCTCAATCTGATTGGTCAGAATTTCACCTTTACCCAGAATACCAATCGCCTCGTCTACCTGCGCGCAGTTAAAATTGGAAATACCAATATGGTGCGCCTTGCCTTCCTCTTTGACTTCTTTCAAGGCCGTCAAATAATCCGCCATGGGTATTTCATCATTCGGCGATGGCCAGTGAATCAATAGCAAATCAACATAACCTGTACCCAGTTTATCGAGGCTTTCGTCTACGCTGGCTTTCAGCCTAGCGGGCTCCAGGTTGTCAAACCACACCTTGGTGGTGAGGAAGATGTCGCTGCGGTGCACGTCGCTTTCACGAATCGCCTCACCGACATCCGCTTCATTGCCATAAAATTGTGCCGTGTCGATATGGCGATACCCCGCCTCAAGCGCTGCATGAATGCTTTGCTTGAGCGTATCGCCTTCCAGGCGAAAGGTACCGAAACCGGGGTTAGGCATCACATTTTGCATCATTAACATCCTTTTCTATTGATAGCGTGTTAACTAACATGGGGTGGTTACCGATCCATTTCAACCCCAGGGCTTTTATACGCCGCCGACCATGAAGAAACCATGACCTCCCCACTTAGTGCAAAAGAGAGTGAACAAGCGAATAAACAAGAGAGTGCCAAAGAGTCTTTACTGCCCCTCCATCGACAAGCGGGCTTTTTAAGCTTTCTGTTTTCTCGTTTAGCCGCCGTATTTGCCATGCAAATTCAAGCCATCGTCGTGGCATGGCAGGTATACGACATTACCCGGGACCCGATGGCCTTGGCGTATGTGGGGTTAGCCCAGTTTTTACCCATGGTGCTGCTTCTACTACCCGCGGGGGATGTCGTTGACCGTTTTTCACGTAAACGAATTTTGCAGCTTAGTTGGATGGTACAAGGCGTGTGTAGTGCCCTGCTACTGGCCCTTTCATGGCAAGACAGCCAGCAAGTGGGCGCCTTTTACGCGGTACTGGCCCTGTTTGGAGCCGCACGTGCGTTTACCGGGCCTACCTTGCAAAGCCTATTGCCCAATATTGTGCCGCGCGCCCAACTCGCCTCTGCGATTGCCTTGAATAGCTCAATTATGAAAGTCGCGGTGATTGGTGGGCCGCTGTTAGGCGGTATTCTGTATGGACTAGGCGGCGGTGGCCTCGCCTACGCCGCCTGTCTAGGATGTTTTATAGCGGGCTTATTGCTGCTGTTACCGGTACCGATTCACTATGCCGAGCCGGTAAAAACACTTGAAAGCACCGCCGTTAAACGCTTTACCGCAGGCATTCGTTATATCCGCTATCAGCCTATTATCCTGGGCGTCATTTCGCTCGACCTGTTTGCAGTGCTATTAGGCGGCGTGGTGGCGCTACTACCCATTTATGCCCAGGAAGTGCTTTATGTCGGGCCGGAAGGATTAGGCGCGCTACGCAGCGCTATTGCTGTCGGTGCGCTTTTGATGGGGCTTTATCTAGGGATCAAGGGCATCAAGCGTCATGCCGGCTTGATCATGTTTTTAGCGGTCGCGACATTTGGTATCGCTAATTTGGTATTCGCCTTTTCGACGATATTCTGGCTTTCACTGGTGGCCATGCTGGTCGCGGGAGCAGCCGATATGATTAGTGTTTACGTGCGGATGACGCTCATTCAGCTCGCCACCCCTGATGAAATGCGCGGACGCGTGAACGCCGTCAATATGCTGTTTATCGGTTCCAGCAATGAGCTGGGTGAATTTCGCGCGGGCAGTATGGCGGCGTGGCTGGGTGCTGTGCCCGCCGCTATTATTGGCGGTGTCGGGACACTGGCGGTGGTCTGCGCCTGGATGAAACTCTTCCCACCCTTGCGCCGTGTTGACCGTTTTGATGATGCACGTTGATAACATCCAAGCGATGCTAAACAAACGAGTGGATTAACGTATCAGCAGCACGATCACCACGATAGCCAGCATTATCGACACGCTTTTCCAGAATAGTACAGGATCGCGTTCAAGTAACGGTAGTTGGGCGCGTTTGAGCACTCCGGCACTTGGCATGCGCAGTTCAAAAATAAACTCTGATAGCGCGGGATAGCGATGCTGAGGATTGGGATGCAGTGCCTTTTTAAGCACTTCGTCCACCCAGGCTGGCAATGCCCGTTTTTCACTAATTGCTGGCTGATAGGCAAGCTTACGCTGCGCCGCCCGGGTACGGGTTTTGGCTACGTCGGCGCCATACGGTAACGAGCCGGTTAGCATTTGATAAGTGATCACCGCCAGGGAGTATTGATCCGCCTGGGGTGTGCCGCCCTCGCCCAGGAAATACTCCGGCGCGGTATATTGAGCGGTGCCCAAAATATCCCCGCTAGCACGCTCGTCACTATCCGCGTCGTCACTGTCTGCATCGACCATGTCCGCTTCGTCGATACCCGCCACTTTGACGGCACCAAAATCGATTAGCGTCACCGTGCCGTGGGAGTCGATCATCACATTGTCAGGGCGTAAATCCTGATGCAACATCTCCAGGCGATGAAATGCGCGCAGCCCCTTGGCAATCTGCTCGACGATAGGACGTACGCTCGCTAAGTCAGCATCAGGATGGTCGCGCATCCATTGGGTAAGGGTTTGCCCTTCGATATAGGCAAGCACGGTGTAGAGGTAGTGACGCGCGCGCGTCTGAACCGGTGCCTTGAGCACATGCTGATTGTCGATACGCCGCGCAATCCACTCTTCGCGCACAAACCGCTCGATACTTGCTGGATCCTGGCTTAGCTCTGTTGATAGCGTTTTAAACGCTACTTTCTCGCCACTGGCGATATCTTCCGCCAGAAAAACATGACTGCGGCTACTGGCATGCAATTGACGCACAATGCGGTAGCCATCCAATTCGCTGCCCGCGCGCAGTTCTGGAGGCTGAGGTAGCACGCTCATGGCTGCATAAAGTTCATCGGCGTGATGCTTGGGCAGCGTATCAATGCGCACAATCTGCACCGTCAGGTTATCATCGCTGCCGTTCTCAAGGGCAGCCTCGGCCAGCGCTTTAGCGGCCACATCAAGATCGCTCCAATGGGCATGAATCAGCGCGGCCATTTCAGTGGCGGTCAACCACTCATGAACACCATCGGTAGTGAGCACGAACACATCGCCCGCACTAAGCGATACAGTGCGGTAATCCAGCTCAAGGTGTTGGCTTGCGCCCATGGCACGGCTTAAATGGCTGATCTCTTGCGAGGCCCAGAAACGATGATCCTCGGTCAGCGGCGCCAGCACGTTTCCCGTGAGTTGGTAGATACGGCTATCGCCGACATGAAACAGATGCGCGGTAGTGGATTTAATCACCATGGCGCTCAGGGTGCATACATAACCGCGATCGAGGTGATAACGGTACTGGCTTTGCCGAGTTTGCGCATAAAGCCACGCATTAGTAGCCTGCAGTACTCTTTGCGCTGAGGTTTTAACCGTCCAGGTAGCAGGCGTTGCGTAGTAGTCCGTCAAAAAACCGCCTACCGCCGCCTCGCTTGCCTCGCGACTGACTTCACTGCTGCTAATACCATCCGCTAACGCGATCGCAATGCCTTTGGCAGCACGCTGAGAGGCATCGGGCAAATAGGCTCCATAAAAATCCTGATTGCTCGGTTTGCGCCCCTGCTCCGAGTACTGGCCAAGCGAGATAGTGAGCGCTGCCATGTCGGTTTCCTATAAAAGCCCTTGCGGCATAAAAGGCGTGCTTAACGCGCATGCTTAAGTATCAATACACCGTACAAAGGCTTGCGCGTGCGGCAGGCGACGAGGCCGTTCGTTGCACCACGCTGCCCACCACAATCAAACAGGGCGATGGCAAAGGATGGGCAGCCAGCTTGTCTGGCATATCGACAAGCGACCCCACCAACGACTGCTGATCGGGGTGGCTGGCGTTGGCCACCAGCATCATCGGCCAGTCATCGGGCAGGCCAGCCTGACGCAATCCATGGCAAATCGCACTGACTTTAGAAAGGCCCATATAAAACACCAGGGTCTCATCCTTACGAGCCAGCGAGGCCCAATCCGGGGCCCCTTCTTCTCGGCATAGCTGGGCGGTCACAAAGCGTAGCTGCTGGGCATGGCCTCGATCAGTAAGCGGAATTCCCATACAGGCTGACGCGGCAGACGCCGCGGTAATCCCTGGCACAATGGCAGCAGCTACCTGGGCGGCGGCCAACGCGTCAAGTTCTTCCCCCATACGTGCAAACACTGCCGGGTCACCGCCTTTCAGACGCACGACCGATTTTCCCTGGCGGGCAAGCTTCACCAACAGCGCTCCGATCTCGGCCTGAGGTACGCTATGATGGCCGCGCGCCTTGCCAACGTAATAACGCTCGCTACCTTTCGGAATCATGGCCAATACGTCGTCACCGACCAGACGGTCGTATACCACAGCGTCTGCCTGCATCAGTAATCGAGCCGCCTTGAGCGTTAACAACTCAGCATCACCACTGCCAGCCCCCACCAAATAGACCTGCCCGGCACGACACTCCCCTCGCAGAGGCACATGTAAGTCAGCCGAGCGTTGTGTCCAGGGCGACAGCGCACGGTGAGCAAAACGCATCAAGGCGTTAAACCACTTCAGTCGTAAAGGGTTGCTTAGTGCGGGCATTGGGCCGCTCCTCTTCAAGCAATGATTTCAATTCAGGAATACAGCTACCGCACTGAGTGCCGCAGGCAAGCCTGGCTCCCAAGGCTTCAACGCTCGTGTCACCTGCGCGGATAGCCTGGGTAATCGTGGTTTGGCCCACCTGATGGCAACTACATACCATTGGGCCAGCATCGGCGGCGCCGTCGTCACCACCGGCGAGCAGACGACGACGATGGGCATCGCTCAGTGTTTCATCGCTAAAGCGAGCCTCCAGCCACGCCAGCCCCGGCAACTCATTAGGCGGCCCCACCATCAGCCACCAACGCAGTTTGCCACTATCTACACCGGCCGCGCGCAAACGTCCGTGAGCTACGTCCTGGCTTAATACTGAGACGGTTATGCCGGGTAGCCAGGCGTTAAGCCGAGCCAACCAATCGTTCATTGGCTGAGTATCGGCCAACTGCCATCGCTGGCAACCGCGCATAGGAATACGCGTCCAGTAAGCACTGTTGCACCAGGGGGTCGCGGATATCCCGTCGTCAGCAACCAACAAGGTTGCCTGCCACTCGGTGTCCAAAGGCGTTAGCGTTACCGCCCCATGCTTTGCTTCCGGCTGACCCGAGAGCGGATCGGTAATGCTGCCAATCAGCGCACTGCTTCTGGCCTGTTTAGAGAAGCAGTCAGTCCAGTGAATAGGCACAAACACCTCGCCACGACGTTGCGCATTGGAGACCCGTACACGTGCGCAAAATGCTCCTTTCTCAGCCGTTAACGTTGCCAATCCTTGATCCATCACCCCCGCGGCGCAGGCATCATCGGGATGCACATCCATAAAAGGCTCCGCGCGGTGATTCATTAAGCGCGGTGCGCGAGCGGTGCGTGTCATGGTATGCCATTGGTCACGAATCCGCCCAGTGTTTAAGCGCAGTGGATAGGCCGAACTGAGCGTCTGTTTAGGCCCCTGTGGGTAAATCGCCAACAGCTTGGCGCGGCCATTGGCGGTGGCAAATTCACCCGTTTCAAACAACCGGGCAGTGCCGTGGGGAGCTCTTGCGGTGACCGGCCACTGTATGGGCGACAGCGCATCGTAACCTTCACGCCCCAGCCCCACCAGGCCCGAAATATCAAACAGGCGCGCGGGGCTATCTGGCCCAGCACCGTTTTCAAAGCCTGAAAGCCGGGCGTGTTCGTCAAAAATTTCCCAGGGGTGCGTATAGTTAAACGCCTCGCCAGCGCCTAGCCGTTTAGCCACTTCACACATAATCCACCAGTCGTGGCGCGCCTCTCCCGGCGGCGGCAACATGCCCCGCTGACGGGATATGCGCCGCTCGGAATTGGTCACTGTGCCGTCTTTTTCAGACCAGCCCGACGCAGGCAGCACGATATCCGCATAGGGCAATAAATCGGTATGAGCAGCGCATTCAGACACGATCACCAGCGGACATTTTTCCAACGCCGCCCGTACTCGAGCCGCATCAGGCAAGCTGATAGCCGGGTTGGTTGCCATGACCCAGAGCGCTTTGACGTCACCACGCTCAATGGCCTCGAACAGCTCCACGGCTTTATACCCTGGCGCCTCTGGCAGGATTGGCGTCAATGTCTTTGTCGACCAGAAGCGGCTGACCAGATTGCGCGCACCCGGTGTATGATAATCCATATGGGCGGCTAACTGGTTGGCCAGCCCGCCTACTTCGCGTCCCCCCATGGCGTTCGGCTGCCCGGTGATCGAAAACGGCCCCGCCCCCGGCAAGCCAATTTTTCCGCCCGCCAAGTGGCAGTTAATAATGGCATTACACTTATCGGTCCCACTGGAGGATTGATTAATGCCTTGGGAATAAAGAGTGACCACGTGTAACTGACTGGCAAACCAGTAATAGAAAGTTTCCAGCCGCTCCGGGTCGACATCGCAGAGAGCAGCCACATCGGCCACCGAGGCAGCGGATTGTTGAGCCGCCGCCAACGCTTCATCTAATCCCTCGGTATGGCGGTCAAGATAAAGCGTATCGAGTTTGTGTCGCTGCGCCATCCATGTCAGCAATCCATTAAACAAGTAAGCATCGCTCCCCGGCTTAATTCCCAGATAAAGATCGGCAATGTCGCAGCTGTCGGTGACTCTCGGGTCGATGACCACCAAACGCATCAATGGATTGCGCTCTTTCGCCACTTTGATGCGCTGGTAAAGTACCGGGTGATTCCAGGCTAGATTGGAACCCACCAACACGACCAGCTCAGCCTCTTCCAAGTCCTCGTAGTTACATGGCACCGCATCGGCGCCGAAAGCGCGTTTGTAGCCAGCAACCGCCGAGGCCATGCAGAGCCGAGAGTTGGTATCTAAATGGGGGGTGCCTAGAAAGCCTTTAAACAGTTTATTAGCGACATAGTAATCCTCGGTCAGAAGCTGGCCTGACAGGTACGCTGCCACGGTGTGGTGACCATGTGCCAAGCGCAGCGCACTTAGGCGCTCAGCCGTGGCGCTCAGCGCCGCCTCCCAAGTGACCTCAACGCCATCCAGGCGAGGCTTGAGTAGTCGGCCATGTTCGCCGAGGGTTTCGTGTAGCGCAGCCCCTTTGACGCACAACCGCCCGAAGTTAGCCGGATGCTCACGGTCGCCCTCGACGGCGCACAGCGTACCCGCGTCAACGGTCGCCGTTACGCCACAGCCAACACCGCAGTAGGGACATGTCGTTTTGGCCTGGGTCATAGCTACTCCTAGGGTTACTCATTAGCTCCACGCATAAAAAAACGCCCAGTCCCTTTTTCTACTGCGCTCTATCAACGCAGTTAAGAAAAAAGGGCTGGACGTCGTTGCCACAGCACACCATCTTCGTTCGGTGCAGTACTTATTTTTAACGGTTACACATTTCCGAAAACACACTCATCTTCTTGAAATTACACATTAACTATCGACTACTTATTTTTTTTACGGCTTTGAAATTATTTGCTGCCATCGCCTAGCAATGCGCACTTGTTCCCTAGTCTCTAAGTTTATTGCCTGCTTGTTACCAGAAAAAATGCAATAGTTAAGCCGGAAACCAATTAATTAAAAAATACCATTTATAAACAAACGCTTAAAAATAACCCAATTTTTATCCCTTGCTCATTTCAGGCTTCAATAAAGGCCCAATGGGGCCAGAGAGTGCACGACAGGTTGCTTTTTGCACTATCACCGTGCAACCGCGCTTATTGCCGGTTACCTTCACACTTTTCTCTCTTAACCTAACCTTCTGAACAAATTAGACAAAGTAAGGATAAAGGCGAGTTGGCCGACTCCTTGCTTGATGCATAGCACGTTTAATCGACGGGCAGCCAATGGCGGTTGCCATGCGTTTTGAAACGACATGTTTTGAGACTGCACCTTTAAAAACGCTATTGGGCAACGACGCCCCTGTCAGGCTCTCTTTTTGCATTTGCAACCAGAGCGCCTCACAGGGGCGTTTTTTGTTTGCTGCTTACCAAGCGGTGACGCCCAAACGACGCCAATCAGTATCAACCCGTTCAGAGCCAATCCGTTCTGAACAAACAGAGGAGCTACCCATGGAAACCACTTCCCGGTGCTCACCCAACGATCATCTCGTCATCATCGGCAACGGTATGGCCAGTCATCGCCTGATCGAGGCGCTGGTTAAACAGCCAACGCGGCCTCAGCGCATTACGGTGATTAGCGCCGAGCCGACACCGGCCTATAACCGGATTTTGCTTTCACCGCTACTTGCCGGTGAGATACAGCAGGATGCCCTCACCCTTCGCGATGCCGACTGGTACGCCGAACAGGGAGTGACACTGATCCTCGGCGAAAAGGTCGAACACCTGAACCGCGACAACCAAACCGTAACCACCCATACGGGGCGCACGCTGAACTACCACCGTCTGGTTCTCGCTACCGGCTCACGGCCCGCAGTACCCGATGTGCCGGGTTGTACGCTTGAGGGTGTGCACGGTTTTCGTGATTTGCAGGATGCCGCCACGCTTGAAGCAATCGCTAAACGTGGCGGTCATACGCTCGTTATTGGAGGCGGCCTGCTGGGCCTAGAAGCGGCCGAAGGGCTACGTAAGCGCGGCAATAACCTTACTGTCAGCGTGCTTCAGCGCAGCGAGTATTTAATGAACCGCCAGCTGGATGCCACCGCCTCACAGCTACTTGAAAACGAACTTGCTCAACGCGGACTGACACTGATTACCGGCGCTCAGTTAGCGCGCTTTGAGGGCGACACTAATGGGCATGTGGCTAAGGTACATCTTGCTAATGGCCGCCAGTTGGAAGCCACTAGCGTCATTATTGCTGCCGGTATTATCCCTAATAAAGCGCTTGCCCACCGCGCAGGTCTCGCCACCGGGCGCGGGATTGTAGTAGATCACCTCCTCACTACCAGTGATCCGTCGATTTCAGCACTCGGCGAGTGCTGCCAGTTCAACGACACCACCTATGGGCTGGTAGAACCGATCTGGCGTCAAGTCGATGTGCTTGTTGCGACGTTGTGCGGCGCGCCCACCCCCGGTTATGCCGATGCCCCCAGCGCAACCAAGCTAAAAATCAGCGGTGTGGCGCTTTATGCCTTTGGCCCCACCGAGGCCAGCGCCGAGCATGATGTGCTTAGCTACCACGACCTTGAGCATGGCGACTACCGCCGCCTGCTGCTACGAGACGGCCAAATAGAAGGCGCCGTGCTCTTCGGCGACACCAGCCAAGGCCCCTGGTACTTCGAACAAGCGCTGGCAGGTACGGATATAAACCCCTATCGCCACGTCCTGCTATTTGGCGCGGCCGATGTCGATGTGCTCAAAGAGCAGCACAACGACACCTCCCCTACCACGACCTTAGAGGCGGCATAACGATGTCAACTAAGCCTATGTCTACCCCAAACACGACCGCTGAACAGCTCATCATTATCGGCAACGGCATGGTCGGTCATCATCTCGTCGAGCAGTTGGTCGATAACGGTGCGCTTGAGCGCTATCAAATCACAGTATTTGGCGAAGAACGCCATCGCGCCTATGACCGGGTACATCTTTCTGAATATTTCAGCGGCCGTGATGCTGATTCATTAGCGCTATGCGACGCCGATTACTACACCACTAGCGGCGTAGAACTGCGCAGTAGTGAAGCTGTCATCAAGATTGACCGAAGCACACAAACAGTGATCACCGACCAAGGTCACTACGCCTATGACCGCTTGGTGCTGGCCACTGGCTCCTATCCCTTTGTGCCACCAATCCCCGGTAACGACCGTGACGGATGCCTGGTATATCGTACCCTCGATGATCTAGACGCCATCAGGGCCGCTGCCGAACATGCCACGACCGGGGTGGTGGTAGGCGGCGGTTTGTTAGGTTTGGAAGCCGCCAACGCCCTGCGTGGCCTCAACCTGGATACTGCTGTTGTGGAGTTTGCCTCGCGCCTGATGCCCATGCAGGTCGATAACGAAGGCGGCGAACTACTGCGTGAGAAAATCGAGGCGCTAGGGGTGCAGGCACTCACCGAGCGCGCAACGCAACGTATTGAGGATGGCGAAGCAAGTCGCCACCGTATGGTCTTCCAGGACGATAAAGTACTGGAGACCGATTTAATTGTGTTCTCGGCGGGTATTCGCCCCCGCGACCAGCTAGCCCGCGACTGCGGCTTAGACATTGGTGAGCGCGGAGGTGTGGTCATTGATGATCAGTGCCAAACCAGCGACCCGTCGATTCTGGCGATTGGCGAGGTCGCGCTATGGAGCCAAAGTATTTTCGGTCTGGTCGCTCCCGGCTATCAGATGGCCAAAACCGCCCTATCGACGCTGACCGATGGTGATGTTCGCTTTGGTGGCGCCGATATGAGCACCAAGCTCAAGCTGCTGGGCGTCGATGTGGGCTCGATTGGTGATGCCCACGGCAACCAGAACCCCGGCGCGCGAATGTTTCGCTACTTGGATCCCATCAAGCAGGAGTATCGCAAGCTGGTCGTCTCCAGCGATGGTAAAAAACTGCTCGGCGCCATGCTGGTAGGCAATAACGACGTTTACGATACCCTGCTTCAGTACTACGCCAACGGCATTGAGCTGCCCGACGAACCCGCTTCGTTGATCCTGCCGCAAAGCAGTGGCGCTGCCCCCACGCTCGGCCCTGGGGCGTTACCTGAAACCGCGACGATCTGCTCCTGCCATAACGTTACCAAGGGAGATATTTGCGCGAGCATCGACGGTGGCGCGGTAGATCTTTCGGGTGTCAAAGGGACCACCAAAGCCAGCACCGGCTGTGGCGGCTGCACCGCGCTGCTTAAAAGCGTGGTGGACCACGAGCTGGAAGCACGCGGCGTGGAGGTGGATAAATCGATTTGTGAGCACTTCGCCCATACGCGCCAGGGGCTTTACGATATCGTTCGAGTGGAGGGTATCAAAACCTTCACTGATCTGATCGAAAAACATGGCAACCATGACACCCACCGCCTGGGGTGCGATATCTGCAAACCGGCGGTCGCCTCGATTCTAGCCTCATGCTTTAACGAACCGATCACCGACGCCGCGCATATCCCTTTGCAGGATACTAACGATACCTTCATGGCCAACATGCAGAAGAACGGCACCTACTCGGTAGTGCCGCGCGTCGCGGGCGGTGAAATCACCCCAGATAAACTGATCGCGCTGGGCGAAGTAGCCAAAAAATACAGTCTCTATTCCAAAGTCACCGGCGGTCAACGGATCGACCTGTTCGGTGCTCGCCTGGAAGACCTGCCGGATATCTGGGGCGAGCTGATTGCCGCCGGTTTCGAGACAGGCCACGCCTACGGTAAATCACTACGCACGGTGAAATCGTGTGTCGGCAGCACCTGGTGTCGCTATGGCGTGCAGGATAGCGTCGGCATGGCCATTCAACTGGAGAACCGTTACAAGGGCCTGCGCTCGCCTCACAAGATAAAATTCGGCGTTTCCGGCTGTACCCGTGAATGCGCCGAAGCGCAAAGCAAGGATATTGGCATCATTGCCACCGAGAATGGCTGGAACCTTTACGTCTGTGGTAACGGCGGGATGCGCCCGCGTCACGCCGAACTTTTCGCCACCGATCTGGACGATGAGCAGCTTTACCGCACCATTGACCGCTTCTTGATGTTCTATGTGCGCACCGCCGATCGGCTCCAGCGCACATCTGTATGGCGTGAAAATCTCGACGGTGGCCTTGAGTACCTCAAAGAGGTGATTCTGGAAGACAGCCTGGGTATCAACGCCGAGCTAGAACACCAAATGCAAGCCGTGGTGGATACCTACCGTTGCGAATGGGCCGACGCTATTAGCGACCCGGAGAAACTTAAACGCTTTAGAAGCTTCGTCAATGACGAGCGTCCGGATCCATCGATCATTATGACCTCCGAGCGCGGTCAGCTAAGGCCTGCCTAAGCGACCCTGCCCCCTGTACTGAGACTGAATAAAAACGAGGCATCCCATGACCGCAACAGCATTGAAAAACGAGATGGATACCATGTCGCTTCAAAAGACAAAGGCGTGGCAGAAAGTTTGCACCAAGACCGACCTGGTGGCGTTCTCTGGCGTCGCCGCATGGCTTGAAACCGCCGAAGGTGCGGCCCAGGTGGCCATCTTCTATTTACCTGGGCTAGGGCAAGGCAAGAGCGATACCCTCTATGCCCTTGATCACTTTGACCCGTTCTCCCACGCTAATGTCATCGCACGGGGCATTGTGGGTGATTTAAAAGGCGACGCGGTCGTCGCCTCGCCCATCTACAAACAGCACTTCCGTCTTGAAGATGGTCAGTGCCTGGAGGATGACAGCGTCAGGTTACGCACATGGAATATCATGTTTAAGGGTAACGACGTGTGGGTCGAGGGATAACGACCCATTGATGGTTAACGACGCATTGATGAATAACATAGCAATGAAGACGCCGCCGACTTGAGTTGACCCATCAGTCAGGCGGCGTTCTTCACTAACCTGTTAATCACCTTTACAAGGCATGCCGTTAGCTATCTAAAAACGCGATCAATGCCTGATTAAACTCGTGGGGGTGAGTCGCATTGAGGCCATGCGGGCCACCTTTAATCATGCTCGTTTGTGCATTCGGCAGCATTTCTTGTGTCCGCTTGCCGCTTACCTCAAACGGCACGATGCCATCTGAGTCGCCGTGTATCACAAGCGTCGGAATATCGATCTTGGGCAGATCATCCCGGAAGTCTGTATAGCTAAACGCCTTGATGCACTCAAACGTCGCCTGTGAAGAAGCAAACGCGGCAATATCGCGATGGTACTGGCGATTGGGCTCGCTGATTAAATCGCTACGCTCTCCGGCGGTGAAAAAGTTCTTGGTAAACTCTTCAAGGAACGCCAGCCGGTCACCTTTTACCCCCTCCAAGAACTGATTGATCGTGGCATCGTCCAGGCCACCGTCCGGGTTATCATCAGTTTTATATAAGTAAGGGGGCACTGCCGCGGCAAACACAGCTTTTTTGACCCGCTCCGTACCGTAACTGGAAAGATAGCGTGCTACCTCGCCTCCTCCCATCGAAAAGCCCACAAGGGTGACCTCATTAAGGTCCAGCGTATCGATCAGTTTTTTAAGATCGGCTGCTAGCGTATCGTAATCGTAGCCCCCATCCGTTTGTGTCGAGCGGCCAAAACCCCGGCGGTCGTAGGTCACTACCTTATAGCCTGCCTCAACCAACGCTGGCACCTGTTGTTCCCATGAGCGGCCACTCAACGGCCAGCCGTGAATGAGTACGACTGGTTTGCCTGCACCGCGCACTTCATAATATAGCTCTACCAGCGTACCTTGCTCCGTCCCTGCGCTCAGCATTGGCATCGTCTAACTCTCCTGTTTGGCGTAAACGTGAAACAAACAAACGTCCCCTAAGATTAGTAGAACTTATGGCGCTGTCCAAAAAGGGAGCTTTGCCAAGGCCATGTTTATCAGGACGAGCGCTATCACCGACAATACAGAGCACGCGTTCGATACGGTGCTAACAAAGTTGCTATGCTTAGCGGCTTTTATCTATCAGCATGGTATGGAGCAGACAACGGCGTGAAAACAGAATCGAGTACCTTAGCATTTTCCGCCTTTATGGCGCTGCTGATTGGCTGTGCCGGTATTGCGGCCACCCTGGCATCTAATTCGCAGGCTATTTTGCTGGATGGATTATTTAACCTGATCTATTTTGGCATCGCCTTGGTGACGATCAAAGTCAGCAAATTAGCCAGTCGACCCGATAGCGAATCCTACCCCTTCGGCTACAGCTATTTTGAGTCGCTGGTAAATCTATGCAAAGGGCTTTTGATCCTGGGCGTTTCTATTTTTGCCTTAGTCGATGCCATTGCTGCCCTGCTCACCGGTGGCCGCGACATCGCAGCGGGCGTCGCAGTGCTTTATGCCCTGTTTGCCACCTTTGCCTGTTCACTGACCGCCTGGGCGATGCATCGAAGCCAGCGTCATGTGAGCAGTCCCCTGATCGCGGCGGACAAACTCAACTGGATAGTGAACAGCATTATTTCTGCCTCTGTTTTATCCGCCTTCTGTTTGGTGATGCTGTTTGAGCGCTTAGGTTGGCTGACCGTTTTACCCTATGTTGATGCGGTGTTGGTCATTGCAGTGGTGGTGCTGTGTTTAGGCGTACCGGTGAGAATGGCTTCCCAGGCGTTAAAGGAGTTGCTCAATAAAACCCCTGAAGAGGCGATGGCAGAACCCGTTCGCCAAGCGGTGGCGAATGCCCTGGCGGACACCGCCGCCCAAGAGGTACGTGTGCGCATGGTGCGCCCAGGTCGCCTGTTATATGTGATGGTGCATGTGGTGTTGTCCGAGAACGCCTCGCTTTCGGTTATTGAGCAAGACGCACTACGAGCCAACGTGGATGACGAGGTTCGCCGCTGCTATTCGCCGGTGGTGTGTGATGTGGTGTTTACGGCGGATACCCGCTGGGCGGCGCCCACTTGCGGGCTGTTGGTAAAGAAGCACTCGTGCTAATAAGCGAATGGACTAGGGCACCTTGCGCAACAGAGCTAGCGTGATAATCACGCCACACAGTAGCGTGAGGCCAAACAGATTGAATGCAAGCGTGTGCCCGACGGCATCAATAAGTACCCCGGTGGTGATCACGGGAATACTGAAGCCCAGGTAAGCCATCAAAAAATAACCCGCACTCGCTTGGTTGGCTCGTTGGCTAACCGAGGCATCCGCAAGCGCTAATACCCCGCTTAATCCACCCAGGTAAATAAACCCATAACAGGCGCTGCTGGCGGCCAGCGTGCCCAGCAGCACCGCTGCAAGATAGCCTTGAACGGCGCCCCAGGCGATCAGTGCATAGCCAATCGGCAGAATCACCAGCCCCCATTGCGTCGCTCTTTTCGGCGCAAGCCTCCTGGCCCAGGCCTGAAACAGCACCCCGCCACTACAGATAGCAAAGGTAGTGAAGCCACTCCAGGCGGATAAACCGTGCTGGCTTAATGCGGAAGGTAAAATCGCAATCACTAATCCGACCGTGGCCCAGGCGAGTAAAATTGCCAGCCCATAAGCGAGCGACCCTTTGGGGTAGCTAGGCAGGCGTAGCATAGCGCTTTTAGTAGGGTTCGGTGCGCTGTCCTTAAGCGTAGCGACCACCGCTAGCGCCAGTAACGCAACCAAAAGATAAAGCCACAGGCTAGCCGGCGATACGCTAGGGGTGTGCATGATAAATAGACTAGTCACGGCGGCCCCTAACCCAAATCCAAGCGCGGTGCTGGCCGTCACGTAGGTGGTCGCCACACGACTATCTCGCCCTCCCAACAGCATCTGCATATAAGCAGGCGCCACCGCTGACGTGAGCCCCGTACTGATACCCAGCAGAAAACGGGCCAACCCTAGCGCTACCAAGCCGGGCATCATGAGAGTGATCGCGGTCGCTAAACAACAAAATAGCAATGCAGTCACGATTAAAGGCTTACGTCCTACCCGGTCTACCAAGCCATTTAACCCCAGTAGTACCGGCACAATGCCCACCACATAGCAGGCAAAGGCGATGGTCGTGGCACCAACACCCAGGCCATCGCGCGCCGCCAGCGCATCGTACAGCGGGGCCTGCAAATTGACCGCGGTAGTAATCGTGCATAGTGCAAAGGCCAGGCAGGCAGCGCTTCTGTTATTGATAGCTAAAGTCATAGGGGTGTCTCAATCATCACAAGTGCGAGGACAGCGTGACGCGAGGGGCTTTCGATAGGACGTCAAAAGTAGCGCTCACGGATGGGTTTACCGCGCCCTAGCAAAAACCTGGTCTTAGCAGGCAGATACCAACGGCGATGGTGCTGACTCGCTACCCTCCCACACCTACCATTTAGCGGTAAGGTACACTTAACCATCATTATCAAGACACTGTTCCTCGTTTCTCACGAACAGTTGAACATCATGGGGAATGCATGAAACTAGACATTAACCGCCACGCCACCACCCCCATCGCGCAGCAGCTCGAAGCCGGCATTCGCGCGTGGATTACAGCGCACGGAGCAGGTGGTGGCCGTCGGCTACCCTCCATTCGCCGCTTAGCGACCACCCATCACGTCAGCCGGAACGCGGTCATTGAAGCTTACGAGCGATTGGTGGCGGCTGGGTTGGTACGTTCACGACCAGGCTCGGGCTTTTACGTTGCAGATAATGCGGCAGGACTAGCGACGCAATCGGTCACCACGAACGGTTTGGAAGAGGTCACCAACGGCCTTTGGGGGCTGTTCAATGCGAATGAGCACACGCTAAAACTAGGCTGCGGCTGGCTGCCCAGCGATTGGCGCGAAGGTGATGATCTGACCCACGCTATCCGTCAGGTGGCTCGCAATAGCCGCTCGGGGATTTTTGAGTACAGTACTCCCCAGGGGCCGCTGGAGCTGCGGAGCTTAATTCAAGAACGCTTGCGCCCACTGGCGATCACAGCAGATGCCCAGCAGATTGTGATGACCGGAGGCGGCAGCCATTCGCTGGATCTATTGGTACGCATGCTGCTGGAACCCGGCGATGTGGTGTTTGTGGAATCACCCGGCTATTACAATCTATTCGGCTTGCTGCACTTACAGCGAGTCCGCGTGATTGGCGTGCCGCGACTGGCCGATGGGCCTGACATTGAGCGCCTGGAAGCCTTGTTAACCCAGCATCGTCCTAAGCTATTTTACATCAATAGCGTGTTTCAGAACCCTACCGGCAGCACCCTCACGCCGGCCGTAGCGCACCGGGTATTGCAGCTCGCCGAACAGTACAATTTTAAAATTATCGAAGATGATATCTACGCGGATTTTCAGCACACCCCCACCACGCGTCTGGCCGCGTTAGATGGTTTGAGCCGAGTGTTTTACCTGGGCAGCTTTTCAAAGAGCCTTTCCTCTTCGCTGCGGGTAGGTTTTATTGCCGCGCCGTCCTGTTGGGTTCAGCGCTTGGTAGATATCAAGATGCTGACCAGCATCTCCGCGTCTCGCTTTGCGGAACATGTCGTGACGACCATGCTTCAAAACGGCAGCTATCGAAAGTTGACCGAGCGAGTGCGCACCAAGCTTTCCAATCAAATGGCCATGGCGCTGACGCTGCTAAAAGATGCTGATTGGGAGATCTATACTGAACCGGCAGGAGGGATGTTTGTATGGGCAAGGCCGCCGCTAGACGTAAGCCCCGACAGACTAAGCGAACTCGCTCACCAATGGGACGTTTCACTCTCTCCCGGGAAGCTATTCTTTGCCGATCATCAGCCCACGCCCTGGCTGCGCCTTAACGTCGCTTATATGCAGGATCCGAGGGCGAAATCCTTTATTGAGGCGGTACGCTAGCGGCGGCACTACCTAGGCCGCCGCTAGCGCTGCTTCACTTTTAGGATTCTTGTTTAACGCTGTTTTTGGCCTCTTTCACTGGCCATACATCCTTATCAACTAGCTCTGGCCGCTTCAGGATCACAGGATCGAACATGGGCTCTTCAATACCATCGCGGCGCTGGCGTTCATAATCCTTTAGCACCGTAATGGCGATAGGCGCCATGACCAGAATAGCCAACAGGTTAGTCGTGGCCATTAATCCCATCGCCAAGTCGGCAAAGTCCCAAACCACGCTGAGCTCCGCCACCGAACCAAGCAGTACCATCGCTAAAATAATCACTTTGAATACGCTGACCGCTTTTTTAGCATGGCGACGGAACAGGAATTCAATATTCACTGATGAAAATGAGAAGTTAGCCAAGATGGAGGTAAACGCAAAAAACAGGATCGCCAGCGCAATGAATATTTCCCCGAAACCGCCAAGGTGGTCCACCATGGCATCCTGAGTTAGCTGAATACCTTCAATGCTGTCGCCTGGCGACTCGGACAACAGACGTTCATAGACGCCGGAGAGCAGGATCACCACCGCCGTGCAGCTACAAATGACGATGGTATCCACGAACACCCCGAATGACTGCACCAGCCCCTGGGCCGCCGGATGTTTGACTGTCGCCTGTGCAGCGGCATTGGGCGTCGACCCCATGCCCGCTTCGTTGGAGAACAGACCACGCTTGATGCCATTTTCCATAGCCGCTTTAATCGCGTAGCCCGCCGCCCCCCCTACCGCGGGGCCAAGCCCAAACGCACTCATCACAATCAGCGAGAGCATGTCGGGCACGGCGGTAATATTGGCTAACAGAATCCACAGCGCTACCAGTAAATACGCCACCGCCATGACCGGCACAATTTTCTCGGCGGTTCGCGCCACGGACTTAAGGCCGCCATAGATCACAAACCCAGCCAAAATGGCAATCACTACACCCGTCACCCAGTTGGGAATACCAAAAGCACCGTTCATGCCCTGAGCAATGGTATTCGATTGCGCGGCATTAAACGCCAAGCCATAGGCAATGATCAGAAACACCGCAAACAGACTGCCTAGCCAGCGCCATCCCAGGCAACGTTCAATATAAAAAGCAGGGCCGCCGCGGAACACGCCATCCTCGTTACGATGCTTATAGACCTGCGCCAAGGTCGATTCAATAAAGGCGGTAGCAAAACCGAGCAACGCCGTCACCCACATCCAGAAAATCGCCCCGGGGCCGCCAATCCATAGAGCCAGGGCCACCCCCGCTAAATTACCGGTACCGACCCGGGCGGCCATCGATGTGGCAAAGGCCTGAAAGCCGCTGACGCCATCTCCCGCTCCCCTGGCCGTAAACGTCACGCGCGCCATATGTCTGAACAGACGAAACTGCATACCTCGTGTCATGATGGTAAACAGCAGGCCTGCACCTAACAGCAAATAAACAAGTATATAGCTCCAGATAAAGTTGCTTACGGGCATCATGACGGCATAGAGCCCATCTCGCAGCGGGGCAATGATTAGTTCAAGGGTCTCCATGGGCATTGTCTCCAATTGATGTCTTGTTTACACGTGAGTATGTGCCCTGACCCGACGTGCTATGTTGGCCCGCTTAGCAAGCGAAGCATGACATTAGTCTAGACAGTTTTTCAGCCTGCCCACAAAGAAGAGGTATGAAAAAGCGAGGATTATGAGAGCAAGCCGAGATAGGTTATCAGTCCAATCACCACACTGAACGTCACAAACGATGCCAGTGTGGCGGCCATTAAGGCCCCCGCGGCAACCTCGGCCATACCATAACGCTGGCCCAGTAGAGGATAGATACTCGCCATTGGCGCTGCGGCGAAGAGAATCGCACCGACAAGCAGTAACGGGTCTGTCGTAGGTAAGATGAAGAAAGCCAACGCAATGGCTAACGGGTGAATAATAAGCTTGCCCACCACGATTTGACTGACATCCAGTACCACGCCACGTACGTGAAGGCCATAGATCGCACCTCCTATGACAAATAGCGCCGTGGGCCCCGCCGCGTTAGCCACCATATCGATCGCCTTGGTCACCGGCCCCGGTAGGTCAATCTCGACTATAGCGATGGCTACGCCGATGGAAATGGCCATCAAAATAGGGTTTTTTACCAAACGGGTCGCCGTTTGCTTAACAGTACGAACCAGGCCACCGCCTGATTGCTGCCCCATTTCCGCCAGTATCAAGGCAGCCGGTATTATCAGCAGATTTTCAATAATCATGCTCAAGGCAAGAAAGGTGACTGCGGGTGGTCCTAACACCATGGCGGCAACGGGATAGCCAGTGAAGGCGCTATTGGAAGCCGACATCCCCAAGGCAAATATGGCACCGGTTTGCAGCGATTTTTTCTGTATGAACACGGCGAGACATAAAGCCAGGGAGAACACCATGACTGACCCAACTCCATAGGCCAGTAAATACTCAAAATTAAACACGTCCTCGAGTGGGTTTTGTGTGAGCGCTCGGATTACCAGAGCGGGTAACGCAAAGTACATTACAAAGTTACCGATCCCCTGCATTTGCTCCCGGTTAACGATACCCAGAAGCATCGCTATATATCCCATGCCAATAATTAAAAAGATCGGCGTGGTGATGGCTAATATTTCAAGCATAGGTGGCTTCCTTTCACCGCTATAATACGCCGTAGAATCCCCCCTCTTATGGCCAAGGCATCCACGCTCTCAGTAGCGTTCATCGCATCAGTATTAATAATATCGGTTTAAAAAGGGCTGTGACTGTCATACACGCCTAACCAAACATCAACTAATTAAGCAATAACCACTATAAGAAACAACTACTATAAGCAATATCTCATCTTCTGGGTGTCACTATGCCTGAGCGGCAAGCGCTCTGAGCTCGTCATACAGCGCCTTAGGGAAAGTGATGCCGTTAGCCCGACTTCTTTCGCGTGCCTCAAACCGTCGCTGTGACGGCAACCGAGCGCCTTGGCCCACAATTTCTTCAAAAAGCGTTTCAGCGTGCTTTAGGTGCCCTTCGGTATCCTTGCCTAAAAAAGCCTCAGGCGATATGGCGATGATCAGCTCGCCATGAAAGGGCTTGCCGGTTTTCTCCGCATTCGCTGCCTGGGTTTCATGGCCCAGCAGGTCACCAATCATAGGGCCCGCCAATAACTCCACCATGGTGGAAAGCGCGGAGCCTTTATAGTTACCAAAGGGCAACATAGCCCCAGCGAGAGCCGCCACTGGATCCGTCGTCGTGTTCCCATCGCTATCTATCGCCCACCCTTCGGGGATAGTTTTACCCGCACGCCGATGCAGCTCTATCTCACCACGGGCGACCACGCTGGTGGCAAAATCAAACGTATAGGGTGTATTGCCTGGGCGTGGCCAGGAAAAAGCAATAGGGTTGGTACCCAACAGAGGCGAAGTACCGCCCGCAGGGGCAACAAAAGCATGACTCGGGGTCATCGCTAGCGCCACCAGTCCTTGTGCTGAAAGTGCTTCAACTTCAGGCCACAGCGCAGAGAAGTGGAAGCTGTTATTAATCGCAAGTGCTGCTATGCCACTGCGCTTAGCTTTCTCGATCAGGTGGGGCTTACCACGTTCAAATGACAACAGTGAGCAGCCTCTGTTTGCGTTAACCCTCACAACACTCGCAGCCTGGTCCGTGATGGTGGGTTCAGCGCGGGGATCGACGCCACCATTCAAGGCTGTTTGAACGCAACCGATGAGACGGTATAAGCCATGGGAGTGACACTCGTCGCGCTGTACAGCCAGCACGTTACACGTAATGGCTTCTGCATGTGCTTGGCTATAACCATTGTGCTGAAGTACGGCCAAGCTCAAGGATTCAGCGTCCTGCAGGGATATCGTAATTTCTTCACTCATTATCAACTCCCGCTAATTGTTGTTTATTGGATGCACACGTATTAAAAAAGCAGGTAATCGCTTACCTGCTTTGGGTCTTAATTAATTAAGGCCTCACGTGCGACTAACCGCTAATAACCCGGGCTATTTAGCTTTTAGCATGCCGTGAGCTCGGCTTTATTTTTCCCGTTTACCGTCTACCAGTCGACTGACCTTCAACGGATTAGCTTCGTGAAGAGCCTCGGGCAGCAATGCTTCAGGTAGCGATTGGTAGCATACCGGGCGCAAAAAGCGCTTGATGGCGGCAGTACCGACCGATGTGGTGCGGCTATCGGAAGTAGAAGGATAAGGCCCACCATGAACCATGGCATGGCACACTTCAACGCCTGTTGGCCAACCATTGGCCAGGATACGACCTGCTTTGCGCTCTAGCGTAGGAATAAGCCCCTTCGCCGCTTCTACATCTGCGTCGTCCATATGTAACGTGGCCGTTAGCTGCCCTTCCAACTGCTCGGCAACTTTTTTAACTTCGGCCATATCCTGGCATTCGATGATCAACGAGCTTGCGCCAAAGACTTCTTCTTGAAGCACTTTGGAGGCAAGGAAGTCGCTGGCATCAGTGGTAAATAGCCCCGTTTGACACTGGTAGCTGCCGCTACCGGTTTGCCCACGGGCCACTTCACGCACGTTTGCTTCACTACTCAGCGCTGATATGCCCTTTTCATAAGCACTATGAATGCCTGGTGTCAGCATGGTTTGCGCGCCGCTGGCTTCCACGGCTTTTTGTGCTGACTGAATAAATGAATCAAGATCCGAGCCTTTTACCGCAATCACCAGGCCTGGGCTTGTACAGAACTGGCCAGCACCCATATTAAGTGAGCCGACAAAAGCTTCACCTAACGCCTGGCTGTTTGCTTTCAGTGCTTCTGGCAGCAGGAAGACGGGATTAATACTACTCATCTCGGCATATACCGGGATCGGCTGAGGCCGAGCCTGAGCGGACTGCATTAACGCATTACCGCCGCTGCGCGACCCTGTAAAGCCGACCGCCTGAATGCGCGGATCAGTCACAAGCGCCTGGCCAATTTCATTGCCCGCCCCAAAGAGAAGCGAGAAAACACCTTCAGGCAGATTGCAGGCTTTCACCGCTTTTTGAATCGCACGGCCTACCAGTTCTGAGGTGCCGGGGTGGGCGGAGTGGCCTTTCACCACTACCGGACAGCCGGCTGCCAGGGCTGAAGCGGTATCACCACCCGCCACTGAAAATGCCAGCGGGAAGTTGCTGGCGCCGAACACTGCAACAGGGCCTAAAGCGATATGACGTTGACGCAAATCGGCACGCGGCAGCGGCTGGCGCTCCGGCATGGCGGGGTCGATACGTACATCCAACCATTCTCCAGCACGTACTACCGACGCGAATAACCGCAGCTGACCACAGGTTCTACCGCGCTCGCCTTCAAGGCGTGCCTGCGGTAGCCCTGACTCCGCCATGGCGCGCTCAATGAGTTCACTGCCAATGGCTTCGATTTCAGTGGCAATGGTTTCAAGAAACGTTGCCCGCTCTTCAAGCGAGGTTTCGCGATAGCTATCGAACGCTTCCCAGGCAAGCGAACTTGCCTTTTCCACGTGACTCCGGTCACCGCCTACATAGACCGGCTCAAGTAATTCGCCAGTGGCAGGATTGGTTGCCTGGATATTGGCTTGATTACCGGTCACTGCTTGTTGACCGATCAGCATTTCGCCTCGAATTGTCATACATTGCTCCTTATATGGGTCAGTGATAACACTGGTCGCGATATTGCTCGTCGCAGTACTACTGTTCGAGATACAGGGCGTACGTGTTGCGTGCCCGATTAAGGTGCTGAAACATGGTTTCACGGGCAGCTTGTGCATCACGAGAAAGAATAGCTTCAAGAATATAGGTGTGTTCTTCCTGAACGCGCTCTAAATAGCGTTCAGACGAAATCGGATTAATATCGATACTCAACAGCTTGGCGCGAGGAATAACGCTCTGGCTCCACTGCTGGTAAAAAGATTGAAAAAAGGGATTTTTAGTTGCCGTGGCGATCGCAAAATGGAATAGATAATCTTCTTCGCGGGCTTGTGATTTGGCAGCGTAGGTTTTACTAAACGCAGCGTGCTGCGCTTCTAGCCGCTGACGATCTTCATCATCGTAACGGAAGGCTGCCAATTCAGCCGCGGCGGGCTCTAGCGTTAAGCGTAGTTCCAGCAAATGTAAGATATCTTCGACGGTGGTCGGATTAATACGCTCAGCGGGCCGCGCTTCGACGGTCGATGAGCGCAACACTGATGTACCGACCCCCCTTCGAGTCTCCACCAACCCCAGCGATTTAAGGTGAGTAATTGCCTCACGGATTACCGTACGGCTAACGCCAAAGGAGTCACACAAGCTGTTCTCGGTAGGTAGTTTGTCCCCCACTGCGACCTTGCCCTGCGTGATCAACGCTTCCAGTTGGTCAGCCACGTGCACGGACAAGCTTCCCTGCTTCGTCACTTTACTTACTTGAAACGGTTTTAGGGCAGATGCCGTTACGCTAGGTTTGGCCATGAAAGCGATCCTTAATCAAAAGCTAGGTTGTATTATATCGTACAACCTAGGTAGTGGGAGTGCCACTAAACGTCGTCAGGGTGACCTGATTTAGTGAATTTCCCTCCCTGATAGCGCACCGCCAGATCATTCCCATCAATATCATGATCGAGCCGCTCGGTCTCTTCGCGCCAGGGTTCGGAGCTGTCTTTAGGCGTCCAGCCTAAGAAGCCAGCATGGGAATTGTCCCACCACTTTTCAGCATTATCCGAGGCACCGTAAACCACGGTATACCCTAAACGCGGCGTAACAAAAGCACGCTGCAATAAACTAACAAAATCCGCCAGGCTCAGCCAAGTCGCCATCATCCTAGTATCGGTTGGCTTATCGAAGCAAGAACCAATTCGAACGCTTAGCGTTTCCACCCCAAACTTATCGTGGTAAAGGCTAGCCAGGTTTTCGCCAAAGCATTTTGAAACCCCATAGAGAGAATCAGGCTTTTGCACTACCTGGGTATCAATACGCTGATGGCGTTCGTAAAAGCCAATCGTGTGATTAGAACTGGCAAACACAATCCGCGGTTTGCCCTGTTGCCGTGCCGCCTCGTAAAGATGGTAGGTACCCATGATATTGGCCTGTAAAATGGCCTCCCACGGGCTTTCTACCGACATACCGCCTAAGTGAACGATACCGTCGCAATCTTTCACTAAATCGGCAACGGCCTGCATATCGCTTAGGTCGGCCTGAACTAACTCTTCGCACTCACCTGCGGTGCCTAAATCCGCGATATCGGAGAGCCTTACATGCTTGGCGAGTTTGGAGAGATGAGGCCGCAGGCTTTTGCCCAGACCACCCGCCGCACCGGTAACAAGAATACGGTTTAACATACTTACTCCTTACTATTTTGTGAAAACCATAAGTGACGCGGTGTTTTAGAAGCCATAGAGCACGGCGGGGTTATCCACCAGAATCTTTTGGCGAATGCCCTCATCGGCCCAATGCAGCAATACGTCGAGCTGTTCGGCATCGTCTGGGTAGTGCTCTCGCGGTACTCCTACGTGTGGCCAATTTGTTCCCCAGATAACGCGCTCGGGGGCATGTTGAATCAGCCTCTTGGCGACAGGGCTCACGTCAATATATTCAGGCCCGCCGCTTAGGCTGGTTTCATAACCACCGCAAATTTTTATCCATGCATTACCGCGATCCAACAAGCTCAGTATTTGATCAACGCGTGAATCGTCAGCGTCTACAGGTGGCATAAACTTGCCGATATGGTCGATGATATAGTCGGTTTCAATCGCTTTTAGCGTTGTCATATAGTCGTCTATTTCACGACCATTAAACTGCACCATTAAATGCCAGCCGAAGGCACGTATACGCTCCTCTACCTCAGCCAGCTTATCAATGCCCACGGCGCCACCGGGTAGCTGCATAATCCTGGCGCCTCGGGCTCCTTGAGCGTGTAGCTCTTCAACCTGAGCGTCGGTGGCATCCGGCGCCACCGCGACAATCGCCCGAGCATGCTCCTGACCAATTTCAGCCACACCTTGCAAAATCGCGCGATTATCAAACTGATAGGCATTG
The DNA here is from genome assembly GCF_042429665.1 of Vreelandella sulfidaeris. Taxonomy (GTDB): domain Bacteria; phylum Pseudomonadota; class Gammaproteobacteria; order Pseudomonadales; family Halomonadaceae; genus Vreelandella. Next base: position 509,646 of record NZ_JBHMAC010000010.1, on the reverse strand, counting down.
GGCTGGGTCACCACCACACGCTCCAGCGAAAGCCATTTTTGCAGGGCTTGATAATCAGCAACCGTTGCCAGTTCAGGAATCTTGGGGCCTCCAGGCTGTGCCTCATAACCAGGAAGGTATAAGTGAACATGGCAATCTGTTGCCCCTGCCGGCGCTTTTAAGCGTGGCGGTGTACCTGTTAACGGACGTGTATTGGCGGGGATAGACAAGATTATTGCTCCCTAAGTGCGTAGGTGGATAGCGCATCACGGTTAATTTCAATACCTAATCCTGGCCCGTCGGGAATCGTCATGACGCCCTGCTGATGCTCTAAAGGGGTGTGCACGACGGCCTGTCGGAAAGGATTTTCAGTACGATCAAATTCCATGATGGGTTCAATAGGTTGTCGACGTGGCGGGTTCGGCGGCAAAGCAGCCATAAATTGCAGGCTGGCGGCCAAACACACCGCCGTACCCCATACGTGAGGTACTAAACGCACCCCATGCATAGCCGCCATATCAGCGACTCGTCGCATTTCGCTGAACCCGCCTACGCCACAAATATCCGGTTGCACGATATCCACTGCGCGACGGGCTAGCGGCTCATGCATGGCATAGCGTCCGTGCCAGTTTTCACCACTAGCAACGGGAATCGGCTGGCCAGCCCGAACAGCTTCATAGGTGGAAATTTGCTCGGGCAACACGGGCTCTTCAAACCAATCGATACCGTATTGCGCTGCGCGCTGCCCGACTTCTATAGCTTCCAGATAGTCGTAGCCGTGATTGGCATCGATCATCAAACGCATATCGGGGCCGATGACATCACGAACAGCGGCAATTACCGCCAGATCTTCCTCGACATCGAAGCCGATCTTGATCTTGACTGCATGAAAGCCATCTCGGCGATAGCCTGCCACTTCGGCGGCGATATCAGTTACCCGATCAACGCCCGCTCGGCGAAATGAACCGGTGGCGTAGGCACGTACACTCTCGCGAAAGCGTCCGCCCAGCAAGGTCGAAACCGCTACGCCAAAATGCTTGCCTTTGATATCCCATAGCGCAATGTCGATGCCGCTCAAGGCAGTCATGGTCAAGCCGCGCTGCCCTTGGTCGCGCAGGCGGTTATAGAGGGTTAGCCATACTTTTTCTGTTTGCAGCGGGTCTTCGCCGATCAGCGATTGGGCATAGACCTCTACAATCGCTGCGTTAGGTTTAGCTGGCCCTAAGCACTCTCCCCAGCCGATAGTGCCATCATCGCAGATGATTTCGACCAGACAGTGCTGGCGGCGCGAAAAGTGCATTGAGGCACTTTCAAACGCCGTTTCTAGCTGATAATCGAGTATATGGGTCTTTATGGCGACGACTTTCATAAATGATCAGTCCCTTTAGCAGCTTCGCTGAATTCAGCTTTATTGGAAAAAGCCGGGTAGCGTTAATGAGATAGCAGGTACGTAAGTCACCAGCATCAAGGCTACAAACAGTGCTAAGAAGAACGGCCAAATAGTGCGTACCGCTTCCTCGATTTTAATTTTGCCGATTACACAACCGACAAACAGACATGCCCCTACCGGAGGCGTACACAACCCCAACCCTAAGTTCATCATCAAAATAATGCCGAATTGAATAGGATCCATGCCGAACTGCATGGCCACCGGCAGAAAAATCGGCGTGCAGATCAAGATCAGCGCGGCCATATCCATGATCATGCCCAGTATCAGCAGAATCAGGTTGAGCATCAGAAAGATGACGAAGGGCCTGTCGGAAATAGCCATCAGCCCGGTAGTCAGCATTTCGGGCACGTTATAAAGCGCGAGCAGATAGGAAAACGCCGAGGCGCAGCCGACCAGAATCATCACTAGCGAGGTCGTTTTTACTGCCTGAATAACCGCTGCCTTGAAGGACCCCCAGGTTAATTCCCGATAAACCAGGCCGGTGACCAAAATAGCGTAAATAGCTCCGAATGCGCCGGACTCAGTAACCGTTAAAATACCCGAAAGCACCCCCCCTACAATAATCACAGCGGTCATTAGGCCGGGCAGAGAAGCCACAAAGCTGATCATCAACGCATACCAACCCGGAAATGCTTCGCCCTTATAGCCACGCTTTACCGCCACAATATAAGCGGCTACCGCCAAGCTAAGACACATCAAGATGCCTGGTACAATACCGGCGATAAACAGCTGGGTAACGGAAATGCCACCGCCAGCGGCTACCGCATAAAGAATCATGTTATGGCTTGGTGGAATGACGACGCCTGCAATCGATGACGTTACGGTAACGTTGACGGCATAGTCAGCGTCGTAGCCCTTCTCTTTCATCACTGGAATCAAGATAGAGCCTAATGCCGACGTATCTGCTACTGCCGAGCCAGAGATTCCCCCGAACAACATGGAAGAACTAATGTTGACCATTCCCAGCCCACCACGCACCTTTCCCACCATCGCTGAGGCTAAACGCACAAGACGTGTAGAGATACCGCCATGCATCATTAACTCACCAGCAAAGATAAAGAAGGGAATAGCAAGAAGAGAAAAAACGGAAATACCCGAAAGTATGCGCTGGAACGCTACAAACAACGGCAGTCCCTCATAAAGAAAGGTAACAACCGCCGCTAAGCCAACAGCAAACGCAACCGGCGCACCGACTAAAAGGCCTAGAAAAAAGATCCCGAAAAGAATAATAAGCCCCATTATTTAAACCCTCTAACTTTTCGAGTCATTAAGCGCTGCGCTATATCAGAGGCTGCAAAAAGCATGATTAACACACCACATATTACTAGGGGAGCTGCGCGCCAACTTTCTGATAACCCAATCATTGGAATAGCTCGATTCAGGTTTGACATGACAAGTGTCCAACCCTGAAAGGCCATAAATCCGCCAAAGGAAAGAATAAAAAGGTCAGCAAGGTGATGCATTAAGCTACGTAAAGGACCGCTAAAACTCTCGCGTATAAAATCGATATTGAGATGGCTATGATGCCTGACACCTGCCGCTGCGCCTAAACAGGTGATATACACAACCAACACTAACGAGGCCTGCTCAACCCACGTAGGAGTATTGTTAAGTACATACCGGCCAAAGACTAACCATCCAAAGATAGCAATCAAGGCAACTAACAAAACACCCGCCACCAGGATGCATAAACTGGCAAGGCTGTCTAACATTCGATTCAGCGAGCCGCTTTTTTCCGCGTCTTCTTTATCGACCGACGATTCAAGTTCGATACTCACGGCACATTTCCTTTTCAGCTTCCGACAGCCACTAACTGTCGGAAGCGTATGGATGTAAAATTACTTGGCGGCGCGAATTTCCTCGATTAGCTCGCCAGTGCCGGGGTTATTGGCAATAAACTCTTCATACATCGGCTCCATTAGTGCTTGGAACGCTGCTTTATCGGCTACTTCGTTAATCTCAACACCGTGATCAAGAACGATTTGACGGCTCTCTTGTGAGCTTTCTACCCATAATTCACGCTGACGCTTTGAGGCTTCTTCAGCGACATCACGGATAATGTCGTGGTCTTCTTCTGAAAGAGCTTCCCAGCTAGATTTAGCCACACACAAACACTCAGGAATAATCAGGTGTTCCGTTAGAGAGTAATAGTCAGTTGTTTCATAGTGGTTGCTTGATTCGAAAGACGGGTAGTTATTTTCAGCCCCATCAAGCACACCGGTCGTCAAGCTTTGATAAACCTCTCCATACGACATCGGTGTAGCGTTTCCACCCATCGCCTCAATCATGTCAACATAAAGATCGTTATTCATTACTCGGATCTTTAAGCCTGCAACGTCTTCTGGGGTATTGATAGGACGCTTGGTGTTATAAATACTGCGTGCGCCTGAATCAAACCACGAAAGCACCACTAAACCTTTATCTTCTAGCGCATCGGCAAAGCGCTCACCAATTTCACCATCCATGACGGTGTGCATGTGCTCAACGTTATTGAACAGGAAAGGGAGCGAGAAAACGTTAGTTTCTTGGACGATAGGCCCCATGGGCCCCATATTGAAATTAGCAAAGTCCAGAGCACCATTACGAGTCTGCTCTATGGCGTCCGATTGATCACCCAATACAGCATTATTATAGACGCGCGGATTAACTCGCCCGTCTGTTTGCTCCGCTACGGCGTCAGCAAATTCTTCTAATGCCACGGTATTGGGATAACCATCAGGATGGATATTCCATCCGCGCCAATCTTCCGCCTGAGCAGGCAGCGCCAAGGCTATTAACGCCATAACACTAACGGTGGGGACCAGGATCTTAATAGAGCTGGTTTTCATAATGTTGGCATTCATGCTGTTGTTGTGTGTATGCATGTCTAAACATCCTTTTATTATTGGCAAGTATTGCTGTATGGGTAAAACTCAGTTAAATCAGTACTTTTTTGCTACATCGACAAGTTGCTCTAGTTGTTGATACTCCTCTCTTGTTGGCATTGTCAGTGGAGCGCGAACATTACCAGCCGGCCGACCTACTATGTCAGCACCTGCTTTGATCAGGCTAACGGCATAGCCCGCTTTTCGGTCCCTGAGATCCACAAAAGGAATAAAAAAGTCGTTGGTAATCTGTTTCACAACGTCTTTATTACCTTTGCGTAACTCTTTATAGAACTTCACCGCCATTTGCGGCACGAAGTTGAAAACGGCCGATGAGTAGGTATTCACACCAATGGAGACATAGGCCTCGGCGAAAATTTCAGCCGTAGGCACACCGCCGATATACACCAAACGGTCACCCACGGTTTTAATGATTTTGTTTAACGCCTGAATATCGCCTTTACCATCTTTTAGCCCCACCAAATTAGCGCAGTGGTCGGCGAGTTGCTGAACCGAAGAGGCGTTCAAAACACCGTTACCGCGGTTGTAATAAATCACGTTGATGGCGCTGGCATCACAAATCTGGCGAGCATACTCGACCAAACCGTCTTGTGGGCACTCAGTGAGGTAGGGAGGCATTAAAAGGATGCCGTCGGCACCCGCCTCTTCCGCTGCTTTTGCAAAGACTTTGCCTGTCTCTACGCTTAACCCTGCACTGGCGATTACTGGCAAACGCCCGTCGATTACCTCAACGGCGACCCGGACAATCTCGCGATACTCATCAAGCGTAAGACTAAAAAACTCTCCCGTTCCCCCTGCAACGAACACCGCCGATATCTCGTGGCTGATGAACCATTCAAGCCGCTTACGATAGCTCGCCTCATCAAAACGACCTTGACTATCAAAGTCCGTGATAGGGAACGATAGCAAACCATCGCCGATAGCATTTATTACCGCTTCTCTTGAAAACGTCACTTTGCGTCCTCGTTATAATTGTTTAGGCCTTGGGCTGACAGACACTGTCAAATGGACCAAATATTATGTAATACATCATACAAGAAGAAAGGTAGGTCTAGGTGTCATGCAAAGCAAGCAGAACTAGCCAAAACTAAACCAAAGTTGCAGTAACAAATTGCAGTAAAAAACAGATGAGCACATTAGGCGTCAATATGAAACGTTGATATTGTCAGGAAACTCAGAACCTTGACCACGAGGAAAATTGGGCATATTTTTAGTTAATCAATTGTATGATGTAGTACAACATGTAATATATGAATAAACGCGGGAAGCGATGAGGCTACAACGAAATATAATGCCCCTCATGTTAGCGAAATAGCAGAAGGTTATCGGCCTGCATGGTGCTGCGCTATATCGGCAGGCAAAACTCTATTGAGCCCCTTTCCAATGGCTCTTACTGGCCTTGTATCAATGCTTTCGCTCGAAAACAATGTTCGTTAGCACATTCGCTGCTCTCAACCGTTTTGTCGACACCCTCGCCTTTGATTAAGGCTTCTAATCATCAAGGAGTATCACCATGCTCTATGACCACCGTACTTATACCTGCACGCCCGGCACGTTGAAGAAACAGATGGCCCTTTACGAAGAGCATGGCTGGGCCATCCAAAAACGTCATCTTGGCGAGCCGCTACTGTACGGCCCGGTCGAAACCGGCAACGTAAACTCTTACGTCCATATCTGGGTTTTCAAGGATGCTGCTGACCGCAACCAACGGCGCGCCGCCATGCAGAGCGACCCGGACTGGGCCGCCTACCTTAAGAAAAGTGCCGAGGCAGGTTATCTTATCAGTCAGGAGAACAAGATTATCGTCCCCGCCCCCTTCTTTAAAGATTGACCTCTTTATTAACTGGCTTTCGCGGCACGCAGCGCCGAAACGGTAGCGCGTGTCGAAATTCGCTCGGGGTCAGTCACGAGTTCGATCACAGCAGGACGCCCCGAGGCCATAGCCCGCTCCAGAGCGGGCTTGAAGCTGCCGGTGTCACTGACTCGCTCAAAATGCGCACCAAGCCCTTCTGACACCTGGCCAAAATCAGGATTTACCAGGTCGGTTCCCGAGACACGGCTTGGATGCTCGCGCTCCTGGTGCATGCGAATCGTACCGTAAGTGCTGTTATTGAATAGCAACACGATGGGCCTCCCACCATGTTGGACAGCGGTCGCGATCTCGACACCGCTCATCATGAAACCGCCATCACCGACAAACGCCAGCACACACTTGTCAGGTTCACGCAGCGAAGCTGCCACGGCGGCAGGTACCGAATACCCCATTGCACCACAGGTTGAACCAACGATTCGGCCAGGTCGCTGATAGGCCAGAAAGCGCTGCGCCCAGCCGGTATGATTGCCTGCATCCAGAGTGACAATACAGTCTTTTGGCAAGCTATCGCGGACTTCATGCATCGCGGCGCCCATATCGAGCGGATAGTCATGCTGCGGGGGTAGCGTATCGGCGAGATATTCGTCGCGCAGCGTCCTGCACCACTGACTCCAACGGCTGCGCTGCCCCCAATCGCAGGTTGATAACGCTGCGGCTAGCTTATCAGGGGCCGAAACAACACCTAGTGCAGGGCTATACACACGACCTATTTCATCCGGGTCGATATGTACGTGTATCAACGTCTGGGAAGGGGTCGGAGAGCTCAGCGTGGTATAGGTTTTGGTCGTCATCTCGCCTAGCCGGGCGCCGACTACCAACAGAAGGTCAGCCTCTTTAAGGCGTTTAATTAAAGAGGGCACCACAGCGGTACCAAAATCACCGACATAACAGTGTGAGGCATTGTCCACGATATCCTGGCGGCGAAATGAGCAGGCCACTGGAATACCGTTTGTTTCCGCAAAGGTGCGTATCTGCGCACAGGCATCATCCGTCCAGCCCGACCCACCTACCAGCATCAAGGGTCGCTCGGCACGCGACACTAACGAGGCGATTTTCTCGATTTCTTCTAGCGCAGCGCTCGGCCGCGATGATGTATAGGGCGGGGCATCTTCCACTTCGACCACATCGGTCAGCATATCCTCAGGCAACGCCAGCACCACCGGGCCTGGACGACCTGACATCGCCACCCTGAAGGCACGCGCCATGTATTCGGGAATTCGGCGAGCATCTTCAATCTGTGCGACCCATTTGGCAACGCTCCCGAACATCAACCGGTAGTCGATTTCCTGAAACGCCTCGCGATCCATAGAGCCACGATCGACCTGCCCAACCAAAACAATCATGGGTGTTGAGTCTTGCTGGGCGATATGCACGCCAATAGCGGCATGGCAGGCGCCTGGGCCGCGTGTTACCAAGCAAATACCAGGGCGCCCTGTCAGCTTGCCATAGGCCTCAGCCATGTTCGCCGCCCCCGCCTCATGGCGTGCGTTGTAGAGCGTAAAATGCTCGCGCTGATCATAAAGAGCATCAAGCACTTCCAGATAGCTTTCCCCGGGTACGCAGTAACCACTATCAGCGCCGTGTATGAGAAGTTGGTCAACCAGCACTTTTCCCCCAGTACGCGGTAAGGGACGTGTTCTTGTTGTCATGTTGGCATCCTAATGATTGAACTAGGGCGCCTCCCGCAAAGGGAGGCGTTTAACTACTAACAGACACTCGCCTTTTTACTTACACACTAGGGAGTGACTGCCTTTTTAGGCTTGTTACGAAGAATCAGATAGGCAAAAACGACCGTCAACGCCAGGAAAGCCAGGCTGTCTAGACTGGTCAGAAAGACAATCGGGTTACCGTCATTAAACGATAAGGAGCGGCGCAAATACTGTTCCAGATCAGGCCCTAGAATAAAGCCCAGCAGCATGGCCACTACCGAGTAGTTATGCTTGCGCAAGAAGAAAGCCAGCACGCCGAATATCAGTGCCAGAAACATCTGGAAGATGGAATAAGTGGCGACATAACTGCCGACAAGCGCCACCACGGCAATAGCGCTGTATAACAGGCCACGCGAGATCGAGACGATCTTGATGAAATACGGTCCAAGTAGATACAACGTTAACGGTATAAGAATCAAGGCGCTGACAAGCAACGAGGCAAACATGGGCGCTATTAGATCCGCCTGCTGTTCGATAAGACGTGGGCCAGGCTGTAAACCGTTGATCACCAAAACACCAAGAACAATAGCGGTAGTTGGATCGCCCGGAATCCCGAACATCAGCATTGGTACAAAGGCACCACCACACATGGAGTTATTAGCCGATTCAGCCGCCGCAATACCTTCTCGGCTGCCATTGCCATACTCCTCGGGCTTCTTCGAACTGCGCTTGGCATCAGCATAAGCCACGAAAGCGGCCATCGAACCACCCGCGCCGGGCAGAATGCCAATGGCATAGCCAATGAAAGCACTCTTGATATAAGTAAAGAAGCCTACCTCACGAATCTCGGACCATGGAGGAATAAAATCGCGCCGCCGAATCTTTAAGCCCTTGGCCCGCTTCAACGTGCCTTCCAGAGAGAGGTTCCAATTCTGCGCTTGAACCAGGAGTTCACTGACCGCAAACGCACCGATCACCACCGGCATCAAGCCGATTCCTTCGACCAATAACTCAGTGCCAAACTCAAAGCGTGGAATTGGCTGAAGCACATCGATTCCTACCGTGGCCAGCATGATACCCAGCGTCGTGGCCACAATGCCTTTAGCAATGGCCCCTTTATCGACAAGGATGATCACCACCAGCGCGAAGAGCACAAGCGAGAACTTACCCGGCGTGCGGATCAATAGCGCCAGTTCACCGGCAATCGGCATGAACGCCATCAGCAATAATGCGCCGACTGAGCCACCAATCATTGAGCCAAGCGCCGCATGGCCTAGCGCATTGGCACCGTGCCCTTTTAACATCAAGGCGTTACCTTCCACGGCGGTCATCATGGAGGATGGCGCACCGGGGATATTGATGGTCGTGGCAGTGATACTGCCAGAGTACATCCCCGCCATGAAAATCGAGGCGCACATAACCAGTGCGGGTACCACATCAATCGTATACGTAATGGGCAATAAGAGAGCGATCGCCAGCACGGAGGTAAGACCAGGCATCGCACCAAAAAAGGTACCAATCAAGAACCCGGCAATCATGAAGCCAAGTACTTCCCAGCTTAGCAACGCTTCAAAACCACCCAGAAAACTAACAAAGGTCTCCATTAGAAGCCTCCTAACACGGGAGGCAGGCGCACTCCGAAAATACCGGCAAACAACCCATAAAAGAGAGCCGTGACCGCGATCACATAAAATACAAAGAAGGCGGGTCGATGTTTTTCGAAGTCAAAGATAAGAAAGAGTGCCACGACGAAACCCAACGTGGCGGGCACATATCCCAAGGGACGAAATACGCCGATATAGATGGCTGTCGCGACGACAATCAGCAATGGCCTTAGCAAAGAGCCGCCAGCATCCGCCTCTGCTTCTTTTCGCCATTCACCCACTATCACCACTACCAGCGCCGCATACATGATGAATGCCATCAGGATAGGCATAAAGCGCGGTCCCACGAAGGTGTCGCCACCAAACTGTGAGCGTATACTCAAGGCTTCCGCCAGGTAGATCGTGGTCAATATCAGCAAGAAGGCCGGAAAAAGCACGGCCGACCTTCTGAATCGTTCGACGTTATTCATGAACTCAACATCCTCTAATTGAGCTAGACGTGGCGCCAGTAACTGACGCCACGCTCTTTGAGCTGCGAATTACTTGGACATTACGCCTGATTCAACCAGTGCATCCATTTCGCTGAACAACGATTCGGCCGTTTCATCAGCCCAGGCAGTCACCTCATCAGTGCCGAGCCAGTTAGGCGTCACCCCTACGTTAGTCACCCACTGCTGAAACTCTTCGCTGTCATACGCCGTTTTGTAAGCGTTTTCTAATGCGGCAATAGCGTCTTCAGGGGTATCTGCGGGTGCGGCGAACACAATAAAGCTGCCAATCTGAAGGTCGATTCCCTCGTCAGCCGTAGTAGGTACATCTGGATAGGTAGGATTCTGAGTATCCGAGAACTCAACAAGACCTCTTACGGTGCCATCTTCCAGAAGATTGGAAAAATCGCCCAGGCTAGTGAGTGCCACATCGACCTCATCGGACAGAATGGCCTCTTTCTGCGGGGCCGCTCCGCCAGGATAAGAAACGATTCTGAATTCCGCGCCGGTCAACTCTTGAAGCTGCAGAATGGCTAGATGGATACGCCCGCCCAGGTTCTGAATGGCCACACGAATTTCACCGGGGTTTTCCTTGGCGGCGTCGATAAGGTCATGAATCGTTTGGTAGTCAGAATCGGCGTCAACGACGATGGCATCAGGTTCACTTGTGACCCGCGCAATCAACTTCAACTTATCAATCTTGTAACTAGGCAGCATGGCTTGCCAGGGCACTGTGACCAAACTGTCGTAGGTCAATGCGCCGATGGTATAGCCATCCGGACGAGCGCTCATGAGTTGGCCGATACCCGTGGCACTAACGCCCCCTTCGATGTTTTCTGCATACATGGACACATCGAAGCTATCTTCCGCAATCGTGGTCAGTTTACGAACGATACCGTCGGTACCACCCCCGGCGCCCCACGGCACAATGACGCGGATGTCGCGTTCAGGGTAGTCCGCAAGCACCGCTCCCGATAGGGAGGATAGCGTGACAGCAGCGGCCAGGGTCAGTAAGGTTTTGTTGTTTTTGTACATAGTTCAACTCCTCGTTAAATACGTCTTGTTATGCGTCTTTGGGCAATGTTTTCTTGTGCATCAAGTGCGGCAAGTCTCTAACAAACCAGTTCACGCTAAAGGTTTCACAACTCCTATCATCAATGTAATACATCATACAACTTGAAACTTAGTGGGTTGTTGTAAGGACTGCAATAGAGAGATGTAAAGAATAGACCAAAGTCGGTCACTCACTTCCTTGGCCTCATCTCCCTATGGCACTACCTATCACTTACCCACCATTTTAAAAAATCAGTACTAACGAGCGAGCGCCGGTCGCTTGGGGTCAAACTCCCATCCAGGAATCAGAAACTGCATGGCCATGGCGTCATTTCGCTGGGTGGTATCAAGCGACTTATAAAGGTTGTGCGCCTCCATCAGCTTCTCTTCGTCGAGCTCAACGCCCAGCCCTGGCGTAGTGGGAACCTTCAGCTTGCCATCACGAATGAGTAAAGGATTTTTCGTAATACGTTGGCCGTCTTGCCAGATCCAATGAGTATCAATGGCGGTAATCTTGCCCGGGCAAGCAGCGGCAACATGCGTCATCATGGCAAGCGAGATATCGAAATGGTTATTACTGTGAGAGCCCCAGGTCATGCCCCATTCGTTGCAAAGCTCGCCAACCATTACCGCTCCCTGCATGGTCCAGAAGTGGCAGTCAGCCAGCGGGATATCTACCGAGTTAAGCTGCACGGCATACTGCAATTGCTTGAAGTCGGTGGCGATCATGTTGGTCGCGGTGGGCAGGCCGGTGCGCTTTTTGAACTCAGCCATGGTTTCACGTCCGGAGTAGCTCTCTTCCTGGCCGCAGGGATCTTCAGCATAGCTGAGCAGATGCTTGATCGGGTCGAGCACGCGTACCGCTTCGTCGAGCTTCCAGGCCCCGTTGGGGTCAAGCGTCAACCGCGCTTCGGGGAAAGCTTCGTGGAGCGCGCGGATGCAGTCGGCTTCTTCCTCGCCGCGCAGCACGCCGCCTTTGAGCTTGAAGTCCTTGAAGCCATAGCGTTCATAGGCAGCTTTGGCCAAATTTGCGACTGCCTCCGGGGTAAGCGCCTCTTTATAGCGCACTTCATCCCAGGCATCTTTCGGGTTCTCGGCCTTGGGATAAGGCAGGTCGGTCTTAGCCGGATCACCGAGCAAGAACAGATACCCAAGGGCCTCGACTTCATCACGCTGACGGCCATACTGCCCCAGCAGATCAGCCACCGGCATGCCCAACGCTTGACCGAACAGATCAAACAGCGCCGACTCGATAGCAGTGATCACGTGAACCGCCACACGCAGATCGAAGGTCTGGCGACCGCGCTCTTCACGCCCGTTACGAGCCAGAACCTGACGTGCCTGATTCAGCGTCTGCTTGACGTTATTGACGTGCGAGCCTTCGATAAGCGACCGGCACTGCTCCAAGCCATTGAGGATACCGTTGCTTGAAGGAATTTCGCCGACCCCTTGGTTTCCGGCGTCATCTTCGAGAATCAACACACAGCGGATAAACCAGGGTGCATGGCCACCGCTCAGATTAAGCAAAAAACCATCATAGCCGGCGACCGGCACAACACGCATGGATTTGATCTTGGGAAACATATCGCTCTTGCCTCTTAAATAATCAGCCCATTGAGGGGTTATGTCACGGGTGCCGGATTAAACAACACCAAATCATTATGAATACCTAGCCGGTCGGCGGCAGCCTGTTGACGGCCACTTGCCACGTCAAGAATGAGGTGAAAAAGCTCCCAGCCCACCGTTTCGATGCTAGCCTCGCCAGTGGCGATGCGTCCCGCATCAAGATCGATAAGATCGTGCCAACGTTTTCCTAGCGCCGAGTTGGTGGACACCTTTAGCACCGGCACCATGGCCAGGCCATACGGTGTGCCACGACCGGTGGTGAACACCTGCAAGTTCATCCCTGCGGCCAACTGAAGCGTGCCACAGATGAAGTCGCTGGCGGGGGTAGCAGCAAACGTCAGCCCCTTGCGGCGCAGCCGTTCGCCGGGGCCAATAACATCAACAATCGGCGAATTACCAGACTTGATCACCGAACCCAGCGCCTTCTCGACGATATTGGAAAGCCCCCCCTTCTTGTTACCCGGTGAGGTGTTGGCACTACGATCTGCCTGGCCTTGAGCGAGGTAGTTGTCGTACCACGCCATCTGCTCAATCAACGCCCTGCCCACGTCTTCGTCAACAGCACGCGGGGTTAACAGGTGAATGGCATCGCGCACCTCAGTCACCTCTGAGAACATCACGCTACCGCCAGCCCGCACAATCAAGTCGGTGGCAAAGCCCACCGCAGGATTGGCCGTGACTCCAGAAAAGGCATCGCTGCCGCCACACTGCATGCCGACCACCAGCTCTGAAGCCGGGCAGGTTTCGCGTTGGCGGCGATTGAGTCGTTCAAGGTGGCGTTCGGCCATGGCCAGAATACCCTCGACCATCTCGCCGAAGCCCTGGAAGGAGTCATCCTGCAGGCTCAGCACGTTGGCTTCAGGGTCGGCCGCCTCGGTATTTTCGTAAATTTTCACCGGGCGGTCTTCAAGCAGCGTCGACGGCTGTAGCTTTTCACACCCCAAGCCAATCACCATTATTTCGTTGCCGAAATTAGGGTTGAGCGAGATGTTTTGAAGCGTTCGAATCGGCACGATGGCCGCCGGGGCATTAATCGCGACCCCGCAGCCATAGGAGTGATTGAGCCCCACCACATCATCCACGTTGGGAAATCGCGGCAACAGCTCGCGCTTGATCCGCTGCACGACAAAGTCAACGGTGCCCGCCACACACTGCACACTGGTGGTAATACCCAGCACGTTCTTGGTGCCTACGCTGCCATCCGGATTGCGGAAGCCTTCAAAGGTGTACCCTTCAAGCGGCTCGGCCTCTGGGGCGGGCCGGGTCGCCAGTGGCAGATCCGCAAGCGGAGGCGGTGTCGGCATGTGCAAGTTGGTCTCGCTAACGTGACCGCCCCGCGGAATAGGCGTGGCCGCTGTTCCAATAACCTCGCCGTAGCGGATAATTCGCGTACCTTCCGCCAGATCCACAAGGGCCACCTTATGACCCTGAGGAACAGCCATTGTGGTGGTGATACCTCCCTCAATGGCGGCGCCTTCAGCGAGGCCGCCCTGCTCGACCACGATAGCCACGTTGTCGTCGGGGTGTACTTGTATCACGCGCCTACTAGTCGTTGTTTGTGTCATGTCCTTTCCCTGAGGCTGAATGTGTACTGCCCGTTACCTGAGTCAGCTCCATTTTTTGTCTAGCGCGGGACTTGAAGCCCATGACGATTGCAAACATCAGCGAGGCAGCGATTAATCCCCACAACACCATGGCGATAGGGCTCTTGGTGAAAAAGATCGAATAGGTGCCGAACGATTCCAGACTCTTGACGAAGTAGATTTCTGCCTGACTGCCCAAGATAAAACCAATGATGAGCGGGGCGACCTCCAGGCCGAACTTCTGCACCAGGTAGCCTAAAATGCCGAAAATAAGCAGTGTCCAGACATCAAACATGATCCCGTAGTTGATGGCATAGGCACCGACCACACACATCATCACGATGATGGGAAAGAGAAGATGTTTGGGCACCATCACCACTTTGGCGATGTACTTAATGGCATAGAACATCAAGAAGAACATCACGATATTGGCGAACACCAGCGCCGTCATCATGACGTACCAGGTGTCGGTATTCTCGGGAATAAAGAGCGGCCCGACCTGAATCCCCTGAAGCGTGAACGCGCCAATCAGAACAGCGGTGGTTGAGTCACCGGGGATACCCAACGATAGCAGCGGAATTAACGCACCACCGGTCAACGCATTGTTGGCGGACTCCGAGGCAATAAGTCCCTGGGGCGCCCCCTTGCCCATTTGCGATGCATCCCGCGTCAGGTTTTTTTCCTGGGTATACGCCAACACGGAAGCGGCGCTGCCCCCGACGCCTGGCAGCATGCCAACAAACGTACCGATAAAGGACGAACGCACCAGGTTCGTCAGGCGCCCGTTAAAGATCGAGAGTGAAAAGCTGCCCCCCTTGCTTAGCTTGATGCGTTCGTTGACCAGCCCACTCTTGGCCCCCTTTTCCGCCTCAAGCAGAATGGTAGAAATACCAAACACACCGATTAACACCGGTAGTAATGAAAACCCTTCAAATAAGTAGGGCTCCATAAAATCGAACATCAATCGGGTTTTGCCATTACCGCCATCAGAGATGCTGTAGTCACCAATCAGACTCAGCCAGATACCAATAACACCACTAAAGATACCAATCAGCATGCTGCTGGAAAGCGACGCGATGACACTTAACGCCAGCAAGATAATCAGAAACTTCTCCACGTAGGAGAACTTGATCGAGAAATCGGCCAGCACAGGTGCAAAAAAGAACAGTATAGCGGCACTGATAAGACCGCCGACAACGGAGGCAACAACGCAAATCTTCAGCGCTTTCTCACCCTGGCCCTTTTGAGCCATGGGGTAGCCATCAAAGGTGGTCGTGATGGAAGACGGCGTACCAGGAATGTTGAGCAGAACCGCTGGCACCATGCCACCCGATATCCCCCCCACGTACAGCCCTAGAAGTAGCGCCAAGCCGTGGTTAAGACCCAATGCATACGTCAAAGGCAGACACACTGCCACCGCCATCGTGGCAGTCATGCCGGGGATAGCACCGAAAATGATGCCGACCAGAGCACCCAGGCCAGCGAGAAGAAAGAACGTTATGTCAAGAAATGACAGGAATTCCATAGGGACACTCACTTCGGTCACGGCAGGGTGATTTGGAACAGCTTGGCCAGAATGAACCAAGCCAGGCTAGGCGCAACAATGGCGGTAATCACAGCGGTGACCAACGCCTTCTTTGTCCACTCATGCATGTACATTAATGCCATGAGTAAAACGAATCCCATCGAGACGAACAGGAAGCCGTACCCCGTGTAAGGGAACATATTGCCCACGACCGCCATGAGATAGAAGTACGCCACCAGCAAGGCAAGCGTACCGAAGAAACGCAAGCCATCCATGGACTCACCGAAAATCGGCAAGGTGCGCTCGCCCCGTTTCACAGCGGCTAAAAAAGGAACCGTTTTGGTTACCAGAACAGCAATAAACAGTATTACCAGTAACCAACTGATGATCGTCGGGAAGAACAAGTGGGAGGTCTCAAAATCTATTGAGACACTGAGTAGACTTGACAGACCTGATTCCATAATGGCTCCGGGCATAAGCAGCAGGGTGTCCTGCTTACCATAGTTCTTTCTATAGCGGCTCACGCATAAGTGGAGCACCCGCCACACACAGCGGGCGCCCTACTTTTTACTTGATGTTGTTAATGATTTCTTCGTAGCGCGCCATTTTATCAGCGAGATACTCAGAGGCTTCATCGGAGGGTTTGAAGTTGGGAATAAAGAAAGCGTTCTTCTGAATTTCCTGGATTTCACCTTCCTCGTAGATTTCCGCTAATGCTTCATCGATTTGCTCGACAATCGCCGGATCCATATCTTTGTTGTAGAGGAAGAAAAACTCTTTATCGAACGCGAAGCTTTCGTCATCGCCCATGGTGACGTGCACGTTAGGCTCTACATACTCCAGCAACTGCTCGCGAGAGGTCTGCCCTAGCCCCTCTTCCGGAGCCTGCTCAATGGTATCTTCGCGCGCCGTTAACCACACAAAACGCATCGCTTTCTGATCATCTTCAGGCAAACGGGTGTACTGCTCGTTCGCCTGCACGGTGCCGTTGATCACGTCAGCCTGGCCATCAAAAAGCTGCTGATTTTTATCGGATTGAGAGCCGGTGTTAACAGCGACCAGATTATCTTCCTGACCAGGATGCTCAATGGAAATGGCATTCTTTAACGCACTGAAACCAATCTCCGAGACGCCACCCGGCTGGATCGCGACACGCACGGTTTCACCATTACCGACGGCAGCGATGATGTCGTCAAGCGTTTGATAAGGTGAATCTTTCGGCACCAGGTAAGCATTGCCTGGATTGATGGCGACAGTCGGTCCAACGGTATATTTTTCAAAAATATCGTCGTAACCTTCTACCCCATACAGATGACCAAGATAGGCTTGATCGTGAAAGATCATTAGCGTGTTGCCACGAGAATCGCGGTCAAGGGTGCGAAAAGCCGAGCTGGCGCCGACGGCATCCACTTTCATGTTGAGGTCCAGCTTTTCAGCTAGCTGGTCCACCACAATAGTAGAGTTTTGATACGTATCACCACCAGTGGACGTTGAGCCGATGACCACGCGGATATTACCGCGCAATGGACCATCTTGTGCCATGGCAACACCAGAGCTGACGCTCAAGGCTGCCATCAGCGCTGCTGAACCAACGTTTGTGATTAGTTTATTGGAAACGATCATGCTTACACCTCTTTAGCTTTTTATTTAATTGTTATGGCTTAGTGGTTTAATAAGTTAATGGGGTTTTAATGTTTATTGCTTAACACTATCAATTAGCTTTTTAAGCTCCTGAGTCTCCTCCTGGGTTGGCATCGTGAGTGGCGCACGGACGCTGCCGGCGGGACGTCCAATAATGTCAGCACCTGCTTTAATCAGGCTAACGGCATAGCCCGCTTTCCGATCGCGGAGGTCCACGAAAGGAATAAAAAAGTCGTTGGTAATCTGTTTCACAACGTCTTTATTACCCTTGCGTAACGCCTTGTAGAACTCCACCGCCATTTCCGGCACAAAATTGAACACGGCCGAAGAGTAGGTGTTCACGCCAATAGAAACATAGGCCTCAGCAAAAATTTCTGCTGTGGGCACACCACCGATATAAACCAAACGATCACCGACGGTTTTAACGATTTTGTTTAATGCCTGAATATCGCCTTTGCCATCTTTCAGACCCACCAAATTTGGGCACTGATCGGCGAGTTGTTGAACAGAATGAGCATTCAAAATGCCATTACCGCGGTTGTAATAAATCACATTGATGGCGGTGGCATCGCAAATCTGGCGGGCATACTCGACCAGGCCATCCTGAGGACACTCGGTGAGGTATGGAGGCATCAGTAGAATACCATCAGCCCCCGCTTCTTCAGCTGCTTTTGCAAAGGCCTTGCCCGACTCAACGCTTAAGCCCGCGCTTGCAATGACCGGCAAACGCCCGTCAATCACTTCAACGGCAACGCGGACAATCTCGCGATACTCTTCAAGTGATAGGCTAAAAAATTCTCCCGTGCCACCCGCGACGAATACCGCCGAGATCTCGTGGCTGATGAACCACTCAAGCCGCTTGCGGTAGCTCGCCTCATCGAAACGACCCTGGCTATCAAAGTCAGTGATGGGGAACGATAGCAGGCCATCACCAATGGCATTTGTTACAGCTTCTCTTGAAAACGTCACGTTGCGCCCTCTTTAAAAAATGTGTTGGCCACTGAGTGAGCAGATATCATTCGTTAGCCAACTACCATATGTCATACATCATACAACCTAGAAGATAAGTACCTAGCTGGTCGCGTGCAAGCAGAACTATCGAAATTTAAACCAAAGTAGCAGCCATGTCCTGAACACCTGTTAAGGGTGAAAGCACCTTTAGCTAGTTACCGGCGAGTTCACAAATAGAACGCCACAGCATGTCGTCGACAACAATCGGGCCCTCCTCGTATCGATGCTCAGCGGTCGACTCACCCGGCCAGCGCACTGTGCGCCCCGGCTCGGCCGGCGTGGTGGCGGCCAGATGAGACTGAATGCCTTCGACGATGCTATCGCAAGCATCACGGCCGCCGAGTTGTTCAGGGTCAAACACCATAAACACTTGGCAGCAACCGCCGCCGCTGCCACGCTGAACTTTATCAATGGCATGGCTAGGGCGCCCCTGGGCGAGTAGCGCGGCTAACGCATCCAAGAGAATCGCCAATCCCGATCCTTTCCAATAACCTGTTGGCAACAAGCGGCGCGTCGCAGCGATCGCCGCAGGGTCACGGCTCAACTCGCCGCGCTCATCAAAACCGCCGTCGACGGGCAAATGCTCGCCCTTTAATTGAGTCGTCTGCAGCTTTCCGTAGGAGAATTGCGACATCGCCATATCGAGCACAAGCGGCCCAGTATCATGCGGCACGGCCATTACTAACGGGTTATTGCCAATCGACTGGGAAGCCCCGCCCCAGGCGGGCATGCAGGACTCGGTATTGGTCCACATAATCGTCGCAAACCCTTGCTCCACCGCATGCCAACCATAGCTCCCTCCCCGCATCCAGTGGGTCGTGTCACGCAATGCGACCAACCCCAACCCGTGCTCACGCGCCAACGCGATAGCCCTATCGGTCGCGTGAAGGGCGTTGATCACCCCTATTCCCAAGCCTCCATCTAGCACTTCAATCGCACCTAGTCGTTGGACAAGGCTTGGCTTAGCGTTGATATCGACCCAGCCGCGTCCAACGTACTCAATGAAACGCGGAATCCGTCCAATACCATGCGAATGAACACCATCACGGGTGCTTTCGGCATGAATTCTCGCACAGGTCTGCGCATCAGCAGGCGTTAACCCAGCCTTCAATAGTGACTTTTCAATCGTGCTTCGCAGCGTCTCAAAATCGATGTTAGCCATCACTTACTCTCCATATAAAAAACCCACTCTTGCGAGTGGGCTTCAATCCCCTAGCGTCCTAATGGCGACACATTAGCTTCAGGTAGCGCCAGAGCCCGACTCTTGTTGGCGAGAACGATAGTTCTGCCACAGTGTGAGCGCCAATAATCCCGCGGCTATCACTAAAAAGGTTATGCTGATGGGACGTGTGAAGAATGGCGTCCAATCACCGCCAAAGGTCTGCAATCCCCGTCTCAGGTTAGATTCCGCTATAGGCCCCAGAATTAAACCTAATATAACCGGAGCGGTTCCAAAGCCATATCGGTTGAGAAAATAGCCAAGCAACCCAAACGCCAGCATTAAGTAGAGGTTGAATACATCTCCATCAACGCCATAAACACCGATAAAGCAGAAAACAATGATAGCCGATATCAACTGCTTTCTTGGTACTTGCAGTACACGAACAAATAGCTTGATGCCTAAACACATAATGATAAGCATGAAGAAGTTAGCGACTAAGTACGCAAGAAATATCCCGTAAATGATCCCGCCCTGGCTTTCAAATAGCATCGGTCCAGGCGTCACGCCTTGAATCATTAAACCACCCAGAAGAACAGCGGTCGCTGCCTCCCCAGGGATACCCAGCGCAAGCGTAGGGATTAGCGCCCCACCTAACAATGCATTGTTCGCGCTCTCAACTGAAACGATGCCAGCACTATGCCCCTTGCCAAACTTTTCAGGTGTTTTAGAAAAACGACGTGCTTGGTCATAGGCTACCAGCGAGGCAATACTGCCTCCCGCGCCAGGCACTGGGCCCACGACAGAGCCAGACACGATACCAACGAGAAGAGCACGCCAATCTCGTAGAGTTTCAATAAACCGCGGACGCGCAATATCGACCTTATGAGTGCTGCTCTGAAGCTTGCTTGAAGGATCATATTCAAACGCATCCTTGAGCACTTGCGATACCGCAAATAACCCGATTAGCGCCGGCAGAAGGTTTACGCCAGTCAATAAAGAAAGTTGTCCAAACGTAAAACGGTCGACCCCCGCAATAGGGTCTGTACCGATGGTAGAACAAAAGAAACCTATCAGGCCTGCAATCAAACCTTTAAGGAGAGACTTGCCCGCAACAGAAGCAATAATCACCAGCCCAAAAATACTCAGCGAAAAATACTCGGCAGCACCAAATCGCAATGCAAACTCCGCAATGGGTGGTGCGAGAAGACTTAACACCACCATGCTAGCGACACCGCCAAAAAAAGAGGCAACAATGGCTAACCCCAGGGCTCTCCCCGCCTCACCCTTTTGAGCCATTGGAAAACCATCGAACGTCGTCGCAACTGAGGATGGCGTGCCTGGAATATTCAACAATATGGCGGGTATAGAGCCACTGGCACCGGCACCACACAGGGTACCAAGCAGCATACCAATACCCATCACTGGCGGCATTCCAAAGGTTACCGGCAACAATAAGGCTATCGCCATGGCCGATGTCAGGCCAGGCAATACCCCCATGATAATACCCAGGAAAGTACCACCCGCAATCGCCAATAATGTGCCAAACTGGAAGACCAGTCCCAAACCATCAATATAACCCGTTAGCATCGCACTTCTCCTTCTTCAATCCGGTAGCGGGATATTGAATAGTTGGGTAAAGACATAATAGATAACCAATGATAAAGCCAACGCGAAAACGGTATACCCTGCCAAGTTTCGCAGTTTTCGGCCATTGCTTAATTTTTGAAATTCACCACTAGTCACGACAAGACAAACGACATTTAAAAAGCAAAATATCGCTGTGCTTGCGATATATCCAAACCGCTCGAACAAGTTTATGTAAACAACAATCAACGCCACAATGATCAGCCACTGCAGTACGCCTTTCTTCGAAGGAGTGGCATTAAGGGCGGCGTCCTCTTCCCGCACTCGCCTTGCCGCTAGCCATTCGTAAGAATCACGTATCAAGCAGGGCACGGCGCATACAAAGATCAAGCCAGAAATCAACTTTGGAAAAGAAGCGGGGGAAAGCCCCCCCGCCATGCTGACTGCTGGCAGCGTAGTGGCCATATAAAACCCAATTGCCGATGCCACCACAAGAAACAGATCAAAGATCGGTTTACCTATATCCTTTGCCATCAGTCACTAACTCCTTATTTTATTCCGCCGCTAAGTCGCCAGCGCTTTCTTTCATCACTTTTGCAGAGTCAGCGATAAATGCTTCTAGCTCATCCCCATACAGCGGAACAATATCCAAGCCCAGGTTTGAGGCAGTCTCTTCGAAAGATCCTTCTTCTACTATTTCTTTAATGGCGTTAACCCACGCTTCCTTAGCCTCTTCCGGCAGGCCATCAGGACCCGCGATGCCGCGCCATACGGTCAGAGACAGATCGTAGCCTTCCTCTTGGAAAGTAGGCACATCGGGCAGCGACTCGCTACGCTCTCCGTAGGACATACCCAGCGCTTTTAGACGACCTGACTCTAGCGCCGAGCGAAGTTCTGCCCCACCTAGCACCACGGCATCAATATGCCCTCCCATAGCAGCGGAGATAGTCTCAGAACCGCCGGGGTAGGGAATAAAGTTGAAATCGACTCCCGCGGTATCAGCAAAGGCCACCGCCGCGATATGAGCCGATGACCCTACCCCCGAAACCCCCACCTGCACCGAGGTGCCTTCTTTTGCAGCCTCGACCATGGCGTCCAGATCGGTGTATTCGCTGTCTTCACCGACGGCGATGACGTAAGGCTCTTCAAGTATCTTGGCGACAAAATCAAAATCTTCGTAGGTAAAATCAACATTACCCAACGCTTCCAAGGTCAGTAATGCATTACTGGCGGCAGCCAAGGTATAGCCATCTGCTTCTGATGCCTGAGCGCGCGTTAGCCCCACGGCTCCGCCACCGCCCGAGATATTGCGAATGACCAAATTGGTATCGAGTTTTTCTTCCAGAAGCGGCTGAAGGGCGCGGACGAAGGTGTCGTTACCACCACCGGCTGAGAAAGGCACGATCATATCGATGTTTTTCTCAGGGTATTCAGCAAATGCGCCAGCACTGGCCATCATTGCTGTTGCTACGGATAAGTTTAGCGCTAACTTTTTCATTGTAATGTCCTTCTTGGTCACGTTTAGGATCTTCACTCAGCGCACTAACGCTGGCCTTTTCGGATCAAACTTCCAGTCATCTATCAAATACTGCATTGCCATCGCATCATTCCGAGCACCAGCAGGCAGTGAACGATAGAGCTTATTAGCCTCCTCTATAGCCTTCATGTCGATCTCTACACCCAGCCCCGGCGCATCGGTGACGGCTACTTTGCCACCCACGATCTCCGGTGGATTTCGAGTCAAACGCGCATCACCCTCCTGCCAGATCCAGTGAGTATCGAGCGCGGTGGTGCGGCCCACGGCGGCGGCGCCCAC
Organism: Vreelandella sulfidaeris; assembly: GCF_042429665.1. Classification (GTDB taxonomy): domain Bacteria; phylum Pseudomonadota; class Gammaproteobacteria; order Pseudomonadales; family Halomonadaceae; genus Vreelandella. The sequence continues at coordinate 486,717 of NZ_JBHMAC010000010.1, read as the reverse complement.
CTGGGCGAACATAGCGAGAGAAATATCGAAGTGGTTGTTGGAGTGTGAGCCCCAGGTCATACCATGATCCTGGCAGAGCTGAGAGACACGTACGGCACCGGAGAGCGTCCAGAAATGCGGATCAGCCAAGGGAATATCGACCGAACGCAGCATTAATGCGTGGGCCATTTCTCGCCAGTTGGTGGCCACCATGTTGGTAGCGACGGGCAAGCCGGTAGCGTGGCGAAATTCAGCTAAAATCTCACGCCCCGAGAAGCCTTGTTCCGCACCACAAGGATCCTCGGCGTAGGCGATCACACCGTGAAGGTCCTTGCACAGCCGGATCGCCTCTTCGAGCGACCAGGCACCATTAGGATCAATGGTCGTGCGCGCCTCTGGAAATGCATTGTGCAGCGCCGTGACGGCCTCGATTTCTTGCTCGCCAGCCAGGGCCCCACCTTTTAACTTAAAGTCTTTAAAACCGTACCGGTCATGGGCCGCTTGCGCGAGTTCTACAACGTGTTGTGGCGTCATGGCTGCTTCGTCACGCAGACGGTACCAGTCATGATCCAGGCCCTCGGTACCCCGGCGAAAATCCAACGGCGTCGCGTGCCCATCACCGATAAAGAATAGATATCCCAGCACGTCAACGCTGTCACGCAGCTTACCGTTGCCGAGCAGCTCTGCCACCGGCACGCCTAGAAACTTACCCATCAGATCAAGTAACGCAGCCTCGAGGGCGGCAACCGCATTGATGCGTAGCTCGAATGTCCACGAGCCTTTACCAAAATCTTCAAAATCAGCACTCCGCCCCGCATTGTGTAACGAAGCAATCATGGAGCGCATTTTTCCGATCGACTGTCCAATCACCAGCTCTCGCGATTGCTCAAGAGAGGTTTGAATCGTCTCGCCACCGGGTGCTTCACCAACCCCCACGTTACCGTGGCTATCTTTAAGAATAACCAAGTTGCGCGTAAAAAACGGCGAGTGTGCCCCACCGATATTGAGCAACATACTATCGCGTCCTGCGACAGGAATGACCTGCATCTCGGTTATCGTGGGCGTATCGTGGCTCGACATAAATCATTCTCCATTAGGCTGTTATAGCGCGCAGATTCGCATCCAGCTCATGGCCACATAAATATAACCACGGTGGACAAAGCAGCCCTTATTGTTCACTTAAAGACTTTAAAAACGTGGAATATCAAACCACTGTAAAATAGGTGCGTCACTTGGAGCACAAACGCACGATTGCTGTTTCTGCTAGCGGAATCTATTACTTGGCTAACTATGTAATACATCATACAACCTTGAAGATAAGTACCTCCCCAGTATGGTGCAAGCAGAACTATCGGAATTTAAACCAAAGTAGCAGTACCCATAACGCAGCTCGTGCGTCACGTGCAGTGCATCAAAAATGATAACCACCTGATTCGTTTACACCTCAACCACGCAATCTGGTCGAAACAGTGCTGGCGTAAACTCATAAGGGTATCCACCGGGGTTAGCGATGATACGCGTACCATTGCGCAGAATATCCACCGGCTCGTGTACATGCCCATGCACCCAAACGCCCATCTTGCCCATCATATGAGGCAAATGTGAAGCAAACGCAGGAGAAAGCGCATCGCCTACATATTGTTCGGGGATACAGTCGCGCAGCGGAGCGTGGTGACTAACTACAACCTTGGGCCCGTCAAACGGTCGGTCCAGCTCACGCTCAAGCCATGCTAACGCTTCTGCATGCAACTGCTGGCTCGCCTGAGGTGTGAATGTAACCCCTGGCGAGGTCTGGACGATGGCAAAATCAGGCATGTAACGCAGCGCCTTGGATTCAGTCTCGGCGGCGTTTTGGGCCGGATCATCGGCGTAAAGCGCAAAGTCAGTCCATAGCGTCGTGCCATAAAAACGCACACCATCAAGTGTGACGGCCCGATTGTCCAGAAGCTCAATGTCGAGCCGCTCGGCTTCGAGCGCTAGCTCGTCACGCAGCAGTGGCATGCAGGTACCGTAGAACTCATGATTACCTGGCACATAGATAATCCGTGTATCTGGAAAACGGCGACGCGCCCAGGCCAATCCTTCGCTTTTGTGATGAATATCCCCGGCCAATATCACCACGTCAGCTCCTATCTCAGGCAGCTCGCGGTTCCCTTCAAAAAATTCCAAGTGCAGATCAGATAGAATACGCAGGCGCATAGGGTTCCTCGTGGCAACGTCTAATTCAGACTATCTTATATAAATGTTCTGCTATCGCTCTCTTTTATAAATCTTTTTTATAACGCTTTTTTGATTTTCTTTTCAAACCGAACGCTCCTGTCGCCTAGAGCGTGATTGCCGATAGCGCTGTGCATTGTGGGCCGTTCTACCTCCCCTCACTACAATTATGCTGCATCGCAACATAAAAGCGCTATACTGAAAGTGTTGTCCCACTAGGAGGGCCACGCAATGACCTATCACACCAGCTTACCGGCACGCGATCCGGCACGAGATCCAGCACGAGATAGCGACGTTCTGGAGTTCTGGCGCTTAACCGCCCAGTGGCATCGAGCCGCGACAGAAGCGCAGAAAGCCTATCTAGGCTAAGCCACCGATTGATACCCCTTAAGACCAAAAGATAATCACCGAAGCCGGAATGTTTTCCGGCTTTTTTATAGCTATGAAAACCTTTTCCATTCAGTAACCTGCTGTAGCCATCCGCTAGATGTAAGCAAAAACTTACAAAAAATGGCAAATAACCTACTTCTTTTGGGCTACACCTAGGCATCAAAAGCGCTTATGATCTCAGGCGACAGTTAAAAATGCTGCTTTGCACAACACTCGGTTGTCGTCATTAGAAGCAGTCAATAACACTATTATTCTCGTGTATCCCTGTCTTTTCGTATCCCGTTAAAAGGAGTGGTCGCTATGCAATGCTCAGTCACCCAAGGTAAGTCGTTGGAAGTTGATGTAATGGAAGTGTGGGCAACTCGCGCGCAACAGCAACGCGCAGCGTTTGACGCCATCAAGGCCTATCTGCGTTAAGCAAGTAAGTAGAGCGCCTATCCCGCCAACGCCTCGTCTTGACGAGGCGTTTTTGCCTTATTACAACCAATTTGTTTCGGGAGCTTCAATAGTATCAAGCTGCTCAAGGTAGGTGTTTTGCAATATATACATTCGTTTTACATCGCGGTACTTGCCGTTAATAAAGAATTCTTGAATCAAGTGGCCCTCTTCAATAAAGCCGCTCTCTTCATAAAGATGGATCGCCTTAACGTTTTCCACCGCCACGATAAGATAAACTTTGTGCAGGTTTAAAATGGTGAAGGAATAATGCAACGCCTGACGAATGAGCGACCGAGCAAATCCCTTACCCTGATGGTCAGGCGCAATGATGATTTGAAACTCGGCACTGCGGTGTATGTAATCGATCTCAATCAGCTCGACCAGGCCAATGGCCGTGCCCTGGTTGTCTTCAGCCACGAAGCGCCGTTCAGCGTTGTCGTGGATGTGCTTGTTATAAAGCTCTTCAAGCTCGTCAAACGATTCATAGGGTTCTTCAAACCAGTACGACATGATGCTCTGGTTATTATTTAACTCATGAACAAAGCGCAGGTCGTTGCGCTCCAGTGCACGTAAAAAAAGGGTATGACTCATCGTTCTTTACCTTTAAGAATATTCCTCAAGAATACTCGCTTTCAAGTAACTCGCCGCTGGTTTTCAAGCAGTAGTTTTAAAGACAGCAATAAAGACCAGACAATCGATCATGTCATTCTAGCCAGGCGCTGGAACGAAAACAGCTCGGCCAAGGGATGTTCCTTTCCTTCTATAAGCGCCCGCAGTAATTTCGCACCAATCATGCTATAGCTGATGCCGTTACCGCCATACGCCATGGCAAAATGTATGCGTGGGCCATGCGTCTCGTGAGGGCCGAAAAAGGGTAAACCATCGTCAGTCTCTGCAAACGTCCCGCCCCAGGAAAAGGTCGGATTAATATCGAGTGTCGGCCAAAGCTCCTCTACTTTACGCGTCAACCCTCTGGCTTTTTCCTCGACCCGCGCATCACGACGGGAAGGAATATCTTCATCGTCGTCATCTCCCCCCACCAATAACCGGCCATCGCAGGTAGTGCGCATATAAAGATAGGGGCGGGCCGACTCCCACACCATGGTATGGCGCAGTTTGCCCAAGGTGTCTGACGGCAGTGGATCAGTAATGAAGGCGTAGCTACTGCGATTGGAAGCAACCGGGTTAGGCAACCAGGCTTGTGACTCATACCCGGCGGCCATCACCACATACTGGCAACGCAACGTAGCGCCATTGGCTAGCGTCAACGTGACGCCCTGCTCGTCTGATGTCATCGCCTCCATTTTGGTGCGGTCATAGACTTCACCACCCCGCTCCACTACCTTGGCAAACAGCTGGTAAGCCATTCGATACGGATCAATACTGGCGGCTAAGTGAGTGAGAATGGCGCCTGGTGCTTTAAAACCGTACTGGGCACTAATAGCCTCATGATCAAGCCACTCGGCGTCAAAGCCATGCTTTTGCCGCAGGGCCAACTCTTCTTTGAGCTCTGCCACATGCTCATCGTTACTGGCGTAATAAAGACTTTGCTGGCGCTCAAAATCGACATAGCCCATCCCTGCGGCTAATGTTTCAAGTTCACCGATAGCATCTGCACATGCGCGATAAGCAAGCACTGCCTCCGCTTCTCCGTAGCGCTTGGTCAAATCGGTCATGTGGGTATCAATTTCGTACTGCAACAAGGCCGTGCTGGCGGCTGAACTCCCCCACCCCACATCACGCCGTTCAAGTACCACAACATGATGACCGTGGCGGCTCAGCTCATCGGCGATCAGCGCGCCGGTAATGCCACCGCCCACTACTACAACGTCACTCTGGTGATCATGGGAAAGCTGCGGAAAGGCTGTCAGCAGCCCGTTTCTTACCGCCCAGAAGGGGTAGCCACTTTTTAAATCCATTGGGTTGCCTATGCTAGGTTGACTTGCAGTATGCTGTTAACCATAGATGATTACTGGCAATTTGCTTGATTAAACCATCCTAAGTGACTGCCCTGACAGATAAAAAGGAGATCGTAATGATAGATTTGCGCAGCGATACGGTAACTCGCCCGACCCCTGCCATGCAGGACGCCATGATGGCAGCGCCGGTAGGCGACGATGTATGGGGTGATGACCCCACGGTCAATGCATTTCAAGCCAACCTGGCCGAACAGGCAGGTAAAGAGGCAGCCCTGCTTTTCCCCAGCGGTACGCAAAGTAATCTGGTCGCGCTAATGGCGCACTGCGAACGCGGTGATGAGTATATTGTGGGTCAGAACGCCCATACCTATCGCTATGAAGGAGGCGGTGCGGCTGTATTGGGCAGCATCCAGCCGCAGCCAGTTGAGAATGGCGCTGACGGCAGCCTGCCCTTAGAGAAAATAAAGGCCGCGATTAAAGCTGACGACTTTCACTTTGCGCGCACTAAACTGTTAGCCTTGGAAAACACCATTGGTGGCAAGGTGCTACCCGCTGAGTATGTGCTAAAGGCGACTGAGCTAGCGCGAGAACACGGACTTGCCACCCACTTGGATGGCGCTCGGCTATTTAATGCTGCTATTGCCACCGACACCTCGCTCAAACAGCTGTGCCTGCCGTTCGACAGTGTTTCGTTATGTTTTTCGAAAGGGTTGGGAGCGCCAATAGGCTCAGCGCTAGTGGGTTCACACGCATTGATTGAGCGGGCAAGGCGCTGGCGTAAAGTGGTCGGCGGCGGTATGCGCCAATCAGGCATTATTGCCGCCGCCTGCCAGCATGCGTTGGATCACCATGTTGCTGATCTAGCGGAAGATCATCGCCGAGCGGCACGCTTAGCACAAAGCTTGGAGCAACTCCCGGGCGTCGAGATCACCTCACAAGCAACCAATATGGTCTTTGTCCGCTTTCCCGACGCTCATGTGCAGCCACTTGCCGCCTGGCTAAAAGAGCAAGGTATTTTAGTTGAGCTGCTTTATGCGACGCGTTTTGTGGTTCATCGCGATATCAACGACGCGGACATTGATAAGGTAATCGCCGTAATGAAGACCTACTTCAGCCGCCATTAAGGGCAAGATGCACGGCGATACCTGCCATCATCAAACCGATAAGGCCATCAATAGTGCGCCACGCGACAGGCTTTGAAAGCCAGGGTGACAGCGCGGCGCCACCCCATGCCAGTAGGCTAAACCACATAATGGAAGCCGTGGAAGCCCCCGCTACAAACACGCCCGCGCTCTCCTGCTGGGCACCAATGGCAGGAATCAGCAACAGAGTATCGAGATACACCTGGGGGTTGAGGACGGTCACGGCAAGGGTTGCCAACAGCACACTGGCTAAACTACGCTTTTTGCCTGTTTTGGCGCTTAGCCCTTGCCGCCCGCTAAAGGCTCTATACAGCGCTTGCGCCGCTAGCCAGCTCAAAAACACAACGCCAACCCAGCGCATAACCTCCAGAGCACTGGGCATTGTCAGCAGAAATGCGCTAACGCCAAACATGCCCGCCGTGAGCAGAATAATATCTGCACTCATGCACAGCCCCGCCGACCACCAGTGGTATTCCCGGCGAATCGCCAGCCCCAAAATGTAGGCATTTTGTGCGCCAATCGCCATGATAATGCCACCACATACCACCAACCCCGTTAGATAGCTTTCCCACATGCTCTAGCCTTACGCGTTAACAAAACAGTGAGCTAAGATAACGGGGAGCGACAATGACTAAAAATCATCCTGCTAATGGGGTATTAGTTTTTTTAATGTTCGTCTATAGCCGCCGCAGCCCCCACATAAAATAGGCACCGCCAATCAAGGAAGCGACCAGGCCCGCGGGTATCTCATAAGGGAAAATAATCTGGCGCCCCACCCAGTCCGCCAGCACCATCAGCAACATACCGATCAGCGCGGCCCCTACCAGATGTTGCCTTGCCCGGGAGAAGCCCACCAACCGAGCCATATGCGGCGCCAGCAGGCCAATAAACGAAAGCGGCCCCACTACGAGAGTCGCGCAAGCAGTCAGCAGGGCCACTAGCAGCAAGAGCGCTAGACGAGCCCGGTTAAGTGTCACTCCCAATGCCTTTGCGGTTGGCGCCCCTAAGGGCAGGATATCCAGCCAGCGGGTAAACGGCAGCGTAACAAGCGCTAATGCAGCGGCAATTCCTCCTACCACCACCGCGTTGGTGATATCCACGTAATACGTAGAGCCCGCCAACCAGGCAATCACCTGCTGGCCGCGTGGGTCGCCACCCGCCAGCATCACGCTGCGCACCGCATCAAACAGCGCACTAATAGCGACCCCGGTAAGTAACAAACGCTCAGGGAGAAAGCCGCTTTTACGGTTGATACCAATCAATATCAGCAGCGTCGCGAACGCCCCTAGCGTGCCCACACCAATCAGCATCACGTTGGTGGGGGCGGGCAGCAGGAAAATTCCTAAAATCAACGCAATCGCACAGCCACCGCTGATACCCAGTACTTCGGGGCTAGCCATGGGATTGGCGGAAAGGCGCTGGAGTATTGTCCCGGCAATTGCCAGCATCAACCCACTGGCGGCGGCCGCCATCACCCTGGGCATGCGCCACTGCATCACGTTCCAGTTATCCGGCGACAGCAGGTACCATCCATCAACACCTTGACCAACAAGCAGTCCCAGCAGAATGGCGACCAGTAACCCAAGGAGTAAACCAGTGGCCAAACGAGACGGCGCGGGGTGCCGATGGGCGAAAACACCCGCCCCTTTCGGCGGCCGGTCGCCCTGTAATTTCAAACGTGGAATTAGCCACATCAATAGCGGCGCCCCCAGCGCACCGGTAATCGCTCCGGTAGGAATAAACGCCGCCGCCATACCCGAAAACTGCTGCAACAATAAATCCGTGGTTGCCAGCAGTACGGCCCCCAGCAGCGTTGACCAGAGTAGCCGTGGCCCTAACCGCCGGGCACCGGCCATACGCACAATATTGGGGGCTGCCAAACCGATAAAACCAATAATACCCACCACGCTGACAATGCTGCCGGTAATAAACACCGCCAAGCCCATGCCTGCAAAACGTAGATAAGTGAGCGACACCCCCAAACTTTTGGCGCTAGCATCATCCAATTCCAGCACCGCTAAGGGGCGTAATAAAAACCAAGCGGCCACACAGCTAATCGCCAGCCGAGGCCAGAGCACCGCAACACCGTCCCAGCCGTTTTGCGCCAGCGAACCGGCTCCCCAAATCAGCAGCCCCGAGAGGGCTTCATGGTTAAACAGCAGTAGTGCGGTGGAAAGTGCGCCTAAGTACAGATTAACCACCAGGCCCGCCAGTACCACGACAATGGGCGCCAATCCGCGCCGCCAGGAGAGCAGAAAAACCAGCCCCACCGCCAGCGCGCCGCCCAATAAGGCGACCCATTCACGCCCAGCAACCAGCAAGCCTGGTGCCAACAAGGTGGCAGTCATCAGTGCCAGATTAGCGCCCGATGCCACCCCGAGTGTGGTGGGCGAGGCCAGCGGGTTGCGCAGCACCTGCTGCATCAGCACGCCCGCCAAACCCAGGCCGCCTCCGGCGAGCAAGGCGATAGAGAGACGAGGCCACCAAGCGTAATAAAGCAGCAGCTCATCAACGTTCTCAAAAGAGGGCGCCACAAGGGCCTGAAGACCCAGCCCAAAACCGCCTTGGCCCTGCAACCCCACCCAAAACAGCACCACCATCGGCAGGCTAAGCAACAGGCAGGCTTTCGCTGGGGACATCCCCCCCATTCGCTGGGCAAATCGAGCAGCACCTAACATAGCGAGCAATCCCCTTTACTAAACGAGGAACTTGCCGCAGAGGCGGCGATAGGCAGCAGCATCATTTTTAGCCTTAATCGTGTCTGGAAGTTAGTCATTGAATAATAAGTATCGATTCTAAATGATAACTATTAGCACTACAATTGACTCCTTATATATAAAGGAGACACCACTATGGCAGCCAAACCGAACTACCAGCTCTTTGATATCACCCTCGCCCGACGCACCCAAGTCAGCGCTTCATTGGTTCGGTTTACGTTCAGCGGCCCTGCCGTTAGCCAGATGACGACCTACGCACCGGATCAGCGCGTCAAGTTATTCTTTCCTGAAGGCGGTGGTAGTCTCGACCCACTGTTTGAGATCGCCAAGCTGGAAGAATATGACTGGTACGGCGCCTACCGCGCACTGCCTGATGCCCAGCGTCCCTCGGCACGCACTTATACTATTCGAGCCCTGCGCCCTGAGCAGGCTGAAGTGGACGTAGAATTCGTGCTTCATGGTGACAATGGACCCGCCTCGCGCTGGGCAATGCAGGCCCGCCCCGGCGACCGTTTGGCCATGACGGCTCCTATCGCCAATGCAGATGGCCCAAAGCTGGGTTACGAGTGGAAGCCTCCCCAAGGCGTGCGCCGTATTTTGATCATAGCCGATGAAACCGCCCTCCCCGCCGCCGCCGGCATTCTGGAAACCCTCGATGACCTGCCGCTCAAACCCAAGGTCGAAGCGCTGTTCGAAGTGCCTCGCCACGATGATGTTCAGCCGCTACCCCAGGCCGCCAAACTGCGCTGGCTGGCGCGTGATGCAGAACCTGGCAGTCACCATGGTGAACTGCTAATGCGGGCGCTGCGTGATATCGATTTATATAACGAAATTCAAGCGCTAGGCGGCACACCTGCTAACACAACGACCAGCGCCACTCCCAACGACAAAAGCGACGATGAGGAAGGCCCGCTCTGGGAATCTGCCACTTTAGATGACAGTGCGCCCTTCTACGCCTGGATCGCCGCTGAAACCAAGGTCGCCATGCAACTGCGCCGCTATTTGGTTAACGAGTGCGGGCTCCCCAAACAGTACGTCACCAGCATGGGTTACTGGCGCTTGGGCAAGGCCAATGGTTAATAAACCAATGGAGGACTGCCTGTACATAGTGAGAGCTGAAGAATAAATAAAACATCCAAACCCAGCTTTACAGAAAAAGCTGCTCTACAAGACACAAGCTTTCAGCGAAAAATCTTTTATAGATTTCTGTTAAAAATGAGAACCATTAGCACTACAATAGAAGCATTAATGCTTATCCTTCCGCCAGGAGTCATTCATGTTTGAGGTCAAAGGCGCCACCTTTGAAATCAATGGTAAACCGATTTTAAATCCCATTGATCAAAGCTTTCATGAGGGCAAGGTTTACGGTCTGATTGGCCATAATGGCTCGGGCAAGTCGACACTGATCAAGTTGATGGCCCAACAGCAGCCGGTAAGCCAGGGTGCGATTCACTTCGATCAGCGCCCGTTGAGTGAATGGGGAAACCGCGAGTTTGCCCGTCAGGTGGCTTATCTGCCCCAGCATTTACCCAGCGCAGAGAGTCTTACCGGACGTGAGTTAGTCGCCTTTGGCCGCTACCCATGGCATGGGTTATTGGGTCGTCATACGCAAAAAGATAAAGACGCTGTGGAGCGCGCTATTGCCCTCACCCATACCGAAGCCTTTGCCGACCGCCTGGTCGATACGCTCTCCGGGGGTGAACGTCAACGAGTGTGGTTGGCGATGCTCATTGCTCAGGGCAGCCGCTTCCTTCTTCTCGATGAGCCACTGGCGGCACTGGATATCGCTCACCAAATGGAAGTGCTGGCGCTGATCCGTAAGCTTTGCGATGAGTTGAATCTGTGCGTGATCATCGTGCTGCACGACATTAACATGGCGTCACGCTACTGCGACGAGCTAATGGCGCTGCACAGCGGCCGCTTATTGGCCCATGGCAGCCCCGGTGATTTGATGTGCTGCAGTACCCTAGAGGCGATTTATGGCCTGCCGATGCAGGTGATGAAGCATCCCAATGGCGAGCACAATATCGCCGTAGCGCAATGACGTTAACGCTTACGCCATTATTTAAAACGTATTCATTCTCAACAAACTCCTTTAATTGATAGTCATTACCGTTTAATCTAAGGCACTGTTTATTTACCAGCCCCAGTGTTGGAGTTCGGTTATGCCCCTTGCCCTTCGTCAGCCGCCACTGTTCAAGCCTTCGCTGGCCGCCTGTTATACCGGGCCGCTGGCGAACTTTACGCCGCCTCTAATAGGCGGCATCGCACCGCTGGAAGCGTTCAAAACAGCCCGCTGGCGGGATGCCGATTGGCTCAAACAGGATCTAGCCCGCTTTTCGTCTCAATATCCAAACGGTGATACGCGGGCAGTGGTATCGCTATGGTCAAAGTGGCATTTCAGTGTAGTGACGATTCCCACCCTGACGGCTAACCTGCTACTGGATAAAGACTTGCCGATAGGGCTCGACGATACGCAGGTCATTTTCAATGAAAAGGGAGCGACTGAAAGGCTGTGGTTGCCCAATGAAGGTGTCGTCCTCACCACTGACGACCCTTTTGAGCGTTTTTCCACCTTGATTGACCAGCACTGGGCACCGCTGATCGAGCAGCTAGGGGTTATCTCAAAGGCGGCACAGCGAGTATTCTGGAGCAACGCCGGTGGCTACTTTGACTACTACGTCAATGCACTGGGCGAGCACCCTCTGGCCAATCAACAGGCTGTCGATTCCGCCAAAGCACTGCTGGAAGCACGTAGCTTGCCTAACGGCAAACGCAACCCGCTCTTTCAGCCGGTACGGTACTTCACGCCCACCGGCAATGAGGACGTGAAGCGGGTACGCAAGCTCTGCTGTCTGCGCTATTTACTGGATGAATTTGATACTTGTGGTACCTGTCCGCTAGATGGCTGCGACCTACAAGCACGCAAGCGCGCCAAACAGGTCGCCAATTAAGCCCTTTACGAATTGATTTGCGCGACTGCATCCTGGCTGGCCAGCACGCGCTGCTCGCCTTTCAGCTCGGCTAACTGACCCTTCGACATTTCCAGCAATCGATCAGCGTGGACGAAGTAGCTGTCGTCATGGCTGATAGCAAATACGGTTTTGCCCATCGCTTTTAAGTGCGGTAACAGCTCGCGGTAGAATAGCCGCCGGAACTGCGGATCTTGATCCGCCGCCCACTCGTCAAGGAGCAGGATATCGCGCTTTTCGGCAATCGCTAGCAAAAGTGCCAGACGCTTGCGCTGCCCTTGAGAAAGCTGGGTATTGATGACACGGTCACCCTCCCACTGCAATTTTTGCTGCATTTGCAGTCGCTCAAGCCAGGTATCAACGACCTGCGGGTCAGCAGGCAGCCCTTCAGGCCCCATGGTTTGATCGAATTGATGGAAGTCGGTAAACACGCTGGCAAAGCGGGCGCGAAAAGCATCCCACTGATCAGCGTTGATCACTTCACCATCGACTTTAATGACACCGCTTTGCGGGCGGTATAGCCCAGAAAGCAGGCGTGCCAGGGTCGACTTGCCGCTACCGTTGCCGCCGATTAGAAACACCTGCTCACCACGCTCAAGGGACATACTGAGCGGCCCCACCTGGAAGCCCTCGCCCTGAGCAGTCGCTGGGTAATGATAGGTGACCGCTTCTAGTTCAAGGCGCTGCCAATCGGCCAGCGTATCGTCGACCGCAAAACTTGGCTGGTAGTCGGCTAATTCCAAACTGCTCAATTTATCAAAAGCTACTTGGGCACTAATCAAGGTTGGCCAAGCGCCTACTGCTTGAATCAGGGGCGTGCGCAGAAATAAAAGCGTCAGCGCAAAGGTGGAAGCCACCGTAGTATTGGCCCAGCCCAACCCATTAGAAAGAAAAAACACCACACCGATAGCGCCCAACATCATGATATTGGACCAGTTATTAGCACTCAGGTGATAGGTATCGGCACGGATGATATGGTAACGGTAGTCCCGAGCATTGATGGTGTAACGTTCGTCAAAAAAGCGTCGGGCGCGGTCGCGGTTGAGCGCCAATTCCTTGCGACCTTCGATCGCCGATTGGTAATCCTTATAAAGGCGGTCTTCGCTCTCCCGCACTAGGTGAAAGTGACGATACACCTTGGAGACCAGCCACCAACCCACCCCCATCGTGAAGGCGATCCATAACACCGTGATGACCACCAACTGGGGCGAGAGCCACGCCAAATAGGCGACCGACGCAAGCGTCAGCACAACCCCTTGAACCAGTTCCGGCAGGCGCACAAAACCAATGGTGATGTTGCGCACATCGCTAGACAAGCTAGCCAGCAAGGTGGAATTACCCAACTGCTCCAAGCGCTCTATATCCGTATCGAGGATGCGTTTCACCAAGCGTGAGCGTAGATCGAACACAAAGTAATGGCCCAGCAACGTAAGTGCCAACTGCGTCCCCAGCGTTACCGCCAGCAAAACTGCTAACAGGCCTATAAACTGCGGCAATGCCGCCAAACTGCCGACCTCGATTAAGCGCTGGTTGATGAAGGCAATCACCCCAACTCCTAAGCCAGCACTCAATAGGCTCAGCGCTATGGCGCCCAAAAAAGGCCAGCGATAGTGACGAAATACTAAGTGAAGCAGTTCCATGGGGCTCCTTGCCTTCCTGAAAAGAGCGCTGAAGTTTAACAGCAGCGCCGCTCACCAAGAAGATGTCATTCTCGTCGGCAGCTTATGCGCCAACCTGGTCACTAGCGAGGAATACTCTCCCACGCAGCCTTTCTGAAGCTCATGTCAAATGGTTATCCCAGCGAAGTTCCAGGTTGGTAAGAAGCTCGGGGGTTGCCGTGCCAGGCGTTACTCGGTAGAGCCCGCCCTGCCCGGAGGAGACCCAAAAGCCGCCATTACCATCACACCGGGCACCGGCCGCATCAGGCAGTGTAAAACTGGCCACTAACCGACCCTGCAAGGCATCCAGCAAGAGCACCCGATTGGCGCGTGGCGCCGTCACCAACACGCTGTTAGCCTCACGGCTAAAGGCTACGCTGGCGGTGTAATGCTTCAACGTAACGGTCACTTCCTCGGGCAACGCCAACTCAGAAAAGCGCCCCTGAGCATCAAGCCGGCAGATTAGCGGATGGGTCTCCCACTCGGGCCCCTCAAACTGATAACCCGCAATGACCGTGCCGTCCGCCGCCACATCCAGATGGCGGCAACTGAGCTGATGGTGCGAAGGTTCATGGCGGGCCAATATCTCGCCGCTGTGACGATCCATCAGCATCAGCGCCGGCGCCATCGAATCCAAGTTAAGCTTTACCCGACCATAATCAGGGTGGGTCTGAATGCCCCCCAAGCCAATCACCAGCGTATCGCCATCCGGCATCAGTTTGAGTTCATGGGGCCCAATACCGCCTAACGGCATGTCGTGCATATGAACATAGCCGTTATCAGCGTCATATACCCGCACCAGCCCAGCGCTGTCTTCCAGGCGATTGGCGGTCACATATAAATAGCGGCCTGCAGTGTCAAACACCCCGTGCCCATAAAAATGATAGCCCTCCCCGGCGGCAATACTATGAAAGAGCTGGCGACTGTCGCCATCGAGCACATGCATCCGCGTACCGGGACGGCGAGCAAATAGTACCGCCTGCTGCGAAGCAGGTCGTAAACAGCCACCATGACAGCGCTCAGGCACCTCGATCATAAAGCGGGCCAGACCATCCAACGCCACCCCGGCAATGTAGTGTCCGCCACTTGGATCATCCACTGCACTGTATAGCCAAGCGGCCTCTTCACGGGCGGGAAGCGCCCAACTTAGCGGCGTCATCGCCAGAGCCATACTTCCCAGCCCCGCTTTGAGTAGTTGCCGTCGCTGCATGATCTAATCCCCGTCGCTGGCGTTAAAGCCACGCACCAGGCCGAGTTCAGCAGCGATCTCATTACCCAACAGGTGGCGCAATTGACTGATATTCAGATAAAGCGACTGCAACCCTCGAAACGCCTCTTCATCGTCCAGCGACGCCACCAGATCCGATGGCAGCTCAGTGGCTTGAAGCAACGTTTTATCGAGCTGATCGCGAAATTCGTCAGCAAGTGCCACCGCATCGGCCTGACGTAGCAGTGCGGTGAGGCCGGGCAAAAACCCGCTGCGCAAGCCTTCCAGGCTGCTTTCTACCAAACGCACCGAATGCCCGCTACGCCATGCTTCGGCTAAATAACCATTGGCAGGCGCACCTTTCAGCCCCATAGGCTCCCCGAGGCGCTTATCTTCGAGGAGTTCGAGGGCCTGAATGGCGCTCGCCAGCGTGGTCGCCGTGTAGTCAGGCGTCTCAAGATAGTGCTCGCCAAAGGCTTGCCAGTCACGATGCAGCGCACTCGTTGTGTCTGCCAAATAGGTCGTGATGGCCTGCAACAAGGCGCAGGTTTGGGGATCGCTGAGTTCTTTTCCCTCCATGCCAGCGTCATAAAGCAAATATTCAAGCGCCGGAAAACCCTGAATCGCCACACTATCGCCAGCAATATCTTCAGCATCCGGCACCTCAGCGGCGTCTAGCCATGCGCCCACTTTACGGCCCACCAGGTTTTTTCGATCAGGCCAGAACTGCAGCTGCCAGCCACGACTATTCTGCTCAATTGGCCCAAACTGGATAAAGCGCACCGCCTGCCAGGCTTGATAGGCACTTAGCCAGTTGTCTTCCAGGCGCTGCCTGAGGTCAGGGTTCTCCCCCTGACAAACGCGTGCGGCGCTGACTTCCAGCCGCTCAGCCGCAGCGCTCAATTCGGCATACTGTTGCTCCACCGCGCCATACCAGCTTTCGCGCGGAGAGTTGGCATCTGTACTCGCATAGAGTGTCGAAGCGAGAGGCGCGGCCAGTAGCGCAACAGTCACCACCCCTAGACGGCGAAGATAGGTGATCACATAGACTCCTTATTGGAATTCCTGATGCTCGGAATTCAAGTCAGCTTCAGGCGTTCAAGACAGTTTCAGGCGCTCAATACAGGTTCAGGGACTAAAGACAGCTACAGGGATTCAAGAAAGCGCAACAGCTCAGCTCGCTGGTCAGCGGGCAGGTCTCGATAGTGCTGAGTAGCCGCTTCAGCCTCACCGCCGTGCCAGAGAATCGCCTCCTCTAGCGTACGAGCGCGGCCATCGTGAAGAAACCCTGCGCGTGGGTTTACCGTTTGCGCCAGCCCAATCCCCCATAAAGGCGGGGTTCGCCATTCGCGACCATCGGCTTTGAATTCGCTACGATGATCCGCCAAGGCGTCGCCCAGATCATGCAGCAATAAATCACTGTAGGGCCATATTTCCTGACCTGCTAACGCCGCACGCGGGGTATCAGCGGCTGTCCGATGGCGCGGCGTATGACATCCGGCACAGCCCAGTGAGTTAAACCTTTCAGCCCCCTGCTTGACTGCAGGATCATCCATATGGCGGCGCATCGGTACTGCCAGGCTAGAGGCGTAGAAGGTAACGAAATCAGCTAAATCGTCGCTCACCTCCGGTGTGCCGCCCGCAGGGAAGCTCTCGCAGCCCTGGCTCTCCATGCAGTCAGTGCGGGGCACCAAGCTAGAGGTAAGGCCCATGTCCCCAGCAAACGCGTGCAGCCCCTGCTGCTCAATGCTGGGCTCACCGGCTTTCCAACCGAAACGCCCCATGACCGTGGACCCACTGCGTGCGTCCCAGACATGATTGATACGTCCGGAAATTCCGTCGCCATCGGCATCGTCAGGGTCGGCGGCAGCGATTAAATCGGCCTCTGGAATCGCTGCCAGCAGGCCCAGGCCAATCATCGGCGGGGCCAGTCGCGGCGAGGTCTGCAGATCCGCGGGCAGTTCGCCGTAAGCAGGCTCGGCAATCGAGTAAAGCGGCTCCTGCAGGGTAACGTTAGCGCCATCGGCGAAACTCACCTCGCGTGGGCGATACTCGATGATCAGCTTGCCCTCTGGCTGGGCACCAGGGATGGCCGCGGTTTGAAGCTGCAGACCATAGTTTGGTACCGGAAGCGCGCCCCGCTGCTCCAACGTGGCTGAATCCGCTTGGCTAGCGGGGAGCGAGAGGCGCAAAAAAAGCGCGATGGGCACTTCATCCCCGCTGGGAGGATGCCCACGCCCGTCTTTAAGGTGACACCCCTGGCAACTGTTGGTATTGAAGAGCGGTCCCAAGCCGTCTCGTGCCTCAGTGCTGGCAGGGGCAGCGACCCAGGGATTACGGAAAAAACTGTTACCAACGCTAAAATCAAGCCGCTTGGTCATGGACATATTACCCAGCGGCAACGAATAAGCGTTATGGTCAAACTGCTCCACTGACCCCGCCCCGCCACTCATTAGTGTGGTTTGAAGAGGGATCGACTCACTCGCGCTAATAGAGGAGACCGGAAGCAACGCTATCAGCAAGGCTTGGTAAAACCGCTGAAAAAACAACCGGCCCAGAGCAAAACAACGGTGGGAGGGGGGCATGATCATCCCTTGGAACACGTGACGTTGGTTACGAAACACTAATGCCACCGACAGCAAGACTATCGGTGGCTAGACGAGGTCACTCGGTTGGTCTAGAAGCGGTGACCGGCGTCATCGGGCTGAAGCGAGGTAACCCCCAGCTCGCCAGCGGCTGCTTCAATCGACCCCGTTTGCGCTACCAAGGCGAGGATCGCTTCGTTGATCAGCTCGCTACCCTGCTCGTTGCCGGGGGCGATCATCATGTCGAACGCCATGGGCGAATGCTCATCCTCAGCCGCTTGCTTGATGGCGTTAAGCCGCGCCATGCTGGCGCCAAGCTGCTGCTCCAGGGTATCGGCAAGTTCACCATTCTGTGCAGCCAACAGCGCCTCAAGCGAAGGGCCTTCTACCACACTGCCATCAAGGCGATGGTAAGTGCCGGTATAGACATTCTGAATACCCTGGCCGTTGTAGTAGTGCGAGTTATGAGTATTGTCACTGAAGCAATCATGCTCATCTTCATAAGAGTTCGCCTCAAGGGCGACCTTTAAGCGCTCTCCCGCCAGCTCACCCAACGATAGCGAGCCCATTCCGAACAGCATCCGGCGTAGACCTTCCTGATGGCTCTCGGCCAGCAGCGATTGGCGATAGTTGTCTTCAACGTCCGGTGCCCATTGGGCTACCATCCATTCAAGGTCAGCAACGAGCAAATCGGACACTGCATCCAAATAGTCGCGACGGCGATCACAGTGGTCATGAGTGCACGCATCTCCCGTTAGGAAATCGCTTACCGGCCGCTCCCCACTGCCTGCCTCAAAGCCATTGAGATCCTGTCCCCAAAGAAGAAACTCAATGGCATGATAGCCGCTGGCAACATTGGCTTCTGAGCCGCCCACTTCGTTAAGATCAGCCAGCAGTTGCGGAGTGATCGCGCTGACGTCCAATGTTTCGCCCCCTACCTTGATCTGCTCGCTTGCGATGATATTAGCGGTGGCGCCTTCGTTACCCAACTCATACTGGTAGTCATCACCTTTGACGTAATCAATCATGCCTTCGTCAAGCGGCCAAGCGTTTAACTGCCCTTCCCAATCATCGACCACCGCATTGCCGAAACGAAATACTTCGCTCTGCTGATAAGGAACTCGCGCTTGCAGCCAGGCTTGCTTGGCTGCATCCAGCGTTTCGGCAGTGGGATTGTCGAGCAATTCGTCGATGCGCTTATTTAATGCTTGTGCGGCGTTGAGTGCATCGGCGTAATTGGCATGAGCAAGATCGGCATAGTGATTAACCACGGCGTCTGCGCTGACCGTATCGTTGGCAGCGGTGTCGGCTGCCACTGAGGCAAAAGGCACCAGCGCGCTAAGCGCAACGATGCCGGCAAGAGGGCGACGGAGCATGATGGCGGGCATTACAGTATCCTTAAGCGAAGAAATGACACAGGAGTAAAAACTCCTAAGCAAGATGTGGCGGCACGCTCACACCTGGAATGTATTCCATTATCTTATGAGATTCAATCCTATTTAAAGCAAATAAAGACGCCTATTGGTATAGTGAGCACATTTTAATTAACGTCTCTACGTCGCTTTAGCAACCATCACCACACGACTACCATGGAACACCGCCATGCTTGACTACAAACTTCTTCATGCCTTGGCGACCGTAGTGGAATGCGAGGGCTTTGACCGCGCAGGCGATGTACTTGGGCTGTCGCAGTCGGCGGTATCCCAGCGCATCAAGGCGCTTGAAATACGTCTTGGCCAGCCGGTACTGGTGCGTCATCCCAAGCTAACTCCCACCGCCGCAGGCCAGCGGTTGTTAACGCACTATCAGCAAGTTCAGTTATTAGAGCGTGACCTGCGAGGATCTCTGCCCACCCTGGATGATCCCTCGCCCCGCCTGCGGATCGCGATCAATGCCGATAGTCTCGTCACGTGGTGGGCGGATGCCGTCGCGGCCATTTGTCAGCAAGAAGGGGTATTACTGGACCTGGTCATTGAGGACCAGGATGTCGGGCTCAAACGTTTACGCGAGGGCGATGTGGCGGCTTGCTTATGCGCGACGCCGCAGCCTATTGCCGGGGCGCGCTGCGTTGCGCTGGGGGAAATGCGTTATCACCCGATTGCTACGCCCGGCTATATTCAGCGCTATTTTCCTGAAGGCCCTACGACAGAGAGCTTTCAGCGCGCACCGGCCATCGTCTTCGGTCCTCATGACCAGTTGCAGCAACGCTTTCTTGCTCAGTTCGGTTTTCAAGGGCCTTTTCCTTACCACCTATGTCCCTCGTCAGAAGGATTTGTGCGCTTAGCGTTAGCGGGCATCGGCTACGGCATGGTGCCGCAACGTCAAGTCAGCGACCTAATGGTCAATGGCCATTTAGCCAGTGTCGCTCCAGGGTATGTGTTGTCAGTGCCTTTGTACTGGCACTTCTGGCGCCATAGCGGCCAACTCATTCAGAGGCTTACCCATTTATTAATGACATCATTTATTAAGGATGAGGAGTTTCAGCATAGGTGACTTTAAAAGCCGACTACACTGACAGTGACTATCGTGAACAAACGAGCAAGCGATGCTCATGCTATTCAGTAGGCGCTTCTATCCAGATAACAAACTACCGCGCCTAAGCATTTGTTTGACGAGAAGCGGCCCCCGGCATGGGAAGGGAACCCAGGAAGCACATTACGGGGTCACAAAACTAAAATAGCGATGCCCTATGCATGCACAACGTATAACGGTGAGTGTTCTCACCCGTTTATTACTGCTGCTTGCGGTTTGTTTTATGCCATGTTCTCAGGCAAGCATGCCGTTATCCGCATCGCCAAATCAATCTAGCTACTCCCTGGTTCCTTATAGTGAATTCTGGAGTACTGACGATCCACCTCAAACCCTCCACCGACTGCTCTCTGAACCACGAGACTTTGAACCGTCACGCCACTCCGACGATTTAAACTTTGGTTATACCCAGCAAGCTGTATGGCTGCGTACCCAGGTGCACAATGATTCACCGGGCCCCCAGCGCTGGATAATCCAGTTTGAGTATCCGTTCCTGGATAACGTGACACTTTATACATTACGCGAACAGTTCACTGGCGTTCAGCGCAGCGGTAGCGCCGTGCCCGTTGGGCAACGAGTGCTCGCCCATCGCCAGGCGGTTTTTCCACTTTCCTTGGATCCCAACGAAACCGTTACGCTGTATACCCATGTGGCCGCTTATGGCAGCAAGATGCTGAGCTATAATTTAATGACGCCAGATGCATTTTACGCTCAAAACGAACGACAAAATTTCTGGTTAGCGACTTACTTTGGCATGCTATTAGCGCTGGGATTATATAATGCACTGTTATATTTAGGGTTTAGAGAGCGTGTCTTTTTGCACTATTCACTATTTGTAGGCGGTTTTGGACTGGCTATCCTGGCCTTTAACGGCCTTGGCACACTGATGTTCTGGAGCTTTTTAGCCGAAAACACCGCGCGTTTAGTGGCACTAAGCTTCACTTTCGCCTCCACCATGGCGACACTGTTTGCGCAAAGCTTTTTAAATACCGCTACTTATAGCCCCCGCTGGCACCAAATAGTCACCACGTTTAGAAGCTACTGCTGGCTGGCGGTCATCGCCACGCTGTTACTACCCATTCCTGTAGCGTTGCACCTTATGGATGTCACGGGCTTTATGACCTCGTTACTACTGATGGTATGCGGCAGCTATTGCACCCTACGTGGGGTTCCCAGCGCTAAATTATTTGTCCTGGCATGGTCACTTTTTTTGCTAGGCACCGGCGTATTTACGCTGCGCAATTTAGGCGTCTTGCCCACTAACTTTATCACCCTGCATGGGCTTCAAATTGGTTCAGCATTAGAAATGCTGCTGCTTTCGTTTGCACTGGTCTCCCATTTCAATCAACTTAAACGCCAAAAGGAGTTAGCCCAATCCGCGATGGTAGCGGCGCTTAAAAAACAAGAAAGTATTCTGGAGCAAAAAGTGGCGGCCCGTACCAAAGCGTTAGAACATCAAGCCAACTGCGACGTACTCACCGGCTTGTTGAATCGTTATGGACTATGCCGCGATGCCGACGCCGCGCTGCATCGAAATCGCCAGCATAATCATCGGCTGGCCTTATTGATGCTTGATCTTGACCGCTTTAAACCTATTAATGACGTTTATGGTCATGAAGCAGGCGACTTTGTTCTCCAGCAAATTGCTAAACGGATTGCCCACTCAGCTCGTGACGGCGACCACTGCGCACGACTTGGCGGTGACGAATTCGTCATCATCATGGAGAATATCGAGTCAGGTGAACCGCTAGAAAGTATTCAAGCACGGATTGATTACGCTATTCGCTCACCGATCAAGCTTCCCTGTGGGGAGCGAATAAACGTCGGAGTGAGTATCGGAGTAAGCACTTGCTATGGCGACGATGGGGCCACGCTTGAGAGTTTGCTGCGTGAAGCGGATAGCCATATGTATACGGCCAAATCGTCCCACGCAGCGACTGATTATCATTATGTGCCAGCGAATTTGTAGCTTTAATCCAACAGACTCATACGCTTCATCACGTTATCGCGCTTGATTTTCCAATGGAAAATAGCGCCCGCAATATGCAGTACTATTAAGCCCAAAATAAGCCAGCCCACTCGCTCATGCCACATAAACAACTGTTCGGAGAGCGCTTCATGTTCACCAATAAAGCCTGGCAAATGCCAGATGAAAAACTCAACGGGAAAGCCCCCACTCGCCGTGGCTGCCCAACCCAATAAAGGCATAACAATCAACGCCCCATAGAGCAAATGATGAACGCTGGTGCTGACTAACCGCTCAAACGTATTCAAGGGCGGTTCATGGTCAGGTACGACAAACGCCAAACGGGTAATAATCCGCAGCGTCATGAGCAGTAATATCAATACGCCCAGGGTCTTATGGCTGGTATAAAGCACATTGGTGAGGGTATTGCCAAGCAAATTAACAGTGCTTTCATAACCAAGAAAGCCTAGCGTTAACCCAATGGTCAACGCGAGTAACGCCGCGACAGCTACCAGCCAGTGCAGCATCCGATGTGGGTAGATATAGCGATCCAGTTCGTGCATGTCATGCTCCTAACAGCCATTTATTTGCTTTTTAGTTTAGCCAGTAACGTTTATGTCCGCTGATTAAAGCACTCGCTTCTTATCAACGTTAAGTATTACCCAGGCGGTGACCGCTATTCCCCTCTAGTCGCATAGCGGCACCCACAGCTTCAGTTCTTCAGTGCTAGTGCCCGAAGCACACTAGACCCGAAGCACACTAGACCAAAGCACCGACCAATAGCCACGGCGGGTATTATAGCGCTTGTTCGGGCGCGGCCAGCTGTTCGCGAATTAACTCTCCCAACCGTCGGGCAGGCTCCGAAGGACGGTGAGGGGCGCGATGCAGCGCCAGCTCGATCATTGGCAGCACAGGTAAACCGCTGCTCTCATCCAGAGGCCTAAGCGCGGGGGTTAACATGCTACGAGTGACGACCACGATCGCGAGACCAGCGGTCACAATGGGCGCTAACCCCGCCATGGATTGACTGGTATAGGCCACCCGCCAACTACGTCCGGCTGACTGCAACGCCTGCTCAGCTACCTCGCGAAATACATCAGCCCCTGGTGAATACAACGCCAATGGCAGCGGGTCGCTCAGCAGCGGCTGCTGATTAACCCCCACCGCCCATACTAACGGTTCACGCCGGATGACATCGCCACCCGGCGAGTTACGTTGGCGCGTCACCAGCGCTAAATCAAGCTCTTTGGCTTTTACCTGCTCCACCAGCAGCGCGCTAGTGCCACAGATAACCTTCAGTCCGACCGCGGGGTAAAGCTGATGAAAATAGGCAAACACAGAGGGCAACAGGGAGGCGTAATCTTCCGGGATGCCAAGCGTGAGATCGCCCGTTATCTGGCGCGCCTGCATATCACTCCACGCTTCGTCGTTGAGCGATAAGAGCCGACGCGCATGGCTCAATAACCGCTCGCCTTCGGTGGTGAAGCGTATCCGGCGCCCTTCTCGCTCATGCAATGTGAGCGATAACTGCGCCTCTAGCCGTTGTAACTGCATACTCACCGTGGACTGAGTGTAATCCAAACGTTTCGCGGCGGCGGTCACACTGCCGGTGTCAGCAATCGCTACAAAAGTACGTAGCAGCGTTAGGTCCAGTGTAGGTGCCCGCATATATCACCAACCTTGATATAACCAATCATAAATGATCGATATTGTGATGCGTTGATGCTGAGTATGCTTGCCAGCACACGCTTTAATCAAGGAGAACCCTCATGCATCGCGTTCACTCCCCAGCCCTATTTCCTCGTTGGTACAGCGTAGGTGCTGCCCTTGTGGCCGTGATGCTTTGGAGCGTGGCACCGTTACTGGCAGAACTTGCCAACGCGACACCGCCTTTACAGCTAACCGCGGTGACGCTTTTAGCGGGAGCACTAGCAACACTCCCGCTAAGCCGTCGGGTTAATGTCGCCGCCTGCGGGGCAGGCTGGTGGTTAAGCGTATGGATAGGCGTTCCGCTACTCATCTTTGGCGCCGTCAGCACTTACTTTATCGGCATGCGGTTAGCGCCTGCCGCGGAAGCCGCACTTATTACCTACACCTGGCCGGTATTGTTCGTGCTCCTCAGTCAATGGAGCCGTTTTGGTCGCCTGCGTATCGCCGGTGTAATAGGGGCATTAATCGCCTTTTCAGGCGCAGCGCTGCTACTGGTTCCTCAAGCGATCAATGGGGGTCTGGGGGGCGCCACCACCGGCTACGCACTGGCGTTACTGGCCGCCTTCTGCTGGGCAATCTATTCCTGGCTAAGCCAGACGGCCCCGCTGCCATTGGCACCCTTGCTGCCCAGGATATTACTGATCGCCTGCACGATCTCCTTCGCAGCTAGCTGGGTACTGGAAGGCAACCTCGCGCTGCCCGACAGTGATGCCTTAATGGCAGGAATTGCCTTGGGATTAGGCCCTTATGGTATTGCCATGGTGGCATGGGACAAGGCATTGCGCTGGGGACACGCTAGCCTTATCGGTAGCCTTGCTTATGGCGTACCGATCCTGGCCGCCCTGTTGCTGGTTTTGGCAGGCATGAGCGTGCTCGACTGGCGCCTGCCCGCGGCGGCTGTGCTGGTGGTGGTGGGTTGTCTCAAAGCAAGTCGCTAAACACGCAGCCGACCGTTACTATCTTTCATAACTGAAAATGCCCTTGCCACATAACGCGGCAAGGGCATCTTTATTTATCCATCACTGAGCTACTTATAGCGCTGGCTCAATCGTGGTTGGCTCCATATCAGCGGTTAATTCAAACAACCCACTACCGTTAACGCTAAAACCACGGGCACTGACGGTATAGGTACCAGGCAGCAATGACTCCTGCAGCCTGGAATCAGTCCCACCAGCGCCATCATCGTCACTCAATGCAACGCCTTGGCCACTTAGTTCAATAAATGTATCAAAATCGTTAGAGCGCATTTCCAGTGTTACTAACGAGCTCTCTGTTACCTCCAACTGATACTGCAAGGGCTCACCGCTATACCAACCATTTAACGTCTCGCCAGGCGTGAGAACCCCTTCATTACGCAAGGTGACATCAGGCATATCGCGGGACTGAACGAAAAGCGTAAATATGCCGCTGCCTTCGCCGTAGGCCGTGCGAGCAGTGAGTTCATAAACACCGGGAGCAAGAAAATCGGCGATACGTGCGTCTAAGTCGCCCGCGCTGTCATCATCTTCACGGTAATAGCCGTTAGGCCCTTCAAGCACCAGATAAGCGTCAATATCACTGGCGGTCATTTCAATCTGGTACATACCCGCTTCTTCAATATTCACTTGATAGCTAAGCGCCTGGCCCGTGTACCAGCCGTTAAGTGACTCATTAGCCGTGAGCGTACCTTCATTACGCAGCTCGCCATCGCCAGGCAATACTTGGGGTTCTACTGACAGGGTATAAACGCCAACACCCTCTCCATAGGCGCTGCGTGCGGTTAACGTGTAGTCGCCAGGCTCAAGAAAATCAGTAATACGGGCATCGAGATTACCGGCGCTGTCGTCATCTTCTCGAGCATAGCCATTTGGTCCTGCTAATTCTAAATAAGCATCGAAATCATCAGACCGCATTTCCAACTGATAAAGGCCCGCCTCTGCGATATTGATGGTTATTTGGCGCGTATCGCCTTGCAGCCAACTATCAATTGGCTCACCTACCGCCATGGAGTCAGCGTTCGAGAGTTCTACCGTACGACTCGCGAGGCTAAAGGGACCGTAGCTATGAGCATCCGCTCCACTAACCACGACCACATAGTCACCACTCTCCTCAATACGGTGGCGTACGATAGGCGCGTTATCGAGTAATTGTAGCTCGTCATCATACAGTGACACCACGCCCTGCAGCGCACCCTGCAGAGAAAACTCAACGATATCATCTTCTTCCAGTGAGATCGCATAACGCTTAAAACGACTACCATCGTTACCATTAAGTTCGCTGGTCGAGGTTATTTCACCCCGCATACGCTCATCAACATTTAGCTTTGCTAAGCCTTTTATCGCATCAGCCGTCGTGGGTTGATCAGCCAGTTCCACGCGGTCACCGGTCGTTTCATCGATGCTTGCAGGGAGCGGAACCACCTGAGCAACGAGAAAACCGACGGCGGCACCGCCAACGGCTACCAACATATAACCTAGCGAAGAAGATTTAGCCATGAGCATGCCCTTGTTGAGTCATAATACAAATATTAATTAATCGTCGGATATTATAAGGGGATTAGTTATTTTTTGGGGATCATTTCATTAAAAAATACTGTTTTAAATAAATACCTTCTGGAAACACTTCGTACCTATATTGTTAAACGACTGAAACACAAGAATACATAGGCAAAGAATAAAAAAGCACGAAATTGAACCTAACTGCGCCGATCGTCTCAAAGCTTGCTGACTCGGCACGACAAGGGTAGTATCGACCAGCCGAGTAGGCACCTCATCAAGAGTGCGGGATTCGTTAGACGCAAAACTGAGGTACTCCTATGGGAGCTCAAAAAAGACTGATCCAAACACTATGTTTGGCAGCGATACTAGTAGGCAGCGCTGCCAATAATGCTTTTGCACAAGACCTAGCAGTACAAGATTTAGCAACACAGGAAGGCGTCGCCTCGTTTTACAGTGACCGCTTTCAAGGGGCTACCACTGCCAGTGGAGAGCCCTTTGACCAGCAGGCACTGACTGCCGCCCACCCCAGTTTGCCGTTTGGCAGCAAGGTGTTGGTGACACGCCCGGACACCGGGCAAGAAGTAGAGGTACTTATCAATGATCGCGGCCCCTTTACCAAAGGACGCATTATTGATTTATCTAAACGCGCGGCAGCGAAGCTTGGCATGATCCGCCGCGGTACGGCTCCAGTGATGGTAACGCTGTTGGATTAACGGATAACACATCCTTGATTGTTGTGTGATACCCCTTAGCCTAATCAAAGTGACAGCACACGAAGCATCGCAATCCCCGCGAGTAGATAAACAGGGCGACTTTTTATAGGTCGCCCTGTTTTTTTATGCCTGTATGGGTCACTGCCACGCCTTCTTGATGATGTTTATCGCTGCCACGAACTTGCAAGCATGCTAATGGTCTCTATGCTGCAAGGAGTCAGACTCGTTATGTCATTACAGGAGGTATTTATGCAATCGCAGTTCTATACACTTACCGATTACCCACAAGGGCTACCAGAGCGCGACCTGTTCTCGCTAGAAACGCAAACACTTCCTGAGCTCGCCGAGGGCGAAGTGCGTATTCGTAACCACTGGCTATCCGTCGACCCTTATATGCGTGGTCGGATGAGCGGCATGCGTACCTATGTAGAGCCATTTGAACTAGGCAAGCCGATGGAAGGCGGCGCCATTGGCGAGATTATCGAATCAAATGATTCACGCTTAAAGGTAGGTGACAAAGTAAGCCATATGGGCGGCTGGCGCGATATTGCTCAACTCCCCGCTGAAGGCGTCACTCCGCTACCCGATAGCGATATTCCTGAGCAGGCATATCTGGGCGTTTTAGGCATGCCCGGCATGACCGCCTGGACAGGTCTCAATACGATTGCCGAATGCAAGCCAGGTGATAACGTTCTGGTCAGTGCTGCCAGCGGCGCGGTGGGCTCGTTAGTGGTTCAACTGGCCAAAGCCAAAGGCTGCCATGTGGTGGGTATTGCAGGCGCAGCCCACAAACTGGCGTGGCTGGAATCTCTCGGCGTTGAGCCGGTTACGTATCAGGATAGAGATGCCCATGAGCTTAGTGATGCCATTAAACTCGCCAGCCCCAATGGTATTGATGTGTATTACGAAAACGTTGGCGGCATTTGCCTTGAAGCAGCGCTTAGCCAGCTAAATGAGGGCGCTCGCATCGCTGTATGCGGCATGATCGGAAGCTATAACGCTGAAAAACCAACTCCTGGCCCGAGCAATCTCTCACAGTTGGTGATTCGCAAAGCCAAAATGCAGGGCTTTATCGTTGCCGACCACTGGGAAAGCTATCCCTACTTCCTGAACGAAGTGTCGCCACAGGTAGCCCAAGGCAAGCTGAGTTATAAAGAGACGGTGAAAGAAGGCCTGGAAAGCACGCCTGATGCTTTTCTCGCTCTGTTCGAGGGTGGCAACACAGGTAAGATGTTGGTCAAACTCTAACTCTCTGCTTTTAAACCACCCTCCTTTTAAACCACCCTACCGCACCATCAGATTGGTGACGGTAGGGTGCCCCGCTTAGAAAATTATCAAATCGTTAGACCAATGGCGAATTGATAATTAGAATTATCCTTAAGAATCGTGTGTTTTAACCCATCGGCGCTGTCGATGGGTTAAAACGCGTTGTCGGTAGGTTGTTACAAAGGATATCTCATGGAAGAAAGCACGCGTGATCATAGTAAATGGCCAGCGATTACCGTTGGCCTGCTACTACTTATTGTCGGCTTGGTGCTAGCGATTGGCGGCAGCAAGCTTGTCAATCTTGGCGGCAGCGCCTATTACTTAATCGCGGGAGTTAGCATTATTGCCTGCGGCGTTTTATTTGCCCTGCGCCGAGGCGCTGCTCTCTGGCTCTACGCGCTAATTCTTTTTGCCACACTAGCGTGGGCACTATGGGAAGTCGGCTTGGACTGGTGGCAGTTGGTGCCCCGTGTCGCCATTCTCTGCTTAATCGGTATTCTGTTGCTCCTGCCGTGGTGGCGTAAACCGCTGCAATCAAAAGGCGGTAGCTTGGCGCTGGTTGGCAGCATTACCGCCGCGGTTATCGTGGCCATTGCCAGCCAATTCAGTGACCCAGGCGCTATTGAGGGGACACTGGCAAATAATAGTCAAACAGCTGGTGATAGCGTTAACCCGGCGCAAGTAGCGGGCGACGACTGGCCTGCCTATGGCGGCACTAATGCCGGCACTCACTACTCTTCGCTCGAACAGATTACTCCAGACAACATTAGTGAACTGGAAGAAGTATGGCGCATTCAAACCGGTGACGCCGCGGGACCTGACGCCCCACCTGAAATTACCAATCAGAATACGCCCCTCAAAGTAAACGACAGCCTGTATATCTGTACGTCGCATAGTCGTGCCATGGCCCTGTCCCCGGAAACGGGCGAAACAGTGTGGGAATTTGACCCTGAGGTTAGCACGATGGGGGCCGACGACTTCTCACTTTGGGCCCACATGACCTGCCGGGGCCTCGCCTACTACGATGCCGCTAACTACTCCACGGCTCCTGATGCTACCGAAGCAACCGCCACCACCAATGCTCCGTCAGAGAGTGGCCCACTACTCCCTGTTGAGCGCTTCGATAACAATGATAGTGACACTCTGGATCTCGCCTTTTTGTCATTACTGTTGGGTACTGAAGAACAGGGCAACACGCCGCCCATGCTCAGTGATACTGACGTCATGTGCCCACGCAGGCTTTATCTGCCCACAGCAGATGCGCGTTTAATTGCGCTGAATGCCGACACCGGTGAGCGGTGCACGACATTTGGCGAGAATGGTGAAGTTGACTTGACGAATAATATTGGCGGCTTCGACCCTGGCGGTTACTACTCTACATCTCCTGCTACGGTAACAGAGAACCTGGTTATTCTGGGCGGGCACGTTACCGATAACAGCTCTATCGATGAGCCTTCCGGCGTCATTCGTGCCTTCGATGTGCATTCCGGTGAATTGGTATGGAACTGGGATAGCGGCAATCCTGACAACACCGAGCCGTTACCCGAAGGCGAGATTTATACCCGCAACTCCCCTAACGTATGGGCCCCGATCAGTGTCGATGAGACGCTGGGGATGGTTTACCTGCCGATGGGTAACGCCACCCCTGACCAATTCGGTGCTAATCGTAGTGAAAACGATGAAACTTATAGTGCCGGCCTGGTCGCGCTTAACCTGGAAGATGGGCAGGTGGAATGGGTCTATCAGTTCGTTCACCACGACCTATGGGACATGGACATGCCGGCACAGCCGGTACTGATTGACCTAGCCACCAATGAAGGCACCCAACCCGCGGTCATTCAGCCGACCAAGCAGGGTAGCCTTTACGTGCTGAACCGGGAAACCGGCGAACCGATCGTGCCGATCGAGGAGATCCCCGTTCCGCAAGGCGCAGTGGAAGGCGACTGGACGGCTGAAACCCAGCCGCGCTCTGCGCTGAACTTGCTGCCACCGCCGCTCACCGAGCGCGATATGTGGGGAGCTTCTCCCTTCGATCAGATGATGTGTCGTATTCAATTCCAGTCATTACGCTACGAAGGTCAATACACACCGCCTTCACTGGAAGGCAGCATTGTTTATCCGGGTAATGTTGGCGTGATGAACTGGGGCGGCGTGGCCGTTGATCCCGAACGCCAGGCGCTATTCACCGGCGCGAAATACCTTGCGTTTGTTTCCACACTGGTACCTCGTGAAGAAGTAGAGGACGGGCAGGGCTCAGCCAGCGAACAGGGCCTGCAACCCAATGCAGGCGCCCCCTATGCCGTCGAGCTTGGTCCGCTACTTTCCGTGCTCGGCCTGCCTTGCCAAGCGCCTTCCTGGGGCGATGTCGCCGGTATCGACCTGCAGAACGCCGACGTCGTGTGGAAACACCGTAATGGCACAACACGCGACAGCATGCCGTTTGATCTACCGATCGGTTTGAAAGTAGGTGTTCCGGCGCTAGGCGGCCCGCTGACCACCGCCGGGGGTGTTACCTTCATGAGCGGCACGTTGGATCAATACCTGCGCGGTTACGACATTACTACCGGCGAAGAGCTGTATAAAGCTCGGCTGCCCGCTGGAGGCCAAGCGACGCCGATGACTTATACCGGCGCCGACGGCCGCCAGTACATCGTGGTGACCGCCGGTGGCCACGGCACATTCGGGACTAAAATGGGTGACTATGTGATCGGTTACGCCTTACCCGAATAAAGGGTAAAGAGTAAGGGCTACCACCCCATACAGCCACCCAAAACGTAAATGGGCAGCCTACAAGGCTGCCCATTTTTATCTCCCCAAGACTTAAAAACTCACCTCTACCCCACCATACACGCTGCGCCCTGGGGCGGGTTCATAGTAGCGCCCATAGGTGCCGTTCAAGCGCACATTGGCGTAGTGATCTTCATCAAGCAGGTTACGGATACCCAGGAACGCATTCAGACGCGTATCGCCCCCTAGCTGCCAACCATCACCGACGCGCAAGTTCACAAGCCAGTAGCTATCGATGTCGGTCTCATTAGCATTGTCGGCCACCATATCGCCCACATACTGCGTTTCCAAGGTAGCAAAACGGTCATTCAGGTTTTCCCAGGTCAGTTGGTTGACCCAGGTTTGCTCGGGCAGGCCAGGAAGTCGGTTTCCCCCGAAACGCTCAGTAGGCGTGGCAAACCGGTCAAACTCATAGTTCGCTAACGTCAACGCACTGTTTAACCGCCACTGATCGGCTAGTTGCCAGCCCAGCGCCAACTCGACCCCATCTCGGTTGGTGTCGCCCGCGTTTTGATAAAAGGTGCGCCCTCCATTTTCCTCTTCATAAGGCACCAACTCATCGCGAACGCGAACTGAAAACAGCGTCACATCATAATCCAACGCCAACGGCTCGATATAGCCGCGCGCGCCGACTTCACGATTCCAGGCTTTTTGTGGTTCTACCGATGGATTAAAACCACCGCCCGAGGGATTAGCAAACTCGGAAAACGTCGGCGTTTCAAACGCCGTACCGGTATTGACGTAAACCTGATGCTCGGGGCGATAACGGTAGCTCAGCCCGGCAGAACCGCTCCATTCGTCAAAGGTTTGCTCGCCGCTCTGATCACCGTTATCTAAAAAGTGATCATCTACTTCTAGCTCCACCCGATCAAAGCGGGCACCAAGCGAGAACGTCACCTGCTCCGTCAACGCCAAATCACCTTGGGCAAATACCCCGGCGGAGGTCGCTTTTTGCGTCTCGTCGGCCGTCTTCTCGCCGACAACGCCTTGCGCGTTGACATCATTACGAAACCGCTCATCGTCCTGGTGCGCAACATCGACACCCGTGATATAGCGCAATGGCAGGCCACCCAAAGTGATCTCATGATGGTACTCGGCACTCGCACCCAGATAATCTCGCTGGTAACCAATCCAGCTATCGCCCACATAGGGCAACTGCTGCTCAAAGTCACGTTGGGAAATAAAGCCCTTTAGGTAGAGTTCCCCAGTACCCGCCGATAAGTCTTCGTACTGTAACGCGACCAGCTGTTGATCCACGCTCTGCCTGGCATCCAGTGCCAGTGAATTGGGGGCCGCCTGAGCACGGTCAATAGCCACTTCACGGGCGTTCAGCGCACCGGGGTCTTCCGAGCGAGGGTTATCGAGCAGGTTAATAATGGCGGTTAATGCGCGATCGCTGCCTAATTCGCGGCGCAGCTTGGCATTCAGCAGATACTTTTCCGTCGAGCTTTGCTCACGATACCCATCCACATTTAGCGCAGAAAGGCTGACATGATGCGACCAGTCTCCCTGGGCGCCGCCTGTTTGTAGCGCAGCCTTCCGATAACCATCACTACCCGCCTCGGTACGTAGACTCGTGCCCGGGTTATCACGGCCATTGGCGGTGGTCACATCAATGACCCCGCCCGCCGCGTTGCCATACAATACCGAAGAAGGCCCGCGAATGACTTCAATACGCTGGGCGCTGTCCAGGTCAATGGCATCGAGCTGCGCCTGCCCATCGGGTAGCGTGTAAGGAATTCCATCGACCATCACCGTAATGCCGCGTACGCCAAACGGTGCCCGGGCACCAAAGCCACGAATAGAGATTCGCTGGCCCTGGGCAAAGTTATCGCGGTTTTGCAGAAACATTCCTGGCACTCGTACTAACGATTCATCCAGCCGGGTGCGCTGCTGACCTTGCGCGATGGCATCACGGTCAATGGTTGAAACCGCCGCTGGGGTGGCATAAAGCTCCCGCTCCAGCCTGGGAGCCGTAACCTGCAGCGTGTCCAGCTCGGCGCCATTGGCATCCGATGGTGTCTGAGCCCAGCTATGCGCCGAGACCAAACAACTTAACAGGCACACAGAGGTGGTGGTGACTTTCATCGTTACTTTAGGCATGGGGTCCCTCCCGAATAGTGGTGGCGCTAATGGCGGCAGAAATACAATGGTTCAACGGAACGATTCTATCGTTGATCAATCAAACGTCTTTAACGAGGCCTGGATAGCCTGGATAAAGTTATGAAAGTATCTACACTTGTACA
This sequence comes from Vreelandella sulfidaeris, assembly GCF_042429665.1. Taxonomy (GTDB): domain Bacteria; phylum Pseudomonadota; class Gammaproteobacteria; order Pseudomonadales; family Halomonadaceae; genus Vreelandella. The sequence continues at coordinate 453,799 of NZ_JBHMAC010000010.1, read as the reverse complement.
AATTCCACCCTGTAAGCAATGGAGGCTTCATGGCATTTACTGCAACTGATCCGATCAAGATGATTTTCGCGGTTATTCTTCCCCCACTTGGGGTATTTTTCGAGGTCGGCTTTAAAGGGCATTTCTGGCTGAACATTATCCTCACGCTATTTGGCTTCATTCCCGGCATCATCCATGCGTTCTATGTGATATTGAAGCATTAACGCATCTTGAACCGAACGTCTCGGGCGTGATGAAGAGAGGGGAAAGCCTCTTTTCCAGGACATGCTTTGAAGACATGCGATAGTTACGCGGGACACCTATGCAGCCGCCTTATTAAAGGCGGCTTTTTGATGGCGTTAACCTAACCAGCATTCTAGCCAACATGCCTGCGCCTATGTAGGGCGTGGACGCTTTCGGCCAATTCCATGACCGGCCCTTCAACGTTGAGGTTAGGCACTATCTGCTGAATAGGCAACGTAGCAACCGGTGGCGGTGCCACCCCCAGCTCCTTAAGCCAGCCACGCAATTGCTCAGATGAACTAGCGTACACAATACGACCCAATCCTACCCAACCATGGGCCGCTGCACACATAGGGCAGTGCTCGCCTGAGGTATAAACAGTCGCCTGCGCGCGAGCCATGGGCGTCATATGTTGAGCCGCCCAACGCGCCAGAGCAAATTCAGGGTGCTGGGTAGCGTCTCCACAGGCAATGCGATTACGATCTTCCGCCAGCACATCTCCCTCTTCGCTTACCAGCACACTTCCAAAGGGCTCGTCTCCCGCGTTAAGTGCCTCCTCGGCGAGTTCCACCGCACGAGCCAAATAGGCAAGCTCTCGTTCCTCCATCATGAGTCCTCCTAACTGCCTAGCAAAAAGGCATTTTTGTTTGCCATGCCTTTTATTCGCTATGCCTTTGCTGCTGCGGTAGACGCTTCCTCTATGGGTACGTCGCTAAGCTGCTCACCTTCACTTCGAGCAATGACAGAGGTGCCTACTAAATCACCCGTTACGTTTAGTGCCGTACAGCCCATGCCTACTAGCGCGTCGATGGCCGTGAGCAACGCAACCGTTTCAATCGGCAGGCCCACTTGGGTAAACACTGTCGCGATCATGATGATTCCAGCACCCGGCACACCCGCCGTGCCTATCGACACCAGCGTGCCAATCAACACTACTTGTACCATGCTAATGAAATCCAGCGGCGCGCCAATCACGTTAGCAGCAAATACCGCCGAAATGGCGATACGAATCGCCGCTCCATCCATATTGAGCGTAGCGCCTAACGGCAGACTGAACCCATAAATGCTTTTGGGAATACCTAAACGATGAGCAGCATTCATCGTCAGCGGCAACGTGCCCGAGCTGCTTTGGGTAGCAAATGCCGTAGCCATTGGCGTGCGAGCTTCACGAAAGAAGTTTCGTAACTTCACACCGAACAGCCGCATGATGCCGCAATAAATCAGCAGATGGATGGCCAGCGCGATGTACAGCACCATTACCATATCGCCCAGTGACAACAGCGTTTCAATGCCTTGCTGGCTGACTGTCTCGGCGACAATGGCAAACACGCCGATAGGCACATAGTGCAACACGCCCGACATCACTTTTAAAGTGACTTCGTTCAGGGCTTTAATGACCTCATAAAGCCGCTCACCGAGAGCATGTTGCCGTTCCGACTGGCGTATTTTCAGCAGTGCGATGCCAAATACCAGCGCGGTAAAAATAATCCCCAGCATGTTGAGTTCGGAGAACGCACCGATAATATTAGTGGGAACGATATTGAGCAGCGTAGAGACCACGCCAGGGTTGTCAGGCACCGTAAAGCTAGCCTCTGTCGCTAGCGTCATTCCCGTTCCTGGACTAAACAGCGTGGCAACGGCTAACCCCACCATGATCGCTAATGCTGAAGAAACCAGATAATAGATGAACACTTTACCGCCCACCCGTCCGGCACTGCCCTCCCGCGACTGATTCACGCCCACCATCAGCGTAAACAGCACGATAGGAACGATTAGAAAAGTTAACAGCCGGAGCAGCAAATCACCCAGTGGGGCTAGCCAAACCGCTACCGTATCGCCTCCCACTAACCCCACCACCACGCCCAGTACCAGCGCGATGGTGACGCGTAAAATTAATGACGCCTGGAAATAGGCCTTCCAAATACGTGTCATTTACTTCCCTACAAGTTTGAGTTGATGGGTAGACTGAGTTAAGAAACGTTGATCGCCCACTACTTAAAGGCGGGGGCTGATGCCATTTTCACCGCGGGCATCGCTTAAAGTCGATGATTGAAATCGCATGAGCCCTGCTTTAATGGTCAAAGATCAACGAGTGATGCGCGGCTTGGCCGGCTAACATACCATCACTGACCGCCAACGACACGTTGCCCACGAGGCGAGCGATATCGCCACATGCGTACACTCCCGGTACCGACGTTTTCTTGGCCGCATTAATTCTTACCACGCGTCCCAACGGCGTCACTTCAAACTCACAACCTAATAGTATTGCTAATTGGCTGGGAGCGGTCTGGGTAACAATAAAGAGGCCAACCAGGGGACATATTCGCCCCCCTGCCAGTACGACGCCCACCCCCGTAGCGTCATCAACCAACTGTTCAACGATGCCTCGCTCAATATGGGTGCCACGCTCATTGAGCTTTTCTAGCTGGTTTCTGTCAGGCTCGAAAGCATCATTTAAAAAGAGAGTCGTTGCGCCCCACTCAGGCAGTAGCAATGCCAAGTGCATCGACAAGTCAGAGGTTGCCAGTACACCAATTCTCCCATCATCCAAGTCAAAACCATGGCAGTAAGGGCAATGAAAAACATAGGTTCCCCATCGTTCGGCGAGTCCTGGCAAATCGGGAAGTTGATCGTCGACACCTGCGGCGAGAATGACACGCCTTGCGTAGATACGCTCGCCTCCCCCCTGCTGACCCGCTAGCACCAGTGTAAAATCATCCTTTTGACCGATAACTGTCTCTACATTGCCGCTGTACCACTCAACCGTGGGGTATGCGATCAGCTCTTCGTACCCTGCTGCGGCTATTTTACTGGGGGGCTTGCCATCCTGGGTTAAAAACCCCCGCGACCGAGAAGCAAAACGATTACGCGGCTGCCCCGCATCAATCAGCGCCACTTTCCGTCGTGCCTGCGCTAACTGAAGCCCAGCCGCCATACCCGCGTAGCTTCCGCCCACTATTGCAACGTCATACGTCATTGTTTGCCCTCGATCCTTGAGTGCATAGCGTTCATATCGACCCAGTACGATTTCTAGGCATGAGTTCTGGATATAAGTACTAGAGGTAAGTTTCCATGATGAAAAGTGTAGATCAGCCCCTAGGCGATGCCGCACTGTCTTAGAAACACGACGCCCAAATAGAACATAAGTTGTCCGAACTTCGGACAAAGCCTCGATACCTAGGCTTTGTCTGAAAAGTCGGCGAGCGAAGATCAGACAAGGCAAAAATTGGCGAAAAGACGGAGTTTACGGGTTGTAAATGAGTACTTTGAGCCGATTTTTAACGCCGTATGATCGAGCACAGCCAGTTTTCAGACAGAGCCTAATATCGCCAAGGCGTCGTTGATGCCTCTATATCTGAATAAAGTAGCGTTTAAGAAAGGGTCGTTGACGCGGATCTGAGGAAACAAGCAAGAAAGGCATTGACGAAAGCTACAATTCATGACACTGTAGCAACAGTTGGTTAGCAAGCAAGCATGGTTTCAGAAGTGTACGAAAAAGATTTAGCAGCAAACGAAATCTTTCGGCAAGCCTGTAATTGTATTCCTTGTTTTATCCGCTATTAATCTGGGTGATACCAGGAACTTTACAAAGCGCATTGCGCGAAAGGATTTTTACTATGTCTACTGGCACAGTTAAGTGGTTCAACGATACTAAAGGCTTCGGTTTTATTGCTCCTTCTGACGGCGGCGATGACCTGTTTGCCCATTTCTCTGAAATTCAAGCAGACGGCTTCAAAACCCTGCAAGAAGGCGCTAACGTTTCTTTTGACGTTACCCAGGGTAAGAAAGGCCTTCAAGCTTCAAACATCAAGCAAATCTCCTAAGCCCTAGCGCTTTAGAGTTTGCTCGAACCTTTCAAGGTTCGAATAACAAGGCCCGCTTATGCGGGCCTTGTTACGTTTGGGCAATGACATAGTGTAGTTAAGCCAGGTTAAATACGAAGCCACTGCACAACCTCAACATCTACCGTGACTGACAGCCTATCAAGTGCTGCTGCACGAGCGCGCCCTTCAGCGCTGGCGCGGTAAAGATGCGGCGTCATAGCTAATAAATCGGCAATGCTCTCAGCCCCAGCCAGCGTTATCGAATAGCTCACCTGCTCGCTGCGGTGATGAGTAAAACCTTCCGGCACGACTAGCTCGCCTGAACGCGATGGCTTTAGGGTCGGATAAATGATTTCCCGCAACTCGCGCAGATGGTTTGGGCCCGCCTCCAACTGTAACAGCACTCCACCGGTTTTCAGCACCCGAGCAAACTCGCTGATGACAGGAAAGCCAAACATGCACAGCACGCTATTCAGCGCTGCTGACTGAACCGGAAGGTGAGCATTGCTGCCGACCACCCAGCGACTGAACGGTGCCTGCTTATTATCTTGCTTTGCCGCCGCCAACACCGCCCATTTAGAAATATCCAGTCCCATCAGCGACAGTGATAGAGAGGCTGGGGCAGCGTGGGCTAACTGACGCAGGTAATAGCCTTCACCACTGCCTGCATCTAAACAACTAAACGTTTCGCCCTCTGCCCTCTCATTAGCATGATTCACAATAGCAGTACTGACCGCTTCCGAAATGGGCTGGTAATGGCCAGCGTTCAGAAAGCGTTGCCGAGCAGCAACCATCGCATTGCTGTCACCAGGGTCTTGAGAACGCTTTTGCTGCACTGGCAACAGGTTAACGTACCCCTGCTTGGCAATATCAAAGCTGTGCCCGGACGCACAGCGCCAAGAATGGCCCGCAAGATGTAACGGCTCGCCATCCAGCGGGCAAGCCAGTGCTTGAAAAGGGGTGATGCTCATATCGGTATCTTCGCAGAGGGTAGATGGGTATGTGCGTTTTTTAGCGCGTCACCAGGATGATGCCAACTAACATAACGCCGCCACCGATTATAAAATTAAGGCTCAGCGGCTCATTGAGCAGCAGTGTACCAAACAGAATCCCGAAAAGCGGTGCCAAGAAAGAGAACAAACCTAACTGCGAAGCGCGGTAGCGACGTAACAACGTGAACCATAGCAGCAGCGCGGCGAACGAAATAATCAGCGCCTGAAAGCCAAGACTAGCAATGGCCATGGTTGAAAAATGAGCACGCATCAGCTGCCCCGATAGCGCCGCGATGGGCAGTAGCAACATCGCTGTCACGCTAAGTTGGTAGCTTAAAGTAAGCTCCGCAGGTGCCTCAGAAAGCGAGGTCTTACGGATCACCACGGTCGTGGCCGCCCATGAGAGCCCTGCGAGCAAACCAAACGCATCACCGATTAGAATATCAATGTCATAGACACCACCCGGCGCTATGGCGATCACCATGCCCACAAAGGCCAAGCCAACGCCCCACCACTGGCGAATAGAAAGCTGCTCACCGGGCACCCAAAGGTGTAGCCCCAAGGCAGCGAAAATAGGCGCAGTATAAAGGAACACCGACATATGCGACGCTAGCGTGTAGGTTAGCCCCCAGGCGACAAAGCTGAACTCGGCAGCAAACCCGAGGCCAACCACTAGTCCCGGTACCCAGTGGTGCCCAACATCCATCCAGCGAATGCCACGCCAATACGCCAGCAAGCCAACAAGACTCCACGCCATGGCAGAACGCAGGGCGATCTGCACCAAGGGCGAGATATCCTCAGCCACACCTTTAATGGCCACCTGCTGAAAACCTAACACCAAACAAAACAAAAGCATTAACGATGCTGCCGTCGTATCCACTGATTGACGCTGGAAACTCCCCGACATAGGCTTGGTAGCATTGGTTTTGGCGATACTTTGGTTATTCATCATGAGCTCCTATGGCATTTAGAGCTCATTGCAGCAGGTAGCGAAATCCCGTACAAACGATTACTTATCGGGGCTAGGCTTAGGAAAACTCACGCCATGAGAATTGAGAGATTACCCCTCAATGCGCTACGCGCTTTCGCCGAGGCTGTGCGAGAAAATAGCTTCAAAGCCGCCGCTGCGCGTCTCGGGGTTACCCCGAGTGCCGTCAGTCGGCAGGTCAAACAGCTGGAAGGACACTTAGGCGTCGTCCTCTTTGAACGCCATGCCAATGGCGTTTGTGTCACGGAAGCCGGCCGGATGCTTGCTGACGATGTGCAAGCAGGCCTTTTGCGCATTGCCAGTGGTATACAGAACATCACTGAGCGTTCAGAAGAGGCCTTTCGATTGCTGCTGAGTGCACCGCCCTCGTTCCTACAACTCTGGCTACTGCCCCGCTTGCCGCGTTTTGAAGCTAATGAGCGCCAAATAGAAATCTCCCTGGATGCCGAGGCAAACTTGATAGCACCGCTATGGTTGCCCAATCGGGCACGCTTGTCTCTGCGCTACGGTCAGGGGCCTTGGCCCGGTGTCACTAGCCTGCGTCTTTTTGAAGACACGCTATTTCCCGTTTGCTCCCCTTCGCTGTTAGCACAGGAAAATATACAAACGCCCGTCGACTTGCTGACACAGACTCTACTCACCGTGGATTGGTGTAGCCACCCTGGTCAGCGTATCCCAGGCTGGAACGATTGGTTTAAAAGCGCCGGAGTAGTGCTAAACAAGATGCCCAACCAGCGACAATACTCGCTCTACAGTTTGGCCCTCGATCAGGCTATCGCCGGGCAGGGCGTAGTGCTGGCCAGCCACCCGCTAGTGGCAGACCGGCTGGCTAGCGGTGTTTTGGTACGCCCCTTTGAAGAGAAGTATCCGCTCGCCTCCCCCTTTGCCTACGAACTTATTTTGCCCAATGATGGAGAAGTGCCACCAGCGGTGGCCCGCTTTTCAGAGTGGCTTGAGCAGGAAGCTGCCAGTTTCCGTGACACATCGCTGTAATTCAGGACTTGGACTTGCTTAGCTTTCGCGCTTGTAGTCCTGAAAAAGCCCATACTGCCACTGGCGCACGGCCAGTACCGAGGTGGTGCCAAACCGTTGGCGGATAGGCAACCCACCCTCTCGCTCACATAGCGCATGAAATTCCTTTGCCAGGCGCTGTATCGTCTGCTGCCATTCCACATTGCCCGCCTGAGACAGCAAGCCGTTGAGTACCACAAGCTTTTCATTGTCGTTATCGAAATGCGATTGGAAGAACTCGGTGGCAATATACTGCTGAAAAAAGCGCTGAATAGGGCCACCCGGGCGCCAGCGAAAATTGGCGGCAATACGCCGCCGAATACGATTGCCTGGCAGTAGATCAATCAGCTTTAAGCGCTCAAGCGCCAGCAACTGTTGGACACATTGCGCCTCGCTCAGCTGGTACTGATGATAAATGTCCTCAAAGCTGTAACCGTTGATGACACACACCGCCACCAAAAACAGCTCTTGATCGTCGACTATGCTCTGCTCTTGCGCGTGGGAAAGCTCCTGCAAACGCTGTTCATCTTCCTGCATGGCCTGCACCAGTTCGGAAAATTCCAGATTGAGCTGGTCGCAAATACACTCTAATCGCTCTAAGGTAAGGTGTTGCTCTGCAAATAAGCGCTTTACCGACGCTTCGCTTAGCCCAAGCCATATCGCTACATCCGCGTAGGTTTTACCTTGAGCACGCAACTGACGTTTCAGCGTAGCAATTAATGTTTTTGTCTGAGACACACAGCCTCCAGGCCTAAAAAGTAGTGTATAACGATACCCCAAAGCCCGGATAACACAACGTCAGCTATTAGAGTTGCACCCGTTACTCCTTTTACCGAGAGTACGCTTACTTCATTTTGATTAAGGCGAAAAACAACATGCAACCCTTGCTGCGTATAGCGGGCGCCTGGCCCTATTTGATTGCGATTTTTCTTAATGCCTTTGTGGATCTAGGCCATAAAATCGTTATTCAAAATACGGTGTTTAAAAGTTACGACGGCGAAACACAGGTAGTACTCACTGCCCTGGTCAACGGGCTTATCCTGTTGCCGTTTATTTTACTGTTCAGCCCAGCGGGCCATGTGGCCGATAGCTATTCCAAAGTGCGCATTTTGCGTGTTTCTGCCTGGGCTGCCGTCGCCGTGTCGCTGGGTATCACCCTTGCCTACTACCAGGGCTGGTTTTGGCTGGCGTTTGCGATGACGCTGATGTTGGCTATTCAGTCGGCCTTTTACTCCCCGGCTAAATACGGCCTGGTGAAAGGACTATTTGGTAAGCCACGCCTTGCCGAAGCAAACGGGCTTATCCAAGCCGTCACGATAGGCGCAATTTTAACCGGCACCGTCGCGTTTACCGCGCTGTTTGAAACCTGGATATCCGCTGGTGACCACACGCCTGCGCAGCTGTTACGCCAAATTGCGCCACTCGGTTGGCTGCTGGTACTCAATAGCGCAATCCAGGCAGCCACTCTTTACCGGTTGCCGGTGGACACCATCACTCCCCCCGATAAACCGTTGACATGGAAGCGCTATCGCCAGGGTGCCGCCTTTAAAGATAACCTGCGTTTTATCACGCGCCAGCCGGTATTAAGGCTCGCTATTATCGGTCTGGCGACCTTTTGGTCAGTGGGCCAAGTGCTGCTGGCCGCGTTTCCTGCCTACGCCAAGCAGGCCCTAAGCATCGATAATACGCTGGTGCTGCAGGGCATTCTTGCGGCTAGTGGGGTGGGGATTGCGCTAGGTTCCATGCTTGCCAGCAAACTATCGTATAACCGCATTGAAACCGGTTTGATTCCGGTAGGCGCGATAGGCGTGGCCGTTGGTTTGTGGTGCCTGCCGCTGTTGACTTCGCCGACCGGCCAAGCGCTCAATTTTGTGTTTATCGGCGTCATGGGTGGTTTATTTATCGTCCCGCTCAATGCGTTGATCCAGTTCCATGCTGCCGATAACGAGCTAGGCACCGTGCTGGCAGCCAATAATTTAATTCAAAACATCGCCATGCTGGGCTTTTTAATGCTCACGGCGCTGTTTGCTTTAGCGGGTGTGGATAGCCACTACCTGCTGCTATTGATCGCCACCGTGGCCATGGTGGGCGGCGGCTATACGATCTTCAAACTGCCGCAAAGCCTGGTACGATTTCTGCTAAGCTTCTTGCTGACGCGGCGCTACCGCGTTGCCGTACATGGTTTGCAGAACCTGCCCGCCCAAGGCGGCGTATTGCTGCTAGGCAATCATATCAGCTGGGTGGATTGGGCCATGGTACAGATCGCCAGCCCGCGCCCCGTTCGCTTCGTCATGCTTAAAAGCGTCTACCAGCGCTGGTATTTGAGATGGTTCTTAAAAGCGCTGGGCTGTATTCCTATTGAGCGGGGCAGCGGTGCGGAACAAGCGCTGGCTGATGTCGCCGAACAGCTCAATGCCGGAGAAGTGGTGTGTCTGTTTCCAGAAGGCGCGATCAGCCGTAATGGCCAGTTGGGAGAGTTTCGCCGCGGCTACCAGCGGGCCTGCAACATGGCCAATGCTGACGTTGTCATTGTGCCGTTTTATCTGCGCGGCCTATGGGGTAGTCAGTTTTCGCGCTCGTCGAGTAAATTAAAAGAGTTACGCAACGCCCCTTTGCATCGTTCGATCGTTGTTGCGTTTGGCAAGCCGCTCGCCAAAGACACCCCTGCCGATGTACTTAAACAACGTATCTTTGAACAGGCCACCCGTTCCTGGCAGCGGGCCATGGGTGAGCTACCGACGTTACCCAATGCCTGGATTCAAAGCGTCAAACGCCGTCCTGGTGACGTCGCTCTCGTCGATACCGAAGGGGCTGAGTTCACCGCCAGCCAAGCATTGACCGTCAGTCTATTGTTGGCAAAGCGGTTTCGCAAACTCACGCCTGACCGCTATCTTGGCCTACTGCTGCCCACCAGCAGTGGCGCGGTGCTTGCCAATATGGCAACGCTACTCGCCGGTAAGGCCGTAGTGAATCTCAACTACACCGCCCATCAGGCGGCGCTAGCCTCGGCCCTTACCCAAGCCGAGATAACCACGGTGGTTACCTCGCGCCGCTTTGTGGAAATACTGCAAAAACGTGGGCTAAAGGTTGACCAATTATTGGCCAATACGCACACGGTGTACCTGGAAGACCTGCACGCCACCATGGGCCGTGCCGAACGCCTACGTACTTGGCTTGCTGTGCGCTTATTACCGAGCTGGCTAATTCAACGCCTTTACTGTCGCGCCCACGATGCTGATGCCACCGCGGCCCTGCTGTTCTCAAGCGGTAGCGAGGGCGACCCCAAAGGGGTGCTGTTGAGCCACCGCAACGTGATGGCCAACATCAAGCAAACCTCTGACGTGCTTAACACCCAGAACAACGATGTGGTGATGGGCTCGTTGCCTCTCTTTCACGCCTTTGGGCTAACGGTGACACAGTGGTTACCGTTGATTGAGGGGCTACCGCTGGTATGTCACGCGGACCCGACGGATGCCCCCGGCATTGCTGTTGCAGTGGCTAAACATAAAGCCACGATCATGTTCAGTACCTCCAGCTTTCTGCGCCTGTTGGTCAGCAGCAAGAAGGTACATCCCTTGATGCTGGACAGCTTACGCATCGTCATCGCCGGAGCGGAGAAGCTTGATGAAAACGTACGCACCCGTTTTACCCTAAAATTCCACAAGCCGGTGTATGAAGGTTATGGGGCGACTGAAACGGCCCCGGTCGCTTCGGTGAACCTGCCCGACACCATGGGTGCTTACTATCAGCAGGTGCAGCGAGGCAGTAAACCGGGCAGCGTGGGCATGCCATTACCGGGCACAAGCTTCAAAATTGTTGATCCGGAAAGTTTTAAAGAATTACCCACCGGTGAGGCCGGAATGATTTTAATCAGTGGCCCTCAGGTAATGCAGAGCTATCTACATGACGCCAAGCGAACCGACCAAGCCATTTATGAGGATGAAGATCACCGCTGGTATATAACGGGCGATAAAGGATTTATCGATGAAGACGGTTTTTTGACCCTTATTGATCGCTACGCACGCTTTGCCAAACTGGGCGGTGAAATGATCAGCCTCAGCGCCGTGGAAGCAGCGGTAACCGCAACGCTTGACGATCCGGATGCCGCGGTGATGGCGGTCACCATCCCCGATAGCCGCAAAGGTGAAAGGATCGTACTGCTGTCGGAAACCCCCTTGGATGAAAGCGCTGTCAAAGCGGCCATGCGCGCCAGCGGTGCCCAAGCCACCATGATTCCCAGCCACTGGCTAACGGTGAAAGCGATCCCTCGCCTAGGCTCTGGTAAAGCAGATTTTGCCGGCGCCAAGCGTTTAGCACAGACGCAACTGCAAGCATGAAAGGTTTGGCAATCGTAACGGGTCGGCAAAACTCTCGGTAACGCCAGGAGCAGTCGCTTGATGTTGTCGGGCGTTATCTCTGTGCGCCCTTTGCCAGCTACCCGCCACGTTGTTTAAGCAAGGGCTGGCATGGAAATTATAAACAGTGTTTTCATAATATTAGAATTTTATGGATCATTAGGCTTAGTTTACATCAAGGATATTGCTATGCATCAGCCGATCGCTGTCTTCGACGCTGGCATTGGAAGCTACGCCATTGTCGCCGAGATACACAAGCGCCTCCCCCAACAGGATATTGTGTATTTCGCTGACCGGGCGAGTTTTCCTTATGGCAGCAAAGGACGAGAAGAGTTACTCGCTGTCATGCAGCGTACGCTACGCTTTCTTGAGGGCTACCACCCATCGGCCATCGTCATCGCCTCGAACGCCCCTTCTATCATGGTGTTGGATGACCTTCGCCAGAATACGTTGGTGCCTCTGTTCGGTGTTTATCCCCCTATCGAGGAAGCGCTCGCCACGTCGAACAGCGGCAAGGTTGGCATCATGGGGGTGCAATCGCTTATCGAAAGTTCGCTGCTAAAACAGTTCATCACCCACCACGCTCCCCAGCCGGGCAACGTCAGTCTGATCAATGCTTCTTCCATGGTGGAACTGGTCGAGAATGGCGCCTTTCTATTCGATCCTGAGGCGACGCAGAAGGCGGTCTCTTCTTTTATGGACGACGTCGTCAGTCAGTATCCCGATATCGACACACTGACCCTTTCAAGTACCCATTTACCATGGCTGCGCTCCTTCTTCGAAGCAGCACAGCCCGGTTGTCGCTTACTCGACCCGGCCGAATCGATTGTCTCCAATCTAGGCGATGGCACCCAAGGCACAGGCCAGATCCAAGGCCTGGTGACAGAAAGCGAGGTCTATAATGTCGAGACATTCCGGCGCATGTTGCAGCAGTTCGGCATCGATATACCGCTAGAGGTAGTCTCAGTGCCCTAAGGCATTGATAGGCCTAACATGCGCCGCTTCTGCGTTATTCCGATGATTTGGCTTCATCGCTATCTGATCTATCTGCATCCGAATTCGCTGATGGTGTTGCTTCATCGCTATCTGCCTCTTCATCAGCGTCTGTTACAGCAGTATCCGCCGAGCGCTTGCCTTGATTGCCACGGGCGACATCATTATGGCTGATCACCATAACCTCGCGCGGCCACCACTCGGGGTGATTATCACGAATAAACGTCATTAACTGTTCGCGAATATTCATTTCCGCTGCCCAGCCTGAAAGCGGATCAGAGGTCATCAGATAGCAGGTAATCGTCTGGGCTGTTGCGGTTTGCCCCGTGACATAGCAAAGCAGCTTGTGATGCTCCACCACGCAGTCTTCCTCCTTGGCATACTCCAAGAATTTTTCTCTGATCAAGGGTATATCAGCGCTTAGGTGAAGCGTCAATTCAAGGCTTCGATACATCTTGGCGCTTTTAACCGACAAGTTTTCAAAAGGTTTGGAGGTAAAGTACGTGACCGGCACGATCAAACGGCGCTCGTCCCACACTCTCAAGCGGATAAACGTATAAAAAATGCCCTCGACATAGCACCACTGCCCTTCAAATATCACCAGATCCCCAATCCGGATGGGCTTGGCCAGCGACAGCTGAAACGAGGCCAGAATATTCCCCAGCACGGCTTGCCCTGCCACGCCGACTAGCACTGCCAATACACTGGCAGAAGCCAGGATGGATAACCCCAGGGATTCAAACAACTCAATCTGTCCCAGGATGTAGATAGACACACCGGTAACCGCGACCAGAATGATGATGCGCCGCAGGGCATAGAGAGAGGTCAGCAGTCGGCGTTCGTCCTGGGGTTTCGTATCATCTATTTCACCCACTAACCGACGCGTCATACGCAACATGATCGTGTCGACTAAACGCAACGCGATCGTCCCGGCGCCCCACGCCAAAATGCTGATTAACAGCACGCGGAAGGTCGTTGTCGCCACCGCCGAAAAGGACACAACGTAATCCAGTAGCATCTGAGTGACTATCGACATGGCAATGAGCGCTGTCGGCATGCCTATTTGGCTTACAAAAATAGTCGACGCCCCAGAAGGCAGCCATGACGTCATCAGTCGCACCAGATGATGGACGCCCCACCCCACCATCCCCACCACAATCACAAAGAGCGGTATGGCAATCCACTCCCAAATCCTCAGCATGCCAAACGACGCTTGAAGACGTTTCGGAATATACTCTTCCAGCATCGACGGGCCGTACTGCTCGTACAGGACAGGAATATACGACACGCTAACCGGCATGATCAGCCAGACGGGCTCCTGGTCCTCCACCCGGTACCGGCCCAACCGAATATCATAGGTTTCCCCGTTGGCTTTTAACGATGACAATTCGATATTGCGACGCGGCTCTCCGGCGCGCGGGTTTTGCCCAGAGGGATTCTCGATCACAGCATCTTCCCGCCCAGGCAGATCAGAAACGCTTAGCCATTCACCACGCTGAAGGATTTCGGCCATTTGCCGAGCGAGTTCCGGACCTTGTTCGCGCTGCTCCTGTTCAGAAAATTCAGACAGGTTGAGCACATGCGACGCGGCCTCGTACTTTTCCTGATTGGTCAGATCCAAAAAGCTTCTAATCGCTTCTCGCGGCGTCACCCGGTTCGCTTCTTTGGGTGGATCACCAAGCCCCGTGTTTAACGAATCAACGCTAAACCATCGGTTAGTTTCGCTCTCTCCTCCTTGAGTTTGTGCCGCGCAAAGGCTGGACAATGTCAGTGCCAACACTAACAACACCCATGCGAGCCACGAGCTGTTTACTTTCATACGTACCTTTATTGGTTAAAGTGGGTAAATGTATTGGTCAAAGTGGATAAATGGTCCTATTACCGACAGGCTAGTGGGCTACCAGCCAGCCCAGGGCGCCACCCCAGGGCCATCCTTGTCAGTGAAAGAACGAATTACAGCCTACCTTTCTTAATGGTGCAAGCGTGATGATGCAAGCCACCGTGGCGTCATGATGGGTTAGATACCATTGACCAACGTTATGCCCTTTACATGACAACTCATGGAGTGGCTCTGGCCCACCATAGAGACCGTTGGCCTCCTCTCAAGCATTAAGCACAGCGGCAGGTGGCATTATACAGTTGTTAGCACTAACGAACTTAATGTACCAATGAACGTCGAACTTGCGTTCGTCGGCCGTATCAGTTGGCATTTTTCACGTGGAGTCATCCTATGCTCATCAAGATCGCCAAACCGAGTGATTTGCACGAATCCGAGGTAACGCCTGAATCCATTTACCTTTCACGGCGACGCTTTATGGGCGGCATGGCGGGCTTGGGGGCAGGACTTGCCCTTTCCGGCCATGCGCAAGCCAGCGCCGACTACGCCGATGTGCCCGACGGCAATGCGCCTGCGTGGTTAAAGGAAAAAATCAGCGCGACCGAATGGCGAGCCGTTACCCCTGATGATCCTGACAAAGACAAGATCGCCCCCTTTGACGATGCCAGTGGTTACAATAATTTCTACGAATTCGGATCGAGCAAAACCGATCCAGCCCGCCATGCAGACAGCCTGGAAACCCAGCCCTGGAGCGTGGTGGTGGATGGCGAAGTAAATAACGGCGGGCGCTTTGCTCTAGAGGACTTCGCCAAGCCGACACAGTTTGAAGAGCGCATCTACCGCCTACGCTGCGTAGAAGCGTGGTCGATGGTGATTCCTTGGCTGGGCATCCCCCTGGCTGAGATAATCAAACGCGCCGACCCCACCAGCAAAGCCAAGTACGTGCGCTTTGAAACGCTGGTCGACCCCGAACAGATGCCAGGGCAACGCTCCTCGTTCTCGCTGATTGACTGGCCCTACGTGGAAGGTCTGCGTCTGGACGAAGCCATGAACCCACTAACGTTACTCGCCATGGGGATGTATGGCCGTGAACTGCCCAATCAAAATGGCGCGCCGTTGCGATTAGTGGTGCCCTGGAAATATGGCTTCAAAAGCATCAAATCGATTGTGCGTATTTCTCTGGTGGAAGAACAACCGGTCAATTCCTGGCAGCTTATCGCCCCTGATGAGTATGGTTTCTACGCCAACGTCAATCCAGAGGTGGATCACCCCCGCTGGAGTCAGGCTACCGAGCGTCGCTTGCCCAATAGCCTGTTTAGCCCCAATACCATTGAAACCCGTATGTTTAACGGCTACGCCGACGAAGTCGCCGAGCTGTATGCGGGGTTGGATTTAAGGAAAAACTATTGATGGCAACCCCACGCGGATGGCTAGTGTGGCGCGTGGGCGTGTTCCTAGCGGCGCTCGCCCCGCTGATATTTTGGAGTTGGCAGGTGGCGAATAATGCCGCCGGCCCCGAGCCAGGTCGTTACCTGCTGTTGAACATTGGCATCGGCGCGCTGTGGTTACTGCTGCTTACTCTGAGCCTTACCCCACTTACCAAGCTCACCCGCTGGAAAGGCTTTGCGCTGATTCGCAGACAGCTTGGTCTTTGGACGCTCGCCTACGCCACTCTGCATATGCTTAGTTACGCGCTATTTATTCTGGGGCTTAACTGGGCCCTGCTGGGCAGCGAGCTGGTCAAACGTCCCTACATTGTAGTCGGCATGATCGCGCTCATCGGCCTGGCCGTGCTGGGCGCCACCTCCAACCGCTGGGCGATGAAACGCTTGGGCAAACGCTGGAAGCCACTCCACAAATTTTCCTACGCCATTTTAGGCCTGGTACTGCTGCACTTTTTCTGGGTAGTGCGCGCCGACATGCAAGAGTGGGCAATGTACGCCGCCATTGCAGCGCTCATTATGGCGACCCGCCTGCCTCCTGTGGCTCGCTCGCTACCTAAACTGCGACACAGGGTGAGCCGTTAACAGCTAAGCCAATGCTCGTTGGAGCAAGACTAATTCATGTTCTGTTCAGTAAATGCGTTTATGCTGCGTGCCGTTAACTAAATACCGCTTGGAGTAGTCGCATGGCAGTAACCTATGGGCGCGGTGGACGCCTGGCAACAGCGCTGGCGTTGATGTGGATGACGACAG
The DNA here is from genome assembly GCF_042429665.1 of Vreelandella sulfidaeris. Classification (GTDB taxonomy): domain Bacteria; phylum Pseudomonadota; class Gammaproteobacteria; order Pseudomonadales; family Halomonadaceae; genus Vreelandella. Next base: position 437,382 of record NZ_JBHMAC010000010.1, on the reverse strand, counting down.
TCGCAGCGGCTGAGCAACCGCCTTTACGAGTCGAACAACTGCAGCGCTGTGGTGACCTCTTACAGATGGATGTTCAGGAGTTCTGCCTGCAGGTCAGCGGCCTTGATAACAGCGATGTTCAAGTGACGCTGAACGGTACACCCCTGCCAATGGAAGCGCTCGACCGCCAGGGATACCGAGTACGTTTACGTATCAATAGCACCGAAGCGCAAAGCGGCCCGCTGTGGTTCAAGCAGCATGAACAGTCCAGCAACCCGGTCTGGGTCAGCCTCAAGGGTAGCAATGTCATAGCGGCCACCGATGAAGAGGTGGCGAAGAACATGGACGGCATCACCACCTACGTCGACCTTATCAGCGTAATTATTGAAGAGAGCCATGACGGGGCAGAAGAAGCGCAGCACCTGGCAGAAAAGTACGGGGCCGAAGTCGTCGGCATGATCCCGCCGCTCAATACCTATCAGTTGCGCTTACCTGTCAGCAATCTGGATGAACGCGATGCAATGGTGCTCAGGCTGGGTAACGAAGTCAGCGTGGATGCCGTGGTAACCGAAGAGTCAGGCGCTGAAGAAAGTATTGAGCGGGAGATAACCTCACCCCCTGCTGCGGAGGATGACCAGGAGTGGGCATCCAACCGTTTCCTGGATGCCGTCAATTACTACCAGCGGCGCCTATCCCACCAGGGTGGGGATATCGACACGCACCCAATCCGTGTTGGCGTTATCGAGCGAGAGGTCGATTTCGACGCGCCCGACTTTGCCGATTACTTGGGTGAATGCCGTGCCGACGCCCATAGAACCTGCGTTTATGCCCGCGATGCCGCCAAGCCCGACGGCCATGGCACGACGGTGGCGGGCGTATTTGCCGCGGCCTGGAATGAGGGAGGCAATAGCGGCTTTCTGCGTGGGCTGGATTCGGTAGGCCCAGGCTTCGACGTGATCGTGGACCGCAATTCGGATGCAGGCATTACTGCCAATGTCGCCGCCTCGGTGAATTTGGTAGAAGACGGTGTACGTGTACTTAACTGGAGCTGGGGCATTCACCGCGTCGGGGCCGTCGACATTAATGGGGAGGAGATCGATTCGCTGGTACGTTCCGGCATCGCCATGAGCGGTTACGAAGAGCTGCTTGAAGAGTTCTTCCTATGGCTGCGCCGTGAACACCCCAACGTGGTAGTGGTAAATTCAGCAGGCAACGCCTCGTCGTTTTCTGGCAATGACGATTATCGCCTGCCCTCCTCTTTTGTGACCGACCAGTTGTTCGTGGTCGGTGGGCATGAGCGCAGTGATCAGGACGTGGCCGTTGATGATCCCCGTTACGCGGTCAAACGTCGTGCGTCCAATATTGATATGCGTGTGGATATAACGGCAGCGGCCTGTGTCCGAGGCTCCTCCCTGATAGCAGATGAGCAAGGCGAGGCCCATTGCGGCACCTCCTACGCGACCCCTCTGGTCGCTGGCCTATTGGCAGCCATGATGTCGATTGACCCCGAATTGTCGCCAGCGCAATTACGCATGCTGCTACGCCGTAGCGCCATGACCATCGGTGAAGAGTTTGATTTCGAGCCGACCGATGCCGATGACCTGACCGCCCCGATATTACCGTCGGAGCGTGCCAATGAGCTGAATCACCCGGATATCGGCCTTTCCGCCCGGCTGGATATGTACAAGGCGCTGGACCTGACGGTACAGAGTCTGGATCGGGATCGCTAGATTAGATAAAAGGCCAACACGCCCACCTCGCAGGGTGGGCGTTTCCTAAACAAGTACTTCAACCCAGTACTTTAACCAAGCACTTTGCGCAGGTGGCTACGATAAGCGGCCTTATCACGTTCGACATCCGGCAACTTCATCACATCGTTGGCGATAAAGGTGGGTAGCGCCGTCAGCCCAATAAATTCCTGAGACTTATGGAACGGGAAATACACACCATCCACGCCGCGCCCTTCAAAGAAGTTGTCAGGTTCATCGAACGCTTCCAAGGGAGCGTTCCAGGTCAGCGATAACAGATAGTTCCGCCCCTGCAGCAAGCCCCCACTGCCGTACTGCTTCGTTGGGTCTTGGCGGCTGCGGCCATCGCTTGCGTAGAGTAAACCATGGCCTTCTGTGAACACCTCATCAATATAGCGCTTGACGGTCCAAGGCGTGCCCATCCACCAGCCCGGCATCTGGTAAACAATGGTGTCTGCCCAAAGGTAGTTTTGAACCTCGGTAGCCAGATCGTAACCTTGATCAATAATCGTCTCGCGTACCTCGTACCCCATCTCGTTCAAGGTATCCATGGCTACACTATGCAATGTATTGTTGAGCTCGCCACCAGAGTGCGCAAACGCCTTTCCGCCGTTAATCAATAAAATCTTCATTTACTAAATGTCCCGTTAATGAGCAGCGCCAAGCCTATAGCCCTATGACCCAGCAGTAATGGCGGATATTGTGGAATGAAGAGGAGCGGAAAAGAAGCTACGTGGCAGCAAGATACTTTTGATTTAAAATCAACAACACTACACATTTACCCTTAAGGTGCCCGCTCACTTTATGAACAGCCCACTATGACAAGCACGCCATGAAAAGCCCATTATGAAAAGTACTCTTGAAGAACAGCAGGCGTTTGTGACCGTGGTCGACAGTGGCTCAATCACCGGTGCTGCCGAACGACTTGGCATTACCGTTTCGGGTGTGAGCCGTGCGCTTAACCGACTGGAGCAAAAACTTGGCGCCACGCTACTGCGCCGAACCACGCGCCGCCTAGAGCTTACCGAAGAGGGCGAAACCTTTCTAAATCACTGCCGCCGTATTCTAACCGCGGTGGATGAAGCCGAAGAGGCAATGCAGGATCGCCACAACCAGCCTAAAGGTAGGTTAAGAATCAATGCCGCCCCCAGCTTTATGCAGTTCGTTATCGTGCCGGTAATTAGCGAGTTTCGTGTACGCTACCCGGGTATTACGCTGGAGCTTGATACCCACGACCGTTTTGTTGACCTGTTGGAACAGCGTGTTGATTTAGCCATTCGTATTGGCAAGCTGGAGGACTCCTCTCTACATGCACGTCTACTTGGCTATAGCCCTGTGCGTCTACTGGCCAGCCCCCTCTATCTTGAACGCCGCGGCACACCGCAAAACATCGAAGCCCTTCAACAGCACAGTCTGCTGGGGTTTAGTCAACTGGACCACCTTAATCACTGGCCCATCACCTGTGCTGACGGCAAGCGCTTACACATTACCCCAACGTTGGCGGCTTCCAGCGGCAGCACACTAATAGAGCTAGCCATGGCAGGAGAAGGCATTGTTTGTCTGGCTGACTTCATGACCATCACTCCCCGCGAGAATGGCGCGCTGGTTGAGGTATTGCCCGACCATATCGAACTACAAACCCAAGTCGTCAACGCCGTGTATTACCGCCAGGCCACCCTTTCTCAACGCACACGGCTATTTATGGAGTTCCTGGCTGAACAGCTCCCGGGGAAGTATCTGCAGGGATGAAGAACGAGCTACCCGGCGCATTAGCCAGAGCGCCCCACCACCAAACAATACCAATACCAAAGACATATGGTGTCGCTGCCATCCAACATACATTAACCCGCTACCCACTCATTAAACGCCCGCGCCTCGGCGTCATTCCCCTTATGTGCATAATAAACCAGCCGTAGGTGGCGTTCTTCATCGACGGTTAGCGTGGTGTGATCAAGCGCGACAGCGCCTATCTCTTCTAGATAAAGATGCCGCACTCCCTGGCAAGGGGCGTTTACTTCCTGGGTTTTCCACCACTGCTTGAACTCAGGCGACACCTTGGTTAACTCGTCGACCAAGGCATCAATGGCGGGGTCTTGTGCGGCACGAGCAAAGTCGCGCCGAAAACTGGCTAGCATCTGGCAGGCCTGTTCTTCCCAGGGGGCAAACAGCTCACGCATCGCAGGATCCGCAAATAATAGCCACAACATATTGCGGCGCTCAGGCTTATGAGACGAGAAGTTAAAGAGTTTATCGGCGGCATTGTTCCATGCCAGCACATCCCATCGCAGGTTCAGAATATAGGCAGGCCGTGCAGGCAGATCATCCATCAGCTGTTGAACCAACGGCGGCACGCTGCACCACGTTTTGCCCAGCTCAGAAGGCAAGCGCTGATGCGCAAGCAAGAATAGATGGCGCCGCTCAGCCGCATCGAGCTTGAGCACTTTGGATAAGTTATCTAAAAACGTAGCCGATACACTAATATCGCGTCCTTGCTCCAACCACGTATACCACGTCAATCCTACGCCCGCTAAGGCGGCGACTTCTTCTCGCCGTAACCCCGGGGTACGCCTTCGGCGGCCACGCGGCAGCCCTACATCTTCCGGCGCTATTTTCTCCCGATGCTTACGTAGAAATTCAGCCAGATCTTCTCGCGTACGTGTCAGCGTTCTAACGGGAGTCATGTGTTCACCATCGGCTAGCACCTCTAGTAATAGTATAAATAGCTAAATTGTACCCCTTTAAAACCCTCTCCAGAATAGCGACTCCTTGGCTAACGCCAATCATTTTGCCTATTGAGCTTTCGCTTTTATCTGGAGGACGTAATGACTGATCAATCTCGGCTATCGGTATATCTTGTCGCGCTGGGAGCGTTTGCGCTTGGAATGGCCTCTTATGTGACAGCGGGGCTTATTCCGCTTATCGGCGATGCTTTCGCGGTCTCGGCTGCCACTGCAGCTCAGCTTGTCACAGCGTTCACGCTAGCCTATGGCTTGGGCTCGCCTATCGTTGTTGCCCTTCTACCCGGCAAACATCAACGCCTGGGCTTACTCGTGGCACTGGCGGTTTTTATTCTCGCCAATATCGCAAGCGCCCTGGCCGAAAGCTTTATCACTCTCGCCATATGGAGAGCTATCGCAGGCATGGGCGCCGGGGTTTACCTTGCCATGGGCATTGCCGCCTCAGCTGCCATAACGCATGAGGATCATCGCGGCAAAGCGATTGCCATCATTATGGGCGGCATGGCGAGTGGCACGGTACTGGGGGTGCCTATCAGCCTGTTGCTGGCCGAACGCTTAGGCTGGCAGTCAGCCCTGTGGCTAATTTCTGCGCTAGGATTAGTCGCCTATGCAGGGCTTCACGCCAAACTACCGGCGCTGCCAGCCGCACCAGCGCTTTCACTCGTCCGCAAACTCGCCATTTTGAAAAACCCTAACGCCATGGCCATTCTGGCGGTTTCCCTATTAGGCGCTATTGCCAGCTTGGGCATGTATACCTTTATTGCCCCGTTTATGGCGGCCCCTGAGTCAGGCGCTGTTCAATCGATTACCGGCTATTTGTGGGTGTGGGGAATTGGCGGCGTCGCGGGCAGCTTTCTGATCGGCCCGCTGGTGGACAAATTTGTCGGCCCTGTGGTTACCCTAGCGATTATGCTGCTGCTTTCTTTAGCGCTCATTGCCTTGCCGTTTATGGCGTCGGTTCATCCACTGATGGCGTTGTTGCCTATTGCGCTTTGGGGCGCAGTGGGCTGGGCGCTGCAAGTGCCCCAGAAAAACGAGCTGGTGCGTACTCGTCAACCTCATGGCGATGGCAACCTGGCGGTCGCACTCAATGAATCAGCGCTTTATCTAGGCAGTGCCATTGGCGCCGCAAGTGGTGGACTCATGCTGGCCCTCAACCTGCCTGTTTCGTCGTTAGCGCTGGGCGCGGGAGTTATCGCCTTAGCAGGGGCAGCAACACAATTGATGATCGTCATACGCACAAATCGCTAGCACTATAGGCGCACGCCAAGAGGCATTTCACATGCCGCTTGGCGGTTCTGCATAAATCAGCCTCTTACTTCACATCCAAACATCAGCGTTCGGTGTGTAGAGCCCCCCGCCATGGCACCATCGGCAACAGCAAACGTGACCGAGCCTGCAGCGCGAGCTACATCACCACAAGCAAAAATGCCTGGAATCGATGAAGCCTGCATCTCATCGGTTTTGACGACTTTTCCCATGGGAGACTCCTCAAGCTCACAGCCCAACTGCGCCACCAGCGGGTCAAGGTGAATGCGCGGGGCTACGAATAACCCACTTAACGGAAACACACGACCATCCTGCATTACTAGCTCAATACCTTTTGTCTGCTCATTGAGATGTGATGCCGCGCCATACTCTACCTGTGTCCCACGTGCTTTAAGCTGTGCCAGCTGTTCGGCATTGGGATCAAAGGCATCGTTAAGAAACAGCGTCGTTGTCCCCCAATCAGGCAGCATCAAACCTTGGTGCATAGCGAGTTCTGACGATGCCAACACACCGATGCCCTCTTTGCCCAACTCATAACCGTGACAGTACGGGCAGTGGAAAACGTGCTTTCCCCACTGGTCGGCAAGTCCTGTTAAATTGGGTAGCTCATCGGTAACGCCAGCAGCCAGAATAATGCGTCGTGCCTGGTAGGTACTGCCATCGGCCAGCGCCACCAAGAAATCATCCGCCTCCCCCGTTATCGCTTCCACCCGCCCCGTGCGCCACTCAACCGTTGGATACTCCATCAGTTGGCTACGGGCCTCAGCTGCTATCTCTGCAGGAGGGGACCCATCGTGGGTTAAAAAACCATGGGAATGTGAAGCAAAACGATTACGGGCTTGTCCCGCATCTATCAGTAATATTTTTCGCCTTGCTCGGGCTAACTGTAATCCTGCCGACATGCCTGCGTAGCTGCCACCAATAATCACTGCATCAAAACTCATTGCTCTTCCTCCATTCACGCTCAGCGTTTGAAAGCCGATTTTAATCAGCCGACATCATGTATCTTTTATTGATACATTAAAAAGCGCACAAAGGTCAATCACAATGTTGTGACGTCTGGTTAACGTTCATCAGATAGCTAGTGAAAGATTAAAGCGCTGGCAGTTGATAGCCCTTGCGCGCTGCAATATCGTCAAACTGAGTGGCCAGTTCCGCCAACGTAACCGCTCCCAAGCGGTCGATCAATAGCGCTTCCGCTTCACGCATGGCATCAAAAAGCGCCGCATTAACCACCTGCTCTACCGCGCAGTCCGGGTTATCACGGTCAGTACCAATGGCAAAAATGCGGGGCCCACCCACGGCGGTGTGTATATCGAGCAACGTTACGCTGTGCAAATCGCAGGCGATGCGCCAGCCACCGTTGTGTCCTTTTTCAGACTTTACATAACCTGCTTTACGCAGGCCCGCCATAGTGCGTCGCACGACAGCTGCATTGGTGCCCAACATGGCGCCAATCTGCTCGGAGGTAATCGGTTGTGATTCCCGCGCGATGTGCAGCAAAACATGCAGCATGCGAGAGAGGCGGCTATCGGTTCTCACGGGCAACCATCAACTATTCAGCGATGAACAAAGAAAAATCAACGAAACGGCATTTTAACACAGCGCAACGGGGCTAAGCATGACCGTCGTTGATGGCACTAGCAACCTGACGGCACCTCGATAGTCTTTAAAGGTATTTATGTTTATTCGCACTATACTACAGGCTGATTTATTCTTGACCGGGATACAATTTCAGCACGCCTTAAGCTCCCGTTATTAACTTCCACCTTGTTTACTTCTAGCCATTTCAAGGATGTTATGGGTCTTCAAGAAATCGCCGTTGGCGGCATTTATCTCAGCCCACTGCTGATCTACGCTCTCATGGGGTTTATTGCCACGTTAGTGGTTCGCACGCTGCTTCACTGGGTCGTCGGCGAGTACGCGCTCTGGTACGAGGCATGGTTCGACATCTCGCTTTTTGTCATTTTCACAGCGGCTGCCACGTTTATTTTTACCCTTTTGCTTGAGAGCCCTTAATGCGCCCATCGCTTCGTATTTTGCTCACTTTAATTATTGTCGCCATTGCCATTGCCGCAGGTGCCTGGCTCTGGCGTTATTACCTTTTTACCCCCTGGACCCGCGACGCTCGTGTTCATGCCGAGGTCGTCACTATTGCCCCGGATGTGTCTGGGTGGGTAAGCACGCTCAGCGTGGCGGACACCGACCATGTTGAACAGGGCGAGACACTGTTTGAAATCAACGACACACGTTATCAAGCGGCAGTCGACAGCGCCCAGGCGACGGTTGATCACCGCCAGGCGACGCTTGAGCTCAACCTCGCCGAAGAGAGTCGGCGGAACCAGTTGAGCAACAGTCGGGCGATTAGCGCCGAAAACCAGCAGATTGCTCAAATAAACTCACGCATTGCGGAAGCCGATTTACAGCAAGCCCAGGCGTCGCTGGACAGTGCCCAGCTTGACTTGGCCCGCACTCAAATAACGGCCCCGGTCAGCGGCCATATCCTCAACGTGCAGCTTTCTGAGGGCACTTACGTCAACCGTGGATCGCCTGTCATGGCGTTGATCGCCGATAACTCTTTTTATGTGGTGGGCTACTTCGAGGAAACCAAAATGACCTCGATTGACGTAGGCGATCCGGTCGAGATTATTTTGATGAATGGCGATACCCACTTGAACGGCCGAGTCGCGGGTATTGGTCGCGGCATTGCCAATAGCAACATGTCGCTTAATCAGCAATTGTTACCACAGGTAGAGCCGACCTTTAGTTGGGTGCGCTTGGCGCAGCGCATTCCAGTGCGTATCTCATTAGACAGCGTCCCCGACAACACCCTGCTGAGTGTCGGCATGACCGCGACGGTGCGCGTTCATCCTGCCGAACACACCAACGACCGCCCAGCCGACCAGCCCGAGTGACCTATGTCACCGTTTCTTAACACTTATTTAATGCCCAACGCCACGGCGGTCAAGTTTGCGATCAAGACGACCCTGGCGATGATGCTCGCGCTCTACGTTGCGCTCGCATTTAACCTGGAACGCCCCTACTGGGCATTGATTTCCGCAGCGTTTCTACAGATACGGCCGATGAGCGGAATGGTGATCGAGAAAGGCATCTGCCAGTTAGGCGGCACCTTTATCGGCGCCGTGGCGGGAATCATCATCATGGCGCTGTTCGCCCAGGCCCGCATTCCGGCACTGATGACACTGACGCTCTGGATTATGCTGTGCACTTACGTAGGGTCGCTATGGCGCAATAACTATACCTACGGGTGCCTGATGGCAGCGGTTACTGCGATGTTGATTGTAGTGATCTCCAGCAACAGCACGCCAGCCGGCATCTTTGAGATTGCTGCGGCAAGGCTTTCAGAGTTGGGGCTTGGCGCGATCTGCGCGATGCTGGTCAGCTCTCTGCTTTGGCCGTCGCACGTGGGAACTCACTTAGCCACTCAGGCCGACAACGTCATCAACGAAGCGTTTAAACATGCCGCCCTTCGCTTAGAGGCCAGCGACGATATTCCCGCAATGCAAGCGGCGTTGCGCGGCAGCCTAACCCCGTTAACGCTGCTTGAAACCGACAGCCAAGCTGCCCGTTTTGAAGGCCCACTCGGCCCTGGCCGAGTACGCGCCACCCATGTATTAACGCGACGGACGCTGCGTTTTTTTGCCAATCTTCAGGCGCTTCATCAATTGATGCACGACCATGCCGATCGATTAGATCCGCAAAGCATTGTGCTCGCCGGCGAGGTTGCCCAAAGCTTTCGAGATGCAGAAAACGTCAAAGGAGTAACGGCGTCAAGAAAAGCACTTAAAGCATTACGCCACCAGGTTCATGAACACGACGACGAAGACGGCTTAGCGCCACTCGACCGGCGCTTGCTGTTGGGGCTACGTGAAGCCATCGGCCACGCCATGGTCATGCTGGATGCCCGCGAGGCCATTGCTTCACCGGCAAGCCACCAACTGCGTTCATCACCGCTGGCCTGGCACCGCGATCGTTTAGCGGCCAGTATCAATGCCCTGCGCTCCGGGCTGGTGTTCTCCCTGCTTGCCACCTTATGGATTGTCACGGCGTGGCAAAGCGCCATGGTGGCGATGATGCTAGGCACCCTGTTTTCAGCTTTCTTTGCCAGCCGTGACAACCCCATCGCCATCACCATGATGTTTTATAAGGGAATGCTGGTCGCCATCCCCAGTGCGTTTCTGTTTGGGCATGTGCTGCTTTCTCAGGCGCATGGTTTTCCGATGCTGGCGATGATTTTTGGTACGCCGTTGTTTTTAGGCCTATTAGGTGCCACCAACCCGGCTACCATGGGCTATTGCCTATCCTTTACCATTTTCAACATTCTGCTGACCATGCCCAGCAATGGGATGGATTTCTCATTCGACAGCTTCGCCAATCGGGTAGTGGCTGCGGTGATCGGGCTTAGCTGTGTGGTCATGGGGTTTCGCCTGCTGCCTGGGCTGGGGGCCAAGCTTCGACGTCGGCGTTTGATCAAGGCAATTTCCACCGATATTCACAAGCTTCAGCGGCGCTCAATTCGTGGTGCCGAAACCCGTTTCAGCGGCCACATGGCGGATCGGCTGCTGCAATTGGCCCAACACGATGACATGTTGCCCGAAGAGCAACGTCACCTGTTTATTCTCGGTCTGACCGGGCTTGATCTTGGCACCGCCACGCTGCGCCTGCGTGACCGACTCGATGATGCACCGAACCCCCATATCCGCCGCGCGCATCAGCATTTGCTGCGTGCCCTGGCCAATGGGTTTGAGCAAAGCGCCAATGGAAAGCCTCCCGAGGGCATTCGCGAGGCAGGCAAACAACTGGATGAGGCGATTGTCGCCTACGGCGATGTCCCGGCCGATCGGCGCGTACTGCTGGAAGGACTCATTGAACGGCTAGAGCTAGCGCTGGAGCGCCTTGCGCGCATTATGTCAGAACACCCTTAGCCGCATGCTGAGCCATCAATTCCACGACCCAATCGATAAACACGCGTAGCTTGGCGCTGACGTGCCGATTGGGTGGATAGGCTATGTACATCGGCATCGAGTCGAGATGCCACTCATCAAACAAGCGAACCAGTTCGCCTCGGGAGACGTGCTCCATGGCCATGTAATCAGGCAGCCGAATGGCGCCGAGACCCGCTAGGCCCGCTGCCAGACCGGCATTACCGTCGTCGACCGAGATCACATAGCGACCTTGAACGTTGATACTCTCATCGTTGCGGTGGATGGCGTAAGAAGAAGCCAAGCCAGCACGTACCCACCTGAACCCGATAATGTAGTGAGGAGGGAACGACAGCTCTTTTGGATGGGAAGGCACACCCGCCCTCTCCAGATAGCTTGGTGCAGCGTAAACACCGAGGCTCAGGTCGCCCACGCGACGCGCCATCAAAGATAAGTCGGTAAGTTCCCCACCGCGGATCACACAGTCAACGCTTTCCCCGATCAAATCCACCATGCGATCACTCACCCCCAAATCAAGCTGAATATCAGGATAGCGAGCGTGGAAGGCAGGCAAAGCGGGAATCAGGATCATGCGAGCAAAAGGGCTAGGGACGTCAACTCTTAGTCGGCCGCGAGGCAACATCGAGGCATTAGAGAGGCTAGTTTCAGCATCATCTAGATCGTCCAGAAGCTTTATAGCGCGTTCGTAGTAGGCAGCCCCGTCAGCCGTAACGTTAACTTTGCGTGTGGTGCGGTTGAGCAGCTTTACACGCAGCCGCGCCTCTAATTGCTGCACCAGTTGCGTCACACTGGTCTTACTCATGTGAAGTGTTTCCGCCGCCTTGGTAAAGCTGCCCGTCTCCACGACCCGAGCAAAGGCCTGCATTGCATTAAAACGATCCATGACGTTGCCAAACACCTCGTGATTGTTTGAGATATACAAACAATGTTGAACAGAATTCGCCGTTTATCCACCCCTAATGTCAGCTTAAAGTGACTTCATCGTAAACAACGGGTCGGCTTCGACCTACTGAAGGAGATTCACATGGCTAAGCGTGACGTCGTTTTTCCCCAGGGCCGTCAGGCGCTTTATGAGCAGAACAGCTATTCCGCCGCCGTCCGCTCAGGCGACTTGCTGTTTGTGTCGGGCCAGGTCGGCAGCCGTGAAGATGGCTCACCCGAGCCGGACTTCGCCGCTCAGGTGGAGCTTGCCTTCGACAACCTACAGAATGTCCTGGAAGCAGCGGGGGCAAGCTTCGACGATATCGTCGATGTGACGAGCTTCCATACCGACCCGGAAGCCCAATTCCCTATCTGGCTGGAAGCCAAGGCGCGTGCGTTTCCGGAAAAACCTTACCCTAACTGGACGGCGGTCGGCGTGACGTGGCTGGCGGGATTCGACTTTGAAATCAAGGTCATTGCAAGAGTGCCCGCGTAATCAGCCAAGCGGCTTATGTGTTTATTCGGTGCGGCGTCTTTAAAAGCCGCCCTCCCCACTAAATGTCGATGTTTTTAATAACTTTCGCCGGATTACCGCCGACAACGACATTGTCCGGCACATCTTTGGTAACCACGGCGCCCGAGGCAATAACAACATTGTGGCCGACCGTTATGCCGGGGTTGATGATGGCCCCGCCGCCAATCCAGACATTATTTCCAAACGTAATGGGCTTTGCATATTCTTTACCGGCATTACGTTCAACGGGATGAAGAGGATGGGTAGCCGTATAGATTTGAACGTTCGGCCCCAGCATACAATTATCGCCAAAGCGTATTTCACAAACATCCAGCATCGTGCAGTCGAAGTTGGCGTAAAAATTTTCCCCCACATGGATGTTATAGCCGTAATCCAGGCGGATATTGGGTTCTATATAGAGATGCTCCCCCGTCGAGCCGAGCAACTCTTTTAACGCTTTCAAGCGCTGGGCGTCGGTGTCTAACCCATGGTTATAGCGCCTGACTTTTCGCCTCACCTCTTCACGGTCTTTAAAGAGTTCCAAATCAGTTGGGTCGTATAACCTGCCCGCTAACATCTTGTCTTTTTCTGTTTGCATCGATCCCCCTCGCTCACCTCGTATATTGAATTCAGCCACCGCGTAAAAGCATCATCATAGAGGCTTAAACCCTAAAGATGCTGGACGCTTAAAATAACGTTTCACCCAACCAACAAAATCATCGATACAACTATAGACAACGGGAATCACCAGCAGGCTCAAAAGCGTCGACGTGATCAACCCGCCGATCACGACGAAGGCCATGGGGGCCCGGAAGCTGGGATCACCCGCCCATCCTAGGGCGATCGGCATCATGCCCGCCCCCATGGCAATGGTGGTCATCACGATGGGCCGGACACGTTTTTTGCAGGCATCAAGAATGGCGTCTGCGCGTTCCATTCCATGCGTCTGACGAGCGATGATGATGTAGTCGACCAACAGGATCGAGTTCTTGGTGGCAATCCCCATTAGCATGATCAATCCGATCATGGCTGGCAGCGACACGGGGGTCTGGGTGAGGAACAACGCCAGGAAAGCCCCGGGGATGGAGAGCACCAGCGCCACCAGAATAGTGACCGGCTGCGTGAAATCCTTGAGCAGCAGCACCAGCACCATATAGATACACAGCACGCCGGTCAGCATAGCAATCCCGAAGCTTGAGACAAGCTCCGCCATTTCCTCGGCATCGCCTTCTGCTGCCTGAAACACGCCGCGCGGCAACTGACGTAAACTGGGCAGTGCCTGCACGGCCTGTTCGATTTCTCCCAAAGGCAGCCCTTGCAGGCTCACCTCGAAATTGACGTTGCGCAGACGATCATGCCGGGTGATTTCCGAAGGACCGCTGCTCCACTCAAAGGTAGCCACGCTCTCCAGCGGCACTGGTCCGTTCGCACCAGGCACGGGTAGCCGTTTAAGGGTCGCCATATCCTCCCGCGCGGTATCCGCCAGTCGGACCATCACCGGCACCTGACGCGAGCTGAAGCTCAACTTAGGAAGGTCCTCAGCGTTGTCGCCCACAGTCGCGATGCGCAGCGTATCGGCGATGGCCTGAGCCGAGACCCCAAGGTCGGCGGCGCGGGCAACATCAGGGCGTACAATGAGTTCAGGCCTGACCAGGCTGGCCGTCGAACTCACCGCGCCGATGCCGGGAATGGCGCGCATCTCCCGCTCGACTTGGCGAGCATGCAGTTCCAGCACCCGGCTATCCTCACCGGCGAGCACCAACTCATAGCCATCCCCCTCGTCGCCTACGCGAGTTCGCACGCCGGGAAGCGTGGCGAGTGCAACGCGTAACTGCTGCTCTATGTCTTGCTGCGTAATGCCCGCGCGGGTTGCGCGATCCGCCAAACCAACGGTCAGTTCCACTGAGGTCACATCAGAGCCACTGCTTCCGGAGCCCCCACCGACAGCCGCGAAGACGCTAAGGACATGCCGTTGCGTCACTAGTCGTGAGCGTGCCTGCTCGGCAAGCGCCACCGCTTCAGAAAAGGTGCTACCGGGCGGCAGGGTGAGCGTCGCCTGGGTATGGGAGTTATCATCGGGGGGTATGAAGGTACCCGGCAGGGTCGAAGCCAGCCAGATACCTCCTGCAAAGCAGGCCACCGCCGCGAGGAGCGTCGTCTTACGGTGGCGCAGGCACCAACGGGCGACGACCAAATAGACGCTAATCCACGCTGGATCGTGCGAGGAATGTTGGGGTTTGCGCAGCAGATACGCAGCCAGCATGGGCGTGAGCAGGCGCGCCACCAGCAGCGAAAACAGCACCGCTACCGAGGCCGTCCAACCGAACTGAACGAAGAATTGCCCGACGGTGCCGCTCATAAAGGCCGTGGGCAGAAAAACGGCAATCAACGTAAAGGTGGTGGCGACGACGGCCAGGCCAATTTCCGCCGCCGCATCCATGGCAGCCTGGCGCGGGGGCTTGCCCATTAGCAGGTGCCGTTCGATATTCTCAATCTCAACAATGGCATCATCCACCAGCACACCGATCACCAGCGACAGCGCCAGCAACGTCACCACATTGAGCGTGAAGCCCATCAGATGCATGAAAGCGAAGGTGGGGATGATCGACAGCGGCAGCGTAACCGCCGCAATCAGTGTGGCACGCCAATTGCGCAGAAAGCAGAACACCACCAGCACCGCCAGCGCCATGCCCTCGAATAGCATGTGCAAGGAGCCCTGGTAGTTCTCCAGCACCGGCCCGACGAAATTAAAGGCTTCTTCGACCTCTATATGAGGATATTGCGCCTGCAATTCTGCGAGCGCAGACTGCACGCCCTCGGCCACATCCACCTCACCGTACCCCTCGGAACGCGTCATCTCGAAGCCAACAACGGGTACGCCATCAAGCAATGCCATCGAGCGCCGCTCGGCCACGGTATCGGTGACCGTCGCCACTTCATCAAGGCGAATACGCCGGCCATCGCTGAGTGCCAACTCCATCGTCGCAAGCTCGGCTGCGGATTCAGCGTTGGCGATGATACGCACGGCCTGTTCGGCGCCGCCGACATCCACACGCCCACCGGGCGCCTCCAACTGTACCTGGCGCAGCTGGCGTGAGATATCCAGCGCCGTGGTGTTCAGCGCCAGCAGGCGATCCGGATCCAATGCCACGCGGACTTCGCGATCGACCCCGCCGATACGCCGAACCGAACCAACGCCTGGCACCGACAAGACGGCCTTGGTCATTTTGTCATCGACGAACCAGGAGAGTGCCTCATCGTCTAGTTCGGAGGAGGTCACCGCGTAGCGCAAAATCGGCTCACTGGAAAACTCACCCTTGCGAATCACTGGATCACGCAGGTCGGCGGGTAGCTCCGAGCGGATGCGGGCAACCGCGTCGCGCACGTCCTCAAGAGCCTCTTGCAACGACTTTTCCAGCCGGAATTCGATAGCAATGTCGGCATTGCCATCCGTCAGCGTTGTAGAGATATTTTTGACGCCAGAGATGGTAGCGAGGGAGTCCTCGATCTTGCGGGCAACCTCGTTCTCGATTAAGGCGGGGGCCGCCCCCGGCAACGAGGCGGAGACCTCTACGAGGGGCAGCTGCACATCCGGCAAGTCCTGAATAAACAAGCCCCGGAAGGAGATGAGCCCCCAGAAAGTCAATAGGATGAAGAGCAGAACAACCGGAATAGGATTGCGAATCGCCCAGAATGAGGTATTAAGCGTCATACCCCCTCCTCGGCGACGATCTCAACCACCCGCACCTGATCACCGTTGCCAAGAAAAGCACCGCCCGAGGCGACCACCAAGGCGCCAGGTTCAAGGCCGGAGAGAATTTCAATGCGATCCCCCGTGTGCTGGCCCAAGACAACTTTTTGCTCCGTTATCTGGCCAGCATCGCTGACGCGGTGGACATAGCCAAAGCCATCGCGAAGCTGCACCGCAGAGCGTGGTAGCGTCAACACTTGACGGGAACCCAGCTCGAATTCCCCCCGTGCAAACATTCCCGCTCGGGCAACGTCGCTTATTGGTAGGTCGACATAAACCAAACCATTGCGTGTAGCGGTGTCCACGAGCGGCGCGATGGTGCGCAATCGCCCTTCGAGGTCGTAGCCGCCTGACAGGGTGATCGTGGCAGGCTGGCCAGATCGCAGCTTATTCAGATCAGGCGCAGCGACCTCTGCCCTCCACTCCAGCCGACCGTGGCGCGTCAGTCTGAACAGCTCCTGATCAGTGCCGGTAACAGCGCCAATCGTAGCCGTACGGGAGGTAATCAAACCGTCGTCCGGGGCGACCACCTGCGTCTGAGCCAAGCGTAGCGCTTGGGCCTCATTCTGTGCTTGCGCAACGCCTAGACGCGCCCTGGCGGTGAGCTCGGCGGTTTCGTATTGCTGAATCTGCTGCTCTGAAAGCGATCCCGTGGTTTTCAAACCTCGGGCACGCTGGGCATTGGCATTCGCTTCCGCAAGCGTTGCCTCGGCTTCAGCCACGGCAGCGCGACTTCTAGCCAGCTCCGCGCGCACCGTCGTGTCGTTATAAACGGCCAGTACCTGCCCTTCCGTGACCTCATCCCCCACGTCTGCTTTAACGTCTACCAGCCGCAGGCCCCCGATTTCGGTACCGATAATGATCTCCTGCCACGCAGCGATATCACCATTGGCCGCAATCGTCGTCGGAAGCGTCTGAAGTTCTAATGTCGTCACGTTGACGGATAGTGAGGGCTGCGCCATCGGTTCGGCGACGGCGTCGCTTTCCGACGACACCGCCTGCATACACGCCAGCGCGGCAGCGCTAGCGATCACGGCAATCGTCATGCCGAGATACATTTTTCCGTTTGCAGGTGACATGATTCAGGCCTGTTTCAAATTGTTCAGTTCGTTGATGAAAAACGACATCAAGCTTTTCTGTTGAACCACTATCGGCCTGCCTTCCTTTCTCGTTTCTTACTGAGGTAACGTTTTAAATAAATCCGGCACCAGTAAGAAACGCGTAAGATAGCGCTCCTGATGATGGCATTTTCATATCAATCTCACTTGCACACTACCCTCACTTTCAAACCATGCCAGGAGTACAACTATGGGTCCTCATCAATCGCTATTACTGAACGGCCGCCTCACCACTATGAGATTGGTGACAGCCGCATTCATCGGTGGTCTTGTTATTGCCTCTCCATTGGCGTTCGCTGACGAAGAAAATTCAGACAAAACCACTTGGGGATTGGGCGTAGGCGCAATAAGCGAACAGGATCCCTATGCCGGTATGGATAGGGAAAACACTCCATTTCCCTTGCTCCTGGTCGAGAACCGGTACATTAGTGTTTTCGGTCCGGAAATCGAATTTAAACTGCCGAGCCTTGTCATCAGCGACTCACAACAGCTCAATGTCGGTATCGTCGCCCAGTACGATGGCAGCGGTTACGAGCAAGGCGACGCCTCGATTCTCAACGGCATGAGCGAGCGCGAGGGCGGCTTCTGGGCAGGCGCCAAGGTGGAGTGGAATACCCACCTCGTTGATGTCGGCGCCGAATGGCTCACCGACGTCTCCGGCAACAGCGACGGTCAGCGCTTCAATTTCGGCCTCGAGAGAACCTGGCAGTTCGGCGAGCATGTGCTGTTAACGCCACGCGTGGGGGCGTCCTGGCAGGATGACAAGGACGTCGATTACTACTTCGGCGTCCGCGATAGCGAAGTCCGTTTTGATCGCCCTGCCTACACAGGAGAATCGGCTGTCAATATCGAGGCGGGGGTGCGCGGCGTGTACCAGTTCGATCAACATCACTCTGTGCTGATAGGGGTTGAGGTCACGAGCTTGGCAGACGAAATCAAAGATAGCCCGCTGGTGGATCGTTCGACCCAAAACGCCGTGTTAGTTGGCTATCTTTACACCTTCTGATGAGCCGAGTACTGCTGATCGAGGATCATGAGAGGCTAGCCCATCTGATGTGTAAAGGGCTGGAGACCGCTGGCATCGCCGTTGATGTGGTGGATCGCATCGATTCGGCATGGGCTGCCGTTCAGCAGATCCCTTACCAGGCACTGGTACTCGATCGCGGCTTGCCGGATGGCGATGGGCTGCTATTGCTCAAGAAGTTGCGCAACGCGGGCCTTAGCGTGCCCTGCCTGGTGTTAACGGCCCGCGATGCGCTGCATGACAGGCTAGAAGGCCTTGAAGCCGGTGCCGACGACTACCTTCCCAAACCGTTTGCCATGGATGAGATGGTGGCGCGTGTGCGTGCCTTGCTACGCCGCCCTACGGAATTCCATTCAATCGACCCCCTTCACGGCGACCTGAGACTGCATACGGAAAGCGGCGTTCTGTTTAGCGGCGACAAGAGCATTACCCTCGCCCCCGCGGAACTGCACATCATGCAGTTGCTGTTATACAAGCACGATGAGGTAGTTCGCCGCAGCGCGCTGGAAGCAGCAGCCTGGGGGCTAAGTGAGGCGGTGACACCGAATGCCCTGGATGTCGCCCTGCACCGTTTACGCCGCAAGCTGCTTGCCATCGGTTCGCGCCAGCGGATCGCCAACGTCAGAGGGATGGGATATGCGCTTCGTCAAGCGGATGACGCTCAATAGCCTGAGGCTGAAGGTATTGCTGGCCTATGTGGTGGGTATGGTGCTGAGTATCGCACTGCTGGTCATTGCCGCAGCAGCGTTGCTTCAGAGCGACCTACTGGCTCGTATGGACATGGCCGACGCGGCCGAGGGGCTGGTGGACAATATCGAGTTTGACCGTCGTGGCCAACCCGTCGGTTTCGACGCCAGCATGAACGACCGCGCTTGGCTATACGAAGGCCCACAACGCGAGACGGCGTACCGGATTATGGATGATGCCGGGAACGTGGCGGTGGCCTCGAGTGCCGGAGAAGCTTTCTGGCCAGCCGACGGCGAGGTTCTACGTTTAGCGCGTGTCACCTTTTCCTTTGAGTATGATGACAGAACTTTCTACGGCGCCACGGAGCCCTTTGAGCATGGTGGAAGAACGTGGTACATGCAGTTCGTCGCCAGCTCAAGATTCGTTGATGTTCTCTATCTTGTAGCCTTTCCACTGGTGGTGGCGGGTGTACTGGTGTTTGGCTTTGTCATGTTCGCAGCCTTCGGTCTATGCGCCTACATTACCTTGCGCTTCACCCTCAAGCCGCTGCGCGAAGTTTCCAAATCGGCGGCGGCTATCTCGCCGCGCTCTATAGACGCCCGGCTCGATACGGACGCAGTACCTGTGGAAATTGCCCCGCTGATAGATAGTTTCAATCATGCCCTGGCGCGCCTTGAGCGGGGTTATCGCCTGCAGCAGGAGTTTCTCGGCCACGCGGCCCACGAGTTAAAAACGCCCCTGGCGTTGATTCGTGCACAGATTGAATTAATCGCGAATGGTAAGAATGACCGCGAGGCGCTATTGAGCGATGTCGAGTACATGACACGGCAGGTGCAGCAATTGCTACTTCTGGCCGAAGCGAGCGAGGCGCACAACTACCAGTTTAGCGTTGTTCGAATGCACGACATTGCCCACGAAGCTTCCACCTACTTACAACGCATGGCGGAGTCCGCCGATGTGCATTTAACGGTACTCGCCGTCGACGATAAGGTGACATGGGAGGCTGATCGCGGGGCATGCTTCACCCTGCTCAAGAACTTGCTGGAGAACGCCATACAGCATGCCCCCGAGCAGACGCTCGTCAGCATGGAGATCCAGGAAAATATAATAACTGTGCGTGACCGTGGCCCAGGCGTCGAGCCAGAACAGCTGTCGATGCTGTTCTCTCGTTTCTGGCGAGGTGCGCATCGTCGCGATCATGGCGCTGGTTTGGGGCTGGCCATCTGCCAGGAAATCGCCATGGCACACGGCTGGGCGCTTTCGGCCCAAAACGCCCATCCCGGGTTGATCATGACGCTTTGCAAAGAAAACGATATCGGTGAAAGCGACATCTGTGAAAACAATGCTCGTGAAACTAATGCTCGTGAAAATAATGCCTTTTAAAACAATGACGTTACAACAGCAGCATTAAAAACACCCAACCGTACATCACACCGAATTGATCAAGAAATCATTGCAATCAGTAAATTACCAACGAGGTGATCATGCAAATCTTAAGGCGCAAGCCCCTGAACCTTTCTCACTTACCGGACACCCTGGCCGAAGGCCATAGCCAAGCCGTATTAGTGCAGGGAGGTTCCCGGGTATTAATGTCTAGTCAGGTTGGGATAGACACCGAAGGCCATTTGGCTGGCCCTGAGCTTGCTGAACAAACTGAAGCGGCATTTCACAATATCGAACGGCTCCTATTAAGCCTCGATGGCGATCTCTCACGGGTGGTCATGTTGCGAATCTACCTAGCTGAATCCGCGCGATACGATCAGCAAGTGGTCGTAGAGGCACTGAAGCATCGCTTCCCTATCGCCCCGCCAGCGGCCACATGGTTGATGGTGCACGGCCTTGCCGAACCGGAGTGGCTAATCGCTATCGAGGCCGAGGCGGTGCTACCGGGATACGTTTCAGATAGCTAAGTGGACGCCAAGCAAGGTAGCCACCATTGACGGTGTAAAGTGATCGTTTTACACTCTACGCATGGATACCAAGACAAAGCTTATTTTTGCAGCAGAAACCCTATTTGACCGACACGGCTTTACTGCCACCGGTATGGATCGGTTAACCCAAGCCGCCGGTATGTCGAGCCGCACACTCTACAAACATGCAGGCAGCAAAACGGCACTGATAGCAGCCGTACTCAAAGAGCGTCATCGACGATTTCAGCAACGTTTAGACGTCGACAACATGGAGGCGCTCTTCAACGAGCTTGAAGAATGGGTGCATACCGAGGGTGCTCGAGGATGTCTTTTTCTGCGTGCCCACGGCGAAACCGGCGGCGATACAGCGGAAATCACCGATGTCGTCTTGGCGCACAAGGCGACGCTATACGAAAAGATCCAGGAAATTGTTTTCATCGAGACAGGTAGCAAGCGTCATTCGGAACTGTCGGAACAGATACTGGTTCTGTACGAAGGCGCGACGGCGGCAGCTGTCTACCGAGGCGCTGAGGCTATAGCGTCGGCACGTGCCGCTGCGTCTGCGCTGATCCAGCAGGCACGCTCGTGAGCCCACGTTTATACCTCGGCGCCACGGGCTTTGGTCTTATCGCCGTCTGCTATGGCTTTGCCCGTTTCTCCTTTGGACTATTCCTGCCCCAGATTGATGCCGACCTTTCCCTCTCATCTACATTGAGTGGATTCATTTCGGGAGGGTCTTTCCTGGGTTACTGCATTGCTATCGTGCTATCTGCCTACCTGACCGAACGAACCGGTGCCCGCGCCGTTGCCATTGCCGCGGCAGTGGTGGCGGCAGTGGGTATGCTGGGCATCGCAATAGCGTCGTCCCCTTTGTTGCTTGCTAGTGCGGTCATGTTGGCAGGCTCAAGCACCGGCCTTGCCTCCCCTCCCATGGCGGCAGCGGTAGCCGCTGCTGTCCGGCCTGACCGGCAAAGCGCTACCAATACCATTATCAATGCCGGCACCAGCGCAGGCGTGGCGCTTTCAGGACCAGTCGCCTTAATGATGGGAGGGCAATGGCGGTTAGCATTCGCAGGCTTTGCAGCGGCCGCATTTGTGATGGCATTAGCTGCCGCGTTGAACGTACCCAGCCAAACCAAGGCAGCGTCAACAGTGGCTGGCGGCCTACCGCCCCTTAACGGGGCGATTCTGCGTCTGATTGCCGCCGCTTTCCTGATGGGCGCCTCCAGCACTGCCCTTTGGTCTTTCGGTGGTCAACTCGTCACGATCCAGCTCGGCTGGGGAAGTACCGGTGCTGGGCTGCTTTGGATTGCCATTGGGGTTGCCGGTATCGTGGGCGCGGGTGCAGGCGCGCTAGTGACGCGCTACGGAATTGATCTAATACACTGGCTTTTCTTGGCTGCACTGGCAACAGGCATTGTATTGGTGGGTACCAGTATCACGACCCCTCTATTAGCACTTTGCGGAGGCATGCTTTTCGGCGCGGCCTATATTACGGTTACCGGGGTTTATCTGGTATGGGGCGTATCAGCACTACCCGACCGACCTGCGACAGGCCTAATGATTGGCTTTTTGACCATCGCCATCGGTCAGACCGCTGGCGCCCCCCTATTTGGCCTAATAATGGACCAGCTGTCACCTGACTACGCCGTGATTGTGTTCGCTTGCCTTGCCTTTACCGCGGGGTTGGCGAGAGCAGGAAAAGGGCAACTTACGCTTGCTTAAGCGTTGTCCCGCCTATTTATCCTCATTAATGCTGATCCTTACTGTTGTAGACACCTTCATGCTACTACTGGCTATGGTAAAGGTGGTTATGGTGAATGCAGCTATTGTATGAACCTGTCGCTGCAACCCGCCTCACTTTGGGCAAGTACCGGATCGTGAACTACACTGCTCCTAGCGACCAAAGATGTTGTCGGTCGAGAAGGTTTGACGTAGGGCGTCAGCCAGTCTGAATAATTCATTTGCTTGATCTGCATAAGGAGTTTGCCGTGACAGCCGCTCATGACCGCACGTATCGAAGCGGGTTAAATCCCCTTCATGCCACCTTTCTAGCAGGAACCGTCCCTCTCTTTTTAGGCGCCACGCTGTGTGATTACGCCTACTCGACGAGCTACCACATTCAGTGGGCGACATTTGCCTCCTGGTTAAATGCGGGTGGGCTGGTGTTCGCGGGGTTTGCGTTTCTCTGCGCGATTATCAGTTTCTTTCGATCCCATAACCGTAGCATGGTGTTTATGATTTACCCCGCGCTGTTGCTGCTGACCTGGATACTGGGCTTTGTTAATTCACTCGTTCATGCCAAAGACGCCTGGGGCATGATGCCCACTGGTTTCGCCCTTTCGATCGTGGTGACACTACTGGCTGGCACGGCGACCTGGGTTGGTCTTTCCCGCCTTGGTAATGGAGGTAGATCATGAAGTTTTCCAGCCTCTATTTCATTGGCACTTTTTCTCTTTTATTAGGCGCCAGCGGGCAGAGCTTTGCTGTCCCGGAAGCGCAGTATGGCCCTAACCCTGAACTTCCCGAGCCCCAGCGCGGGCTATTGCCCGATATGACGGTGCCCGAGCCTGCGGAATGGGGTGACCAGCTCCCCACCGTACCCGAGGGTTACACCATTACTGCCATTGCGACTGATCTTCAGATCCCACGGCAAACGCTGCTGCTGCCCAACGGCGATATCCTGGTGGCCGAAGGCAGCGGCGGCAACGCTCCGCAGCTGAAGCCAAAGGACTATATTGCTGGGTACATAAAAAGCCAGGGCAGCACCAGCGTAAAGAGCGGTAACCGTCTATCGCTTCTGCGCGACGAAAATGGCGATGGCAATTACGAGCAATCGGTATTTGCCGAAGATCTCAATGCACCATACGGGTTGGCCCTGATTGATAACGACCTTTATGTCGCCAATCAGGATGCGGTCGTACGTTTTGATTACGAGGAAGGCCAAACGGAAGCCAGCGGGCCGCCGGAGCTAGTCACCCCGCTACCGGCTGAAATCAATCACCACTGGACCAAAGCGATGACCGCCAGCGCGGACGGTCGCTTTCTTTTCGTGGGTATCGGCTCCAATAGCAATATCACCGAACGCGGCATGGCAGCCGAGGTTAACCGCGCCGAAGTGTGGCAGATTGACCCTGAGTCTGGCGCGCACCGCCCTTACGCCACTGGGCTGCGCAACCCGACTGACTTTGCAATTCACCCCGACACTGAAGAGCTATGGGCGGTGGTCAATGAGCGCGATGAACTAGGCCCTAACCTGGTTCCCGACTACCTCACCTCGGTGAGCCAAGGCAGCTTCTATGGTTGGCCCTATAGCTATTGGGGGCAGCATGTCGATCCGCGCGTCCGCCCGCAAAAGCCTGAAAAAGTGGAATCGGCCGTGGTACCCGATTACAGCTTAGGTTCGCACGTGGCACCGCTGGGCGTTGCTTTCTCGACGCCCGCCATGGGCGAGAACTTCGGCGAAGGGGTATTTATCGGTGAGCATGGCAGCTGGAACCGCAGTGACCCTGTCGGCTATAAAGTAGTGTTTGTTCCATTTAGCGACGGCGAACCTGACGGTGATCCGATTGATTTCGTGACCGGTTTTCTCGATGACGAGGACAGTACCCGTGGTCGTCCAGTGGGTGTTACCGTCGATCCTGACGGCGCCTTGATCATCGCCGATGACATGACGAATGCCATCTGGCGAGTGACCTATGACAGCAATGAGTAAATCACTGCTCTAACCATGCGAAAGAAAGCGGCAGCCAGAATGGCTGCCGCTTCGTTAATGAGGGATTTATATGATCGAATCGTTAGAAGAACTCGAAGAGATTAAAAAAAAGTGCCAGTCGATGGTAACTAAGAGCTCAACGCTCTCGGCAGGCACCGCAGTCATCCCCGTCCCAGGCTTGGATATTGGTTCAGACGTGGCCATATTGATGAGGTTGATTCCCAAAATTAATGAACAATTTGGTTTATCACCTGAGCAAATCGACAGTATGGATACCGAGTCAAAGCTATTTGTGATGACCGCTATTTCCAACACCGGCAGCAAAATGGCGGGCAAGTACATCACCCGAAAACTGATCGTGATGCTGCTAAACAAGATGGGCGCTAAAGTGGCGGCCAAAAGCGTGACGAAATACGTGCCTTTCATCGGTAGCGCCGTGGCTGGCGGCATCAGCTTTACCGCCATGAAGTACATGGGAAACAGCCATATCGATGATTGTTACGAGATTGCCTTGGCAGCACTGGAAAATGAACGGCGGGCCCACGAAGTCGTGATCGAGGTAGAACCAGACTTCGTAGACGAAAGACCTTTCCCGAAATAGCCGCTAGTCCCCGTCAACATGCTCAATATCATCACGCGTAATTAACAAAACGCCCCGACCAACGTCGGGGCGTTTGCGATGCATAACTCGATTGCCAGCACCTTACTCTGGTCGCTTACACAGAGCGCTCACTGACAAGTAGTACGTACTTATATTAAGTACCTTTCTTAAGTCCTTCGGTTAAGTACTTTGCTTAAGTTCTTCTATTACGTACTTCTGTTACGCACGTTGGCAAAACACTCTACCATTGGTAACTCACTTTAGCCGTGACTGCGCGCCCCGGATTGTAGTAGTTAGCCGTGCCGGTCCCGACCACATGCTGCTCATCAAACACGTTACTGACATTGACGGTTAGATCGGTGTTTTCGACAACCTGATAGCTTAAGGCTGCATCAAACAAAGTGGCCGAATCGCTTTCAGACGTATTGGCAGCATCATAGTAGTAGGAGTCCGTATAGCGGGCACCTAGACCAACACTCATAGGAATATCTGTCAGCGAATAGTAACCCCAGACTGAGGCCGTATGTGTCGGCGCAACGGCGAATTCATTCCCTTCACGGGCGGCATTGTCGTCTCGCACCACTTCCGAATCCATGTAGGAATAACCGCCCGTCACACTCAGGTTATCGGTCAACTCAGCTTTGACTTCAAGATCAAGGCCTCGTACGCGTGATTCGCCAATGGTTTCCCGTTCAATAACGCCATTATCCTGCACGACCGCGATGGTCACATCTTTCTTGGAAAGGTCATACACGGCTGCCGAGAAGAGCGCGTTCATACCGAAAGGCGCATACTTTACGCCAATTTCATACTGCTCACCGCGTTCCGGTTTAACACCAATTGACGGTGGCGCGACCGACTCCACCTGACTGATATAGGTAGAAATTTCGTCGGTGATTCTATACGTCAATGCGCCACGGTAAGAAGTCTCCGAGAAATCATCAGAATCGGTGACGCCAGCCATGTTGGTACTAGAAACATCCAGAGAGTCGTTGCGCACGCCCGCAGTGACGATGAAACGGTCATAGAACGACAAATTCTGAGTCACGAAGACTGACTTAGTCGTGTAGTCCTGGTCGTTGCTGGTATAAACGTTCAGGCTAGAGGGAGCACCGCTGTAAACAGGATTGGCAATGTCGATGGGAGAGGTATCGCCGTAGAAAGAGCTATCGTCAGTGGAGGCATCGCGATATTCGACGCCCACCAGCGTACTGCTATCAATCCGATCAAAACGAGCATCGTATTGCAGGATAGCGTTGCCGATCAGCTCCTGGGCTTCGCTGTTAGAGCCGAAATAATCACGATCCACCACGGTTCCTGCACGCGAGGCTGAATCAGTGAGATAAACGTAACCGAAGTCGTCCTTCAAGTCGCTGTAACGCAGGTTACCCCGAAGCGTCAGGCCGTTGTTGAAATCGTGCGTGAGCTGACCCGTGATGCTACTACGCTCGACATCGTGATAGTTAAAGCCAGGCTCACCAAAGAAGTTGTCGCGATCGTATTCTTGGTCGAGCGGATAACCACCACTGTTGGGGGTATCATCACGCTTCAAATAATCGAAAATCACACTCGCGGAGGTGTACTCAGTTGGCTCCCAAGCCAAGCCGCCCATCAAGAAACCGTTGTTATCTTTGGAATGATCGTATTCACGATCGCTGTCCCGGATAGTCCCGGTAAAACGGTAGGCCACGGTACCATCAGCGTTTAATGTATCCCCTACATCCACACCGGCTTCTTTGTGATCAAACGAGCCATAGGACAGGTAGCCCTCTCCAAACCTCTCAAATTTAGGCCGCTTGCTCACAAAGTTGACAGAGCCACCAGGGTCAGCTGGACCGAACAAGGTGGAATTAGCCCCACGCAGTACTTCAACGCGTTCATAAGCGAAGGGTTCCTCGCGAACACCACGCATTGAACCTAGCGTAAGGCCATCACGGTAAGTGGTCGCCTGAAAACCGCGGATTTTGAAATAGTCATTACGGTCATCGGTGCCGTAGTAATCGGTAATGACGCCGGGCGTATATTGCAAAACTTCCTCTGTGGTCGAGGCGTTTCGCTGCTCAATTTCCTTCTCTGTAATGACAGAGACAGAGGCGGGGGTATCAAGAATGCTGGTGCCAACTTTACCACCTACCCATAGCTCTTGGGCAACTGTCGAGTTTGCATCATCATCTGCGTAGGACTGGGCGTTGACGATAATGGGTGAAAGTCGATAAGCCCCCTCTTCATCATTACCACTGTTGGCCTCCTGCGCGTGCACAATCATCGGTAACGTTACCAGTGTAGTGCCGCATAACAGCGCGTTAGTCGTCCGCTGCCACCGTAACCGATTTGCGTTACGCCGAGCAGAGTTCTTGCTATCAATCATGTTAAAGATCCCCAAAAAAAGAATAAACCTTGCTTTGAACCTTATGATTTTCTTTTGTAAGCCCGACGAGTATCCGAAGGTAGCATCACGTAGTCAATAGTGATAATGTCAATCATAATCATTTATTTTAAATAGTTTATCATGCTGCCAGTGTGCTCCTACCTTTCGGCAGGGCCTTTGGTTATTAATGACTTACTCTTCTGGAGGAGGCTAAAACAGTGTTTTTTAAATATCTGGGCGTTTGCGCTGCGCTACTGACGTCGGTCAGCGTGGGAACAGCAAGTGCGCAACAGTATCCTCTTGAAATTGACCATGCCCTGGGCACCACCGTGCTCACCGAAAAACCCGAGCGGATTGCGACTGTCTCCTGGGCGAACCATGAAGTGCCGTTGGCACTTGGCGTGGTGCCGGTCGGCTTTGCCGCCGCCAATTTTGGCGATGAAGACGGTAATGGCTTACTGCCCTGGGTAAAGACACGTCTTGAAGAGCTGAATGCCTCGGTCCCTGCCCTCTATGACGAAGGCGACGGTATTGATTTTGAGGCCGTGGCCGAAAGCCAGCCCGATGTGATTCTGGCCGCCTACTCAGGACTTAGCCAAGCCGATTACGCCACCCTAAGCCAGATTGCCCCAGTGGTGGCCTACCCTGAAGGCCCATGGGCGACCGATTGGCGCGACATGATCAGGCTGAACAGCAAGGGGATGGGCATGGCGGAGGAAGGCCAGGCGCTGGTGACCCAACTCGACGCACAGATTGCCGAGACGGCCGCGGATCACCCCGAGCTTGCAGGTAAAACGGCCATGTTCGTTACTCACCTTGACCCCACTAACCTGGGCCGCATTTCGTTCTATACCGATAACGACGCTCGGGTGCGGTTTTTCCACGATCTTGGGCTAGTCTCACCCGACGTGGTCAAGCAGAACTCCACGCCCGGTAAGTTCGCCGGCGACATCAGCTCTGAATTGATCGACGAGCTGAATGATGTAGACATACTAGTGACGTACGGGGGCCAGGCGCTGATTGATCAACTCAATGCCCATCCACTAACGTCGCGTCTACCCGCGGTAGAGCATGGGGCCATTGTGTTGCTGGGCAACAGCCCGCTAGGTACAGCGGCTAACCCTACGCCGATGTCGATTTCCTGGTTGTTGGACGATTATGCAGACCTACTCTCAGAAGCCGCACGTAAGTCACACGAGTAACCGTAACGCCTCGGGTAATAGCACGTTTCGTATCCATAAAGCCGCCTCCCGGCACTTCGCGGGTGGCGTAGCACTGTTAGCGCTATTAGGTATCGCCGCGATACTGTCCGTGGCGTTGGGTGCCCGCGCTGTTGGCTGGCCTGAAATCGTCGCAGCGCTCAGTGGCCACGTTGAGACCGTCGGTGATGCCGCGGTGGCAAGCCGCCTGCCGCGCACGCTATTGGCGATGCTCGCCGGGGCGGCGCTCGGCGTCTCGGGCGGAGTCATGCAGGGGCTGACGCGTAATCCGTTAGCTGATCCGGGGCTTCTCGGCGTTAATGCCGGAGCCGCGCTGGCCGTCGTGGTCGGGATTGCCTGGTTCGCGATTGATGAAACGACCACCTACATCTGGACAGCTATTCTAGGCGCGGGCTTCGCTGCCATCGCGGTTTACACGATAGCAAGTTTAGGCCCAGGCGGTGCCACACCACTGCGGCTTGCGTTGGCTGGCGCGGCGGTTACCGCTGCGCTTAGCTCGTTGGTCACTGCGGTTATATTGCCACGTGGCGATATTGCCGGGCTGGTGCAATCCTGGCTCGTGGGGGGCGTGGGGGGCGCCACTTTCGATCAGCTCATTCCGGTACTCCCCTTTCTGTTAACAGGGTTTGTGATTAGCTTATTGGCCGCGCGCAAGCTCAATATGTTGGCGCTTGGCGATGATACCGCCGCGGGGCTGGGTGAAAAGGTGGCGGTGGCGCGGGCGATGTCCGCCGTTGGCGCGGTGCTGTTATGTGGCCCGATTACCGCCGTGTGCGGCCCGATCGGGTTCGTTGGACTAGTGGTACCCCACGCCTGTCGCCTGCTGGTCGGTGGCGATTACCGCTGGCTGCTGCCGTTTTCCGCGCTAGCGGGCGCGGTTCTACTGACACTTTCAGATGTGGCTGGCCGGCTGGTGGCTCACCCTTCAGAGCTGGATGTTGGCATTGTCACGGCTTTTATCGGCGCGCCGGTGTTTATCTGGATTGTGCGCAACCGCAAGATAGGTGCGCTATGACGACATCCTCACCCCACACAGCAGCCTTTAGCCAAATTCGCCGAGCAAACGCTAAACGCCGGGCATGCATGATGGCCCTACTGGCGGCCTGCTTACTGGCGGGGGTCGCGTTAACCCTGATGCTGGGGCAGTCTTATACCTCGTTAATCAACGTCGTGCGCATTCTCGGCGGCGCTGACATACCGGGCGTCAGCTTTACCGTACGCGAGCTACGCCTGCCCCGCGCGGTGGTCTCGGTGCTGGTGGGCGCCTGTTTCGGGCTGGGCGGTATCGCCTTTCAAACCATGCTGCGCAACCCGCTGGCAAGTCCAGATATCATCGGCATCAGCACGGGAGCGAGCACCGGGGCGGTATTTGCCATCGTCGTGCTCTCACTGAGCGGCCCGGCAGTGTCGATTATCGCGATTGCGGCAGGGCTTGGCGTGGCGCTTTTGATCTACACGCTGTCGTGGCGCCAGGGAGTGACCGGCGGGCGGCTAATACTGATCGGTATTGGTCTAGCGGCGATGCTGCAAAGTATTACGGCTTACCTGTTGATGCGCGCGCCGAGCTGGTCGCTGCAGGAGGCACTGCGCTGGATCACCGGCAGTGTGAACGGCGCTCAGCTTAACCAGGCACTGCCGCTATTGATCGCTTTATTGCTGTTTGGCGGGCTATTGCTAAGCCGACGACGCGACCTCGAAACCCTGCGTATGGGGGATGACTTGGCCGCCGGGCTAGGCGTGCGCCTGGCCGCCACGCGTATTATCGTGGTGATTACCGCCGTGGCGCTGGTCGCCTTTGCCACCGCCGTATCGGGGCCGGTGGCGTTCGTGGCGTTTCTATCAGGCCCCATTGCGGCGCGCTTGATGGGCCGCAACGACTCGCTACTCGTGCCCGCCGCACTGGTGGGCGCACTGCTGGTGCTGGTAGGTGATTACGCCGGGCAATTTTTGCTCCCCGCCCGCTATCCGGTGGGCATCGTGACCGGGGTACTCGGCGCGCCTTATCTGGTGTATCTAATTATTCGCGACAACAAGACCCGAGGCACCCTATGAGCGCTTCCTCACTCCACGCCCAGCGCCTGGTGGCTGGCTATGGCGAACGCACCATTCTCAATGACGTTAATCTGAGCGTGCCCGGCGGCCATACCACCGCGATTGTGGGCGCCAATGCGTGTGGAAAATCGACCCTGTTGCGCGTGCTTTCACGCTTACTCCTCCCCACTCAGGGCAGCGTAATGCTGGACGGTGATGCCATTCATCAACTGCCGACCCGCCGCTTGGCGCAACAACTGGGATTTCTACCGCAATCGCCCATCGCCCCGGAAGGCATCAGCGTGCTGGAACTGGTCAGCCGGGGTCGCCACCCCCACCAAGGGCTTTTCAAGCGCTGGAGCACAGCGGACGAAGCGGCCGTGGCCGACGCCCTGGCCGCTACCCACATGAGCGAGCTGGCCGAGTGTCACGTGGACGAGCTTTCAGGCGGGCAGCGCCAACGGGTGTGGATCGCCATGGCACTGGCCCAGCAAACCAAGGTACTGCTACTCGATGAGCCGACAACCTTCCTGGATATCAACCACCAAGTTGAAGTGCTCGACCTGCTTACCGACCTCAACCGAGAGCGCGGCACCACTATCGTGATGGTACTCCACGAACTCAACCTTGCCGCCCGCTACGCCGATCAACTGGTCGCCATGGCTAACGGCAAGGTGTATTCGGTAGGCCCGCCAGAGGAGATTCTGACCGAACAGATGGTTCGAGACGTGTTCGGCCTGGAAAGCCGAGTGATAGAGGATCCGGTGACCGGCAAGCCAATGATGATACCGCTGGGACGACATGGCGGGCGTTATCCCGCCAAAGACATCAAATCACCTAAAGCAAACGCCCCGAACGTGGGAAAACACAGGGCTTTTGACAGGTGACGGCGGTCTGTTTCAGTGCGCCTCGATAGCGGCACGCCCTTTGATGACTGAGCGAATGAGCATTAAAAGCGCTACCGAACCACAGGCGGCCATGGCCAGGATGACGGCTACAAGCGTATGCGGGAGCATGACGGACAAGGCGCTCAGAAGCCCGGCGATCCCAAACTGGGCGGCCCCCAGAAGCGCTGCCGCCGTGCCGCTGCTGGTGGGGAAGAACTCCAAAAAGCAGGCCTGAATATTCGGTGAGATCGCGCCTACCGCGCCGATAGTTAGCATCATGGCGGGCAGGAAGGCGTACAGCGGCCACTCCATGAAAGCCGCCATCACCAGCAATACGATGCCAACGGCCTGACAGCCCGTCGCCAACTGGAGAATACGCAGCGACGGCAGTCTGGATAGCAGGATTCGATTGAAAATATTGAATAGCAACATCGCGACGATGTTAGCCGCAAACAACATTGAGAAGGACGAGGGAGATTGACCAAAATGCCCCTGATAGATAAAGGAGGCATAGGTAATGAACATCATCAGCGTTGAAAAAGAGGCGGCCTGCCAAACAATGAATGGCAGGGCTGGCTTTGTTGAAAGCACCAGCTTGTAACGCGCCAGCAGGCTCATTTTAGGGCTTTTCGTGCGGGAGACCTTGCCTTTTCCGGTAAACAGCACCCGCACCAGCAATGGCACTAGCAGCAGCGCGTACGCGGCCAGGGCAAAAAAGATAGTGTGCCAGGAGCCCATCGACAGAATGGCGCTGCCTACGCTTGGAGCAATGCCAGGCGCCAGCACCATGATAAAGCCCATCATTGAAAACAGTTTCGCGGCGTCGCGACCCGCTACACGGTCGCGCACCAGTGCGGGCACCGAGACCAGGGTAAAGCCGGCGCCAAGGGCCTGGACCGCTCGCCCAGCGAGTAGGGCATTCAAGGAGTCCGCCATGCCAATGGCAATACTTGAAAGCGCAAAAATCGCCAGTCCGCCCATCAGAACCCGTTGTCGACCGAAGCGGTCAGACAGCGCCCCGCCGATTAACTGACCAAACGCCATCGCTAATACATAAACCGATACGCTCAGCGATACCGCCTGCTGGGAAATACCCAGCGATTCCCCAATAACCGGAAAGGCGGGTAGATACGTATCCATGGAAAATGGGCCCAGCATCATGGTCAATGCCAGGCTCAGCACCACAATGAAGGGCGTTTTAGATGGGTTCATAGAAGCTCACGGTAAATGGCGTAATGGCAGACGGCACCAAGACTATGATACCGCTTGGGAGCGTGAGGGCAATCGAACAGAACGTTACGTTGTTTGGTCATCATCGACAATGCGACCGCCCTCTGCTCTCAAGGCAGCACAATTTCTCCCTGCAAATAAGGCGCTACACTGCCCTTCAACACCACGCGTTCGCCTTTTACCTCGCACGTCAGTTCGCCTTTACGGGCACCGCCCTGGCGTGCGGTTAGTAGCGGCTTACCCAGCCGATTAGCCCAATAAGGCGCCAGCGAGGTGTGGGCGGAGCCTGTGACCGGGTCTTCCTCGACCCCCACCTTGGGGCCAAACCAGCGTGAGACAATATCTACATCGTGGCCTTTGGCCGTCACGGCCACTCCCCGACCAGGAAGTAATTTGAGCTTTTGCATGTCAGGTGTCAGCGTCTCGATAAGCTGGGCGTCGTCTATCACTACCACAATATCGTCCGATATCAGCACTTCCTCAATCGCCTGAACGCCCAGCGCATCCGCGATTTCGGCCTTCATCGCCAGCGGCTCTAATTGTTTGGCAGGAAAATCCATCGCCAGCTGGTCGCCCTCCCGTTTCACCACCAGCTCGCCGCTACGGGTTGCAAAATAGAGCGTGTCGGCACGCTCACCCAGGCGGTTAAAAATAACCCAAGCGGCGGCAAGCGTGGCATGACCGCAAAGATCCACCTCAACCGACGGCGTAAACCAGCGCAGTTGAACCTGCTGGCCCTCACGTACAAAAAAGGCCGTTTCCGACAGGTTGTTTTCAGTGGCAATGGCCTGCAGCAGCGTATCTTCCAGCCACTCGTTTAACGGACACACAGCCGCCGGGTTGCCCTCGAAAGGCCGTGAAGCAAACGCATCTACCTGGTAGAGATCGAGTTTCATGGGCATGCTCATCAATAAGTAAAATCGTATATAGATGAGCATTTTTCCATATCAACGTCTTTCATTACCACAACGATGATTTAAAGGGCGCCCCCTTGAAGCAGAAGATGGGGATGCCATCTACTATTGAAGAAGCGCGTGACTTAATCCAATCAATCAACTCAGTCTTAGGAGGCCATGGTGAGTAACCCGCAGCCCGAAACACTCCATCTAAACAGCGATGAAGCGAACGGCTACCCCAACTCTCCACTGCCGGTGCTGATTTACCGTCAGGTTCTCGACGTAAGCGATGCCGAGAAGCGGGCCGATACCTTTGAAAGCATGTTCAAGCAACATGGCTGGCAGCCAGCATGGCGCTACCACCTGTATGACTTTGACCATTTTCACTCCACCGCTCACGAAGCGCTGGGAATCTTCCGGGGGCAAGCCCGGGCAAGGCTCGGTGGGCCTGATGGCCAAGAGGTAATGCTTTACCCAGGCGATGTGTTGGTGCTTCCCGCCGGGGTTGGGCATGCAAGTCTGGAGGCGGATGACGATTTCTGTATGGTAGGCGCTTATCCACCGGGGCAAGACCCAGAGATCGAGCGTGGCGACCCGGCACAGCTTGCAGAAACACAGGCGCGAGTGGCAGCGGTGGCCACGCCAAGCACCACTCCAGTCGGTGGACCTCTGACACCGCTGTGGAAATAGAGCTGACAACACCACTAGACGACTGGTCTATTCAAGCGTAAGCTGTAGGTATGAACACGACACCAGTTACCGGCGATGTCCGGCAGCGCATTCTCCACACCGGCCAGATTATTATCAGTGGCAGAGGGTTTTCGTCGGTGGGCCTTAACGAGATTCTCAAGGCCGCCAGCGTGCCCAAGGGCTCCTTTTATCACTATTTCGGCTCTAAGGAGGCCTTTGGCGAAGCGCTGCTGGACGATTACTTCACCGGTTACCTGGTGCAGCTTGAAGAGCGCTTGAGCCAGCCGGGGATTTCCAACGCCGAGCGGCTGATAGGCTATTGGACACACTGGCGGGACACCCAGCACCACGGCGACTCAAGCGGCAAATGCCTAGTGGTCAAGCTGGCCGCGGAAGTCAGCGATCTTTCTGAACGCATGCGCCAAGTACTACAACGCGGTACTGAGCAAATTATCGCCCGTCTGGCTCTGGCGATTGACGCAGCGATTGCCGATGGCTCTCTGCCCAGCCTTGCCAGTACGCAGGGTAACGCGACCGAGCTTGCCACCACGCTTTATCAGCTGTGGTTGGGTGCTAGCCTGCGCGCCAAGATTACCCGCGACCAGGTGCCGCTGGATGCTGCCCTAAAGGCTACCTACGCCCTGTTAAACCTTTCTCCCAACCTCACTGCTACCCAGAAAAGGAATGAACCATGAAAATTCTCGTCGTCGTTACCTCACACGATAAACTTGGCGATACCGGCAACAAAACCGGTTTCTGGCTCGAAGAGCTGGCCGCTCCCTACTACACCTTCATGGACGCGGGTGCCGAACTAACCCTGGCCTCCCCGGCTGGTGGCCAGCCACCGCTCGACCCAAGCAGCAACGCACCGGAAGCCCACACCGAGGCCACCAACCGATTCCAGGCAGATCTAGACGCGCAGTCAGCGCTGGCCAATACCCATAAGCTTGATGATATTGATATCGCCGAGTTCGACGCGGTGTTCTATCCAGGCGGCCACGGCCCCCTATGGGACCTAGCCGAGAGCGCCACTTCCGTGCGCCTGATTGAGAGCGCTCTGGCAGCCAACAAGCCAGTGGCCACGGTATGCCACGCTCCGGGTGTACTGCGCCATGTGAAAGGCAGCGACGGTAAGCCTTTAGTGGCTGGCCGCAACGTTACCGGTTTCAGCAACAGCGAAGAAGAGGCTGTTGGCCTAACCAACGTAGTACCGTTTTTGGTCGAAGATATGCTTAAAGAGCAAGGCGGTCAGTACTCCAAAGGTGATGACTGGGGTTCTTACGTACTCGTCGATGGCCTGCTGATTACCGGGCAGAATCCTGGTTCATCTGAAGCCACCGCCCAGGCGCTTTTGAAGAAGCTTTCCTAAGCTCACTATAAGGAGAAAAGTATGCCCGCTTATGTCGTACTGACGCGTGAGCACACGCACGACGCCAAGGAAATGGAGCAATACGCCTCCAAGGCCCAAGCCGCCCGCGAAGGCCATGATCCACAGCCGCTCGCCTTCTACGGTGATTTTGAAGTATTGGAAGGCAGCAACATGGAAGGCGCGGTCATTCTGCGCTTCCCCGATATGGCCGCCGCCCGCGCGTGGTATCAAAGCGACGCCTATCAGGAAGCGCGCAAGCATCGCTTCCAGGGCGCTGACTACCGCGTGTTTATTGTGGAAGGGATGGAAGAAGCGTAATCAACCAAGTCCCCGCTTTCAACGGCGGGGAGTTAACAGCTAGCGCAGTAAAATGAAGTGCTCAATCAGCCGAATCATCAGCGTTTTCTGACCGGGTAGGCTTTCCGCTACTAACAGCGCTAATGCTACCAGCGTATTGGCGTTAATCAGTTGCTCAACGGGCCGTGCCAGCAGGGCTGCGTTGCGGCGTAAGACCATAGAAACAGAAACGATCCACAGCGTTTATTTCCGTCAGCCAGCGGATGATTCTTGAGCATAAAATAAAGCAGATGAGCCGCCCGAGTAGCCACATTGGGGTAAAACAGCTCATCACGCGAGCAACCACTTCGCCTTCTGTAGACACCAGGCCTTGATTAGTCAAAGTTCGGCTGAGCAGACTCACCGCCTGCTCAAACTCTATACCACGCTCGGTTAGGCGGCGTTGGTTTAAGGTGTAACCTTTTACTAAATGACCTTTTAATACTTGAGTTGCCCACTTGCGAAATTGCACACTACGCTTCGAGCACGGCGACCAGCCGTCCATCGTTCAGATATAGCACCCACTGTCTTGATCATTTTTTCTGGTGGTTAGTTTTTTATGGTTATAACAGTTCGATCTAATAGAGGGTTGATCATAAAATTGTCATCTATTATTGTGAATATGTCGGCGGCAGGAAGCCGCTTTTGAAATGGAATTCCCGCTCAGGATGAGCGGCTACGACCAGGAAGGTACAAGTCTAAAGCGCCCCCTCGCGGGGCGCTTTTTTGTGTACGCGGTAAGCCAGCTCATACAAACAAGGTTTAGCGCCTCTGAATGAACACTACGGTATCGAGTAGGTGAGGTGCGTGGGGAGCGATTGGGAATCGTGCTGTGGTCACGGTTTCCATTCCTTGAGCAGGAAGTGAAGCGCCTCGTTTCCGAACGTCGGCCCTCTATCTTTGTGACTCTGGATATACCCGGCATAGGCCCCGTACGCTATGTCGGTACTCACTAAGTCCCACCGGGGTTGCAAGATCGCATCACTCATAATGATGAAACCACTTCGCTATGACGACGACGCTGACTGCGGCGAGAAAGGATCAAGCGAAGCCGGAGGCGTCTGGAGGAACGCCAAACGGCTCAGGAGCTAGTCGAGGAAGGTACTGAAGATGCTAGCGAACATGATGTCAGCGATTAAAAAAGACAAACCTTTAGCGCTGATTCACTGGGTTAGTCTGTAAAGACTCACTGCCCGGCACTGGCCCCAGCGCTCGGGTACGGCAGGAAAACCACCTGATTACGGCCATATCCTTTTGCTTGATACAGCGCCTGATCAGCGCATTTTAACAGGCTATCCACATCGGAACGGCTCACGTCCGGGCTGAAATGATCGACGCCTGACACCCCCACGCTGATGGTAACGCACGCTGAGGTATTGGACGCGGCGTGGGGAATATTCAAGCGCTCTACTGCTTCGCGCAACCGCTCCCCCAAATGGCGCCCGCCCGCTACATCAGTACCGGGTAACACTAACGCAAACTCTTCCCCACCATAGCGCACCAGCAGATCAGAAGGCCGGAAAAGTACACTCTTAAGGGTCGCCGCAATCTGCTGTAGGCAACGATCACCTCTATCATGTCCATAACAGTCATTGAACAATTTGAAATGGTCCACATCGCACATAATGACGCACAGCGCCCCTGGCTGGCGCGCCAGCCGAGCCCACTCCTGGGCAAGCGTGTCGTCCAACACTCGACGATTGGCCAACCCCGTTAACGGATCGGTCGTGCTCAATGTCTCCAGATACTGGTTATTGAGCATCAGCTCATCCTCTGCCTGATCAATCTGTTTTCGGAAGAGATAGAGAAAAATACTCAATAACGTCAACGCGCCTAGCACACTGCCTGCATACATGATGTCAATCCACGGCGAAGGCACCGGCGCGACCACGAAGCTTCGAGAAAACACGAAATGGGCGATGATATAAAGCATGCCGAACGTCGCCATGATGGCGATATATGTCAGTACATGTAGCGACTGAAAAAGGAACACCAATATCGAAGCAAGGGTAAAATAGAAAAGATGTACCCCGGCCCCGGCACTGATAAAAAACGACACCAGGAACACTTGGCTACAAGCATTGACCAGCAACATGTTTCTAGCAACGCTGTACCGTCGTTGATGGTTCAACAGTAGTACCAACAGGTAAACGGTCATGAAAACCAGGTTAGCCAGAAACACGTCGCGATAAAGGGCAAAATCATAGAAAAAATAAAAAATCTGGTAAGGAATCGTCGCCACGGTTCCGAACAGGGCTACCTGATTACAAAGCTCGATCTGCCGACGCAGTCTGACAGGATTACCCACCACACCAGCACTCCAGAGTCTCTTTATTGCTTCCAGCATCACTGCGCCTTCTGTAACATCGAAGAAGAATAAACGCCCTGTTACCCGCTTCAGCACTTATTCATTACCAGCTTAGCGTAGTCAGGCTGCCGCATTAGCTTTTAGTTGAGTGGCCGTACGCACTTATTTATCTGCTTTAGCGACTTCTTGGATGCTGGGCATTCAAGCGCACGATGGGTCGGCGCTTACCGAGTGAACGAAAGCGCTTCAGTGATCATAAAGCTGCAACCTGTTACCGCTGCCCTGGCGCTATAGTGTCCCTATCAATCGATAGTGGGCAGGCTATACGGCAGAAAAACCACCTGATTACGGCCAGTATCCTTTGCTTGATACAGCGCCTGATCAGCACATTTCAGCAAGCTAACGCTCCCTTGCTGGATAAAGTCTACGTTACTGGCGACGTGTTCAATGCTCGACACACCCACGCTAATGGTCACGTATGCACTGGTGGTAGACGCGTCGTTGGGTATCTTCAGATCTTCTACTGCCTGGAATAGTTTATTGCCTATATGCCGCGCCCCCGCAGCATCGGTGCTAGGCAAAATGACCGCAAACTCCTCCCCGCCATAGCGGGCTATCATATCGGTAGGACGACCGAGTACGCTCTTCAGCGCCTTTGCCACCTGCTGCAGGCAGTCGTCACCCCCATCATGACCATACAAATCATTGAATAACTTGAAATGGTCCACGTCACACATGATGACGGACAACGACGCGGGTCGCCGTGACAGCCTGGACCACTCCAGCTCAAGGTATTTATCAAGTGCTCGCCGATTCGCAAGTCCCGTTAACGCATCGGTATGACTGAGTGTTTTTAAGTATTCATTTTTCTTATTTAACTCTGTCTCTGCCTGATCAATTTGATTTCGAAAGAACAGTAAAAAGACACCTAATAACCCCAACACAGCAGCCACACTGAGGGAGTACATGATCTCGACCCAAGGCGACGGAATCGGCGTACGTGCAGTATCAGGAGCAAACAGAAAATGGCTAATGCTAAACAGCGTTCCAAACGTTGCGAGGATGCCGAAATACACCACGGTTCGAAGCTTTTGATAAAGAAAAAGCACTATGCCTGCCAGGGTAAAATAGTAAAGGTGCACTCCAGAACCCGCGCTAATATAAAAATTCATAATCAATATATGGCAGCAAGTATTGACCAATAACACTTTTTTCGCAGTGGCGTATCGACGCTGATGATTCAGCACTATCACCGTTAAATAAATTGCGATGAAGACTAGGTTGGCAAGAAAAATACTCTGATAAAGAGCAAGATCGT
Source organism: Vreelandella sulfidaeris (assembly GCF_042429665.1). GTDB lineage: Bacteria > Pseudomonadota > Gammaproteobacteria > Pseudomonadales > Halomonadaceae > Vreelandella. The sequence goes on along the minus strand of NZ_JBHMAC010000010.1, from coordinate 397,790 downwards.
ACATGATAAAAAAAAGCTGATAGGGAACCATGGTAGCCATGACAAACATTAGCGCTATCTGATTAGACAGCTGTATCTGTCGCCGCGCCTTGCCCGACTTATTTTCAACACCGAACGACCAGAGTTGCTTTATTGCTTGTAACATCGGCTACGCCTTGTGACCGCATTGGAAAAGAGCATGATCTGCACATCTAGCCGTTAGTTATTCTATATATCAGACAATAATAACCATTTGCAGCGTTTACCGCAGATAGCGTTCATTCAACTCAACGTGCCAATGACACCGTTTTAGACACAAAAGCCGATGACACCATGCTTACACTCATGAGTTCACTCAGCGCTCCTCGCGACGCAATACAATAGCCCTGATTAAAAGCAAAAACTTGTCAACAAATGTGACATCGACGAGATCGATTATTAAAGGACTGTTGTTCTACTCACAGTCGATAAGGGGAGTTGATCGGATAGGCACTTCGAGCTTCGATAATGGGCGTTTCACTTATTACTTCCGTCTGGGGTAGTTTTCGTTTCATTAGCCCACTTATAGCGGCCGCTAGCATATTTTTTTGTGGAGCCAGACATTGGATAATAAGCGTTCTTTCTTCACCACTCACGCTGAGCGCAGTAGCTCAATGAACGCACGCAGGCTGGGCGGTACATGCCGATTGTTCGGGTAGTACAAACAAAGACCTGGAAAAGGCGGGCACCACGCTTCGAGCACAGCGACCAGCCGCCCATCGTCGAGATAGGCTTGTGCGTATAGCTCAGGCACATAGGCAATGCCTAGGCCGTCTGCAGCGGCCTCCACCATTAGTTGGCTACTATCCAGTGTCAGCGCGCCGGGCACATTGACCGCCACATCATGGCCATTGTGCTGAAACTCCCACCGGTAAAGCTTACCACTCGGTAGCCTTTGCCTGATGCACTGATGGGAAGCCAAGTCCTCGGGCGCCTTGGGTACGCCATAGCGGTGTAGATAGTCAGGTGAGGCAACGGCAAGAAACCGCATAGCGTTGCCCACCGGAATGGCCACCATATCCTGAGGCACCGCCTCGCGTAGCCTTACGCCGGCATCAAACCCCTGCCCGACAATATCGACCAGCTTCCCTTCCGCGACAAGATCCAGTTCGACGCCATCATAGCGAGCGAGAAAAGTCGGCACGACGGTTTGTAACAACACTCGCACCGCTCCTTCGCTACCATTAATCCGCAGTTTACCGGTGATTTTTCCTTCAGCGCTTGAGGCTTCTTCAAGGATTGACTCCAGGTCACTCAATAGCGGACCCAGCCTCAGAAGCAGCCGCTCGCCACTCTCGGTCAGAGAGACACTCCGGGTAGTACGGTGCAAAAGCCTTGCCCCCAGCCGTTGTTCTAGAGCGCGCAGCGTGTGGCTGAGTGAAGAGCGGCTAACGCCTAATAAATCGGCTGCCCGGCGAAAGCTGCGGTGCTCTGCAACGGCCTGAAAGGCCCTAAGATCGTTAAGCGTTGGCTTGCCCATTGTTGATTTTTCATCACCTCTGCATGCTATTTGTTGAGTATTCTCTAATCAGTAATACTGCCCTAGCCTGTGCCATGCAACTTTCGATGAATGATTTAGGAGATGTTTCATGGCTAAAACCTGGCTTATTACGGGTACCTCCACTGGCCTTGGCCGCTTGCTTACCCAAAGGCTTCTCGAACGCGGCGACCGCGTGGTGGCCACGCTAAGACAAAAGGGTTCGCTGGATGACTTGCAAGCCCTGCATGATGATCGCTTACATCAGCTAATCTTCGATGTCACCGATACACCGACAATGCGAGCTGCTGTCGCGCGGGCATTCAGCGTATTCGAACGAATCGATGTGGTCGTCAGCAATGCAGGGTATGGTCTTTTTGGCGCGGCCGAAGAAGCCAGTGACGAACAGATCGAGCGGCAAGTGGCTACCAACCTCACCGGCTCCATTCAGTTTATTCGTGCGGTGCTCCCGCACCTACGCGAACAAGGAGGCGGTCGTATCGTTCAGGTATCATCCGAAGGCGGGCAGATCGCCTATCCATGCTTCAGCCTTTATCACGCCACCAAGTGGGGTATCGAAGGATTTGTCGAATCAGTGGCACAGGAAGTCGCTCCTTTTAATATCGACTTTATTATCGCCGAGCCGGGCCCCACGGCCACCCACTTTGGCGAGGGGCTAGATTTAACCCCCACAACCTCCATCTATGAAAACACCCCCGCCGGAGAGCTGCGTAAAGCGCTTACCAACGGCGCTTTTACCATTAAAGGCGATGCGGGCAACACCGTTGATGCCATCATTAAAACCGCAGATATGACAAACCCGCCATTGCGTTTACCACTAGGCAGTGCGGCCTATGAGTCGATTCGCCAAGCGTTAAACGACAGAAGTGCGTCACTGGAGTCCTATAAGGAGGTGGCGCTGTCTGCCGATATGACGGATGCAATCTAAAGTGCGCCGCGCTGAGGCCCTATCTTCGGTCACTGCACAACAAGCAGCAAAGCCGCCCTGGAAAGCCAGTCGAGTACTGGCTCAGCCAAGGCCGCAGTCTTAGTTCTCGTCTTCCGGTAGCGCGTAAGCGATTACATAATCGCCTATCGGGGTTTCCATGAAGTGGTGCCCGCCGGCTCCGATGACTACGTATTGGCGGCCATTCACCTCATAGGTTATGGGGTTGGCCTGCCCACCGGCCGGCAGCACATCGTTCCAAAGCACCTCACCGGTTTTCGTGTCGATGGCGCGAATAAGATCGTCGGTAGCGGCTGCGATGAATATCAGTCCGCTGGCCGTGACCAATGAACCGCCATTGTTGGGGGTGCCGATCTTGAACGGCATATGCGACGGTATGCCGAAGGGGCCATTCTTGCGTGCCGTGCCCAATGGCTCGTCCCAGAGCGTTTCACCGCTCGCGAGATCGATGGCGCGAATGCCACCATAAGGAGGCGCGGTACAGGGCATGCCGGTAATCGGCGCTCGCCAGCCAGCATTGACGTCGATCGCATAAGGCGCACCTACTTGTGGATCACCGGCCCCTTCGGCGGGCCCATCCGACTCGCTATCGGTGTTGTCACCGCCTGCATAGATGGGTTGAAGATTACGTTCCTCGGCCTCTTCACGGGGGATTAGACGGTTAAAGTTGGGAATGTTGTTGTAATTGGCAATGATGATGCCACGCTCGGCGTCCACCGCTGCACTGCCCCAGTCGTTACCGCCATTATATCCGGGATACTGAATGAAGCGCTGACCCACGGTCGGCGGCGTGTACATGCCTTTATAGGAGGCTCGGCGGAATTGAATACGACACCACAACTGGTCGATGGGCGTCATCCCCCACATGTCCTTCTCTTCCAGGTTCGGGAAAGCGAGGGAGTGATAGCCTGAACGAGGCTGTGTGGGCGAGAGGTTATCTGGCTCAGCACCGCCAGTGGGCGCCTCAACCTCTTCCACGGGAAATAGCGATTCGCCGGTTTCACGGTTGAGAACGTAAATGTCGCCCTGTTTGGAAGGCAGAATGATCGCCGGCACCGTGCTGCCGTCATCTAGAGGGAAATCGACCAGGTTAGGTTGCGACCCGAGATCATAGTCCCAGACATCGTAATGGACGGTCTGGAAGTGCCAGACCAGTTCACCGGTGTTGACGTCGATGGCGACGAGCGAGGTCGAGAATTCGTTTTCTTCCTCGCTGCGATTCCCGCCCCAGTAGTCGACCGATGAGTTACCCAGCGGCAGGTAGACGTAACCCAGCTGTTCGTCGGAGGAAGCAGTGGTCCACATGTTTGGCGTGCCCCGAGTATAGGTCTCGCCCTCGGGTGGCAGCCCGTCCAGATTGGGCTTGCCCATATCCCAGGCCCACTCAAGTTCACCGGTCACGGCATCGTAACCGCGAATCACGCCGGAGGGTGCGTCCTCCGCTTGCCCATCCTTGACCTGGGCACCGGTCACCAGGACGCCCTGGACGACGACTGGTGGCGCGGTGACGGCGTACCAACCGGGAACCCTCTCGCCGATGCCTGCCCATAGATCTACCGTACCGCCGTCACCAAACGACTGGCACAGCTCGCCCGTTTGCGCATCGACGGCAATCAATCGGGCGTCTAACGTCCCCTCGATGATGCGGGTTGCGCAGAGCTGGTCATCGGCGGCATCCGGCACTTCGTAATAGGTCACGCCGCGGCAGCTGGCGCTATAGGGAATGGCACCTGAATCGACCTGAGGATCATGGCGCCACAGCTCCTCGCCGGTCTGTGCATCAAGGGAGACCATTACGTTCATGGCCGAGCAGAGATATAGATTGTCGCCAACCTTGAGCGGTGTCGTTTCGGGCGCGTATTTGCCCTGCCCTTCTTCTTTTGGCATATCGCCAGTGCGATAGGTCCAGGCAACCTCCAACTGACTGACATTGTCGGGCGTGATTTCACCCAGCGGCGAATGACGTGAGGCTGCGCTATCTCGTCCCCAGGCGGCCCAATCGCCGGGCGCTGGGTCATCGCTTGGCTGCGACGTCGCCGAGAAGGTCGGTGTCTGGACCGCCTGACTATCACCGGCATCAACCTGGGCCTCGCTTGTAGTGGGCCCTCCCGGGACTTCGGTTTCACCCTCGGCATCCTGGGCAACGGCATGCGTCGCCAGTGACAGGCTGACGACATAAGTCAGCACTCGCAGTGATGTGATCATGGCAGCGCTCCTCATATAGTGGCTTGGCGGCGTTTGAGAGTGGGCAGGAGCGCCAAGACGATGACACCCAGGACGATGTAACCGAATACCCGGGGCAGCAGCTCCCATGGCGACAAGCCAACCTCCCATAAGGCCCAAATCAGCGTGCCTAACAGGACCAGGAAATAGATCCAGACGCCCGTGAGCGAATCCCTGGCCATTAAGCCACCCGAAATGATCAGCCCCAGACCGGCAATGAGGTAATACCAGGAGCCTCCCAGCGTCACCAGCCAGAGCCCGCCAGCTGCAAGAATCAGGCCGAGGATGGCCAGAATGATGGCGAACACGAGCAGAGACCAACCGCCCACACCCCGAGATGCTTTATCGGTAGCCAAACCAGATACCTCCGTAGATCGTGGTTTATTGTTTTTAAGAGCGCTTGGCAAACCCACTAGCGATGTCTTTACAAAATGCCTTTATAAAAAGAAGCGCCGTCTTTCTTAATCAAAGTAGACATTCTCGACCCTGTAAAGCATCACTTGATTAACTTATGTGTTGAATCCTGACATTCTCATTCGGCAGAAATCACCAACAAGAGCGCTGCCAACAGTGATTGATGACAGCGTCGTCGGAGCATTCTCGAACGCATTCAAAAACATCGGGCATGCAAATATTAGCTATTCTGCCCTCCACTGCTGCTGTTCTTGCCTCATTTCTGGCTGGCTCCAGAGGCTTTTTCAGGGTCGTTTGGTGATCCCGCGAGGCGCGAAAAAGCGGCTTCTGGCCGGTTAGTTCTCGTCATGGAGGGTATTGGCAGGAGTGGATGCTGCTTCGGGTTTTCTGCTGCAACCGCGTTTGCGTAACTGACACCCAAAGCACTATCTAAAAAGCTTGGTTTTTATTCGCATCATATTGTGAGCCGAATAGCATATATATTCGGCTCACAACGGGGTTTTCGGCTACGACACACCTATTCAGCATGTTCCTTCTTGGTGGGCATAAGGTGCAGCACGCCCACTATTACCGAGCCCACCACAAAGCCAATCACCGCAGAGCACAGCGTATTGAAACTCCAGCCCAGCGCGCCGCCCAAGGCACCGGTTGCCTCGCTAATGCCATGCTCGACATGGTGCACCCATTCATAGGGCGCGTTGAACCAACCCGTTCCATCGGCACCCAGATTAGCCATCAGGATATGCCCACCCACCCAGAGCATGGCAACGGTGCCCACGACCGCGATGGTCGCTAGCACCTTGGGCATGGCCGTCACCAGACCACGGCCCAGAGACTGCATTCCCGAACTATCCTTCTGGGCAAGTTTTAGCCCAATATCATCCATCCTGACCAGCAGCGCCACCACGCCATACACCAGAATGGTGATGAAAAACGCAACCACCACCAGGCTCACCATCTGCGACCAGAACCCCTGATGGGAAACGGTTGAAAGCGCGATCACCATGATTTCAGCAGACAAAATCAGGTCGGTTCGAACGGCCCCACTCACGATCTTTTTCTCGGCCTCCGGCCCCTTCTCTACCGACGGTTTGTCGTCTACATGCCCACCGGAAAGTTTGTGCCAGACCTTCTCCGCGCCTTCAAAGGCCAGATAGGTGCCACCCACCATCAGGATGATCGGCAATAGCATGGGCAAAAAGTGATTCAGCAGCAGCGCTATCGGCAGGATAAAAATCAGCTTGTTGCGGATCGACCCTAGCGCGATCTGCTTCACAATCGCCAGTTCACGCTCCGCTGCCACCCCCTGCAAATATTGTGGCGTCACCGCGGTATCATCCACTACCACCCCGGCCGCCTTCGCCGTTGCACGCCCAGCGGCGGCACTCACATCGTCCAATGATGCTGCGGACAACTTCGCCAATGCGGCAATGTCATCCAGTAATCCAATCAAGCCGCCTATGGCCATGGGTACTTCCTTAGTTATATAGGGACGGTAACACGCGTATTCCAGCTTTAGAGTGCTCGTACGATAGTGGCCTCAAGTTCGCCCGCACCAGTTAGGCTTCAAAAGGGTTGATGACGTCCACATTGGCCGCCTCAAACGGAGCCATATCTCGGGAGGCGACTTGATAGCCTTGTGATACGGCAATAGCAGCAACGTAGCCATCCGGCACAGGAAAACCACGCCCGGCGGTTCTGGCTTTCACGGCTAGCTCTGCATACTTACGAGCAGCGTCAATATCAAAAGGCAAAATCCTCCCTCTGAACAGCTCCACAAGACCATCCAAGGTCTCGCTTAACATATCCTTGCGCTTCCCATTGGGCAGCGCCGCAATACCAAATAACAGCTCTGCAAGTGTGACACTAGACAGGTATAACGTTTCAGCCGACTGCTCATTAAGCCAAGCTCTGACGGCCGGATCAGGTTCGGGTTTCATCGCCTCGGAAACGACATTGGTATCCAGAACGATCATTCAAACCTCATCGGTTCAGCTGGCGTCTTGTCGCGCACCTTTTCAAATACCGCCACGTCTTCATTGCTCAACCCGACCTTGCGCCCCAAATCAGCCAGGGCATCGCCCATTTTGAGACGACTTTCTGGTCGTGTGGCTTCTTCCAGGATGGCCCGCACCTCAGCCTCGGCGCTGCGATGATTTTGCTTGGCGCGCGCTTTCAGTGCGTTGTGTACTTCGTCAGGAATGCTTCTAATAGTCATCATGCCCATAGCTCGACCTCCTATCGCATTTAGTAAGCGCGGCGGCGCCCTGGCTGCATTCAAAATATCATATCGAATGCATAAAGCAAGCATATGGACGACGCTTGCATCAAAGAGCTAGTTCGCTGAGAAGATCGTAGTAGACCAACCTTTTGCAAGGGTCATGATGGTGCTATCCCAGCACTACACGAGCCGATTGCACCGATGATTAAGATCATATTGTGAGCCGATTAAAATTTATATTCGGCTCATGGGCTAGTAAAGGGGGTTCTTATAATAGGGCTCAGCCACGTAAAACATCTAAATTGAGCGCATCGGTAGTTGCTGCAAATACAAGTGGCACTACCGCTCCGCGCCAAAACAGCTATTCACTACTGAATATGAACCATTGCATCAGGTTCTTTTATGGCATGGAGAATGTCTACCATTCTCAGCAGCCAAATACAGAAAGGGCGGTCACTTGGACTACCCTTTCGTTTTATGTGGGAAGCGGAAATGCGTAAATGAAAGCAAGTCAGCGCTGACCTTCAGTGCGCAGCTTAGCCACTTCATCTAACGCCAAGCCTGTCGCTTCAGCAATCTGCTCATCACTCAGTACCCCCAGCTTGAGCAGATTACGGGCCGTTTTCTCAATGCCAAGCTTTTCGCCTTCCTGGCGTTCTTGCTGTGCCCAGTTTTCCAAATTTTCTGCCAACATGTCTTTATCCTCCACCAAACTGTTGAGCTGATTGAGGTCGACCTCAGCCCCTAGCCGCTGCAAGTGGCGTTTAAGCCAGCGGGTAATACTTTTGCAATACCAGATACTGACCTCTAAGTGAAGTGGATCAGCGACTGAGAGCGCTGTACTAATACTATTAAAATAAAGACTCTCAATGTGATTACTTAGGCCAAAGCCGCGACAACGCTTGTTCTAATTGAAGCCTATCTGCCCGACGCTTATCCCCTGAACGGCGAGCCAAATTCTGCAACTTGCGTTTAACGCCGGGCAGTTCGTGGGCCTGGGGCAGGCCAATCAGATCAAAGTCCGGCTGCTCATCTTCAACAGAAAGCAGAAATTCTCGCGAAGGCTCATCTATCCACTCAGCAAGACGTACCAATAGCCGTTCCCGATACCTCAGTAGCTCATGCGCTGTGGCGGACTCCGCCGTCATGCCCCTGAAATGAGCCTGAAAAATGTCTTCAAAGTTCTTAGGCATTTGTGGCTCAAGAATTTCCCAGGCGGGTTTTGGACTACAGGTCAGATAGACCAGAAAAGTGTACCAAAGCGCCCTATCAGTTCGCTTGTCATCCAGTAATAGTCCTACATCGAACAAATCGCGTGGGTGCTGACGCGATAATGCTGCTGCCAATTTTCCTGCATACAAATCGGCAAAACTCAGCACCTGTGCGGAAGCGAATCCAAACGCTTCCTCCACCATCGGCCGAACATCCATCTCACGCACTGGATGCACCGTGCCACGCATAACTGGCGTGGTCTCAATCTGCACCAGCGCCCTACCGCGACTAACAATGAGTCTCGTAACACCTTGGCTGCCTTGGCTCGCCGACAATTGCACATGCAATGATCTTGATCGAGCGCATAATCCATCTGCTAGCGTCGTCAGCGCTTGATCAATCGCAGCAGCGTCCTCGGCGAAACTGTGGGTCGGCAACCAGGTAAGATCAATATCCACCGATAATCTAGGGAGATCATGCTCAAATAGATTGATCGCCGTTCCGCCTTTTAATGCAAAACGCGGCTCCCGTGACAACACAGGGAGAATATCGACCAGCAGCTGTACACGGTCGGTGTAGCGTTTATCCCAAGTGCTCATCCAAGTCCCTCGGTAACGTGATCTGATAAATCGGATGCAAACATCCACCGGGCACCAGAACGCGCTTACCACTGCCGAGTTCTACCTCATCCAACGATAGGTGGCGTAACCACGCATGCTGATAACGATCCGCCAGGGCAAGAAACAGTCGCTTGGCTTTGATGCTGTTGCAATGGCGTAGCAATGCCGTCACGCGCCTTGGGCTCAGTGTGGCCAAGCTCTGCATAAGCGTATCAGCTTCGTAAACCAGCGCTGCGCTAGGGGAGCCATCACACAATTCCAATATCGCACGCTCAGGTGTAGAACAAACGATGCTTCCCACCCCAGAAAGCACCTCTTGCCGCTTAAGGCCCTGCTCAAGCAACTGATTTTTCTGCATATCCGCAGTGAAATCAGGTACCGGCCAGTCAAACGGGGGCTTGCCGCAGAACTCAAATCGATCAGACATATCCAACTGGCTAAGCCAACCAGGCGGCCGAGTAAACCCGTAAAGCGTTACCGTGGCAGCTTCGCCGAGCCGCAGGTAGTGTTCATGCCCTTGCATTGCCAACGCGAAGCGCCCACCGACGTATAACGCCAAGCCCTCACGCTCTTGCAGGCTTCGTAATACGCCCTGCCACTGCAGCCGCCCGCCCTTTCTCAGATAGACGCCACGTGCCGGAGACACCAGCCAGCCACTAGCGACATAGCGCGCCACAAGGCTTCTCGAATAGCCATGCGCCTGCAACCAGCGGCTGGAGACTAAATCAGAGTCTCCCAGGCTAGCCAACAAGCGGTTTAATTTTGATACTTTTTGCTCACTCATAGTGAACATAATACGGCTTTCAAAAACTCTGTCCAGAGAATGCGAGGTTTACCTAAAAGGTTTTTTGATCACTATGGGTGAGCCTTCTGGCTATATCCTGAACTCGCCCTCAAGCGTTGCTTACCCACTGGGTTAAGTGGCTACCGTTTAGGCCAAAAGGAAATCAGGTTGCCACTAGCTTGTTTGCTAAGCGCGCACTGCTGATTCACGTTAAACAGCCATTCACTACTGAATATGAACCATTGCATCAGGTTCTTTCATGGCATGGGGATGCCTGCCATCCTCAGCAGCCAAATACAGAAAGGGCAGTCACTTGGACTGCCCTTTCGTTTTATGTATGAAGCGGGAATACGGGAACTAAAGCAGATCAGCGCTTACTCTCCATGCGCAGCTTCACCACTTCATCTAGCGCCAAACCTGTCACCTCAGCAATCTGCCCATCACTAAGCCCCTTAGCTTGAGCAGATTACGGATATTATCTCAGCCCAGATCTTCCTCCAATTCCTTGCTGGTGCGTGACAGTGGCAATTACCCAATTTTCAGTTTCTCTACCGCACGGGCGATGTGGAGTTCTTCAGCGATGGCAAGCATTCATCGACCGAGCAACCTTGGCTCAATGCGCAGCAACCTGGGTGTCTCCATGTCGGCGGCCTGGTTTGAAAGCATGTGAACGCGCCCCCCATGCGACGATGAAACCGATAATCAGCAAGACCACCAGAGCCCAGGGGAAGGCGCTGACGCCCCATGCATTAAGGAGCATACCGCCAGCGACGCCACCGCCCGCAATCGCGCCATTCCAGGCCACTACATTCATGGAAAGCGCCACATCCGCGCCACTTCCGGCCGTATCGGCCAGCGCCGTTTGCAGCAATGTGGAAGCACCGCCGAAGGTAACCCCCCACACCACAATACCGATAAAGACGACAACGGAGCTTTGCGTGTTGACACCAAAGATGAATGCGGTGATCGCGAACGCAGCCAGGCTTACCAGTACCGTGATTCGCAAATGGCTGTCCACCAGCTTGCCGGCCATCCAGATGCCACCCAGCGATGCAACGCCAAAGGTCAATAGCGCCAGATCAACCCGTTCGCCGAGGCCCGTTGTCGCCACAAACGGTGCAATGTAGGTGTAGAGAATATTGTGGGCCAGCATCCATGCCATGACTACGGCAAGCACGGGCCGAACGCCCGGGGTCGTAAAGACTTTTCGCAATGGCATACGCTCGCCTTTCGGCTGGCCGGGATAGTCGGGAACCTTGGCCATTACCCATACTGCCAGCACCAGTGTCAAAGCAGACATCACCCAGAAAGCGGTACGCCAACCGGCGACAGAGCCCATGTATGTCCCAAGAGGCACCCCTAGAGAAAGCGCAATGGGGATTCCTACCATCGCTACGGCCATTGCACGCCCTTGTTGATGCGGAGCGACCATACGCCGAGCATAACCAGCGAGAAGACTCCAAGCCAATCCGGCTGCAACACCCGCAAAGAAGCGGGCAACTAACGTTAGGCCATAGGTACTGGATAGCGCCGTGACCGAGTTAAAAACGAAGAACCCGATAATGGTGAGCAGCAAGACATTACGTCGTCGCCAACCACGCGTCGCAATCGTCAAAGGAATCGCCGCTAACAACGACCCCAGCGCATAAGCCGTCACCATTTGACCTGTCAAAGCCTGGCTGATCCCGAGGCCTTCACTGATTTGAGGTAACAAGCCCGCAGGCAGTGTTTCTGTCACGATGCAGATAAAGCCCGTCATGGCCAAGGCCAGCAGTGCAGACATGGGAAGCTTATCGGCCGCCGCCGATTCAGCCTGAATAGATGAGGAGTCCACAAAAAATACCTTTTCGAAAATGAAGTTTAGCGCTAGGCAGCAAGCACCCAGAGCATTCCACGAAACTTATGTATCGATCGGTATAAATATGCGCACTAGCCAGATTATTGTCAATAAGTTTTGTATCGAGTAGTCTATAACTCACATATCTTAGTGACGTACTGGAGTTATCAATGGCACAGATGGGGCGTCCCAGAGCGTTTGATCGGCAGCAAGCCATCGAGCAAGCGATGCACCTTTTCTGGGAGCAGGGTTACGAGACAACGTCTTTGAGCCAGCTCAAAGCTCAGATCGGTGGCGGCATCTCTGCGCCAAGCTTTTATGCCGCTTTCGGATCTAAGGAGGCCTTATTCAAAGAGGCTGTGCAGTGCTACCTGGAGAGCTATGCCCGCGTGACAGACGGCCTATGGGACGATGAAATAGCTCCCCGAGAAGCGGTCGAACTTACGCTACGTCGTTCAACGAAAATGCAGTGCGAATCGGGACATCCAAAAGGCTGCATGGTGGCCTTGGGAACCATGAGTGCGCCAAAACATGAGCATGCTCATGTCACAAAGCCGCTGGCCGTCTCTCGTGCGCGTACTCATGCCGGGTTTGTACGATGCGTTGAGCGCGGCATTGCTATGGGCGAGCTTTCGGAAGGTACCGATGCCCAGGCCATGGGTGCGGCGTTCAGTAGCTTTCTGCTGGGTGTGTCGATATCAGCGAGAGACGGCGTCAAGATATCGGTCTTCAATGCCTCTATTACCGAGCTCATGAAGCTGTGGGACGCCGCAAGCAATGGTTCGCAGGCCCTTATGTAAACCAAGTATTCGCCAGCCAATGAAATGGGATGGTTAAAAAATTATTCTCCCGCTAAATAATGTTTCTGCCGCTAATTTTTCTGCTGCAGCATGCACGCTTATATCCTTTAACTGGACACTCAATGCATAACCTATGGATTCCCGTCGTCGCCATTTTCATCGTTGCTGGCCTGGTATTCGGTAGCCAGGCCTATTCCGAGGCACAGCGTGATGCCCACATCGCCGCGACTATATCTGAAAGCCTCGACAGCCAGACACCCGCTGAGATTTCCAACTTGAAGCGAGTCAACAAGGGCTATGGAGTATGCGGCGACTATGCGCTCTCACGCGCGGAGCCCGGTCACTTCTACTACAACAGCGCCACCAAGCACCTAGTGTTGGGCACCGATGCCCCGCTGTATCACGACAACTGCGAGGGCATCTCTGAATGACCCCTTAGCGACTGTTCACGATCTTTTAAGCAGTAACGTAATTGCGCCCAACCCCTTTGAGCCGCCTCACGGAGCACTTTTTATGCCTCTGCCGATTACCCCCAGCTAGCTGCCAGATCGTAGGCGAACCGCACAGCTACCAGGGGCGCTATTTCTGCCCGACCTGCGGCTCATCAGTCTTTTCGGTAAGCGAGGACGAAATCGAAATACCCCTGGGCGCCTTTGATTAACCCAATCAACTGAAGCTGACGTATGAGCTTTGGAATATTCGACGTGAGCATTGCTTGCCACCCTTCACTACTGTGGAGCGATATGACTGGGATCGCCTAACTCCTCTATTAAAATAAAGGCTCTCTCTCATTCTAATTACTCCAAGCAAAGCCCCGTCAACGCTTGTTCTAATTGAAGTCTATCTGCCCGACGCTTGTCCTCAGAACGACGCCCCAAATTCTGCAATTTGCGTTTAACGCCGGGCAGTTCGCGGGCCTGGGGCAGGCCAATCAGCTCAAAGTCCGGCTACTCATCTTCAACAGAAAGCAGAAATTCTTGCGAAGGCTCATCTATCCACTCAGCAAGACGAACTAATAGCCGTTCCCGATATTTCAGTAGCTCATGCGCAGTAACAGGCTCCGACGTCATGCCCTTAAAATGTGCCTGAAAAATATCTTTAAAATCCTTAGGCATCTGCGGCTCAAGAATTTCCCAGGCGGGTTTTGGACTACAGGTCAAATAGACCAGGAAAGTATACCAAAGCGCCCTATCAGCTCGTTTGTCATCCAGTAATAGTCCTACATCGAACAAGTCGCGTGGGTGCTGACGTGATAATGCTGCTGCCAGTTTTCCTGCATACAAATCGGCAAAACTCAGCACCTGTGCAGAAGCGAACCCAAACGCCTCCTCCACTACCGGCCGAACATCCATCTCACGAGCTGGATGCACCGTGCCTCGCATGACTGGCGTAGTTTCAATCTGCACAAGTGCCCTGCCGCGACTGACAATCAACCGCGTGATACCTTGACTGCCTTGACTCGCCGACGGCTGCACACGCATTGTTTTTGATTGGGCCCGTAATGCATCAGCCAGCATGTTCAGCGCATTATCAATCGCGGCGGCGTCTTCAGCGAAACCGTGGGTCGGCCGCCATGTAAGATCGATATACACTGATAATCGAGGGAGGTCGTGCTCGAAAAGATTGATCGCCGTTCCGCCCTTCAATGCAAAGCGAGGCTCCAATGACAACACCGGGAGAATATCTACCAGCAACTGTACGCGGTCGGTGTAGCGTTTATCCCAAGTGCTCATCCAAGTCCCTCGGTAGCGTGATCTGATAAGTCGGGTGTAGACGACCACCGGGCACCAGCACGCGTTTACCGCTGCCGAGGCCTACCCCATCTAACGAGATTCGTTTTAGCCATGCATGCTGATACCGATCCGCCAAGGCGAGAAACAGTCGCGTTGCCTTAATGCTGCTGCAATGGCGTAGCAACGCCGTCACGCGCCGTGGACTCAGTGTTGCCAAACTCTGCATAAGCGTATCAGCTTCGTAGACAAGCGCTGCGCTGGGGGGGCCATCGCACAATTCCAACATCGCACGTTCAGGTGTAGAACAAACGATAGTTCCCGCACCAGAAAGCACTTCTTCCCGCTTAAGACCCTGCTCAAGTAACGGATCCTTCTGCGTATCCGCAGTAAAATCAGGCCCAGGCCAGTCAAACGGGGGCTTGCCACAGAACTCAAATCGATCAGGCATAGCCAACTGGCTAAGCCAACCAGGTGGCCGAGTAGACCCGTAAAGCGTTACCGTGGCAGCTTCACCGAGCCGCAGGTAGTGTTCATGCCCTTGCATTGCCAACGCGAAGCGCCCGCCGACGTATAACGCCAAGTTCTCCCGCTCTTGCAGGCTTCGCACGACGCCCTGCCACTGCAGCTGCCCTCCCTTTCTCAGATAGACACCCCGCGCCGGAGACACCAGCCAACCGCTAGTGACATAGCGCGCCACAAGGCTTCTCGAATAGCCATGCGTCTGCAACCAGCGGCTGGAGACTAAATCAGAGTCTCCCAGGCTGGCTAGCAAGTGGTTTAATTTTGATCTTTTTAGCTCACTCATAGTGAACATAATAGGGCTTTCAAAAACTCTGTCCAGTGAATACAAGGTTTACCCAAAAGCTTTTTTAATCACTATGGGTGAGCCTATTGGCTATATCCTGAACACCCCCCAAGAGTAGCTTACCCACGAGATGCAGCGACTGCCGTTTAGGCCCAAAGGCAATCAGGTTGCGGCCACACCAGCTTGTTTGCTAAGCGGGCACTATCCCATGCCCCGCCTCACGGAGCGCTTTTTATGCCACTGCGTTAGTGGCCCTTTTTAGCCCCCAAAACTGCCACCATATTCTTTCGGAACGAGATCCACCTCTTCGTCCCCCGTCTTGATTAGGTCGACGATCATTTGCGCGACCAATGAGGGTGGGTGAGCTATCGAAGCAGCTCCCACCGCTTGCTCCTGTGCGGTGTTCAGGCCTGCTTTCACCGAGCCATAGAACTCGGTTTCTGTCATGAAAGGGTGTATCAACGATACAGCGATGCCGGCATCTGCCAGCTCAAGCCGTGCGACTTTCGAGATCATGTTGAGTGCCGACTTTGAACTCATATAAGCAGCCACACCGGGGTAAGTCGCTAAGGTCGCGCCCGAGCTAACATTGACGATGCATCCAGCTCCTTGTTGGCGCATAAGGGGGATCACCGCTTGCATCATCATCAGTGGTGCCACTGTGTTTAGATTTAGCAGTTCCCGAAACTCTTCAATGCCGATGTCTTCAATGGTGGCATATAGCCCCTGTCCCGCATTGTTGATCAAAACATCGATTCGACCATATCTCTCCTGCGCGATCTGGATCGCCTTTTGAACCTCAGCTGGTCTGGTGACATCGCAGGGTAAGGCAAGCGCATCATTTCCCAGCTCACGCGCCAAATCGTCGAGCCGGTCTTGGCGTCTCGCCAACAACACAGCACGCGCACCCGCTTTAACGACCGCGCGTGCTGTCGCTTCACCAATGCCTGATGAAGCCCCCGTCACGAGGACGACTGAATTTTTAAGCTCCATAGCGTATTCCCTTTCTGAAAGACGTTAAGTTGTGAAAATGAACAGAACTGTCACGCGAGAGCGTCCATTAAAAGTCCAACTGAACCGTCAATAGTTATAACAGGGCACCTAAACTATGGCGTGTGAGTTCCAGCCTATAACTTGCACATTCCTGCTTAATGAATGGATGCGCAATTCAAGCTATGCTAGAACGAACGTCATGAATAATTCGATTGAAAAACTAAAAAACCTTGTCGAAAAACGTGCGAAATCGGTGCTTACCCAAACTCACATCCCACGTTTGGATATTCTCCGTGTTTGCGAACCGACCGAGCTTTTTCCCGAGGTCTATCAGCCTCTGATTAGCCTGATCCTGCAGGGGAGCAAGCGGATTGTCATCGGCGATGACGTCGTCAACTATCGGGCAGGCCAAAGCTTTATTACATCAGTCGAGCTGCCAGTGGTTGGAGAAGTCGTAGAAGCAAGTCCGGCCACCCCCTATCTGGCGTTGCGCCTAGCTCTCGACCGAACGCTAGTCACAGAGATTTTGTGCAAGGTGGATAGTCCGTTGAGCATGCCTGCGACGAGAGGTTTCTGCATTGACCGGGTGAGTGACGATCTTGCTGATGCTTGGTACAGGATGGTTCGCCTTTCAGATCATCCGGATGATATCGCCTTAATCGCGCCTCTCATCGAACGTGAGATTCTTTATCGCATGCTTCGCGGCCCACAAGGTGAGGTGCTGAGACAAATAGCAGGCATCGATGATCGTTTTTACCAAATCAGGCATGCTATCACCTGGATTCGCCAAAACTACGCAACGGCATTCCGAATTGAGGAGCTTGCAGCGACAGTGAATATGAGTCCGTCTGCTTTTCATCGACGTTTCAAAGCAACGGTGAGATTGTCGCCTCTGCAGTATCAAAAACAGATCAGGCTATATGAAGCACGTAGAATGCTCTTCACTGAACCGGGGGGTGTTGCCGCCGTCGCTTTATCGGTGGGCTATGAGAGCCTGTCACAATTCAGTCGAGAATATTCCCGGCTGTTTGGCGCGCCCCCGGCGCGCGATATAAGAACGCTTCGCCAAGATGCACAAGGGGCAGCCAACAGAGTTCAATGATCCCGTCACTTTCAACGCTCTGAGCCGTTATAAAGCACTACCGGAAACACCGACGGTAAGCCCTGGCCTCGCGTCACTCATTACTCAATACCTCACACAGCCAACCAAGTAACGCTTCGCTGCCTGAACGTTGAGGCGCGCCCTGGCGTGTGTATAGGGCGATAGCATCGTGCTGGGGCAAGCTCTCTGCCACCGGGCGAATCAGTTCGCCATTTTCAATTAAGCGCTGCGTTGTGCGCCGCCATCCCAAGGCAATACCGTGCCCCGCGACCGCCGCTTGCAGTAGTAGTGGATAGCTATCGAAAACAGCACCCTCCGCTGCTGCGATATCAAAGTGCCCCATGGCACGAAACCAGCCATCCCACTCCAGCCAAGCCGCCGGGTCAGCGTGGTGGTGCAGTAGCCGCTGGTTAAGTAACGCATTGAGACTCAGCGGCGTGGAGACACCGTTCAGGTAGGCAGGGCTGCAGACCGGAAATATCTCGTCCTCGGCGGTAAACACCAACCGATGGCTACCGCTAGGCCGTCCGTTGGTTTGCAGCGCAATGTCGAAGCTGCCACTAAATTCGGTAATCGGCCGTGTCGACGTTGCCAGCTGTATCTCAATCTCAGGATAGCGACGATTAAAGTCAGCTAGTTTAGGCATCAGCCAATAGAATGCTTCGCATAGCTGGCAGAACAACACGACGCGCTTATCATTTGGGTCGCCGCGCAGCGCCTGAGCCCCCGTGGCGATACTTTCCAGCGCCTGGGAGACTGTACGGCCAAACTCGCGCCCCTCGCGGGTAAGAAACACACGGCGATGACGGCGCTCAAAGAGCATCACGCCAAGGTCTTCCTCCAGGGAACGGATCTGTCGGCTGATAGCCGCCTGGGTCAGATGGAGCTCATCGGCCGCACGCGAAAAGCTTTCAAGCCTGGCAGCAGCCTCAAAGGGTCGCAGCGTTGCCAGCGGTGGAAGAGACTTGATGAAGTTATCCATAATCTGAGCTCATGCATGGTGACGCAGAAGTCGTTTGAAGCACTGCTAGAGGCAGCGGCATTCTAGAGCGGAACTCATACCTGGAACGCTGCAATGAAGGCCACCGCTGAACCACAAGATAATATCCTACAGGGCATAAGCCTTATCGTGGGAGCTGTCTTTCTGCTGGCGTTGACCGACGCCCTGGTTAAGTATCTAAGTGCCAGTATGTCGCTATGGCAACTCTATGTCATCGCCTCAACACTATCGCTGCCGATACTCTTAGGGTTGATCATTGGCCATTCAGGCCCCCGCCCCAAGGTAAAATCACGCCGCTGGGTGGCGATAAGAAGCCTGCTTCTGTTGCTGATGTGGATAGCCTACTACGCAGCACTGCCGCTGATTCCGCTCTCGGTGGCAGCAGTCGCCATTTACACCACGCCGCTGTTTATTGCCGTGCTGGCTTCTTTTGGGGCGGGCGAGCATCTTTCACGCCAGGCCTGGCTGGGCATCCTCTGCGGTTTCCTGGGTGTGGTGATGGTGTTGCGCCCTGGAGGCGACACCTTCACTCCTGCCACACTGCTACCCGTGCTTGCCGCCCTCTTTTATGCGCTAGCAATGCTGACCACTCGGCACCACTGTCAAAACGAACACCCTTTACTGCTGACCCTGGGATTGAATCTAGCCTTCCTGACAGCAGGCACTCTCTTCAGCGTGTTGGTCGCAATCAACAGCACGGCAACACTTTCTGAGCGCGCGCCATTCCTGTTCGCCGGTTGGCAACCGCTAGACGCCACAGCGTTATTGATCGTGGGCGCCTACGCCCTACTGTTGATCATTGTGAATACCGGGGTGGCAAGGGCCTATCAAATAGCCCCTTCAGCGTTGATCGGCACCTTTGATTACGCCTACCTCATCTTTGCCAGCCTTTGGGGCTACCTGCTATTCAGCGAAGTGCCCGATGCCATGACTTGGCTGGGTATGGGCATGATATTAATCGCGGGGGTGATGGTGTTACGGCAACGGCGGGGGTAACACCTATATTCTCAATGAACTACCGAGACGTCCTCAGTAGTTAGTTAACCAAGCAATACAGAATAACGCGTGCTGCGCCCACCACCGGGTAGCTTGGAAAGGCAGCCTTTTTCCAGCAGCTCTGCCAAATCCCGCGCGGCGGTGGCTTTACTCACTTTGGCCAACGATTGGTAATTACGAGCATTGATGCCCTGCTCAAATTCCTCCCCCGCTGTATCTAATAAACGGTTCAGCACCTTGATTTGCCGTTCGTTCAGCACGGTGGTGGCAGGGCGCTGCCAGTAGCGTTTAAGCCCGTGGGAGAAAATGAGCCGATTAAGGTGGTTAGTTAGCGCATGGGCGATGGGAGGCCTGCATCAGTGAACCAATACATACAGCCATTTGGTGTCGTAAGGTTCGCGCAGTGCCTTGTCTAAACCAAGTACTCGCCAACCAATGAAATTGGATGGGTAAAAAGTTATTATCCAGCTAAATAATTTTTCTGCCGCTAACTTTTCGGCCGCATCATGCGCTTTTATATTTCCTCACTGGACACTCAATGCATAACCTATGGATTCCCGTCGTCGCCATTTTCGTCGTTGCTGGCTTGGTATTCGGTAACCAGGCCTATTCCGAGGCCCAGCGTGATGCCCAAATCGCCGCAACTATATCCGAACGCCTCGACAGCCAAGTGCAGGCCGATATCTCCCACCTGACGCGAGTCAACAAGGGCTATGGAGTGTGCGGCGACTACGCGCTTTCACATGCTGAGTCCGGTCGTTTCTACTACAACAGCGCCACCAAGCGCCTGGCGTTAGGCACCGATGCCCCGCAGTATCACGACAACTGTGAGGGCGTCTCTAACTGACCCCTTGGAAGCTGTTCACGATCTTTTAAGCAGTAACGTGATTGCGTCCGGGCCCGTGATTCTTTATTAGCCAGCCTATGCCGCGCCGCGCATAGCGTGTAAATCCAAGCCTCGGAAGGCTTGATTGACCTCTGCCTACACGTTGGTGGGGTGCTGATTTGGCTGCTCGCCAGAAATGATAAAACTTTCCTAATGTCCGGTCGGTAATTTAAAAACAATCTCGACCCTTTATAACCAGAAAGTTACCGAACGGTAATCAAAAGCAGGTTCCCTATGCCAACCGATAATGCCCCTTCCCCCACGACCATTCGCCAAAGCGAAGAGCTCGGCCAACTGGTCCGCAAACTCCGCACTGAACAAGGCTTATTGCAGATCGATCTAGCCGGCCTTGCGGGCACCGGCAACCGCTTTATCGTCGACCTGGAACGGGGCAAACCCACTCTTCAGTTACAAAAGGTGCTGGATGTATTGGATTTGATGGGGCTTGAGGTAGTCGTGAAACGCAAAGGGAATAATCGCCATGGCGAGTGACGCCATGCTGGCGGTGAGCCTCTCGCCTTCCCTACCGCTCTCGCAGCCGGTTCACGAAGGCGATAGCGCCAACCGGACAACCAGGCTGACAGAGGAGGCATGTCTCGCCCGACACGAATACCTCTCTCGGTTACACTAGCGCGACCGCCTCCCAGCCCCTTCCCGACCGGTGATGCATCTCATGTCCATTTCCAAACGCCCTTCGAAGCTGAGCCTGCCTCAGGTCAATCCCGGTGTGTCGACGGTGCTTGAGTATCTGCTGCTCAAGTTTCCGGCCATCAATGATGCGACATGGCGTGAGCGCATGGCCACCGGCAAGGTACATCGAGATGACGGCACCTGGATTACGCCGGCCTCGCCCTTCAAGCCCCAGCTTCGCGTGTTCTATTATCGCGAAGTAGCAAGCGAGCCGAGCATTCCCTTCGCAGAGCATACTGTCTATCAAGATGAGCACATTCTGGTGGCCTACAAACCGCACTTTCTGCCCGTCACGCCCGGCGGGCGCTACGTCAATGAGTGTCTGCAACAGCGTCTGCGTAAAAGCACGGGGATCGAGACGCTGCAGCCGGTGCATCGTCTGGATCGAGTGACGGCAGGACTGGTGCTTTGCTCCCTCAATCCCGAGACCCGCGCGCTGTATCACCAGCTGTTCAAGTCACGACAGATTCACAAGACCTATCAGGCCATCGCCGAGGTAGACGGCAATAAGTCATGGGTGGGTCAGCAGTGGGGCGTAAAGAATCGCATCGAGCAAAACGAGCAGCGCTTTCGCATGCGGGTCACCGAAGGCGACGCCAACAGCCACTCGGTGATCCGCTGCGTGCAGCAAACCGACACGCAGGCGCTGTTCGAATTACACCCCGTCAGCGGGCGCCGCCACCAGCTGCGCCTGCACATGCAGGCACTCGGCTGGCCGATTTTGAATGACCGCTACTACCCGGTGCTGCAGCCGCTCTCGCCGGATGACGTCACGCGCCCCTTGCAGTTGCTCTCCAAGGGCTTCGAGTTCACTGATCCCGTGACCAATGAGCCCAAGTGCATTGAATACGATGGCGACCTGACGCTTAACTAGCGCGGCGCCGTCACTTCCCTATCCGTTACTACCCGAAGCGTGCCTCGAGCCGCACCACCGTTTTCATCCCGGCTATTGCATGCAGAGCTGAACGACACCGGAATGTTCGCACCGGCATGCCTGAAGGGTCGGCCCCTTCAAGCCATATTCTCAAGCCTGGTATTCAAGGCTTTGGAAGGTGTTTGGGCGAGCGCGCTCAATAAAACCTTCTACATGAAGTTGGTCGCTGAGCTCGGGCTAGAGGTTGCAAAGGCGAGTTACCAGCCCGACACCCGCGCCTGCCTGGTGCGCCGGTATGACCGCAGGGCCGATGCACAGGACATCTTGCAGCGCCTGCACCAAATCGATTTCCGCTAGCTGGCCGGCAGGCCTTCTTTAATCAAATACGAAAGCGACGGCGACCCCGGTCTGGTTCGCTGCCGCGATCTCTTGAAGCAATAGGGCGCACCGTATCGCGACTCACCAAGAAAAGCTGGCCCGTAGCTTTTAGGCGATGGTATGCGTAACTTAATACGTTGATGCCTACGAACCGACTCTTCGTTCAATGTAGTAGCACCTCATGCTGCCAAAAGAGTAGATAATCAGTGGTCAATATCTGTACCGACTCCGTTACTATGTATACTTTGTTAAATCTTCATAGTGGCAGCGGCCAAGGAGAGCATGGTGTGGGTCGATAACGAAACAGATACTGACTTCCTCAATTTTTCCGGGGTTGCCGACACCGTTGCAGAGATCGTTTACCAAGCCAATGGACGTCCCATTTCCATCGGTGTTTCTGGCGCTTGGGGGGCCGGCAAGTCCTCAATGATCAAGCTCATTCAAGCGTCGCTGCGCAATCCTCCAGAGTCGGGGCAAAAGCCTGAAAAAGACTTCGTCTTCGTCGAGTTCAATGCTTGGCTGTACCAAGGGTATGACGATGCCCGCGCGGCGTTGATGGATGTAATAGCGTCCCGTCTACAGGAAGAGGCTGAGTCGCGTCAAACCGCTCTAGATAAGGTTTACGAGCTGGGTGAACGTGTGAATTGGCTGCGTGTGGCTAAGATTATGGGAGTGTCGGCAGCTTCTGTCGCAGCCGGTGTACCGATGCCTGGCCTGATAGGTGATGCATGGGGTTTGACCAAGCAATTGTGGTCTGGCGACGTCAATGAGGCGACGATTGACGCCACCCATGAAAAAGCGGGGAAGGCAGCGGATGAGGCCAAACAGCTCATCAAAGCCAAACCCCAGATGCCTTCGCCGCCCAAGGAAATCCAGGCACTACGAGATAATTTCGAAGCTGTGTTGGATGAACTAGGCGTCACGCTCGTTGTGCTGATTGACGATCTGGACCGCTGCCTGCCCGAAACGACTATCTCAACCCTTGAGGCTTTCAGGCTGTTCTTATTCCTGCGTAATACGGCTTTCGTCATCGCGGCAGACAACGAGATGATCAAGCATGCGGTGCGCCGTCACTTCAACGGTGTCCCGGATGACGTGCTGGTCACCAGCTACTTCGACAAGCTGATCCAGGTTCCAATTCGGGTACCACCTCTGGGGACGCAAGAAGTTCGGGCGTACATGATGATGCTCTTCACCGAGAACAGTGGATTGCCCAAAAAGGAGGTCGAGTCCATTCGCGTCAAAGTTCGCGATCAGCTTAGGACAACATGGCAAGGTGGTCGTGTTGACCGGGCCTTTATGCAGTCCCTGTCCAAGAACTACCCTGCGGAGCTGATCGGGAAATTCGATACCGCAGAGCGTCTCGCGGCGGTGATGACCTCGGCGTCAGGTATTCACGGCAACCCCCGGCTCATCAAACGTTTTCTTAACGCACTGGCGATCCGGATGAGCATTTCACGTGCCCATGGCGTAGGTGTCGATGAAGCGACGCTGGTCAAGCTGATGTTGTTTGAGCGCAGCGGCAATCCGAAGGCCTTTGAAGAACTAATGAAAGCAGTTGCGACGGATAAGCACGGCAAGCCGGAAATGCTCGCTGGTTGGGAGGCCGATGTGAAACAAGGCAAGGACTTCTCTTTGAGTCAGCCTTGGGATCACCCGTTTGTGAAGGAGTGGCTAGCCTTGCCACCTGCGCTGGCGGACAAAGATTTGCGAGGTGCCATTTACGTCAGCCGCGAGCATGCACCGATCATCACGGACGAAGATCGCCTTTCTTCGAACGCTGCCGAGCTACTAACCGCGCTGCTCGATTCGCCTGATATGGCACCTCAACTCAGGGGGGCTCTTGGGCAGATTGCTCCCGTCGAGATCAGTGTCATCATGGATCGAATGCTCGACAACGCGGGTAACGAGCAGGAATGGGGCGTACCGCCCGTTCTGGATGCGATGCTGGTCATCGCTGGCATCGATGGATTGCAGGGCCCGCGCCTCGCTGCCTTTTTGAAAGAGCGCCCACCCGCACAGATCCAGGCTGGGATCGTGCCAAAACTCAAAGATGAGAGTTGGGCGAAGTCCGTATTCGATTACTGGCAAAGCCTTGATGTCAGCCCTCCTGTAAAGGCCGCGATAAGGAAAATGAATGGGAACGTCACAAAATAGCGATGGGCCAGGCAAGGGAGTGCCAATGGTGCCTCCGTGGACGCCTCCATTGCCACCGGCTCCGCCAGCCCCTGAGCCGCCAGATCCTGAAGAGGATCAGGTTGATCAGGATGGGCAGTCTGATGACCCCCCTGAGGGGGATAACGAGCCCAAGACTGCACCGCAGTCGCCACCTCCATTAGCGCCGCCAGGCCGCTTTGGGGGCGCGCGCAAGGGAATAGGTGACTACGCCAAAAACGGTGATCGCAGCGGCCTCCAACGCAGCCTGAAGCACTACGTTAAACATGGGTACGGCGGTGCCAAGACCACTACGGCTCGATTTGGTGGTACAGCGGCAGTTGCCGCGATTCTGGGCGGTACCCTTCAGTCGGTGGCAGAAGGAACCAGTCAGACCTATGCGAACCTCATTGACCCCGTCCTGCTGAAAGGTCGATCTGCCTCGGAAGTCATGGACGCGCTGGTCGAGGCCGTTCGGCCTGTCGATGGGACTCAAGATGCAGAGGCAGAGCGGGCCTCAATTCGGGGGTCGCTGTCCGATGTTCTCGTGAAGTACCCTAACGCCGATCTGCTGAACTTGGCCCCTGAAGAGCGGGTCTACGCGATTGAACGCTTCACCGCAATGGATGTGTTCCACCGGTACGAGCTTGATCTGGGGAAAACCGTCCAAGAGAAAGCCTCATCGGCTTTAGTTGCGGTGCGTAGATTGAAAGAGATCAAGGAATACATTAAAGAATGCGTCTCGGCCTCCTTTCGCTCCATTGCAGCCACTGGAGTACGGTTGACAACCGGACGTATTTCCCAAGTCGTAACCCAAGCGCTACAGGAAACCTTTGAGGTATTCGAGGGGTATACCGAATGAAGTTTGTTTGTGGCCCCGCAAGATTTCAGATGCGAGCTGTCGATCCGGCAATGCCGGTGGTGATCTATGGCCAAGCCGAAAAGGGGCAAGTCAGTGTTGGGAGGCACACGCGTCATCTACTTGACAAGGCGCATCTGGAAATCTGCCCTCAAGCATGGGATTTTCTGAGTATTGCCCTATCCATAGTTGCGGCAGATTTTACCGATCTGCGCGCCAATAGCGCGGACGGCTGGACGCGTACACTCGAACTTCATATCGCAGTTCAGGATCCTATATTCTGGAATACCCAAGCACGAGCATTGGAAGATGCGTTGCGCTTTTTAACGACGGACATGTGGACGTTCGTCTTTCATTCCGGTGGGTATGGACCACCTGCTCAGTTGCAAGCATTTCATCCTCGGGAAGATTCGGTCGCCTTGCTTTCTGGCGGGATGGATAGCCTGATCGGCACCATCGACTTGGTCAGCCAAGGGCGTAATCCTTATGCCGTCAGCCAGATTGTCCGCGGTGATGGGAAGAAACAAGGCGATTTCGCTCAGAGTCTTGGATTGTCTAGGATTGGGCTCAATCACGTTGCCAAGTCTCCAGGATCTCAAGAGCCTTCCCAGCGGGCACGATCCATCGTTTTTCTGGCATTTGGATTGGCCGTTGCTACTTCACTTGATCGCTACCATCAGGGTAATCGCGTGCCTCTTTACATCTGCGAGAATGGCTTCATCGCGATCAACCCTCCATTGACTGTGACTAGGCTCGGTAGCTTGAGTACCCGCACCGCGCATCCAGAATACTTAGGTCGACTGCAACAGATCTTCGATGCTGCTGGCATCAATGTTCAAATTCAGAACCCTTACGCGCTAAAGACCAAAGGTGAGATGATGGCAGGATGTCTTAACCAGGATTTACTCAAACAGCATGCAGTGACATCCACCAGCTGCGGGCGTTTTCAGCGTTTTGGTTATAAGCATTGCGGGCGATGTGTTCCGTGTCAGGTCAGAAGAGCCTCCTTCATGCGATGGGACGAGCTGCAAGACAGCACAAAATACGTTTACGACAACCTTAGTATCAATACTCCCCAGTATGGGCGCTTTGAAGACGTTCGTTCTGTAGGGATGGCGGTGGCGAGCGTTGCACAGGACGGTTTCGATCAGTGGTTAGGTCATAGCCTTTTTTCACCGTTTATTATTGACAGGGCTGGGTATAGTCGAATGCTTGTCCAAGGTCTAGACGAGCTAGCGAAGTTGCACTCGTTCTATGGGCTTAAATGAATAATGTAATGACTCCCAGATTTCTTCTGCATACCCTACGCTGCTAATGCTGGACGTGCAGAAACCTGACGTCATTACACAGCTATTTAACCCTTGACGTAGCACCATTAAAAAATATATTTTGGAATTGCTTGCAGACAGATTTTTTTGTCATGCTTCGTGACAGGTGAAATCAATGTTAGGGGGTTTGCCCTTTAGTATTCCTTTACGGTAGCGATGCTACCTGAATACGCATAAGAGTGTCTGCAAGCATTTTTAAGGACTAAAATGTCTACTTTAAAAAAATTGAAGTCAGCATCCGACATACATGACCTAGCTTATCTTTTAAACTTTAAAGCTTCAAACATAGCTTATATAATTTATAAACTAAAAGAAGAAGAAAAATACCACAACTTTGAAATACCAAAATCAACTGGCGGCCTAAGAAATATTAGCGCACCAGAATCCAGACTCAAGAACTTGCAGTCTAACTTAGCAAACTTACTACAAGAGTGCGTAACAGAGATCGATAAAACATTACAAATAAAAAATACAGCATCTCAAGCTTTCCAGCCAAAAAAATCAATAATCACAAATGCTTCTTATCACAGAAAAAAAAGATTTCTATTTAATATTGATATTGAAGATTACTTTGGGGCTATTAACTTTGGCAGAGTGCGCGGCTTTTTTATCAAAAATAAAAACTTCGAGCTCGACCCAAAAATTGCAACTTTAATAGCTCAAATAGCATGTTATCGTAATAAGCTACCGCAAGGCTCTCCCGCATCTCCTATAATTTCAAACTTAATCAGCCACATCCTAGATATGCGCTTAATTGAATTATCAGCAAAAAACAAATGCTTTTATACAAGGTATGCAGATGATATAACTTTCTCAACAAACTTAGCGGAATTTCCTCAAGAAATAGCCTTTGAAAGCGAAGAAAAGATATGGTCACCTTCTAAAAAAATAATAAAACTAATATCAAAAAATGGTTTTAATATAAATTACCAGAAAGTTCGTATGCAGCTTGAATTTTCACGACAGGAAGTTACAGGGCTTACTACAAACAAGATTATTAACACACCTATTGAGTACAGAAAAAATGCTCGTGCAATGGTTAGATCACTAATAATGAAAGGCAGCTTTCATATGCCTAAAGAAGAAAAAGAAGCCTCACTTGAACAGCTGCACGGCATCCTATCTTTCATTGATCATGTTAAATTAGTTACAAAACATGGTCACAGGAATGATCTTCACTCTCAACCAGAAGCTAAAGAAAAAAAATCATCATTTGAAAAAGATTTTTCATACTTTTTATTTTACAAATATTGTTATGCTCCAACCAAGCCACTTGTTATATGTGAAGGCAAAACTGACAATATATATCTAAAATGCGCTATCAAATCATTAATTTTAAAGTACCCTAAATTAATTCATCAGAGCAACGAGAAAAATTTGAAAATAGACTTTTTCAAATATTCTCGTAGCCAAGGTGGAGATAGCCAAAAAGGAAGGCTTCTTGAGCTAAGAGGAGGGGAAGGTAATTTAAAAAACTTTATTTCGACTTATGAAAAAAATTGCGAGAAAATACGCGCACCAGGAAAACTACACCCTGTAATCATATTAATTGATAATGATGAAGGCGGAAAAAAAATACTTTCATTAATAAAAAAATTAAAAAAGACAGCAACCCAAGTAACAGGAAACCAAGATTATTATTTCATAAACAACAACCTGTATGTAGTAGCAATACCAGACATAATGGGCAACCAGAGCACTAGCATCGAGGACTTTTTTTATAAAAAAACGCTTAACAAAAAGTTAAATGGAAGAGTTTTCAATAGAAAAAACGATCACTCTGGACAAAAATTCTATGGGAAATATGAGTTTGCCCAAAAGATAGTCCAAAAGGACTTTAACAATATCAACTTTAGGAAGTTCACTAAGATTTTAGATAGAATTGAACTTGTGATAAATGATTACAAAATGAGGCCACACAAATAAAGCCCCGCCAAGATAGCAGGGCCGATTGTTAAAATTAAGTAAGTATCACTCCCACTCAATAGTAGCCGGCGGCTTACTGCTCACATCATAAGTCACCCGCGACACCCCTTCCAACTCATTGATGATCCGGTTGGAAACCTTCTCCAGCAGCTCGTAGGGCAGGTGCGCCCAGCGGGCGGTCATAAAGTCGATGGTTTCTACCGCACGTAGTGCGATGACCCATTCGTAGCGGCGGCCGTCGCCGACGACGCCTACCGATTTCACCGGCAGGAACACGGCAAACGCTTGGCTGGTTTTTTCGTACCAGCCGGAGGCGCGTAGCTCTTCGATGAAGATGGCATCGGCGTCGCGAAGGATGTCGGCGTACTCTTTCTTCACTTCGCCCAGAATACGCACTCCCAGGCCCGGCCCCGGGAACGGGTGGCGGTAGACCATGTCGTAGGGCAAGCCGAGTTCGAGGCCGAGTTTGCGCACTTCGTCTTTAAACAGTTCGCGCAGCGGCTCGACCAGCTTGAGCTTCATGGTTTCCGGCAGGCCACCCACGTTGTGGTGGGATTTAATCACGTGCGCTTTGCCGGTCTTGGAGGCGGCTGATTCGATCACGTCCGGGTAGATGGTGCCCTGGGCGAGGAAATCGACGCCGTCGATCTTGCTGGCTTCTTCATCGAACACGTCGATGAAGGTATTACCGATGATCTTGCGCTTGGCTTCGGGGTCTTTCTCGCCCTTTAGCTTGCCAAGGAACAGGTCTTCGGCGTCTACGCGGATGACTTTCACGCCCATGTGCTTGGCGAAGGTTTCCATGACCTGGTCACCTTCCGCTTTACGCAGCAGGCCGTTATCCACGAATACACAGGTCAGCTGGGTGCCAATCGCTTTGTGCAGCAGCGCGGCAACCACAGAAGAATCCACACCACCCGAAAGGCCGAGCAGTACGTGGCGGTCGCCCACTTGCTCGCGTACGCGCTGTACCTGGTCTTCGATGATTTGCGCAGGCGTCCACAGCTTCTCGGCTTTACAGATACCCAGCACGAAGTGCTCAAGAATCCGCTGGCCTTGCAGAGTGTGGGTCACTTCCGGGTGAAACTGTACGCCGTAGAACTGTTTCTCTTCCCAGGCCATGGCGGCAATCGGGCAGCTGGGTGTAGAGGCAGTCACGGTGAACTCGGCGGGCGCTTGGGCCACCTTGTCGCCGTGGCTCATCCATACGTCCAGCAGGCCTTTGCCGCTTTGGGTATCGACGTGATCCTTGATGCCGTTAAACAGGGCGTTGTCGGCGTCAATGCTGATCTGGGCGTAGCCAAACTCACGCTGAATGGAGCCTTCTACCTTACCGCCCAGCTGCTCGGCCATGGTCTGCATGCCGTAGCAGATACCAAACACCGGAAGATTCAGCTCGAACACGCACTGCGGCGCACGCGGGGAGTCCAGCTCGGTTACAGATTCCGGCCCACCGGCGAGGATAATGCCGTTGGGGTTATATTCACGAATCTCTTCTTCGGTGATATCAAACGCGCGAACTTCGGAGAACACACCGATCTCGCGAACGCGGCGGGCGATCAATTGGGTGTACTGCGAGCCGAAGTCGAGAATCAGGATTTTATGGGCGTGAATG
Organism: Vreelandella sulfidaeris; assembly: GCF_042429665.1. Lineage (GTDB taxonomy): Bacteria > Pseudomonadota > Gammaproteobacteria > Pseudomonadales > Halomonadaceae > Vreelandella. The sequence goes on along the minus strand of NZ_JBHMAC010000010.1, from coordinate 367,878 downwards.
TCACTCATGGCGGGGTCTCGGTTAAGCGGTGTGGGTGCCGCTGGTCAGGCCAAAAAGCAAGCGGCGGGGCAATGCCCGCCGCGCCATAGTACTAATCTTTGTGGTTAGCTCACCCGGTAGTTGGGCGCTTCTTTGGTGATCTGCACGTTGTGAACGTGGGATTCGTTGAAGCCAGCGCCGGTAATTTGTACAAACTCCGGCTTGGTGCGCATTTCCTGAATATCGCGGCAACCGGTATAGCCCATGGAAGCGCGCAGGCCGCCCATTAGCTGATGCACGATAGCGCCCATCACGCCTTTATAGGGTACGCGGCCTTCAATGCCTTCCGGCACCAGCTTCTCGGCACCTTCGCTCTTATCCTGGAAGTAGCGGTCGGCGCTGCCCTGGTTTTGCGACATGGCACCCATGGAGCCCATGCCACGGTAGGCTTTATAGGTACGACCCTGATAAAGCTCGACTTCACCGGGCGCTTCTTCGGTACCGGCCAGCAAACCACCAACCATCACGGCACTGGCGCCCGCGGCAATCGCCTTGGCCAAGTCGCCGGAGTAGCGGATACCGCCATCGGCGATCAGTGGAATGTCGAACTCTTTCAGCGCTTCGGCGACGTTGGAAACCGCGGTAATTTGCGGTACGCCCACCCCTGCCACAATACGTGTGGTGCAGATAGAACCAGGGCCGATGCCGACTTTGACAGCATCCGCACCGGCTTCGGCCAGCGCCTTGGCGGCTGCGCCGGTGGCGATATTGCCACCAATGACCTGGATTTCCGGGAAGTTCTGCTTGATCCAGCGTACACGGTCAAGAACGCCTTGAGAGTGACCGTGGGCGGTATCGACAATGATCACATCGACACCGGCTTCGGCAAGCGCCGCAACGCGATCAGGCGTTTCCGGGCCGGTACCAACCGCGGCGCCGACCAACAAGCGGCCATCGCTGTCTTTGGCGGCCATCGGGTAGGTGCGGGCTTTTTCGATATCCTGAAAGGTGACCAGGCCGCGCAGGTGGAACTCGTCATCGACGATCAGCATTTTCTCGATGCGGTGTTCGCGCATTTTGGCTTTGCTGGTTTCGAGATCGGTGCCTTCCTTGACGGTAATCAGCCGCTCGCGAGGCGTCATGATGTCCGCCACGCTGTCGCCCACATTGGGCTGGAAGCGCATGTCACGCTCGGTCACGATACCGACCAGCGTTTCGCCTTCCACGACCGGGAAACCGGAGAAGCCGTTTTCACGTGCCATGGCGAGCAGGTCTTCTAGCTTGGCTTTCGGGCTAACGGTGACCGGGTCTTTTACAATGACGCTTTCGTGCTTTTTGACCTTGCGTACCTCGGCGGCTTGCTGGGTCATGGTCATGCTTTTATGGATAATGCCAATGCCGCCTTCCTGAGCCATCGCAATCGCTAGACGCGCTTCGGTAACGGTGTCCATCGCGGCAGAAAGTAATGGAATATTGAGCGAGAGATTGCGGGTCAGGCGGGTTTTGAGGCTGACATCCTTGGGGAGGACATCGGAGAAGCCGGGAACGAGGAGTACGTCATCGAACGTTAGTGCTTCTTGGGCCATACGTAGCATAGCGGCAACACCCTGATTGAGAGGAAGTGGGGCGTGAAAGGTTAATCGCCTATTATAGCGTTTTGAGGGGTGTCCCAGCAATGCAGCTAGGCTCTTAACCTTATACTAAACGCTAATGACGTTTGCTGTTAGGCTGATGGTTGGCGTTTATTTATGTATAAAGGGGGCTTTTTGTCTCAGCAGATTATTGTCTACACCGATTACGTTTGCCCTTTCTGCCTGCTGGCGGAAGGCGCCATTGCCCAGGCGACCGAAGGGTTAGACGTGGAAATCCGCTGGCGGCCGTTTGAGCTGCGCCCTGCCCCGGTGCCCACCTTGAAGGTGGAAGATCCCTACCTGCCAACGGTATGGCGCGAGTCGGTGTATCCCATGGCGGAAAAATTGGGCGTGCCCATTAAGTTGCCCAATATATCCCCGCAGCCGCGTACCGATAAAGCCTTTGAGGTGTTCGCCATGGCTGAAGAGCAGGGGTTGGGCCATGCCTATTCCATGGCAGCATTAAAGGCGTTCTTCCAACAGGAGCGCGATATTGGCGACCCGGAGGTGCTGGCGGATATCGGTGAGTCGGTGGGCCTGGAGCGCCAGGCGGTGCTCGATGCACTAGCCAAGGGCAGCTACCGCGAGCAGCACCAGGCAGCTCAGCGGCATGCAGTGGAAGAGGCGCGGATTCAGTCAGTGCCCACCTTGGTCATTGATGGCGAAGTGATCCAGGGCGTGCCTGATCCTGAGGCTTTAAAACGCTTTTTGTTAGAGCGGGCGTAACGCTATGGCGTCCCTACGGTTTAGGTATTCATTCTAGCGATATTATGCCCGAGGCCCTCGTCTATAAAGCTACTTGCCAGCGTTCGGGATAGGTCATGAGCGTTTTGATGTCTTCGGGAGCAGGTACATCACAGATAACGTTATCAAACCCATCAAGATGAGCGACACGCTGAATGCCACGCTGGCATAATTTAGCTGACCCTAGAAGCAGCATTTTGCGGCCAGCGTGGCGCATCATGGTTTGTTTTACTTCTATTTTTTCACTGTCGAAATCGAGCAGATAGCCCTCGGCATCGATGCCCGAGACTGAAATCATCGCCACATCCAGCCGATAGCTGGCCAGCTCCTTGATGGTACGCGATCCCGTCAGCGCCCCATCGCGGCCCGCTAACTTGCCCCCCACTACATGAATATCAAACAACTGATGCTGGGCAGCCAGTGTCAGTGCAGCCGTTAAATTATGAGTAACCACGTGAAGCCTTTCACGGTAGCTCAACAGCTCGCGGGCAACGTGGTCACAGGTTGTGCCAGTATCCAAAAATAACGCCTCGCCTTCCTGCAACTGCGATACCGCCAGGGTCGCCATACGCCCCTTTTCTACCTGCTGCGAATCCTGTTTGGTGGCGTAGCCAAGCCTCACCTGTGGTTTTTCGATCCGAGCCCCGCCCCGAAAACGCTGCAGTACGTTGGCGTCACACAGTTTACGAATGTCGCGCCGCACCGTTTGTGCGGAACAGTTGAGCCGCTGGGCAAGAAATTCGATCGAGGCATGCCCATGCAATTCAACCAAGGCAATTAGCTCGCGATGGCGTGGATTTAAATGCGCTAGGTCTGTCATCGGTAACAATACATCCTCTGAAGAAAAGTCCGGCCATACACCTGCATGTCATCAAAATGACACAGCCCAGCGTGATCATAACGATCAAATTATTACATTTTGATCAAAACATGACTAATACATTGCAAATCTACCTTGATGAATACCAGCGTATCACGACCCAAGCAGGTGAAACGCTATTGCCTAAAATGCGTCCGCTTGGCGAAGCTGGTTGGCCTACGGTACTGCAGAATCCCTGCCCACCCCGCGATGCATTGATTGCTCTAAAGCTTAGTAACACACCAATGCAGCGACCTCCGGTAGGCGTTATTGGGCCTCGCGAAGCCACTCAGCGCCAGCTTGAAATAGCTTATGCCCTAGGCGCAGGGTTGGCCGAATTGGGTATTCCGCTGTTATGTGGTGGCAGGGGCGGCGTTATGGAAGCGGCCAGCAAGGGGGCCGCTCTCAAGGGAGGCGTGGTCATCGGCCTGCTTCCCGACACCCATTCCGAGGCCGCCAACCCCTGGGTCACTCTGCCAATTGCCAGCGGTTTGGGCGAGGCGCGCAATGTGCTTATCGCCCGGGCCAGCGTGATGCTCATTGCCGTTGGCGGAAGCCTGGGCACCCATACCGAAGTATCCTTTGGCCGCCATTTCAATAAGCCTGTACTCACCTTCCCAGACGCTCCAAATGCTGAAGGAGTGACGCCTGTCTCCAGCGTTGAAGAAGCTTTAACGCTAACGGCCGCTCATTTATGGGGGGTCGAACAATGATCATGAAATTATCAACAAATGATCACAATTCAACATTATGGTTATTTATATCCATAAACGCCTAGGAGCCAGGCATGCGACTGATTACCTATGGTTACTTACTTTACCTATTAGCCCCCATCGCACTCCTGCTTGTAGGTGCCTTCGGCGATCAGTGGAGTAACACTCTATTGCCCGAGGGGTTAACTTGGCGTTGGTTTATCGCTGTCTGGCAAGATACCACCTATCGAAACGCCATGGTAACGACACTCCAACTGGCCTTAACCACCTGCCTGATCAATATATTATTAGTCGTCCCCCTGGTATACGGCGTCACGCTTAAATTCCCCTCGGTAGCACAGAGCGTCACGCGCCTTCTCGTTATGCTGCCTGTAGCGGTTCCCCAGTTGGTCATTGGCTTTGCCTTTATCCTGGCTTTTAGTACTGCGGTACTGCCCTGGCTAGGTAGCCCATGGCTGCTAGTGGCCGGTCATGTGGTGGTTACTTTCCCCTACCTTTTCTACACCGTATATGCCGATATCGAAGCCTCCCCACTCAAGGCGTATGAACGCATGGCTCAGTCTCTGGGAGCGGCCGAGTGGCAACGTTTTGTGCATCTCTATTTGCCATTGGTATATCGCTCCGTGTTTACCGGTAGTTTAACGGTTGCGGCGCTATCGATTGGCGAGTTTGAACTGAGCAATCTGATTTCAGGCTTTATGACACAACCCTATCCGGTGGTACTGATCCAAGCGTTTTACCGCACGACGGGCTTCGCCTGCGCCGCAACGCTTTTCCTGCTCTCACTCGCCCTGCTGTTTTCGTTGTTTTCCACTCTGGTGCAGTGGCGGCTGGGCCGATCCTCTTCTCAGGAGTTGCCGCAATGATTGCGCTTGAAAATATCCAGTTCCGCTACCCCCGTAGCAGCGTCGGTGTTCACGACATCAACCTGAGGGTAGAAACCGGCGAATTTCTGGTGGTGGTGGGCGCCAGTGGCTCGGGCAAGAGTACGCTTTTACAGCTTATTGCAGGCTTCCTCACCCCGCTCCATGGGCGAGTACTGTTTGATAATCAAGATGTGACAAAACTCTCTTGCGGCGAACGAGCGCTGGGCATCGTGCTACAGGATTATGTGCTCTTTAACCATATGACAGTGCTCGGCAACGTGGCCTACCCGCTTAAGGTCAAGGGCATTCGTCAAGACGAACGCCATCGTCGCGCCCGTAAAATACTCCACGATGTAGGCCTTGAGGCGCTGGAACACCTCTACCCTCAACAACTTTCCGGCGGCCAGCAGCAGCGAGTGGCTATTGCTCGCGCCTTGGTTTTTGAGCCCCGTGCCCTTCTGCTTGATGAGCCGTTTTCAGCGCTCGACGCCTCCCGCCGGGAGTCGATGCGCCAGGAGCTCAAGCATATACAGCGGCAGTTCGGCGTCACCACACTGATGATCACTCACGATCAGGAAGAGGCGCTGATGCTGGGCGATCACGTCGCCGTGCTTGAGCAGGGCGAGCTTCTTCAGCACAGCGCGCCTCACCAGCTTTATACACAACCCGTGAGTGAAGCCGTGGCACGTTTCATTGGCCGTACTAACTTTATTGACGCTCAGGTGCTGGACACACAAAGGATTGAAACCGCCGACCTTGGCATTTTGGAAGTGATGCCACACACCTTTGCGGCAGGACAGACCGTTCGCGCCATGATTCGTCCTGAAGCCGTTCTCGCCAACCCGGCTAGCGATATCACCAACCAAATGCCTACCACGCTAATTGAGCGCCAGTTCCTGGGCGCCCAGCAACGCCTACACCTTCTCTGCGGCACTACCACGTTGTCGCTTGAGTCGGCTTCACCGCCGGATCACATCACTCACGTGGCACTTCCTCCTACCCACATTCATCTCTTCAACCGCTGAGGTATCATCATGCAACGCTCTTTTGCTTATTGCCTATTGTCGGCCATCAGCCTGCTGCCGTTATCGGCGTATGCCGCTAACACGCCAGATGCGGAGTTTTACGACGGCGAACAGGACCTGTACGAAGCCGCTCAGGAAGAGGGGCTGGTCGTGTCGTTTGACACCGGCCCCACCTGGGCCAACTGGCAAAGCCAATTCAATCGCTTCGAAGAGCGCTACCCCGGCGTTCAGATTGTCTTTAACGACCTGGGCTCTGGCGCCACGGTGGTTGCCCTGGAGCAGGCACGCAACCGCCCCCAGGCCGATACCGCCTACTACTACGCCTCTTCTGCTATTAACGCCTATGAAAAAGAACTGTTAAGCCCTTTTACTCCTATCAATTTCGATAGCATTCCCGATGTCTTCAAAGCCGAAGGTGGCGAGTGGTTTACCATTCACTCACTCAACGTCGCTTTTATCGTAAATACCGAGCTGGTCGATGAAGTACCGCAAAGCTGGGAAGACCTGCTGGATGAGCAATATCGCAACAGCATCGTCTACCTTGACCCGCGCTCGACCGGTCAAGGGCAAGTCCTCACCCTGGCAGCCAATTATGGTATGGGAGGCGATCTCGATGATTTATCACCGGGTATCGATTACCTCGCTGAATTAAGCAGCGCCGGTAATGTTGCCCGTGTGGTCGGTACCACGCCCTACGCGCAATTCGTGCGCGGTGAAATTCCTATCTGGATCGGTTATGAAAACGACGGCCTAAAAGCCAGCATTACCGATGGTATGGGCGACAACGTCGCGGTAGTGATTCCCGAAGAAGCCTCAGTAGCAGCACCGTATGCTATTTCGCTGGTCAAGAACGGGCCAAACCCGAATGCTGGCCGCCTTTGGCTCAACTATGTAATGTCAGACGAAGGCCAACGTACCTTCGCAGAAGGATTTGTTCGCCCAGTTAACGGGGACATCGAACTGCCCGACACACTGGTCGAGGCACCACAGATTCGCCCCTTGGATGTACAAAAAGCATCGAGCATTAGCGCTGACCTAAGCCATCGGTGGACCCAGAAAGTGCTTAACCAATAAGGCCAAGCCATGCCTCGTCTGCGTTTTTTCAGTTTTTTGCCGCTGGTGCTACCCAGCGGCATTATTTACACGCTGTTTTTCATGGTGCCGCTGGCGCTGCTGATCATCGCAGCGCTTGAGTCACCGTGGGAAACGGGTGCCCGTCTTCTTAACGAGGGGCTAGTGTTTAAAAGCTTGATAACGAGCGTTGCTTTAGCAATTAGCACCGCACTGTTGTCGGTCATCGTCGGTGTCGTGATTGCCGAATTTCTTTATCACCAACCGGAGAGGCGGCGGTTTTTTCTTCTCTGGCTGATCTCTCTTCCGTTGATTTTCAGCGGCTTAATTGTAGCGTATGGCTTTATTCTCTTATTGGGGAGGGCGGGCTTTATTACGCTGACCCTGGCATCGCTAGGAGTAGACCCTGCGTGGTTTGGCCGCTTTGTCTATACCCCGCAGGGGTTGGTGTTGGTGTATGCCTACTTCTTGGTTCCTCGCGTGGTTTTACTGATGCTGCCAGTGGTGCAAGGTCTTAATCGTCGCCAGTTGGTAATGGCCGAAAGCTTTGGTGCCTCTAGCTGGCAGCAGATCCGCGATGTTTATTTGCCACCCTTACTGCCAGCGCTAATTTCTTCCTGGAGCCTGTGCGCTGCGGTTGCTTTTGGCGCCTACGGTACGGCTCTTGCGCTTACCGGTTCACAGATCAACCTGCTGCCGCTTTTGCTTTATAGCAATATTTCCGACGCAGGGTCTGATATGGCGTCTGTTGCTTTTCTGGCGCTGCTAATGATGTGTTGCTGCTTGTTATTAACCCTTCCCGGTGAGTGGGTACGCCGACGTGCCCAGAATCGCTAGCGCCATGCCTCGCTGGTGCTAGGTCGGGCTGCGCATTTGCCCCGTTCTATCCACTAGTGGTTATTATTTAATGCTAGGATTAATGCTTCTCTCGACCTGAAGCCCGTTATGACCTCAACAACACCTCAGCCCCTTTCCGTCAGTCAGCTCAACCAACGCGCCAAGCAAACCCTTGAGCGCGATGTGGGCGAGGTGTGGGTGGAAGGCGAGCTTTCCAATGTCTCGCGCCCGGCCTCGGGGCATGTGTATTTCACGTTGAAGGATGATCGTGCGCAGATCCGCTGTGCGCTGTTTCGCCAGCGGGCGCGGTTTGTGTCGGCACCCATGCGCGATGGTGATCAGGTCAAGCTGCGGGGTCGGGTGTCGCTGTTTGAGCCACGCGGCGACTATCAGCTAATTGCCGACGCCGTCCAGGCCGCGGGCCTCGGTGAACTGTTGGCGGCCTTTGAGCGCTTAAAAGCCCAGCTGGACGCCGAAGGCGTGTTTGCCAACGCACGTCCCTTGCCCTTCCCTCCCCGCAAGCTGCTGATTTTAAGCTCCGCGACCGGGGCGGCGATTCGCGATGTGCTCGCGGTGCTGGAAGCCCGCTGGCCGTTGGCCGACGTAACGCTGATTCCAGTGCCGGTACAGGGCGCGGAAGCAGCACCGGCCATGATATCAGCGCTGGCATTACTCAACCGCCAGGCACGCCTGGACCCTGAGCGTGATGCGATTCTGATTACCCGCGGGGGCGGCAGCCTGGAAGACTTGTGGGCATTCAATAACGAGCACTTGGCGCGGGCGATTTTTCATTCGCGCCTGCCGGTCATGTCGGCGGTGGGCCATGAGGTGGACGTAACGCTTGCCGATTTTGCAGCGGATATGCGCGCACCTACCCCTTCAGCCGCCGCCGAGCGGTTAGTGCCGGATCAAAACACCCTTAAGCGCCAGCTGGAGCATCAACACAGCCGTTTGCAGCGGGCCATGCAGGCACGCTTAGAGCGCGACAGCCAGCGCCTGGATACCCTGCGCGCCAAACTGCGCCACCCCGGTGAACAGCTCAACCGTCAGCGCCAGCACATTACCACCCTTCACCAGCGCCTTGAGCGCGCCATGCAGCAAACGCTCACTCACCAGAAAGCGCACGTGGCGCAGTTGAACCGGCGGCTGGCAAGCCAAGACATGGCGCGGCTGCATCGCCTGGAAAGTGAACGGGTAAACCAGCTAAATCGCCGTTTGGGTAGCGCCATTCAGCGCCAGCTGGAAAGCCAGCAAGCGCGCTTGAAAGCCGCCGCGCGCGAGCTGAATGCGGTCAGCCCGCTGGCGGTGTTGGGCCGGGGCTACGCCATTGCGCAGGATGAGCAGGGCCAGGTCATCCGGCGGGCAGACGATACCCAGCCAGGCCAGAAGCTCAGGTTGCGCCTCGGTGAAGGCAGGCTCAGCGTAGAGGTAAAGCGGCGCTTTAAATAGCCTTTTGGATGGCTGACGACGTCAATATCTACCGTTGGAACGGTCTCAAATAACCCTACTCGGGGGCGCTGTGAACCCATCCTTGGGCGCTACTTTCGCCATCCATGGCGAAAGACCCCCTCTCCGGGTTATTCGAGACCTCACTTAACTCCAGCATCTAACATTCAATCATTATCAGGGCGGCGTTATTGAAAACAGCGCCGGGTTTTCCTGGGCTTCTTGCTGGATAGCGTCATCAATCGGTGTTTCGTAAGTCTTGAGTAAATAACCCAGTACCGAATAGAACCCCACCATCGCGATCAGATCGATCACGGCGGTGCGGCCAATCGCTTGCGCCAGCTCTGCTTCCTGCCCTTTGCTCAACTTATGCTCGTCTAATAACGCATCAACCGCTCGAACGATCATGCCATCGACGCCCTCGCTGATCGCTGGCACACCGCGAATGGCGTTGATCCGCGCGTCGTAAAACCCCAGCGCCAGCGAGCGGCTAACGTGATGTGCCCACTCGTAGGCGGAACCCAGACGAAACCCGGCGCGCAGTATCACCACTTCGGTAAGCGCCGGGCCTAGCGCGTTCTCCTTCACCACGTGCTGGCGCAACGGCGCCCACGCGGTCAGCAGCGCGGGGTGATGCGCCATGGTGCGATAAACGTTAAGGGCACCGGCAAATCCCTCACGCAGCTCCGCGATGTCATCGGGCCAATCAGCGTCGGCAACCGGCAAGCAGGGTGACTGTGTCATCGGAGAGGTTCCTTTTCTGATTATTGGGCTATCGCGGCGCTTTATTCAGCTATCGCGGCGTCTATCGCCTGGGTAATGCGTTCAATGAGTAGATCAATCTCGCCCGCGTTAATGGTATACGGCGGAGCCAGCAATATATGGTCGCCATAAACACCGTCAATGGTGCCCCCCATTGGGTAGCTGATCAGCCCTCTTGCCATGGCTTGACGCTTGACCTTGGCGTGGATTTTTCGAGTGGGGTCAAACGGCGTCTTGTGCTCTCGATCGGCGACCAGCTCAATGCCGCGAAACAGCCCCCTGCCACGAATATCGCCCACGTAGGGGGACGCACCCAACGCCGCTTCAAGGCCTTGTTGTAATCGCTCGCCCATGGCATTCACGTTGGCCATCGTGTCTGGCCGGGCAATGATCTCTACTACTTTATTAGCGGCAGCGGCCGCAACCGGGTGGCCCAAATACGTGTGGCCGTGTTGAAAAAGGCCGGAGCCGTTGGCGAAGCTGTCATAAATAGCCGATGACAACATCACCGCGCCAATCGGCTGATAGCCGCCGCCCAGGCCTTTGGCAATAGTGACAATATCGGGCGATATACCTTCCTGCTCGCAGGCGAACATCGTGCCTGTGCGCCCCATGCCACACATCACTTCATCGAGAATCAGCAGCACGCCATGGTGGTCGCAAATCTTGCGAATGCGCTTGAAGTAATCCGCCTCGGCGGCCACTGCGCCCAGGGTAGCGCCAACCACCGGCTCGGCCACAAACGCCATCACGCACTCAGGGCCCAGCTCACGTATCTTGGCCTCAAGTTCGTCCGCCAGCCGAGCGGCGTACGCTTCAGGTGTCTCGTCGTTGCCTTTATCACGGTAGGCGTAGCAGGGTGAGACGTGATGGGTCTCGGGCAGCAGCGGCTGAAACTGCTGGCGCCGCATGGCATTGCCGCCCGTCGCTAATGCGCCAATCGTGTTGCCGTGATAGCTCTGGCGCCGGGCAATGATGTGGCGGCGCTTAGGGTGCCCCACTTCCACAAAGTACTGGCGCGCCATTTTTAAAGCGGCCTCGACTGCTTCTGAGCCACCGGATACCAGGTAGACATGGTTTAACGGCTCAGGCGCCAAATTCACTAATTTCTCGGCGAGTTCTTCGGCGGCATCGGTGGTGAAAAAACCGGTGTGCGCGTAGCAGAGGTTGTCGATTTGGGCGCGCATGACCGCCAGCACTTCTGGGTGAGCGTGCCCCACACTCGTCACCGCCGCCCCTCCCGAGCCATCCAGATACTGGCGCCCTTCGGTGTCAGTGATATACACGCCCTGCGCAGAGGCTGCGTGCGGCAACGCCTGCCCAATACTGCGATGAAGAAGTCGCGTCATGGAGCCTTCCCTTTAAAATGCCTGGAACCCGATCATCTCGACTTACGACGATGTTTACGTACGATGATCTTTACGTACGTTTGTAACGGCATAAGAGTGGCACGACCTGACGCGCCAACGCAACAAACAAATCATTTTACCTGATATTAAAACAAATGAATCATTGCTATGATTCAGCTTAATCCAGGCCCCGCGCCGAGAGGCACCGCATTATGTCTAAAAGCCCTAAGTCCAAAAAATCTACGTCACAAAGCCCTATGCCAAAAAACGCTATGCCGCCGAGCGACCCGCTAAGAGAGCAGATTATTGCGCAGTTCGATACGTTGTCTGGGCAGCTTCAACAGGCCGCACGTTATCTACTTGAGCACCCGGAAGAAGTAGCGTTGGTATCCATGCGTGAAGTCGCGCGCCATGCAGCGGTGCAGCCGGCGACCATGACGCGACTGGCCAAAGTGCTGGGCTTTAAAAGCTACATTGATATGCGCGCCTGCTATGCGGATACCTTGCGCGGAAGAAGCGACGGTTTCGCGGCTAAGGTGCGTCAGCAGACGCCTGCTACTGGTACAGCGGAAAGTGATATCGCCCAACAGATGCTGCAGGGGTTAAGCGCTCAGATAACAACGCTGTGTGCGCCAGAAACACTACAACGCTTGACCGCCATGGCCGATACGCTAGCGGCGGCTAACACCGTGTATGTGCTCGGGTTACGCTCCAGCCATGTGGTGGCCTGGCATTTTCATTACGTCATGTCATTGCTGGGCGAACGCACGGTTCACCTTGATGGTCCCGCGGGCACCGGGGGCGATGCGCTAATGCGCGCCAAGCAAGGTGACGTGGTGCTTATCGTCTCCATCCAGCCGTATACCGTGGATTCGCTAACGTTGGCGCAATTGGCACATGCTAAAGGTCTGGCGATTTTGTCGATCACCGATAGTGAAGTCTCGCCGCTTGCCAGCATTTCCGAGCAGGCGATTTATTGTCCTACCCAGAGCCATAGCTTCTTTCATACGCTGGCCCCCGCCTTAGCCATTTCGGAAGTACTTTGCGCGTTACTTGCTGAACGCGACCGGCCTGCCGCCCTGGAGGCCTTGCAGCACGCCGATGAGCATCACTTACAACTTAAAACCTACTCGCATGCGCTACCGCGGCGGGAGTGATTGCCAACGTAATGATGGCAGTCATCTGGGTTAGCTGACCTGCAGCATTTGCTCGGCGTCGGTCTCGCTAACGCCGAGCATCAGCAATATCTGGCGTTGGGTCGCGATTAACACCTGCTTGCGCTCGACCTCCCCCGGTAGGCTTTTGGCAATCGCCACGGCACCGATCAAAGACGCGAGAATGACTCGGGATTTATCGGCAATGACCTGTCGATCATCAGCAAATGGCAGTTTCTTCAGCTTACCCAGCGCTCGCAGGCGTGTTTCCAGCATTTTCTTCATGCGCAGATAAGAGGCCTCGAATAGTGTCCGAATCTCGGCCTTTTCGCTGCCAATTTCGTTGAACAGCACGGCCTCTGGTCCTGGCCGCTGCTTGGCTTCCAGCTCTTGAAGATTGCAGTAGTTGTCGACCAGTTCGGTTAAGTGCTGCATCGACAGCGGCCCTTTTACCAACCGAGCGGTGCGGGTGTTATCTAACGTGAGGCGCACCGAGGCGTGATAGAGAGCTTCCTTGGAGGAAAAGTGCGCGTAAAAGGCGCCATGGGTCATTTTAGCCAGCTTCATGATCTGACCAATAGAGACCTTATTGAAGCCATTCCGGCTGAATAGCTCGGTGGCTGACGCCAGGATCCGCTCTTTGGTTTTGGACTTACGGCTATTGGGATTCGGCATCGCTACCTCTATAGATCCATCCGCTAAATATTATCTTGATCATATAATGCCCGCTGATAGGGTGATGACATCAATTACTCAGGAACGGCTATGCAATCACCCATTGTTATTACCGGTATGGGAATGGTCAGCCCACTAGGCAACGGCGTCAATATCAATTGGCAACGTTTGCTGGCTGGCCGTTCAGGCATCAACACCATCGAACGCTTCGATACCCGCGATATCCCGATCAAAATAGCGGGCTGTGTGCCTCGCCACGACGAGGATAGCGAAGGCGGTATCGACCTGAACGCGATTGCCGACGCCAAGGAGCAGCGCAAGCTCGACCTGTTTAGTCTCTACGCCATGGCCGCCGCCGATGAAGCGCTTACTCAGGCCAACTGGCAGCCCAGTGAAGCAGCGCAGAAACGCCGCACGGCTACCGTGGTCGGCTCCGGCATTGGTGGTTTTCCCACCATTACCCAGGCGCAAAAAACCTTGACTGAGCGCGGTTATCGGCGCGTATCGCCTTTTACCGTACCGGCCTTTTTAGCCAACCTGGCCGCGGGCAACTTGTCGATTCGCTACGGCTTCCAAGGCCCGCTGGGCTGCCCGGTGACCGCTTGCGCGGCGGGGCTTCAGGCGATTGGCGACGGCATGCGTCTGATTCGTAGCGGCGAAGCCGATGTGGCTCTGGTGGGCGGCGCTGAAGCGTGTATTGACCCGCTTTCACTGGCGAGTTTCAACGCCTTAAAAGCGCTCTCCACCGAGGCAGACGCCCCCGCCAGCGCTTCGCGGCCGTTTGATAAAGCACGCAACGGCTTTGTAATGGGCGAAGGCGCCGGACTGATGGTGATTGAAACGCTCGACCACGCGCTCGCCCGCGGCGCCACGCCGCTTGCCGTGCTGAACGGCTACGGCACCAGCGCGGATGCCCACCATATCACCGCGGGCCCGGAAGATGGCGCAGGCGCCGCCCTGGCCATTGAGGCAGCGCTCGGCATGGCAGGGCTCAATCGTGATGCCATTAGCCATATCAATGCTCACGCCACCTCAACGCCGGTGGGTGACCGAGCCGAGCTGGCCTCGCTGCGTCGCGTATTTGGTGAACGGCTAGCGTCTATTCCCGTGTCGGCCACTAAAGCCTCGACCGGCCATTTGCTGGGCGCGGCGGGCGGCATTGAAAGCATTTATTCAGTGCTTGCAGCACGTACTCAGCAACTGCCCCCCACCCTGAACTACACCCAGGGCGATGACGATATGCAGGGGCTGGATGTAGTAACCACTCAGCCGCGAGACCACGACGTGCAGCATGTGCTGTGCAACGGCTTCGGCTTTGGCGGCGTCAACGCCGCGCTGATTGTTAGCCGTTACGCTGGGTAATAAGGGAAAAGGAGCAAGGAAAAAGGGGAAACAGGCATAAGAAAACACCCAGCCGAGCCGAAAGCTCACGTGGCGGCTGGGTGATGCCAGACTCGCGTGAAGGTTAAGCAACCCCTAAAGTTCTGAACTCGGTGGCCGATAACTAATAACAATTAGGAGAGGAAGCCACCATGAAGATAGGATTTTCCACCCTGACCCTTATGGGCCACCGCCAAGACAAGCCGCAGCAGTTAGCCTCTGCTCGCGTTGCTCAACAAAGCAACGAACGCGCTGCTGCTGCGAGCGAAGACGACCCCTTTACCAAGCGCCTCAAGAAGCAGCGGGAAGCGCTGGAGAGTTTGGCGTCTCTGCCCAGCCCCAAGGAAGCTTCTCAACAGCGTGCGACCGAAAAAGCGGGCTTCTTGCGCCAGCGCCTTGAAATGCTCAAAGCCATGATGGCTTTTGCCTCGCCTGAACAGCTTAAAAACATGGCCAAGGAGTTGAAGAGTATCGCCCGCGAGCTTGCCGGTGCTGCCCGTTTATTGAGCAATGCCGGTGGCGGCAGTGCTAACCTCCCCGCTACCCCTTCGGTGTCAGTGACAGTAGCACCAAGCGCAGACACCACCGCATCACCACAGAGTAGCGACGCCGTTACCGACGCTAAAGCTAGCGCCACCGCTGACGAGCAGGTTGCCCGCACCGCAAGCGAGGCCAACCAAGCCGAAGATAGTGTTGAAAAAAGTGCCCAAGAAAGCGCTGAAGAAGCGAAAGAAGACGCCAAGCAAACATCGGGCTTGTCTGAAAGTCAGCCTGAAAGAAAGTCTGAAAATGATGCTGACGATGATGAAGCCGGCCCGCTCGGTTTATTGGTAAGCGTAGTCAGCCCCTTGCATGCAGAAAAAAGCCGCACCAATGGCCCTAGTGCCAGCGAAAACGGCTTGCGTAACGCACTGTCTGACGCCAAAAAGACATTAGAAGAAGTGGTCAGCGCGCTCAAAATAAAGCTTACCGAAGCAGATAAAGAAGCGCGTCGTGAATTGATAAAAGCTGAAAAGGACATCGACAAGCTCGACCGGGCGCTTGCTGTCTCAACGTCCGACGCACTTTACTCATCGCTTGGGCAGTTATTGCCGTCGTCTTCCAGCGGCGTGATGGGGCTGCAAGGGACTATTCAAAGCACCAGCCTGAGCACTATCAATGTAGAAGTTTAGGCAATGCTCTACTTATCAGAAAGCAAAACGGCGCTATCGAGATAGCGCCGCTTTCAACACGTGCAACATCGGGGCGTTACACCACTTGTCTACTGCTTATCTTTGCCATTCTTATCATCAGATGAATCAGGGTTCACATGATGGGTATCCGGCATCGGGTTGGCATCGTCGTGATGGTCGTCACGGTCTTTCGGGGCTTTTTTATCGTTCTCGGAGGCTTGAGTCATCGCTTCTTCCTTTCCATGGTGGTTAGCAGAATGTCGTAAACCCCTTGGCATCATGGCCAATAGGGCTGTCTATTCATTTACTTATCAATCACTTATCAAACAGGTATCAAATAGCTATCAAGTAGTTATCGCCTAGGTAATGTAGCCCGTCTGCGCACTCGCTTTCAATTCACCCTTACTGCACCAACAGGCAATAAAATCTCAACAAAATAACTAAAAAACAAATACTTAAAACAACAAAACCACCTAATCCAAGGTGTATCAGCAATAACAATGCAGTCAATAAGCTACCGCTATCAGCTACGCTTAACTGCCCATTATCACCTGCCTGACAATAAACAAGTGGCCGCACATTGGCGGCCACTCACTACTGCTTTTAACGCTAGGTTCAATAACTTACGTACGTACAGTGGGGATCAAGGCGTCTTGTTCGTGCCTGAGCCTTGGGTATTGCCGGACGGCGTGCTCGAGCCTGCCAGACCAGTGCTATGTCTATCAGCGTCTGAACTATCAGAGGTAGGCGTCGTTGAGCCGCTGTCTTGACGCTTATCCTGAGACGAGTTCACATTGGAGCCTTGGCCCTGATGTGATTTTTCTTTCGCTTCCTCGGCTTTTTCATGCACCGTCTGCTGAGCTTTATCGGCCTGTTCGTGAACCGCTTGCTGAGCTCTATCCGCTTGCTCATGCCCCGCTTCACTCGCCTTGTGCATCGCTCGGTCACGATACTCACCCATGACCTCATCTTCTTTTTTAGTCGCCGGGAACATACCGCCCAATGCTGCACCCAACGCAAATCCAAGTGCGCCTACCACTAGCGGGTGCTCTTGAACAAAGTCAGAGGCTTGGCTTCCTGTTTGGCGTGCACGATCTCCCATCGCGTGGGCGTTATCATGTACACCATGGTTAAGATGGGACGTAGTATCTCGCATGTGGCCTCCCATATGGTTTGCCTTATCTTTCCACTGCTGCGCGGTATGCTTGGCTTTATTACCTAGGCTTTGGGCTCTGCCCTTGGCGCCTTCTTTCATGTTACCAGCGCCCTCTTTCATGCTGCTGGCACTGTCTTTCACCTGGCTCATACGCCCTTTACCACCACTATGGCTTGAGGAGCCTTCAGCGACGCCAGAAGACCCAGTGCTGTAGCCAGTGGGCGCTCCATCATTCGGATGTGTGCCTTCGTGAACGGGAATACCTGGCGAGCCATTCGAGCTATAAGAGCCATTCGAACTATTAGAGCTATGCGAGTGCGATGAATGCCGCTCGCCGGTGTAGAACTCCTCGTCAATAGCCGACGAGTAGTGCTGACTGTGCCCTGCATTCGGATTGCGTTGAGCCAAAATCATCCAGCCAATACCAGCGCTGGTAAGCAGAAACGGCACCGGATTTTGCTTGATCGTGTTGCCTAAATTGGCCACAAACTCGTTGGCACCACCGTGGCGAATATACTCGTAAGAGCTATTCAATAACTGCTGAGGAGAGAAGCGCTCTTCGAGTTCATGCAGCGTAGAGTCGAGACGTTCGCGGGATTGATGAATATCCTTTTCAATCTCTTCAGAATTTCGCTGGTTGTCATGATCCGTCATTTCAACTCCTCCTTGACGTTCTGCTGATGCTCTTTCGCAAACGACTTGTCATTGTGCAGACTATTCATCGTGCGATTCGGCATCAGGTTACGCGCCTGCAGTTTCTTCTGGCCCGCTTTGAGCATGAGAATACCAATGACGGTCATCACAATGCCCACAATCGCAGCACCAAGCCAAGGTGTGGTGTCCGGCGGAAGCACCTCATTGAGCAAAAATACCACCGCTGCCAACAGCGTTAAAAAGCCGCCGAGCAAAACCGCGCCAGCGATTGCGATTGACGCAATGCCACCCATGGCCTCGTGGGTTTTTTCAGACATTTCTGTCTTGGCAAGCTCAATCTCGTTACGCACAAGCGAGGTAATTTCGTGCATCACATTTGATAGCAGCGATCCCACCGAGGATGTTTGCGATGTAGATTTATTATCCGAATCCATACTGTGCCTCCCTGGCCCGTGTTATTAGGGCGTTCTATTTCCTTGACCCGCCTGACCCGCTGCTCCATTACCTGGATAGGAACCACCGGCAATACCGGATGACTGGCTTTGCGGAGTAGTCGGCGTAGTTGACGTAGTTGACGTAGTATTCGTTAACGGCGAGCCCGCTGTACTCGCAGTAGCAGTATTGGAATAGCTGCTATGCATATCAGGGCTATGTCTATCAGCACCATGGCTATCAGCGCCATGCGAGTGCTGATTAGAACTACGTAGGAAACGGGAAACTAAAAAGCCTGCCGCCATCAAGCCACCAATAAATAAAGCGGGCTCACGACGACTAAAGCGTTGCGCATCATCACATACGCTGCGTAGATCTTTATCACGCAAGCTAGATGAAAAACGCTCGGTTACATTGGCAAACTTTCTCGTTTGTTGAGAAAGATAAGGTTGCTGTTGGTTATCGAACTCATCCGCCATTTTCTGAAGAACACCCGTTATCTTCTGGGATTGTTCCGCGGCATTATCACGCTGTTGGTTAAAATAGCCTTCGGCTTGGTGCTGGGCGGCCTCACTAACTTCATGCGCAGTATCCCGTCCTTGCTGCTTGAGCGACTCCGTGGAGCGGTTAGATTGGCCTGGCGCGCCTGATTCAGCCTTATTTCCTTGATCTATCATCTGTCACTTCCTCCATGTCGTCTCATCTTGTCAACATCCGTGGTGAAAAAAAATCAGCATCACTGCGAATCTATTTAGCGCCCTTAACCAACGTAATTAGGCACTTAAAGAAGACAATCATTTATACTTAGCCAAACTACTTAGCTAATTAAATTTCTTTAACAGATAAGCTACTTTTAAAACATAGCGGTCATTTTTTTATTGTCAATTTAATGCGCACGACAAAGCCACTATAGGCGCTTTTACTTAACATATATTAATACCCGAAAGTAGATAACTAATTACTTAGCATTTAGTCGTTAGCACGCCCAATAAGCGCTATATAAAACGCCAAAAAATAGTTCCATTCGACTGGCATTTGCGTCTCTTCAACCCATTGGTCTACGTTGAAGTGGGGTGCGCCGCTAAGGACGATGCGCGCGCCTTCTAATCGACACCTATGCGCCACCTATACCAACCCATCTGTGCTAACGAAGGAGTGACCGCACATGAGTGATCAAAAACAGCCCTCTCAGCATCAAGATGAACAACCAGGCGACGAATATGCGATGCGGCCTGAGCCCGAGTTTATTCGTGACAGCTATCGTGGCACCGACAAGCTGCTGGATAAAGTCGCCATTATCACCGGTGGTGACAGCGGTATTGGTCGTGCGGTAGCGGTTCATTATGCCCGCGAAGGGGCGGATTGCACGATTGTGCATCTAGAAGAGGATACTGATGCTGAAGAAACGAAGCGGCTGGTGGAAGCAGAAGGTCGCCGTTGCTTGGTGTTAAAAGGCGATGTAGCCGACCCGGCTTTTTGCCGTGATATTGTTAAACAAACGCTGGATCATTTTGGCAAACTCAATATTGTCATTAACAATGCGGCAGAGCAGTACGACTGGGACGATATCACCGATATCCCTGACGACCAGCTAATGCGCACCTTCCAGACCAATATTTTCAGTCACTTTTATCTTACCAAATCAGCCCTCCCGCATCTCAATAAGGGCGACACCATTATCGCCACTTCATCGATCAACGCCTTTAAGGGCAATGCGACGCTGATTGATTATACCGCCACTAAAGGCGCTATTCAGGGGTTGGTGCGTTCGCTTGCCATGTCGCTGATGGATCGAGGTATTCGCGTTAATGCGGTGGCGCCGGGTCCGGTGTGGACGCCGCTGATTCCGGCTAGCTTTGAAGATGACAAGGTGGCTTCATTCGGCGGCCAGGTTCCCATGAACCGTGCAGGGCAACCTAGCGAGATGGGGCCTGCGTATGTTTATTTGGCCTCAGAGGAGTCCTCTTATATGAGCGGCCAAACACTTCATTTAAATGGTGGTGTTATTTTAAATACCTAACAAGCACTACTTAATTAACAAGTTTTACTTAATTTAAAAGATCGGCGTAACCAATAGGGACAGCTTCGCTGCCCCTATTTTCTTCAACCGGTTTAACTCACTCTATTTAACTCACCTATTAATCTCTTCGACTATAACTCCCCTTAGTAGATGGCTTGCTGCGCTCGCGCCCGAAGGCTATAGCGCCCATCAGTGGCTGACCACAGCAACTACCCCGCCAGCGTTTTCACCAGCACTTTCGATTTACGCGCGTGATTATAGGTTTCGCGTTTAAGCGTGGGTAAGGCTTCAAGGCTAGCGGCACGGAAGCCACGCTCAACAAACCAGTGTGCCGTGTGGGTGGTTAGCACAAACATGTCAGTTAAGCCGCGCTGGCGCGCGCGACGCTCCAGCGCTTCTACCAAGCGCTCGCCCCGTTCTCCACCACGATAGCTATCGTGAACGGCAACACAGGCCAGTTCGGCAATGCCGGTATCAGCGAAAACATGCAGCGCGGCGCAACCAATCACCATGCCATCGCGCTCGATCACCATGTAGTCATCGATTTCATGCTCCAGACGCTCACGCGAACGCGCCACCAGCATGCCGCGTCGCTCTAACGGCTCCAGCAGTTCCAACAGCCCAGCCACATCATTTAACGTTGCGGGTCGCAGCTGCTCGTAGCGGTGCTGAGTAATCATGGTGCCAACACCGTCGCGGGTGAACAGTTCACCCAGCAAGGCATCGTGATTACGCCAGGAGAGCAAGTGCGTGCGCGCCACGCCTTCTCGTGCCGCGGTGCAGGCCGCCTGTAAGTGGCGCGCTAATTCACTTCCAGGCAATGCCGCATTTAAGCGTGGCTCGGCTTCCGCTGGCGAAAGCTGGCGTAGCAGCGCGCCGTGCTCATCTTCCAACCCTTCCGATTCACCCAGCAAAATCAACTTATCGGCTTTTAGTGCGACGGCGGCGTGTTGGGCAACCTCAGAGGCATCCAGGTCAAACACCTCACCGGTACTGGAGAATCCCAGTGGCGGCAACAGCACCAACGAGCCTTTTTCCAGCAAGCCTTGAATAGCGCCTGCCCGCACACGGCGCACTTCGCCGCTATGGTCAAAGTCCACCCCTTCACGCACACCAAGAGGTTTGGCGGTGACAAGGTTGCCCGAGATGACACTTAGCTCGACACCGTGCAACGGCGTGCTGGGCAAGCCCAGCGATAGCCGAGCCTCCAGCCATAGCCGCTGATGGGCAGCCACCTGTTCAACGTGAGTCATCACCGCACGGTCGGCGACCCAACGGCCATCGACTCGCGTTGGCTCAACGCCAGCATTGGTCAACGCGACATGCACCTGAGGACGAATGCCGAACACCACGACTAAGCGAACGCCTAGCGTATGCAGCAGCGCCAAATCCTGAATGAGCTGCTCCCCTCGGCCAGACGCCATGGCTTCGCCTTCAATTAAGATGACAAAGGTTCGCCCCCGGTGAGCATTAATATAGGGGGAAGCGTTACGAAACCAATCAACAAAGGGGAAGCGCGTATCCAAGGGCCGCTCTCCGGCAGCAGGTGAAAGAAACATACCGTGATTACATTTAACCGAGTTACTTTACCAGAGCACGAAAAACAGCGGCACCTTCCAATGCAAATCTGCCCACTCTTATGCAGAAAAACATGAAAAATGCCGCTGTCGTTGGATGCACAGGGAATTTAGCTCCCAGGCTTAGGGCGGTGGTTACCCGAACATACCTTTAAACATAAAGAAGAACAGAATTGCCAAGCCCGCGCCCGCTGGCAATGTAATCAGCCAGGACGCCGCAATCGTGCCGATAACCCTCAGGTTGATGGCCGCCATACCGCGTGCCAAGCCAACCCCTAAAATGGCGCCGACCAGCGTGTGGGTGGTGGAAATGGGTAGCCCGGTTCCCGACGCTAATACCACCGTGGTTGCCGCCGCCAGCGTAGCCGCAAAGCCACGGCTAGGGGTTAGCTCGGTAATCCCGGTTCCCACGGTCGCAATCACTTTATGGCCGTAGGTCACCAAACCCACCACAATGCCGCCGCCGCCAAGGACCAGCACCCACCAGGGCACCAGCGCAGAGCTGCCAATTTCGCCGCCAGTTTGCACCACGCTAATGACCGCCGCCAGCGGGCCTACCGCATTCGCCACGTCATTGGAGCCATGGGCAAAAGCCATCGCGCAGGCGGTGAAAATCATCAGCACGCCGAACACACGCTCCACATTGGCATACCCAAAATGGTCGTTCTCGTTGTGCTCGAACTTGATGCGCCGCTGCATTGCCATGCCGATGACCGTAATCACCAGCCCCAGCAATATCGACAGCAGCAGGCTTTGACCAAAGGTTAAATCAAGCCCTACATGAGACAACCCTTTGGTCAGTGTCACCATGGAGACGATAAAGCCGACTAGAAACACATAACCCGGGAAGTAGCGTTTGGCCGCGGTGAACGGATTGGCATCTTCAAAGATCAAAAGATGTACCGATTTAAACAGCACAAAGCCAATCGTACCGGCCAGCAAGGGGGAAACCACCCAACTGGCGGCAATCGTTCCCACCGCTCCCCAGTCAACGGTTGAGGCACCCAGCCCTGCCACCGCAAAACCTACAATGGCACCGACAATTGAGTGGGTAGTGGAGACAGGCCAGCCTTTCATGGAGGCAATCAGCAACCACGTTCCTGCTGCCAGCAACGCCGCCAGCATGCCGTACACCAGTAGCTGTGGATCATCCTGCAAGAGAGAGGGATCGATAATCCCTTTACGAATGGTGTTGGTCACCTCGCCACCGGCCAACCAGGCACCGAGAAATTCAAACACCACCGCGATCAGAATAGCCTGCTTAATGGTGATCGCTTTCGACCCCACCGAGGTTCCCATGGCATTGGCTACGTCGTTGGCACCCACGCCCCAGGCCATAAAGAAGCCAAACAAGCAGGCCAGAATAATAAAGATGTCACCGTGCTGGACAATAATCTGCATGAAAGTCCCCTTAGCGGGCAGTCAGGATCTGCAGTCGGCTACCCACACGCTCGGCGCGATCGGATAATTCGCCAACCCATTCAATAATCTTGTAAAGAAAGATCACATCGACCGGCGGCAGCTGACTTTCAAGCGCAAACAACTGACGACGAATAGTTATTTGCTGGTGATCGGCTTGATGTTCCAGGGTATGCAGCTCACGAATCATATTCTGCATGACGTCGGAGACATTTTTTCCAAAGCCGGATTCCAGCAGATCTTTGAGCTCTTCTAATGCTTGGCGCGCTTGAGCCACGCAGGCCACACTGGTACGAATGTAATCGCGCATTGGCTCGGCCAGTTCTCCTGGCACCTGCATTTTACGGCCCAGCATAATACCGGTAATGTCGCGTACCTTATTGGCGATCTTGTCCTGCACGCTGATCAGATCGAGCAGGTCTGAACGTGATACCGGCAGAAACATGGTATTGGGTAGGTTCAACCGCAGCTCTGTTTTAAGCGTGTCGGCGTCATGCTCTAGGCGAGTGACATTTTCGCGCAGCTCAGTGGCGCGTTCCCAGTCACCGGCAAGGGTTGCTTCAAAAAACGGTAGCAGTTGATCAGCACATTCATTCGTTTTGACGATATGAGCCAATAACGGCTGGAATGGCGAGCGGCCAAACATCGAAGAAAAAGGATTGGAGGTAACCATAATGCCTTTTAACCTATTTTCGGGGGAGCCAGGAAATAGCGGCGCCAGTATAAAGAGTGCACTCGCCTCCGTCATGAAAAGTTCACAAATGTAATCAAATTTTCATCTAAATGTCACGATAACGAGGTGGCGAATACCATGAACAGCCCGAATCCAATGGAAGTTGAACTGAAGCTGGCCCTCCCCCCCACTGGGCCAAATGCGCTCCGCCGCCACCCACTCCTTGCAGACGCGTCTTCATCAGCGCGCCAGCAAACATTGACCAATACTTACTTCGACACGCCCCAGAGCGACTTGGCAAAGGCTCATGTGGCGCTACGCATACGCCAAGTCGATGGTCAGGTACTGCAAACCGTGAAAACGGCTGGTCAGGGCGGTGGCGGTCTCTCACACCGGGATGAGTGGGAGTGGGCAATTGCAGGACCGCAGCTGGATTTTGACAGGCTTGCCACCCTGCCGCCGTTTCAGGGCGAGCTTGGCCGAATGCTGGAAGCATTGGCGCCCACGCTCAGTACTAATTTTTCACGCCATAGCTGGCAACTAATCGATACGTCTAACCATCACCATAGCCACGTTGAGCTGGTACTGGATGAAGGAGAGATTATTAGCGGTGATTACCGCACCACCATCCGCGAGATTGAGCTTGAACTAAAAAGCGGCGAACCGGACGACTTGTGGGGACTGGCGCTAACCCTGGCTGAGCAAGTGCCGTTGCGTCCTTCTGACAGCAGTAAGGCATTTCGTGGTAATGCGCTTAGCCGCCAGCACTGGCCTTTGCCGGACGCTAACACGCCAGCGGAGTGGCTTCACCGTGCCACGCTGGCACTGGACGCCTATCACGATAGCCACCAGCCCAGCTACCTGCAGCAGGCCCACGCCGCCCTGCAACAGCTGGCCCAACATCCGGCATTACCCGCCGAACTTACTCCCCTGGCCACCGCCTTGCCCCAGGCGCTGGATGACCATGGTCAGCCCAGCATTGCCTATGGCGTTAATCTATTGTCGCTTTCTCATCGTTTAGCGCTGCAAAGCGCGCTAAGCTAGCCTTGTAATCAAGAAAGAGCGCTGTGAAAAACCGCGTTTTTAAAAATCAGCGCTCTTATAAACCAGAGTTCTTAAAAACCAGAGTTCTTAAAAACCAGAGCTCTTATAAACGATGCTTTTATAAACAGTGCTTTTATAAACAGAGCTCTTATAAATTAAAAGGAATACGCTTGCCTACGCTGACCACCACTAAGGCAGGCGTTTTGCCATATCACCGGGATCACCATGAGCTTTCACCTAAGCCCTGCTGCCGAAGGACTCCGTACGCAGCTGTTTCATATTATCTTTGAATCCAATACGCCAGCGGCCAAAGGGTTTGATATTGCGCTGATCGTCATGATTCTGGGCAGCGTATCGGTGATCTTGCTGGGCAGTGTTCAGGATATCGCTCAACAGTACGGCGATATTTTCTACTACATTGAATGGGCCTTTACGGTGGTGTTCACCGTCGAGCTTGCGCTGCGCATTTACTGCCTTGAGCGCCCCACCCTCTATTTAAAAAGCTTTTATGGCGTGGTGGACATGATCTCCATTCTGCCTGCCTGGCTGGTACTGCTTATTCCTGGATTTCATGCGCTAGTGATTATTCGCATTCTGCGGGTGCTACGTATTTTCAGAATACTGCGGCTAATGGAGTTTGTTGGTGAAGGGCGCTTGTTGCTTGATGCGTTAAAACGCAGCGCCCGTCAGGTGATGCTGTTTTTCTTCAGTATCTTCATGGTGGTCACCATGTTTGCCGCGCTCATGTACACCATCGAGTCGCCGGAAACCGGTTTTACCAGCATTCCCATGTCGATTTACTGGGCGGTGGTCAGTGTGACCACGGTGGGCTATGGCGATATCGTCCCGGGTACGTCGCTTGGCAAGGCCATCACCGTGGTGCTGATGCTGATCGGTTACTCGATCATTGCCGTACCCACCGGCATCTTCTCGGCGCAGGTGATTCGCTCGATTCGTGAAGAACGCTACTCAGAAGAAGCTTGTCCTGGCTGTGGCCATGACCGCCATGAAAAGCGCGCCCGCTACTGCTTGCGCTGCGGCACCTGGCTTGACGAAACCACCGATGACCCACGTAAAGAGAAGCAGGCAACCCCCCAGGACAAGTCAGACTAGCTAGCAAATGGGGTAATATCGCCCCGCCCTTCACGGATGATTTTGGGCGGCAGCTCGCGTAAGTCGATAACGCTGGTAGGGTCTAAATGGCAGGCGCCGCCGTCGATAATAGCATCGAGATGCGCGCCGAAACGCTCGCGGATTTCTTCAGGATCGTTCATCGGCAGGTCATCGCCTACCGGAATCAGCGTTACGCTCATTAACGGTTCGCCTAGCGCTTCCAGCAGCGCATGGGTAATGCGGTGATCCGGAACGCGCACGCCGATGGAGCGACGTTTGGGGTGCAACAACAAACGCGGCACTTCAGAGGTAGCATCCAGGATATAGGTATAAGGGCCAGGCGTGTGGGCTTTCAGCAATCGAAATACGGTGTTGTCGACCTTCGCGTACGTGCCGATTTCCGATAGATCAGAACATACCAGCGTAAAGTTATGCTTATCGTCCAGCGAGCGTAGCCATTTAATTTTCTCGATCGCTTTCTTCTCGCCCAAGTGGCAGCCCAGCGCGTACCCCGAATCGGTGGGGTAAGCGATAACGCCGCCTTTACGGATGATTTCTATCGCTTGATCAATCAAGCGTTTTTGCGGGTTTTCGGGATGAATCTGAAAATACTGGCTCATGCGTTACTCCTGTCCGTAGGCTCTACCTAGTCAGCATAGCTTACCTGGCATTGAACGGGTTTCGTGATGACATTATGCAGAACTGGGCTGACGTAAATACTGGGCAGAGTGGTTGTTAAGCTCTCCCTAATAGGCCGGGCGGCGCCTCGCGTAAATGTGCCAGGCGCGGATGCTGCCAAATGGGCGGAGCCGCCGTGCGGGGGATCAAGCTCATGCTGCCGGGCGCTGCATGGCTGCCGGGAAAGTGAAAGTCGCTACCCATGGAGGCGTACAAATCTCGCTCGACCAATTGGCGGGCCAGGTCACGGGTGCTGTCAGGGTTCTGTTGACCGCTGACCAGCTCCACCGCCTGTCCTCCCGCTGCCTGAAAGGTATCCATCAATAGTCCGCGTTTACGCCGGGTTAAGCCGTGGCGCAACGGGTGAGCGATGACCGCCACACCACCGGAGTCTACAACCCAGCTGACGGCGTCGCTGATTTCCGGCCAGAGGGCTTTCACATCGCCTTTTTTTCCGCTACCTAGATAACGCTTAAAGGCGCTCGCCCAATCAGCCACCAGACCGTCTTCCACCAAGGCACGGGCAAAATCCGGGCGACCTAAGGGCCGATCACTGCCCGCCTGGGCACGCGCTTTTTCCAAGGCGTTGCTCAGGCCCGCTTTTTCCAGCCGCTCGGCAATTACTTCTGCGCGTTGTATGCGTGCCTCGCGCTGCTGACGCAGGCCTTCGACCAGCGGCCCCTGCAAGCCACCGGGCATTAACGCCACGACATGAATATTAACCCCCTGCCAGCGTGTGGATAACTCACAGCCGGGAATAAGACACAGGCCCACTTGCTCGGCTGCGCGCCCCGCATCTTCAATGCCGTCCATGGTATCGTGGTCGGTTAGCGCCATATGCGTTAGCCCACGCTCAGCGCACAGCGTGACTAGCTCCGTAGGCGTCAACGCACCGTCTGAAGCGGTAGAGTGCATGTGCAAATCAACGCTATAACGCTGATCAGCCTCAAAGGTGTAGGGAAGTTGAGACATAAGCATGACGCCATGTGGTCAGTTTGTCAGAATGCGCATTGACGTTCAGAGGCACTACTCATTTGTGAATGAAGTCAGCCGTGAATGAAGCGTCCGCTATAGGTAAGATATGGTGCGCGCTTACGCCGGTGCGGTCAATGAACGGCCTCAGCGCATCCCCTTTTTATCAAGGAGTTATAACCCCATGCTGTATGCCATTATAAGCGAAGATGTCGCCAATAGCCTGGAGCGACGCTTAGCCGCTCGCCCTGATCACTTAGCCCGTTTAGAGGCACTACGCGATGAGGGGCGGTTGGTCTTGGCAGGGCCACACCCGGCGATCGATACCGACAACCCCGGCGATGCGGGATTTTCCGGCAGCCTGGTGGTGGCGGAATTCGAAAGTTTAGAGGCAGCCAACGCCTGGGCCGATGCCGATCCATACATGATCGCAGGGGTCTATGCCAAGGTCATTGTGAAGCCTTTTAAAAAAGTTCTGCCTTGACGCCAATAGGCAAGTGTGGAGGGTCCGCCCGCTTTTTCACAGAGCCTGTGGAAAACTCTGTGCAAACCCGGCGGACGCTTTGCGCTAAGCCAGAGATAGCGCCAGCAGCGTCAAATTGATCATTTTTTAACCATAGTGTCATCACTCCGACACCTTTCATAAAAGTGCGTTTGTGACCAGCGCTTTTATGGCTTTCTGTTTATATACGAGGAATCCTGCGTGACCCAACGCCCCAACGCATTGCCTCCTCTCGCGGCGCTAACCACACCGACGCTGACCTGGAACGACGCAGCGCCCCATTCCGCAGCATTTGATGATGTCTATTTCACGCGGGGCGATGGGCGCGCTGAAACCGAGCATGTCTTTATCGGGGCTAACCGGCTTCCCGAACGGTTTGCCGCCTGGGTCGAGCCTCGGCCATTTGTGATTGGCGAAACCGGCTTTGGCACCGGGCTTAATATGCTCTCTGCCTGGGCCTGTTTTGAAAAACATGCGGCGCCTACTGCACGCCTGCATCTGTTATCCACAGAAAAATTTCCTTTCGAGCGCGAAGCGCTTGAGCGAGCCTTGGGCAGTTGGCCCTCGCTTGCCGTTTATGCACAGGCGCTATGTGCCCAATGGCCTGACGCCGTCGGTGGTATACACCGTCTGCATTTAACCGAGCGCGTTATTCTCGATCTACACTTCGGTGATACCACGGAGCGCTTATCGCAGCTGGATGGGCAGGTGGATGCCTGGTTTCTAGACGGGTTTGCGCCCTCCAAAAATCCCGACATGTGGCAGCCCGAGCTATTTAACGCCATGGCCGCCCGCTCCCGCCCCGGCGCTACCTTTGCCACCTTTACCTGTGCCGGCATCGTCAAGCGAGGGCTCAAAGCGGCCGGTTTCCATTGGAAAAAAGTGCCTGGATACGGTCGTAAGCGCGAAATGCTAGCGGGCCATATTGAAGCGCCGCCCGCCGACCAGCGGCGTGACAACACCCCGTGGTTTACCCCTCCGCCTGTGTTGCCAGCGAAGCACGTGGCAGTGATTGGTGCCGGGATGGCAGGCGCCAGCGTTGCCGCAGCGCTGGCACGGCGCGGTATTCAGGTAACGGTGGTTGAACGCGAGGCCCCCGGTGCGGGCGGCTCGGGCAACCGCCAGGGGGCGCTTTATGTGAAGTTGGCCGCAGAGACCAATTACCAAAGCCGGGTTTATCTTGCCGGGCTGCTCTATAGCCAGCGTTGGCTAGCGCTAAAGCGATCTCTCCAAACGTCATCCACCGCGCCCTTATTTACCCCCTGCGGTGTGGTTCAGTTAACCACCAGCGATAAGGAAACGCGCCGTCAGCAGCGTTTTGTCGAACAGCACCCACTGCCAAGTGAGGTGGTTACCGCGCTTGAGCCTCCAACGCTCACCGAGACAGCGGGTATTGCGATTAGCGCTCCCCATGGACTGTTTTATCCCCAGGCGGGCTGGGTGCGGCCCAAGGCACTGTGTGAGCACTTGCTTAACCAGCCGGGCGTTACCTTGCAGCATGGCGAGGTAGATTCACTTGCTCGCTCAGGGATTCCCTCAGCAGCACCCACTTGGCGGCTTCATCTTACGGATGGGAGTACACTTGAGGCCGATCAAGTGGTTATTGCCAGCGCGCACTTGGCTAACCGCTTTGCGCAAACGGCGGAATTACCGCTGCAGTCGGTGCGCGGCCAGATTAGCGAGCTAACGCTACCCGATGAGGTAGCGGGCCCAACCCGCGTGGTGTGCGCCGGTGGCTATGTAGCGCCTGCGTTGGACGGTGTGCTGACCTTCGGTGCCAGCTTTATCCCCAATAACGCCACCCACAATGTCACCGATGACGACCACCAGCGCAATATTGATGAGCTGGGACAAACGCTGCCCGCGTTAGTCACGGAGTTGGAACAAGCCGGTATTGAGCTAACCCCTGAACATCTTCAGGGTCGCGCGGCGGTGCGGGCGGCAAGCCCTGACAAGAGCCCCTACGCAGGGCCGGTGCCGGTAGCGCAGGCGTGGCGGAATGACTATTCACTGCTTGCCAAGGATGCCACCCGGGTGGCTGATAAACACGGCGAACACCACCCTGGCCTGTGGATAACGGCCGCCCATGGTTCGCGTGGCTTGGCCAGCGCACCTTTATGCGCAGAGGTGATTGCTTCTCGAATATGCGACGAGCCGATGCCGCTGGAAGCGCCGCTGGTGGATCACCTGCACCCAGGGCGACGTATTATCAGCGCGCTTATTCGGGGCGAAAAGCAGAAAAATACCGCCAGTTAAGGGCGGTCTCTTGTCGCTGTATCCTTTTAGTGTCATCGCGAGCGAAGCGCGGCGATCTCGGGTTTGCCTACCTGTGCCAGCAAAGATTGCCGCGTCGCTGCACTCCTCGCAATGACATAGGGGCGTCATTAGGATGTCATTGCGAACGCAGTGAAGCAATCTCGGGGTTGCCCTTATTTGTCATTGCGAGCGTAGCGAAGCAATCTGGGGGTTGCCCTTATCTGTCATTGCGAACGTAGTGAAGCAATCTGGGGTTGCCCTTATCTGTCATTGCGAACGTAGTGAAGCAATCTGGGGGTTGCCCTTATCTGTCATTGCGAACGTAGTGAAGCAATCTGGGGTTGGGTTGCCACCGTAGGCTGAGATTGCCGCGTCGCTGCACTCCTCGCAATGACATAGGGGCGTCATTGGGGTGTCATTGCGAACGTAGCGAAGCAATCTGGGGTTGGGTTGCCGCCGCCGGCTTAGATTGCCGCGTCGCAAGCTCCTCGCAATGACAGATAACGTTCTTCGCCATGGCGTATGGGTGTCATTGCGAACGTAGCGAAGCAATCTGGGGTTGGGTTGCCGCCGCCAGCTTAGATTGCCGCGTCGCTGCACTCCTCGCAATGACATAGGGGCGTCATTGGGGTTTCATTGCGAACGTAGCGAAGCAATCTGGGGTTGCCCTTATCTGTCATTGCGAACGCAGTGAAGCAATCTGGGGTGGGAGCCCCGATAGGTTGAGATTACCGCGTCGCAAGCTCCTCGCAATGACGGATAACGTCATCAGCGTGGCAAGGCTAGGTTCTTAAATATCGCCTTCTTCCTCGTCGTCGGCGATATCTCGACCAAATGATCGCCACTGAGCTAGTGTCATGACCTCGGTCATCTCTAGCTCAAGGTCATGGGCAATGATGAGCTCGTTGCGCTCCAGCTGTTTTTTTAGCTCGGCTACCCAGCCGTGCATGCCTTCGCCCGTCGTATCGGTAGTGTCGTAGCCCTGGCGGGTCACGAATGCCTCGAGCAGAGCATTAAGGGTCTCCGGTGGCAGCATTCGCGCGGGGACTTCAATAAAACGGCTCATGAGCGCTGCTCCCATTCGGCTAAACGTTCAATAAAACCGGCTTCATCAAGGACGTCGATGCCCATCTGCTCGGCTTTGGTTAACTTGCTGCCGGCGGCTTCGCCGGCCACCAGGCAGGTGGTTTTTTTCGATACACTGCCCGCCACCTTGGCGCCCAGCGCTTGTAGGCGCGCTTTGCCTTCATCGCGGGTCATGCTTTCAAGCGAACCGGTCAGCACCCAGGTTTGGCCTTCCAGCGGCGTAGGCCCTTGGGTCACGGCTGCTTCCTGCCACATAATGCCTGCATCGATTAACGCCGTGATAGTCTCCTGATTATGTGGCTGGCGGAAAAAAGTATGTACATGAGCAGCGACAACGGGGCCCACATCGTTGACGGCTTCAAGCGCATCACGCTCAGCCTCTTTAACAGCGCCAAGCGTGCCAAAATGATTGGCAAGGTTGGCTGCCGTTGCTTCACCTACTTCCCGAATCCCCAGCGCATAGATAAATCGCGCCAGCGTCGTCGACTTCGCAGTTTCAAGCGCCTGGACCAAGTTAGCGGCCGACTTCTGGCCCATGCGTGGTAGGCTTTGCAACTGGTCGACGGTTAATGCAAACAGGTCAGCAGGTGTTTTCACCCAGTCCAGATCAACTAACTGCTCAATTAATTTCACCCCCAGCCCATCAATATCCAGCGCTTTGCGACTGGCAAAATGCTTTAGCGCCTCTTTACGCTGGGCCGCGCAATAAAGACCACCTGAACAGCGGGCGACGGCTTCCCCGTCGACACGCTCAATATCAGAGCCACATACCGGGCAGTGGGTGGGAAAAATGATTGCCCGGGCGTCTGCGGGGCGCTGCTCGGGATGTACCCGAACGACCTGGGGAATAACATCCCCAGCGCGGCGAATCGATACCGTATCGCCAATTTTCACGTCTAAACGGGTAATTTCATCGGCATTGTGCAAGGTGGCATTGGCCACGGTCACACCCGCCACCGTCACCGGCTCAAGGCGAGCCACGGGGGTGATCGCGCCGGTGCGCCCTACCTGAAACTCAACATCGTTAAGGGTCGTCACCTCTTCCTGGGCAGGAAACTTGAAGGCAATCGCCCAGCGTGGTGCACGCGCGACAAAGCCAAGCTCACGCTGATAGCGCAGATCATTAACCTTGATCACCACGCCATCGATATCAAAGCCGATCCGCTCACGCTTGGTTCCCAGTTGCTCACAGTAATCAGCAACGGCCTGGGGACCTTTAACGACCGCAAGCTCTGCACTGGCGCGAAACCCTACTGTGGATAACCGCGCCATTAGCTCGCTATGGGTGGTATCGCCCAAATCAGGCTCCAAGCGCGCCGCTTGGTAGGCATAGAACTCAAGTGGACGCGTGGCGGTAATGCGCGGATCCAATTGGCGCAGGCTACCTGCCGCCGCGTTACGCGGATTGGCAAATACCTTGCTGCCCTCTTCACGTGCACGCTCATTAAGCGCTTCAAAGCCGGTATGGCGCATAATGACTTCACCCCGCACTTCTAACAGCGCGGGGACATTAGCGCCCATCAGTTTTAGCGGCACGGAGCGCAGAGTACGCAGATTTGAAGTAATCCCTTCACCGGTGCGGCCATCTCCGCGCGTCGCCCCGCTCACCAATAAGCCCTGCTCGTAGACTAGCGAAACGGCCGCGCCATCCAGTTTGGGCTCGCAGGTAAATTCTACGTCGTCGGCCGCGCATTCCAAGCGCTCGGCTACCCGCTCGGCAAAGGCATAGAGATCATCGCGGCTAAAGGCGTTATCCAACGACAGCATAGGAATGGCGTGTGCAACGGAGGGAAAGCCCTCCGCTGGCGCAGCCCCCACTCGCTGGGTAGGTGAATCGGAAGTGATCAACGTAGGGTGATCGCTCTCCAACTGCTTTAAACGCTGCAGCTTGCGGTCATAGTCGGCATCCGTCAGCGTCGGCTCATCCAGCACATAATAACGGTAGTTCGCCTCATCCAGGTCGGCGCGTAGATGGGTAATCTCTTCCAGTGGTTGAGAATCAGGCTGACTCATTAGAATGGGTTCCAGTACTTGCGAAAGCGGCGATGAATGTCATCGCCCGAAAAATTAAAAAAATGAATGACAAGCACACTGCTTATTGACGAAACGGCGCTTAAAATTGCTCTTAAAGACTGTTTTTAAAAACAGACTATAAAAACAGTACCTATTGAACAAAAACACCCGCCTTCTGGCAAGAAGGCGGGTGTTGGAGCGCTAACGTTCGTTAGCGGGCTTGCAGTTGCCGATTCAGACGGTGGCGACGCTCAAAATCACGCACACGCTGACGGGCAAACTCAATCGTTTGCGCAGTCATCACACTGCGGTTTTCATCTTTAAGCTCACCGCCCATGTGGCGCACCACTACCATCGCTGTCTCGACCATCGCTTCGAACGCGGCAGCGCTATCAACGGCGCCCGGCAGCGGCATCAGCAGCGTGATACCCGGGGTCATGAACGTGCCCATTTCTTCAATGGGGAACGTGCCCGGTTTCACCACATTGACCATTGAGAACTGCAATTCGCTATCGTCGCTTTCGGTTTCAAAGCGATGGAAAACGCCCATTGCACTGCTATAGCGCAATCCACAGACCATCATCAGCTCAAGCAGCTTAGTGCCATCGAATCCTTCTGGATCGCGCGATAAGACACTGATGACCACCACTTCTTCAGCGTTGGAAAGCGCTTCTTTGGCATTCTCGCCGTTCACATCGTGACGCAAGGCTTTCGCTAAAGTGGGATGGGTTCGAACGCTATCATTCGCACCATACTCATCGGCGGGCACGCCGTCATAAGAGGCGTCTTCAGCCTCAGCAAACCGGTACTCTTCGTCGTACTGATAATCCGCGTGGGCTTCAGCGCTATCGAGACCACTGCTGCGAACATGATAGTGCTCGTCAGCATGTTGGGGAG
Source organism: Vreelandella sulfidaeris (assembly GCF_042429665.1). GTDB lineage: Bacteria > Pseudomonadota > Gammaproteobacteria > Pseudomonadales > Halomonadaceae > Vreelandella. The sequence continues at coordinate 333,723 of NZ_JBHMAC010000010.1, read as the reverse complement.
CTGTAGAGCGTTGTTCAGCGGCAGCGGCGGCTGCCGCCTCTTCGCGGGCTTGCGCCTGCTCTTGAGCCAGACGTGCACGTTCGGCATCCGCGGCTTCTTTAGCTTCACGCCGCTGCTCGGCTTCAAGCGCTTTACGCTCCGCTTTCTGCTTCGCCAGCGCTTTATCACGTAGTGCTTTTTCAGCTTTTTGGCGCTGTTTCTCTCTACGGCGCTCAATCAAGCGACGCTTCAGCGAGCGTCCCATGCCTTCAAAATCGACAAGACGGTATTCATCTACTTCATCGTCATCCAACTCGTCGTGCTCACCCACCGTATCGGATCGCAACTGACGCCGCTTGGGCGAATGCTCGTTGGCGTGTTTGGCAAACACAGCATCTTCAGGCTCGGCCCGCAGGACTGGCTCTGGCTCAGCAGGTCGCACTGTTTCCGGTTCGGACTGACTTGCGGTGATTGCCATGGCGTCATCAGACTGAGTATTGGCTGGCGCTGACTGGGCACGTTCGGTGTATTCAGGTGCTGTTGCCAGTGCAGGCTGTGGAGCCTCTGGCACGCTGGCTGGAACCTCGTCGGCATGAGCCTTGTTGTCATGAACCTTGTTGTCATGAACAGAGCCGTCATGAACCGTATTGGCACGAACAGGGCTGTCGCTAGGTGACGCATTGATACCAATACTTGGCTCACGTCGTTCATGCTCTGTTGGCGCAGAGGAAGAAGTGGCCTGCGCGGCCGTTTGGGTAGCCGTTTGAGCAGATGTGACCGGCTGCTCGCTGGCTTGCGAATGAGTAGATTGAGATTTCGCCGCTTGAGCAGCTGCCAATGAAGCCGCTTTATCTGCTTTATCAGCTTTCCGCTTAGTCGCTTTAGCGGAAGCCGAGCGCCTAAACTCAGCTAAGACCTTGGAAGGCCCAGGATGCTCTTGGCGCTCTAGCTTTGGTTTATTACCTAAGCCACTATAGTCAGCAGGCTTAACAACGCGCGCGCCACCATTAGGAAGTTCCCAGTTGATCTCCGCTTCTTTAGCGGCTTCATCGGGATCTTCAGGCTGACTGCTGGACACATTTGTCTCCGCCTGATCCAGGCGGGGTACACGACGCTGACGTTGAAGTCTTCTCGCTCCATCAATAACGATGAGCGATACCAACGCCAGCCCTAAAATAATTAGCCACTCTCTTAGTTCCATGTCGAACGTTCCATGGTCATTTTGCCGGTTGCTAAGGCACTATATATATAAGGCAACATGTATAAAAACCCAGTATTGAAGCTCATGCCTGAATAATAGTGGTAACGGCTATTAAATAATCACATGCCATTAATATGACCAAGCATAGCGCGATTGCAATGAAAATGACCAGTTTTTGCTGTATTTAACGCGATTTTCACGCCTCGGTAAATTTCTGGTACAGATTAAGGTGAGAAACTTGACCTTAACTTCAATCAAAAGTGCCATGAACAAAGACGTAACATTTATATACCGCTTTATAAAGGAATACTAGAAGCAAGAAAAGCCGTTTTGACAACTGGCTAGCCTCGCAAGCTTAATTTTTCAATAATCGGCTTAGTCATATCCAGCCGCCTATTAGTACAGGCAATATAGTTAAGTTTAACGCTTTAGGACATTTTTTTATGCTATTAGACAGCCAACGTTAACCATCCTGTCTAAACCACGTCCTTGCTGCTCATTATCCTTTAGCGCTATTTCGCCATTACCGCTCTTCGTTCAGGCCTACTCAACCGTTTTAAAAGCACGGCGAGGAACTTTGAGTGAGCCCTTGTGAAGGACACTTGCAACGCGAGTCAGTCGACCAGTGCAGCGGCCTCTTCGATCCCCACCGAGACCAACCGCGAGACGCCTGGCTCTTGCATCGTGACCCCCATCAGTCGTTCGGCGGCCTCCATGGCAATCTTATTATGGGTAATATAGATAAACTGTACGTTCTCAGACATTTCTTTCACCAACTTGGCGTAACGGCCCACGTTGGCATCATCCAGGGGCGCATCCACTTCATCCAGCATACAAAACGGCGCGGGGTTGAGTTGAAAAATAGCAAACACCAGCGATAGTGCCGTCAGCGCTTTTTCACCGCCCGATAGCAGGTGGATAGTGCTGTTCTTTTTACCTGGCGGGCGCGCCATAATCGCCACGCCCGTTTCCAGTAAATCATCGCCGGTCAGGGTTAGCCAAGCGGCACCGCCCCCAAATACGCGGGGAAATAGCGTTTGAAGCCCCGTATTTACTTGGTCAAACGTTTCGCGAAAACGCACGCGTGTTTCTTGATCGATCCGCCTGATCGCCCGCTCCAGGGTTTCCAGCGCTTCGCTCAGTTCGGCGTGCTGGGCTTCCAGGTAATTGCGTCGCTCGGCCTGCTGGTCGTACTCCTCGATGGCGGCCAGGTTAATCGCCCCAAGACGGCGTATTTTCTCGCTGGTCGCTTCCAGCCGTTCCTGCCAGCTATGTTCAGAGGCGTCTTCGGGCAGTTGTTCAGCCAAGGTGTCCACTTGGTGGCCAAGCTCTGCAAGCTGCTCGTCCTGGGTGGCCGCTTTTAGCGCCAGTGCCTGAACATCCATACGCCGCTGCTGGAGCTGTTCGCGGCTTTGTTCCAGGTTACGCTCGTGCTGCTGACGCGCCAGCTCATCCGCGCGTAACTGTTCCGCCAATGCCTGAGCCTGCTGACGAGTGTCGTTTAAGCGGCCCTCCTGCTGCTCACGCTGGTGGAGCAATGCTTCGAGTTCTTCGCTAGCCAGTTCATCGGGTTCTAGCAGCATTTCCCGCGACTCTTCCAACTCGGCGATCCGCAGCGACAGGCGCTCCTCAGCCTCGCTCGAACGCGACTGTTGAGAACGCAGACTGTTGCGCTCAGCGGTCAAACGCTCTCGCTCTAACGCTAACGCCTGCTGCTGCGCTTTAAGCGGCGCATGCTGCTGATTAAGCTGATCGCGTGCTTCACGCTGGCGGCTACGCTGTTCAGCAGTCGCATCCCTCGCTTGCGCGGCACTTTCCAGCTGCTCCATCGCCACGTGCCAGCGGGCTCGCTGTTCATCAATGGTAAGTGCTAACTCCGCCTCATCCTCTTGCAGTTGTGCGAGTTCTTCATCAAGTTCAGTGGCACGGCTTGCCAGGTGTTCCAGGCGCTGGGCAAGGCTGCGCTCTTTTACCGCCAGCTGCTGCAGTGTCGCGGCGTGGGCGCGCTCTTGTTCGGCCTGCTGATCGCGAGTCTGTTCCAACGCCTCAATCGTGTCATTGGCTGTTTCACACTGGGCTTCCGCCAACGCCAACGCGTCTTCGTCGCTCTCGCGCTGAGCATCAAGTTCGGCAAAGCGGCGGCGGGTTAATAGCAGCCCATCAATGCCTTCTCCGTTCGCCTGCTGGTGCAGCCAGCCGCGGCCCAGCCAAAGGCCATCGCGGCTCACAACGCTTTCACCCGGCGCCAGATGGGCTACCTGTTGCGCGGCCTCGTCAGCCGTTTGGGTATAGTGAATACTTGCTAACCATTCACTAAGCGCCCCTGCACCACTCACCAAACGATCCAGGCGTTGCCCTGATGTTGATGACGCTGAGGATGACCTTGGTGATGCCCGATCGATTAAGCACCAGTCGGTGGCCAATGCGGCGGGTAAAGCGGCTAATTGATGAGTATCGACAAGCCGCGCATTAAGCCAAGGCGCCAGCAACCACGACACCAGCGTTTCCCAACCGGGCTCTACTTGCAGCATTTCACCCAGCTGCGGTGCATCCGCCAAGCCGTGTGCTTCCAGGGCAGTGTCAATCGCCGGGTCGTGGTTAGCCAAGGCGGCATCCATCAATGCCTGAAGCGAGGCCAGCTCGCCCTGCCGCTGGCTCAGTCCAGCACGCTGACGGTCACGTTCCTGGGTCGCCTGTTGATAGGCCGCCTTGGCATCGCTGTAGCGTTGCTGCCACTGTTCGCGTTCTGTCTGGAAGCCATCCGCCTGCTGCTGGGCTTCTGTTAGCTGCGCCTGGCACAGCGTATGCTCTTCTCGCAAACTGGTCAGATCAGCTACCTCGCCACGCTGCTGACGGCGACGCTGGTTTTCAGCCTGCAAGCGCTGAATGCGTTGTTCTAGGTCTCGCAACTGATCTTGACTGCGATCAGCATCACGGCTGGCATCCCGCCAGCGCGTTTCAGCATCGCCCCATTGTTGCTCAGCGGCTTCCAATGCAGGCGAGGCATCCGCTAACGCTTGTTCCAGGCTTTCCAACTGCTCTTCCAACGCTTCGTGCTCGGGGAGCAAATCCTCGACGCGTTCGTCGATCGCGGCGAGGCGTGTCTGATCGCCTTCGCTGACGCGGCGCTGCTCGTCCAAGTCTCGTCGCGCAGTGGCAATATCATTGGCCAACTGCGTTTCACGGCTACGCCGGTGGGCCTGGTCCTGCTCAAGACGGGCGATCCGCGTGGTGGTTTCAAAGAACTGCTGTTGATGACGATCAAGCACCTCTGAAAGCTCATCGTGCTGCTCGCGGGCTTGTTCTAGCCGGGTTTCACACTGGCGAACGCCGAAGACCTCTTTTTCGACGGCGATTTCCAGCTCGCGTACACGGCTTTCCTGGTGAGACTGCTCTGCGCGCAGCGTGCGACCACGCAACAGGGCAAGTTCGCCTTTAAGCCGATACTCCTGCTGTTTCAATTCCTGATAGCGCTTGGCGGCTTCAGCTTGACGCTTGAGACGCTCTAGCTGTTTGTCCAGTTCTTCGCGTATATCATCCAGGCGTTCAAGGTTCTCCTGGGTTCGCCGCATACGGTTTTCGGTCTCGCGACGACGCTCCTTGTACTTGGAAATGCCCGCCGCTTCTTCAAGCGTAGAGCGAAGGTCATCGGGGCGCGCTTCAATCAAACGCGAAATCATCCCCTGACCGATAATCGCGTAGGAACGCGGCCCAAGGCCCGTGCCCATAAAGAGGTCGGCGATGTCCCGACGACGGCACTTCTGGCCATTGAAGAAGTAGTTGGATTGGCCGTCACGGGTGACTAATCGCTTAACGGCAATTTCCGCATACTGGGCATACACGCCCCCCATGCCGCCGTCGCGATTGTCGAACTTGAGTTCAATGGATGCCTGACTGATCGGTTTGCGACCGGTGGAACCATTAAAGATGACGTCGGCCATCGACTCGCCGCGCAGGGTCTTGGCGGAGGATTCACCCATCACCCAGCGCACAGCGTCGATAATATTGGATTTTCCACAGCCGTTAGGCCCCACGATAGCGGTCATATTGCCGTCGAAGGGAACCGTGACAGGGTCTACAAACGATTTAAAGCCGACTAAACGAATGGAGGTCAGGCGCATATCAAGGCGACATTCCGATTATTCAAAGACACGGTTTATCACCACTTCTGTTGCATTACTTTCTTCGACAGGCCCAATGCTAACGCTTTCAAGATTACCAAACAGATCGCCCGGCTGAGGCATGGCTTGTCCGGAGGGCGAAACACGCACCACTATCCGTGCCTCTTGCACCTGGGAGATGGTGGCCTGAGGCGACATGGCCACGCTATCATCTAACACGACCGTTTTAGGAAGCTCTGACACCTGCGTTTGCACCACGGCGAGCGGCGGTAACTCGCCCTCTTTATCTCGCGCGGTAATAAACACCGTGGCATCGCCGTTAACGCGGTCGGTAAGCGATTCATCCAGCGACACGGTGACGCGCACCCCCTCGCTGGCAACGGTGTCTGGCGCAACGCCCAATTGCTCTTGCGCGATGCGAATACCTTCGCGCAATGAGGAAACCGTGGCGGGATCCTCAATTGAGGCAATCGCCCGGCGCCAATGATCAATAGCTTGGGCGTAATCGCCGTTATCAAAGGCATTAATCCCCAATAGCCCGAGCACAGTGGGTTGGCGCGGATCCTGGGCAAGCGTTTCATCTACCAGCGACTGAACATCATCGGTAAGCTCACGGTTAGCCATAAAAAAACGCAGCTGGGCAAGCTGGGCGAGCAGTGGCGGTAAGCGACCCTCAATCTCGATCAGGCGTTCAAGCGCATTCACTGCCTGAGGCATCTGACCGGTTTCACGATAGATCGAAAATAATGCACTCCACACATTGGGATTATTCGGCTGACGTTCAGCCTGCTCTTCCATACGCTCGATATACATGGCAAGCGACCCGTCCGGGTCGTTTTGTACCTCTTGCTGCACGGCATATAGCTCCAGGTCGCCCTCGGCGCCCTCTTGCTGATACCACACGATGCTGGCAACGACCACGGCAACCATCACCAGCGGTACCGCCAGGCGTCCCGCACTAGGGGATTTCAACGGCTGGCGTTCGCGGAACGCGGTATCTTCCAGCAAGCTGCGCTCTAGCTCCAGGCGATCTTCATCCAAGCGAGTGGCATCAATGTCACCACGCTCATGGGCGGCTTCCAAAGACGCTAGACGACGTTTAAAAATCGCCACGTTCTGCTCGGCATAGGTGTCATTGGCTTCAAAGTCAGACTGCTGGTCATGTACCGCTCGCGCCTTCCTTAGCGGTGACACCAGCAGCCATAGCGCGGGAAGAAGTAATACAGCAATGGCTATCCAGAGCAGCGTCATGAGGACCCCTTACGATTAATCAGCGCGTCGATACGCTGGCGCTCTTCGGCGCTCAGTGCTTTACCAGAGGCATGGCGGCGAGCGCGAACCACCAATACAACCACGACAATGCCAAGCAGCACCAATGCGATAGGCAACCCCCACAGCAGATAGGTACGCCGTTCCAAGCGTGGATTGTAAAGAATGTACTCGCCAAACCGCTGCACCATATGATTAATAATCTCGGTATCCGACTGGCCTTCTTGCAGCAGTTGATAGACACGGTCCCGCATATCCGCCGAAATGGGCGAATCTGAATCATTAATCGCCTGGTTTTCGCATAGCGGACAGCGCATGGAGTCAGTAAGGTCGTGATAACGCTTTTCCATCACGGGGTCATCAAATTGGCGCAATTCAATACCGCCCGCCACGGCGACCACTGCTACCAATAGCAGCAGCAATCCCAAGAGAGTTCGCCTTAACGCCATTTTTCCACCTCCGGCAGGATCCGTTCGCGCACATCCTCCGGCGAAATGTAACCTTTATGGTGGTAGCGAATCACCCCGTCAGCATCGACTAGAAAGGTTTCCGGCGCACCGTAGACACCTAAATCAAACCCTAGCGCGCCGTCGGGATCAAAGATATTAACCTCGAACGGATCACCAAATTCGCCAAGAAATTGGATACCTTTCTCTCGCGTATCGCGATAGTTAACCCCCACCATACGAATGCCATGATCGGCTAACGTCAACAGCTGCGGCATCTCTTGCTTGCACGCTGGGCACCATTCGCCCCACACGTTAACCAGCGTCACGTCACCTTTTAGCAACGATTGATCAACACGCCGGTTCTGATCTCGCAGCGTGGTCGCTTCAAAGGACGGGAATTCTCGCGCCATGAGCGCCGAATCGCGTTGGGAGGGATCCAACGACAGGCGTTGATAGAAAAACACCGCCAGTACCAAAAATCCTACTGGCAGCAGCAACAGCAGTAGCCGACGCTTCATATGGTGGCCTCCTGTACGGTATTTCGCTTGGCCGCCACGCTTGTCGCGTCACGACTGACTGCCACGCGCCGGTAGCGTTTATCGAGCACCGCCAGCACACCGCCGAACGCCATTAGTAGGGCGCCCAACCATAGCCAACGTACAAAAGGCTTGTACTGAACCCGCATTGCCCAGCTACCGTCGCCCAGGTCTTCCCCCATGGCCACGTAGAGATCGCGAAACAGTCCCGGTCGAAGCGCCACCTGGGTCATCGGCATACGGGTGGCCAGATAAAGACGTTTTTCAGGCTGCATGGTAAAGCCCCGACCTGTCTCGCCACGCTGTACCTGAAGCACCGCGGTATCTGCCAGGAAGTTAGCCCCACGTCGCTCGGTTAACTCGGTCATGGTGAACTGATAGCCCGCCACCTCGACCGTCGTTCCCGGTGACATGCGTACGTTGCGCTCAATACTGTAATTGGAGACCACCGTGACACCGACGATAGTGACCGCCATACCGACATGGCCCAGCACCATGCCCCAATACGCTAGCGAGAGCTTGCGCAACCCGGCGAAAAACGAGCCGGCATGGCGTGTTTTATCGATCACGTCGCGCGCCTGGGGCAGCACGATCCATAGCGCAGCGACGATGCCCAGCGAGACAAACAGGTTCCACTCGCCACGATACAAAAGCGGCATCACAACCCCGATGACCAACGCGGCTACGCCCGCCAACCACACTCTACGAACCAGCTCTCGGGCCGCCATGCTTTTCCAACGGGCGACGGAGCCTAGGCCCATAAAGAGACACATGACCACGGTCAGCGGTACAAATAGCGCATTGAAGTAAGGCGGGCCAACGCTAATTTTACCCAGGTCCAACGAATCCAGAATCAATGGATAAACGGTGCCAAGCAGAACGGTGACGGTCATGATGACCAGAAAGATATTATTGATCAGCAGTAACGCATCGCGAGAAAACCAGTTAAACCCGACCTTATGGCTGACCCGAGGGGCACGCAGAGCAAACACTATCAGCGACAGCGTCACGGTAATTCCCAGTAGCACCAAGATAAAGAACCCGCGGGCAGGATCATTGGCAAACGCATGCACGGAGGTCAACACGCCTGAACGCACCAGGAACGTTCCCATCAGCGACAGCGAAAAGGTCGCAATCGCCAGCAGTACGGTCCAGCTTTTAAAGAAACCGCGCTTTTCGGTCACCGCCAGTGAGTGCACCAGGGCGGTACCGGTCAACCAGGGCAATAGCGAGGCATTTTCGACCGGGTCCCAGAACCACCAGCCTCCCCAGCCGAGCTCGTAATAGGCCCACCAGCTGCCTAGCGCGATACCCACGGTAAGAAATGCCCAGGCCAGGTTCGTCCAGGGACGCGCCCAGCGGGTCCAGGCGGCGTCTAAACGCCCACCGAGCAGTGCGGCAATCGCGAACGCAAACACCACCGAAAACCCTACATAACCCATGTAAAGCATCGGCGGATGCACCACCAGCCCGAAGTCCTGCAGCAGCGGGTTCAGGTCAGCGCCGTCCTGGGGCATCTCGGGCAACAACCGCGAAAACGGGTTGGAGGTCATCAGAATGAACAGCAAGAATCCGGCGCACACGATGCCCAGGACACCCAGCACGCGGGCGACCATGTCACGCGGCAGGTTGCCGGTAAACAGACTGGCCGCAAAGCCCCAGCCCGCCAGCATAAAACTCCATAGCAGCACCGAGCCTTCATGATTTCCCCACACGGCACTGAACTTGTAATACCAGGGCAGTAGCGAATTGGAGTTATTGGCGACGTTCGCCACACTAAAGTCGTCGAGCATATAGCTGGCGGTCAAACAGGCGTAGGCGATTGCAATAAACACAAACTGGCCCGCCGCCATGGGCTGGCCGTAAGCCATCCATAGTGGTCGGCGAGTCGCTGCGCCGGCCAGCGGCAACACGCCCTGCACCATCGCCATCAGCAGTGCAATGATGAGGGCAAAATGGCCAAGTTCAGGAATCATTTTGGTAAACATGTGTGCTCCGAATTAGGCATTATGCAAAATCACCTACACTTGCCAATACAACGTTAAACTCGCCTGATTGCTTACTGATGCTGGCTAAAGGCTCGTCTAGTGGCCTTACCCGGCTTCGCTTGTCTTCCGCCAGCGCATTTTACCCTTAACGCTGGCGACAATGACGTTGCGCCGGACTATTGGTTGAGGGTGGGATCGTCACCCTCTTCACGAAGACGCTTGCCCACTTCGGCCGCCTTGGCTTGATAGTCGGCAGGTGAATAACCCGCGTCTTCGAGCGCCTGAGCAACTTCGGGGGGCATGTAGTTTTCATCGTGGCGGGCGAGCACTTTATCGGCGTATAAACGGCCATCTCTCTGCAGCTCACCGATCACCACTACGCCTTGGCCTTCACGGAACAGATCGGGAAGAATGCCGCTATAGTAAACCTCAAGGTCATCGACGTAATCCGTGACGGTAAAGGCAACATCCAGACTTTCCGGGTCACGCGCAACCGAGCCCTCCTTGACCATTCCTCCGGCACGAATTTGTCGCTCAAAGGGCGCATCGCCCTGGGCAATTTGTACCGGACTAAAGAAAAGATTGATGTTAGCGCGTAGCGCGTAAAGGGTTAACCCCACCGCAATCGCTGCCAGCGACACCAGCCCCAACATAACCAATAGCTTCTGCTTGCGTTTAGGTCTCATTGGGTCCTCTCTTTCACTCGGTTATCACGACTTACGCGACGTTTTAACCCTTTAATGAGGTGACGTTGTTCAACTCTCGCGTGCCATACAGCACTCACCAGCAGCAGTGCCGTTACGCCCCATGCCGACCAAACATAAGAGGCGTGTCCTCCCATGGCGAGAAATTCAGAAAATGAATTGAATGCCATTAATGAGCCTCCTCGACTGCATCCTTCACCAAGTCTTGTACCCAACGTTTGTTGGCTTCTCGGCGCAAAATCTCGCTGCGAGTGCGCATCAACGTAAGCGCAATAAAAAAGCTGTAAAAGCCCAGCACCATGATGACCAGCGGTAGCCACATATCAGTGGGCATGGCAGGACGAGACGTTAAGGAAAAGGAGGCTGGCTGATGCAGGGTGTACCACCAATCAACGGAGTACTTGATGATGGGGATGTTGATAACGCCCACCATGGCAAGCACCGAGGCCGCCCGAGAGCCACTATCACGGCTTGTGAACGCTCCGCGCAGGGCGATAACGCCTAAATACAGAAACAGCAAAATCAGCATGGAGGTGAGGCGTGCGTCCCACATCCACCAGGTTCCCCAGGTAGGCATGCCCCATACGGCCCCAGAAAACAGCGCGACGAAGGTCATCGCCGCCCCCAACGGGGCCATGACCGCCGCCGCCATATCGGCCACTTTTATTTTCCATACCATAAATATCAAGCCCGAAACCGCCATGGCGATAAAAATGGACTGGGCTAAAAAGGCCGCCGGTACATGAACATAAATAATTCGAAAGCTATTGCCCTGCTGGTAATCCGCAGGCGCGAATGCCAGCCCCCATAGCGACCCGACGACGATTAACAGCGCCGCCACGGCCCAACACCAAGGCTGTAGTTTGCTACTAATCGAATAGAACCATTTGGGTGATCCCAGCTTATGTATAAAGGCCCACATAGTGTGTCCCGTCCTTAACCGTTAATACTGATACGCAACGAGGCGGCAATCGCCCATGGTGCCAACATGAGCGAGGCGGCAAGCAGCGCGCCTAGAATGGCTAAATGCGCCGATACCCCTTCGCCTACAATAGCGGCCTGCACAGCGCCTGCGCCAAAGATCAATACCGGGATATACAGCGGCAGCACCAGCAGTGAAAGCAGCACTCCCCCACGGGCCAAGCCCACGGTTAATGCGGCCCCTATCGCGCCAATCAAACTCAAACTGGCCGATCCAAGCGCCAGCGACAGCGCCAATACCGCGTAGCTGCCCACCGGTAATGCCAGCATGATGCCCAAGAGCGGCGCCATGAGTGCCAGCGGGAGCCCGGTCAATAGCCAGTGCACGACAACTTTTGCCAAACCCAGCGCGGCTAGCGGCTGGGGAGCCAGCAACAGCTGCTCAAGGCTGCCGTCGTCATAATCACTGCGAAACAGGCTGTCTAACGACAGTAGCGCGGCCAATAGCGCGACAACCCACAGCAATCCCGGTGCGATGATGGCTAACAGCTCTGGGTCGGGTGAAATGGCGATGGGAAACAGCGTGATCACCAGCGCAAAAAACACCAGCGGATTTAATATCTCTCCACGGCGGCGCAGCAATAGCGTCACGTCACGTATCAGCGTGGCTTTTACCGCCACCATCATCCCACCCTGATGCTCAAGCAGCGTGACGACAGGCGTCGATGGGGCGGCCTCTACGTCAGGTGAAGCGCTTGGCGAAGCGCCCTGTAACGAACCATGTGAAGAGCTATGCAAGCCTGTCTCCTTCCTACCCCAATGCGACCCGCCTCAACAACGGGGAAACGGTTAACGAGTGGTGTGTGGTGACCAGCACACAGCCACCCGCTTGAGCATGGGCGATCAATTGCTTTTCGAGTGCTACGACACCGTCATGATCGATGGCAGTGAAAGGTTCATCCAACACCCAAAGAGCTCTCGGGGTGAGCGTTAAGCGTGCCAGCGCGACTCGCCGCTGCTGACCGGCAGAAAGCTGACCAGCGGGCACATCTTCAAATCCTGACAGCCCTACTTGCTCAAGTGCATCCAGGCGCTGATCCTCATGGCTCTGCTCGCCACTAAGCGCCTGATACCATGATAAATTTTCTAATGGAGAAAGCCCATACTTTATGCCTGGGGAATGCCCTAAATAGAGCAGATTGGCGAGAAAATGCTCACGACTTTCACTCATCGCCGCGCCATTCCAGTAAAGCTCTCCCTGGTAGTCACCCAACTGCCCCGAGAGAATTTTAAGCAGTGTGGTTTTACCGCTCCCATTAGGCCCTTCAACACGCACTATTTCGCCGCCACGGATGTCCAGATCCAGACCTTTAAATAGCCAGCGATCATCACGTTCGCAGGCCAGCTGTCGGGCTTGTAGACACAGGCTCAAGCGTCTCTCCAGGCATAGTGATTTTGCGTCGAACTCTACACGGAAAGCCCCTTTCTCGCCACTTAGTCTATGTGGTCCGGAGTCGCAGCTTGATCTCGGTCAAGCTACACCATCCACAATTACCACTAGCACTGTATGCAAAAACAGGTATACTAAAACCACTGTATGGATAGCCAGATTTGTACGGATTAGACTTAGTTGGTCCACCGCAACGTACCAATCACCAACCAAGTCCTTGCTAACGGCCCATTACTCCAATCGTTAGTAGCCACAGATCGCTATTCAAGGACTATGCCTACGGAGCGGGCGCAAACGGGAGATCTCTTCAATGACGATATCGATGGCAGCACCCACCGCTACGTTCGGACACAGACCGCCGCTACCGCAGTCATACGCATCAGCGCCCAGCGTGACACGCCGTAATACCTATGCACTTAAAGTGCGCGGCAACGCGCTATGTGATTGCAACTTATTCGATGGCGATGTCATTATTATCCGGCGCTACCAGCACGATAGTCAGACCGAAACGGCCATTGCTGAAATTAACCAGCAAACCATTGCCTTGAAACATCTCTCTATAAGTCGATTAGGCGTAGAGTTATGGCCTGAAGATGCTCTGCAGCCAGCGTTATTTTTGCACAACCGGGATATTCAGGTACTCGGTATGGTGATGGGTGTTGAGCCATATCCTAATAAGCATGCCGTCACGGAGCATTAATGCGTTATCGGGTTCCCAACCTGCCTTCCTCAAGCTGGCACTATGCTGACATTGAGGTCGAAAAAAGCCAGTTTCTAACCTGGATGTGCCATGCGCCTGATATTGCTGCGTTTAGCAATATGCTGAGTGCTGCTAAAACCGCCCATCCCAATGCCAGCCACCACTGCACGGCCTATATCGCGGGGCCGCCTGGCGAGCAGAACTTGATAGGGTTTTCGGATGATGGTGAGCCTGGCGGTACCGCTGGCAGACCTATGTATCAGGTATTACAGGGCAGTCAGTTGGGCCAGATTGGCTGTGTAGTGATTCGCTATTTTGGTGGTACCAAGCTAGGCACCGGAGGCCTGGCCCGCGCCTACGCGCAGGCGGTTAGCCATGCCCTTGAAACCCTACCCACTCAAGAAGTGGTCGAGCGTGAGCTTTATACCCTGCGCCTCACCTTTGCCAATGAAGCCGTCGCTCGCGCTTGGTGTGAGGAACACACAATGCCGGTTGAGCAGGCTGACTACGACAACGACGGGGTGCGCTTAACCATTGGCTGGCCAAGCGACACCCCGTTCGATCTTTCCCCGCTGGAAAACCGCTTAAAAACCTCTATTGACGTCCTCACCGCACCACCGGCCTAAACGGCTCATGCCATTGCGGTAGCTTGCCACACATCCATGTCGTTGCGAGGAGCCCGCGACGAAGCAATCTCGTCCTGCAAAGGCAAACAGACCCGAGATCGCCGCGCTTCGCTCGCGATGACAAACAACGACAACCCCAGATTGCTTCACTTCGTTCGCGATGACACTTCACTGCCAACCAACCAGACTGATTCACTTGATGGCAATGACAGTAGTGGCATCACCCAAGGTATTTGATCATTACCCCGGCGGCTACCGCTGAGCCAATCACCCCGGCCACATTAGGTCCCATCGCGTGCATCAGCAGGAAATTATGCGGATTGGACTCAAGGCCCACTTTATTGGCCACCCGAGCAGCCATGGGCACGGCCGATACTCCCGCCGCGCCGATTAACGGATTGATCGGCATTTTGCTGACCAGATTCATCAGCTTCGCCATTAATACCCCGGCAGCCGTGCCGATACCAAAGGCAACGATACCCAGACCCAATATTCCCAGCGTCTCAAATGCTAGAAAGCTATCAGCCATAAGCTTGGAGCCTACCGATAGCCCCAGAATAATCGTCACAATATTGATCAAGGCGTTTTGTGAGGTATCCGACAAGCGCTCGACCACGCCGCACTCACGCATCAGGTTACCAAAGCAGAACATGCCCAGCAGTGGCGCGGCATCAGGCAGAAACAGCGCAACCAGAATTAGCAGCATCAGCGGGAAGACAATTTTTTCCAGCTTGGAGACCGGGCGCAGCTGCGTCATTTTGATTTGACGCTCTTTATCAGTGGTCAGCAGCCGCATGATCGGTGGCTGTATCAATGGCACCAGCGCCATATAGGCATAAGCTGCCACGGCAATAGCCCCTAGCAGTTCAGGCGCAAGGACGCTGGAAACGTAGATCGAGGTGGGCCCATCCGCCCCACCAATGATGCCGATGGCGGCCGCCTGGTTGAGCGAGAAGTCCATAACGCCCATCGAGGTCAGTAATACCGCCCCGAACAAGGTGGCAAAAATACCGAACTGAGCAGCAGCACCTAGAAAGAGCGTACGCGGGTTAGCCAGTAGCGGGCCAAAGTCAGTCATGGCACCAACGCCCATAAAGATAATCAAGGGGGCGATACCCGAACCAATCGCGACTTTGTAAAAGTTGTACAGCATGCCATCGCTATAACCAACGCCAATGGCGATATCACGCGCGGCACGCAGCTCCTCTGGACCAGGACCTCCGTGCGCCAGCGCTTTTAACGACGTCCGCACTGCCTCAACGTTGGCCATTGGATCAATGGCGAATCCCAGTGCCGCCGCTATCTGCTGCAGCACCGCTGGCTTGGCCACTTCAATTGCCTGATCTAGTGCTGACAGGGCTAGCCCGGCTTCGGGTATATTGGCCAGAATGCCGCCAAAACCAATCGGCACCAGCAGCAGCGGCTCGAACTTTTTATAGATGGCCAAATAGAGCAGCCCAAGCCCCACCAGGATCATTGCCGCTTGACCCAGTTCAAGGTTATACAGCCCGGAGCCTTCCCATAAGGTAATTAATTTATCCATTATCGGGTGCCCTTAGAGCTCAATCAGCGTGTCGCCGACGGCTACGCTGTCGCCTTCACTAACGTTAACCTTCGACACCGTGCCTGCACTGCTGGCACGCACTTCCGTTTCCATCTTCATTGCTTCCAGGATGATTACCACGTCACCTTCGGCGACCTGCTCTCCTGGGCGCACATTGACCTTGAAAATATTGCCGGCCAAAGGCGCATCAATACTTTCCCCACTCGGCGCTGGCGTGTCATTACTCGATGCGCCAGTTGACGTTGAGCCAGTAGAGGCTTGCTCCTTCACCTCGCCAAGCTCCCCGCCTTCCGAGACTTCCACCACATAGGCATTGCCGTTGAGCTTCACGGTATAGGTTTCCGGACCACCGCTACTGGATGGCGCTTTGCTTTCCGGCGCCGCTGGTGTTGTCTCAGCCACTGCGTCGGCCGCCTGAGGGGCAGGCTCAAAGGCATCAGGGTTGTCGCGGTTTTTCAAAAACTTCAGCCCAATCTGAGGAAACAGCGCATAGGTCAACACGTCGTCGACTTCACGCTCGCCTTCAGCCAAGCGAATACCTTCGTCGCTGGCTTTCTCTTTAAGCTCGGCGGCGAGCTTATTCATTTCTGGGGAAAGGTTATCCGCCGGGCGGCA
Source organism: Vreelandella sulfidaeris (assembly GCF_042429665.1). Classification (GTDB taxonomy): domain Bacteria; phylum Pseudomonadota; class Gammaproteobacteria; order Pseudomonadales; family Halomonadaceae; genus Vreelandella. Next base: position 317,600 of record NZ_JBHMAC010000010.1, on the reverse strand, counting down.
GGTAATCGGCTCGCCACCTTCCAGCACGCGCTTTTGCAGCTCGGTATTAAACGGCGCAGGCGCGGCGCCGTATTCCCCTTTGAGCAACGCCTGGACTTCCTTGGAAATCGATTTGTAACGCTCCCCCATCATTACATTCATGACGGCCTGGGTGCCGACGATTTGCGAGGTAGGCGTTACCAGCGGGATAAACCCAAGGTCTTCACGCACGCGTGGAATCTCGTTAAGAACATCATCGAGTTTATCGCCCGCCCCCTGCTCTTTGAGCTGACCTTCCATATTGGTCAGCATCCCACCGGGTACCTGAGCAATCAAAATTCGTGAGTCGATACCGCGTAACGACCCCTCGAACGCCGCATATTTCTTACGAACCTCACGGAAATAACCTGCAATATCTTCGAGTAACTCCAGATCCAGGCCCGTATCACGGCCGCTGTCTTTGAGCATCGCCACCACCGACTCAGTCGGGCTATGGCCATACGTCATCGACATGGAAGAGATCGAGGTATCGACATTATCGATACCGGCCTCGACGGCTTTTAAAATCGTCGAGGTAGAGAGCCCCGTCGTGGCATGACAGTGCAAGTGCACCGGGATCGACAGCTCTTTCTTAAGCCGGGTTACCAGGTCAAACGCCGTGTAGGGCGTTAACAGCCCAGCCATATCCTTGATAGCCAACGAATCCGCACCCAAACCGGCGATGGTTTTGGCAAGGTCAACCCAGCTATCCAGGGTATGTACCGGACTGACGGTATAGGAGATCGTGCCCTGCGCGTGGCCTTCCACATTGCGTACTGCCTGGATTGCTCGCTCAAGATTGCGCGGATCATTCATTGCATCGAACACGCGGAAGACATCAACACCGTTGATTTTCGCCCGCTCCACAAACTTATCCACCACGTCATCAGCGTAGTGCCGATAGCCAAGCAAATTCTGACCGCGCAGGAGCATGGCCTGAGGCGTATTGGGCATCGCCTCTTTCAAGGCACGAATACGCTCCCAGGGATCCTCACCGAGATAACGGATACAGGCGTCGTAAGTCGCGCCGCCCCAGGTTTCCAGCGACCAGTAACCAACGCGATCCAGTTTTTCAGCAATCGGCAGCATATCGTCCAGACGCATACGCGTCGCGAACAGCGATTGATGAGCATCACGCAACACTACATCGGTAATGCCTAAAGGGCGTTTAATTGGGTTCATTGTCTTGACTCACAGTAGTATTTATAAGGTTGTAGTAAAAATAACAAAAAAATAGCCAAAAATGGCTAAATTAAAAAAAATTGCGAAAGTTAATGACGTCGCGTTGATCGGTAACGATGCACTGCCGCACTGATCACCGCCATCACCTCGTCGTCCTGCCCAGCAGCGACAGCCGATGGCTGCGTCTTTTTAGCCTTTCCAACCACCACAGGTGACGGCTGAAAACGCCCAATCAGGGCCGACATCAGCGTGACGCTAATGACCAAAATAGTAAGAAAAACAAATACCACGCCCATTCCTAGCGCCATTAACGCTAACCCATCTTGTAGTAGTTCTAGATCCTGCATAAGGCGCTCTCCTGAGAATCTGCGTCAGTACCAATACATCGCTGACAAGCATACCGTTATGCCAATGCAATGAAAGGCGCTTGGCGCAATGAGGGGAATACACTAACCTGCCACACCCAGCATAAAATGCAATGGCGCGATAGTGGAATCAATGGTTGTTAATTTACTACAAAACGGCAGAATTGGCCTAGCCCCGATGGAAGGGGTAATTGATGCATTGACCCGGGACCTACTGACCCGTCAGCCGGGCTTTGACTGGACAGTGACGGAATTTGTCCGCGTGGTGGATGCACGTCTTCCGCCACGAGTGTTCTATAAACACTGCCCTGAACTCACCAAACCTCCTGTCGCTACCCCTAGCGGCATTCCGGTGCATTTACAGCTATTGGGCGCCGATCCTGCTGCCCTGGCGGCAAATGCGCGCCAGGCGCTCGCGCTCGGCGCGGTGAGCGTCGACCTTAATTTCGGCTGCCCGGCGAAACTGGTTAACCGCCACGATGGCGGCGCTTCTCTGTTACGCCAGCCAGAGCGCGTTTACAAAGCCGTTAAAGCCGTTTCAGAAGCGCTGGCGGGTGACATCCCGGTGACGGCCAAGATTCGCCTGGGGTTCTCCAATCGCCGCTTAGCGGTAGCCTGCGCCCAGGCCACTGAAGCGGGCGGTGCCGCCCAGCTCGTAGTGCATGCTCGCACTCGGGATGAGGGTTATCGACCGCCAGCGCACTGGGAGTGGATCGGAAAAATTCGCCGCCAAGTAAGCATTCCTGTCGTCGCCAATGGCGATATCTGGACATTGGAAGACTACTGGAAGGCACGCACTCTTTCAGGCTGTCGCGACGTAATGCTCGGCCGTAGTGCGCTGGCGGACCCCTGGCTTGCACCGCGCATTCGTCACTGGCAACAAACCGGTGAGCGACTCCCTGACAGCAGCTGGGCGATGCGCGCCAGCGTACTCAAAGAGTACGCCGCCCATCAGCGTCAACATCTGCCTGACCGTGTCGTCGTCTCACTGGTGAAACAATGGCTTGCCCAAATGCGCCAAGGCAGTAGCGAAGCAAACGAGAACTTCCAGCGCGTCAAACGCCTCACCGAGTTAACCTTACTGCTTGATAGCCTGGTGATCGACGAACAGCATGCCGAGCCTGCCTAACGCGTCGTTTTATTATCATTATGCCAAGGCCGTAAGCCCCCTCTTTCCTAGGCGCGACACCCAACACGCTAGCAAAGACAAAAAAGAGCTTGTCGAGCGGACAAAAAAAAGCGCCCTAACGCAAAAAGCGTGGGGCGCTACACACGATCGCAAGACCGGTGCGCGAGCTACTTCCGGTCAGGCCTGTAAACAGAAAACCCGCCCTCGTTAGAGAGCGGGTTTAGAAATCTGGCGCGCCCGGGAGGATTCGAACCTCCGACCCCCTGATTCGTAGTCAGGTACTCTATCCAGCTGAGCTACGGGCGCATAACAATACTAGCGTTGATCGTTGCTACTACTTTTCTGCAACTACTAATATTTAGTACTGATAAGAAGGTGGCGCGCCCGGGAGGATTCGAACCTCCGACCCCCTGATTCGTAGTCAGGTACTCTATCCAGCTGAGCTACGGGCGCATACCTAATGTGCGATTGGCGGAGAGAGAGGGATTCGAACCCTCGATAGGGCTATAAACCCTATACTCCCTTAGCAGGGGAGCGCCTTCAGCCACTCGGCCACCTCTCCTTAACGGCACGGCGCGAATATTACCGATTTAGCGTTCTTATGTCTAGTCCTCTACGGATTTTTTTCGCACCGACACCTTACCTATCAACCTGCGTCTTAAGCACTTTCTCATTGTGTAAGCCCGCAAGCTTCATTCCACTTCATTTTCACTGTTGCGTTCACGCTGGATACGCTGATAAATCTCTTCACGATGTACTGCCACATCTTTAGGTGCATTCACACCTATACGTACTTGATTGCCTTTCACACCTAGCACGGTGACGGTGATTTCATCACCGATCATAAGCGTTTCGCCAACACGGCGAGTTAGGATGAGCATGGCTGATCTCCTTTTCAGACGTTTTATGCAACGGGGTATGTCAGCCGGAGGCAACACTACGCCATTATGCGCGTTAGTGTCGCCACTCACCAATTTGTCCGGCTCCATGACACCTCAACCTCCCGTTGAAAGAAAGCTCACCACCCCACGGCAGTAAGTACCCCTTCAGCGTAGAAGGTTTAAGGCATTAATGTTATTCAGATTCGATATCTGCCTTATCTAAACCGAAAGCTTTGTGCAATGCGTTAACGGCAAGTTCCATGTGCTTCTCATCAATAACGACTGAAATCTTAATCTCAGACGTGGAAACCATACGGATATTGACGTTCTCGTCAGCCAGCACGCGGAACATCTTCGACGCCACGCCCGCATGAGAGCGCATGCCGACACCCACTAACGAAACCTTAGCAATATTATCGTCGCCACGCAGTTCACCACCCCCCAGATCAGGGATAACGGTCTCTTCAAGCAGCTTTTTAGTCGCCTTATAATCACTTTTAGCGACCGTAAACGTGAAATCAGTGTAGTCACCAGCCGGGGCAACATTCTGCACGATCATATCAACTTCGATATTTGCATCGGCAATAGGACCAAGAATACGCGATGCAACACCTGGCACGTCGGGCGTGTTAAGCAGGGTTAATTTTGCTTCACTTTTGGTAAATGCGATACCAGAGATTAGTGGTTCTTCCATAGCGTCCTCGTCTTGGTCTGCTTCTGCAACAATTAGGGTGCCGGGGCCGTCTTGAAAGCTCGACAGCACCCGCAGGGGAACGTTGTACTTGCCGGCAAACTCTACCGCGCGGATCTGCAGCACTTTAGAGCCGAGGCTCGCCAGTTCCAGCATCTCTTCCACGGTAATGCTCTCTAAACGCTGCGCTTTAGAGCAAACGCGCGGATCGGTGGTGTATACCCCATCAACATCGGTGTAGATCTGACATTCATCGGCACCTAGTGCCGCGGCCAGCGCCACGCCAGTGGTATCAGAACCACCGCGGCCCAACGTAGTGATGTTGCCGTCTTGATCAACACCTTGAAAACCAGCGACCACGACCACTTGGCCTGCTTCAAGATCCGCCTTCAGATCCTCGGTTTCGATGCGCTGAATACGCGCCTTGGTGTAAGCGCTGTCAGTATGGATGCCGACCTGGGCGCCGGTATGCGAGGTAGCAGGCACACCGATTTGCTGAAGCGCCATGGCCAGCAGCGAAATCGTGACCTGCTCGCCCGTCGATAGCAGCATATCCATTTCACGCGGAGCAGGGTCTTCGTTAAGCGCCTGAGCCATATCGGTTAGCCGGTTGGTTTCGCCGCTCATCGCGGATACCACCACCACCACTTGATGGCCTTGATCGCGGAAGCCCTTAACCTTTTCCGCTACGGCCTTGATACGCTCGACAGAGCCCACCGAAGTGCCGCCGAACTTCTGTACGTATAGTGCCATATGCCGTTTTTCCTATGCGTTCGGGAATGGAGAATGAAGTTATAACGAATTATCTAACGGGTAGGCCGATAGCAATCATGCCACCGGCCTTGGCGTTTAGCTAAGTACGCCTTCTAACCATGCCGGCACGCTCTTCAACGCATCAGGCAAAGCGTCGGGTTGGCTACCGCCAGCTTGAGCCATATCGGGGCGACCACCGCCCTTCCCTCCCACCTGAGAGGCAACATGGTTTACCAGCTCACCGGCTTTCACTTTGCCGGTCAGGTCCTGGGTTACGCCAGCGATCAGGCTTACCTTGTCGGCTGCCTGATCGGCCACCCCCAGGATAATCACACCAGAACCGAGCTTGTTCTTCAGCTGATCAAGAATGCCACGTAAGTCTTTACCCGAGACGCCTTCTAGCTGGGTCGCCAGTAACTTGACGCCTTTGATCTCGGAGACCTGACTGAGCATATCGCTGCCAGCGGCGCTGGCCAGCTTCGCCTTGAGCTGCTCCAGCTCTTTTTCCAAACTACGATTACGTTCAACCAGCGACTCTACTCGTGCCTCGACCTGCTCGGGCTTGGTTTTCAACCGCTCACCCAAGCGCTCAAGCCGGGCTTCCTGCTCGCGGAAATAGGTCAACGCATTTTCGCCCGTAATGGCCTCAATGCGACGCACGCCAGAGGCGATACCTACTTCGCTCATCACATGACAACAGCCAATATCGCCACTACGAGCTACGTGAGTCCCCCCGCATAGCTCAATGGAAAAATCATCAGCCCCAATGGTCAGTACACGAACGTTGTCGGCGTATTTGGCCTCAAAAAGCGCCGCCGCTCCCTTGGCCTTGGCGTCATCCAGGCTCATCTGCTCCGTTTTCGTCGGCGCGTTCGCCAGTATCTGCTCATTAACCAGCCGCTCGACCTCCGCCAGCTGTTCGCCAGTCATCGGCTCGAAGTGGCTGAAGTCAAAGCGCAAACGCTCAGCGTTAACCAACGAGCCTTTCTGCTGAACGTGATCCCCTAGCACCATACGCAGCGCTTTGTGCAGCAAGTGGGTGGCCGAGTGATTACGGATGGTCGCGGCTCGCAGGCTGGCATTGACCTCACCACGGACACTAGCACCTACGCTCAGTGAGCCTTCTACCATCATGCCTTGGTGCAGATGATGGCCACTCTGCTTTTGCGTATCCGTCACCTGAAAGCGACCACCCTCTACATGCAGATAGCCAGTATCACCGACCTGCCCACCCGACTCGCCGTAAAAAGGTGTGCGATCCAGTACCACTACGCCCTTCTGCCCAGCCTCAATGGCAGCCAACGCATTGCCTTCACTATCGACCAGTGCCGTCACTTTGGCCTGATCTTCCAAGCGGTCGTAACCGGTAAAGGCCGTTTCGCCTTCCAGTTCAATAGAGGCACTGTAATCGGCGCCGAACTGGCTGGCCGCACGGGCGCGCTCTCGCTGAGCCTCTAACGCTTGCTGGAACCCTTCTTCGTCCAGCGTGACGCCACGCTCACGGCATACGTCCGCGGTAAGATCAAACGGGAAACCGTAGGTATCATAAAGTTTAAAGACGGTTTCACCTGGCAGCACGTTGCCATCCAGCTCAGCCAGCGCTGCGTTTAATAGGCCCATCCCGTGATCCAGTGTCCGCGCGAATTGCTCCTCTTCCTTAAGCAACACGCGAGCAATTTGCTCACGGGCTTCGCGTAGTTCTGGGTACGCCTCGCCCATTTCGGCATCCAGCGCGTCGACCAGCTTATGGAAGAACGGCTCTACCGCACCGAGCTTATGACCATGACGTATCGCACGGCGGATGATCCGACGAAGTACATAACCGCGTCCTTCGTTGGACGGCAATACGCCATCGGCAATCAGGAACGCACAGGAGCGGATATGGTCGGCGATGACGCGCAGGGAGGGCGTGGAGGTATCCGGATGTCCCGTTGCCTTGGCTGCCGCGTGAAGCAAGTTCTGGAATAGATCGATTTCATAGTTGGAATGCACGCCCTGCATCACCGCGGCGACACGTTCCAAGCCCATTCCGGTATCAATAGAGGGTTTAGGGAGCGGATTGAGCGTTCCTTGTGCATCACGATCGAACTGCATGAACACGAGGTTCCAGATTTCGATGTAGCGGTCACCGTCCTCTTCTGGGCTGCCTGGAGGGCCGCCCCATACGTCGGGACCATGATCAAAAAAGATTTCCGAGCTGGGGCCACAGGGGCCGGTGTCACCCATTTGCCAGAAGTTGTCTTCATCCAATCTGGAGAAGCGCTCAGGATCGATACCGATATCCTCCTTCCAGAGGCGTTCAGCTTCGTCATCACTGATATGTACCGTTACCCAGAGCTTCTCTTTGGGCAGGCCGAGCGTTTCGGTCAGAAACGACCACGCAAAGCGAATGGCGTCACGCTTGAAATAGTCACCAAAGCTAAAGTTACCCAACATCTCAAAGAACGTATGGTGGCGTGCGGTATAACCTACATTGTCTAGATCATTATGCTTACCGCCCGCGCGCACACAGCGCTGCGCAGAGGTAGCGCGCACATAAGGGCGTGGATCGCGGCCCAAAAATACATCCTTGAACGGCACCATGCCGGCATTGGTAAACAGCAGCGTCGGGTCATTCCCCGGCACTAACGAGCTGGTAGGAACAATCGTATGTCCCTGCTCTGCAAAGAAGGTAAGAAAGGCCTGTCTAATCTCTGCGCTTTTCATAGGGTATCCGTAACAAGAAAGCGTGATGTCCCAGGGCGCTGTTGCCGCTACCCTAAGGGGTCGCAAAAGAGCCATTATAGCGCAGTTGTCAAACGACTAAAGCCACTCTTAGTGGCAGAAGGCCTAACGGCTAAACCAACTAGAGTATTAGAGCGCACTTAGAAATGTAAGAGGAGAACTTCTACAGGCGGGAAAAAATGTATTACAAGCAGGAAAGTGCGTAGCGGATTTGCTCAAAATCAAAGCCGCGATTGGCTAAAAAACGTTCGCGCCTAGCGCGTTCTTTGGGCGTATCGCCGGGGGTCTTGAAGCGCCTTTCCAGGGTCTCCCTGGCTAGCTCGAACCAATCAACCTGCTCCTCGGCCTCAACTGTTTCAAAAGCAGCGCCAAGGGTTTCCTGGTCAACGCCACGCTGGCGTAATTCGCCCTTGATGCGAATAACACCCTGGCCACGCAGAATACGTGTACGTACGAAACTCGCCGCAAAACGGGCGTCAGACTGCAGTCCCTGATCAATCAGCGTATCCAGGCACTCATCAATCGCGGCATCATCGAAGGTTTTTTTCTTCAATCGCTGGGCAAGCTCAGCGCGTGAGTATTCGCGCCGAGCCAGCAGACCAATGGCGATGTCACGTGGCGTGGCATCGCGTTGCGACATGAAGGCCATTAAAGCGCCTTAAAGCAGATCGTCATCACCTGCGTCCACATCAGCCGCGGCTTCTGCAGCCGCTTCTTCCTTCTTGGGATCAGGCTTGGCCAGAAGCTGCTCACGAATCTGCGTTTCGATTTCGACCATAATATCCGCATGCTCTTCGAGATACTGGGCTGCGTTCGCTTTACCCTGACCGATTTTCTTACCTTTATAGCTGTACCAGGCACCCGCCTTGTCGACCAGATTGCACTGCACGCCCAGGTCGATCACCTCGCCAGCATGGTAAATACCTTTGCCATAAAGGATCTGGAACTCAGCTTGACGGAAAGGCGGAGCCACCTTGTTTTTAACGACCTTCACTCGGGTTTCATTACCGGTGACTTCATCGCCTGATTTCACTGAACCGGTGCGTCGAATATCCAGACGCACACTGGCGTAAAACTTCAGCGCGTTACCGCCGGTAGTGGTTTCAGGACTACCAAACATCACGCCGATCTTCATACGGATCTGGTTAATGAAGATCACTAAACAGTTGGCGTTTTTGATATTGCCGGTGATTTTACGCAGCGCCTGGGACATCAGGCGTGCCTGCAGGCCGACGTGGGAGTCGCCCATCTCACCTTCGATTTCAGCGCGCGGTGTCAATGCAGCGACGGAGTCAATAACGATCACGTCCACGCCGCCTGAGCGCACCAGCATGTCGGTAATTTCCAGCGCCTGCTCACCCGTGTCCGGCTGAGACACCAGCAGGTCATCCAGGTTAACGCCCAGCTTCTCGGCATAGCTCGGATCCAGCGCGTGCTCGGCATCCACAAAGGCACACACTTTGCCCTGCTTTTGCGCCTGAGCAATCACTGAAAGCGTCAGGGTGGTTTTACCCGACGACTCCGGACCAAAGATTTCACACACTCGGCCAAACGGTAGTCCACCAATGCCAAGGGCAATATCCAGCCCCAGCGAACCGGTAGACACCGACGGCATGACCACACGCGGAGCATCGCCTAGACGCATGACGGTGCCTTTGCCGAATTGGCGATCGATCTGGCTGAGCGCAGCATTTAGCGCTTTAGTGCGGTTGTCATCCTGAGCCATTCAGAGCTTCCTCATAGCGAACTGTATAATTAGCCAGTATTATGCCAAAGATTGCGACGTAAACAAATCCTCGACGACATTTTCTGACTACTATTTTTACCGACACCTTCCTTTTTACTGATACCTTCCTTTTTACTGGCACCTTCCTGGTAATTAACGCTCAATGTTCGTCCGTCTCGCTGGCACGGCTATCCAAACGAGCCACCAATCCGGCCACCGCTAAACGCACGGCCTGACCGCGCACGGCCTCCCGGTCGCCAGGCAAGTGAAAACACTCGGCCTCCTGGTAGGCAATATCCCCCCAGGCTAGCCACACGGTGCCTACCGGCTTCTCCTCACTGCCCCCGTCCGGCCCTGCCACACCGCTAACCGCCACGGCCATACCTGCCCCGCTTTCACGACAGGCCCCGGCCACCATCGCTTTAACTACGCCTTCACTTACCGCGCCGTCCTCAGCCAACAGAGCGTCGGGCACACCCAACAGCCGCGTTTTCGCTGCATTCGCATAGGTCACGTAGCCCGTTGTAAAATAGGCCGAGCTACCTGCTGTATCGGTAATAACACTAGCGATACCGCCGCCGGTACATGACTCAGCAGTGGTTACTTCTAACTTTAACTGTTGGCAAAGTCGCCCCAAGCGCTGAGATAACAGAACTAAATCAAGGTTTGTCAGGCTGGACACTATCGTCGCTCCTTCAAGTCAGTCATCAGTTCAGCGTAGAATACTGTGTTTAGCTTACTCAACGAATTGCGCCAAGAAATTGCTCTAGGAACATGCCGTAAACCGTGATGGTTTGCGCAACGCTCAATCAGGACGCCCATGTCACAGGCCATCCCCGCCAACACGCCAATGATCACGCAATACTTAAAGATCAAGCGCGAACACCCCGAGGTATTACTGTTCTACCGAATGGGGGATTTTTATGAGCTGTTTTTCGACGACGCCAAACGCGCCGCCGCGCTACTTGATATTACGCTGACTCAGCGTGGTCAGTCGGGTGGCAAGCCTATCCCCATGGCAGGTGTACCCTACCACAGCGCAGAGGGCTACCTGGCACGCTTAGTCGCAGGCGGCGAGTCGGTGGCCATTTGCGAACAGATTGGCGACCCCGCCACCAGTAAAGGACCCGTTGAGCGGCAGGTGGTACGTATCGTCACCCCCGGCACCCTGCATGATGAAGCGCTGCTTGATGCGCGGCGTGATAATGTCTTGGTGGCGCTTGCACCCCATAACGGCCGCTGGGGGCTAGCCTGGCTAGAACTCTCCAGCGGTCGGTTCAGCGTACTGGAGCTGGAGAGCGAAGCTGAAATGCTCGCAGAGCTCACCCGGCTCTCCCCTGCCGAGCTGCTGGTGCCCGAAAGTTTGACGCTACCTGATACCTGGTCACAAAAGCGCAGCTTACGCCGCCAAGGCGAGTGGTTATTTGACCTGGAAAGCGCCACTCGTAGCCTCTGTGATCAGTTCGAGGTTCAGGACTTGCGCGGCTTTGGCTGTGCGCACCTGTCCTCCGCGCTAATGGCGGCGGGAGTACTGATTGACTATGCCCGCGATACGCAACGCTCGCGTCTCCCGCATGTGACCGCGATCAGTGTTGAAAATCGCGATGATGCGGTTGTGATCGATGCCGCTAGCCGGCGCAATCTGGAAATCGATATTAATCTTGGCGGTAACAGTGACAATACGCTGGCCAGCGTGCTGGATACCTGCGCTACCGCCATGGGGTCACGCCTGCTCAAGCGCTGGCTTAACCGCCCACTGCGCCAACGTGAGATCGTCCAGGGGCGTCATGCGGGCGTCGCGCTGCTAAACCTGGATGCTGCGTTCATGACGCTTCGCGATACCTTGAGCGCGGTGGGCGATGTTGAGCGTATTCTGGCCCGCGTGGCGTTATATAGCGCTCGTCCACGCGATTTAGCACGCCTGCGTGACGCCCTGGCAACGCTGCCCACACTTGAACAGCAGTTGAGCGAAGTAGAGACCGGCAGCGCCCTCGACAGCCTGCGCCCCCATATCCGCCCTTACCCAGAAATGGCCGATACGCTTAGCCGCGCCCTCGTCGAGAATCCGCCGGTCGTGATCCGTGATGGCGGCGTAATCGCCGATGGCTTTGATGCTGAGCTCGACGAACACCGGGGCATGGCTGAAAATGCTGGCGACTACCTAATTCAATTGGAGTTGCGTGAGCGTGAACGTACCGGACTTGCCCATTTAAAAGTGGGCTATAACCGCGTGCATGGCTATTTTATCGAGCTGCCTCGTGCCCAGGCTCAACAAGCACCTGCTGACTATATTCGCCGTCAAACGCTGAAAAATGCCGAGCGCTTCATTATTCCCGAACTCAAAGAGTTCGAAGACAAGGCACTGTCGGCCAAATCACGCGCCCTGGGCCGTGAAAAATGGCTTTATGATCGCTTGCTTGGCGACCTTAACGAAAGCCTTCATGCGCTACAGAGCACGTCGCAAGCATTGGCGGAGCTGGATGTGCTATGCGCCTTCGCCGAACGCGCCGAAGCACTCAACTGGGTTCGCCCCACCCTTGCCGAGACGACCGGCATCCGCATTGAGGCGGGGCGGCATCCGGTAGTTGAGCAGGTGAGTGAAACGCCTTTTGTACCTAATGACGTTCTGCTCACTCCCGACCAACACATGTTGATCATTACCGGCCCTAACATGGGCGGTAAATCGACCTATATGCGCCAGACCGCGTTAATCGCGCTGCTTGCCCACTGTGGCAGCTTTGTGCCCGCCGATAACGCAGAGATCGGCCCGCTGGATCGGATTTTTACCCGCATCGGCTCCTCCGACGATCTGGCAGGTGGGCGCTCCACCTTCATGGTGGAAATGACTGAAACCGCCAATATTCTCCATAACGCTACTCAGCAAAGCCTGATATTGATGGATGAAATTGGCCGCGGCACCAGCACCTTTGATGGTTTATCGTTGGCCTGGGCAAGCGCAGAACATTTAGCCAACGGAGGAGCCCTGACGCTATTCGCGACCCATTACTTTGAAATGACCGCGCTGCCCGATCACACCGAAGGGGTCGCTAATATTCATTTAACCGCGACCGAGCATGGCGACACTATTGTGTTTATGCACCGTATTGAAGCCGGGCCCGCCAGCCAAAGCTACGGCCTGCAGGTGGCTCAGCTAGCGGGCGTGCCTAATCATGTGATTAAGCGTGCTCGTGAGAAATTAATGAGTCTGGAACAGCGCGATGTCACGAACAGCGCGCAGGTGCCACGCACTATTCCACAGCAAAACGACCTGTTTGCCGCTGCACCACACCCGGTGGTAGAGGCATTGGAAAAGGTCGATATGGATGATTTAACGCCGCGGGAAGCGCTATCGCTGTTGTATCAGTGGCGAGACCTGATCTAATGATCGACATAGCAGAGTAAGCAGAAGGCCATATGGCGCTTGCCGCCAGGTATGCGCACCACTAGAATGTCGCATAAACTTTTAGCTTATAAAAAACAGCTGATTTATAACCATTCACGATTGACCATGGCCGAGCAGCACTCGGCCCTGCAAGAGGGATAGTAAGATGACGTTTGTCGTTACCGAGAACTGCATCCAGTGCAAATACACCGACTGTGTGGAAGTATGCCCGGTCGACTGCTTCTACGAAGGCCCCAATTTCCTGGTCATTCACCCTGACGAGTGTATTGACTGCGCGCTGTGTGAGCCGGAATGTCCCGCTGAGGCGATCTTCTCCGAAGATGAGCTACCCGATGGACAAGAGGCGTTTATCGAGATCAATGCCGAGATGGCCGATGTATGGCCGAACATTGCCGAAAGAAAGGATCCCCTGCCAGAGGCGGAAGAGTGGGATGGTAAACCAGGCAAGCTAGAGAAATTAGAACGCTAGCGCCAACACGGCGGATTAGCTTTTCTTTAAACCAGCGACGGCGCTGGTTTTTTTATGTCTGTACCCACTCATTTTTACCAACCTATTCTTAACAACTCACTCTTACCTGCTCATTCTTAACAACTTATTCTTAACAACTTATTCTTAACAACTTGTTCTTAACAACTAGACGAGCAGGCAAAAAAGAAGGCGACCCGTAGGCCGCCCGCTCCAAGCACTTCCTTTGACCACTCCCTGTATCAACTTCCTCAGATGCCGTCCTTGCCAGGGCCCACCTCACTGTATCACCCGGCGCATCCAACCTTCATCCCGTTGCATCCTGTCTAAAGCGTCCTTGCCTCCCCTTGTCCTGTCAGCATTGTGGCAGATCATTCTGGCTTCTCAACAACGCCGAAATACAAAAAGGCGAGTCGTATAGACTCGCCTTTTTTGAAATTAACCAATAAAAACAATTACCTAAATTAAGATTAGTGGAAAATTTCGTTTTTTCTTACCCCAAACGAGCGATTCTCGTCGGCTTTTGTAAGATATCTCTTACAAAATCTTGAGACATCTCTTACAAGACGGCCGAAAAAAGCCCGTTTGCGCCTACTTATTGGCCTTTGATCGCTTTCAGACCGGGGTAAGTAACATTTTCAAGTTCCGCTTCAATCACCAACAAGCGGTTGTATTTAGCCACGCGGTCCGAACGACACAAGGAGCCCGTTTTAATCTGACCAGCACAGGTGCCCACCGCCAGATCGGCAATCGTGGTGTCTTCCGTTTCACCCGAGCGATGAGAAATAACCGCCGTAAAGCCAGCGTCCTGCGCCATCTTGATAGCATCCAGCGTTTCGGACAGCGAGCCGATCTGGTTGAACTTGATCAAGATAGAGTTGCCGATCTGTTCGTCGATACCACGCTTGAGAATCTTGGTATTCGTTACGAACAAATCATCACCGACCAGCTGTACTTTATCGCCCAGCTTATCGGTCAGCGCCTTCCAGCCGTCCCAGTCGGACTCGTCCATACCGTCTTCGATGGACACGATCGGATAATCAGCACACAAACCTGCCAGGTAGTCAGCAAAGCCTTCTGCGTCGTAGCTCTTACCTTCGCCAGAGAGATTGTATTGGCCATCTTGGTAGAACTCAGACGAGGCGCAATCGAGTGCCAGCGTAACATCGCTACCCAAGGTGTAGCCCGCATCAGCAACGGCCTGCTTAATAATCGCCAACGCATCTGCATTAGAGGCTAGATTAGGCGCAAAGCCACCCTCATCGCCCACTGAAGTGGACAGGCCTTTGTCCGAGAGCACCTTTTTCAGGGCATGGAAAATTTCCGCCCCCATGCGCAGCCCTTCGCGGAAGTTAGGCGCGCCCACCGGCTGCACCATGAACTCTTGAATATCGACATTGTTGTCCGCGTGCTCGCCGCCGTTAAGGATATTCATCATCGGTACCGGCATGCTGTATTGGCCCGGCTGACCGTAAAGCTCGGCAATGTGCGCGTATAACGGCACGCCTTTAGCGTTAGCGGCGGCTTTAGCGGCAGCCAGCGAAACCGCCAGAATGGCATTCGCGCCCAGGTTCGCCTTGTTGTCGGTACCATCCAAGGACAGCATGGCGTCGTCCAGGCCACGCTGATCGCGTGCGTCCATGCCTAATAGCGCATCGCATATTTTACCATTGACCGCTTCTACCGCTTTCAGTACGCCCTTACCCAAGTAGCGCGACTTATCACCATCACGCAACTCTAACGCCTCACGTGATCCGGTCGACGCACCGCTAGGGGCACAGGCTTCGCCTACCGCACCACTAGCAAGGCGAACATTCGCCTGCACGGTCGGGTTACCACGCGAGTCCAATACTTCTAGCGCACTGATAGCAACAATTTTGGTCATGGCAGTGTCCTTTACTGTAAGTCAGATAAAATTATTAAAATGATGCTCTGCTTAGCGTCGTCCTGTTCAACGATGCACTTTCTTACCAATGAGACGCTAACGACGACACGTTAACAACGATGTTAACAACAACGCATTAATCGAAGCACTTCTTAACTTAACGAATCGTTAGCGGTTCAAACCCTTTTACCAGTGCATCCAATTGCGCCAACTGCGTCAAGAAAGGCTCCAGCTGATCCAACGGTAGCGCACAAGGGCCATCGCACTTGGCATTATCAGGGTCAGGATGAGCTTCCAAGAACAGCCCAGCAAGACCTACCGCTACGCCTGCCCGCGCTAGTTCTGCCACCTGGGCACGCCGACCATCAGCACTGTCGGCACGCCCACCGGGGCGCTGCAATGCATGAGTCACATCGAAAAACACCGGATAACCGGTTTGCTTCATATCGCCAAAGCCCAACATATCAACAATCAGATTGTTGTAGCCAAAGCTTGAGCCACGTTCGCAAAGCATCAGCTGATCGTTACCCGCTTCCTGAAACTTGCTCAGGATATGACGCATTTCGTGAGGCGCCAGAAACTGTGGCTTCTTAATATTAATGACCGCACCGGTTTTGGCCATTGCAACAACCAAATCGGTTTGACGGGCCAAAAACGCTGGCAATTGGATGATGTCCGCCACTTCCGCCGCCGCCTCAGCCTGCCAGGGCTCATGCACGTCAGTGATGATTGGCACCCCGTAACGGGACTTGATATCGGCGAGAATCTGCAGCCCTTTCTCGATCCCAGGTCCACGGTAGGAGTGGATCGAGCTACGGTTGGCTTTATCGAAACTGGCCTTAAAGACATAAGGCATGCCTAGCTTCTGGGTTACGCTGACGTAGGCTTGGGCGACTTCATCGGCAAGCTCGGCAGACTCGAGTACGTTCATGCCGCCCAGCAGCATGAGTGGCAATGAATTGCCGGCGGTTAAGCCGGCAACGTTGATATGACGCTCGTGAATATCATGCTGAGACGAGACACTAGTAGACGCCATGCAGCCCCCTTTTATTCCTGAGAATAGGCGTGAGCGCGGCTACGCGCTGTTTTGTGCTCTAACGCGGCGTTTACAAAGCCCGAGAATAGCGGGTGACCATCACGCGGGGTGGAAGTAAACTCTGGGTGGAACTGACAGGCCACGTACCAAGGGTGGTCAGCCAGTTCAATCACCTCTACCAGCGACTGATCCACGCTTTTACCCGAGATCACCAGCCCCGCCTTTTCCAGCTCATCAATAAACTGGTTATTGACCTCGAAGCGATGACGATGACGCTCAACGATTTCATCAGCGCCGTAGGCATCACGTGCTTTGGTGCCAGACGCCAAATGACATACCTGACCACCCAGGCGCATGGTGCCCCCTAAATCGGACGCCGCATCGCGTAGTTCGATCTTACCTTCCGGGTTTAGCCACTCGGTGATCAAGCCCACTACCGGGTGCTGGGTATCGTGGGTAAACTCAGTGGAATTGGCATCGCTCCAGCCTGCCACATTACGCGCAAACTCAATAACAGCTACCTGCATACCCAGGCAAATACCGAGATAGGGAACATTATTTTCGCGCGCAAACTGCGCGGTCATAATCTTGCCCTCTACGCCGCGCTCGCCAAAGCCACCTGGCACTAGAATCGCATCTTTGCCCGCCAAGCGTTCAGTGCCATGGCGCTCAATATCTTCAGAGTCGATGTAGTCGACGTTGACCTTGATACGCCCCTGGATACCAGCGTGGACCAAGGCTTCATTGAGCGACTTGTAGGCATCCAGCAGCTCCATGTATTTACCCACCATGGCGATGCTGACCGACTTGAGCGGGTTGAGCTTGGAATCGAGCACCTTCACCCATTCAGATAAATCCGCTTCAGGCGCCTCAAGGCGGAGCTTGTCGCAAACGATCTCGTCCAGGCCGTGCTCATGCAGCATCAGCGGAATACGATAAATCGTATCGGCATCCTGCAGCGGCACCACTGCCCGCTCTTCGACATTCGTGAATAGCGCGATTTTGCGTCGCTCGCTCTCTTCGAGCTCCACTTCGCTACGGCAGATCAGAATATCGGGCTGGATACCAATGGAGCGCAGCTCTTTGACGCTATGCTGGGTCGGCTTGGTTTTGGTCTCACCCGCCGTTTTGATATAGGGCACCAGCGTCAGGTGCATGAACAGTGCCCGATTGGCCCCCTGCTCGCTGCGAATCTGACGAATGGATTCCAGAAATGGCAGTGATTCTATATCACCGACGGTACCGCCGATTTCCACCAGCGCCACGTCGAAGCCTTCACCGCCAGCGTAAACACGCTGCTTAATTTCGTCGGTAATATGCGGAATGACCTGAACGGTGCCACCCAGATAATCACCCCGACGCTCTTTGCGCAGAACGTGCTCGTAAACACGCCCAGTAGTGAAGTTATTACGTTGGGTCATTTTGGTGCGAATAAAGCGCTCGTAATGGCCCAGGTCAAGATCGGTTTCGGCGCCATCTTCTGTGACGAACACCTCACCGTGCTGGAAAGGACTCATAGTGCCCGGGTCCACGTTAATGTACGGGTCGAGCTTGAGCATGGTGACCTTGAGGCCGCGTGCCTCTAAAATCGCCGCCAGCGAGGCGGAGGCGATGCCCTTGCCAAGAGAGGACACAACGCCGCCGGTCACGAAGATATATCGTGTCATGGATAACCTGTCGAAACGTGATCAGAAGGCACGGCAGAAAGCCACGCCAGGATGGGTCGACAGACTAGCAGATTACGACCAAAGGCTCAATTTGAACTGCCGAAGATCTCAGTTGATTGATGGCACATAGCGACGCCGGGATTAGGCCTTAGCGAGGGTCTTTCGCCAAGGATGGCGAAAGTAGCGCCCACGGACGGGTTCACAGCGCCCTCGCGTTGGCCTAATGCCAGGGCAGTCGCGAGGCCAATAAGGCCCCGCTCAGCCTAAGCAAAGACGCATTACACGCCCAGGTAATCCAGAATACCTTCCGCTGCCTGGCGGCCTTCGTAAATCGCCGTGACCACCAAATCAGAGCCGCGCACCATGTCGCCACCGGCAAAGATTTTTTCATTGCTGGTTTGGAAAGCGTACTGACCATGTTCGGGCGCGGTCACCCGATCACGCTCATCGACCTGGATATTAGAACTATCGAACCACGGCGCCGGACTTGCCTGGAAGCCGAAAGCGATGACCACGGCATCCGCCGCGATAATTTCTTCAGAACCCGGCACCACTTCAGGACGTTGGCGACCGTTTTCGTCCGGCTCACCCAGGCGGGTACGAACCACTTTGACGCCTTCGACTTTCTCTTCGCCGATCACCGCCACCGGCTGACGATTGAACAGGAACTCCACGCCCTCTTCACGCGCATTGGCCACTTCGCGACGCGAGCCCGGCATGTTGCCTTCATCACGACGATAGGCACAGGTAACGCTGGTGGCGTTCTGACGAATCGACGTACGGTTACAGTCCATCGCCGTATCGCCACCACCCAACACCACCACGCGCTTGCCTTCCATCGAGATATAGTCGTTGGGATCTTTTTCGAACCCGAGGCAACGATTGACGTTGGCAATCAGGAAATCGAGCGCTTTATAAACACCCGACAGTTCCTCACCGGGGAAACCGCCTTCCATGTACTTATAGGTACCCATTCCCAGAAAGACCGCGTCATACTCCTGCATGATGGTCTCAAACTCGATATCGGCGCCGATTTCAGTGTTGAGGCGGAACTCGATCCCCATCTCTTCAAACACCGCCCGACGGCGTTCCATGACGCTTTTCTCTAGCTTGAACTCGGGAATACCAAAGGTCAGCAGGCCACCGATTTCAGGATACTTGTCAAACACCACCGGCTTCACGCCGTTGCGGGCTAAAATATCGGCACAGCCCAACCCAGCGGGGCCAGCACCAATAATAGCCACTTTTTTGTCGGTCCAGGTGACGTGAGACATATCCGGGCGCCAGCCCATCGCAAACGCGGTATCGGTAATGTACTTCTCCACCGAACCGATGGTGACCGCACCAAACCCATCGTTTAGCGTGCAGTCGCCTTCGCACAGCCGGTCTTGCGGACACACACGACCACATACCTCGGGCAGCGAGTTGGTTTTATGCGAGAGCTCCGCCGCTTCAATAATGTTGCCTTCCACCACCAGCTGTAGCCAGTTGGGAATGTAGTTGTGCACCGGGCACTTCCACTCGCAATACGGATTACCGCAGTGCAGGCAGCGGTGCGCCTGGCTCGCCGCATCGGTGGGTTTGAACGGTTCGTAAATTTCCGCAAACTCTTTGGCACGGGCGCGAGCGTCTTTCTTTTGTGGGTCCTTACGACCCACATCAATAAACTGAAAATCGTTATTTAAACGGTTAGCCATGATCTCTCTCCTGTCAGCGTGAGGGCGAAAGGTTATTCCGGCTGACGCCGAGACTGATCCAGCAAACTACCTAAACTGGCCGCTTTGGGTTTTACCAACCAGAAGTGGCGCGCATAGTCGCTGAAGTCTTCCAAAATAGCCGCCCCACGGGCAGACCCTGTCGCAGCCACATAGGCTTCGATCATTTCGCGCAGGTGGCGACGATACGCCTCCATGGTTTCTGTATTGACGCGATGAATCTCGACCAGCTCGTGGTTGTACTTGTCCACGAAGGTACGCTCTTCATCCAGCACGTAGGCAAACCCACCGGTCATGCCTGCGCCAAAGTTCACCCCGGTCTCACCGAGCACACAGACCAAACCACCCGTCATGTACTCACAACAGTGGTCACCCGCGCCTTCGATTACCGCTGACGCGCCGGAGTTACGCACCGCAAAACGCTCCCCTGCCGTACCGGCCGCAAATAGCGTTCCCCCGGTAGCACCGTACAAGCAGGTATTGCCAATAATGGCAGTTTTATGGCTTTCAAACTGACTAACTTTCGGTGGCACAATGACAATACTGCCGCCGTTCATGCCTTTACCAACGTAATCGTTAGCGTCGCCTTCCAGGTAGAGGTTCAAGCCACGGGCATTCCACACACCGAAGCTCTGACCCGCCACCCCGGTAAAGCGAGCAGTGATCGGTGCATCTTCCAAACCTTCTTCGCCATAGCGCTTGGCGATCGCACCAGAGGTTAGGGCAGCCACGCTCCGATCACAGTTGGTGATGGTGAAATCGAACTCACCGCCCGACCGGTTTTCGATAGCGTCTTTCAACGCCGCCAGCACTTCCTGGTTCTTGGCGCCCGGGTCGTGAGGGATGTTACGGCTGACTTTACAGAACTGCGGCGCATCGCTCGGCACAAAGTCGTTCGCCAACAGCGGGGTAAGATCCAGGCTACGCTGCGACGCGGTATTACCTTCCAGTATTTCGAGCAGATCGGTACGCCCAATCAGATCCGTCAGTTTGCGCACGCCCAGAGCGGCCATCAATTCGCGCACTTCTTCAGCGATAAAGCGGAAGTAATTCTTGACCATATCCACGGTGCCGCGGAAATGCTCGCCGCGCAGGAAATCATCCTGCGTCGCGACCCCGGTGGCACAGTTATTCAGGTGGCAGATGCGCAAGTATTTACACCCCAGCGCCACCATCGGTGCGGTGCCGAAACCAAAACTCTCGGCACCTAGAATCGCGGCTTTTACCACATCCAAGCCGGTCTTCAAGCCACCATCCGTTTGCAAACGAATCTTGTCACGCAAGCCGTTGATACGCAGCGCCTGATGAACTTCGGGCAGCCCCAGCTCCCACGGCGAACCGGCATGCTTGATTGACGTTAGCGGGCTTGCCGCTGTACCGCCATCGTATCCGGAGACGGTAATCAGATCCGCATAGGCTTTGGCCACCCCGGTTGCGATCGTACCGATGCCCGGCTCGGACACCAGCTTGACCGACACCTGGGCATCCGGATTGACCTGCTTGAGGTCAAAAATCAGCTGAGCCAAGTCTTCGATAGAGTAAATATCGTGATGCGGTGGCGGTGAAATCAGCGTCACCCCTGGCACTGCGTGACGCAGTCTGGCAATCAACTGATTGACTTTACCGCCGGGCAACTGACCACCCTCACCGGGCTTGGCGCCCTGCGCCACCTTGATCTGCAGTACTTCGGCATTGACCAGATACGCCGGAGTGACGCCAAAACGCCCAGAGGCGATCTGCTTGATCTTGGAGCTGCGAATAGTCCCGTAGCGCGCCGGATCTTCGCCGCCTTCGCCTGAGTTGGAGCGACCACCCGACTCGTTCATCGCCTGGGCAAGCGCCTCGTGGGCTTCCGGCGAGAGGGCACCAATTGACATGCCCGCGCTGTCAAAGCGGGGCAACAGCTCTTCGATTGACTCCACTTCATCAATCGATAGTGGCGTTTCCACCGGTTTAAGCTTGAGCAAGTCACGAATGGTGGCGACCGGACGCTCGTTGACGAGCTGCGCAAACTTCTTCCACTTGGCGTAGCTGCCCTCTTGCACCGCCGCCTGCAGGGTCATCACCACATCGGGATTGTAAGCGTGGTACTCATGACCATGAACATACTTGAGCATGCCGCCCTGGGAAATCCCCTTGCGCGGCAACCAGGCGTCCTTGGCCAGTAGCGCTTGCTGCATCTGAAGCTCGGCAAAGCCAGCGCCCTGAATACGTGACGCCATACCCACAAAGCACAGATCCATGACCTCATCGGACAGCCCCACCGCTTCAAACAGCATCGAGCCACGGTAGGAAGCCAGCGTCGAGATCCCCATTTTCGACAGGATCTTGAACAGCCCCTTCTGCAGACCTTTGCGATAGTTTTCGCGTCCGTCAGCCGGATTGCCGGTGAGTTCGCCAACGCGGTACATGTCCGCCATGACCTGATAGGCAAGCCATGGATACACCGCAGTAGCGCCCACCCCAAACAAGACCGCCATCTGGTGTGCATCCCGCGCATAGCCGGTTTCCACCACGATATTGGCATTAGGGCGTAGCGCCAAACGACCTAACTGGGAGTGCACCGCCCCCACCGCCAGGGCGGCCTGGATTGGAATCAACCCTTTCTCCAGCTCAGCATCGGTAAGCACCAAGATGACCTTGCCTGCCTTCACCTGCTCTTCGGCCTCTTTGCACAGCGCTTTGAGCGCCTGATGCAAGCTCTGCTGCTCAGGATCGTAGCCCAGCGACAGCGTATGGCTGGCAAATGCCGGGTCATCCTGGCTGACCAGCGCGGTAAATTTGCGCGGTGACAACACTGGCGTGGTCAAAATCAAGCGATGCGCGTGTTCGGGCGTCGCCTTGAAAACGTTGAGCTCAGCACCACAGCAGGTTTCCAGCGACATCACGATCGCTTCGCGTAGCGGATCGATAGGCGGATTGGTCACCTGGGCAAATTTCTGCCGGAAAAAATCAGTCAACAAGCGCGGCCGACTGGACAGCACCGCCATCGGGGTATCGTCACCCATGGAGCCGACGGCTTCCTGGCCACTCTCGGCCAGCGGACGCAGCACCTGGTCGCGCTCTTCAAAGCTGACCTGGAACATCTTTTGTTGAACGTTTAGCGCATCAATATCCATGTTCTGGAAACGCGCAAGCTCGGTTAGCGCTGACTCCAGGTAGTTGGCTTCCTGCTTTAACCAGCGCTTGTAGGGGTAGGCAGATTTCAGCCGCTGATCGATATCATTGGTGTGCAGCACTTCGCCGGTTTGAGTATCCACGGCAAGCATTTGGCCTGGACCAACGCGGCCTTTAGCCACGACATCTTCCGGGCGGTAGTTGTAGGTGCCGATTTCCGACGCCAGCGTGATGTATCCATTTTTGGTCATCACCCAGCGGGCCGGGCGCAGGCCGTTACGGTCCAGCATACAGACCGCCTGACGACCATCGGTCATCACCACCCCAGCAGGGCCATCCCAAGGCTCCATGTGCATGGAGTTGTATTCGTAGAAGGCACGCAGCTCAGCGTCCATGGTTTCTACGTTCTGCCACGCCGGGGGCACCATCATGCGAACCGCACGGTGAAGCTCCATACCGCCGGTCAGCAGTACTTCCAGCATGTTATCCATACTGGAAGAGTCGGAGCCTGTGGTGTTAACAATCTCATCCAGCTCGGCGATATCGGGCAAGCGCTCGTTAACAAAGTTCGCCTTGCGCGAGTTCGCCCAGCCCCGGTTGGCCTCAATCGTGTTGATCTCACCGTTGTGCGCCAACAGCCGGAACGGCTGCGCCAGCGGCCAGCGAGGAGCGGTATTGGTCGAGAAGCGCTGGTGGAAAACGCAGATAGCGGTCTCCAGGCGCGGGTCATTCAGGTCTTTATAAAAGGCCGGAAGATCCTCCGGCATCACCAAGCCTTTATATGACACCACTTCAGATGACAGCGAGGCGACATAGAACTCCTCTTCATCGCGCAGCGTCTGCTCGGCACGGCGACGCGCCATATACAGGTCGACATCGAAGTGTTCGCCCTGGCCAGGCTCGACGAATAACTGGCGGATGCGCGGCAGGCAGTCGAGCGCCATGGGGCCACAAACGCTGGAATCAGTAGGCACGTCACGCCAGCCCAGCACATTGAGGCCACGCGCTTCAAGCTCTCGGGTCAGGGTATCGCGGGCTTTCGCTTCACGGGCGTCATCGTTGGGGAGAAATACCACGCCAACGGCAAATTTTTCGCCCAAGGTGGCATCAAACGCTTCTTTCGCCAGCGCCTGCATAAAAGCAGTGGGCATTTTTAGCAGCAGACCACAGCCGTCGCCAGTTTTTCCGTCGGCGGCGATACCGCCCCGATGGGTCATACATGTCAGGGATTCAATGGCAGTTTTCAGCAAATCGTGGCTAGCCTGGCCTTCCATATGGGCAATAAGGCCAAAACCACAGTTATCGCGAAACTCGCCAGGCTGGTGAAGACCTTTATTCATGGGCGTGCCTCTACTAGTCAGCGTATTTTTTTAGCAGCGTTCTTATGATATAAAGGTAGGTTTTTCTTTTTTTAAGATGCTTATAACCTACCCGAAGAAGGGTGTTTCCCACGATCGCTGCCGCAAGAAAATGGCCGCTCAGCATAGCGATTGGCAGCCACTTAGCGCAATGTCTCGTCACTCACAACGTTAGAGAAACCCTTTCCAAATCCTGTAGTTGCATGTTTGCTAAACAAAAAAATATATACACTTCAAACACTTGTAACCATACGAAACGTCTTTTTAGCATTTATTACATTCATTAAGACTTTAGTCTAAACATTCAAAAAACCCCATGCCGATGGCGCATAAGGCATACGGATTATCCAACTAAAGCCTGCCGAAGGCGGCGTATTTTATTAGCAAAGACACAAAAACCGGCAGCGCTTGCGTAGGTACCGCCGCCCTGCCGAACCGGATTATCAACAAAGGAAAGAAAGGTGTGCTTACATCATTCAGAGACGCGGGTAGTCATCCAACAGCGTACGAAGCACCTCAACGGGCGTGGCATCGCTAATGCAGGCATCGCCCAGGGCATTCAACAGCACCAGGCGCAGCTTGGCATCGACGTTTTTCTTATCCAGCCGCATACGGGCCAAAAAGTCGTCACTGGACATATTCGCCGGTGCAGCCAACGGCAGCTCAGCGCTTTCGATCACCGCCAGGCTGCGCGCCAGAGCCGCCTCATCGATCCACCCCAACCGCTGGGACAGCGTCGCGGCCATTGCCATGCCAGCCCCCACCGCCTCACCGTGCAGCCAGTTGCCATAGCCTTGGTGCGCCTCAATGGCATGACCAAAGGTATGGCCCAGGTTAAGCAGCGCCCTCACGCCCTGCTCGGTTTCGTCTTCGGCGACAATATCGGCTTTTATTTGGCAACTGCGCGCAATGGCCTCGGCCACAATGTCAGGCTCCACATTAAGTAGCGCTGTCATATGGGCTTCCAGCCAGCTTAAAAACGCTTCGTCACGAATCAGCCCGTACTTAATCACCTCGGCCAGACCGGCGGAGAGCTCACGGCGTGGCAGACTCTTAAGCGACTCAATATCCACCAGCACGGCGCGAGGCTGCCAGAAAGCGCCAATCATGTTTTTACCCAGTGGGTGGTTAACCCCGGTCTTCCCTCCCACCGATGAATCCACTTGGGAAAGCAGCGTGGTAGGCACCTGAATAAACGCGACGCCGCGCTGATAAGAGGCAGCGGCATAGCCGACCATATCGCCAATGACCCCGCCGCCCAAAGCAATTAACGTGCAGCGACGGTTGAAACCGGCTTCCAGCAGCGCGTCCCAAATGCGGCTGACCTGCTCAATAGATTTGTACTGCTCACCATCAGGCAATACCAGCGTGCGAACATCCAAATGATCCGGCAGATGGGCAGTCAGTGTTTCCAGATACAGTGGCGCGACAGTGTCGTTAGTGACGACCATCACCTGCTGCCCGGCCAAATAAGGCGTCAGCATATCGGGGTTTCCCAACAACCCGGTTCCAATATGAATCGGATAGCTGCGCTCATCTAACGCCACACGAAGAGTATGTTGCGCATTGGCTGTCGAGGTCATGACGATGCCTTATGGTTAAGCATTTTGGTTATGCGGTTTAGACGTAGGTGGCGGAGTGGTGGACTCAAGCGGGTCCACCAACCGCCGCACTCGACGTAAAATTTCATTCACCACCGCCCGTGGGCTGCGCCGGTCAGTACGCACCGCAATATCAGACGTTGCCCGATAGAGCGGATCGCGCTTGGCAAACATATCGTTCAGCACTTGTTCGCGATTATCGCACTGCAGCAGTGGCCGATTACGATCTTTAGCGGTCCGCTTAAGCTGCTGGTCGACGGTAGTCAACAAATACACCACCGTGCCGCGCTCACGCAGTGCGCGGCGATTTTCTTCGCGCAACACCGCGCCGCCGCCTGTCGCCATCACTACCGATGAGAGTTTGGTTAACTCATCAATCATGTGAATTTCACGCTGACGAAAGCCCTGCTCGCCCTCGACATCAAAAATCCACGGGATGTCTGCCCCACAGCGGTCCTGTATGGCGTGGTCGCTATCATAAAATTGGCGCGAAAGCTCAGCCGCCAGCAGGCGGCCAATGGTGCTTTTGCCAGCCCCCATGGGGCCAATGAGAAATAAATTGGGTAAATCCTGCATCAGCGAACCGTTAAGCCATCGTCTAGGAGTCGTGGAGTAATAAAGACTAGCAACTCTACCTTCTCATTGCTCTCTTCGGTATAGCGAAACAGTCTACCCAGTAAAGGAATATCACCCAACAGCGGTGTTTTAGCGATTTGACGCAGCTCTTCGGTGGTTAAAATCCCCCCTAGCACCACCGTTTGGCCGTTATCCACCAGCACCTGGGTTTCAATGGTATTGGTGTCTATCGGCGGCTCGCCGCCAAACTCGGATTCACGAAAACTGTCGTTCTTGATCACCAGATCCATGATAATCCGGTTATCGGGGGTAATCTGTGGGGTGACTTCCAACGACAGTACCGCCTCTTTGAACTCCGTATCGGGGTTGTCGTTGCCATCCACACTTTGGAAGGCGCGCTCTTCACCCTGGCTGATACGTGCCGTTCGTTGGTTGGCGGTAATAATACGCGGTTGCGAAATGGTCTGGCTTTTCCCTTCGCTTTCCAGCGCTCGAAGTTCCAAATCCAGCAAGATATCGCCTGATAAATAACCAAAGCTAAAGCCTGTACCCGGCCCAGTGGCTGCGCCTAAATCTACGGCTAAACCGCCTTGTGCTCGATTGATGCCGTTAGGGTTGATATCCCGTCGACTGAAGGTACCGTCCGCTCCTTCCTGGAAGCCCCGCGTACTCGACATGCCCCAGTTAACCCCAAGCTCGCGTGAGGCGGTGTCTCTTGCAATGACAATGCGAGCCTCTATTTGCACTTGCCGAACAGCAACATCCAATCGATCGATGGTTCGCACGATGTCGCTCACTTGCTCGGCGGTATCCTGCACCAGCAGCGTATTAGTGCGGTTATCGACGCTTACCCGGCCGCGCTCGGTGAGCAGCCCAAAGCCGTCGCCGCCACGCAGCAGCTGGGCTAAATCCTCGGCCCGTGCGTACTTGATCTCGATAAATTCCGTGACCAGTGGCGATAGCGTTTCGCGCTGGTTACGCGCTTCCAATTCCTGACGCTCTAAATCCGCCAGCTCACTGGCGGGCGCTACCACAATCACATTGCCCTGCTCGCGACTCGACAACCCTTGACTTTGAAGTATCAGTGCTAACGCCTGATCCCAGGGAACATCGTTTAAATTGAGCGTCACACGTCCGGTCACGCTGTCACTGGCGACTAAGTTCAATCCGGTAAATTCAGCCAGCGTCGCCAGTACCGAGCGTACTTCGATATCCTGGAAATTAAGGCTTAAGCGCTCTCCGCTAAAACGCTCGCCTGTCGCCTGGGTAGGGGATGCTTCCTGGCTGGCGGGCTGCACTTCCACGGTCAGCGTGCGGCCTTGCTGCGAGGAGATCATCGCGTAAGCCCCCTGAGTCGCGATCGCCAACCGTGTATCGCCCTGACGGGAGCTAGGGGTAATACGCGTTATCGGCGTAGCAAAATCAGTGACATCGTAGATTTGGTTCAGCGAATCAGGAATCGCCACATCCTGCAGTTCCACCAACACTTGGTCAGGGCCACCCTCACGCACATCTGCCTCGACACCGGCGCGGTCAAACGTGACCACTAACCGACCGGCTCCGTCGGCGCCCCGGCGAAAATCAATATTCTCAATCTGCGGTCCTTCCGCCGTTTCAAGCCCTTCTGAAGAGAGCCCGGTTGAAGATGGGCTGGCTTGAGAAGGCGCTGAAGCAGGGTTTGGCTCTTCCGCGGCAAACGTGAGTCGGAGGCGGTCACCCTGAACGCTGGAACTAAATACTCGAGGTTCACTGAGATTAACCACTAAACGCGTACGGCCGTTACCTTCCACCGCGGTCACTTGTTCAACGCCACCGCTGCCAACAGTGAGCCGTCGATTGGCAAGGCCACTTTGTGTAGCTGCCAGATCCAACGCGACTCTTGGCGGCGACTCCAAGCGGTAGCTACGCAGCTCAGGTACCCCTCCTGTAAAGCGAAGATCAAGATGAACGCCGCCATTGGTGGTGGAATCGACCTCAATATCGGTCAATACCGCCGCCGCTGCCAACGCTGGCAACAGCAAATAGAGGGCGGCGATGGCCATCAAGAGTGTGTTTCGCCAAGCTGTCACTGCCATAAGCTAATATCCGCTAACTGATAATAAGACCGCGCGACGCATACGCAGCACTAATTGCACGCTTCGGGTAAACGTATCGAAGCGCTTTCTGTCACGCCTGCATCGACAATCAATGCAAGGTGGCTTTTCCGCTTTGCGTATTCTATTCATCCGGCGTGCGCTCCGCATTAAGCGCAAGCGTTACTTCTCGCTCTTGCCATCCTTCACGCTGAGTAAAGACACGCTCGACCACTAGAACCTCTTGGGCGCCTATGTCGGCAATACGGCCATAATCGGTGCCCATATAGTTGCCTTGTTTTACGCTGGTGACGCTGCCATCAGGCGACGCAATCATCGCTACCTGGCGCCCCGCCATGCGCATCGTACCCACCAATCGAAGCTCTTGAAGCGGAAAGCTTTCCAGCGGCTCTGGGGTGCGCTGTCTATCCGGCGCAAGAGCCCCTTCGTTTCGGTTGGCACTGCCCTGAGTGATGGCTTCCGGGGGCAAAAAAGGACTACGACCATCGCTATGCACATAGCGCACATCCTGATGCTCGGGCAACGCGACAGCGACAGTGGGAGGCTGCCCGACCGGCGACTGGCGAATATCTGCCAGTGTTTGCTCCAACTGCCCCAGGTTGGTCTCTGAACACCCCGTCAGCAGCGCAAAAAAGGTCATCACGATGAGCGCCCGTGTCATCCGTAGCGTCGCTTGACTGCTATTCATTGCGCACCCGCCTCTTCAGTAGGCAGGGAATCGCTCTCCTCGACATAGCGATAGGTGCGAGCTAATAGTGAAAGACGCAGCGTTTCTCCACGCCCTTCGACGGGCTCTAAACTAAAATCGTGCTGGGTCACCATGCGCGACAGGGACGCGATATCGGCAACAAAACGCGCCAGTTGGTGATAGTCGCCACGTACCTGAATATCCAGCGGTTGTTCGATATAGTCAGCCTGGGCAAGCGTCGGGCGCAAGCGAATCGTTTCGATGGTCAAACGGTTCTCGACGGCCGCATCGCTTATGCTATCAAGCAGCGAGGGGATTTCCGCATCGGTGGGGAGCATGGTACGCAACTGCGCTACCTGAGCCTCCAACGCCGCCAGCTTCTCGCGCATTTCAGGCAAGAAGGCGGCTTCCGACACTTTGCTGCGGTACTCACCCAACAGTCTGATCTCTTGGCGTTGAGCTTCCCTAAATGCCTCGCGGTGCTCGCTCCCCACAAACCAGATCATCACGCTCAAGGCGACTATAAGTGCCAGACAGCAGCATGCCACCTTCAGCAGAAACGGCCAGCCACCCGCCTCTTTAACGTCCAGCCCCTGCCAGTCAACTTCGCGCAAACGCCGCCACTCGATCGCCCACTGCTCACGGCTAATCTTCATGGCGCCGACTCCTGCCCAGACAGCGGAATCGCCTCTACCGTTTGCATCACATCAAAACGGAACACGCGGCCAGTCCCGTTTTGGGCGCCCTCCACCGCTGACAGCGAAGGCACACCCAGCCCAGGCAAGGCCGCTATGCGGCGCAACTGCTCGGAAACCTGTCGTTCACTGCCCGCCAGCGCCGTCACGCTGACGTTATTACCGCTTTTCGATAAGCGTTGATATATAACGCCGTTGGCGACACTGTCGGCTATGTCGTTGAATAGCTGTACGGTATCGGTTCGTTCGGCCGCCAGCGTTTGAAACACTGCAATCTGATCCACCAAGCGCTCGGCGGCGCTGGCGTAACGAGATACCCCATCAATATCGCTTTCCAAGCGCTCAATATGCTCACTAATGAGGGCGTTACGCTGCTGTTGAGCGGCTAACTTGAGCTGATAAAGGTGGGAAACTAACAGACCAAGCACCACCCCCAACGCCAGCATGGCGGCGACCACCAAATAGAATTCCCGTGTTCTACGCTCGCGCTGGGCTTCCCGCCAGGGCAGCAGGTTAATCGTCATACTCATTGGCTAACTCTCATTGACTAACTCTCATCGCCAAGCCACCCGCCGTTAGCATGGCCGGAGCATCGTTGGTCAACGCTTCAAGATTTAAGCGTTTATTAACCCGCATACGCTGGAAAGGGTTGGCAATGGTGACCGACATACCACTATCGTCTGCAATTCGCTCGGCTAGCCCTGGTATCACGCTCGACCCACCCGCGAGCACAATATGCTGTACCTCTTGCTGACGCCCGGCGGTGTAATAAAGTTGTAGCGAGCGCCCCACCTGCTGCACCACGGTTTCCAGAAAAGGATTGAGCACACGCTCATGGTAATCGTCCGGCAGTCCGCCGCGCTTTTTGGCAAACCCCGCCTCATCCATACTCAAGGCGTATCGGTCGCGAATCGCATCGGTAAGCTGACGTCCGCCAAACACGGTGTCACGGGTATAAACAATGTGGCCGCCCCGAACCACGTGAAAAGCGTTCATGTTGGCGCCAATATCCACCAACCCCACGCAGGCAGCGGGGTCATTGTCTACGTTTAGCTGGCGTCGCAGTTCGGCTAATGAACGCTCCATCGCAAAGGTTTCAACGTCCACTGCGGCTGGCTCCAGGCCAGCACGCTCCAGCGTTTCCGTTAGCTGCGTGACATCCTGCTGGCGACAAGCGACCAGCACGACCTGCTGCTGCTCACTATCAAACGCAGCAGGTCCAAGACATTGAAAATCAAACGCGACCTCATTGAACGGAAAAGGAATATGACGGTCTGATTCGGCCACAATACGCTCTTCGATCTCTTCTTCGCTTAGCCCAATGGGAAAACTCAGCGTTTTAGTGATAGCCGCACTAGCGGGAACGGCCACCGCCGCTTTGCGGGTAGAGGGTTTAGCATGTTCCACTGCACGACTTAGTACGCTGGCCACATCGTCGATATCACGGATACGCCGCTCGACCACGGCACCTTCGCGTAATGGCCGCACGGCATAGCTTTCTACTTGGTAATTATCGTGGCACTGTTTTAATTCAAGCAGCTTCACGGTCGCCGACGTAATATCGACGCCGATCAATCCTTTACCAGGTCTTAGAAAGCGCATGTTAGGTTCAGCTCCACCGGCTTATCGCGTGGTCTGAGGTTACATGATTTTTAGTTAAGTCACACGCGAACGAACTTACCGCATATCAACACTGGTGGCCGCCGCCTCAGCTTCCTATAATGGCAGCCAATGACATGATACGGCCGTTTAGCTGCCGATCTTTTATTCTCCCCAGGGTGCTCTTTTTACATGACGTTTCTTCGAACCCTTATTGTGACGCTGTTTTTCCTCATCGTATCGTTGGTAGGGGCTACCGCCCTGGCAGTGGTCGGTGCCGCTATCTACTTCGCCCCTGGGCTCCCCGATGTACGCCAACTGCAAGATTTTGACCTTCACACCCCGCTACGCATTTTTACCCAAGATGGTAAATTGATCGGCGAATTTGGTGAAGAGCGCCGTACAGCGGTCGATTTTGACGATATCCCCCAGGATATGGTCAATGCGCTGATTGCGGCAGAGGACGCCAGCTACTTTGACCACGCCGGTGTCGATCCCCGTGGTTTAGCCAGGGCCGCGGTCGAACTGGTACAGAGCGGCGGTTCCATTCAGTCCGGCGGCTCGACGATTACCATGCAGGTCGCGCGTAACTACATGCTGACGCTTGACCAGACGTTTACGCGTAAAATCCGCGAAATCTTGCTCGCCCTGCAAATGGAACAGGTGCTCGACAAAGAGGAAATCTTCGAGCTTTACGTGAACAAGATCTTCCTGGGCAACCGTGCCTATGGCATTGCCGCTGCGTCTGAAACCTATTATGACAAACCGCTCGCCGAGCTTAGCCTGGCGGAAACGGCCATGATAGCGGGCTTGCCCAAGGCACCCTCCGCGTTTAATCCGCTGGCCAACTCAGAGCGCTCGCTGATTCGTCGTAACTGGATTCTCTTTCGCATGCGCGAACTGGATTATATCGACGACGCGACGTATCAAGCAGCGGTTCAGAACCCGGTCACTGCTCGCCGCCACTTTATCCAAGCCGAAGTTGATGCCGCCTACGTGTCTGAAATGGCACGCCAGTATGCAGTTGAGCGTTTTGGCGACGAGGCCTATACCGGTGGCTATCGCATCTATACCACCATTGATAGCGAGCTACAGCCGTTTGCCCGTCAAGCACTGGCCAACGGGCTAACCGACTACGACCTGCGCCACGGCTGGCGCGGGCCGGAACAGAGCGACATTGCCGCCAGCCTCGTTGAAGCGCAGGAGCAAACAACCACCCAGGGCCTGGAAGAGGAACTTTCCGAGTCACCTGAAATTCGTCAAACCGCCCGTCAGGCCGCACAACGCAGCCAGACAGAAGTGGAAGGTATCGAAGGCGATGTCAGCAACTGGGTTCAAGTACTTGAGCGCACGCCTAACTACGGCCTGCTCAAGCCCGCCATTGTCGTCGAGAGCAGCGGTCGGGAAATGCAGGTACTGACCCGCGGCGGTGAACTTCAAACCATCGCCTGGGAAGGTTTGAACTGGGCGCGTCCTTACCTGAGCCCACGTAGCCGCGGTGCCGAACCAAGCTCAGCGGAGGCCATTGCCACACGCGGCGATATGGTCCGTGTCATTGAGAATGACGATGGCTCATTACGCCTATCACAGCGCCCCAATGTTGAAGGTTCGCTGGTGGCTCAAGACCCTAGAACAGGCGCTATCCTGGCGCTCCAGGGTGGCTTGGACTTTAATGCCAGCAAGTTCAACCGGGCGGTACAGGCACAGCGCCAGTCGGGTTCTATCTTCAAGCCGTTTATTTACTTAGCGGCTCTTGAGGATGGCGAGATGAATGCGGCCAGCGTCGTTAACGACTCACCGGTGGTGCTCGACGACGGCAGCAACTCTCTATGGCGCCCCGTCAACTCCAGCCGTGACTTCCAAGGTCCTATGCGTTTACGCCCAGCGCTTGCCCGGTCGCGTAACCTGGTGACGATCCGCGTGCTCCAGACAATGGGGTTAGACCATACGATTGCGTATCTTGAAGGATTTGGCTTCTCGCCAGACCGCTTACCGCATGGTCTGTCGCTAGCTTTAGGCAGCGCGAGTTTGACGCCCATGGAGATGACTAACGCTTACGCGGTATTGGCCAATGGTGGTTTCCAGGTATCTCCCTGGTTCATTCAACGGGTAACCAGCGACAACGATACCGTTATCATCGATGAAGCAACCCCTCAAGTGGCCTGCCCAAGCTGTGCCGAAGATCAGGAAACAGTGGAAATTGATGGGCGCGAATACCCCATTGCGAAGCGAGTAGCTGATCCGGCCGCCGTGTATATTCTGCGCGATATGCTGCGTGACGTCATCACGTCGGGCACGGGGCGCGGTGCGCTCAGCCTGAACCGTGACGATATCGTGGGTAAAACCGGCACCACTAACAGCCAGCGTGACGCTTGGTTTGCAGGCTTCAACAGCGACCTCGTCACCACGGTATGGGTGGGCAAGGACAGTAACGAAACCATTGCCGAATATGGTTCGAATGCTGCTCTGCCGATCTGGGTGGAGTTTATGGGCGATGCCCTTGAAGGGACACCCAGCGCCCTGCCCGAGCGCCCGGATACCATTGTCACCGCGCTCGTAGACCCCGGCACTGGTCGTCGCCTTCAGGACAATCAATCGGGCGGTATCAGTGAACTGTTTCACCGAGACCACTTGCCGGACTTCCAGCAGCGCCGTATCAGCCGTGAGCTGGAAGAGGCCAGCGGCTCGCAGGGATCCGCTACCGCCGAGTCGATCTTCTAACGTCGGTCTTCTAGTGTCTGTTTTTAAATAAGCGACTTACCTCGCCCCAAGGCCCGGCAATACCAAGGCCCGACAATATAGTCCGGGCCTGAAACGACTGAACCCCACCTAGGTGGGGTTCAGTCGTTTTAAGGCGCCACGTTTATAACCGCTCACCAAGGGCTTGCAAAAATGCCTCGGCCACCTCGCGTTCGAAGCGGTAATAGGTCCATTGACCAACGCGGGTCGAGGAGACCAACCCCGCACGGGAAAGCGTAGAAAGGTAAAGCGAGATGGTCGGCTGGGAGAGGCCAGCTTTCTCGCGAATATGGCTGACACAGATACCGCCCGGCGGCGCGGTGTCCTTCTGCGGCGGGAAGTGGCGTTCCGGCTCTTTCAGCCAGGTCAAGATGTCGAGACGCACCGGATTGGCCAGCGCGCTTAAAACGGAATTGATATCCATGATCACAGCCGTTCGTTGATGGCGAGATCATTATACGCTTTCACGAGCAGGCTGCCGAGGCAGCCTGCTGACAGTCGATCAACGTACTAAGCTATCCAGCGCACTGCGGTCAAAATCAGACAGTTCTTCAAGGCGACCATCGCGTACCTTGCTGGCCCACTGCGGGTCGGAGAGTAACGCACGACCAATGGCAACCAGATCAAAGTCATTACGCGCACGCCACATGGCCAACTCTTCTACATTGACACGGCTTTTGGAGGTGGGGTCTTCGGTGCGGGTAAAGTGCCCGGTACGGAAAGTCGTGTCGAGCCCGACACTGCCGACGGCGATGACGGGCTTGCCGGTCAGTTCGCGTGTCCAGGTCGCTATCGTCTTGCTGCTACCAGCAAAGCCCGGCTCCCAGATACGCCGCGTGCTGGCGTGAAAGATATCCACGCCGTCATCGGCCAGAGGCTTGAGAATCTCACCCAGCGCTTCGGGTGTTTCGGCAATGATGGCGTCGTAGTCAGAGAGTTTCCACTGCGAGAAACGGAAAATAATCGGAAAGTCAGGGCCGACAGCTTCGCGCACGGTCCGCACGATCAAGCGCGGAAAACGCAGACGATTTTCCACGCTGCCGCCATAGGCATCGGTACGCTGATTGCTTTCAGGCCACAGGAACTGATCGATGAGGTAGCCATGGGCACCGTGTAGTTCGATACCATCGAAGCCGAGACGCTGCGCATCCAGCGCGGCACGAGCAAACGAGGCCGCCACCTCCAGGATGTCGTCTTCGCTCATCGCCTGGACGACCTCAATCCCTTCTTCAACAATAGCCATTGGCCCAAAGCCGGGGGCGCTGCTGTCTGGTTCAACACCTGGGCGACGTTCGCGACCGACATGCCACAGCTGCGGAACAATCTTGCCACCGGCCGTGTGAACGCCTTCCACTACGCGCTGCCAACCTGCCAGCGCCTGTGAGCCATGAAAGGCGGGCACGTCCGGGTAGCCGTTGGCACCGGGGTGATCAATATAGGTACCTTCGGTAATGATTAGCCCCACGTCGCCTTCAGCGCGACTTTTATAGTAGGCCGCCACGTCCTCTCCTGGAACGCCTGCAGGTGACTGATTGCGGGTCATGGGGGCCATGGCAATGCGGTTTTTTAGTGTCATGGGACCCACGGTAAAGGGCTCAAAAAGTGGCGCGGCCAACACCTGTGCGGGTGATGTCATGTCAAACTCCTTTGTATATAGAGATATTTCAATATATATAAACACAAAGACCCTAGGCATGACAACCGCCGCCCTCCTGCATGGCTGTGAACAGTTCTTGAGGCAAGCTTTTGGGAACAGTCCTTGTGATCAGTTCTTGAGAGCAGACATTGAGAACAGGGCTTGTGCAAGGTGGCAATAATACAAAAGGCCCGGAGATTAGCTCTCCGGGCCTTTATTGCTGCTTGCTATTGATTAGTTATACTTTACTGTCAATCGCTAGCCGCTAATGGGGGTGGCCGAGGCTTCACGCTTGCTGGCCAACCAATTCGCGCCAATGGCAGCAATCATAACGACCACGCCGGCAATCTCGCTGAGTAGGCTGGGATAGAACACCGCAATGATCGCCGCCGTAATGGCGATGCGCGGCAGCCACGCCATGCGCGTAAACAGATAGCCCTCCAACGCCGCGGCAAACGCCCCCAACGCCAATATGGCAATCAGAGCGTTCCAGATGACCAGCGGCACCGGGCCACCCATGATGATCTCTGGATTGAAGACCATAAACAGCGGAATCAGGTAGAGCCCCTTGGCAAACTTCCACGCCTGAAAGCTGGTTTCCATTGGCTTGCTGCCCGCAATCGCCGCTCCGGCAAAGCCTGCCAAGGCAATGGGCGGGGTCACATTGGAGTCCTGGGAGTACCAGAACACCACCAGGTGGGCGACCAGCAGTGGAATACCAAATTCCTGAGTAAGCGCAGGCCCGACGAGCACGATCAATACGATATAGCTGGCGGTTACCGGCAAGCCCATACCCAGCACAAGACTGGCTAACAGCACCATGACCAGCGCCAATATAATATTGCCACCAGAAAACGCCAACATCATGGAGGAGAACTTCAGCCCCAGGCCGGTGAGACCCACGATACCGACAATAATCCCGGCCACAGCACAGGCCATGGAGACCGCGACCGCATTGCGCGCGCCCAGCTCCAACCCCTCGATCAGCTTGGCAAAGCCTGCGCGTATCACATTTTTGACCGCCGTTGCGGTCACCGGCTCACCTTGGCGTGGCGCCACAAAGAAGAACCAGAGTACATAGCGAATTACCGCCACCGCCACGATAGTGACCACGGCATAGTAGCCTACCCGCATGGGCGACATACTCATCGCCAGCAGCCATACCAGCACCGCCAGCGGCAGCAGGAAGTGCCAGCCATCTTTCATCACCTGGCGCATTTGGGGGAGTTCGTGTTTAGGCAGCCCCTGCATCCCCTGTTTAAGGGCAATGATATGGACAAACAGGTAAACCGTGGCGAAATACATGATTGCCGGCAGAATGCTGACTTTGACGATATCCAGATACGGGGTGTTGGTGTACTCCGCAATCAAGAACGCCCCAGCACCCATTAACGGCGGCATGATTTGTCCGCCGGTAGACGCCGCGGCCTCAATACCGCCCGCCTGCTTGGCCTTGTAACCCAGCTTTTTCATCAGCGGAATCGTAAACGCACCGGTGGTGACCACGTTAGCAATCGCACTACCGGAAATAGACCCCATGCCCGCCGATGCCAATACCGCTGCTTTCGCCGGCCCGCCACGCTGCCGCCCGGTAGCGGCATAGGCCATATCGATAAAGAATTTACCGGCCCCAGTGCACTCCAGAAAGGCGCCAAACAACACGAAAATAAAGATATAGGTTGCCGCCACACCTAGCGGCAGGCCAAAGATGCCTTCTTGGCCGAGATACAGCTGGCCGGCTACCCGGTCAAACGTATAGCCCCGGTGCTCGAGAATGCCGGGCATCCACTCTCCCAGCCAGGGCAGTTCGCCGCGCGGCCCGGCAAAGGCATACACAATCGCCAGCAGACCAATCACCGTCATGCCAAACCCCACCGCTCGGCGACTGGCTTCCAGAACCGTCACCGTGGCAATACAGGCGACCAGAATATCAGTGCTGTTCCAAAAACCTGCGCGGCTAAAAATCTCATCCAGGTTAAACACCAGGTAGCCACCGGTTAATACCGCCCCGGCTAGAAACAGCAGGTCAAGCCCCCACCCTACAACGCCCCGCTTACGTGTCGGGCCAAAGGCTGGAAACATTAAAAACGCCAGCATCATGATCAATGCCAGGTGAATACTACGCTGATAAAACAGCCCTAACGGCTGAATGCCAGCAGAATAAAGCTGAAACAGGGAAAGACCCACCGCCACAATGGTGATCGACCACAACACCATGCGGGGTTGAATCGCATTACCGCCCGGCATCACGCTGGACGGTTGCTTGGATTCGTTCATGAAGTCCTCGGAAGCGTTAACTAATGTCGTTTTTATTCACGCGGGGATGCGTGAGGGTTGATCAACTCAATGGTCACGCGTTGCCCGGCAGCGTGCTCACTTAGGCTCACGGTCGCATGCTCACCGCCTGGCCATACCACACGATGATTAACAGCCTGTGACCCTACCCTCAATACATAGCGGTTATTTGCTACAGGCTCGTTAATGGCGTTAATCCAATAACCGCCTTCGCCGTCTGACACCTGCTCGCCGCGGCCAAAGATATGCCCAAGCCCTGCGGCAAAATCGGGTTGATGGCTACGCTCCAATTGCATGACGCCTGCTACGTTACGATAACAATCCAACACCGTGAAATGCTCGACCGAATGTTGCCATCGAATACACCAGCGACCGCCAGCAGGCACGGCCTCGTCCACCAGTATATCGCCCTGTTCGGTCACCACGGCTAAACGCATAAACGTTGACGCCGAAGCAGGGGAAGCCCCCACTTCGGCGAACAGACAACCTGCTATCAGTAGCGCCACCAGTCGTTGTTGCCACTGCATGGCTATATCCTTCAATGACCTTTAACGCTTACGGGCGCATGCGATCCGGGATATCCGCACCAACTTCTTCGAAGTAGCGCAACGCACCGGGGTGTAACGGCACGGGGGTAGAGTCCATGGTGAACTTGACCGTGGTGTCGTTAGCCGCCGGGTGGACGGCAATCAGTTCATCGGTGTTT
The DNA here is from genome assembly GCF_042429665.1 of Vreelandella sulfidaeris. Classification (GTDB taxonomy): domain Bacteria; phylum Pseudomonadota; class Gammaproteobacteria; order Pseudomonadales; family Halomonadaceae; genus Vreelandella. Next base: position 278,856 of record NZ_JBHMAC010000010.1, on the reverse strand, counting down.
TCAAACAGCAGTTGCGTTAGCTGGTACGCCAGCTCTTCGTCCATGTCGGCATTCACCACCAGGACGTTGGGAATACCAATGGTCTGCACGGCCTCATCCATGCCATCATACATACCGGCGGCTAGCTCGTAGGGAGCGAAGACAGCTTCTTCTTCCTGAGCATTGGCCACTTCTTCATCAGTCAGACTAATCAAGCGGATATCGCGCGTTGCCGCCAGGTTGAGAATAGAGCTGGTGGGGGGACCAACACTCCAGAAGCCAGCATCGATATCACCATCACGGATCGCATCGGCGGTTTCATTGAAATTAAGACGCTGAGGAGTGAAATCGCTATAGCTGATGCCGTTCGACTCAAGCAGCGCACGCGCATTCAGCTCAGTACCGCTACCCGGCGCACCAACCGATACCCGCTTACCGGCCAGGTCCGCAATAGATTCAATATCTGATTCCGCCAAAGTAACTAACTGCACCGCATTCGGGTAGACAGACGCCAAAGCGCGGATATTTTCAATCTGACGACCTTCAAAATCGTCTGTGCCGGTGTACGCCTGGTGAACGGTATCGGCCAGGGCCAGTGCCAGATCCGCATCGCCGCGCATGATCAGACCCATGTTTTCAACCGAGGCACCGGTAACTTCTGCGGTCGCCTGGGCACCTTCGATGTGATTATTGATCATCTCGGCGAAACCACCACCGATCGGGTAGTAAACGCCACCCGTTCCGCCGGTCGCGATAGAGAGCTGCTGAGCACTTGCCGGGAGCGCAACGGCGAGCAAAGAGGCGGCAGCTGCCGTGGAGTATAGAGAGCGTAGTGTTCGCATGTGCATTTCCTCCGTCCTGCTTGGACTTATAGGTATGGTTGACGATCAAGGAAGTGAAGAGGCCCCGCAGCTGACGACCCGCTACAGGTAATCAGAAACGGTAGAAGAAGACGTTAGCATGGCCTACGCGTTGGATGCTAACAAGGTGTCAACGAAACAGCGCGGTCTTATCCAGCCCATTAAAAACAGCTCCTGTGCCAAAGAGCGAAGCCATAAGGGGATGGCAAACACTCCGGCCATGGTGAGCGTCATAAAATATCTACATAACGCTGAAATATCTTAACCTTTGCGAAATGGGTAAGATATTCGCTAATCGTCGATAACATACCGCTTATTATTCGCCCAGGAGCTACCTGCTATGGAGTTAGACGTTCAGGAGTCAGCGTTTAAGGCGCCGGAGGCACCACGTCAAAACCTCGCCATTAGCGCTTACCAGCAGCTAAAACATGACATTATTCGTGGTCGTTATGCGCCTGAACAAAAGCTGTTAATGAGCCGCCTGAAAGAGGCTTACGGCGCCAGCACGGGCCCCTTGCGAGAAGCACTCTCGCAGTTGGTGGCTGATCGTTTGGTGGTGGCCATCAGTCAACGCGGTTACCGCGTAGCGTCCATGTCGCTGGCAGAGCTAAACGATATTTATGACGCTCGCGCGCAGCTTGAAGGGCTGATTTTGCGTCTCGCCATTGAACGCGGCGACGACGCCTGGGAAGCCACCGTGCTGGCCACCGCTCACCGCCTGGCGAAAGTCACCGACGTTAGCACCCCAGATGATCTACTCGATATCTGGGATGAGCGCCACAAAGCCTTTCATACCGCTATCGCCAGCGGCTGTAACTCCCCTCACCTGCTACAGATGCGCACAACGCTGTTTGACCAAGTAGAGCGCTACCGCCATTTATGGCTACAGGAAACCGTGATGTCGTCCCAGGCATTGGAACTCAAGCGCCAGGAGCATGCAGCCCTGGTGGAGGTTATTTTGGCCCGCGATACCGCTCAGGCCGATACATTAATGCGTGACCACCTCATGACACCCGTACCGATTGTTACCCGTGTTCTAGCGGCACGCGGCATCAGATAAATTCTTCGTTTTATAAAAATGTAGATATTTTAAATAAACGGCGATACATTGAACCCAATAACACTGTCACCATTTATCGCAGTGAGCACTGCGCTTGCTACTTGCTAAACCTAGTGAGTCATAGCCCACAGTGCTGCCTGCCAACGCAATAATAGGAGTGCTTGCCATGACCCACTTCAACTGGGATGACCCGCTGCTACTAGAACAACAGCTCACCGATGAAGAGCGCCAGATCCGTGATGCCGCCTACGACTACTGTCAGGAAAACCTTCAGCCGCGCGTGCTGACCGCCTTCCGCGAAGAGCGCTTTGACCGTGAAATCATGACGGAGATGGGCGAACTTGGACTACTGGGCGCCACCGTTTCGCCTGAGTACGGCGGTGCAGGCGTTAACCACGTCGCCTACGGTTTGATTGCCCGCGAGGTAGAGCGCGTCGACTCTGGCTACCGCTCTGCCATGAGCGTTCAGTCCTCGTTGGTGATGTACCCCATCGAGACTTATGGCTCCGAAGAGCAAAAGCACAAGTACCTGCCCAAGCTTGCCAGCGGTGAAATGGTCGGTTGCTTTGGCTTGACCGAGCCCGACCATGGCTCTGACCCGGGCAACATGAATACCCGCGCGGAAAAAGTCGACGGCGGCTATCGCCTGACCGGCGCCAAAATGTGGATCACCAATAGCCCGATTGCCGATATCGCGGTGGTATGGGCGAAGTCCTCTGCGCACGACAACCAGATTAAAGGCTTTATTGTTGAACGCGGCACCGAAGGCTTCACGACGCCTAAAATCGAAGGCAAAGTTTCCCTACGCGCTTCGATTACCGGTGAGATCGTGCTGGATAACGCCTTCGTTCCAGAAGAGAACCTGCTGCCTAATGTCAGCGGTTTGAAAGGCCCGTTTGGCTGTCTGAACAAAGCGCGCTATGGCATCGCCTGGGGTGTCATGGGCACCGCGGAATTCTGCTGGCACGCGGCGCGTCAATATACTCTGGACCGCAAACAGTTTGGCCGCCCGCTGGCTGCCAACCAGTTGATTCAGAAAAAACTGGCCGATATGCAGACTGAGATTACGCTGGGCCTGCAGGCAGCGTTGCAGGTGGGCCGTTTAATGGACAGCGGCAACTGGGCGCCGGAAATGGTCTCGCTGATCAAGCGTAACAACTGCGGCAAAGCCCTGGATATCGCCCGTCAGTCGCGTGACATGCACGGTGGTAACGGGGTTTCCGACGAGTACGGGGTTATCCGCCACATGGTTAATCTGGAGTCGGTGAATACCTATGAAGGTACCCATGACGTGCACGCATTGATTCTTGGCCGTGCACAAACGGGTATTCAGTCATTCTTTTAAGCGACCGCTGACTACGCTTTTTAGCGCTACACGCCAAGGAAACATAGTTATGAACGAGCCATCCAAACCACTGACTGGCATTAAAGTGCTCGACATTTCGCGCGTGCTGGCCGGCCCTTGGTGCGGACAAATGCTCGCCGACATGGGGGCGGAGGTCATCAAGATCGAACGCCCAGGCAGCGGCGACGATACTCGTCACTGGGGCCCTCCTTGGCTTTCAGGTACTGAAGAGTCGGCCTATTACCTCTGCGCGAACCGAGGTAAGCGCTCGGTCACCGTGGATATGGCCAAGCCCGAGGGGCAGGCGGTAATCAAGCAACTCGTCGCTGAGTCCGATGTGCTGCTGGAAAACTTCAAGGTGGGTGGGCTTAAGCGCTACGGCCTGGACTACGCCAGCTTGAAGGCACTGAATCCCCGATTGATCTACTGCTCGATTACCGGCTTTGGTCAGGAAAGCCCCTACTCGCATCGCGCCGGTTACGATTTCATGATCCAGGCCATGGGCGGCATCATGAGCCTGACCGGCAAGCCCGATGATGAACCTGGCGGCGGTCCGGTCAAAAGTGGCGTCGCATTTACCGACATTTTTACCGGACTATACGCTGCTAACGCGGTGCTAGCGGCGCTTTATCAACGCCGAGATAGCGGAGAAGGCTGCCATATCGATATGGCACTGATGGATGTGCAGGTTGGCGTGCTCGCCAACCAGGCACTCAACTATCTAACCTCGGGCAACGTGCCCCAGCGATTGGGGAATGCCCACCCCAACATCGTGCCTTACCAAGCGTTTGCCACCCAGGATGGACATATCATTGTGGCGGTAGGCAATGATGAGCAGTTCAAACGTTTTTGCACGGTGCTGTCGCTTGCGACGCTGGCAGAAGACCCACGTTTTGCCACGAACGGCGCACGAGTCAATCACCGTGGGCTACTGGTTCCTCAGTTGGAAGCGGCACTGGCCCAACGCACCAGCGATGAGTGGCTGATGGCTTTTGAAGCGGTAGGCGTGCCCTGCGGGCCGATCAATACGCTGGACCGCGTTTTCAACGATCCCCACGTTAAAGCCCGGGGCCTTAAACAAACCCTGCCTCATTCGCAGGCAGGCCACGTGGACCTGGTCGCCAACCCCATTCGTTTTAACGGTGTCCAAATGAGTGCCGACACGGCACCGCCCCACTTGGGCCAGCATACCGACAGTGTATTAGAAGCAATCGGCATTACCCACCAACAGCGCCTGGCGCTGCGCGAGGCGGGAATTATTTAGTCGCTGCTGAGTAGTTTTAAACTCTCTTCCCTTTTAGCGCCTGCGGGCGCTTTTTTTTATATTCCTTAATCCTTAATACTTACTCAAAACCTATACAAATATTGTATGACGGCCTACACTCGCTAGCGTTGAATACTTTCGTGTCGCCTGTAGGCATTATGCTCTCTAACATTAATGCGTGAGTGGTGACCGCTGAGCCACATCTTCCTACAGGAGCAACCATGAGCCAGTGCGCACGCGTTAATGACCACTGCAAACGCTGTGAAGGCACGCTGCCCTTTGAGTTCACGATGGCCTTTCAGCCCATTGTGGATGTATCCCTGGCGCGTATTGTCACCTATGAAGCACTGGTGCGCGGTCCGAACGGAGAGTCTGCCTACAGCGTTATCGCAAAAGTCACTGATGATTTGCTCTACCGCTTTGACCAAGCCTGCCGGGTCAAGGCGATAGAAATGGCCAGCGCGCTGGATATGCAGACCGACCTGTCGATTAATTTTCTACCCAACGCCGTTTATGAGCCCGAAGCCTGCATTCAGGCAACGCTGGCGGTATCCGAACGTGTTGGCTGGCCAACGCATCGGCTCATTTTTGAAATTACCGAAACCGAGCGCGTGCGGGATCGCCAGCATCTGTGCAACATTATTGATGCTTACCGTTCCATGGGCTTTAAAACGGCGCTCGACGACTTTGGCAACGGTTATGCCAATTTAGACTTACTCACTGAATTAACCCCAGACAAACTAAAAATAGACCGCCAGCTGGTGATGAACTGTGATCACGACGCACGTCGCCAAGCGCTGCTAAACGCCATTGTATTGCTGGCTCAAGAACTTGAAACCACCCTGATTGCCGAAGGTGTCGAGACACGCGCAGAAGCGCTGTGGCTAGCTCGCGCCGGGATCTCCCGCCAGCAAGGTTTTTACTTTGCGAAACCAGCAGTTAACTCGCTAGGTGAAGATATTAGTGAGCTGCTGGCCGAGTTAAAGAGAGAAGCATATGGTGGTTTAGGAGCGATGCATGAAGGATCTTCAGCCTGAACGGCTATATCAACTTTTTAACCGCTCGAAACGAAACACCGAAAATGTCATCAAGGCGGCGCCGATTGGGATTTGTATCACCACCCCCAGTGGCCATTTTGAGATGGTGAATCCCGCTTACTGCGAGTTTTACGGCTACCAGGAGGAAGAGCTGTTAGGCCAGCACTTCACGCTAGTCGTGCCGCTTGAAAACCGTGCCCACTTGTCGGCTTTACACGATGATTTCATGCGCGGCAGCAGAAGTCAGGAAATACGCCAAGAATGGGATGTGATCAATAAAAACGGTGAGTTGTGTACCATCATTTCCGAGGCTGCTCGTATCGAAGCCGAAGATGGTGAGCCACGCAAAGTGACGTTTATTATTGATATCACCCAACGCAAGCGACTTGAAGAACGGCTCAAACTAGCCAACGAACGCCTGGATCATATTGCCCACCACGATGAGCTAACCGGCTTGCTCAATCGCCGCGCCGGTTTGCGGCGTCTTGACGAAGAAATCAAACGCTGTGAGCGTTACGACAGCCTCTTTAGTATCGTGATCTATGACCTCGATAACTTTAAATCAATCAACGATACCTATGGTCACGCTATAGGCGATAGCGTTCTTCAGCAAACAACCACCCTAGTCAACGAGGCTCTTCGCGACACTGACCTGCATGCCCGTATGGGTGGAGAAGAGTTTCTGATCATGATGCTTGGCGTGAATGCGGAAGAGGCTTACCAGGGTATGGAGCGGATACGCGAAATGTTGGCGCAAACCACCTTTACCGACCATCAATTAACCGTGACACTCTCGGCAGGGATCGCAAGCTACGTTGAATCCTCAAGGACACGACTACTGGAGTGTGCCGACAACGCTATGTATCAAGCTAAACAGACAGGGCGTAATCGTGTTGTTATTGGGCCGTTATCCATGTAAACACTGTTAATGCGCACTATGCTGAAAGACCATCCCTCATCAATAGGAAGTAAGCTATGAGCAGCAATGCCGAACTGAATGAGCTGAAGCATAAATACGTCGCTGCTGGTGCCGCCAGCCCCGCGACAGCATTCGCCGACCGTGCTGAGAACGCAGAAATATGGGACGCTGATGGCAACCGCTTTATCGACTTCGCGGGCGGCATTGGCGTACTCAACGTTGGCCATCGCCACCCCAAAGTGGTCGCCGCGGTTAAAGCCCAGCTTGATAAACTGATGCACACCTGCCAAACGGTCATGCCTTATGAAGGCTACGTGAAAGTGGCTGAAAAGCTCAGCCAACTGGTGCCGGTTCGTGGTCATGCCAAAGTAATGTTGGCTAACTCGGGTGCCGAAGCACTGGAGAACGCCGTCAAGATCGCCCGCGCCGCCACCGGTCGCTCAAATGTTATTTGCTTTGATGGCGGCTACCACGGCCGTACCTTTTTCACCATGGCGATGAACGGTAAGGTAGCGCCTTACCAAAGCGACTTCGGCCCCATGCCCGGCACCGTTTTTCGCTCGCCCTACCCGGTGCCTTACCATGGTGTCAGCGAAGATGAAGCCATTCGTGGTTTGAAAATGGCGCTGAAAACCGATGCCAACCCCAAAGATACCGCGGCCATTGTGCTTGAGCCGGTGCTTGGTGAAGGCGGCTTCTACCCAGCGTCTACCAGCTTTCTGACCAAGGTACGTGAAATCTGCGATGAGCACGGCATCTTGATGATCATCGATGAAGTGCAGTCAGGCTTTGGCCGTACCGGCAAGATGTTTGCCATCGAGCACAGTGGCGTAGAGCCAGACATCATGACCATGGCCAAGAGCATGGCGGACGGCATGCCGATTTCCGCCATCGTAGGTACCGACAAGGTAATGGACGCCTCCGGCCCCAACTCCCTGGGCGGCACCTATACCGGCAGCCCAACCGCCTGTGCGGCAGCGCTGGCGGTCATGGAAGTCTTCGAAGAAGAGAACATCCTGCAGAAAAGCCAAGCGCTGGGCGACAAACTGGCAAAACGCTTCAATGAGTGGGCAGACAAGTTTGACTGCATTGATCACGTGCGCAACATGGGCGCTATGGCCGCGTTTGAGCTGGTCTCAAACAAAGCTGATCACACGCCCAACCCAGAACTAGCCGCTGCGCTGTGCAAGAAAGCCCGCGAAGAGGGCTTGATCCTGCTCTCCTGCGGCATGTACGGCAACACGATTCGCTTCTTGATGCCCGTAACCATCCAAGACGATGTACTCAATGAAGGCTTGGATATTATCGAATCCTGCCTGGAGTCACTGACCTGAGCATGACTAGGTCGACCATGAATAGCGTCGCATAAGCGATTAAGACCAAACGCCGCTGCCCTTTCGAGCAGCGGCGTTTTTTATGGTTTATTTAATCGCGCGGGCGTCGGTCACCTTTCAGGAAATTCACCGTGAATACCGCTTTGCCATGGGTCTCGAACGACCACTTCATCACATCGCTTAACGCTGCCATGACCTCATCGAACTCGCCAAACAATTGCGTACTCATTCGGTTGGGGTGAACTTCCAGGCCCGTTGCTTCCAGGCGTTTCACCACCTCTTTGACCACCGGCTTGAAGTCATCGGCCAGTGGGTAATAACTGAGCTGTACGGAAAGATACATAACGCCTCCTTACGCTGTGTGAGAAGGCTGTCTAGCATGACTAAAACGATGCCAGGCAGCCATAATGGCGGCACGTGTTTCATCCGGGTGCTCCATCGGGAACATATGCGTACCGGGAACCTCGCTCACCATTAACCCTTTTCGCTTTAAGCGCCTTATGCGTGGAGCGGTCAGCAAATGCGACTCTTTGCCCGCCACCAACGCTAACGGCACACCCAACCGACTTGGCAAGCGGGAAAGGTGATCCGGTAGATGGCGGAAAATTTCCACCTCGACACGCGGGTCAAAGGTCAACTCTGCACTGCCGTCGTCTAATAGCCGTGTCCCACCTTCAATGTAGTCGTTAAGCGCTTCTGGGGTAAAGTGACGAAACAAGCCTCGGCGGCTCAAGTAATGAGCCATTACCTCGCGGCTCGGCCACACGCTTCGCCGCCCCAGGGTTTTACCCGCAGGCGTTATTCGGTCCACAAAACCAAACCGCTTGGCAGCTTTCATGGCCCAGGCATCGGTGCCCAGCATCAAGGGCGGATCGAGCATTATCACACCACTAAAACGCTCGGGCTGCTTATCCGCGGCCATGGCCATCAAGGTCCCCCCAAGCGAATGCCCCACGCCCAACAGGGGCGCATCACTCTCGGGCAGGTAGCTCAGCAGTTCATCCACCAGGTTGCCCCAGTTATGGTTAACGGGGTAATCCGGATGGTGGCCCAGGCGATCCAGCGGATGAAGGTCAAAGCTTTCCGCTAGTGGCTTTAGCAAACTGCGATAACTTAGCCCAGGAAAACCGTTGGCATGAGCAAACACTAGGCGCGGACGTGAAGGGGTATCGACAGACATGGCAGTGCTCAGTGAAAAGAATGACGGTGAGAAAATAGCGAAGTGGCAACGGTCAGAATCGACAATCACGCTACCTATCATACGTCTGTTTTAGCGTGCGCCAGAAAAAGCGTCAATGCTCAAAAGGATTAACAGGCTAATTAAAACAACGATAGCTGTTGTTCCTGGCTGTTTTCAGCCAGCCGGTACCCTACCCCCAGCAGGCGCACGGGCCGTTCGCCTCTTGCCCACCCTACCTTGAGTAATGTTTCAAACTGGGCAAGGTTGGGCGCCGGGTCGGCGTGTTCAACGGTAGTTTGGGTAAAGTCGCTGAATTTTACTTTTACGATCAGCCCGCGAACCGCCAGGGGCGGGTCTAAGCGTGCATAGCGCCGTTCTAAATCGTCAATCAGCGCGGGTAGCTCTTGGCGACAGGCATCAAGAGTAGGCAAGTCCTTGGCGTAGGTCTGCTCGGTGCTGACCGATTTACGCTCGCGGTGGGTTTTCACCGGGCGCTCGTCTCGCCCCCAGCTTAGCTCGTGTAGACGACGACCAAAGCGGCCGAAGTGCTCGACCAGTTCCGTCAGCGAGCGGGTACGTAAATCGGCGCAGGTATGAATATCCAACACCGATAATTTCTCGGCCGTTCGCGGGCCAACCCCGTGTATTTTCTTGACCGGCAACTGTTGTACGAAGCTATCGACCTTATCCGGCGTGATGACACACAGCCCATCGGGCTTGTTCCAGTCGCTGGCAATTTTGGCCAGAAACTTATTAGGCGCCACGCCCGCCGAGACGGTAATGCCCACTTCACGACTGACCCGTTCGCGGATCGCTTCGGCCATTAGCGTCGCGCTACCGTGATGCTGCGTCACGTCAGAGACGTCCAAAAAAGCCTCATCCAAGGAGAGCGGCTCAATAAGCTCGGTGATGTCGCGATAAATCGCAAAGACCTGGCGGGCGACCGTTTTGTATTTGGCCATCTCGCCACGGATCACGGTGAGATGCGGGCAACGCTTGAGCGCCTGCGCCATCGACATGGCGGAGTGAATGCCGAACTCGCGGGCGGGATAGTTACAGGTAGCCACCACCCCGCGCTGCTCGACACTCCCGCCAATGGCAATGGGAATATCCTTGAGCGCGGGGTTATCGCGCATTTCCACCGCTGCATAAAAGCAGTCACAGTCGCAGTGAATAATCTTGCGCACCGGCTACCCTTCTACCTGTAAAAAACCACAGTTTATCACAGCATCAGGTGCCGCAGAATGTTCTCAGTACCTGTTCGCTTTGTGTGGCAGGCGCAGCCAAGCGGCGCGCTTCAACGGATTCATCGAAGGGCTGGGTAACCACCCCCAACAAGGTATGAAAAGGAGCAAAATCGCCGCTGTAAGCAGCATCAATGACTTCCTGAACGCGGTGATTACGAGGAATAACGACGGGATTGGCGCGGCGCATGGCGGCAAAGCGTTCGTTCTCTTTACTCGCGACTGCCACCACTTCCCATGCCTTAAACCACGCTGCCAGTTCATCGGGGTGGGTCGTGAGCGCCAGCAATGCCTCGTAGCGCTCATCACTTGGCGAGGCGGCGTACTGAGTGAGCGCATCGAAGGTCGCGGTCATATCCATCTGCCCCTGATGCATCTGGATTTCCAGCCCTTCCATAAGTGACTCTGCTTGCTCGCTTTGTGCCTCAAGCCCTAACTTATCGGCATGCAACCGACGTTGCTCCGCACTGAACAGCGGCTCGAAGTGGCGAATAGCGTCGGTGGCTTGCTCTACCAAGGCGTCGCCTTCTTCACGCATAAGAGGCAATAGCGTTTCAGCAAAGCGAGCCAGATTCCACTGAGCAATCGCAGGTTGATTGGCAAACGCATAGCGGCGGCCTTGGTCGATGGAGCTGTACACCTTCTGCGGATCGAACTGCTCCATAAATGCACACGGGCCATAGTCGATGGTTTCCCCCGCAATGCTGCAGTTATCGGTGTTCATCACGCCATGGATAAAGCCTACGCTCATCCAGCGAGCAATCAGCACCGCCTGGCGTGCCACCACCGCTTCCAACAGTGCCAAATAGGGATCTTTTGCATTGGCGGCCTCTGGATAGTGGCGCTCGATCACATGATCCGCGAGTGCTTTTAGTACCGTCTCGTCCCGGCGGGCAGCGGCAAATTGAAACGTACCCACACGGATATGGCTACTGGCGACACGGGTGAACACGGCGCCAGGCTCAGGCAATTGGCGCACCACGCGCTCGCCACTTGCCACCGCGGCCAAGGCACGTGTCGTCGGAATCCCCATAGCGGCCATAAACTCACTGACTAGGTATTCACGCAATACCGGCCCCAGCGGAGAGCGACCATCGCCTCCACGAGAAAACGGCGTACGACCGCTGCCTTTTAGCTGCACATCGCGGCGCATACCGTTCTGGTCGATCACTTCACCCAGCAGCAGCGCCCGGCCATCACCCAACTGAGGCACAAAGTTGCCGAACTGATGACCAGCATAGCCTAAAGCGCCGGGTTGGCCGTTTGGTAGGGGCTGATTACCGCTAAACCACTGAGCAAGCGTAGCGGGATCGGCAATCTCTTTAGCGCCCAGCTCATGTGCAAGTGGAGCATTAAAGGCGATCAGTTCAGGCTGAGCCACGGGCGTTGCGCTGGTGGCGACCCAGAGAGGTTCAGGTAACGTGGCATAGCGATGTTCAAATGACAGCACGGTGGCCTCCGCTTCTATTGACTGTGATTAGCTAATACCCTAGCACTCTAGTCAACTAAACGCCGAGGCAATGATGTTAAAACAGTGCCCAAACGTACCAAATGTTAACAACAGCGAGCTGACGCCACTTCCAAGGGATTTTTATAACCGTGACACTATAGAGGTCGCCAACGACTTACTCGGCTGCTGGCTGGTGCGAGAGATTAACGGCGAGCAGATGGCCGCAAGGATTGTGGAAACCGAGGCTTATTGTGGGGCAGAGGACTCCGCCTGCCATGCTCACCGCCGCCGCTCGCCGCGAACAGAAGCGATGTTTGGGCCTGCTGGCCACGCCTACGTGTATCTTGTTTATGGGATGCACTGGCTACTGAACGTGGTGACGGAGCCAGTGGATTCGCCCTGTGCGGTATTAATCCGCGCCGTGGAGCCTACCGCTAACGAGGACGCCATGCGCGCCATTCGCCAAGCAACCGGTAAACAGCTGAGCAACGGCCCTGGCAAGCTAACGCGTGCGTTGATGATAGATAAAGCGCTGTATGGTCATGATTTAACCCAGCGCCACCAGCTGTGGATTAGCGCAGCTACACCTCACGAACCGATTGTTACCGGCCCACGTGTAGGTATTGATTATGCCCTCCCCGAGCATCGCGACGCGCCATGGCGGCTCTGGCTAAAAGATAATCCGTGGGTGTCTAAAGCACGCTAATGCCCCTCAAGACGCGCCACCGCATGGGTTAAAACGGGCGTTAACGGCGCCCGCCACTGGTGGGTTAACAATGCATCCGCCCTCGTTACTCCCAGGGATAGCGAGGCGACCGGCAACCCCATGGCGTGGGCATCGCGGCAAAAGCGATAGCCGGAAAACACCATTAATGAGGTACCCACGGCCAAGACAGCCTCCGACTCTGCCAGCGCTATCTGCGCCGCCAACCGCCGTTCGGCGGGGACTACGTCGCCGTAAAACACCACGTCGGGTTTTAAAATGCCGCTGCAGCGCGGGCAGTCGAAAATACGAAAGGTGCTGAAATCCGTTTCCAGATCGGCATCGCCATCCGGCGCATGCCCCGCCTGCAAACCGACAAATGAAGGATTCATCAGCGCCATTTCGGCATGCATGGCGTGGCGCATCATTTGATAGTCACACACCATGCACTTCACCATGTCCGCACGGCCATGTAGGTCGATTACCCGGCGCGAGCCCGCGCGCTGATGCAACCGGTCAACGTTCTGGGTCACCAACTGCTGGATATAACCCTGCGACTCCATAGCAGCTAACGCACGGTGCGCGCCACTGGCCTGAGCTTCACGCATGGCGCTGAACCCGATCAGCGCACGCGCCCAGTAGCGTTGGCGAACACTATGAAAACTCATAAAGTCGCCGTGCTGCACCGGGGGTGGCCGCTTCCACTGACCATCCACATCGCGGTAATCGGGGATACCGCTATCGGTACTCACGCCCGCCCCGGTAATCACCCACAACTTGGGGTGGCGTTCAATAAACGCTGCCAACTCCTCGCCCGCCTGGGCAACGCTTTCTGCAACTTCCACGGCCTGCGTCAATCCTTCACCTCTAGGCAATATTACTCAAACTCAACGATACTGTATGACAACAGCGGGCCATGCAACGCGCCCTTCAACGATTATTGTGCACCCAGGAGAGTCTCTTATGCAGCACGATCATGACATTATTATTGTCGGTGGCGGCATGGTGGGCGCCGCCCTGGCCGCGCGCCTGGGACATGCGGGCATACCGGTTGCCCTGGTAGAGAAAGGTGGCAAGCCAAGCGAGCCCTGCGGCGACTATGATTTACGTATCTCGTCGCTAAACGCTCGCTCGCTTGCTTTTGTGAAGGCCAGCGGCACTGCGCTCCCCGAAGAGCGCAGTTGTCCTTTTCGCCATATTGATGTCGCCAACCAGGACGGTACCGGCCACGCGCTGTTCTCAGCCGCCGATAGCGACATGCAGGACTTCGGCATCTTTATCGAAAACCGTGCCTTGCAGTACGCCCTCTGGCAGCGTTTGGAAACCCTGCCCAGCGTCACCTGTTACACCCACTGCGCGCCGATAAACACGCTTACCTCAAGCACTGGCCGCCTGCTAGAGCTGGATAACGGTAATACCTTGAGTGCCCGTTTGATCGTCGGCGCGGACGGCGCCCGTTCAACCCTGCGCGAGCTGGCCCACATTTCAGTGGAGAGCTACGATTACCACCAGCGCGCCATGATCATTAACGTGGAAACAGAGCTGCCCCAGCAGGACATCAGTTGGCAAGTGTTCACCCCGACCGGTCCGATTGCCATGCTGCCGCTGCCCGGTCACCGCGCATCGCTGGTGTGGTATGACCACGAAGACGCCACCCGCGCCCGCGAGGCGATGGACAATTCAACGCTTAAAACCGCCATCGAGGGCGCCTATCCCCGTCGTTTGGGGAATATTACCCGGGTGGTCTCACGCGCCAGCTTCCCGATCAAACGCCAGCATGCCAAGCGCTATATCGGCAAGCGCTTGGCGCTGATTGGCGATGCCGCCCACGTGGTGCACCCGCTGGCAGGCCAGGGGCTCAATATCGGCCTTCACGATGCTGATACTCTTGCCGAGATTATCATTCAGGGGCGCGATCCCGGTGATTATCTCAACCTACTCCGTTTTGAATGCCAGCGCCGCGCGGCCAATCAAGCGATGATTGCCGCCACTGACAGCTTCCATCACCTGTTTACCGGCGCCAAACCCTTGCGTCGATTAGGTGATTTAAGCCTGCAGCTGGCTGATCGCTTCCCACTTGCCAAACGCATGATGATGCAACAGGCCAATGGCCTGAATCCGTTCAAGGTGTGGTAGCCGCGGATACAAGCAGCGTGTTTTAGCAACGAGAAAGCCAAGCCGTAAGCCAAGCCATCGTGCTTGGCTTTCTCATGGCCGCTAGTTACCCCTTAATGCAGTTATGGTGTTTATTTAAGAACTCACGAATCACCGGAATAATGACACCGCCATGGGTTTCCAAGGCGAAATGTCCTGTGTCATAAAAGCGAATGTCCGCTTCCGGAATATCTCGCTTCCAGGCTTCAGCGCCTGACGGAAGAAAGAACGGATCATGCTTTCCCCAAACGGCGAGTAACGGCGGCTGATGCTCCCGAAAGTAGGCTTGAAACTCGGGATACTTGGCAACATTGGTAGCGTAATCCAACAATAAGTCGAGCTGAATATCAGCCATCCCAGGCTGGGTGATATGGCCCCCTTCCAACGTATAGGCATCCGGTGCTACCGCACTTGTGTCGCTTACCCCCTCCACGTACTGCCATTTGATAGACGCTGGCGTCGGGAAGTCGCTCAGGGCATCACGATTCGCCTTTGAAGGATCGTTCCAATACGTCCGAATAGGCTCCCACCCTGTTGAAAGCCCCTCCTCATACGCATTGCCGTTTTGCGAAATGATGGCGGTGATTTTTGACGGGTGAGCCTGCGCCAAACGCCAACCAACGGGCGCCCCATAGTCGTGAACACCCAGCGCATAGCGGTCGAGCGTCAACTGTTCCGTAAAGTGATCGATCGTTTTCGTTAGGTTGGCAAAGGTGTATTCATACTGCCCACTTGCCGGTGACTCGGTAAAGCCAAAGCCGGGTAAATCCGGTGCCACGACGTGGTACTCGCTGGCAAGTGCTTTGATAACATCGCGCCACATATACGAGGAGGCAGCGAATCCATGCAGCAGCAGCACCGTTGGCGCCGCTGTATTTCCAGCTTCGCGATAGAAGACATTGACCTCACCCACCTGCTCGAAGCGATAGCGGACCTATTGCAACATTGGGGCATCGGCAGCAGCCGATATATTTTTACGTGTCATTGGCGAACCCTTCAAGTAACCATTAAAAATCACTTTTGAAGGTTATTAATAAAAATAGCAACCTGTCAAATATAAATTTAAAGGTTACTAAATATGCCATCAGACATTGCGCCTCCATTTATCGCGAGCAACCTCGCGCTTGATTTCATCAACACGCAGTTTGGCGTAGGGGATGAGCAGCAAGAGTGCCTGTTTGACGACAGGAGTGTCGTTACGTGGCTTCAGCAAGCGGGCGTGTTATCGGAATATGGTGAAAGCCCGCCGGTAGGGATAGCCCAGCTTGCTCGGCAATTACGCGATAACATGCGGGATCTGCTTATCTCGGCCCAGCAGGGGCGTGCCGCAGACTCCGCCGTGGTAAATCACGTGCTGGAACGGGGTTATCCAATAGAGAAAATCGAATGGCAGTCAAGGGAATCGGTGTTTCAGAAAAAAAGCGTTAAGCGCGACATGGGAAGCGAAAGCCTGTTGCAGCCTATCGCCCAGGTGTTCGTCCAGTTGCTTACCGAGGAAGATTTGCAGCTCGTAAAAGAATGCGAAGCTTCGGACTGCGTTCTACTGTTCCACGACCAAACAAAATCTCACCGGCGCCGTTGGTGCAGCATGGCTTCCTGCGGAAACAGAATGAAAGCGGCAGCGCACCGGGCTAGAAAGAAAACAGGCTAGAAAGAAAAGGAGACAGAAAGAAAACGAGTAGCGTGCTTTGTGGTGATGCCTATAGCGTGAAGCTCATTGGCTTCAGATTGCCAAGCGCATGATGATGCAGCAGGCCAATGGCCTTAACCCGTTCAAGGTGTGGTAGCCGCGGATACAAGCAGCGTGTTTTAGCAACGAGAAAGCCAAGCCGTAAGCCAAGCCATCGTGCTTGGCTTTCTCATGGCCGCGACCACGTCCGTTGTAAACATTGCTGTCTAGATGGTATTGCTGGCTCGTTTTGACAGCCAAGCATGAATCAACCCTGCCTACTTATATAAACAATAAAACCTGATTTAGTTACCCCTCTTCACCAGTTTTTATACCTCTTAGTGAGTAGTGAAATTCCTATAAAACTGACCCAAATCAACTTAACGAAAGACAACACCAATCACCACTTTAGTATTAACTCTGCGCGTCGATACAACAAAAAGAGTTCTTTAGTACTCAACTCGATGCTGTTGTCAGGGCACGCCCTGCAAGCTTCACGAATCACCCTTTTCAAGTGAGAAAATATAATGCTGCAGGCTCTACACCGTATTTCATTAGGTCGAAAATTTGTACTGGTTTTAGCCTTACCATTAGTGGCTATGACATGGTTAGCCGTGTCGGGTATTTTGGAACGAAAAGCGCTTGTCTCTGAAATGAGCCATCTTCAGGAAATGACCGTGCTAAGCCAATATGCCGGCGACCTGGTTCATGAACTTCAGCGCGAACGAGGCATAACAGCTGCATTTTTAGGCGGCAGTGGACACGATTTCCGCTCGAAACTACCCGGCCAGCGCCAAGAAACTGACAAGCGACTCAATGCGTTCAACACCTATATAACTAGCTTAACTTTTAATGAGGGTGATGCTGAAGTACAAGCTCAGGTGAACCAAGCCAACAACCTGTTACGTGAGTTAACTAACCACCGCCAGCGCGTTGACCGCCAAGAGATAGTAGGTGAGCAATCTAATGCCTATTACACCAATGTTAATAGTTTTTTAATCAGCATTGTTAGCCAATTGACCTTTAGCGTTGAACAAGGCGAAGTAATCAGACAACTCAATGCTTATTACAACCTGTTAAGTATTAAAGAGCTGGCAGGCATAGAGCGGGCCATGTTAACGACCGCTTTTAGCACTAACGCCATGTCTGTCGACATGTACTCCAATCTTCTCTCTTTAACAGGCCGCTCTAGCGTCTACATCGACAGTTTTAATAGTTTATCGAACGAGGGTCTTCAAAATGAATTAGCACAGGTGTTGGCAAGTGATCTTGCTCAAGACCTGTTAGCAATGCGAGGTATCGCCATCGAGCAAGGTGTTGCGGGAGGTTTTAACATCAACCACCAACTATGGTTTGACCAGCAGACCGAGCTCATTGATCAGCTAGCAGTGGTGGGACAGAGTGCAGCCAAAATTCTGCTTGAGACTAGTAATAACCTGCGTGATAAAGCGGTCAGTGAACTGATCTACTACCTGGTTTTCTCTTTAGCAGCCGCAATGTTAGCTATTGTGCTTGCCGTGCTGATTGTCCGTAGTATTGCCCGCCCCTTACAGGTAGCGCTCAAGAATGTGCAAACACGCGGTGGCGATCTTACGCAGCGTTTAGCCGTTCCAGGCAATGATGAACTCTCCCAGCTTTACCAGGCATTCAATGAATCGACGATTAAAACAGAAGAGTTAGTGGCTGGCATTAAACAAGGCGCTCAATCCGTTGAGCTAGCCAGTAAAGAGATTGCGAACGGCAATGCTGATCTCGCGCAGCGTACTGAAGAGCAATCCGCGTCGTTAGTGGAAACGGCGTCCAGCATGGAGCAGATCACGGCGACCGTAAAACAGAGTGCGGATACCGCTCTGCAAGCACGTCAATCCACACAGGACATGGCGAATCAAGCCAATGAGGCAAACGTCATTGCCGAACAGGCCCGCTTGGCAATGGAGCAGATCGAAGAAGCCAACGAGAAAGTAACGACGATTGTGGAAGCCATCGATAACATTGCCTTTCAGACCAATATTCTGGCCTTGAACGCCTCCGTCGAAGCGGCGCGTGCCGGTGAGCAAGGGCGTGGATTCGCGGTAGTGGCTGAAGAAGTGCGTAATCTGGCCAGCCGCAGTGCTGAAGAAGCCAAGCAGATTCGCAAGCTTATCAGCGACAATGTGGCCAGCATCAAGGAAGGTGGAAGCCTGGTAACCTCCACCAGCGAAACGCTGAAAACCATTGCAGAACGGGCTCAGCACACCGCGGCGCTGGTGTCAGAAATATCCTCTGCCACTAATGAACAGTCACACGGCATTGAACAGATAAACCAGGCGTTGACCCAGTTGGAAGAAGTAACCCAGCAAAACGCCGCGCTGGTCGAGGAAGTAGCTACTGCGAGCCGCTCGCTGGACGATCAGGCAGGTGACATGGCCGACATGGTGGGCCGCTTCAAGGTTAGCGAAGAAGGCAATTCGTTGACGTTAGCGCACGCCAATTACTAGCCCCAAAAAGCTCAGCTCGGACAATTACGATACAAGACGCTGTAGCTACAGCTATTCAGCAAGCCCCATAATACGTGGGGTAAGCTTTTGAAATAAGGCTTTAGCGCTGGTTTCTCAACACCAGCGCTAAAGCCTCTCGCGGCGTTCTCCGTTTTTCCTATTTCAGCCCAGAGCTGACAGCGATCAACATAACCATTACTAATTCGCATTCAAGCAAGCATATTAGCGTTTTCTGTGATACGAATGGACAGGCAAGCCACTCTATTTTAGGGAATATTTGCCATGTCAGTCATCAATGAGAAAGTCTTTATCAGCCCCGGCCGCTACGTGCAGGGGGAAGGCGTCATCGAGCGGGCCGGGCACTATGTCGGCGCGCTTGGCAAGACAGCGCTGCTGATCGCCGATGATGTGGTCTGGGAGATCGCGGGCAAGCAGCTCAGCGCCAGCCTGGAAGGCGAAAACGTCAGTTTTGAACGTGCGGTGTTCAGCGGCGAGGCATCCAGCCAGGAGATTGACCGACTCGTTGAATTAGGCCGGCAACAGCAGGCACAGGTGGTCATCGGCTTTGGGGGCGGCAAGACGATCGACACCGCCAAAGGCGTCGCTGAAAAGCTCGACGCGGCCTGCGCCGTGCTGCCGACCACCGCCTCCACCGATGCGCCCACCAGCGCCCTATCAGTGATCTACAGCGACGATGGCGAGTTCGAAACCTACCGTTTCTACAACAAGAACCCCGATCTGGTGCTGGTGGATACCGGCATCATCTGTAAGGCGCCGCCGCGCTTTCTGGCTTCCGGCATTGCCGACGCGATGGCCACCTGGGTCGAGGCGCGCGCCGCCATTCGTGCCAACGCCAACAACATGGCGGGCGGTAAAGCCACGCTGCTTGGCGCAACCATCGGCCAGAAGTGCGAAGATATTCTATTCGAGCACGCCCTGCTCGCCTATCAGGCCAACGAAGCGCAGATCGTCACACCTTCATTCGAAGCGGTGGTCGAAGCCAATACCCTGCTGAGCGGGCTGGGTTTTGAAAGCGGTGGCCTGGCGGCCGCGCACGCTATTCATAACGGCTTTACCGCCCTGCATGGCGAGATACACAGCCTGACCCACGGCGAAAAGGTCGCCTTCGGCACGATGGCGCAGCTTGTGCTCGATCAAACGCCCCAAGTGGAGCTGGAAGAGTATCTGGATCTTTACCTGGCGCTGGGCCTGCCGGTAACCCTGAAGGGGCTCAAGCTCGACCAGGCCAGCGAAGAAGACCTCTACCGCGTAGCCGAAGCAGCGCTTAAAGAGGGCGAATCGAGCCATAACCTGGCGTACGATCTAGCTCCCCAACAGATCGTCCACGCCATCAAGGCGGTGGATGCCCACGCCCGTGCGTTTATGGCGAAAGTTGGCCTGAGCGAATAAGCCCTAAAAGGCGGGGCGCTAAGGCGCTCCGCCTTTATCTCACCGCACCTACTTGCCCGTCAAAATAAATGCCCGTTAATACCCTGCACCCTTTATTTTTCTTACCGGTATTTCAGCCAATATGTCCACATCGGCCATGCGCATATTGATAGCCAATATTGCTTCATCACATTTCTCTGTCGTTATGTAATGCGTCACACAACCACATAGATTACAGCGGTGAAATTCTACTTCCTTGTCACCCCAAATATAGAAAACCGTTTTCTCTTTTATGTATTTCAGTGCTACTTGGGTAGGAGAATAATAAGCCCAAAGAGCAGCATACCGCCGACAAATGGAGCAATTACATTCCCCCACTTCCTCGGGAAAGACATCCACAGTGATTTCAACATTCCCACAATGACAGGTAACGATCACGAGTTTTCCTTTTGACTACCCAGCGACAAGCTTAAACGACTGAACCCAGAGACGCGTATCAGTGCGTCCTCTGCGATCAATGTTTAGCTACCGAAAAGGCTGCAGTGAGACAGGCTACAATCCGATCAGCGCACGCTCCGGTAGGATCAAGATCGGGATCATAGATAGTGACCTCCATGCCAACGCATTTGGGTGATGAGAGGAGTTTCCTTAAAATTTCGGTGATGACTGCAAATGACGGCCCCTCAGGTTCCGGGCAATCGACGGCCGGCATTTCCGAAGAGTCAATTACATCAAGATCGAGATGGATCCAAAAGCCATCGGTGTGCGCTGTAGCTGTCTCCAGCACGCTATCAATTACCTCTGCGCCACGCTCCACGACGTCGTGACTGGTGGTGACACTAATCTGTCGGGTTGCCAGCTCATCAAGATATTCGTCGCTAGAGCGCACACCGACAACGTGTACGTCTTCATGACGTACATAGGGGCCCACTCCATCAAGATTAATCAGACGCGCATCGCCATGGCCCGTCACTATGGCAAGGTCTTCTCCCGCCGCCGCCCTTATTTCGGGCGAGTTTTCGGGATGGCGAAAATCACCGTGCGCGTCCAAAAAGACCAGTCCATAACGACCACGGCGCTTCAAGGCCAGCATAGTACCGAGAAGGATGCTGCAATCACCTCCCAAGACCAGGATTTTGCGATGCATTTTTATAATGGGTTGGAGGCGGTCCGCCAACTGAACTGAGTAGCTGGCAATTTTTTCAGCATTACGGTCTCCGTCACCAGGAGCCCACTGAGAACAGTATCGCGGCGGCACAAGACTACCGCCATCATCAGCGTCTATTGCCTCCAGCAATCCACGATCGCGAAGTGCCCAAGGCAGCTTATAGCAGCCAGGTACAACCCCATCCTCTGGGGGACTCAAGCCAAGGTTCGACGGTGCATCGAGGACAATCACGTTGCGTCCGGTCATACTGAATTCCTTTGCTTACCAACGAAAATCGCTTATCAACCGATGCACCGCCGCCGCTTGGCAGAACATCTCTTCAACGCAAACGCATCATGATGCAGCGGGTCAGCGACTGAAATCTATTTAAAGGGTGCCAGGGTCTACTACGCTAAGAGGATGACGACGAAGGTGGTCGAAAACAATCACAATAACCCTCGATTAAGGCACCCCAATGGCATCTACACGACAAACGCTGTTAACGGCAACGCTATGTTCTGGTCTAGGTCTTCTTCTGGCCTCTCCCCTATGGGCTTGGGATGGCGTCGTCGAAAAACAAACCTTCGAAATGGACAGCTTCACTACCCAGAGCGGCGAGACAATCCCCAACGTGACGGTGGGTTGGGAAGCCTATGGCGAGCTTAACGAGGCTCGCGATAACGTTATTTTAATTACCCATTTTTTCTCAGGCTCCAGCCATGCAGCAGGCCGCTATGACCAGGATGGCGAACCGACCGGCTACTGGGATGCCATCATTGGCCCCGGCAAACCGCTGGATACCGATGAGTACTACATCATCTCCTCGGATACGCTGGTAAACCTGAATGCCAATGACCCCAACGTCGCCACTACCGGCCCCGCTTCCATCAACCCCGATACCGGTAAGCCTTGGGGAATGGACTTTCCTGTGGTGACCATTCGTGATTTTGTCGAGGTGCAGCGCGAACTACTGGAGAGCCAAGGAATTGAATCGCTGCATGCGGTCATGGGAGCCTCAATGGGGGCTCTTCAAGCGATAGAGTGGGCCAGTGTCTATCCTGATCGCGTAGAACGCTTGATCACGGTGATTGGCAGCGGCGTTGCCGACCCATGGCTGCTGGCCACGCTAAGCGCCTGGGCAGCACCCATTCGACTGGATGCCAACTGGAACGAGGGTAACTACTACGATGGCGAGCCACCCACCGACGGGCTAAAAGAAGCGCTGAAGTTAGTTACGCTCAATGCCAACCACTGGCAGTGGGCCAACGAGACGTTTAATCGCGATTGGGCTGATGACGAGCGCGACCCCGCCCAGGATATCAACGCCCGCTACGCGATTGAAAAAACGCTGGATGACATCGCCGCCGCCCGTGCTGAAACGTCCGATGCCAACCACCTGCTCTACCTGGTGCGCGCCAACCAGACCTTTATGGCCGGCCACGGCGACTCGCTAGAGGAAGGACTTGCCGCCATCAAAGCACCGACACTGATGCTGTATAGCGAGAAAGATCTGGTCTTCCCTCCTGAAAGCGTTCGCCATACCGCAGAGCTTATAGAGGCTGACGGCACCGACGTGACGCTTGAAGTCCTGGAAGGTAACCGCGGCCACCTGGATGGTGTTGTTTCTATTGATCAAGCGAGTGAAACGTTGCAGGAATTTTTGCAGTAAGAGAGTGAGCGCTGGCTTCTTTGAGAGCCAGCGGTATTTAGGCGGCTTCAAAATCCAAAGGGTGCAGATCGTCCAAATTAATGGTGCTGCGAGCCATCCATAAGTCATATGTATCCTGCATTGCCAGCCAGCTCTCTGGGGAACGACCAAGAACCTTCGACAAGCGCAAAGACATTTCAGGGCTAATGCCGCTTCCCCCTTTCAGCAACCGTGAAAGCGTAGAGGGCGATACACCCAAACTGGAAGCAAGCTGGCGTGAACTGATACCAAAGGGCGCTAGGTAAACCTCCCGAATAAATTCGCCGGGATGCGGTGGGTTATGCATTGTCATTAGTGATAATCCTCATAATCAAGAATATAAGCGTTGCCGTCCCGGAATTCGAACGTCATGCGCCAATTTCCATTGACCCAAATCGACCATCGCTCTTTGTCTTTCCCCTTCAACGGATGCAACCGAAAGCCGGGGATATCCATGTCTTCCACTGAAATAGCCGTATCCAGGGCAGCAAGTTGCATACGCAACTTCGTAGTGTGATCTGCCTGTATGCCAGCAGTGCTGCCACTAGCGTAGAACCGTTTCAGTCCTTTGTGACGGAATGATTTAATCATGAGAATATTGTAACGCGTTGCGCATCGCGCACCAATAAAAATTTACGGTTGGAATAAAAGCTGAGTATTGAAGTGAGACTTACCCTATCAAAGCACCGATACTAATGCTGTATAGCGAAAACGACCTCGTCTTCGCGGCCATTTGGATAGCGTTGCTTCTATCGACCAAGCCAACGATAAGCTGAAGGCGTTTTTGCAGTAGGAAGAGCGCTGGCTTTGGCTTCAAAGCCAGCGCACGTACAGCTGACAATATTTAAAGTTTTAACCGCTTGAATGCGCACTACCATGCGCATATTCTATCTTTATGCTTATAACAGTCATAGGGGGCTGCAATGGCCGCGCTATATAACACCGCAGCACCGAAAAAAGCCGCAAATTTGTCAGTTAACAGCGACTTACTTCAAAAATCTCGCGCTTTGAACATTAATCTCTCGGCCACACTAGAGCGAGCATTGAGAGAAGAGTTGGCAAAATGCGAGGCTTCCCAGTGGGTTGAAGAAAATCTAGCTGCGATCAAAAGCTACAACGAATTTGTCGAGCAGCATGGCTGCTTCGGTGACGAATTTCGGGAGTTTTGATGGCTCAGTTCGACGTTTACCCTAACCCCAGCAAGACCAGCAGGGCGAACTACCCCTACTTAGTGGATATCCAAAGTAGCCTACTAACGGATCTGGCAACCCGCATCGTGATCCCATTGGGTAATCGAGCGGCTTTTGGTGGCAACGCCATGCAAGGCCTCACGCCGGAAATAACGTTCAATGGTCAAGAGCTGTTGTTACTGACGCCGCAGACCTCATCAGTACCAGTGAAACATCTCAACTCCCCCGTCGGTACCCTTTCGCACTTCAGGAGCCAGATTGTGGGTGCGCTTGATCTCGCCGTTACTGGGATTTAATGTTCAAAATTATCGCCTCCATGCTCTCTTTTTAGCCCCCCTGGTTTACAGGCATATTGAGTTCGAATCAGTTCGATTTCTCGGTTTTTTCAGCAGGAGAATCAGCGACAACAGTCGCTATCCTCATTAACAGGTCAGAGCCTCTAAAATATTAGCGGTTGGCGTTTTCTTCGGCCACCTGACGAAGCGCATCGACCAACACGTCAGCAGGCTGGGCGCCAGGAATGAGGTAGCGCCCGTCGATGATGAATCCCGGCACAGCGCTAACCCCTGCGTCCATGAATCGCTGCTCTGCCGCGCGCACTTCGTCTGCGTACTGATCAGACCGGGCGATGGCCACGGCAGCATCACCATCAAGGCCGACCTCAATGGCCTTCTCGCGTAGAACCTCCGGGTCTGAAGGGTTTTTCGCCTCACCGAAGTAGGCATCAAATAAGGCCAATTGCAGGGGCGTCTCCAGGTTTTGCGTGGCGGCCCACATAAGCACGCGGTGGGCATCGAACGTATTGTTCGCTCGACGCTCCTGGGCGCCACGGAAATTCAGCCCAAGCTCTTCAGCCACTGCCATGATCTCACGCTGGGACTGCTCCATGCTGGCCGCGTCCTTACCGTACTTGCGACACAAGTGCTCCAGGATCGGCTCGCCCTCGGGCGGCATGTCCGGGTTCAGTTCAAAGGGCTGCCAAAAGAGCTCAACGTCGATCTCGCCATCAAGCGTTTCTAGCGCTTGTTCCAAGCGACGATAGCCGATCGCGCACCACGGGCAGGCGACATCAGACACCAGGTCGATTCTCAATTTTTGCATTTTGTATATCCCATTGACATATCCCAAAATTCAATCAAACTAAAGAAAGTATGTTACGTGTATATAGTAGTGAGTAACGGCAGTACTGATAAGGAGACAGCCATGGAAAAAGCAGCAGTGTTTAAAAGTAACCGTAGCCAGGCGGTGCGTATGCCGAAATCCCTAGCGCTGCCTGAGAACATTACACGTGTTGATGTTATTGCCTTGGGCCGCGCGCGCTTAATCACCCCCGTAGGTGAAGCGTGGGACAGCTGGTTTGATGGTCAAAGTGTCACTGCAGACTTTATGAGTGAACGCGAGCAGCCAAACGAACAGGAACGCGAGGCGTTTTGATGCTTAAGTACATGCTTGACACCAATATCTGCATTTTCACGATCAAACATAAACCTCCCCATGTTCGTGAGACCTTTAATCAGCATAGCGACCAGCTCTGCATCAGCACCGTGACACTCATGGAGTTGGTGTATGGTGCTGAGAAGTCCGCTTCTCCCGAGAAAAACTTGAGTGTGATAGAAGGATTTGCAGCGCGGCTGGAAGTTCTCGATTACGACTCCAGCGCCGCCTATCACAGTGGCCAGCTACGTAGCGAGCTAGCCAAAGCGGGCACACCCATCGGCCCATATGATCAGATGATTGCCGGGCATGCTCGTTCAAGAGGCCTGATTCTGGTAACCAATAATCTAGGTGAGTTTAGTCGCGTCCCAGGGCTTCGAGTAGAGGATTGGATTTAGACGGCCATTCACCCCCCAGCAGGTATCTCTACCCATGATCAAAACAGCGTTAGCGTTAAGCACCCTATTACTTATCAGCGGGTGCGCTCAAAACAGCAATACCGCCGCATCAGGCGCGCCGGGCTCAGGTACATCAACCGAGCAAAGCGAGCCCCACCACCAGATGACCGACCAATGGGTCGGCCGATGGATTGGCGTTGAAGGGTTATTCCTGGAGATCAGCAAGGACGAGCCTGCAGGCCCGGGGCATTATCGCCTTCACATGCGCTACGGCCTGGATGCCGATCAAATCGGCACCTTCGAAGGGCAGGCCACAGCCGAGGGCATCCGCTTCAACCGAGGGGACGGCCCACAGCTGCTTCGTGCGGGCGACGGCGAAGCCACCGGCATGAAGTGGCTATTGGAAAAGGAAGACTGCCTGATAGTAGCAACAGGTGAAGGTTATTGCCGCGACTGATCTGCGCGGCAAGGACTCAAGGAGCGGAGGGATGAAATCGGTTAATCGCCCGCCACTTCAGAAAAGTGGCCCGATTTATCCAGGGTGTACTTATACCACCGCTGCTTTAAGCGGCAACCAGCCTCTTTACTTTAAGCTCTTTGCGATGCTGCTCGGCATGCCAGAGTTCGTATTGGGACTGCTGGTTCAGCCAGCTTTCCGCAGAGGTATCAAACGCGATAGAAAGCCGCACCGCCATTTCAGGGCTAATACCGGCCTTGCCGTTCAGCACAGCACTGAGCGTTTTGCGACTTACGCCGAGCGCTTCCGCAGCGGCTGTAATAGTAAGACCAAGGGGCTCCAAGCAAAGCTCGCGTAATACTTCTCCAGGGTGGGGAGGATTGTGCATCAGCATAGTCGGTACCTCAGTGGTAATCTTCGTAATTCACGATCTCGGCATCAGTATGGTACACATCAAAAAGAGTCGAGAAACTTGCTATGCTAGTTCAGAAAAGTGGCCCGCTTTATCCAGTGTGTATTCACCAAAATCCCGCGCCAAATAAAGCGACCCCGAATAGACGCTCCGGGCTTCTTGTCGGATGTCCTCAATAGACGGCGACGCATGGGGGTTGAGCTGGTAACGGGGACTAAAGTGCGTCAGCACCAGATTGGGCAGCTGTACCGATTCGGCAAACGCGGCGACAAGCTTGGCGTAGCTATGCCCTACATCACCGGCCTTCTGGGCCATCTCTTCGGTGTAGGTGGCTTCATGCACCAGCACCTGTGCCCCCGCGCACGCTTCAAACAGCAAGTCAGGCTGGTCATTGTCCCCAGCGATCACGACTTTTCTCGGCTTGTGCTTGAAGATCAGGTAGTCATGGCTTCTTAAGCGCTCACCCTCAAACTCAACATCAAACCCTTGCTTCAACTGCCCCCACAACGGCCCTCTCGGAATGCCCTTTTGCGCTAACTTATCCACGTCCAAGGCAGCGTCGACCTTTGTCTCCGTAAACCCATAAGCATAAGACAAAGCCCGGTGTGAAAGCCTGAAAGTGGTAACCGCGATGCTCTCAAACTCGACGCTGGGCAGCTCGTCCGAGTCGATAAATTCCAGGGCGAAGGGCAAACATAGCTGTGTGGCCTCACAGGTGGCCTCAAACCACGCTTTGATGCCTGTGGGCGCCACAATGGTAAGCGTCGTTTTCCGTCCACCCATTCCCGCACTCGCCAGTATGCCCGGCAGCCCATAGCAGTGATCGCCGTGAACGTGAGTAATAAAGATGGCTTTCAGCGAATGAAACGACAGCTTCGTGTGCAAGACCTGATGCTGGGTGCCCTCACCACAATCGATCAGGTACCAGCCTTTGCCTTTGCTCTCGCGCAAAGCGACGCCGGAGACGTTTCTTGTTTTAGTGGGTACACCAGCGGAGGTGCCGAGGAAGAGTAAGTTCATAGCTTATTTTGATCTCTTATGTACTTGCTTTGGAAGCAAGACTGTAGTCTCCCAGTTAGCTATGTGTAAAAAAACTGCCTTGAGATAGGTGTTAGAAATATATCAATGCAGCAGAAATCTATCGGCATCGGCATTAGCACATTTATTACCAAAATAAACAACCAATAATGTAGCAAGCATGAAAGCTATTTCATCGGCAGACCTCAAGCTATACAAAACTAACATTGCTGATTACTACCATACACCCCTAAACCAACCAACAACAAAACCAAAGGCAATAATTATTAAAACCAATACAGCATAGAGAATCAAAACAATAATACCCAATGACTTAAACGGTTTACCTTCTATATCAAAAAAAGACATCAGCTTCCCTTTGCCACTATCAAATGAAAGACTAATCTTCATCAACACATAAGAAATAGTGTGCAACCAAAGCCAAATTGATGTTAACAAACTAGAATAGAAGGCAATCCCTTCTGGAAATGCGTAAAAAACTTCAGTCTCCCATCCTCCTTTTATCAAAATAGTTCCATCAGATTGCCTTTGGAGCATATCAGATGTTAAATCATTTAATGTATTAAGCAATATCGGCAGCTGATCGAGATTAACCCAAACTAACAACGATGTGTCAAAGCCAATCCATACAGGGTTTACAATGAAGTACTTTGCAAACGAGAAGCCAATATAAAAAATCAAGATAGAAAAAGACAAATCAAAAGCTAAAACAAAAAAAAGCTTTATAATACCATTTGGCTTGGATTTCTTCACTATTAACCTTGTAAGACTTACTGAGATAAAATCTAAAATCACTACAGACAAAAGTAGCAATAAACCATATTCCAAAATCAAATTATAAATTCCCTCTTCAGAGAACCACGACCTATATTTTGGAAATATGAAAATGCATACTAGTGTTATAACAACCATCCAGCCAAGGCTTAATGCAAGCGATCTCAAAAATGACTTTAGGCTTATAATTTTTTCACCAAAATATACATCAGAAGCTAATGTAAATGTAAGAAAAGAGTGGCGAAAGGTAGGCGTAGATTTGTAATTTTTGACTATATTTTTAATTTTTTTCTTACTTTCTGAATTTACTGCATCATCTGCAAGACTTGAAACATTATAAACAAATACCGACAGCCCACCAAGACCTGCAATTAAAAGCCAGCTAAATGCAATAAAGCTCAATTTTATATCTCCTGCTAAGACTTTGCATAGTTACTTTTCATTTAACAACCTAAAAGACTGACTGAATAAAAACAGTCACTCTTTTAGAAAAACCACAACAAAAGAAAGACTTATAAACTAAAATCAATTCACTTTATACTCCTATCCAGCTCAGCAAAAAATCTTGCAACACTTCCAAAATTTTCTTCATCACCAATCCATAAATCACATAATTTTGTAAATAGGTCATCGTATGATAAAGCTAGCGATTTAGCCATTTCCACAAAATAGTCATGATGATCTAAGCCTGCACAAATTTCCTTTGCCATTGCTACATCCTCTACTGATTTACCTATATGACTTGCCAAATGAGTTAATTCTTCTCTTCTCAAATATGAAATTATAAGTTCTTCAGGTGACAAAGAAGATGGTAAAAAAACGAAATTCTCAAATCCTTGCAGATCTTTTGCCAATCTTTCTCTACAATCTCCATCAAACACTGCTAAGAATGAAAAGTCTGTCATCGTGCTAGGATAACGTTTCAGGTCTAATAAAACATCACCTTCTGAACCTGAACAATGATAAAGAAAACTATCTAAAACAAATAAAGGTGAAACTTTAATAAGCGACTTAGCAAACAAATAAGCTGCGTGATCTTCGTAAAACAGAAGTCCTTTTTTCGGAGCCATAAGCCCAAGAACATCCATGCGTTCAAAGTGTGAAGCCGCGTTGAAAAACTTTGTCTGTTGTAAAATACGACACATTATGTGTATATGAGATCGTGGAATCTTTCTTAATATATGCTCTGAGTGGGTAGATATTAAACATGCTGTCCCTTCCGTTGCTAATGTCATTGCAAGCACATCACACAACCGGTTTTGGATTAGAGGAGGAAGGAAGCTTTCTGGCTCTTCTATAATTAACAAACAGTTGCTTTTTGACTTCCTAATATAATCAATGATCCAAAAATAATATAATAGTGACAGTTCGCCAAGCCCCATGTTCCTACTATCATACTTAACCCCCTCCCTGTCGACCGTAAAAAAAGGAAGCATTGGAAAAGAGTCGTATTCATCTTCAATATTTATAATTTCAATAGATGAGTATTCTGTATTGGTTATAAAACTTGCAAGCTTTAGCTCATCTTCAGATAATGGAACAGAACTTAAAGCTTCTAATAGCTCATTAAAATTATCTTGTTGATTGAATAGATTCTGGATCTCTGGAATAAGCGAGCAAGGATCAAACAGTAAACATAAAATATCTTGTTCAATTTCATTGTCTTCGAAAGGAACCAGATTTAGTGAAAAATCTTCTCCTGAAATAGTCAAATCGAGCTCAATTTTACTTTTATCTAAAAGATTTGAGAATTTCTTTCTATTGCTTGAATCACACATTAACGAATTATAAATAGCTCGTATAAAACTACTTTTACCAACTCCATTTTTTCCAACAATAGCATTTACGCCAGGCTTTAGTTTTAAGCTGGCATTCCCAAAAATCTCACCTTCGCTAAACACCATGTCTTTAACTACTAAAGAGTAGTCTCTCTTAAAAGCAGTTCGCCAATGATCATTCATCTTAGCTTGGCGTAAATTAATCATAATTTCTGACCCCACGAAAGACTATCCGCAATCTCCTCAAGGCTTTTCTCGGTTATAGATGAAGGAGCAATTGTCGCCAAATAATGCATAGAGTCATACACAGCCAATGTTTTAGAATTTTGATCTTTTACTTCCGGAAAATAAGATACAAACAACAGCCATAAACACATATCTCTTAAAACTACTGAAGAAGTATCTGCTACTCGCGAACCACTCCTATCCTGATATATAGCTATGACTTTATTTACCAACCCTTTATTTATCCCTTTAGGCAAATAACTTATATCAACTGAACTATTAATTTCTTTTCTTATAACTTCAAAGGTCAAGAAAAATTCTTTAAGCGCTTCTTCAGAATTAAACAACCTACGATATGAGCAAATGAATATTAGCCAGCTTAACGTAGAGGCCTTATTCAACTTAACTGACCTATCAGTATAAATCAAACAATTGTAAAACGTTAAAAGAACGTCTTCGGCCTCAACAATATAATTACTGGAGAATCCATCACTATCTCTATATCGAGACGTAACAGTATTAGCAGTTATTTTTCTTTTTAGTGTGCCAAGTTCGAGAGTAAGTAAAAATTTTGATATTACATCATCATAAGCCATCCTCGAATTAGAAAAGCCCAATGTCTCACGGCTGTAACCTAACTCTATCATAACTTCCGACAAGTCTTTTACCTGCTGTCGAGCTTCACCAAAATATGCATTTCTTTGTTCAGCTGACGTTAAATTTGTCGGTTGATTTAAACGATAAAACAACTCACCAGGCTCGCCGGGCTTATAGTCAGATATTGTTAACAGTCTAATTGTAAAATCTTCAATTTTTCCCGAGATATTTTTTGGAAGATCAGCCCATGATAGTCCATCCAACTCCATAATATATGGTTCAACTGGATCTAAATTACCATTGATGGAAAACTCACCCTCTAAAAAGTCGCGTATAGCAGCTAATCGTTGCTGACCATCTAACACTTCTTGCTTTTCACTATTTGGAACTTTTATTACATGGATAGGTGGAATATGCCAACCACGCAAAATACTATCAATTAAGCGTTGTTTTTTAGGTCTCCCCCAAACTTCACCACGTTGAAAGTTTGGTTGCAAATCAAGCCTTTTTTGCTTTATTTTTCTATACAAAGTGGCAATATCTGGGTCAGAAGGTGTTAAATGCATTCTTTTTCCTAATATCGAAGAGCACTTATTAACTATACATTAGCTCTTAGGTTAACCACACTTCCTGAAGAAATGTAGCCGATCATTCATTAAGGTTATACCCCCATCTGATTGACTTTACTCCATTAGCTATCTTTTTAGCAAAAGTAAATTCGGAGATACGCTTCAATTTCGTCTCCCGAAAACTTTGCTATATCTATCCTCACGCAAGCACAGTAGATACGATCTCCCCACCAAACCACTGCTGCTTAAGCCCCCGCTGCTTTTCCAACAACAAAGTTAGGTAGTCACGCAAAGGATGGGCTGTTGGCAGCGCGGCAAGGTGCTTGCGAAGCCGCCGTTGGTAGGGGAACTGTTCAGCAGGCACATGCAGAGTCGTGGCGTT
This sequence comes from Vreelandella sulfidaeris, assembly GCF_042429665.1. GTDB lineage: Bacteria > Pseudomonadota > Gammaproteobacteria > Pseudomonadales > Halomonadaceae > Vreelandella. Next base: position 246,704 of record NZ_JBHMAC010000010.1, on the reverse strand, counting down.
TTGGGTGAGCCATTCGATGGTAGGCAGGAGCAAGTGGGTGGCGTTGCTGTCGAGCGCTAGCGTGACGCCTTTTACATCGAAATCACCGGCGTAGATATGTGGTCGTCGGGTTTTGTGCCAAGCCTCTGCCAGTAAGGCAAAGCCTCCACCGTAGTGGCTATCACCGCGGTAGACGACCAGCGGGTTAATGTAGCTCTTTAGTACAGGAATATCCGGCGAGAACTCATAGAAGCTGTCCAGGTTTTCAACCTGGATTAGAGCGCTGAACGCGCTCAGTTTTAGCCCTAGTACATCCACATCACGAATAGTGCGCTGCTCGTTGGCAAGCCCTGCTATTGGCTGGGGCGGAAAACTGACGAGTACCCTTCGCGCACGGGGGCTTTCGCGGGTGGCCTTGTCTTCTTCTACGCCCTCTTTCGCTTGGGCGCTGCTGGTCAGTCCGCTGAGTGAGCGGCCCAGTGGCGCTATTCGGGCGCTATCTAACACGTCATTAATCTGCGCCAGTAAGGCGGCGTCAAAACGCAGTGCTTTACTGTTGATGCGCGAGGCCAGGTCAATGTCGTGCTGGTGGCACCAAGCCACTACGTCGTCTACCCACTGGCGGCGGGGCTTCTCCACCGTGGGCTGGCGGAGAAGTTCGCGGGCCACACCGTTCAGCCCATTGCGGGCGCGGCTGGGTAGGTTCATACGGCCAGCTGCAGTTCTACATCGTGGATCAGGCGTAGGTTGTTGAATTGGCTGGCCTGGCTCTCCTGCTGTTTGAGCCGAAACGCGCGCTGGTCGCTGCGCGGTAGGCCCTGGTATTCGGAAATCACTTGGAACAGCCAGATTTCATCCGGCCATTCCAGCGGGCTTTCGTGCAGGTACGCAAGGGCGCTGACCGGCTCCGCCAGGGGCTGGTCGATCACGCTCAAATAGAAGTGTTCCACATCCTGCTTGAGCGCCTGCTGGCGGGCGGCGGCGAGGCTACTTTCTTGTGCTTGTGCAGGGGCGGCGGCTTCTACGGTTTGGGTGGTGTGGCGCGGTTGGGGTAGCTGGTGCAGCAGCTCGGCGAGCAGTCGGCTATCCAGGTTACGATCAATCGCTGGGGCAGCAGCCGCGCTTAGCGGTGCGGCCTGATTAACCAAGTTGGGTACATCGCTGCGCCTTGCATAGTTGCCCGGCACAAAGCCTGGATGTTCGCGCATGAAGGCGGCCATGCCGCTGATCAGGCGGCTACGCGCCTGCTGCTTGCGAAAGCGCGCCATCAGCTCGATCAAGCGCCGCTGCACTTCGCGCAAACCGGTGTAGTGCTGGCTTAACTGCTGTTGAAGCTGGCTGATCAACAGTTTGCGCAGGCTGCCGTCACTGCCTACCAGTTCAATTAATTCGTCGAAATCGATCAACGCCAGGCCATCCAAAAGCCTCGCGATCTGTTTCTGGGCGCGGTCGTTTTCGCGGATCTTGTCGTTGAGCTGGCTGACAAAGCCGAAATCGCTATTTAGCCGCTGCCATAAGCTGTCGATGGCATCGGCAAAGCGTCCGTTCAGGTCGTCGACCTCCTGGCGCAGGCGCATCAACTGCTGCTCCAGCCGCCAGTGCTCGCCGCGGCTACGCGCCTCCCGGTAGCTGTGTACCAATGAGCGAATCAGCTCCAGGGTTTCCGCCACGTCGGCATTCACATGGCGGCGGGTCTCGTCGGCGAGCATCTCGGCGATCAGTTCGCGCACCTTGGGCGCCAACTTCACGCCGCTCTGCTCATCCGGCCGCCATAGAACGCGCGCTGCCAACAGCTTACGCAGCGCGCTGTCGCTGAGTGATTCCAGCGGCACTTCATCGCGGGTGTAGGCCTGCATCAGCGCCTCGGAATGCTTGCCGAGCAGTGCCAGCCGTTCGCTGCCGGTTTTCAGCAGGCGGCTTTCAAGCTCATTCCCACGGCTGTTCACGCTCGTACTCACAACAGCGCCTCCTGGGCGCCGGAGCCCTCCTCGCTACCTGCTTCGATGGGCAGGTTCTCTTCATCGCGGATAAAGCGCACCAGATCCACCAGGTAGTCGATCTTGCCGGTGACCACAAACACCTGCCGCTCTGAATGGGGCTGGAGCAGGTAGCCGTGCTCTTTCAAGCGCTTGAAGACTTGTTTCACCTGGGCATCGAGCTGGTCACTTTGCGAGCCAAAAAAGCTGTCGGTGGCCAGGCGCTCCAGGCGTTCACGCAGGCTTTGGTTGTCTTCACACTTGGCGCTGAATTCCGCTGGTTTAAGCACATCGCCGGGGGCGGCCAGGGTATCGCGGCCTAACGCTTCTTGAACCAGCTGCAGCCACTCCAGCAGCGGCAGCAGGCTATTGAGCGTGTCATTAAGCTGACGCGACAGCTGATCTCGGGCGTTGTCATTGAGCTGGCGCCAGGCGAGGAAGTAGACGCTGCCCTCTTCGTTGCTGGCCAGGCGGCGATTGAGCGGCCGCAGGTAGGTGTCGATCTCCTCGCGGGTCTCTTCATTGGTGAGATGGCGATAGCCGCTCTCATCGCTGATCGGGCAGACAAACTCACCGGCCAGCAAGCGCTCAAGCAGTGGGCCATGTTCGATCATGCTGTCACCTCCTGCTGACGTTCCTGGAGCCGTTCGGCCAGGCGGCTTAGCCGTGGTTCGATGCGTTTTAACACCCGCTTGTTGGGGTTGGTTTGATCACGGTCGATCAGGTAGCGGTTGGCGAACAGCAGCAGCACATCGGATTCTGGATTGGGGAAGGCGCCGACGATATGAATACGGTTGCTGTCGCAGGCGTCGAACAGTTTTTCGACGTTGTGGTACGCCAGCGTGCCGATCTCATCGATGGGCCAGTGAATGGCGATGTCCGCATCGCCGCGCAGCAGGCGAGTAAACGCCAGCAGAAATTTACACAGAATCAAATACGCCATGCCGTGGCTGGAGGACTCTAGTAACTGGCGGTCGTTCTTGATGACCAGATCGGTGCCGCCTTCGTTCAGGTGCAGTTCCAGACGCAGCAGGCTTTCAAAACTGTACTGCTGGTCGCTGCGCAGTAGATCGACCACGTCCGCCAGGGTATTGAGGTAGTCGTCGCTGGGCAGCGTCTGGCCCGATTCGCGCCACTCTTTATAGCGCTGGGCGAACAGCTTCAACGGCTCCCAGAAGCCGAGTTCATCAATGGTCGACTGGATGCGCACTTCGGCCTTGGTGATGCCCTCCAGGCGCAGGTCATCGGCGACTTCTTCCGACAGCCGACGGCTCTGGGCGCTGATGCGCCGGTTCAAATCGCGGAACACGGTGAAGAACTTGTCCAGGTCGTCGCTCAGATTGCGGCCTTCCTGAATCAGCTGCTGCTGTTGGTCTTCGAGCAGTTTGAGCATGTCGCGCAGTAGCGGCAACTGTAGGCGCGGGTTGTCGCTTTGCAGCTTGCTGCGCTCGCTCTCCAGCGCTTCGGCGAAGCCGCTACTGGCGTCCTTGATCAGTTGGCTCTCGACCTCCAGGCAGCCACGGCGCAGCTGTTCGATCTGCTGGTGGCGATTGCCCAGGGCCTGGCGGGCGCGCTCGATGCGCTCGTCCACATCGCCCAGCGGTGCGCTGGGGGTTTGGCCGTCAGGCTCGATGGCCAAGGCTTCCAGTTGCGTAAGCAGCGGCTTCAAGGCCTCCAGGCAGGCGTGTTCACTTTCCCGCTGTGTTTTCAGCGTGCTGACCGTGCTCTGGTGGGTTTTACGCGCGGCCTGGAAGTCGTTTTTCAGATGCTCCTTGTCACGCTGCAGCTTTTGTTCCGCCTGTTCAAGCTCCGCTTCTTGCGCGACCAGCTGCGGCTTGTGCTGCCCCCACTCAACGCGCATAAAGCGAGTGTATTCGGTCAGTTCCTCCTGACGAGCTGCGGTGATGCGGATGCGTTCATCCTGGCCTGCCAGCCGCTCCTTGGTATCTTTTAGCTTGGCCGGGTCGACGCCCTGCTCGGCCAGTTCCTGGCTAAAGGCCTCTTCCAGTTCCGCGCGCTGACGCTGGTGTTCGGTATTAGCGTCACTCAACTGCTGTTTATACTGGCGCAGCTGGGCCTCCAGGCTATCCACCTGGCTCTGGCTATCGGCCTTTAGCTCTAATAGCTGGCTTTGATGGGTTTCATTTAACGCTGCAAGCGCCTGTTGCTTCTCTTCGCGCAGCTCGTTTTGAGCCTGTTCCTGGCGGGCCAACGCGGTTTGATGGGCGGCACGACGCTCTTGCTGGCGCTTGGTATGGCGCTCCTGCTGTTGGCGACGCGCCTCAAGCGCAAACTCGACTTCCTGCTCGGCGCGCTTGTGGGCCATGCGGCCCTGATCCTGGGCTTCATCGGCCTGCTGTACCCGCTCGTTATGCTGCTTGAGCGTTTTCTCGGCGGCCTGGCACTCTGCCTGCACCCGGCGCTTGGCAGTATCCGCCTCTTCGATGGCGGCCAGCAGGCTGGCTTCATCCTGGGCGTAGTCGGGCAACGCGATGGCAGAAAGATCCAGCGCCAGCCCGAACAGGTCGTCGCTGCCGCCTTCCGCCAACTGCGGGGCAAGATCGCGACGCTCCAACAGCTCCGGCGCAATCACCTTGCCTAACTGCTGCTCCCAACCGGGGCGGTGATAACGCAGAAAATGACGCAGACTGCCCTGCTCGGGGTCGCGCTGCTGATAGAGCGCAAAACTGCGCTGCTCGGCGCGCTCAAGCTGCTGGCGAAGCTGCACCAGCTGCTGTTCGATGTCATCACGAGCGCGGCGGCCGCTTTCAAACTCGCGGCGCAGGCCGTCCAAGGTAGCGGCCGATGCGTTGCGCTCCTGCTGGGCTTGATCCAGACGCGCCTGGGCAAGCTCCGCCTCATTGGCCTCTTCGGCGGTCTGGGTCGAGAGCGAGAGCTGCGCCTTGAGCTCGGCTAGCTGCTCAACGCCGAGTTCCAACTGCGCCTGATACTCGCCCTCCAGGCGCTGGCGCTCCTGCTGGTAGCGCTCATTAAGCTGCTGTTCGGCTTCCCACTGCTGCTCCCGGCGCAGGGCTTTCTCTTCGACCAGGGAGTCGATCAGTTCCTGGGCTTCGCGGGTCTGGCGGGCCAGCGCCTCGGACAATTCGCGCAGTCGCCCGTCCAGGCGTGCCTGACTCTCTTTTACCGCGTCCTGCATCACGTTCAAGTGAGTGCGCAGCTGGTCGCGCTGTTCGCGCCACTGGGGCAGCGCGTTGATATCGCGCTCCAGGGCGGGCATATCCGCATCCGCATACCGCTCGTATTGGGTTTGCAGGTCGTTCAAGCGGCGCTGGGTCTGCTGCAAATCGCTGACCACTTCGCTGTGCTGGTCGTTCAGCGCGTCCCGCGCCTGGGCGTAGTCACTTTCCCGCTGCTGAAATTCCCGCTGATGGCGGGCGAGCTCAGCATCGACATCGGCCATCTGGCGCTCTGCCCGCTGGCGGTCGTCTTCAAGCTGGGGCTTGAGTTGCCATAGCGTGGCATCAAGATGGACAAGTTCACGATCAATACCGGCAAGCCGGGCGAGCGACGCCTGCAGCGGCTCCAGCCGCATGGACTGGCGCATTTGGGCAATCCACTCTCGCGCCTTGGTGTTGCGAATTCGCGTTACCGGCAGCTCGACGCCATCCTCTTCGAAAATCGCCGCCAGCATGGTCTTGAGGGTGTCCATCTTGCCCTCTTTGGCATGTACCGCCGAGACCAGCTTTTCGATATGGCGAATGCGGCGCTCGGGTTTGACCAGGCTAAACTGCGCGGCGATCTGGCGCAGCTTGAGGCCGTCGCGGCTGTTGCCGTGCAGCTGGGTAAAATCGTTTTGGATCACCGAGCGAAATTCAGAGGTAGCACCGAGCTTGGGCGACACAGGCGTACCGCTGCGCCGTAGGCCGCTGGCCCACTGGGTATAATCCAGCGCGGCAACGCCCGCCTCGCTTTCCACCAGATAATCTTCCGGCTGGTACGGCGCGCCGACAAAGCGATACTCCACCCCACCTTCCTGTTTACGTGTCAGCACCGCCTGGCAGATATTGCCCGCTTCACGGCGATATTCATACACCAGGTAGCTGTTGCGATGAGGCAGGTAAAACGCATCAAACTTCATGCGGGTTTTAGGCACGACCTTGTTGGGAAGCTCGCCGTAAAACACCGGCACCAACCGCTGTAGCGTGGTTTTACCGGAGGCGTTGGTGCCGCAAATATTGGTGTGGCCGTCCACACTTAGTTCGACCACCCCTTCCAGGTGGCCGTGAATCATCACGATGCGAAGCAGGTGGGCCATACCGTGTCCTTTCAGTGACTATCTCAATGACTATGCGGATCTTTTTGCTGATCGCTGAAAGCGGCTAGTTTGCCAGACACTGAGCCAAGCAGCATCTTCTGGCGACACTAGTTTGTCTGTGTCTTGGAAACCCTTAGCTTCATGACGTTTTCTTTCTGCACCCTTTCTGCAACGCTTTCTGCATTCAGCAGTTTGCAAAAAGAGCCACGATTCGAAAATTTCTAGTTTTTGCTTTTTTTTCCAGGCGCTTTCAGCTCTTTCAGTTTTTCTTCAGCCTCAATGAAGTGCTTTTCTACTTCGGACGGTTGCTGAATTCGTTGTGTACGGTACTTTTCAAGCTCCTGGTGGGCTTTATCTAAGGCCAACTGATTGTTAATGCTTCCAGCATGAGTTAGCAACTCACGCCCCGTCATGGTTAAGAACTGATCAAGTCGCTGCTGCCAGTCGGCCATCGTCATAGGTTGACGGTTGAGAGCTTGCACTTCCGCCAATTCCAGATAGGCGTTGACGATCCGGTTGAGCACATTAAGTTCGTCTTCCGCTAGATAATTCTTAGCCACTTCAACATCACGTTTGAGTAGTGTCTTGCCGGGGTAAGTGGTGACTCCCATGTTGGGCTGGTTTGCATCGGCACGTTGGTAAATCAACTCGGATGCTGTGTGCCCATGGGCCGCCCAATGCATCTTGTTTTGCACCTGCTTGAAAAATAGCTGTGTTTGGTCTGCTTTTGGGTCGTAATCAGTACTGGTCGCGTAAATATCTAAGACCTTGCGCCAGAAAACTTTTTCCGAACTACGAATGTCACGGATGCGGGCGAGTAATTCTTCAAAATAGCGCTCGTTTTGCGGTTCTTTGAGGCGTTCATCGTCCAGCACAAAGCCTTTAATGATGTACTCTTTAAGCCGATCAGTAGCCCAGATTCGAAAACGAGTGGCTATCGCACTTTTCACTCGATAGCCAACGGCAATAATCACATCCAAATTGTAAAAGTCGCGCTGGCGCCGAACCTCACGCTGACCTTCACGCTGAACTGACAAGAGTTTCTTGTGAGTTGCCTCTCGCTGCAGCTCATCTTCTTGATATATATTCTGAATATGAAAGCTGATGTTTTGCTGAGTGGTTTGAAACAGTTCAGCCAGTTGCTGCTGAGTTAGCCACAACGTCTCATCTTGCAGGCGTACTTCCAGCCGCAGTTGGCCTTCTGCCGCTTCGTAAAGCAAAACATCGCCAGTGTTGCCAGGTTGTTCAGTTGCCTCGCTCATATTTATCCAACCTTTTTACTCGTCGGCAGGTGGGCCATACCATGTCCTTTGGTTGATAAGCAGATCGTTTTGCTGATCGCCGAAAGCAACTATTTTGCCAGACACCAGGATGGCTTGTCCTACTCATTACGACTTACCTAGCAATCCCTCAAAAAAACTCACCGCATTGGCTTCCAGCCCTTCTAGGTAGTAGCCGCCTTCTTGCACCACCAGCGTGGGTAGATTCAGGCCCGCCACCTTACGGCCCAGTTCGCTAAACCCTGGCGTGGAAACCGCGACCTTGGCTTGCGGGTCGCGCTCATGGATATCAAACCCCAACGCCAGCACCAGTGCGTCAGGCTCAAACAGGCGAATGGCCTGGCAGGCTTGCTCCAGACGATCAAAAAACACCGCCTCCTCGGACCCATGCGGCATTGGCAGGTTGAGGTTATAGCCAAGCCCCGCCCCCTGCCCGCGTTCATCTTCAAAACCGGTTACCGCTGGATAGAAGTTGGTGGGATCGCCATGGATCGAGATATACAGCACATCGTCGCGCTGGTAGAAAATTTCCTGAATGCCCTGCCCATGGTGCATGTCGGGGTCCAGCACGACGACGCGGGGGTAGCGCGAGGTAAGGTGCTGGGCGGCAATCGCGGCATTGTTGAGAAAACAGAACCCTCCGGCTGAATCAATACCGGCGTGATGGCCCGGCGGGCGCGATAATGCATAGGCAAATCGTTCACCGCTTATTAACGCCTCAGCACCAGCAACCGCGCTTTGCGCTGACCAATAAGCCGACTGCCACGTATAGCGCCCTACGGGGGCGCTACCATCCGCCAGGTAACGCGCGGCTTCCGCCAAGATGCCCCGCAGGGCGTTAGGCGAACGCACAAAGATATTGGAGATGACTTCTTCTCCCCAATCCTCATCAAGCGCATGCCAGCGCCGATGAGCACTTTCCAGAAAACGCAGATAGGCCAGCGAATGCACGGCTCTTAGCGGCGCCACCCCATGATCAGCAGGCGTTTGAAGCTCAAAACCCAGTCGCTTGGCGGCCGCCAGCAGGTGCGTGGCACGCTCAGGCACCTCCTGGGGAATGCGCATCTTGCCCCTGGAGAAGTAGGTTTGCGGCTGATGAAGCCGTTGGTCGTCATGAAAGAACGTCTTCATCGACAGTATCTCCAGTATCGCCCACTCCCTTCACCACGAAATCGCGGGCGACACCAATATGGTAGTCAATCGCCTCCCGGCACGCGGCAGTACTGCCGCTATCCAGCGCATCGAGCAGTTGGTAATGGCTGGTCGCGATAGTGTCGGGGGCCTCGTGAGTTTTGGTAATCAGCGTGATGCATAGACGCAGTTCGTGAGTAAGATCATCAAAAGCGCGCAGCAACCGGGCGTTACCTGCGTAGTGCAGCATTGACCGATGAAACTGAAGATCTTCCTCGATGCGTCGGGTGCCATCATTTCCCGTCGCTGCCTCGCATAACACGTCTACCTGCTGTTTAAGCGCGCGCTGAGCCTCGGGCGTATATCGCTCCACCAGGCGGTGTATGGCATGTCGCTCAAGGCACAGGCGTAGATCAAACACATCTTCTAGTTCAACGGCATCCAAGGCCCGAACAAAGAAACCCCGGCGGGGTTTGGAGATCAGCAAACCACGGCTTTCCAACAGCCGAGCAGCCTCTCGAACCGGCGCTCGGCTGACCCCCAGCTCCCGCGAGAGCTGCACCTCTGAAAGCCTTTCGCCAGGTAAAAAGTGTTGCTGAATAATCGCTTGGGTTAAGTAGTCGGCCACCTGCTCGACCAGGTTCTGCTGTTGAATAAAGGCCCTGGGAGCCGCTGATGATAAGGCCATAAAAGTTACTCGTTGGAGATGACACGTTATTTCCAGTATGACGAAAAATTCCGTGTTGTCGACGAACGATTGCCGACTGTCGACAGTTTAAAAAAGCGGTGCTATGGTCAAAAAGGCCCTTTAACAAACCAACACAAACGGGCTTTACAGCACCACGCCTCTCTCGTCTAAACGATAGCGTAAGACTACTTACGCGCTAATAAACCGAGGAGCAGGAAACATGAAGACACCTTTGGCTTTGGCTATTTCCGCTGCAGCACTTGCCTTTACCACCGCCGCGCTGGCCGATGACCCGAAAGAGGGCGGCGTGGTTGACACCATTATCCAGCCCGAGCCCCCCGGCCTGGTACTGGGCATGGTTCAAAACGCGCCGACGCGTACCGTCTCGGGTAATATCTACGAAGGGCTGTTGCGCTACACCACCGACCTTGAGCCCATGCCGCAACTGGCGGTGTCGTGGGATGTCAGCGACGACGGTCGCACCTATACCTTCCATTTACGCGACGATGTCACCTGGCATGACGGTGAACCCTTCACCGCTGAGGATGTGGTGTTCTCTGCCGATGTTTTCCACCGCGAGCTGAATCCCAGTGCCCGCGCCGTGCTGCAACATGTGGAGAGCATCGAGGCCACCGATGACCATACCGTGGTGTTTACCCTGACCCAGCCTTTCGGCCCTTTCCTGCTCTCGTTTGAAGCCGGCACCTTCACCATGGTGCCTGAGCACCTCTACGCGGGGACTGATTTCCGCAATAACGAACATAATGACCACCCTATCGGCACCGGCCCCTTCAAGTTCTCCAACTGGGAGCGCGGAACGGTGATCGAGTTAGTCAAAAACGAGGAATACTACGAAGACAACCTTCCCTACCTGGACGGCGTGAATTGGCACATCATTCCTGACGGCGCTTCACGGGCGGTGGCGTTTGAGAACGGCACCATCGATGTGCTACCCAGCGGCACCGTCGAAAATTTCGATATTCCCCGCTTGGCCGAGATGGATAACGTCTGCATGACCGAAGAGGGCCATGAATATTTCAGCCCCTTTGCCATGCTGTGGATGAATAACCGCGAAGGCCCCACCGCCGATAAACGCTTTCGTCAGGCGGTGATGTACGCCATGGATCGTGAGTTCGCCAAGAATGTACTCTGGAACGGCCTGGGTAACGTGCCACTCTCTGCCTTCGGCTCCAATGCGCGCTTCCAGAACGATGACCTGGAACCCTATGACTACAACCCAGACCGCGCCCGTGAGTTACTGGATGAAATGGGCTATGACGGCGAAGAGATCACCATTTTGCCGCTGCCCTACGGCGAAACCTGGACCCGCTGGGCCGAAGCCGTGCAGCAAAATCTGCGCGAAGTAGGCATCAATGTTGAAACCCAGGCCACCGATGTAGGCGGCTGGAACCAGCGCCTGGGCGACTGGGATTATGACCTGGCCTTTACCTACCTCTATCAGTACGGCGACCCCGCGCTGGGTATTTCACGCACCTACCTTTCCGACAATATTGCTCAGGGTTCGCCCTGGAATAACGTGGAAGGCTACGAGAACGAGCGTGTTGACGAGTTGTTCAACGAGGCGGCTACCGCTTACCCCGACGAAGAACGCGAAGCGCTTTATCGCGAAGTGCAGGAAATCCTTCACGAAGACGTGCCCGTTGGCTGGTTGATGGAGCTGGGCTTCCCGACACTTTACCGCTGCGATGTGAAGAACCTGGTTACATCGGGTGTCGGTGTTAACGACGGTTTCAAGGATGCTTGGCTAGATCGCTAGTTTTTAGCAAGTGCCTAAGCCCGCACCCAGGCGGCGCACGCTGCCTGGGTGTGCCAGCGATGTCTTGCAGGTATTCGTCAGGAAACTACTTATGGTTTACGCTCGCCTTATCCTAATGCGGCTGTTCAAGGCCGTGATTGTGCTGTTTTTAATCGTTATTTTTAACTTCCTGCTGATTCAAATGGCCCCCGGCGACCCGGCCGCCATTCTGGCCGGCCAAGCGGGCGCCGCCGATCAGGAATTTCTTGACCAGTTGCGCGAGCGCTTTGGGCTTGATCAGCCGATGTATGTGCAGCTTTGGCGCTACGTATCGGGTATCGCCATGCTCGATTTTGGCTACTCCTACCGGCTGGGCGTGCCGGTGTTCGATCTGATCATGGACCGCTTGCCCGCTACCTTGCTGCTGACCGGCACCGCCTTTGTGCTCTCGCTGGTGCTGGGCATTGTGGCAGGCTCCATGGCCGCAGCACGGGTTAAAAAGCCTTCCGGCTCACTGATCATGGCGCTGGCGCTGGTGTTCTACGCCACCCCGCTATTTTGGGTTGCTCTGATGTCGGTGGTGGTGTTCTCGGTCTATCTCGGCTGGCTACCTGCTTATGGCCTTTATACCGTGGGGGCAGGCCACACGGGGTTTGCACTGGTGCTGGACATTGCCAAACACCTCGTGCTGCCAGCGACCACCCTGGCGCTGTTCTTCATGGCGATTTACACCCGCATGACGCGCACGTCGATGCTCGACGCCGCCCAGCAGGATTACGTTAAAACCGCCCGCGCCAAGGGCTTGAAACCGAGCATTATCCAGCGCCGCCATGTGCTTCGTAATGCGCTGTTGCCGATTATTACCCTGGCGGGTTTGCAGGCGGGCCAAATGGTCGGCGGGGCTATCCTCACCGAAACCGTGTTTGCCTGGCCCGGCATCGGGCGGCTGATGTTCGAAGCGTTACAACAGCGTGACTACAACCTGCTGCTGGGCATTTTCTTCTTCTCGGCGGCGCTGGTCATCGTCTTCAATATCGTCACCGACTTGGTGTACCGACTGGCTGATCCACGCATCAAGGGGGCCTCATGAGTTTTTTTGCACGCTTTGCGCAAAACCGCGGCGCCCTGGTGGGGCTTATTATTCTGCTGCTGATTGTGGCCATGGCAATACTGGCGCCGCTGCTGTTTCCTGAATCGCCCTGGCGCATGATGCAACGGCCATTTTTGCCTCCTCTCTCTCAGGATGGCTTTCCTTTGGGCACCGATACCATGGGCCGCAACGTGGCGGCAGGCTTGATGCACGGCGCCTGGGTATCGCTGCTGATTGGGCTGGTCTCGACCTGCGTGGCGCTGTTGATCGGCGTGCCGCTGGGCGCCATTGCCGGCTACTACGGCGGGCTGGTTGATGACGTTTTGATGCGCTTCACCGAGTTTTTCCAGACCATCCCCAACTTTGCGTTGGCGATTGTGCTGGTGGCCATTATGCAGCCCAGCATTACCTCCATCGTGCTGGCGATTGCCATTGTCAGTTGGCCGCCGGTGGCACGCTTGGTGCGCGCTGAGTTCATGTCGTTGCGCAACCGCGAATATGTCGAAGCCGCGCGTCTGGTCGGCCAATCCAACAGCACCATTATTCTGCGCCAGATTCTACCCAATACGTTGTCACCGATTATTGTGCTGGCCTCGTTGATGGTCGCGACCGCTATTTTGCTGGAGTCGGCGCTATCGTTTCTCGGCCTGGGCGACCCGAACGTGATGTCCTGGGGTTACATGATTGGTGCGGCGCGCACGGTGATTCGGCAAGCATGGTGGCTGAGCTTCTTTCCTGGGGTGGCGATCTTGCTGACGGTGCTGGCGTTAAACCTGGTGGGTGAAGGATTAGATGACGCACTGAACCCCAAACTATCCCGCGAGCGCTAAGCGTTTATTATGGCTGGAGTGCCTGTTATGAATGAAGCATCAACAGAAACCGTGCTTAGCATTCGCGATGTAAGTATTGCGCTGCCCAAAGGGGCGGACCGCGCCCTGGCGGTGGAAAACGTTAGTTATGACGTGAAGCGCGGCGAAATCATGTGTGTGGTGGGCGAGTCTGGTTCCGGTAAATCGATGGCCGCTAACGCCGTGATGGGCCTGCTGCCCAAAGGCGTTTATGCCACTCAAGGCGAGATACTCTTTGAGGGGCAGGACGTGCTTGCCCTGACGGAAAAGCAGCACCGCGCCCTGCGCGGGCTAAAAATTGGCATGATTTTTCAGGAGCCGATGACCGCCCTTAATCCACTGATGCGGGTAGGCGCGCAAATTGCCGAAGTGTTCGAGGCCCATGGCCAGCTCACCCCCAAAGAGCGTCAGGCACGCGCGCTGGAGCTGTTAATCGAAGTGGGGCTACCGCAGCCGGAAAAAGCCATTCGCGCCTATCCTTTCGAGCTGTCGGGTGGGCAACGTCAGCGGGTCATGATTGCCATGGCGCTGGCGCTGGAGCCCGTGTTGCTGATCGCCGACGAGCCCACCACGGCACTGGATGTCACCACCCAGGCACAGATTCTGGAGCTGATACGCGACTTGCAGCAACGCCGCGGCATGGCGGTGATGTTTATCACCCATGACTTTGGGGTGGTGGCTGAAATCGCCAACCGCGTGTGCGTGATGCGCCATGGCCAAATTGTCGAACTTGGCGACGCCAAACCGGTACTTGAGAACCCTCAAGACGCTTATACCCAAGCGCTGATTGCCGCGATTCCCAGCAATGCGGTGCCGCCCCACCGTGAGACCAGCCAAGTCGCCCCGCTTTTAGAGATCAAGCAGCTCAGTAAAGTATTTCGCTCTCGGGGTGGCTGGCTCAAACCTTCCCGAGAGGTACGTGCGCTTGACGATGTGTCGCTCACGCTGGCGCGGGGTGAAACGGTGGGAATTGTGGGCGAGTCAGGTTCGGGGAAATCCACCTTGGGACGCTGCGTGGTGCGTTTGGAACACCCCGACAGCGGCGAGCTGTTGCTGGATGGCGTGAATCTCTCTCGGCTAAAAGGCGACGCACTACGCCGTGAACGCCACCGGGTGCAGATGATTTTTCAGGACCCTTACGCCTCGCTCAATCCGCGCACCAAGGTTGGCATGGCGATTGCCCAAGGGCCAATTGCCAACGGCACGCCCAAGGCCGCAGCCCTTAAGCAGGCGGGTGAGCTACTCGATACGGTCGGCTTGGGCGCCAGCGCCGTGGATCGCTACCCTCACGAGTTTTCCGGTGGTCAGCGCCAGCGGATTGGCATTGCCCGCGCGCTTGCGCTCAACCCCGAGTTGATCGTCGCAGACGAGGCGGTCTCGGCGCTAGATGTGTCGATTCAAGCCCAGGTACTGGAACTGCTTGAAGAGTTAAAGCAGCGTCTTTCACTGTCACTGCTGTTTATTACTCATGACCTGCGGGTAGCCGCGCATATTTGCGACCGTATTGTGGTCATGCAGCATGGCCGTATCGTTGAGCAAGGCAGCGCCGAGCAAATTTTCCTCGCCCCGCGTGAGGCGTATACCCAAGACTTGCTCAAGGCAATTCCAGGCCGCGAAGCGCCCGTGGCGGCGACAGCGTAAGTGATCGGGTGGGCAAGACAAAATGGGCCAGAAAAAATGAAAAAGACAAGCTAAGGAAAACACATGCAAATAACCCTGGAGGCACTGCGCGCCATTGTCGGCCCGGCTCATGTATTGACGGGTGACGATGTGACCAGTCGCCGAGAAGACTGGATGACCGGGGCCCCTTGCCAGGCAGGCGCCATTGTTCGCCCGGCCGATACCGAGCAAGTCGCGGCGATAATGGCTGCCTGTCATCAGCGACGGCAGCCGGTAGTGACCCATGGCGGATTAACGGGGTTGGTTCACGGTGCAGAGGCACGCCCTGACGAACTGGTGATCTCCCTTGAACGCATGACCGCTATTGAAGAGATTGACCCAATAGGCGGGACGCTAACCGTGCAGGCAGGGACACCGCTGCAACGGGTTCAGGAAGCGGCCAAAGAGGTGGGCCTTCAGTTTCCGTTGGATTTAGGCGCACGTGGAAGCTGTACGATCGGCGGCAATATCGCCACCAATGCTGGCGGCGTGCGGGTGATCCGCTACGGCATGATGCGCCAGCAGGTGTTAGGGCTGGAGGCGGTAATGGCCGATGGCCGCGTGGTCAGCTCCATGAACCGCATGCTGAAAAACAATGCCGGTTTCGATTTAAAGCAGCTATTCATCGGTAGCGAAGGCACCCTGGGAATTGTGACTCGCGCGGTGCTGCGCTTGCAGCCGCCCACGCCCAGCGAGCAAACGGCGCTGGTGGCCTGCCCCTCGTTTGAGGCGTTAACCGGGCTACTCAGCATCATGGGTAAAGCGCTCGGCGGCAGCCTGGGGGCGTTTGAGGTGATGTGGCAAAACCACTACCGGCTACTCACCGACACTCTGAACCGCCACACCCCGCCGATTGCCACCGAGCATCCGTTTTATGTGATTATCGAGTCGCTGGGCAGCGACGCTGAGCGCAATGCCACTCAGTTCAGCGAAGCATTAGAAAGCGCGTTAGAGAGCGAGCTGATTGTGGATGCTGTGATTGCCCAGTCGGCTACCCAGCGCGATGGGCTATGGGCGATTCGGGAAGATATCGAAGGCCTGGTGAAAGGGCTGGCGCCAGTACTCACCTTTGATGTCAGCCTGCCGATTGCTGAGATGCAACGCTACACGGATGCCCTTGAAAGCCAATTGAAAAAGCGCTGGCCAGCGTCGCGCCTGGTGGTGTTTGGACATTTAGGCGATGGCAATCTGCATATTTCCATTACCGTTGGTAGCAACGACTCAGCGGTTCGCCATGAGGTGGAAGCGATGGTCTATCAGCCGCTGGCGGTGCTGGGCGGCTCGGTATCTGCCGAACATGGCATTGGCCTGGAGAAGCGACCGTGGCTAAGCACCTGCCGCTCAAGCGCTGAAATTGAATTGATGCAGTCGCTCAAGCAAGCGCTCGACCCGTTGAACCTGCTGAACCGCGGAAAAGTGCTTCAAGATACGTTTTAAGTTAATCACTCACTGTTTTGTAGGAACCACCATGCCCCGTTACCCCGATCACCTGACCGGTGAAGGTCCTGTTAACCCGTTTCCCGGCATCAAGGTATTAGAGCGCCGCATTGGAAAGGAAATTCCCCATCGGCTGGGCTCAAACGAAGGTCTGGACATGCCCCATCGCGCGCTGCGTGAGCACTTTGGCGATGCCTTGGTTGAGCATGTTTACTGCTACGGTGATGCCGAGGCGCTGGGGGTACGTAAGCGTCTAAGCGCTCAGCAAGGTATCCCATTGGAAACGCTGCTTGTCGATGCCGGTGCTGACAGCTTGATCGCACTGGCCTTGCGTACCACCTGCAAAGCCGGGGGCACCGTGGTGAGCACTGCCGGCACTTACCCTACGTTTGGTTATTTCGCCCAGGGTCAGGGCTGTCGGCTTGTCGAACCCAGCTATTCTGAAGCGCCTGGCGTGCTGGCGCCCGACCTTGATGCGCTGGCCGCCGCCGCGCACCGGGAAAACGCCACACTGGTGTATCTAGCCAACCCGGACAACCCCAGCGGCCACCTGCATAGCGACAACGCGATTCTCGCCCTGCGCGAGGCACTGCCCGATACCTGCTGGTTGCTGCTGGACGAAGCCTATGGGGACTTCCGCGACGACGCGGGTAGCGAGTTCGCGGCTAACGCAATACCCGGCGTGATCCGCCTGCGCACGCTCTCTAAAGCTCATGGTTTAGCGGGGCTTCGTATCGGCTACGCGATTGCCGACCCTGACGTGCTGGCGATGATGATGAAAGTGCGCATTCACTACGCTGTATCGTCATTGACCCTGGCCGCCGCCGAAGTGGTGCTCGACCATCCTGACGAGGTTCACCAACATGTCGCTGATGTAAAAGCGCGCCGGGAACAGCTAGCCGAGCACTTTCGCGCACTCGGTGCCGACGTGCTCCCCAGCGCCACCAACTTTATCGGCATTCGCCTGCCCAGCGCGGAACTCGCCGCCGAGGTGCACCAGCAGCTGCTCGCCGAAGGTGTATTAGTCACTCGTCTGGCGCACCCAGAGCTTGCCAATGTAATTCGCATTACCGCCGTGCAAGCCGCGTTGGAGCCTGGAAGATTAGCGGCTCTCGAACAGGCTGTTAAAGCTTAAACTGACGTTAACCAATGCCTGAAATCATCCAGTTCGCCGCGCACCGCTTGGCGATATAAACGCTGCAATTGCGCCGTCACGCTGTCGGGGCGGATGGGTTCGTCGACCGGCGGCGCGCCAGCGCGACCACCAATGCGGCGGCCATCCAGCTCACGAAGCGGGAGTATTTCGGCGGCGGTGCCGGTTAAGAAGGCCTCGTCAGCGGTGTAGAGTTCATCGCGGGTAATCCGCCGTTCGCGCACGTCAATACCCAGCCTCTTTTGCGCCAGTTGAATCACGCTGTCCCGGGTGATGCCTTGCAGGCACGAGGTCACTTCCGGCGTATGCAGCACCCCATCGCGCAGTAAAAAGATGTTTGCCGCCGACGCCTCGGCCACATAGCCTTCCGGGTCGAGCATGATGGTTTCATCAAACCCGGCTTTAATAGCAGTGTTCAATGCAAGAATGGAGTTGACGTAGTGGCCGTTGGTCTTGGCGCGGCACAGACTGATATTGACGTGATGACGCGCCCAGGAGGAGGTTAACGCACGTAGCCCGTGGGTTGCCGCTTTAGGTGAGATGTACGGGCCTAGATCCCAGGCAGCGACCATTACATGGGTCGTCAGCCCTTGCGCGCGCAGCCCCATGCCTTCCGCCCCAAAAAACACCGTGGGCTTCAGGTAAGCGTTCGTCAGATTGTTCTTGCTCAGGCACTCACGCTGGGCGTCGATTAATGCTTCTTCGCTAAACGGCAGCGGCATGTCTAATGAATGAGCGCTTTCGGCTAAACGCCGGGTGTGCTCAGCCGTACGAAATAAATGCGTGCCGTTAGGGCCTGCATAGGCCCGCACGCCTTCAAAACAGCCCATTCCGTAGTGCAGCGTGTGAGTCAACAGATGCACCTTGGCCTCGCGCCACTCGCACCATTCTCCGTCCTGCCAAATCCAGCCATCGCGATCATAAAGCGGTGTCATTGTTTGTTTTGCTCCCACTGTTGGCTCCAGCCATCTATCAATGTTTGCTGGTGCGGTTGCAGGGCTTGATAGCCCCACGCGGCAATCTCATCGTTTTGCGGGTCGGGCACCGCCGTGGCGCTGCCCGCCAGGGTTTGAATGACCGCATGACCACAAAGCGGTACATAGCCTTCGGAGTAACCGCCTTCATGAACAAACACCAGTTTGCCATCGCAGCAGCGTTCGGCCAGCGCTTTTAGCTGGGCAGTCATGGTGGCAAACGCTTGGCTATTGAGCAGCATCTTGCCTAATGGGTCTTTGGCGCAGGCATCAAAACCACAGGCCACCACTATCAACTCAGGCGTAAAGGCTTCCAATGCTGGCAGCACCAGTTTTTTCATGGCGTAGTCATACGCGCCAATGCCGCAACCCGGTGGCAGCGGCAGATTAAGATTGGCACCCAGGCCGGCATCTTCGCCCTGCTCGTCAAAACTGCCGGTTTCCAGCGGGTAGTTGGCCGCTTGATGAAGTGACACCGTCAAGACGTCAGGCTCGTTATAAAACGCGGCCTGCTGGCCGTTGCCGTGGTGAACATCCCAATCAAGGATCGCCACACGCTTGACCTGCCCCAGCTCGCGAGCGCGCATCACCGCCACGGGAATATTACCCAGCAGGCAAAATCCCCGCCCCTGGTCAGCTTCAGCATGGTGGCCGGGTGGGCGGCACAGGGCATAGGCGTTGCTCACCTCGCCTCGCGCCACTGCCTCAACGGCAGCAATCGCTAAGCCGGCTGACTGAATCGACGCCGACCAGCTGCCCGGCATATAAGGCGCGCAGTCACCGCCATTGCCGCCTCGCGCCCGGTCGCCTGCTTGTAATCGCTCCAAATAACGCGGCGTGTGAAAGCGCAGCAAATCGTCAAGCGAGGCAGTCGCAGGCTTGACCACTGTCAGTTCATCGATCAACCCACTGACTTCGAGAATGTTCTTCAGTCGCCGCTTGCTTTCAGGACTTTCTGACGCAGCCTGGGGTTGTAAAAACTCACCAGGGGCGGAAAACACGCCAATCGCCCCCTGGTCGTGCCAAAAACATCGTTCGTGCCAATAGAAACCGGTTCTGTTCATGAGTAAAATCCCCGCATGAAAGCCGCCAGATTGGCACTCAAGTGCTCGGTGGGATAGCCGCCTTCCTGAATAATCACCATGGGAAGCGCCAGCGCCGCTACGCGTTTACCCACGTCGACAAACGCGTCGGTATCGACAGCAAGCCCGGCAAGCGGGTCCGCCTTGTGGGCGTCCAGCCCTAGCGCCACCACCACCGCTTCTGGTTCATAGCGTTCCAGGTGATCGATCAAAATCGCCAGCGCATCTAGATAAACCTCTCCGTTGCTGCCTACCGGTAAGGGCAGATTAACGTTAGCACCGACGCCCTCCTCGCTGCCTTCTTCATCAGCACCGCCCCAAAAGAAGGGGTAGAAGTCGCTGGGGTCGGCGTGCAGCGACCCCGTCCACACATCGTGGCGATGATAAAAAATATCCTGGGTACCGTTGCCGTGATGCAGGTCCACATCAATGATCGCCACCTTGGCAAAGCGTTCGCGCAGCACGGTGGCGGCCAGCGCGGAATTGTTCAGCAGGCAAAAACCACCGGCGCGTTCAGGCCCGGCATGGTGACCCGGCGGGCGGCACAGCGCGTAGGCTGAGGGCGCGCCCTTAAGCACCTCTTCTGCCGCGGCTTCAGCGCTGGCGGCTGACGCCAGCGCGCCTTGAAAGCTGGTCGGGCCTATCGGGCAGGCCATATCGTGCAAGTGCCAGCCCGCCTGCCCCACCGGGTGGCGTGGGTAGTGATGCCCACCGCCGCAGGGGTGGATATTGGGCGCCACCACGTCCGCTGCATTGGGCAACGCCTGCCAGCGAGTGTAAATGGTGTCCAGAAACCGTAGGTAGCGCGGCGTATGGATCTGCTCTAAACGTTTGCGCAGGGTCGGTGAATCGGCCTCGTTAGGCGCGCTCAGGGTAAGCCCTGAACTTGTCAAGCCTTGGGTCAGCAGCTCGGCGCGCACCGGGCCTTCCGGCGAAGGCGCAGGCTGGCCGCGCAGCAGAAATGTCGGCGGCGCATGCAACGCCTGGTCAGGGTGGTAAAAGCATTTCATGGTTATGTTCGCAATCCTTGGCAACCCATTACAGTAAAGACGGAATCCAGGTCGAAAGCGCTGGAAACGCCGCCAGCAGTACAATCACCACTAAAAACGATACGTAAAATGGCAGCGACGCTATAATTGCCCGCTCAAAGGGCACCTCGGCTATTCGTGCGGCAGTCATTAGCGTCATCCCTACCGGCGGGGTCACGTTAGAAATATTGAGCACCACAATCATCAAGATAGCGAAGTGCAGGGGATCAAACCCGAGCTGAATCATCGCGGGCACCAATACCGGCGCAATCACGACCAGAGCGGGCAGGACATCCATGACGGTGCCTATCACCAAGAGTAGCAGGCACACCAGCATCAACTGCACAAAGGCTGCATCGCTAAAGGTAGTAATCAGGCTCGCCGCATCTCGGGCGATTCCTGAGCGGGTAACGAACCAGCCCAGCACGGCAGAGGTCGCCAGCAGAAAAAACACCACGCCGGAGAAGCGCACCGTCGTCACTAGAGCGTCCCATATCTTGCGCCAGGTCAGATTGCGGTAGAACACCGCGCCAATCACGATGGCATACACCGCCGCAAAGCCGGAGGCTTCGGTAATCGTCGTTAAGCCAGAGAGAATACCGCCCAGAATGATCAGCGGCACCACCAGCGCAGGCAAGGCAAACACGAACGACATCACGGCCACTTTAAAGGGGGTGGGCGCCTGCTTGGGATAGTTGCGTTTCCAGGCCAGAAAGAAGCTCACACCCAACAGTGCCAATGCCATTAAAAGACCTGGAATAATGCCGCCAGCAAACAGGTCAATCACCGAGATATCGCGCAGCAATGTGGCATACACCACCATCACCACACTGGGAGGGATGATCGGCCCGATAATCGAGGAGCAGGCAGTAACTGCGGCGGCGTATTCCGCATCGTAGCCCTGCTTTTTCATCTCGGGGATCATGATTTTGCCGATCGCCACGGTATCGGTGACCGCTGCGCCGGTAATACCGGCAAAAAACACCGACACCGAGATATTCACATGGGAAAGCGACCCGCGTACCCGGCCGAACAGCGCATTGTTGAAGGCAATCAGCTTGTGGGTCAGCCCGCCCTGATTCATCAGTTCAGCAGTGAAAATGAAATAAGGCACAGCAATCAATAGAAAGCCGGAGACGCCAGAGAACATGCGGTCGGCGATAATGCCGAGCATGCGCTCACCGCCCATCGCAAACCCTCCCGCTAGCCCTGACATGGCCATTACCACCGCTACCGGCGCGCCGATAAACAGCAACAGGACGAACACGATAATCGCAGGCATCATGAGCGGTGCTCCCGATCAGTGGTGTCGATAAGGTCGCCGATCATGTCCTGTTCATCAATGAAGTGTTCCAGCAGGGCAAAGCCATGCACCAAGTGCAACAAAATGATGAAGCCACTGAGCGGCACCACAATAGCGGTCACCTTGCTTGGAATGCGGATCTGATCAGACACCATGTAGACCTGGGTGGCACTGGTGAAGTAATCCCAGCCGTACCACGTCAGCATCAATGCAAACAGACCCATCACCGCTAAACAGAGGCCTGCGGCTACCTGTATCATCACTCGTGGCAAGCTGCGCACCAGCAACGTCATGGCGACGTGTTCGCCGTAACGCAGCGAAATCGTCATGGAAAGAAAGCCAATCCAGGGCAGAAACAGTCGCGCGAGCGAGTAGGTCCAGCTCAGCGTACTGCCGGTTATCAGCTTGTAGATAAACGCGGTAAACGAAATGCCCAGCATCGCCAGGATACAGCCCACACACACCACAATGGCCACCTGGTTGACGAGATCGCTCACGCGGCGCAACGGAGTTAAAACGCCCATGACTTGTCCTCACGCCGGGGCGTAGACCGCGCCCCGGCGTTGATTAGCGATTAGCCGTAACTGGCTCTGGCTTTATTGGCCATACACTCGATAGCCTTCAGTAGCCAACTGCTGGCCGACACGTTCGACTTCATCAAGCAGCCCTTGAACACGAGCTTCGTCCATACCGAAGTCATCGACGATCCATGCCTGCCATGCCGGACGGGCGATGGCGGCCATGCGTTCGCGCTCGGCATCGGGCATCAGGTAACACTCCTCAAAGCGCTCACAGGACTCCACCCAGCTCGCCGTGGCCAAGGCGCCGGACATACCATGACTAAGCTGGATGGCTTCGCGCGCAGAGCTAATCAGCGCCTGTTGGTGCGTTTCGGGTAGCGATTGATACCAGGACTCGCTGACCACCCAAGGGGCACTGTTGTACACGTGCCCGGTCAGCGTGGTGTAGTCGGTGACAGCATCGAAGTTAAAGGTGGTATTGAGCACGGGTGCATTGAACTGACCATCAGCAAGACCGGTTTCCAGCGCGGTGATCAACTCGCCCCAAGGCAGCGGTGTGGCAGATGCACCAAGCGAGCGCATGATCGCTACGTGGGCGGGGTTCTCTTCCGTCCGGATGTTAAGTCCTTCCAGGTCTTCAACGGTTTTGATCAGGCGTACATTGTTGGTAAAGGCGACAAAACCGCCGCCGTCGTCGAAGGTGCCCAAGTAACGCATATCGGCGTCTTCAACGGTGCCTGACATGAAGTCGGCGAACCATTCGCTATCGAAAAAGCTCCACGCCTGGCGCCAGTTGGTAAACAGGAACGGCGCCGTGACCGCCTGATAGTCGCCATAGAACGATGACATTGCCCCCGCGGACATGATCGTCGATTGCAACGTACGTCCGCCCTGGACTTCCGAGCCATTTTCCACCTCGGAGCCTAGCTGGCCACCGCCAAAAATGGTGACTTCAAGATCCCCATCGGTGCGTGCTTCCACCAGGTTTTTAAAGTGCACCAGCGCGGGGTAAATTTCGTTATTACTCATATCCTCCGGCAGCTGTGTGGCGATCACCATCTCATAGGATTGCGCCTGGACATTGGCGCTTGCGATGGCTAGCGGAAGTGCCGCCAGGGCGGCGAAAAGTACTGATTTTCTTGCGTTCATAACACACCTCGTTTTGATTATTAGACGGTCTTCGTTATGACTGGCGTTGCCACGTTTAATAGCAGTGTTGTTGGGTTGTTATCGCGATTGTTATGACTATTGTCTTTTTACCGTTATGGCAGCAAAGGTTAGGCCTGCTTGGGCAGTGACTCCCACACTTCTATCGCCGCGGCCAGGTCTTCCAGGGACGCGCCCACCGACTTAAAGAGCGTGATTGCCTCTGATGAAGAGCGCCCAGGTTTAGTCCCGGTTAGCACTTCGGCAAGCTCTGCCTGGATCTGGTCTAACTGGAACTCGCCCTCCTCAATGGCTTGAAGTACATCACCCGCTTCGCCTTTGGCACCGGCGTAGGTATCTACAAACACCTCTGCACGACGAAGACAAAGCGCATCGGTTTCCCGCATCTGCGGGCGAAACGCACCGATCAAGTCCAAGTGGGTGCCGGACGCCAACCATTCGCCTTTAATTAGCGGCTGTGTCGAGAGCGTCACGCAACTGATGATGTCCGCCTCAGCCACCGCCTCCGCCAGCGATTCCACAACGTGGGTCTCGAAGTGTTCGGCATACTCGTCGGCAATGGCCTTGGCTTTATCAGGGTTGCGCCCCCAGACCAGCACCCGCTTGATGGGGCGCACGCTGGCGTGAGCCTCGATCACCATGGGCGCCAACTTGCCGGTACCTACTACCAACAGCGTTTCGGCGTTTTCATTGGCTAGGGCCTGGGCGGCAAGCGCCGAGGCGGCCGCCGTGCGTCGGCGGGTTAATTCACTGCCGTCGATACACGCCAGTGGCTGCCCGTGCTTACCTTCACTAAGCAAATAAAGCCCGGAAATCGCCGGGAGCCCGTGGTCGGCATTCTGCGGAAACACATTGACCATTTTCACGCCGATATAGCCCGCCGCTTCCCAGGCGGGCATCAGCAGCATGGTGGCTTCGCCATCCGGCCGGTGCATGGCGTGGTGATGGCGTGGCGGTGATTCCACACCTTTGACGAAGGTCTCTTGGAGCCGCTTGAGCAAGCCTTCCCAGCTAAGCGACTGCGCCACCTCCTGAGCAGAAACAACCCGCATATCAGGCCTCCGGCAGTGCAGCGACCACCATGATTTCGACTTTAAATTCGGGTTTGGCCAGCTTGGCTTCCGTCGCGGCACGGACGGGCGGGCGACCCGGCACGACCCAGATATCCCATGCAGCGTTCATCTCATCGAACTCGGCCATATCGGTCACCCAGACCAGGGCAGAGATCAGATGCTCTTTTGAAGTACCGGCTTGCGCCAGCAACTCGTCGATACGCGCCAGCACCTGTTCGGTCTGGCCACGCATTCCGGCCGAAGCATCGGCAGGCACCTGGCCTGCGAGATAAACAGTACCGTTGTGAACGGCCACTTGGCTCATCCGCGCATTGCTGTCTTGATAAGTAACGCCCATGGTCTCTCTCCTTAAAGGGGGTCATCAGAGACTAAAGCGATCAGACGCAAATTACTTGCCCGATACTGAGATTTTTTTGCCCGCAAGTCATGCAGGCAGTACCGGGCGAGGTCAAACGGTCAAAGGAGGGACTAACGGTCTGTGGAAGGGGAAATCTCGAAGTAGCGACGATAGGCACGGGAGAAGCTGCCCTGGTCGCGAAACCCCACCAGCATGGCGATATGGCCAAGGCTGAGCACGCTGTGACGAACAAGCGTACGGGCGTGCTCCAAGCGCCTGCGCTGCACATAGGCCAGCGGCGTTACGCCAGTCAACTCACGAAAGCAGCTATGAAAGTGTCCTGGGCTCAGCGCGCAGAGAGAGGCGAGCTGCTCCACGCGGATGTCATCGGCCAGATGCTGATCCAGCCAGGCATCCAACCGCACAAGGTCGAGTCGTTCACTAATGCAGTGCTGCCCCAACTGCCCGACCGCTGACGGGCTGGCGTCGTTTAAGTACATGGACAGTGCGCGTAGCAGCAGAATAGCGATTTCATTCTGTAACGCGGGACACTGCTCAAGCTGATTGGCCAAGGCGTGGGTAAGCTGATTTAACGCCGGCGGCACGCTGAAAAAGCGCGGCTTATCGAACAGACGCTCGATTTCGCTGCCTTTTTCTATTGTCGCCAAGTGGGCGATGGGGATGTCTAACACCAGGGTACGGTTACTGCCATCACCCAGGTATTCATGATGACGCGACGAGGGAATCAGGCACCCACGGCGGGCGGTTACCCGCTCCCCCTGCCCTTCCATCGATAGCTCCGTGAAGCCGCAGGTCGCCAGAATAAGCTGATGGAAATCGTGAGTATGGGCCACCTGCTCTTGGGCTAAATTTCGGCTATGCAGCTCAAAAAGGGGCATGGCGGGATACCGTCTGTACGTCGAATGCTGTTTAACCACTATAAAACGGCTAGTGAGCAAAAAGCGAGGAAGCGGCCAACTGTGCGCTAACACTAAACGAGTGAGGTGCGCTCAACGTGAAGAGTGCCATGTAAGCGCTAGCTGTCATCCGCTAGTCATCGACTCGCGATAGCGTGACGGTAAGCATGCCCCATGAGGTACAACAATATGGTATCGCGCCGCCGCCACCCCGTTAGCGATAAAGACGTAACATCACTGATTCAATTAGCCAACGGTAATGCCCTTAACCAATATCGAAAAGCCGAGCGTGAGGCACGTCTGGCATCGACATTGGCACGCCTGCACCCTACCCCGTCGACGTTCGAAAGCACCTCTGCCAGCATGAACATTCTGATGATTTCAGATGTTTACTTCCCCCGCGTTAATGGTGTGTCTACCTCTATCGCCAGTTTTCGCGGCGCGCTTGAGCGCCAGGGCCATTCGGTCATGTTGATCTGCCCTGACTATCCTGTAGGGCAAGTGGATGAGCCGGGCGTACTGCGTGTCTGTTCGCGACAGGTGCCCGGGGACCCGGAGGATCGCATGATGCGCTACAAAAATTTGCTCGCCCTGGCGCCCCAACTGACAGCCGACGCCTTCGATCTTATTCATGTTCATACCCCCTTTACCGCCCACTATGCTGGTGTAGCGCTAGGGCATCGGCTTGGCCTCCCTGTCGTGGCGACCTATCACACGCTTTTCGAGGAGTATATCCATCACTATATTCGCTGGTTTCCCAGGCGCTGGCTGCGCCTGGCAGCACGCCGACTGTCAGTACACCAGTGTCAGCAGCTCGACGCCTTGGTGGCGCCTTCTCAGGCAATGCAAGAAGCGCTAACGCGTTACGGCGTTACCACCCCCTCTTCGGTTATTGCTACCGGCCTGGCGTTGGAAGCTTTTTGTCAGCCTCAGTACGAAAGCGACTTTCGAGCCCAGTACCACTTACCGCAAGAGGCGCGACTGTTGCTCTATGTAGGTCGTGCCGCTTTTGAAAAGAACATCGATTTTCTGATTGATATGCTGCCCGCCGTGTTGGCGAAACACCCGTCTACCCGATTGATTATTACTGGCGAAGGTCCCGCGTATGCTTCGCTTGTCCAGCGTGCCCAGGAAATCGGCGTGGCAGACGCGGTGTTGTTCCTTGGTTACCTCGACCGCAGCGGCCCCCTGCAGGCAGCCTACCGCGCGGCCGATGTGTTCGTCTTTGCCTCGCGTACGGAAACCCAGGGCTTGGTAATTTTGGAAGCCATGGCACTGGGCACGCCAGTAGTCTCCACGGCAATGATGGGCACCCGCGATGTATTAAAAGAAGGCGAAGGTTGCTTAATTGCCGAGGATAACCATGGCAATTTTGCCACTAACGTGAACCGCCTGCTAAGCGATGAATCCCTGCGTCAACAGCTCGCCGAGCGCGCCCAACTCTATGCCGCTAGCTGGCACGAAGATGCCAAGAGCGCAGAGCTTGTTACGCTTTATCGTCGGCTTTCATCAGTCCAACCAGCTACCCCATTTAAATAAGCGCCATAGCTTAGCGAATGCAGTATCGAGTTGATTAAAAGCTGAGTTCTATTGGTCATTGATGTCATGGTGAGTTCCTTTTTTTAAATAAAACAACGCCGCCCGTAGGCGGCGCTGTTATCGAGGTCGGGCAGTCGATTAGCCCATGTTCGTTATTGCTAATCACGTAGCAATCACTTCAAGTAACCATGTTTTTTCCTCCAGATATAAAAAAACCCGCACGCGGCGGGTAGCATTGATGAGTAATCACTAAGCTAAGAAGCGATCACCACTCTAGATAAACGGCTTTATCCCTTAATAAGCCACCTTATAGTGCTTGATGCTCGGTGAGCGTGACGATCCAGTTGTTGTTGCGCTCAAGAAGCGCATTAATCGTGATAGGCGCATCGTAGTTGGGTATTTCTAACGGGCCGGGCTTCCCGTTGATCGTGAATCCCTCTTCGCATGTGATGGGTATGGGACGGTGGTAGGAACCATTCACCCCTTGCTGACCATATAGGTGAACCGTGACAGGCAACACGCCTACGAACTTCTTGGCATCATCGCTGGTCTTCAGTTGAATCTCAGTAGTATGGCGATAAGGCTGAATGGCTGTCGCAATACCGCTGCGGCTAGATGCCGTTACGGTATACTTTCCAGAGTCTCGACTAATTTCATCACCGCTGCCTTGCCCCCACAAATAGCCGCCATCCATAAACGTAATGGGCAGGTACTGCTTTTCGGTGCTGCCCGGCGTCCAGTTAGGGCCTTTAGGGCTTAGGCTCTGCCAACCCCGAGTATCTAACCCAGCGGACGAGCCGAATATTGTACCGTTGGAGTACGAGCGGGTTTGGTTTACATGAATGAGATCAGCAAATTCAGATGCTTCAAAATAAACGGAGCCTATGAAGCTGCCACCGAAGGCATTCTCCGGGTTTGATCCTAATACCATGTCAATGCCACAGAACTGGCCTGTATAACCCTCAGCATTCGCGGAAGACTGACCCGTCAACCAAAGACCGATACCGCTTCGCATCGCGGATACATGGCCTAGCTTCGCTTTGGCGGTGTGTCCACCAGAGTAGCAGCATACAGCCCCCCCATAAGCTAAATTAGCATCCCCCTCAATTTGCTCTGCATCCGGCACTCTTGGGTAGACTCGCAATGTATTGGTCGCACGATTTACCGATAGAATCTTGTACACTTCACCAATTGCGGAAACCCAGAATGCTCGGTTCATTTGGTGCGCATCGCTGGGTATGACTGATTCTGGCGACAGCGTTATATCCGAATACTGATGAATCGTATTTGTGTCGTTGCCAGAAAAGCCAATAGCCTTGACTAAGTGCGTTCTACTGGTTTTGCCCGTTGCCCCCATATCAACCGTCGATATATCTCCAATAGTGCACATATTATTGTTGCCTGCACCGAAATAAACGCCCCAACCAGAGCCCTGGGTTACGTTAAAATCGCAAAGCTTGGCACCCCGGCTATCATCAATGCGCACACCGTTAACGCCGACGCGTTTACGCAGCCAACTATCACCTGACACTTTGATATTAAGCTTGCCTATCCAGACGCTTCCTCGGCAATTTTTAATAGTAAACACATCATCCATGGGAGCAAGTCCCTGTAGTGACATATCAAAACTGTATACGTAGCACATGTTCGCAGCAGTCAACGGGGTAGACGTGCCGAACGAGCCGCTTGCAAATATTTGATAATCCCGCGCCGCAGGGGTGGCACAGAAATCAAGGAACCGTTGTAGCGCCTCGCCGCTATCGATGTCCCATCCGCTCTCTAAAGCACCAAAATGATAAGGCGTAACAGTCTGGGCTGGTTGATATAGCCATTCGCCAATACGCAAACCACCTTCCCCAGGTTGGTGAATATAAGTACCGCCCCCTTTTGTGGATCCTTTGTTATAACCAATTAGAGTGGCCATTTTTACGCCACTCAACTGTATAAGTTCCTCGGCACTCTCAACGACAGCAAAGCCCGTTGTTTTTGCAGGTTTTAAAGAGCTCTGTAAATGGTTCATATCCATTTGAAGGGTCGCCGGAAGATCTACTAGATTTTGCATAAATACCTCTTTAATTAATTTTGATTTAAGCTTCTTTGGTAAGTGCGGTTCGCGTTAGCAATAACCTTAGCTGCTTTAGTCCCCAAGTGGCCGGCTTATCAATAGGCATGATAATGCCCCCTGCTTTATTAAGGCTTTCAAACGCGATGTGGGTTTTCCTCTATCCTAGTGCCAAATGCTTGGTTAGGTATTACAGATAGAGAGTTGGTAGCAGCGGGGGAAAAATTGATTAGCTCGGGAATGGCCCACGGCCTAAATACTGCTATTACCTATAATTTCTACTACAGCTGCCCGGTCGGCGTTCGCTTTACGCCGCAACGCTTCATACTCAGCAATCAATAGCAGCAGCCCTTCATTGCTGTTTATTATTTGCTGAGGCTGGGCAAGTTCATGGAGCAGGGGTGGCGGGACTACTGGGGGGTCGCATTGCATCCAGCCCCTCTGTTCGCTGGAGCTCGCGCACCCAATCAGCAACCCCGACAGGCAAATCACTATCCAGCCACTCACGGGCTTGTTCATCTCCCTCTCCTAATTGTTCAAGCGCCACTATGCTGGCGCTAAGGTCATCAGCAAGCTCTCCAAGCGTTTGCTCACGCTTCGCCATGGCACGGTTAAGGGCTTTAATCTGTTCGCGCTGGAATTGTTGATGATGAAGCAGTATTTCGGCGCGAAAGCGTTGGTGATCTGCAGCGAAGCGATAATCATCACGTTCGCTGATAATGTCCTGCCAGGAGTAGATGACGGCCGCAATAGCTAACGCCCCAACAACAACGCCGATGAGTTTACGGTTTAAGTGCATAATCATTTTTTACGCCACCGACCAATGACTACTTCATATATGTCATCCGCTTTATTACGAATCCACTCAACGCCCATGATCGCCAGGAAGACGCATACAGCAAACGCTGAAACCTTAGGCATTTGATAATGGATGGATACCCACAGGAAGACTGGATAAAACGATACTGAAAGGATGGTGCCCACCGTTGAGCTCATTAGCGCCCTCCTCCATGGCCCCCCGTTTTGCAAGATGGTGATGAATCCCGCAATGAAGGTTGCGGCACTTAGCAGAAGGTACGGCAGGATATTCATTAACCACTGTAAGGTGTTCGGGTCGCGATTTATCATAATTTTCTCCCTTGGTTTATGTGTAGATGGCGCCTCCACTACGTAGGCTTCGGTTAAGAGTTGATGGATAGACCACCCGCCTCCTTGTACACGTCTAACAAAGTCTCAGTGACTAACTCGCGCTGGCCATACCCAGCCCCGGGAAGGCTTGCCCATATGCGTCGGCAAGCATGAATTGCCTCACGTATCCGCCCCTCCTGAATCAACGAGTGCGCCTTGCATTGGCGTATCAAGTACATAGCGCCTAAGTCCTGATTAACGGGCGTGAAATCAGGAAGATGGAAACGCTCGACCAAATCGTCCCAGGTGCGGGTCAGGAACTGATAGCGCCCTGCGGCAGTAGAGTTAATCCCATACGCAGGCAGCCAGACCAAATGGCGAGGATGGTCATCGTATCGGTCAAAGGTAGCGCCCCCGACCATTACGTTGTAGCCATCCTGGTTACCAAAACGTGGCGTGCCCTCGGCATATGCCAGCATGGTCAGAAACGCAGGTACGTTACCCGCATGTGTGTTTTTAGGCGGGGCGGGCTGAACGCGCAGCAGTTCCGCCTCGTCGTACCAATGGGTAGGCGAGTGAGCAGACATAGAAACCTCAAGATGGACAGCCATAAGGAGAAAAAGCGCTGCCAGGCGGCACGCTATGCAAAGAGCAGAAACGAAAAAGCCCCGCCGGGTGACCGGCAGGGCTTTTATATATCTTTATGATACAATTTTGGCATCCTAGAAATAATGGTATATCAAAAGCGCCACTTCTGCAAATAATTTTATGCCACTTTTACCTTACCTTCCGTCAACCACTCCCATAGCTGTGATCGAGCACGGCGTGCTGCGTGCTGTAAAGCATTGACGCTCTCAAAATGCCTCACCTTCTCATTCAGCCCTATCAAGCGGAGCAGTTCGTCTTGGCGATCAACCATTTGCCTCGCCGTCACCATCCACTGACTATTACCCATCTTCTCAGGGCGAATCCGGGCAGCCTGCAGCAACATCGCCGCCGCTTGCCGTCGTGGCAATTTCTCCATTAGCCTCGCGCACGCAGTATGCCATTGGCTATCTGGGTGATAACGCATGGCAGCCAACATGGTTTGATCGCTACGCCCACGAACGCCGGGTAGCTCGCCAGCCAATGCAGTAATGCTGAACGGCTGATAACCAGGATTGTCGTGTCGGCATTCAAGCTGCAGTTCCAACATGGTATCGATAATGCGCGACACCGCAGCATCGCGTGCACGCTCATCCGTTTGGGCAGCCTCAACAACACGCCAAGGGTTTGCTACCCGCATCCAATCATCAAACTGCATCTCTCTACTTTTAACGTTTGTCATCAACTCATCCTCCGCTCGTTACCGCTTTACATGGCAAGGTATCGACCAACAGAGTCATGTCGATTCGCCAGGCAGGGCTGCTTTTCAGCCGCCTTACCTGCGCTGAACCATGCACTACCGCCTACCTTCCACGAGCCTGCCCACTCTGGCCTTGGCCAAGAAATACAAACAGCACTACTAAGCATTTAAACCTCCTCAATCGCCTTGACCTGATTGAAAGCAACGAGACATTGGATTAGATTCACCTAACTAAAGATGACTAATACTTAGGAATAGCCTGTTTTTTGTCTTGAGACCCGTGTTGATAGATAGCATCAAGACTGCCTCGAACCTAATTAGTACGTAAATATTATGCAAGTTATAGAATTTTGGCAACAAATTACATATATTACAGTACTTACATTTATAGCTAAGCGCTTTAAAATACGGTCATAGCTGTATTTTTAGAGTAATTAGGCACCCTTACCGGAGCTCCACACGTCATGACTGACAAGCAACCCCATGGGCCAAACCGGGAATTTGTATGGGAACGCGTCAAGCAGACCGCTCAAAAATTCCACGATCACCCAAAGGAACGTGGCGTCTCTAAATTAATTGCTATCGATGCAGATCAGTCTCCCCAATATGTCTCGGACTGGAAGGCCGGAAGATCCTCCATTCCAATGGCCACCTTGACCAAGCTGGCGGCTCTCTATGGTGTTAGCGCGGGATACCTAGCAGGTTTTACAGATGATCCAGCGCCGAGAATTTCGCGAGATGAATCAAAGCTGGCCACCAAGATGGCAGAGCTTGTGGAACGAGCTATTGAAAAGTCGAGTGATCCAGTAGATACCGCGGTTGCAACCCGCTTATGCAGCGTTGCGATTCAAATGCTATTAAAAGGAGAAAAGGACGCGGCGATTCTCGGCACGCTTATATATGAAGCAGAAGGTCGAAGCGACGAGGCATAAACAGCGCCCGTTATTCACTACCGTCCATCGTGGCGGTTTTTTTATGCCTGCATGACAAATCTCGGGAAGACCACACCATCCTTGCCGGCATTACTTTTCTAATCAAATCGGATCCCGCCACGACGTGTTTTTGAGAAAAAACCAAGAAATAAAGTCTTTACTCCACATCCCACAATAGCGAAAACCAGTAATAACACCAGATGAAAACACTAGGAATATTAATGAAGCAGGAGCCGGAAAGGCAAAATGCGAGACTCAACGAGGGCAATTCAATCATAGCTGAATATAGACAGAACCCCCTTAAAGACTGGTCAAAACGCCCTTTTCAATATACTGTATATAAATACAGGCAATGGCCAGGAGACAATTACAGTGCATCACAGCCAGCGCCCACAGAGCGCGAAATTATCACCGAGATACATACCGAAAAGCGGCTCTAGTAAAAAAGTTGCAGCTGAGGCTGACAAAGCAGCCTCGCAAGCCAGGGAGAATGACAACAGTATCCGAAAAGTTATCGCGAGCCATGTTGATGGGGTCGATTACATCAACCTCAATTAAGCCTTCGTACAAAATAAATACTTACTATAGGCTACATTTACTTTCATAAATGTACGTAAAACTTATCGTAAGTACGCTTTATTACGTAATATTTAGCTAATCAAATTTAGATGTTTGAAAAAAAATAAGCACATCAGGAGTGAAAATAACTGAGTATTTCAGACAAGGCATAAACGGTAATGATTTAACCGTATTGCTCAACTGAGGTGGTAAAAGCGAGGCGCGACTACCAAACGCCCTCCACGGCCAAGTAACTAGCTGCAGGGGAAAGCCGGACATAAAAAGGACCTAGCAATGCACGCTAGACCCTAAAACGGCAGACTCAGACTGGCACACCCGTATAGGCGACGGATTTTGAAGCTATAGCACTTCTCAAAAACTGGGGGTGACGTCGATTTGAATAGCGCTATCAAAAAAAAGAGCCCCAAGCAGGGCTTGAGGCTCTTGATGCGACATAGAGTGTTAACAATTATCCATTATTAACATATTGATCTATATCGAAGTTATCCATGCTCTCGATTTCATCAGCGCTATAGGGCAGGTTATAAGACTGGTACGCCGGGTTCCAGCCATAGTCATAACCATAGAAGGGAGACGCATAGGTGCCATCGCCACCAGAAATGATGACAGCTTGAATTTGACCGTTGTCGTTGAACAACACGTTTTCGATGTAGCCTTGACCAGCGCCGGTGCTTACCGCGGCGTAATCATCGAGTAGATCGGTAATTTTCCAAATATTGTTGCCAGTCTCAACATCGTCATCGACCTGTGTGGTCTGTTGCAAAGCACTCTTGCTGACGTACTCGTTTTCACCTTCAAACAGGTCGTAATCGTCGTAGTTATCGGCGTTCAACGGCACCTGGATATTGTCGTTAGAAACATCGACCTGATCCCATGGAACCGCTACGTGCGTATCGCCAATATCCCAAACACCACCGATTTGGACGATGAGCGCTTCAATCTGGTTCTTGTCGTTGACCAGCACATTTTCGACGCTACCGATGTCATCCTCATCGGCAGTCGACACATCTCTATCTAGAAGCCAGTCGGCATCGAAACCGCTCTCATTAAAAAGATCGTCATAGTTCCATTAGCTAATGGCAACTACATCGTCACCGTCGCCATACTGCTGGGCTTGCGCCATAGAGGTTACCCCTAGCGCGGAGATAGCAACTGCAAGTGTTGTTTTAAGTGGAAGAGTAGTCATCGTTATACCTCCAATGTTTAACGAGTCATCAAGCGTATTTTATGTTGCCTTGGCAACAACACGCTACGAACAATAGAAACCCTAGTAAATCACAAAAAAAGTTGCAAACTGCCACCGGGGTAGAGCGATTCACCAAGCTTTAAAACGCTCTTAAAGCGATCTTAAAATGCTCTTAACTTTTTGTTGTTAAAAATAAAATTGCCTATAACGCATCTTATTTTAATTATTAACAGTGACCGGCACCGAGGAAGCACAGGCACATGGCTATCGAGATAAAGAAGATAAAAGAAAATAGACAATAATGCGGGTGTTATCGCTGATGAAGGGCGGCGATGAGCTTACCCTGCAAAAAATTCTCGGTCACAGAGCCATTGCCATGACAAGGCGTTAGACACACCTGTCGGCCGACCATGTAGCCGACGCGATTAGGTTCGCCCCAAAATAGAGGTGGACAAAAAGTGGTCAGATTCAGAGTTTCAGGAGGGAAAAACACAAACTGCAGGCACAAAAAAAGGGGCCTAAGCCCCTGATTTTAAATATGGTGCCGGTGGCCAGACTCGAACTGGCACACCCGTAAAGGCGGCGGATTTTGAATCCGCTGCGTCTACCAATTCCGCCACACCGGCAATGGCTGCGCATTATACGTAAATGTCGTGGTAGGTCAATCACATTGACTGACTTTATGCAGCCAAAGCGCTATCCTATGCCGCCTGTTTGAACAACGCTAAGAGTTATACGCTATGCAGCGCGCGGATTTTCATTTTGAGCTACCCGACGAATTAATTGCACGCTACCCTTCTGAGCAGCGTAGCGACTGCCGTTTGCTGTGCGTAAATGGCCAAAGTGGCGCGCTTGAGCATCGCCGTTTTCCAGACCTGCTTGAGTTGCTGGAGCCAGGTGACCTGCTGGTATTTAACGACACTCGCGTGATTCCGGCCCGCCTACACGGCCACAAGGCCAGCGGGGGCAAAGTAGAGATGTTGCTGGAGCGCCCGCTGGATGAACATCGTGGTCTTGCACATATCCGTTCGAGCAAGTCGCCGAAGCCCGGTACCGAGCTGATTTTCGAAGGTGATGTCCACGCGATAGTAGAAGGCCGCCGCGATGCGCTGTTTGAGCTGCGTTTCTTGGGCGACACGCCGATGATTTCGCTGCTTGAAAAGCACGGCCATATGCCGCTGCCGCCGTACATCACCCGTGAAGATGAACTCAGCGATCGCGACCGCTATCAAACCGTGTATGCGCGCCGCGATGGTGCGGTGGCAGCTCCTACTGCCGGGCTGCACTTTGATCAGCCGCTGTTGGACGCCCTGGCTGATAAAGGCATTAACCGTACCTTTGTCACCCTGCACGTGGGCGCGGGCACCTTCCAGCCGGTGCGCGTCGATAATATCCTTGAACACCATATGCACAGCGAGTGGATCGAGGTCACTGAAGCCACCTGCCAACAGGTGCGCGATACCCTGGCCGCAGGCAAACGTGTAGTGGCCGTGGGCACCACCAGCGTGCGCTGCCTGGAAAGCGCCTGCCAAAAGAGCAGTGATGGTCAGATAGCACCCTACAGCGGCGATACCGACATTTTTATCTACCCCGGCTACGAATGGCGCTGCGTGGATGCTTTAATTACCAACTTTCATTTACCTGAATCGACATTGCTGATGCTGGTGTCCGCCTTTGTAGGTTACGACACCACCATGCAGGCCTACCAACGGGCAGTGGCCGAGCGCTATGCCTTCTTTAGCTATGGCGATGCCATGCTATTGACCCGCTAGTAGCGGATAATGCCCCTGCACCTGTCGCGCCAAACGAACGAGATTAACGAGTTACTTTATATGCGAAACGAATGCTTTATGCGCTTTGAGCGCTTGGCCGACGATGGTCGTGCCCGCCGTGGCCGCCTTCACTTCCCCCGCGGCACGGTCGAAACCCCCGCATTTATGCCGGTGGGCACCTACGGCACGGTCAAAGGCATGACGCCCGATTCCGTTAAAGAGATCGGCGCTGAAATCATTTTGGGTAATACGTTTCACCTGTGGCTGCGTCCGG
Source organism: Vreelandella sulfidaeris (assembly GCF_042429665.1). Taxonomy (GTDB): domain Bacteria; phylum Pseudomonadota; class Gammaproteobacteria; order Pseudomonadales; family Halomonadaceae; genus Vreelandella. The sequence continues at coordinate 210,212 of NZ_JBHMAC010000010.1, read as the reverse complement.
GTACGGATGTCATTGAAGCTCACGGCGACCTGCACGACTTTGCTCAGTGGGACAAACCCATTCTGACTGACTCGGGCGGCTTTCAGGTCTTTTCTCTGGGCGAGACGCGCAAGATTACCGAGCAGGGCGTGCATTTTCGCTCGCCGGTAGATGGCAGCAAGGTTTTCATGGGGCCGGAAGAGTCCATGGCAGTACAACGCTCGCTGGGCTCCGACGTGGTGATGATCTTTGACGAGTGCACGCCCTACCCGGCGACCTTCGAGGAAGCCAAGAAATCCATGGAGCTGTCGCTGCGCTGGGCCAAGCGTTCGCGCGTCGCCCATGGAGACTCTCCATCGGCACTTTTCGGCATCATTCAAGGCGGCATGTACCCTGAACTGCGCGAACAATCCCTTAACGGGTTGCTGGAGATCGGCTTTGACGGACTGGCCATTGGCGGGCTCTCGGTAGGCGAACCCAAAGAGGAGATGATGAAGGTCCTCGACTATCTTCCGACCTGGATGCCTGATGAGAAGCCACGCTATTTAATGGGCGTTGGTAAACCTGAAGACCTGGTGGAAGGTGTTCGTCGTGGGGTGGATATGTTCGACTGCGTCATGCCCACCCGCAACGCGCGCAATGGCCATTTATTTACCGCCGACGGCACGGTCAAGATTCGAAATGCCAAGCATCGCCACGATACCGGCCCCCTCGAAGATGGCTGTGATTGCCACACCTGCCAGAATTTCTCGCGTGGCTATTTGCACCATCTTGATCGCTGTAATGAAATGCTCGGTGCGATGCTGAATACCATCCATAACCTGCGCTATTACCAGCGTGTAATGGCTGATTTGCGCGCGGCAATTGAAGCGGGTACATTGACGACCTTTGTGGAAGGCTTCTACGCTCGGCGCGGCCTGCCAGTGCCTCCCATCCCAAATTGATCATCACCCGCCATGGCGGGTGAATTAACCCTTTCACCCATTTAGGGTATTAACCCAGGAGTTCTCTGCAATGCTGGATTTCTTCATCTCACCAGCCCATGCCCAAGAAGCGGCAGCTGGCGGTGGCATCGCGCAAATTGTCATGCTGGTCGGCTTCGTGCTGATTTTCTACTTTCTGCTGTGGCGTCCGCAGGCCAAACGCGCCAAGCAGCACAAGCAATTAATCGGCGGCTTGGACAAAGGCGATGAAATCGTCATTGGCGGTGGTTTAGTGGGTCGCATCACCAAGGTGAGCGACGAGTTCTTGACCATTGAAATCTCTGAAGGCACCGAAGTTAACGTGCAGAAGAACGCCGTTGCCGCCGTACTGCCTAAAGGCACCATCAAGTCCATCTAATGCGTGTTCTACCCCTGCCGAGCCAGTGCCAGCCACCCCGGCAGGGGTGACATGGTAACAATGATGGTGAACTGTGCTTTGCGCGGCGCGTCCGTGTGAAGCATTCCGTTTGTAATTGAAGGCAGGGCTTGCATGCTCAACCGTTACCCCCTGTGGAAGTATCTGCTGATACTGGTCGTCCTGGTGGTTGGCCTTATCTACTCGCTTCCCAATCTGTTCCCCGAAGATCCCGCCATCCAAATTAGCAGCGCCCAAGGCGATGCGTTGGATGAGCGTCAGATAAGCCGTGTTGAAAGCGCGCTCATCGACAATGACATTGAAGTAAAAGCGCTCGAAGAAGAGAACGGCCAGTGGTTGGTTCGCCTTCGACACGACGATGATCAGCTGACTGCTCGCGACATTGCCTCTGAGCTATTGGGCAGTGATGCCACCGTGGCACTAAACCTTGCTGAAGCGACGCCCGAATGGCTACAGGCATTTTCCGCCTCTCCCATGACGCTTGGGCTTGATTTACGCGGTGGCGTGCACTTCCTGCTTGAAGTGGACATGGAAGCCGCCCTCACCCAGCGCCTTGAGGTTAACGCCAGCGCCATGCGTGAGCTACTGCGCGGTGAGCGTATACGCTATCGCAATACGGACGTGGAAGAACGCTCACTCTCGATCGATTTTGCCAGCAGTGAAGACCGCAATACCGCGCGCAGCTTGATTAGCCGTGATTTTCCTGACTTCGACTACAGCAGTGAAGGAGATGGCCGCGCGTCAACCCTGGTGATGACGCTTAGCGATCAGTCGGTCAACGAGATTCAGGATTACGCGATTAACCAGAACTTGACCACGTTGCGCAACCGGGTCAACGAACTGGGTGTCGCCGAGCCGTTGGTACAGCGCCAAGGCCCTAACCAGATTGTCGTGGAGCTGCCGGGTGTGCAGGACACCGTGGCCGCCAAGCGGATTGTCGGCGCCACTGCCAACCTGGAATTCCGTCTGGAAGCTCGTAATGACACCCCGGCGAACGAAACGGAAACGTTCAGCTTTCGTAACCAGCCATCGCGCAGCGCCGAGCTGATGCGCGACGTGATTATCACCGGTGATAGCGTTTCCAGCGCCAGCAACAGCTTCGATGAAAACGGTCGCCCCCAGGTCAACATCAACCTGGACGGCACCGGCGGCACGCTGATGAATCGCGCCACACGCACCAACATTGGCCGTAACATGGCGGTGCTGTTCATCGAGCACAAGAGTGAAGATACCGTGGTAGTCGACCCCGAAACGGGGGAAGAGACCATTGAGCGCGAGCCTTATGTTGAGCGCGGCCTGATCAGCCTGGCAACGATTCAAAGCGCGCTGGGCAACAGCTTCCGGATTACCGGCCTGGACTCACCGACAGAAGCGGCTGAGCTTGCGCTGCTGCTGCGCTCCGGGTCGCTTGCGGCACCTATCTACTTTGTCCAGGAGCGCACGATTGGGCCAAGCCTAGGGGCTGAAAATATTGAGCGGGGCTTATTGTCCGTTCAAATCGGCCTGTTGCTGGTCGTGCTGTTCATGCTGGTGCGCTACAAGGTATTTGGTGTGTTTGCCACCCTCGCGCTGGCCCTGAATTTGACGCTACTGGTGGCGGTAATGTCCATGCTGGGCGCCACACTTACGCTTCCGGGTATCGCGGGTATCGTGCTGACGCTCGGTATGGCGGTGGATGCCAACGTGCTTATTTTTGAGCGAATACGCGAAGAGCTACGTAACGGCATGTCGATTCAACAGGCCATCCAAGCCGGTTATGAGCGCGCCTTCACGTCCATCGTTGACGCTAATATCACCACGCTGTTAGTGGCCGTTATTCTGTTTTCGATTGGCACCGGCCCTGTCAAAGGGTTTGCCGTCACGCTCTCCATCGGTATTTTGACGTCGCTGTTCACTGCGCTAATGGTGACGCGCGCCATGGTCAACCTGACCTATGGCAGCAAGCCCGTCAAAAAGCTGTGGATTTAAGAGCATGGATTTAAACAGCATGGCGTTGATTCACGTGCTTAGCCCAGAACTTAAGAGGTGGTAATGAAACCCCTATCACACCTGCAAATCGACTTTATGGGACGACGCAAGTTCGCGTATATCGTCTCCGCCGTGCTACTTATCGTGTCGATTGGTGCCTTGCTGTTCCAGCAGCTCAACCTGGGCCTGGATTTCACTGGCGGCACATTGATTGAGGTACGTTACGGTGCCGCGCCTTCGCTCGACGCTATCCGTGTCATGCTTGAGCAGCGTGGCTTTCAGGATGTCTCGGTGCAGACATTTGGGGCGTCAACCGAAGTGCTTATTCGTCTTCAGCAAGCGTTTGATGCCGATGTAGGAGGCGAGGTCGTCAACATGCTCCGCGCCTCCGGCGATAGTGTCGACCTTGTTCGCTCCGAGTTTGTTGGCTCCCAGGTAGGCGACCAGCTGCGCGATCAAAGCGGGCTCGGCCTATTGGTCGCGCTCGGTGTCGTGATGCTCTATGTGGCCTTTCGCTTTCAATACAAGTTTGCGATTGGCGCCTTACTGGCGTTGCTGCATGACGTTGTGATTGTAGTCGGTGTTTTCTCGCTGTTTCAGCTCGATTTCGACCTTACCGTGTTGGCGGCCATCCTGGCGGTCATTGGCTATTCGTTGAACGATACGATCGTGGTGTACGACCGTGTGCGTGAGGCAATTCGTACCTCACGCATCGACGATATGCCGCAGATCTTCAATGAAGCGATTAACGCCACGCTATCGCGCACCCTGGCAACCTCGGGCACGACCGTACTGGTACTGCTCGCATTATTGTTGCTGGGCGGGGATATGATTGAAAACTTCGCCATTGCGCTGCTGGTCGGCATCGTGGTGGGTACGTTCTCGTCTATCTACATTGCCGCGGCGCTGCTGCTACCGCTGAAACTGTCGCGTGAAGATCTGATCCCAACCAAGAAAGAGCTCGACGAAGAAGAGGAAGAGCTGCCTTAACCAGCGCTTTTCCTGCTATTAAAAACGCCTCTCCCGGTTTTCCGGTAGAGGCGTTTTTTTTCGATCAGTGAAATGACGCGTTAATGCTTGCGCGACTTGGGCACGAACTCTCGGGCAAACTGCTTGAACGACGCTTTAACGATACCCAATGCGTCCGGATCACCACTCATCAGGGCAGACATATAGGCTTGCGCCTGTTCACGCTTGATGTGGGGTGGAAGTGGCGGAATATCCGGGTCGGTGATGACTTCCAGCACCACCGGGCGGTCGGCGCTCAAGGCGCGATCCCAAGCGCCTGCCAAGGCATCAGGCTCGCTGACCTTGATGCCCGTGAGCCCGATCAGCTCGGCGTATTCTGCATAAGGGAAATCAGGCAGATTTTGCGAGGCTTCGTACTTGGGATCACCCTCCATCACGCGCATTTCCCACGTCACTTGGTTGAGGTCCTGATTATTCAAGACCATGATAATCAACCGCGGATCAGCCCAACGCCGCCAGTACTTGGCAATGGTGATCAGCTCAGAGTTGCCGTTCATCTGCATGGCACCATCGCCGACCAAGGCAATGGCCACTCTGTCTGGATAAGCGAACTTGGCGGCAATGGCATAAGGCACCGCGTTGCCCATGGTCGCCAAGCCACCGGAAAGTGAGGCCATCATGCCGCGCCGCAGCTTCAGGTCACGCGCATACCAGTTGGCTGCAGAACCGGAGTCGCTAGTCACGATACAGTTATCGGGCAATCTGGGCGAAAGCTCCCAGAACACGCGCTGAGGATTGATCGGGTTCGCTTCAGCCATGGCGCGCTCTTCGAGTACCTCCCACCATTGGGTAATGCTCTTTTCAATATGCTCGCGCCAGCCACGTTTGGTCTTCTGCTTGAGATGCGGCAGCAATGCCTGCAGCGTCGTGGCACTGTCACCGATGAGATTGATCTCCATGGGATAGCGCATACTTACCTGGCGACCATCAATATCGATCTGCACTCCTCGCGCTTGTCCTTCTTTAGGCAAGAACTCGGAATAGGGAAAGCCCGAGCCAATCATCAACAAGGTGTCGCAGTTCGCCATCATCTCCCAACTCGGGTTGGTGCCCAGCAGGCCGATCGAGCCGGTAACAAAGGGCAGGTCGTCGGGCAGCACGGCACGTCCAAGCAACGCTTTGGCAACCCCGGCGCCGAGCTTTTCAGCTACCTGAATAATCTCATCGGTCGCGCCCAACGCCCCCGCGCCGACCAGAATAGCCACCCGTTCGCCGTCGTTAAGGATTGACGCCGCACGCCTGAGATCGTATTCCTGCGGCGCGATTCGCGGCCTGGAATACCCCACGCCGGAGTGAATCGTGCCGTGCGCATGCGCGGGCGTTTCAACCGCTGGCTGAGACTGCAGGTCATTGGGAATGATGATCGCCGTCACGGTACGCTCGGAAAGCGCGATGCGGATAGCCCGGTCAACCAGATGGCGAATCTGAGCCGGGCTGGTCGCCATCTGCACGAACTCGTGAGCGACATCCTTGAACAGCGACACCAGATCCACTTCCTGCTGATATTCACCGCCCATGGCAGCGCGCGCCTGCTGCCCAACAATCGCCACCACCGGCTGATGGTCCTTCTTGGCATCGTAAAGACCATTGAGTAAATGGATCGCCCCCGGCCCAGAGGTGGCGGTACAGATACCAACCTCGCCGGTAAACTTTGCGTGCGCACAGGCCATGAAGGCAGCCATTTCCTCATGCCGGGCCTGGATAAACTCAAACTGATCACCCGCACGATTCAAGCCCCCCATGATGCCGTTACTGCCATCCCCAGAGTAACCATAAATACGTTTAACGCCCCACTCACCCAACCGCTTGAGTAGAAAATCCCCCACCAGTTGTTCACTCATGCCAAGCCTCCATGCCGAAAATGTCTCGCATTAACCAATGCTAATTATCAATGCAGAACGTTCCATACCGCTTAAAGGTATAGTCTCTTAAATCAGAGCCGGTCAATGTAGGTCATGTAAGCCCCCTAAAAACGCCGATCATTTATTGCCCGACCGGTGAGCGTCACGATCGCTATTAATAGGGTTAGCAGAACAAGGGGGAACAAACCGCAATAAAGAATGCAGGAAACTAGGTGCAGGAACCGATGAGACACCAACAAAAACGCCCTACCGTGGAGATAGGGCGTGGAGATAGGGCGTCGCAGAAGCATGGATAGATGCACTGAGCGCAGCTATATGATTACTTCTGTGTCTCTTTGTCTTTAAGGCAAATACCCGTGCCCGATAGAAAGAGCGACGAGGAATTCATGAGGCTTTAAAAATGCGGCGTTAACTGTTTGATCAACGCTTTATAAAGCCGCGGGCCGGCCGCCATCAGTTGCCCTTCCACTTTCACCGTGGGTTGGCCGTCTGGGGTTCCCATCAAGGCACCGGCTTCTTTCAGGAACAGCGTACCGACCTGCATATCCTGTTCTTCAAGGCCCATCACAAACGCACTGTCGACGCGGCCAGTGGCCAATTCGCATAAATCCAGCAACCCACAGCCCGTCGCCAGCAGGGTTTCCACCTGGGGAGCAATTTGCTGGGTAACCGTCAGGTAGGCAGGCAGATGGCGTGGGCGCAGCCAAGCTTCTGGCAGGCTCATGGCCATGCGGGTACCGCTAATGGCGGTAGGCTTACTAACGCGCATACGCTTGTCGTTATGCTGGGCGCCGCGACCGCGGCTGGCGATATATTCGTCGTCGGAGAACGGGCAGATAATGACGGCGTGTTCGGGACGACCTTTGATAAGACACACCACTGACAGTGCAAAGCCCTTACCGGCAACGGCTAAATTGGAATAACCGTGCATGGGTTCGATTTTCCAGACGATGTCCGCCCCTTCGCCTTCACCCGCGCGGTGCGGTGTAAAGCGGCCGGTAATACCGTGCTGGGGGTAACCGCGCTCCAACTGCTGAACAATCGTCGCTTCGGCCTTGCGCGCCGTTTCGTCGAGCAGGCGGTCAAGGTTAAATTCTTCATGAGCGTTTTCAATACGTTCGCGTACGCGTAGGAAGTGTTCAACAGCGCTGCGTGCTGCACGCAACGTAAATTGGACCATCGGATTCATGATCGGGCCTTGTGACAGTGATGTTAAAGAACGTGATGCTAGAGGAGAGCAAACATAGGCGCAGGTGCCGCCTTTGGCGCGCAATTCTAGCAGACCACTCTCGGGCATACCACCGACTCATGCTAGACTGCGCGTTTTACGCCTTGATGATCGCCTGTTCTTATTAGCGTACTTAATTAACAAAGCCCTATTTTACCGAGCCTTATCATGCTTGAACGCATCCGCATTGTTTTAATCGGCACCAGCCATCCTGGTAATATCGGCGGCGTAGCACGCGCCATGCACAATATGGGCTTGGCAGATTTAGCCCTTGTTGCCCCTCGCTGCGAGGTGATTACTCAGGACAGTATTTCACGTGCCTCCGGCGCCGATCATCTGCTCCACCAAGCCAGTGTCCACGCCACCCTTGAAGACGCCGTGGCTGACTGCACGTTAGCCGTAGGTGCCAGTGCCCGCTCGCGCACGCTGCCCTGGCCCATGCTTTCTCCCCGTGAGTTAGCTGATCGTCTGCCGTCTGAGTGCGCGTCTGTTGATGCTCGCGTGGCGCTGGTGTTTGGCCGTGAAGACAGTGGCCTCACCAATGCCGAGCTGCAGCGCTGCCATGCGCACGTGCATATTCCGACCAATGCCGATTTCAGCTCGCTCAATTTAGCCGCAGCGGTTCAGGTATTAGCGTATGAGTGCCGTATGGCATGGCTTAGCCAAGCAGATGACCAAGCGGATGCGCCTACAGCCACGGCTGATGACGATGACCTGGCCACCCATGAAGAGCTTGAGCGTTATTTTGAGCATTTAGAACGCACGCTGGTGGGGATCGAGTTTCACGACCCTGCTCAGCCGCGCCAGCTAATGGCGAGACTACGCCGCCTCTATCTGCGCGCCCGGCCCGAGCGTATGGAAATGAATATTTTACGTGGCATTTTATCCGCTACCGAGAAAGCCACGAATACCCGGCAACCCAAACCTTAGCGCATTGAATGTGAAGCGCCTGCGCGTAAGCGGTTAACTTGAAGAAAGCGGCGTTCGCCCCCATTTCTCAAACCGGTTTCATTCGCTTGATGCGCAGCTTCCTTCATGCGCTACGTTACTTAATGCTATGTATACGGACGTCAGCTGGTAATTAGTGACCGCACCTCTACTGCACTGCCCAAGGATCACCTCATGTTTCAACGTCTACGTGAAGACATCAACAGCGTATTTGACCGCGACCCAGCCGCACGTAACTTTCTTGAGGTGCTAACTAACTACCCAGGCCTGCACGCACTGTTACTGCATCGTTGCGGTCATTGGCTGTGGAAGAAAAACCTTAAATGGCTGGCGCGAACGCTGTCGACCTTCTCACGCTGGCTTACCGGCATTGAAATTCATCCTGGTGCCACGATTGGTCGGCGCTTTTTTATCGACCACGGCATGGGCGTGGTCATTGGTGAAACGGCCCTCGTCGGGGATAACGTCACTCTCTATCAAGGCGTGACGCTGGGCGGCACTAGCTGGAACAAGGGCAAGCGCCATCCAACCTTGGGCGACGGTGTCATTGTGGGCGCCGGGGCTAAAATATTGGGCCCCTTCTCGGTCGGTGCTGGTGCGAAAATAGGCTCGAATGCGGTGGTTACCAAAGAAGTGCCGCCGGGAGCCACCGTGGTCGGCATTCCAGGAAAAATTGTTCAGCGCACCGACCCCGACGTGGAAGAAGCGTTGGATATCGATCCTGCCCGGCGCGAAGCCATTTGCCAGAAATTTGGCTTTGACGCGTATGGCGTCAGCCAGGACATGCCCGACCCTGTCGCTCGCTCCATGCAGGCCATGCTCGACCATATGCACGCGGTGGATGAGCGCATCGAGCGCATGTGTTCCACCCTGCGCAAGCTAGACGACAACTACCGAGACGGCCAGTTACCGGCGCTGCGCAATGAAGATTTTGCCAGCGTTCTGGAGGAGCATGATACCGGCTGCCCAGCGACTGGCGAGCGCGACTCGGCGGCCACCTCCGACAAGCCGGACACCAAGCAATCAACACGACCACCGCGTAATGGTTGACCAAAGCACTCAGGTTTTCCCATAATGGCGACACATTTGCCGTTAGTGCGCTGAACGTTCAGCGTCGAGAGGCTTGCCATGCGCCTGACCACCAAAGGCCGTTACGCCGTTACCGCCATGCTTGATTTAGCCTTGCATGCCCACAACGGCCCGACCAGCCTAGGCGATATCTCCCAGCGTCAAGAGATATCGCTCTCTTACTTAGAGCAGCTTTTTGCTCGCCTGCGCCGTGCAGGTCTGGTGAATAGCGTGCGCGGCCCTGGTGGTGGCTACCTGCTATCTCAGTCACCCGATGAGATTAGTGTGTCCAACGTCATTGACGCGGTAAACGAGAGCGTAGACGCCACCCGTTGTCAGGGGCTTTCAGACTGCCAGCAAGGCGATACCTGCTTGACGCATCACTTGTGGTGCGAGCTTTCTGTCCAAATTCGCCATTTCCTTGACGATATGACGCTGGCGCAACTGATGCTGCGTCCTGATGTCATACGTATTGCGACGCGCCAGAGACAGCGCGCCGAAGCGGGCATTCTTGCCTCATCTCCTTGAGCTAACTCAGCCGACTTAATACACCTATCAACCGCCGGATCTTAACGATGACGACACCTTCGCTGCCCATTTACCTGGATTACGCCGCCACCGCGCCGGCGGATGCTCGCGTGGTCGAGGTTATGCAGCGCTATCTGACGGTTGATCAGCTATTTGCCAACCCCGCCTCGCGTAGCCATATGCTTGGCTGGCAGGCGGAACAGGTGGTTGAACAGGCGCGTCGCCAAGTGGCCGACACGATTGGCGCCGACCCTCGCGAAATTGTCTGGACCAGCGGCGCCACCGAGGCAGATAACCTCGCATTGATTGGTTTCATGCGCGCCAATCGTGAGCGCGGCTTGCACCTGGTGACGTCGACCATTGAACATAAAGCGATTGTCGATACTGCTCATGCGCTGGAAAAAGAGGGCTTTGAGGTCACCTGGCTGACACCCGGCAGTGATGGCTGCATTCAGCCCGAACAGCTGCGGGCGGCGATGCGCGACGACACGGCGCTAGTGTCTCTGATGGCAGTGAACAACGAACTGGGCAGCATTAACGATATAGCGGGCCTAGCGGCCGTTGCTCACGAGTTTGGCGCGGCCTTTCATACCGATGCCGCTCAGGCGGTTGGTCGCATTCCGTTAGACGTAGTGGCTCAAGAGATTGACCTGATGTCGCTCTCAGGCCACAAAACCTATGGCCCGAAAGGCGTGGGAGCGCTCTATGTGAGGCGTCACCCCGACATCCGCGTTGAAGCGCTGATTCATGGCGGCGGCCACGAACGCGGTATGCGTTCCGGCACCCTGCCCACGCACCAGATCGCTGGCATGGGCGAAGCTTTCGCAGTGATGCAACAGCAGTATGATGACGATAACGCCCATATCAAACGTTTACAGGCGCGTTTTTTACGCGGCCTTGAAGACGTCGAGGACGTTTTTGCCAACACACCGCTAGGCGGCCCGACAGCCCGGGCGGTACCGCATATACTCAATCTCTCGTTTAAAGGCGTCGAGGGTGAATCACTACTAATGGCGCTGCGCGATGTCGCCGTCTCCACCGGCTCGGCCTGTAATTCGGCCAGTGTAGACCCTTCATACGTTCTGCTGGGTATCGGTACGCCACGCTCGTTGGCGCTTTCGTCGCTACGCTTTAGCTTTGGTCGCTTTACGACCGAAGCCGAGATTGATTATGCGCTTACGCTAATACGTCAAGCGGTGAGCAGCTTACGAACCTCTTAACACTAAGCGGTTGATTAGCTGACTATTTTAAAGGAGAACGCCCCATGGCAACACTCAACATCACCCCAGCTGCCGCACAACAGATTCGTCACGTGCTTGATGAACGTGGGCAAGGGCTCGGCCTGCGCGTCTCGGTTAAACCAAGCGGCTGCTCCGGCTACAGCTACGTACTCGATTTTGCCGACAGCGTCAGCGCCGAGGAAGTCCATTTCGAAGCGCATGGCGCCAGTGTTTATGTGGCCCCTGACGCCGTCGAGATGCTCAATGGCAGCGAAGTGGACTACGTGAGCGAAGGCCTGAACCGGTTTTTCCGCTTCAATAACCCTAACGTCAAAGATGAGTGCGGTTGCGGCGAAAGCTTTACTGTTTAGGCTTTACGTCAACACATTTCATCATCGGTATTCATCCCCTGGCTTAAGCGCTATAATCGCGCCCCTTGGATACCCAACTCAGGCAGTCGGGGCGTCCCCGTGGATGATGAGACCGTTAGCTGCTGAATCGCTATACGCCGAATTTATGGGCTGCCCTGGCTTGCTGTGGCGGCAATTTTTGCTTAATCGCTTTTATCAAGGAGACCTTTAACATGGCTACTGAACGCACTCTTTCTATTATCAAGCCCGATGCCGTTGCCAAAAATGCCATTGGCGAGATTATTGCCCGCTTTGAAAAAGCTGACCTGAAGGTTGTTGCTGCCAAGATGGTACACCTCTCTGAAGAGAAAGCTGGCGGCTTTTATGCAGAACACAAAGAGCGTCCGTTCTTTAAAGACCTGGTAGGTTTCATGACCTCCGGCCCGGTAGTAGTCCAGGTACTGGAAGGTGAAGGCGCGATTGCTAAAAACCGCGACCTAATGGGTGCTACGAATCCAAAAGAAGCTGCCCCCGGCACTATTCGCGCTGACTTTGCGGAAACAATCGACGCCAATGCTGTCCATGGTTCAGATTCTCCTGAAAGCGCCGAGCGTGAAATTACTTATTTCTTTGGTAACGACGAAATCTGCCCGCGCTAAAGCGACACGTTAGCGCCGTCATCTCTACGTCAGTTGCCGGCCATTTTGCGGGGGTTCGTCCCCCGCCCCTTTCTTTAACGCTGACCGCCATGACCACCACTGTAGCCCAACATACGCCCACTCCCCAATCAGACGCCACCAGCGCGCCAGCCCCACAGGCAGCGCCTAAACGTCATAATTTGCTTGGCATGTCCCGCGAGCAGATGGAAGCCTTCTTTTTGTCGATTGGCGAGAAGAAGTTTCGTGCTGCGCAGCTGATGAAGTGGATTCATCAAGAAGGCAGCGACGACTTTGCTGCCATGACGAATCTGTCCAAGCCGCTGCGTGAAAAATTGGCCCGAGTGGCAGAAATTCGTGGCCCAGGGGTGATCTACGAAGGCACCTCCAGTGACGGCACTCGCAAGTGGGTGCTGGAAGTGGAAGACGGCAGCTACGTCGAGACCGTATTGATTCCGGCCGAGAATGGTAAGCGGCGCACGCTATGCGTCTCTTCACAGGTCGGCTGCTCGCTGGACTGCAGCTTCTGCTCCACTGGCAAACAAGGCTTTCAGCGCAATTTGACGGCGGCGGAAATTATTGGCCAGGTGTGGGTTGCCCAGCGCAGCGTAGGGCCTCGGCGTGATACCGCCAATCGCCCGGTGACCAATGTGGTCATGATGGGCATGGGCGAACCGTTGCTTAACTTTGACAACGTTGTGCCTGCCATGAAGCTGATGCTTGACGATAACGGCTATGGGCTTTCCAAGCGCCGCGTCACGCTATCGACCTCAGGCGTCGTGCCTATGATCGACAAACTCGGCGATGAAATGGACGTCAGCTTGGCGATTTCGCTGCATGCCTCCACCGACGAGTTGCGCAACGAACTGGTGCCTATCAACCGCAAATATAATATTCGTGCGTTGTTGGACGCCTGCCACCGCTACTTGGCTAAGTGCCCGGATAATCGGCAGGTCACCATTGAGTACACGCTGATCAAAGACGTAAATGATCAGCAAGAACATGCCGAGCAGCTCGCCGCATTGCTTAAAGAGCTGCCCTGCAAGATCAATTTAATACCGTTTAATCCGTTCCCGAATTCAGGCTATGAAAAACCTTCACGCAATCAGGTGATGCGTTTTCAGCAGTGGCTTTACGACTTGGGCTATAACGCGACGGTAAGAACAACGCGAGGCGAAGACATTGACGCCGCTTGTGGCCAGCTGGTGGGAAGAGTCAAAGATCGCACCAAGCGCAGCGCCCGCTATATCCAGTCAGTACAGCTAGATGCCGATTAATGCCTTGCGGCGTCGGTTAACATGCATAAAACAGGGCTTATCTTGACTTCCGCTTGTCACGGCGCTTTGATGGTCACGGTTTTTAGTTAGTGTTGTGCTGCTAACCATTTGTAGCGTTTTATTGGCAGTTGGACGTTCACCACAAGAGGATTTACATGATCGCTCACCGCAGGCGCCAACACCCCTCTCGGGTGCCCATGCTTACCGTGCTTATCGGTAGCCTGTGGTTAGCCGGCTGTGCCTCGTCCACCCCCTTGTCACCACAAGCTAACCCTGCAGCATCCGATGCCTATACACAGCTTGGCGTTGCCTATCTGGAGCGTAATAATCTTCCCCGCGCCCTCAACGCCCTAGACCGGGCGCTTGAAATTGCGCCACGCAACGCAGAAGCGCTTCAAGCACTGGCACTGGTGTACCAACGCCAGGGTGAGAGTTCGCTTGCCAACGACTATTTTCAACAGGCGGTTGACGCCGAACCTGACTTTACCCGCGCACGTAACAACTATGCGGCATTCTTATACGGTCAAGGTCAATACAAGCCCGCCTGTGAACAGTTAGAAATTGCATCACAAGATGCCCAGTACGCCAACCGTGCCCAGCTATTTACCAACTTAGGGCAGTGTTATATGGCGCTGGACGACATTGATAAAGCGCGCGCCCGATTATCGCGCGCGCAGAGTATTGATCCGCGCAATGCACGCGGCTATTTGATGTTAGCTGAACTCGAATATACGCAGGGCAATTACGCTCAGGCCTGGGCACCGCTGCAAACGTATTTACAGCTTGCCGAGCCCGACCAAGCAGCAATAACCATGGCAGCTGATATCGCCCAAGCACGCGGCGAACCTGATGTGGCTGCTGAATATCAACGCATGCTTGGCAGCGACTGACGAATTAATGTCCTGATCACCGCTTATTTAATGAAGGATGCTCAGCTATGAGCGATACACAGTCACAAGAAAGCGTTATTGATAACACCAGTTCTACCGCGTCGCCCGGTGAGCTTTTGTCTCGCCAGCGCGAGCAGCTCGGCATTCCTCTCGCCGATGCAGCGCAGGCGCTAAATTTGCGACCCGCCGTAGTAGGAGGGCTTGAGCAGGATAATTACCAAGAGATTCCTGTTGCCGCTTACCGGCGGGGCTATCTGCGTGCTTATGCCAAATACCTGGGCATGGATGACCGTTTAGTGCTTGAGGCTTATCAAGCGCGCAATGGCAGTATCGATACCGAACGTAAAGTCTCGCCAGTATCGACAGCAAGGCCGCCTTCTCGCATCGGTGCTTGGCTGTTCAAACTGGTTACCCTGTTGGTGATCGTTGCGCTGATTGCCGTGACCGTGATGTGGTGGCAAAGCCGGGGTGGCAACGAACCACCCGGCTTTGGCTCGACAACGACGGAAGAGACCGCTAATGCGCCAGCCAATGGCCCCGCAGATGTAGAGCAAGCGTCCACGACGCCTGATTCAAGCTTCACTAATGGCGATGAAAGTGCCTCGCTGCCCAGTAATTCGCCTAACGACGTGGCATCATCCACCACTGGAGAAGACGGCGTGGATGCGATTGTCGGGGCCGACGAGTCAGCAATGAACAGCAATAACAGCGCCGCTGGACGCGATGTTACAGGCGCTGCCGAACAGGCTGGCACTACCTCTGTTAACGCTGAACAAGATGCTTCTGAACAAGCCAGCGCTGACCAGGCCAGCACCGCGGATAGCGAACAACCCGCGGCTGCCGCGCAGAACGCCAATGCCAACGTGCTAGAACTGACGTTCAACGAACAGTCGTGGACTGAAATTTTTGATGCCACCAACCAACGTGTCTTCGTTGGCCTGCAATCGCCTGGCACCTCGACTACCGTCGAAGGCGAGCCTCCGTTTCGTTTAACCGTGGGTAATGCCACCGGCGTTGAGCTACGCTACCTCGGTGAGGAAGTTGATCTTCCCGCCCGCGCCGGTGCCAACAATGTTGCCCGATTCACCTTGGGAGAGTGATCCGTCCTATGCACGCCCCTTCTCCGATAAAACGCCGCCTGTCCCGCCAGATCCATGTGGGAAATGTAGCGGTCGGCGGTGATGCCCCCATTGCCGTCCAAAGCATGACCAATACCGACACGCTGGATGTAGCCGCCACCGTGGCGCAGATTCAGCAGTTAGAAGCCGCCGGTGCCGATATCGTACGCGTATCGGTACCCGATATGGACGCCGCTGAAACCTTTGGTCAAATCAAGAAGCTCGTCAATGTACCCCTCGTTGCCGATATTCATTTTGATTACAAGATTGCCCTGCGCGTTGCTGAACTTGGCGTCGATTGCCTGCGCATCAACCCCGGCAATATTGGCCGCGAAGACCGTGTACGCGCGGTGGTCAGCGCAGCACGCGATCATGGCATTCCGATTCGTATCGGCGTTAATGCGGGCTCGTTAGAAAAAGACCTACAGAAAAAATATGGCGAACCAACGCCTGCCGCGTTGGTGGAGTCCGCCATGCGCCACATTGACTATCTCGACCGCCTCGATTTTCCTGATTTCAAAGTTAGCGTTAAAGCCTCGGATGTATTTATGGCCGTAGCCGCTTACCGGGACCTTGCCGCGCGTATTGAGCAACCGCTGCACCTGGGTATTACCGAAGCGGGCGGGCTGCGCTCCGGCACGGTGAAGTCATCGATTGGCCTGGGCATGCTGCTGATGGACGGTATCGGCGACACCATTCGCGTGTCGTTGGCAGCCGATCCAGTGGAGGAAATCAAGGTCGGCTTTGATATGTTGCGAAGCCTCAAGCTGCGCTCGAAAGGTATCAACTTTATTGCCTGCCCCAGTTGCTCGCGCCAGAATTTTGACGTAATCAGCACCATGAACCAGCTTGAGGAACGCCTGGAAGACGTCATGACACCGTTGAACGTGTCCGTCATCGGCTGTGTCGTCAATGGCCCAGGCGAAGCGAAGGAGACCGATATCGGTTTGACGGGGGGCAGCCCAGCGAACTTGGTCTATATCGATGGCAAGCCAGCCAGCAAGCTTCGCAACGACCACTTGGTGGACGACCTTGAGCGGTTGATTCGTGACAAGGTGCGTGAAAAACAGCAACAGCAAGACGATATGATTGCCCGCAGCGTTTAACTTGCTGGGGTTAGCTGCCACTTAAGGCAAACCATGCCTGATGGCAGAATAAGGAGTTTTCATTGAGTAAGTCCGCCGTTAAAAAGATTCAAGCGATACGTGGCATGAATGACTTACTGCCCGCCGATAGCCCGCGCTGGCAGTTTTTTGAAGCTAAAGTACGCACGCTAATGCTGCGTTATGGTTTCAACGAAATCCGCACCCCTATCGTCGAGCAGACCGCACTGTTTGCGCGCTCAATCGGTGAAGTGACCGATATCGTCGAAAAAGAGATGTACACCTTCGATGATCGCAACGACGAAAGTTTGACACTGCGTCCTGAAGGCACCGCTAGCTGTGTTCGTGCAGCGATGGAGCATGGTCTGCTTTACAACCAGACTCAGCGTCTATGGTATCAGGGCCCCATGTTTCGCTATGAGCGCCCGCAAAAAGGCCGCTATCGCCAGTTCCATCAGATTGGCGTTGAGACCTTTGGTTTTGACGGCCCGGATATTGATGCCGAAGTCATTCTGCTGTCGGCACGTCTATGGGAAGAACTGGGGCTGATGGAGCATGTAACGCTAGAGCTCAATTCATTGGGCTCGTCTGAGGCGCGTGCGGCTTATCGCGACACCCTGGTCGCTTATTTCGAGCAGCACCATGAGCTACTCGATGAAGACTCCAAGCGCCGCTTGACCAGCAACCCGCTCCGCATTCTTGACTCCAAGAATCCGGCCATGGCCGAGATGCTGGATGCGGCGCCACAGTTGATGGATCACTTGGACGACGAGTCCCGGGAACACTTTGAGCAGCTAACGACCATGCTTGAAGCGGCGGGGATTAATTATGTGATCAATCCACGCTTGGTACGCGGGCTCGATTACTACTGCCGAACGGTGTTCGAGTGGACAACAACGGCGCTGGGTAGTCAGGGCACGGTGTGCGCAGGCGGACGCTATGATGGTCTGGTTGAGCAGCTAGGCGGCAAACCAACCCCCGCGGTGGGCTTTGCGATGGGTATCGAGCGGCTCATTTTGTTGCTTGAGACCCTTGAGCTAATCCCTGCCGATGCGCTCGGCGGCTGCGATGTATATCTGTTACCGATGGATGATAACGCCACGACGGCCGCCATCACCCTGGCGGAACAGCTACGCAACGAACTGCCTGAACTGCGTTTACAGCTGCATTGCGGCGGCGGCAGTTTTAAAAGCCGTATCAAGAAAGCCGATAAAAGTAATGCCCCGATGGCGATCCTGCTCGGCGAAGATGAAGTTACCACGCAGTCGGCCACACTCAAGTTTCTGCGCGATGATCGCGAACAGCAGCGTGTGCCTCAAGCGGCACTAAGCCAGACGTTGCGCGGTCTATTAACCACCAACGCTTAAGCCTTCATACGCTTGAGCAGGGCAGGCATGTTGCCTGCCCGGCGTCGATGCTTATCCATACGGCCTTAGATGATGGCCTTAGAAGACGACCTTAGAAAAACAGGAGCCCGCCCGTGGTGGAGCTGAGAAGCGAAGAAGAGCAGCTAGACGCTGTTAAGCGCTGGTGGAAAGAGAACGGCATGTCGTTGATTGCTGGTGCGGTACTGGCGGCAGCGGGCGTATTCGGCTGGAATGCTTGGCAAAACTATCAGCAGGGCCAAGCCGAAGCCGCCTCCATGCGTTACCAGCAGCTCGTCACTATCACGACGGGTGACGAGCTGAACGAAGACCAAATCACCCGCGCCCGGGATCTGGTGAGCGAACTGAACGATGAACACGGTGGCACGCTCTACGCCGAACTCGCACTCTTGCTAGAAGCGCGTCTGGCGGTTCAACAAGACGACTTGGAAGGCGCGAGAACCGCTTTGGAAAGCGTTTCCGAAGACTCTTCGCGTCGCTATGTACAAAGCCTTGCCTGGCTGCGTCTGGCACGTATAGAGCTTGCAGATGGCAATCCCGAACAGGCATTGGCGCTGTTAGACAAGCCAATTACCGATGCCCTCGCCGCTCAGCAGGCGAACGTTCGTGGCGATGCGTTCGCCGCCCAAGGCGATACTGATGCAGCGAGCGATGCCTGGAAATCCGCTGTAGAAGTGTCGCAAACCCACGACCAGCCGCTTTACGGCGTGCAGCTCAAGCTTGACGATCTCGGCGCTGAGGAGGCGACACAATGACGATAAGCACTTCCAACACTCAGTGCATTTCAAAGCAGCTGTTACGCGCGGGGATAGGCGCGCTTGCGTTAGCGCTGCTGGCGGGTTGTGCCAGCAAAGGCGAGCCTGCTTATAATCCCAAAGAGCTACGCAGCTTTGATGAAACCGCTACGCTGGAGACACAGTGGCGGCGCACGGTGGGCGATGGTTTGGGCCATGCTCATTACCCGATCGCTCCCGACCGTGAGGACGACACCGTGTTTGCGGCGGATGCCAACGGCACCGTTATGGCGATGAATGCCGACAGCGGCGAACCTGAATGGAAAATCGACCTCGATACGTCGATTTCCAGTGCGTTAACCGCGATTGCCGGTCAGCTATATCTTGGCACCCGTAACGGCAACGTCATTGCCCTGGATCAACGCGATGGTAGCGAGCTCTGGCGTTCACGGGTCTCGAGTGAAGTCCTGGCAGCTCCCCAGGCTAACCAGCAACTGCTGGTGGTACAGAGCGTCGATGGCACCGTAACGGCTCTGGATCGCAACACTGGTGACGAGCGCTGGGTATATACCAGCTCGCAGCCCTCACTGACGCTGCGCGGAACAGGCACACCGATGGTGATTGACCCGGTTAGCTTTGTGGGTCTGGCCAGCGGTCGTTTAGCCACTCTGGATAACCGCAGTGGCCAACCACTGTGGGAGATGCAGATTGCTACCCCGCGTGGACGTAGCGAAGTAGAGCGCCTCGTCGATCTTTCCGGCCAACCCATCATCACCCCTGATGGCCGCCTGTTTGTGACCAGCTATAACGGCCGTGTCGTGTCGCTGGAAGCCACCCAGGGTACGGTACTGTGGGAAGCCGACATTTCCAGTCGTCATACTCCGATTATTGTCGGTGACTTCTTGTTTGTGGTGACCGACGACAGTCAGGTTGTCGCCCTCGATGCCAACAGCGGCAGAGAGGTCTGGCGCAACGACGATCTTCAAGACCGCTGGTTGACCGCGCCCGCCTTTGCTGGTGGCCGCCTGGTATTCGGCGATTTCGAAGGTTATGTTCACCTGATTGATGCCCGCGAAGGTACACTGGTGGGCCGCACGCGAGTTCACAAATCGGGCATCAGCGTACGCCCGGTAACTGAAGGCAGCACCATTCATGTTCAGGCCAACAACGGTCGCCTGGAAACCCTGGAAGTAACTCCATGACACCCGTCATTGCTTTAGTCGGTCGCCCCAACGTGGGCAAATCGACGTTGTTTAATCGCCTGACGCGCTCGCGTGATGCTTTAGTGGCCGATTTCCCCGGCCTCACCCGCGACCGCAAGTATGGCAATGGCATGCTGGGCGATAAGGTCTATACGGTCATCGATACCGGCGGCATCAGCGGTGACGAAGAAGGTATCGACGCCGCGATGGCAGAGCAGTCCCTGGCTGCTATCGATGAAGCAGATATCGTGCTGTTCATGGTCGACGCTCGTGCTGGCCTGATCGCTGCAGATCAGGCCATTGCCAACCACCTGCGGGTTAACCAGAAAAAAACCTGGCTGGTGGTGAACAAGACCGATGGGCTGGAAGAGCATTCGGCAATGGGTGACTTCTGGTCGCTCGGCCTGGGCGACCCCTGGCCGATCGCCGCGGCTCACGGACGCAACGTGTCCACCCTGATTGATGTGGTGCTGGAGCCATTTCCCGAACGCGATGCCAGCATCCCTGCCGACACTGGTAGCAAAGGCATCCGCATCGGCGTGATTGGCCGCCCCAATGTGGGCAAATCAACCCTGGTCAATCGTCTGCTGGGCGAAGACCGTGTGGTCGTGTTTGATGAAGCGGGCACCACTCGCGATGCCATCGAGATCCCCTTCGAGCGCCGTGGCAAGCCCTACGTATTGATTGATACGGCGGGCATCAGGCGGCGCAAGAACGTGCGTGAAATCGCCGAAAAGTTCTCGATCATCAAGACCCTGGATGCGATCAAAGAGTCCCATGTAGTGATCATGGTGCTGGATGGCTCCAGTGGGTTGGTGGAGCAGGATCTGCATCTGCTCGACTACGTGTTGACCACCGGTCGAGCGCTGGTGCTTGCAGTCAACAAGTGGGACGGCCTGGAGACCGAAGCCAAGGATAAAATGCGCACGGAAGTGAAGCGCCGCCTGGGCTTTGCCGATTACGCCGAGCTGCACTTTATCTCTGCCCTGCACGGCACGGCGGTGGGCGATCTCTACCCCTCCATTGATCGCGCCTTTGATGCCGCTAATGCTCACTGGTCGACCAACCGCCTCACCACCCTGCTACAGGATGCGGTCAGCCAAAACCCGCCTCCGATGGTGCATGGTCGTCGCATTAAACTGCGCATGGCTCACCAGGGCGGCAGCAACCCGCCGATTATCGTCGTCCACGGCAACCAGACCGAGTCGCTACCCGAAGCCTATCGCCGCTATTTGACCAACACCTTCCGCAAGGTGCTCAAGGTGCGCGGTACGCCTATACGCTTCGAGTTTCGCTCGGGTAGCAACCCGTTCGATAACATGGCTGGCGCCAGCGATAAAGAGAAGGCTAAAAAGCGCGAGCTTAACCGAACCAAAGAGGCGCGTCAGAAGCGTCGCTAATCAGTTAGCCCCTCTTCAATTGCTGTTGCCATCACGCCCGCTTGGATCGACAAGCGGGCGTTTTTTGTAGCTGGTTTAACCAACACCTTTAACCACTAATTTCACTTGACAGCGTTTTGTTTCGGCACTCAAATAGCCGCGTCATGGCTGGCCTGCCTTACGTATCCACTCCAGCACTAGTACCCTTTGACCCAACCTTATTGCCCTACGTTTGCCTGCGCGCATGTCGTAGGGGGAGAAAAAACGTTATGTTTTACACTGCTCGCCGTTGGTTGCTTCTAGTCAGCCTCGCCAGCTTGTTGACGGGCTGTCTGGCGCTTCCCCAAACCGGCCTGTTTGCGTTTCGTTTGGCGGTGACCTCTCTGGGCGTCGAGGACGTTCGCATTGGCCCTTACAGCATCAATGCGGGGCTAGACACCAACGATTTAACCAGCCTGATAGCTTCCAGCCTGGGCGCGTGCAGCCTGCCGGTACAAGCGACGATCGCCATGGGGCTTGGCTTACCAGCGGGCATGCCCCCGGTGGAGATGTCGGGCTTTCGCTGGATGCTCGATGTGCCTGGCGTAGATCCTGTAAAGGGCAACTACGAACAGGACGTCACGCTTACATCGGGTGGCGATGCTAATTTACGCCTGCCGGTGGCCTTTGATGCCCTTGCTACCGATACCCAGCGCATGGCACCGATGCTGAAGCTTGCCAATCAGCTGGCTTCGCAAGGCGAGTTGCCTCCCGGCAGCCAGTTGGCGATTACACCAGGGGATTTACGCGGCCTGGGCATGAAACTACCGTCAGGGTTATTGACGCCCACGATCCGCCTAAACGTGGGCGCCAACGGGCAGTTAGTGCCACAGGGTTAAGCGCCTGACCGGTTTCATTTCTTCAACTAACAGTAGTAGAGTATTTTGAAGAGTAGAGCGTTTTGATATGTATTGCATGAGGGCTCCTGATGGCCATTCCAGCTGAAGTCATTGAAAAAGAAGCGATTGCTCTTCCCAGAGAGGATAAAGCTCGTTTGGTCATGCATTTATTAGAGAGCATTGAGGACAGGTCTAATTTAGATCCTCGTCTGTTGGAGCAAGCTTGGTTGGCTGAGGCGGACCGTAGGTATCAGGCCTATCTTCGCGGTGAGGAGCAATCAATCCCCGCTGAAGAGGTGTTTGCTGATCTAAGGGCAGATGATCATTGAAACCTGTTCGTTTCCTCGAATCTGCACGTGAGGACGTTCGGCGGGGAAAAAACTATTACCGCAATATCAGCCCGGAGTTGGCTCGCAGCTTTCAATTTGCAGTGGAGGCTGCTGTAAAAGCCGCCACCACTCAACCGCTAGCGATGCAAATTATTGAACATGACGTGCGGCGCTGGCCTCTCGAAGCGTTTCCTCATGGGATACTCTACCGTAACGAAGATGAGTTCCTACTTGTGCTTGCTGTATTTCATCCGAGGCAAGCGCCCGAACAATGGCAAGCCCTGGCTGGTCGCACATAGCCATGCCGATGCAAACCCTTGCTAAAAACACTTTTTCTAACGTCAGGATTATTGACCTCTACCATTCGCTTGAACATCGGCGTCGATGGGCAACGTCATCCCAATCGCTCTCATTTCCCAATTGCGCAACCCGGTGCTGGCAAACGTCGATGTAGCTCTTCGCCTACCAGGTGTGAACCACTGTTATTGTCCATGGATTCCGGCACCAGCCGCCCGCCCAGCGAGTAGCCCTGCCAAATAGCGGCGACCTGGGCATCTCAATTCACCGGCTCACTGAATGGCAGTAGCCAGTGGTCAAGATGCGCTTATCTTCGCATTGAACGACGGGTTAGTTGCGCATCCAACTCGACCTCTCGTTGAGTTATGATGAAGGGATTGATTTACTGCTACTAGCGGTTATCTTGTGAGCAAGAAACCCATCCGTCTATAAGGAAACTCTCTCATGCGTTGGCTTCGCCCTCTCGCTATTACCGCACTATGTGCGTCTATCGCCGCTTGTTCTACTTCTCCTACGGGGCGCTCGCAGCTGCTGTTGCTCTCGGATAGCGAATTGAACCAGATGGGCCAGCAGGCATTCACGCAATACCAGCAGGAGCTGCCTACGGCGGGTCAAGCCAGCCAACGCTACGTCCAGTGCATTGCGGACGCTATTGTGGCGGAACTGCCTGCCGAGCAACGCCAGTTGGACTGGCAAATTCGCGTGTTTGAATCCGAGCAGCCTAATGCCTTTGCCCTGCCCGGCGGCTATATGGGCGTCAATACCGGCATGCTAGATATTGCCACTAACCAGGACCAGCTAGCCTCCGTGATTGGCCACGAAATTGGCCATGTACTGGCGAACCATGCCAATGAACGTGCCTCGACCCAAAGCGCCACCTCGTTAGGCCTGTCGGTCATTTCCAGCACATCGGGCATGCAGTCTGCCGGTGGTGAGCAACTGATGGGCTTGCTCGGCATGGGCGCGCAGTACGGTATCGTACTGCCTTTTTCCAGAGCGCATGAGAGCGAAGCTGACGTGATTGGCCTGGATCTGATGGCACAGGCCGGTTTCAATCCTCGTGAGAGCGTGACGTTATGGGAGAATATGCAGGCAGCCACAGGCGGCGGTTCGCCCCCGGCATGGATGTCGACTCACCCTGGCCAAGGCCAGCGTATCCAGGGGCTGCAAAACAATATGAATCAAGCCCTGGCGCTCTATGAGCAGGCTCTCAATAACGCTCGCACGCCTAACTGTCCACGCCCTTAACGGCTCGCGTCGAGGTCTGCATGCGTCTGCTTATGAGGTTTAAATGATTAGACTAGGATTGCTGCTGCTGGTGCTACCGCTGTGTGTGCTGATAGGCGTCTATTTCTGGGAGCTGAATGATGTACGCGCTTGTCAGCTGGATGGCGGTCACTGGGACTACGTCGAGGGCGTGTGCAAAGAGTCTCCTCAGCTTTTCGTCTCCTGGCTCGAGCGCTCGCCGCTACTTGTGAATGGCGGCATGCTGCTCTCGGTAGTGGGTCTGGTGATGTGTATGGTGGGGTTGTACGTTAAGCGCGCTAAGTGACACGTTATTAGCGGCATCAATAAAAACGGGGGCGGATACAGTATCCGCCCCCGCTTTTTTTGCCGCGTAAACCGGGTCAGTTGTGAATAGGTCAGTTGTGAAGAGTACCGCTATGAATAGTTAAGCGACTGGCGCAGCACTTCACGCACGGGTGCAGTGTTGGGGCGTTCATTGCGCCATAGAAAAAACGCTTCGGCGGCCTGTTCAACCAGCATGCCCAAGCCATCGAGCAGCTTCGCACCGCGCGGGCCTGCCCACTGCAAGAATACCGTTGGCTCAGAACCATACATCATGTCGTAAGCCCAGGCGCCAGGGGCAAACAGGGCGTCTGGCAACGGTGGTAAGTCGCCTGAAAGGCTGGCGCTGGTGCCGTTAATCACTACATCAAACGTGCCGTCAAGCGTGTCAAAACCACCACCAGTGATGGATCCGAGGTCAGCAAAATCATGAGCCAGCTGTTCGGCTTTGGCGGCGGTGCGGTTGACCACAACGACCTCACTGGGCTGCTCGCCAAGCAGCGGCTCCAGAATACCGCGCACGGCGCCGCCTGCGCCTATCACCAAAACGCGCTTCCCCGCTAACGCCACGCGGTGGTAGGCCAAATCTCGCACTAAGCCAACGCCATCGGTGGTATCACCATAGGTTCTGCCATTGCCGCCCAGTATCAGCGTATTCACTGCCCCTGCTCGGCGTGCGCGATGACTCAGGGTATCGCATAGCGCGAAGGCTTCTTCCTTGAACGGCACGGTCACGTTGGCACCGCGACCTCCTGCATCGACAAACGCTCGCCATGCATCAGCAAAACCATCCAGTGGTGCTTCCTGGGCGGTGTACTCAAGCGCTTGCTGGGTTTGATGAGCAAACTCAGCATGAATTAGCGGTGACTTGGAATGCGTGATGGGGTTGCCTAATACGCAGTAGCGATCCGTCATGATAGCTCTCCACTCGTGTCTTGTGCTGTCTTCCCAGCGAACTCATCCAGCCAGTCGCGAGGCTGTAAGAAGTCATGCAAGCGCGCTTCGGCGCTACCGGGTTGCGGCTCAAAAGCGTACTCCCAGCGCGCCATCGGAGGCATCGACATCAAAATGGATTCGGTGCGCCCGCCGCTCTGGAGACCAAACAGGGTGCCCCGATCCCAGACTAGATTAAACTCCACATAACGGCCTCGGCGGTAAAGCTGAAAGTCGCGTTCACGCTCTCCCCAGGCGTCGTTTTTACGTCGCTCAACGATAGGAATATAAGCGTCTAGAAAACTATCGCCGACCGCCCGCTGCAGCGCAAAACAATCAGCAAAATCGCCGTCATTTAAATCATCGAAAAACAGACCACCCACGCCGCGGGTTTCATCGCGATGCTTTAAGTAAAAGTACTCGTCGCACCATGCCTTATAGCGGGGATAAACGTCATCACCAAACGGCTGGCAGGCAGCGTGTGCCACCTGATGCCAGTGCACGACATCTTCCACGACGGGGTAAAAAGGCGTTAAGTCGATACCACCACCAAACCACCAGACCGGCTCTTCACCCGCTTTCTCGGCAATAAAGAAACGCACATTGCCATGGCTAGTGGGCACATGGGGGTTTTTGGGGTGTAGCACCCAGGAAACACCCACCGCATGGAAACTACGCCCGGCCAGTTCTGGGCGTGCGGCGGTGGCTGATGGCGGCAGCTGGGCGCCATAGACATGCGAATAATTGACGCCGCCCTTCTCAAACACGCCCCCATTGGTCATGACGCGCGAACGACCGCCGCCCCCCTCTGCGCGTGTCCAGCTATCTTCATGGAACTGAGCCACCCCGTCGGCCTCTGCTAAACCAGCGCAGAGGCGTTCCTGCAAATCCAGAAGATAGTGTTTAACGTCATCAAGGTGCTCGTGGGCCACGGGAACTCCTCAGAAGGTATGGGTGAGTAGTAATGGGTGAATAAACATCGTCAATAGCGGCTTAAGCGCCTGCTAGGAGCGCATGTTTAGGAGCGCATAGTTAGAAGCACATGGTTAGGAGCGCATGATTTTGCCGGTGGCCAGGTCTCTAATGGTGCTGGGCTTGGCATTCCCCCCCAGCGCACCTTCCACCACATGGGCCACATCATCGCCAAAGATGGCGCTAATGTCGGCAGCGTCCATCGCGGGCGGTTCGCCCGACCGATTCGCCGAGGTTGATACCAACGGGCCACCAAATGCTTCACACAGGGCTTTCATAACCGGATGGTCAGTCACTCGCAGTGCTACCCGATCATGAGCCCCCCGCACCAGCCCATGGCTGCGTCCAAAGTCTGGCACTAACCAGGTATTAGGCCCTGGCCAACTCGTCGCCAGAGGCGCGTGCATCGCGAGCGGAAGCTGACTTAACCAGGGTTGGAACTGTTCAATATTCGCCGCAACGAGGATGACGCCTTTGGCCGGGTCGCGCTCTTTCATGCGCATCAGGTGGGCCAACGCTTCGTCGTTTTCGGGGTCACAACTAAGCCCCCATACCGCTTCGGTAGGACAGGCAATCACCCCCCCGTTACGCAGTGCGCTCAATGCGGGGGCTAGATCGAGTTCGGCAGCTAAACTCATGGTTTCTCCTCACCGTTCGGCTGAACACGTCATTCATGCCCGCATCCTATCATGGCCGCGGCAGCCGTACCCAGCCTCCCGCCTGCTGGCTAACCCAGCCCTCTAGCTCCAGCATCAATAGCCGCTGCTGACAGTCACTGACCGTCACGCCGGTGGCGTGCACCAATAGATCAATCGGCATGGGTGTGGCCGAAAGGGCCGCTAATAAAGGATCGGGTAGAGTCTCGGGCAACGGCTGTGTGTGAGGCGGTGGATCAATACTGAGCGCTGCCTGCCCAACGACCTCACTCGTCGGGATAAACGCCTGCGCCCAGTGGCCAAGATCTGCAATGATATCGTCGACGCTGCACGCCAAGTGGGCACTTCCCTCTCGCAGCAGTGCCAGGCAGCCACGCGCCTGAACATTGTGTAGAGAACCCGGCAGCACAAACAGCTCACGGTTTTGCTCCAACGTCAGCCGCGCACTCACCAGTGAACCACTTTTTTCGGTGGCCTCGACCACTAGCGTACCAAGTGACAGCCCGGTAACGATGCGGTTGCGACGTGGAAAGAAAGCCGGTCGCGCGCGAGTGCCGGGGGGATGTTCAGACAGTAGCAGGCCGCCAGGCAGGCGGCTCAACTGCTCGTGAAGCTCACGGTGGGAGGCGGGATAGATCATATCAACGCCGCAGCCAAGGACAGCAATCGTGCTGCCGCCGGCGTTTAGCGCGGCACGCTGGGCCACCCCGTCAATGCCTAATGCCATGCCGCTGACCACACACCAGCCACGCTGTGTTAAGTCACGTGCAAACGTTTGTGCGTTATGTGTGCCTTCGCTCGTCGGACGACGCGTGCCTACCATGGCGAGCCTGGGCCCTGCGAGCGCGCCAAGGTCGCCCTGTGCCCATAGCACCACCGGCGGGTCAGGCAGTTCATTCAACAGTTCAGGCCAAGCGGGATGGTCACGATGCAGTACATGACGATTAGGCCGCTGTTGCTGCCAGGCCAACGTTTCATCAATGATTCGTTGCAGCGGGCTGCGCTCGGGATGCTCAAGCCACAGGCGTAGCTCACCGGCCGCCCGGCCAGGCAAAGCAGCCAACCAGCCTTGTGGCCACTCCGGCTGTCTGGCCACTAATTGCGCGATACGCAGCGCGCCCATCCCCGGTAACGCATTGATCGCCAGCCACGCCTGGGTATCCATTTCACCTCCCAATCCCATAGGGTATGTGTCGTCCGCTAATTCACTGGGGAGAGGACTTGATCCCCCACTTCAAGCACACGCGATGCCTGCATCACCAGCGCATAGCTCACATGATCGTAGGGCTTGAACACCATCACGACACCCGCTTCACTGTTAGGCAATTGAATCAGCTCCTGTGTACGCGGGTCGTTGATTAACTCGCCTCGCTGGTTCACCTGCAGTACGTGCCCCGCCTGAAGCCCCTCCAGCGTGCCAATATCCAGCGTGACGATCTGATAGCGACCTATGAAGCGTACGCCGCCCGGTACGGCAATGATGTGCCCTTCCACGCTATTGAGCGGCGCACGCGGCATGAATTCACGGTCTAACTCCCGCTCTTCCAGTGCTAACACGATATCGTTGATGCGCACCTCTTGAGAGGAGCTTATGACCTCAAGCTGGGCGATATCCTCATCACTACTATCTTCATCACTACTATCTTCATTACTACCAAGGGGGCGGGCGATACCGACGTTAATCAACTCCAAGCCAAGGGGGGTGCCATCCATCGCCTGGTAAGGCTCTGTCTGCCGGTAAATACCTACCTGACCGTGACTCGGCACATCGCCACGCACGTAGAGTTTATCTCCTGCCCCGCTGATCAAGCGGCGATCCTCGCCTGCCACCACGTAGGCCAGCGTCTTCAACTCGGAAGCGTTATCGACCACACGATGGTCGCGAAGAAAGGCGCGTGCCACGTCCATCGGGATCGGCTCAATCGCCTCTCTACGTGGCAATGTACGCATCTGAGGCGATAGCTTTACCACCCGCTGGCCTCGCTCCAGCTGCAAGCAGGGAGTGCCCTGGCAATCGCTCAGCAGCAATACATCCCCTGGGTAGATTAGGTGCGGATTAGCGATCTGAGGATTTTGCTGCCACAGCTCGGGCCACTGCCAGGGAGCGTAAAGATAGCGTCCGGCGATGCCCCAAAGTGTATCTCCTGACACCACCTGATAACGCTCAGGCGCATCACTACGCAGGCGTTCCCACGCGGTCGCATCGCCAGCACTCAGCAGCATGGTCGCACTCAGCAGCAATGCGCTCAAAGCGCCACGGTAGGCGTGTTGTTTCACCGCCATTCGGCTCTCCCGGGTTCGATGAAAAGGTCATGTTGTAGATGGTTCATGGCAGCCCGTGGGTATCAGCTGGGCATGCCCAGAAAGGTTGACAGCATGATATAGTGACCCATCATAAAGTAACTAGACCAGTAGACACTCGTCACGGTCTAGTTTGACTTAATTCAGACTCAGCATAACGGTGATTGTAACGTCATGGCCAAACTTCCTATTCTTGAATTCCCCGATGAGCGCCTGCGTACCAAGGCGGCTGAGGTGGAAACCGTTGACGATGAGGTACGTGCGCTCGTCGACGATATGCTGGAGACCATGTATGACGCCCGTGGTATCGGTCTAGCCGCGACCCAGATCGACGTTCATCGGCGAGTCGTTGTCATGGACGTCAGCGAAGACAACTCCCAGCCGTTGGTACTCATTAATCCTCGTTACACGCCTGTAGGCGAGGAAAAAGAGCACCTCTCGGAAGGCTGCCTGTCTATCCCGGAGTATTACGCCGAAGTCCCTCGTTATCTTACCGTTCGGCTCAACGCGCTGGACCGTAATGGCGATGCCTACGAGCTGGAAGCGGACGGGTTGCTTGCTCACTGCATTCAACACGAGTACGACCATCTTGAAGGGGTGCTCTTTGTTGACTACCTATCGCCGCTTAAACGCGACCGCATTCTAAAGAAGATGCAAAAGCGCCATAAGCAAATGCAGGACGCCTAAGCTTCATTTCCATTCACGCCAGGTAGCTCTCTCTTTATGTCACGATTGCGCGTTGTTTTTGCCGGCACGCCTGAATTTGCCGCTTCAAGTCTTGCAACGCTGCTGGAAAGCCAGCACGAGGTGGTCGCGGTGTACACCCAACCCGATCGTCCTGCCGGGCGTGGCCGTAAACTCTCACCCAGCCCTGTCAAACAGCTGGCGTTAGAGCACAATCTGCCGGTCTATCAGCCTCAGACACTGAAAGAGCCCGCGGCTCAAGCTGAGCTCGCGGGCCTTGATGCCGATATTATGGTGGTAGTGGCCTATGGCCTGCTGCTTCCCCAAGCGGTGCTCGACACGCCACGCCTGGGCTGTATTAACGTGCACGCGTCACTGTTGCCGCGTTGGCGCGGAGCGGCGCCCATTCAGCGCGCCATTGAAGCAGGCGATAGCGTCTCGGGCGTGACGATCATGCAGATGGACGCTGGTCTGGATACCGGCGCCATGCTGGCAGAAGTGCGCACCCCGATTACCTCGCGCACCACGGGAGGCGAGCTGCATGACAGCCTCGCCGTGCAAGGCGCTGATGCATTAATCAATGTGCTGGATGCGCTGAGTGCTGAGACTGAGAAGGTGCAGGCCACGCCTCAGCCTGAAGAAGGCGTGACCTATGCCGCCAAGCTCAGCAAAGCGGAAGCCGAGCTCGATTTTGACCAGCCCGCGCATCAGCTAGCCAATAAAATTCGTGCGTTCAATCCCTGGCCGGTGGCATGGTGCGCACTGGAAAACGACCGTTTACGATTGTTGATGGCCAATGTGGAGGAAGGCGAGTTTCCCCCCAGCGTTCCTGGCACGCTGCTTGATCACGGCGATGATCATTTACGTATTGCCTGTGGCGAAGAGGGCCGCGACGTATTATGCGTGACCAGCGCGCAGCTGCCCGGAGGCAAAGCAATGGCCGTTCGCGACCTACTCAATGCGCGTCACGCGCGGCTAGCCAGCGGACATCGGCTTGGCAAATTGGCTGCCAAGACCAACGAAGGAGACACCCCATGAGCCAACAGCGCTCCAACCAACGTGGTGGCAGTGGCCAAGAAGTGCGTGCCGCGGCGGCCCGTGCGCTAGCACCGGTGCTTAGCGATAAAGGCTCGCTGGCCGGGTTAGACGAACATAGCGTGATTGCGCGTGATCGCGGCCTGCTCAAAGAGCTTTGTTTTGGCACCTGCCGGCGGTTACCGCGTTTGGAAGCCTTAGCCGGGGTGCTGCTTAAACAGCCATTTAAAAAACGCGATAGCGATATTCAGGCCCTGCTGCTGCTAGGTATCTATCAGTTGCTCTACATGCGCATTCCCGCCCATGCGGCAGTGGGTGAAACCGCGGGGGCGGCTCGCCTGTTGGGCAAGGAGTGGGCTACCCGCGTGCTGAATGGCTGCCTGCGCCGCCTACAGCGAGAATCCGAGGCACTCCAGGCACAGGTTGACCGCGACGAAAACGTTGCATTAGAGCACCCGCCCTGGCTACTGAACGCTTTACGAAAGGCATGGCCCGAGCAGTGGCGAGCCATTATCGACGCCAACAACCATCCCGGCCCCATGACATTGCGGGTTAACCAGCGCCATAATGACCGCGAAGCCTATCTGTCACGGCTCACCGGCGCGGGATTGGACGCTCACTTGTGCACCCATGCCCCCGATGGCATTACGCTTGAGACCCCCTGCGATGTGATGACACTGCCGGGCTTTGAAGAGGGCCAGGTCAGCGTTCAGGATGAAGCCGCTCAGCTCTGCGCTGCGTTACTGGGCCCTGCGCTGGCTCCCCGGCCGGGCGCACAAGTGCTGGATGCTTGCTGTGCGCCTGGAGGCAAAACGGCCCACTTGCTCGAACAGTTTGATATCAACCTGACCGCCATTGATAGCGACAATCAACGCTTGGCGCGGGTGGAGGACACCCTTAGCCGACTAGGCGTTGAAGCGGTGCTTGAGCACGCTGATGGTACCCAGCGCGACTGGTGGAGCAAGACCCCCTTCGATGCCATACTGCTCGATGCTCCCTGCTCCGGCACCGGGGTCATTCGGCGCCATCCGGATATCAAGAAATTACGTCGTAAAGAGGATATTCGCGCCCTCGCCACGCTGCAGCGCCAGTTACTGGATAATCTATGGCCCATGCTTCGCGAAGGCGGCACTCTGCTCTATGCCACCTGTTCTGTTCTGCCGGAAGAGAACAGCGAGCAGATTGAGGCGTTTCTGGCCCGCACCCCGGACGCCCACGTAACAACTCCTCGCGATGTGGCCTGGGGAATCGCCAGCGGCGCGGGACGTCAGCTGTTTCCAGAGCAGAGCAGTCACGATGGCTTTTTTTATGCCAGACTAGAGAAGCGCACTGGCTAAAAGTGCACTACGTACTCGTAATGCTTGTTATAAGTAGAGCTTGTTATAGGTAGTGTTCTTTATAGCAGTGCTCGATTAGATAGCACATACATAACCAGGATGGAGACACCATGAGTCATCACACTTATAAGCACGTGGAACTGACCGGATCTTCCGAAAAAGGAATTGAAGAAGCGGTCCAGAACGCGCTGGCAAAAGCATCACAAACGATTCAGCACATGCGCTGGGTGGAAGTAACCGATACACGTGGCCATATCGAAGATGGTCAAGTCGCGCATTGGCAGGTCACTGTTAAAGTCGGCTTTACGCTAGAGTAATCCTTACCTGCTTTTCGGTGGCGGCTGGTTTACACTGGCCGCCGTCTTTATTGCAGCGCATGATAGGCACATCTGGCCGAATATTAATAACAGCTCGTGTCAGAACCCGGGGTCCTAAGATCTCCGTTAGGTCTTATCGACATCGCGCTGGCGCTTTTAATGGAACCGATGCTTAGCAATGAAAATCATCATTCTCGGCGCCGGCCAGGTCGGCGGCACCTTGGCCGAACACCTCGCTCGCGAGGAAAACGACATCACTGTTGTCGATACTGACGCCAAAAAACTGCGCGACCTACATACCAAACTCGATATCCGCACCGTGACCGGGGCGGGCTCTTACCCCATTGTGTTGCGTCAGGCGGGTTGCGAAGACGCCGATATGTTGATCGCCGTTACCAACAGCGATGAGATCAACATGATCGCCTGCCAGGTGGCCCACACGCTGTTTCGTACCCCGACCAAGATTGCCCGGGTGCGCGCGACCGCCTACCTGACCCGTAAAGGGTTGTTCGCCCACGAAGCGATTCCCATTGATGTACTGATAAGCCCTGAGCAAGTGGTCACCGATCATGTGCGTCGCCTGATTGAGCATCCCGGCGCCCTGCAGGTGCTGGACTTCGCCGGTGGTCTGGTACAGCTAGTGGCCGTCAAGGCCTTCTACGGTGGCCCGCTGGTGGGCCAGGATCTGGCCTTTTTACGTCGCCATATGCCCAATGTGGACACCCGAGTGGCGGCTATTTACCGTCGCAGCCGGCCGATCATTCCGCGTGGTGATACGGTCATCGAAGCCGACGACGAAGTGTTCTTTCTCGCCGCCCGCCGCGATATTCGCGCGGTGATGAGCGAACTTCGTCGCGTCGAGCGTGGCTTTCGTAGGGTGGTGATTGCCGGGGGCGGCAATATCGGCGAACGGCTGGCCGAGCATCTGGAACATAGCCACCAGGTCAAGATCATCGAACACAACCTGGAACGCTGCACCACCTTATCTGAGCGCCTGGATCGCACCGTCGTGCTTCATGGCAGCGCCACCAGCAAACGTCTGCTGGAAGAAGAGAACATCGAAGAGTGCGATATCTTCTGTGCGCTGACCAACGACGACGAGGTCAATATCATGTCGTCGCTGCTGGCCAAACGGCTGGGGGCAAAGAAGGTACTCACGCTGATTAATAACGCCGCTTATGTAGATTTGGTTCAGGGGGGTGAGATTGATATCGCCATCTCGCCTCAACAAGCGACGATCGGCAGCTTGCTCACCCATGTCCGCCGTGGCGACATCGTCAACGTCCATTCGCTACGCCGTGGTGCCGCCGAAGCCATTGAAGCCATTGCTCATGGCGACAAACAGTCGTCCAAGGTAGTGGGTCGCACCATTCGCGATATCGACCTTCCCGAAGGCACCACCATTGGTGCGATTGTGCGCGGCAAGGAGGTCATTATCGCCCATGGTGAGGTGATGGTGGAAAGTGGCGATCACATCATTCTCTTTGTTATCGATAAGCGCCGCATCCGCGATGTAGAGCGCCTGTTCCAAGTCGGTTTAACGTTCTTTTGATAGCCCCCGAGCCACTTTCAACGACTGCTGATAACAGGAGCATGCGACAACCATGAGCTTGCGGGTTATTTTGCGCATTTTAGGGCTGCTGCTTATGCTGTTCAGCCTCACCATGCTCCCCCCAACGTTGATTTCACTCTGGTTTCGCGATGGCGTCTGGAGTGCCTATATCATCGGCATCGCCATCTCAGTGGCGACCGGACTGCTGCTTTACCTACCCAATCGTCGCGCCCAAAAAGAGCTGCGCATCCGTGATGGGTTTATTATTGCCGCCATGTTCTGGACGGTACTGGCGCTGTTCGGCTCGCTGCCTCTAATGCACTTTGGTGAAAGCTCACTGGGAATTACCGATGCCGTCTTTGAGTCGTTTTCCGGCCTGACCACCACCGGCGCCACCGTCATTACCGGTATCGATTTTCTACCCGAGTCCATTCTCTACTATCGACAACAGCTCCAGTGGCTGGGCGGAATGGGTATTGTCGTGTTGGCGGTCGCCATTTTGCCCACCTTGGGGGTCGGCGGTATGGCGCTTTATCGCACCGAGATACCGGGCCCTCTCAAAGACTCAAAGCTGACGCCACGGATCACCGAAACCGCCAAAGCACTGTGGTATATCTACGCCACGCTTACTTTCGCCTGTATGGTGGCTTATATGTTGGCGGGCATGAGCTGGTTTGATGCGTTAAGCCATAGCTTTTCAACGGTGGCGATCGGCGGTTTTTCCACTTATGACGCCAGTATTGGCTACTTTGATAGCGCCACGATTGAGCTCATCTGTGTCACGTTCATGTTGATTTCAGCATTCAGTTTTAGCCTTCATTTCATCGCTTGGCGTGAAAAAAGTCTGGTGCACTACTTTCTCGACCCCGAAGCGCGTTTTTTGATGCTGTTTCTGCTCGCCTTGGCCACGGTGACGGTGATTTCGCTGTGGTTAACCGACACCTACGATACCCTGCGCGGTTTACGACACGGGGTTTTCCAGGTCGTTTCGGTCGCCACCACAGCAGGCTTTAGTGTCGCCGACTTTTCCCTGTGGCCAGGGGCCCTGCCCTTTTTATTGTTTGTTGCGGCATTCGTGGGTGGTTGCTCCGGGTCGACCGGCGGCGGTATGAAAGTCATCCGGATTATCCTGATTCTCAAGCAGGGCATGCGTGAAATCATGCGGCTGATCCACCCCAACGCCGTCATTTCGGTCAAAGTGGGCAAGGTCAGCGTTCCCGACAGTATTGCCCAAGCGGTGTGGGGGTTCTTTTCGGTTTATGTATTGCTGTTCTTTTTAATGCTGGTAGGCGTCATGGCGACCGGGGTTGACCAGGTCACCGCGTGGTCCACGGTCGGGTCTGCGCTTAATAATTTAGGCCCCGCTCTGGGAGACGCTAGCACTCATTATGGCGATATGCCCAGCCTGGCAAAATGGATACTGGTCCTTGCCATGCTGCTCGGTCGCCTGGAAATTTTTACGGTCCTTGTGCTATTCACACCTGCTTTCTGGCGGCGTTAAACAGAACATCGCCGACCACTTATTGATCTTGAGAGCTATTAATGTCCCACGATGAAACGTCTCACGAAGAGACATCTAACGAAAGTACGGCAACGCCGACGACAGCATCGTCCTCGTTCCCTGCCACCAGTGGTCCATTGAAAACAGTCACGATGGGCGACACTCGCTACACGCTATTGGGCACCGCCCATGTGTCGGCGGAAAGTGCAGAGGATGTTCGCACCCTGCTGTCTAGCGGTGCCTTTGATGCGGTGGCGATTGAGCTTTGCGATGCTCGTCACCACAGCATGTCCAACCCCGACGCCATGGGTGAACAGGACCTGTTTCAGGTATTCAGGGAAGGCAAAGCGGGCATGGTGGCGGCGAGTCTGGCATTGGGCGCCTTTCAACAGCGGATTGCCGACCAATCCGGCATTCAGCCCGGTGCGGAAATGCGTGCAGCGGTTGAAGAAGCGAGCAAACACCACCTACCGCTGTTACTGGTCGACCGTGATGTCGGTGTAACGCTCAAGCGCATCTACCGCAATGTGCCCTGGTGGCAGCGTTTCTCGCTGTTCTCAGGCCTGATTGGCAGTGTGCTCTCGCGTCAGGAAGTCTCAAAAGAAGAGATCGAAAAGCTGAAAGAAGGCGATATGCTGGAAGCCACGTTCAGCGAATTTGCCGCCGAGTCAGAAGCCCTTTACACCCCGTTGATTCGCGAGCGCGACCGCTACATGGCATTACGGCTGGCCGAAGATGCCCCGCCGGGACGCTACCAACATGTGCTGGTGGTGCTCGGTGCTGGCCATTTAAAAGGCACCAGCGAGCATTTGGAAGCCTCGCTGCCCGCCAACCCGACCGAAGAACGCGAATCGTTAGAAGCGACACCGCCACCATCCAAACTTTGGAAAGCCTTGCCATGGCTGATCACTGCCTTAGTACTCACCGGGTTTGCGATTGGTTTTTCACGCAATACCGGGCTCGGCTGGCAGCTGGTACTTGAGTGGTTCTTGATTAACGGCATCCTCTCCGGCGGGGCCACCATTATTGCGCTGGCACACCCTGTCACGGTCATAGCCACTTTCTTTGCTGCTCCGCTTACGTCACTAAACCCCACTATCGGCGCGGGCTTTGTGGCCGCGGGGGTAGAGCTCTATATTCGC
This sequence comes from Vreelandella sulfidaeris, assembly GCF_042429665.1. Lineage (GTDB taxonomy): Bacteria > Pseudomonadota > Gammaproteobacteria > Pseudomonadales > Halomonadaceae > Vreelandella. The sequence goes on along the minus strand of NZ_JBHMAC010000010.1, from coordinate 173,426 downwards.
AAACCCAAAGTGCGCGACTTCTCCTCGCTACGCCAGGACGTTACCGAACTAAAAGGCTGGTGGAAAAACCGCGTCTCGCGCACCCTGCTGGTGTTTATTCTCGCCACGCTAGGTTCCGCGGTAGGCACCTGGGTCGCCGGGTTTAGAATCGCTGGCGCCCTGTTTGGCAGCCCCACCCCGTGAATACGATTAAACAGGCCCCGTGGCAAGCCGATGCGCTGTTACTGCTCGTCACGCTGTTTGCCGCTGGTGGCTGGATTTTCTCTAAGGAGGCGCTCGCGGGCATGCCACCGCTGCTGTTTATCGGCACGCGCTTTTTGCTCGCGGGGCTTATTTTATTGGGGTTTGCCTGGCCGACGTTGCGACGCATGCCTGCTCGTCGGATTTGGCGAGGCGTATGGGTAGGGTTTCTATTCAGCGCCGCCATTGCCTTTTGGATACTAGGGCTCAAGCACTCGGATCATTTGGGTGAAAGCGCCTTTATCAATAGCCTCGGCATCCTGCTGGTACCGGTCGTCGCGCGGCTGTTATTTGGTGATCGCCCGCCACGCTCCACCTGGGTAGCGCTGCCGGTGGCGCTACTTGGTTTCATTTTACTGTCGTTAAATGCCGGTTTCAGGGTGGAGACAAGCCAGTTGTTCATGGTGTGTGCCGCGCTCTGCTTTGCGCTGTTGATTAACGTCAATACGCGAGTAGTGCGCAACGTACCCGCCCTGGCGCTGACCACCATGCAGCTATTGTCCGTCGGCAGCGTACTCACCACGCTGTCGCTACTGTTTGAACACCAACCGATGGCGCTAAACACGTCGATTCTAGGCTGGTTCATGGCGAGCGTATTAGTGGCGAGTTCCTTGCGCTTTTTCCTTCAGATCACAGCACAGAGCATGACCACCCCCACCCACGCGTCGGTGATTTTAATGCTTGAAGCGGTGTGGACGGCACTGCTTGCCGGCTGGTGGTTTGGTGAGACGATGACGTTACTGCAGCTTTGGGGCTGTGGGCTCATTTTTACTGCCCTGCTGATTAACCGCTGGTTCTGGGTGCGCCGGGTACTAACTCGCTGGCTACCCGGTACCTCGCGTTAAACGCGCTGCTCATTGAGCGCCAACAAACGCCGCATCGCTGCCGTCGGCGGGTCTATCTTGTGGTGCAGACGACTCGCCGCGTAGCTATCGTTAAACACCTCAAAGTAGTCATCCAGCCTATTCGCGGCGCTCGTATCGCCGCCCTGACGCAACAGCTCAATGGCGACTTCCGCCGTACAAAGATGCGCCGCAGAGGCCGGTTTGCGCAGCCGATAGCGTGTCTCGCGCTCGGTCTTCAATGGCAATACAGGTAAAGCATCCAGATAAGCGCTTTTACGGAACATACGCCGAGCCTGTCGCCACGTGCCGTCTAAAATAATAAACACCGGAATCCGCGCCGATTCAGTGGCCGCGTGAACCGCCGACATATCCACCACACGTTCAGCGTAATCGGGCTGATCATCGGGAAATATCACAAAGGGCGCGTAGCGGTGGTCTTCCAGTAACGCCGCCAGCTGCGCATCCGGCGCCGTGCGATACCAGGTAAACAGCTGGGTCGCGGGGAGCACATCACGAATCAAACGGCCGGTATTGGTCGGCTTGAAGTGCTCAAGCGGATGCGTCAACAACCAGACCTGCGCATGGCTTTTCGCCGTCACCTGATACGGACACAAGCAGTTTATCACCGGTAATTGGCAATGCTCGCAGCGGGTGACAAAGCTACCGCGTGCCTTGAACTCGCGCCGCGGTGGGCGCGGATACTCAACAGCCGAGTCCGTATCAACAGAGCCCGTATCAACAGAGCCCGTATCAACTGAGTTCTTATCAACTGAGTCCTTATCAACTGAGTCCTTATCAACCAAGCCCATATCAACTGAGCTTTTATTATCAGTGCTTTTATTAGCAGCGCTATCAATAGCGGACATTGGCGCTCCAGTGTGTGGAAAAGGGCGGTGAGTATAAATGAGCGCCAGGGGCATTGACGAATATTTCCACCGCTATGTAAACCTGAAAAATGGTTAGCGTTGACAGCTTAAGCGCAACGCCGCTAAAGTCTCGTCAACCGCCTAGTCAACTACGAAAATTAAAAAGGTTTACATAATGACCGTGCCCCGCGAGCAATTTCAACAACCGCGTCAGCCACAAGGCCATCAGCAGCGCCACGACTGGACGCTGGATGAGATCAACGCGCTTTTTGCACTCCCGTTCAATGATCTACTGTTTCAAGCTCAGCAAGTCCATCGCGCCCACTTTGATGCGAATGCGGTGCAAATCTCTACCCTGCTGTCGATTAAAACCGGCGCCTGCCCCGAGGACTGCAAGTACTGCCCCCAGTCCGGCCACTACAACACGCAGCTTGAAAAAGAGAAGCTGCTGGAAATTGAAAAAGTCGTCGAGCAAGCCAGGGCCGCGAAAGAAGCTGGCGCCAGCCGATTCTGCATGGGCGCGGCATGGCGCAGCCCCCGCGACAAGGACTTGCTGCTGGTCGAAGAGATGGTTCGTCAGGTCAAAGCGGTGGGCCTGGAAACCTGCATGACGCTGGGCATGGTCGATGGCGAGCAGGCCAGCCGACTGGCCAACGCAGGACTCGATTACTACAACCATAACCTGGATACCTCGCCGGATTATTATGGTGAGATCATCACCACGCGCACCTACAGCGACCGGCTGGAAACGCTCTCCAACGTGCGCGATGCGGGTATGAAAGTGTGCTCGGGGGGCATTCTTGGCATGGGCGAAGACGCCCAGGATCGTAGCGCCCTGCTGCAACAACTGGCCAAGCTATCGCCGCACCCTGAATCCGTCCCGATCAACATGCTGGTCAAGGTTCCCGGTACGCCGCTCGAAAATGTCGAAGACCTGGACCCCATCGAGTTTATCCGCGCCATTGCGGTGGCGCGCATCATGATGCCGCAAAGCCATGTACGTCTTTCCGCTGGCCGCGAGCAAATGAGTGAATCAACCCAGGCGCTGGCATTTTTGGCCGGCGCCAACTCAATCTTCTACGGCGACAAACTGCTGACCACCGGCAACCCTCAGGCGGATCGTGACCGCGCACTGTTTACCAAGCTGGGCCTGCATCCCGAACAGCGCGAGACCTGCGAAAGCGAAGATGTTCAAGCCGCCCGCCTAGCCCAACAGGCACAGCAGCAGGTTCACGCCGAGCGTGTGGCCGAGCTGGCAGTCGATGCCAGTGTCTAACGCCTGGCAGCAGCGTTTAGCTGCTGCCCGTGATGAACGCCAGCAGTCGCAGCGCTGGCGAACCCGGCAGCCAATGGCAAGCGGCGCTTCCGGCTCTTCTCTCGACTTTGCCGGTAACGACTACCTGGGCCTCGCTCACAACCCACGCGTCATCGAGGCCCAGGCAGAAGGTGCGCGGCGTTACGGTGCGGGCGCCGGCGCATCGCATTTGGTCAGCGGCCATTTAGAGGTTCACGACGCCCTTGAGGATGCCCTCGCTCAGTGGACCGGTCGCGAACGCGCGCTGCTATTTTCCACCGGCTACATGGCAAACCTGGGCGTGCTGCAGGCACTGGCGGATCGTCATACCGCTATCTTCCAGGACCGTCTAAACCACGCCTCGCTAATCGATGGTTCGGCTCTTAGCGGTGCCCGCTCGCGGCGCTTTCATCACCGCGACACCCACGACCTGGAACGCCTGCTTTCACGTAGTGAGAGCAGGCATAAGCTCGTCGTCAGCGATGGCGTGTTCAGCATGGATGGCGATGTGGCCGATATCGCCTCACTGGCAAGGCTCAGCCAGCAACATGGCGCCTGGCTGATGATAGATGACGCCCACGGCGTGGGCGTGCTTGGCGACAATGGCAGCGGCTGTGTTGGCGGCGTGTCTAGCCAGGACGTGCCGATTCTCGTTGGCACCTTGGGCAAGGCGCTGGGCACCGCTGGGGCGTTTGTAGCCGGGGATGCCGAATTAATCGAGCATCTGATTCAGTTTTCCCGCAGCTATATCTATACCACCGCCCAACCACCGGCGATTGCGGCTGCCACTCTTAAAGCGCTAGACATTGTTCAGAATGAACCGGAACAGCGCGCCAACCTCAACGCCAATATCGCCTACTTTCGCCACGAAGCGCTGCATTTGGGGCTGCCGCTTGGTCGCTCCGACACGCCCATTCAACCGCTCATCCTGGGCGATGAAGCACGCACTCTGCGCTGGGCGATGTACCTGAAACAGCAGGGTCTACACGTAGGCGCCATTCGACCGCCCACCGTACCCAAGGGTGAATCACGCCTGCGTATCACGTTGAGCGCCCGCCATCAGCGCGACGAGATTGATCAGCTATTAGCCGCGCTCAACCAGTGCCAATCCAATGAGGCATCATGTCTTCCCAGCGCTTGATCCTGCTTTCCGGCTGGGGTGTCGACCAGCGAGTCTGGCAGCCCTTGAAGGCGCACTGGCCAGCCTCGCTCACGCCCCAGGCGATCGACTGGCCGGGCTATGGCGAGATGCCCGCCTTGGCGGCAGACGCATCGTTTGCCCAGTTGGCCGAGGCCATGACCAAGCCGCTCGCAAGCGATGCGATCTGGGTTGGCTGGTCATTAGGCGGACTGCTGGCAACCGCGCTATTGAAATATTTACCGCCCCCGCGCGGGTTGATTCTGCTCGGCGCAGGCGACACCTTTTGTACTCCCGACGGCATCACCGGCCATGAGCTGAGTACCTTTCAGGGCGCTTTTAAGCGCTCCCCCGCCGCTACCTGGCAGTCCTTTTTACGCAGGCAGACCCAAGGGGAACCCAGCCCCCGACAAGCTTACCGGCAGCTACGTGACCTGCTGGGCGATACGTTACCCGCCGATAGCACTACCTTGGCTACCGGCCTGCACTGGCTGGCAACGATTGATAATCGACCACGCTTGAGGGCGGCTTCTTGCCCGGTTATTCGTCTTAGCGGCGAGCACGACCCCTTCATCGGCGCTGCCCAGCGCCTTGCCAGTGACAACATAAGCAACGTTGGCCACTGCCCGATGCTCTCGCAACCGCAGGCACTGGCTGCGTTGATTTCCCGTCATGCGGACCAGATGACGAACCCAAGTAGGGAGGTTTTATGACCGCGCTAACGGCGAGCGCCGACGCTAGCTGGCAAGCACGGGTGGCCCACGCTTTTTCCCGGGCCGCCCCCCGTTATGATGCGCTAGCCACCGCGCAGCGCCAGATAGGTCAGCGGTTGTGGGATGCGCTCCCCGTCGATGCGCGCAACGTATTGGATATAGGCTGCGGGACCGGTTACTGGACACAGCAGTTGGCTGAGCGCTACCCGCGCGCGCATGTAACCGGCCTGGACCTTGCTCCCGGCATGCTGGAGCAAGCGCGCCAACAGTACGGTGATGCAATCGCCTGGCAGCAGGGCGACGCCGCTGCGCTGGAGTTTAATGACCGAAGTGTTGAGCTGGTGTTTTCCAACCTGGCAATACAGTGGTGTCGCGATATTGGGGCGGTGATGGATAACATTTATCGCGTGCTACGCCCGGGTGGACAGGCGCATATCACGACGCTACTGCCAGGTACGCTGGAAGAAATCGCGTTTGCCTGGCAGCGCCCCGAAGCGCTGCTGCAAACACCTCATCACGCCAGTGTAGAACGGGCCATTGAGGAAAGCGGCTTAACGGTTGCCCGCCAGAACGCCGCCGTTGAGCGTTTTTACTACCCCGACCTACGCGCCGTCATGGCCTCCATTAAAGGTATAGGAGCGCAGCTCCCCCGGCCGCAAACCAAGCTCACCCGCGCCGATATCGTCGTCGCACAAGCGCGTTTTGAGCAGTTGCGACAGCCTGAGGGCTTGCCGGTCAGTTACCACTGTCTAACCCTGCATCTGGAAAAAACGTTATGAGCGTCTATTTTGTAACCGGCACCAATACCGATGCGGGCAAGACCCTGGTGACCAGCGCGTTGCTTTACGCCGCCCGCCAACAACAGTTGAGCACCCTTGGCCTTAAACCGGTGGCGTCCGGCAGCGAATACACCGGCCAAGGTCTGGGTAAAGAGGGTCTGGGTAAAGAAGGTCTGCGCAATAGCGATGCGCTTGCGCTGCAGCAGCAAAGCGTGCCGCCGGTCGACTACGCCACGGTTAATCCCTTTGCCTTTGCTCCCGCCATCGCCCCTCACCTTGCCGCGATGGAGGCGGGCCAAGCGCTTGAGGTTAGCGACCTCTCTCGCCTGCTGCGCGAAACGCTTGCCCAAACCCCTAGAGACCTCACCTTGATTGAAGGCGCCGGTGGCTGGCGTGTACCGTTAAGCGAACAGGCCGATTTCGCCGATCTGGCGATGGCACTTGAGTTGCCGGTTATCCTGGTCGTCGGCTTGACGCTGGGCTGCTTGAACCATGCCCGTTTAACGGCAGAGGCCATTCGTGCCGACGGCCTGGTGCTCGCCGGGTGGGCGGGTAGCGTGGTTGACCCCGCCTTTGCGGCGAACGCAGACCGCTTCAAGGCCAATATCGCCCATCTCAACGCCAAGCTCGCGACTCCCTGTTTAGGCATCATTCCCCACCTTGATGCTCCCAGCGCCGCGACTGCCGCCCTCTATCTCTCCCTGGAGCCGTTATGAACACGCCGGTCCGTCACAGTCATGTCGGGCATCGCCATGTTTGGCACCCTTATGCCCACTTGAAAACCCAAACGCCTGCGCCCAAGGTCGTTGGCGGTGAGGGCGCTCACTTTGTGCTTGAAAGCGGGGAACGCCTGCTGGACGCCACCTGTTCCTGGTGGTGCATGATCCACGGCTACGGCCACCCGCGCCTGGTCGACGCCATTCGCGATCAGGCAGGCAAGCTATGCCATGTAATGCTGGGCGGTTTGACCCACGACCCTGCCGACCAGCTGGCCCGTGAACTGGTGCGTATCACCCCCGCCGGGCTAAATCACGTTTTCTATTCAGACAGCGGATCGGTGGGCATGGAAGTCGCCATGAAGATGGCGCTGCAGTATCAGGTGCTTACCGGCAACCCTGGCAAACAAAAGATGCTCTCGCTGATGAAGGCGTACCACGGCGACACCACCGGCTGCATGGCGGTCTGCGACCCGGAAGAAGGCATGCACAGCCTGTTTGCCAGCCTGCTGCCCAAGCACCACTTTGCCCCGGCGCCCACCGCCCCGTTTGATGCCACCGCGGCGCAGGTCGAACACGACCTTGGCGCTCTGCGTCACGTGCTTGAACAGCACCATGAAGAGATCGCTGCGCTGCTGATGGAACCGCTTTTACAGGCCGCAGGCGGGCTTAACATGACATCCCCTGACTACCTGCGCGGTGCCCGAACGTTGTGCGATGAGTTTGGCGTGCTGCTGATTTTTGACGAAGTGGCCACCGGTTTTGGTCGCACCGGCAAACTGTTTGCCGCCGACCATGCGTCGGTCACCCCCGATATCATGGTGCTCTCAAAAGGATTAACCGGCGGTTATCTGGGCCACGCCGCAACGCTTGCGACCGATCGCGTCCATGACGCCTTTATCGGTGATAGCGACCATCACGCCTTTATGCACGGGCCTACCTTCATGGGCAACCCGCTGGCCTGCCGCGTCGCGCTGGAAAGCCTGCGCGTCTTCGAGGAAGAGCACTACCTCACCAGGATTGCCACGCTCAGCCAACAGCTACGCCGCGAACTAATAGACGACAAGGCGCTGAACGCGCACCCAGCGGTGGCTGACGTACGCGTACTCGGCGCTACCGCCGTGATTGAAGCGCACTCTGCCGAGACGCTCAAAGGGGTGGGAGACTTCGCCCGTAAGCGCGGCGTCTGGCTGCGCCCCATCGGCCGCTGGCTTTATACCATGCCCGCCTATATCACCTCTGAAGCGGAAATCTCCCAGATTACCGACGTGATGAAGGCGTGGTATCTGAAAGACCGACGCTGATAATCCTACATAAATAAACAGCCAGCCTACTCGGTTCGAACAACCTTTGGCGGGGGCGCTGTGAACCCATCCTTGGGCGCTACTTTCGCCATCCATGGCGAAAGACCCCCGCTACAGGCTGATTCGAACCTTTTTATTCAAGGCAATATCAGATTGCCCTGTTTTCGCCACTGGCTAACCAACGCCGGCACACCCTCGCCGGCGGTGGTGTTAATCGCCAGCACGCCCGGAGGGCTAAGCATATCGGCATCCGGGTCGACCAGCGCACAGGGCGTGTTAATATCAATGTAGGACAGCAATGAGGCAGCGGGCATCACCGCCAGCGACGTGCCCACCACCAGGAAAAAGTCCGCCTGGCTTACGATCTCACAGGCCTCGTCAAACAGCGGCACCGACTCGCCAAACCACACCACATCCGGCCGTAGCTGACTGCCCTTGTCGCACACATCGCCTAGGGTAATGCCGCCTTTGGGCAGCGGGTAGCGCAACCGCGCATCCACCGAGGAGCGGGCATTGAGAATTTCACCATGCAGATGCAGCACATGACGAGACCCCGCCCGTTCGTGCAGGTCATCAATGTTCTGGGTGATGACGCTCACCTTGAAACCCGCCGTTTCCAGACCTGCCAGCGCCTTATGGGCGGCGTTGGGCTTGGCTTTGCGAATCTGCTCGCGGCGCTGGTTATAAAAGGACAACACTCGCTCGGGGTCTTGTTGCCAGCCTTGCGGCGTTGCCACCTGCTCGACCGGGTGGTCTTCCCAAAGGCCATCACTGGCACGAAACGTTTTAATCCCGCTCTCGGCGCTAATCCCCGAGCCGGTAAATACCACCAAATGCGGACTAGCGGCCATGATCACCTCACTGCGTTTGCGTTGCTCTACGCTAATATACTAGCTGACCGATGCTGCCCGCAAAACGCTGCTTGTTGCGGTAGGGGTATACGTCAATGACCCGCCCATCAATGATGGCCTGCTGAAGCTCCAGCCAGTAATCAGGGTCGAACAGTTCCGGATGCTGCGCCATGAACATATCGCGCAGCGCTTTATTGGCAAACATGAACGGTCCGAACTCCTCGGGAAAGATATCGTTGGGCCCGATCGACAGGCTTTCACCGCCGCCCCCTTGAAAGTCGTTATCGTTAGATTTGGGAATGTGTCGAAAACGGCATTCGGTCAGGTAGCAGACTTCATCGTAATCATAAAAGACCACTCGCCCCTGGCGGGTAACACCAAAGTTTTTAAGCAGCATATCGCCCGGAAAAATATTTGCCGCCGCCATCTGCTTGATAGCGTTGCCGTAATCCTTCAGCACCATTTCTTTCTCTTGGTCGCCACACTGCTCAAGGTAGATATTCAACGGCGTCATCATGCGTTCGGTGTAGCAGTGCTTGATGATCACCTTGTCGTCTTTTAATACAACGGTGGAGGGAGCGACTTCCAACAAGTGCGCCAGGCACTCCGGCGAAAAATGATCCTTGCGCACGATAAAGTTGGAAAACTCCTGGGTGTCAGCCATACGCCCCACCCGGTCGTGGCGCTTCACCAATCGATATTTGTCGCGCACCACGGCGTGGGTAACGTCTTTGGCCGGGTCGAACTTATCCTTGATGATCTTGAAGACGGTACGAAAGCTGGGCAGCACGAATACCGCCATCACCATGCCACGTACGCCCGGGGCGATAATGAACTGATCCTCACGCTTTGCTACCTGACGGTTCAATGCCCGGAAAAACTCGGTTTTACCATGCTTGAAGAAACCAATAGCGGCGTACAGTTCACCTTCGGGCTTGTGGGGCATTAGCTGCTGCAGGTAATCGACAAACTCCCGGGGCACCACCACCTCAACCTGGAAATAGGCCCGGGTAAAAGAGAAAATGATCGACACTTCGTCGGTTTCGATCAATACCGTATCCAGGTGCAGGGAAGGGTCACCGCCCTGCTGCTCACCAAACCCCTCGCCATGCAGTACCGGCAGCACCAACGGCACCTGCTCACCGCCGCCCACGATTCGGCCCACCAGATAAGCCCCTTTATTGCGATAGAAGACGCTATTGAGCAGCTCGATTTCCGCGTCGTCAGCGTTCAATATCGCCGCCGGTAAGTGCTGATGCAAAAAAGTGGCGCCTAGCTGAGTATCCCGAGCCAGATCCGCAAAGCGATTATCCAACGGGGCATCGGAAAGCGCCCAGGTTAGCGCGGCCTGCCAATCGCCGCTGACCCAATGCCTGCGGCACAGTTCAACCCCCGAACGATGGGCGGCATCATCACGTGAGCTATACACAAACATCCAGTCATTACGGATATGACGATGGTGAAAGATGGCGCAGAACAGCGAGTTGAAGAAGGTCTCTGCCAATTCAAAATCAAGCCGGTGGCTGATCAGCTCGGCGTAGTGGTTACGCGCCTCCCGCCAGCATTCACAGTGGGAGACGACATCGGGGTCAAAGCTACGCTTTAAGCGCTCCAGGGTAACGCCGATTTTTTCCTGATAGAGATTGATACGCTCAGCCGAGGCCAACTGGGTTTCGCGCCACGCCGCATCGCGAAAACGGCGGCTGGCATCGGCGGTGATCTCTTTAAAACGCGCACGGTACTCATCGAAACCATGCAGAATCGTCGTCGCCAAGCGGTACGCAGGTGAATGTTTCACGGGCCAAGCTCCTGATCATTTTAGCCAGCTTGGCGTAACCGGACACTACATGCGAGACGACCTTGGTGGGTAGCCAATAGGGATTAACTCACGGGCTCAATAAGGTTGACCTGCAAGCAAAAAGGCCCTGCCGTTCGGTCGGCGATCAAAAAGCCTATCTGGGTGAGGTCCGCTGGTTGAAAGGGTGGCACATCGCTTAACACCTTGCCGCGCCGGACGGCTTCAAAGGCACTCCAGGGGAAATGCAGCGTCTCGAAGTGATTCTGGGTCGGCGTAAACTTGACCCGGTAGGCGGATGCGTCGCTAAGCGAGGTACTTTTCAGGCGCAGCTGATAGGTACGCCCATCCCCTCGCACGGTGACAGCGATGCCTTGGGCTTTGGTAAGCGAGAGTTCAAAATCAGAGGGCTCACGTCGAACGGAGGCAAAACCGCCGCCGTTATCCAGCGATACCTCGCCGTGAAATCGCCCCACGCCGTCTGACACGCTGAATGCACTGTGGGACTCGCCGCCCATGACGCCATCATCCACGGAGCGCCAGCGCTGCTGTTCGTTTGGGCTATCAAATGCCAACCCCATGACTGCTCCTTATCGTTAGTCAAAAAAGCCTCTTTGCGCTGCGGCAAAGAGGCTTGATTTAGCCTAGGTGATTCGTCTTGCAAATTACAGCTTTGCCGTTGTCACTGCCGGGTCTGAAGCACTATTGTCCATCTCTTCAGGCGACGCGACCACCAGAGCAAATTCCTCCTCAGCGGTTTTCGCTACCAGCTTATTTTTACTGTAGAGGAAGAAGTAAGCCGCCCCGGCAATAAACAGCACGATGGTGTAGTTAAAGGCGCGGGGGTCAAACGCATACACTCCCGTCAGCGCGACCAGTGACAGCGCCAGGGCGATGCCCGAGGTAACCACACCGCCCGGTGTTTTATACGGGCGCGGCAGGTCAGGTTGCTTGATGCGCAGCATGATATGACTTAGCGCCATCAGCGCATAAGAGATCGTGGCGCCCACCACCGCCATGCCTAAAATCAAGTCGCCCTCCCCGCTGAGCGATACCAAAAAGCCGAACACGCCGGGTACAATCAACGCCAAATGGGGCACCTTGCGCCCGCTGGTCAACGATAAAGGCTTGGGGAGATACCCCGCCCGTGAGAGCGCAAACACCAGGCGGCTGTAGCCGTAGATGATCGAAAAGAAGGATGCAATCAGCCCCGCCAATCCCAATACATTCACCAGTGTTGCTAGCGTTGGGCTGCCCGCGGCGTTCAGCGCATCCACCAGCGGCACACCGCTTTGTCCGATCATCTCGGCACCGGCGACACCGGCCAACAGCACCACCACCAATAGCGCGGTGAACAGCAAAAACAACATGGCGGCGATAATGCCCTTGGGCATGTCGCGTGCAGGGTCTTTGGCCTCTTCGGCGGCTAGCGGCACACCCTCAACCGCTAAAAACAGCCACATGCCAAACGGCAGTGCCGCCCAAACACCGTACCAGCCAAACGGCATGAAGGTGCTCGCGCCGGAGGCGTCAGTAGGGGCAATATCAAATAAGTTAGCGGCGTCAAAATCACCGATCAGCGCCACCGCCGTGGCGAGAATGGCAAACACCGCCAGACCGCTAATGACCATCATGACTTTAAGCGCTTCGCCCACCCCCGCCAGGTGAATGCCGATAAAGACCGCATAGAACAGCAGGTAGACAATCGGGCCGTTAACGCCCAATAGCGCCTCTACCGCCGCGCCTATAAAAATCACAATCGCCGCCGGTGCCAAGGCGTACTCGATCAATACCGCTAGCCCCGTCAGATAGCCACCGGCAGGCCCCATCGCCTGGCGAGCGAAGCTGTAGCCGCCACCCGCGGCTGGAATCGCCGCCGACATTTCAGCAAGCGACAGCACCAGCGCCAGATACATCAGCGCCATCAAACAGGCGGCAATCGCGAAACCGCCCCAGCCCGCCTCGGCAATGCCAAAATTCCAGCCAGCAAAGTCACCGGAAATCACGTAGGAAACCCCAAGCCCCGCCAGCAGCACCCAGCCGGCAGTCCCTTTACGCAGCTGGCGTTTTGCCAGATACGCTTGATCAATAGATGGTTGCGTCATCGCTCTGCCCTTTTAGTGTGGAACATAATCGTCGCAAGCGGCGTGCCGGTGATTGCCAACGTTGTTCCGTGTTGTTGTGTGATTATTGTTAGGGGTTCGCTTGTGGGGAGGTTACTCCGCCACCAAAAAGTTACGCGTCGAGCCAGAGGCTGAGTCGCCTTCCAATACGTTGTCTTCACTGCGGTCTTTCAACTGAACGCCCGAGAGCTTGCGTTGGCGGGCTTCTTTCAGTAGCAGGAAGAAGCGCCTTGCAGCCTCCTCGACCGCCAGCCCCGCCGGGCGGACGTTGGAAATACAGTTGCGTCGATCGTCCCTGAGCCCCGGCTCCGGCGCCCAGGTCATATAAAGGCCCAAGCTATCCGGCGAGCTAAGCCCTGGCCGCTCACCAATCATCACCAGTACAGCGTCAGCATTCAGCAGCGCCCCAATCTCATCACCAATCGCCACCCGCCCCTGTTCCACGATAGTTAGCGGCGCGAGCTGCCAATCGGCAGCATCGCTGTTGAGCGCCTCATGGAGTTTGCGAAGAAACGGCGCACTGTTCTGCTGTACGGCCAAGGCGGAAAGGCCATCAACCACCACCACGGCCAAATCAACACGCTGCTGAGGCGCGACGGTTTGCTGCAAACGTTCACGGCTCTCATCGTTTAGGCGGCGGCCATAGTCGGGCCGCTGCAGGTACATGGCACGGTCTTGGGCTTGGCTATGCAGATGAATCGGTGGCGTGGTTAGCCCCAGTGCTTCGCTCAGCTCGGCCGTTAGCGCCTCGACATCCAGCGGGCAGTGAACGGCGTCCTGGGCCTGAGCATGGGCTAGCTGAAAGGCTAGCAGCTTGCTGGTCGGCAGGCTGATACCGGCGCGACCCAATCCAATCCGCGCATCGGTAAAAGCGCTCAGTCGCTCCCAAGGATTGTCGACCACAATGGACGACGTTGGCGTATCAGCATACTTATCAACCATGGCGAGGCTCCTTGGGCAGGTGGCGCAGGCTGTTGGCAAAGGCGGCAGGAAGCTGATCGTTTAGCCGATGGGTGCTGACATCCTGAAAAATCTGCATCTCTTCAAGCCAGCGCTCGAACTCAGGCGCCGCCTTCAGCCCCAGCACTCGCCGTGCATAAAGCGCATCGTGAAAGGAGGTGGTCTGGTAATTGAGCATGATGTCGTCGGAGCCGGGGATGCCCATGATGAAATTACAGCCCGCCACCCCGAGCAGCGTCAGCAGGTTATCCATATCGTTCTGGTCGGCTTCGGCATGATTGGTGTAACAAACATCGCAGCCCATGGGCACGCCCAGCAGCTTGCCGCAGAAGTGATCTTCAAGCCCGGCACGCGTAATCTCCTTACCGTCGAATAGATACTCGGGGCCAATAAAGCCCACCACGGTATTGACCAACAAGGGGTTGAACTTACGCGCCACGGCGTAGGCGCGTGCCTCGCACGTTTGCTGGTCGAGCCCATGATGGGCATCGGCGGAGAGCGAGCTGCCCTGGCCAGTTTCGAAATACATCACGTTGCGCCCCACCGTGCCACGATTAAGCGACTGCGCCGCCGCTTCGGCTTCGGCCAGCGTACTCAGGTCAAAACCGAAGCTGCGATTCGTGGCCTCGGTGCCGCCGATGGATTGGAAAACAAGGTCTACTGGCGCCCCCTGTTCGATCGCTTCCAGCGTATTGGTAACGTGGGTAAGCACGCAGGATTGAGTGGGGATACGGTATTTTTGAATCACCTCGTCCATCAGGCGCATCAACTTGACGCTTTGGGCGACGTTATCGGTGGCGGGATTAATACCAATCACCGCGTCGCCGCTGCCGTAAAGCAGCCCGTCGAGAATACTCGCCGCAATGCCGGTGACATCGTCGGTCGGATGATTTGGCTGTAAGCGTGTTGAAAGCCTACCGGGTAGACCGATGGTGTTACGAAACGCGGTGGTCACCCGACACTTTTTGGCCACCAGAATCAAATCCTGATTACGCATCAGCTTACTCACCGCGGCGGCCATTTCAGGTGTGATGCCTGGACTCACGGCAACAAGCACTTCGGGAGTGGCCTGATCAGACAGTAGCCAGTTACGAAAATCACCCACGGTAAGGTGGCGTATGCTCGCAAAGGCGTCAGCATCGTGATCATCGATAATCAGGCGGGTGATTTCATCGTCTTCGTAGGGGATCAACGCTTCGTTTAGAAAGGTGGTCAACGGAAGCTCAGCCAATACCATCTGCGCAACCACACGCTCTTCGGCACTCTCTGCCATGACCCCAGCCAGCCGATCTCCAGAACGAGGTGGCGTGGCTTTTGCCATCAGCTCGACCAGACTTGCAAAGTGGTAGCAGTGGCTCCCCACCGTGGTGTGATAGGTCTGCGCCATAGTGCTTCCCCATTTTATTAAGACGTTTCATTGAAACGGCGTTATTGATTGCGCTGACGACGCGTTGAGGTACAAAACTTGCTTGTTAACACCATAGCGCTATCACTAGGAAGGGAGTATCGAGTTTTGGCAAATCTTCTACTATTTTATAAAAAATAACAAATACAATAACTTGCAGTTAAAACAGCAGCATTAGGCGGGTTTTAACGTTGATGAGGAGCCTCTGATGACCACACTTGCCAGCCCGTTTGTACCAAAAAGATGCATTCAGGAAGCGTCTGATGCCGATGAGCATGCGCAAAATTTGACTCGCTGGCAGCAAGAGTATGATCAGCTCAGCCCGGGCTGCTTTTATGGTCGTCTGGATGAAGTGGCGCTAGATACGATGCAGGTGTTTAAGGAGCACACCGGTCAAGCGCTACGCCAACAGTGCAGGGTATGGCCCGAATCGCTATGGATCGGGATCCCTCTTGATAGCCAAGGCTCGCGGATTAATGGTCAGACGCTGAACAAGGGTGAGGTTATGTGCCGCCCAGGCGGGCAAGATTTTGAGCTGATAACCCCTGAGGCCTTCGACATTTACGGCCTGGTGATTCAATTACCCGCCCTGGCAACGGCAGCGAAACAGCAGGGAGTGACGCTGGATACGGATTGGCACCTCATGCCGCGTCGCCGGGCGGCTAACGAAACGCTTAGCGCCGTCACGTTTCTTATCGAACGGCTGCTATCCAGCCAAACACTCGCCATCGCCAGCCACATTCATCAAGATATCCTGCTAATGGCGCTGCTTGAATTATTGCAAATTGAGCAGCCTAGTGCAGAGCCGCCGCCTAGCTATGCTCATCGTAAGGGCGTCGTTGATCGCGTTAAGCATCACGTGAATGAACATCTGAGTGGCCCGGTGACCATGGAGGAGCTTTGCCAACTTACTCATGTTAGCCGTCGCACGCTGCAGTACAGCTTTAACTCTATTGTAGGCATTAGCCCGCTGCAGTTTCTGCGTCTGACCCGGCTCAACCGAGTGCGCCGGGCGCTACGGGGAGCGACGCCAGATCAGTCAGTGACGGAAATAGCCACCTACTGGGGATTTTGGCACTTGGGCCAATTCGCTCACGACTATAAACAGCAGTTTGGGGAGTGCCCTTCGCACACGCTTAATGCACCTCCGCCCGCTAGATTAGCGTAACCAACGTTGCATAAACTGCTCGGCAGGCAACGGCCGATCAAAGTAATAACCTTGCCCCTGGGTGCAGCCCATGGAAAGCAGTGCGGTGTTTTGGTGATGACTCTCGATGCCTTCCGCAATGGTATCCAGCCCCAGCGTGTTCGCCATGGCTATGATCGTTGCTACAATGGCCCGGTCATTGTCACAAGTGAGCATATCGCGGACGAAGGATATATCGATTTTGATCTTATCGACGGTAAAACGCTTTAAGTAAGCAAGCGACGAGTACCCGGTACCAAAATCGTCAATGGCAAGCCCTAGTCCTTTACTCTTCAACAGTGTCGTCATGGCAATCGCTTTCTCAGGATTATCCATGATACCGCTTTCGGTAATTTCCAAACTCAGTTGCGACGCCTCAATCCCAAAGTCACGGCAGCGTTCGAGTATCGTGGTAACCAGATCCTCCTCTTCAAACTGCTGAGCGGCTATATTAATGGCCAGTTGCCCCGGCATCAGTAAGCCTTGGTCTCGCCACTCGGCCAGTTGCTTACAGGCCTCCTCAATCACCCAACTGCCAAGCGCAACAATCATGCCACGCTCTTCCGCGATAGGAATAAACGTGCCAGGTGACACCTCTCCCAGCTCGTCATCATGCCATCGGCAAAGCGCTTCGGCGCCAATCAATTCCCCGCTATGTAGCGCTATTTGGGGCTGAAAGTGCAAGCTCAACTGCTTGTCTGCAATCGCGGACGCCAAGCGCTTAGCGATATGCAGCTGCTCAGCCACCACGCGCCCCATCCAGGGCTTAAATATACATATAGGAAGCTTTTGACGTTTTGCCCGATACATTGCTATATCGGCATGTTTGAGTAGTTCTAACGGCGTTTGTGCATGATGAGGATACTGCGAAATACCGATTCCTACGGACAGTTCAAACACGTGCTGCCCAACCATAAACGGCTGCGCGATGCTGTCACACAAGCGTTGAGCAATATCAAAAGCACTTTCCAGCCCCCTTTGTGGACAGACCACTACAAATTCATCACCCCCCAGCCGAGCCAAATACTCACCATTCTTGAGCGCTGTCGCCAAACGTTTGGCGACCGCCTTGAGCACTAAATCGCCGAGGTCATGGCCAGCCGTATCGTTGATCTCTTTAAACTGGTTTAGGTCCAGCAGCAGCAATGACACGTCGGATATCTTAGTATCAGCAAGGACACGCGTTATATGACGCATAAACGCAGTACGATTGGGCAAGTGAGTATCCGCGTCACAAAAGGCCAATTGTCTAATGCGAACCTCGTCTTGCTGTCGCTCAAGCTCTGAGGCGGCTCGGGCGGCAAATAGCTGCAGCACGTTGCGCACCACATCTACGTCGGCCAAGGGGGCTTTAAACATCACGCCAATAAGTCCCAACGGCTGACCATGGCTGTCGTCTAACCGCCGCCCGACATAGCCATTCACCCAGCTCAGCGCCCCATTGGTTTCAGCGGGCAACATAATGGCAGCGCCTTCATGGACAATGCACTCTTGCTCAACGATAACTTTATGGCAGGGTACCCCGGGCAAATAGTAGGCGAAATTATCCTGACACTGGCCATTTACATACAACGTCAACGTATGCGCAATGTCTGGATCTTTTTTATCCAGCAGCGCGATAAACCCCACATCGGCTGATAGCGCCTCGGCCATATGAGTGGTGAGTTGATGCAAAAACGTTTCGCCACTTTTAGCAGAGACAGCGGTGGCTACCTTGACCACTGCACGCTGAAAACGTTGCTGCTCATTAATGGTCGTTAACAGGGCTTCGTTATACTGCCCCATACGTTGAAGCGCCTGCCTTTTATTTTGCAGCCGGTTATTGATCTCGCTTTCAGTGGCCTGCCGAGCCATTTCGGCCCCTGCCAATGTGGCAGCGATACGTAATACATCATCTGCATAGGGCGGAAGTGCGAGAGGTGAAGCATGCATCAATGCAATAACCCCTAAAAAGCCGCCATCAGGCCCCGTCACCGCACACCCCAAATACCCCTCGACCTTCAGTGCTGAAAGCCGCTGATCGGATGCAAATTGCTGACAAGCTTGGCAAGCGATCACATAGCGAGAGAGATCGACCACCTGTTGGCAGGGAGTACCTGCCAGCGAATACCGTACTATTTTTGTATACGCTCCATGGGACCATCCTGCTAATGTGGTCGCCATACCCAGTTGGCGATCAACATGCTCTATAGCAGCGTGATCGACCTCAAGGATAGCTGCCAAGGACTTTACCAATTGGTGCAAAAAGCCCTCTTCACTGACGTTAGACAAATTATCTGCCAGACGTCTAAAAATTTCTGGTGCCGTAGAAGGGGACATGCTATTAAACGCCCTCGCATTTAGTTGCGCTAACCATCAAGCTACTCGCCAGCTTTTCATAAGCAGCATTTTCAGCTACTGAACTCGTCTTGTCATCCAGCAAAGGAAAACAGGCTTATCCATTACTCGACCGCTATTTTTTTACATTTCACTCGACAGTATGTTGTCCAGTAGTAAAGCAATTAAACGGGTTATTAAAACGCCGCCAGATCTTACTACTTTTCTTAACGGCTTTATGAATAATATGCAGCCGACAATTCTCTCCTCTACAAAACATCACTTGTGTACATTTAAAATGTCTAATTTAATTAAATTTACCGCCGTCATGGTGTTTCAAAAGCAACCTTACGAAACAAACAGTTACTTCCAGCATCCAAATCAACCTTAGGGGGTGATATTCAACCTAAACAGTCCTTCATGTCAATAGGTCGTTCCACAACCATTTAGCTCTAATGGAGGATGTTGTGAATAAAACAGAACAGAAAAATTTAGCCGGCAACATAGGCCGTGCGATTGCTAAACAGCGGGTTCGCAGCCAATTGACTCAGGAAGAAGTTGCGGAGCGATTGGGTGTAGGTAATGAGGCCGTTTCACGTATTGAGCGCGGTCGGGTCATTCCTAATATTATTCGCCTTATAGAGCTTGCAGAAATTTTTGACTGTGAAGCGGCGGAATTGCTAGGGCAAGCCAGCTGCAATATCGATGACCAAACTAGCAGAATGAAACAACTACTGGCGCCGTTAACCCCAAAGGATAGAATATTAATTCTCGATATCATTGAAAATCTAACCATACGTCTACAACAAAACTAATTAAATAGAGAAACTTGCTTACCTAATTTTTTCATACTGCTCTCACTACACCAAGCAGCTGAAAGTAAGATCATACCTTTTTACGCCTACCACTAAAATATTAACATATTTAATAGCACAGAGTTTTAAACCCTGCTCTTTAACAAAAAGCTATACCGTGCTATTTCGCTCAAGTGGTTAGTTGATATCTTTCATGCTATAGATAGAAGGCACTTGACATTCAGCTATCGCAGCACTGCGCTGTAAAGAGGCGTTATGTTCAATACAACCGTGTGGAATCGCCTGCGCTACACCGCTTACGCCCCTTTCTACGATATGCTCGGTACCCGCCTCTTTCGCAAACCCAGATGTATCGCGCTAGACCAAGTGGACTGGGAGCCTGGCATGTGCGTGTTGCTAGTAGGCGCTGGAACAGGCTTGGACTTACCCTTTCTACCCCACGATATAGAGCTCCATGCCACTGATTTAACCCCCACCATGGTAAGGCGCACCGCCAAACGCGCTGAAACGCTCCATCGAGACGTGGAGTGTAAGGTAATGGATGCCGAGGCCCTCGATTTCCCCAACGATTACTTTGACGCGGTCATCATGCATCTCATCATTGCCGTGATGCCCAATCCGCAGCAAGGGCTTGCAGAAGCGTACCGCGTACTCAAGCCTGGTGGTCAACTGTGTGTGATGGATAAGTTTCAGCCGGATGCCCATTCAGCAGGAGCAAGCCGACGACTCCTGAACCACCTGACGTCAGCGCTTGCCACCGATATCACTCGTCAAGCGCAGCCGCTGCTCACTCATGCAGGATTCAGTATTGTTCACGATCAGCCAGTACTGATGAATGGCCTTTTTCGCGCCATATTGGCAGCAAAGCCAACACTCCCCAGCCACGGCTAATGCGATACACTGTCCGCCATCTGAAAAGTTCCCACTCCGTTGGAGGTGAGCAATGCCCAATGCACCCGTTAAGCATTTTCGTCGCTTACCCGATGACGAACAGTCTCGGATAATCGAAATGGCCTGGGAAGACCGCACCCCCTTTGAGGCTATCGAAACCCTATATGGCCTTAGCGAGCCCGGGGTGATTGAGGTAATGCGCTATCAGTTGAAACCCGCTTCGTTTCGGCTCTGGCGCAAGCGCGTGACCGGCCGTGCCACCAAGCATCGCGCTCTGCGTTCTCCCACTGTGATACGTGGCTACTGTCCTACTCAATATAAGCGTTAATCCCTACCGCCTAGATCGACACAATGTTTCGGCTTTCTAAACACCTTTTAAATGTTATATTATCACATAACAAAATCAGCTTGAGAGGTGAACTAGCAATGTCCCTGTTTACTCCCCTGCCCGTTACCGTGCTATCAGGCTTTCTTGGGGCGGGTAAGACCACCGTGCTTAATCATATTCTGGCCAACCGTGAGGGTCGCCGCGTAGCGGTGATCGTCAACGACATGAGCGAAGTCAATATCGATGGCTCACTGGTGCGGCGGGCCTGGCGAATCCACACTGGATAGCGAGGTAGCGCTTAACCGCAGTGAAGAGCGCCTGGTAGAGATGAGCAACGGCTGCATCTGCTGCACCCTGCGTGAAGACCTGTTAGTCGAGGTCAGCCAGCTTGCCCGCGAAGGTAAGTTCGATTACCTAGTGATCGAATCCACTGGCATATCCGAACCACTGCCAGTGGCGGAGACCTTTACGTTTGAAGATGAGAACGGTCAAAGTCTTTCTCATGTGGCGCAACTGGATACCCTGGTTACCGTGGTGGACGGCGCCAACTTTCTTAACCAGTACCGCGACGCCCAAAGCCTGGCGGAAGCGGGTGAAAGCCTGGGCGAAGAGGACGAACGCAACGTGGCAGACCTGCTGGTGGATCAGATCGAGTTCTGCGATGTGTTACTGATCAGCAAGACAGACTTGATCAACGACACAGAGCTTGCCTCGTTGAAAGCCGTTCTACGCTCACTCAATCCAGATGCTGAACTGGTACCAATCAGCCGGGGCGGTGTCCCGCTTGATAAAGTGTTGAACACCGGCAAGTTCAATTTCGAGCGCGCCCAGCAGGCGCCAGGCTGGCTCAAGAAGATGCGCGGAGAGCACGTGCCGGAAACCGACGAGTATGGTATCGGCAGCTTCGCCTACCACGCGCGCCGCCCTTTCCATCCGGCTAAATTCCACGATCTTCTCCATGCAGAATGGTTCGGCGAAGGTCTATTACGCTCAAAAGGCTTCTTCTGGCTGGCCACTCGCCCTCAGTGGGCTGGGCAGTGGAGCCAAGCGGGCGGTATTGCTCACCATGGCGTGGCGGGCATGTTCTGGAAAGCCATCCCTGAAGATCGCTGGCCCGGTGATCCAGAGTATCGTGAATTTATTCAAGAAAAGTGGCAAGAGCCGTTTGGCGATATGCGCCAGGAACTGGTCTTCATCGGCCAGAACCTGGATCAGGAGCGGATGCGCCAAGCGCTGGATGACTGCTTGTTAAGCGAAGACCAACTGCTGGCAGGCGCCGAAACCTGGAAAGCGCTGCCTGACCCCTTCCCTGCCTGGGAATAAGCGCGTGAAGGGATAAGTGAATAGATAAGTCAGCCGAAAGGCCCCCGATAACTGTCGAGGGCCTTTTTGTTTACCGTTTAATCTCAGCATCTTGACGCTTGTTAGAAACGAACCAGCGAAACACATCGATTAGCGCAATGATAACCAGACTTCCGCCCAGTACCGGCAAGGCGACCCCTAAAAGCACCATGATGACGAGCAGGCTTAACTGAATGACCAGGGGCAACATGATAAATAGCGCCGTCATGGTCTGCGCCTGGTTAACCGTCGTGTTTTTGATACGCTGCCACCACATCCGATATCCCCAGACAATCAGAAATACCAGCGCCCCGGCAACTAGTGCTAACACCAATTGATTAACCAGCCCGAACAGCACACCCATGTGCAAATCGATGCCCCAGCGCGTCAACTTCGCGGCTAAAGGAAAGGTGGTAAAATCGGTTTGTTCGAGTACCTGCATATCACGTGGTTCAAGGGCTATCTGGTCTACCTGGGTAGGCCAGCGGCGGTCAATTTCAGTGACCCGCCACGCCCTGCCTTCACCGGCTGGCGGGTCTATCTGAATCCTACCTGCCAGTAGGCCTGCATGTCTGGCGGCCTCCAACGCCTGATCAAACCCTTCACGGCGTGCGTATGACCCCGCTTCAGGTGCGTTACTCATTTTATGGTCGGCATGCATGTCATGATGGGCATGCGGATCATTATTTGCCGCATCAGGCGTTTCAATAACGGTAGACACGCTTGGGGTTCCCCACCCCCAGGCCTGTCTTAGTTCACCGATATTGCCGCCTGCCCACTTCGACCAGGTAAGCCCGGTGGCCGAAAAAAACAGCAACCCGACAATAGCCAACACGCCGACGGTGGCATGACGACGCCGGGCGGTCATTTGCGTGCTTGCACTGTTAAGCGCTCGGCGGCGCGCTACCCAGAGCATGACTCCCAACAGGGCAATAATCCACAGCCAGGAGGCCGCCAGCTCGCTATAAAGCCGTCCTACATCGCCTAGCAGCAATGCTCTGTGAAATTGATCAAGCGCCGTACGAAAAGGCAATATGCCACTGGTGCCGTACACCGTCATGTCGCCTTTCACTTCAAGCGTTACCGGGTCGACAAAAATGGCGCGATGCTCAGAAGCACCAAGCATAGGGTCTGCGAACATGACCCGTGTGGTGCTATGGGCATCAGGTGCAGGGCGAACCGCTGCCGGTAATGTGTCTTGCTCGACGACTAGCTGAGCAGTTTCAATTTGCTGGGCGAGTGGTTGCGATGTACCTGGCGTGGTGATGGTTAACGCATCACGGTATAGCCATGATTCAATCGACGGCGTTAACACATAAACGATACCGGTCAAGGCCGCTATCAATATAAAAGGTCCCACCAGCAAACCAACGTAAAAGTGCATACGCATTAATAGCGCAAAGAGGATTTTCCCACTTCGCCTGGAAGAACTTGATTCGATTTTTTTTGATAACATGCTTTAGCTTTCCCCAAGAGTTCTCCACCAGACGTGTACCATGACACAGTGCGTGAAGACTTTTCACTACGTTTTAAACAATGCCTGGACGGCAAATAAAACATTAACCGTTTCGTTAATCATCTAATCTGAAGTATCCAACTTATAACGTAATATGTAGCGTATTTCTGAAAGCGAGAAGGCCAGAGAATCATTTAATCCATTATGTGATAGCGGCCACGCGCGAGACTGCTACAATATGGCCATTATTACGCCTTAAGGTCTGGATTTTGATGATGCTGTCTCATTCAGCACACCTACGTTATTACCGCTGCGCGTTAGCGATGGCGTGGGTAGCGATGTGTCTGTTATTTGCGGGACCGATCATTTCTCAATTCCAGGCCAGTAACCATAACCACCAAGATCAGCGACAGCACGAGCATCACACCCATTCCCATAGTGAGCCTTCAGCTAGCTCGTTTGACACCGCTGGCAGCTTACATGATTCAAGAACAAGCGCCCTGGCGAATTGGCACAATCAGTGTGGCTACTGTGAGTTATGGCAACACAGCCCGTCACTTTCTATTGTACTGCCAGCCATTGCTCATGACGCTTTAATAGCACTTAACCGTTTATTTCGTGCGCCTCAAGCAGGCGCACTGTTTCAGTATAATTACCCACATGCGTTAACTCGCGGCCCACCTGGATCTTCTAAGGTTATATAACCTCTACGTGGATTGCTTTTATAGTAACGCGTATAAGAAAAAAATAAATAGGGCTGTTAGGCTTTTTTAAAGCTTAACGAGGCTCCGTACCGTTACATCTTTGGTTTATTAAAAAAATAAAAAACCACCTATAAATATGTAAAAAAGCACTTTTAAAAGACTTAACATTACTTTTAAAGTTACTCTTTCAGCCTTTATGAATGGAAAAACAACCCTTTTCTTGGTGATGACAGCGGCGACCGTCAAAGAGAGCAAATTGGATAGAAAGTAAAGTGAGCAGGGAGTGAATTGAATAGGGAGTGAATTGAATAGGGACTGGACTGAATAGAGAGTGAAGTGAGCATTATCGACATTCCAACAACGTCAATCACGAACGAATCAGCATCGTGCTTTCGCGCGCGATAATGCTTTATCTACACCATGGCCCCGGCCTATGGCCTGGGTTTGCCCTGCGCCTTGGCAAGCCCTCGGGACTGACTCGGGTTACGTTGCGCCAGCAGTAAGGTGACGCTCTGCCCATTCGCGAACATCGGGATAAGTGCGCTGTTCGAATACCGCAAAGCCGTTAAGGCTACGGGCTTTAAGCGGGGTAAAAATCGGCATGGCTAACCCACACAGAAAGTGTGCCAGCCGCTGAGCATTGGGCGGCTGGCCGACCTTTTCGTTATGCCGCTCAATAAACGGCGTGGCATAGCGCTGAAAATCAGCATGGCTCAGCGCAGGCTGAAGCGGCGCCTCCGGCAGCTTAACGGGGTGACCGTAGCATACCGAACAGTGCCCACAGCGGCCCGCTTCTTTAGCGGCCGAGGCATTAACCTTGGGATTATCACCAAACGTGCTGTCACCAAAATGCTCTGTGAGTCGCCTCGTCAGGCAGCTCTCGGATTCAAATAGCGTCAGCATCGAATGTAGCCGCTCGATCTCGATACGTTCCCGCGCAAGGCACTCGTCATAAAGCTGTTTGGCCAGCGCTTCAATTGAAAACGCTGACTGGCATACCTCATAAACATCGGTCATCCGTTTACCTTCCAGCGTCAGCCAGCCCTTGTCCTGGAAATATTCCAGTGCGGTGATGACGCGAGCGCGGGAAGCATCAATCTGCTGGTCCTGCCCTACTTGGTGCAGGCGTTCAAAGTCGACCGTACCCCAGGTGCGGGCAATGGGGATGTTATCGACAATAAGGCGCACAAAGGCTGCGCGCTCGCCCTGAAAATTAGCTACCAGCGCCTCCGGCTCGATATGGTAGCGCAGCCGATACTCGGCCAGAAACGCAAACCGCGGGGCAATAATGCCGTGCATCTCCAGCCTCACCAACAGCGTTTTAAGCGGCAGCAGCCGGATGTTGGTATCGCGAGAAAGCGTATTGAGCAGCACTTCCCATTGACGCTCAGGCGCCTGGCCTGCCGTGGCAATCTCTTCAAGCAGGTGGACAATGCCGCCGTACTCGGGAGTATCGCCGTAAACAAAATTTTCCAACACGCGCAGGCCGTCCCGACCGGCCATGGTCAGGCAAGTCGAAGGCAGGCCATCGCGGCCCGCCCGGCCAATCTCCTGGCTGTAGTTCTCGATCGACTTGGGCAAATCGAAGTGCACGACATTACGGATATCACCTTTATCAATGCCCATACCAAAGGCGATGGTCGCCACGATACAGGGTGACTCACCGCTCATGAACTGACGCTGGATGTCATCCCGACGCGCGGCGTCCAATCCCGCGTGATAAGCCTGGGCGGCAATGCCTTGGGCCATTAATGCGCTTGCAACGCGCTCGGCGGTATTTTGTAGGGTGACGTAAATAATCGTGGGTGCTTCGCTACCTGGCTGCATTTGAGGCTTCAGCCAGTTAACCAGCTGTTGCTGGCGATCCTCCATCGCAGGCGCCACCAACAGCTCAAGATTAGGACGGTAAAAGCCGGTGGTAATGACATTATCTTCCGCGATGGCAAACTTCTCGCTCATATCGGCGATCACCGTGGGGGTCGCGGTGGCCGTGAGCAGCAGTACCTGAGGGATGGCGAAGTCACGCTGATAGTCGGGTAGTTTCAGGTAATCGGGGCGAAAGTTATGCCCCCACTCAGACAAACAGTGGGCTTCATCCACCACTAAAAGCGAAATCTGAACCTGGCGTAGAAAGTTCCGGAAGCGCTCGTTCTTGAGCCGTTCCACCGACACCATGAGTATTTTCAGTTCGCCGCGTTTGGCGCGCTCCATCACCTCTCGGGCGGTGTCACGATCTTGAGTGGAATCAATGCTGGCCGCTGCTACGCCGTGCCGGTTCAGAAACGCCAGTTGATCCTGCATTAGCGCCAGCAGCGGTGACACCACCAGCGTTAAATGCGGCAGATGCAGCGCCGGTAACTGGTAGCAAAGTGACTTTCCCGCCCCGGTAGCAAAAATGGCCGCCGTTGAGTGGCCCTCCAACACTCGCGACACCACCGCCTGCTGGCCGCCGCGAAAATCATTAAAGCCAAAGACGTCTTTCAGCGTTTGCTGGGGAGACATGCGGACTCCTAACGTGAACGGACTTAAAACGCCTTTTCAAGCGCAAAGCGTGGCTGGGTGTGGCCCTCTTTGGTCACCGTTTCGGTAAACATTTCAAGCGGGCGCACCCATAAACCGTACTCGCCATAAAGGGCGCGATAGACCACCAGCGGTTCCTCGCTTTCGCTATGCTGGGCGGTGCCGAGCACCTCGTAAAGGGCGCCTTTATAGTGGCGGTAAATACCAGGGACGGGTGCGCTCATTGATCTTCCTCCTGAGTGGCTGGCTGGTTGGCTTTTTTGGCAAGGCGTTCAAGTACTTTGGAGGCGGCAACAAAACCGAACGTGCCGGTCAGGAAGGTAGCGGCGCCAAAGCCGGAGGCACAGTCCAGACGTGTAGCGTCACCGCTGGCGGGCTTTTGCAGACACACTTCGCCATCCGCGCCTGGATACACCAACTGCTCATCCGAGTAGACGCACTCGACCGAGAAGCGACGCTTGGGGTTACGCGAGAAATTGTAATCGCGACGCAGGTGCGAGCGCACCTTGGCCAGTAGCGGGTCGTGCACGGTACGGGTCAAATCCGCCACCTGAATGCGTGTAGGATCGGTTTGACCACCGGCAGCGCCAGTCACGGTGATGGGGATCTTGCGCCGTTTACACCAGGCGATCAGCGCCGCTTTCGCGATGACGCTGTCAATGGCATCTATTACATGGTCGGCATCGTCTGGAATGCGCTCGGCAAGATTGGTGGGCGTCACAAACGCCGTATCCGCAACGATCTCGATGTCAGGGGAAATCAGGCGGCAGCGCTCAGCCAGTACCTCTACCTTGGGCTTGCCGATAGTGCCATCCAGCGCGTGAAGCTGGCGGTTGATGTTGGACACACACACATCGTCCAGATCAATAAGTGTCAGTTTACCGATGCCCGAGCGGGCCAGCGCCTCGACCGCCCAACTGCCCACCCCGCCGACACCAACGACCACGACGTGGGCATGGCGAAACGACTCAAAGGCACGCTGGCCGTAGAGGCGCCGAATGCCGCCAAAGCGAAATTCATAGTCACTCGAGTCGGAGACGACCGGGGCTGGTGCTACGGTTATCGCGGGCTGGAAAGACATGGATAAGCGATTGGGTGGGGTAACGGAAGACATGAAAGACTCACTCATAGCGCTTGAAGGGCTGAAGGTGTGATGTGGGGTGGTGTGCGCACGCTATCAAGCGGCAAATGCCCCGCCCAGCCAAGGTGATTAAACAGCGCGACCATGGTGTCATCCAAGGCGCAGCTTAATTGTACACGCTTATCCAACAGAGGATGATCAAAGGCGAGGTAGGTCGCGGCCAGCAATAAGCGTGGCGCGCCCATCTGCTCGGCAAAAAAACGGTTGTGGACACTTTTACCGTGCTTGGCATCGCCAATAATCGGGTAGCCGCGACGCGACAGGTGACGACGAATCTGGTGACGCCTGCCGGTCAGCGGGCGCGCTTCCACCAGCGAATAACGGGCCACCGGATAGCGGTCAACCTGCACCGGCAGCTCCACATAATCCAAACGACGAATATCCGTCATCGCGGGCATGGCGGGCATCTCTGCCTTGGGCCGGGTGCCATCCTCTTCCCGCAATGGGTAATCCAGGCGCTCACTTTCCGGTGCTTTACCGCGCACCACCGCCAGGTAACGCTTTTCCACCTGGCGCTCACTAAAGGCTTCACTGAGTAAACCCGCCACCGTTGAAGAGAGGGCAAAGATGATAACCCCCGAGGTAGGTCGGTCCAGGCGATGGACAGGATAGACACGCTTGCCAAGCTGATCACGCAATTGCTGAAGCAAAAATTCAGTTTCGCCACGCGCGAGCGCCGAGCGATGCACCAACAGCCCCGAGGGCTTGTGCACTGCGACGAGATGCTCATCCTGATAGAGGATTGTGAGTGGCGTCATAGGAATCCTCGGTAAACGCTGGTGGCTAGACTGACAACAAAGCGCTGCTGATAGACACTCTGCCGTCATATCACCGGCTATAAAAACAAGGCGCTATTGTCGCGGCTTGGTAGGCGGATGTCATCCATTGCTCGTTGATGGAGGCAGGTATTTGCCACCTCGCTTGCTATTAAAAACCATGGATGACAACCTGAAACCAGTGGCAGAGCAGCACGTTCAACGCTACTTTAAATAAGCAACGCTACATACGCGTTTCCATGGATTAGGAAGGAGATCACTATGCGTTTTACAACACCGCTTACCGCCATTACTGCCTCACTACTACTTGCCGCGACGGCTGCACAAGCTCAGACGCTTGATGTGGACATGCATAAGGTAAGTGCCGAGGGAGTTGAAGAATCCATTGGTACCGTTTCACTTGAGCAGACCGATCATGGTTTGCTGTTGACTCCCTCACTCAGCGGTATGAACCCGGGCGTTTATGGCTTTCACGTTCACCAAAATGCCAGCTGCGAACCTGCTGAAGATGACAACGGCGAAATGACCGCCGCACTGTCGGCAGGCGGCCACTATGACCCTGAAGATACCGGCACCCACCAAGGTCCTTATGGTGATGGTCACCTGGGCGATCTTCCGGTACTGACCGTCAATGAAGAGGGCGAAGCCAACCTGCCCGTTCTAGCACCGCGCCTGAGTATGGATGATATGTCGGGCCGCGCGCTGATGATTCATGAAGGTGGCGATACCTACGAAGATGAGCCGCACCTAGGCGGCGGTGGACCCCGCATGGCATGCGGCGTGGTTGAGTCTTAACCACAGCGTTAACCATTTAATATTTTCCAAAGGTACGGGCAGCCACGATGGTTGCCCGTTTTTATATCTGATCCACTAAAGTCTAACTGTGATTTTACAAGGCTTATCTGTAAATTCGCTGCTTCTAAAGAACCATTCGCTTGTGTGCTATCGGCATGCTTGTTCTCTCCCTCACTGCGCTAGGTACCTTAGATGATTACTTTTATCGTATCGATCCTGCTGTTGATAGCGGGCTACTTTACCTATGGGAAATTCGTTGATCGTGTCTTTGTGACTGACCGCAAACGACGAACGCCTGCGTTCACCATGCGCGACAACATCGATTACGTGCCGATGAACACGACGCGAAACTCGCTTATTCAGTTATTGAATATTGCCGGTGTAGGGCCCATTTTCGGACCTATCCTCGGCGCGCTTTATGGCCCTGTTGCGTTTGTGTGGATCGTGGTTGGCTGCATCTTTGCCGGTGCCGTACATGACTACCTGACCGGCATGATCTCGATTCGCAATCACGGCGCGCACTTACCTCAGTTGGCTGGCAAATTCCTCGGTAAAGCAATGAAGCATGTCGTTAATGGCTTCGCGATTTTATTGCTGCTGTTGGTAGGAACGGTATTCGTCACCTCACCTGCGGCGCTGCTGGCCAATATGACCTCGCTGTCGTTGACACTGGTGATCGTCGCCATCTTTATTTACTACCTGATCGCCACCCTGCTGCCAATTGATAAAATCATTGGCCGCATCTACCCCTACTTCGGCGCACTGCTGCTATTCAGCGCTGCCGGCATCGGTATTGGCTTGGTTGTAACGGGCGCACCGATCCCTGAACTCTCTTTTCAAAACATGCACCCTGACGCTGCACCTATTTTCCCGCTGCTGTTTTTAACTATTTCCTGTGGGGCGCTGTCTGGCTTTCATGCCACCCAAACGCCGATCATTTCGCGCACCACCCAAAACGAGACCAATGGCCGCAAGATTTTCTACGGCATGATGATCACCGAAGGCATTATCGCAATGATCTGGGCCGCTGCCGCCATGAGCCTGTTTTACGGCGATCAGTCGCTCTCAGATGTCCTGGCTGCGGGTGGCCCTGCCGCTGTCGTGAGCGAAGTTTCGACGACCATGCTCGGCGCTATCGGTGGCACGCTGGCCGTATTGGGCGTTATTGTCCTGCCGATCACCTCTGGCGATACAGCCTTTCGTAGCGCGCGCATGATCATCGCCGACTACATCAAGATTGACCAAAAGCCAATGGCGAAGCGAATCATGATCGCCTTGCCACTGTTTGTGGTCTCCTATGCGTTAACCCATATGGACTTCACGCTACTGTGGCGCTACTTCTCATGGGCGAATCAAACCACCGCCGTGATTGCCCTGTGGGTAGGCACCATGTACCTGGTGCTTTCTCGCAAGCCTCATTGGATAACCTCGATTCCAGCCACCTTCATGACCATGGCCACCTTCACTTACCTAGCCTACGCCCCGATTGGTTTTGGTCTGTCATTACAGCTCAGCTACTTCGTCGCTGCGGCAGGCACACTCATCTGCATCGCGCTATTCATGAAACGTGTGCGTCGTTTGAGCCGCGCCACCTTTGCCGTTGATGAGCCTGCTGAGTACATCGGTTCAGGAGGCGAGGCCCTCGCCACTCCGGCAAAATAAACACGCCCCAACCAGGCACGTTTGCTGCCTGGCCGTATTATCAAGCGCTGATACTATCAGCGCTTTTTTTGTGCACGCGTTATCTCTCGGCTTCACGTCACTATCGCCGCCCCTCTTGCCCTTTGCATCGTTTCTGATGGGCCGTG
Source organism: Vreelandella sulfidaeris (assembly GCF_042429665.1). GTDB lineage: Bacteria > Pseudomonadota > Gammaproteobacteria > Pseudomonadales > Halomonadaceae > Vreelandella. Next base: position 142,320 of record NZ_JBHMAC010000010.1, on the reverse strand, counting down.
GCTTTCAGATGCTGCCCTACCAGGCAAAAAAAATCCCCCCGACGCAATGTCGGAGGGATTTTAGTCAGTAAATGCTGACGCTTGGCGTTTACTCGTCGCCAGCCATCTGCATCTGGCGCTGCAGATAGTTTTGAATACCTACCTGTTCAATCAGTTTCAGCTCGGTTTCGATGTGGTCAATGTGACCTTCTTCATCGGCGAGCAGATCACGCAACATATCACGAGTAACGTAATCTTTAACGCTTTCGCAGTAGGTGATGGCTTCAATGTAATCATTACGGCCATCATGCTCAATTTTCAGGTCGCTCTCGAGCATCTCTTTAACATTTTCGCCAATGTAGAGCTTTCCGAGGTCCTGCAGGTTAGGCACGCCTTCCAGGAAAAGAATGCGCTCGATGATCTTGTCGGCGTGCTGCATCTCTTCAATGGACTCATCGTATTCCCATTTGGCCAGCGCTTTCAGGCCCCAATCTTTATACATTTTGGCATGTAAAAAGTACTGGTTAATCGCTACCAGCTCATTGCCAAGCGCCTTGTTGAGATGCTCAAGAACTTTTGGATCACCTTTCATAACGTCACCTTCTCTACATTAATGCCGTGTTTACGCCGATCTTTAAATAGTGCGATCAAGCAGTTACGTTTGATGATGAGCATAGACGCAGATAGCTATACTCTCAGCTTTCCTGAGAGTATAGATAAGGTATTTAAAAGTTCAAGCAAATCATACATTTGCTAAAGATAACCCTAACAATAGTGATTCGCGTCACACGGCGTAAGCAAGCCCCATATCGGCTTCTTGACGTGCCTCTAATACGGCGTCGCGGGTAACGGATTTTGCGTAGCACGCGCACTTACCACACTGGGTGGCACAGCCGGTTGCCTCGCGTACTTCTCGCCAGCTGCGCGCTCCGTCGCTAACCTGCTGGCGAATCTGATGGTCGGTTACTCCCTTGCACACGCATACGTACATGGCGACACCTCATAAAAGTCATGAGATGAATGTAAATGATTCGCATACATCTTATCAAGTAGAAATCAGTGCTTTTTGTTAGCTATTCGTCTTAAAGAGATGTTCCCGCTTGCTAACCTACTGTTTCACCAGAAAAAGCCCAGCCCATCTCGTTAATATTATTTTTTCGGTAACACGACCGTTTGCGTGTTAGACGCGATATCCGGCCAGCTACGCCGCTCGCTATCCACCACTACCCACAGGTAGCCCAACCCAAAGGCGAGTAACGACAGCCACGCCACGGCGCAGCGGATGAGGGCTTGTTTAAGGCTAAGCGAACAGCCATCCAGCGTTTGAACCCGGAGCCGCCACGCCTGCATGCCTAGTGTCATGCCACCGCGCCTCCACGAGAACACAAAAAACAGCGTCACGAACACGACCAGCAAGAGCCGCAGGCTCCATATATCGCTGGCGGTAGTGCCAATTTCCTCTGGTTGCTGACCCAGCACATAGCGAAAAAACACCATGTGCACCACGGTCACCGCGATCCAGATGGCCGTTACTAAAAAACCATCGTAGAGCATAGCGCCCAAGCGACGGCCGAGCCCCGCCGGCCATACACTATCTAGCTGGGTAAATCGTCGTGTTTGCATCGTGATCTCTTGGTTGACGCTTGATGATGAAAGCATGATTGGCTCGGCGGAGAAGCGTCTAACCGTTTCGGCGCAGGAAATAGATTCCCACTGCCGCACATGCCAGGGTCGGCACCAGTACGGCCCAAACCGGAGAAAAGCCAAAAATGGTTGAGGCGGGTGCCAGCAAATCCTGCACATATTTAAAGGTCAGCCCCGTGATGACACCGTAAAAAACGCGCGTTCCCGCCGCTACGGTGCGCAGTGGGCCAAACACAAACGAGGCGGCGATTAATACCAGCGAGCCCATGGTGAGCGGCATCAACATCTTCTGCCAAAAATACAGCAGTGCCCGGTCATTCTTGAGCCCCTGTGCGTCAAGAAACTGAGCATACGCCCATAGTTCACTCGGCGATTGGCTTTCTATATTGCGCAACAATCGCTCTAGTTGAGTGGGGGTAAACGAGGTATCCCAGCTCATGCTTTGCTCATAAGCGGACTCGGTGTGATCGTCGAAAATACGGGTAGTGGCGACGTTTTCCAACTGCCAGGCGTCATCTTTCCAAATCGCCCGCTGGGCGCGAGTCGCTTCGACTAACTGGCGGTCATCAAACCGATAGCGAGTCAAATCAAGCACCACATCATCGGCACGAATAGCGCCAAAGCGATAAACGCTGTCGCCTTCGATTTGCCACCCGCTTCGGCTGGTCAGGATAGCCCCTTCACCCTGGCGTTTTTCCAATCGCCAGGCCTCGGCATACTGCTCGGTTTTGGGGCTGACATACTCGGCCACTAACAGCACCACCACCACGACCAACAGCACCGGCTTCATCACGCCCCACACTATACGCGCCAATGAACGCCCGGAGGCTCGCATAACGGTAAGCTCGTTACTGGACGCCATACTGCCCAGGCCGATCAACGCGCCGATCAACACCGCGACCGGAGCATATTGGTAAAAACGCCAAGGCGTACGCATCAGCAAATAAAGCAGCGCATCAAAGGCGCTATAACCCGCTTGCACATCCCCCAGGTCATCAATGTAGGCAATGGTGATATCCAGCCCCAGCAGCACACACTGCACGACCACGATGGCCGCCAGCACGTTGCGGGCGATATAGCGATCCATGCGATCAACCATGGTTAGCATTAGCGCATCCCCTTACGTTGCGAGCGCCACAGCATTAGCAGCCCCAGCCCTAAAAACAGCCCATGCACTGGCCATACTCCCAGTGTCGAGGACCACGTATCGCTGCCGATTGCATCGACAACGGCCAGTAGCAAGCTGAGGTAGGCGACGTAAAGAAATACCGCTGGCAATAGCTTGCCGAACCGGCCCTGGCGAGGATTAACCCGCGAAAGTGGCTGCGCCATTAATGCCAATATAAACACCATTAACGGCAGCCCTGCCCGCCACTGCCACTGAGCTTGGGCACGCGGGCTGGGGTCATTCCATAACTCGTTGGTAGTCGCATACTCGATGGAGTTAAGCTCTTGCCGGTCGCGGCTCAACCCCAAACGCAGCGTATAGCGCTCAAAGGTGAGCCGCTCAGCGCTTTGTGCCCCAGGCGTGACGCCATAACGCTCGCCGTCGTTCAACACCAAAAAGCGGCTCCCTGTATCAAGCCGGGTTTCCTGATAGCCCGACGCCGCACGCGTCACGTAGTCGTGGGTACCTTCATCGTTACGCTGGTTCTGCTCGTGCACCAGGACATCCTGCATTTCACGGCCATCGCTTGAGAAGCTACCAATGTAGGCGGTACGTCCCCCGCCAAACTCTTGAAAGCGGCCTGGCGCCAAGACAGACACATCCAGCCGGCTACGCTGTTCTTCCAGTGCTGTTTCGGTTTGCAGCGCGCCATAGGGGGTAAGCCAAAGGCTACAGGCGCCGACCAACACAGCCACCACGCTAGCGGGTAGCAGGGTCACTTTCAGAAGCCGCGTTGGGCTCATGCCGCAGGCAACCATCACGGTGATTTCGCTGTTCATGTAGAGCTGCCCGTAGGCGAGCAGGATGCCCAGAAAAAACGCGAGCGGTAAAATCAGCTCCATAAAGCCCGGTAGATGAAACATCATCAAGCTGCCCAGCATGGTGACGGGGAAATCGCCTTCCGCCGCGTCCGAGAAATAGCGAATAAAGCGGCTACCCATGATTACCAATAACAGAATGCCCGCCACCGCAGACATAGTGAGTAACACTTCGCGGGTTAGATACCGAAATAAAATCAACGCGCTCTCCGGTTAGTCGTACAGGATGCCATGCAATAAGCGGATGGCTTGGGTACACTAATCAAATACTCAATAGCGGGGCATTATCCCGAATCCCTCGATGCTTGTCTTGTTGGAGACGTCATGGAATTTTCCGTTCAGACTGCAAACCCGGCCAAGACCGAAACGGCCTGTCTCTTGGTGCCGGTTTTTAAAGGTAGCGACCGACTACTGCCCACCGTTGCCAAACTCGACGATGCCAGCGAGCGGCTGATTGCTCAACTGCTGGAGCGGGGCGACTTTGACGCCGCGTTAGGCAACGTGCAGATGGTACCGTTTGCGCCGGGCCTGGGGGCTGATCGTATCTTACTGGTTGGCTTGGGCGAGCGCGAGAAGTGCCAGGAAGCCGCCTTTATCAAGGCGCTGGATGCCGCCATGGCGGCGCTTGTGAAACTGCCCATCGACGAAGCCAGCGTCGTATTTGATGACGTGCCACTGGATGATCGCGACGGGGCCTGGAAGGCTCGCAAGATAATGGAAGCCGCTGAGCGCGCGATCTATCGCTTCGACCAGTTTAAATCTTCCCCCGCCCCAGCACCCAACCTTGCCAAGCTGACGTTGATCATCAGCGACGCCGACACGGTCGCACAGGTCAAGCAGGGTGCGTCGGTGGGCAACGCCATTGGTCAGGGTATCAACTACACCCGCACCCTGGGCAACTTACCCGCGAATATTTGCACACCGCGTTATCTCGCCGAACAGGCACAGCAGTTGGGCCGCGATTCCGCTGGTGCGCTCAAGGTCGATATACTCGACGAAGAGGCGCTGGAAGCATTAGGGGCTGGCTCACTGCTCTCCGTTGGTCGCGGTAGCAAAGAGCCGACGCGCCTGATCGTGATGAAATACCAAGGTGCTGACAACGCCGAAGCAGCGCCTCACGTACTGGTCGGCAAGGGAATTACCTTTGATACCGGCGGTATTTCGCTCAAGCCCGGCGAAGGCATGGACGAAATGAAATTCGACATGTGCGGGGCTGCCAGCGTCTTTGGCACCGTCAAGGCGGTTTTGGCGATCAAGCCGAAACTCAATCTGGTGTTTATCGTCGCGGCGGCGGAAAACATGCCCGACGGCCACGCCACCAAGCCTGGCGATATTATCAAGACGCTTAAAGGCTTGACCGTTGAAGTGCTCAATACCGATGCCGAAGGTCGTTTGGTGTTATGCGATGCTCTGACCTACGCCGAGCGGTTCACTCCCGCCAGCGTGGTCGATATTGCCACGCTCACCGGTGCGGTGATCGTTGGCCTGGGCCACCACGCCACCGGCCTGCTTTCCAATGACGACGACCTGGCCTTGGATCTGCTGGATGCAGGCGAAGCGGCGTGGGATCGTGCTTGGCACTTGCCACTGTGGGATGAATACCAGGAACAGCTCGACTCCAACTTTGCTGACCTGGCCAATATCGGCGGTCGCCCCGCGGGCACCATTACCGCGGCCTGCTTCTTATCGCGCTTTGCCGATCATTTCCCCTGGGCGCACTTAGACATCGCAGGCACCGCTTGGCACTCCGGCAAGCAGAAAGGCGCCACTGGTCGTCCGGTAGGGCTATTGACCCAGTACCTGCTTGACCGTGAAACCGACGCACAAGTAGAAAAGAGCGATAGCTAATATCACGATCAGGCGTTCAACGGTTGCCTTTCAGCGCGGCAACCGTTAAATCTGAACATACCAAGGTGCATTAAGCGCAATTAACGAACGAAGACTCGGTGGTCGCTTAATCTAACCTATACCTAATGACACAACCGCCTCTCAGCCGAGGCGGTTCTTGCGGAGAACAACAGCCGTGCCCACTGCAGGTTCCAATACTACGTTTGAAGCCCTGCCGTCCAACCAGCCGACGGTCGAGAGTATTCGTGACAACATCCTGACCAATCCAGGTTTTGGTAAGCACTTCACCGATCACATGGTCAATATCCGCTGGACGGTGGACGCTGACTGGCACGGCCACCAGGTCCGCCCCTACGGCCCGCTGACCCTCGACCCCGCTGCCTCTGTGCTGCATTACGGCCAGGAAATTTTTGAAGGCATCAAAGCCTACCGCCACGCCGATGGCTCTATCTGGACATTTCGCCCCGAGAAAAACGCCGAGCGTTTTCGCCGTAGTGCTCGACGTCTGGCGCTGCCGGAGCTTTCCGATGACGATTTCATTGGTTCCCTCAAGGCGCTGCTGGCGCAGGATCACGCCTGGGTTCCCACGCCTTCAAGCGATGCCGATGAGTGCAGCCTCTACCTGCGTCCGTTCATGATCGCCTCGGAAGCGTTTCTGGGCGTACGCCCGGCTCACGAAGTGGATTACTACGTGATTGCCTCCCCGGCGGGCTCTTATTTCAAGGGCGGCATCAGTCCTGTCTCCATCTGGCTTTCTTCACACTACAAGCGTGCTGCCGCGGGCGGCACGGGGTTTGCCAAGTGCGGCGGCAACTATGCGGCCTCACTAGCCGCTCAGAAGGAAGCCGAGGCACACGGCTGCGGCCAGGTGGCATTTCTGGATGCCGCTGAAAACAAGTGGGTGGAAGAGCTGGGCGGCATGAACCTGTTCTTCGTCTTTAAAGATGGCCGTTTGGTGACGCCCCGCCTGACCGACACGATTCTGGAAGGCGTGACCCGCAACTCGGTACTCACACTTGCCAAGGAGGAAGGTCTAACACCTGAAGAGCGCCCGATCAGCATTGACGAATGGCGCGAAGGTGCCGAGTCCGGCGAGATTACGGAAGTCTTCGCCTGCGGTACCGCCGCGGTGATTACCCCGGTCGGCGAGCTGGTCACCGAGCACGAACGCATTCGCCTCAACGGTGACGGCGGCAATGAAGTGGCCATGCGTATCCGCAAAAAACTGCTCGACCTGCAGTACGGGCGCAGCGAAGACACGCATGGCTGGCTGACCCGGCTGGTTTAAACTGCTTTAACCTCTCCGCTTAGCCTCTCAGCGCCGCCGCAACGTTTGCGGCGGCGCTGTTTTTAAACAGCATACTGATTTGAAACCGCTGGAGCCGCCGATGGCACGTATTGATTTCTATATTTTGCCCGATACGACCTTAGAGGCGCGTTTGCAGTTTGCTTGCAAACTCGCCGAGACCATCTGGCGTAAAGGCTACCGGCTGCATCTTCACTGCGAGGACAAAGCCCTCGCCGAGCAGGCCGACAGCGCGCTGTGGAATTTTCGTCCTGAGGCCTACCTGCCCCACGCCCTGGAAGATAGCGAGATGGCCGCCAGCGTGCCGATCACCCTCGGCTGGCAAACGCTACCGGTGCCCAGTGAAGAGACCGCGCTGCTCAACCTGCACCCGGATATTCCCGACGGCGTAGAGCGCTACGCACGCATTGCCGAAATCATTAACCAACACCAGCAGGTGCTGGTCGCCAAGCGCGCCTGCTGGCAGCGCTATAAAGAGATGGGGCACGAGGTGGTGCCGCACAAACTGGGGTAACAAATTCGCGTTAAAGCCCCCCTTTTTTCAAACCGCTGTAAAGACGAAAAATTATAATAGAGGGCTTTATGCCTACTCCACTTCTGGCCCGTACCCCTTTAGCCGTTATCGTGATCGCCCAGCTGTTTGGAACCTCGCTGTGGTTTAGCGTTAACGGTGTTGGCTTGGCACTACAGGAGGCCGTGGGCCTCAGCGAAAGCGATTTGGGGCTATTGACCATCGCCGTTCAGGCCGGGTTTATTACCGGTACGCTGCTGATTGCCACCACCGGTCTTGCGGACCGGGTACGTGCCAGCCATCTGTTTGCGCTCTCTGCGGTGCTGGGTGCGTTGATTAACGCCGCCTTTATCGGCGTGGCCGACAGTTTGAGCCTTGCTGCTGCAGCACGTTTTGCCACCGGGCTCTGCCTGGCGGGCATCTATCCACTGGGCATGAAGCTGGTGGTGAGCTGGACGCCCAGCAACGCAGGGGCGGCGCTTGGCTGGCTGGTGGGCATGCTGACACTGGGCACCGCCTCCCCGCACCTGCTGCGCGGTTTAACGCTTCAGCTACCCTGGCAGTGGCCGCTGCTGCTTGCCTCTCTGCTGGCCTTGGTCGGCGCATTGGTGATCTTCAAACTGGGGGTTGGCCCGCACTTGCCGGCTACCGCGAAAAGCGGGCGCCCCTGGGCAGGATTGGCAGCGTTCAGGCGGCCCCGTTTTCGCGCCGCCGCGCTGGGTTACTTTGGTCATTGCTGGGAGCTGTATGCGCTATGGTCCCTAGTGCCGTTTCTGGTGGCCCGTGAGCTGGAGCGATTAGACGCTTCCGCCAGCGCCCAGCCATGGCTAAGCTTTGCAGTTATCGCGCTTGGGCTACCCGGCTGTGTGCTCGCTGGCAAATGGAGCCGCTACATTGGCAGCGACCGTGTGGCCTGCGTGGCGTTGGCGGTGTCTGGCACCCTTTGCCTGGTTTATCCGCTATTGGGTAGCGCCTCACCATGGCTGATGCTGGCGTTACTCGGCCTGTGGGGGGTTAGCGTGATTGCCGATTCCGCCCAGTTTTCTGCACTGGCTAGCGCCACGGCGCCACCGGAGCGGCTGGGCGCGGCACTGGCCATGATGAACGCCATTGGCTTTGGATTGACCATTCCCTCTATCGCCTTCGTTACCTCGCTTTGGGCGAGCCAATCATTAGCCGTCATCTGGTGGCTGTTGCCGGGCCCTGTACTCGGGCTACTTGCCATGCGTGGCTTCTCTTCACATCAGTCGTCACACCAGTCTTCGCACCAGCACCTTGGCAAAACGACTTCTCCCCATAATCGAACGTGAGTAGCACCTGACGCCTTGGCCCTCGCGCGGTATACTTGTGCACATTTTTTTGCCAGCCGTGAGCCGACTCTCCATGGAAAAGACTTACCAACCCGAACAGATCGAAAACCGCTGGTACAAGCGCTGGGAAGCCAACAACCGCTTCGCCCCCTCCGGCCAAGGCACGCCCTTTTCGATCATGATTCCGCCGCCCAATGTGACCGGCAGCCTGCACATGGGCCATGCGTTCCAGGACACCATCATGGATACCCTGACGCGCTGGAAACGGATGCAGGGTAACAATACCCTTTGGCAGGTAGGCACCGACCACGCCGGTATCGCCACGCAAATGCTGGTGGAGCGCAAAATCGCCGCCGAAGAAGGCAAGACCCGCCACGACCTGGGCCGCGACGCGTTTATCGATAAGGTGTGGGAGTGGAAGCAGGAGTCTGGTGATCATATTACCCGCCAGCTTCGCCGCATGGGCGCCAGCGTCGACTGGTCGCGCGAACGCTTCACCATGGACGATGGCTTCTACAAGGCGGTGCAGGAAGTGTTTGTACGCCTGCACGAAGAGAAACTGATTTATCGCGGCAAGCGGCTGGTCAACTGGGACCCGACGTTACATACCGCCATTTCTGACCTGGAAGTGGAAAACAAGGAGCAGCAAGGCAGTTTCTGGCATTTCCGCTACCCGCTGACGGACGGCGTTAAAACCGCCGACGGCAAGGATTATCTGGTGGTGGCTACCACCCGCCCTGAAACGCTGCTAGGTGACACCGGTGTCGCGGTCAACCCCGACGATGAGCGCTACGCCTCGTTGATCGGCAAGTTCATCGAGCTGCCCCTGGTCGGTCGTCGTATTCCGGTCGTCGCCGACGAACACGCCGACATGGAGAAAGGCTCTGGCTGCGTGAAGATCACGCCCGCTCACGACTTCAATGACTATGAGGTCGGCAAGCGCCAGAACCACCTGCTGATCAATGTGTTCTCCAAGGACGCGACGATTCTTGAAGAGGCCGAAATATTCAATCTGAAAGGCCAGCCGCAGCCTGGAGAAGATGCCAGCCTGCCCGCCAAGTACGCGGGTCTTGGCCGCTTTGAAGCGCGCGAGCAGATTGTTGCCGATATGGATGCCCTGGGCCTGCTGGAGCAGGTGGAAGCCGTCAACAACACCCTGCCCTATGGCGATCGCTCGGGTGATGTGATCGAGCCGCTCTTGACTGACCAGTGGTTTGTGGCCGTGGAATCGCTTGCCAAACCTGCCATCGAGGCGGTGGAAAAAGGCGATATTCAGTTTGTCCCCAAGAACTACGAAAACATGTATTTCTCGTGGATGCGTGACCTGCAGGACTGGTGTATCTCACGTCAGCTGTGGTGGGGCCACCGCATCCCAGCGTGGTATGACCCCGAAGGGAACGTCTACGTTGCCCGCAGCGAAGAAGAAGCCCGGGAAAAGCACGCCCTCGACCCCGAGCTGGTGCTTACTCAGGACGAAGACGTACTCGACACCTGGTTTAGCTCCGGCCTGTGGACGTTCGGCACCCTGGGTTGGCCTGAAGCGACGCCCGAGCTTGAGACTTTCCATCCCACCAGCGTACTGGTGACGGGCTTTGATATCATTTTCTTCTGGGTGGCCCGGATGATCATGATGACCCTGAAGTTCACCAAGCAGGTCCCGTTCAAGACGGTATACGTGCACGGGCTGGTGCGCGATGGTCAGGGGCAGAAAATGTCCAAATCCAAGGGCAACGTGCTCGACCCCATTGACCTGATCGACGGCATCACGCTGGACGCGCTGCTTGAAAAGCGCACCGGCAACATGATGCAGCCAAAGCAGGCCAAGGCGATTGCCAAATCCACCAAGGAAGAGTTTAAAGACGGCATTGAAGCCCACGGCACCGATGCGCTGCGCTTCACGTTCCTTTCCCAGGCCACCACCGGGCGTGATATCAAGTTTGATATGAACCGTCTGGATGGCTATCGCAACTTCTGCAACAAGCTGTGGAACGCCTCGCGCTATGTGCTGATGAATGCCGAAGGCGAAGATTGCGGCACCAATGGAGACGAGGTTGAGCTGTCGCTGGCCGATCGCTGGATTATCTCGCAGTTGCAAAAAGTGGAGGCCCAGGTCACCAAGGCGATGGACGAGTACCGCTTCGACCACGCCTCCCAGGCACTTTATGAGTTTGTGTGGAACGAGTATTGCGACTGGTACCTGGAGCTTTCCAAGCCGGTATTGTGGGACGAAAACGCCAGTGCCGAAGCCAAACGCGGCACCCGCCGTACGCTGGTACGCGTGCTCGAAACTATCTTGCGCCTCGCTCATCCAATGATGCCCTATATCACCGAAGAGATCTGGCAACGCGTCGCGCCGCTCGCCGGTTTTTATATGGGCGAAGACGCCACCATCATGCTGCAGTCCTGGCCGGAAGCCGACGAGAGCAAGATTGACGAGCAGGCCACCCGCGATATCGAATGGCTGAAAGGCGTTATTATTGCCGTGCGTAATATTCGCGCCGAGATGAACATCGCGCCTGGCAAACCGCTCGATATGTTGCTCACCAAAGGCCAGCCTGAAGACGCTGAACGCCTGGACAAAAATCGTCTCTTCTTGTCCAAACTCGCCAAGCTGGAAAGTGTGGCCTGGCTTGATAACGCCGACGATGCTCCGCTTTCAGCCACACAGCTGGTCGGGGATATGGAAGTGCTGGTGCCGATGGCGGACTTGATCGACAAAGATGCTGAGCTGGCTCGTCTCAGCAAAGAGATCGAGAAGCAGGACAAGCTGATCGGCGGTATCGAGAAAAAACTCGGCAACGACAGCTTTATCGCCAAAGCGCCGGTCTCAGTGGTCGAAAAAGAGCGCGGCAAGCTGGTCGAATTCCAGTCCACCAAGCTGTTACTGGAAGAGCAACGGGCCAAGATCGAGGCGCTGTAAGAAAGGCTTGGATTGAAAAATAATATCCACATCGAAAAAGATGTTTTGCTACATAGTATTGAGGGAGTACCTGCGACATATGATTGATACATGGATTTCCTCAAATATTGCGAGCAAAAACAACTGAGACTTTGGAAGCTCTTATGGCTAAATTTGCAGTTAGAGCACGTGCCGTCGATATGTTAGGTCGCCAGCAAATTGCTGGCGTTCCCACTGCTATTCATGAGCTATTCAAGAATGCACACGATGCTTATGCAACTCGCGTAGAAGTTGACTTTATACGTGAATTAAATCAGTTAGTAATAAGAGATAATGGTCTAGGAATGTCTGAAGGTGATTTCCAAGACAGATGGCTAGCTCTGGGTACAGAAAGCAAATTTGGGGTAAACTCTCTATCCTTCTCTCAGTGGACTGGCCCAAATAATCTCCCTCTTCGACCATTAATGGGAGAAAAGGGCATTGGACGCCTGGCCATAGCTACTATCGCACCAGTAACTTTCGTCTTATCGCGAGCTGTTCGTCCAGATGGGCTCTGCGAGCTAACTGCATGCCTCGTCTGTTGGCCACTTTTTGAATTGCCAGGTTTAGATATTAGCGATATCGAAGTTCCATTACGAACTTTTAGTAGCCTCCCCAGCATTGAAGATGTTTCATCTATGGTCGATGAGGTTATATCAAATATTGAAGCCATCATACCCGACATAGATACACGCAACAGACTATTGAGGATTATGGAAGGTTGCAAATTTGACCCTATAGAAACGGATCTTTGGTTTGCTAACATAGCCGAAGAAGTTGAAGAGGAGAATCTTTCACTTACTGACGATCAATATGGCACTCATTTTTATCTTTTTGAATGTGACGAAAACTTAATCATTGATATTGGCGGAAATGAAACTGATCACAGTGCTCCGGCAATTAAACGAATGCTGCTCGGTTTTGGCAATACCATGTCTTCTGACTATTCCCCACCAGTCAGAGCTGAGTTTCGGGATCACAAGCCAACAGGGAATTTCGACGAATTAATTGGTGCTGATGAATTTTTTACGTCTAAAGATCTTCTTGCTGGGGATCACTTTTTTGAAGGACGTTTTGATGAATATGGCCAGTTTCGTGGCACGATTCGAATATTTCGGAGCGAACCAATTGACCTCATATTAAACTGGCCAGAAGCAAAAGGTAAACTAACGGCTTGCGGACCTTTCGGGTTGCGCCTCGGAGTAATCCAGGGTAACCCAGACGAAACTCTTGTCGACCCTGAAGAGTACAATCATATCGCATCAAAAATGTGGAGTTATGGAGGCCTCTATGTTTATCGAGATGGTATTCGCATTCTGCCCTATGGATTACCGGACTTTGATTGGTTAGGAATTGAGTTCAGGAGGACAAAGTCTGCATCCGATTGGTTTTTTTCTCATCGTCGCATGGCAGGCTATGTTTCGCTGAACAGGCATGATAACGGAGTTCTCAATGAGAAGGCTGGTCGTGAGGGTTTTAGGCAAAATCGTGCTTATCGTGAATTACAGGCAATTCTAGAAAACTGGTTCGAGCAAGTTGCAAAAGACTTTTTCCGGAAATCTAGCGAGCGTAGTCCTGTTTATAGAGAAATTCTTGATGGCAAGCGCCTAGAAGCTAAGCGGCTCCGAGAAAGAAAAGAAAAGGCTCTGGAATTAAAATCCCGATTTCGTGATGAGCTCAATATAAAACATGATGCAATCGAATCAAACAACTATGAACGTAAAGTTGAAAATATATTAAATAACGCTTTAGTGAAAATTGAAAAAATAAAATCGTTAGGACTTGCAGAATTATCAGGTAAAGATAAGCAGGCTCTAAGTAGTGAGTCTATCAAAATTGAAAATGATGCAGTCGCCGAATTTGAAAAACTGGGGCGAGATTTATATATACCTCGCCCGAGGAATTTTAGCCTCTCAAAAAATGATACCGGAGCATACGAAAGCTACTTAAGCTGGCTTGATGGTTTTCGCGAAAAAAAGCTTGAGCCTGCAGTAGAGAAAGTTCGTAGCTCAACAAATCTATTGCGTGAGCAGGTCGGAGTTAAAGTGTCTCGCTCTGAGCGCGCACGCAACTCTATTGCAGCTGAAGTCAATAGAGTTGAAGGGCTAATTTCAAAAAATGTCAAAGATATACAAAACGAGACCGAGGCTTTTAAAGATACGATCACTCTTCATACTGCTCAATTAAAAAGAAAGTTCTTAGAAGAAACTCAGTTCCTGCAAAGTGACTTACAACGCAGAGATTTAGATTTATTAGATAACAACGCCGCATTAGAATCTCAACGCGAAATCGAAATTCGACTCGAAAACTCTTATCTGGCTGCAAACAATATGCTTAAAGCACTTTTTGACCAGCTTAAAGCCGTTAATAACAATATCCGCCAGGATAGTCTTCCTGATGAAACCATAGCTGCTCTTGAAGGACGTATAAGTGAGCTGGAGGAACAACTAACTTTTTATAACGATCTTGCACAAGCAGGCAGCGCAGTTTCAATCCTCGGCCATGAATTAGAAAATGTTGTCTCTGGACTACGTGGAGCTATTCGAGATATTAAGCCATGGGCCGATGGAACTCCAGATTTAAATACTATTTACGGACGACTTCGTACTTATTATGATCATTTAGATAGTTATATTGGTTTGTTTTCACCGCTTTCACGCAGAGTAAGAAGACAGCGTGTAATAGTCACAGGCGCATCAATCTTGTCCTATGTACGGGAATTATTTAGTGAAAGGTTAAATAGAGAAGGAATAGAGTTAAGAGAAACCGAAAGCTTTCAAGCGTGGTCTATTCATAGCTTTCGCTCAACGCTAATCGCAGCAGCTGTCAATATCGTTGATAATGCAATTTACTGGATTGGGACTGATCGACATGCTGAGCGATGGATAGAATTCGACGCTATTGAAGACGGTATTATCATTCGTAATGGTGGGCCTGGAGTGCCACGCCGTGCAGCGAGGACAATATTTGAATTTGGGATGTCCAGCAAACCAAGTGGTCGTGGCATGGGACTAGCCGTATCGCGCGAAGCTCTTGCTTCAATCGGTTTAAAGCTCGAATTACTTGAAGAGGGAACAGAAACTCGCCCTGCCTTCATGATTCAACTAGATACTGGTGGCGAGCAAGATGACTGAGACAAATACAACATTCGAAGCTCTCTGCAACAGTGCTGTAAAAGCTTTTTTGCAAACAGTAGTTGTTATCGATAATGAGGCATCTTTAGTTTCTGATTATCCAGCAAAAAGAAACGTACCAACTACCGCAGCAAGAAAGCGGCTGGCAGCACCTGGGAAAGCTGCTACTGATGCTAGTACTTCGTCAGATAAAAGCACAAATGTTACCGGTTCTCAAACGAGCACTGAAGACGATGAAATAGCAGCGCATCGCCTTGAACTTAATAAGGTCTCATTGGCGTTTGCTGAGCAAGGACTGACTTGCGGAGTATATTTGCCTACCGAAAATGACCCTGCTGAGCCTGAAGAGCTCATAGCGGCAACAGTTCGAGCTATTCTTCCAACCGACTCATGCGTTCTTGATTGGCAGCTTAGGAAAGATGATAGTGGCCCAGCAATTAAAGCAATCAAGCAAATACTTAAAAAAGATATGCAAGAAGGTGGTCGTCTCAGATTAATTCTTATATATACAGCAGAGACACTAGAGGACGCCTCTCCAGCCCTTAATAGGGCGCTCCAATCTGACGGTCATGATATTAAATTTAATGCCCTCCCCAATGGCCCAGTGATAATTGGCGATCACTTTCGAATTGTCTTCATTAACAAGCCGACACTAGGACGAAGGCCCAGCGATGACCCAGCAGTCGTCTCTTGGGAAAACTTACCTAAGAGAATAATTCATGAGTTTACTATTCTATCTCGTGGGTTGTTGCGTGCTTTTGCTTTAGAGTCGGTAGCTGCAGTAAGGCGTGATATTCATAGAATTTTGGCCCAGTTCGATCAAGAACTGGATCCTGTATACGCTGGTGATCGAGCGACAAAACCTGACCCCGATGATGCAGGACGACTCGTGGTAGAACTATTACAGTCTGAACTCTCGCTTTCAATCGGCGCTAGTGGTGCTGAGGTTAAAACTCTCGGCTCAGAAAGCTGTATAGCCTGGCTGGCAGACAACGACCATCGACTTTTTGATGTAGATCTAAAAATGAGATGGCAAGATGAGCGTCCAGATGATCGCAAAATAAATACAGATGTTCGAAAGCGCCTGATCAATCAAGGTCCTAAAGATTTAAAAACTGAGAAATTTCACGCAAAAGTAACACGTGCGTTTTTTGCAGAGACTCAAGAAGAATTGTGGGAAAGGTACAGCTCACATTATGCGGTACTTACGACTTTAGCCTACCATTCAGGAAAACAAGCAGGGCGCACTATCGGCGGGACTCCAACGCTGAGTTTTGGTACAGTAATCGGAAATGATGAGAGTGACTGGCTTTGTATTCAGCCTGCGTGCGATTCGGTTAGAATTCATGGCGAAGCTTCTTTTTTGTTTATTAAGCTCATACAAAACGATGCAGATTTTGATCTCATTCTTCCTAAGAATGATCAATTTATGCGTTTTCAAGTTGCAAATGAAGGTAAATCTAAGCACCTACGCGAACTAAGAACACTTTGGTTCTCTCCTTTAGAAGGTAAGGATGTAATTTTAGCTCAACAACCTGATTCTGATGGGTACTTCTTTATCGATATAGACGATGAGCGCTGGAGGTGGCGCGCGCAGTTGAGAGAGATGACTGCGGTGCACCTTGCTCAGAAAGCCGTTAGGGCAATTGGCCGAATTGGATTAAATGAATTCGAATGGTTAAGAACAAGCGCAAAGTAAAAGCTGAGGCACCACTCGCTGCAGACCTGTTCTGTGGTTCGGGCTCGGTGTCCTCAGCACTGGTTTCGGCAGGCTTCCGCTTGGCTTTTGCAGTCGACAATGACGCTTCGGCAAAGACTACCTATACTGCGAATCATCCGTTTGCTCATTTTTTTGATCAAGATATCAGAGAAATCGACCCTATGGATGCCAGGAAATCTCTAAAAGGACAAAGATTATCGGTATTAGCAGTTTGCGCACCTTGCCAACCTTTCAGCTCTCAAAACCGAAAGCGACACACGACTGATGAACGCGCCCCGCTCGTACTTGAAGCATTGCGTTTCGCTAAAGTACTCAATCCAGAAACTATTTGGGTGGAAAACGTCCCTGGTATTGTACGCTCCGAGTCAAAGCAGCTGCTCAGAGCAGGTCTTGCCGACTTAGGTTATCGTTTTAGTGAACCTCTGCGCCTATCTGCAACCGATCTAGGCGTGCCACAGCGGCGCGTAAGATCAATTTTCGTGGCATCAAAATGCGAACTAGTATTAGCAAGATTCGAGAAATTACGTACAGATTTTATAGGATCAGCTCCCCCAACTGTTAAAATGGCTTTTTGCGGTCTTAAACCCCTCAGTGCAGGTGAACAGTGCTCAAAGGATCAACTTCACAGAGCGAGGCGCCACGCACCTATTACGATTCAGCGCTTGCATGCTGTTCCTAAAGATGGTGGTAGCCGCTCTGCCCTACCTGACGAGCTTCAGCTTGCATGTCACCGAAAGCTTGGAGACAAATCGTTTCCAGATGTTTACGGAAGGATGGCATGGAACTCTCCTGCGCCAACCCTTACAACAGGATGCACTGATGTGACTAGAGGCCGCTTCGCACACCCAGAACAAGATCGTGCTATAACGCTTCGTGAGGCTGCTCGTCTGCAAACCTTCCCAGATTCATATAAATTTGAAGGTACACCTACTCAAATTGCTCGGCTTATTGGCAATGCCGTGCCTTACGAAATGGCGCGCCGTATTTTTCATTGGCTTTTTTTAGAAGAATGGCCCCTTGAGGTTTAGCAAGTAGATACATACAGATATGACTTTGGCAGTTAGATAACCTCTGCAACGACAGCTTTATCGCCAAAGCGCCGGTCTCAGTGGTCGAAAAAGAGCGCGGCAAGCTGGTCGAATTCCAGTCCACCAAGCTGTTACTGGAAGAGCAACGGGCCAAGATCGAGGCGCTATAGCCTGATTGACGAACGTCGCTACAACGCAAAACGGCATCCACAAGATGCCGTTTTCCTTTTCGCTCATCAACTCAGCATGCTTAGTGGCGGAAGACGTACTCCGATCCATCGGTAAAGCGGCTGAAGCGATAGATCGACGGGTCACACGTTGTTTCCTCACCAGCAATCAGTTCAGCAGCCATTTCACCTGAAGCCGGGGCTGTCGTCAGTCCATTGCCTGAAAAGCCGGTAATAATGAACAGGCCATCAGCATCGGGGACTTCGGAAATCACTTGGGTTGAATCGGGAGTCGCGTCAATCATGCCAGCCCAGCGTTCACGCACATTGGCATTTTCATACTGAGGATAGGCATGGCGAAGGTTCGCCAAGGCTTTGTTCACCTCTTGATCGTCCACACTACCCGACAGCATACGTACCGCCTCAAAGGGGGTGGTCTCATCAGAGGTCCAGCTTGATTTCATATTGAGCGAGGCAAAGAAGTCGCTCGACATACGCACTTTGAGCAAATCTCCCGAATGCTTCAACGCAGGCAAAAAGTCCCGCAACATACTGAAGCTTTCTTTGGTGATGGGGGCGACATTGCTAGAAACCCCTACGGCGGTTTCCCCATTGGCCATCTGGCGCCACGCAAAATCAGGTCCATACCCTGCGCCGGGCAGGGCATTATCGATACGGCTCAAGCGCTGCATCGAAGATGCAATCGTCAGCTGAGGAAGATGAATACCCAAATTACCCGCAAACAGCGATGACCAGGCGCCGCCTGCCAATACGACACGCTTCGCCTTGATATAGCCCATTTCGGTATGCACACCCACAATCTGGCCACCTTGGCGGTCAATTGTCCGGGCAGCACAGGGCGCCACAATGTGAACGCCTTCACGCATCGCGCCCCGGGCAATCCGCGAAACCGGGTAGCTTGGCTCTGCCGTGCCGTCGCTGGGCTGATAGAGTGCCGCCTTATACTGCTGTGACGCACCGGGAATCAGCGCGTCCAATGCCGGCCCCGTCACCAACCGCGCATCGGTTTGCGGTTGAACCTGTAGGGCTTCCTTCAGCCAGGCTTGGCTGGCATCTACCTCTTCATCGGTGGCCAGCAGCGAATAGTTGCCCGATTGCCGATAGCCTATATCTTGATTAAAACGACCTGCGAACCCCTGCCAGATCTCTTTCGATCGGTTAGCCAGCTCTAACTTGCCCAAGTCCCAGCCGTTGGAGTAGATCCAACCAAACGCGCGGCTTGATTGCTCACCCGCTACCACCCCTTTCTCCAACACTACCGTTCTCAAGCCTTTCTGGTTGAGGAACAGCGCGGTAGAGATACCGGCTATTCCCCCACCGATGACGACGACATCTGCCTCGGCGGGCAACGTATCAGAGGTTGCCACACCTTCAGCGCGAGGAATTTGTGATTCAAGGCGCCATCCTGGTTGAGCGCCATAGGTCGCTCCCAAAAAACCGCCAATCACGCCGCCTGCAATACCGCTACCTGCCGATAGTAGAAAATTACGCCTGGATATCTTCATCACAAAAACCTTCAATGTCTTGCATAAAAGCGGCGCTCAGCGAGCTACGCAGTGGGAAGGGCCGGAATTATGACTGCTCAGTCGGAAAATAAAAAGTGTGCATTTTTGTTGCTATTGATCAACCCAGTGAAAAGAAAGAAGTGTTCAAATAACGGTCCGGTGGAATGGCTTTAGGCGCGAGGCGGCGTGTATGACGTAAAATGACAAGGTACTCACTCAGGTTCAGGTACTTGCTCACTGAGATACTTGCTCACTCAGGTACTTGCTCAGCCCCTGCTATCCAGCCACGGGCAGTGGCGGCCACCTCAACAGAGAGACTTATGGCACGTAAAAAAGAGATCTCGCTAGAACGCATTCTAGATGCAGCCGATGCCATCATCATGGAAAGCGGTGGACGACAGTTCACCCTCGACGCTGTGGCCGTAAAAGCGGGCATCAGCAAAGGGGGGCTGGTCTATAGCTTTGCGACAAAAGACGACTTGGTGGCCGCTGTCCTGCAACGAGAGATTGACCGGGTGCAGCGCGCGGTTAAATCGCGAGCGGGAAGCGACTGGGAGCATAAACATAAGCGATTGCTTGCCTATCTGGATGAGGCACTCACAGAGGACGATCGCCTCATCCGTCGCTCTGCCTATCTCATGACAGCCCTTCTTCATTCGCCTGAAAAATCACGCCCGGCGAGGGAGTACTACCGCTCTATTTTGGATTTATTCGACGACAATGACTCCGCGAGTAAAGATATTCGCCAAGCCGTTCTGGCCATGGAGGGACTGTTTCTACTGCGCGGATTGGGCTTGGCAGACCCAACCCCAGCGGAGTGGCGCTCAGTGCTGGAGCACGCCCGCGCCACCGTTGCCAATGCTATCACCGCCGGCAATACGGGTTAAGCCAGTACTTTTGCCACCACTTTACTCAAGTGGCCATACAGGGCGATTGATACGAGATGGTATTCGGCCAGATTAAGAAACACTGTTCCTTAACAGGCTAATTAATTAAACTGTCGTCATTCTCATGGACATTCATTAAGAGAGTGACGTTATGCAAACTCGCCGTATTTTATTTTATAACCTACTGGGGCTTGCGCTCATTTTGAGCTGGTGGCTACCTTCAGTGCTGCTCTGGACCAAGCTGGATGACGATGTATTTTTCTTCTTTAACCAGTTTATTAGTCCGATGTACCCACGCTGGACTGAGGCACTTGCTCTGCTCAATACCCGCGCCTTTGACAAGGTAATGTTTGTGGTACTGCTGGCGATGCTTTTTTTCGCCATGCGACGAGATCGCGACGGCGGCTGGCCGAAGTGGCTGGCTATTGGCCTGATCATGTCAGCGGTGGGCGCGCTGCTGGGGGAGATGCTGCATGTACACCTGCTGATGGCTCGCCCCAGCCCCACGCTCTGGCACGAAGGCGTTAACCTGCTTGACGATTATACCTATCGCAATGCAAAAGCGACGGCAGCCAATAGTTTCCCAAGTGACCACGGTCTGCTTGCCATGGTGTTTGCTAGCTTCATGCTGCGCTTTGCCGATCGTTTGATCGCATCACTTAGTGTGGCGATTGCCATTCTTGTCACGCTGCCGCGTATCATGGTGGGCGGTCATTGGGTAAGCGATGTCTACTTCGGTGCATTAGCGATCGCATTGGTCGTGCTGCCGTGGATTCTATGCAATGCCTACATCGTATGTCTGATTGAACGCATGGCCGCCCGCTTTGACACCCTGTTCCGCCAGCTACGTCGCAGCTATTAGCCGCGCCGCCATTAGACACCTTAAGCCTCGCTGGCGCGCAAATGTCAGCCAGCGAGCATGCCGATCTTGTTTCTTTATGTAGCCGTTTTTCTTAAAAAATGTGTTTTGTTTGGGCAATCATCGCACTTAGCGCGTCGCTGACTGGCCCCCTCCACCGCCTATGCTATGTTGGTGTTAACGCTGGTTGAAGCTGTCTTTAACCGGCGTTTTAACCACTTGGCCTATTAAGGAGGATAGCCATGCGCTTCATGTCAACTCGCGTACACGGGATAGCCGACTATGTCATCGGGCTGCTGCTTATCGCAGCGCCGTTCGTGTTCGGCTTTGCCACGGGTGGCCCCGCCCAGTGGGTGCCGACTATTCTGGGCTTGGTGATGCTGGGTTCAGCCATCATGACCAAGTACGAGCTTGGGCTAATGCACGTTATTCCTATGCCGCTACACCTGACCCTGGACTTGATCAGCGGTATTTTGCTGTTGGTTTCTCCTTGGCTGTTCGGGTTTGCCGACATAGTATTCTTGCCGCATGTCATTGTTGGCATTATTGAAATCGGCGCCAGCCTTACCACAGAGAAGCAGCCACGAAGCGTGACTGACGCAACGACCCGTCGCTGAGTGTCGCAGGTTTCCGGTTCCTAATACGGCCCGGAAACTCAGTAAATACCGCATTGACTAATAGCTTTTAAGCCGCGCCCATCGTTGTTGTACAGGTGGGCGTTTTAGCGTTTACTGCTTGCGTTTAGCGACCTATGCTACTGATATTCGTCACGTCGCCGACGTGGTTCAGTTGAGGGTTTAGGTTGATATTTTTACCCACGTCCGCTCTTTCCTGTCCCTTTTGCTTACTAAACGTGTAAGGTTGGTATAAGAATAGCCACTAAGGTGGCAACGTTGAGTTAGCAACGACACGGACTGCTTTATGCCAACACAGACTGAAGCGCGATTAACGGCGCTGGCAAGCGAACTTGAACGGGCGGAGATTACTTACCGTGAGCTTGCGCCAATGGCGGATACCGGGCTGGCCCATGATCATGTATGGATTCATCGTAACGCGGGTGATGACTGGGTGGCACGGCTCCCCAAGCAGAGCCAAATGAATCTGCCACCTGACGAGAACCTTGCCTACCAGGCAGCCTGTTATCAGCGCACGAGTCCCGGCGGTCATACCCCAACACTGCACGGCATTCTGCCCCCAAGCGAGTCGCTACCACGCGGCGGACTGCTGGTCGAGGCGATCCACGGTCGGATGGCGACACTCCCCGAAGACCTGCCGGCCATTGCCAGAGCGCTGGCCAGCTTACATGCACGGCCGTTGCCCAGTATCGAGGCGCGCCAACCCTTACTAGCGCCTGACGACCCTTGGCAGGCCATGGTCAATGAAGTGCACCATCAGTCTAGCTGGCTGAGCGATGCGCAGCTTTCCCGAAAGGTCACACAGCGCATTCGACAGGAGTTGGATTTACTGCCGCCCCGGCTAAGTGATGCCAAACCGACATTGATTAGCTTTGATACCCATCCCGGTAACTTTTTGATTCAAGACGACGGCCGCGCCATTCTGGTCGATTTAGAAAAGTGTCGCTATAGCCTACCAGGCATCGACCTGGCCCATACCTCGCTGTATACCTCGACCACTTGGGACATCAGCAGCCAGGCGGTGCTGTCATTGGGTGACGTCATTGACTTTTACCGCCACTGGCAAGACACCCTGGGCATAACCGTCGACACCGACACGTTGGTTGCCTGTCGGCGTGCTACCTGGCTATGGTCGCTAACCTGGTGTACGAAATGGCGCGCTCAGCACATCAATGCCAGAGATGCCCAACAGCGCGGGGAAGACTGGTCGGCAGAACTCACCGACCCCGCCGTGATTGAGCACGTGCGCGACCGCGTAGAACATTACCTCTCGCTGCCGGTAATCGATCATGTTCACAGCGAGCTTCAATGTTTACAGGCTTCCCTATAACGTTGTTATCTTCCCAAAATTGAGGTGTGCGATGCCTATTAAACGTCACTCTCTGCGTGTGGCCACCACTGCCACACTGCTAGCCCTTACGCTGCCTGCCATGGCGGCTCCTGATCCCAGCGACTGGCAAGACGTGGTGACCAACGCCGAAGGCCAAACCGTTTACTGGAACGCCTGGGGTGGCGATACGCGCACCAATCGCTACATTGCCTGGGTGGCCGAACAGATGCAGGCGCAATTCGACATTGATGTCGAACATGTAAAACTGGACGATACCGGCAGCGCGGTGGCACGAGTGCTGGCGGAAAAACAGGCTGGTAATCACGACGAGGGCAGTATCGATCTGATTTGGATTAACGGTGAAAATTTCGCAGCGATGCGTGAAAGCGAATTGCTATATGGACCATTTGCGGAAGATTTACCTCATTTTGCGCTGTCCAACGCTAGCGAGAACCCAGAGGTCGTCACCGACTTTACCCTCCCGACAGAAGGCTATGAGTCACCTTGGGGAAAAGCGCAGATCACCTTCTACTACGACAGTGCTCAAACCGAGACACCCCCGCAGGACATGGCGTCGCTACTAACATGGGCGCAAGCTAACCCCGGCCAGTTTAGCTATCCGCGTATTCCCGACTTCACCGGCAGCACGTTTTTAAAGCAGGCGTTGATCGAACTGAGCGAGCAGGACGACGCGCTTTATCAGCCGGTGACGGAGAGCGATTTTGCCGCCGTCACGGCGCCGCTATGGGCCTATCTCGACGAGCTACACCCTCACCTGTGGCGCAGTGGGCGCAGTTTCCCCGACTCAGGCCCTAACCTGCGCACGCTGATGAGCGATGGCGAGCTGAGCTTGGCATTTTCGTTTTATCCCACCGATGCCGCCGTGGCAGTCATGGAGTATGAACTACCCGATAGCGTGCGTAGCTACGTGCTGGAAGGCGGCACCCTGGGCAATGTTCACTTCGTGGCAATTCCCTATAACTCGCCGCATAAAGCCGGTGCCATGGTACTCGCCAATTTTCTGCTCTCGCCAGAAGCTCAGGCCCAAAAGCAGTCGTTGGCGATGTGGGGCGACCGCAGCGTGCTGGATATTGACCAGCTAGATGCCAATGACCAGGCACTGTTTGAGCAGGGTGAACGCCACCCGTCGGAACTACCAGCGGATGCGCTTTCCAATACCCTGCCCGAGCCTCACCCAAGCTGGATGACCGCCCTCCAAGACGCGTGGCTTGAGCGTTACGGCGTTAACTAGGCATGCTGCGACTGGCCCCAGCGCTCATCATTGCCCTGCTAGTACTCCCTGTCGGTGCAGGGCTTGCAATGGTGGTGCTGCCAGCGTTTGGCTACCTCCCGGCGCTGGGCGGCGACCGTTTTAGCCTAGCCCCCTGGCACACGCTGTTCGCCCAGCCAGGGCTGTGGCGTTCCGTGGCGGTTAGCGCTACCAGTGGTTTAGTGAGCACAGCGCTGGCGCTTGTTATCGTGGTGCTGTTTTTAGCTGCCAGCGCAGGCACCAGCGTCGATCGTACTATTCGTCGCCTGGTGTCGCCGCTGCTGGCCATTCCTCACGCGGCTGTCGCGTTTGGATTCGCCTTTTTGATTACCCCTTCTGGCCTGGTGTCTCGCTTGATATCGCCCTCACTAACGGGATGGGAGCGTCCACCGGATGCGCTTATCGTCAACGACCCCTGGGGGCTTTCTCTTATCGCGGGGCTGGTGCTGAAAGAAGCGCCGTTTCTATTTTTGATGAGTCTGGCGGCGCTGCCGCAGCTAGCGCCGGAAAAACGCTTGCAGCTGGCTCGATCGCTGGGCTATGCGCCCACGATCGCCTGGCTAAAAAGCGTGCTGCCGTCTCTCTACCCACTGATTCGCCTGCCGGTATATGCGGTCATCGCCTACGCCAGTTCGGTGGTCGATATGGCGTTGATCCTGGGCCCTACGCTCCCACCCACCCTGAGCGTATCGATTCTTGGCTGGTTCAACGACCCCGATATCAGCCGCCGATTCATGGCCTCGGCAGCCGCCGTGTTGCAGCTTGGCGTCACGCTGTCTGCACTGCTCTGCTGGTGGCTGTTAGAACAGTTTATTCGCACATTGACACGCGGTTGGCTGCTTAACGGCAACCGTCAACAGGGCGAAATAGCGCTACGCATGATTGGCCGCTCGGGGTTACTGGTTACCAGCGTAACGGCCTTGGCGGCCTTGGTGGGGTTAGGGTTATTTTCGCTGGCCGGTTTTTGGCGCTACCCGGACCTGCTGCCTCAGATGTTGACGCTTGATCACTGGACGCGCAGCGCTTCGTCGCTGGGCTCTCCGCTGCTCAATACCGCACTGATAGGTCTGATAGCCACCACACTGGCAACGGTACTGGTCCTCGCGGTACTTGAAAATGAGCACCGCCAGCATGTGCAGCCCAAGCGTGCCCTATGGTTGCTTTATTTTCCTTTGCTGGTGCCACAAATTGCTTTTTTATTTGGGTTGGTAGTGGCCGCTGAAAGCCTGGGAATTCGTCCCCAACTGGGGTTGGTCATCGCGGGCCACCTGCTGTTTGTGCTGCCCTACGTTTATCTCTCGTTAGCCGAAGCGTATCGCCGATTGGATCCACGCTGGCTGCAAGTGGCACGCTCGCTAGGCGTGTCACGCAGTATGGCATTCTGGCGGGTTCGCTTGCCGCTGCTATTGGCACCTCTGTTAACCGCGTTGGCGGTTGGCCTGGCGATCAGTATTGGGCAATATTTGCCTACCCAACTGCTGGGGGCAGGACGCGTAAGTACGGTCACTACCGAAGCGGTAGCGCTTGCCTCGGGCGGTAACCGGCGCTTAATTGGCGTATGGGCATTGATGCAGGCAGGCCTACCGCTCATCGGCTTTATGCTAGCCCTAGCGGTCCCCCGCCTGTTAAGTGCCCAACGCCGTGAAATGGCCAGCTAAAAGGATGAACGTGACCGTATCTGCTAACGCGCCGCTGCGTCTTGAGCATATTAGTATCACCCTGGCAGGCCGCGAGCTGCTGGCGGTAGACGCCACCATTGCCCCTGGCGAGGTGCTAACCGTCATGGGGCCTTCAGGGTCGGGTAAATCTACCCTGCTCGCCTATATCGCGGGCTTTCTTGATCACGAATTTAGCGCCACGGGAGGTGTATGGTTGGGTCAACGCAACCTGCTGACGGTGGCCGCGGAAAAACGAGGCATAGGCCTGCTATTCCAGGATCCGTTGCTGTTTCCGCATCTCAGTGTCGGCGGCAACGTACGCTTTGGACTGCCGCGTCAGGCGCAGGATAAACATCATCAGGTGCAACAAGCGCTCAAACAGGTAGGGCTGGAGGGATTTGCAAAACGTGACCCGGCGACACTCTCCGGGGGCCAAAAAGCACGCGTGGCCTTAATGCGCCTGCTGCTCTCCCAGCCCCAGGCGGTGCTGCTTGATGAGCCATTCTCCAAGCTGGACACTGCGCTGCGCCAGGAGATGCGATCACTGGTATTTAGCCAACTGCGTGAGGCGGGCCTGCCGGCACTGCTGGTCACTCATGATCAGGCGGATGCCGATGCGGCGGGAGGGCCAGTGATTGACCTCGGCTAACCCATCACCCCACCTTAGCATCGTGATCCCGGTGCTTAACGAAGCTCCCACGCTGAGGGCTCAGTTGGCGTTACTACAGCCACTGCGCCGACAGGGGGTGGAAGTGATCGTGGTGGATGGCGGCAGTCGCGATGACAGCGTGCACATTGCCCAACCGCTGACGGATCGAGTACTCACAAGCCCCCCAGGGCGAGCGCTTCAAATGAACCTGGGCGCGCAGCATGCCCGTGCGCCGACGCTGCTGTTCCTGCATGCCGATACCCAGCTCCCCGGAGACGCTGTGAACCAGATCACCAACGCGCTGAATGCTCGTGCCTGGGGTCGCTTTGATATTCAGCTGTCAGGTCGGAGTGGCTGGCTGCCCATAGTGAGCTGGTGGATGAATAAGCGTTCTCGACTTACCGGCATTGCAACCGGCGATCAGGGTATCTTTATACGTGCTGACTGTTTTAAGACGGTGGGCGGCTTTCCCGAGCAGCCGCTAATGGAAGATATTGAGCTATCGAAACGGCTCAAGCGAGTGGCTCGCCCTGCTTGCCTATCAGTGAAAGTGGTAAGCTCGGGAAGACGCTGGGATCAACACGGCGCGTTAGCGACCATTTGCCTAATGTGGCGGCTTCGCTATCGCTACTGGCGCGGCGTTAGCGCAACCCAACTCGCCAAGGAGTATCGCGATGCGCGCTGAAACGCCGATTAATAAAGAACAATTTCCTCATCTGCATCTGCTCGCCAAGGCACCGCTGGCAGGGCAAGCGAAAACGCGCCTGGCACCACTACTGGGGGCGCAAGGTGCCGCGGATGCCCATGCAGAGCTACTAAGCCACTGCGTCGCTACCGCCTGTGACGCATTGCCCGCCTCCAACGTCACCTTATGGACCGCGCTTGAGCATGACCACCCCCTGTTTCTCTCGCTCGCCGAGCAGTTTGGGCTAACATTAAACGCTCAGCCCGATGGCGATTTAGGCACCCGTGTTCGTCACGCGTTGAACAGTGTGCCAGGGACTGCCATGGTGATGGGCAGCGATTGCCCCAGTATTACCAGCGCGCTGATAACGAGCTGCGTACACCACTTATCCCGTCACGAGGTGGTGATATTGCCCGCCGAGGATGGCGGCTACGGGCTAATTGGCACCCAACGTGATTACCCATCGCTATTTGAAGATATTCCTTGGGGCACCCACCGCGTATTGGCGACGACCCGTGAACGGATTGAAGCGTTAGAACTGCACGCCGCGTACCCTGCTACGATTTGGGACGTAGACCGCCCGGAGGACTGGCAACGCTGGAAAGGGGCGCTCCCCTCAACGTAAGGAAACGCACGTTCGTCTCACTTAGAGCTATCATCATTTCTTTTATTGGCGCCCTGACGGCGCTGGAGATTGCCGTGACCCGACAACGCATACTGATTGCCGCGCTATTGATCACTGCCATTGGCGTTTTTTTCTTAAGCGGCGCCCATCATTGGTTCACGCTGGAAACGCTCAAAGCTTATCAAAGTGACTTCCAGGTAGCGTTTGATCAACGCCATTGGCAGGTGGCAGGCCTGTTTTTTGCTGTTTATGTCGTGGTCACCGCTCTTTCCCTTCCTGGCGCGACGCTACTAACGCTGCTTGGGGGGGCCTTGTTTGGCCTTGGCTGGGGGCTATTAATCATCTCATTCGCCAGCGCGATAGGCGCGACACTGGCTTTTTTACTTTCGCGGTTCCTGTTTCGCCATCCCATCGAGAAGCGTTTTCCACGCCAGTTTGAAGCCGTTAACCGCGGTGTAGAGCGCGATGGAGCTTTTTATCTGTTCATGTTGCGTTTAGTGCCGGTTTTCCCCTTCTTTATGATCAATTTGGTGATGGGGCTCACACGCATTAAAACCATCACCTTCTACTGGGTAAGTCAGCTCGCCATGCTGCCGGGCACCGCGGTATATGTGAACGCTGGCGGTCAATTAGGCGATGTCGAGAGCCTTCAAGGTATCGTGTCGCCTACCCTGCTGGCCTCCTTCGCGTTGTTGGCGGTCTTTCCCTGGATTGCCCGTCTCATCGTACGCTTCGTGCAGCGACGCAAGGTTTACCAGGGATTCACGCGGCCCTCGCGCTTCGACGTGGACATTGCCGTGATTGGCGGCGGTTCGGCGGGTCTGGTGACCAGCTATATTGCCAGTGCGGTCAAGGCCAAGGTAGCGCTGGTGGAAAAACACAAGATGGGCGGCGACTGTCTGAACACCGGCTGTGTACCTTCCAAAGCACTGATTCGCGCGGCGCGTGCCGCCCATGAGATACGTACCGCACCACGCTTTGGGGTCACCTCTAGCGAGCCAGAGATCGACTTTGCCAAGGTGATGGGCCACGTTCACCAGGCCATTCGCGATATCGAACCCCACGATAGTGTGGAGCGTTATAACGACTTAGGCGTTGAGGTGTACCAGGATCACGCCACGCTCCTCTCGCCCTGGGAAATCCAGATCGGTGATCAGACCCTATCGGCTCGCCATATCGTGCTGGCGACCGGGTCACGCCCGCGCGTACCGTCGCTACCGGGGATAGAGCGTGCGCCGCTATTAACGTCTGAAAACCTGTGGTCGTTAACCGAACTCCCCAAGCGCCTGGTCGTGCTGGGTGGCGGTGCGATTGGTTGCGAACTTAGCCAGAGTTTTGCCCGCTTGGGTAGTCAGGTCACGTTAGTGGAGGGAGGCTCACAACTACTCGGACGCGAAGACCCAGAAGTAGGCGAGCAGGTCGAAAGCACCCTGACCAGCGAGGGGGTGACGGTGATGACCGATGCCAACGCGCTGGAGGTGCTCAACGACGAAGCAGGCTATCAGTTGGTCGTGGAACATAACGGTGAGCGACATCTGCTTGCCTTTGACTACCTGCTGGTCAGTGTCGGCCGTCAAGCCAATATCGAAGGTTTAGGGCTGGAAGCGCTGGGAATTACCACCACCCCAACGGGCACAATAGAGCTTAACGAGCGCCTGCAGACTCGCTTGCCTAACATTTGGGCCTGTGGTGATGTGGCGGGGCCTTTCCAACTGACCCATGCAGGTTCCCACCAAGCGTGGTATGCGGCCGTGAATGCGCTGTTTGGCGAACTAAAAAGCTTTAAAGTGGACTACCGCTATATGCCCGCGGTGACCTATGTGCAGCCTGAAGTGGCACGCGTAGGGCTGAACGAAACGGAAGCGAAAGCTAAAAAAGTGGCGTATGAGGTCACTCGTTATGCCATGAGCGAAAGCGACCGTGCCATCGCCGAAGGTGCTCCCCAGGGCTTTATCAAAGTGCTCACGGTGCCCGGTAAAGACAAGATTCTGGGCGCGACCATCGTGGCGGAAAATGCCGGTGAATGGCTGGGCGAATTTACCATCGCCATGAAACACGGCCTGGGTTTAAACAAGCTGCTGGGCACCATTCACCCCTACCCCACGTTAAGCGAAGCGGCAAAGGCGACCGCGGGCGCGTGGAAAAATGCCCACAAGCCCGAGCGGGTGCTGGCCCTATTGAAACGTTACTTTAGCTGGCGTCGCGGTGATCGTTAAATGAAGCAATTAGTACTGATGGGTGCGGGTCATGCCCACGCCTTTGTTCTCGAAGCCTTTGCCAAGCAGCCCGACCCTGGCATCGCCATCACCGTTATCAGCGATGCCCCTTTAGCCGCTTACTCCGGCAGTGTTCCTGCGTGGCTGGCGGGTGAATGTACTCTACGTGACACGCAGATAGACGTGGCGGCACTATGCCAGAGGGCTAATGCCAGGCTACTTCTTTCCTCAGTGAACGCGATCAATACCCGTGCGCGCTACGTCAACCTTGCTAACGGAGAGCGGGTTTATTTTGACGTTGCTTCGTTCAACATCGGCTCAACCTTAACGCCTCCCCAGCGCCACGGAGAGAACCTTCCCAAGCAGCTCATCATGCGCCCGTTAAGCTCATTGCACGAGCGCTGGCAGGCGCTGCTGAAGGAGGTTGACCGCTTACCCAGCCATAGCCTCCAACGTATTACGGCAGTAGGCGGCGGTGCCGCTGGCTGCGAGACCTTGATGAGTGTACTGGCACAGCTACGTTCTCAGCGCCCGGATATCGAGTGGCAAGGCAAGATACTTAGCGCCTCTTCGCAGTTGCTTCCCAGTGCGGGATATTTACCGCGATGGCTCACCCGTCGGGCACTGGTAAAGGCAGGTATCAGCGTGCACTCATCGCTACGCGGTGAAGCCCTTATTGAAGGCGGAGTATTAACGCAGAACGGTAAGCACATCGTTGCAGATATCGTGCTGTGGGCAACGGGGGCAGTGGGTCACCCTTGGCTTGCGACCACCGCACTACCGGTCGATAAGCAGCGCTTTATTCGAGTCGAAAACACGCTGGAAGTCACTGGCCTAGCGGGTATTTTTGCTGCTGGCGACTGTGCCGCGTTTACCCCCAGGCTACCCAACGCAGGCGTTTATGCGGTGCGCATGGGCCCTCACTTAGCGAACAATCTTCGCCATGCCTGCTACGGCGACGCGCTAACGCCCTGGCAGCCACCCAAGCGCGTCCTGGCACTGATTGGCACCGGCAATGGCCACGCCATCGCCAGCCGTGGCGTCGTGGGGCTAACCGGAAAATGGGTGTGGGAATGGAAAAAGCGGATTGATGCGCGCTTTATCGCCCGCTTCAATCCGCCTTTTGAACGCTAAACGCTTAGCTGGTGACTAACGACTAGTTACCTTCGCGCCAGCCGCCAAGCACTCGACTATCCGGACCGAAGAAAACCAATCGATCATGGTCAATCAAGTAACGATAGGCGGATTCCATCATGTCCGTCACCCGCTTAGCATCCCCCATTTGCGGGCATGCCATCCGCGTCGTGCCCAGGTTACTAAACTCAATGCGCTGGCTATCGCCTAACTTGACTTGACCAGTGATACGGTTACAGCCATCACTGCCGCTCACCTTTCCTTCTCGGGAAATGTGGAAAAAAGGCGTTTCCGGCATGGCAAGACGCTCATCGGTACCCACCAACAACAAGTTCCAGCGCTGCTCGACGATAGCACCTGAGAATGAAGAATCTCCTGGCCCTTGGGGCGCCGGCGAGCTTGGCCCTGGCGCGCTGCTACAAGCACTTAAAAGCAGCGCTAGCGACGCAAGCCAAGGCAGTAATGGCCAACCTTTCATGGTCATGATGATGTTTCCTTTCATTAGCAATTACCAGCTACCGCTATTTTCCATGGAAGCCCAGGGCTCTTGCGGCTCGAAGGCATCGCCTTTCTGGAGCAACTCGACGGAAACACCATCCGGCGATTTGACAAAGGCCATATAGCCGTCGCGTGGCGGACGGTTAATCGTCACGCCATTATCCTGTAGATGTCGGCAAAGCGCGTAAATATCATCGACCCGATAGGCTAAATGGCCAAAATTGCGCCCGCCGGTATAGGTTTCAGGGTCCCAGTTATAGGTCAGTTCAAGCTCGGGAGCCGTCAATCGCTCTGAACGCGACACATCTTCCGGGGCTGCCAGAAAGACCAAGGTAAAGCGCCCTTTCTCATTCTCTTTACGGCGGACTTCTTCAAGCCCTAGCAGATCGCAGTAAAAATGTAGCGATGCATCCAGATCACTGACCCGTACCATGGTGTGTAGATATTGCATATTACCTCCAGAGAAAACTGACATTTACAGGCGTTACAAAAACGTGACAGCGTAAATATATGACGGCACCGCTGTACAATTAATTAATAACGTTTATCTTAACTGGGTTTACCCGTAGGAGAAACCTGTGGATTCTGTCACACAAGCCGCCCTTGGCGCCGCGATTGGCGGTGCCGTGCTGGGCCAGCGTTTAGGACGTAAAGCTATCCTTATTGGCGCTGTATTGGGCACGCTCCCAGACCTTGATGTGGCATTAGATTATGGCGATGCGATTGCCAATGTCACTGAGCATCGGGGCTTTAGTCATTCACTGTTTGTGCTCACGGGTGTGGCGACACTGCTGGCGATTCTATGCGCCCGTTTTGCATCAGTAACGTCTGTCAGCCTAGCTCGCTGGTGGTGTTTTTTCACACTGATTTTGATCACTCACCCGCTACTTGATGCGCTGACAACCTACGGTACCCAACTATTTTGGCCCATGAAGGTCGCGCCCACAGCGTGGCCCATTATTTTTATTATCGATCCCGCCTATACCCTCGCCTTACTGATTGCACTGGGCTTTGGTCTGGTATCTTTGCGGGTAAAAAAGGCGTGCACCTGGGGGCTGGCGATCAGCTGTATTTACTTAGCCATGGCGGCAGGTGCCAAGTTAACGGTTGAACAACGACTCGCCCCGGCACTGGCGGAGCAAGGGTTGGAAGAGGCCCCCCTCCTGGTCCAGCCTACGCCCTTTAATATAGTGCTATGGCGTGCCACGGTGGTAGAGGATGATCGCTATTATGAAAGCTTAGTTAGCCTTTTTGATAATGGCCATGAACCAACATTTGAGCCGTTGGTTCGTAATGTCGCGTTAGCCGCCCCCTCGCTGATGAGTCAGCAAGGACAACGTTTGGCCTGGTTCACTGGGCCTTTCCTGCGCTATGAGACGCGCTGGTTGAACCATAAGCAGACATTGATCGCCACCGATATCCGACTTGGCTTTCCGGGGTTTCATCCCTTCAGCTTCACTCTGGCCACATTAGAGGATGACGTGTGGGTGCCACTAGCGGTGAGCGAACAGGTGCAGACAACCCGCGGGCTTCATCTGGAAACGCTATCACGGCTTGCTGCTCGTGCGGCGGGCGACACCTCAGCTCTCTGCGCTAGTGACTATGTCGCCCAGCAGTGGCGGGCCGAGCGTGTGGTTTATCGCTGCTAAGTGAGCCCAGCCAATACCCTGTAGCGCGCACCGCCGTTAGGCAAGGCTAGCGTCATACATCCTAGGGAGCGATACCTTGGCCACAGCCACTGTACTGCTCACCACCATACGTCAACGTGACCCGGGCCGGGAAAGGCTCACCACTCATGCTGTCAAAGCAGGCACCCGCGTCAATTCGCACACGATAAAATGGGGCCACATCAGCGCTTTCCAATACAACACGCCCTGCCTCGTTATCCATGACGCTGACCATATAGGGTAGTTGAAGGCTTTCTTCCCCGTAATTTGTCTGCATAGTCAGCGTCGGCGTATCGTGCGCCAATGCCACCGACCAGCCCGGCTCATTGCCACGCGCAAAAAACATTACCCCAGGCTTATCATCGCGGGTTAACGCAGCACGCTGCCCGGCCAACGAACACTGAAGCTGCCCCCGGGGAGTCTCCACCAGCGCCTTTTCACCCCGGTTCCAGAAGCTGATCTCGCCATCTTGATAGCGTGCGCCGCTCGCCACCACTGCTTGCGGCAGTCGCCATGCGCCATGCAACGACCAAAGGCGCAGGTCGTTAGCATTGGTTGCTGTCACTAAGTGCTGCTGAGCTGGCGAGCAGTGCCAAGCATCAAAGCGCTGAGCAGAGCCGGGGAAAAGCGCCGATGGAAAAAAAGGTGCTCGGTTATCGCTGCTTGCCTGGCTGGCGGAGGAGGTGGCTGGAGAAGAGGACGTGGCAGCACAGCCTCCCATGACGAGCAGGACGCCAGCGGCGGCGACACCTCCCCACGCTGTTAACATCTTCATACACTGCGCTCCGTTTATATTCTGACGCTATTCATTGCTGATATTCTTGCCTAAGCGATTGATTACGGTCGTACTTTACCACGCTTAAACGCCTGCAGATCGTCAGTGTCGAGCTGCTCTACCTGGGGAGGCAGCTCCAGCTCTTCACGTTTAATTTTTACCTGCATTTTTTCCGCCAGCCGCTCGGCGTCATCATCGGTAGTCCGCCCGTTAAGCTCTGCTAACTGGGCCATGCCCTGGTGATAAAAGGTAAGCAAATCAAGCGCGGTACGATTATTCTCGTCCACCGCTTGGCGCAGTTGGGTTAGATAGCTACTGACTTGCGACAGGTGATGCTTAAGCTGCCAGACATAGCGCACTTCTTTCATCCAAGGACGCTCACGCAGCACGGCGAAGAGCGCACTGGTCGCCAACAGTCCCAACAGCACGCCCAAGGCATTCAGCCACAGGCTACTGCCAAAGGTGGAGGTGAGCAGCATTGAAAAAAGAAGCCCAAATACAATCAGTTGGCCCGCCATGGCGAAGCTAATGATGCGGGCTTTGCGACGGTAGGTTTCAGGGTCGTGATGCTCAAGCGTAAATACCATGGCCAGCCTCAATGATGGTGCAAATAAGCTATGATACGGGGCTGGCCACGGCAAACAAGTAATAGCATGCGTCAATGCTGATTTAAGCTAACCTCTCTGCGGCGGTTTTCAGCAAGTGCTCGGTGGTTTCCCAGCCAACACAAGCATCGGTGACCGAGACACCGTAGCGCATGGCACCGGGCTTAAGCGGCTGCTTGCCTTCAAATAGATGGCTTTCCAGCATCAGCGCTACCAAATTGGCTTCGCCTGCCTGGCGCTGCGCTAACACATCCAGCATGACTTCACTCTGGCGACGATGATCTTTGCGCGCGTTGGCGTGACTGCAATCGACCATCAGTCTAGGGTTTTGGCCAGCGTTACGCAGCGCTGCGGTGGCGGCTTTTACGTGGTGTGTCTGGTAGTTGGGCTCACCGTGTCCGCCGCGCAGCACCACATGGGTGTGAGGGTTGCCTGGCGTTTGCTGGACAACCGGATAGCCCTGAGGATCTACCGCAAAACGCTGGTGCGGATGGGCGGCGGCACTCATCGCATCAATGGCCACCTGCACGTCGCCGCTGGTGGCATTTTTGAATCCCACCGCAGCCGCTAAATCACTGGCTAACTCACGGTGCAGCTGCGATTCCGTGGTGCGCGCACCAATCGCTACCCAGCTCAGCAGGTCATCCACATAGGGGGCCAGCATCGGCTGTAACAGCTCGGTCGCCACCGGCAGGCCGCGCGCGGCCACTGCGTGCATTAGCTCACGGGATAGCGCTAAACCGCGTGGCATATCACCACTTCCGTCGAGTCCTGGGTCGTATGCCAGCCCTTTCCACCCTACCGTGGTGCGTGGCTTTTCAATATACACACGCATCACCGGCAGAATGTGCTCGCGCACCTCTTCACTTAACGCGGCAAGGCGGTCAGCGTACTCCAGTGCAGCGTCAGGATCATCCACGGAACAAGGCCCTACCACTACCAGTAAGCGGTCATCGTGGCCACTTAGAATTTGCTGTACGGCATGGCGTTGATGGCTAATCTGCTCACGTAGGGAGTTATTTAGTGAGATGCGCTGGCGAAGCAAGGCGGGCGTAGGCAGCCTGGTAGCAGTACCGTCAGGTGCAGTCTCAGTGCCGGGCGCTGAAGGCGTCAGCGGTGGCGTCGCATGGGTCTTGTTGATAACAGAACTAACAGGGGCATTCATGGGTCATTCTCCGCAATCGTGTGACTAAGTGACCACCCAGGCGCACACGGTCGGAGGTGGCAGCTAGCACCGACCGCGCGTCACTAAATCGCCAGCTATAGCCATAGCCTACAAAGCCCGTAGCGAAAGCGTTAATCAGTGCACGATAGATCATGATGCTGCTCCTTGATGAAATTATGATGAAAATCAACTATGCCCATAATGCCAAAAGCCCCGGCGGGGTTACCGACCGGGGCTTGTATGCTTGCGGCAGGCAACCTGGTGGTGTGCCTGGTGGCGCGACGCTACGTGTCGGCCAGGGGCACACCGTGGCTAAACCAATACCAATAAACCATAGCGCTATTCCCAGGCACGCCCGCACGTGAGCCGCCAGCCATGTAGGGCTGTTGCTTCACTGGAGAGGACGTGCTGAGTCGGTGCATGGCTTTATTCCGCAAGAGTGCCTAATGGCGTTATGGTTTTATCCTGCCTGCAAGTGGTGAAAATGGCAACACTCAACCACTAAAAGCTTGGATGATACGCAGGGTCGCGGGCAACGCGCTCATGCTAACCAGTACCACCAAGCCTAGAAAAATAGCCAGAAAACCAGAATCGTCTTTAAATTCTTCGTCGTGATGGGCCATCTTAGCCTCCTTTTGTCAGGGAATATAAACGATGAGCGCCATCGCGTGGGCGCTTACCAAAAGTCTACGAGCCTTAACCTTGACAAGCAGCGCCACCAAAACGAACT
Organism: Vreelandella sulfidaeris; assembly: GCF_042429665.1. Lineage (GTDB taxonomy): Bacteria > Pseudomonadota > Gammaproteobacteria > Pseudomonadales > Halomonadaceae > Vreelandella. The sequence goes on along the minus strand of NZ_JBHMAC010000010.1, from coordinate 105,835 downwards.
CGCTCTAACACGGGCCGTTATTGGTGCACGATCCTACGCTGCTCGTTTACCAAACTAGGGTGTGCGAGGCGCGTAAGCAAATACGTCGGAAAACACGCGTTCCAGCGTTATCCCTTTTGCTTCGAGCACATCCAGGCAGGCGTACACCATTCCAGGCGAACCAGAGATATATACATCGCAGGTTTCGGGTGACATCTCCGCGGCTTTTAGTACCTGATCAATACGCCCATGGTGATGGGTAATCCGCTCGCCCACCGCTAACGGCTCTTCTAGCGGCAGCTCAGTGACGGCATGAAACGAAAAATTGGTATGGGTTTGCGCCCAGTGGCTAGCCAACTGCTCCAAATAAAGGTCTTGTCGACCACGGGCAGCCCACCACAGCGAAATTTCCCGCTCAGGCTGTTCGTGCAGCACCGCTTCAATGATCGCCTTCATTTGGGAGAAACCGGTGGCTGCCGCTATCAATATCAGTGGCCGCTGGCTGTCGAGATCCAGCACACTCTCGCCACCGGGCAAGCGCAGAGTCACCTGGCTTGCGACCTGAAGCATCTCGCGTAGCCGTACAGAACTATCCCGCTCGGGCCAGTGCTGAATATGTAGCTCAATGAGACCTTCACCACGGTCAACACTGGCAATCGAAAACGGCACCCAGGTGTTCTCGTCTAGCTTCAGCTCTAAATACTGCCCTGGCGCATACTGCATAGCCTCAGCACGGCCTAAAAGCCTGACACCGAAAACATCGGCGCTTAAGTTTTCAACCTCGGTGACTTGGCAAGTCAACGTCCTTGCACTCATGAAAGCCTCTTTTTGCAAATTCGGTCTGCGATTCGTCACAGGGTCAACACCGGTGGTCACCACATCAAAGACGAGAGGGTGGCAACTCCAGGCCAATACCCAATGTTTCCCAACGTTCATCGACACGTGTTTTAACGGACTCGTCCATCACGATGGGAGTGCCCCATTCGCGGTCGGTTTCACCCGGCCATTTATTGGTGGCGTCTAACCCCATCTTGGAACCAAGACCTGAGACCGGCGAGGCGAAATCGAGATAATCAATCGGGGTATTCTCGACCATCACCGTGTCCCGCGCAGGGTCCATGCGTGTGGTGATCGCCCAGATCACGTCTTCCCAATTACGTGCGTCTACATCGTCATCGAGTACAATCACAAACTTGGTGTACATGAACTGGCGCAAGAAGCTCCATACCCCCATCATCACGCGCTTGGCATGACCAGGGTACTGCTTCTTCATGGTGACGACCGCCATCCGGTATGAACAGCCTTCGGGCGGCAGGTAGAAATCGACAATTTCAGGGAACTGCTTGCACAGGATCGGCACAAATACTTCGTTAAGCGCCACGCCCAGAATCGCTGGCTCATCCGGCGGCCGCCCGGTATAGGTCGAATGATAGATGGCATCACGACGCATCGTCATCCGGGTAACGGTAAATACCGGAAAATGATCGACTTCGTTGTAATAACCGGTGTGGTCGCCAAAAGGCCCTTCTGCGGCCATGTCGTCGGGGTAGATAAATCCTTCAAGGATGATCTCGCTGGACGCCGGTACATCAATGTCAGCGTGGCCACACTTCACAAGCTCGGTGCGCGAACCGCGCAAAAGCCCTGCAAAGGCATACTCAGAGAGGCTATCCGGTACGGGCGTTACGGCACCCAAAATGGTTGCTGGATCAGCACCTAAAGCAACCGCAACGGGGAACGGCTCGCCAGGGTGGGCTTGTTGAAACTCCTGAAAGTCCAATGCCCCCCCGCGATGCGATAACCAACGCATGATCAGGCGGTTTTTACCGATCTTCTGTTGGCGGTAAATCCCCAGGTTCTGGCGTTTTTTATGGGGGCCTTTGGTAATCACCAATGGCCAGGTAACCAAGGGGCCCGCGTCGCCAGGCCAGCAGTGCTGGATCGGCAGCAGGCCCAGATCAACCTCATCACCTTCGTACACCACCTCCTGTACGGGGGCATACTTAATGTTTTTTGGCCCCATACTGAGTACTTGCTTGAAGATCGGCAGCTTGTCCCACGCGTCTTTCAAGCCCTTCGGTGGATCAGGCTCTTTAAGAAACGCCAGCAGCTTGCCAACTTCTCTCAGTGCTTCAACCGAGTCCTGGCCCATGCCCAATGCCACCCGCTTTGGGGTGCCAAACAGGTTACCCAGCAGTGGCATGTCGTGCCCTTTGACGTTTTCAAACAGTAACGCCGGGCCGCCCGCACGCAGGGTGCGGTCGCAAATTTCGGTAATTTCCAGGTAAGGGTCGACTTCGACGTGGATACGCTTGAGTTCACCTTGCGCTTCAAGCGCCGTGATGAACTCGCGTAAATCTTTGTACTTCAAGGCGCGCTCCCTGGCTGGCAAATTCGCCGCTGGATAACCATAGCGGCGTTTTAGCGTTTCTGCGGCGTTTTACGACAAGCTAGCGGCGTTTCATCGCTTCAAAGAATTCTAGATTGGTCTTGGTGTCTTTCAGACGATCAATCAAGAACTCAGTGGCTGCGGTGTCTTCCATCGGGTTGAGCAGCTTGCGCAGAATCCACATGCGCTGCATTTCATCTTCTGAGGCCAGGAGATCCTCACGACGGGTACCACTGCGGCGAATATTGATCGCCGGGAATACACGACGCTCCGCCAGCTTGCGGTCCAGGTGGGCTTCCATATTACCGGTACCCTTGAACTCTTCGAAGATGACTTCATCCATTTTGGAGCCCGTATCGACCAGCGCCGTAGCGATAATCGTCAGGCTGCCGCCCTCTTCGATGTTACGCGCCGCACCAAAGAAACGCTTGGGCTTCTCGAGCGCGTGGGCATCAACACCACCCGTCAACACTTTGCCGGAGCTAGGCACGACGGTGTTGTAAGCGCGCGCCAAGCGGGTAATCGAGTCGAGCAGAATGACCACGTCTTTTTTGTGCTCAACCAGACGCTTGGCTTTCTCGATGACCATCTCGGCCACCTGAACGTGACGTGCTGGCGGTTCATCAAAGGTCGATGCAACCACTTCACCGCGCACGGTGCGTGACATTTCGGTCACTTCCTCAGGGCGTTCATCGATCAACAATACGATCAAATGACACTCTGGGTTGTTGCGGGTAATGGAAGTCGCGATGTTTTGCAGCATCAGCGTCTTACCCGCCTTGGGCGGCGACACCAGCAAACCACGCTGTCCTTTACCAATCGGCGAGGTTAAATCAATGATCCGCGCGGTCAGGTCTTCGGTGGAGCCGTTGCCGATCTCCATGCGCATACGATCGTCTGGAAACAGGGGCGTCAAGTTTTCAAACAGGATCTTATGCTTGGCATTCTCCGGACGGTCAAAGTTGATTTGACTGACCTTCAGCAGGGCGAAGTAACGCTCCCCCTCCTTCGGCGGGCGGATCTTGCCTGAAATGGAGTCGCCTTTACGTAAATTGAACCGGCGGATCTGCGACGGCGAAATGTAAATGTCGTCTGGACCGGCGAGATAAGAGCTGTCAGCGCTGCGCAGGAAGCCAAAGCCATCCTGAAGAATTTCCAGCACACCGTCGCCGTAGATATCCTCGCCACTTTTGGCGTGTTTCTTGAGGATGGCGAAAATGATGTCCTGTTTGCGCGAACGGGCCAAGTTATCGATTCCCATTTCACGGGCGATATCGAGGAGCTCGGGAACGGTTTTTTGCTTGAGTTCAGTGAGATTCATCGGTGTGTTAGAAAGTTGCTCATGGAAGCTGGGCGCCAAGCGCCGGGAGTAAGACAGGAGGCGTGAAAGTGACGCCGTGTGATGCGTTCAGATCCCGGTAAAGGCACGCGCTCGAAGATGAAAGGGACAAGGTTGAACTTAACTAACAACGCTATTGCTTGCCATCATTAAGACTCAACTCGAGGGTGCTAACACTTGCTTAATCTGGCTCATGCAGGAGAACGGCTGAACCAGTGGGCAATCTGACGACTTGGAGTTCTGGCTGACGCTAACAGGCTAAACGAATAATAACGTCTGGGGCGACCAAGGTGCCGTACTTGAGCGGCGCATGCAAGATAATTTATCTAAATAATAAACAATCTAACAACGACGCGCTTGTGAACACGCGAACTAACCAGGTCAAATCAGGCCAGTAGCTCGATGTTAGTCAAGCGCCGCGACAAACGCAAGCCTTATAGAACGCCTGCAATTGACAATGAGTAAAGGTCGCCGCAACCTTGGCATAGCCAACACGAAGGAAAGCACATGCCCAAGGACGTTTCGCCCCCAATTTCCGCTATTACCGCTGAGGAAGAGAGCGGTGAGCCCCAGCGCTTAGCCGCTATCGACATGGGTTCCAACAGCTTTCACTTACTCGTCGCCAACTATCAGCATGAACGTCTGCAGGTGGTGGCCCGTCTGGGTGAAAAAGTCCAGCTCGCCGCTGGATTAGACGACGACGGCCTGCTCAGCGAAGCCGCCATGCAGCGTGCGCTGGATTGTTTGGGGCGCTTCGCGCCGTTTTTAAGCGACATTACCAATACCAACTTACGTATCGTCGGCACCAACGCGCTGCGCGATGCCCATAACAGTCAAACGTTTATCGAGCGTGCCGAGGCCCAATTGGGTCACGCCATCGAAATTATTGCCGGCCGTGAGGAAGCACGACTGATTTACTTAGGCGCCGCTCATGCGCTGGCAGAAAATGGTCGTCGATTAATTGTCGATATCGGCGGTGGTTCGACCGAATTTATCATTGGTGAAGCCTTTGAGCCGAAGGCGCTGGAAAGTCTGCGCATGGGCTGCGTTACCTTTTCACGGCGCTTCTTCCCTGACGGCGAGCTAAACGAAAAACGCATGCGCCGCGCTGAGCTAGCCGCCCTCTCAGAGCTTGCCAATATCCAACGGCCCTATCAGCGCCTGGGCTGGGATGACCCGGTAGGCTCAAGCGGCACGATTAAAGCCGCAGCGAGCGTCCTTTTTGCCTATGGCGATACGCCGCATGAGGGCGTTATCACGCGCGGCGGATTGAAGAAGTTGCGCGAACGACTATTAAAGTGCAAACAGCTGGATAAAGTAGAGCTGGAGGGTCTCAAAGCCGACCGCGCCAAAGTATTTCCGGCAGGCATTGCCATTCTTGGGGCTATATTTGAAGCCTTTGATTTAACTCAGATGCGCTTTGCCGATGGCGCCCTACGCGAAGGCGTTCTCTACGACATGGCCGGGCGCAATAGTGCCGAGGACTCGCGCTCGAAAAGCCTGGAGTCACTGAAGCGCACCTACGACGTGGACACCCGCCAGGGACTCAATATCGCCGACACCGCTGAACGCTTATTTAATCAGGTGCGCCATGACTGGTCGCTACCTCAGGATAAAGCGCGCTATTTACAGTGGGCAAGCCACGTCCATGAAATCGGCTTGGCGATTTCTCATAGCCAGTTTCACCGCCATGGTGCCTATCTGCTGGAGCACTCCGACTTGGCAGGTTTTTCGCGCCCGGAGCAACGTCTACTGGCGTTTTTAGTGCGTGCCCATCGGCGCAAATTCCCGTTAAAAGAGTGGCAGGCGCTGCCCGATGCGCAGCAAGCGGTAGCCCAGAAACTTGCGCGGCTACTGCGCTTGGCAGTGCTACTTAACCACTCTCGCCCTGAAAGCGCGCCAGCGCTACCCAGCCTAAGCGCCGACAGCGATAGCATGACGATTACGCTGCCCGAGAGTGATGAGCCTACCCTGCTCAGCACCGATCTGGAGCAGGAGCAAACGTTTATGGAGGCGGCTGGTTTTAAGCTCTTGATCAAGCAGACGAAGTCAGACGAGTAAACACGACACCCGCCGCCTGCCATAGCAGCGTGGCGGGAGGTGAAATCACTCCAATGCAGCTATCTGCCTGCATGATCACCACTAGCCGCTCACGTTCCCAAGGGGGAACATCGGCCTCCTGCAACAAGCGCTTTACATCGCGCCGCCCACGGCCGGGCAAGTGGATGACCTCCCCGCCCTGTCGCCAGGTCACCCGCAATGGTTGAGACCGCGCTGAAACGCTCTGTTGAGAGGCGGCCACTTGCCAGCCTAGCGGCCCAAGCGGCGTCTTCAGCGCTGTTTGCCCATTCCAATCAACCGCCCACTCAGGCAACGGCTCATACGGTTTCAACAGATAGAGCCGCTGACGCCACAGGCGCGCTTGGGCCCCCGGCCACTCAATGCACACCTCTGCATCCGGCTTAGCGGTTAGCTGCTCAAGCACGCTTTCTAAGCGCTTTTGCGGTGGCGTCGGCAGTCCATGCTGGTGGCAAAACGTACGTATCAGCAGCCGCTGTCGCGGGCGGGAGCGTTCGCTTAGCGCCGTGGCGCCGAGCGTATGATTTTCGCCTAGCAGCGTGAGTAGTTCGGCTTCCGCGTACTCCGTCAATAGCGTATCGGCTTCGCCGGCATGGGCGGCACTGCTTGCCAGTGCTGCGTCCGCTGCGGGCCAACGCTCGCGCAGCGTGGCTAGCACTTGATGACGCAGGCGGTTACGATCAAGCGCAATGTCGCTATTGGTAGGGTCTTCGCACCACGACAGGTCAAGCACGCGAGCCGCCGTCTCCAGCTCGGCCCTGGCAATGAACAACCATGGGCGCATCAGTGTGACTCCCTGGGATTGGCGCCGATAAGGCATCCCCGCCAATCCACGCACGCCGCTACCACGCAGCGCCGCAAGCAGAAACGTCTCGGCCTGATCGGTCTGATGCTGCGCCAGCCATAGTGCATCGCCGTCCGGAATCGTCTCGAAAAACGCCTTATAACGGGCGTCGCGAGCCGCTCCCTCGATACCTTTCCCGGATGTTTTTACCGCCACCTTAGTGACGGTTAAAGGGACATTCAAACGTTCACAAAGCGCCCGCGAGTGCGCTTCAAACGACTCCGCCGCTGCCTGCAGACCGTGGTTAACATGGATCGCCCGTAGCGAGCGCCCCGCTGGCTCGGCGAGTGCGGCGGCTAATGCGAGCAGTAAGCAGGAGTCTAATCCCCCCGACAGCGCCACCCAAATAGTACGCCCTGGCGGAACCTCCGCCAGGGCGTTATCGAGCAGGCCTTTCAGGGTGTTAAGCGGTGGGGGCGCCATAGCTCATTAAGCGTTTATAGCGACGCTCTAGCAGCGCGTCTGTATCCATCGCCTGCAAACGTTCCAGGCTCGCTGTAAGAGCCTCTTTGACCCGCTCAGCGGTGCTGATGGGGTGACGATGCGAGCCACCCAGTGGCTCTTTAATCAACGAATCGACAAAGCCCAGTTCTTTTAGGCGTTCCGCGGTAATCCCCATGGCTTGGGCGGCATCAGACGCTTTGCTCGCGCTCTTCCACAGGATCGAGGCGCAGCCTTCCGGAGAAATCACCGAATAGGTGGAGTACTGCAGCATTTGCAGCTCATCGCAGACGCCAATGGCCAGCGCCCCACCAGAACCACCTTCGCCTACGACGGTGGAAATAATCGGCGTTTTCAGGCGCGACATAACGGCCAGATTGTAGGCAATCGCTTCAGACTGACCACGCTCTTCAGCGTCAATCCCCGGATAGGCACCGGGAGTATCGATAAAGGTCAAAATCGGCATTTTGAACCGCTCAGCCATTTCCATCAGTCGACACGCCTTGCGGTAGCCTTCAGGGCGCGGCATGCCGAAGTTACGGCGCACTTTTTCTTTTACATCGCGACCTTTCTGATGGCCAATCACCATCACCGGCGAATCGTTTAGCCGCGCAATGCCACCCACTAGCGCGGCATCGTCAGCAAAGTTTCGATCACCATGAAGCTCGTCAAAATCTGTAAAAATGTGCTCAAGATAGTCCAGCGTATAAGGCCGCTGGGGATGGCGCGATAGCTGTGACACCTGCCAGGGGGTCAAATCCTTGAAGATCGATTCCGTCAGCTTACGGCTTTTTTCTTCCAGCCGAGAAATCTCATCCGAGAGGTTCACCTGGCTATCGGAGCTGACTAAACGCAGCTCTTCAATTTTTGCCTGAAGTTCAGCAATGGGCTGTTCAAAATCGAGGTAATTAGGATTCATCGGCTCTGCCTGTAAGCTGCCTGTCAAAAAGACGCTTGATCAAAATAAATAAGTAATAAAGAGCATTATCGCACCCTGACCCTGCCGTGCAAGGTCGGTGAGTGCCCTTTAGCGATAGCTCTTTAACGATAGCTCTTTAACGATAGCGTAGCTGGACCCCCGCCTGGCCCTGAACATCCCTTAGCGCCAGCAGCAGGTCATCACTAGGCGCGACTTTCCACTCCTCGGCAAGTTCCAGCCACGCGACGGCGGCCGGGTGGCGATACTGCAGGCGTACAGGGAGGCCAGCATCGTCGCGATACGGCGTAAGGCTATCGCGTAGCGTTTCGATCAGCCGGCCATTAATCTGCTCAGCATCAAGGGCAAGCTCTACGGCTTGGCCATAGCGAATACGCGCCGTCACCATGGGCGTGACGTCTTTGCCGCGCAGGCGTAAACCGCCGGAAAATTCATCGCTGGAGACTTCACCTTCCACAATCAACACCTGATCGGACTCAATCTGCCCGCGCAACTGCTCGAACAGCTCGCCAAACAGCGAGGCCTCAATACGCCCGGTACGGTCATCCAGGGTGATAAATGCCATGGTGTCGCCGCGTTTGGATTTCATGGTGCGCACACCCACGACCAAGCCCGCCACTCGCTGAGGATCACGCGAGGGCTTTAGATCACTGATCCGGGTAGAGACAAAGCGCTTCAACTCTCGCTCATACTCATCAATGGGGTGACCGGTCAGGTAAAGCCCCAGGGTGTCTTTCTCTCCAGACAGGCGCTCACGATCGGTCCACTCCCGGGCGCTGAGGTATTCACTGTAGACCTGGCTGTCACCCTCTTCGGGTTCAGCAAACGCGTCGCCGAACATGTCCAGCATGCCCAGATTCTGGTTGGTATGATTTTGTGCGGCGGCTTTTAGGGCATCTTCCATAGCGGCAAACAGCACCGCACGATTGGGACCCAGCGTATCCAATGCACCGGAGCGAATGAGCGCTTCCAGCGTACGCTTATTCATGCGCTTGGGGTCGATACGCCGACAAAAATCAAAGATATCCTTGAACGGGCCGTCAGCCTGGCGAGCCTCGACGATAGCGCCAATCGGACCTTCACCCACGCCTCGAATAGCGCCAAGGCCATAAACCACCCGCGCATCGGTATCGACGGTAAACTTATAGCCGCCTACGTTGACATCGGGCGGGGTCACGGTAAGTTTGAGGTTACGACACTCCTCAATCAGCGGGACCACTTTATCCAGGTTGTCCATTTCCGTGGACATGACCGCGGCCATAAAGGGCCCCGGATAGTGGGCTTTCAGCCAGGCAGTTTGGTAAGACACCAGGGCGTAGGCGGCCGAGTGCGATTTGTTAAAACCGTAACCGGCGAATTTCTCCACCAGGTCAAAGATGTTACCGGCCAGATCTTTATCGATACCGTTGGCGGCGCAACCTTCCATAAAGCCGTCGCGCTGTTTGGCCATCTCTTCAGGCTTTTTCTTACCCATCGCGCGGCGCAGCATATCGGCCTGACCGAGGCTGTAGCCCGCCATGACCTGAGCGATCTGCATGACCTGCTCTTGGTAAAGAATAATGCCGTAGGTAGGCGCCAGCACTGGCTTCAACAGCTCATGCTGATAATCCGGGTGTGGATAAGAGACTTCAGCCCGGCCGTGCTTACGGTTGATGAAGTCATCGACCATGCCCGACTGCAGCGGGCCGGGGCGGAACAGCGCCACCAGAGCGATCATATCGTCCAGCGAGTCGGGCAGCAGGCGTTTGATCAGCTCCTTCATGCCGCGGGATTCAAGCTGGAACACCGCGGTGGTTTCGGCGCGTTTGAGCATCTCAAAGGTCGGCGCGTCGTCCAACGGGATGCTGTCTATATTGAGCGATTCCTGGCCGTTGACGCTGCGCACCTTATCGACCATTTCCAACGCCCAGTCGATAATGGTCAGCGTCCGCAGGCCCAGAAAGTCGAACTTGACCAGCCCCGCCTCTTCGATATCGTTTTTATCGAACTGAACCACTAAACCAGAGCCATCTTCATCGCATAGCAATGGTGAGAAATCGCTCAGTTTGGTGGGGGCAATCACCACGCCGCCCGCGTGCTTACCGGTGCCTCGGGTGGTGCCCTCCAGCTTGAGCGCCATCTCCCAGATTTCTTCGGCTTCTTCGTCGTTGGCGATAAACTCCTTGAGCGCTGGCTCCTGCTCAATGGCCTTCGCCAAGGTCATGCCGACTTCAAAAGGAATCAGCTTTGAGAGCTTGTCACCCAGTGAATAGGGGCGCCCCTGAGCACGCGCCACATCGCGCACCACGGCCTTGGCCGCCATGGTGCCAAAAGTAACGATCTGGGAAACCGCGTTGCGTCCGTAGCGCTCGGCGACGTACTCGATCACTTTGTCGCGTTTTTCCATACAGAAGTCGACGTCAAAGTCGGGCATGGAGACACGCTCTGGATTCAAAAAGCGCTCAAACAGCAGATCGTAGCCAATCGGGTCCAAGTCGGTGATCTTTTGCGCGTAGGCCACCAGCGAGCCTGCACCCGAGCCGCGCCCAGGACCTACCGGCACGTTGTTATCCTTGGCCCACTGGATAAAGTCCATTACGATCAGGAAGTAGCCAGGAAACCCCATCTGAATAATAACGTTAAGCTCAAACTCCAACCGGTCGCGGTAGCGCTGGTCGATCGCTTGATACTCCTCGCTATCGCGGGGGTAGCGTTCAACGGGAAAAAGGAAATTGAGTCGATCCGTTAACCCATCGTGGGATACCTTGCGGAAAAACTCATCCTGAGTCATGCCCTCGGGTATCTCAAATTCGGGCAGGAAAATCTCACCCAAGCGCACGTCTACACTGCAACGCTCAGCGATCATCACGCTGTTTTCCAGCGCCTCGGGAATGTCCGAGAATAGCGCCGCCATCTCGTCAGGACTTTTCAGGTACTGCTCTTCAGTATAACGCCGCTCGCGGCGCGGATCGTCCAGCGCCTTGCCTTCGCCAATCGCCACGCGGGTTTCATGGGCCCAAAAATCATCTCGCTCTAGAAAGCGAACATCGTTGGTCGCGACCACCGGGGTGCCGGTTTCAATGGCGAGCTTGACGCTGGCATGAACGCAAGCCTCTTCCAACGAGCGTCCAGTGCGCACCAACTCTAAATAAAAGCGATCAGGAAACGCCGCTTGCCACTCGTCGAGCAGCACGCGGGCGTCTTGTTCGTGGTCAGCCAGGAGGTGACGGCCAATCTCGCCCTCGCGTGCGCCGGAGAGCACGATCAAGCCCTCGCTTTGTTCAAGCACCCACTGCTTTTCGAGAATGGCACGCCCTTGGCGCTGGCCGTGCGTCCAGCCTTTCGAGATCAGCTCGGTTAGGTTGCGATAACCGACATTGTTCATCGCCAGCAGCGTTAGCCGGTAAGGGTGGGTCTCGTCGTGAGGGTTCTGTAGCCATACATCGCTACCGATAATCGGCTTTAACCCTGCCCCTTGGGCGGCCTTATAAAACTTCACCAGACCGAACAGGTTGGTCTCATCGGTCAATGCCAGCGCAGGCATCGCCCGCTCAGCGGTGGTGCTTACCAATGACTTGAGCTTAACCAAGCCGTCGACCAGGGAGTATTCACTGTGCACACGCAGATGAACAAACGGTATCGTCATGACACTCTCAACATATTCATAACATTCTCAGCAAAAAAGGCACGGACTTAAAACAGCGCTAGAGCCTGTTGATCGTTGATAGCTGACGCTGAACGGGGGCAAAACTACGCCGATGCTCTGGCAATGGGCCATGCGCCGCCAAGGCAGCAAGATGCTCTTTGGTGGGATAGCCTTTATGACGTGCAAAGCCATACTCAGGATAGCGCAAATCCAGCGCTACCATTTGGGCATCCCGAGCGACTTTTGCCAAAATCGACGCGGCAGCAATGGCCGCGTGGCGAGCATCGCCCTTGACCACCGCCTGGCCGGGTAATTGATGGCCGGGTAACCGGTTACCATCAACGAGTAGATATTCAGCGGCGGGAGCCAGCGCATCAATCGCCCGGCGCATGGCCAAATGAGTGGCGTGGTAAATATTCAAGGTATCCACTTCGCCAGCATCAGCTTGCGCTACAGCAAACGTTAAGGCCCGCTCGCGGATCTGACTATCGAGTGCTTCACGCCTGCGCGCGGTCAACTTTTTGGAGTCGGTCAGCCCCTCAATAGGTTTGGCTGGGTCAAGAATCACCGCAGCAGCGACCACGCTGCCCACCAGGGGCCCGCGCCCTACTTCATCCACCCCCGCCAACCGCTCACCGCTGTAGGCAAGCTCGATCGGCGGAAAATCTTTGTGCTCAATTGACCAGTGTTCCATCGACCAATGTGCCATCGATCCGCTGTTAATCGTCATGCACATTCTCCAGCGTTTGACCGGCAGCCAACAGACTAATCGCCTCGGCAGCACGTCGGCTAGCGTCGCGCTGCAGCGTAATATGTAGCGTTGCGAAGCGCGCCTCCAACTCGCGCCGGCTAGCGTCGTCCGCCAGCATCGCGCCGAGCTGGTCAGCAATCGCCTCTGGCGAAGCGGCCTCTTGAATAAGCTCTGGCACCAGCGTTTCCTGGGCAATCAGGTTAGGCAGTGATACCCACTGGGTTTTCACCAGCCGCTTTGCCAGCCAATGGGTAGCCGGAGCCATTTTATAGGCGACCAGCATGCTACGGTGGCACAGCATTGCCTCCAGCGCGGCCGTCCCTGACGCCAGCAATACAACGTCACTGGCTATCATGGCCTCGCGGGCCTGTTCATTCAGCAGCAGGCAGCGCTTGGCCAACTGCGGATAATGCGCTAACAGTGCGCTGATTTCTCGATGGCGATCAGCCGTAGCGGCAGGAATAACGACCTGCAGCGCAGGGTGCCGTTGACAGAGTTGTTCGGCGGCGGCACAAAATGTATCACCCAGAAAACGAATTTCATTCGCCCGGGAACCGGGCAACAGTGCTAACACTTGGCTGTCAGGTTCCAGCCCCAGCGCCTGGCGTGTCCCTAACCGATCATTTTCAAGCGGCAGTTCGTCCGCTAATGGGTGGCCTACAAACGCAACAGGCACTCGATGGTCGCGGTAGAACTCAGCTTCAAAGGGCAACAGGGTGAGCATGCCATCTACCGATTTGGCGATCCCTTTTACGCGCCCCTGGCGCCAGGCCCAGACGGAAGGGCTCACATAATGGGCGGTGGTGATACCGGCTTCGCGGAGCTGACGTTCAAGCCCCAAATTGAAGTCGGGAGCATCGATTCCCAGCATGATATCCGGCTGCCAAGCCAAGGCTTCGGCTTTCAGAGTACGCCGCACCTTGATCAGCGCTGGCAGGTGCTTCAGCACTTCAACCAACCCCATTACCGCCAACGTTTCCAGTGGGAAGCGGCTTTGCATACCCGCCGCCTGCATACGCGGACCACCGATACCACGAAACTCGACCTCGGGGTGACGTGCGCTGAGTTCACGCATCAGCCCAGCACCAAGGATATCGCCAGAAAGCTCTCCGGCCACGAGGTAGACGCGCTTCAAGCTCATAAGCGTTTTCGCATGGCGTTAGCGGGTAATGCCGCGTGTTGAACGCTCAATAGAGGCAGCAAAATACTCAATTTCAGGCAAGTCGAAACGGCTACGCATTTCGACCAACGCCTGTTCAGTGGTCAGGCCCTGACGGTAGACCATCTTGTAGGCAGCCGTTAAAGCACTAATCGCTTCACGACTAAAACCACGGCGCTTCAAGCCCACCAGATTGAGCCCCCGAGCTTCGGCGGGGTTGCCATTGATCATCATGTAGGCAGGCGTATCTTTGGTAATGATCGACCCACCGCCAGCCATGGCGTGATCGCCAAAATGACAGAACTGATGCACCGCTGACAAGCCGCCCAAAATGGCATGATCGCCAACGGTGACGTGACCCGCCAAGGTGACCTGATTGGCCAAGATACAATCATTACCAATCACGCAGTCGTGGCCCACGTGGACATAGGCCATGAAGAGGTTACGGGAACCAATCGTGGTTTCACTGCGATCCTGGACAGTACCGCGATGTAGCGTGGCGCCTTCACGAATGACGTTATCATCGCCCATGACCAGCCGTGTCGGTTCACCTGCGTATTTTTTATCCTGGCAGTCTTCACCTACCGAGGCAAACTGGAAAATACGCGTGCGTTCGCCCAACGTCGTGGGACCTTTCACCACGACATGGGGGCCAATGACCGAGCCGGCGCCGATAGACACATCGGGACCGATGATACTAAAAGGGCCAACCTCAACGTCATCGGCCAGGTGCGCCGTGGGGTCGACCAGTGCAGTAGGATGTATCAAGCAACCTTCCTCTCGGCACAAATAATTTCCGCTTCGCAGGCCAGCTCACCATCCACCGTTGCTCGGCAGGCAAACTTCCAGATGCCTCTTTTACCTTTAATAACGTTGGCTTCCAGGGTGAGCTTGTCACCCGGCATCACCGGTCGCTTGAAGCGCACATTATCACTGCCGACCAGATAGTAAACGTAGCCATCGGCAGGACGTTTATTAACCGTTTTAAATCCTAGGATACCGCACACCTGGGCCAGCGCTTCAATCACCAGCACGCCGGGCATAATCGGATGATGCGGAAAGTGGCCATTGAAGAATGGCTCATTGATACTAACGTTCTTGTACGCAACGATGGATTCGCCGGTGGTTAACTGCGTTACTCGATCCACCAGTAAAAAGGGATACCGGTGAGGCAAGTATTCGCGAATTTCATTGATATCCATAACCATCGTAGCGACCTCTAAAATGACATACACCTGATGACTCTCAGGTAAAGACCAGTACTCCGACTGGCAAAATGGCTGTGGATTATACCCTGCTGCTCTCTCGCCTCAAGTCAGCAATAGTGAAAAATCATTCAGCCTTAATCAATCACGCTGCTTTTTTTCCAACCTGGACAATCGCTTAGCGATGTCATCAAGCTGTTTAAAACGCACTGCATTTTTGCGCCATTGAGTGTTGGCCATGGCCCCCGTGCCGGAAGAGTACACCCCCGGCTCATGAATCGAGTTGGTGACCAAACTCATTCCGGTTACCTGAACACCATCACAAAGAGTTAAGTGACCGGATAAACCGACGCCGCCGCCCAGCATGCAATGCTTGCCCACTTTGGTAGAGCCGGCAATACCGACACAGCCTGCCAGTGCGCTATGGTCGCCAATGATGACGTTATGGGCAATTTGCACCTGACTGTCTATTTTAACGTCATCGCCAATCACCGTATCACCCAACGCTCCACGGTCAATACTAGAGCAGCTGCCGACTTCAACGTCATCGCCGAGTACCACGCCGCCCAACTGGGCTATTTTATGCCAGCCAGCGCCATCGTGAGCAAAGCCGAAGCCATCACCGCCGATCACACAACCGCTTTGCAAGATACCCCGTTTGCCAATCACCACGCCATGACACAGAGTGACATTGGCATGCAAACGCGTTTCGTCGCCAATATGGCAGTCAGCCCCCACCACACTGCCAGCGCCGATCACCACGCGATCACCTAGCACCACGCCTGCTTCAATCACCGCGTGCGCTTGAATAGCCACATCGGCGCCTAGCTGTACGTCATCGGCCACGACCGCCGAGGGGTGAATGCCGACCACATCACGTGCGGGCAACGGATCAAACAGCTGCGATAGTTTGGCGTAGCCCAGATAAGGATTATCGATTTCCAGACGCGCCACAGGGCAGTGTTTGCCATGCTCAGGATGCAGTAGCACCGCTGCTGCGTTGGTCGTTGCCAAATCTTTTAAATAAGCGCGGTTGGCTAGGAAGGCGACCTGATCCGGCTGCGCGTCTTTGAGCGTCGCCAAGCCACGTATCGGTTGCTGCGCATTGCCGCTAACGGCAATCCCTAAATGGCGAGCGATGTCCGCGAGGGTAAGGTGATGAGAAGCGTACGTCATGAGAGCCCAGGGAAGCTTTGGTGTGGCTAAGCCACACCAATCATCGTTGAAATTTAGTCCAAGGTATCAAAAATCTGCGTGACCTCGTCGGTCACATTAGGCAGATCAACACCCGAGTGCAGTACCCCTTGGGGTTCGACCAACACGTCGATATCGTGACGCTCCAACACTTGGGCAACGGCCTGCTCAAGCTTCGGCTCAGCGCCTTCTAGAAACTGCTGCTCTGAGCGCTGCTGGGCCTGTAGCACTTCCTGGCGTAGCTGTTCAAACCGACGGCCTTTTTGCTGTAACTCGCCGATCAGCGACTCACGCTCGGATTGTGCCATTGTTTCGCCTTCTCGCTGCAAGCGCTCCTGTAGCTGCTGCAACTCACCCCCCAGGGCCTGGGCTTCACGCTGTTGAGCGCCAATTTGACCTTCCAAGGTGCTAAATGACGCCTGCGCAGATTGGGTATTCATCAATGCTGCTCGCCAGTCCAACACCGCGACTTCTGCGGCGTGAGCAGGCAAGATCATCGCGCCCAACAGACATACGACTGCTGTCAGTTTACGCATCTTGTTATCTCCTTAGGTCACGCTAGTGCGCGCCGCCTTGGCGCGCATTCTAGCAAAGTTAGTACGCTGGTCGCTTAGAACGATTGTCCTAATGAGAACTGGAAGACCTGGGTATCGTCACCGCTCTCATCATTTAATGGCTTAGCAACGCTAAACGTCAACGGACCAACCGGTGTAAGCCAGGAAAGACCAATACCCGCGCTGTAGCGCAAATTGCCTAAATCAACACCAGAGCTACACCGCTGGCGATTTGCATCTTCTGCAAGAACATCGTAGCAGGAGCTCAGGAAGGTATTACCGCCGTCCAAAAACAGTGATGTTTGCAGAGAACGCTGATCCTCAATAAAGGGCAGCGGGAAAATGATCTCAGCACTACCTTCGATTGACACATTACCGCCCAGGGTACGATCACGACCACCTTCGGTGGCGGGTGTCGTACGTTGGCCTAGCGTATTAGACGTGTAACCGCGTACCGAGCCCAGGCCGCCGGCATAGAAGTTTTCATAAAACGGGAAGGGATCATTGCCGCCTAACGTGTCGGCATAGCCTACGTTACCGGTAAATTTCAAGGCCCAGGCGTCGTTATCGGTGATGGGGAAAAGCTGCTGTGCGCGTGCGCGGAGCTTGTAATACTCCGCATCGCTGCCGGGCACACCGGTTTCCAGTGACACACGCTGATAGCTGCCGTCCGTCGGCATAATGCCGCGGTTGAGGTTATTACGTGTCCAGCTGGCGGTCAGTTTCAAGCTCTGCGCATCGCCACCTTCGTCTTGAACGTAACGGCGAATTTCAGAGGCCGTATCGTTATAGGTTTTCACCGTCAGATCTTCAACGCTGGCACCAAAGTTAAGCCGCGATAGCTCGCTGACTGGATAACCGAAGTTGATACCCGCGCCGTACGCATCCGTCGAGTATGTCGAAATGTCCGAATCGGCATAGTCGGTTTCGCGATAAAACACATTGTAACCGCGAGAAATTCCGTCCAGCGTCCAGTAAGGATCGGTGAAACCGAAATTCACGCTGGTGAACGTATCGCTGCGCTGAGCGCCTACGTTGACGCGATTACCCGTGCCAAGAAAGTTATTCTGCGAAAGGCCGACACCGTAAATTACCCCGGCACTTTGAGAAAAGCCAACGCTTGCGGAGACCGAGCCTGAGGGCTGCTCTTCCACGTTATAGGTAACATCCAGCAAGTTAGGCTCGCCGGGAACAGGCTGGGTATTGACCTCGACTTGGCTGAAGAAGCCAAGCCGTTCAAGACGCTGGCGCGACTGGGTAATCGCGTCAGTCGAGGCGGGGGCGCCTTCCAACTGAATCATTTCACGTCGTAACACCTCATCCTGAGTGGTGGTGTTACCGAAGAACTCGATACGCCGCACGTAAGCCCGTTCACCGGGATTGATCACAATCACCAAATCGACTGTTTCGCCGTCATCGGACATTTCAGGCACGCCCTGAATGTCTGCAAACGCGAAGCCTTCGGCACCCAAACGCTGGCTTAGTGCTTCCGTAGAAGCATTCACATCACCACGTGAAAAAATCTCACCCTCCTGCACGGTAAGCAACTGGCGGGCTTCGCTTTCGCTAATCTGAAGATCACCGGCAAAGCGGATATCACCGACACGATACTGATTGCCTTCAGCGACGTTGAGGGTGATAAATATCTCGGATTTGTCCGGGCCAATCGATACCTGTGTCGAGGTAACATCGAAGTTGACGTAACCACGATCCAAGTAGAACGTGCGTAGACGCTCGATATCGCCCGATAGCGCTTCACGGGAATACTCGTCGCTCGAGAACCAGCCAAAAAAGCGACCTGGACGATCATTTAGCTCAAACACGTCCCGCAGCGTTTCATCATCAAACGCCTCGTTGCCCACGATATTAATCTGGCGAATCTTGGCAACTTCGCCTTCGTTGATATCGATATTAACCTGAACCCGCCCCTCATCGATCTCGTTCACCTCCGTATCGATGCTGGCACTATAACGACCTTGAGACTGATAAACCCCTTCCAGTTCGCGCTGGATCTCTTCAAGCGTGGAGAGCTCCAGTACCTGCCCTTCAGAGAGGCCTGACTCACGTAAACCTTTACGCAGATCCTCTTCGGAGATCTGGTCGTTACCACTGATTTGCAGCCGTGCGATGGTCGGGCGTTCGACAACCTGAATCACCAGCACATCGCCTTCGCGGGCCAGGGAAACATCGTCAAACAATCCTGTGGCAAACAAGTCACGCGCCGCGGCGGCCAATTGCTCTTCGCTGACGCGCTCATTGGCACTCACAGGGAATGCATTAAAGACCGATGCGGCGGATACCCGCTGGAGTCCTTCCACTCGAATGTCTGAAACGTCAAAGGATTGTGCTTGGGCGCCGCTGGCACCCGCCAGCAAGAGTGCTGCCATTCCAAGGGTCTTCATTTTCATGCAGTCAAATCGCTCGCGTTGGTCTGCCGATCATTTAAGAAAGGCACCATATACATTTGTGCAGGCAGATGCCAAGGCATCCTGCGCGCTACACGCGTCATTACCACAGGCGCATCAGATCAAAATAGAGGGCCATTAACATCAGGGTGCCAACCATGGCAAGCCCAATGCGCAATCCTACCGCTTGAGTTTTTTCCGAGACCGGCCGTCCACGCACGACCTCCATAAAATAATAAAGCAAATGACCACCATCGAGCACGGGGATAGGAAGTAAGTTAAGCACCCCGAGGCTGATAGAAAGATACGCTAGAAACCCGATAAAGGCTTCCATCCCCGCTCGCGCTGAATCGCCCGACACCTGTGCAATGGTGATGGGGCCCGATAGGTTGGAAGGCGAAATAAGCCCCACCAACATTTTCCGGATCGCATCAACGGTGAGCAGCGTCATCTCGCCGGTACGCGAAAGCGCCTGGCCAAATGCGTCGATGGGACCATAACGGATTTCTCGTTGAAACTCGGACGGCCACCCAACCTGCTCGGCGCCAGCGCCGATATAGCCAATCTCAACGCCGGTATCCAATTCATTACGCGCCGGAATTAACGCAACGCTACGCTGTTCGCCGTTTCGAGCGTAAGTGAGCTGCAGCGTCTCCCCAGGGTTACCGCGTACGATATTGACGAAGTGCATCCAATCATCGACGGGTTCGCCGTTAATTGCCACCATTCTATCGCCTGCTTGAAGCCCCGCTTGCTCCGCGGCTTCACCGCTCACCACCTGGCCTAAAATAGCCGGAAACTCAGGCTGCCAAGGTGTGATACCTAGTGACTGCAGCGGCTGTGGTGGATCCTGGCGAACTAAATAATCGGAAACGGATAACCCATAGCGCTGGGCATCGGTCGCGTTACCAGACCGCGCGTCAATAGCCAACTCACCACTGAAGCCAATCATCGAGACCAGCTTCAGGTTAACATCTTCCCATGAGCGCATCGCGTCGCCTTGAATGGCAACAATTTCATCGCCATTGGCAAGCCCTGCTTCAGCGGCAGGTGAATCAGACGCCACGCTGCCGACCATCGGTGACACGACCGTTGTGCCAGCCACAAACAGCGCCCAATAGGCAACGATGGCGAGCAAGAAGTTGGCGATAGGCCCGGCCGCCACAATCGCGATGCGCTGCCACACGCTTTTGCGGTTAAAGGCCTGCGCTAACTGGTCATGAGGCACTGGCGCTTCACGCTCATCGAGCATTTTGACATAGCCGCCCAAGGGAATAGCCGCTATGGCGTACTCGGTACCATGACGGTCAAAACGCGACCAGAGCGGTTTGCCAAACCCCACCGAAAATCGCAGTACTTTGACGCCACAGCGTCTCGCCACCCAAAAGTGGCCAAACTCATGGAACGTCACCAATAGGCCCAGCACCACGATCACCGCTAAGATATTCTGTATCAGGCCCACTCTGCACTCCTTAACGCCCCGCTTTCAACGACCAGCTCAGCCATTGCTTAAGCGGACCACCTTGTAACCAGTTCCAGCGCCTGCTGTCGCGCCCATTGATCGGTTGCTAATACGCTCTCCAGACTGTCGACACGGCCATCAATGGGACGCGCCAAGACGTCCGCTACCAGTTTGCCTATTGCCGTAAAGCCAAGCCGGCGATGCAAAAAGGCATCGACTGCCACTTCGTTAGCGGCGTTGAGAACCACTGGCGCCATGCCCCCCTGCTGCATGGATTCACGAGCGAGCCTCAAACAGGGAAAGCGGGCTTCGTCTGGTGCTTCAAAATCAAGCCGTGCCACCTGGAATAGATCCAGGGTTTCGACCCCAGCGTCAATACGTTCCGGCCACGCTAACCCATAGGCAATAGGGATGCGCATATCGGGATTCCCCAACTGTGCAATCACCGACCCATCGTGATAGGCCGCCATGGAGTGAATCACGCTTTGCGGGTGTACCACTACCTGGATCTGCTCGGGCGTGGCATCAAATAGCCAGCAGGCCTCAATCAGCTCCAGCCCTTTATTCATCAGGGTGGCGCTATCCACCGATATTTTACGCCCCATTGACCAGTTCGGATGAGCGCAGGCTTGCTCGGGAGTAACATTGTTGATATCGGCTTGATTCCAGGTACGAAACGGCCCGCCAGAGGCGGTTAACAGCAATTGGCGAACGCCGTGTTTCGCAAGCCCGCCGCGATGCTCCGCAGGTAGACACTGATAGATGGCATTATGTTCGGAATCAATCGGTAGTAATGTTGCACCGGAACGGGAAACCGCCTCCATAAACAGCGCACCGCTCATCACCAGCGCCTCTTTATTGGCCAATAGAACGCGCTTGCCTGCTTCCGCGGCTGCTAGCGCAGGCAGCAAGCCCGCCGACCCTACAATGGCGGCCATGACGCAGTCGACACTAGGATCTCGAGCCACCTCACACAGCGCCTGCGGGCCTGCGCTCACGTCGGTTGGCTGCCCAGCCCGCTTAAGCTCCTGGCGCAGCCAGGCGGCATCAGCGTCATTATCCAACACTGCGACCGCGGGCCGGTGCGTTAAGCACTGCGCCAACAAGGCTTCTTTCGAGGTGTGCGCGGTCAGGGCATGGACACGATAACGGTCGGGATGACGACCAATAACATCCAGCGTGCTAGTGCCCACCGAGCCGGTTGATCCGAGGATCGTCACACGCTGAACAGATAGTGGCTGACGCTGGCTCATAGAGGCTGCCCTTGATTCAACATTTGCACGAGCACCTCAAAATAGAACAGCGCAAAAAGCGGAATCGCGGCGGTAAGACTATCGATACGATCCAATACCCCCCCGTGCCCCGGTAGCAGTTGGCTTGAATCTTTAATATTACGGTAGCGTTTAAGCATACTTTCGAGCAGATCCCCAAGCACGGAGGTCAGCGTCACTATCGCCGTTATCAGCACCAGGGTAATACCGCCAGCCATCGACAGTGGTAACCAAAGCGCAAAGCAGGTAGCTAAAATAGCAGTCGATGCCAAACCGCCGAGCACCCCCTCCCACGATTTACCAGGGCTAACGTTGGGCGCCAGCTTTCGTTTACCCCAGTTACGGCCCACAAAGTAGGCACCAATATCCGCCGTCCAGACCAGCAGCAGTACAAACAGCAACCAGATGCTGCCGCTCTCGCGCAAGACATTAAAGCCTACCCAGCAAGGCACTAGCACCCATAGCCCCATTACCAGACGCCGCAGAGTAGATTGCCACTGCTGACCTTTAGCAGGATAGTGAATGACCCAATAGAGGTTTGCACACCAGCCTGCCGCCGCTATCCAGAGCGGCCATATTGCCGTCGCGGCGCCAGTTAGCCACATGATCAGCATCAACACCGCCATCGCAGCCACTAGCTGGGCGCGTTGAGCGGTACGCAAAACGCCCGCCAGATTGGCCCACTCCCAAGCCCCGAGTAGCACAATGGCCGCTGTAAATAACGCAAATAGGCCGCCGTCTACTCCAAACAGCCCAGCCAACACCAACGGTGCAAGCCAGGCTGCGGTGATAATCCGCTGTTTAAGCACCTTGCGCCTCTATTTGTTCGTCGGTCATGCCAAAGCGGCGACGACGCTGGCAGAAGTCGTTTAATGCCGCATCAAACGCATCAGCGCCGAAGTCAGGCCAGAGCAACGGTGAAAAATGCAGTTCGGCATAGGCCAACTGCCACAGCATAAAGTTGGACAGCCGCTGCTCCCCGCTAGTACGAATACACAAGTCCACCGGCGGCACGCTGTCACCACCCATGGCGGCATCAAAGCGCGCCTCGTCAATATCGGAAGGTGCTATGTCACCTGCCGCCACTTGCTCAGCCAGCATACGGGCGGCGCGGGCAATTTCCCACTGACCGCCGTAGTTGGCAGCGATGATTAAATGCATCCCGGTGTTGTTTGCGGTTAACGCCTCAGCACGCTGGATATGCTTTTGTATCGCATGGGAAAAGCCTTGCTGTTCGCCAATAATCGTTAGACGAACATTGCGCTCATTGAGTTTTTTGACTTCACGCTTCAGCGCCATCAAAAAAAGCTCCATCAGCGCATTGACCTCCGCGGCGGGGCGCTTCCAGTTTTCACTGGAAAAGGCAAACAGGCTTAGCGTTTGCACATCGCGCTCGGCGGCTCGCTGTATCACCGCACGCACGGTTTCAACACCGGCCCGATGCCCTCTAACACCCGACAATCCCCGCGCACGCGCCCAGCGATTATTACCGTCCATAATGATGGCGACATGGGACGGTGGTGCCTCTCCGGTTGGCGAAGGCGAGTTGGCGCCGCCCGTCTGTTCTTCAGGAAGCTGGGGTGACGTCATGGGTTTCCGTACCAAAGATCAATCATAAATAAACCAGCCATTGTGTGGCAAAACGGGCAGCATAAGCTGCCCGAGGCTGAATAGACCGCAGGTTTACACCTGCATGAGATCCTGCTCTTTTGCTTCCAGTGCTTTATCGATCTCGGCAATATACTTGTCGGTTAACTTCTGAATCGCATCTTCACCTTGACGCTGATCATCTTCGGTGATGTCTTTATCTTTTAACAACGACTTGAAGTCACCGTTAGCATCGCGGCGAACGTTACGCACTGCAACACGCGCGTTTTCTGCTTCGCTACGCGCCTGCTTGATATAGCCTTTGCGGGTCTCTTCGGTGAGCATCGGCATCGGCACACGAATCACGTTACCGGCGCTGGCTGGGTTAAGGCCCAGATCAGAGGTCATGATCGCTTTTTCGATTTTCTGCACCATGCCCTGTTCCCATGGCGAAATAGTCAGCGTACGAGCGTCCTCTACGTTAATAGAGGCCACTTGGCTAAGCGGCACTTGGCTGCCGTAATAGTCCAGGGTTACCGCGTCCAAGATACTCGGGTGAGCGCGGCCGGTACGAATTTTATTAAAGTTACTGTGCAGCGCATCGACGCTTTTTTTCATGCGCGATTCGGCATCTTTCTTAATATCATTGATCACGTCATTACCCTCTGTATATCAGCGTGCCTTCCTTGCCCCCTACTACCATATTCAGTAGGGCACCAGGCTTATTCATGTCAAATACCCGCACCGGCATATTATGGTCACGTACCAGGCAGATAGCGGTCAAATCCATAATGCCCAATTTTTGATCCAGGGCGTCATCGTAAGAGAGCTGGTCGTACTTTACAGCATCGGTATTTTTTACCGGGTCCTTGTCGTAGACGCCGTCGACTTTGGTTGCCTTGATAACCACATCGGCGTCTACTTCGATGCCGCGCAGACAGGCAGCCGAGTCAGTCGTAAAGAAAGGATTACCCGTTCCGGCAGAGAACAGCACCACGTCCCCGGAGGTCAAATAACGAATCGCTGTGCGACGGTCATAATGCTCGACCACGCCGCTCATCGGAATGGCTGACATGACACGCGAACGGATATTGGACCGCTCCAGGGCGTCACGCATCGCCAAGGCATTCATTACCGTGGCCAGCATGCCCATATGGTCGCCGGTAACACGGTCCATGCCAGCTTCATTGAGCGCGGCACCACGGAACAAGTTACCGCCGCCGATGACAATACCTACCTGGACGCCAATGCCAACTAACTGACCAATTTCCAGTGCCATGCGATCAAGCACCTTAGGGTCGATTCCAAAGTCGTGCTCACCCATGAGCGCTTCACCCGAAAGCTTGAGCAAAATACGCTTGTATTTTGACTTCGAACTCTCAGCATTGCCTTTCGCGGGGGTTACGTGGAGGGCAGGCTCTTGAACATCACGTGACATGGCATTTCTCCTGAGGCAGACCTGAACACAAGCAGACGGGGCAGTCCCACTGTATAACCCCCGTTATGGTATAGGGGCCGATATACTAACATCGTTTATACAGGGGCCGGATACGCGAAGGCGTGCGCTTACGCGCACGCCATCTTCTTTCTGAAACTTCTGACCTCAGCGACGGCCAGCCTGTTCCATCACTTCCTTAGCAAAGTCGACTTCTTCTTTCTCGATACCTTCGCCTACTTCGAAGCGTTTAAAGCCAACCACTTCACCGCCTGCTGCTTTAACGTACTCAGCGACCGTTTGGTTCGGATCTTTAACAAACGGCTGCTCGGTCAGGCTGTTTTCTGCCAGATACTTTTTCAAGCGACCCTGAACCATTTTTTCAGCGATTTGCTCAGGCTTACCGGCCATGTCCGGTTGAGCAAGAATAATCGCTTTTTCCTGATCCAGTTGCTCTTGGGGCATATCGCCCGGATGAGCAACCGCAGGGTTGATGGCCGCCACGTGCATCGCTACATCTTTAGCGACGTCGGTGGTGCCACCGGTCAAAACGGTCAGCACACCAATACGGCCGCCGTGGACATATTCGCCTACCAATCCACCGTCAGCGGCGTTAACAACGATAGAGCGACGCACACCGATGTTCTCGCCGATTTTTTGAACGAGCTGCTCACGCGCTGTTTCCAGCTCACCGTTCATAACGGCGGCGACATCTTCACTCTTCGCAGCAAAGAAGGCGTTAGCAATGTTGTCTGCAAACGCAATGAAGTTGTCATCACGCGCGACAAAATCGGTCTCGGAGTTGATTTCAACCATTACGCCGTAGCTACCGTCATCGGCTACACGCGTGACCACAACACCTTCTGCGGCGATACGGTCAGCTTTCTTCGCTGCTTTAAGTCCTGAGCTTTTGCGCAGGTTTTCAATGGCAACTTCGATATCGCCGCCGGTTTCGGTGAGTGCTTTTTTACACTCCATCATGCCGAGGCCGGTACGTTCGCGAAGTTCCTTGACCTGAGAGGCGCTGATAGCTGCCATGAGAATTCACCTCTGAAATGGTTCTATGAGAGTTAAACGCAATACAGAGTATAAGCACGATAGATGACCATCATGTATCACTCTGTATGACGGGCCGGTATTCAGTCGCCGGCAAATTCTGCCCACCCCGATGTGTCATCGGTAGTGGGAAAAAGGGGGCATAGCCCCCTTTTATTACGATGCGGCATACCTGCTTACCGCACCCACTGCTGCGATTACTCGGCGGCAGTGTTGTCTTCAGCTGCAGCGGCCTCTTCGGTCACTTCAACGAACTCTTCAGCACTACCTTCTTTGGCACGACCACACGCATCCGCAATCGCTTTAACGTAGATCTGGATAGCGCGGATAGAGTCATCGTTACCGGGGATAACGTAATCAACGCCATCGGGGTTGGAGTTAGTATCCACCACACCGATAACCGGGATACCCAGCTTGTTGGCTTCGTTGATCGCGATGCGCTCGTGGTCAACGTCGATAACGAACAGTGCGTCCGGCAGGCCGCCCATGTTCTTGATACCACCGATAGAGCGTTCCAGCTTGTCCTGTTCGCGAGTCGCCATCAAGACTTCTTTCTTGGTCAACTTCTCGAACGTGCCGTCTTCGCGCATGGTTTCAAGATCGCGCAGACGCTTAATGGACTGACGAATGGTCTTGAAGTTAGTCAACATGCCGCCCAACCAGCGGTGGTTGACGAACGGCTGACCGGCACGGTTCGCTTCTTCTTTGATTACCTTGCTAGCGCTGCGCTTGGTGCCAACAAACAAAATCTTGTTGTTGGATGCCGCCATCTTCTCGACCACGTCGATCGCTTCGTTCAGCGCCGGCAACGTGTGCTCGAGGTTGATGATGTGAATCTTGTTGCGCGCGCCGAAGATAAATTTGCTCATCTTCGGGTTCCAGTACTTGGTCTGGTGACCGAAGTGAGCACCTGCTTTAAGCAGGTCACGCATATTAACGTGAGCCATGGTAAAACTCCTGAAAACTCGGGTTAGGCCTCCACGCACCCCATGGATCCGACCGTTGACCGCGCTTAACGCTGCCAGCGGCACCCGGGACCATGTGCCGGTGCATGTGTGTTTTTAAGGCTTGATGTTTGTCTTGATTTCGCACGAAGCGCACCCATTAACGAGCACACGACGCATTCATCGCCCTGCCCTACTGCGTACCTCCTCGCCAAGAAGCTCGGAATCACGATTGCAGGAAAGCGCGCGGCTTTATACCATAGATCCTTTCCAAGATGAAGTCGCAGCCCGTGTTACGATCTTTATTTGCCGCTTACTTTTAGCCTGAACCCAGATCGAGAATTCATGAACGTTCCTATCAAGACACCTTCAGAAATCGAGAAAATGCGTGAAGCCGGGCGCCAAGCCGTCAGTGTATTTGAAATGATCACCCCCCATATACAAGCGGGCGTCAGCACCGGTGAGATCGACCGGCTGTGTCATGAATATATTGTCAATGAACTGGGCTCCACTCCTGCCCCGCTCAACTACCATGGCTATACCCACGCCACCTGCATTTCCCTGAACCATGTGGTCTGCCATGGCTTCCCGGATTTCAATAAAAAGCTTAAAAACGGCGACATCATGAATCTGGATGTCACGGTTAAGACGCCAGAGGGTTATCATGGCGACTCTAGTATGATGTTTATCGTAGGCGAAACCATTCAAGGTGAGCGCCTATGCCGGGTTACGCAGGAATGCCTTTATAAAAGTATTGCACTGGTCAAACCCGGCGTTCGTCTTTCAGAGCTGGCGCGAGTGATTCAGCAACATGCGGAAGCACATGGCTATTCGGTCGTGCGCGACTTTTGCGGTCATGGCATCGGAGCCGACTTCCACGAAGAGCCGCAGTTCCTGCACTACGACGGGTACGCTCCGGAAGCCGATATCGCGCTGAAAGCAGGCATGTGCTTCACCATTGAACCGATGATTAACGTTGGCAGCTACAGAACCAAGGTACTCCGCGATGGCTGGACCGCCGTCACCAAAGACAAGAGCCTGTCTGCTCAGTGGGAACACACCCTGCTAGTGACCGAGACCGGGGTTGAAGTACTGACCGCGCGCAGCGATGAAGACTTTGGTTTCCTAGCCAACTGATGCTCCTCCACCATTACCGGTTCGAACCGGACACTTCGCTGTATGATTTAGACCTTTTCCGGACCGAACTGGCGGGTTCGCGCTCGCCGGTTGCTCCGTTCAAAGCGGCGTTGCGTGAGCTCCAGTCGCGCCTGGACGAGCAGTTTCGCGCGGGCGCGGATATTCGTGATTTAGTACGTGGCCGCGCCTGGTATTTAGATCAGCTACTGGCGATCGCCTGGGCGCAGCATGCCTGGCCCGATGACGGCATTGCGCTGGTGGCGGTAGGGGGCTATGGGCGAGGTGAACTGCACCCGCACTCGGATATAGACCTGCTGCTGCTGCTTGAACAGGACGACGACACGGCCTACCGCGAGCCGCTCACCGCGTTTATCACGTTCTTATGGGATATTGGCCTGGAGATCGGCCACAGCGTGCGCTCGCTCAACGACTGTGAACGCGAAGCCGAAGCGGACGTAACGGTCATCACCAACCTGCTGGAATCGCGTCTGATAGCAGGCCCCGAGCCGCTGCGCGAAGCGATGCGCGAACGTCTGAGCGCTGAACATATTTGGCCCGCCAACCGTTTTTTTGAAGCCAAGTGGCAAGAGCAAATCACTCGCCACTACCGCTACAACAATTCGGAGTACCACCTGGAGCCCAATCTCAAAAGCTCCCCTGGCGGGCTGCGCGATATTCAGATGATTGGCTGGGTCGCCAAGCGTCACTTTGGCACCGAACAGTATGCCGACATTGTCGCCAATGGCTTTATGAACGACGCTGAACTGCGCATTCTGAGCCAAGGACAGGCGTTTTTATGGCAGGTCCGCTATGCCCTGCACATGCTGACCGACCGCGCCGAAGATCGCCTGCTGTTTGACCATCAGCGCACGATTGCCGAGATGTTTGGTTTTCGCGACACGCCCGAGCACTTGGCCGTTGAGCAGTTCATGAAGCGTTACTATCGGCACGTCACCGCCCTCGCCGGGCTGAACGACATGCTGCTACAGCACTTTGATGAAGTGATCCTGCGCGGCAAAGAGGCACTGGAAACCATTAAGCTCAATGAGCGCTTTGAGACCAAAGGTGGCTATATTCAGGCTCGCTCGCGCACGCTTTTCCGTGAGCGGCCCGCCGCCATGCTGGAACTCTTTTTGCTGATGGCCAAGCATCCTGATATCGAAGGGGTGCGTGCCGATACGATCCGCCTTATTCGTGACCATCGCCACCAAATTGACGACCACTACCGCGACGACCCTCGCCATCAGCGGCTATTCATGGCCATTATGCGCGCACCGGGCAACGTGCCACGCCAACTACGACGTATGAATCGTTACGGCATTCTTGGCAAATACCTACCCGAATTTGGCCGCGCCGTGGGGCTGATGCAGCACGACCTGTTTCATATCTATACCGTCGATGCCCACACGCTTCGTTTGCTCAAATTCCTCCACGGCTTTCGTAAACCGGAGTCGAAAGGCGACTTTCCCGTCGCGGCGGCACTCATGCAGCAGCTTCCCAAGCTGGACTTACTGTGGATAGCGGGGCTGTTTCACGATATCGGCAAGGGCCGCGGTGGCGATCACTCAGAAATTGGCGCGCGAGACGTTGAGCAGTTCTGTCGCCGTCACCACGTGTCGACTCACGACACGAATCTGGTCAGTTGGCTGGTTGAATACCACTTACTGATGTCAATGACCGCCCAAAAGCGCGACATCAGCGACCCTGACGTCATTCGCGACTTTGCCTTGGTGGTCAGAAACGAGACTCGCCTAGACTACTTATACGTACTCACCGTGGCCGATATCAACGCCACCAACCCAACGCTGTGGAACGGCTGGCGTGCCTCACTGTTGCGCCAACTTCACGCGGAAACCAAACGCGCCCTACGCCGCGGTTTGAACAACCCGCCCGACCGTGACGACTGGGTGCTCGAAACACGCACCGAGGCCCGCTCACTGCTGCAGACCATCGGTATCCAGCGATCCCAAATCGACCAGCTATGGGAGTCGCTTGGCGAGGACTACTTTCTCCAGTACGCGCCCAGCGAAATTGTCTGGCAAACCCAGGGCATCCTCAATCATAACCAGTCGCCGCTGCCGCTGGTGTTGATTAGCGCACCGACTGCTGACATGGCCGAAGGCGGCACTAAAGTATTTATCCATACTCGTTCGGTGGATGACCTGTTCGCGGCGACGGCCGCCGCCATGGAGCAGCTAGGCCTTTCGATCCACGACGCACGCATCGCCACCTCCCACAATAACTGGACACTGAATACCTTCATTGTCCTTGATAATCACGGCCAACCTATCCGTGATCCGGCCCATATCGAAGAAATGCGCCAGCACTTGGTGGAAGAGCTTGATGATCCCGACGATTACCCCACTATCGTGACGCGTCATACGCCACGGCAGCTCAAGCATTTCAAAGTGCCGACGGAAGTAATTATCGAGCAGGACCCGGCCAATGAGCGCACGCTACTGGAACTCACAGCCCCCGACCGCCCCGGCTTACTCGCACGGGTGGGGCGTATTTTCATGGAGCAGGATATCGCGCTTTCAGCGGCCAAAATTGCCACCCTTGGCGAGCGGGTTGAGGACGTCTTTTTCATCACCACCAAGGCAGGCGAGCCACTGACCGACCCTGAACGTCAGCAGCAACTGCGAGAGCGGTTGATTGAGGTTTTGGGAGTTTAAGCTTGTTCGCAAGCCCGGTTAGGTTTGAGCCTACACCGCGGCTTGCCTATAATCGGCGGTTTACGCCTGCCAGCTATCAACGGATACTTCATGAACGCCGACCTTGACGCCCTGCATCCTTACCCGTTTGAAAAACTGGCCGCGCTGAAGGCAGAGCTGACACCGCCAACCGGGATAGCTCATATTCCGCTCACCATTGGCGAACCGCAACACCCGCCTTACTCCGGGGCACTTGACGCGCTGGTGGCGCATCAGCTGGAAATGGCCCGCTATCCGGCTACCAACGGCCTTCCGGCGCTCCGTCAAGCCATTACCCGCTGGGCAACGCAGCGCTTTTCGGTTCGCGAACTCGACAGCGAACAGCACGTGGTTCCCGTTAACGGTACGCGGGAGGCAATCTTTGCCTTTGTACAGGCAGCACTGGATCGCACCCGTCCCGCCAACGTCGCCGTACCCAATCCGTTTTATCAGATTTATGAAGGTGCGACGCTACTGGCAGGCGGTCAACCGCTATATCTTGACTGTACCGCCGAGACTGACTTCCGTCCCGATTTTTCAGCGGTGAGCGCGGATACCTGGCGCGATGTGCAAATCGTGTTTATCTGCTCGCCGGGCAACCCAACCGGTGCGGTCACGCCGCTTGATGAGTTCAAACAGCTGATTGCGCTGGCTGACGAGCACGATTTTATTATCGCCTCCGATGAGTGCTACTCCGAGCTTTATCTCGATGAGCACACCCCGCCGTCCGGCCTGCTACAAGCGTGCGCGGAGCTGGGCCGCGATGATTACCGCCGTTGCGTGGTGTTTCACTCACTCTCCAAGCGCTCTAACCTGCCTGGGCTGCGCTCAGGTTTTGTGGCGGGCGACGCGACCCTGCTGGCACCGTTTAAGCGCTATCGCACTTACCACGGGTGTGCGATGTCGCTACCCGTGCAGCACGCGTCTATCGCTGCCTGGCAGGATGAACACCATGTACGCGCCAACCGCGACGCCTATCGTGAAAAATTCAGCGCGGTCACCGAGGTACTCGCTCCCGTGATGGATTTCCCCACGCCCCAAGCCAGTTTTTATTTATGGCCAGCGGTACCGGAGGGCGACGATATCGCCTTTACCCAACGTCTTTTTTGCGAGCAACACGTCAGTGTGTTGCCCGGCAGCTTAATGGGACGCCCAGGGGAAAATGGCGTGAATCCTGGTGCAGGTCGCTTACGGTTAGCGCTGGTAGCCGAGCTCGCCCCGACGCTGGAAGCCGCTCAGCGTATTCGCCAACTGATTGAGCGCGGCTAACCGGTATAGGTACGGTCGGTCGTCATACCTCACTGGTGACGACCGCCTGCGCGCGACATAATCACTCTTCAAACGGAGGTCGTATGCTCACTCTCTATATCATTAACAGCTGTGACACGTGTCGCAAGGCGCGCAAAGCACTGGAAGCAAAAGGCCTCCCTTTCAACACGCACGACCTGCGAAAAGATGGGCTTTCGGCGGGTCTGTTGGAACATATTCTGGAGCGCGTACCGCTTGTCGATGCTGTCAACAAGCGCAGTAAAACGTGGCGCGACCTCTCCCAAGAGGAGAAAGACGCTTTCGATACGTCTGCACGCCAGCTATTGATCAAGCATCCCACGCTGCTGAAGCGACCCTTGCTGGAAGTGGACGACACCACCCTGATAGTGGGTTACCGCGCCGGCGATTACGATCATTTGAGCGGCTAGCTATCTGCCCGCTCATGCCTTTTTTCACTTTTAAAATCACCACAGGATTATCGTTATGTTGAGTTTTGCGCTTGGAATCGGCACCCAAAACACCCAGGGCAATTGGTTGGAAATTTACTATCCGGCACCGTTGCTTAACCCACCAGCCAGTTTGGTAGAGGCCGCTCAACAAGCGCTGGACGCCCCCAAAGGCAACGCCGCGATCAGCTTTTTGCCGCAAGACTGCACGCGCCTGGCAAAAGCATTAGAGGACGCTGGGCACACGGATCAAGCAGAACTTGCAGAAGCACTCTCCGCTAGCCAGCGCCCTCTGGTGGCGATGTTCCTAGACACGGACCAAGCGCCACAGACTGTGCCTGAAGTGTACTTGAAACTGCACCTGCTATCGCACCGCTTAGTGAAGCCTCATGGGCTTGATCTCACCGGCATGTTTGGCCTGCTGCGCAACATCGCCTGGACCAACGAAGGTGCTATCGATGTTGAAGAGCTGCCCACGCGTCGCTTGAAAGCACGCATGGCCGGACGCGCCCTGTCAGTAGACTGTGTCGACAAGTTCCCCAAAATGACCGACTACGTGGTGCCTAGCGGCATTCGTATTGGTGACACTGCCCGCGTGCGCCTGGGCGCCTACCTGGGTGAAGGCACTACCGTCATGCACGAAGGCTTCGTCAACTTTAATGCGGGCTCTGAAGGTCCTGGCATGATTGAAGGGCGTATTGCAGCTGGCGTCATGGTCGGCAAAGGCTCGGATTTGGGCGGTGGCTGCTCCACCATGGGGACGCTTTCCGGCGGTGGCAACATCGTGATTAAAGTGGGAGAAGGCTGCCTGATCGGCGCCAATGCGGGCATCGGTATTCCTCTAGGCGACCGCTGCACCGTGGAAGCAGGGCTCTACGTCACCGCGGGTACCAAGATCACCGTGCTCGATGATCAGAAAAATGATGTCGAGACGGTCAGCGGCCGCGACCTTGCCGGGCAAAGTGACCTACTGCTGCGCCGCAACTCGCAAAGCGGGCGCGTCGAGTGCCTGACCAACAAGAGCGCCGTGGAGCTGAACGAGGCGCTACATGCCCATAACTGAGCCTGAAGCCCTGTCGCCCACGCTTAAGCTCGCCTTCGCCTTGCTCAACAGGGCGTCGGTCACGCCAGACGACGAAGGCTGCCAGGCGCTTTTAATTGAGCGCTTAACGGCGCTCGGGTTTCATATTGAGCAACTGCCGTTTGGGGATGTGAAGAACTTTTGGGCAGTACGCGGTCATCATGGCCCGGTGGTCGCTTTCGCTGGGCATACCGACGTGGTGCCCAGCGGCCCCTATACCAACTGGCAGTATCCACCGTTCGAACCCTGCATCGACGATGACGGCATGCTATGCGGGCGCGGCGCCGCTGACATGAAAGGCAGCCTCGCCTCCATGCTGACCGCCGTTGAACGCTTTGTCACCCGCCACCCCGACCACGATGGCCGTATCGCTTTTCTGATCACTTCCGACGAAGAAGGCCCAGCCGTGGACGGCACACGTGCAGTAGTGGAGCATCTTCGTGAACGCAACGAACGTCTCGACTACTGTATCGTCGGCGAACCATCGTCCACTGAGCGGCTAGGGGATGTCATCAAGAACGGCCGCCGCGGTTCGCTCGGCGGCACGCTGCACATTAAAGGGGTGCAAGGCCATGTGGCTTACCCGCATTTAGCTCGCAACCCTATTCATCAGGCAATGCCGGCGCTGGATGCGCTGGTCAATGAACACTGGGATGCGGGTAACGCGTTTTTTCCGGCCACCAGCTTTCAAGTGTCCAACCTGCGCGCAGGTACCGGTGCCACTAACGTGATTCCTGGCGATGTGGAAGTGGTGTTTAATTTTCGCTTCTCTACGGAAGTGACGCATCACCAGCTACAGGCGCGCACGGAAGCCATTCTTGACCAGCACGGCCTGGAATATCAGGTGGACTGGACACTTAACGGTGAGCCGTTTCTAACCGCCGAGGGCGAGCTGGTCAATGCGGCTATCAAAGGCGTTGAAGCAGTGACGGGCCGTAAACCCGCGCTTTCGACCAGCGGCGGCACCTCGGACGGCCGCTTTATCGCCACCCTAGGGGCTCAAGTAGTCGAGCTAGGCCCACTCAACGACACCATCCATAAAGTCAATGAGCGCGTTCGCGCCAGCGACCTGGATGACTTAAGTCGGATATATGAAGCGACACTGCAAGCGTTGCTCATCTCTGACGAGGTCAACATATGATGGAGCGGTATCCCGACATTGAAATCTACCTGGCCAACGTGCCGTTTGAGGCGCTCAATGAGTGGCTCAACAGCGCGCTGATAGCACCGCCGCTTAGCCCCGCAGGCAAAGGCAAATGGAAAACCCGCGGTCAATACCAGGGCGATTGCGTACCGATCTTGCTGGTGGATAAAGCCGCGGATGGTTTTGCAAGTCTGTGGTTCGATAGCCCTCACACGCCGTGGATGACGGATCAGGAGTGCGCGCAACACGCGGCGGAAGCCCTGCAAACGGAAGTTCGCTGCTCTTTGGGGGGCTGGCACCCAGGCGCTGATCCTGACCGTTTCTGGCAGGTGCTGCCGGGTGGCAAAGAGGGCGCTATCGAGTGGCCCGACTCAGGCCGTTAACGGACCACCTTAAACGAAAACGGCCCCGCCAAAGCGGGGCCGCTTACTTACCACTAGCTCAATTACTCAATGATGCTGACATCGTCGGCCTGTAGACCACGCTCATTTTTAATCACGTGGTACCGCACAATCTGGCCTTCTGCCAACATTCGCGGGCCACGCCCTCGAATGGCGCGAAAATGTACAAATACATCCTCACCATTATCGCGGGTAATAAAGCCATAGCCTTTATTGGTATTGAACCACTTCACTTCTCCCTCTTCGCGGCCATCATTGGGATCGATAATGTCTTCATCTTCATCATCCTCCAATGGCGCAGCCGCTTGAGGCTGACGCGCTGCAGGTTTAGGACGAGCCACCCGATCAGACGCCACGACGATCGACGGCGCAAAAGCGGCTGACGCTAATGTGCCAATACAAAGAACAATAAAACTACCTAAGGCAACCGCAATATAGACACTGCTAACACCACTTATTGCCAACTCGGCCATCCAAAGCTCGGCGAGGGCACTATCGGTTAAATGAACGATCCCTGCCAGCAACAGTGGCGTAGGGGCGGACAGTAATATACTGATTAAGAAACAGCGAAACACAACTTTTGGGTTCATAGAAAAAAAAAGCTCTCTTGTTGTATGGGTAACAGACGAAGGACAATACCTGCACTATCAGGCCCATTCCCAATAGCACCGGCATACTACTACATAAGGCTTCAATATTATCATGACCTACGAATTATCGTCTTCTGAACTAGCTCAACGCTTTGAATCTATAGAAAGCCGCCTGGCCCATCAAGAGCACTGGCTCGACACGTTAGATCAAGCAGTTATCCAACAGGAGCGACGCCTGGAAAAGCTTGAACAGTTGAGCGGCTTAATGCGCGAACAGCTTCGCGAGCAACATCAGGCCCTACAAGCCAACGAATCTCAGGACGGCCAGCGCCCCGAGGATGATATTCCGCCGCATTATTAACAAGAGTCGTGAAGCGTCTGTGAAGCGTATTTTTTACTTGCGCGTCACGCTTATTGCTCTAAATACTATTATCTTAAACCTTCACAACACTCGCTGGGTCATGGTGCTGCAGACCAAAGGCCTCCGCCACCGCCTGATACGTCACCTGACCCGCGTGCACATTCAGGCCTGGCAAAAAGTGCGGGTCGTCACGCAGTGCCTGCTGCCAGCCTTTATCCGCCAGCGCGATGACAAACGGCAGCGTGGCATTGGTCAGCCCCTGGGTAGAGGTACGCGCGACCGCGCCGGGCATATTCGCCACACAGTAGTGAACGACACCATCGACAATATACGTTGGTTCGGCGTGAGTCGTGGGCTTGCTGGTTTCAAAGCAGCCGCCTTGGTCGATGGCCACATCCACCAGCACGCTGCCAGGTTTCATGTGGGCAAGCATGGGGCGAGTGATCAACTTAGGCGCAGCGGCGCCGGGCACCAGCACGGCACCAATAATCATATCGGATTCACGGACGGCCGTTTCCAATGCATCGGTCGTCGAATACACCGTTTTGATGCGCCCTTGATAACGATCATCCAGCACTTCTAGCCGTGCCAGCGATTTATCCAGAATGGTCACCTCAGCGCCTAACCCCTGCGCCATACGAGCGGCGTTTTCGCCCACCACACCACCGCCGATCACGGTGACCTTCCCTGGCGCCACCCCCGGCACGCCGGGCAACAACACACCCGCGCCCCCTTGCGCTTTTTCCAGACTGTGGGCGCCCGCCTGAACAGCCATACGCCCAGCGACCGTGCTCATCGGCGCCAGCAGTGGCAACCCACCGCGGGCTTCGGTGATCGTCTCGTAGGCAATACAGGTAGCGCCACTTTCCATCAACCCACGGGTAAGCGACTCCTCGGCGGCGAGGTGCAGGTAGGTGAACAGCGTATGCTGTGCCGTGAGTCGCGCCACTTCCTCGGGCTGCGGCTCTTTTACCTTGAGGATTAGTTCGGCGTTGCGCCATAACGCCTCCACATCGGTCTCTAGCTGTGCGCCAGCGGCTTGGTAATCCGCATCGGCAAACCCCGCGCCCTCGCCTGCACCGACCTGAATGCTCACCTGATGGCCACGCCCGGTTAGCTCCCGCGCACCGGTAGGCGTCAAAGCAACCCGATATTCGTGATTTTTAATCTCTTTGGGGACGGCGATTTGCATGGGTGTATCCCTTTTTAGTAAATGTTAATACCAAGATGTCATGAGGCTTGATAAGCAAATTACAGCACAGTTGACACTCACCACCAGCAAGGCAACAAAAAACAAAAAAAACGCCTGTTAAGGCGTTTTTTAGGAGAAAAATCTAGTGAATGTGGGTTATTAACGAAAAAATCCACGTATAAAAGAGGGTGGCCGTTCCGCTTACGAAATACACTATTGTTTGGCCCCCCATATCGGAGGGCTCCCTTAGCGGCCCTGGCGCTTCCAGCATGCGGCTGGCAGGTTAGTGATAGTTTTCTCGAACACGCTACACTAATGCCATCGCCACGATATTTAGGATCGCCACGATGTTTAGGAGAGCTTGCCGCCATGGCGATGCCGAATTTTGAGGATGCCTCGCGCACTCCCAGCGAACAATTAGTCGGCCCCGATGAGCTACCGGTGACCATCGCGTTCAATGACACGGCTTACGCGTCGGTGCTCGCCACCCCTGAAGATCTCGATCACTGGGCACTGGGCTTTGCGTTCGGTGAAGGTATTATTACTCGGATAAATCAGGTTGAGACAATCACCACTGATCGACTGCGTCATGGTTTACGCGTGCGGCTATCCGTGCCCGACCATATAGAGCGCTTGGCCGGTGAGCGGCACCGCGTTACCGCCGCCTCTTCAAGCTGTGGTCGTTGCGGCAGCGCCGAAGAAGCACACATGATGGAGGGGCTGCTACGCCTGCCTCCCGCGGCGCTACCAGCACCGGCACAGTTAGCGGAGGCATTGGCGATGCTTAAAGATGCGGCTCGTCCTGGGCTGCACATGGCGCTAGGCTTTGATAGCGAGGGGCAATGGCTTGCTAGCGGTGTCGACATAGGTCGTCACAGTGCGCTCGACAAGCTGATTGGCGAGGGCCTCGCCGCCGGGCGACTGCCTGCCATGGTGCTGCTTTCGAGCCGCTGTAGTCTGGAACTGGTGCAGAAAGTGGTGCGCGCCGCTATTCCAACGCTTGCCACGCTATCGCATCCGTCACATATGGCGGTGGATATCGCCCGCCTTTGCGCGCTCAATCTGATCTGCTGTCACCGCGGCAGGAAGCTCACGCTGCTCAGCCGCAGTTGAACAGCGCTTTTTTACTGGGCGCGCTAGGCTCTTCAATCACCGCATCACCATAGAGGCGCTGGTATTCGTCAGGCAAGCGCTTGGGCCGCCCGGTTGAGAGCGCCACGCAGGCAAACCGCGTACGGGCATAAAGCAGTGTCTTAGCGTCGTTGACGCGCACCAGTTGGAAACGGCGAGTCAAACTAAAACGCCTGTCGCATTCGACTATCCAGGTCGCCAACTGAAGTTCGTCACCGGCAAAAGCAGGCGCGAGATAATCCAGTTCGTGACGGTGAACCACCATCGCGCGATCGAGCTGCCGATAGCGGTCAAGCGACAGACCCAGCGCTTCAGAGTGCGCCCAGCTACTCTGCTCAACCCAGCGTAGGTATTCGCTGTTGTTGACGTGTTGATAGGCGTCTATCGCTTCATCGGCAACATGGATATCGATCACGAAGGGATCGGGCAACACCCACTCCATCCTTGGCTCCTTGACGTGGAATGCTAAGGGCTAGTCGCGGAACACGCGCACGCCCAATGCTTTTAAGTAAGACGTTTCAGGGATGGCCGGATGCACCGGGTGGTCCGGCCCTTGATGGCCCTGGAAAATAACCTGCCCCTGGCGATCCTGATGGCGTACCGCACCACGAACCACATCCATTAACCGCTCGGGCGCCAGGTGCATCGAGCACGACGCCGACAGCAGCAGGCCATCACGGCCCAGCAAACGCATGGCTTCGCGGTTTAGACGTGCATAGGCGCGCTCACCATTGGGGATATCTTTACGCTTTTTGATAAACGCGGGCGGGTCCAGCACGATCACATCGAACTGTTCGCCGTCTGCTTTTAACGCAGCCAAGGCCTCAAAGGCATCGCCCTCGCCTATGGCCACGTGCTCCTGAACACCATTCAACTCAGCGTTACGCGCCACCTGCTCCAAGGCCGCGCCCGAAGCATCCACACACAACACTTCCTTGGCGCCGTGAGCCGCCGCCTGCACGCCCCAACCACCCACGTAGCTGAAGACATCCAGCACGCGCTTTCCGGCCACCTGCCGATTGAGCCATTCGCGGTTAACGCGGTGATCAAAGAACCAACCGGTTTTCTGGCCATTGAGTACCGGCACCACGAAACGCGCCCCGTTCTCTTCCAGGATCACTTCGTCAGGCAGCGTGCCTTTTACCACTTCAACATGGGCCTCCAACCCTTCCTGGCGGCGGCCACCGGTGTCGTTACGGAAAACGATCACTTCAGGTTTGATGACCTTTTCAAGCGCATCGACGATCTCGTCGGCCAGCGCCTGCATGCCTGCTGTATTCAGCTGAACGACCAGCACATCGCCAAAGCGGTCCACGACCAGGCCGGGCAATAGATCCCCTTCACCGTGAATCAAGCGGTAAAAAGGCTGTGTATAAAGACGCTGACGCAGCGCCAGCGCCTGGTTAAAGCGATGCACGAAAAGCGAACGGTCCAAGCGCATTTCGGGATCACGCGACATTACCCGAGCGGCAATCAAGGAGTGGGGATTCACATACGCCACGGCCATCACCTTGCCATTAGAGGCCTCCACCAATGCGGCTTCACCTGCGGCAAAGTTCTTCAGTGGTGTTTCTTTGATATCGACCTCGTTAGAGTAGATCCAGAGGTGACCCGCTTTAAGGCGACGATCAGCATGTTTATTCAGGCGCAGGCGTTGGGTCACAGCAATCTCCAAAAACGTAGGCGAAGCAATCAATATCAAAAATGGGGCGGTCACAGAGCGCCATTAGCGCTGGCAACCAGGGCAGAACACGCTGGCACGCTGCCCAAGGGTAATACGGCGAAGCTCACTGCCACAGCGCCTACACGGCTGGCCCTGGCGGCCATAGACATTCAAGCGCTGAGCGAAATAGCCAGGCTCACCCTGACCACTAACGAAATCACGCAGCGTGGTGCCGCCTTGGGTAATAGCGGCGGCAAGCACCTCTTTAACCGCCAGGGCCAAGGCGTCATAACGCGCACGGGAAATCCTTCCTGCCGCTCGTCGAGGATCGATACCCGCCATGAACAGGGCCTCCGTGGCGTAAATATTACCGGCACCCACGACCACCTGGTTATCCATTAAAAACGGCTTGACCGCCACTCGCTTGTGTCGCGAGAGCGTATAGAGCCACTTGCCATTAAATTGATCCGACAGTGGCTCGGGGCCCAGGTGGGCAAGACGCTTATCCAGCGCGGCATCCTGGGTCTGCCAATCGACAAACCCAAACCGACGCGGATCGTGGTAGCGCAACACATAGCCGCTGGCCAAGACGACATCGACGTGATCATGCTTTTTAGGCAGATCCCCCACCTTGGCAATGCGTAGACTGCCCGACATGCCAAGGTGCCACAGCAATGTAGCGTCGGCGATGCCGGACGTGGGCACCGACAGAACAGGCATTTGCAGATACTTAGCACGCCGCGTTAAGCCCCCGATGCGTGCCCCCACCAACCGCTCCGCCAAGTCGTCAGGCACGGGAACGCGCAACCTTGGCTGGCGCACCAGCACCTCGGTCACTTCCTGCCCCTCAACATAGGGGGCAATTCCGCGGCGGGTCGTTTCAACTTCGGGCAGTTCGGGCATGTTAACGGCCTATAATGACAGCCTGGTGAAGGCGACTACTTAGCGCTTGTATCGCAGGAAGCCATGCATGCAAAAACCCGGCTTGGGGCCGGGTTTTTGAACAGGCTCTCGCCTGCAGTAGAAGCCGATCATCATCGCAAAAGCGATTACTTGATCTTGGCTTCCTTATAAATAACGTGCTTACGGACGACCGGATCGAATTTCTTGAATTCGAATTTATCCGGGGTGTTCCGCTTGTTCTTATCAGTGGTGTAGAAGTGACCTGTACCGGCACTAGACACCAACTTGATTTTATCGCGCATGGTTTAACTCTCCCAAAATGATTGGCCCAACGGGTTGGCCCAAAAAGCTGGCTTAGATCGCGTCGCCGCGTTTACGAATAGCCACCAGAACCGATTCGATACCTTTCTTGTCGATGATACGCATTCCTTTAGTGGAAACGCGCAGCTTGACGAAGCGGTTTTCAGACTCAACCCAAAAACGATGGGTGTGCAGGTTCGGCAAGAAACGACGACGTGTCTTACGCTGGGAGTGTGAAACGTTGTTACCAGTTACCGGACGCTTGCCGGTAACCTGACATACTTTGGACATTAGAGCCTCCAACTGCTTGGCCAGGATATAATAACCTGAGTGTTCAAAACTGTCGGGCAAACCGGAGCAGGGAAGGTGTCGGCGCCGTTAACCGCCAAGCTTTATCCAAATCCGTTATTCAACCCAAGTTTAAAGGTGGCACTTTATACCAGAGCACTCGACTTGCAGCAAGCAAAACCGATCCAAAAGGGCAAAAAAGCGCCTCTTAGCTCACCATACTTAGACATAAAGACAAAGTATTCGACGCTTCGATTTTGTTTATAGCCAGCCACGCTCGGCAAAAGAAACCACTTCTCCATCCCCCACCACGAAGTGATCCAACACGCGCACATCGAAAAGGGCGAGCGCGTCTTTTAGGCGTTCTGTAATGCGTCGATCAGCATCGCTTGGCTCAGCCACACCCGATGGATGGTTATGAGCCAGAATAACGGCGCCAGCGCTAAGTTCTAATGCGCGCTTTGCCACTTCGCGGGGATAAACAGATGCGCTGTCTAGGGTACCGCGAAACAGCGATTCATAGCGAATAATTCGGTGCTGTGTATCCAAAAAAAGCACCGCAAACTCTTCATGCCCTAAATGGCGTAGTTGAGAGCTCAGATAATGACGCACCAAGGAAGGCGAGGTGAGCGCATTGCCACGTGCCAACTGACTGGCCAGATGACGTCGTGATAGCTCCAGCGTCGCCTGAAGCTGGGCATATTTGGCGCTCCCCAGGCCGTGGGCGGCGCAGAAGCTGACCTGGTCGGCCTCCAACAGTTGGCGCAAGCCCCCAAAGCGGCTGAGCAAGTCTCGGGCCAGATCGACCGCCGAGCGCCCCTGTACACCGACGCGTAAAAAAATAGCCAACAGCTCCGCATCTGACAGCGACTGGGCGCCCGAGTGTAATAGCTTTTCCCGAGGCCGCTCGCCTTCCGGCCAGTGATTAATTCCCATCGCACCTTCCCGCATTGCCCAACTCTGGCGCTGAAGGCCAGCCGTATAAGAGCCGTCTCACGCTGCCGGTCTCATTATACCTAGCTTAACCTTGTTTCCCCTTCAGATGCCAAATTGATGGTGCCAGTGGTATGGTAAGCCTCCTTACGAACGCGGATGTGGATCTCGGACATGGCCTCTGCTTTTACCTCAACTATCTCAGCTACCTCAACAACAGCGACGACACCGAACGCCTCGGGACGTGCGTCGTTCAGCGCATCAACGCTGGCGGGCAAACGAGTGCTCCTTGGCGTCAGCGGTGGCATCGCTGCCTATAAAAGCGCTCTGATTGTGCGCCTGCTCAAGCAGGCGGGTAGCGACGTACGGGTAGTAATGACCGAGGGAGCACAGGCGTTCATTACCCCGCTCACGCTACAGGCGCTTTCCGGCGAGCCCGTACGTACATCGCTACTTGATCCGGAAGCCGAAGCGGGCATGGGCCATATTGAGCTGGCCCGCTGGGCAGACGTAGTGCTTATTGCTCCGGCCACGGCCGATCTTATCGCTCGTTTGGTGCACGGCATGGCAGATGATCTGCTCACGACGCTATGCCTGGCGTCAGAGGCGCCCAAGCTGATGGCGCCGGCGATGAACCAGGCGATGTGGCGCCACCCCGCCACCCAACGCAACGTCGCCCAACTGCATCAAGATGGCTGGCAACTCATCGGTCCCGCCGCCGGAGATCAAGCCTGTGGCGATGTCGGTCCTGGCCGTATGAGCGAGCCTGACGAGATTTTTAACGCCGTAATGACGCTGTTTACCGCCGCTCATGCCGCGCTCAACGGCCCTCATGTGGTGATTACGGCGGGGCCTACCCGCGAGCCACTGGATCCCGTTCGCTACCTATCCAACCACAGCTCGGGAAAAATGGGCTTTGCGCTGGCGGCCGCAGCGGTGGCCGCGGGCGCTAACGTGACGCTGATCAGCGGGCCGGTTAACGTACCGACTCCCCTCGGCGTCACGCGGATAGACGTTGAGTCTGCCGAGCAGATGCACCAAGAAGCCCAGCGGCTGTCACCCACGGCGGCGCTGTTTATCGGCTGCGCCGCCGTCGCAGACTATCGCGCGGCGGCCCCCGCCGAGCACAAGCTT
The DNA here is from genome assembly GCF_042429665.1 of Vreelandella sulfidaeris. Lineage (GTDB taxonomy): Bacteria > Pseudomonadota > Gammaproteobacteria > Pseudomonadales > Halomonadaceae > Vreelandella. Next base: position 62,513 of record NZ_JBHMAC010000010.1, on the reverse strand, counting down.
AAAAAACGCGAAAATAGCGACACGCTTACGCTAACGCTGATCAAAAACCCTGACATCATCGCCAGTGTCGCCGCCTTGCCTGCCGATCAGCGACCGCTGGTGGTCGGCTTTGCCGCCGAAACCCAGGATGTTGAGCGCTACGCACATGACAAGCTCATGCGAAAAGGGCTAGACATGATTGTCGCCAACGATGTCTCCCAAGCGGGCCTGGGCTTTGGCAGCGATGAGAATGCCGCCTGGCTGCTCTGGCATACCCCCCAGGGCGTTGAGAGCCGAGCAGAGCCGGCCCAACCCAAAACCCAGCTGGCCGCGACGATTATTGATCAAGCGCTCGCCCTACTCGCGACAAAAACACCTCGAGAAGCATCAACGAACGCCCCTGGAGATCCCCTATGAGTGCCCGCCCCCAGCTACAGTGCAAATTGCTCGATGAGCGCCTGAAAGACTATTTGCCTGGCTCGTTACCGCACTATGCCACCGAAGGCTCGGCGGGTATGGATCTACGCGCCCTGCTTGATGAACCGTTAACCTTAGCCCCTGGCGAATGCCAGCTCGTGCGCACAGGTCTTGCCATTTATATTGAAGACCCCGGCCTTGCAGGAATGATTTTGCCGCGCTCGGGCTTGGGCCATAAACACGGTATCGTGCTGGGCAATTTAGTCGGTTTGATCGATTCGGATTACCAGGGAGAACTGATGATTTCGGTCTGGAACCGCGGCCAAGACGCGTTCACGCTCGCCCCTTTCGATCGTCTGGCCCAATACGTGCTTGTGCCTGTTGTCCAAGCCGAGCTGACGGTCGTGGACGCTTTTGAAGACTCATTACGAGGCGGAGGCGGATTTGGCAGCACCGGAAGTCAGTAGTGATTGGCCCGCTGGTCAAGATCCCCTTATGACAGAAAACGCTGTTTAGCTGGTTTAAAGGAAACTCTTTTTAGCTGGGAAGCCCTATGCCTATGAACGCACAGACGGTACCTGCATCGATTTTTCGCGCCTACGATATTCGTGGCATCGTTGACGACACCCTGACAGAAGAAACGGTGGAAATGATCGGCCGTGCGGTGGGTTCCGAGGCCGCTGCGCGCGGTGAATCCAGCGTTGTCGTGGCACGCGACGGCCGGCTGTCAGGTGAACGCCTGCAGGCAGCGTTGATACGCGGCCTTAACGCTGCCGGTCGAGACGTTATCGACATTGGCATGGTGCCTACCCCAGTGCTTTATTTTGCGACGCATACGTTAACCGGCACACGGTCAGGCGTGATGGTCACCGGCAGCCATAATCCGCCTGACTATAATGGTTTTAAAATCGTCATTAACGGCGAAACGCTTTCGGGTGACGCGATTACTGCTCTGTACGATCGCATTCAGTCTGGCAACCTGGAAACGGGCCAAGGCGGCATTACTCACCACGATATTCGCGACACGTATTTAGCACGCATTCTTGGCGACGTTAAGATCCATCGACCGATCAAGGCGGTGGTGGATTGCGGCAATGGGGTTGCCGGAGAGCTAGGCCCCAAGCTGCTAGAACGTATGGGCGTCGACACCACGGTGCTCTTCGCCGAGATTGATGGCAGCTTCCCTAATCATCACCCCGACCCTGGCAAGCCCGAAAACATGCAGGACTTGATGCGCAAGGTACGCGAAACCGGCGCAGATATAGGCATTGCCTTTGACGGCGATGGTGACCGTCTGGGTGTCGTATCACCGGCAGGCAAGCTGATTTACCCCGATCACTTATTGATGGTGTTTGCCACTGACATGCTCGCTCGCAATCCCGGGGCCAAGGTCATTTTTGATATCAAGTGCACCGGCAACCTGGTCAAGGTGGTCAGCGAGGCGGGCGGGGAGCCGGAGATGTGGCGTACCGGGCACTCGCTGATCAAAGCGCGCATGAAAGAGACCGGTGCGCAGCTTGGCGGTGAGATGAGCGGACACCTGTTTTTCCAAGAGCGCTGGTACGGGTTTGACGACGGGCTTTACGCCGCCGCTCGGCTGGTGGAGATTCTCACTCAACAACGCGATGACGCGGATACGTTTTTTGACCGCTTCCCCCAAGACGTTGGTACGCCAGAAATTAATATTGCGGTTACCGACGCTAACAAATTTTCTCTGGTGGATAGGCTTGCTCGTGAGGGAGACTTCGGCGAAGGTATTAAAACTACCCTGGATGGCATCCGCGTTGATTACCAGGATGGCTGGGGGTTGTGTCGCGCCTCCAACACCACCCCTGCCCTGGTAATGCGCTTTGAAGGTAAAGATCAAGCCGCCCTAACACGCATCAAATCAGTTTTTGACAGCGCGCTTCTGCGCGTAGCGCCAGACCTTGAGCTGCCCTGATTAACGCAGCCAGGCGCTAAGGGATCGTGCGCACTTAGAAAGCACGACCTTCACTATTAAACGGCATAATAACGTTAGCAAGGGACAACCTCATGAGTTCAGCCAGTCGCGACCCCCAGGTCGTTGTGGAGGTGCTTTCCGAAGCCCTCCCCTATATTCAGCAGTTCTCCGGCAAAACGGTGGTGGTCAAATACGGCGGTAATGCCATGACCGAAAGCACCCTGATAGACTCGTTTGCCCGCGACATCGTGTTAATGAAGGAAGTCGGCATTAACCCGGTCGTGGTACATGGCGGCGGACCGCAGATTGGGGATCTGCTCAAAAAGCTCAATATCGAATCACGCTTCGTCAACGGCATGCGGGTGACCGATTCGCAAACCATGGATGTGGTGGAAATGGTGCTGGGTGGCTTGGTCAACAAAAGCATTGTTAACCTGATCAACCAAAGCGGCGGCAAGGCGATTGGCTTGACCGGTAAAGACGGTGCGCAAATTCGTGCCCGCCAGCTCAAAGTCGAACACCAAAGCCCTGAAATGACCGTCCCCGAGATTATCGACATTGGTCATGTCGGTGAAGTGGAGTCGATCTCAACCGAGCTTATTGAAATGCTCGCTGCCCGCGATTTTATTCCGGTTATCGCCCCGATTGGCGTCGATGCTGAAGGCCATAGTTATAATATCAACGCCGACCTGGTCGCAGGCAAAATTGCCGAAGCGCTTAACGCCGAAAAACTCATGCTACTCACCAACGTTGCCGGCTTAATGAACGGCGAAGGTGAGGTCCTGACTGGATTAACCACCTCCCAAGTCGATGCCCTGATCGAAGACGGTACTATTTATGGCGGCATGCTACCTAAAATTCGCTGTGCATTGGATGCCGTGAAAGGCGGTGTGAACAGCTCGCACATCATTGATGGCCGTGTCCCCCACGCAGTATTGCTGGAAATTTTCACCAATGCTGGGGTGGGCACCCTAATCACGGACGCGAGCTAACCTCGAGGGAGGGCACATTATGAGCGAAGATCGTAAACCTCACCGCCGCGACCAGATTCTTCAAGCACTGGCGTTAATGCTCGAGGAAGACAGCGGCAAGCGCATTACCACCGCCGCTCTCGCCCGTCAGGTTGGGGTTTCAGAAGCGGCGCTGTATCGCCACTTCCCCAGCAAAGCACGTATGTTTGAGGGCCTGATCGACTATATTGAAGAGAATATTTTTGCCCGTATTACGCGCATTTTAGAAGATGTTCCCGACGCGACTACCCGATGCGGCACCATCCTGGCGCTACTATTAGGCTTTGCCGAAAAAAATCCCGGGCTGGCTCGTGTCATGGGGGGCGACGTGCTTACTGGCGAGACCGCGCGACTACGTCAACGGGTCAATCAACTTTTTGAACGTCTGGAAACGCAGCTAAAGCAGATCTTACGTGAAGCTGAGCTGCGTGAAGGCCTGCGCCCAACGATTCCTGCCTCTGCCGCGGCCAACTTGCTGGCAGCCCAAGCGGAAGGACGCATTTCACAGTATGTGCGTAGTGATTTTAAGCGGCTACCGACTGAACACTGGGAAGATCAGTGGTCGCTGCTTTCCACCCATTTACTGCGTGCAACAGCGCAGCCTGCCTAACTAAAGATCCGGTGTCGACATGGATGTTGACCCATCCTTCTAAAGCTACCTATCAAACGCTTTACAGCCCGCTAACAACGCCTCCTCCCTGGAATCGGTCATGAAAATGGTCACTAATGCAATTGACTTCGGATATGGAAACGGGCAATCGTCATTGGCACCAGTGATCCAGGAAGAAGCAACAGGATGTGGCATCGCCGCTAGTGCTGTACTGGCAGGAATTTCTTACGCCGACTCCAAGTTACTGGCCAATAACCTAGGTATCCAAGCCAGCGATAAATCTCTTTGGTCTGAAACAACGTCGGTCAGGAGGCTGCTTGCTGCTCTCAATATTTCGATATCACCTGATGAATCAGCATTCGAGTCATGGGAGCACCTACCTAAAAAATCACTATTAGCCATTAAGTGGCGACAAATCAATTATCAACCCTTCTGGCACTGGGTAGTTTTCGTTCGTCAGGATAAAACCAGCATGGTCTTGGATTCAAAACGTTCTCTCAAAAATAATGTGAGAACTGATTTCGGTCGTATAAAGCCAAAATGGTTTATCGAAGTTTATTAATTTCAAAAGAGAATATATGCAACCGACGACCAGACAAGCAACCGTCGAGGATATAGCCGAACTCATTAATATAGGGCTTAAAACATATCGTGAGACATTCGCCAGTTTCTATCCTCAATCGGTAATGAACCAGTATTTAAACGAGGCGTTTTCGGTCGATAAGCTCAAAAACGAGCTACAGCATGACCAGTCCCAGTTTTGGCTATTGGAAATTGAGGGCACATGCGCGGGCTATCTCAAGGTAAATTGGGGAAATGCTCAAACGGAAATGCAAGACGAATCAGGACTTGAGGTAGAAAGAATCTATCTTGCTCTTGAATACAAAGGAAAAGGGTTTGGTAAACTTCTCTTCGAGAAGGCAAGAGAGATCGCTAAAACACTTAATAGATCATCTATGTGGCTTGGTGTATGGGAAAACAACCAGCAAGCAATCGCATTTTATAAGTCGCAAGGCTTCGTGGTCGCTGGCACCCATAATTTCCAGATGGGTGATATTTGCGATACAGACTACATCATGACGTTAGCGTTAGCGGACGGCTAGACATTGCATATGAGGACCGACAGGCGACTCTTGAAAAAACTAGCAGGTATAAAAAAGCCGGCGCCTCTTAGAGGGCCGGCTTTTTGTGTGGTAAAAGCGCCTGACAGTGTCTGTCAGGCCACCATGGGCTCACCCATCTTCTGGCGTAGTTTTTTCATGGCATTCTTTTCCAACTGGCGAATGCGCTCGGCGCTGACACCATACACATCGGCCAAGTCATGCAGCGTCTCTTTACTATCTGCCAACCAACGACGCTGGAGGATATCCCGCGACCGCTCATCCAGCCCCTCAAGGGCAAGCTGTAAGCGGCGAGTGGAGTCTTCCTCGAAATTGCTATCCTCCAACTGCGTAGCTGGGTCGGAAGCAGCATCGTCAAGATAGTGGACAGGCGCTTGGTAAACGCTTTCTTCATCATCGCTCGGCGAGGCATCAAAGCCTGCATCGTACGAAGAAAGGCGCCCTTCCATATCGCGCACCACCTCGGGTTTCACGTCGAGGTCTTTGGCGATAGCCGCGACTTCGTCGTTATTCAGCCACGCCAGGCGCTTTTTGGCGCCGCGTAAATTGAAGAACAGTTTACGCTGGGCTTTGGTCGTGGCAATTTTAACGATTCGCCAGTTGCGCAGCACAAACTCGTGTATTTCCGCTTTGATCCAGTGAACGGCAAACGACACCAGACGTACGCCCTGGTTCGGATCGAAACGCTTGACGGCCTTCATAAGGCCGACGTTTCCCTCTTGGATCAAATCCGCCTGAGGTAATCCGTAGCCTGAGTAGCTGCGTGCGATATGTACCACAAAGCGTAAATGCGACATTACCAAACGCCGTGCGGCTTCCAGATCGCCCTCATCGTAAAGACGGTGCGCCAGCTCACGCTCTTCATCGGCACTTAAAACCGAAATTCCATTCACTGCGCGGATATAGCCGCCCAGATCGCCGCCTGGTGAAAGCTGCCCCATCGGTAGAAGACTAGTGCTCATGTGCAGGTGGTCTCCCCTGTAACCCATCGTGGTTGACGTAGCACGTTAATAACCTACTGCATAGACCTTATCCTAAGGATAAGGTTCGCACGAAAACACATTGTTTACACTGCCTTGCGCTCACAACATGCTGCCAGTGCTGGTGGGTAAATTTAACCTGATGGCTAAACACCCGCTAACCTCATCGTGGGCGAATACTTGAAAGATGACGTGTTACTGCCAGCCAAGCGCCCAACCAGCCTAATAGTGTACTGCAAGATAGCAGAATTGTAGAGCCTGTCACGTCGAGTTGAGGTAATGAAAAGCTGGCACCGTAACTCGCTGCCAGCGCGGCCACCGGCATCGACAGCCACTGATTGCCCAGGCCAAGTAACCCAAGCGCCAGCAGACCGCCGCCCACCCCGTACCAAGCACCACTATACAGAAACGGCCGCCTGACAAAGGCATGGGTGGCGCCAATCAACATCACTACTTCAATCTCGCGACGGCGACTTTCAACTGCCAGGCGAATCGTATTGCCGACCACCAGCAATACCCCTAGTCCAAACAGCGCAGCCAGTGCCAGCGCCACTCGCCGCCCCAACTCCGCCAGGTTTCTGAGCCGCTCAACCCAGGCCAAGTCAAGGCGCACCTCATCAACACCTGACAACGCTTCCAGCGAGTCGGCCAGTTGCTGCATCGTCTCTGGAGCCACGCTTTCGGGGCGAACCACAATACTGATGGGCAGTGGATTGCTCTCCAGGCCCGCCAGTGCATCCTCAAGGCCAAGCGACTGCTGAAAGGTCGCCATTCCTTGGTCAGCGCTAATCAACTGCGTGTCCAGCACGCTCTGTTCAGCATTGATTGCCTCCTCGATACGCCGCGCCTGGGCATCATCGGTACTCAACGCCAGATAGACCGTTAGCGTGGCGCTTTCATCCAGCTCGGCATCCAATAGCCGCGCACTATCCAGGGTCAGCCACAGCGCAGCTGGTAGCACCAGCGCGATGGCAATCGCCAACATCGTCAGAAGATTGCCCAACGGATAACGCACTAACCGCTGAAAGCTATCCCATGCCATGCTGCGGTGGTGGCGCCCCCAGGCCCTCAGGCGGCTGGAAAATAGCGTTTGCTGCGACTTTGCTCCCCGGGGAGCGGCGTCGTCCGCGGCCCGTTTGAGACTTTTTTTGGGAGCCTTGTGGGGCGTCTTTAACGCGGCCCCTTGGCGACGTTTGGGCGTCACTGAGGTTCTCATACCGCCCCCTCGTCGGCCACCAGACGACCATCGCTTAAGCGCAGGATACGGTGGCGCAATCGGGCAATCAGTGCCAAATCGTGACTGGCAATCATCACCGTGGTACCAATGCGATTAAAATCTTCAAACAGCGCCATGATATCGGCAGAAAGCTGCGGGTCTAAGTTACCCGTTGGCTCATCCGCAAGCAGCAGAGCGGGTTTATTGACCACCGCTCTAGCGATGCCCACCCGTTGTTGTTCGCCGCCGGATAGCTCTATTGGCAATGCTTTCTCACGATGTAAAAGACCTACCTTGTCTAACGCCGCACGCACGCGGCGAGCGGCTTCACGCGGTTCCACCCCCTGAATTTCCAGCGGCAGTGAGACATTATGAAAAATGCTGCGATCAAAGAGCAGTTGATGATCCTGAAAGACAACGCCGATTTGGCGACGATAAAACGGCACCTGACTGGCATGTAGCTGGGCAATATCATGGCCGGCCACGACGACTCGACCGCGGCTGGGCTTTTCAAGGCGCATAATCAAGCGCAGGAGTGAGCTTTTCCCCGCCCCGGAATGGCCGGTAAGAAATACCATCTCGCCCCTGGCGACACGAAAATTGAGATGCGCTAGCGCCTCAAAGCGACCTCCGTAGCGCTTGCCTACATGCTCAAAAGCGATCATGCGCTCGGCTCATCCCCTTGGCGGTCAAATAGCGCGTGTACAAAATCATTGGCGTTGAAAGGACGTAGGTCGTCGATTCCCTCTCCCACCCCAATAAACCGGATGGGCGTTTCCAGCTGTTTGGCTAGCGCAAAAATAATACCGCCTTTGGCCGTGCCATCCAGCTTGGTTAAGGTAATACCGCTAACAGGCACCGCTTCATTGAAGGTACTGGCTTGAGAAATCGCGTTTTGCCCGGTACCTGCATCCAGCACCAGCATCACTTCGTGAGGGGCGGTATCGTCGAGCTTTTTCATCACACGATGGACTTTCTTAAGCTCTTCCATCAAGTGGCTTTTATTATGCAGCCGACCGGCGGTGTCGGCGATCAATATATCCACGCCCCGGGCTTTGGCAGCCGCGACCGCATCATAAATAACCGAGGCACTATCGGCGCCGGTATGCTGAGCAATCACCGGAACACGATTACGCTCGCCCCATACTTTGAGCTGCTCTACCGCGGCGGCACGAAAGGTATCCCCGGCCGCTAGCATGACGCTTTTGCCTTCGCGCTGAAAACGCTGGGCGAGCTTGCCAATAGTGGTGGTTTTGCCCACACCATTGACGCCCACGACTAAAATGACGAAGGGGCCATCGCTCTCTTTTTCGAGGCTGAGTGGCGTAGCAACTGGCGCTAGCATGCCCGTCAGCTCTTCCTGCAAACCACGATAGAGCGCGTCGGGGTTATTGAGCTCTTTACGCGACACACGGGCCTCCAGACGCCCGATAATCTCCGTGGTTGCATCGATCCCCACATCAGCCATTAGTAGCTGCGTTTCGAGATCTTCCAATAGCTCGTCATCAATCTGCTTTTTCCCCAAAAACAGATCGGCAATGCCATCGGTCAAGTTGGCACGGGTTTTTCCCAGGCCCGATTTAATACGCGCAAACCAGCCTTTCTGCTCACCCTTTTCGGCGACTGGCTTCTCTTGAGGTTTTACAGGCTCGGGCTCTACCTCAGGCTTAGCGGGTTCAGGCTCTACTTCGGGCTCAGTAGGCTCGGGCTCCACTTCAGGCTCAGTAGGCTCAGGCTCCACTTCAGGCTCAGTAGGCTCAGGCTCCACTTCAGGTTTAGCAGGCTCAGGCTCTACTTCTGGCTTAACGGGCTCGGGCTCCACTTCGGGCTTAGTAGGCTCGGGTTCTACTTCTGGCTTAGCAGGCTCGGGCTCTACTTCTGGCTTAGCGGGCTCAGGCTCCACTTCAGGTTTAGCAGGCTCGGGCTCTACTTCTGGCTTAACGGGCTCGGGCTGAACGGGCTCGGGCTCAGCGGTGGGCGCCTCTTCCGTGGGGCTAGATACATCACTAGGATCCCGCTGATCTTGTGGCTTTTGCTGAGAATCGTGCTTTTTTTTACGTTTCAAGAAACTAAACATGGGGGCATCCAACTAAAAAGGTGAACATTGTGACCATCCTACCACCGCCAACCAAGACTTTGGACAAACAGCCCGCTACAATCCTTAGCATGACAAGACAACGCTCCTCCCGATCATCCTCATCCCGGCGCACACCTGCTCAGCGGGTAGGCAAATCTATTAGTAACGTACGCATTATCGGAGGTGACTTCCGTCGTCGACAATTGCCTGTGCTAGACAGCCCCGGCCTACGTCCGACGCCCGACCGAGTGCGTGAAACGCTGTTTAACTGGCTGGGGCATCATCTATACGGCCAACAGGTGCTGGATCTGTTCGCAGGCACTGGCGCGCTTGGTATTGAAGCGATATCCCGTGGCGCCACCAACGTCGATTTTGTTGAGCGCGACCCGCGTGTGGCAGCGCAGTTATCGACGAATCTAGCGTCACTTAATATTACTTCAAGTGCGGTACATGTTAATGATGTTCACACTTACCTGACGCGACCCGCAACGCCTTACGGGCTGGTATTCCTCGATCCGCCCTTTCACCAGCAGCTGGCCGCGTCCTGCTGCTCGACACTGGAAAGCGATGGTTGGCTAGCTAACGAGGCAATGATCTACCTCGAAACCGAGGCATCGCTGACACCTGATGTGCCTTCAAACTGGCAATTACACCGCGAAACACAGGCGGGCGAAAGCACCGCTCGGCTTTATCAACGCCAATCGCCGTAAACAGCGCTTGCTGGTTCGCGATGGTGGCGTTACGCTCGCCTCAATCGTCACTAATAGCAGGCGATTTGCTTGTTTTGGCACTTATTTTGGTTATCGATTTTACTCTTAGGAGGCACATGCATGAGCCTGGAACTATTTAATCAGCTTGAACAGAAAGTCACCGATACCGTTGACGCGCTGGAAATGATGAAACTGGAAAATGAAGAGCTGCGTGGTGAAAACGCCAAGCTGAAAGAAGAAAGGGAAGAGTGGGAGCGTCGTCTTAATAGCCTACTGAGCAAATTCGAGTCGCTTGAGCCTTCCAGCACGTCGTAATGGGCGTTACGTTACTGATGTCTCGTCACTAACCTTAAAGCACCTCGACATTAGCAACGCATCTTCACGCTTGGCGGCACTGGGTGCCGTCGAGCAGCCTTGAGCCTGATAGAAGCCCTGAGCCGGGTAGTAGCCTTTACGATAGCCATCTTCGTTAAAGCCACTGCGACGATAGAGCTTAATGGCGGCGTGGTTACTGACGCGTACTTCCAGCAGCAAACGTTCGCTCTGCCAAGCCTGCGCTGTTTCCACTACGGCGTTTATCAGCGCCTGCCCAGCGCCACGGCGACGGCATTCGGGCAATACGCCTATCGCCTGTAGCTCGGCTTCAAACGGCAGTCGCGCAACGATGGCATACCCCAGCAGACATTCCGCCTGCCAATAACCCAAGACGCTGGCGTCTAGACTGCCCAATGCTTCAAGCAGTTGCGAGGCCGAGGTGCCACTGTGCGACTGTTGCTCAAGCGACGTTAACGGCGCCAAGTGTTCAACGTTAAGTTCTGTGATCATCAGTTACTTGCCCACCCGCCAACCACTGCTGGCCCAATGCCTGCAGCGCTGGCCAGAGATCGCGTTTGCTCTGTGTGCCGTCAAGCAACGACGCGAGCGAAGGTCCCTGCCAGACCGGTAACGATAGTGTTTGGCTGTGCCCATCGGCGATGTTGAGGATACGATCAAGCGGCGCTGGCTCAGCTCCGAACTCCCCCCACCAGAGGAGCCGCTCCAGCGTCCATCCTTGCCGACCGGCGCTGCCAGCCATAAACGCCGCTAGCCCTTCACGCGCTTCATCCAAGGGATCCTCACTAGCAACGCCGTTGTCCATTGGCGGCCACCTAAAGAGCGTCGGTTCCGGCAAAGCATCCTGCTGGATGCCTGCCGCCTGCAGCAGGTTGATTAGCAACTGCTGCTCAAGTGCGTTCATCTCTCCTGCCTGCATGACAAGCCAGCGGCCATTAAGGCATACACTAGAGAGAGAAAACTTAAGCGGCTTCGCGGGGGTGCCGGGTGCAGCCTCAGTGCTGCTAGTCGCTGTCTGTTGCTGTGGACTAGGTGCACGCTGCGGGCGTTTCTCTTCCTGCCCCAGCGTTTCCGTCAGCAACGCGCGCACCGCTGAGGGAGAGGCAATGGTGGCATCAGGTGACGAGGATTCAGAGGGCGCGCGCCTTGGCGGAGGGGCATCGTCCAACAATGCCTGTAGCTGCTCTCGGTGTGGCACCGGAGCAGCGACAGACTCTTCCCACTCACAAGCCTCTGTCGTCATTGCGTTAGGCAACTGATATCGAGAAGCCCAGGCGGTAATACCCATGGCTTCCAGATAGTGACGCCGAATAACTTCCTGGGTCACTGTCCGCCGCCGCGACAGTTGGGCGAGTTCGGACGCTCACCGCCACGTGCTTGCCACTCGGTAGGCGTATAGAGATGCATAGCCAAGGCATGTACCGGGCCTGACAGCTCATCGGCCAATAGTGCATATATCTTTTGATGGCGCTTGACCGGCATCAGGCCGTCAAAGCTATCGCTCACGAGCGTCACTTTAAAGTGCGTTTCAGAATTAGCCGGCACATTGTGCATATGGCTTTCGTTCTCAACCTGCAGCACGTCGGGCGCTAGCGCCGCTAACTTCTGCTCAATCTGTGTCTGCAGCGTCATGGGGTTCTCCTTGAGATCACAAACCATTTTATTGTACGCGTTTACTGCTCCGCCGACGATGCCCGCCGAGCGTTTAAGGCGCGCCTGGCCAACGGCATACGCGCCACACTGGCCAATAAAGCCAGCAGCGAGGTCAATGCACCTAGCCAGAGCGTCACCTGCACCGACCAACCCAGCGCTAGCGCGGCACCGACCAACGCCACCCCAAACGATTGTCCCACCGTGCGAGTAGTGCTCATTACCCCCGACACATTGGCACTTCGTTCTGGCGGCAAGCTGCCCATCATCTCGCGATTATTCGGTGGCTGGAAAAGCCCAAAACCGATACCACAGAGCGCCGTACGCCATAAGCTGCCTACTACTCCGGTCGTTTCATCAACCAGCGCCAGCGCCACCAGACCGATGATTAACAGCCCCAGCCCGGTACTCGAAAGCACGCTAGGGTTAATACGATCAGCTAACCGTCCAGCGATCGGACCAATAACCATAATTGCTAGTGGCCAGGGGGTGAAAAGCCAAGCGGTTTCCAGGGGTGTAAACCCCATCTGCTCCTGATAAAAAAATGACAACGCCACAAAGGTCAGCCCTTGGCCAATAAACGCTAACCCAGAGGCAGAGACGGCAAGCGTGAAGCGCCGCTCGGCAAACACACTCAGCGGTAGTAGCGGGTATGGCGCACGACGCTGACGATGTATAAATCCGCCACAGGCCAGCACTGATAACATTGTCCAGCCAGCGCTTTGCCAGATCGGCGCAGCGTGACTGACGGCGTCCATGGCGATAAAGAAACTGGCCAGCATTAGCATGGATAACACGGCACCAGCCACATCAAAACTGCCCTGGCGCGGCTGCTCCCGGGGCAAGGCGCGCCGGGCTAGCCACAGCGAGCAAAGACCAAGCGGCACGTTGAGCGCAAACAGCCAGGGCCAGTCAGCAAACGAGAGAATAACGCCACTGAGCGTTGGCCCCGCCGCGTAGCCACCGGCCACCACCAGCGCACTTAGGCCAAGCGCACTGCCTAATAGGCGTGAGGGAAATATAGCCCTATAAAGCGAAGGCCCGATCGAGAGCGTCGCGGCGGCGCCCAGCCCCTGGAAAGCGCGAAACACCAGCAACGTTTCCAAATTACGCGACAGCGCAGCACCTAACGCGGCGACAACAAAGGTGGTGAGTCCAAAAAGGTAAAGCCGGCGTCGAGTGATCAGCTCACTGAGGCCTGCAAAGACAAGTAAAAAGGCCGCACAAACCACCTGAAACAGATTGGTAATCCACACCGCTCGCGAGGCCGACACCCCTAAATCAGCTGCGATCGTGGGAAGCGCCAGATTAATCATGGTGGTGTCGACCACCGCCATTAACGTACCGGTTACCAACGCAAGCACAGCCAAGGCACGCTCGGCCCCCGGCAAACCATCGTCGCCAGGACGGGTTTCAAACAGACGCATGAGGAGATGTTCCTAAACGAAACGGCAAAAACAAATTTACTAAAACAGTGAAACCGGCCTAAGCCGGTTTCACGATACTTTTAACACAGCATGTTACCTAACATGCTTTGATGCACGAGCGAGGAGGATCATGGGGCGCTCCTATTATCGCTCGTTACTCCTGCTCATTATCTAACAGTAGCGCATCATCGACCTCTGAAATTTCCAGGGCGGTTTCATCGTCTAAATCGATAGCTAAATAGCTGTGTTCGACGCGCACAAACGTTTGAAACAGCGTCCAGTCGAGCTTATCGGGCCACTGCCGCTCATCCTCTTCCCAGGCACGCAGCTCCGTTTCAAGGATTTCCACGTAACGGTCGCGCACAAACGTTTCCAGCGCCTCTGGGGTATCCATCTCTGGAATCAGGTAAATGGTACTTTCACGTTCGACGTCGTCCAGTGTCAGGTCGTCGTCTCCCATGGTGGGTTCCAGCGCGTTGATCCAGTCCACAAAGGGCTGGGTCGGCCTGACGCTCAGTGCGGAGCGGTTAAGCAGTTTCATGGGATTCTCCTCGCCGTCGAAACGTTGACCATTATGGGCGCTATAACGCGCCCTTACCAACTTTTCAGTCGCTATCCGTTAGCTATCGTAAGATTAGTCCACTTCCGGACGCATCGCAGGAAACAGCAGTACATCGCGAATCGAGGGGCTATCGGTAAACAGCATTACCAGCCGATCAATACCAATCCCCTCACCGGCGGTGGGGGGCATGCCATACTCAAGAGCGCGCACGTAGTCGGCATCGTAATACATCGCCTCCAGGTCACCGGCGTCTTTTTCTGCCGACTGAGCGCGGAAACGCTCTGCTTGATCTTCGGCGTCGTTCAGCTCGGAGAAGCCGTTGGCGATTTCACGACCACCGACAAAGAACTCAAAGCGATCTGTGACAAAGGAGTTAGTGTCGTTACGTCGCGCTAGCGGACTGACCTCCGCCGGGTATTCGGTGATAAAGGTCGGTTGATCAAGCTTATGCTCGGCAACCTCTTCAAAGATCTCGGTTTGAACTTTGCCAAGTCCCCAGCTCTCTTTCACCTTGATACCCAGCTTTTCAGCCGTGATTCGCGCGGCATCGAGTGAGTCTAAGTCACTGTCAGTAATGCTGTCGCCGTGATCAAGAATCGCCTGACGCAGGGTCAGGCGTGCAAACGGCTGCCCGAAATCGTAGCTTGCCCCCTGATACTCAAGCACTGTGCTGCCCAGCACTTCTTCTGCCGCTGTTCGCAGCATGGCTTCGGTCATGTCGAGCAGATCGCGATAATCCGCATATGCCCAGTAGAACTCCACCATGGTGAACTCAGGGTTATGGCGCGTCGACAGCCCTTCGTTGCGGAAGTTACGGTTAATCTCGAAGACTTTTTCAAAGCCCCCCACCACCAGCCGCTTGAGGTAAAGTTCGGGCGCAATACGCAGGTACATATCAATATCCAGCGCATTGTGGTGGGTGATGAAAGGCCGCGCCGCCGCACCGCCAGGGATCGGCTGGAGCATCGGTGTTTCCACTTCCATAAAACCACGGGCTTCAAAGAAGCGACGCATGGAGCTGATCACCGCGGCACGTGTTTCAAACACCTTGCGCGACTGAGGATTCATGATCAGGTCAACATAACGCTGACGGTAGCGCGCCTCTTGGTCGGTCAGGCCGTGGAACTTATCCGGCAGTGGGCGAAGGCTCTTGGTCAGTAGTTGCGCCTCCACCATCATCACATACAGGTCGCCCTTACCCGACTTATGCACGAGGCCTCGAGCAGCAACGATATCGCCAATATCCCAGCTTTTTATGTCATCAAGAACGTCCGCAGGCAGACCTTTTTTGTCGACGTAGAGCTGAATTTGCCCCGCTACGTCCTGAATGACGATAAACGGACCGCGTTGGCGCATGATGCGACCAGCCACCGAGGCGTGGTGATCCAACGCCTCGAGCTCAGCTTTTTCTTTATCGCCCAACATATTGTGCAGCTCAACGGTTAAACTATCGCGGCGAAAATCGTTAGGAAACGCACTCTTACCTTGTGCAGCAGCACTCTCGCGGCGAGACGCCAGCTTGGCACGGCGCTCGGCGATCAGGTGGTTTTCCTGCTGTTCAGAACCGTTTTGTTCAGACGCGTCTTGGTTAGCCATGGGGCACCCTATTCATGTTCAAACGCTAAAAAATTACAAACCTTGCTTCAAGCTCGCGACAATAAACTGGTCAATATCACCATCGAGTACTTTGTCGCAATTGCTGGACTGCACGCTGGTGCGCAAATCTTTGATGCGCTGATCGTCAAGCACGTAAGAACGAATCTGGCTGCCCCAACCGATATCCGCCTTGGAGTCTTCGGCCTCCTGCTTGGCGGCATTTCGCTTTTGCATTTCGTGTTCCCACAACCGCGCCTTCAACTGCTTCATCGCAAAGTCGCGGTTCGCGTGCTGGCTACGCTGGCCTTGGCAGGCCACGACGATGCCGGTCGGTTCGTGGGTAATCCTCACCGCTGAATCGGTGGTGTTAACGTGCTGACCACCGGCACCACTAGAGCGGTAGGTATCGACGCGCAGATCCGAGGGATTAATTTCCACCTCGAAGCTGTCGTCAATTTCAGGCGATAAAAATACCGAGGCAAAGGAGGTATGCCGACGGCCGCCGGAATCAAACGGACTCTTGCGCACTAAACGGTGGACGCCGGTTTCAGTCCTCAACCAGCCAAAAGCGTAGTCACCCTGCACATGTACCGTGGCCGACTTGATGCCCGCCACTTCACCGGCGGAGATTTCGGTGATATCGGCTTTAAAGCCGTGGCTCTCTGCCCAGCGCAGGTACATGCGCAATAAAATATTGGCCCAATCCTGCGCTTCGGTGCCCCCGGAACCCGACTGAATATCCAGGTAGGCGTTATTCTGATCCATATCACCGGAAAACATGCGCCGAAACTCTAGCTTCTCGAGTGCGGCCTGCATGTTGTCCAGCTCTTTGCGCACTTCATCAACGGTGCCTTCATCCTCTTCCATTTCAGCCAGCTCCAGCAGATCACGGCTATCGCCGAGGCCCTGCTCAAGATCATCAATGGTCGCCACAATGGCTTCAAGGGAGGCGCGCTCTTTACCTAATTTCTGCGCGTAGTCTGGATCGTTCCAGACATTGGGATCTTCCAGTTCACGAGAGACTTCTTCTAGCCGATCTTTCTTCTCAGCATAGTCAAAGATACCCCCTAAGAACGTCTGTACGCTCAGACAGGTCCTTAATCTGGTTGTGAATCGGGTTGGTTTCCAACATTGGGTCGCCCTAGCCTTGTCTATATCGGACCGTACAAAGGTGTATCGGTCGGAAAAACGCATAGTGTAACGAAAGCGGACTCGCCCCGCATCCAATGGCCTGCCGCTAGGCAATAAAAAACCCGGCAGGTGCCGGGTTTCGTTTCGATAATTACGTTAAAGCTTAGAAGCGATAGGTTAGCTGTGCGCCAATACCGTGAGCTTCGTTCTTGTAGTCGGCTGAGTAGGTCGCCCCACCCACTGGCACCCCACCGGTTGCAGCACCCGCCAACAAATCTTGACGATCCTGCTCAACAGAGGTGCTGCGCTCGGTTAGATAGGAGTAAGCCACGTCAACCGTCAGGTCAGGCGTTGGGCTCCAGCCAGCCCCAAGAGAGAAGATACGCCGATCGTCGGAAGGGATACGTACGCTACGGTCTGCATCATTGGTGGGCGTAAAGTCCAAGGTTACCCCGGCGCGAAGGGCTAACGTTTTGGTTAGCTGATACTCGCCACCGGTGGCAAATGCCCAGGCGTTTGAATAGTTTTGCAGCTCGCGTGTAATGGGGCCACCTTGATCATTCACTACGCGAATTTCATTGAAGTGACTCCAACGTACCCAGGACGCCCCGAACATTAACTTCAGTCGATCCGTCATTTGCTGAGTAAGCGAGAAATTAACCGTCTCTGGCGTGGTTAAATCCAAATTAGCATTACTTTGTAGCGGAGTACCTGTAACAGGATTTAAAGCGGTTGAGCCATCTGGTGCAGTAACTCTGTAGTCGCCCTCAAGCTCATAGTCCACTTTCGAGCGATAGGTTAGTCCCAGGGTAGTCTCAGGTACCGGACGATAGATAACGCCTAAGTTGTATCCCCATGCTTCATCTTCGCCATCGACACGGGCATCCAGGTCAGTAGCGGGGTTAAAGCCAGCACCACTTGGAACCTGACGACGTAGCTCGCCTTCCACACGGTTGTAGCTAACACCCGCCCCTACTGACCACTGGTCGTTAAAGCGGTAAGACACCGTCGGCTGGGCAGTCATCACTTTGACTTCGGTGTAGTTTCCAAAATAGCGCCCCTGAAAATCATCCTCATACTCGGTTTTCGAGCCAAAGGGGGCATAGACCCCAAACCCGAACGCAAGCTGATCGTTCACTGGGTGCGCATAGAATGCAAAAGGAATGAGGGTACCCGGCACCATATCGCCGTCGTTACCGCCAGGGATACTTCCCACTGGGATTTGACTGCCGTTCGGAGCACCACCAAGCGCAACCCCTGAGTCAAGGGTGCGGTTAGCTTCAACGTTCGAAAGGTCAGTATTGACGCTGAGGAACGTTCCACCCGCCGTGATCTGGGCACGGTCTAAAAACGACATACCTGCCGGGTTGCCGTAGACGATCGTGGCATCATGGATGTTAGAGCTACGTCCGGCATGGCCATAACCCTGCCCACTAACGCTCTGCTCATTGATTTGGTACCCGCCCGCGTGGGCTTGGCTGGCGAAGGCGGCTGTGATGGCAGCAGCCAGAGTGAGCTTATTGAGTTTATTATTCATAGTGGGCCTCTCTTCCCGATGATCCGATGGATACCGACGATCCATCCTCTTTATTTTTTACATGACTGTTTTCTCGCAACCGCGCCAAAGGTTCAAGAGCAAACGAGCGTTTTATTTCGTTTTTACCTTATACATTAGTCGCACGTCCGTTTTAAATCAGTGTTTTATGTATTTTTGACTAGTGGCTTAATCATTCTGACTGAGACCTAAACCTCCTTGACCTATGGGTTACACACAGGTTCTAAACTAACATTATTACTTTAACCGCCCAGGAGAATAGGCAATGAAAGTGAACGAGCTTGCTAAGCGGGGTGGGGTTACCCCAGAAACCGTGCGTCATTACGCTCGTGAGCGACTCCTTGCCCCGCAGCGCCACCCAGATAATGGCTATCAACTTTTTTCAGAGACGGACTTAGAGCGACTGCGCTTTATTCAGCGAGCACGCAAGCTAGGGTTTAGCGTCGCCGAAATTCGCGACATCCTGACCCACGCCGACCAAGGCGACTCCCCTTGCCCGTTGGTGCGCGACCTACTGGCTAGCCGCCTACCTCAAATCCGTGCCCGCATTGCCGAGCTGGAAGCACTGGCCGAGCGTATGGAGCTTGCTATGGACAGCTGGCAACACATGCCCGACGGCTCTCCCAACGGCCACAGCGTGTGCCGTCTGATTGAAAGTTTTCCTGACGCAACATCGACCAAGGAGACCCCATGAGCGACTCCTCTACTAAAGCCACGTCACACGTAAGCCTCGACGCTGACACCACGACAAGAGGTGCTATCACACGCACCATCCCCGGCATGAGCTGCCAAGGGTGCGTAACGCGTATGCGAAAGGCGGTACAAAGTATTGACCCAAGTGCCGATGTCATCGGGACGCCAGACGAAAAACGCCTTGAGGTTGTGTCGACACTCACCGGCACCGAGCTTGATCAACGTTTGACTGAGGCGGGCTATCCACCCACTGACGTAGCAGACAAGCAGCCAGATACCACCTCACCCGCGATTGCTGAAGCTGAAAAGTCCGCTGGTTCAAGTGCTCAAGGCACGAAAAAGCGCTTGGCAATTAGTGGGATGACCTGCGCCAGCTGCGTCAAAAGCGTTCAAAAAGCGCTTGAACGCACCGAGGGCGTCGATACCGCCAGCGTCAATTTCGGCGCCCACTCTGCTCAGGTAGTCGGCAGTGCTGTTACTCAGGCGTTGGTCGCGGCGGTAGAGGCGGTTGGCTATGGAGCCGAACCGATCGTGGATATGCGTGAAGCCGAACGCACCCGGGCCGAGCAAGACGCCAAGACCTACCGGCGCCGCCTGCAGGGGAGCGCGATCTCGCTGGCACTGGCGATACCGCTCATGCTCAGCATGTTCTTTTTCCATCCCCACCCGATGGGCATGGGGCGCCTCTATTGGCTGGTGATTGGCCTGCTGACGCTCGGTATTATGGCGTTCCCTGGCCGCCATTTTTTTGTTAACGCCTGGAAAAACCTCAAACACCATCAGGCCAATATGGATACCTTAGTGGCCATGGGAACCGGTACCGCCTGGCTATACTCCATGGCGGTGGTACTGCTGGCCCCCTGGTTACCGGAGATGGCCCAGGGTATCTATTTTGAAGCCTCTGCCATGGTAATCGGTCTGATTCTACTCGGTAATGCCATGGAACTACGTGCACGGGGGCGCACCAGCGACGCGTTAAAGCGCCTGCTTGACCTACAGAGCCGCACGGCACGGGTTATCCGTGATGGCCATGAACAGGAGGTAGACATTGATGCCGTGCGTACCGGTGACCATGTGCGGGTACGTCCCGGCGAGCGTTTACCGGTGGATGGCGACGTCATCGAAGGGCAAAGCCATATCGATGAATCAATGCTGACCGGCGAGCCGTTACCGGTCGCTAAGCGCTCGAAGGATGAGGTCAGTGCAGGCACTGTCAATGGTAATGGTAGCTTGGTCTACCAAGCCACACGCGTAGGCGCTGACACACGCTTAGGCCAGATCACCGAACAGGTAGCAAGTGCCCAAAACTCCCGGCCACCGATTGGTGAACTCGCCGACCAGGTTTCTAGCGTGTTCGTACCCACGGTAATGATCATTGCCGTGCTCACGGCGTTGGTGTGGTTCAATCTTGGCCCTGAGCCACACATTATTCATATGCTGGTGACGGCAACTACAGTATTGATTATTGCCTGCCCGTGCGCGTTGGGCCTGGCCACGCCGATTTCCACCATGATTGGGGTCGGCAAAGCCGCCGAGCAAGGGGTACTGGTGCGAAATGGCGAGTCGCTGCAAACCGCCAGCAAGCTCACCACGCTGGTGGTCGATAAGACCGGCACCCTGACGCAAGGTAAGCCCAGCGTCACCGAGGCGCAGATGTTTGACATCGAGTCATCCACCGCACTGGGGTGGGTATATGCACTAGAGCGTGGCTCAGAGCACCCCTTGGCGGCAGCGCTTATGGCCTATGCAGAGGAGCATAACGCCGAGTCTAAGGAAATTCGTGACTTTGACAGCGTGACCGGCGGCGGCGTCAAAGCCAAGACCCGCGACGGCAGTGCGCTTTTATTAGGCAATGCGCGCCTGCTTGAGGAGGCAGGCATAGATATTAAGGGGGGTAAAGAAAAAGCCCGCCTTCTTGAACAACAGGCACGTACCCTGGTTTATCTGGCGGTGGACGGCAAACTGGCCGCCCTGTTTGGGATTAGCGACCCGCTACGTCACGATACCGTCGCCGCGATCAAACGCCTGCAACAAGATGGCTTAACCATTGTCATGCTGACCGGTGACAATGAGCACACCGCCAAGGCGATTGCCCAGGAAGTCGGCATTGATGAGTACCGTGCAGGCTTACTGCCCGAGGACAAACACGCCGAAATTGAGCGCCGTCAGCAGGCGGGAGAAATTGTCGGCATGGTAGGCGATGGCATCAACGATGCGCCAGCGCTGGCCCGGGCTAACGTCGGCTTTGCGATTGGCCAAGGCACCGATGTCGCCATTGAGAGCGCGGGCATAACGCTCATGCGCGGCTCGCTTCATGGCGTCGCATCGGCCATCGAGATTAGCCGCGCCACGCTGCGTAACATCAAGCAGAACCTGGTGGGCGCCTTTGGCTATAACGTGTTGTGTATTCCTATTGCCGCAGGCGCGCTTTACCCGCTCACCGGCACGCTACTCTCGCCGATCATTGCAGGGGCGGCAATGTCGCTCTCCTCCATTACCGTGGTGAGTAACGCCAACCGCCTGCGCTTATGGAAACCTACCCAGCAGGAGGACGCGTCATGAGCCTACTGATCAACCTGGCTGGCCTGGGGCTCATCGCACTGATCATCTGGTGGTTCTGGCTTAACTGAGCCTGTATTTAAAACGCCAGCGAGCGAAGGCCAGGCAAGGCAAGGCAAGGCAAGGCAAAAATCGGTAAAAAGACGGAGTTTACGGGTTGTAAATGAGTACTTTGAGCTGATTTTTAACACTGCATGGCCGAGCGCAGCCCGTTTTTAACTGACGCCGATATAGCGCCCTGGCTTATGGTTAAGGGCAATTATCAGGTTAAGGGTCAGCGCACCCAGCACCGAGTAACCTACTCGATCCAGCGGTAGCTGGGTTAGCGCTGTCAGCAGAATGACGCCATCAATCGCCAGTTGCACATAGCCTGCGCGCAGGCCGTGTTTATCCTGAAGATAGAGCGCGAGAATATTGATACCGCCCAGACTGGTGCGATGCCGAAACAGCATCAGCATGCCAATCCCCATCAGCGCCCCGCCCATTAAGGCGGCATAAAGCGAAGGTACGTTTTCAAACTGGACCCACCCCTGGGTGAGTTCAGAAAACAGCGACACCAGCCCAATGGCCGTAAAGGTGCGCAAGGTAAAACTCCAGCCCATCCGCTTAATGGCCAAGTAGTAAAACGGCAGATTGATGGCAAAAAACCATAGCCCAAACCCCCACTGCGTCACGTAAGTAAGCAGTAGCGCTAACCCCGCCGTGCTGCCGGTCAGCAGCATCGCATGAGTGTAAAAGGTTACTCCCAGCGCGACAAAGAAGGTGCCCAACAGCATTGCCATGACATCTTCATAGGGGCGATGTTGGTCCTTGGGTAAATCTTCCACACGCATGGGAATGTCCTTAGTTGTTTTTTTAAAGCTATGAACAAGATGATTTAGATGGGGCTAGCATGCTCGACCATCAGCTGCAGTGATTCGCGGCCGCGCCAGCGGTTACGATTAAGCTTGTAGGCGCAGTGGAGCGTATCGCCTACGCTAAATCCCGGTAGCTCACCCGGCGTCAAGGCGCGAAACCAGATCGCCTTGCAGGTGACGGGGCCAGTAGAAAGCTCCAACATCAGGTGCGAGCCTTCGGCCCCCACCGGACGCAGCGCTTCAACAATAAAGCGCCCCTCAAACAACGGTGGATCAAACTCCCGACCATAGGGGCCCAGCGCGTCAATCTCCGTCAAAGTGGTGAGCGACAGTTGCGCCGTGGAAAGCTCCCCGTCGGTCCAGAGCCGGGGGTAAAGCACTCGCCCTTCCAACTGCTCACCCACCGCCTGTAAGAAGGCTGCTTTAAAGGCATCCAACTGATCGCGGGGCACGCCCACACCCGCCGCACCACTATGGCCACCAAAGCGCGGTAGCGCTTGGGGCGCTAGTTCAAACGTGCGCTGTAGGGCATCGCGCAGATGCAGCCCGTCGATTGAGCGCCCCGACCCCGTCAGCATGCCCGGCGCGGCGGCTTGGGTAAGCACGAGCGACGGGCGACCATAGGCTTGCACCAGGCGGGAGGCCACAATTCCCTGCACACCGGGGTGCCCGTCTTCCAGCAGCACGACCACGGCGGGTTCGTCGGCACTCAAGGCACTCGCTGCCAGAGTTCTTGCCTCAGCGGCCATATCGGCCTCGATGGCTTTGCGGGACTGATTGTCCTGATCGAGTACATCAAGCTGACGATTAGCGATGCCATCGGTCTCAGCGAGCATGAAGTGCAGCGCCGCGTAGGGGTCGTCTAGCCGTGATCGGGCGTTAATCCGCGGCCCCATCTGAAAGGCCAGCGTTTCGGCATTAAACGGGACGCTGTCTGCACCCAAGCGCGTCGCCATCGCCCGCCAGCACGCCGCATCCATGCGATTAATCAGCGTCAAGCCGTGATTGACGACGGCGCGGTTGGCAGGACTACCGCCGAGGGAAACACAGTCGGCCACGGTGCCTAACGCAACATAGGAGAGCCACGGCGACAGCTTGGGCGTCGATGCGGGCAGCGCGCCCCACTCAATCAGCACACCCCGGGCAAGCGACATCATAAGCCATGCCACCATACAGCCCGCGATCGTTTTATCCGGGTAAGCACAGTCCGAACGCGTAGGGTTGACACACGCATAGGCAGAGGGCGGCGGCCCCTCGATAGGCAGCGCGTGATGGTCGCTGACCACCACATCAATACCTGCCGCTTTCAAGCGTGCAATACGCGGCTCATCGGAGCTGCCGCAATCGGCGGTAATCACCAGGGTAGGAAACGGCTTTAGAGACAAGGTGCGCTCGACCAGCGGCAGGCTAATGCCGTAGCCGTCGTGAATACGGTGGCCAATCAAGCTATGCAGCTTATCTTCCGACACCCCGAACAACTCCACCAACGTGCGCCGAATTACGACGTGCGAGGTAATGCCATCCACGTCGTAGTCGGTGAGGATGCCAATCGCTTCGCCTTCGGCTACCGCCTGGGCGATACGCTCGGCGGCACGCTGCCCATCGGTGAGCTTTTCCGGATGGGCCAAGTAGCGCAGGCTAGGGTTAATTAACGGCAGTAGCTCTCCGCTGTAGCCGGGCAAGCGAGAGGCCAGCAGCCGCGCCTGCAGCTCGCTTAGACCTTCAGCCTGGGCGCGCGCATAAAGCGCCTCGTCCACAGGACGAGGCTCTAAGCGCGGCTGCGTGGCGCTGTGCGACATGGGACTCTCTGACGTCATCAATGACTCATATTTCTAAGGCTCACGCCGGTGTTGCGCAACATACTGCTGCACAGCGGCAAGCTCAGCGGGAAGCACGGTGTAGCGTTCTTCGCGCTCTATCAAGTCTTCCATATGCGGGGGCAGCGGCACCCCGGGGAAGCCCGCTTTAACAACAGCTTCAGCGAACTTGGCCGGATGCGCCGTCGCCAGGGTAATCATCGGCGTTGAATGATCTGCGCGAGCGCGCTCGGCGGCACGGTAGCCAGTGGCCGTATGTGGGTCGAGCATTTCACCGGTGCGCTTATGCGCCTCGCGGATCACTTCCAGAATGGTCGTGTCGTCCACGCTGTAGCTTGTGAACTTCTCGCGCAGCTTGGCAAGCGGTGCATCGGCAAGGGCAGTAGGCTCTTGCTGAAAGCGTTCAAGTAGCGCGGCTACAGCAGCACCGTCACGGTCATAAGCATCAAACAACAGCCGCTCGAAATTAGACGACACCACGATATCCATGGAGGGCGCCAGCGTCGCCGATAGCTCCTTTTTAGAGAAGTCGTTGTCAGCCAGCGTGCGGTGAAGAATATCGTTGGCATTGGTGGCGATGATGAACTGCTTCACCGGTAGGCCCATCTTAAACGCCATATAGCCTGCAAAGACGTTACCAAAGTTGGCCGACGGCACGCAGAAGCTTACTTCGCGGTGCGGCGCGCCCAGCGCGACGCCAGAAGCGATGTAGTAAACAATCTGCGCCATAATGCGCGCCCAGTTGATAGAGTTCACTGCTACCAGGCGGGTGCCGTTAAGGAACGACTGGTCGGCAAAACTGGCTTTGACCATTGCCTGGGCGTCATCAAAATTACCCTCGATGGCAATATTAAACACGTTATTGGCCAGCACCGAGGTCATTTGCCGACGCTGCACTTCCGAGACCCGCTGGTGCGGATGAAGAATAAAAATATCCAGGTTGTCGCAGTGACGACAACCCTCAATAGCAGCGGATCCGGTATCGCCTGAAGTCGCACCCATGATCACCGCGCGCTCGCCGCGCTTTTTCAGGAAGTGATCCAGCAGCCGCCCCAACAGCTGAAGCGCTACGTCTTTAAACGCCAGCGTCGGGCCATGAAACTGTTCAAGCAGGAAATGATTGGCATCCAGCTGCTTGAGCGGCACCACGGCATCGTGATTAAAGGTCGCATAGGCCTCGGTGACGATGTTTTGGAACGTCGCGTCATCAATCTCGCCATTTACAAACGGCTTCATGACCCGAAAGGCGATCTCTGCGTAGGAGAGTCCTGCCATCTCAGCCAGTTCTTCGCGGGTGAACTCAGGCAGCGTCTCGGGCACATAGAGCCCGCCGTCGCTGGCCATACCGGTGAGCACCACTTCTTCAAAGGAAAGCGCGGGCGCCTGCCCACGCGTGCTGATATAGCGCATATTGGGTTACTCCCCTTCGCTCAGGCTTTCCACACGAATACGCGTGACGGGCCCGGCGATATCGGCCATGGCTTCAATTTCACGGATCGCTTCGTTCATCTGCTTCTCTTTGGTGCGGTGAGTCAGCAGAATGATCGGCACCAGCTCGCCTTCAGTGGCCTCTTTTTGAATCAGTGCCTCGATAGAGATGCCCTGCTCGGCCAGGATGGTCGCCACCCGTGCCAGCACACCGGGACGGTCCACAGCCAGCAGGCGCAGGTAGTAGGCCGTGGTGATATCTTCCATCGGCATGATAGGCAACTGGCTGACGTCATCATCGATACCGCTAAAGGCCAGATAGGGAACCCGGTAGTGGTGATCGGTGGAGATATCGCGCGCCACGTCGAGCAAGTCGGCCACCACCGCGGAGGCAGTTGGCTCGGCACCAGCACCGGCACCGTAGTAAAGCGTGGGTCCAACGGCGTCACCCATCACAGCGATCGCGTTTTTGACGCCGTGCACATTCGCCAGCAGACGCTCTTTGGGAATCAGCGTGGGGTGAACGCGCAGTTCCAGGCCATGATCGGTCCGCTTGGAAATACCCAGGTGCTTGATCACATAACCAAGGTTGTCAGCCTGCTCGACATCTTCGGCGGTAATCCGTGAAATACCTTCGGTGAAGGCTTTTTCAAACTGAAGCGGCACACCGTAGGCGATCGACGCCAGGATGGTCAGTTTGTGGGCAGCATCAATCCCTTCCACATCGAAGGTGGGATCTGATTCGGCATAGCCCAGCGCCTGGGCTTCTGCGAGCACATCTTCAAACGCGCGACCTTCGTCACGCATATGGGTAAGAATATAGTTGCCGGTGCCGTTGATAATGCCCGCTACCCACTCAATGCGGTTGGCTCCCAAGCCTTCGCGCAGTGACTTGATAACCGGGATACCGCCAGCCACAGCGGCTTCAAACGCTACGATAACGCCCTTTTCATGGGCAGCCTTGAAGATTTCGTTACCGTGGACAGCGATCAGCGCTTTGTTGGCGGTAACGACGTGCTTGCCATTGGCAATGGCAGTCAGCACCAGTTCACGCGCGACATCGTACCCACCCACCAGCTCCACGAGCACATCGACATTAGGGTTAGTGGCGACCTCAAAGACATCTGAGGTGGCATTGATACCGGTAATATCGCAGTCAGGATGAATACTGCGGTGAGCCACCTGCTCAATCACAATAGGACGGCCAGCGCGACGGGCAATATCGTCGGCGTTGCGGGTCAATACGTTGAAAGTGCCGCCACCAACAGTGCCTAAACCACAAATACCTACTCTTACCGGTTTCAAAATACGTCCCCTTTCATGTCATGCACCTGGTGGTGCTCAGCTCAAATTCAATCGTCAAGGCGGTATTAAGCACTCTTTCAAATGCGCTTAATACAGTATCTCAGCGTTGTGTGCCGCCTAACTCACGCGGCGATTGCTTATTTCAGTCGTCGTTCAAGCCTAACATGGCGGAGAGCCGCTCTGGAGGCACAAATCCTGGTACTAGCTGCCCATTAGGCAAAATAATTGCTGGCGTACCCTGCACGCCCAAGGCTTGCCCCAAAGCATACTGCCCTGCCACCGGGTTGTCGCAGTCTGCTGCGCTCGAAATAGGCTTGCCTTCTTTGGCTAGGGTCATCGCTTCGCTACGGTTATCCGAGCACCACACCTGTTGTAGTGTATCGGCAGCGCCGCTGCCCATGCCGGCACGCGGAAAGGCCAAATAGTGAACGGCGATGCCACGCTCATTTAGCTCGGGGATCGTGTCATGTAGACGCGCGCAGTAGGGGCAGGTGGGGTCAGTGAACACCACAACCGTTGCGTTGGGCTCCGCTGCTCCGCGGAATATGACCCGCTCGTTTTCCGGCACTGCCGCCAACGCATCGGCACGCTCCTGGTTCTGGGCCTGTTCGGTGAGGTTAACCAGCCCACCCGGGGCATTTTCATACAGGTCGCCCACCAGGAAGTGGCTGCCCTCAGCATTCGAATAAAACGACTCACCACTTTCTAACCGTACGTGGTAGACACCCTGCATAGGCGTTTCAGTAATTTCGTCCACCGGCATCGACTGGCCATTGACGCTTAATGTTTCAGCCAGACGTTCAGTCACTGCATCAGCTTGAGCAACGGCAGGCAGCAGGCTGGTCGCTAACAGCAACGTTACTAGAGAAAAAGGAGCTAGGCGTTGTCGCATCATTCATTCAACCTCGTGGGTGATGTTCAGCATGCAGGCGTTCCAAGCGCGCTTGGGCCACATGGGTATAAATTTGGGTCGTCGATAAATCACTATGACCCAACAGCAGTTGTACGACTCTTAAATTGGCCCCATGATTCAATAAATGGGTAGCAAATGCATGACGAAGCGTGTGCGGTGACAGCGGACGGGTAATCCCTGCCGTGATGGCATGGACTTTAATACGGTGCCAAAACGTTTGCCGAGTCATGGCTTTATCGCCCCGCCCCGGAAACAACGCCGGGCGCGTTGGATCACTCATAAGCGCTGGTCGAGCCGTCTGCATGTAGTGGGCTAACCAATCGGCCGCCTCCTCGCCCATCGGCACCAGCCGGTCTTTATCGCCTTTACCACGCACCCGCACCACATTTTGACTCAGGTTTACCGCATCTCCCGTCAGCCCGACCAGTTCAGACACCCGCAGGCCGCAGGCGTAAAGCAGCTCCAGCATGGCACGGTCGCGGACACCCAGCGCGGTCTGAGTATCGGGCGCTAACAGCAGTCGCTCGACCTCGTCCTCATCCAGCGTATTAGGCAAGCCGGGGATGACGCGCGGCAGTTTAATATCGGTAAGAGGATCGCTGGCGACCTGCTGGTTCAAACGCCCCCAGCGGTAAAAACTCCGCAGAGACGACAGCAACCGAGCGTTACTGCGCAGTTGATAGCCCTGCTCGCGGCGGCTGTCCAGCCACTCGCTTAACCGCTCCGGCGAGGGGGCCAACAGGGTTTCAGCATGGCTTTCTAAATGATGTTGCCAAGCCGACAAATCACGCCGATAGGCAGCTAACGTATGATCGCTGGCGCCCTGTTCAAGCCATAGGGCATCCAAGAAAGCATCAATAACGCTCATACGTTAGCCGTCTCCTGAGGACCTTGATAACGCGATTGCGCTTATCACGTGTCGATTGATCGACAGGCATTTAAACACTCTGTGCCTGGACAAACAAAACCCCGTCCCGCAAAGCGGTGACGGGGTCTTGGTATCCAGGCGCGACGCCTATCAAAAAACGCGCGCGCCTGCGAAAAAGAGGCGCTTAGGCCAGCTTTTCCTTGATACGTGCAGAACGACCGCTGCGCTCGCGCAGGTAGTAAAGCTTGGCTTGACGCACATCACCGCGACGCTTGACTTCAATAGAGTCAACCAGCGGGCTGTAGGTCTGGAAGGTACGCTCAACGCCAACACCGTGAGAAATTTTACGTACGGTGAACGCGGAGTTCAGGCCACGGTTACGCTTACCGATGACCACACCTTCAAACGCCTGCAGACGCTCGCGGGTGCCTTCTTTTACTTTTACCTGCACGACAATGGTGTCGCCGGGGGCAAACGGAGGAATTTCTTTGCCCATTTGCTCAGATTCGATCGCCTGGATCACTTTGCTTTTGCTGCTCATCATCATACTCCTGAATAACGTGTTGGCTTAACCGCTCAATCATGGGTGGCGGAAGCCGTGATCCCGGCGCTCGAAACGAGCTACGCGGGAGTCGTTATGGGTGACACAGGTACGTAGTAAGCTAAGGTCTACAACTACCCGCTTTATCCGCCCTGCACCGCCGCCCTGGCCTACTTTGTTTTGGCTACGTCGTTTGAGTAGCCAACGTGGACAGAGCGTGTTCCTCGATAAACTCGTTTAACAGCTTGCGCTGTTCGGCATCTAATGTTCGTCCTTCCAGCAAATCAGGACGACGTTGCCATGTACGGCCCAGTGACTGCTTTAACCGCCAGCGCTTGATGGCGGCATGATTACCGCTTAACAGCACTTCAGGCACCTGGCGCCCATCGATCACTTCTGGACGGGTATAGTGCGGGCAGTCTAACAGGCCGTCATTAAACGAGTCTTCGACAGCGGAATCCTGATGGCCCAATACACCGGGGATCAGCCTTGCCGCTGCATCAATCAGCACCATTGCTGGCAGCTCACCACCACTCAGCACATAGTCGCCAATTGACCACTCTTCATCGATATCACTTTCCACCACGCGCTCATCAATGCCTTCATAGCGCCCAGCCACAACCACTAATGGTCCGGCGCTGGCCAATGCTTGAACGCCCTGCTGATCCAGCTTGCGCCCTTGAGGCGACAGGTAGATCACCGTCGGCACCAGGCCAGTGGCCTGTTGTGCCCGTTCACGGGCGGCAAAGATCGCTGCACGCAGTGTGTCGACTTTCATCAACATGCCGGGACCGCCTCCATAGGGGCGATCATCGACGCTGCGGTGGCGGTCAGTGGCGTAATCACGCGGATTCCAGAATTCCAGGGTAATACGCTGTTTCTCAACGGCTCGCCCGACCACGCCCTGTTGCGTTAGCGCATCGAACATATCAGGAAACAACGACACTACACCGATCCACATTGCTGGACCAATCTCCATCGCTGGCGCCCTTGTGCCGTTGCCCACTTCCGGCTCTGATGAGTCGGTAGAGACCTCATTACTCAAAATTCAGAATCCCAATTGACGACCATGCGGCCCTCTTCAGGACGAATTTCGATAATGACGTCATCTGGCAAAAACGGCAGCAGCCGCTCACGCGTATCGATTGAATCGGCATCGCCGCGCACCACCATGACATCGTTGGCGCCGGTTTCAAACAGGTAGCTTACCTGTCCTAGCCGCTCGCCAGCCTGAGTGAAGACCGTCATGCCTTCAAGCTCATGCCAATAATACTCATCGTCAGCAAGCTCAGGTAGCGCTTCTTTGGGCATCAGAATGTCCGTTTGGGCTAATGCTTCCGCCGCACTCCGGTCATCGACCCCTTTCAGTTGCACCACAATCCCTTTGCCCTGACGACGTCCCTGAACAATGCTGATACGTCTCAGGCTCTCGCCTTGACGTATCCACCACTCCGGGTACTCGAGAATGCTTTCCATGGGGCTAGTGTAGGAATACACCTTGAGCCAACCTTTCACCCCATAAGGGCTAGTCAGTTTGCCTAGCACCACATGCGTGTCGTCAGTTGGGCTTATTTCAAAACGCGTCATTGACGACCTCAACGTACCGCAATCCAGAGTCTACCGTTAACAGGCTTACGCCTGTTTACGTGCTTCTTTAACCAGCTCAGCAACACGACCAGACAGCTGGGCGCCTTGGCTCTGCCAGTGAGTAACACGCTCAAGATCAACGCGCAGACGCTCTTCCTGACCACGGGCAACCGGGTTGAAGAAGCCTAGACGCTCGATGAAACGACCATCACGGGCATTGCGCGAGTCAGTGACGGTCAGGTGATAAAAGGGACGCTTCTTGGCGCCACCACGGGCCAAACGAATGGTAACCATACGATAACTATCCTTCGGTTGAGGTTACGAGAGTGTATTAACAGCGCTAACCGCTATCAGAGTACTCTTCGTGCTATATAAAGGCCTTCATTGAGAGGCGCTACCATCGTATTTTACGAGTATCGACGCAACGCCCACGCATGAAGAGGCCGCATTCTACGCAAATGCGCCCTGCTTGGAAAGCCTGACAGCCAGAAAACTCATAAGCCGTCAACCTCACCCAGCAAGCGACTGCTCAGTTAGCGGCGCGGAAGCCCACCGGGGCCGCCCATACCGCCCATGCCTCCAGGGCCGCCCATTCCACCGGGACCGCCTGGGCCACCGCCGCCGCCGCCCATCATGCCTGACATGCCGCGCATCATTTTCTGCATACCGCCTTTCTGACCCGCTTTCTTCATCATCTTCTGCATCTGCTTATGCTGTTTGAGCAGACGGTTCAGATCAGGTACCTGCAGACCAGCACCCGCCGCGATACGCCGCTTGCGTGAGCCGTTGATAAGATCGGGCTTGCGGCGCTCTTTGGGCGTCATGGAATTAATCAACGCTTCCAGCTTGCCCAGCTCCTTCTCAGGGCCGGGGCCTTGAGCCATTTCCGCCATTTGCCCCATGCCGGGCAATTTACCTAGCAGACCGCCCATACCGCCCATTTTCTTGAGCTGCTGAAGCTGATCGCGAAAGTCTTCCAGATCAAAGCCGTCGCCCTTCTTGACCTTTTTGGCCAACTGCTCGGCTTTGGACTTGTCAACGGTGCGCTCGGCTTCCTCGATCAGCGACAACATGTCGCCCATACCCAAGATACGCGACGCTACCCGGTCGGGATGGAAAGGCTCAAGCGCGTCGACTTTCTCACCAACCCCCATAAACTTGATGGGTTTGCCGGTAATATGACGCACCGAAAGCGCCGCACCACCACGGGCGTCACCATCGGCCTTGGTCAGGATCACCCCGGTCAGCGGCAAGGCTTCGCTAAACGCCTTAGCCGTGTTCGCGGCATCTTGGCCCGTCATCGCATCGACGACGAAGAGGGTTTCCTGTGGTGAGACCGCTTTATGCAGCGCCTGAATTTCCGCCATCATGGTGTCATCGATCGCTAAACGACCCGCGGTATCGATAAGCACAACGTCATGAAACTGGATTTTGGCGTGTTTAATAGCCGCTTCAGCAATGGCCACCGGCTGCTGGTCAGAGCGCGAGGGGAAGAAATCCACCTCGACCTCTTTGGCCAGGGTTTCAAGCTGGTCAATGGCCGCCGGGCGATAAACGTCGGCAGACACCACCAGTACTTTCTTCTTCTCGCGCTCGCGCAGGTAGCGCGCCAGCTTGGCTACCGAGGTGGTTTTACCCGCCCCCTGGAGACCGGCCATCAATACAACAGCGGGGGAGCCTTTGAGGACAAAGCCATCGTTGGCTTCGCCCATGATCGCCTCAAGCTCCTGCTGAACGATCTTGACGAACTGCTGGCCTGGCGACAGGCTTTTAGAGACTTCCTGCCCGACTGCGCGCTCACGCACGCGCTCGATAAACGCCTTGATAACCGGCAGGGCAACGTCGGCCTCCAGCAGTGCACGGCGCACTTCACGCAAGGTGTCTTTAATATTGTCATCGGTCAGGCGGGCCTGACCCTTAATCGACTTTAGCGTCTGAGAAAGACGCTCGCTAAGATTCTGAAACATGGGGCCTCTCTGCCTCCGTCACTGCCGTCGGCGCGTACGCCCTGGACTGATGTGACGTGATTATACGCGCTCACGCCCTGAGTCTCCATGGGTCGCATCAGCGACACCTGACACACGGCCACTCGCCTCAATGCGAATAGCCCATACGGTTAGCTCTCCGTGGCTGTGCGACGCGGTCTGGATTGGTTATAGTAGCGACATTAGTTATCTTTGTAATAACGTATAACGTGATCAATTTCTTTACAGCAACGCGCTGCAAGGCGCACGGATAGCATCATGCAGGCGCTCCCTTTCGCCACGATTGCTTTTGTTCTTTATGTTGCCGCTGCCATTTGGCAGGGCATGACTCTGTTCCGTCGGGTACCGCCCCGCCAAGGCATGGTACGTCTGCTCGCCTCGCTAGGACTACTGCTGCAGATTCCTGTGGTAGTCGAACTCATTGGGCAATCTCCTGGCTTGCTGCCAGGTTTTACCACCAGCGCCACGCTATTCATGGCGGTCGCAGTGAACGTAGTGCTGGTCGCCAGCCTGTTCAAACCGGTGTTAAACGCGGGTATTGCGCTGTTTCCGCTGGCCGGCATTACGCTGATCTCCGCGACCTGGTTACCTAACCAGGGTAGCCATACTGGCTTGACGCTCGGCATTTTACTGCATGCGATCAGCTCCGCGCTGGCGTTTGCCGTCCTGGCAATCGCCGCGGCTCAAGCCGTGCTGGTCGGCCTGCAGAACCAAGCCCTGCGGCATCACCATATTCGCGGCATAGTGCAGTCATTACCACCACTAACCACCATGGAGCGGGTGCTTTTTGAGCTGGTCTGGGCAGGCATTATTTTACTAACGCTCTCAATCGTGAGCGGACTTATTTTTCTCGACAACTTCTTTGCTCAACACTTAGCGCACAAAACGGTGTTATCACTGCTGGCCTGGGTGATTTTTACCACACTTCTCATTGGGCGCTATCGCTTTGGCTGGCGCGGCATGCGTGCAGTGCGCTGGACACTGGGAGGTTGCGGCCTTCTTGTGCTGGCCTATTTCGGCAGCAAGTTCGTACTTGAAATATTACTTAACAGATAAATAAACAGACAGATAACGAGTGGCCTAGCCGCTAACGGGACAGCACCGCGCCTTTGGTTGTCTTGACACAACACCCGCGACCTTTTACAAATCGAGCCTAATACGCCACAAAGGACTTTTCGACTTGAGCGACGACTTCCCCCTGGGGTTACTGTTCGGCCTGCTAGCCTTACTGATACTACTTTCCGCGTTTTTCTCCAGCTCCGAAACCGGCATGATGTCGATCAATCGCTACCGTTTGAGCCATCAAGCGAACAGTGGTGATCGTCGCGCCAAGCGAGTTATGCGCCTGCTTACTCGCCCAGACCGATTGATTGGCGTCATCCTGATCGGCAATAACTTCGTTAACAACCTGGCGGCATCCATTGCCACTATCATTGCCATTCACTTTTTTGGCGACGTATCGGGGCCGGCGATATCCACCGCCCTGCTAACCATCACCATTCTTATTTTTGCCGAAGTCACGCCTAAAACCTACGCTGCCATCAAGCCCGAACGCATTGCCTATCCCACGTCCTATGCGCTAGAGCCGCTGTTAAAACTTCTTTATCCGCTGGTATGGCTAGTGAACGTAATGTCCAACGGCTTGCTTCGATTGGTGGGCGTTAAAAGTGTCGACAGCGGTGGCGACAGCCTGACCCGCGATGAGCTGCGCACGGTCGTACACGAAGCTGGCACACTGATCCCTTATCGTCACCGCGCCATGCTACTGTCGATCCTCGATCTTGAGAATGTCACGGTGAACGATATTATGGTGCCGCGTCATGAGGTATTGGGGATTGATCTGGACGACTCACTAGAAGATATTTTGACCCAGATTCGTACCAGCCAGCACACCCGTCTGCCCGTTTATAAAGGCGACATCAACAATATTATCGGCATGCTGCACTTACGCAACGCGGCCCGGTTTCTCTCCCGCGATGAGGTGACCAAAGCCTCGATTGTTCAAGAAGCCCGTGAGCCCTACTTTATTCCTGAATCAACTCCGCTACACACGCAACTGCTCAACTTTCAAAAGCAGAAGCGGCGTATCGGCATCGTGGTGGATGAGTACGGTGATGTAGATGGGCTGGTAACGCTTGAGGATATTCTGGAAGAGATCGTGGGTGAGTTCACTACCGACGTTTCAGAAGATGAAGAGATTCATCGCCAGGACGACGGCAGCCATGTGATTGAAGGTACTGCCAATATTCGTGAGATTAACAAGATGCTTGGCTGGCAGCTGCCTACCGATGGCCCTAAAACCCTCAACGGACTCATTCTTGAGCACCTTGAGGCATTCCCAGAAGGCCCTGCGTGTTTGCAGATTGGCAATATGCGCATGGAGATATTAGAGATCCGCGACAACCTCATCACCTCAGCCCGCTGCTGGCAAAAAGTGCGCGCACCACGCCGCTAGGCATCTAACTATCCAATTAATGTGGCATTAAGCGTTAACTAGTGGCGGCTGGCGAGATCCTGTTCAGCCGCTGCCTTTAGCGCCCTCACCCGTGCTTCCAGAAACCGACGTAGCGCCATATCATCAGCATCAAGGCGACTTAACGGCGGACCGAAGTGCAAGCTCACCGGCGCCCGAAAGCGGCGTGGCCACTTCTTCAACGCCTTTCCCCCGTAGTGGGACGTCCACGAGCCCCATAAACCGGCTAACCCAGCGGGGATAATAGGTACATCGTCGCGCGCCAGAATAGTCTCCAGCCCGCGCCGGAAAGCGTGTATATCACCATCGGGAGTTAACCTTCCCTCGGGGAATACCATCACTACCTGACCTTCGCGCAACGCAGCACTCACGTCATCCAACGTACGCCTCAACGCGCCAGGGCTGCGCCGCTCTGACTCAATAGGGATGGCGCCAACCAATTGAAACCACCATTTTAGCCACGGTGAATCAAAAATGGGTTGATCCATCACAAAGCGAAGGGGCCGGTGACTGGCACCGCCAAGCACGAGGGCATCCATAAAGCTTACGTGGTTACACACCACCAGCGCCGCGCCATGTCTGGGAATATGCTGACCACCATGCACCTTCAGCCGATAGCAAAGATGCATGGAGACAAAAATAAGCCAGCGCAGCACTTGGCGAACCGCTTGAACCCCGCCTTTCACGTCACTGACCCGCGATGGCGCAAGCCTGCCAAAATGGTACTCATCAATTGATCCAGCAGCTCCTCTACTTTTAATTGCTGCCCTTGCCAGTAGCCTAAACGCTCATTAAGCCCAAGCTGTACCAGCCCATGCACACTGCCCCATAGGGTGCGACCCAAACGGCGGGCTTCGAGATCATCCAGCGCAGGCTGATAGGATTTCAGTGAGGCCTCGACTTGCGTGAAAAGCGCTTCAATCAAATCGCTTTGGCGCTGATCAAGTTCGCCTTCCTGGGCCAAGGGGTAATCGAAAAGCAGTTGCCAGCGGTAACAATCCTGCTCAGCGAATAGCCAGTAGGCCCTAGCCAAGGCACGCAGCCACGGCTCAGGATCATCATCCTCCAAGCTAGTAATGGTGTGCTGTAAGCGCGCCAACGTTTCCACATTGACGTGCTGTAATAAATTATTGAAGCTGCCATATAACTTAAGCAGCGTACTGGGGGCACAACCGACCTCCCTGGCCAGCGCACGCAGTGAAAGACCATGGACTGGCTGCTTAGCCAACCATTCATCACAAGCGTGCATGACCTGCGAATGGAGGGCATCGGGCGCATGCTGTCTAGGACGGGCCATGGCGGTCTCTTAAGGTCAACGGCAAACAAGCAAGAATGCCTTACTGCACTTTAGCGGGAGCAAGGGGTAATATAGGATACCTTACATCGAACACTGTTTTCGACACTAAAACGCTACATTTCGTGCTTTATTGTACGAAATCACCCGCCGTTCAGGGTCGATTGCGCGATGATTTTACTTTAGGAGATAAGCATGACGGGGCGACTGCATGTGCAAAACTTACCGTTGACCCGCTTAGTGCCGACGCTTAAGACACTGGAACCGCTAGTAGAGTCGCCTAACTTGGCACCGCGACAACCGGTGTCGGCGATTCGACTTGAGCAAGGAGAATATCGGCTCTCCTCGCTTTTTTGGGGCCTCACGCCCCCCTGGCTAGAGGTACTGGATCATGCGCCCCACTGCGCACGCGCTGAAACCCTTGAGTCACGGGCGATGTTTCGCGATGCCTTCAATGCACGCCGCTGTGTTATTCCGGTTAGCGGGTTTTATGTTTGGAAAACCCAACCGCGCAGTAAACAGCCCTATTTAGTGACGCACGTATCAAGAGCACCACTGTTACTGGGTGCGTTATGGTGTCGCTACCACACCACATTAACGACCTTCAACGATTCCGCGGCCCTTATCACGGTGCCCGCGAATGTATTGTTATCCTCATTAACCGACCGTTTACCGGTTATCATCCCACCCCATGCGCTAGCCGCCTGGCTCAATCCAGACACCGATTCCGACACGCTTAATTCGCTATTAACCCCAGCGCCTTTGGAACTGTTGGGCGCTTTTCCGGTATCAAGACAGGTCAACCATCCCGCCTACCAGTCATCGTCTTGTGCCCACCCCACAGGGTCGATGCTGCGCTGGGCCGTGTCACAGGAGCTCTAATGTTGCTA
This sequence comes from Vreelandella sulfidaeris, assembly GCF_042429665.1. Lineage (GTDB taxonomy): Bacteria > Pseudomonadota > Gammaproteobacteria > Pseudomonadales > Halomonadaceae > Vreelandella. The sequence continues at coordinate 24,987 of NZ_JBHMAC010000010.1, read as the reverse complement.
TCCCTTTGCTCAACACGCTGGCGTCGCTTGCCCCACTACGCGCTGATTGGGGGGCTCACCGCTACGCTGGCGCCGCTCGCGCTAGCCGCTGACGATAATGCCGTAGCCGATGCTGTCACCCCGATCACCAGCCCATTTGATAGCCGCGACTATCGCGTTTTGACGCTTGAAAACGGCCTTGATGTGTTGCTTGTTAGCGACGCCGAAGCTGACAAGGCAGCGGCGTCCATGAACGTGCGCGTAGGTAGCGCCCAGGATCCGGACGACCTTCAGGGGCTCGCGCACTTTCTTGAACACATGCTGTTTTTAGGCACTGAGCCTTACCCTGAGTCCGATGCTTACCAGCGCTATATTTCCAACAATGCCGGCTCCCACAACGCGTTTACTGCCCAGCAAGATACCAACTACTTTTTTGATATTGAGCCAGAGGCGCTGCCTGGCGCGCTGGATCGCTTCAGCGAGTTTTTCCTTTCTCCCCTGTTCAATGCGGACCATCTGGAGAGTGAACGCAATATCGTTCACTCCGAGTATATGGCGCGTATTCGGGACGAATCACGACGCGAAAACGACGTTATCAATCAAATACTCAATCCCGACAATCCCACCACCGGTTTTGCGGTAGGCAGCCGTGAAACGCTAGCCAGCCCGCCCGAGGGCGAGGCAACGCTACGCGAACGGGTCATTGAGTTTTATCATCAGCATTACGACGCTAACGTCATGAACCTGGTGGTGGTCGCCCCGCAGCCGCTTGATCAATTGGAGACGTGGGTAGCGGAACGCTTTGCCGACATTCCTGATCGTGGCCTAAGCATACCGAGCATTGACACCCCCTTGGTGGAGCCCGATACGCTTCCCCGTTATATCGCGCGTCAATCACTGCAGGATCGCCGTCAGCTAACGTTCTACTTCCCGGTGCCCGACCCCACCGATGACTACCGCACCAAGCCGGCGCAGCTGATCGCTCACCTACTGGGCAATGAAAGCGAAGGCAGCCTGCTCGCCGTACTGCGCGATGCGGGCCTGGCTGACGGGCTTTCCGCAGGGGTGGGGCGTGGCGATGGCAATGATGCGTTATTCACTATCAACATCAGCCTGACACCGGATGGCGCCGAGCGCCTGGACGCTATTGAAGCCACGCTATTTGCCGCCATTGAGCAGTTGCGCAACGATGGGCTAGCCGATTGGCGCTACCAGGAGCAGGCGAAACTCAGCGAACAAAGTTTCCGCTTCCAGCAGCATGGCGCTCCTCAGCAGGAAGCGACACGTCTAGCCATGAACCTGTCGCGCTACCCTGTGGAAGATGTGCAGTATGCGCCTTACCGTATGCAGGGCCCCGACACGGAGCGCCAGCAGACCTACCTGAACGCGCTAACGCCAGACAATTTACTGCGCGTCTACTCGGGACCAGAAGTAGAAAGCGACACCGTATCTCCGTGGTTCAACACCCAATGGCAAGAACAAGCGCCCACATCGCCTGGCCAAGCGTTAGCCGGTTTGGAGCTCCCCGGCCCCAATCCCTTTATCGCTAGCGACTTGACGCTGCTGGAAGGCCAGGATGAGCAGCCTTCGCTTATTCTCGACACGCCAACGTTTACCGCGTGGCACATGCAGGAATCGCGTTTTGACACCCCAAGCGTTGAGTGGCGCGTCAGCCTGCAAAACCCAACCGCCAGCTACTCCGCAGAAGAGGCGGTGCTCACCCGAATGCTTGCCAGTTGGCTTAACGATAGCCTTAGCGAATCGCTTTATCCCGCACGACTGGCCGGCCAAGGCTTGAGTGCTTATCCCCACGCTCGCGGGATCACGCTGGCGTTCTCGGGCTGGCGTGATGGCCAAACCCCGCTTATTGAACAAACACTGGAACAGCTTAACACCGCCCCGATTACCGATAGCGCCTTTGAGCGCGTGCGTTATCAGCTGCAGCGCGAGTGGCGTAATGCCCCTCAAGGGTCGCTCTATGGCCAAGCCAGTCGCACCTTGGGTGAAGCCTTACTCACCCCCCAGTGGTCGAGTGCTGAACTGTTGGCTGCCAGTGACCGATTCAATCGCGGTCATTTGGAAGATTTTCGCGAGCGTTTTCTAGAGGCGCTGTATGTAGATGCCATGGCGATCGGCAATCTCGATAATGAACAGGCGCACGAACAGGCACAGTTGATACGCGCCAAGCTGCATCCGCGCCTGACCCGCGACGCGCTAACCAATTTAACCACGCTGACCGTTAGTGAAGAGCATCAAGTGCTGCACCCTCATAGCTTTCGGGATGAGTCGCTGGTGTTGCGCTACCTTCAAGGTCGCGACCAGACAGCCGAAGAGCAAGCCACCACCGCTGTCATCGCCCGCTGGCTGGAGACACCGTTCTATCAACAGCTACGCACCGAGCAGCAGTTAGGCTATATCGTCAACGCGGGCTACTCGCCACTACTTGAGGCGCCGGGCATTGCCCTTATGGTGCAGTCACCCGACGTTGACAGTGAGACCATTGCGGAGCGGATGGATGCATTTCTTGAAGAGAGCAGTCAGCGACTGGAGCAGCTAGACGAGGAGGCATTAGCCCCCTATCGTCAGGCGGTACACGATCAACTGCGCCAGCGCGATACTAGCCTGACGGGCGTGATTAATCGCTACTGGCAGGCAACCGCATTGGAAGAGGTGAACTTTGAGCGTCGCGAGCAACTGGCCAAGCTGGCGCTCGACGTCAGCCTGGAAGATATTAATGCCCTATGGCCAGCGCTGCGCGAGCACACGTTAGACATACACTTTGATCCAGGCGTTGAGCCAAGCGATGTCAGCGATTACCGTGAAGCACGCTCGCCGCTGCCTCACGCGCGAGATGAGCAAGCCACTCGTTAACACCGCCACATAGTACCCAGTGATATCGGCTCAGGCGTCAAACGCCTGGGCCGGCATCATGGCTTCCACAAACATCACCAACTCTTCCAGAATCTGCCGGTCGCGATCACTCAGGGTTTGTTGGTTGTACTGTTCAATTTCCCGCGCAAATCCCTTTAACGTAAAGCCCGCCAGAGCGGGGTCATTGATGCGCATCCAGCGATAGGCTTCCCATTGCTCACGCTCTTCGCCTTCCAACGTGTCAGGATAGCTACGCGCCCGAAAGCGAAACAGCATCTCTTCTAAGCGTGAATCTTGAAATGCAAACCGCTCGCCCACCAGATCCCATGGTTCCATCGCCCGCACACGCTCCATTTGCTGGCGGTCTGCCGCGGAGAAGAAGCTGCCAGAGTAGAGCATTAAATCGGGGTCTTGAGGCTCATCCTGATAGCCTGCACTAAATACCGTGGCCACCTTGTCGGCAATGCCACTGGCATCACGGAGTTTTTTCCAGTGCTGGCGGCAGGCCTGAACATCCAACCCTAACCGCTCAACAATCGTGCCGTACTCACCCTGACGAGGCCCCTCCACGTCTTTTACAGCACTCGCGGGGAAGACCACCGGACAACGGTTGATATGAATGACCTTCAGCGGAATACGTGCCTCGCCTTCCGCTAAATCCTGCTGACTGACGAAGACACGCTCACGGATCTGCTCTGCTGACATGCTCAGCAAATCGCTGGGATCAACGCTTAAATCGTAAACGATCACGCCATTGGGATTGGTCGGATGCTCAGCCAACGGCATAACCAAGGCACTACAGCCACGGCTGGCGGGGTAACGCCGGGAAATGTGCAGCAGCGGTTTGGCCCCCGGCAGGTCAAGCTGCTTGGCCACCTCGCGCTTACCGCGCAGACCAAGCAAATAATTAAACAGCTTGGCGTTACGTGCTTTGAGTAAACGCGCCAACGCGATGGTAGCGCGCACATCGGCTACCGCATCATGCGCGCCCTCATGAGCAATGCCGTTCGCAGCGGTTAAGTGCTCAAGTTTAAAACTGGGGGTGCCATCGTCACGCAGCGGCCACTCAATACCCGTGGGCCGCAGCGCATAAAAAGCGCGTACGATATCGATTAAATCCCAGCGGGAGTTGCCGTTTTGCCACTCGCGGGCATAAGGGTCAAGCAGGTTACGGTAAAACAGATGGCGCGTGACTTCGTCATCAAACCGCAGACTGTTATAGCCCACCACGCAGGTGCCTGGCTCGCTCATATGGCGCTGAATCTCACCGGCGAACTGCGCTTCGGGGAGACCATGGCGCTGGGCTTTTTGAGGGGTAATGCCGGTAATCAAGCAGGCGGCAGGATGAGGCAGATAATCATCGGCCGGCTTGCAGTAGAGCTCAATAGGCTCGCCAATCTCATTTAAATCAGCATCGGTTCGCAGCGCTGCAAACTGAGCGGGCCGATCTCGACGCGGATCAGCCCCGAAGGTTTCATAGTCATGCCAGAGAAAACTGACAGGGGCAGCATTGGGTGGCGCCATCAATAAGCACTCCGCTGAGCAATGAAAAGCCCAAGCCTAGCACACCCGCCACCCCTTTCGTCCCGTCTTCAGCTTTTGAACTTAGGCAAAAGCTCAACTCTTTGGAAGGGTAACGTTCAATTCCAGTACAGAGCAGTTGTCTTCACTATCCAATGAAATCTGGATGGCATCATCGTCTACATGCACGTAGCGGCGAATGACCTCAAGCAGTTCGCGCTCAAGCAGTGGCATATAGTCAGGCTGGCCACGCTGGCTGCGCTGATGCGCCACAATAATTTGCAAACGTTCTTTGGCTACCGAGGCGGATTTCCTGCGCTCACGCTTCAAGAACTCCAGCAGTTTCATCGACGACCTCCCCCGAACATGCGGCTCAACAAACCTTTGCGCTGCATTTCGTGAAAACGTAGCGGCATGTCTTCACCCAACAGGCGGGCGACGGTGTCGCTATAGGCTTGGCCCGCGTCGCTAGAGATATCGTGGGTCACGGGGACACCTTGGTTGGACGCACGCAGCACGGCTTCCGATTCAGGGATCAAGCCCAGCAGATTGATCGCCAAGATTTCGCGAATATCATCCAGCGTTAGCATATCGCCCGAGGTGACCCGCTCAGGGTTATACCGTGTTACCAGCAGGTGTTCTTTAATCGGGTCTTCGCCCTGCTCAGCGCGCCGGGTTTTAGAGGCAAGCAGCCCTAAAATACGGTCAGAGTCACGCACTGACGATACTTCAGGGTTGGTGACCACAATCGCTTCATCGGCAAAATACATGGCCAACTGTGCACCACGCTCAATACCCGCGGGTGAGTCGCAGAGAATGAAATCAAAATCTTCTTTTAGCTTCTCCAGCACTTCCGCAACGCCTTCCTGGGTCAGCGCGTCTTTGTCGCGGGTCTGGGAGGCCGGCAGGATAAACAGGTTTTCAACCCGCTTATCACGAATCAGCGCTTGATTGAGTCCAGCTTCACCCTGAATGACGTTGACTAAGTCATACACCACGCGCCGCTCACAGCCCATGATGAGATCCAGATTTCGCAGCCCTACATCAAAATCAATAACCACGGTCTTTTTACCGCGCAGTGCAAGTCCTGTGGAAATAGCGGCTGCACTAGTGGTTTTGCCGACCCCTCCTTTACCAGAGGTCACTACAATTATCTTGGCCAAGAGTCACTTCCTTATTGAAGTCGTTCGTCGCGAGCGCTAATCAGCAGCGCTCTGTGAATAACGAGAACGTCACTGTCATCAGCTTGCTGTACTGTAACGGATCGCGTCTTCAACGTCGCTAGGCTTGAAGCATCGACGTACGTTAATAACAGACTTTATCCCAGCGGCTTAATTTCAAGCTGCTCTTTTGTAAAATGAACTTCTGCGGGGTGTCCCAGAAGTTGTGAATCAATATCTTCAAGGCGCTTGTAATTACCTGCCACTGAAAGCAGCTCGGCTGCCAGTTCACGGCAATAAATTCCCGCCTGGGTATTGCCATGAATACCGGCCAGTGCGCGGCCTCGGAGGGCACCATAAACATGGATACTACCCGCTGCTAACACCTCTGCCCCAGCATTCACCGCGCCAATCACGACCAAGTCGCCATCAGAGGCGCTTACCTGCTGACCTGAACGAACGGTGCCACGATAAAGACGCGTGCCAGCCGCCGCGCTCTTTACTTCGAGGACGGGTTCTTCAGTGGGGACATCTTCTTTTACTGGCGAGGCGCTGACACTTTCGAGCCGCCGTGCCCGCCCCTCTTCAACAGGTGGAAACCAGCCTAGGCCGAGCGCCCATGCGGATTGGCGCACCGGCTCAGCGCCACCGCGTACCGCCACCGGCAATAATTTATGATCGCGACAGACCGCACAGATTCGCTCAAGCGCTAAGTGGGGTTCATCTAGCTTTTCCACGCTGAGCACAACCGGTGTATGCTGAAAGAAAGCAGGCGACTGGGAAAGCTTACCAGCCAGCTGCTGCCGGATACGTTCCGGGTCAGCATTACTTAGCTCCATGACGGTCATCGGTAACATGCCGCCTTTGAAGGTAAAGGCCGCGGCGGCACTATCCACATTAAGGCTCATGGCCGAACTCCCCGTCATGTTCAGATAAGATAAAGGTAGCGTACTATCTTACATTGTGGTCTAGAAAATAGTCGCTTACCACACCATGCTTATTACAAAATAGTAAGGCCAAGCTAAGCGACAGCGCCGGTGACTGCAACCATCGCGTTGCTTATTACCCATTTTTTTATGCTACGCATTTTATACAGCAGGATGATCCATGCACGGACTGTTAAGACGCCTGTTCGCACCTCGGTGGCAGCACCCTGACCCTGAAGTGCGCCGTCAGGCTCTCCAGCGACTGGACCCTCACCACACTGAACAGCGCCAGGCGCTGCAGTCGTTGACTCACGATAACGATAGCCACATTCGTCTTGCGGCGCTGTTGGCACTTGATGACTGTGCTGGCTTGGTCGAGGCCTACCCCGGTCATCAGCAGGATGAGACCTGGTTCAATGCCGTCTGCCAACGCCTCAGTGGCCGTGAAGGGCACACCGACCTGCATCAGCGCCAAACGCTCATTGAGCATATCGACGCGCCGAGAGTGCTAAGCGCGGTGGCCCTGCAAGGCGACAACCTCACGTTACGCTTAATCGCCCTGGGCAGACTGACCGACGAAGAGGATCTGATTCATCAGGCCTGCCATAACGGCGTGGCCGCTGTTCGTCATCAGGCTGCCGAACGCATAGAGAGTGAGGAAGGGCTAAAACGGTTATTAAAAGAGGCTCGCCGTGACCGGCAGGTGGTTCGTTTGGCACGCGAACGCCTCAACCGTTTGCGCAGTGATGCACAGTGGATCGAAGCTGAAGAGCAGCAACGCGAAACACTCCTCAAGCAGTTAGAGCAGCACGCCAGTGCGCCTTGGGAGCCACTTTACGGGGGGCGCTTTCGTCACATTGAGCGCCAATGGGAGCAATTGACGCAGCCGCCGAGTGTTGAACAGGAGCAGCGCTTTCATCACGCTCTGCTTGGTTGCCGTAAAACCCTACGCGATCACGAAACTCAGGAGCAGGCGCGTCAACAGAGCAACGAGCGTCGCGAAGAAGCCGAGAACACACGTGAACAGTTACTCGAAGGGATCGAAGAGACCCTTGATGGCTTGTGTCACACCCAGGGCATGACCGTTCAGGATATCGACAGTTTGCGCGCTCAGCGCCAACTGCTAGGCCAGCGCTGGCAAACACTTTCTGATATGCACCCGCCCAGTGATGCCATGCGCCAACGCTATACGTTGGCCATTCAGCGTTATGACCATTGTCTAGACGCGTGGCGTCGTTGGAGTACCCTCAGCACATCGATTGAAGCATCGCTGGCCGCTGGCGATTACACCACCCTGGCAGCGCAGATCAACGAATGCCAATGGCCCGACGAATTGACCTCGCCCGCGCTATTGGCTCGCGCTCAGGAGGCCATTAAGGCCGACAACGCTCCCTTATCGCCTCCCACGGAAGATGCCGAGACGCTTGAGGCAAATTCAGGCGAGCTCGATAGCTTTGAGCACTTGCTGGAACGTGGCTCCTTTAAGAGCGCCAGCCACCTGCATCAGCGTCTAAAGCCCCGCATAGAAGCACTGGAAAGCCCTGCTGCTCAGCCGCTAAAAGCACGTTTGAAGCAGCTTGCCGCCCGGCTTGCCGAGCTACGCGACTGGCGCGGATTTGTCGCCGGCCCCAAGCGAGAGCAGCTATGCACCAGTATGGAAGCGCTGGCTAACGATTCTCACATGGTCGAAGATGCGCTTGATCGCCATCACCGCCAATTAGTCAAAGAGTGGAAATCGTTGGGCGATGCAGCGGCCAATCGCGAGCAATCCGCACGTTTTCGCAGCGCCTCAGACCGTATTCATGAGCGGCTTTCCCCTTGGCGTGACCGCTTGAGCGAAGAGCGTGAAAGCAATCTTCGCGCCCGCGAGGCCCTCTGCGAACAACTTGAAAGCTTGTTGGCACAACCCGCTGAAGACGCTGACCCCGATGTACTTAGGCAAATACGCGACAAAGCACGCCATCAATGGCGGCACTACAGCCCGGTGCCACGTGAGCGTGCCGAAGCCGTTGGGCGTCGCTTTGGCACGATCCGCCATCAATTACAGACACTCATCGATCAGCGTGCCGAATATATTGCGTCTCAAAAGCGTGAATTGATCAGCCAAGTGACGGCGTTGCGCAGCGATGAAAGCCAGCCATTGGCACAGCGAATCCAGCAAACCAAACAGCACCAGCAGCAGTGGCGTTCGCTAGGCCGGGCACCTAAAGGTGAAGAACAGACCTTGTGGAAAACTTTCCGTCATGAGTGTGACCAACTCTTTGCTCAGCGCGAAGCGCATAAGCATGAGCAAGCAGCCCGTCAGCAACAGCAACTTGACGAGATGCAAACACTCATTGATGAAATGGATAGCTGGCAACCTCATGAAGCCAGCGACACGACCACATTAGACCGCTATATCGAGCAGGCCAATCAACTTGAGCCATTGCCCCGTAATAGACGCAGCGAAGGCATGCAGCGTCGCATGAGCGGTATTGTGCGCGCACGAAGAGAGCGCTTACATCGCCTGGCAGTCGCCGATACGGTTCAGCAATGGCAAGCCCTAAGGCCGCTCACCAATGCTCACTTGGCCGCCGATCAGCAATACCTGAGCGAGGGAACTGCTCACGACATAGACGCATCCTCCGTACTCGACATCGCGCTACCCGCCGTTTTTAACGAGGCGCATCTGACTCGCAACCATCAGCGCCATCGCGTGGCGTCACCTCTGCCCGACGCTGATCGCGCCACCATGGCAGAATCTCTTGCCCGGCTAAGAGTTCGCCTTTCCATGCTGGCAGTCGGGAGTGTGCGGCAAAAAGATGAGCCCCTGCGTTTGGCTATACAGGTCGAGCGTCTAAACGAAGGCTTTAATCAGCAGCGTAGCCGCGATCAGGATGTCACCGACATTTTAGTCGCGCTGCTGGCCTTAGGACCAATGCCGGAAAGCCTATGGGCGGCGGAATTGGAAGAGATCGACAACCTGCTTAGTCGGCTAGCACGGGCCCCACTGCCGTAGGGACATATGACCAGCCAAGGCGATAATAAGCCTGCAACAGACTAGCAAAACGGGAGGCTTAATCGCCTCCCGTTTCGTTTTTCCTGAGTAAAAAGTATCAGTGTAGCCATCAGTGACACACTGTCAGCCCATAAACTGTCCACCGTTAATATCGATGTTAGCCCCGGTAATAAACCCTGACTCTTTATCGGCTAAGAAGGTGACCAGTCGGCCAATTTCTTCTGGCGTGCCATAGCGCTTCACGGGAATTGTCTCCCTGATTGCTTCGCGCACTTTCTCTGGGATATTCATGATCATATCGGTGGCAATATAGCCCGGCGACACGGTATTGACGGTAATGCCTTTGGTCGCCGTTTCCTGCGCCAGCGACATGGTCAGGCCATGCATCCCTGCTTTGGCAGCAGCATAGTTAACCTGACCAAACTGCCCTTTACGGCCATTGATGGATGAAATGTTGATGATCCGTCCGTAGCCATGTTCCAGCATCATTTCAATGACACTTCGGCAGGTGTTAAACACGCTGTTGAGGTTAGTGTCGAGCACTTCATACCACTGCTCATAGGACATCTTCTTCAGGGTGCCGTCACGGGTAATACCCGCACAGTTCACCAACACACTGATGGGACCATACTTTTCATGGATCTGGCGGGCACCGTCCAGGCAGGCTTGGTGGTCAGAAAGGTCTACACCCGACAATTCAATATTGTTATAGCCATCGGCATGCTGCGTTTCCAGCCAGGTTTTGGCCTTATCGGGGTTTCGATAACCCGCGACGACCAGATAACCCGCCTCTGCCAACGAACGACAAATTGCCGTACCGATACCACCAGTTCCACCAGTTACCCAGGCGACGGGGGCTTGATTGGCCATTGACTACCTCCCTGATATAGCAAATGGTTTGGGTCTTAACGTACGCATATTGCACCACAAACCATCATGAATAAGCGCGGTTGCGCCTGTATTACCCTAGTGCATAATTTTATTTAGTCATGCACCAACGTAAGCTTTTTGTTATTACTACTTACCAGCGTAGCTGCAGTTTGCAGAATAGCTGTACTCTCTTCATGGTGCAGAAGGTTGCATGCATCCGCTATAAGCCGAACGTGTTAAACCCCCTATTGACTTAACGTAAAAACGCTGTAGAATACGCCACACGTTGATGCGGGGTGGAGCAGTCTGGTAGCTCGTCGGGCTCATAACCCGAAGGTCATCGGTTCAAATCCGGTCCCCGCTACCAATTTTTATCGAAAAAGCCGTTACCGAAAGGTAACGGCTTTTTTGTGTCTGCACCATTGAAAGATGGGCAAGTCTAGCGTCGCCGTTAGTCTTCATCCGAAGGTCATCGGTTCGCTTTGGTTTTAAAACCGGCGGTCCCCGCTACCCATATTTATCGAGAAAGCCGTTACCGAAAGGTAACGGCTTTTTTGTGTCTGCACCATTGAAAGATGGGCAAGTCTAGTGTCGCCGTCACTTCACCCGAAGGTCATCGGTTCGCTTTGGTTTTAAAACCAGCGGTCCCCGCTACCAATATTTATCAAAAAAGCCGTTACCGAAAGGTAACGGCTTTTTTGTGTCTGCACCATTGAAAGATGGGCAAGTCTAGCGTCGCCGTTAGCCTTCACCCGAAGGTCATCGGTTCGCTTTGGCTTTAAAACCGGCGGTCCCCGCTACCCATATTTATCAAACAAGCTGTTACCGAAAGGTAACGGCTTTTTTGTGTCTGCACCATTGAAAGATGGGTAAGTCTAGCGTCGCCCTTCACCCGAAGGTCATCGGTTCGCTTTGGTTTTAAAACCAGCGGTCCCCGCTACCCATATTTATCAAATAAGCTGTTACCGAAAGGTAACGGCTTGTTTGTGCCTGCACCATTGATAGATGAGAAAGCTTAGCGTCGCCGTCGCCCTTCACCCGAAAGTCATCGGTTCGCTTTGGTTTTGAAACCGGCGGTCCCCGCTACCCATATTTATCGAAAAAGCCGTTACCGAAAGGTAACGGCTTTTTTGTGTCTGCACCATTGTTAGATGGGCAAGTCTAGTGTCGCCGTCGCCCTTCACCCGAAGGTCATCGGTTTGCTTTGGTTTTAAAACCGGCGGTCAACGCTTATTCGCACATCTCTTCACGCCAACGATCCCAATGCGGCGTAGGCCCTATCGCCTCAAACAGATAATCCAGGAAAGCACTTACCTTACGGGTGTGCAGCCGTCGCTGGGCATAAAGCACATGAATATCACGCCTGCCCGGCATGACTTCACAACGCCACGCGTCAAGCAGGGGCAACAGTGCGCCCGACGCTAACTCATTAGCGATCAGCCAAGTGGGAAATAGCACGACGCCCTGGCCCATTAACGCGGCTCGCACCAAACTTTCCGCATCGTTGCTATACAGGCTGCCGTCGACTTTGTAGGCAAAGGCTTGCGGCTGCTCGGCATGATGAAAGTACCAGCGCTGACGTCCCATCTCGCCCTGATAGAGCAAGCAGTCGTGGTGTTCAAGATCATCTGGGGTGTTGGGCCGACCGTAACGCTGCAAATAGGCGGGGGCAGCAGCCACCACGTAGTTCATCGACGCAAGCCGACGGGCAACCAGTGTGGAATCAGCCAGTTCACCGACCCGAAAGGTGATATCAATGCCCTCGCGTACCGGGTCGATCAGTTGATCGGTCAGCATCAGCTCGGCTTTGATCGCCGGATAGTGACGCTGGAAGTGATGCAGAATCGGTACGATTTGCCGCTGGCCGAACGCCACGGGAGCATTGAGGCGTAGCACACCACTAGGCTCTTTATTAGGGGCGCTTAGTGCTTCCGTTGCCAGGTCGAGTCGCTCAAGTATCTCGCGAACCTCCTGATAGTAGCGCAAGCCCGCCTCCGTTAACGTCACGGCGCGGGTGTGGCGATAGAACAATTGCTGACCAAGCGCCTCCTCTAAAGAGGCAATCTGACGTGAGACCGACGACACCGCCCGATGAAAATGACGCGCGGTGGCGGTAAAGCTTCCAGTCGCGGCGACACGCTCAAAAATACGTAGCGCATTGAGATCCATCAAGTTGCTCCATACGCAATAAAGATTTGCCATTTTTCTCATTGTAGCAATTATCAACGGCGACCAGACTGCTTTGCATCGGACACAAAGAGCGTTTTCGTTGTCCGTTACGTCAATTTTGTCTGCAAAGGAATTAACGATGCGCAAAGGCACCGCATTAGTCGTCGGCGCTACAGGTATTACCGGCGGTAACCTCGCAAGCTACCTCATCGCTAGCGGATGGAGTGTTTATGGCTTATCACGTCGCCCTTCAGATCAAGCGGGAGTCATTCCCGTCGCTGCCGACCTGTTAGATCGCGAGGCCACGGCTGAAGCCCTAGCGGGACTTCCCATCACACATGTTTTCTATTGCACCTGGGTACGCCGTGACAATGAGAAAGCGAACGTCGAGGCCAACGGTGCGATGATGCACAACCTGCTCGACGCCCTGCAGGACGCAAGCGTGGCGCATGTCTCATTGGTGACCGGCACCAAGCAGTATCTGGGAGCTTTCGAGAACTACGGTAGCGGCAAGACCGAGACACCGTTTCGTGAATCAGCCCCCCGCGTATCTGGCGAGAACTTTTATTACACTCTCGAAGACATCATGTTCGCAACAGCTAAGCGAGACGGCTTTAGCTGGAACGTGCACCGTCCGCACACCGTCATTGGTTATGCCCGCGGTAACGCGATGAACATGGGGATGACGCTTGCGGTGTTCGCCTCTATCTGCAAGGCAACGGGTAAACCGTTTACGTTCCCTGGCTCGCAGGTGCAGTGGAACGCCTTGACCGATCTCACTGACTCGCTAGTGCTGGCGCGGCAAATGGAGTGGGCAGCCACCACGCCCGGCGCCCACAATGAGGCCTTTAACACGGTCAATGGCGACATTTTCCGTTGGCGTCGCCTGTGGCATGAAATTGGTGAATTCTTCGACCTTGAAGTGCCAGACTGCCCGGAAACGCCACAACCGTTAGACATCCAGATGGCAGACATTGCCCCGACCTGGGCCGAGATAGCAAAACAACACCAGTTAATTGAACACGATGTCACCAAACTGGCTTCCTGGTGGCACACTGATGCCGACCTTGGGCGCGAGCTAGAGTGCGTTAACGATGTGACCAAGGCACGTGAGTTCGGTTTTAACCACTTTCGCGAAACACGTGCAGCGTTTTTCGACCTGTTCACTCGCCTGCGCGCTGAGCGCCTCATTCCTTAAGCAATCCCAGAGACAATAACGCTGCCAGGGTGTACCCGCACCCTGGCCTTCTTTATGAGTTTCATGGCCCTTTAAGCTCATAACGTTGTTTTTTATTTCCCGGCTTTTCCTTGAATCCTCCGGTGTATGCCTGCATATCATGGGAAACTATTGTTCATTTTTTAATGCCGAGTCTACCCATGCAGATTATTGATCCCCGCTCAGGTAAGCCGCTCACGGCGGAAACCGGAAGTGCTGACGCTACCGCGCCTAACGATGAACAAGCGACGGTGCGTCCTGAAGATGTCATTATCGAGCTTAATGGTGGCAACATTCAGCAGGTACTGGAAGCCTCGATGAAGGTGCCAGTATTGATGGGGTGTTACTCACCCAACGACGCAAGCAGCAGTACACTCATTACGGTGCTGGAAAAGCTGGTGGTTGAGTACGCGGGCGCTTTCCTGCTCGGCAAGCTAGATAGTGATGCGAATGCCGATATTGCCGGTCAATTAGGCGTGCGTTCCGTGCCGGATGTGAAACTGATTAGCCAGGGTGGCTTAGTGGATGGTTTCCAGGGTGCGCTGCCTGAAAAAGATGTCCGCGAGTGGCTAAATCGCTACTTCCCTGCCCCTGGCGAGGCGCCCCCCACCCCCGAAGAGCAGGCGGAAGAGGCGCTCGCAGCAGGCGATACCGCTGGCGCGCGCGACATCTACCAAACATTGATGGGTCAGTACCCGGAACATTATGCCTATCAGGTAGCGTTTGCCCGTGTGCTGGTAGCCGAGGGGCGTGGTGGCGAAGCGCGTGATGTATTGGATAACCTGCCGCCGGAAGAGCGCGATGCAGCGCCCGCTCGTGGTGTACGTGCCAGCATCGAGTTTAGCGAGCAGGCCCTTTCAGCCGAAGAGATCGAGGCGCTGGGTGATCGCAACGATAGCGAAGCGCAGTATCAGCGAGCCCTGCGCCAAGTGGCCGATGGCCACTACGATGCGGGGCTTGAGGCCTTGCTGGCGCTAATGAAGCAAGATCGCGCCTATAACGATGACGTTGCGCGCAAAACGCTGCTTCAGGTGTTCGACGCGCTAGGCGCCGACCACCCGCTCACCGTTGCCTACCGTCGTAAGCTCTTTGCGATGCTGTACTAAGATTTTCGACTGACGCCTCTCAATCCCGCTTCAGCAGTGAATCCATCCGCGACAGTGCCGCTTCCAACTGGGAAGCGGTAGTGCCGAAGTTAAGCCGCACAAAGCCTGGGCAGCCAAAGGCTGCGCCATCAGAGAGCGCCACACCGGCCTCATCCAACAGCGTCTTGTACGGCACATCGCCTAATCCTGCCTCACGCATATCCAGCCACGCGAGATACGTCGACTCCGGCACGCTTAACTGCACGCCCGGCCAGGTAGCCACGCGTGCCTTGAGCTTCGCACGATGCTCGCGAAGTACGCTCAATAATGTCTGACGCCACGGCTCGCCATCGCGATAAGCCGCTTCTGCTGCTACCAGCCCCAGCACATTACCATCGGGTAAGAAGCCTTTGGTGGCCGCAGCAAAGCGCTTGCGTAGAACAGGGTCAGCAATCACGGCGCAGGCGCTAGTGAGCCCCGCTAAATTGAAGGTTTTTGAGGGTGCCCACAAGGTAATCGTTCGCTTAGCCAGCTCAGGAAACATGGCGGCTAACGGCCGATGACGTGCGCCTTCGTCGAGTAATAGATCGCAATGCAACTCATCCGAGACCAGCCATAAATCGTGGCGCTCGACCAACTCAGCCAATGCAGCAAGCTCATCATGCCGCCAGACGCGGCCGGTGGGATTGTGAGGATGACACCAGAGCAGTAAACGGGTTTGCGGGGTCACGGCGGCTTCAAGCGCATCAATATCTAGCTGCCAAGGCTCGCCAGGGGCCTTTGGCTCGTCTAACATCGCTTTTTGCGCCAGTCGCCCGGTGCGCTCGGCAACCGCTAAAAACGGTGGGTAAATGGGTGCGATGGTCAGCACGCCGTCACCTGGCTCGGTCAATGCCATGGCTGCAAAATGCAGCGCGGGTACAACGCCTGGTAGCCATTGCTGCCACTCTGGCTCAATGGACCAGTCATAGTGTTTGGCGCTCCACTGGCAGAGGGTATCTGTTAAGGTAGCGGGCACTTCGCCATACCCATAAATGCCGTGTGCCACTCTGGCTTGCAGCGCGTCGATCACCGCTGGCGGCGAGCGAAAGTCCATATCCGCAACCCATAGTGGCAGTACCGTTGCATCATAACGATGCCATTTTTGCGATGCATAGCCCCCCTCGGGACAACGTCGCTCAACGGGCGTGGCAAAATCAAACGCCATAATGAATCTCACTTATGATCACGGGAGTAGAGACAGAGCATGCCGCAAGATGACTTTTATACCAAGATGCGGGTGGGACTATCGGCCCTGTTGCGGCAATGGCGCGCCCTTGGCCAAGCCGATATCGACCAACTCGCCTTGATTTTGGCCGAAACCGCACGGGTCGCAAAACTAGGCACTCCCGAGGCCACGCCAAGCGGCGCCACCCTCGAACAGTGGAGCCAGGATGAGCAGGGTGAGATGCCGCTATGGGCGCCGCGCACGGCGGTATTTCTTCTTAACCAAATGCCCGCCCGCCCTCTCCCCGTTAGCGAAGAGGAAGCTTGTGCCTGGGCATACTGCTGGCTACGCAACCGCTCGTTTGATTCGCTGCAGGCGGCGCATGAGGCGCTCCCAGTGCACTTAAAATCACCTCTGCAAGAAGCCCTCGAAGCCGCTTGGCGCGACCAGCAAGGCCTGCGTCTGGTTTAACTAGCATGCTTGCACCGTTCGCAGAGCTCAGGCCAGTAGCAAACACTTAGCGCCAATCGGCAAACAGTGTGCAGGCACTTAGCTCTGCTTGGCTTGCGGTATTACCAACGAATAAAACCGTACGTTATCTAATAAAAGGATAGTCATTTATGCTGGACGTTCCGCTTAGCTGGCAGCTCATTAAAGTCGTGGTTTCAGTCAGCATGGTGCTTGGCCTGGGTAGCATTGCGGTTCGGGTAAGCCCCAGGGTGGCAGGACTGTTGGCAGGCTATCCTCTAGGCACGGCGTTGGCGCTTTTCTTTATCGGGCTGGAAATCTCGCCACTGTTTGCCGCCCAAAGCGCTGTGCATACGTTGGCAGGGTTTACCGCCACCATGGCGCTCGGCGCTGGCTATTGGCTGTGTGGGCGCCGCCCCGGTTTTGTGGGTGCTTTAATGGGCACCACAGGCGCGCTGATCGCCTGGTTTGCTGTCAGCCTGATGCTTGCCCAGTTCGATTTCACACGCGTGACCGGCACGCTGTTTACGCTCTGCGCTATTGTAGTATTTAGCTGGGTTTTCCGCCGCATCCCGGACAGCGTGGCGACCACCCGCCAAGCATTTTCTTGGCGAGCGCTCTGTATACGCGCGCTGTTAGCCACGCTAATTATCTTTGCCATCACTAGCCTGGCCCACTGGGTGCCACCTGCCTGGGCAGGAACGCTGGCGGCGTTTCCAATCACTATGCTGCCTTTTCTGCTCATTCTGCACGTAAGCCAGGGACCTGCACCTACCGCCACGGTTATCAAGCACTATCCAATGGGGCTGGGCTCACTGCTATGCTACGCCTTGTGTGTCTCTTATACCTATGAGCACTGGGGGCTGGCATTGGGTACGCTAGCGGGATTTGGCTTGGCCACCCTATGGCTGGCAGGCTGGATGCAAGGGCAGCGCTGGTTGGCACGGCGACACTTAACCGGCAGCCAAGCTACTTGACCAAGCGCTTGCTTGGGTTAATGCTAAATAAGCTCTGTTACCAAGCCCTTTGGCTATGATCAACGATTTATCATCATTACCCATAACAAGGATACGTCATGTTTACCCGTACCATTGAGCCAGCGTTTTACGACACCGATGCCCTCGGGCACATCAACAATACACGTCTTCCGGCATGGTTTGAGCTTGCCCGTAATGATCTATTCAAGCTCTTTACGCCCGATTTGGACCCTAAGCAGTGGCGGTTGATCATGGCGCGCATGGAGGTCGATTACCGAGCTGAACTGTTTTATGGTCATGATATCGAAATACGTACCTATTTAACTCGCTTAGGCACCAGTTCATTTACGGTAACTCAAGAGGCTCGCCAACACGGCAAGCTTACCAATCTAGGTCACACGGTGATGGTGCAGTATGACCATCAAGCTAAAAGCGCTGTGCCGATTGTGGGTGATTTACGCGAGGCGTTAACGTCGCACCTGCAGGAGACGAGCGAGTCAACCTGACCGCCCCCGCCTTGAACCATCAGGGCAACAGGAGCCGACCCAATGGCCATCCGCTATAATCTATGGATAGACCCTGACAACGTTGCACAGCACCGTGCCGTCGAGGCTGATATGGAGCGTTATTTTATTGAGCGCTTCGCTGACTATCCGCATATCCGCTTGTTTGGTGCCGACCCCTACGATTATGATGCCCCCTTCAACCGACTTTATGATGTGCTAATGGCACGAGCCGCTGAATACTGTGAGCGGACGTGGTGCTATGTTGCATCGCCTGAACAGCTCAATCGCTGCTTTTTCCGTGCCGTTGGCCGCTCCAACAAATTTGTGAGAGACCAACCCGATGGTGATACGCACCAATCAGGCGCCTGACGAACGTCAGCTCGCTATTATCGCCCAGCAGCTTGGCCGCGCACCGCGTGGTATCGAGGCAGTGGCCGCGACCGATGGCGAAGGCACCCCGCTAGTGTTACGAATGGCGCCGATTGTCGACGGCAAACCCTTCCCTACGTTGTATTGGCTCTGCTCCGACGTGCTCAAAGTAGAGATTTCCCGTATTGAAGCCGTGGGCGTCATTAAGTCACTAGAACAGCAGCTTCAAGAGGAACCAGCCTTTTTGGAGCGTTATCAGCAAAGCCATCGCGACTACATTGCTGCCCGCTGGGACTATATGAGCGCAGCTCAGCGCGAGGAAGTCGCCAATCTGGGCTACATCGACGTACTCACCGAACGTGGCATTGGCGGCATTAGCAATTGGCATCAGATACGCTGTCTGCATACTCAGTACGCTCATCATCTATGCGGTGATAATGTCATTGGGCAATGGATGGATCAGCACTATCAGGTTGAACGCTTTTTGCCCTAACACAACCGCGCTAAACCGCTTCTTTTTTGCAATAGGACATTAAATCAATGGCTCGAATTTGCGTTTACCTGGGCTCCCGTGAAGGCAACACTCCTGCGTTTCGTCACGCCGCCCATACGCTGGGAAGCGAGATGGCGGCCCGCGGGCATACGCTCGTTTATGGTGGTGCGCGTTTAGGCTTGATGGGCGAACTGGCTAACGCAGCTCTTGAGGCGGGAGGCGAAGTGATTGGCGTCATGCCGGATCACTTGGTAGAGCGCGAGCAGGCCCATTTCGGGCTCAGCCAACTGATCCGTGTGGCGAACATGCACGAGCGTAAAGCCACCATGGCTGCCAACGCAGATGCCTTTATCGCCCTGCCCGGCGGTATCGGCACGTTTGAGGAACTGTTCGAGATATGGACCTGGGGCTATTTGGGTCTCCATGACAAGCCCATGGGCTTACTCGATACGGAAGGCTTTTACTCGCCGCTACTGGCATTCCTCGACAGCACGGTGACCCATGGCTTTTTGGGCCAAACAACGCGTGACATGCTGTTGGATGCAGGCACACCGTCAGCACTTCTGGAGATGCTTGAGAGCCAGTTGGCATAAGTTTTTCACCTGAATGTCATCAATAACGCAAGGAGCGCTTTATGCATGCAATCAGTTATGAAGCAGGTGTCGCTCACTGGCAGACCGTCAGTGAGCTACCTTCCCTGAAAGATAATGAGGTGAGCATACGCGTGGCGTGGGCGGGCATTAACCGCGCCGACCTGGTTCAAAAAGCCGGTCATTACCCACCCCCGCCCGGGGTTACCGATATACCGGGCCTTGAAGTTAGCGGCACGATCATTGCGTGTGGCGCCAAGGTTGAGCAGTTTCGCCAGGGAGACCGGGTATGCGCGCTACTGGCAGGGGGTGGCTACGCTGAAGAAGTAAGGGTTGATGCTCGGCAGGTGCTGCCGCTACCCGAGGGTATTGGGTTACGCGAAGGGGCAGCGCTTCCAGAAGTATTTTCAACCGCGTGGCTTAACCTGTTCATGAAAGGCCAACTGCGCAAGGGTGAACGCGTATTGCTCCACGCGGGCGCAAGTGGCGTAGGCACCGCCGCTATGCAGCTTTGTAATGCGTTTGAAAATCCTTGTTTTGTCACCTTGGGAAGCGAGCAAAAACTGGCACGCTGTCTTGAGCTTGGCGCTGATGCAGGATGGAATCGCCACAACGGTAGCTTTGTCGAGGCGGTTAATGAGTGGGGCGGAGCAGACGTTATTCTTGACCCGGTGGGCGGCAACTATCTAGCTGACAACCTGCAGGTACTTAACGCCGATGGACGCCTGGTACTTATCGGGGTAATGGGCGGTGGCAGCGCCGAGCTTGATATGACACAAATGCTGATGAAGCGTCAGCGGGTGATCGGCTCTACCTTGCGATCGAAATCACCAGCCGCCAAGGGCACTATCCTTGAGGCGCTTTATACCCATGTCTGGCCGCTGTTGAGTAATGGGAAGGTATCCCCTCTGATAGACCGTACATGGCCGATCAGCGAGGTGGAAGAGGCCCACGCACACATGCAGTCTGACGCCAGTATCGGCAAAGTATTACTCGCGATCAGCGACGAGGAGTAAGCCGCCAACGCTAGGCACGCCAGCGTACCTAGGGGCGGGTACGCTGGTAAGTAAGTTGCAGCAGACGGGCATCGTCACCGGCACGATGGCGATGGATACCTCGCTCGGCAATGACTAATTCTTTTGTCTCGCTCCAGACGGCCTGCTGCTCTTCGCTTAATAATATACGCAACGCTTCCAGGCGAAAGCGCGGCAGCATTCCCGCATGATGAAAAAGCAGCGATAGCCACGTGTTGTCGTAGCCCCAGCTATCGCTATAAGCCTTTCCCAGCTCACGCAGTTCGTCGTTCAGCCAGTGGGCGACTTGTCGCACCGGGTGGCCTTCCTGAATGAGACGCTCACGGGTAATACCGTGCAGCAATTCCGCCTTGGGGTCCCAATGCGTCCATTCGTCCAGTGGCTGAATAAGAAAGGCACAGCAGCTCCCATCGGCACGTGCGATACCTATTTCAATGGGGTAGCTGCCACGCCCAAATCCGGACGCTTCAACATCAAGCACGGTGGGTAGCGTCTCGGACACAGACTTCCTCATACAATTAACGCGCGGCAGCGCTTCATGCGACGGCCACTTCATCTAATGGCTGCTGTTCTGCCTGCTGCTGCCAATAGGCCGCTCGCTGATTATCCACTGCCAGACCTAACTCACCTAGCCGGTAGGCACGAGCAAGGCGCTCGGCGGCTAAAAAATGGCCAGATTGGGCTGCACGTGCGTACCATGTCACCGCATAATCATCGCGGCGAGGATATTGAACACAGCCGTGTTCGTGGATTTGCGCCACCTGGTATTGAGACTTTACATCCCCTGCATGGGCGGCTTCCAGCACGTAACGAGCACCACGTGCTTTGTCTTGGGGCGTTTGGCTACGATGAAACAACATATGACCATAAACGGACAACGCATCGGGGTGACCCGCTTCCGCACAGCGCTTGAACAAGCGCATTGTCAAACGCTGGGTACGCTTCGAGCGCGGTAATAACCAGCGATTATGGAACAGCCGTTCGGCTAGCCGAAACTCTAGCCGGGTAAACAACGTCGATGCCTGCAGCATGGCAAACCACCCTGCCTATCTGTTAGAACTTTGGGCCAGCTAACACCAATAGTAGTAGCCAACCACACGAGAAACCGGCCTTTAGCCGGTCGATGGGTTGGCAAGCATACGCCTGCCTTCGTGATGACTCAACCCCATTAATTTGCTGCTTTGAAAGAGCCTCGCTAACATGCCATTCGTACGCTGTTTACCTCCCTGGTAATAGGGGACTTTTTGGGCAATTCCGCCTTCGTAAGGAGATAAAAATGCAAACGCGCCCACTTGGCAGAACCGGCATGGAGGTAAGTCGTCTCTGCTTAGGCACCATGACGTTTGGTGAGCAAAATAGTGAAGCCGAAGCACACGAACAGCTAGACCGAGCCGTTGCCTTTGGCATCAACTTTATTGATACCGCTGAAATGTATCCCGTTCCCCCCATGGCCAAGACGCAAGGCCTTACCGAACGTTATATTGGTAGTTGGCTAAAACAGCGTGGCGCTAGAGATGATCTGATCATCGCCACTAAAGCTGCCGGCCCGGGGATGGAGCATATTCGCGGTGGGCCGCGGCTAACTCGAGAGCATCTTCATCAGGCCATTGATACTAGCCTTGAGCGTTTAAACACCGATTACGTTGACCTCTACCAGTTGCACTGGCCGGACCGCCAAACCAACTTCTTTGGTAAGCTTGGCTACGTGCATAGCGAAGATGAAGACGCAACGTCATTGGAAGAGACGCTGTCGGCGCTCAAAGAGCTGGTAGACGCAGGCAAAGTCCGCGCCATTGGGCTTTCCAATGAAACCCCCTGGGGCGTCATGCGCTCACTGCAGCTAGCCGACCAACTTGATTTACCCCGTGTAGCCTCTATTCAAAATCCCTATAACCTGCTTAACCGTTCATTTGAAGTTGGCTTGGCGGAAATTGCCCATCGCGAAGATGTCGGCTTACTCGCCTATTCACCGCTAGCGTTTGGCGTGCTGTCGGGCAAGTATCTCAATGGCGCACAGCCGCCTAAAGGTCGCTTAACGTTGTATGAGCGCTTCAAGCGTTATACCTCGCCAGAAGCCGAAGCGGCGACGCGTGACTATGTCGCCCTCGCGCAACAGCATGATCTGGATCCTGCCCAAATGGCGCTGGCCTTTATCAACTCTCGCAGTTTTTTAACCAGTAATATCATCGGCGCGACCACCATGGAGCAATTGGAAAGCAACCTGGATAGTGAGAGCCTCAAACTCGATGACGACGTACTTGAGGCAATCGATGATATCCACCGCCGCATGCCGAATCCGTGCCCTTAACGTCAGCTCCTAAACAGTATCATTAAGCCGAAACACGCTATTGATCTTATAGCCTCGGCCTTCGCCGGGGCTTGTTATACTGGTCATCCTGTTGGCAAGGTTTGCTTACTACCCCCCGTAATGATCCCAGGAGCACGCGATGCTGAGTGTTATCTCGCCAGCTAAAACGCTGGATTTTGAAACCCCATCCACCACTAACGACGTTACGCAACCTGATTTTCTAGCGCAAAGCCAAGCGCTTATCGACATACTGCGCGACTATTCGCCACAGCAAATAAGCGAATTGATGGGGATTAGCGATAAATTGGCAGGCCTCAACGCGGCGCGCTTTGAGGAGTGGCAGCCGCCCTTTACGCTGGATAATGCCAAGCCTGCCGCTCAGGCTTTTCAGGGCGATGTCTACACTGGCCTACAGGCTGAATCATTTAGTGCTAAAGAAAACCACTATGCACAGTCTCACCTGCGCATACTCTCCGGTTTATATGGCCTACTACGCCCGTTAGATTTGATTCAGCCGTATCGGCTGGAAATGGGCACCAAACTACCCAACCATGCGGGCAAGGATTTATATGCCTATTGGAAGCCACTCTTGGCGCCTGCACTAAAGGAGGCCATTGCGGCTAGTGGCTCTAACGTTCTGGTCAATCTGGCTTCTAACGAGTACTTTAAAGCGGTCGATACGAAGCAACTTAATGCGCGCATCATTACGCCGGTATTTAAAGATGAAAAAAATGGCTCGTTTAAAATTATTAGTTTTTATGCCAAAAAAGCCCGCGGTTTAATGAGCGCCTGGCTTATTCAGCAGCAGATTAGCGATCCAGATAGTCTTAAGGAATTTGATGTAGCGGGCTACCAATTCGATGCAGCGGCCTCCCAGGGTGATAGCTTCGTATTCACTCGCAGAGAAACGGAACGCTAGACAGCGATCGTTAGAAAAAGCGCACAGTGCTTAATGATCTCGGTTTCAAGAACCGCTGATGAGCCTCTTTAAACAGTGCTGTATCGCAACGATGCAGCCACTCATAAGCCACCATATCGGCCGATACTGCCACGCCTCCGCTATGGCAGGCTCGCTCTCGGGCAAGTATTGCTTCTTGAGGGCGACGGCTAGCCGCTGCATCAGTTAGCCAATATAGCTCGTATCCAGCCGCTAATAGCCCTAACCCTGTTTGTAACACACAGATATGCGCCTCTGTCCCCCCTAGCACAATCTGTGTTTTTCCTGTTGAGCTGAGCGCTTCACGAAATTGCGTATTCGCCATGGCACTAAAATGCTGTTTATGCCAAAGCTGGTAGTCGTTGAGACAGTCGAGCAGAGGTACTGCGGTTCCCCCCAGTTTTTCGGGTGATTGCTCCGTTAGCCAGACAGGTACATCCATTAAACCTGCCATTTCAGCCAGCCAAGTGGCTTCACGAACCGCGTCTTCACCACCATCAATGACGGGCAGTAGCCGTTCTTGAAAGTCGACCAATAGCAGTAGGCTTTTGTCACGTTGTAGCTGCACGTTGTCCCCGCGTTGTTATCGTTATCGCTTCAAAGTAGACACGTTATAAACAACAAAGCAGCCGCTTTTTAGCGACTGCTTTGACTGCGGCATTAATTCAATAATAACTTAATTCTCGGCAGACTCTTCGATGTTCTCGCCGAGCTCTTCCATGCTTTCTCCGGCTTCTTCTGCACTTTCATCAATGCTTTCACCCGCTTCTTCAGCAGGACCTTGATCGTCACAAGCGATCAAACCGCCTGCCATCAAGGCCATCAATAGGGCGATAGCTAACTTCTTGGCTAATTGCGTCGTCATATCGTTTCTCCTCCTGAGATTTGATTTTACGCCTTAACTCATACGTCACTATACTAGATGCTACCGACCTACAATACCATGTTAATTCACAACCTGTTGTTATAACATCGCTTAAAACGTATGTTTTATTTTAAAAACTTACTACTTTGGCGCTCATAGCCCTGCGAGCGAAGAACGCAACTAGGCGCGCACCACCACCCGAGATGGCCACGTCGCTGCGCTCCTCGCCATGACATGGCTTTGTTATCGGGTGGCTCTGACAAGTGACTTTGACCTGTCATCGCGAGCGTAGCGCGGCAATCTGGGGTATGGGTACTTTTCTTCCAGACAACAAAAAAACCAGCCTATTGGCTGGGTTTTCTGTTCAATAAGTGCCTGCGATGTTCGGGCCGGCCATCCGGGACTCTCCATGGGGAGACCCCTTGTTTTCTTGCGTAC
>NZ_JBHMAC010000001.1:0-636 GCF_042429665.1 Vreelandella sulfidaeris | reverse complement strand
TCACTGACCCGGCCGGTAACAGCGACACCGCCACCGATAACGGCGTGATCGACGCCACCGCCCCGGCGGTCAGCGTTGAACTCGAAGACGCTACGGGCGACATCTACAGCGCCGACGAAATCAGCAACGGCGTTAACGCCACGGTCACGCTCGGCGCGGGCACCGCGGTGGGCGACACCCTGGTGGTCACCGACGGCAAGGGCAACGCGCTGTTCAATGGCGACGTGACCCAAGCCATGCTCGACGATGGCCTGACCGTCACGATCACCGACCTGGATAACACCGACACGGCGCTCAGCGTCACCGCCACGGTCACTGACCCGGCCGGTAACAGCGACACCGCCACCGATAACGGCGTGATCGACGCCACCGCCCCGGCAGTCAGTGTGGCGCTTGAAGACGCCAGTGGCGATATCTACAGCGCTGACGAAATCAGCAGCGGTGTTAACGCCACGGTCACACTCGGCGAGGGCACCGCGGTGGGCGATACCCTGGTGGTCACCGACGGCAAAGGCAACGAGCTGTTCAATGGCGACGTCACCCAAGCCATGCTCGACGACGGCCTGACTGTCACGATCACCGACCTTGAGGCGAGCGACACGGCCCTCAGTGTCACCGCCACGGTCACCGACCCGG